>NZ_KV467168.1:1524869-2545835 GCF_001663775.1 Arthrobacter sp. B6 | reverse complement strand
CTCGCAATCCTTGACTTTGTCCTTCCCGGCGGCCTTAACCCGACGGAGGTTTCGGCCTTCGGTGCCGACCCGCTGGGGACCGGCAGGGACTGCGTGGGGCACCTGAATTTCCGGCTGCCCAACGATGCCACCGCCCACGTCCACGTGAACTGGCTGAGCCCCACCAAGATCCGGCAAATGGTGATAGGCGGGTCCCTGCGCACCCTGGTGTGGGACGACCTCAATCCCCAGCAGCGGCTGAGCGTCTACGATCGCGGCGTCAGCCTCGACCGGCAGGCCAAATCGGCGGGTGAGAAGAAGACCTCCGCCGTGTCCTACCGGCTGGGGGATACCTGGTCCCCGGCACTTCCGGAACGTGAGGCACTGGGGCAGGTGGTGGAGGAACTGGCCTATTGCATCCACAACAAACGCGAGGCGCGCACAGGCGGTGCGTCCGGACTGCGTGTCCTCTCCGTGTTGGAGGCGGTCACCCGCAGCCTGAGCATGGACGGCCAGGCCGCGCCGGTAGCTGGCTCGGCCGTGCAGCTCGAAGGTGCGCTGTGAGCGAGCTGGAGGGTGCCAACGTCCTGGTGACCGGCGGGGCGGGGACCATCGGCTCAACCCTCGTGGATGCCCTGCTGGTGGCAGGAGTGAACCGTGTCGAAGTGCTGGACAACATGGTCCGCGGCCGGCTGGCCAACCTCGACGGAGCGTTGGAAAGTGGCCAGGTTGAGCTGATCGCGGGGAGCATCAGCAACCGTGACCTGGTGCACGACCTGACAAAGGGCAAGGACCTGGTTTTCCATCAGGCAGCCATCCGGATCACCCAGTGCGCCGAGGAGCCGCGGCTGGCGCTTGAGGTCCTGGTGGACGGGACGTTCAACATCCTGGAAGCCGCGGCCGAGCATCGGGTGGACAAACTGATTGCGGCATCCAGCGCCTCGGTGTACGGCATGGCGGAGGAATTTCCCACCACGGAACGCCACCACCACGCCAACAACGACACGTTCTATGGGGCGGCCAAGTCGTTCAACGAAGGCATGGCCCGCAGTTTCCACGCCACGACGGGCCTGGACTACGTGATGCTGCGCTATTTCAACGTCTACGGTCCCCGGATGGACGTCCACGGGCTGTACACCGAGGTCCTGGTGCGGTGGATGGAAAGGATCATGGACGGCCAGCCGCCGCTGATCTTCGGCGACGGCCTGCAGACCATGGACTTCGTCTACACCTCCGATGTTGCCAGGGCCAACGTGCTGGCAGCCGCCAGCGATGTGAGCCATGGCATTTACAACATCGCCAGCGGTACCGAGACGAGCCTGCTGGAAATGGCCCGCGCGCTGCTCCGCGTCATGGACTCGGACCTGGAAGTTGAGCACGGACCGGCCCGGCTGGTCAACGGCGTGGTCCGCCGGCTGGCTGACACCTCGGCCGCACGGCAGGACCTGGGATTCAAGGCTGAAGTGGAACTGGAAGAGGGACTCCGCGAACTCGTCAGCTGGTGGAAGCCGCTGCGCGACGAGATCGCCGCGACAAGGAAAGTTGGTGCCCGATGAATGCGGAGGCAGTCCTTGCCCGGATCAACGTCATGAAACCTTGGCTCGGTGATGAAGAAGCACAGGCACTGGCCGAGGTTGTTGCCTCCGGCTGGGTGGCGCAAGGGCCGAAGGTCAAGGAGTTCGAGTCTGACTTCAGCGTCTCCCAGGAGGTGCGTCACTCCGTCGCGACCTCCAGCTGTACCACCGCGCTGCACCTGGCCCTGATCGTGGCCGGCATCGGCCCCGGGGACGACGTGGTGGTCCCGTCGCTGTCCTTCATCGCCACCGCCAACGCCGTGACCTACGTCGGGGCGCGTCCGGTGTTCTGCGACGTGGACCCGGCCACCGGCAACGTGACCGCCGAGTCGATCCACGCGGCGCTGACCCTGGACACACGGGCGGTGATTGTGGTTGACCAGGGCGGCGTGCCCGTGGACCTGGACCCCATCCGCGAACTCTGCGACCGGCACGAAATCACCGTGATCGAGGACGCCGCCTGCGGGGTTGGCTCCCAATACAAGGGCCGGCCGGTCGGCACCGGGGCGGACGTGGCTGTTTGGTCGTTCCATCCGCGCAAGGTCCTCACCACCGGCGAAGGCGGGATGCTGACGACGCAGCGGGCGGATTGGGCGGCGCGGGCGCGGACGCTCCGGGAGCATTCCATGAGTGTCTCAGCTACCGACCGGCACGGATCATTGCTGGCCCCGCCGGAGGTCTACCTCGAGATCGGGTTCAACTACCGGATGACAGACCTGCAGGCCGCCGTCGGCATTGTGCAGTTGCGGCGGCTTGCGGCAGTGGTGGAACGGCGCCGGGAAATCGCGGCGGCCTACGTCGCCGGGCTGGCAGGCCTGAAGGGCCTCCGGTTCGTGGCAGATCCGCCGTACGGAACCACTAACTTCCAGTCCTTCTGGGTTGAGGTCCTGCCAGGGTTCCCCGTCAGCCGCGAGGAGTTGCTGGCCCGCCTCGCTGATGCGGGAATCTCTGCGCGGCGGGGAATCATGGCGGCTCACCGCCAGCCGGCCTACCGCTGGCGGGACACCGGCAACGCGGGGCTGCAGCACACTGAGAGGCTGACCGACCGGACACTTATCCTGCCTGTCTTCCACGAGCTGGACGCCGTCAGCATGAACCGCGTGATGAACACGATCCATGCCGCCGCCAACGGGGTGGGCAGGTGAGCGAGCTGATACTGATTGCCGCGAGCGGGCTGGCCCGCGAGGTCCTGGCGATGGTACGCAGCAGCGGCCAGTACGACGTCGTGGGGCTGCTTGATGATGACAAGGAGATGGCAGGCGTCACCGTGGACGGGGCGCCTGTCCTCGGGACCATCGACGACGCACCCAGGTACACCCACGCGTTTGTGCTGGTGTGTCTTGGCTCTGGAAAGTCGCGGGAAGCGGTGGTGGAGCGGCTCAGGGCCATGGGGTTGCATGAGGCGCGGTACGCCACCGCGATCGACCCGTCCGTCCAGTGCCCGGAGGGGTGCCGGGTCGGCCGCGGCAGCATCCTGCTGCGCAACGTGACGCTTACGGCGTCGGTCACCCTGGGCTCACACGTGGTGGCCATGCCGTCTGTAACGTTCACGCACGACGACGACGTGGCGGACTTCGCGACGTTCGCAGCGGGTGTGTCGCTGGGCGGCGGGGTCCGGGTTGGCCGGGCCGCGTACCTCGGCATGAATTCCAGCGTCCGGGAACGGACGTCTGTGGGTGCCTACGCCACAGTGGGCATGGGTGCCGCGGTGCTCAGCAACGTGCCCGACGGCGAGACCTGGGTGGGCGTGCCGGCCCACGAAATCGACCGCGAGACTTTCTCCTTCGGGAACGGGCGATGAGCGCGGCGGTGGAGGTCCGGGCGGACGCCCCCGTACCGCTGCCCGCGCCTGCGGCGCCGCAGGCTGAAGCGGCGAAATGGTGGCCAGACGCATGAGGATTCTTGTCTACCCGCACGAACTGGGCATGGGCGGAAGCCAGATCAACGCCCTCGAACTTGCCGGCGCAGTCCGCGACCTCGGCCATGACGTCTTTGTCTTTGCAACGCGCGGGGTGTTGCTGGACAAGGTTCAGGACCTTCGGCTCCCGTTCATTGAAGCTCCATCCCGCAAGTACGCAGTTGATTTCCGAACTATGCGCATCCTGAATGAAACGGTCCGGGAGCTCAACATCGACCTGGTCCATCCGTACGAGTGGACGTCCATCGTCAATACCGCTTTTGGCCCTGCGCTCCGCTACGGCACGCCTGCCGTGATGACGGTCCTGTCCATGGACGTTCCCGATTTTCTGCCCCGGTACATTCCCATCATTGTGGGCACGCATGGCCTCGCCCGTGATGAAGCAGCGCGACGAGGCCATATTCACGTCATTGAGCCGCCAATCGACACGCAGTTCAACAAAACGGGCGGAATGCACTCCGCCCGCGAACGCCTCGGCCTTGCCGATGAAGACCAAGTCGTCAGTATCGTCGGACGCCTGACCAACGATCTTGGAAAGCTGGACGGAGTTAGATCCGCCATCCGTGTCGCTGACCGCATATCCGATCGCCTGCCCGTCACCCTCCTGGTCGCCGGCAGCGGTGAGGGATCCACGGAAGTGGAGGCCATGGCCAGGGCTGTCAACAGCCGGCACGGTCGGCCGGTTGTCCGCGTGGAAGGTAACGTCCTTGATCCCCGGCCCATCTACGACGCCGCGGACGTGGTACTGGGAATGGGCAGCTCTGCGCTACGGGGAATGGCCTACGCCAAGCCCGTGATAGTCCAAGGTGAATCCGGGTACTGGCGGATCGCCAGCCCCGAGACCGAGCATCAGTTCCTCCACGAGGGATGGTTCGGCAGAGGCGGTCAAGGCGATGCCGACCTCGAACCGGTCCTGGCCACTCTGCTCTCGGACCCCGCACTCCGCACAGCATTGGGGGCATTCGGACGAAGCCTGGTTGAAGAAAGGTTTGGCCTGGCCGGCGCTGCTGACCAGCTTGTTTCCATATACCGGAATCAGATCCAAGCCCCTCCCACCACCATCGCACGGACGCGTTCGCTGGTCCGCTCGGGGTATGAAGTCGCGAAATTCCGCTTTGTTGTCCAACTGCGCGGCAGGTCCACTCCGAGGCCGGCAGCAGGTGGTTAACGTGGAAAAGCCTCAGCCCAGTCTCGTCACGCAGATCGGCCACGGTCTGGCGTGGAGCAGCATCAACAGCCTGCTTCTGAAGCTCGGCACCCTTGCCATTGGCATTGTCCTGGCACGGCTGCTGGCGCCGGAGCAGTTCGGCGTGTTCGCGGTGGCCCTGACAGTCCAGCTTGTCCTTATGTCCTTGGCTGATCTGGGAATGACTGCGGATCTGGTCCGTTCGGCAGATCCAGCCCGGCTGGCCCCAACAGTGGGGACGCTGGGACTGGCGACCGGAGCGATGCTGACGACGACGCTGGCTCTCTCAGCCCAGGGCCTTGCTGACCTGTTAGGCAGCCCGGAGGCCGGGCCAGTCATTCAAGTGATGTCATTTTCGCTTCTCATGGCGGGCGCAGGCGTGGTCCCATACGCTGCCCTCCAGCGACGCTTCGCACAGAAGGAGCTTTTTGGCATTGCGCTGGCTGATTTCACAGTCAGTTCAACCCTTACCCTGATGCTGGTCCTGTCCGGATACGGGGTCATGGGTCTGGCCATCGGACGGCTGGCAGCACAGCTTGTCACGCTCGTGCTGCAGTTTGTCCTCTCGGGCGAGCGAATCCGGTTTGGATTCAACAGGACAGTGGCACCGGGGGTTCTCGCCTTCGGCCTGCCGGTAGCTGGAGCCAACGTGCTGTCGTGGGCCCTCCTCAACGTGGACAACGTAGTCATCTCGCGGCTGGCCGGACCGGTGGCCCTGGGCTTCTACTTCCTCGCGTTTAACGTTTCAAACTGGCCGATGAGCGCCCTTGGGCAGGTTGTGCGTTCCATCTCGATCCCCGCTTTTGCGAGGGTGGCTTCGGGGCGTTCCGATCGAAGCATCGCCGCGGTCATAGGACCGGTGTGGGCAGTGTCGCTGCTGGCAGGGCTGATGCTCGCAGTTCTGTCTGCTCCCCTTGTCGAACTTGTCTACGGCAGCCGGTGGCTTCCCGCCGCCGCCATCCTTGCGTGGCTCGGCATCTTCGGCGCCCTGCGTACCCTGTTTGACCTTTCCGCCTCGTATCTACTGGCCCGGGGTGCGGCGAAGGCAACGCTGATCGTACAGATTGTGTGGATTGCCGGCCTGATTCCAGCTGTTCTCCTGGGGATGCAACTGTCCGGAACAACCGGCGTGGCCGTCGCCCACTTGCTGGCAGCCGTGCTGGTGGTCTGCCCGTCGTACGCGGTGGCACTGCACCACTGCGGTGCAGATCTTCGCTCCCTGGTGACCCGGCTCTGGCCGCCCTTGGCCGCCGCCATTCCTGCCGGTGCTTTGGCGGTGGGAAGCATGAGCCTCACGGCAACCCCATTGACAGCACTAATTGTCGGTGGCGTCTCGGGGACATGCATCTACTCCCTGCTGCTCTTCTCGTGGTTCCGCCGCCAAATCCGCGACACTCTCGCCTTTCTGCCTCGGGGCGACGCACGCCTCGACGTCCCAGACCATCCAGGCCCCAGCCTGGCTGCACCGTCAGGAGGAATGCCATGACCCAGCAACATGTGCCATTAGTTGACCTGTCGCACCAGCAGGCGCAGATCAACGACCTTATCCACGAGGGCTTTAACCGTGTAATTGCGGAATCGAGCTTCATCATGGGTCCGCAGGTCGGCGAATTCGAAGAAGCCTGGGCAAGCTACTGCGGAGTCCCTTTTGCGCTGGGGGTCGGAAACGGAACCGATGCCATTGAAATTGCGCTGCGTGCAGCAGGGGTTGGCCCAGGGCACGAAGTCATTCTTCCCGCCAACTCGTTCGTTGCAACCGCCGGAGCTGTCCAGCGGACGGGGGCAGTCCCCGTGCTCGCGGACTGCGACGAGGACTTCCTGCTGGATCCTGGGGAGGTTTCCGGGAAAGTTACGCCCCGGACCAAGGCTGTGATCGGCGTTCATCTCTACGGGCAGGCCGCCCCGATGGAAACCATTCGGCGTACAGTGCCGGAAGGGATCACACTCGTCGAGGACATGGCTCAGGCCCAGGGAGCGAAGAGGCAGGGCGTCCGAGCAGGCGCTCTGGGTCATGTTGCAGCCACGAGCTTCTATCCAGGTAAGAATCTCGGCGCGTACGGCGATGCAGGTGCCGTGATGAGTAAATCGGAGAAGATCGCTGACCGGGTCCGAAAGCTTCGGAACCACGGCGGCAACGTCCGGTACGAGCACATGGACGTGGGATTCAATTCACGTCTGGACACATTGCAGGCAGTAGTCCTCAATGCCAAGCTGGGCCTCCTGGATCAATGGAACGGTCAGCGCGTCGAGGCTGCGCAACGCTATCAAGAGCTGTTGGGAGACCTTGATGCGGTGAGGCTGCCAAGGGTTGTCCCGGACAATGATCACGTTTTCCACCTCTACGTGGTGCGTGTGCCGGAACGGGACAGGGTACTCCAGGAGCTCAACGCAGTTGGCATTGGAGCTGGAATCCACTATCCGAATCCCATCCATCTATTGCCCGCTTATGCACACCTCGGCCATCAGCGGGGTGCGTTCCCTGTCGCAGAGCGGCTCTCAACCGAGATTATGTCCCTTCCGCTGTATCCCGGAATCACAGCTCACCAGCAGGAACAAGTTGCTGCAGCCCTTCGCCAGGCCCTGGGGAGATGACCTCAGTGCAGAAGACCGCAGAAAGGGCTGAAAGGCGTTTCAAGGTAAAGCCGATGCTTACTCAGTCGAGTATCCCGACTGTATCGGTGGTCATCTCCTGCTTCAATTACGCCCGGTATCTTCCGCAGGCGGTGCAGAGCTGCATCGGGCAGCAGGGGGTAAGCGTGGACGTGATCATCGTGGATGATGCTTCCACGGACGACAGCCTTGCGGTTGCCCGGACGCTCGCCAAAGAGCATCCCAACGTTTCCGTCCTCAGCCACTCGGAGAATGCCGGCCCTGTGCGGGCATTCAACAACGGTGCCCGGACTGCTACGGGTGAGTTTTTGGTGCGCCTCGATGCGGACGATTTGCTGACGCCAGGCTCGCTCAAGCGCGCAACGCTGGTTGCCCAATCCTTCCCGTCCGTGGGACTCGTCTACGGGCATCCCCTTCATTTTTCCGGACAACCGCTCCCCAAGCCCCGGCTCGATGCTACTGCATGGACCATTTGGCCGGGCCTTGAGTGGCTGACCGACCGTTGCCGGACGGGTAAAAATGTCATCACGTCACCGGAAGTACTCATGCGCCGCTCCCTATTGGACGATTTGGGCTACCTCGCTCCGCTGGCGCACAGTCACGACATGGAACTGTGGCTGCGACTTTCGGCTTTCTCGGACGTCGCATACATTCACGGGGCAGACCAGGCCTGGCACCGGGAGCACGTAGCAAGCCTGTCGGCGAAATCAGTGAACGAACTTGTTGACCTTCGAGAGCGGGTTGCAGCTTTTGATGTTCTCTTTGCAGGTCCGGTGGCCGGCAGACTCGAAGCTAACGAACTCTTCGCCACAGCGAAAAAGACGCTGGCGAAGGAAGCCGTGAGGACCGCCCGACATGAACACGACATTGGCGCTCACGACGGGCCGTTCTATGCATATTGCCTGGAGCTCGCGAGGACTCTGGATCCGGGGATCGTCCATACCCATCTATGGAGCAGGCTCAATCGTTTGTCCACAGACCAGCCCATCTCTCCCTCGCTGCGGATAGGTTCGCTTGTCTCGCGCCTATACGGGCGAATCAGATCAGAACTGCAATGGCGCCGTTGGCACCGGAAGGGCGTCTACTGAAATGCAATCAGCATTTATCCTCACCGTGATGCCGTGTTCCCCGCGGGATCTGATCTGATGACTGTCCCTAGCGTGTGGGAGGTTGTCCGGAGAACCCGCGCCACCGGTCCGCGGGACGTCAGCCGTCGCGTTGCACGTCGCCTGGCCGGAAGCCTCACTGCCAAGTTTGACACTGCCGAGTTGGACTTCCCATTGCTGGCGCAGGATATTGCAGATTCCACAAGGCTGTTGTTGGAACCTCCGCTAACCGCAGTCGGGCCAGCGAGGGAGCTGGAATTGGCCGTGCTCTGCACACCTCCCGGACCGGGTTCCGGGGGGCACACGACACTCTTTCGGATGGTGTCTGGCCTGGAAGAACGTGGTCATAGGTGCGCGTTGCTTCTGTATGACCGCCACGGTTCCAATCTGGACGAAGCTACGGCGATTATTCGGCGGCATTGGCCAAAGGTACGCGCCGAAGTCCGTCCTGTACCACCTATCCTCGAGGGCTACGACGGGTGTATCGCAAGCTCTTGGGAGACTGCCCATGTGTTGGCTACGCGCGGGCGCACAGCAATGCACCGCTTCTACTTCATACAAGACTTCGAACCTTACTTCTACCCCCGGGGGAGCCTGTATAGCCTTGCGGAGGACACCTACCGATTCGGCTTGCGCAACATCGCTTTGGGTCACATGGTCGCATCAGCAATCCGTGACAACGTTGGCATTGACTCCGCTTTGGTGCCTTTCGGCTGTGACACCGAGGTGTATAGCCTTCGTAATCTGGGTAAGCGCCGAGGAGTGGTCTTCTACGCCCGGCAGACGGTGGACCGGCGAGGATTCCTGCTTGGCAAACTGGCACTGGAGGAATTCCACCAGAGACATCCTGAGCAGCCGGTCCACATCTATGGGGACCCTGTAACCCGATGGGATGTTCCCCACACCCACCACGGAAAACTTTCCCCCGATGACCTGAGTACGTTGTACAACTCCTGCCTGGCAGGACTGGCCATGTCCTTCACCAACATCTCACTCGTAGCCGAGGAAATGCTCGCCTGCGGAATGAGTCCTGTAGTCAACGACCACCCCTTCGCCCGAAGTGACCTGCCCGCCCAAGGAGTCATCTGGGCACAAGCAACTCCCGGAGCACTGGCTGATGCAATGTCTCGGGCAGTCGAACAGCCGCGATCCTCACGGCAGACCATTACCTTTGCCGGTGCCGCACGGAAGGGCTGGGCGACCACCCAAGAAGGGGTGGCCCGAATCATTGAGGCCGAGGTGGCAGGCCCATTTCGGGGCCCGCGTTCCACAGACAACTTTTTGGTAGGTGAATGATGAAGAGCATCGCCATCCTCACACCGTCATATCTCCCGGACCTTCAAAGCTTCGTTCGCCTGCATGAATCAGTCCTCAGATGCACGGAAGTAGAGACCAGGCACCATGTCATAGTGCCCAGGCGGGACCTGAAGGCATTCCGTGAGATCCGGTCACCGCGGCTGCAGGTGTGGGCAGAGTCGGACTTCCTTCCAGCCAGCTTCCGACCAACCGATCGGCTGGCTGCCCTTCGACGGCGACTCCCGATACTTCCGTCAACGATAAATTGCAGCGCCATCAACCTCCACAGGCCGTGGCCCCCCGTGCGCGGTTGGATACTTCAACAGATACTCAAGTTGTCAGCGGCCACTGAACTGCAGAGCGACGCGGTCGTTATCATCGATTCCGACGTTATCCTGTTACGCCCTATGCCGGCAGCCACTTACTTTCAGGATGATACGGTCCGCCTCTATGAAAAGCCTGGTGCTGTTACCTCCGACCTCGAGCGACACACACGGTGGACCCGGACCGCTTACGACTTGCTCGGAATCCCCTGGCAGGGCGAGTCGAGCTTTCCCGACTATGTCGGGGGCATCGTGTCCTGGGATCCCAACGTGGTTCGTGCCTGCCGCCAAAGGATTGAGTTCGTCACGGAATCCGATTGGGCCACCGCAGTAGCAGGATGCCTGCACTTCAGCGAGTTCATACTTTACGGAACGTACCTGCGGCATTTCGGAACGGAGGGCCAACTCTCGTTCCGTGGATCTTCGACGTTGTGTCATAGCTACTGGTCGCCCTCACCACTCGTAGGGCGCGGGGCGGACTCTTTCCTCTCCGCCTATGATCCTCGTGATCTCGCAGTGCATGTCCAGTCGAACTCCGGGACACCGCAGGACGTTATTGACCGTATAGTGGCGGAGCTCGTCAGTCGGCGTGCATCATGACTTTCCAACGGGCACTGGACAGTGACGCTCCTGGGCCTCCCGCCGTCCTGAAGGTCCTTATAGTCTCAATACTCGTCCTCCCCTCGTATATGGTCATTCCGGCCTTCGGGGCGAGTGGCAGCGTTGGGCAACTGCTCGCCGTCGCGGTGTTCTTGCTCTGGCTGGTCTCCTCGGGGTTTGGCCTGCACGACCCCCTCCCGCACGGACATCCAGGCCGCGCTGCCCTGCTCTTCTGGATCATCGCCTCGTGCGCAAGCTATGCGGCCATGTTCGCAGGGTTTAGCGGGGGTAATGACGACATTCAGCGTGCAGCTGCGGATCGATGGCTCATTTTGATAGTCGCCGGCGCCGGCGTAACTGCCCTGACCACCGAGACACTCAAAACCATCGACGGCGTGAAGTCGGTTGTTCGTTGGGCGATGGGCGGTGCGGTCTTTTGCTGCGTGGTCGCGATCATTCAGTTCACGCTAAGGGTCAACCCCATGGAGTGGATCGCCAGCATGATGGTCGGGTTCCAGGACAATGGCTCTGGCACGGCGTTCCAAAGCCGCGAGGCCTTCATGCGCGTTGCGGGAACGACCATGCATCCGATTGAACTCAGCGTCGTTTGCTCGATGCTGCTTCCCTTGTCGATCTGGTGGGGGCTGTTCGATGAACGAGCGCGCCTCTGGTTGCGCTTCGCCGTGCCACTTCTTCTCTTCGCCGGGAATGTCATCACGGTGTCACGTACCGGTCTTATCGGTCTGGCGATCGCGGCTGCAGTGATCATTCCGTATTTGCCGAAGCTTGCAAGGCAATGGGCTTTCGTGGCCGTGCCGGCGGGAGCGACAGCCCTGTTTCTTTTCGTCCCGGGAATGGTGACCACGTTCTTTTCCTCGGCAACGGCTGGGTCATCCGATTCCTCCATCACTTACCGTACGGACGACTACCCCCTGGCTTGGCAGCTTTTCTTCGAGCGACCCTGGCTGGGACTCGGCCCGGGGACGTGGATACCCACCGATGCAAAGAACATATTCGATAATCAATACCTGCTCACCGTAGCGACCATGGGCGGAATTGGTTTAGCGGCCTTGCTTGCGTACTTCTTGGCGCCATTGTTCGCCGCCCTTACCGCCGCTCACCATGCGGACATCCAAGAGATCCGCGTACTCGGCGGTGCGGTGGGAGCGGCCATGCTTATTGCCGCGGTTTCCGCAGGAACCTTCGATGCCATGTCCTTTCAGACGTTCGCGTTAATTTGCCCGTTCTTTGTGGGGCTCAGCGGGGTCGTCTGGATCCTGGTCAAAAACCAACTATCCGCGCCTCCGCCGGCGGGATCGTCGCCCTCACGGGCAAAAGTGAAAGGTAAGGAAGAACCATGGACCCGTTAACAGTCCTGGCCACTGTCTGGCGCCATAAATGGGTGGCCTTGCCCGTGATCGTCCTGACATGTGTGGCATGCGTCTACGTGTACCTGTTTGCGCCACGAACCTACGAAGCATCAGTATCATATGCGCTGGCCGCACCTGACACGCCCACTGCCATGGAATTGGAGCAAGACTCGGCGCTGGCGAAGTTAAACTCGGATAATCCCTACCTGAGAAGCAACGACAGTTCCTTGTTGGCGCAGGTGGTGATCACCAAACTCACCGATCCAGCGTACGTCGACCAACTCAAGGAAGCCGGGTTCGCGACTAACTACAAGATTGCCCCTGTTGCCAGCCTCGGCATGGGCTTGGTCACGGTCAGCGCTTCCTCTGACGTGGAAACCGAGGCCGTAGCGACGGCCAAACTGGTAGGCGATCAATTCACATCCACCCTGAACTCTGTTCAGAAGATCAATGGCGCAGATGATCGTTACCTCTATACCACCATCCTTGTTCGCGGCCCTGGTCCTGCAAAGGAACTGTTCTCCAATCGGCTGCGCTCCCTCATCATGGTCGGAATCGCCGGCAGCGTCCTACTGTTCGGCGCTGTCTCGGTGGCGCGGTCGGTGAAGATAAGGCGTCAAGGTCGGCGTCCGGATAATCCATCAGGAGAAACGGCCGCTTCCGGGCCCGGTGAGGCACCTGCGCGCGGCAAGCCCGACCCTGAGCCCGAACCTGACCGCACTCTTCAGCCCATGTCACGCCGTTCGACGCGGAAGAGCCAAGCCAGTCCGCCGGTAGAACCAAGCGTTGTTCCGGCTCCAGCAATCGTTAGCGGAGCGGGCGCGGCTGATGGGGCCCGGTCGGGCGAAGCTAGTGAGTTAGTTTCATTTCGCGAAGACGCGCGTGTCAGGTGACGCGTTCTCAGGGGCTATCGGGGAGCAAGATAATGCGAACACGACGAAACCATATTGAACTTATTGTTGCTTTGGCTGTTACGGCAGTCCTCGTTTCTGGCTGCCTGGGGAGTGGTGCTAACGAGCCCGGCAAACTTGCAACTGAAAGAAACGAAGCTGCCGGTCCACGAACATTGCGCCCCATAGACGGGGGTCCGGGCTACTATGGCCAGTTCGACAATCCCTTGCCAACCGCGGCTGATTACTTTCCTACAGGGGTCTGGCTGGAGAGCGTGAAATCCCGGGAGGAAATCAACGTAGACAAGGCCGTCGGAATCAACCTCTACGTTGATCTCACCGCTGACTCGAATCTCGAAATACTGGGCCAGGACGATCCGCATGTCTTGTCGAGCTATCCCTCCGATAAAGACAACGGGGCTGTGCTGGCCGATGAGCCTGATATGTGGGCTGGCCCAGGTGACGCTTTATGGACCGGCAACTGGCCGGGTCAGGGGCCCGCCTGCACTCCCGATGGCACCAAATGTGGATATACCCTGCAGCGCCAGCTTTCAGATGCAGTGGACAGTTCCAAGATGACTTACGCAAACTATGGCAAGGGCGTCACATTTTGGGAGTCGGACGATGAAGCTGCCGTCTTCGTCAATGAATTCCAGGACGTCGTGTCTGCCGACAACTATTGGTTCACCGATCCCAACATTTGCGGGCAGAGTGAAGGCGGCGCGCTGCTCGAAGGGGATCGGGGCTTGGCAGAAAATGAATGCAGGCTCGCAGCGAATTACGGCTGGACTGTTGACCGGGTTCGATCCCTTGTGCGGCCGGCAGGCACCAAACCTGTCTGGGCGTTTATCGAAGTTGGCCAACCGTTCGAAAATTCCATCGAACCGGTGACAAGCGCACAAATTCGTGCGGCGGTTTGGAGCAGTATCATTCACGGGGCAAGGGGAATTGTTTACTTTAACCACAGCTTCGGCGGGGACTGTCGGTCGTTTCACGTACTTCGGGATCCGTGTGGTGAAAAGGTCAGGACGGCGGTCGGTGAATTGAATCGCCAATTGGCTGGGCTTGCACCCGTACTAAATGCGCCCTTCCTCGATGATGCCGTGACACACACGGATGATGTCGACACCGCCGTCAAAGTCCATGATGGCTCTCTCTTCATATTCGCTGGCTCCGCACAAGCATCCGGCCACGAGACACTCTTTGAACTGCCGTGCCTGGCAAAGGGCGGAGGGACCGTCAGTGTGGTTGACGAAGACCGAACGATCATGATGGAGAAAGGATCGTTCCAGGATTCCTTTGAAGACGGAAACTCTGTCCATATATACAAGATCGAAGGAGCCGCAGGGCTTTGCATGCCCTAGCTGGCTTATAGGTCGCGTCAGGGTGTGTGCAGGCGTCGGTGGCGGACGCACTGTGTGGGCAGCGGCGGCGGACGTATATGACGGCTGGCGGTTTGATGGCAGGATCGGAGCACTGTTCCGGGTGGCGCCCACGATGACTTATCCGACCACAGGTAATCCGCCCATCATCTGGCGTCGCTCATCTGCCGTCATTCCAAGAGCATAACCAGCACGTGTGCCGCTGAACGCCGGCCTGTGCGACATGCCGCATGTATTGCTTCAGCCTCGGCTGGAGTCGTCGCGCTCCCAAACGTCGCGGTGACGCGGAGACAAGCGTCCTAGCAGCGCAAAGGCTGTATAGGCGGCCGCATCAATAGCGGAGAAGGGTCCGTGAACGGTCCTGGTGAGTTCGCGCACCGTCTGGCGCGTGTGCGACCCTTCCATCCCGCGCAATTCCGCATTGCCGCGGTACACCCTTTTCAGGGTGGCCAGCAGCGCCCTCGCCGATCGCGGCGTCCTGACTGTCACAGGGGCGCCTTCAAGGATCGCTTTCTCCGTCTCGCTAAAGAGCCGGTCTATGAAGCAGTCATCGGCCGTCACGGCTGGAAAATGTCCAAGTTTGTCATGGCCGGCCCGATTGAGGCCGTAGACACCTGCACCCCATATCGATTGCGAAGTCAGCGGCAGGCGCTGCCGCGCACGGTAATATGCGCGAACGGGCCAGGTCGCGCCGTCGGTGTCATAGACGAAGGTAGGCCTGGCGCATAGTACGGTGCCGCCGCGGGACAACAGTTCGAGGGTGGTGTACAACGCTTCGACGGGTAGCTCGACGTCGGCATCCAGATAAAGCCTGGGCCACCGGGTGGCAGCTGCGTCTCCCGCGTTCAGGGCTGCGACCTTGGATGCCTCCGGCACGTCAATGACATGGACGCCAGGGAATGAGCGTGCAATGGCTGCTGTCGCGTCCTCGCAACCGTTACAGGCAACGATGACTTCCAGCGCACCCGCGGCAACAGAGCCCGAAAGCCCTTCAAGGGTCCGGCGGATCACCGAGGCCTCGTTATGGGCGGGGATGATCACCGCACCCGTTGGAATGCGGCTGTGACAGTCGGCGGGTTCCTCATAGCGGGCGGCGTGCGGAAGCCGGTCCCAACGCTTCTCGCGGGCCATGGCGGCGAGGATTTCCCCGCCGTGTGGCAACGGCGTGCGCAGCAGCGCAGAGAGCAGCACGGCTGCCCGGAATGCACGGGCGTAGCCCATTGGTCGGAACTTGCGGATGTACCTGATCCTGTTGGCGGCCAAAAGCGCGTCCAACGCGGGAGAAGATCCTGACGCTCCCCGGCAGTGGACCATGCGGGCATGGGGCTCAAACCATACTTCAGAGCCCGTTGCGCGCACTCGGTGGAGAAAGTCCGTTTCCTCCGAGTAGAGGAAGTACTCTTCGTCCCAGTTGCCCACCTTCTCCGCGACATCTGCCCTAATCAGCAGAGCGGCCCCTGTTGCCCAATCCACCTTGTGCGGGTGGGCATAACTTTCGGTGTCGAAGTCAATCTCGGACATCCACCCTGGACGCCCAGGCAGCTTGCTCCCCATGACGGCGTCGCCAATTGCCCGGGATACGCTGGGCTCCCGCCGCAGCGACGGGTACACGGTTCCGTCGTCGTCGAGTAATAGTGGAACCACCACGCCCGCTCCGGAGGAAGACATTCGTCCCCTAAGCGCAGCGACCGAGCCAGGTCGAACCCGCATGTCGGGATTGAGCACGAGGTACGCATCTGCCGTGCCCGCCTCGGTCATGGCCGCGTTGATGGCGCCGGCGTAACCCAGGTTTCCGCCAGTGGGGAACGCAAAAACATCAGTCTCGTCGGCCAGCATCCGCAGTGTCGCTGGTGTCGGTGAGTTGTCGGCCACAATCACCTTTATGGACTGGTCTGTGGTTTCTGTCCGCAGGCTCTTAAGCAGCCCGGGAATGTCTTTTTCGCTGTTGTAGGTCACAACAAGCACAGCGACATCGGTATGTTGCGAAACAGGTAGGAAGCTTCCACTGGTTCCAGGAGCTGCGCGAACCCCTGCTTTGAAGGGCCCCGCTGCCGCGATAGGGATGCTGGCATTGCCGTCACTGCGAACGGCTCCGCTGAACCGCCGGAGCCTGACGTAGGCCTCGGGACCATCCACAAGGTAGCGGTTAGCAAGGCGGCGGGGCTCGAGAGCCAGCCTCCACGCCCATTCCATGCCCAGGCGGCGCACAGTGCTTGGTGCCCTCCGGACCCTTCCAGCGAGGAAATCCACAACCGCGCCAAAGGCGAGCATCACCTTGGCACCGGTCAAGTGTCCATATTCAGAGATCCAAAGCTCCTGGCGGGGCTTGCCGAGGCAGACCACCAGGATGTCAGGCCCTGATTCCCGAATCTCGGCTGCCAAGGCTTCCGAGGCCTCGGCATCCGAGAGGGAACTGCGCTCCGGTGCCCACCAGCCGGCTACCTTCAGTTCATGATGAGCGGTCGCGAACCTATCCCTAATCTGTGCATGCACTTCCGGTGTCCCACCCACGAAGCCAACGGTGAGTCCCTTGGCTTCTGCTACGTCAAGGACCGGCCAGATGAGGTCACTGCCAGCAAGCCGGGGCCATGGCCGTCCCGTGATGTTTTCCGCCTGGGTCACCAACGGAGCACCATCGAGGAGCGTCAACCATTCAACCGACGTTTGGCGTTCCAGGGTGTCCTCCCACCGGCTGCCCTGACCAAAGTGCTTTATATGGTCGAGGTTGGCCGAAGCAATGCCGAGGGGCCGTAATCCTTCGTTGACTGCCCTCTCAATGATCAGGTCCACGGCTTCATCGAACTCCAGGAGCTTAACTGGGACGCCCCCAAGCGTCACCCCCTCACCGGCGCCACGCCGTGCTTCACGTTCGTCGGTCTGGCGGGTCAGAGCCGGACGCTGGCGCACCGGCCGCAGCAATGCCGCGTGCTGGAGTCCCCGGAGGGAACCTGACAGGGTCATGTTGCTTCGCCTTTCGTTGGGACTGGGCTAAGAAACGGTGATGCAGTCCGCAGCTCTAGGACCGGTTGAAAACGACATCAACCCAGTAGTTGGTGCTCCTGAAGCTGTCCGTGGGGAAGCCGGTTGTGCCATAGCGGTAGACACCGTTGGCCCCATCAACACCGCTCGCCAAGCCATGAAGGGGAGGGCTGTCGGCGGCGCTGGTGAAGTAGTCCCTGGTTGATGAATAGGAGCCCACGGGCGCGTAGTAGGACACGACGTAGGTGGTGTTGGCCGAGATTGCAACAGGCGAGGAGAACATGGCCTGCTGCCAGCCTGAGCCTGTTTCGCCGGTAAAGGTGACGGAGGCCAACAGAGTCCCCGTGCGTGACCAAAGGTGGCCGACGTGCGTCCCCGTATTGGTGCTGCCCTTGAAGAACCGGACGCCCGTGACCGTTCCGGCTACGTCGGAGCGGAACTTCATGCCCACTTCCACGGCACGTTTATCGTTCGTGTTTGCCGTGGCGGGTACCGACGTCGGACTGAAGACGCTGCAGGGGCATGCTGCGGGCGCTGCCCTGGTGGTGAAACTCCAGGAGAAGGGGGTACTCATGGACGCACCGTCAGCGTTGCTGGCACCACTGACGGTTGCGGTGTAGGCGGTGCTGAACGCCAGCACACTGGCGGGAGTGAACGTGGACGTATTCGTCGCAGCGTCGTGTGCCACCGAACCCGCCACGGCCGTCCCGGCAGCATCCTTGAGCGTAAACACCACGGAGGAACCGGTGACAGCCTGGTTGAACGTTGCCGCCGGCTTCACTCCCTCCGCTACCGCAGTGGCGTTGTTGGCAGGCGAGACTGCCGCCACGGCGGGAGCGGCGCCATCCGGGCTCGTGCTGAACACAACATCCACCCAGTAATTGGTGTTGTTGTAGCTGTCGGTGGGGAAGGCGGAAGCCCCATAGCGGTAGACGCCATTGGCTCCGTCAATGCCTGCGGCCAGTCCATGCAGCGGCGCCCTGTCCGCAGAAGTGCCAAAGTAGCCGCTGTTCGAGGAGTAGAAGCCTTCCGGCGCGTAGTACGACACGACGTAAGTGGTGTTCGCGGCTATGGGGATCGGTGCTGAGAACAGCGCCTCTTGCCAGCCGGACGCTGTCTCATCAACGAAGGTGACGGATGCCAAAAGACTTCCGGTCGCTGACCAAAGATGACCCGTATGCGTCCCGGTGTTTGAACTGCCCTTGTAGAAACGCACGCCATTGACAGTGCCTGGCACATCGGACCGGAACTTCATCCCGAGCTCGACGTCGTTGGCATCATCATTCACGACAGTTGCCGGGACAGCGCTCGGGCTGAAGACCGAGCAGGGGCATGCAGCCGGAGCTGCGGCGGTTGTGAACGTCCAGGAGTGCGGCGCGCTCATGGTCTGGCCGCTCGCGTTGGTGGCCCCGCTGACCGTCGCCGTGTACGTGGTGCTGTAGGAAAGTGCCGCCGCCGGCGTGAACGTAGACGTGTTGGTCGCCGCGTCGTAGGCCAGGGAACCGGTAACCGCGGCATTGGCGGCGTCCCTCACGGAGAACACCACAGACGATGGCGTCACCGCCTGGTTGAACGTCGCCGCGGGCTTCACGCCCACCGCCACGGATGTGGCGTTATTCGCCGGCACCACCGAGGAAACAGCAGGCAGCACGGCCGCCGCGGCGGTTGTGAACGTCCAGGAGAATGGCTGACTCATAGACTGCCCGGCGGCGTTGGTGGCCCCGCTGACCGTCGCCGTGTACGTGGTGCTGTGAGAAAGTGCCGCCGCCGGCGTGAACGTAGAGGTGTTGGTCGCCGCGTCGTAGGCCAGGGAACCGGCAACCGCGGCATTGGCGGCGTCCCTCACGGAGAACACCACAGACGATGGCGTCACCGCCTGGTTGAACGTCGCCGCGGGCTTCACGCCCACCGCCACGGATGTGGCGTTATTCGCCGGCACCACCGAGGAAACAGCAGGCAGCACGGCCGCCGCGGCGGTTGTGAACGTCCAGGAGTATGGCTGACTCATAGACTGCCCGGCGGCGTTGGTGGCCCCGCTGACCGTCGCCGTGTACGTGGTGCTGTGAGAAAGTGCCGCCGCCGGCGTGAACGTAGACGTGTTGGTCGCCGCGTCGTAGGCCAGGGAACCGGTAACCGCGGCATTGGCGGCGTCCCTCACGGAGAACACCACAGACGATGGCGTCACCGCCTGGTTGAACGTCGCCGCGGGCTTCACGCCCACCGCCACGGATGTGGCGTTATTCGCCGGCACCACCGAGGAAACAGCAGGCAGCACGGCCGCCGCGGCGGTTGTGAACGTCCAGGAGTATGGCTGACTCATAGACTGCCCGGCGGCGTTGGTGGCCCCGCTGACCGTCGCCGTGTACGTGGTGCTGTGAGAAAGTGCCGCCGCCGGCGTGAACGTAGAGGTGTTGGTCGCCGCGTCGTAGGCCAGGGAACCGGCAACCGCGGCATTGGCGGCATCCCTCACGGAGAACACCACAGACGAGGGGGTCACGGCCTGGTTGAAGGAGACAGTGGGTTTGACCTCAACCGGAACGCCCGTTGCGGCGTTCGCTGGCGTCACCGAGGTGACGGCGGGTGCCGGGCTGGACGGTGTGTTGTTGAAGACCACGTCCACCCAGTAGTTCGTGTTGTTGTAGCTCTGGTTGGGAAAACCTGAAGCGCCGTAGCGGTAAACTCCGTTTGGCCCGTCCGTTCCACTGGCCAGGCCATGGAGCGGGCCCCTGTCCGTGGACGTACTGAAGAATCCGCTGTTGGCTGCGTAGCGGCCAACGGGCGCGTGGTAGGAAACCACGTAAGTGGTATTCGCCGCGATATTCACGGGGCTGGAGAAGTTCGCCTGTTGCCAGCCGGAAGCACTCTCGCCGGTGAATGTGACGGACGCAAGCAGCGTCCCGGTCCCGGACCACAGGTGACCGGTATGGGTTCCGGTGTTGGCCGTTCCCTTGTAGAAACGCACCCCGGTGACATTGCCCGCGACGTCCGAGCGGAATTTCATGCCCAGTTCGACGCCATTGGTGTCGTTTTCTGACGCGACAGCCGGAACGGCCGTTGGGCTGAAGACAGAGCACGGGCAGGCAGCAGGTGCGGCGGCCGTGGTGAAGCTCCAGGAATGCGGTGACGTCATGACCTGCCCCGCCGCGTTGGCAGCACCGCTGACTGTGGCTGTGTAGGCAGTGCCGTGCGCGAGGACCGCTGCGGGAGTGAAGGTCGACGTGTTGGTCGCTGCGTCATGGACCACACTGCCGGCAACCGTGCTGCCGTTTGGACCCTTGACCCCGAAGACAACCGAGGAGCCCGTTACGGCCTGGTTGAACGTCGCTGTTGGCTTGACGTCCACAGCAACGCCGGTTGCATTGTTCGCCGGCGACACCGACGACACTGAGGGCGCCGCCGGAGGCGGGGCCGTTGTAAATGTCCACGTGTAGGGGGCAGCCATGGTCTGGCCGGCAGAATTACGCGCCCCACTGACAGTGGCCGTGTAGGCGGTGCTGTATTCCAGGACATTTGTGGGAGTAAACGTGGAAGTGTTCGTTGCCGCATCGTGCGCCAGCGAACCGCCCACTGTGGCACCGGCTGCATTCTTCAGCGTGAAGGCCACGGAGCCGGCAGTCACTGCCTGGTTGAACGTGACAGCTGGCTTGGTGCTTACGGCCACACCCGAGGCATTGTTCACGGGTGACACCGACGAGACCGCGGGCGCCACGGTTCCCGAAGGGGTGAACACTACATCCACCCAGTAGTACTCGGCGTCATACATCAGATCCGGGAAACTCGACGTTGAGGCGTACCGGTAGAAACCGTTGGGGGCTCCGGGAAGGCTTCGCGTAAAATGCAGGGGCGCGCTGTCGAGTGAGTTGCTCCCGCCTGTGGGGGACGGGTTGTTGTAGAAGTACCCGAGATCCTGGGCGTAGTGGCCTGACGGCGCGAAGTACGACACCACATAATGCGTGTTGGCCGTGATGGCCAGCGGGGGCGACAATGTGGCGGTCTGCCAGCCGGTGGCAGATTCACCCGTGAACGTTGCGCTGGCCAGCCTTTGGCCAGCAGCACTCCACACGCTGCCAACGTGCGTGCCGGTATTTTTCGCAGATTTGAAGAACCGGACTGAACTGATCGTGCCGGCAACGTCGGAGTAGAATTTCGCGCCGACTTCTATGGAGCCGGTGTCCCCGGAGTCAGGTGCTGCAGGCGCGAAGTTCAATCCGGAAAGGGAACAGGGACACGCAACGTTGACCGGCACTCCGGGTGATCCCGACTCCAGGTTGCCGCTGTCGTCGACTGCCCTGGAGCGCAGGACCGACGTCGGGCTCCCGTGGGCATTCCAGCTGTAGGACCAGTTAGTGGTGCCGTTCGCGCGGCGCCAGGTTGTTCCGCCGTCGGTGGACACCTCCACGCCGGCTACTACGCCACCCGTGTCGGAGGCTGTCCCGGACACTGTAAGGATCGTGCTGTCGGCCACCGTAGCACCGGCAGCCGGGGACGTCACGGCTGAAGTCGGTGCCACCGTGTCTGCTGAAGGTTGGGCGGCCACAAGGCCGGATGTCAGTGTGGCGGGCTGTGACCCCATGTCCGCAAAGAGATTGACGGTGGCCTGCTGCATGTTCCGGTCCACGGCTTTGCCTGTGGTGTAGGAGTCCAGACCCCAGGACCACTGGATTGTTCCGGCGCCAAAGACGAGAGCGCCGCTGGTGGCCTTGTACATTGTCAGGTTGTGGGTGGCCGTTCCCCCGTGTTGAGTGCTGGACCCATAGTCGGTGAAGACCTCCGCCGTTGTGCTGGTGGTATGCGACAACCTGAACTGGCCAGGCGGCCTGAAGCCGTTGTCAGCATCGATGTCCCACTCGTAGCCCAATGTGCCGGACCCGGCCCCCAGCGTTGCTGAGGCCCCGTTTGCGAGGCTGGGGATCGAAGTGTTCCTCCACAGCCTGAGCTGCTTGAAGGCAGCAGGGACTTCGATATCGGTTGTCCCGGAGTTCACCACGAAGTACTGCCCGGTCAACGCATTTTCGGGGTTTCCGCCGCCGGTGGCTGTACCGTAGCGTGGATCGCGCCAGGTACCGGTCCAGGAGACAGGGTCGGTAGGGCCGTTGAAGTGCGTGTCCTTGTACGAGGCAATGGTGCGCCCCGCCGTTGCGGTCCCCGCCGAGCTGGGCTCCCAACGTGTCCTCCAGAACATCTCGTTGCCGCTGAAGAATGCCAGGTGCACGCCGGCGTCACGGGCGGCCTCAACATTTGCCCGTTGCTCCGCGGTCCAGTATTCATCGTGGCCGACTGAAAGGAAGGCCTTGTGGTTCAACAGCAAGGGGGCCTTGGTGGACACGTCCAACCCGCTCATGTAGCTGACGTCGTAGCCGTTGGCCTCGATAAAGCGGATCATGGGGTATTCGGCATACATCAGCCAGTTCTGGCCCTGGGCTTCCCCAGCCGTGGTGAACGGCCTGTTGTAGGACACCTTGAAGGCAGCCTTGTAGGCCTGTGGATTGCCCGGCGGGCAGGCCACCGTGCAGCCGTAGAGGCTGTTTCCGCCGTAGGTGTTATATGCCTGCCAGGTGGAGTCTGAGGTCTGGAACAGCAGATCGGAGTGAGCCGCGTCGTCGCGCACCACAAACGGAATGACGCTGGCAGCGCTCACGTCGGTGCGCACCAGGCGCGCAAGGTAAACGCCGGAAACGGCCGACGCCGGCACTTGCCATGAGGCGGACACCGCCCAGTTTCCGCAATCAATCAGGCCGGTCGCAGAGTAGGTGAGGCAGTTGGGCTGGGATTGCGGCAGCGGCACTGACGGAAGAATATTGGCGGCGACTTTGCGGGCCCCCAGCCCCTGGTAGTAACCCAGACGGTAAATGTCGACGCGGTAGGCCGAGGCTGTGGTCTTGACCTTGAAGGTCACCGTTTGCCCAACGTTGACGCTCATCGACGTCGCGTAGCCCTGGATGGTGCTGCTGCCCGCTCCCGCGACCTGCCATTCGGACGCCGGACTGCCGGGCTGCGTGTTCTCGCAGGCAACCTTGCTGACCACCGGCGCATCGCACGGACCTGCGGCCCGGGCAGGAGCCAACAGCGACGGATCGGCTGCGATGGAGAGTGTGGAGACGATCAACGCGAGGATCAGCGCAGGGACGCCCTGCTTGAGGATCCGCCGGGGGAACAATCCGGGTGCAGACTTCATTTTTCGGCTCCATAGTCGCGGCACAACCACGCAGCGGCAGGATCCGGGGGTCTGCACTCCCCTGTCCTGCCAGTGGCACCGGCTTCCCGGTACCTGACTGTCGCGTTCAGTTAGTTGTTACCGGTGCCCTGCGGGTGGCGAGACAGTCGGGTCTCTCCGCCATGCGGCCCGGAACCATGGACCGCATGCCCATAGGGCATCCGTATTTTTCAACCGTAGGCTCGGCCGCTCTCAACCACTAGCCAAGCCGAGCGACTATGTGGGAACCCGCACCAGCTTTGTGGTGAGGATTCAAGGAGATTCGAGCCTTTACATCGCCGTCGCGAAAAACAGCTCCGTTACCGCAGCCAGCCGCCGCGGGTCCTCCACGCCGCAGAGCTCACGGGCGGAGTGCATGGACAGCAGCGGAACCCCGACGTCGACTGTCCGGATGCCCAAGCGCGTTGCGGTCAGCGGGCCGATGGTGGAGCCGCACGGCATCACGTTGTTGGACACGAACTCCTGGTAGGGCACGTCAGCCTCGGCGCACAGCCGGGCCCAGAAGGCAGCGCCGTTGGCGTCCGTGGCGTACCGCTGGTTGGCGTTGATTTTCAGCAGCGGCCCGCCGTTGAGCACCGGCTGGTTGGCGGGATCGTGCCGCTCGGCGTAGTTGGGGTGGACGGCGTGCCCGGCGTCCGCGGAAACACAGAACGACGCCGCCAGCGCCTGCCGCCGCTGGCTCACCGTTGCGCCGAGGCCCTCGGAGATGCGGACCAGCACGTCCTCGAGGACCGGCCCGCACGCCCCGGACCGGGAATTGGAGCCGATTTCCTCATGGTCGAATGCCGCAAGGACGGCAATGGGTCCCCCGGAGGCAGCGCCGGCGGAAGCAGACGAAGCGTGCGCGGCCAGCGCCACCAGCCCCGCATGCGTGGCCGAAAGGTTGTCCAGGCGGCCGGAGGCGAAGAACTCTCCGTGGGCACCGAAAACCGCGGGCGGCTGCGTGTCCGCCATAACGACGTCGTACCCGCCAATCTGCGCAGGGTCAACCGACACATCAGGCACATGGGATGCCAAGACAGCCAGCAGGTCCACCTCAGCCGGGTTGCCCAGCCCCCACACCGGGTTCATGTGCCGCTGCTTATCCAGCGTGAGGCCGTCGTTTACGTTTCGGTCCAGGTGGATGGCCAGCTGCGGGAACCGGAGCATCGGACCGGTGGCCGTAAGGTGCTGGGTGCCGTCCAGCATGACCAGCCGGCCGGCCAACTGCAGTTCGCGGTCAAGCCAGGAGTTCAGCAGCGGCCCGCCGTAGATTTCGACGCCGGCCTGCAGCCACCCGTGGGCTCCGGTGGTCGGCTTGGGCTTGAGTTTGAAGGAGGGGGAGTCGGTGTGCGCGCCCAGGATGTTGAATCCTGTTGCGGGCCCGGCGCCTTCGGGCACCACCCACGCGATGAGCGCGCCGTCACGGACTGTGTAGAACGAGCCCGTCCCGCCTTCCCACGGCAGCAGTTCGTCCAGGCCGGTGAACCCGGCGTCATCCAGCCGCCGCGCGGCCTCCCGTACGGCGTGGAAGCTCGACGGCGATGCGCTGACATACGCGCCCAGGTCCTGGATGTGGTCTGCAGCGGCAGAAGGTGAAGGCATGGTTCCGAGTCTAACGCCGCGCCTGGTGCCTACAGGGTGACGTTCAGGCCCGCCGTGTAGCCCGTGGCGGCGGAGCCGGTCATAGTCGCCAGCTGGTGGACGCCGCCGTCGTTCCGGAAGACGTTGTCCGACTGCAGCGTGGTCCGTCTCATGTTCGCGGCGCTGTCCTCGTAGCCCGGGGTGGCGTAGACGTCGTCGCAGGCGGCCTTGGTCAGCGCAATCTGCGACACAGCAAGCACCTGTCCGGCCGCCGTGGCATTGCTCATGGACTCGAACACCTCGAAGTGGATGTGCGGCCAGCGTCCGGAGTAGGCGCCGGGAAAGACGGAGCTGAACGTGACCTGGCCGTTGGCGTCGGCTTCCTGAACACCGCGGAGGTAGTTTTCGTTGGACAGGCCTGAATCGTAGAGGGAATACCTGCCCTCCCGGTCGCAGTGCCAGGCGTAGACGGCGGCCCCGGCAAGGGGAACGCAGCCGTTGGCGTTGTCCAGCAGTGTCAGGGTAAAGGTCAACGGCACACCTTCGGCCGTGGCGCTGCCGGTCCCGAAGCTTGCGGTGATGTCCTGCCGCACCACTCCCGAGGCTGCCAGGACGTTGGGTCCGTTCGAGCCGTCACCCGGGAACGGACCGGCCGTCTCCTCGGGGATTTCCGCGCCGCACTCGGCGATCGCGCGGGTGAGCGTTGGGGAAGCGGACGGCGGGGCGGAGGCCGTCGCCGCGGGGGTCGTCGCGGCACTTTCCGTGGCGGCCGGCGTCGTCGTCCCCGCCGTGCTGCCTGATCCGCCGGGAGTGCATGCCGCCAGGGCGGCTGCGGCGCCTCCGGCGCCGAAGAACATGCCGAGTGAGCGGCGGCTCATCATGGTGGAAAGGTCGAATTCGAGGCCGCGGTCGTGGTTGGGGTGGGGAACGTGGTTGGTCATGGATCCATGGAACGACATCCGCCTGTTGCCTGCATAGGGTGCTCCTGTGCGCTGCCTGTGCCTCAGTAGTCCGGGTTGCTCGGAACCACCAGGCCGGTCTCGTAGGCGTAGACCACGGCCTGGACGCGGTCCCGCAGGTGCAGCTTCGTGAGGATGCGGCGGACGTGGGTCTTCACGGTGGCTTCAGAGAGGAAATACCTGTGCGCTATCTCGGCGTTGGACAGACCCTCCGCCATGGCCTCCAGCATCTCGGTTTCGCGGGGCGTCAGGTCCTCCAGCAGCGGATCACGCGGCGCCGCGGCGGGAGCAGGCCGGGCAGCACCACGGACGTACGTCTCCAGCAGCCGCTGCGTGACTCTCGGGGCCACCACCGCATCCCCGCTGGCCACCACGCGCACGGCCTGGATCAGTTCCGACGGCGCCACGTCCTTCAGGAGGAAAGCGGACGCGCCTGCCTGGAGCCCCGCAAACGCGTATTCGTCCACATCGAAGGTGGTGAGGATGATGATTCGGGCACCCGATCCGGATGTGGTGATGGCGCGCGTGGCCTCGATGCCGTCCAGTACGGGCATCCGGACGTCCATGAGCACTACGTCCGGGTTGAGTTCGCGGACCTGACGGATGGCGTCGGCACCGTCGGACGCCTCGCCCACGATGTGGAGGTCGTCCTCACCCTCCAGGATGAGGCGGAAGCCCATCCTCAGCAGGGGCTGGTCATCCACCAGCAGGACTGATGTCGGTTGGTTCTGGGTCACGATTTGCCTTGCAGTTGGGGTGGACGGTTGAGCGGCTCCGTGGGCTCGTCGCCTGGACAATCAAGGACGGCGCGGACGCGCCAGCCCCGGCTGCTCCACCCGGCTTCCACCGTGCCGGAGTAGATGCGGGCCCGCTCCGCCATTCCGGCAAGCCCCTGGCCGGAACCGGGAAGGCCCCCGGCAGTGCTGGAACCCGGCCCGCCGTCGGAGGTTCCCTGGCCTGCTGCCCCCGTGCCGTCGTCGAGCACTTCAATGGTGACGGTGGAACCGGCCCGGATAATGTCCACGTCCACGCGGCCCAGCGACCTCCCGTAGCGCAGGACGTTGGTGAGCGATTCCTGGACGATCCGGTACACGGTCAGCTGGAACGCAGCATCGTCGGGCAGCGCAGGCCCCGTATGGGAGTAGTGCAGCGGCAGCCCTGCCGTGCGGAATCCTTCGAGGAGTGTCCTCAGGCTGTCACCGGAAGCCAGCGGCTGCCGCGGTGCCGTCAATCCTGCATCGTCCCGCAACACGCCCAGCACCCTCCGCATGTCGGCCAGGGCGGTCCGGCCCGTCCGGGAGAGTTCACCGAGCACCTCACCGGCGCGATCGGGACTTTTCCGGACCACGACGGCGGCACCGTCCGACAAGCTGATCATCACCGTCAGCGAGTGCGCGACGACGTCGTGCATTTCCCGGGCGATCCGGTTCCGTTCGTTCACGGAGGCGAGGCTGGCCGTCCGCGCCGCCCAGGCTGCGATTTCCTGTTCGTGTTCCCGCCGCTGCCGCACGGAGATGCCGATTCCGGTGGCGATCACGTTGGACAGGGCAATGGTGGCCCCGGTGGCGATGCTGGTCAGGAGGTGGAAGTCGCCGGGGTTGCCGCCGGTGTGGTGGACGAAGGAGTTCTCCATGGGACCGACGGCGGCCAGCAGGTACAGCAGTGCCAGCGGCGCCGTGGCCACCGCCATGGTCATCAGGGCGAACCGTCGCGTGTGCACCACCGCCACCGAGTAAAGCGAGAACCACAGTCCGGCAGAGACATTGGAACCCCACGGATGGAGCAGCGTCACCGCTACCTCGACCACGGCTATGAAGGCCACGAGCGCCACGGGGTAGAAACGCCGGAAGA
The DNA here is from genome assembly GCF_001663775.1 of Arthrobacter sp. B6. Lineage (GTDB taxonomy): Bacteria > Actinomycetota > Actinomycetes > Actinomycetales > Micrococcaceae > Arthrobacter. Next base: position 2,518,035 of record NZ_KV467168.1, on the reverse strand, counting down.
AGAGCGCTGCTGCCACCGCCAGGAGGAGCACGGCCGCGAACCAGGCGCCTGACAAGACGGCGTCAACCACGGTGGGAGCCACCAGCAGCGCATAGCTGAGGGCCACCACACCGTCCATCACCCAGGGATGCTGGTACAGGTACCGGCGCAGCAGACCTCGCCGTTTAGCCGTGATTTCGGCAAAGGACGCGTCGGCCAGTCCGGCCGGCGCGTCCTTAACTGGTGCCGCTTCGTTCATGGTCTGAGCCTAGCTGCAGACTAGACGTCGCGTTTCTTCAGCACAACCGCGGCGAGAACCACCGGGACGACTACCCAGGCACCGAGGACAAGGGCGGCCTGCCACGCCTCCAGGGTGTCAGGCATGTGCTGCACGGCCGTCATTGGCTCCACCGTATTCCCCGGAAGGTATTTACGGGTCTGCACGAAAAAGTCTCCTGGGATCAGCTGGAAGGCAATCGGTGCCACGAAGAACAGCCCGACGAGGCTCATGATGCCGCCCGCCGAGTTCCGGAGCAGTGATCCCAGTGCCATGCCAATGGCCGCTACGGCAGCGACGTAGACGCTGTTGACGAGCAGCATCTTGACTGACTGCGAGCTGGCGAGGTCCAGCTTGAGGTCGTAGTTGCCCAGGATCGGCAGCGAGAGCAGGCCGGCCAGATACACCGAGACCACGGTGACAACGAACGCCGTCAGCATCACCACCAGCAGTTTAGCCACGAAAGCGGGCGTCCGTTTCGGTACGGCTGCGAAGGTTGAGCGGGCCATTCCCGTGGAGAACTCGGAACTCATCAGGAGCACGCCGAGCGAGCCCAGGATGAGTTGGGCGAAGGCAATGCCGGAGGTCGGGACCCCGACGGCGAGGTCCCCGCCCTGGGCGGCAAACGAGGCGGCCGCCTGGGGGTCGCGCAGTGCTTCCTCGGCGAACTGGCCGGTACCCCAGGCTGACAGGGCGCCAAAGCCAACCACTACCAGGACGGTGCAGGCGAGGAGGATCAGCGTGGACAGCAGGGTGCGGAACTTGATGAATTCCGAGTTCAGCACGCGGAGGAAGGACGGGCCCGGGCCGGTACTGATGGCGTCGCCGGGCAGCTTGCCGGAAGACGCCGAGCCGGCGTGCGCCCCGCGGCGGGACGGGTTGGGTTCGAGGGTGGTTGAGCTCATGGCTTAGTTGCCTCCGGACTGGACGGGAGCCGAGGGGCCCGTGGTGATCAGTGAGTGGTATTCGACCTCATCCTTGGTCAGCTCCATGTAGGCCTCCTCAAGGCTGGCCTGAAGCGGCGTCAGTTCGTAGATCATGACGCGGCTGTCCAGGGCGGCGCGGGCGATCTGGCGGGGATCAAGGCCCGTGACCTCGAGCAGTTCGTTTTCCTGCACCTCAACGGAGACGCCGTCGCCGGCAAGCAGCTGCATCAGCTGGTCCGGCTGGTCGGTGCGCACCCGCGTGCGGATCCGGCCCTTGCCGTTGATGATGTCCCGGATGGGCGCGTCGGCGATGATCCGGCCGCGGCCGATCACAATCAGGTGATCCGCCGTGACAGCCATCTCGCTCATCAGGTGGCTGGACAGAAATACGGTGCGTCCCTCGGAGGCAAGATACTTGACGAGGTTCCGGACCCAGACCACGCCCTCCGGGTCCAGGCCGTTCACGGGTTCGTCCAGGATGACGGTCTGCGGGTCGCCGAGCAGTGCGGCGGCAATGCCCAGCCGCTGACCCATGCCCAGCGAAAAGCCGCCGACCTTCTTTTTGGCCACATCGGCCAGTCCGGTCATCTCGATGACTTCATGGACGCGCTTTTTGGGAATGCTGTGCGTCGCGGCCATGGCCCGCAGATGGTTGTAGGCCGTGCGGCTCGTGTGGACGGCCTTGGCGTCCAGCAGAGCGCCAACGTCACGCAGGGGAGCTGCGTGACTGGCGAACGGTGCACCGTTGACGGTCACCGTGCCTGACGTGGGCCGGTCCAGGCCCATGATCATGCGCATCGTGGTGGATTTGCCGGCACCGTTGGGTCCGAGGAAGCCGGTCACGCGGCCGGCTTCGACGGTGAAGTTGACGCCGGAGACGGCCGTCTTTTCGCCGTATACCTTGGTCAGGCCTTTTGCCTCGATCATGGATTGTTCCTTCGAACAGCAGCCCGTGGCTGCGGGAATGTTTCGGAGAGTGGTGTACCCACCACGCTACAGACGCAGCCCGTGGATTTCGCCGGTCTCAGGGATGATTCAGGGATGAATCAGGGTAGTCCCGATGGATGACCGGATCGCCCGGAGGGGGCTGGTGGATCCGACTCCGCGCAGGCCTCAGGACTGGGGCGAGTAGTATGCCAGGCCACGGTTCGCCACGCGGAACTCTGCCGTGCGCACCCCGGCCAGGGCCTCGCCGTCGACGGCCAGAACCATCGGTGACCCGTCCGATTCGATGCGGATCGTGGAGGCTTCGGTAAGGTGCGTGATCCGGGAAGTGGCCACTGTTCCGGTCAGGACGGACCAGAGCAGGCGGAGCCGTGCGAAGGATTCATCGGCCGTGATCATGCGGATATCCAGGACGCCGTCATCCAGGACAGGCCGCACCAGGGGCGCGTGGTCACGGGGGTAGTAGCGGCCGCGGCCAATGTAGGCGATCCAGAGTTTGTGCCGGACGCCGTCCACGATCAGGGTGGAAGGGGTTCCTCCGGCGAAGGTCCGGAACATGGCCACTACTCCGGCCAGCGGCTTACCCAGGGCGGGCTGCAGCATCTCCCGGCGCCTGACCATGTTGGGATACAGTCCTATGCTCGCGGTGTTCAGCATGATCAGCTCTGCCGTCTCGGGATTGCCCGCCATACCCCGCTCCACGGTTACCAGGCCTACGTCTGCGAGGGCTGCCTCGCCCCGGTTGGCCGCGATAACGGCGTCCTTCAGGCTGCCTGTACCCGCGTCACGGGCGAAGTGGTTGAGTGTGCCACCCGGCAGGACCAGCAGCGGCAGGGAATGTCCGACGGCGGCAGCCGCCGCAGCGCCGACAGTACCGTCCCCGCCCCAGACGCCGAGCGCAACCGTCCCCGGGAACGTGGCAGTTGCCTGGATCTGGGCGGCGAGGTCTTCCCCGGCGTCCACGGTATTGATATGCGCTTGAGGGAATACTTCCTGGAGGGCACCGGCGGTCTCCTCGGTGAACGATCCGCCGAGGGTGTTCACGACAATGCTGAGCCCCAAGCCGCCGGGCAGTTCGGGAGCCGGCGTTGGCGTGCGGCTGACCTCGGGAAACGGAGGACGCACGGGCCACCATGTCCTGGTCACCAAGGCGGCTCCCGCACCGATTGCCGAACCAAAGAACACGTCTGATGGCCAGTGCGCCCCGGTGTGGACCCGGGAATAGGCAACTGCAGCGGCCACGGGCGCCAAGGCTGCCCCGACTGCCGGCTTCACCAGTCCTGCTCCCACCGCGAAGGCGATGGCGGAGGCCGAATGCCCTGACGGCATGGATGAACTGGTGGGTTGCGGATGGACGAACCGGAAGACCGGAAGGTGCTCCGGCAAGGGCCTGGCGCGGGGAAGGAGGGTCTTGAAGCCCACGTTGGTCACGGTGGAAGCCACGGCCTGGGCGATCAGTCCGTGCAGGGCGGCACGGCGGGGTTTTCCCGGGAAGGCGGCCATTACGGCTGCCGCGGCCATCCAGAGCTTTCCGTGGTTGGCCGACGCGGACAAGCGGCGAAAGAAGGCATCGTGGTTTCCGCCCGGGAATGCCGAAACGCCCCGGACCAGATGCCGGTCTAAGCGGCCGATCCAGCCGGAACCTCTGCGCCACCTGATCTGCATGCCACCACCCTACCGCCGGGAACATTTCCTCCGGGCAGGCCGGCTCGGACCTATTTGGCGGGCAACGGCTTGGCGGCGCCCGCCAGCAGGAGTGCAAGGAGGATTGGAGCCAGGATGGCCAGCAGTGCCAGGTGGATGCCGGTGAGGTCGCCGAGGTACCCGAGCAGCGGGGGACCAGCGAGGAATGAGATATACCCCAGAGTGGATACAACCGAGACGCGGGCCGCGGCATGTTTGGGATCATCGGCGGCCGCCGACATTCCCATGGGGAAGGCCAGGGCAGCGCCCATGCCCCAAAGTGCGGCGCCCACCGCCGCGAGCCAGACGTTGCCGGCCAGGACGAAGAGCAGCAGTCCGGCGGCGGCCGCAGCCATGCTGGCCCGGAGCACAGCGGCCCGGCCGTACGCGTCGATGACCCTGCCTCCGACGAAGCGCATGGCTGTCATGGCCAGGACAAACAGGGCAAACATGAGGGCGCCGGTGGACTCTGCAGTGCCCAGCCCGTCCACGGAGGCCTTGGCGATCCAGTCATTTCCTGCCCCCTCGGTCAGCGTCGCACCGAGCACCACAACGCCGATCAGCAGGGTGCGTCCGTCCCGCCACGCAGAGGGTCCCTTGGCCACCTTGGGCTCGCCCTCCGCGGGTGCTGCGGCAGCGAGGTGGGGCAGGAAGTACCGCGGCGTCACCAGCACTACGACGGCAACCAGCCCGGCGATGACCAGGAGGTGGACCGGCAACCCGATGCCGAGGGTGGAGAGGCCGGCGCCGATCAGGGCACCTACGAAGGCCCCGCCACTGAAGGCTGCGTGGAACTGGGGCATGATGGTGCGGCGCATCTTGTGCTCAACGTCGGCTCCTTCGATGTTCTGGGACACGTCCCAGAGGCCGATGCCGATGCCAAAGAGGAACAGGCACACGGCAGTGCCAGGGACGGATTCGGCGGAGAGGCTCAACGCAATGCCCACGCCCGCCAACGCCACCAGCACCCCGGCTGCCCGCACGGTATTAGCGGTTCCCAGCCTGCCCACCACGAGGCCCGCCGTCGGAAGCGCCAGCAGCGAACCGACGGCGGTGCAGAGCAGGAGTGTCCCCATCTGGCCGGATGTCAGGTTCAGGGTCTCGGTGACGGCAGGGATGCGTGCCGCCCAGCTCGCGAAGACCAGGCCGTTGATTCCGAAGACTATGAATGTGGCGGCCGCCGCCGCCTTGAGGGACGGGCTGGCCTTGATTCGGGTGTTGGTGCTCATGCTTTTACTACTTCCACCGAGAGCTTGTTCAGGGGTGCGAGTTCTTCCGCACTCAGGTCTTTGTCTGTCACGATCACGTTCACCGAATCAAGCGGGGCCACAAGCGCCACAGCGTTGGCATCCCATTTGGAACCGGCGCAGGCAACGATCACGCGGGCGGCCGATTCGAGGCCTGCCCTTTTGACAGCGGCGTCTTCAAGGTCGTGTGCCAGGAGTCCGTCTTTGAGGTTGAGCGCACATGGTGTGACCACAGCCGTGTCGAAGCGCAGGGACCGGATGTTGGCTTCCGCGAGCGGACCCCGGAAGCACAACTCGCCAGGAACCAGGCTGCCGCCGGGGAGGAGCAGGGCAGGCCGCTGGCCGGGATTCGGGTCGTCGCCGGTCACCGCAGTCAGCGAGCGGACGGACATGGGCATCAGAGTCAGCTCACGGCCGCGCAGCGTCCTGGCGACTTCCGTCGCGGTGGTTCCGCTGTCCAGCCAGACGTGCTCACGGTCCCGGAGCAGCCCCGCCACCGCAGCCGCAATCCGAATTTTGACGGCCTGGTCCTCGAGTTCCCGCTGGCCGTACCCGGGGTTTTCGCCACGGACGATCAGGCTCCTGGCACCTCCGTGGACGCGCCGGAGGACACCATGGGACGCGAGCACTTCCAGGTCCCTGCGGATGGTGGCCCCTGACGCCTCGCAGGCTCCCGTGAGCTCTTCCACCGAAACCTCGGCCCGGCGGCGCAGCAACTCACCGATCAGGCGGTGGCGCTCCTCGGTCTTCATGCTCAAATGCTAACAAGATCTGATTATTTAATCATTTCTGTGTTCACTTGCGGATCTACCCGGCCACGACGCTCTCTCACTTCCTGCAAGAAAACCGCCAACGCTCTCTCACTGGGTGAGAGAGCGTCGGCCAAAAATGCGCAGAAAGTGAGAGAGGGTCCCCTAGCGGACGCGTTCCACCCGCTTCTCGTCCCACACCGGCTCAGCGGATTCATAGACCTTGCCGTCCGAGCCGAACACCAGGAAGCGGTCAAATGTCCGCGCGAACCAGCGGTCGTGCGTGACGGCCAGGACGCTTCCCTCGAAGTGGTCGATGGCCCGTTCCAGTGCCTCTGCCGAGTGCAGGTCCAGGTTGTCGGTGGGCTCGTCAAGGAGCAGCAGTGTGGCTCCGGAGAGCTGAAGCAGCAGGATCTGGAACCGCGCCTGCTGGCCGCCGGAGAGGGACTCGTACTTCTGTTCAGACTGCCCAACCAGGCCATAGCCGTCCAGCGCGCCGGCAGCTGCCTCACGCCCAAGCCCGGACCGGTGCTCGTCGCCGCGGTGCAGGATCTCCAGCAGCGTTTTGCCAAGGAGGTCGGGGCGGATATGCGTCTGCGCGAAGAAGCCGGGGCGGATGCGGGCGCCGAGTTTCACGGTGCCCTCGTGGGGCACATCGGCGATGAGACTAAGCGGCTGCGGCGAGGGACCCGCCCCGAGCGTGCGAGGGGTGGGAGCCGCAGGCAGCGCGGACACGGGGAGGTGCTCACGCTCCGGATCGGTGCCTCCCGTGGCGAGGAGGCGCAGGAAGTGGCTCTTGCCGGAGCCGTTGGAGCCCAGCACACCCACGCGGTCCCCGAACCACACCTCGGTGGAGAACGGCTTCATCAGGCCGGTCAGTTCGAGCTTCTCTGCCACGATGGCGCGTTTGGCGGTCCGGCCGCCCTTAAGCCGCATCTGCACGTTCTGCTCGATGGGCAGGGCCTCGGGCGGGCCGGCCTCGAGGAACTTTGCCAACCGGGTCTGCGCAGCGTGGTAGCGGTTGGCCATGTCGGAACGGAACGCTGCCTTGTTCTTGTACATGTTGACGAGTTCCTTCAGCTTCACGTGCTCCTCGTCCCAGCGCTTGCGAAGCTCCTCGAAGCGGGCGTTCCGGTCCGCGCGGGCGTCCACGTAGGAGCCGAAGCCGCCGCCATGGATCCACGCCCCCGCACCGTTGATGCCCGGCTCAAGAGTGACGATCCGGCCCGCGGCGTTGTTCAGCAGCTCGCGGTCGTGGCTGATGAAGAAGACCGTCTTCTTGGACTCGTTGAGCTTGTCCTCGAGCCAGCGTTTGCCGGGCACGTCCAGGTAGTTGTCCGGCTCGTCCAGCAGGAGGAGCTCGTCGGGGCCCGCAAACAGGGCTTCAAGCACCAGGCGTTTCTGCTCGCCGCCGGAAAGGCTCGACGCCGGGCGGTGCTGCGCGCGGTCAAAAGGCAGTCCCAGGGCGGCCATGCAGACCTCGTCCCAGACGGTCTCGACGTCGTAGCCCCCTGCGTCGCCCCAGTCCACGATCGCCTGGGCATACCGCATCTGGCTGGGTTCGTCGTCCTGCTCCACCATTGCGAGCTCGGCTTCGTCCACTTCCCGGGCAGCTGCCGCCAGCGCGGGCGGTGCCGCGGAAACCAGCAGGTCGCGGACGGTGGAATCATCCCGGACCTGGCCCACGAACTGGCGCATGATGCCCATGTTCCCGGAACGCCCGATCACGCCTTCATCCGGAACGAGGTCGCCGGAAATGATCCGGAAAAGTGTGGTCTTTCCCGTGCCGTTGGGGCCGATCAGGGCCGTTTTGGTGCCGTCCGGGACCTTGAAAGTCACGCCGTTGAGCAGCTGGGTGCCGTCGGAGAGGAAGTAGTCAATACCGGAAACGTCTATGTGGGCCACGCCAACAATCTTCCCACGCCCACCGGGTGGGAGTTTTTGTCCACTTGTGGCGACGTTGCCGCCCTTTATCCCGCCGTATGTGGACAAAAACTCCTAGGGTTAGCCGGCGGCGGTGAGGAACTCCTTGAGGAGGGGCCCGGAGGTGGTGGCACCGAGCCCGCCTTCCTCCACAAAAACGGCAACGGCGAGGTCACCGTGCACAGCCACGATCCAGGCGTGTGTCTTCGGCGGGTTCTCATTGCCGAACTCCGCGGTGCCCGTCTTGGCACCGACGGGCGGGCCCGGAACGGTCGACAGGAAGCCCGCATGGCCGGAGGTGACCACCGCACGCATCATGTCGGCGAGAGCCGCTGCCTCAGCCGCTGTAATCGGCTTGTCGGAGGCTTGGGACGGTGCCTCGGGTGTGACGGTCGACGACGGCGCCCCGGGCTCCGCGGTCGGTTCCCCCGAAGTGTCTGCCGAGGCAGCGCCGGCCTCGGGATTCAGGACCAGCTGCGGTGAGAGGGGCGCGCCCTTCGCCACCGAGCCGGCCATGACGGCCGCCGCCAGCGGTGAGAGGAGCACCTTGCCCTGTCCGATCATGGAGGCCGCGTGTTCGGTGCCCGCAGCCTCCCCGGGGACCGAACCCAGGAACGCCGCGGCGCCAAGGGCCGGTGCTTCCACTGCCACTCCCATCGCCATGGCGGCAGCTTCAAGCTGGGCCTGGGACACGGTGTCGCGTGCCGCGATGAAGGCTGTGTTGCAGGAGTGGGCGAAGGCATCGCGGAGCGTCACGGATCCCAGTGACTCGGCGGGGTAACCTTCGGCATTCTTGAAGGTCCGGCCATCCACCGTGAGGTCGGGAGTGCACTCGACCTTGGAATCCGGGGTCAGCCCGTTGCGGAGCATTGCGAGCGAATCGACCATTTTGAAGGTGGAACCGGGAGCGTACTGGCCCAGCATGGCGGTGTTGTAGCCATTGCTTCCCGGCCCTGATGCGGCCGCCAGCACAGCACCGGTGGAGGGCCGTAGCGCCACGATCGCCGAAGCCGGGCCAACGCCGGCGAGCGTACTCTCGGCCAAGGACTGCAGGGTGGGGTCAAGCGTTGTTTTCAGCGGCGTGCCCGGCGTCGGTGCCACCTCAAACACGACCCGGCGGGGATCCGTTGCGGCCGCCTGGATCTGCTCGGTGGTGAGGTCGGCCCGGTGGGCGCGGATCACCACGGCGTCCGTGCCGCGGAGCTGGGCGTCATACTGCTGCTGCAGGCCGCCGATGCCGGTGACATCGCCGGCTGTCAGGGCACCTGCTGAGGCTTCGATCTGTTCGGCGGTGGCTTCGCCGACGGAACCGAGGACGGCGCGGGCGAAGGTGCGGCTGGGTGCCAGCGGGAGGGTGGCGGAAATGCTGCGGGCGCCCGGGATCTCAGCGATCTGCTGATCAGTGATGGTGCGTCCCTCCTCACGGAGGGTGATGGCCAGGACAAACGCTTCAGCGCCGGCGGCGGCAACCTGCTGGGCGTACCCTGCCGGATCCACGCCCACCAGCTGGGCCAGCTTGGTGGCAGAAGCGGCGGCATCGGCACTGCCGAGGCGGGGCTTGTCGATGCCCACGTTGACCACTGGCCTATAGGTCACCAGCTTGGCGTCACCGGCACCGAGGATGTCAGCCCGCTGTGGTGACTGCGTACCTTTGCTGAGGATCTCACCTTCGGCGAGGTCAGGGACCAGGTCTGCCGGATCCCACACTGCCAGCCAGTCGCCGTCGGACTTCTTGAGTTCCGCCGAAACGGTATATTTCCACTCGGCTGCCGCGATTTTCCAGGTGTAGTTCAGCGGAAAGCTGGCTGTATCGCCGTCCAGGGTGAGTTCCCCGGCTTCCACGGTGGGCTTGTCCGGTTCGAGGGCCCTGAACACTTCCTTGAGCTGCTCATTCACAGCGGCTGAGTCGCGGCCGTCAAAGGCAACGGAGCCGACGTCCAGGGCGGCAACGGCCGAGGCAAGGTGCTTCGCCGCGGCTTCCGCCTCCCCCCGCCCGTCGTCGCAGGCGGCCAGCGACGCGCCGAGAATAATTCCAACCAAGGCAAGTGACAGTTTTTTTGAGTTCCCCACGGCGCCATTATGCCGCGTTTTGGCCATCAAGCTGCGCGAACGTACAGTTGTGGCCCATCCGGGCGGGGCCACAACTGTACGTTCGCGCAGGAAAAGATGTGGGAGCCGCCGTGACCTAGTGAGTCCCCAGCCCCAAGGGAGGGACCTTCATTCCGAATATGTCCTTCAAGGCATATTTTGCGGCGTAATAGCCCGGCATACCCGTAACGCCGGGGCCCGGAGGCGTGGAGGAAGAGCAAAGGTAAACGCCGGGGAGCGGTGTGCGCCACGGAACCGGCGAGACAACGGGCCTCTGGACCAGTCCGCGCACATCCATCAGGCCGGCACTGAAGTCTCCGCCAATGTAGTTCCGGTTGTAGGCGGCCAGTTCCTCGGCGGTGGTCACGTGGGTCTGCACTATAAGGTCGCGGAATCCCGGCGCGAAACGCTCCAGTTGGGCAGTGACGGCATGGCCCATATCCCGCGTGGAACCGGCGGGGACGTGGCAATAGGCCCACAGCACGTGGTGCCCCGCCGGCGCGCGGCTGCCGTCGAAGCGCGACGGCTGCGCCACCAGCACATACGGGCGCTCCGGATGCTTCCCGGCGCTGACCTCATTTTCGGCGCGTGCCAATTCCGCACGTGTGCCGCCCACATGCACCGTTCCGGCGTCCACCAGTTCCTTGGCCGCCCAGGGAACTGGCCCTGAGAGGATGTAGTCAACCTTGCAGGAGCCGTTCCCGTAGCGGAACGACTCCAGCGAGTTCCGGTATTTCGCCGGCAGGTCATCGCCCGCGATGTCCAGCAGGCCCCGGGGTGCCACGTCCAGCAGCGTTGCACGGGCGCCGCCAAGCTCCCTGAGGGTTTCCACCGGCCTGTTGGTGTGGAGCACGCCACCGTGGCCGCGGATGTCATCCGCCAGTGCGGCAGCGATCGACGCCGAACCCCCCATCGGGATCGGCCAGCCCTGGGCATGGGCCAGGGCATTCAGCATCAGGCCGGCGCCTGCGGCGGCCAGGGACGGCAAGTGCGACACCGCATGGGCTGCGACACCGCTAAGCAGCGCGGGAACCAGGTCTTCCCTGAACCGCAGGTTCCACAGCCGCGTGCCCTGTTCCAGGGTCCGAAGTCCGAAGAGCGCCGCCGCAGCTGGATCCCCGGGGATCCGGAGGAGCTGGTGCTGGGTCAGGTCCATCACCCCGTCGATGCGGCTGACAATCGGGGCCATCAGTTTCCGATAGGCTGAACCGTCCCGGCCCAGCCCTTGAACCGTCCGGTCCAGCGAATGGTAGGCCAAGGCCGAGCGCCCGCCGTCCAGTGGGGACCCGAACGACAGTTCCGGGACCACAAGTTCCACCCTGCGTGCCAGTTCAAAGGAGCGGAAGAACGGCGAAGCCAGCGCCATCGGATGGACCGCCGAGCAGATATCGTGGACGTGCCCGGGCAGCATCAGCTCTGAAGTCCGGGTACCGCCCCCGATTGTCCCGGCCGCTTCAAAGACTTCCACGTGCAGTCCAGCCCGAGCCAAAACGGCCGCGGCTGCCAGCCCGTTGGGTCCGGATCCGACGACGGCGACGTCAGGCATGGCTCTTGGCCCGCCAGGGAAAGACGGACTCAGCCGGGCGGAGGATATTGAGCCTCAACCGGTCGGATGCGCCTTCAAAGGGGCCACCGTGGGGATCGTCAAGATCATGCCGGCGGATGGGGTCGTAGCCGGGGTCGTAGATGTCCCACACAACGCGGCCCATGAGATATGCCGTTGCAAGCATATGGCCGGCGACAGCAAGGACGTAGTAGGGCATATCAATATTGTGCTGTGTTGAGCCCCCGCTGGTCACCTGTCCCAGGTACATCCAGATGGCGGCCCAGTGCAGCCCCTCGATTCCCTGCCACACGAGGAAGTCCCGCCACCGCGGCCTCGCCAGGGCAAGGAGGGGGATCAGCCAGATCACAAACTGCGGGGAATAGACCTTGTTCGTCAGGATGAAGGCAGCCACGATGAGGAAAGCAAGCTGCGCCAGGCGGGGCCGGCTCGCTGAAGTCAGTGCCACAAGCGCAATGCCGACGCACGCAAGCACAAACAGGTTGAGGGCCAGCGCATTGATGATTGCAGCGTCCAGGACCATCCAGCGCAGCCTGGTTGCCACCAGGTTGTACGCGAACCAGGGGGAGCTGTAACCGGCCGGGCGGTCCTCCGTGAACTGGTAGAAATACTGCCAGCCTGAGGGATTCATAAGCGCGACCGGTAGGTTAACGGCCAGCCAAGCTACCAGGGCGGCACCCGCCGTGACCAGGAACGTCCGGATCTTGCCGGTCCGGAGCGCCAGGAGCAGAATGGCACCGAAAACAAGCACGGGGTAGAGCTTGGTGGCTGTGCCCAGGCCGATAAGGATACCGGCCAGCACCAGCCTTCCCCGCGAAAAACACAGCATGCCCAGCGCCAGCAGGCCCACGGCCCACATGTCCCAGTTGATGGTCCCGGCAAGCACGATGCCGGGCGCCAGCGCCACCATGGCTGCGTCCCACGGCCGCCGGCGTGACATCCGTGCAGTGGCCAGCACCGTAACGATCCACACAGCAGCGATCAGCGTGGCATTAAAGTCGAAGTAGCCGAGGATCCTGGCGTCACTCACGCCCTGGCCGGGTACCAACCACGCGGTGGCACCGGCAATGAGTCCCATCAGGACCGGGTATTCGAACAGGCTTCCCTGGCTGAAAAACGGGAAGGTGCCGTCCCCCAGGCCCCTGTTCCGGAAGAGTTCCGGAAAGTCGGAGTAACACGTGGAGTAGAACTGGCCGGGGGACTCCCACCCGTTGGCGCGGCAGTAGCCCTTGATCAGAACGCCTGCAAGGGCCGCGAGCACTGTCAGGATGATCAGGACCCGTTCAACGGTAAAAACGCCGGGGGAGACAAGGCCTGGCGCAGAGCGGGAGCCCATCGGCCCGCCAATCAGTTCCGTGAAGTTCCTCAGCAACAGGTCACTGCGGCTGGGAACAACCAGGCGGGCGCGGTGCGCGGGCGCCGGCGGCTTCGTGTCCTGCATGCCTTCGAGCTTACCGGGGTGATGCCCCGCGCCCGCAGGCGGCCCTCACTCACCCGTGTATCGTCGATTCGTACGCCGAGTACTGTTCCGGCGGCCTTTGCGAGACCTTACATTGGGGAGCGGACCTGGGGTCGGCCTGTTCCACGACACGACTGACCTCAAGGAAACACAGTGTTGAATCAGCCGCCGGACGCTCAGGAACTACAGCAGCGGGACCGCGTTGCGCAGCCCGAGGAACGACCCATGCAGCTAAGCGGCGTGCGCTGGACCGGGCCGGCGAGGGTCGGGCTGTTGGCCTTCTGCGTCGCATTCGTTGGTTTGTGGATTCCCTCTTTCTGGGATGACGAGATTGCCACCATCTCCGCGGTCGACAGGTCTCCTGCGCAGCTCCTGGTCCTCCTTCAGTCCGTGGACGCGGTCCACGGACTGTACTACTTCATGATGCACGCCTGGACCTCCGTTTTCGGGTTCTCTGAGATCGCCCTGCGAACACCGTCCGCGCTGGCCGTCGGCCTTGCGTGCGCCGGGACGGTGGTGATTGGTCGGAAGCTGGGATCCACTGCCCTCGGCGTTTCCTCCGGTCTGGTCCTGGCAGTTCTTCCCCGCATGGTGTGGGCAGGGACTGAAGCGCGGCAGTCGGCGTTTACGGCCCTTTTGGCCGTCATCCTCACCCTTTTGCTACTGCGTGCCTGGAAATCCAACCGAGTACTCGACTGGGTCCTCTACGCCCTCTGCGCGGTAATAGGCGTCTGGACGTTCATGTTCTTTGTGTTGGCGGTGGCGGCCCACGCTTTCGCTGCCATCCTGCTTCGGCGCCGGCCCATCGCGACCGCCGCTGCCTGCGCTGCCGTCGGCGCGGGTGTCCTGCCATTCCTGCTGTTCGCCATGGGCCAGAAAGCCCAGGTTTCGTGGATCGAGAACAGGTCCCTGGCGCAAACACTGAGCACTGCAGCTGTTAAGCAATTCTTCTATGGAGAAGACCGCCCCACCGGAAACCTTCCGCCGCAGTGGATCCTGGCGTTTGTGGCGCTTCTAGGTGTCGTTGAGGTGGGCCTGGTGGTCTGGGGGCTATGGACCTCACGGAGGATGCAGCAGGCGCGGACCTTGCTGGTCCTGTGCCTCACCGGAGTTGTCCTCCCCATCGCAGGCCTCGTGCTGGTGAGTGTTGTTGCCCAGCCGGTATATGTAGCCCGGTACCTCACGTTTACCGCGCCCGCCTTCGCCCTCCTGGTGGGCCTGGGAATCGTCAGCATTCCCGCCCGGCGGGCCTGGCTGCGGTACGCGGCCGTCGCTGTCGTGGTCGCAGTAAGCCTGGTTCCACAACTTACGCTGAAGAGTTTGGTGAATGAACCGCCGGACACGGAGCGGAAGATAGGGGACCATGTAGCCGCGGATGCCAATGCACCGGCAGCCATGGTGTTCGAGCATGCCTACCTCCGGGACATGACCCTTGCCTATCCGGACGATTTCAGGAATGTGCAGGACCTGTCGCTCGCCGTGAGCCCCGCAGAATCCGGGACCCTGTGGGGTGAAAACGCTGCGGTCACGCCGGCGCAGCTGTCCGGCAAGGGAAACGTGTGGTTCATCGGAGACGCAAGCGACGCCCCCGACGATCTTTCGGCCTTCGCTTCAGCGGGCTGCACGGAAACTCAAAGTCTCATGTACGCGCGGATGCACATAGTGGCCTTCGCCTGCAGTTGAGCGCTGGAGCCCACGCGTTGCCGCGCAGGCTCCAGCCGGGATGCCGACCATGGTAGCCGTCAGCTCCTCCAGGGCGAGCGAAGAGCGACCGCTGCATCAGTTCATGCCGCGCATTTGCTGGTGCATCAGTAGGTAAACGTCCTCACGGTGCCGTTCCAGCAGCTGCTCGTTGAACGGACGGCGGTCGCGGTCCGGCCGGCGCCGGGAGAACAATGCCTTGGTGATCCTCTTGATCATGGTGGTCACCCCCTTTCGGTGTCGGCTGGTTGCCAGGCTGGACTGCCTCGTCTGCGGTTTCGCCGCTGTAGCGGTCATTAGCTTTTTCCTTGCTTTCGACGGAATGAAATTGGGCATGCCAAATAGAGCCCGGTAAAGGCGCGACAATACCGGCACTAAATAGGCATAAAAATGCCCGGTACTAATTAGTGATTCGCGAATGCGAAATAGGCCCCTGAAACAACGGTGCTGCAGACCCCAACAAGAAGCCAGGTTCCGAATTATGGGGATGCTGCGTCACCGCGTGGTTCCGCCTTGACAGTGTGCCGACATGAGCCGCCCGAAATGCGGGCAGTTATGAGGAACTTCGAACTCCACTGACCCCGCCGGTGGCGGCATCAGGAGCAGGAAGGCTTAGGAGTCGGACGCTCCGTTAAAATGGCGCGCGTGAGCAACAGGGGCCGGGGACGCGGTGATGGTCATCTTCCATCCGCTAGTCAAAGTAATCATTTTTCCCAACCTCCTTTTCTGCTCTGCCGTTGCTCCAGCTGACTGGCCTGGCAACGCGCGCCGTACCCCGGCAAGCCGCTCTGGGGTCAGAAATAAAATTACACTACGAATGCGGCTGTGCGCCATCTATTTCTGGAAGTTTTTCGAAGAAGTTTATGAATTGCGTTTAGAGGCCCCAGCGGACAATTGCAGGGGTCTTCTTATCCCAGCCCAAGGTGCAGACTTTTGCGGTCCCGAGAATGAAGTGGCGCCCTTCGGTGGGGGCCAATTCAAGCCATCGCGCTGTAAGGATCCGGGAAAAGTGCCCGTGGGCGACGATCAGCACATTATCCAAACCCGATTCGAGGACCCTGGCCACAATCTTGTCCGCACGGGCAGCAACCTCGTCCAGGGTCTCCCCATTGGGTACTCCGTGTGTCCAGATCAGGTAGTCGGGGTTGTCCTTACGGATCAGGTCCGAGCTGATGCCTTCATAGTCCCCGTAGTTCCACTCCACTGCGAGCGGCTCATGCTGCGCGTCCGGGAATCCTGCCAGTTCAGCGGTCCGGCGGGCACGTCGCAGGGGCGAGGTCAGGACGAGGTCGAAGTCCACCTGGTCCAGCACTTTGCGGGCTTCAACTGCCTGCTGCTCGCCTTCCACGGTCAGCGGCAGATCGGTAAGGCCCGTGTACTGGCCGCTCTTGGACCATTCTGTCTCGCCGTGGCGCAGGATCCAGAGCTGGGGCCGGGGGGTCATGGCAGAAATGTTCATTTGGGCTCCTCAGTAGCGGAAAGTTCGACGTCGGCGGGGGACTCATCGGCCTCCGGAACCGGAGGTGCTGCTTCAGGCTGCTGGGCCCACCAGGCGAGCAGCCTGGCCTCGGCATCGGCCGGCTGCAGCGGGCCGTGCTCCATCCGTTCCTCCAGGAGGAACTTGTATGCCCGCCCCACAACCGGCCCTGGCTTGAGGCCCAGGACGGCCATGATCCGGGCGCCGTCGAGGTCGGGCCGCACGGCATCCAGTGATTCCTGCTCCCGCAGGGCGGCAATGCGGCTTTCCAGGTCGTCGTAGGCGAAGGCGAGGCGTTCGGCCTTGCGCTGGTTCCGGGTGGTGACGTCCGAGCGTGTCAGCCGGTGCAGGCGCTCCAGCAGCGGGCCGGCGTCCGTGACGTAGCGCCGGACGGCCGAATCGCTCCAGCCTGCATCCCCGTAGCCGTAGAAGCGCATGTGCAGTTCCACCAGGCGGGCCACGGCTTTGATGGTGTCATTGTCGAAGCGCAGTGTCTTCATCCGCTTCGCCGTGAGCTTCGATCCCACCATGTCGTGATGGCGGAAGCTGACCGCACCGCCCGGCTCGAAACGCCGCGTAGCCGGCTTGCCGACGTCGTGCATGAGCGCCGCAAACCGCAGCACAAAGTCCGGAGCCGGCACGTCGCCGTCGGCATCGGTTTCCAGGGCAGCCGCCTGCTCCAGTACCTGCAACGAATGCTGGTACACGTCCTTATGACGGTGGTGCTCGTCCGATTCAAGCCGCAAGGCGGACACTTCCGGCAGCACGAACTCGGCGAGGCCGGTGTCCACCAGCAGGTCCACACCGGTCCGGGGGTTGGCGCCGCAGATGAGCTTGACCAGTTCATCGCGAACACGTTCGGCGGAGATGATGGTGATCCGCTCGGCCATCTGGCTCATGGCCAGGCGAACGTCGTCGTGCACGGAAATCCCCAGCTGCGAGGCAAACCGGGCAGCGCGCATCATGCGGAGGGGATCGTCGGAGAAGGAGTCTTCGGGTGAACCGGGCGTCGCCAGGACGGAGCCATGGAGGTCCCGGACGCCGCCGAACGGGTCAATGAGTTCCAGCGAGGGCAGCCGCAGCGCCATGGCGTTGATGGTGAAGTCCCGGCGCAGCAAATCATCGGTGAGCGAGGACCCGAAGGCCACCACCGGCTTCCGCGACTCGGGATCGTAGGCCTCGGCCCGGTACGTGGTGACCTCGATCTGGAAACCGGCCTTGCGCATGCCGATGGTTCCGAAGGCGCGGCCGATCTCCCAGTAGTTGTCCGCCCATTTCTTGATGAGGGCCACCGTCTGGTCAGGCGTGGCGTCCGTCGTGAAGTCCAGGTCCGGCGACGTCCGCCCCAGGAAAAGGTCACGGACCGGCCCGCCCACCAGCGAGAGTTCATGGCCGGCGTCGACAAACCGCTGGCCGAGCTCCAGGACCACCGGGTCAACCTGGAAATCGACGGTGTGGGATTCAGTCTTGTGATGTACGTGCGCCATAGTTACTTAAGCTTGGCAGAAACCAGAGCGTTGGCAGGCCAAAATCGCGTGAAGATCATGCCTAATCGTCCCTGCGCCGGCAAAGTGCGTCATACGCAGTCCATCTTGATGTCATGTTCCGGTCATCAGGAACGGGCAAGAGTCGTTAGAGTGGACTTCATGGCCCATCCCGTACCGAGCGCTCCCGGCAGGAGGACAAATCCACCGTTGCCATCGGCAATCGGTGCCCACGTCGCGCCCGCCCAGCACTCGGCCCCGGCCTCTCTCCCCACCGTTGAGGAAATCAGCGCCGGTGGCGTGGTGGTGGACACGTCCGACGGCGAACTCAGGGTTGCAATCATTGCCCGCCTTAACAGGGGCGGACGGCTGGAGTGGTGCCTGCCGAAGGGGCATCCGGAAGGCAAAGAGAACAACGAGCAGGCGGCAGTTCGCGAGATTGCCGAGGAAACCGGCATCGAAGGAAACATCCTGGCGCCGCTTGGCAGCATCGACTACTGGTTCACTGTCAGCGGGCACCGCGTGCACAAGACCGTGCACCATTACCTGCTGCGCGCCACGGGCGGCGAACTCACCATCGAGAACGATCCCGACCAGGAAGCAGTGGACGTCGCCTGGGTGCCCATCCAGGAACTCGCACGGAAGCTCTCCTTTCCCAACGAGCGGCGCATCGCCGACCTCGCGCGGGAAGTCCTGCCCGAACATCTTTAGTGGTACACCCAGCGCCCCCGCGACCCCCGGCCGGCCGCCGCGTTGCGGCATTAACGGCGTCCGGGTGAGACGATGAAGTCGATGTCAGCTACCAACTTCCCTTCCGATGAAGCGCGCGGCGCCGGTGAAACCCCGCCAAACGCTGCCCAGCCCGGCGAAACGCGTTCCAGTGCCATCATGGCCGCCGGGACGCTCATTTCACGGTTCCTGGGCTTCGGCAAGACGTGGATGCTGGCGGCTGCCCTGGGGCTGAGCTCCACGGTCAATGACACATTCATCAACGCCAACAACCTCCCCAACCTGATATTCCTGCTGGTGGCCGGCGGTGTTTTCAACGCCGTGCTGGTCCCGCAGATCATCAAAGCGAGCAAAGCCCCGGACAGGGGAGCGGACTACATCAGCCGACTCCTCACCCTCGCCGTCCTGCTGCTTTTGGGCCTCACCGCCCTGGTCACGCTGGCGGCGCCCTGGATCATCGACCTGACCACCCAGGGATACTCGTCCCAACAAAAGGCCCTGGCCATTGCGTTCGCCTTTTGGTGCCTGCCCCAGATCTTCTTCTATGGCCTCTATGCACTCCTCACGCAGGTGCTCAACGCCAACGGCGCCTTTGGCCCGGCCATGTGGGCGCCCATCCTGAACAACCTTGTGGGCATCGGTGGCCTGGGCATGTTCATCTGGATCTACGGCGCCAACGAGGTCAATCCGCACACCCTGGACAACTGGGGACCCTCGCAGACATTGCTCGTGGCAGGTTTCTCCACCATCGGCGTGGTGGCCCAGACGGCCATCCTGCTCATCCCGGTGTTCCGGCTGAAACTTGGCCTCCGTCCCCGGTTCGGGTGGCGCGGGGTTGGACTTGGCCAGGCAGCAAGGCTGGGCGTCTGGACGCTGCTGACGGCCGCCGTCGGGCAGCTTGCCTTCCTCTACGTCATGCGGATCGCTACCATCCCGGGCGCCGAACGGCTCCGCCTGGAACGCGCGGGGGATCCAGCCGCAGACTTCCTGCCCGGAAACGCGGTGCTGGAAGTGGCCAGCCAGCTCTATCTGCTGCCACACTCCGTCATTGCGCTGTCCCTTGCCACGGTCCTTTTCAACCGGATGACCCGGGCCTCCCAGGACGGTAACAAGGAAGAACTCAGGGACGCCCTGTCCCATGGCCTGCGCACCATGGCCGTGGCCACGGTCTTCGGTGCGCTTGCCCTGTTTGCCCTGGCCGGGCCGCTGGGCATGTTCTTCTCGGGCGGGGAAAGACAGGACGGCGTCATGCTCGCGCAGACCCTGACCATCCTAGCCCTGAGCACACCGTTCATGAGTGCCAACTTCATGATGTCCCGGGTGTTCTATGCCAACGAGGATGCGCGGACCCCGTTCTATATCCAGCTCCTCCTGGCCGTGGTCTACGTGGCCGGTGCCTTCACCATCCAGTTCCTGCCGGTGGGGCAGATCATCTACGCCATCGCCATCCTGTACATGGTGGGCAATATCCTCTCGGTGGTGATCAGTGCCTTCTTCCTGCGCCGGCTCCTGGGCCACCTGGATGGGCCGCGGATTGCCAACTCCTACATCCGGATGGGGTATGCCGGACTCGGTTCAGCAATCGCCGGGGCCGGGGCCCTGTGGCTGCTGGGCAGCTACAGCCCGGACGGCTTTGCCTGGAGCGACCGGCTCGCAGCCCTGGTGACCATCATCGTCGTCGGGCCCGTGATGCTGGTGGCCTATCTTTTCCTGCTGAAGATCTTCCACGTCTCTGAACTGCGTGATCTGATGCGCCCCCTGATGGGACGGCTGGGGCGCGCCGCGCCCGCCGGTCCTGCAGATTCGGAGCCGGCAGCGCCGCCGTCGTCCGGTTCCGGGGGAGCCTCCTCTGCATCGCAAAGTACGACGCCGGAACGCGCCACAGTCTCGGTGGACACCGGCCTGGTCCCCCGCATCTCCGGCGAGTTTGACGCCGTCTCCTTCCGGGCCGGGCCAATCCCGGAAGCCACACGGAAACATGCCCCCGGGCCCGTTGTTCCAGCTGACTCCGATAACGGCGGCGGAGGATACCTTCCGGCGGAGGACGTGCCCGGCACGGCAAAGCGCGGCCTGCTGCGGGACGAGATTCCGCTGCCTGGACGGCGGACCTTCCAAGGGCCAGCCGGGAAGAACCCCCATTTCAGGCCGCGACGGCCCCGAAAAAAGTGATATAGCCGGAGTTTCCGGCTGCCTGCCTTCACCGACCGCCACAGCCCATCGGCTAGGATCGAAAGTGAACAAGGGTTGTTGCAGTCAAGCGTCAGCCGGCCCGCCGGCAGGCGCTCGACAGCGGTGGCGCCACCCATACGCCGGCAATTTCCCGGACAGTCTAGGAGGAACACGTGTCCCACCCGATCGATGTTGGATCAGTACTCGGCGGCCGCTATAAGGTCACAGCCACGGTATTGACCTCACACGACCAGGATCTGGTGCTGGACGGGGTGGACCAGGTTCTGAACCGTCCGGTCAGCATTCTGGTTGCTGGCCCGGAAAATACTGAGCAGGTTGCCCAGAGCGCCCGCGAAGTTGCCACCGGTGAACGGCCCGGCACCGTCCAGGTCCTTGACCTGGGCGTCACCGAAGCGGCCACCTACCTGATCACGAACCACACCTCCGCCGCTGACCTGCTGGACCTTGTGGTTGCCTCCAACCCGCCGTACGTCGAACCGTTCTTCACGGATACGCTCGGAAGTGAAATTTTCGGCCAGGCGCGGTCTCACGAACCCGAACCGTACGACGACGAAGAGAACGTCGACGCCGGCTACATCAACTATGCGGGCGAGCACCCGCGCCAGGTTGACCCCTACCGCGCCAACCAGCCAGTGGTACCGCCCAGGCCGCCCGCCCGTCCAGCAGCGTCTCCTGCTGCCGGAGCGGCTGCTGGCGGTGCTGCGGCCTCAGGCGCAGCCGCAGCGAGTGCAGCCTCGCAGCAGGCGACGGCTCCCCACCAGGTGCGGCCCGGCGTCCGGCAGCCCGAGGTCCCGGCTTCAGGACCGTCCGGTTCAAGGGAAGACACCGGCGCTGCTTCGCCTAAAGTTTCATTGTGGAACGAAGAGGACTACAGCTACGGCGGCCACGATCAGGAGGCCGCCCATGATGAATCCGCTAAGCCCGCCGCATCCCGTGGGACTGACCGTTCCGGAGGAAAGTTCCCAGGCTTCGCCCGTTCCGCTGCGTCCGCAGGGACGGCTACGTCTACGGCTTCCACGGATGACCCGGGCGACTACTACGACGACGACGAACCCGAACGCGAGCCCCGGTCGATGCGTTGGCTGGTTGGTGGTCTGCTGGCGGTGGTCCTGGTTGTGGGCCTCGTTTTCGCCGTTACCAACCTGGGCAGCCTGTTCCGCTCTGATCCGCAGGCAAACACTACGGCCACTGGCTCAACCACCGCCCCAACAGATCCCGGTACGGCCAGCCCGACGGCGACCGCCCCTGCACCGGCCGCACCCCCCGCCATCGAGGAAATTACCCGCCAGGGTAATTTCGACTTCGCTGCGACATACGACGTGGATCTGGTCAAGGCGTTTGACGGCAATGCTGCCAGTTACTGGTCGGACATGGAGTTCGCAACTGAGGGATGGGGAGGGCTTGCCGCTGACGGTGTTCCGCTGTTCATCAAGCTAAAGGAAACGGCCACCGTTTCCTCCATCACGCTGACCCAGCTGGGCGCTTCCGGCGGCAACATCAGCGTGTTCACGAACGACCGCCCGTCGTTGGATGGCGCGAAGCAGGTGGGGACCAACAGCTTCACCTCCACTGACCTGACCCTGCCCCTTGCCGAGCCTGTCCAGGCGGACTACGTCATTGTTTCCATCAAGACTTTGCCCAAGCTGGCAGCACCGAAGACCCGTTACGGATTCGGTATCCGCCTGGCCGAAGTCAAGATCCAGTAGTTAGTACGGCCAGCGCCGCCGTCAGGCCGCGCCCCATTCCCTGCAGGAGTCATTCCCGCGGTAACAGGGCGCGGCCCTTCTGTCTCCAGACGGTAATCTGGTATGGCGTCGTTCTTGAGGTGGCCCTGCACCGTCCCTGTACGGTTCCTTCGTTTGCCGGCGCCCGGAATATCCAGCATCACGATTCAGTTGTGCCATGTGGCCGCCTCCACGGGCTGGCGCATCGATTAAGGAAGAGGTTCACCGTTCAGTGACCAACGCAGAAAACACCGCGTCCGAAGTACGTGATGTCATCATCGTCGGCTCGGGGCCGGCTGGCTACACGGCTGCCGTGTACACGGCTCGTGCAAACCTCAAGCCCCTGCTTCTGGCTGGCTCCGTCACCGCCGGCGGCGAACTGATGAACACCACCGACGTCGAAAATTACCCTGGTTTCCCCGAAGGCATCATGGGGCCGGACCTTATGGAAAACTTCGAGAAGCAGGCGGCGCGGTTCGGCACGGAAATCCAGTTTGAGGATGTCACTGCTCTGCAGCTCGAGGGAGACGTCAAGTCCGTCACCATCGCCACCGGTGAAACATTCCAGGCACGCGCGATCATTCTCTCGACGGGATCGGCTTACCGCGAGCTGGGGCTCCCCAACGAAAAGCGCCTCTCCGGCCACGGCGTCAGCTGGTGTGCAACCTGTGACGGTTTCTTTTTCAAGAATCAGGACATAGCCGTCATCGGTGGGGGAGACTCTGCCATGGAGGAAGCACTGTTCCTGACCAAGTTCGCCAAGTCAGTCACAGTGGTCCACCGCCGCGATTCACTGAAGGCGTCGAAGATCATGGCTGACCGCGCCCTGGCGCACGAAAAGATCAACTTCGTCTGGAACAGCACGGTGGACGATGTGGTTGGTGAGAACAAGGTTACGGGCTTGAAGATCAAGAACCTGCTGGACGGATCCGTTTCCGCCCTCGCCGTCACCGGCGTTTTCGTGGCAATTGGCAACGATCCCCGCACTGAGTTGGTGAAGGATGCGCTGGAGATTACGCCTGCCGGCACAATCGCCGTTGAGGGCCGCAGTTCCAAGACCAGCATCCCCGGTGTCTTTGCCGCCGGAGACGTCGTAGACCCCACCTACCGTCAAGCCATCACGGCTTCCGGTTCGGGCTGCGTAGCCGCCATTGACGTGGAGCACTACCTCGCAGATCTTCACGCGTAATCCGCGTACCAACCCTTCGAAGAAAGAGACAAAATTATGAGCAACGCAAAAGACGTAACTGATGAAAGTTTCGGCGCGGATGTTTTGTCCGCGGACAAGCCGGTCATCGTGGACTTCTGGGCAGAGTGGTGCGGTCCCTGCCGCAAGCTGGGTCCCATCCTCGACGAGATCTCGGTCGAATACAGCGAGAAGGTGAACGTCGTCAAGCTCAACGTTGATGACAACCCCGCCATCGCCGCTGAATACGGCATCACATCGATTCCCGCCGTCTACCTTTTCCAGGACGGACAGGTAAAGAGCACGGTCATCGGCGCAAAGCCTAAGCAGTTCTTTGAAAAGGAATTCGCAGACGTCCTGTCCTAGACAACTTCAGGGGACTGGGCTCCGATCAGCGATCCAGCGAGTGGCCACCGGCTTCGAACGGTGGCCACTCGCTTTTAAGGTATCGGACCGAACAGCTATGTTCTGTTGCGCCGTGCTGACTCGGCCAGAATAGACCGGATTTGGTTCATTCAATGGCTAGTCTGCCACAGAAGCCCCTCTGAGACGCCGCGGAGAAGATTCTGGAGTTTCCGTGGAGCTGGACCGGGCGGAGTACTCACCGAGGGTAGTGGAGTAACCTCCCGTCCGCGTGTTTCACGTGAAACACTCCGCAGCCGCACCTCCGGAACCAGTCCCTCAGCAGGGCCCCGTCAACGGATGCCTGCGGCGTTCACATCGGACCCACATGGGGACGCGCTGCGCGGGTACGGCACCCAGCCCTGA
Source organism: Arthrobacter sp. B6 (assembly GCF_001663775.1). Classification (GTDB taxonomy): domain Bacteria; phylum Actinomycetota; class Actinomycetes; order Actinomycetales; family Micrococcaceae; genus Arthrobacter. The sequence continues at coordinate 2,493,936 of NZ_KV467168.1, read as the reverse complement.
AAAAGTCTCTAACATCGCCTGTACGGGAGCGGTCTGATTGTCAAAAAGGGCAGGTCAAGATACTCAGCGGACCATAACGAGTGGCTGGAATGCCCGACCGTGTCCGTTGTTCTGCGAACCGGCCTTCTTTGTCTGGCGCTTCGTCCCCTGCGCGTCGGTTACGTCCGAGTGTCCCGTCCCATCAGGCCCAGCTCCTGTACACCCTCCGGAGTCTTCTTTTGGCAAATCAGGGGCCGGACAGCGGCGTCAGATGGCGCTGGCGACTAGCGCGGCCCTGATGCACTCCAAGAATAATTCAGGAATGTCCCTGACACGGCACAGCCAGCACACGGAGCGATCCGAGACGCCCCTGCTCTGGCGTGTTCCGTTTCACGTGAAACATGAGCAGCAAGATCTTCTATTGAAGGAGGATGCATGAGTTGCCCCTGACGTATTGCCAAGCAGTGCTCGTTTTGCAGCGGAGATAACTGGAAGGAAAGCTCAGCACAAGCTTCAGTCAGCAGTCGCACCTGCCTAGGGGGAGAATCGGTAGCTGGATGGCTGTGCGGCTCGGCTCCCACCAGCTCCGGTTGAAATCTTAGCTGCAGTAGGACTGGCCACGAGGCTATCCGCTCGAGTATCTGCGCGCTAGCCCAGCCACTACGAATAAATCAACCTTCAAAACAGACCGCGGACCTTGGTAACCGACGCCGGATCCGTACCACCGAACTTTCGCGGTTGCGGCCTGGGGCAAGAATGCAGCGGTATCGGGGGAGCCGTTCGGTGCGACGGCTTCACTCCGCCGGATTTTCCGGTGGTGTCAGCGGGACAGTCGGCTAGGCCCCTGCAGCGCAGTTATCGTCCTCCACCGCCTCTCTTTGGATGGGGCAAGGCGATTCCCCATCCATGGTGGAGCGTAGACGCACGAGGCTGTAGCCGCTGGCCAGCGCCAAAGGGCCCAAAGCTGCATATTCGGAGTTGGCGTACGAGCTGGACGGACCAAGTCTTGGGGGCGGGGTACCTGGTGCGCTCAAGCAGTTGAGTTCCAGTGCAACTAGAGCATCCTCCGATTACTCGGAAAGTACCCTCCGCCGTGGTGCCCGCGCGCCGGCATCCCCGGCATCCGGGTAGCGCCGGAGCTCAGGATGACCACCACGCAGACGTGGGGCTCCTCCTTCCCAAAGCGCGATGTTCAGCACCAATGAACGGGTAATCATCAGTTCTCCCGACCCACACCTAGGCCCTTCTGGAGGGCTCACATGGAGGCGCTGGCTCACGTTTCACGTGAAACATTAGCCCCTGATGCGCGCTGACTCCTGCACGAGAAATTGCTATGAAGATTCAGGGCTGGGCCTTGCTCGATAACCACGTCATGGACATGTCTCGATGTAGCCAGCCCTACGGTACGCGCCCTTCCCAGGCCAACGGGAGCCAACGTACGCAAACAAGGGGCCCGGTTGGGCAGTGTGGGGCCACGCCGTCAAAACATCTACACGTCGACGCAGATCCGGCCGCACAGCGTGGAAGCCGGCGTCTACCCTTCGCTCCCAGCAGAAAACAGCAAGACGACAACAGAGCGTCGGGCGCTTGGCCATCAGTTTCACGTGAAACGATCACAAACGTGTGCCCATGGTCGGTGAATTCAGCGGCACGCGGCATCCGCCATCTGCACCGCCTTATGCGGTAACACCCACGGACGGAAGGCAGTGCCCGGCGTCTGGAATCGCCCTGCCAGCAGTCCTGGCCGAACGGATTCAGGAACTAAGGATTGCGTCTCACCTGATTCGCGCCGTGAACGCGTATCCAGCCTGCGGAAGCTCTTACTGCCGAAAAGGTCCTCTGCTCCGCACGCGAGTCGCGCTGCCATCGATGGACACATGTCGCGGCGGCTTTGTAGCGACACAGTCGATGAACCCCGCGGTCCTGATTCGGAGACAAAGCCAGACGCGACAAAGCGCACACTCCCGCAGGTCAGCACAAACTCTTGTACCAGGCTGTGAGGGTACCGGATTTCCAGCACGCTTGATGCGGCCCTTGTGAGAGCACACATTGAGTGGGCTGCCCAGGCCACGTTCCGGCCGTGCCGAGCAGTCTCGGCCACACCGGGGGCTTGGCTGTATGTCTCGCCACAGCCTGGGATTGCCATCCCAAAGCAGCGGCGTTTGTCCGCGGGGTCGGCGACGAGGTGCTCTGGCCCTGTGACAAGTGGACCGTCTGTCTACACCCTGGCAACTTATCCCCAGGACTTATCCACAAGAGTATCCACAGGCTTATGCACAGCCTTCCTGGTGAGAACTTAATCACAGGAATGACGGCTACCGGCACTGAGCCTGGAAGCGAGTCCGCTGCCTCAGAGGGACTGTCTCCCGCAGTGTTTTGTTACCACTTCCTATTCCCACAAACCCGCGTTCTGCTGGCGAAAATCAACTGGAATAAAGCAATCCGGGGCTTCCGAGAACCCTGGCGCGCCCTTCGTGCTTCGTTTCACGTGAAACAGGCCAACACCATTCGCGCTGGCGCCGCCGCACCACTACCTTAGATGACATTACGGAGACTGGCTTTGATGAGGAACGAGCGACCAAGCAAGGTGTTCTCCACAAAGTTATCCACAGGGATATCCACCGGCTAATACACAGGTATTCCCCAGCCCGGTTTGATCCCGAGCGCGTGGGCCAACTGGTCCACCGACCCTCCATCCAAGTCCTGGACGACCAAAGCTGGGGCCACATACGCAGGAATGCTGGAGTTCCGTCTTCGTTGCACTAACGCCGACGCGGCAGGGCGGATGTGCCGACGAATACTGACGGTTCTGACGACTGGGCTGTCCGATAGCGGGATCGAACCGTAGTGCACTCTGGTCCGCGGCGAGCGTGGTGGCGGCCATATTATCCGCAAATGACACCACGCCCTCTTGTTGGAAATTGCTTTCGGAGAGTTCCCACAATCCTGTCCATGTACCCGTGATTGGCACCGGCGTCGGGGAAGTCCGAGGTAGTCAGCTCTCCGCTATTCCGGGACGGCAATGACCACTCCGGTTGGCAAGCCAAACGATCCGCAGCGTCCCGGCTCGTAGACTAGGGCTCGAGTCCTAAGTGCAGTGATGGCCTGAAACAGCCTTCTTGAGGCAGCGTTGTGCGGCGCCGGGCCGCGTCCCTCTGACCTGGATGCTGACTGCGGTCCCGACGGGGCAGTGCCGGCGAAAGCGATGCCATCCCCGGAATGCCTGAGACCCGTCCAGGCTCCACAGCGGGTGATCAAGAAATCCTGACTCGGCGGAGCGACTACTCACCTCGCTATATTCCAATGCCTCCCCTTCCATACTCCTGTGCAGAGGTGACGCCGCTTCCGGCCAGGCTGCCGGACAACGTACCAGGCAGTGACGGTCCATATGGCATATGCCCCAGCCAAGCCAGTCCTTCTCTCCGTGAACCGAGCCTGTGGGCTCGTCACTTGTTTGCGCCTGTGTACCCTAGGCGGAGATTGTGAAACCCGTGGTGTCCAGTACCTCCGGGTTTCGTGGAAGCCTCCTGCCCTCGGTCCAGTACTCCCGGGCCTGCCAAAACTCCTGCCCTCGGTCCAGTACTCCCGTCCTTGGTGCGGTAGGTACTCCAGGTAGGGCGCGTGGCCGGTGCAGTGTGCAGAGCACCGCCAGCCCACCCTGACATAGCGATTAAGGTTCCGGCGGAACGAGGTACCCATTCTCGGAGGATGGTTTCATGATCTCTTGCCTCTCACTTGACCCAGATGACCCTAGCGGTCGGAAGAGAATGTCCCTGAGGACCCACTGGCCGCCAGCCCGGACTTGAAATCAGGTGAATGTCGTCTTTCCCGCCTCCTAGGCGCCTGCCTCCGCTTGCGCCGGAGTGCAATTGCTGCTGCCAATGAGTGTCGTCGCAGGTCGCTTTGGACGCCGCTCTAAAGCCGCATTAGGTCATCGAGGAGGGATAACTAGGGCGAGTACTGTCCTTGGCTGTGCATCTATTCTTCGGCTGTATCAGCGAACTCAGCATGTCGGGATTGAATCTGTTTCACGTGAAACAGAACTTCCGGTCACCCGGCCCATTCCGCCACCAAGTAGGCTGGCGTGGAAGCACGCTGTCTCGCCCTCGGAGCGGTCAACTCGGTACGTGCTCGTGACCATTGCTCGGTGTTTAAGCTGTGCTTCGCCCACCAATCCGGCCCGTAGGGCTTTGACAATTTTGTTCATGCCATCGACGCGCAGCAGCCGCCTCGCGAGCCCTGGTACCGGCCCTGTTTACGCATCTACAGAATCAAGGAATTTCTCCCGAAACTCTCCAGCGAGAACATCGAGGCTTGTTTCACGTGAAACAGTACTGCAGCTACACAACAACCTGGAAGCAAGGAAGATGCTCCCGGGCCTACCCACGCCCGGCGCTGCCAACAGGCGAGAGCATTGCCCGGACGTAAATGCCGCTTGATCGCTATCTGCTCACTCTCCATAGCTGGTGTCGACCCCTAAGCTCGCGGCTGATTGATCGATATGGTTCAAACACTGGACGCCCACCCGCAGTTCCCTGGCATTTACCATGGTCTCAGATGAAGTGCCTGTGGCATCCGCCCTGCGCTCTCCCGGGATGAAGCGGTCCGGGAGTAGCCAGCGCCATTCAGCCCGTTGCACTGGCGGGGCAAGCAAGAACCCCATTTGCCGATCCAGCTGACGATTGTCCACTAAAAGGACGGGAGCAACGGGTCCCCTGGGTATAGGCGGAAAGGAGGACGCGTCGTCGCCTCCCGCGGGACGGCGCGTGACAGGGCAACAGGGGACTCGCGCGCACCTTTGCTTCCGCGGCACAGTCGCCTGATCGCCCCTCAAACCCTCCAAAGGTGGCTCAATCTACCGCATTCCGATGAGGCCGGCTCGAAGCGAACTTCACTCCTTTCGCAAGTACTCACGATCAGAGGGCAACAAAAAGGGAGCCTGTTTCACGTGAAACAGGCCCCCTCCGTAGAGTCCTCTTAATTGTCCTGCCCAGGGGCCAGGACCTCCATGATCCTGTTCAGGTCCTCGACGCTCGCAAACTCGATACTAACCCGGCCTTTGCGTAGCCCGAGCGAAATCTTGACGTTCGTATCAAGACGGTCGGAGAGCGAAGAAGCTAGGTAGTCCAGCCGCTCGTGGCGTGCCCCGGGGCGCGGTATGTTGTTCTTTGCCGGCTTCGCGGGATCCTGGTAAAGCGTCACCGCTTCCTCGGTGGCACGCACGGACATGCCCTCTGCCACGATCTTCTGAGCCAGGCGTTCCATTGCGGCCGCATCGGGGAGCCCGAGCAAAGCACGAGCGTGGCCCGCCGAGAGGACGCTCGCGGCCACGCGCCGCTGGACCAGTGGCGGCAGCTTCAAGAGTCGCAGCGTATTGGACACCTGGGGCCGGGACCTGCCAATGCGGTCTGCAAGCTGCTCGTGGGTGGTCCCGAAGTCTTCGAGGAGTTGTTGGTAAGCCGCTGCCTCTTCCAGTGGATTCAGTTGGCTGCGGTGCAAGTTCTCCAGCAGCGCGTCGCGGAGAAGGTCGTCATCTGTGGTGTCACGGACGATGGCGGGGATCGTTTCCAGGCCGGCTGCCTGGACAGCCCGCCATCTGCGCTCACCCATCACCAGTTCGTAGGGTTCACGACCGGATTCGGTTGATGTACGCACCACAATTGGCTGGAGGACGCCAATTTCCCGGACTGAGTGGATCAGCTCCGCCATGTCGTCTTCATCGAAGACAGAACGAGGCTGTTTTCGGTTGGGGTGGATGTCTCCGACGGGTATCTCGGCGAACCGCGCTCCGGGAACTTCCACAAGGTCAACACCATTGTCGGCCTCGGGGGTGTCCCCGGAAACCGCAGCTGGCCTCTCATCGGCGACAATGCTCTCGGGGACCTCGGGGGACGTACCGTTCGTCGCGGGCGTCCGCGGCTTTGCCGGTGCTGTCGGAGCCGCAGCGTCGTCCGCATTCTTGGATGTGGCCGGCGCTGTCGTCTTCGGCGCGGACTTGGTTGCTGCCGCCTTCTTCGCAGTGGGTGTGGGCTGCTCATTTTTGGACGATGTACCAGCAGTCGGAACTTCGTCTACAGCCGACGCGGTCCGGTCCGACTCATCCTCAACGGAGCTGACTTTCTTGCGGCCTTCCGGAAAGAAGAGATCCACGGGACGGGATACTGCAGCCCCGTTGCCCGAGGCGCTGCCAGAGGCGGAACTTGGAATGAGTGCGCCAAGACCGCGGCCTAAGCCCCGTCGCTTTTCGCTCATGGATAAATCCCTCCAGTGGTAGAGCCTGGCATAGCCCGGCTCCGGTTGTTGCAGTTTTCGAAGATTCTAGCGTTCAGCAATTTCAGCTGCGGCTTCCAGGTAAGACAGGGCTCCACTGGAGGAAGGATCGTAAGTCATTACAGTCTGCTGGTAGCTTGGCGCTTCCGAAATCCGCACAGAGCGTGGCACCACAGCACCAAGTACCTGGTCCGGGAAGTGCTGGCGCACCTCGGCCGCCACCTGGGCCGCGAGGTTGGTCCGGCCGTCGTACATGGTCAGAAGAATGGTGGAGACTTCCAGATCAGCATTCAAGTGCTTCTGGATCATCTCGATGTTCTTGAGCAGTTGGCTCAGGCCCTCGAGGGCGTAGTACTCACACTGAATAGGGATCAGGACCTCGCCGGCAGCGCAGAACGCATTCACCGTCAGCAATCCCAGGCTCGGCGGGCAGTCAATGAAAATGTAGTCCAGGCGTTCTTCGCCGTTCTTCGCCCGGGCCTTGGCATAAACATCTATAGCCCGGCGGAGCCGCTGTTCGCGGGCCACAAGGGAGACGAGCTCAATTTCCGCGCCTGCGAGGTGAATGGTGGCGGGTGCACAGATCAAATTGTTGATGTCGGGGCACGGCGCCACAACGTCCGCAAGAGGGAAATCGTTGATCAGGACGTCATAGATGCTGTCCACATCGGCGTGGTGTTCAACGCCCAGCGCGGTGGAGGCATTGCCCTGCGGATCGATGTCAATAACCAGGACATTCAAGCCCGCGGCAGCCAGCGCAGCTGCGATGTTGACGGTAGTGGTGGTCTTGCCAACGCCACCCTTTTGGTTGGACACCGTGAAGACCCGTGTCTTCTCGGGCTTTGGCAGCTCGCGACCCAGGAGGCGTTCCCTCCGCTTGGTTTCATGAGCGAGTTCCCGTGCGATCGGGCTGGAATCGTCCATGGAGTCGAACACGTTTGTTTTACCGGGAACGGTTGTTTCACGTGAAACGGCTGCCGATGCGGCAAGTTCAGCAACCGGATTCGGGTGCGTTCCTCCTCGACCCGGCGCGAATCCTGGCCCAGCAGCTGATCGTGCTGACCCCAAAGACACAAACGGGGGGATCCGTTGTGTGGAGGCTTCGCTACTGGTCACTGGGACACACTCACTCTCGTTCAGCTTTTGCTGCCGTGGTCTAGCCTAACCGCTTCGCCCTGTAGACCAAGGTTACCGGGGCCTGGGGCTAGGCAATCTTTTGGGACTTATTTACAACGATGCGGACGACGGTGGTGGGCTCTTCCAGAAGATGCTCACCCACCGTGACCACGGAAGTCTGGACGCCGCCGAGTTTCCTGATGACCTTGGCGGCTTTTTCAATTTCCTCGCCGGCGCTGCGGCCCTTAATAGCCACAACTTCACCCTTGCCGCCAAGAAGGGGGATGGTGAGTCCTGCCAGGTTACTCAACGCCGAAACCGCTCGGGCGGTCACCACATCAGCGTTCACGTGCCCCACGGCGAGCTCTGCCCGCGACCGCATAACCGTCACGTTGGCCAAGTCAAGGTCATCCACCACCTCCTGGAGCCAGATCACCCTGCGTTCCAGGGGCTCAATCAGGGTAAGTTCCAAGTCTGGGCGGGCAATGGCCAGGCACAGCCCAGGGAGGCCAGCACCGCTTCCGACGTCGGCAACGTGGCTTCCGTGCGCAATTTCGCTCTCAATAACGGCACAGTTCAGGACGTGTCGGCTCCACAACCGTGGAATCTCACGTGGGCCGATCAGCCCACGCTCCGTTCCGGAGGTGGCGAGGTGCTCAACATAGCGCTTGGCGAGGTCCAGACGGTCGCCAAAGATTTTCTCTGCGGCCAGCAGTTCAGCGGCCGTGATGTCAACCATGATTAGCCGTTCAGCAATTCTCTAGTCAGCGGATACAACGATGTGGCGGCCGGCGCCTTCACCTTCGGATTCACTGACCATACCGAGGTCAGCAACGGCGTCGTGCACAATTTTGCGTTCGTAGGCGCTCATCGGCTCCAGGGCGACGGCTTTGCCGGTCTCTTTGACCGAAGCGGCGGCATCCTCGGCGATTTTCTGAAGGTGACCGGCACGCTCGTGACGGTAGCCGTTAATGTCCAGCACCAGGCGCGAGCGGTTCTCCGTCGCGGACAGGACAGCCAGGCGGGTGAGTTCCTGAAGAGCCTCCAGCACCTCGCCGTCTTCACCCACAAGGCTGTCAAGACTGTCCGATTCTTCTTCGGCAACGATCGAAATGTAGGTGCGCCCGTTGCGGACCTCAATGTCAATGTCGCCGTCGATATCGGCGATATCCAGAAGCTCTTCCAGGTAGTCGGCAGCAACATCGCCTTCTTCCTCCAGGCGGCTGGCAGCCGAGCCCTTCGTGGAAGTGGCATCACTCACGGACTCGTCGCGGTCTTCAATGACCTCGTCGGAAAGGGCGTGTTCGGTGCTCTCGGCTGACATTACTTCTTCTTCCTGTTCTTACGTTGTGGCTGAATGCGCTGGCCCTTGGCCTCGACGATGGCAGCTGCTGCGGCTGCCTCTGCTTCGGCGTCGGCCTTTTTCCCGCCCAGAATAGGCAGGGCCGGCAGGCCCTTGGCGGCACGGCGCTCGGCGAGTGCCTTGGCGGCGGGGGATCCCGGCGTCGGCATGCGGCGAATGACGAAGAACTGCTGCGCCATGGTCCAAAGGTTCGTGGTGGTCCAGTAGATCAGGACACCGATGGGGAAGTTGATGCCACCCACGCCGAAGACAACGGGCAGGATGTAGAGCATCATCTTCTGCTGGCGCATGAACGGGCTGGCCATGGCCTCTTCAGACATGTTCTTTGCCATGATCTGCTTCTGCGTGATGAACTGCGAAGCCGTCATGGCCAGGATCATGATGATCGAAAGGATCCAGACGGCGACCTGGTTTCCTTCCCCGCCGTGCAACAGGGAAGCAGAAAGCGTGGCCCCAAAGATGGTGGAATCGTCGAACTGCACCACCTGCTCGTGGCTCATTGCACCGATGCCCTCGCCCTCGTCACGGGCGAAACTGATGCCGGAGAGCACCTGGAACAGCGCAAAGAAGAACGGCATCTGGATCAGCATGGGCAGGCAGGCGGAGAACGGGTTGGTCCCGTGCTTCTTGTACATGGCCATCTGCTCCTGTGCCATGGCCTGGCGGGACAGCTGGTCAGTCTTGCCCTTGTACTTGTCCTGGAGCTTCTTCAGATCCGGCTGCAGCAGCTGCATGCCGCGCTGCGCCTTGATCTGCTTAACAAAAACGGGGATCAGGGCGGCACGGATCACCAGCACCAAGCCGATGATGGACAGAGTCCAGGTCCAGCCGGATGCTTCCGGCATCCCGATGGTGCTCAGGCCCTCGTGGAAGCCCACCATGATGATGGACACAAGCCACTTGAACGGAAACATGATTGTTTCAAAGAAGTCCATACGATATCCCTATTCGTCAGGCCGCAACGCGGCCTTCTCCATCAGTCTGAGCAGCCAGGTACTTGTCCGGATTGTTCAGCACAACAATTGTGGGGGTCCGGTTTTCAGGCCATTCCCGGTGGCCGGCGGGGACGTGGTCCACACCGCCGGCGTTCCATGGGTGGCAGCGGGCAAGGCGGCGGACGGCAAGCCAGCTGCCCTTGACGGCACCATGGACGGTGATTGCTTCAAGGGCGTACGCCGAACATGAAGGGAAGAAACGGCAGACCTGGCCGTACAAGGGGGAAATCACCTTGCGGTAGGCCTTAAGCAGCAGAATAAGGAAATTGCGGGGAAGGTTCCAGACGACCTTGCCCAGGGCCACGGCAACAGGCTGCAGGAAACGGACGACGGCGGCAGTCACGTTACGCACGCTGTGTCCCTTCCTGTGTTGTATCGGTTGAACCGTTAACAGCAGCCCGCGGAAGGCGGCTGCCCAACCGGCTCACCGTCGATTCAAGCGCGGCGTTATAGTCGGCCAGCAACTGATCCCAGCTGGCGGCCGCGGACGCAGGCAGAGCCCGGACCACTATGGCGAACCCGGTACCGTACTCGCGCAGCGAGGCAGCACCGGCTTCCCTCAGTCTCCTCTTAACGAGGTTCCTGACCACAGCGTTCCCGACTCCTTTGGAAACAATGAACCCGATCCTGCTGGGTTCGTCGGCAGCAATAGCTGCCGTATATAACACTACGTTCCGGCGTCCATTGCGGACACCGGAACGTACGGTTGTTGAAAAATCGGTTGCAGTCCTCAAACGGTTGCGGGTGGCCAGCACCTTAAACTCGCAAAGAAATGTAAACCGACGAGTCAGTTATTTAGGCCGACAGTTCGGTGCGGCCCTTGCCACGACGGGCTGCCAGGATGGCACGGCCGGCACGGGTACGCATACGAAGGCGGAAGCCGTGCTTCTTGGCTCGACGGCGGTTATTCGGCTGAAAAGTCCGCTTGCTCACGTTAGTTACTCCAGTGGATCAAAGGTGCGCCCACCCGATCAGTATGGGGAAGAACTGGCCGACGCTAAGTTTTGTAATGCACGCTTCCCCCGGCTGCTCGAACGCGGTGCGTCTGAGAGATTCAGATAGGGCAAAAAAGCGGACACAAAGGACTTCACAACGTTAGGGCAAATTGCTCACCGGAGTCAAACCGGCACGGCACAAGGTCCCTGTCCCCAGCTGTGGTTAACCGGCCACACCAGCCTGTGGATGAAGTGGCTCACAAGCCCCTTTTCAGAACCACAACCGTGTAATTATCCACAAGCTACTTCCCAGCTATCTTCTGGCGTTTTGATCCCCTAGAGTGGCTCAGTAGCCGATTATCCACGGACTGTGCATAACCCTGTGGATGAAGCTGGACCAGCATCCTGTTCCGGACTTGTGGCTGCAGGCAATGCAGGCAAAGCAAGTTTTGAGGAACTGATTGATGACAGTAGACGAAGCCAACCACGCCAATACTGTCGGAAGTTCCTGGCGGCGCGTGGTCACCCTGCTGGAGCAGGACGACCGCGTTTCACCACGGCAGCGTGGCTTTGTCATCCTGGCGCAGGCCCAGGGCCTGATCGGTTCAACGCTCTTGGTGGCCGTCCCCAACGAGCTCACCCGCGAGGTCCTGCAGACGCAGGTCAAGGATGCGCTGGACGACGCGCTGCATAACGTTTTCTCCGAGGACATCCGCTGCGCCATCGATGTGGACACCGATCTGGTGCCCATCCATGAAGAGCCTGAACTCGTCGTCGAACCGTCTTTCACGTCCGACCAGCTGATCGAACAGAAGCCGCAGCCCATGCTGCCGAGCACCTCACACGAATTTGGCCGGCTGAATCCCAAGTACGTTTTCGATACCTTCGTCATCGGCTCATCCAACCGTTTTGCCCACGCTGCGGCGGTGGCAGTGGCCGAAGCGCCGGCCAAGGCCTACAACCCGCTCTTCATCTATGGCGATTCGGGACTGGGCAAGACCCACCTCCTGCACGCCATCGGCCACTATGCCCGCCGCCTCTACAGCGGCATCCGCGTCAGGTACGTGAACTCAGAGGAGTTCACCAACGACTTCATCAACTCCATCCGCGATGACGAGGGCGCGAGCTTCAAGACCACGTACCGCAATGTTGATGTGCTGCTGATCGACGACATCCAGTTCCTGGCAGGCAAGGACCGGACCCTGGAGGAGTTCTTCCACACGTTCAATTCCCTGCACAACAACAACAAGCAGGTAGTCATCACCTCGGACCAGCCGCCCAAGCTCCTGGCAGGATTCGAGGACCGCATGAAATCCCGCTTCGAGTGGGGCCTGCTCACTGACATCCAGCCGCCGGAACTCGAGACCCGAATCGCGATTCTCCGGAAGAAGGCGCTCAGCGAGGGACTCTCCGCGCCGGACGACGCCCTTGAGTACATCGCGTCCAAAATCTCCAGCAACATCCGCGAACTCGAAGGCGCACTCATCCGGGTCACTGCCTTTGCCAGCCTGAACCGCCAGCCAGTGGACGTGGCCTTGGCCGAGATGGTCCTGAAGGACCTCATCACCGACGACGGCGCGCAGGAAATCACTTCCAGCCAGATCCTCACGCAGACGGCCGAGTACTTCAAGCTCAGCATGGAGGAACTCTGCAGCAAATCCCGCACCAGGACCCTGGTGACAGCCCGCCAGATCGCCATGTACCTCTGCCGTGAACTCACGGACATGTCCCTGCCCAAGATCGGCCAGGAACTCGGCGGCCGCGACCACACCACGGTGATCCACGCCGACCGCAAGATCCGTGAACTGATGGCCGAGCGCCGTGTGATCTACAACCAGGTCACCGAACTCACGAACAGGATCAAACAGCAGCAGCGCGATTCCTGACCCTCGCCTCCATACCTTATTAACAGGTGCATGTGGATAACCCTGTGGACAGTTAAGGGGACAAGTGCGGTTAATGGGCTTAAAACCCTTAAGCCACCTGTGGATCGAGGAATCCACCAAAATTCTTATCCCCATCCACACCCTGTTTAAAACCTCCGTCACCCACAGTCCATGAACAGGGCTTAACCGCCGGATCCTGCGGCTGGACCGAGTTATCCACAGTTTCCACAGCAGTTATTAACACTACTCATCCCAAAAAATTGAATTCCCTCAAACAACAATCTCGATCTCTCCGGCGAACCTGCCAGGGCCTGGGGGCCCGGGACAGTCAGGAACGTTGCCGGGGATGGGTTAATCGCTGATCTTCCGGCTAAGCTGTCAGCAGCGCTCCCATCCTTGGGTTTCTTTGTGGTTCAGCAAGCGCGGACCATGCAGGTTCAGGAGTTTGGGGCACCCACTTTTGGAACTCCACAACGGGGTTCCCGCAACGCACCAGGCAGCAGCAATGAAAGGCGGCACCCTTCCGTGAAGTTCAGAGTCGATCGGGACGTCCTGGCAGAAGCCGTCACCTGGACAGCCCGGTCGTTGTCTCCGCGGCCGCCCGTACCGGTCCTTTCGGGTCTGCTCCTCAAGGCAGAAGCCGGCACCGTCAGCCTTTCGAGTTTTGACTACGAAACCTCGGCACGGCTTGAGATCCCTGCCGACATCGCGGTAGAAGGCACCATCCTGGTATCGGGCCGTCTCCTTGCGGACATCTGCCGCAGCCTGCCTTCGGCCCCTGTGGAAGTGGAAACAGACGGCAACAAAGTCACACTCACCTGCCGCCGCAGCAGCTTCCACCTGGCCACAATGCCCGAAGCCGAGTACCCGCCCCTTCCGGCGTTGCCCACCATCAGTGGGACGGTCCCCGGCGATGCCTTCGCCCAGGCGGTCTCCCAGGTGATCATCGCCGCCAGCAAGGACGACACCCTGCCCATCCTGACCGGAGTCAGGATGGAAATTGAGGATGACCTGATCACCCTCCTGGCCACCGACAGGTACCGGCTGGCCATGCGTGAAGTTCCGTGGAAACCTGTCACCCCGGGAATTTCCACCAGTGCCCTGGTGAAGGCAAAGACCCTGAATGAAGTTGCCAAGACGCTGGGCAACAGCGGTGACATCCATCTCGCCCTGGCGAACGACGACAGCCGGCTCATCGGTTTCGAAAGTGGCGGCCGCACCACCACATCGCTGCTGGTGGACGGCGACTACCCCAAGATCCGTTCACTTTTCCCCGACACGACCCCCATCCACGCCACCGTTCAGACCCAGGAGCTGGTTGAGGCGGTACGGCGTGTGTCCCTCGTAGCCGAGCGCAACACCCCGGTGCGCCTCGCCTTCACCGACGGACAGCTGCACCTCGACGCCGGCACCGGTGAAGATGCGCAAGCCTCCGAGGAGCTTGAAGCACAGCTGTCCGGCGAGGACATCACCGTTGCGTTCAACCCGCACTACCTGGTGGAAGGACTGAGCGTCATTGAAACCAAGTACGTCCGGTTCTCCTTCACCACCGCACCCAAACCAGCGATGATCACCGCCCAGGCGGACGCCGATGGCGAAGACCAGGACGACTACCGTTACCTGGTCATGCCCGTCCGCCTCCCCAACTAAGTCGCAGTTAATGTCGTTATGGGCGCCCATAACGACATCTGCTGCTACCTAGTTGGGAGGACGTTTGCCCGCAGCCACACCACCAGCGCAGAAAAGAGTTCCACCGTGCACATCGGACTGATCGGCCTTGGCAAGATGGGTTTCAACATGCGCGAACGCCTGCGCAAGGGTGGACTTGAAGTCACCGGGTTCGACCGCAATCCGGACGTCACTGACGTCTCCTCGCTGGATGAACTTATTGCCGCCGTCCCGTCACCCCGCCTCATCTGGGTCATGGTCCCGGCCGGGGAAATCACTGATGCAGTCATCACCGAACTCGGTGACAAGCTCGACGTCGGCGACCTGGTGATCGACGGCGGCAACTCGCGGTTCACCGAGGACCAGAAACATGGTGCCGCGCTGGACGAAAAAGGCATCCGGTTCGTCGACTGCGGCGTTTCCGGCGGTGTGTGGGGTCTCCGGAACGGCTACGGCCTGATGGCCGGCGGCGACGCGGCCGACATTGAACGTGCCCTTCCGGTGTTTGATGCGCTCCGTCCGGAGGGCGAACGCGCCGACAGTTTTGTCCACGTCGGCGGAGTTGGTGCCGGACACTACGCGAAGATGGTCCACAACGGCATCGAATACGGCCTCATGCAGGCCTACGCCGAAGGCTACGAACTGCTCGCCGCCAAGGACATCGTCACTGATCTTCCCGGAACCTTCCGCGCGTGGCAAAAAGGAACGGTCGTCCGGTCCTGGCTCCTGGACCTCATGGTGAAGGCACTGGATGAAGATCCGGGACTGGCCTCCATCGACGATTACGTCGAGGATTCGGGCGAAGGCCGGTGGACCGTGGAAGAGGCCATCGCCAACGCGGTGCCCGCCCCTGCCATTACGGCGGCACTTTTTGCCCGTTTCTCCTCGCGCGAAGACAATTCCCCTGCCATGAAGATGGTTTCCGCGCTGCGCCACCAGTTCGGCGGGCATGCCACCCGCCCCGCCAAGTAGCATCAATCCCCGGGACCTGCGGGCCCCGAGAAACCTGAAGACCGCGTGTACCTAGAACACCTCTCGCTGACTGACTTCCGCAGTTACGCCCAGGTTGACCTTGCCCTGGAACCGGGCGTCACGGTGCTGGTGGGATCAAACGGGATCGGCAAGACCAACCTGATGGAGGCCATCGGCTACCTCGCCACGCTCAGTTCGCACCGTGTCAGTGCGGACGGTCCGCTGCTCCGGTTCGGCACCGACCGTGCGCTGGTGCGGGCGCGGCTGGTACGGGGCGGCCAGATCACGGTACTCGAACTGGAGATCAATGCCAGCCGGGCCAACCGAGGGCGCATCAACCGCAGCAATCCGGTTCGTGCCCGGGACCTCCTGGGGATCTGCCAGACGGTGCTGTTCGCCCCCGAAGACCTGTCGCTGGTCAAGGGTGATCCGTCAAACAGGCGGCGGTTCCTGGATGAGCTGCTGGTCAGCCTGATTCCGCGCCATGCGGCAACCCGCAGCGATTACGACCGGGTCCTGAAGCAGCGCAATGCCCTGCTGAAGTCTGCCCGGACCGGAAAATTCACCGCCGGCCATGAAGCCACCCTGGACGTCTGGGACCAGCACATGGCCCGTGCCGGTGCCGAGCTGCTGCACGCGCGGTTGGAACTGGTGGAGCGGCTGCGGCCGCACCTGGCCAGTGCGTATGCCCAGCTCACTGACGGATCCAAGGCGGCCGATGCGGCCTACCGCTCGAGCCTGCAGAACATGATGGACGACGACGGCGGCGCGGCACCAGGTGCGGCACTCCCGTCCTCCGAGGGCGAACCAGGCTACGACGACCTCCGGAAACTCACCGTGGAGGAGCTCACGGAAGCGTATGTCCGGGCTTTCGCCGCGTCCCGGCGCAAAGAACTGGAACGGGGCATATCCCTGGTGGGCCCGCACCGGGACGAGCTGGAACTCGTGCTTGGCGAGGCACCGGCCAAGGGGTACGCCTCACACGGGGAAACGTGGTCCATGTGCCTGTCCCTCCGGCTGGCGTCCTACTACGTGATGCTCGACGACGCCCGGACCGGCGGATCCGCACCCATCCTGATCCTGGATGACGTTTTTGCCGAACTCGACGTCCAGCGTCGGCGTAAACTGGCGGCAATAGTCTCCGGCGCGGAACAGGTCCTGGTGACCGCCGCCGTCGACGCCGATATTCCGGAGGAACTCTCCGGCCGGCGGGTGAAGGTCATCCCGGGAGGAATCGATGAATAAGGATAAGGACGGCGGCCTCCAGCCCGGCCGGGATCCTGACAACATCGATGCGCCGCAGGCGGCACTGAACCGCATGCGGGAGGCAGCCGCGGCGCGCGGCGAGATCCGCCGCAAAGCACCGCCCGCCGCCGGCGCCGGCAAGACCAAACGCGGCATCAGGGACACCCGCGGCTTCAGCCAGTTCCACTCCACCGGCCGGGACCCCCTCGGCCTCGGCAAAGTTGTGGGACGCCTGGTGGCTGAACGCGGCTGGACTTCGCCTGTGGCCGTCGGGTCCGTGATGGCCGAATGGGCCACCCTGGTTGGCCCGGAGATCTCAGCCCACTGCACACCGGAGAGCTTTACCGACACCACCCTGCATGTCCGCTGCGACTCAACAGCATGGGCGACCCAGCTGCGCCTCCTCAGCATCAGCCTGCTGGAGAAGTTCCGCACGGAACTCGGCGACGGGGTGGTCACGAGCATCCAGGTGCTCGGTCCGTCAGCACCCAGCTGGCGCAAGGGCGGTCGCACCGTCAACGGCCGCGGCCCCCGCGATACGTACGGATAAGCGGCTTAGGCGGGCGCGCCGCCGTCGGCCTATTGAATATTCGCCTAAGGGCGTGTAGGGCGCTGCGACGCCCTTCGGGTGTATAGGAACCCAAAGACCGGACCGCGGGGGCGCCCTAGGCGGGGCCAACGGCCTGACAAAGGCACATTGCATGCCGCCTGGGCCCCTGGAATGCGGGAGAACGCCCCGATCCACGATAGAATCACATCAGATAACTGGGCGCCGGTGAAACGTTGACTGAGTCCGTTTTCCGCACGCTTCCCGCTGGCGGATCGCGGTTCCGCATGTCTTCCAACTCGCCAGCGCCATCAGTTTGTGCCTGTTGGCCGACGCCTTCCCTGGGGAGCGCACTCGGCCGGCCATCATCGAAAACAGAGGAGTCGACAGCGCCTGTGGCTAACGACAATACAGATATCCAGGCAGTGGAACCCGCAGTTGAGGATGCCCGTACCCCCGACACCCCGGCAGATGCTGTGACCCCCCGTGAATACGGTGCCAGCGACATCACTGTCCTTGAGGGCCTCGAAGCCGTGCGGAAGCGTCCCGGCATGTACATCGGCTCAACCGGACCGCGCGGCCTCCACCACCTGGTCTATGAAGTGGTGGACAACTCTGTTGATGAGGCCTTGGCCGGCTACTGCACACACATCGAAGTGGTCCTTCAGGCCGACGGCGGCGTCAAGGTGGTGGATGACGGCCGTGGAATCCCCGTGGACATGCACCCCACGGAGCACAAGCCGACGGTCGAGGTTGTCATGACCATCCTGCACGCAGGCGGCAAGTTCGGTGGCGGCGGCTACGCGGTGTCCGGTGGCCTGCACGGTGTGGGCATCTCTGTGGTGAACGCGCTCTCCAGCCGCGTTGACACCGAAGTCCGGCGCCAGGGACACGTCTGGCGGATGTCATTCGCCGACGGCGGCAAACCCCAGGGCGGCCTGGTCCAGGGCGAGGAGACGGACCGCACCGGAACCACGCAGACCTTCTACCCGGATGCCGGCATCTTCGAAAGCACCGAATTCGACTTTGAGACGCTTCGTGCCCGCTTCCAGCAGATGGCTTTCCTGAACAAGGGCCTGCGCATCACGCTGACGGACGAGCGCGCATCCGAAGAGGACAGCGACGATGACCTGGACCTGGACGCTGTGGTCACCGAAGGTGAAGTCACTGCCGAACACCGCACCGTGGTCTACCAGTACGACGACGGCCTGCTGGACTACGTCAAGCACCTGAACTCCGGCAAGAAGGTTGATGTGGTCCACGAGGACGTCATCGCCTTCGAAACGGAGGACAAGGACCGTAAGATCGCGCTGGAAATGGCGATGCAGTGGACCAACGCGTATTCCGAAAGCGTCCACACTTACGCCAACACCATCAACACCCACGAGGGCGGAACACACGAAGAGGGCTTCCGCGCCGCCATGACCTCGCTTATCAACCGCTACGCGCGGGAGAAGAGCATCATCAAGGAGAAGGACGACAACCTCACCGGTGATGACATCCGCGAAGGCCTTACCGCGGTTATCTCGGTCAAACTTGCTGAGCCGCAGTTCGAGGGCCAGACCAAAACGAAGCTGGGCAACTCGGAAGTCAAGGGCTTCGTTCAGCGGGTGGTCACTGACGGGCTCGGTGACTGGCTGGAGCGTAACCCCGGGCCCGCCCGTGACGTCATCCGCAAGGCCATATCCGCAGCCCAGGCGCGAATGGCGGCCCGCAAGGCCCGCGACAACGCCCGCCGCAAGAGCCCGCTGGAATCGTTCGGCATGCCGGGCAAGCTTTCAGACTGCTCCTCGAAGGACCCTTCCAGGTGCGAGGTCTACATCGTGGAGGGTGACTCGGCCGGCGGCTCCGCCAAGCGTGGCCGCAACCCCGAAACCCAGGCCATCCTGCCGCTTCGCGGCAAGATCCTGAACGTTGAGCGGGCACGCCTGGACAAGGCCCTCGGCAACACAGAGGTCCAGTCCATGATTACCGCGTTCGGTACCGGCATCGGCGAGGACTTCGACCTCAGCAAACTCCGCTACCACAAGATTGTGCTGATGGCCGATGCCGACGTTGACGGACAGCACATCACCACCCTGCTGATGACGCTGCTGTTCCGTTACATGCGCCCCCTCATCGAGAACGGCTATGTCTACCTGGCACAGCCACCCCTGTACCGGATCAAGTGGTCCAATGCGCCTCATGACTACGTCTTCAGTGACAAGCAGCGTGATGCCAAGCTCCTGAGCGGCCAGGCGGCCGGCCGCCGTATTCCGAAGGACAACGGCATCCAGCGCTATAAGGGCCTCGGTGAAATGGATTACACCGAGCTCTGGGACACCACGATGGACCCGGACAACCGGACGCTTCTGCAGGTCACCATGGACGACGCCCTTGCGGCGGACCAGATCTTCTCCACGCTGATGGGCGAGGACGTTGAATCCCGCCGCAACTTCATCCAGCAGAACGCCAAGGACGTCAGGTTCCTGGATATCTAGCCGGTTCTCCCGCCTAGCATTCCAGAACCGACATATACCTGAAACGGAAAATATAGACGATGAGTGACGAGACACCAGAGAACCAGGCGGAATCCGCCGATCTTCCGGAAACCGTGCTTGAAGGCGATGTGCTGATCGACCGGGTGGAACAGGTTGACCTGCAGACGGAAATGCAGCGGTCGTACCTGGACTACGCGATGGCCGTTATTGTGGGGCGCGCACTTCCGGACGTCAGGGACGGCCTGAAGCCCGTCCATCGCCGTGTGCTGTACGCGATGTTCGACGGCGGCTACCGTCCCGACCGTTCGTTCAACAAGTGTGCCCGCGTGGTGGGCGAAGTCATGGGCCAGTACCACCCGCATGGCGACACCGCCATCTACGACGCCTTGGTCCGCCTGATCCAGGACTGGACCATGCGGTACCCGCTGGCGTTGGGACAGGGAAACTTCGGTTCCCCAGGCAACGACGGCGCGGCCGCCCCCCGGTATACCGAAACCAAAATGGCGCCGTTGGCCATGGAGATGGTCCGCGACATCGACGAGGAAACCGTCGACTTCCAGGACAACTACGACGGGAAGAACCAGGAACCCACCATCCTGCCGGCGCGGTTCCCCAACCTGCTGGTCAATGGCTCCTCCGGCATCGCCGTCGGCATGGCCACCAACATACCGCCGCACAACCTCCGGGAAGTGGCCGACGGTGTCCAGTGGTACCTGGCCAACCCGACGGCCACCCGCGAGGAACTGCTGGAGGAACTGCTCCTGCGCATCAAGGGGCCCGATTTCCCTACCGGAGCAACCATCCTGGGCCACAAGGGCATCGAGGACGCGTACCGGACCGGCCGCGGCTCCGTCACCATGCGCGCGGTGGTCAACGTGGAGGAACTCCAGGGCCGCACCTGCCTCGTGGTCACCGAACTGCCCTACCAGGCCAACCCGGACAACCTGGCCATCAAAATCGCCGAGCTGGTCAAGGACGGCAAAATCTCCGGGATCGCGGACCTCCGCGATGAGACTTCCGGCCGAACGGGCCAGCGCCTGGTCATTGTGCTCAAGCGCGATGCCGTGGCCAAGGTGGTGCTGAACAACCTCTACAAGCACACCGAACTGCAGAGCAACTTCTCCGCCAACATGCTGGCCATCGTGGACGGTGTGCCGCGGACGCTGAGCCTGGACGCCTTCATCAGGCACTGGGTGACGCACCAGCTGGACGTTATCGCCCGGCGCACCCGGTACCGCCTGCGCAAGGCCGAAGAAGAAGCACACATCCTCAGGGCGCTGCTCAAGGCACTGGACATGCTGGACGAGGTCATTGCCCTCATCCGTGCATCCAACACCACTGAAGCGGCCCGCGACGGACTGATGCAGCTGCTGGACATCGACGAACTGCAGGCCAGGGCAATCCTGGACATGCAGCTGCGCCGCCTCGCTGCCCTGGAACGCCAGAAGATCCAGGACCGGCACGCCGAACTCGAGGCGCTGATTGCGGAATACAACTCGATCCTTGCCTCGGAGGAGCGCCAGCGCGAGATCATCAGCACCGAGCTTGCCGAGATCGTGGCCAAGCACGGAGATGACCGCCGGACCAAGATCCTGATGGGTTTCGACGGTGACATGTCCATGGAAGACCTGATCCCCGAAGAGGAAATGGTTGTCACCATCACCCGTGGCGGTTACGTCAAGCGGACCCGCAGCGACAACTACCGTTCGCAACAACGCGGCGGCAAGGGCATCAAGGGTGCCCAGCTGCGAGGCGACGACGTGGTGGAGCACTTCTTTGTCACCACCACCCACCACTGGCTGCTCTTCTTCACGAACCTGGGCCGGGTATACCGTGCGAAGGCTTACGAGCTGATGGAAGCCGGCCGTGATGCCAAGGGCCAGCACGTCGCGAACCTGATGGCCTTCCAGCCGGACGAGCACATCGCCCAGGTGCTGGACCTCAAGGACTACCAGCACGCCCCGTACCTTGTCCTGGCCACTAAGCGAGGCCTGGTCAAGAAGACCCGGCTGGAGGACTACGACACCAACCGTTCCGCCGGCGTCATTGCCATTAACCTCCGTGACGAGGATGAACTGGTGTCCGCCCAGCTGGTGTCAGAATCCGATGACCTGCTGCTCGTCTCCCGCAAGGGCCAGTCCATCCGCTTCACGGCCACCGATGACGCGCTGCGGCCCATGGGCCGGGCCACGTCCGGCGTAACCGGCATGAAGTTCCGGGAGGAGGACGAACTGCTGGCCGCCAATGTGGTCACGGACGGTTCGTTCGTGTTCATCGTGACGGAGGGCGGCTACGCCAAGCGCACGGCCGTGGAGGAATACCGGCTCCAGGGCCGCGGCGGCCTGGGAATCAAGGTTGCCAAGCTGGCCGAGGAACGCGGCGACCTGGTCGGAGCCCTGATTGTCCAGGAGGAAGACGAAGTCCTGGTGGTTATGGAAGGCGGCAAGGTGGTCCGTTCCTCCGTATCCGGCGTGCCCGCCAAGGGCCGCGACACCATGGGCGTCATCTTCGCGAAACCTGACAAGAATGACCGGATCATCGAGGTGGCACGGAACAGCGAACGCGGTCTCGAGGGAGAGGAATCCCTGGAGGATGACGTAACGTTGGCTGAAGAGGCCGGATCCCCCGAGGGGTCCGCAGGGTCAGCAGCAATGGCAGAGACAGCACCGGCCGTTGAGTCAGAGGACGCCTCCGGCGACGCTGAGCCGAACGAAGACTACACCGGAGGTAACGAGTGAGTAATCCCGACTCATATCCCAAGCAGAACAGCAATGTTCCCGGCGGAACGGGCCAGCCGGCTGCTGCTCCCCGCGTGAACGCTCCCGTACGTCCGCAGCAGCGCCCGGCCGCTCCAGCGGCTCCGGCGAGCCTGCCCGGCCAGCGCCCCGCTGCAGCCGGCCAGCGTCCGCAGGTCCAGCCAGGACAGGGCCAGCGGCCTGCCGAAGGCCAGCGTCCCGGCCAGCGTCCGGTCACGGCGGGGCAGCGTCCCGCACAGGGTGGCCCGGGGCTCGTCAAGCCGGCTCCCAAAGCCAAAGTCAGGCGCGCGCGCCTGCTGATCAGCAAAGTCGACCCCTGGTCGGTCCTGAAAATGGCGTTCCTGCTGTCCGTTGCCCTGGGAATCGTTACGGTCGTTGCGGCCATCGTGCTTTGGACCGTCCTGGATCTGACCGGCATCTTCGATCAGGTGGACAGCCTCCTGGGGACTCTCGCCGGGTCCGAGGGCGGCGGGTTTGAACTGAAGAAGGTGGCTTCGCTGGGACAGGTGGCATCCTTTGCCACCATCATCGCCGTAGTGAACGTGGTCCTCCTGACGGCTCTGTCCATGCTGTCTGCTGTACTGTACAACCTCTCGGCCACCCTGGTGGGCGGAATCGGCGTTACCCTCACGGACGACTGAAATCCCATAATTCCTGCGGATTTTTCCGTAGGAATGCCTCGATTTGAGATCGGGCCGGGATGTGCTGTAAAGTCATATCTCGGCCCGATGAGGCATCGGGGCGTATAGCTCAGGCGGTTAGAGCGCTTCGCTGATAACGAAGAGGTCCCAGGTTCAAGTCCTGGTACGCCCACGGAACCTGTGCAGGTTCCAGTAAAGGTCCAGCTCGCTGGACCGGAACGGGGTGCATGTGAAGAAGTTGCTGGTTCTTGCAGCTGCGATCGCAGGCGCCCTGCTCTACCGGAAAGCACAGGAATCCGAGGCCCGGAAAACGGTCTGGAGTGAGTCAACCGATACGGTTGATTAGCCCGGATTCCCGGACGGGGAGCTGGCAAGAGGCTCTCCGGTTCTAGGGTATGATTGACGGGTTGCTTCTTATGGGGGCATGGCGCAATTGGTAGCGCACCTGCTTTGCAAGCAGGGGGTTCGGGGTTCGAGTCCCCGTGCCTCCACCATAAGGAAAGTCCCGGACAGCGGAAACGCTGTCCGGGACTTTTTTGTTATGCCGGAAAAGTAGGGTTGGACAGTGAACTTCTTCCTTGCGGCACTCGGTGTGCTGGGTGTCGCCTCATCCGGACCGCTGATCGCCGCCACCCTCGGTGCGACCACCGTCAGCGCCCTGGCCATTGCGTTCTGGCGCAACGCCATCGGCGCTGCGGTGATGGCCACGCCCACCCTCGTGCGGGAGCCGCGGCAGTTTGGAAGGATCACCGGGCGGGAATTCCGCTGGTCCTTGCTCGCCGCCGTCGCCCTGGCCTTGCACTTCGCCTGCTTCATCACTTCACTGCAGCTGACGTCCGTAGCCGCCGCCACTGCCCTCGTCTGCCTCCAGTCCGGTTGGATCGCCGTCTTCCAGCTCTTTCGCGGCACGAAACACCGCTGGCCAGTGCTGGCCGGCCTCGGTATTGCGTTCGGCGGCGTCGTGGCCATCACCGGGTTTGATATGGGCAGTTCCTCGGAGGCGCTCCTGGGCGACTTGCTGGCGGTGGCGGGCGGAGCGCTGGCGGGTCTCTACACCCTGGCGGGCGGCAAGGCGCGGCAAAGCATGACCACGGGGACCTACACCACCCTCTGTTACGGGATGTGCGCGGCCCTCGTGGCGCTCCTGGCGGTGTTCAGCGGACAGCCACTGACAGGGTTCGACGCCGGCGGCTGGCTGGGCATCATTGCCATCACCGTCTGTGCCCAACTGGTCGGCCATACGGCCTTCAACCACCTGCTGGCGACAATGAGTCCGTTGCTGGTCTCGATGATCATCCTGCTGGAGATCCCGGGCGCGGCGCTGCTGGCCGCCGTGTTCCTGCACGAAACGCTCCCGGCCGGAACCTACGCCGGACTGGCGCTGATCCTGGTGGGACTCGCCGTTGTGGTCCTGGGACAGCGGTCCCGCACTGCCAGGCGGCAGCGTTTGGACCCCGCCGGGACACGGGACGGCGAACCGCCCTCGGAGCGGCTTGCGGAGCTGGGAACAGACTGAGCCGCGGGCCTGGACGGCGGGGCAGCCAGTGGGAGATGCTGGCGCCGGTCGCCACCGGGTTGGGCGCTACTGGCCGCCGCGCCGGACCGGTTGGGCCGTGTTGACCGTGTGGATCGCCCGCAGCAGCTTGGCCGGGAAATATACGGAGAAGAAGACCACCATGGGGGCCTTGAGCGCCATCTTCTTCACGTTGTGGGCTTTGTACGTGCGGTCGAAGCGCGTCACGTAGTAGCGGTAGTCCCGGGGTGAGTCCTCCAGCCGGCGGGCGGACATTCCGGACACCATCTGGGGCCAGTACTGCACTTTGAGTTCGTGGTCGGCAAGATGAAGGGACAGGTCGATGTCCTCATGCATCTCATCCTTTTCGTCACGGCAGGTCTCGGCCCGGATGGTTTCCCAGGCGGACGCACGCAGGGCCATGTTGGAGCCGAAGAGGAAATGGTACTGGTGTTTGGCCAGCTTGAGCATCAGCTGGCGCATCTTGTCGTCGGCCTTGAGGCCGAAGCGGCGCATAGGCATGTCGTAATAGACCACTGGGCCGGTGGCCGCCTGGACTGACTGGTCCACAAACGCCTTCTGGACCTGTTCCACCCAGTCGGGCTCCACCACCGAATCAGCGTCTATCCGGCCGAGGATATCGCCGGTGGCGTGGTCCAGGCCAAAATTGCGGGTGGGGATGAGCCCCTGGTCACGGTCCTGGCTCAGCAGGATGATGGGGCTTTCCGGATATTCCAACTGCATCTGCTGCACGATGGCGGCGGTGCGGTCCGTGGAGAGGTTGTCCACCACGATGATTTCGTGGGCCGGGACCGATTGGTAGACGGCAGCGATGAGGCACTGCCGGATCACACTTTCCTCGTTGTACGCCGGGATGACAATGGACACACGGGGCAGCTGTGCTGCGTCGTTCAAGGCATCCCCAGAGGATTTATCGGCTGACATCAGTTCAAATTTAGCACCGATCGGGATTCGCACCGCGGGTGGCGGGTACGAGTCCGGACAAACACTGGGAAAACACTGAAGGGGCCCCGCAAACCGCGGGACCCCTTCAGCTGACGGCGCAACAGCGCCTGGAACTGCTAGACGCTGCCCTTGTCCGCGGATCCATTCATGTTCGACGCGATGTTCTTCATGGCCGTTTTGGCATCGGCAGCTGCCTTGGCTGCCGCGTCCGCCGAATCGTCGGCCACATGCTTGGCCTTGTCGGCTGCATCATCGGTGGCATCTTTTGTACCCTCGGCGAGGTCGTCGGACTTGCCCGCAACAGGGCCGGCGGTGGCCGCCGAAGCTGCGGCACCCTTGCTGGTTGAATCTTCTGCAGTTGCCGCGGCGTCGTTCACGGCCGCGGCAGGAACCGGAGCCGGGGTGGGGGTAACGGGCGAGGGCGTCTTCCAAGGATCTTCCACCGGCTTGGAGGCCTTCCAGGCTGCCACACCGGCTGCCACTGCGGCTGCGATGATGCCAAAGACCAGCCAGCCGCGCTTCTTGGGCTTCTCCGGTTCCGCGAGCTGGATGCCCACAGCCCGTCCGGCTTCCGTGGCCGCCGCCCTGAGCTGCGTTCCTGCAGTGTGCGCCTGGTCCTGAAGGGCGTGGACGATGCCAACATCGCCAAGCTTCTGGGCGACGGCATCCACGTGCGCCGGCGCGCTCTCCAGGGTGCGGTGCACGGCGTCGGATGCCTGGCCGATCTGGTCCGAAAGGCGTGGCAGGTACTCCACCACAACGCGGTCACGGGCGTTCAGGATTACCGGTGTGGCCTTGTCCAGTGCTTCGTGGAGGCGCGGAGTGGTGCCTTCAACGGCATCGTGGATCCTGGGGGCAAGGTGGGCCAGCCCGTCCTGGATGCGGGGTGTTACCGTTGCGACGCCGTCGGCGAGGTTGTGGGCTGCGGTTTTCAGGCCTTCCTGGATCTTGGGAGATGCGGTATCCAGGCCATGCTGCAGCCGGGGAACTGCCCAGTCCACTGCTGCTTCCACGCGGGGGGATGCCCAGTCCTTGGCGTTCTCTACCGCGCTGTTGACTGACTGCTCAAGGTCACGGGCAATACGATCCGATTTCTTCACAACTACCTCCCGATTAATGTGACGGTTCTGTTGTTAGCCTACGTGGATTGACCTTCACCGGCTATTCTTAGCCCGGAATTCAGGCCGATTTCACCCAGCGCGGAACTGTCGTCCACACCCGTTCCGCTTTGGCCGGTCGTGAAAGAATGGGCGGTATGACTGCCATAGCAACTGCAAAAGCAACCATCCATACCAGCCTCGGCGACATCGTCGTGAACCTCTTCGGGAACCACGCGCCCAAGACGGTCAAGAACTTCATCGGCCTCGCCACCGGTGAGCAGGCCTGGACCCACCCGGAGACGGGTGAGGACAAGACCGGTACCCCGCTGTACAACGGCACGATCTTCCACCGCATCATCAAAGACTTCATGATCCAGGCCGGCGATCCCCTGGGCCGCGGTGTCGGCGGTCCGGGCTACAAGTTCGACGACGAAATCCACCCCGAGCTCAGCTTCAACCAGCCCTACAAGCTGGCCATGGCCAACGCCGGCATCCAGATGGGCAAGGGCACCAACGGCTCGCAGTTCTTCATCACCACCATCCCCACCGACTGGCTGCAGGGCAAGCACAGCATCTTCGGCGAGGTGGCTGACGAGGACTCCAAGAAGGTTGTCGACGCCATCGAGGGTGTCCGCACCGGCATGGGCGACCGCCCGGTCGAGGACGTCACCATCAACAGCATCGACATCGAACAGCTCTAACCACCACGCATGAGCTACGGAATCCCGGCGGCGGAGCCGTCAGCGCAAGTCCCGGTCTGCCCCCGGCACCCGGACCGGCCCTCCTATGTGCGGTGCCAGCGCTGCGGGCGCCCCGCATGCCCTGACTGCCAGCGGGCAGCCGCCGTCGGGTTCCAGTGCATCGACTGTGTCAACGAAGCGGCGCGTTCGACGCCGACAGTCAGGACCGTCTACGGCGGGGCCGTGGCTACCGGCAAGCCTCTCGTGACGTTCGGCATCATTGCGCTCTGTGGACTGATGTACGTCCTGCAATGGGTTGTTCCGAATGACGGTATTTACCAGAACTTGGCGTTCGCCACCTATTACGCCACACCCGCGTATGGGGAGTTCGAACCTTGGCGGATGCTGACCGCGGCCTTCCTCCACTCGCAGGGGTTCATCCTGCACATTGTGCTGAACATGTACATGCTGTGGATCTTCGGCCAAGCGCTGGAACCGCTGCTGGGACGCATCCGGTTCCTGGCCTTGTACCTCCTCTCGGCAATAGGCGGGTCAGTAGGCTACCTGCTGCTGACTCCCGGGTACGTGCCCGGCCAGCAATTGGCTGGAGTGGTTGGGGCATCCGGCGCCATCTTTGGACTCTTCGGAGCGATGCTCCTGGTCCAGCGGCACCGCGGCGGGGAGACCCGCCAGTTGTGGGTCCTGATAGCTATCAACGGCGTGATCGGATTCCTGATCCCCCAGATTGCCTGGCAGGCCCACCTCGGCGGCCTCGTCGCCGGTGCCTTGTGTGCCGCGGTAGTGGCCTACACGCCACGTGGGCCGCGGCAGGCCCTGCTCCAGGCAGTCGGCCTGGCCGCCGTGTTTGCCCTGCTGGTCCTGGTGAGCTGGATAAAGGTCACCGCCGGCTGAGCCCGGCTCTGCAGCCGCCCTGAAACCGAAGACCCCGGTGTCCCTACGGACACCGGGGTCTTTCGCATCCGGACCACGAAAAGTTTTCCACAGGGGTTATCCACATTGTTGGTAACTTACATGGCTGTAGTTATGGCCCGAACCAGGCCACGGCCCTGTCCCCGCGCAAGATGTGGCCGGGACAGTCCTGCGCTGTCCACAACTGTGGACAACTTCTGGGGATGTCCCTGTGGTTAAGTGGACAAGAACGCCGGTTTGCCCCGCTCCTGTGGATATCTTCGGCTTTGGGCGGTCGCGGGCCGTTTCGCCGACCTGCCCGCAGGCGATTTCAACATGCTTATTCACAGTGTTAATAACTTACAAGCATGTAGTTACTGTGGCCCTGGAAGCCTTGGGCCGCCTGTTTGGGCGACATTTCCTGAATGTTGGCACAGGTTGTGCACATCTGTGGATAAGTTGTGGGTAGCCGTGTGTTAGCAAGTGGATAACTACGCGGATCGGCGACCGGAGGCCTACTCCGCCGAAGTCTGAACGCAGGAGGACCATTGAGCGCCACCAACGAAAACATCTTCCTTGACAAGCAGCACCCGGCCTTATGGCGGTCATTGAACGGACTGGGCCTCAAGGCACGCGAAGCCGCGGCGGCTGCCGGAGTGGACGGGACGATCATTGAGCTGATGTACGTTCGCATCTCCCAAGTCAACGGGTGCGCGTACTGCCTCGACCTGCACGTGGGCGACGCTGTGGAAAGCGGCGAATCGCCCCAACGGCTGGCGGTGCTCCCCGCGTGGCGGGACACAGCACTTTTCACGGACAGGGAGCGTGCAGCGTTGGCGCTGGCCGAGAGCATCACGGAACTGCCGGACCAACGCGCACGGGAGCATGAGGAGGGCTATGCCCGGAGGCACCTCACCGCCGACGAGTTCTCCGCTGTCAGCTGGCTGGCGATCACCATGAACGCCTTCAACCGCGTTTCCATCACGAGTCACCATCCGGTGCACCGCCGGGACTGACGGGAAGGCGCCTGGCCGGGGCGGGAGCCATGGTCGATACCGGCCTTGCAAGGGTCCGCTGGCCAGCTTCGGCTTTATCCACAGGTAATCCACACTGTTAATAACCGGGGCCCATACAGCGGACTCCACATCCACCCTGTTTGCGGGCATCTCGGTGTCCATTCCGGCCACTCGCGGGACCGCGGTTATGCACACTGTGGATAACTTTAAGAACAGCTGGGGAGAACTTGGGGGCAGCCGGTTCAGGCTCCTGCAGCCCGCCACACCCCGGATGATCCGCGGCGGTGGCTGTCAACCAAGTGTGTATCCACCATGCCGATCGCTTCCATGAGCGCGAACATCGTAGTGGGACCCACGAATGAGAAGCCCTTTTGGCGCAGGGCCTTGGACAGGGCCACCGATTCCGGGGACTGGGTGGGGATATCGGCGTGCGTGAGTGGCCGAGGGGTCTCAGGAGGCTGGAAACTCCAGACAAAGTCCACGAGCCCGCCTTCACTGCGAAGAGCTATGACAGCCTCAGCGTTCGTGATCGCGGCACGGATTTTGAGCCTGTTGCGGATGATCCCGGGATCCTTCAGCAGCCGCTCAACATCGTCTTCGGTGAAGGCGGCAACGACGTCCGGATTGAAGTCATGGAAGGCAGCGCGGAAGGCAGGGCGTTTCCGCAGGATGGTGGCCCAGGACAGGCCGGCCTGGAACCCCTCGAGGCAGATGCGTTCGTAAAGGCCGTTTTCGTCCCGCACCGGCAGGCCCCACTCGGTGTCGTAATAGTCGCGCAGGAGGGGATCAATGGAGGCCCATGGCGGGCGGGCGAGTCCGTCGACCCCAAGAACGGTTCCGTTACCGCCGGGGACCATGCTCCGCGGCTAGGAACGCCAGCGGGTGGTCATCAGGAAGCCGACGATGGCGATGCCGAAACCGGCAACGATGTTCCATGATTCCCAGGCCTGGACAGGAAGCTGGCCTTCGCTGATGTAGAACGTAATGATCCACAGCAGGCCGATGATCATGAGCCCGAACATGACAGGCTTGAACCAGATGGGATTGGGCTTGTAGGCCTGCGTTGACGAAGCCGGCTGGGCTGAGCTGGAAGTCTTCTTGCGTGGCTTGGACTCGGGCACGTGCTCTCCTTGGCGGGCTGAGGCAAGCTCGGCGACCCGGGCTTGATATCCTGCAAGAAGGAAATTGCCAGCGGTCTGCGCGATCTTGGTCAAATCTTGATTCTTACTAGCAGCCAATTCTAGCCGTAGTTCAGGGCCAACCAGTGCCCATGGTGACCGCCCCCGGAGGAGAACGCGTGGTATTGCAGGAGAAGGCGAGGACCGGCACTGTGCCTGGACCCGGCGTCGCGATTCTGCGTGGAACTGCCCAGGTACTTGGTGAGCTTCTCATCACGGCGGGCATCATCCTGCTGCTTTTTGTGGGCTGGCAGCTGTGGTGGACCAACGTGGAATCGGATGCCAGGCAAAGCGCCATCATCAAGGAATTTGCCCAGGACCTCGGCGCGGTGGCACCCAGTCCGGAGCCCTCTGGTAGCCCGGCGGCGCCAGGGGCGGCCGTGGACTACGGCGCACCCGTGGTGTCCGCAGCCCCCGGACACGCCGGCACCATCGGCATCATGTACATACCGCGGTTCGGCGCAAACTACACCCGGCCCATAGTGCAGGGAACCACCGGTGATGTGCTGGATACCCTGGGACTGGGCCACTACAGCAACACCGCCATGCCCGGCGCTGTGGGGAATTTTGCTGTGGCCGGCCACCGGCAGACCCACGGTGCCGTCCTGGACAACATCCACACACTGGTGCCGGGCGACCGGATCTACGTCCAGACCAGGGATGGCTACTACGTCTACGTTTTCCGAAACAACCAGATTGTGCTGCCGTCCCGGACCGATGTTCTGGAACCGGTGCCCACCCGGCCTGGCGTCACCCCCACGGAAAGCTTCCTCACCATGACCAGCTGCAACCCGCGCTTCGGTACCCAGGAACGCATCATCGCGTATGCGCTGCTGGAAAGCTGGCAGCCTGCCTCCGCCGGTCCGCCTGCTGAAATAGCGGCCCAGGTGGCCGCCGCGATCGGGGAGGGCTGACCATGTACGGCTGGATTTTCCGGCACCTGCCGGGTCCCCTGTGGCTGCGGATCTTCACCTCTGTGGTGCTGGTCTGCGCCGCCCTGGTCCTGATGGTCCAGTTCCTTTTCCCCTGGATGTCCACCTTCACCCAACTCACCGACTCAACGATTGGTTCCGCAACCCAGCCATGACCACAACCAAGATCCTGGTCGTAGACAACTACGACAGCTTTGTATACACACTGGTGGGATACCTCCAGGAGCTCGGCGCCGAGACCACCGTAGTGCGCAATGACGATGTCACCCTGGCAGAAGCCATCGAAATGGCCGGAACGCGCGACGGCGTACTCATCTCGCCCGGGCCTGGCAACCCCGCGGAAGCCGGCGTCTGCATCGAACTCATCAAGTGGTGCGGGGACAACACCATGCCCATGTTCGGCGTCTGCCTGGGGCACCAGGCGTTGGCCGAGGCATACGGCGGCAAGGTGACCCACGCCCCCGAACTGATGCACGGCAAGACGTCGTTGGTGGAGCACCACGGAACCAGTGTTTTCGAAGGCCTCCCCTCCCCCGTCACCGCTACGCGGTACCACTCACTGGCCGCAGTCCGCGACACTATCCCGGACGTCCTGGAGATCACCGCGGAGACCTCCACCGGCGTGGTGATGGGCCTGCAGCACCGGACGGCCCCGCTGTGCGGCGTGCAGTTCCACCCCGAGTCCGTGCTGACGGAAGGCGGTTACCAGATGCTGGGCAACTGGCTCGAATCACTGGGAATGGCCGGTGCCGCGTCCCGGGCTGCCAAGCTGAGCCCGCTGATCCAGCACTGACCGTCAGGTACCCCTGACCTGTGTTCCTTGCTGAACCCGGGTCAGCCCTTCTTGGTCGCTGTCGGCGTGGGCGTGGGCGTCGGCGTTGGGGTCACCGGCGGGGGCGGCTCCTTGGCCACCACGATGGTGATGGTCTTGCCCTGTTCGACGGCTGCGTTGACGGGATCACTCTGGTCCGTTACCCGGCCTGGCTCCACCTGGGAGTTCACCACTTCCTGGACGTTCGGAACGAGGCCCAGATCCTTCAGGGCGGCCTCGGCCTCGGCGCGAGTGCGGGCCCGCAGCTCCGGCATGGCCACTTTTCCGGTGGACACCACGATTTCCACAGTGCTGCCGACTGCCACCGACTGGCCGGGCGCAGGGCTGGTAGTGATCACAATGCCGGCCGGTACGGTTGCGCTGTTGGCCATGGTGGTGGTCGGGGCACCCACGAGGCCGCTTTGGCGCAGGACGTCACGGGCGGCAGCTTCAGTCTTGCCAGGCAGGTTTTCCGGTATCTTGACTGCGCTGGGGCCGTCGGAGATGTTCAGGACCACGGCGGAATCGGGGTCCAGTGACGTTCCGGCAGCCGGGTCGGTTCCGATAGCTGTCCCCTTGGGAACGGTATCGTGCTGGCTGCGCTTGATCTGCGGGCGCAGGTTCGCACCGTAGAGTTCCTGCAGGGCCGCTGACTCCGTCATGCTGGCCACCGCCGGAATCTCCACCTTGGGAGTCACTGGCGCGGGTTTGTTCACAATGTTATAGAGCCACAGCCCGCCGCCTGCCAGCACCACCAGCGTGACGATCACCAAAGTGGCGATCCAGGCACGACGGCGGGACTTCTGCCGGGCGCTCCGTTCCCGTTCCGGCTGGAGCCCCAGGGGAAGCTCGTCCGCCTCCTGCGGCTCGTAAACGGCGGCCGCCTCAGCAGGCAGCGCATTGTGGTTGGAATGGTTGTTGGACGAGGCCCGCAGCCGCCCTGTAGGGGCATCATCCAGGAAACTGGCACCCGTGAAAGCGAACGCCTCGGTGGCGGGGGTCCGTTTCGGCGTCGGCACGTGGTCGTTAGGATCAGTGGGCGCCTCTGTGGCCGGAACGTCCGGGACAGGCACTCCGGCCCGGGCCGCGCGAAGTGCACGGCGGAAGGCCGCCGCGTCCTGGAAACGATCATCCCGGTTCTTCAGCAGGGCCTTGGCCAGGACACTGTCCAACGCAGGCGAGACCTCGGGGTTCACACTGCTGGCAGGCTCAGGGATCTCCCGGACGTGCTGGTACGCGACCGAGACGGGGCTGTCGCCAATGAAGGGAGGCCGGGCCGTGAGCATTTCGTACAGCAGGCAGCCGGCGGAATACAGATCGCTGCGGGCATCCACGGTTTCGCCCCGGGCCTGCTCCGGGGAAAGGTACTGGGCCGTGCCCACCACAGCCTGGGTCTGCGTCATGGTGGCTGACGAATCGGCGATGGCGCGCGCGATGCCGAAATCCATGACCTTCACGGAGTTGGAGCCCTCGCAGTACATCACGTTGGCCGGTTTGATGTCCCGGTGGACGATGCCGGCTTTGTGGCTGTATTCCAGGGCCGCGAGCACGCCCAGACAGAACTCGATGGCCTGGTCAATGCTGACTTCCTTGGCCCTGATGAGGTCGCGGATGGTCTTGCCTTCCACGAACTCCATCACAATGTACGGGACCCGGACGCTGTCCTGGGACCCGTCCGGTACCGTGTGCTCGCCGGTGTCGTAGATGGCGACAATGGACGGATGGTTCAGGGCGGCTACGGCCTGGGCCTCCCGTTTGAACCGAGCCTGGAACTGCGGATCACGGGCGAGGTCGGGGCGGAGCAGTTTGATGGCAACGGTCCGTCCAAGCCTGGTGTCCACGCCGCGGTGGACGTCTGCCATGCCGCCGCGGCCGATGAGGCCGCCCAACTCGTAGCGGCCGCTCAGGACACGCTGGTTATCCACCGGGAGGCTGTCCTCACGGTGCGACGGTGTGCGGGGCGTGTCAGTCACTGGGTGTCCTGGCGGCTACGGCTTGCAGGTGGGGGGTACGCCCGGCAGCTGGCCAGTCGTGCAGTCGGGCAGCGAATCTGAGTCTGTCGTGGCTGGCGGACTGGTTGGAGATGCCGGCGGTGCGGTTGTGGTTGGCGCCGGCATGGGGACTGCATAGATGACTGTCACCAGTGTTCCCTTGGGGACGGTTCCCGTGGGGTTGACTTGCAGCACGGTGCCTGGAGCCTCGGCACTCTGTTGGGGCAGGACCGTAACGGAGAGCCCCAACTGCTCCAGGGATGACTGGACCTGGCGGTAATCCTTGCCCAAGTACGCCGTGGAAATGATGTTGACCGTTTCAGGCGTCGGTGTCGGTGTTGGCGTAGGGGGTGGCGTGGTCCTGGTGGCGGTGGGCGACGCGGAGGTGGTTGTCGGACTGGCGCTGGTGGCAGCCGGGCTGCTGGGCGCGGAGCTGGTGGGGTTGCTCGAGGGGAACAGAATTCCCTGCTGGGTGAGGAAGAAGCCAATCAGGGCGAACAGCACCAGCAGGATCAAGGCGATAAGCGGCCAAGTCCAGGGACTCCGGCCCCGGCGTTCGGGCTCATCGGCCGGCTCGTCGTCGTACGCTTCCTCTTCGTGGACCCAGGTGCGTTCCGCGGCCAGGGCATCGGCCCGGGACAGCGTACTCGCGGCTCCAGTGCCGCCGTCGGCGGCCGCAGCGCCGCCGGCAACCCCGGCTGCCGCGCCCGCGGCACCGGCGCCGAGGACCGGCAGCGCCGATGTGGAGGCGGTGGAGCTGTCCGTTTGCCCGCTGATGATGCCAGTGGGCGCTGTGGCGACATTGACCGGGGCCGTGATCGGACCGGTGGCAGCTTCGAACAGCAGCATTCCGGGTACGGCGGCGTGCGCGGCGTTGATGTCGCCGTTGCGGATGGCCTCGGCGGCCTCCGACAGCTTGATGGCGTTGGCTGGCCGGTTCTTGGGATCCTTGGCCAGCATGGACATCAGGAGCGCGCGGACAGGCTTGGGAAGTGATTCTGGCAGGGGCGGCGGGGCATCGTTGACCTGTGCCAGGGCGATGGCGATTTGGGATTCACCGGAGAAAGGCCG
Source organism: Arthrobacter sp. B6 (assembly GCF_001663775.1). GTDB lineage: Bacteria > Actinomycetota > Actinomycetes > Actinomycetales > Micrococcaceae > Arthrobacter. The sequence continues at coordinate 2,458,916 of NZ_KV467168.1, read as the reverse complement.
GTGCCCGGTGAGGCATTCGTAGCCGATCACGCCGAGGGAGTAGATGTCCGAGACGCCGGTGGCCGTCTGGCCGGTTGCCTGCTCCGGGGCAAGGTACTGGGCCGTTCCCATCACCTGCCCCGTCTGGGTCAGCGGCACCTGGTCCGCCAGGCGGGCGATGCCGAAGTCGGTGACCTTGACCCGGCCGTCGGGGGTGATCAGCAGGTTGCCCGGCTTGATGTCGCGGTGGACCAGCCCCTGGGCGTGGGCAACGGACAGCGCCCGCGCGGTCTGCGCGATCATGGAAAGGGTCCGGTCCGGGGACAGTACCTGCTCGTGCTCGATGATGCTGCTCAGCGGCTGGCCGGGGACGAGTTCCATCACCAGGTAGGCGGAGCCCTCCTCCTCGCCGTAGTCAAAGACGTTGGCGATGCCCACGTGGTTCAGGAGCGCGGTGTGGCGGGCCTCGGCGCGGAACCTTTGGAGGAAGCCGGGGTCGCCGGTGTATTCCTCCTTGAGCACCTTGATAGCGACGATGCGGCCCAGGACCTGGTCCTTTGCCTTCCAGACCTCTCCCATGCCGCCGATCGCAATCCGCGTGGTCAGCTGGAATCTGCCGCCGAGGGTGATTCCTGTTGTAGGCCTCACTTATTCAACACCGCCTCAAAAATCTTCTTCGCGTTCGGACTGGTTAGCTGTGCGCCGGTGGTGATGTCTACGCCTTCCATGACGATCGTGACACCCACCTGCGGGTTGTTCGCGGGGGCAAAGCCCGTGAACCATGAGTTGTTCAGGCCGTTGCCCAGTTCTGCAGTACCCGTCTTGCCGGCCACCTGGACGCCGGGGACGGCGGCGCCGCGGGCAATGCCCTCGCTCACCGCACTGGTCATCCATTCAGTGATTTGGTTGGCGATCTCCGGCGTCGTGGACGTGCGGAGGGCAGTGGGCTCAGGCTCATCGAGGACGCGGAGGTCCGGTGAGCGGAGCGTCTTGACCAGGCTGGGGCTCATCTGGACGCCGTCATTGGCAATGGCTGCCGTCATCAGGGCAATTTGAAGCGGAGTGGCCCGCACATCCTTCTGGCCGATCGCGGACTGTGCCAGCCCCGGTTCGTCCAGGTCATCCGGGAAGCCCTGCACGGCGTATTCGAGCTTCAGCTGGTCTCCCAGGTTTTCACCAAAGCCGAATTTCTTCGCCTGATCCGCGATGGCATCGCGTCCCAGGTCCAGGGCGATGCTGGCGAAGGGCGTATTGCAGGACTGCTGCAGGGCGAATGCGAAGCTGGCCGTGTCCCTGGTGTAGCAGTTGCCACCGGCGTAGTTGGGGAGCTTGTACTGGATTCCGGTAAAAGGCATCTCTGCCGGGTTGGGGAGTTGGCTGTCCTTGTTGTACTTGCCCGAACTCAGGGCCGCCGCGGTGTCAACGAGCTTGAACACGGAGCCGGGGGCGAGGAGCTCCCCGGTTGGGCCGCTGACCGACTGGTTCAGGTTGATACCGGGGACCTTCACGAGCTCGTTGATGTTCGTGCTCTCGGCCGTAGGGTCCTGGGTGGCGATGAGATTGGGGTCGTAGGAGGGCTTCGACACCATGGCCAGGATGGCGCCCGTCTTGGGATTGGTCACCACGATGGAGCCGCGCTGCCCGTCCGGAATGAGATCGTAGGCGAGCTGCTGGATCTGTGGATCGATGGTGAGTTCCACCGACGCGCCCTTGGGCTGGTTGCCGAGGAACAACTGGCCTATCCGGTCCAGGAACTGCTGGTCGGAGCTGCCGGCCAGCTGGTCATTCATGGCCACTTCCAGGCCTGCGGCGCCGTAGTTCTGCGAGAAGTAGCCCGTGATGCCAGCGTAGAGCTCCGGCTGGGAGTAGGTCCGCTGGAACTTGCACGTGTCTGAACCTTCGACGGATTCGGCTATGGGGGTGCCGGCCACAATGATGGCGCCCCGGTCGTTGCAATAGTCCTGCAGGATGGCGCGCTTGTTCCATGCGTTGGCCTTGAGCTCGTCCGCGCCCAACACCTGCACGTAGCTGAGGGCGCCGAAAATCAGCGCGAACATGGCGATCGCTGCGACCCATGAGTTTCGTATGGCCTGGTTCACAGGTGCTTCACCGCCTCGGTTGGTGTGTCAATGCCCTTGAATTCCGCGCCCTTTGCAGGAGGCATCGGGGTGGTGTCCACCGGACCCCTGGCTGTGTGCGAAATCATCAACAGCAGGCCGACGATGATCCAGTTGGCGAGCAGCGACGAACCGCCGGCTGCCAGGAAGGGCGTGGTCAGGCCGGTCAGTGGAATGAGCCTCGTGACGCCCCCAATCACGACAAAGCACTGGAGTGCGATGGCAAAGGACAGTCCGCAGGCCAGGAGCTTGCCGAACGCGTCGCGGGTGCCGAGGGCGGCCCGGAAACCGCGTGTGAAGAGCAACAGGAACATCATGACGATGGCGAACAGCCCGATGAGTCCCAGTTCTTCGCCGAACGAGGCGATGATCATGTCGCTGTTGGAAAAGGGCACCAGGTTGGGCCGGCCCTGTCCGAGTCCTGTCCCCACCAGTCCGCCGTTGGCCATGCCGAACAGGCCCTCCACGATCTGGAAGCTGCCGCCGAACTGGCGGCCGTAAACCTCGTCAGTGAAGGCGTTGAGCCAGCCATCGATGCGCAGGCCCACGTGGGAGAAGACCCGGGAGGCCACAAAGCCGCCACCCAGGATGAGCGCCACGCCGATAACTACCCAGCTGATCCGGCTGGTGGCCACATAGATCATCACGATGAACAGCCCGAAGAACAGGACTGAGGAACCAAGGTCCCGCTGGAAGATCAGCACGCCGATGCTGACCAGCCAGGCCGTGATCATAGGGCCCATGTCCTTGAACCGTGGGAACTGCAGCGGACCGATCTTCCGGCCTGCCAGGAGGATGAGGTCCCTGTTGGACGAGAGATACCCGGCAAAGAATATAGCCAGGGTGATCTTGGCGACTTCACCCGGCTGGAATGTCATGGGGCCGAGCCGGATCCAGACACGGGCGCCCAGGATTTCACCGGCCGAAATGCCCGGTATCAGCGGGAGGACCAGCAGGACGGCACTGGCAGCCAGGGAAATATAGGTGAAGCGACGCAGGATCCTGTGGTCCTTGAGGAACCAGATGACCGCGATGGCCACAGCCATGGCGATCAGGGTCCAGCGGAGCTGGTTGTTGCCGGTGTCGTCGCCGGGCGCGTCCAGCCGGTGGATCATGGCGAGGCCCAGGCCGTTGAGCGCCACGACGAGCGGAAGTATTACCGGATCAGCATACTTCGCCCGGATGCGCAGGACGGCGTGGAAAGCGAGGGCCGCAAGTGCAAGCAGGCTCGACTGGAACCAGAAGTCAGTGTCAAAGGCCTTTTCCTGGTCCACGCCGACCAGCATGTTGGCCCCGATGCCTACCGCCAGGGCAAGCAGCAGCAACAGCAGTTCGATGTTCCGCCGGGGTTTGGGTGTGGAGCTTAGCTGGCTCATGGGGCCCCCTCGCAGGTGACGGTGGGACTTGGTGTGGGCGACGACGGCGTGGGGGCCGCGGCCGGATCCGATGGAGCGGGTGCAGGCGCCGCGGCCGCGTCAGTTGGTGGCGTCGCAGCCGGGGTTGTCGCTGCAGGAGACGGCGACGGTGTCACGCACTCGTTGGCCGGGGAAGTGGTGCCCGTTTGTTCCAGGTTCTTGACGATCCGCTGGGCATCGTAGAGGTCACGCGCCGGAACCGTCTGCCGGACCCGCTGCTGCGAGAACGGCGGGAGCGCGTCCATGCGGATTTCGGTCACCGTTTCAAGGCTGGAAAGCTGGATGGGGCCCAGACGCTGGGAAACGCCGTTGTAGATGGCGACCCGGGAATCATATTCTCCGATGTAGTAGCGCGTCTGTGTCCACGCGTAACCGAGCCAGAGCCCTACCGTAAGGACCACCAGGACGGAGGCCGCGATGGACCAGGTGACCCACCGGCGCGGCGCCGGCGGGAGCAGGGAATCATCCGCTTCGAGGTTCGGCTGGTCTGCCTTGTGCGTAAGGACCGTGGCGGCGCGCCGGGCCACGGTGCGGCCTGCGATGGTCGGAATGGAGCCGGACTTGGCCGCGGAGGCTGCGGCACCGACGAGTTCGTGCGGGCGGGATGCCAGCTCCTCCCTAAGGACTTCGGCGGAGAGGTGTTCGCCGAGGTGCGGGTCGGTGGAGTCGGCCGTTTCGTCCTGACCGGCCTGTTCAGAGTCGGTCTTGTTGTCGTCCGTATTGCTGTCGCCCGTTTTTTCGGCGCCAGCCTTTCCCGCGTCAGTTTTTTTCGCGGGGGGTGCCGCTGCCGCTGCCTCTGATTCGGCCGCGGGCACGGCTGCGGCAGGCTGCTGCGCGGGGGGACCAACTGACTCGCCGGACGCGACGACTGCGGTGACCGGCGAGCCCGGGATGATTTCGACCGCGGCGGTGCTGACGTCGTCGCGCGTTTCCTCCGCTATTTCGACCATCACCACGGTGACGTTGTCAGGCGAGCCGGCTTCCAGGGTCAGGTCAACAAGCGTTTCGACGCACTCCCGCAGGTCCTTCGTCTCCCGTACGGTCCGCTCCACCACGTGGCCGGCGACGTAGTTCAGACCGTCCGAGCAGAGCAGCCAGCGCTCCCCGGGCTTGACGTCCAGGGCATCGAGGTCGAGTTCCGGGCTGGCGTCAACATCGCCGAGGACGCGCATCAGGACGTTTTTGTGCGGGTGTGTTTCGGCTTCCTCCGGCCGGAGCCGGCCTTCATCGATGAGCCGCTGCACAAACGTGTGGTCGACGCTGATCTGCTCGAAGACACCGTCGCGAAGGCGGTAGGCGCGGGAGTCGCCGATATGGGCGAAGTGCAGTTTGCCTTCGGCCAACAGCAGGGCGGTGACAGTGGTGCCCATGCCCGCGAGTTTGGGATTGATATGCACCAGTTCGGACAGGAGGGAGTTGGCCGTCTGGATCTCATCTGCGAGAACGGTGCCGGCGTCGCCGTCGTAATCCCCGTGGTCCAGGTGGAGCATGTCCAGCACGGTTGCGGCGGAGGCCACATCACCGCCGGCATGCCCACCCATGCCGTCGGCAACCACTGCCAGGTGGCGGCCTACGTAGGCAGAGTCGTCATTTTTGGCGCGGATACGGCCAACATCGGAGCGCGCTGCATAGCGCATGATGAGGGGCCGCTCCGCGGGCTGGGCCTCGTCTGCGGGAAATTCCGGGGCGGCCATGGCTATGGCCTCAATTCGATGACCGTCTTGCCGATCCTCACGGGTACGCCAGGCTCAACGGGCAGGGCGCGGGTAAGTTGCTGGTCCGCCAGGTAGGTGCCGTTGGTGGAGCCCAGGTCTTCAATGAACCATCTGCTGCCCTGCGGGAAAAGCCGGGCGTGGCGGCCGGAGGCGTAATCGTCTTCGAGCACCAGGGTGGCTTCCTGGGCGCGGCCGAGCAGGATGGGGCTGGCTGCCAGTGGAATGGTGGTGCCTTTGAGGGGCCCTTCGGTGACCACGAGCTGGTGGGCCTGCTGCTTGACGGGCTGCGGCGGTGCTTCGGCCAATCCCGGATTCTTCCGGACCTGGCGTGCAGTTGGTGTTCCGGCGGCGGCCTTCCGGCCTACCATCAGGTCCCGGCGCATGGCAGACACGATACTGAAAATCAGCACCCAGAGCAGGAGCAGGAAACCGAAACGCAGTGCTGTAATGGTCAGTTCGCTCATGGGCGGCCACCGGTGTTGGCGGGAAGCAGGCGGAAGATGATCTTTGTCCGTCCCATCGTGATGGTGGAGCCGTCGGTAAGGTCGGTGCTGCCGGAGACCTTGTGCCCGTTGACATAGCTGCCGTTGGTGGAGCCCATGTCCACGGCGCTGGTAACCCCGTTCGCCGTGCGGATCTCGAGGTGGCGGCGGGAAACGCCGGTGTCGTCAACCAGGATGTCGGCCTCGGAGGACCTGCCCAGGATGATGGATGCGGCATTGAGGGAGTAGCGCTGGCCGTCGATGTCCAGGACAGGCTGCAGGCGGGTGGGCTGGCGGCTGGGGGCAGCCGGGAGATTCGGGCGGGGTGCCGCTCCTGCCGGTGATCCACTCGATTTCTCCGTGGAGGATTTGATCTCGAAGTCGCCGGCGCGCAGCTCTTCGGAGCGGCGGAATGAGATCCGCACGGAGCCCTGGAGGGTGTAGCCCTGGCTCCGGACGTGGTTGATGACCACATCACACAGTTCCTCGGCCAGCGGAGTGCCCCACTCCTGTGCCCGTTTGAAGTCGTCGTCGCTGAGCAGGACGTCGAAAACGTTGGGGGCCAGTGTCCGGCCTGCGGCGATGGTGATGGCCTTGTGGTCAACCTCGCGTCGAAGCCGGCTTGCGATCTCAACCGGCTCCACCTGCGCCCGGGAACCGGTGGAGAAGACACCGCGGACGGCCTTTTCGATGCCGCGCTCGACCTTGTCCAGCAAACCCATAGTCCTTCTCCTTTCCCCCCGGTGGCGGGGCAGTTGTCGTTCCGGAACTCGACCAGCAATACAGTTCACTGCGGATCGGCAGGCCGGCCGATGGCAGGCACTACTACATCAGATACTACTGGGCGGGCCTGTGAATGACCTTAATTCACAACGGCCGGCCCCGTCGAAAAGTTCGCGTCGGGCTGTCTGCGGGCGGTCAGGCGAGGTTCCTTTTGGCCCTCTTCGTCTCCGCTGAGAAGTGCTGCCGGCGACCGTGCGAATGGTGCTGCCGCCCTCGATTGGTGTTTTGCCGCCGGTGTCCGTTATGCTTGATCTCGCTGCTTTTACGTAGTTGCGGAACCGGGAAGCCGGCCGTGATTCATGGAAAAGAAGTTGCGCGCGAGTGGCGGAACGGCAGACGCGCTGGCTTCAGGTGCCAGTGTCCGAAAGGGCGTGGGGGTTCAAATCCCCCCTCGCGCACGCAAATGGAAAGAGCCCCGGTCTTAGGACCGGGGCTCTTTTGCGTCCAGGCAACGGCACCTGGGGCCCGCCCGTCAGGGGCTTGTTCGCAGATCCTCGCCTTGAGGGTTAGGTCCCGCGAACAAGCCTGGGATGCGAGGACCTTTTCTAGCGGGCTTCGCCTCTAAGTGGCGGGTCCGACGTCGGCCTTGACCGCCGTGACAGGACACCCTGCCTCCAGGATCACCCGCTGGGCCGTGCTGCCCAAGAACAGCTTTCCAACAGGGGAGCGCCGGCGCACGCCTATGACGATCAGCTCAACATCTTCCTCGTAGGACGCATCGATCATGATGTCCCCCGGGTCAAGGCCCTCATTGGGGCGCAGATTGGCTTTGACGCCGAGAGCCGCTGCCGCTTCTATCGCGGCTTCCATGTGCCGGTCTGCTTCCGAAGATTGTTCTGCAGTGTCCGGGCCCATGATCTCGAGCGTCGTCGCCCTGAGAGCCGCTTCATGGATGGCGGCCTGGAGTGCCGCGCGCGCTTCTCTGCTGGACCCGTAGCCAACCGCGACGCTCATGCGCCGACAGCTGTCAGGACGGATCCTGTGGCCAGGAAGGACCGAAGGTTTGCAAGGGTCAGTTCGGCCATGTCCGCCCTCGTTTCGTGCGTGCCGCTCCCCAAATGCGGCAGCAGGACGACATTGTCGAGGGCAAAGAGGTCCTCCGGGACTTTCGGCTCGTCGGCGAAGACATCAAGTCCTGCACCGGCAAGCCGCCCCTTCAGCAGGGCGGCAACGAGTGCAGCTTCATCCACCACTGAACCCCGCGCGATGTTGATGAGGTAGCCGGTGGGGCCGATCGCCTCAATAACGGCCGCGTCCACGAGCCTGACGGATTCCGGTCCGCCAGCGGCCGCAACGATCAGCACATCACAACCCGCCGCGAGTTCCGCCGGGGACGCGGCATATTCATAGCTCACTCCGGTGACCCTGTTGCGGCTGTGGTAGCTGATGATGCAGTCAAAGCCTTCAAGCCGCCGCGCAATTGCTTTGCCGATCCGGCCCAGCCCCAGAATGCCCACTCGCTTGCCGCTGGCCTTGGTGGCCAGGGGGAAGTTTCCCGTAGTGACCCAATCGCCGCGGCGCACGTACCGGTCCGCCGCGCTGGTTTTACGCAGAACATCGAGGTAAAGCGCGATCGCTGTATCGGCCACGCAGTCATTGAGGACGTCGGGGGTGTTGCTGACGGTGATGCCCCGCTCTGCGGCCTGGGAGAAATCGGTGGTGTCATAGCCGACGCCGAAATTGATCACTGCGCGAAGGTTGGGCAGTGCGCGCATCAGGTCCGTGCCAACCCCAACCTTTCCGGAAGTCACCGCCACCTCGAAAGACTCTGCGTGCCTGAGCAGGAAGTCGTCTTGACCGGACGGCGAATCGGGGAGCCGCAGCGCTCCGTAGTCGCCAACGATGGCGTCTTGGACCATGGGCATCAGGGGCCCTACCTGCAGGACAGTTGTGTTGTTCATACCTGCACCCTAGGTTTGCGGATTGATACGCGTCCAACATGCAATTGGCATTGATCGATTCCTGACGCGCATTGATTCCTCTTCTGCGGCGGAACGGCGCGGTTTTAGGAGCGGCGTGGTGGCCGTCACATCGGCCCAGGGCTCTGCGGGACAACTCTTCCCCCGTCTATAACCATTCGCCAGCCTTGTGAAGCATTTGGAGCTCAACTAGCTTGAGTCCAGCGCGGCCCCTCAGCTCCCTTGTCCAAGCCCCGGCTTGGCAGTCCAGGAGTTGCCGCCGGCCGCAAGCATCCGATCCGGAGGAATCCAATGACGTCTTCTTCAAAGCATCCCTTTCATCCCGCCCTGCTCACATGGCCGGCCCTGGCATCTGCAGGGCTTCTGGCTCTCAGCGGCTGCTCTGTGGCCAATTCCGACGGCGACCCGGGCAATGCAAGCACCGTTCGCGTGGTGCTTGGCCAGGAACCCCCGACCCTGGAAGCATGTGAGTCCAACCTGACCTCCACGGGTGTTGTGGTGCGTTCCAACGTCACCGAACCGCTCATCGAGCGAAACCCCCAGACAGGCGAACTCGAACCCAAGCTCGCCACCGAATGGGAAGCCACCTCTGACACGGAATGGACCCTGAAGCTCCGCGAAGGCGTTACGTTCCAGGACGGCAGCCCGTTCAATGCTGAAGCCGCAGCTTTCACCATCGACAGGGCGGTCAACTCCAAACTGGGCTGCAACGTTGAAGGCTACGTCTTCGGCGACGCAGACCTGGTGGTTGCAGCCGTGGATGCAACGACGCTGACGGTCACAACGCCCGAACCTGATCCGATCCTTCCGCTGCGCCTCTCGTTCCTGGAAGTAGTTCCGCCCTCAACAAGCACCACCGAGAAAGTCCGCGAACCAATCGGCACCGGACCTTACAAAATCGAGAAGTGGGACGCGGGCCAAAAGATCTCCCTGGCCAGCTGGGACGGCTACTGGGGAGACAAGCCGGCATACGCCAAAGCCGAATACCAGTGGCGCTCCGAAAGCTCCGTGCGGGCTGCCATGGTCACCAGCGGGGAGGCCGACGTGGCGATGGGCCTGAGCCCGGACGACAACATGGGCGACCTTGGCATCGACTACCCGAACAATGAAACTGTGGCGCTGCGGCTCGATGCCAACGAGGCTCCGTTGAACGACATCCGGGTCCGGCAGGCCATCAACTTTGCCATCGACAAGGAGGGAATCGTCAACTCCCTCTACCAGGGTAAGCACCAGGTGGCTGCCCAGTTGGTCCCGGAAGGCATTGTGGGGCATAACCCTGAGCTGAAGGGCTGGGCCTTCGACCTGGATAAGGCCAAAGAGCTGGTTTCCCAGGCCAAGGCAGACGGCGTGGATACATCTGCCCAGATCTCCCTCGTGGTCCGCAGCGCACAGTTCCCCAAGATCACCGAGTTGGCACAGGTCCTGCAGGAGCAGCTGAGTCAGGCCGGCCTAAACGTCAAGCTGAAGATGCTTGAAACAAGCCAGCACCTGACGTACCAGGTCCGGCCCTTCGCAGCAGACGAAGGCGCGGTTGCGCTGATGACCCAGCACGGCAACCAGGCCGGCGATGCAGCCTTCACGGTGGACCAGTACATGCTGTCCACCGGCGCCCAAAGTTACTTCGGCACTCCCGAGTTTGACGCCATGATCAAGAAGGCCGACGCGGCATCGGGTGACGCTCGGAAGAAGGACTTCGAGGAGATCTTCGCCTACCAGAACGACAAGGTTGTCCAGTTCGCCCACATCTCCCACCAGACCGGGATCATCGGCAAGGCCAAATCCGTGAACTACACGCCGAACTCCTCAAGCGGCGACGAACTGCGCGTTTCGGAAATGACCCCGGCCAGCTAGCCCGGACCTCCGGAGAAGAAGGACACCCATGCTGATCTACTTGAGAAAGCGGATTCTCTCCAGCGCACTTCCGTTGGTGGTGGTAATCGTCGGTGTATTTGCACTGGCCAGGATGACGGGAAACCCCGCCAGCCTGTACCTGCCGCTGAACGCAACCCAGCAGATGAGGGACGAGTTCACCGCACGCAACGGTTTCGACCAACCGCTGCTGGTGCAGATGGCCGACTACTTTGGCGGTGTGCTCCGCCTGGACTTCGGACAGTCCCTGCGCACCGGACAGGATGCAGCAGCCATGGCGTTGCGCGCGTTCCCTGCCACCTTGCAGCTCGCCGCCACCACCATGGTTCTGGCCGTCCTGCTGGCGCTGGTAGTGGGATGCTGGGCAGCGCTCAAGCCGAACGGCATCGCGGACCGCATCTCAAGTTTTGTCTCGATGGCGGCCGCTTCGATCCCCGACTTCTGGCTGGCGATCGTGGGCATCTGGGTCTTCGCCATTAGCCTGGGCTGGCTTCCGACATCAGGTGTGTCGGGAGCCAGCGCCTGGGTACTGCCCATTGCGACGTTGCTGTTGCGGCCTTTCGGGGTGCTGGTCCAAATAGTCCGTGGTTCCATGGTGTCCGCATTGTCGGAGCCGTACATCAAGCTGGCCCGCAGCCGCGGGGCAGGCGAGCTGCGGGTGGTGACGCATCACGCGCTCCGGAACGCCGCTGCCCCGGCCCTCACCGTGGCTGGCGATCTGACTGTTGGCCTGGTCAACGGCGCCGTTGTGGTGGAGACCATCTTCGGCTGGCCCGGGATCGGAAAGCTGATGATCGATTCCATCCTGCAGCGCGACTTCGCCGTCCTACAGGCAGCGGTGCTGCTCACCGCCGTCGCAATTTTCGCCCTGAATATCCTCATCGATATGGGCTACGCGCTGTTGGACGCGCGCGTGCGTCCTGTCACGGCAAGGGCATAGGAGTAGCCATGAACAGTCCATTGACTGAACCAGCAGCAAATCAGCTGGCATCAGCAGATCACCCCGGCACCGGAAAGAACAACGACAAGCGGGAAGGAAAGCTCAGTCTCTTTCGTCTCCTGCTGAAGGACCGCTTTGCCACCGTATCCGCGGTTCTCCTGGTCCTGATCGGCCTGACCGCCCTGATTGGCCCGGCACTGATGGGTGATCTGGCCACAAAACAGAACCTGCTATTCGCGAACAAGGCTCCTTTTAGCTTCGCCTACGGCTGGGAGTACGTCCTGGGCAGCGATTCGCTGGGCCGGAGCATGCTGGCCCGGTTGGTTGTGGCCAGCCGTACCACGTTCTCCGTGGCCCTGCCGGCCGTGGCGGTGGCCCTTGTGATTGGCTCTTTGTGGGGGGTCTGGGCGGGCTATCACCGCGGTTGGCGCGAGAACGTGTCCATGCGGATCGCCGATGTCATTATGAGCTTCCCCTCCTTGCTGCTCGCCGTTGTTGTCCTTTACGTCTTCAGCCCCAGTGCCGGCAACATCGTGCTGATCCTGGCCCTCACCCGCATCCCTATTTATCTCCGCACCGCGCGAGCCGAGTCTGCGGAACTGCAGAGCAGGACATTCGTGGACGCGGCCCGGACCTTTGGCGCCAGGCCCAACGCAATCATTGGCCGGCACGTCATCCCCGTCGTGTTGCCGACTCTGCTGACGCTGGCCACCCTTGAGTTCTGCTACGTCATGCTTGCTGAATCGTCCCTGAGTTTCCTGGGCATCGGCATCCAACCGCCTGACGTGAGTTGGGGGCTTATGGTGTCGCAGGGACGGCAATACCTGCAGACCGCCTGGTGGCTATCAATCTTTCCCGGCGTCGCCATCGTTGTTACCACCATCGCCGCCAACGTCCTGGCTGCCTGGCTGCGGATAGCGACTGATCCGGCCCAGCGCTGGCGGCTGTCCCTGCCACGCAAGCGGATGATTGCCCGCATTCCAGTCAAGGAGGCAAAGCCGTGAAAACAGCTGCAGAACAAGCTCCCGCCCCACGCTCCGGCACCGCAGGCATTCCGCCTGGACCGGCAAGGGCCCATGACGTTGTCCTCCAGGTCAAGGACCTGGCCGTGGATATCCGCACCCACCGGGGCACCGTGCGCGCGGTCAACAGCGTCGCCTTCGAGGCCCGTGCAGGCGAAACCCTCGCACTGCTCGGTGAATCGGGCTGCGGGAAGTCCATGACAGCCAAGGCCCTGGCCGGAATCATGGACCCCGTCTGTGACCTGGCTGAGGGACAGATCATCCTGAATGGAACGGACCTCGCCGTGCTGACGCCCAAGGAGCGGTTGAAGTTTGCCGGACCCGAATTGGGCATCGTCTTCCAGGACGCACTCACAGCCCTGAACCCCGTCTACACCGTGGGCACCCAGCTGGGGGAGGCTTTCCGGATCCACCGCCGCCTCAACGCAAAGCAGGCCAAGGCTGAGGCCATCGACCTGATGAAGCGTGTGGGAATTCCGGAGCCGGAATCCAGGATCAATTCGTATCCCCACCAGTTTTCCGGGGGGATGCGGCAGCGCATCCTGATCGCCATGGCTGTGGCACTTAATCCGCGGCTCCTGATCGCCGATGAACCCACTACCGCCCTGGACGTGACAGTCCAGGCGCAGATCATGCAGCTGCTCCGCAAACTCCGTGAGGAGGGCCAGATGGCGGTGGTCCTGATCACCCATGACCTGGCCGTGGTGGCGGAGGAAGCCGATTCAGTGGCGGTGATGTATGCGGGCAATGTGGTGGAGAGCGGTCCCGTCTCCGAAGTTTTCTCCGATCCCCGCCACCCTTACACCAAAGGCCTGCTGGAGTCGGTTCCTGCGCATTTGGAACGCGGAGCCCAGCTGAAGTCCATCGCGGGCAGCCCGCCGGAACTTCACGACATCCCTTCCGGTTGCGTCTACCAGTCCCGCTGCCCGCTGGTGCAGGACATTTGCCGGGCGGAGCGTCCCGCGCTGCGTCCCGTGGGCCCTCCTGTGGCCCAGTCTGACATCCAGCCCGAAACCCAGCCGCGGCCGGCACGCGCCGCAGCCTGCCACTTCAGCGAGGAGTTGAACAATGTCTGAGCCCCTGCTGAAAATCAACGGCCTGTCCAAGACGTTCCACGTAGCCAAGAGCGCCAGCGGCAACACCCAGCTCAGGGCGCTGGACGGAATCAGCCTGACCGTGGGCAGCGGAGAGACCCTGGGACTCGTGGGTGAGTCAGGTTGTGGAAAATCCACCCTGGCCAGGACCCTGATGATGCTTGAGACGCCGGACGAAGGGACTGTGAGCTTTGAAGGCACCAATCCCTTCGGACTCCGCGGGAAGGAACTGCTGAACTGGCGGCGACGCGTCCAGATGGTGTTCCAGGACCCCTTTGCCTCCTTGAACGCCCGAATGAGCGCCGGCGACATCGTGTCCGAGCCGTGGGCCACCCACCGGAGCCTCTACCCCTCATCGAAGGAACGCGAGGCCAGGGTTCGCGAATTGCTCCACATGGTGGGACTTCGTCCCTCAGACGCCCGCAAATCGCCGCAGGAGTTCTCCGGCGGCCAGCGGCAGCGTCTTGGCATTGCCCGTGCCCTGGCCCTGAACCCTGATGTCATCATCCTCGACGAACCGGTCTCCGCCCTGGACCTCTCCGTGCAGGCGCAGGTCCTGAACCTGCTCAACGACCTGCAAAAGGAGCTGGGGGTGTCCTACATCTTTATCTCCCATGACCTGACGGTGGTCAGGCACGTGGCGGACAGGGTGGCAGTCATGTATCTGGGAAGGATCATCGAGACGGGAGCCACGGAAGAGGTCTTTGACCACCCCCGGCACCCCTATACCGCGGCCCTGATGTCGGCGTCCCCGAAGCTGGACGTCAGCGGGGTGAAGCGGGACAGGATTGTCCTGAAGGGGGAGCTGCCCTCTCCGCTGGATCCGCCGTCGGGCTGCCGCTTCCGTACCCGGTGCTGGAAGGCGCAGGACATCTGCGCCAAAGAGGCACCTGAACCGCAGGTGCTGGCAGCGGCAGACGGCACACGGCACGTGGCCGAATGCCACTTTCCACTGGACGGCATCAAGGGTCTGGCAGGCGCCGCGGCTTCGGCCAGGTGACGGGCGCTGAGTATGCCGTCATGGCAGGCGTGATCTTCCTGGCGGCGTGCCTGCAGGCCTCGACCGGTTTCGGCATGGGCATGCTGGCTGCCCCGGTGATCGCCATGGTGGATCCGGAGCTGCTGCCAGCGACGCTGATTCTCCTTGCGCTGCTGGTCACCATCCTCGTGACGGTACGGGAGCGCCAAAGCCTGGACCTGCGGGGCACAGGATGGGCGCTGGTGGGCCGGGTCCCCGGGAGCATCGTGGGGGCTTTCCTGGTGGTGGCGCTGTCCAAGGAGGGTCTGGCCTGGGCCGTTGCCATAGTGGTCTTTACGGGCCTGGTGCTGGCTGTCCGGGGCTGGGCGCCGAAACCGGTTAGGGTAAACCTGATCGCCGCGGGGGCGGCCTCGGGGATCATGGGCACGGCCACGTCCATCGGCGGGCCGCCCATGGCACTGATCTGGCAGGGGCACCACGGACCGCAGCTTCGGGGCACCATGAGCGCGTTCTTTATGGTCGGCTCCTCGATTTCCATGGTGTCGCTGGGGCTCGCAGGTGCCGTCACGTCCGAGATGCTGACGCTCGCGCTGTGGATGGTGCCCGCCGTTGTGGCTGGCTATGCGGCGTCGAGGATGGTGAACCGCTTCCTCAACGCCGCACGCCTGAAGCTGTTGGCGCTCGGCGCCTCGGCGTTGGGAAGCGCCCTGCTGGTCTTCCAACTCACGATGGCGGCAATGGCGTCCTGACCGTCCTGTGCACCACATTAACCAGCTCCAGGCCCTGGGAGAGCCGCCGGATATTGGCCGCGATATCGTCAGCCCGGCGCTCGAAGGTGATGCGGGCATGTCCCGAATGGTGCGGCGTCAGCACGGTGTTGTCCAGCGATGCGAAAGGAAGCGCAGCGGGCGGAATAACGCCGTCGGCCGGTGACCCCCACCAGACGTCGATCCCGGCACCGGCGATCCGCCGGTCTTTGAGGGCGGAAAACAGCGCAGCCTGATCCACCACCGGGCCTCGGGCCACGTTAATAAGGAGCGCCGACTGCTTCATGGCAGCGAATTCAGCAGCCCCTATGAGGCCCTTTGTCGAGGAATCCAGCGGAACGGTGACTACAACAACGTCGGACGCTGCCAAGAGTAGGGGTAGCTCGTCGTTCCCGCCCACCCAGTCGAGTTTGATGCCGTTGGGAAGGGGAGCGGAGGGGTTCCGGCGGACAGCACGGACTTTCATTCCCAGCTGCCCGGCCATGCGTGCCACCTCTGTTCCGATTGAACCGAATCCCACCAGCCCCATCGTCAGGTCGCCAAGCGAGGGATGGAAGGGCACACCACCGTCCGTGGCGATGGTCCGCCACTGCCCGAGCCTGACGGATTGGTCGGCGGCGATGACGTTCCGGGAGAGAATCAGGGTGACCATCAGGACGTGTTCGGCGATGGGACGCGCATGGTGGAACGTGTTGGCGACTGCGGCCGCCGGCGCCACCTCCGGGAACGATATTTTGTCGTAGCCGGCACCGGTGACGTGCACCAGCCGGAGCTGGCCGGCGGCGGCCGCCTGCACGGGGTTGAGGGAAGAGCAGACGACGACGTCGGCACCCGCAAGCGCCTCCAACTGGCGTTCAGGAGTCCAACCCGCTGCCATGTCCCAATGGTGGGCGCCGCCGTCGTGCTTCAAGCGGTTCTCGAAACGGCTGATAATGGGGTCGGTGACCACGATCCTTAGTGGCTCCTGGTGGGAATCTGAACGGCGGCGCGAAGCCGTGGAGGCCCTCACCAGCGCGGGCTCTGTAGTTCATAGGAGGGGTGCAGGCGTTTCATGTACCCCGTGTCATCCCGGCTCCTCAGTCCACAGTCGAGGTACTGGCGGTGGAGGCGCGCCAGGGCGTCACGGTCCAGTTCGATCCCCAGCCCAGGACCGGTGGGGACTTTGACGGCGCCGCCTTCGAAATTGAACAGTCCCGGGACGATGACGTCTTCTGCCGGGTCCTTCCACGGCCAGTGTGTGTCGCAGGCGTAGTCGAGATTGGGTGTGGCGGCTGCGAGGTGGACCATGGCAGACAGGCTGATGCCCAAATGGGAATTGGAGTGCATGGACAGGCCCAGGCCAAAGGTTTCGGTGATGCCCGCCAGGAACTGGGTACGGCGCAGGCCGCCCCAGAAGTGGTGGTCCGAGAGAATGACGTCGACGGCGCCGGCGGCCACAGCGGGGGCAACGTCGGCAAAGCTGACCACGCACATGTTGGTGGCCAGCGGCATCCGTACCTCACGGCGGACGGCTGCCATTCCCTCGATGCCGGGCGTCGGGTCCTCCAGGTACTCCAGGACGCCGTCCAGGTCCTTACCCACTCGGATGGAGGTATCCACGCTCCAGGCGGCATTGGGGTCGATGCGCAGCGGCATACCAGGGAATTCCGTGGAAAGGGCTTTGATGGCCGCCACCTCTTCCTCAGGAGGGAACACCCCTGCCTTGAGCTTGAGTGCCGCGAAGCCGTATTGGTCCACCATCTTCCGCGCCTGTCGGACAATCCCTGCCGGGTCCAGGGCAGCGCCCCAGGCGTCATCCTGGTGGCCGGGGTGGCCGGCCCACTTGTAGAACAGATAGCCGCTGAACTGCACGGAGTCCCTGACGGCGCCGCCGAGAAGGTCACTCACAGGACGGCCCAGGAGCCTTCCCTGGATGTCCAGGGCGGCGACGTCGAACGCGGAAAGGACCCGGTCAGTGGTGCTGGATCCGATGACCATCCCGCTCATGCCGTGGCCACCCTGGATGGTGTCCTGCTGCAGGGAGATGGCTATCCGGCTGCGCAGCTCGTTGATGTTGAAGACATCCGCACCGGGCAGTGCGCGCGCCGCCAGCTCAAGCCGCGCGATGTGGCCGGCGTCGCCGTAAGTTTCGCCCAACCCGGTGACACCGGAGTCTGTGTGCACCTCGACGATGGCGCGCAGGGCGAACGGTTCATGAACACCCACGGTGTTCAGCAGCGGCGGGTCCTTGAAAGCAACCGGCGTGATGCTAACGTCCGTAATTCTGACCTGGTTGAGATGGTGTGCCGGGTGGTAGGCCTGGTTCACGTCGCTGGGCTCCTTGGTGTGGCGCGGGTGAGGTTGTTTCCCCTTCCCCTTTCACCGACCATAATGGGAGCAATTGATCCAAGTCCAAGCTAATTATTGCACTTAACAATCCAGTAAAGGTATGAATGTTTTCCTTACCCCAGCTTGAGGCCTTTGTTGCCGTCGCCGAGGAACTGCACTTTGGTGCGGCGGCGGTGAGGCTCAACATGACGCAGCCTCCGCTCAGCCGGCAGATCCAGATGCTCGAGAAAAAGCTCGGGACGCAGCTCTTTGGCCGCACCAGCAGGAAGGTGGAGTTGACCGCCGCCGGCGCCACCCTGCTGCCACGGGCACGGCAAATCCTGGACATGTGCATCAAGACGGATTTGGATGTCCGGCGGGTCTCCTCCGGCGAAGCGGGCGCCATCACCGTGGGCTACACCGCCATCGCCGGCCAGAGCGCACTGCCTTTGATGTTGCGCCACGCCGCAGAGAGCATGCCCGGCGTCTCCTTTGTGCTGCGGGAACTGGTGTCCACTGACCAGATGGATGGCTTGGTTAAGGGCAGCGTCGATATCGGCCTACTGCGGCCCATCGTGGCCCGGCCCGGGGTGGTGTCACGGCCACTTATGAAGGACCGCCTGGTGGTGGCGCTGCCGGAAGGCAGCTCCCTTCTGGGCAACATGGCGGCACCGCAGGGAGCCCCGCTCCCGCTCGGATCCCTGGACAGGCTGCCCCTGCTCATGTATTCCACCAAGGAGGCGCGGTACTTCCACGACCTGGTGCTCCGCCTGTTCGCCAGCGCCGGGGCGCACGCGAACATCACCCAGTACGCCAGCCAGGTACCCGCCCTGCTGGCCTTCGTCCAGGCCGGCTTGGGCGTTACCCTCGTTCCCGCCTCAGCCATGGCTTTTGCCCCCGCAGGAGTGGAGTTCCACGAGATCGACGGGCGGCACGGCATCCAGGAACTGAACCGGGTTGACCTTGAACTGGCATGGAATGAGGAGACGGCCAACCCTGCCGTGCTCAGGCTGCTTGACCTGATCGAATCTCCCTGAGGCCCACCCAGCCCAAATTTTTGTCCACATATGGCGACTTCCGAGGCCGCCAAGTCGCCAGACGTGGACAAAAACTCCAGGGAAGGGGTGGGCGGCCCCGGCTATTGGCGTGAGGCGCGCAGCCGGCGTCGGGAGTTTGCCAGGTGGCTGCGCATCGCGGCAGCTGCGGCGGTTTCATCACCATCCGCAATGGCTGCAGCGATGGACCGGTGTTCGTGGATCACCTGGTCGAAGTGGTCGCGGGCGTAGTGCTCGACGCCGGTCATGAGCCGGGTGCGCGGCATCGCGATCATGGTCTGGCCCAGGGCGGCCACGCAGTCCGAGTAGAACGGGTTCCCGGAGGCGGCCGCAATGGCGCGGTGGAACTCAAAATCGAACTTCATGGCATGGCCGGGGTGGTCTGGGCTGGCGGTGAACTGCTCCAGCGCTGCATTGACGGCCCGGAGCTGGCGTTCTGTGTGGTTCCGGGCGGCCAGTGCTGCAGCCTCGGCCTCCACCCCCATCCGGAATTCCAGCAGGTGGAGGCGGTCCTCAATGCTGGCAACCGGCCGGCCGCCCGGTACTGGCAGGGGGCCGTTGTCGGGCGGGGTCAGCGCGAAGCTGCCCCGCCCTCGTTCGGTTTCCACGAGCCCTTCAGCCTGGAGGCGGGTCAGGGCCGAGCGCACTACTGTGCGGCTGACGCCAAATTCGCCCATCAGCGCGTTCTCGCTCGGGAGCTTCTCCCCGGGCTGGATCACGCCGTCCACAATGCGGTTGCGAAGGTCGGCGGCGAGGTCCGCGGTCAGGTTCCGGCTCATGCGTTCAAGGTTACGCGCCGAACTCCACGGACTCGGTGGTCCAGGCGCGCGCCTGGTCACTCAGGGTCACGCCGAGGCCCGGGCGGTCCGGAACGATCATGCGGCCGTTCTTGGTTTCGAGGCGTTCGTTGAACAGCGGATCGAGCCAGTCGAAGTGCTCCACCCATGGCTCCCGCGGGTAGGCGGCTGCGAGGTGCAGGTGGATCTCCATCGCAAAGTGAGGGGCCAGACCCAGCCCGCGCTCGTCGGCAAGGGCGGCAAGGCGCAGGAACTGGGTGATGCCGCCGACGCGAGGTGCATCAGGTTGGATGATGTCGCAGCCGTTGGCGCTGATCAGGCCCTTGTGCTCGGCAACGGACGCCAGCATCTCACCGGTGGCGATGGGCGTATCCAGCACATTGGCCAGATGGGCGTGGCCCTCAAAGTCGTAAGCATCCAGCGGCTCCTCGATCCAGATGAGGTTGAACTCCTCCAGCTGGCGGCCCATCCGCAGTGCGGTGGCGCGGTCCCACTGCTGGTTGGCGTCCACCATCAGCGGGACGTCCCAGCCGATGTGCTCACGGATGCCGGCGACCCGGCGCAGGTCTTCTTTGCTGTCGGGCAGGCCCACTTTGATCTTGATGCCGCCGATTCCCTCGTCCAGGAGGACGGTTGCCCTGGCTTTGACCTCTTCCAGGGAGGCGTTGAGGAATCCACCGGAGGTGTTATAGGTCTGCACGGAATCGCGGTAGGAGCCAAGGAATTTGGCCAGGGGAAGTCCGGCACGCTTGGCTTTGAGGTCATAGAGGGCAATGTCGATGGCAGCCAATGCCTGCGTGGCAACGCCGGAGCGGCCCACCGAGGCGCCGGCCCAGAGGAGCTTGGTGTAGAGCTTGCCGATGTCATTGGGGTCCTCGCCGACAATTCCTTCGGCGACCTCCTTGGCGTGGGCGTACTGGGCGGGGCCACCGGCGCGCTTGGAGTAACTGAAGCCGACGCCGCTGTGGCCCTGCTCCGTGGTGATTTCGGCAAAGAGGAAGACCACCTCGGTCATGGGCTTCTGGCGACCGGTGAACACCTTGGCGTCACTGATGGGAACGGCGAGCGGAAGTCTCGCAGTGGAAAGTCTTACGTGGCGGATGAGGTCTACGGTGCTCATGGTGCTCCTCGAAAGCAGGCTGTCCGGGCTGCATTGCCCTCCTGCTTAGAGTACAAGTATAAGACTTGTGATACAAGTCTTTAGATAAGGCTGCACCGCTTTTCGCTGTCCTACCGAGCCTGGGGAGTGGCCTACTTTTGGTGGTGGTTTCGTTGGGGTTTTGGTGGGGGTCGATGTGGGGTGGCGGGATGAACCAGGGCACACCTTTGTTGACTTGGATTTGCCATTGTCCTTGTGGATGAGGTGGTCGTGATGGGTGCACAGGAGGGCGCCGTTGTCGGTGCTGGTTGTTCCGCCGTGTGACCAGTAGGTGACGTGGCAACCCGGAACACCGGACAAGCGGGCGGCGGGCAGGCAGGCAGCTAGACAAGCCAGGCGACAACCAGGAGCGCGCCGATGCTCAACACCGTGGTGCACAGGATGACGTCCCGGGCCACGCTCATTCCGCGGCAGTAAGGGGAGGCAAAGAGAAAGACATTCTGGGCAGTGGGCAGCGCTGCCATGATCACGCTGGCGAGGAGGTGCTGCCCGTCCAGTCCGAAAACGAAGCGGCCCAAGGCCCATACAACGAGCGGCATCCCGGCAGTCTTGAGGAACGTGGCCACGAGGGTTTCCACCCGGCCGTCGCCCTTCTGCAGCGGTGCACGGCCCGCGAGGGAGAGGCCGAAGGCCAGCAGCACCATGGGCACGGCACCTCCGGCCAGCATGTCGATGGGCTTTTGCAGAAGGTCCGGTGCGGTCCAGCCCGTGAGGGCGACGACGACCCCCAGCCCCGACGCGATGATCATGGGACTGGCCAACGGCTGGAGCAGCACCTTTTTCCACGAGACTTTGGAGCCTGACGCCAGGCCAAGGACGGTGAGGTAGAACGGCGCCAGCACCAGGAGCTGGACCAGCAGCACGGGTGCCACGTGCTGCGCCGTCCCCACCGCGTAGAGGGACACCGGGATGCCGATGTTGTTGGCGTTGACGTAGCTGCTGGCCATGGCCCCGACGGCTGTCTCAGCCACCGGACGCCGGAAGAACAGGAAACTCGCCAGGCAATAGAGAAGCCCCACTATCGCTGCCGAGAGCAGCGCGAGCGGGGCATCGGTTCCCAGGGCGGCGCGGATGTCGCTTCCGGCCACGACCGTAAACAGCAGCGCCGGGTTGGTGATGTGGAAGGCCGTCCGGGTCAGGGCGCCCTGGACTTCCGGCCCCAGGATCCGCAGCCGGGCGGCGAAATAGCCCACGGCAATGACAGCGCAGACGATCAGTATTCCGGAGACAACGCCGCCCAAAGTGCGCCCTTCTGGCTTTTAGGCTCCGCACGGCCGATTCCCGTTGCGAAGGAGGGCCGGCCGTGCGGAAACTTGGTTGGTCGAGCGCCCTTAGCGGACCAGGCAGGGCCGCTTCGGGTCGAAGGACCAGCCGTCGATGTAGTACTGCATTCCGATGCTGTCGTCACGTGCATCGAGGCCATGCTGAAGGTACAGCTCATGCGCCTTGTTTAGGGCGTCGCGGTCCAGTTCGATGCCGAGGCCCGGAGCTGCCGGGACTTCGATGGCGCCGTCGCGGATTTGCAGCGGGTTTTTGGTCAGCCCCTGCCCGTCCTGCCAGATCCAGTGCGTGTCCAGGGCAGTGATTTCGCCCGGGGCGGCGGCGCCGGTGTGCGTGAACATGGCCAGCGAGATATCGAAGTGGTTGTTCGAGTGTGATCCCCAGGTGAGCCCGAACTCGTTGCACAGCTGCGCCACCCGGACGGAGCCGGACATGGTCCAGAAGTGCGGATCGGCCAGCGGGATGTCCACGGCGTTGCTCCGGATGGCGTGGGACATTTCCCGCCAGTCCGTGGCGATCATGTTGGTGGCCGTCTTCAGGCCGGTGGCGCGGCGGAATTCCGCCATGACTTCCCGGCCGGAGAAGCGGCCTTCCGCACCGCACGGGTCCTCGGCGTAGGCAACGACGCCCTGCATCCGCTTGCCGAGGCGGATGGCCTCCTCCAGGAGCCATCCGCCGTTGGGGTCAAGGGTCACCCTTGCCTCGGGGAAGCGCTTGGCCAGCGCTGTCACAACGTCAACTTCATCGTCGCCGGAAAGCACGCCGCCCTTGAGCTTGAAGTCGCTGAAGCCGTAGCGTTCCTGGGCGGCTTCCGCCAAGGCGACGACGGCTTCCGGCGTCATGGCCTCCTGGCGCCGGAGCTTCTCCCAGCGGTCCGACGGCGCGTCCTCCACCAGATAGGGAAGGTCGGTCCGGGCGTGGTCGCCAACAAAGAAGAGGTAACCGAGCATCGGAACCGAGGTGCGCTGCTGCCCATCGCCGAGCAGTTCAGCGACGGGGACGCCGAGGAACTGGCCGTGCAGGTCCAGCAGGGCGGATTCGACGGCGGTGACGGCGTGGACGGTGGTACGCAGGTCGAACGTCTGCAGCCCGCGGCCCCCGGCGTCACGGTCGGCGAACTCTGCCGCAATCCCGCGCAGCAGGGAACGGTAGCGGGCTACAGGCTGGCCGGTGATGAGCGTCCCGGCTTCCTCGATGGTGCCCTTGATCTTCTCACCGCCGGGAACCTCGCCGAGACCGGTGCGGCCGTCCGAGTCGGTAACGATAACCACGTTGCGGGTGAAGAAGGGGCCGTGCGCGCCGCTGAGGTTCATCAGCATGCTGTCGTGGCCGGCAACGGGCACCACTTGGACGCGGGCGATGGTTGGCTGAGTGCTCATGCGTTGATCTCGTCCTTTACATCGGCTGCGTCAACGGTGCCGTCGATCCGGCGGTTCAGGTGCCAGGGGTTGCTGTCCTGCAGCGGGGCCGGGAGGAGTTCCTGGGGGAGGTTCTGGTAGGCGACCGGGCGCAGGAAGCGGTTGATTGCGAGGGTGCCCACCGACGTGGTGCGGGTGTCTGAAGTGGCCGGGAACGGTCCGCCGTGGACCATGGCATGGCCGACTTCTACGCCGGTCGGCCAGCCGTTGACGATGATGCGTCCCACTTTCTGCTCCAGTGCCGGGATCAGCAGTGCCGCCGTCGGGTAGTCCTCTTCGGTGAGCTGCAGCGACGCGGTGAGCTGGCCGTCGAGCCGATTGATGGCTGCGATGAGTTCCTCGGTGGAGGCGTAGCGGATGACCAGGCTGGCGGCGCCGAAGATCTCCGCGTGCAGTACGTTGTTGGACACGAACTCACTGATGCGGGTGCCGAAGATGGTGGGGGCGGGCGCGTTTTCGGTGGGTCCGGCAGTGCCCTGCCCCACGACGTCCACGCCGGAGGCGGAGCCGAGTGCCTCGGCTCCCTGGTTCCAGGACGAGGCGATGCCCCCGGTGAGCATGGTCTGCCCGGCGCAGGCGGAAACGGCGCGTCCGACGGCGGCAGCAAGTTTGTCACCGAGTTCACCTTCGGGGGCGAACAGGAGTCCGGGAGACGTGCAGAGCTGGCCGGAACTTCCCGTGACGGCGGTGACGTACTGCTGTGCCAGTGCCTTTATTTGTTCGGCGGAGCGGTTGAGGGCGCCTTCGAAGACAAAGACCGGGTTTAGTGAGGACATCTCGGCGTAGACGGGGATTGGTTCGGGGCGGGCTGCAGCGGTGCGCATCAGCGCGATGCCCGCGGTCTGGGAGCCCGTGAAGCCAACGGCCTTGATGGCCGGGTCCGCGACGAGGGCCTGGCCGATGCTGCTGCCTGGTCCGTAGACCAGGGAGAACACGCCGGGGTGCAGGCCAAAGTCTTTGACGGCCTTGACCACTGCCTGGCCCACCAGTTCACCCGTGCCCGGATGGGCGTTGTGGGCCTTGAAGACGACGGGGCAGCCGGCGGCGAGGGCCGAGGCGGTGTCTCCGCCCGCCGTCGAGAACGCGAGGGGGAAGTTGCTGGCACCGAAGACGGCGACGGGTCCCAGCGGGATCTGGCGCTGGCGGATGTCCGCGCGGGGGAGGGGGGTCCGGTCCGGCAAGGCGGGATCAATCCGGACACCGCGGAAGTCACCCTGGCGGACAACCTTCGCGAAGAGGCGCAGCTGGCCGGTGGTGCGGGCACGTTCGCCCTGCAGCCGGGCGGCGGGCAGGCCGGTTTCCTGGCCAGCGCGGATGATCAGGTCATCGCCGATGGCTTCGATGTTCTGCGCGATGGCGTCCAGGAAGGCGGCGTGTGTCTCCGGGTCCAGGGTACTGAAGGACGCGAAGGCCTCGGCGGCGGCGGAGGTGGCCGTCGTCAGCTGCTCGTCGGTGATCAGTGTGTAAGCGGGTTCGAGCACCTCGTTGGTGGCGGGGTTGAAGCCGAAGGCGGTCTTGCCGTCCCCGACGACGGGCTGCCCCGCGATCAGGGAATGTCCGGTGAGTGTCATTGTGCTGACTCCTTAGGAGAGACGTTGATCAGGAGACGGTGGCGATTAGGGCTTCGAGGTCTGCGAAATCCTGCGGTGCCAGGTTCTGCAGCGGGGGGCGGACGCCGCCGGCCGGGCGGCCGATGGCCTCCAGGCCGCCCTTGACGATGGAAACGGAGTACCCCTTCACGCGGTCGCGGATGTCCAGGTACGGAATCACGAAGTCGTTGAGCTTCTTGTTCACGGCCACGCGGTCGTTGTTGCGTACGTCCTGGTAGAAGTCCAGCGCGAACTGCGGGACGAAGTTGTACATCGCGCTGGAGTAGGTGCTCATGCCCAGCTGCAGCAGGGGCAACGCGAAGGTTTCCGCCGTGGGAAGGCCGCCGAGGTAGAAGAGGCGGTCGCCGAGCTTGGCGTAGACGCGGGCATCGTGCTCGAGGTCGCCCACACCGTCCTTGAAGCCGATCAGGTTTTCGTGGCGGTCCGCGAGGGCAGCCACCGTGGTGTCCTTGTAGATGGCGTTGGCGCGGTTGTAGATGATCACACCGAGGGACGTGGCGCTGCAGATGGCGCTGACGTGCTCGATCAGGCCGAGCTGGTCTGCTTCGGTCAGGTACGGGGGGAGGAGCAGGAGCCCGTCGGCGCCGGCCGTCTCGGCCGCCTTGGCGTTTTCGATGGCCTGGGCGGTAGACCCGCCAGCAGAAGCCAGCACCGGTACCTGGCTGCCAACCTCGTCGACGGCGGTGCGGACCACACGCTCGGATTCGGCAGGCGTGAGGGAGAAGCCTTCACCAGTTCCGCCTGCTGCGAAAAGCCCGGCCACAGGGAAGCTGGCCTGCCATGCCAGGTGCTTCCGGTAGTTCTCCTCATCGAACTGCAGGTGTGCATCGAACGACGTCACCGGGAAAGACAGCAGGCCTTCCTTGAGGGTGTCTGCCAGTTCCTGGGGGGTGTACTTTGCCACGATGTTGTCCTCTGCGTAAATGCCGCTGCCGGCTGGGATTGATTCGTGTTCAGAGTAGGCAGGTGAAGTGATGCCTGTCTAAGTGCCTTTTCGTATTGATTGATACTCAATATGCATTGCTACGCAGCTGTCTCCCGGACGGCTACTCCGTACGGAATTCCAAGTCCTGAAGTAGCCTGCGGAGTGCCGGGTTGGCCACTTTGCGGTTCCAGATGGCGTGCAGCTCTACCGGGTCCTCGCTGCTTCTGCCGGCGAGCGGTAGAAATTCGACCCCCTTGATCGCCAGGAGAGTGGCGGAATGCGGTACAAAGGCCACGCCGCGCCGCGCCGCCACGAGCGAAACCATCGTGAGGATCTGGCTGACGGAGTGGAGTACATTCCCGTGCTGGATGGTGTGCATGCGGATCACCAGGTCATAAAAGTAGGCGGCCTGGGTTGGTGAATGCATGATGAGGGCTTCGTCCCGAAGGTCTTCGTCCTCTACTGGCCGCGTGAGGTCCGTGAGCGGGTGCCCGGCGGGTACGGCCAGCACCATGGACTCCCGGTAAAGCAGGTGTGAGTCAAAGACCTGGCCGTCGAACGGCGGCCGGGCCAGGCCAAGATCGAGTTCACCCGTCAGCAGGCCCTGGATCTGCTCCCCCGTCACGAGTTCCTGCAGGTCGATGTCCACCTCGGGCAGGATGCTGGCGATTTCTTCCAGCAGCGGGCCCAGGATACTGAACCCGCTGGCAGCCGTAAACCCTACGCGCAGCACGCCCGAACGTCCGGTGGCGATCCTGCGGGCGGTGATTGGCGCACGGTTGGCCAGCGCCAGGAGCCGCTTGGCTTCATCGAGAAACGCCGTCCCGGCGGGAGTGAGCTGTACTTTGCGGTTGTCCCGTTCCAGCAGTTCCGTACCGATGCTCTTCTCCAGCTTCTGGATCTGGCGGCTGAGCGGCGGCTGGGTCATGTTCAGCCGCTCCGCTGCCTTGCCGAAGTGGAGCTCTTCGGCGACGGCTACAAACCCTGCCAGTTGGTCCAGAGTGAACATGATGCCTTCCGAGTATCACCCGATGCTCATTCGGGCTTAGACATGCATCATAACGGCTCAATACACTCATTTACCGAGCCGTGAGTGATTCGGTTCACGCACAACATCCGGGAATCTCCGCCCGGGTTCTCTATGAGGAGTTCCAATGAAGCACTTCCCCACCCGCCGCACCGTCCTCGGGACGGCATCAGCACTTACGCTCCTGGCAATGACTGCCTGCGGCAATGTCGCCGGAGGTACCACCGATTCCGCCGAATTCCCTTCCGGTCCGGTTAACCTCTCAGTGGGCCAGGCGGCCGGCGGCAGCACCGATCTGATCGCCCGCGCGCTGGCCGAAGGCGCCTCCCAGGCTCTTGGCAAGCCGATGCCGGTAGTGAACAAACCGGGCGCCAACGGCGCACTTGCCACTAAGGAAGTTGCCGGCAAACCTGCTGACGGCCACGAGCTGGTCCTGTTGAACGCATCCCTTATCACCATTACTCCGTTGGCCGTTTCCCCGGACGAAGCAGTGAACATTGACGACCTGGATGTGATTGCAGGGTTGTCCCAGGACGATTACGTCCTGGTGGCCAGCCCGGGATCCGGTTTCACGTCGTTCGAAGACGTCACTGCGGCCGGCCGCAACATCACTTTCGGTACCACCGGCGTGGGCACCGGAAGCCAGCTTGCCCAAACCGTGCTGTTCAAGCAGGCAGATGTTAAGGGCACCGATATTCCGTTCGACAGCGGAAAGCCGGCCCTGACGGCGGTTCTTGGCAACCAGGTCGAACTGGCCACTGTCCAGCTGGGTGAAGCGATGCCCCAGATCGAGGCCGGAAAAGTAGCACCGCTTCTGGTCTTCTCCGAAGACCGGAACACTTTCCTGCCCGACACGCCCACGGCAAAGGAAGCAGGCTACGACGTCCCTGTCGCGCAGTACCGGGCCGTTGCCGCTCCGAAGGGCACCCCGCAGGACGTAAAGGACAAGCTGCTCGCCGCCTTCCAGGAAGCCTTCAAGTCTGAGGCCTACCAGGAATTCAACAAAAAGAACATGCTGACACCCAAGGAGATTTCCGGTGAGGAAGTAGTCACCGAATGGAAGGAATACGCAGCAAAGTACAAGGAACTGGTGGAGAAGTACGACATCAGTCTGAGCGGAAATAAGTGATTTCTGTGCCAGGAACACCTTCAGTACCTGCCGGGGGCAGCAGCGAGACAGCTGCTGCCCCCGGCAGGGACTCGCCTCACAACCTTTCCGAAGAAATTCTGGACGAGCTGACGCCGGAGCAGCTGGCAGCCCAATGGGAAGAAGAAAAACCTCCTGCCGCCGGAGCCCTCGCCAACACGGCATCGTCGCTGGTTGTGCTCGGTGTGGGTGTCGGTGCCGTCATCCTGTCCCTGGCGATGGGACTCGGTACGCCCGCCAGCCCTCAGCCGGGCCTGTGGCCTTTCATCATCAGCTGCGTCATGGTTGCACTGGGGCTTTTTCAACTGATCCTCGGCCGGCACAACCGGGACGCGGAAAAGTTCACCCGCATGTCTGCCGCGCCGCTCACCGGTCTAGTGACCCTCGCCGCCATGGTTGCACTCATGCCGCTGATCGGTTTTGAGCTGCCGGCCCTGGTGCTGTGCGTCGTCTGGATGCGATTCCTGGGCGGCGAAACCTGGCGTTCCACCTTGGTGATCAGCACGAGCGTCGTCGTGGCCTTTTACGCCATTTTCGTCCTGGCACTCAACACCTCCATTCCCCACCTCTTCTAGGAGACCCCCGTGGATTTTCTGAATCCCGTTATTAACGGATTTGCGGTTGTCCTGGAGCCGACCAACCTCCTCTACTGCCTGATCGGCGTCGTCATTGGCATGCTGATCGGCGTCCTGCCCGGCTTGGGCCCCGCGGCAACCATCGCCATCCTGCTTCCACTGACATACAACGTTGAGCCTGTCACGGCCATCATCATGCTGGCCGGCATCTTCTACGGCGCCCAGTACGGTGGCACCATCACCTCTGTCCTGCTGCGGCTTCCCGGTGAAGCATCCTCGGTGGTCACCGTCTTCGACGGGTACCAGATGGCCCGGCAGGGCAAAGCGGGCACAGCACTGGGCCTGGCCGCCATCGGCTCCTTCATCGGTGGAACCGCCGCCATCATCGGCCTGACGTTCCTGGCACCCATCGTGGCGGGCTTCGCGCTGGACTTCGGCCCACCCGAGTACACCGCCCTGGCTCTGCTGGGCATCCTCCTAGTGGCCACCATCAGCAGCGGAGCGAAGGCCAAAGCCCTCATCGCCGCCGCGGTCGGACTCCTGCTCGCCACGGTTGGCCGGGACATCTTCACAGGCCAAAGCCGCTTCACCTTCGGCAACCTCCAACTCGCCGACGGCATCGACTTCGTTCCGATCGCCATGGGCCTGTTCGGCCTCGGGGAGATCCTCTACAACCTGGAGGAACGTCATCGCGCGGCGAAAGCCCCATCAAAAGTTTCAAACGTCTGGCCCTCACGCAAGGACCTGAAGCAGGCTTCCGGCTCTATCGGCCGCGGCTCCCTGCTGGGCTTCTTCCTTGGTATCCTGCCCGGCGGCGGCGCCACCATAGCCTCCATGGCCTCTTACGCCATGGAAAAGAAGCGCGCCAAGCAGCCGGAGCGGTTCGGCAAGGGCGCCCCGGAAGGCGTCGCAGGCCCCGAAACGGCCAACAACGCGGCAGCAACGTCGTCGTTCATCCCGCTGCTGACTCTTGGCATCCCTGCGAACGCGACCATGGCACTGATGTTCGGCGCACTGCTGATCCAAGGCGTAACACCCGGACCCCAACTCGTGGAACAGAACCCGGAGCTTTTCTGGGGTGTGGTCAACTCCATGTACATCGGTAACATCCTGCTCCTGATCATGAGCCTGCCGCTGGTGGGGATCTTCGTAAAAATCCTTCGGGTCCGCGCTGCAATCCTGGCCCCCGTGACAGCACTCATCACATTGTTGGGCGCTTACACCATCAACAACAGCATGTTCGACGTCACCCTTGTTGTGGTCTTCGGCATCATCGGCTACCTCATGAAAAAGTTCGGCTTTGAGCCAGGCCCGCTCGTGCTGGCCTTTGTCCTGGGCGAACTGCTGGAAAGCTCAATGCGCCGCTCACTGCTGGTCTTCGGCGGGGACCCGCTGGGCTTCTTTGGCCGGCCCATTTCCGCAACACTGCTGATCGTCTTCGTCCTGGTTGCTCTGCTCCCGGTCATCCGCAGCATCGCCAAGCGTAAGTTCACTGCCTCAACGTTAGTCACCAAGCCGGATATCAAGGAGAAGGTATGAGCATCGTCGTGGGATTCGTCCCTACCCCCGCGGGAGAAGCCGCATTGACTGCAGGCATCGCCGAAGCAAAGCTCCGCAACGAGGACCTGGTGATCGTCAACTCCGCGAGGGAAGGCGCCCTGGTGGACAAATCAGTGGCACCGGACGATGTCCTGGCACAGGCGGCCAGCCGCGCGGCGGAGGCCGGCGTCAAGGCCACCGTGATCCAGCCGCCGTACCAGCACGATCTCGCCGACGAGTTCCTTGACGTCGTCCGCGCGGCCAACGCGTCGCTGATCGTCATCGGGCTCCGGCACCGGACCCAGGTAGGCAAGTTCATCCTGGGCAGCCACGCCCAGCGCATCCTGATGCAGGCCGACCGCCCCGTCCTCGCCGTCAAGGCTGACGGAGCCGGTTTGTAGCCGGACCGCCGACCAGGGCAGTACACAACCCACGGCCGAACACAGGCAGAGATTCCAGGAAGGCAGGCAGCGTCCACGGGCGCCGCCTGCCTTCCGCTGTACTGCCGCCGCATCTGCAGACCGAAAACACCACCCCAAAGTTAGACCAATGCCCGAACAAGCCGGAACCACAGCCCAGACCATGCTGGAAGCCGTGCCGCATTGGAGCAAGCTGTTCAGGGAAGACGAAGTACTGCTGTTTCGCGCGGGTGAGAAGGTGGCTGCCGGCCGCGTTGACATGCGTGCCCTGGACGGCTCAGTCTTTTGGCTGATCCAAAACGGCGGAATGGGCCGCCACATGGTTCACGCCAACGACGGCGTCAGGGCATTTCGGCGTCCCGGGAACCGCAAAGCCTCCTGACCGCAGCGGCGCAGGCTGATGCGAAACTTTGGGGGACGGACGGCCGACGTGGTGAGGCCCGCCGTCGTGGGGCACTTTGGGCTGCAAAACCCGGGAACCACGCCGAAGCGTCCGTGTGTCCGTGTCGAAGTGCCGCAACCAGGCAGCCTGACCAAAGCCTGAAAAGCGTTCAGTCCATGCCTACATTCCGTCAGCCCCGCAGTGCTCCGAGGCCGGTGATGAGTGCCTCAAGGCCCAGGCCGAAGGCGACGTCCGCAGGACTCTCGTCCCCGCGCGCCGCCAGGCTTCGCACGGCCGCCGTGAAGTGCGGGGTGGCAGCAGCCATGCTGCCGGCGTCGAAAATGTCCGCGGGCGCGGTGACGTCATAGGCCGAGCCGAAGATGAACGATTCCAGGGCCACGATCGCCGACACTATCCGTTCCTCCGGGAACCCCGCCGCCAGGAAAGCGGCACTCACGGTCTCGTACATGGCAAGTGTCTGGGGTGCGTCGGTCACGGGAAGGACCGCGATCACCGGGATCAGGGGGGTGTGCTGGGCAAACACATCCCGGTAACTCCACGCCCACGTGCGCACCGCGTCTTCCCACGGCCCCGCCGCGAATCCCGAAACGTCCACCAGCGCGGTCAGGTGGTCCTCCACCAGCAGGAGCACCTCCCGTTTCGAGCGCACGTGGTTGTAAAGGGCCGACGGCGCCACATCCAGTTGGCGGGCCAGAGCGGCCATGGTGAGGCCGTCGTAGCCCTTCCTGCCTACGAGTTCCAGTGCGGCTGACGTAATTCCGGCCTGGTCCAACAGGGCCGCTGAGGGGCGGCCCGCCCGGCGTCGTCCGCCCTTCGACGTGTCAGCGGAGGCTCCCGGGGAGACGCCGTCGGCAGCGCTGGTGCCGGGTTTTCCGGCGGTGGTTCCTGTAGCGGCGGCTGCCGGCATGGTGCGGGCCTTTCGTGGGGTTCCCCAGCATTATTCCATCCGCCTCTTCCGGAGCCGGGAGCAACCCGCTATAGTTCTAATAAATGAATGGCATTCATTTAGTGGTGCGCATCACTGACGCAGCCACAGAGAGGACATCATGCTGAACCTAAACCGCGACGTTGTAGTCGTTGGAGCGGGACCCTCCGGGTTGACCGCAGCCCGTGAACTGAAGAAGGCCGGCCTGAGCGTGGCCGTGCTGGAAGCGCGCGACCGGGTGGGTGGCCGCACCTGGACGGACACCGTGGACGGTGCCGTACTGGAGATCGGCGGCCAGTGGGTCTCGCCGGACCAGACGGTGCTCCTGGACCTGCTGGACGAACTGGGCCTGAAGACCTACTCCCGCTACCGCAGTGGCGAGTCGGTCTACATTGGCGCGGACGGCAAACCCGTGCGGTACACCGGCGACTCCTTCCCGGTGGACCCGGCCACCGCCGTCGAAATGGACAAGCTCATTGCCCTGCTCGACGGCCTGGCGGCCGAAATCGGCGCCACCGAGCCGTGGGCGCACCCCAAGGCCCGGGAACTGGACACCATTTCCTTCCACCACTGGCTGCGGGCCAACTCGGACAACGAGGAGGCCTGCAACAACATTGGCCTCTTCATCGCCGGCGGCATGCTCACCAAACCCGCGCACTCGTTCTCCGCACTCCAGGCTGTGCTCATGGCCGCCTCCGCCGGATCCTTCACGCACCTCACCGACGAGGACTTCATCCTGGACAAGCGAGTGGTGGGCGGGATGCAACAGGTCTCCCTGCTGCAGGCACAGGAGCTGGGTGACGACGTCGTACTTAACAGCCCGGTGCGCGCCATCAATTGGGAGGAAGACAGCGCCGGCCACCGCGTCACCGTCGTATCCGAGCGGGCCACCGTGAACGCACGGTTTGTGATCATGGCCGTGCCGCCCAACCTGTACTCCCGGGTGTCTTTCAACCCGCCGCTGCCGCGCCGCCAGCACCAGATGCACCAGCACCAGTCACTGGGCCTGGTCATCAAGGTCCACGCCGTTTACAGCACGCCGTTCTGGCGTGAGGAGGGCCTGTCCGGGACCGGCTTCGGCGCCGGCTCGCTGGTCCAGGAGGTCTACGACAACACCAACCACGGCGATGCACGCGGGACTTTGGTGGGCTTCATCTCGGATGAAAAGGCCGACGCCGTCTTCGAGTTGGGTGCCGACGAGCGCAAGCGCGTGGTGCTGGAGTCGATCGCCGGGTTCCTGGGGGACAAGGCGCTTGAGCCCGAGGTGTACTACGAGTCGGACTGGGGCTCCGAGGAGTGGACCCGCGGCGCATATGCATCCAGCTACGACCTTGGCGGACTCCACCGCTACGGAAAAGACCAGCACACCCCCGTGGGGCCCATCTACTGGTGCTCCTCGGACCTCGCCGCCGAGGGGTACCAGCATGTGGATGGCGCCATCCGGATGGGCCGGCTGACCGCGGCCCGGATCTGCGAAGTGGCGCGTGTGGCTGAGCCTGCCGGAGTGTAGGGAAGGCTGCGATCAGCGCTTTGCTGTGGGCCATGGGTCGACGTCGAACAACGTGTCTTCTACTGGGGCAGGCGATCTGCAACCAACCGCGGTCCGTGGTTGGTTGCAGATCATCCAACGGTGGGCGGGTCAGTTGAGTGGGAAGACGAGCAAGGACCCGGTGGCGGTGGCAACCAGTTTGCCGCTGGCGTCGGTGACGGTGCCGTCGGCGAAGGCAACGCGGCTGCCCGTCTTAGACACAACGCCCACACAGGTCAACGGGCCGCTGCCGGCCCGAATTGAGCGAAGATAGTTCACCTTGATCTCAATCGAGGTGTAGCCCACGCCCTGGGGAAGGGTGGTCTGTACGGCGCAGCCGAGGGCTGAATCGAGCAGCGTGCAGACCAGTCCGCCGTGAACTGCTCCGATCGGGTTGTAATGGGATTCATCCGGGTGGCAGGTAAAGGTGGCCGTTCCCGGCTCCGCCTCAACGAGCGTCATGTTCAGCAGTTCGCCCATGGGTGGGGGCGGCAGCTTCTTGCCCATCATTGAGTGCAAGTAGTCAAGGCCGCTCATATTCGGCATGGCCGCCGCACCAACGGCGGGGTCCTCCCAGGTGACGAGTCGTTGACGCTCAGTCACTGCTGCTCCTATCGTTCGGTCCCCGCCAGCATCAAAAGTGTACGCCGGTCACACCCCTGCGGTCGCGGAAGCTTGTTCAACCCTTGGCAGGGACGGTGCCCGGCTGCCTGAGGACAGGCCGGCTTGACCCTGTCCTCGAACCGGCAAGTTGACTAGGATGGTCGCGATCACAGTTTTGAAACGATGCAATCCAGAGGACCTCAATGACGAACGCTCCCGTCCTGCTCAACGACAACGGCGCCTGGTGCTGGTTCCAGGACGAACGGGCGCTTGTCGATCCCGCAAACAACACGTTGCTGGTGGGATCGGTCGCGGCACCCGAGGGACCCGGCGGCGGACGCCGCGGCGGGAATATCGAGGTTGCGGTCCTGGACCTGATGTCCGGTGAGAGCCGGGTCCATGTCCTTCACGGGCAGCTCGAACCGGATGACCACAACGCGCCGGCGCTGCTGATCCGGCCGGACGGCCGCTACCTGGCGATGTACGCCAAGCACAAGACGGACAACTACTCCCGCTGGCGCGTCTCGGTCCGGCCACATGACGCCAGTGAGTGGGAGCCTGAGCAGGTCTTCGACTGGACCGAACTCGCGGGCGGCCGCGGTGCCACCTATTCCAACCTGCACCGCCTCGCCGCGGAGTCGCGGACCTACAACTTCGTGCGTGCCATCAACGATGACCCCACGCTGATGGTTTCCGACGACGACGGCAGCACCTGGAGCTACGGGGGCAAGCTCTTTACCCGTCCGAAGGTGGGCTACGTCAACGGCTACACCCGCTACAGCTCCAACGGCACGGACCGGATCGACCTCATCACCACGGACCACCACCCCCGGGATTTCAACAACAGCATCTACCACGGCTACATCCAGGCCAACGCGCTCCATGATGCGGCGGGGCAGGTCATCAGCAAGCCCGTCGTCGGCTCTGCAGGAGTCAGCCAGGTGGCGCTGACCACGATCTTCAAGGCGGGCACGGAGTTCGACGGCGATGTCCTCACCCACGGCTGGACCACGGACCTCCGGCAGCAGGGAAACGAGCTGGCCGCGATCATCACCTGCCGCGCCAACGACGTCAACGGTGTCCTCAAACGGGTCCAGCGGCTCGACGTCGACGATCACCGCCTCCTGTACGCCCGGTTTGACGGTTCCGCCTGGACCCTGCATCCCCTCGCCGTGGCCGGGCCCGGGTACCTCCCGCACGAGCAGGACTACACAGGCCTGGGGGCCGTGGACCCTTACGACCTTGACCACGTTTACATCTCGGCGCCTGTGGATCCCCGGACGGGCCAGTCCACTGCGCACTACGAGATCTACTCGGGACGGACGTCCGACGGCGGCGCGGGCTGGGACTGGGAGGCAGTCACATCGGATTCTGCAGTGGACAACCTGCGGCCGATGGTGGTTCCGGGCGACTCGGGCGTGCACGCCCTCTGCTGGTTCCGCGGCTCGATGCAGTCATCCCAGGCGTATGAAACGGAGGTTGTCGCCGTCGTGCAGGAGAACCGGGCAATGAACTCGTAGCCGGTTCAGCGGGTACTAAACAGCCCGGAAAGCCTATGGCCGCGTGGTCAGCGCGGAAAAGACAGCGGGCAGCAAAAGGTCATTCCTGCCCCAGGCGGGGTCCAGGATCTCCACGTACCAGGAATCGGCGAGCAGCAGTGCCAGGTTTTCGTTGGTTTCGTCCGCCCAGTCCCGGATCTGGTCCTCCGTGACGGGGTTCTCGCTGGAGCCCAGGACCGTGACTACCTCGCCGCCGTCGAGCGTAACCGGTATGGACGCACTGCTGGACTCGCCGGGGGCATGGGCCACGGTGACGAGTTCGGACCGCGTGGACAGGGCCAGCAGATCGGCGGCCGTTTCGACGCTGCAGAACCCCGTCACGTACTGGCGCTGCGCGGTGTCCTCGGCCTGGAGACCGGGCTGGAACTCCTTGGTGAACAGACCGTTCCTGTTGAGGGCCGCCAGTTCGACGGCGATGGATTCCGTTTCGTCGTCGTACGTGGGGGTGAACGTGGCAGCCTGGTACTCGCTCTTCCCTTCGAGCCAGCGCGCCGTCAGCTCCCCGGCGGCATCAAGGGTGGTGGCCTGCCGCCAGGCACCTTTGTCCTCAAGGTTCCTGCCGAACTGGTCACGGACTTCCGCTTCTGTGGGTTCCATCCTCGGATGCTACCGGCGCCCCGTCGCTGCATTCCAGTCACTGCGACACAGCGCGCAAGATAACGGTCCTGTGCCATTATTTGTCCTGTGCTTCCGATTTCCGAAATATGGCGCATCAGCAGGACTGTGGATGAAGGCTGGCGCAGCCCCCTGGCCGACGCCGTTGCAGCAGCCTGGGGCTTGCCCGAAGGAGCGGCCCGGTGGCTCCGCTCGAGCGCCACGCACGTCTTCGTCATCCCTTCCCCGGGAGGCAGTGAGCCGCCTGGTTACCTGAGATTCGCCCCGGAAGGGTCCCCGGCCGCAGCGAAGCTGCGCACTTCCGTCACGCTGCTGGCCGGCTGGGCAGATCAGGACCTGGGCGCCGTGCAGCCGGTCCGGAGCACCCGCGGGCGGCTCTGTGAAACCGTCGAGACTCCGGAGGGACGGGTCGTTGCGATGCTGGTTCCCGCGGCCGAAGGTGCGGAAACCTCCGTTGATGACCTTTCCGCAGAGCAGGCAGCGGCCTGGGGAGCGGCGCTGGCCGGCCTTCACGCCAGTACCGCCGTGCCGGAGCCGGCACTGAGTCCCCGCGAGACGGCGCGCGCCAGCACCGACTTGGCGGGAGGAACTGGCCCCGCCGGGCCTCCCGACACAGCACTGGACCGCGCCGTCCGGACCATCGCCGCGGAAATCGCCGCCCTGGACCCGGACCAGCACTCGCAGGGCAGCTGCCATGGAGACTTCGAACTGGACAACATCCGGTTCGGGCCCGGGGGAGTGACGTTCTTCGACGCCGATGAGGCCTACTGCGGGTGGTTCGCCGCCGACGTCGCCCTTGCCGTCCGGGACCTGACCGGTACCACCCTGGACTCCTCGGAGCGCCCGGAACTGTTGGCGGCATACCTGGCGGGCTACCGCAGCCGCCGCCCACTCACGGCAGCTGAGGAAGCCAGCCTGCCCCTGCACTCCCTGGCCGCATCCGCGCGGCTGGTCAGGGAGCTGGACGGCGTCCGGGACGCGGGCCGCACCGGCCTTCCCGAATGGGTTCGGGAGTTGGATGCTTCACTGAGGGAACATCAGGATTGGCACCGGGAGCGCCTCCTGCAGAACCCGGTCTGACCGCAGTCAGGCAATCATTCTGTGGCGGCTGGAATTCCGGCCGCTTTTTCGGCTTCCGTCAGGGCCAGGCGGAGGCGCGCGACGGCGGGGGCGTATCCCTGGTGGGGCGCGGCCCGGAGCTGCTCGGCCTCCCGCATCGCCCTGATCACTGCCGCGGTTTCGGGCTGCCGGACGTCGGTCATTGCTGGAAAATCGATGCAGTACGCCGGGTCCAGTTCGTAGCGGCTCCACCGGGCCAGCAGCGTGGAGTGTTCAGCCTGCGCCGCCGTGTAAAGGGGTTGCTCCTGCCGACGCTGCCGCCGGACTGATTGCCACGCCACGATCCGTGGATGGCCCCGGTAGGCGGCCACCCCCGCTGTCCCGCCCACCATTGCAAGGACCACCCCCGCCCACGGCGAGGCCAGCGTGGGAATAAGGATCGCGGGAAGGGCGACGGCGGAGCCCATGAATACGTCCCAAAACAGGGTGTCGGACGCGCCGCCTGCAGGCTCCGGCGCAGAGTGCTGGCGCACGGCGAAAACCGTGGCCGCCACCGCGCAGGCCAGCACGGCTCCCCAGAACATCAGCTGCCATGTTCCCGAAAGGACGGATTCCATCAAGGCGGTCACCGCGGTACCTCCCAGCGTCAGGCCCGGCCCAGGACTCCGGGCTGCTACTTCCATTGCAACCCCTCCAGCCGCCGGGGTCAATGGCAGGACGCGGGGCCCGGGAAACCCCACACCGAAGCTGCGTTCCGGCGACGGCACCGCGTAGCGTAGGACCCATGCGACTCAAAATGTGCAGTATCCATGTCAAGGACCCAGCCGTCGCCCACACGTTCTACACGGAGATCCTGGGTTTTGAGACCCTGATGGCGATGCCGGAATACAACCTGTTCATCGTCAAGGATCCGGGAGCGGACGCCGGGTCCGTGGGACTCCTGCTTGAGCCCAGCGACAACCCGATCGGGGCAAACTACATGAACGCCCTGCACGACGCCGGGCTCCCGGCCATTGTCTTCGGCGTTCCGGACGTTCAGGCGGAGTACAACCGGCTGGTGGAGGCAGGCGTCACGTTCCAGGGCGAGCCGTCCGAGGACCCCTCCGGGATCAGTGCGGTGTTCGACGACGGCTGCGGCAACTTCGTGCAGCTGCACCAGGACTGACCTTCCCTCCAGGCAATCAGAAGCTTGTCCGCGGATCCGGACCGTGAAGGTAAGGATCCGCCAATAAGCACAGGACTCCGCAGCAAAGATTGTTGAACAATCCTCGTAAATCAGGCATGATAGGTGGACTACCAACCTGAGACGAGGGTCACAAATGCCATTCATCGATCTGAACAGCGACGTCGGAGAATCTTTCGGCAGCTGGACCTTCGGCGATGACGCCGCCGTGTTCGCTCACGTATCCAGCGCCAATGTTGCCTGCGGTTTCCACGCCGGTGATCCCAGCACCATCTCCCGGACCTGCCGGGACGCAGTGGCCGCAGGGGTGACCATCGGCGCCCATGTGGGATACCGGGACCTGGCCGGATTCGGCCGGCGGTTCCTGGACTGCTCCGCAACGGAGCTCGCCGATGACGTGCTCTACCAGCTCGGAGCACTGCAGGCCCTTGCCCAGGCCGCAGGCTCGGAGATTAAGTACGTCAAGCCGCACGGTGCCCTGTACAACACGATCGTCCACCACGAAGTGCATGCTCAGGCAGTAGTGGACGCCGTGCACACGTTCAACCCCGGACTGCCGTTGCTCCTTCTTCCTGGCGCCGTGGCCCTGCGCATGGCCGAGTCCCGTGGCCTGCGCGCCGTTGCCGAAGCCTTTGCCGACCGCGCCTACAACCGCGACGGCACGCTGGTGTCGCGCCGGGAAGAGGGCGCGGTGCTGCACGACAACGAGGCGGTGGCCAGGAACATGGTGCTGCTCGCAACGGAAGGCAAGATCGTAGCCCGGGATGGTTCCATCCTGGATGTCCGCGCTGACAGCATCTGCGTCCACGGCGACACGCCGGGCGCCGTAGCCATGGCCGGAGCCGTGCGGGCCGGGCTGGAAGCCGCCGGCGTCATGGTGCGGAGTTTCGCATGAGCATCACGGGAATCCGCTGGTCCGGGCCGCGGGCGTTGCTGGTGGAACTGACCGACCTCGCCTCCGTGCTGGCCTTCCATGACCGTGTGCAGAGCGAACCGTTTGCGGGGCAGCAGGATGCGGTCGCTGCCGCGTCCACCGTGCTGGTGAAGTTCGCGACGCATCCCCATGCGCTCGCGGCGCGCGCCGCCGTCGAACATTTCCAGCTGGAGGTCCGCCGGCAGGCCGGCGGGCGCGAGGTCACCATCGAAGTGGTGTACGACGGCGAGGACCTCGCCGAGGTGGGACGGCTGACCGGGCTGGGCGCCGACGGTGTCATTGCCGCCCACACAGGCCAGGCCTGGACGGCTGCCTTCGGCGGCTTTGCCCCTGGCTTCGCCTACCTGGTGGGTGAGGACAACAGCCTGACCGTTCCCCGCCGGACCTCCCCGCGGACGGCCGTCCCGGCCGGCGCCGTTGCGCTGGGTGGTGCGTTCTCAGCCGTGTATCCGCGGCAATCGCCCGGCGGCTGGCAGCTGATTGGCCGCACGGCGGCAGTGATGTGGGACCTGGAACGGGAGCAGCCTGCCCTCATCCGGCCCGGTGACCGGGTACGCTATGTCGCCGTGGAGGAGGCATCGGTAGGCCCAACACCACCGGGCGTCCATGCGCAGACGCCTGCAGGTGGCCCGCAGGACGCTTTAGTTTCCGGGTTGGAAGTGGAGTCTCCCGGACTGCAGTCGCTCCTGCAGGACCTCGGCCGCCCCGGGCTCGGCGATCTTGGTGTTTCCGCGGCCGGGGCGGCGGACCAGCAGTCAGCCCGCCAGGCGAACAGGCTGGTGGGAAATGGACCCGGCGCCGCCGTCGTCGAGAACCTCCTGGGCGGCCTCGCCGTCCGGGCGCGGGGCGACCAGGTGCTGGCGGTGGCAGGCGCCGCTGTTCCGCTGGAGATCAGCTCGGCTGGCGGGGGCGTGCTGCGCCGACCCCCGGTCGGTGCTCCCTTTGCCCTGCTCGACGGCGAAAGCCTCACCCTGGGCGCCCCCTCGCTGGGCCTGCGCAGCTACCTGGCAGCGCGCGGCGGTTTTAACGTTCACCCGGTGCTGGGCAGCAGGTCCAGTGACACGATGTCCGGTGTTGGGCCTCCGCCGCTGGCGGCGGGAACCCGGCTGCCGGTGGCAAAAGTCGACGGCGTGCGGCCGGTGGGCCATCCCGAACCCTCCACCCTGCGGCTGGGTCCGGGAACGGCCGAACTGAGGGTCACGCTGGGCCCGCGGGATGACTGGTTCACCGGAGCGGCTGTGCAGTCCCTCAGCGGGCAGGAGTGGAGCGTCACGGAACAGTCGAACAGGATCGGCGTGCGCCTGGTTCCCGATGCCGGCGAAGGAGTCGCCCTTGAGCGCAGCCGCGAGGGTGAGCTCGCCAGCGAGGGGGCAGTGGCAGGGGCGCTGCAGGTTCCGCCGAGCGGACATCCGGTGCTGTTCCTCGCCGACCATCCGGTAACCGGCGGTTACCCGGTGATCGCCGTCGTCGTCCCCGAAGATCTTCCAATCGCGGCTCAGCTGCCGCCCGGCTGCCGGGTCCGATTCACACTCGTGGATGCCACCACCCTTGAACCCCTTGAACCCCTTGAACCAGCCGTGAGCGGCGCAATTTCCGAAGGAATCCCGTCATGAAAAAGGTCCTGATCGCCAACCGCGGCGAAATCGCCGTCCGCATTGCCCGCGCCTGCTCCGACTCCGGGCTGCAGTCCGTGGCCGTGTATTCGGACCCCGACGCCGATGCGCTCCACGTGCGGCTGGCGGATGAAGCGTTTGCACTGGACGGGTCCTCGGGGGCCGAGACCTACCTGGACATGGCCAAACTGATCGCCGTGGCCGTCCGTGCCGGCGCCGACGCGGTGCACCCCGGATACGGCTTCCTGTCCGAGAACGCCGACTTCGCCCAGGCAGTTATGGACGCCGGGCTGACGTGGATCGGCCCCACCCCGCAGTCCATCCGCGACCTGGGCAACAAGGTGACAGCCCGTGAAATCGCCGTCCGGGCAGGTGCCCCGCTCGTTCCGGGCAGCGACGGTCCGGTGGCCAACGCCGATGAGGTGCTGGCCTTCGCCCAGGACTACGGACTCCCGGTAGCGATCAAGGCCGCGTTCGGGGGCGGCGGGCGCGGGCTGAAGGTAGCCCGGCGCCTGGAGGACATTGAAGACGCTTTCGAATCGGCGGTCCGCGAATCCACCGCGGCGTTCGGCCGCGGAGAGTGCTTTGTGGAGCGCTTCCTGGACCAGCCCCGCCATGTGGAAGCCCAGGTCCTGGCCGACACCCACGGCAACGTGGTGGTGCTGGGGACGCGCGACTGCTCCCTGCAGCGCCGCAACCAGAAACTCGTGGAGGAGGCCCCGGCCCCCTTCCTCACGCCGGGACAGCGCGCGCAGATCCACGCCTCCGCCAAGGCAATCTGCCGGGAAGCCGATTACCACGGCGCGGGAACAGTGGAGTACCTGGTGGGCAAGGACGGCATCATCTCCTTCCTTGAGGTGAATACGCGCCTGCAGGTGGAGCACCCAGTAACTGAGGAAACGTCCGGGGTGGACCTGGTCCGCGAACAGTTCAGGATTGCAGCCGGCGCAACCCTGACCTTGACCGAGGATCCGGAACCACGCGGGCACGCCCTTGAATTCAGGCTCAACGCGGAGGACCCGGCACGCGGCTTCCTGCCCGGACCCGGCACCGTGGAGGCCTTCGAGCCGCCGACCGGCCCCGGCATCCGGGTGGACAGCGGGGTCCGGTCAGGATCGGTGGTCTCCGGCCACTACGATTCGCTCCTCGCCAAGCTCATTGTGCATGGGGAGGACCGCCCGCAGGCGCTGCGCCGGGCGCGGGCGGCCCTGGACGAGATGCAGATCAAGGGGCTGCCCACGGTGCTGCCGTTCCACCGGGCCGTGGTGCGGCACCCCGACTTCCTCGCCGAAGACCGGCTGGGCGTCCACACCACGTGGATCGAGAACGAGTTCGCCGAGACCCTCGCCGCCTCGCCGGAGATAGCCCGGAGCGCGCCGGATGCGGCGCGAAGCACCATTACGGTGGAGCTGGACGGCAAGGCCGTTCAGCTGGGACTGCCGGCCAAACTGTACGAGGCACTCCTCAGCGGCGGAGGCGGTTCCGGGGCCCCTGCGGGTGCTGGCCGGCAGGCTGCCTCCGGAACCGCCCGGACGGACGACGACGGCAGCCTCGCTTCGCCGATGGCCGGCTCGCTCGTGAAGTGGCTGGTGGAGTCCGGCGACACGGTCGAGGCCGGGCAGCCCGTCGCGGTGCTGGAGGCCATGAAGATGGAGACCATTGTCGCCGCCCACCGGTCCGGGACCGCGGCGAGGGGCCCGCAGGAGCCCGGTACCGCCGTCGGGCGCGGCGATGTGCTGCTGACGATCGCCTGACAGCCG
This sequence comes from Arthrobacter sp. B6, assembly GCF_001663775.1. Lineage (GTDB taxonomy): Bacteria > Actinomycetota > Actinomycetes > Actinomycetales > Micrococcaceae > Arthrobacter. The sequence goes on along the minus strand of NZ_KV467168.1, from coordinate 2,416,394 downwards.
CCCACCAAGGGAGTTTTTGTCCAGGTAAAGCGCTTTTGCCACGGGCGAAGGCGCTTTATCTGGACAAAAACTCCGGAGGGAATCATCCCGAATGGCTGGCGGATGACCAGCCCGGTGGCGCCGTGGCGGTGACCGCCGTCCCGCTTAGGTAGATTGGGTTTATGCCCATGAACACTGCACTCCAAGGGATCGCCGACGGCGGCCACGCAACCCACGCCCACACCGGGGCGTGGGTTGCGGCGGTTCTTCGCGCCCGCATCTCAGCCGGGCAGCTTCCGCCGGGCACCAAACTGTCGGAGCAGAAGCTCTCGGCGGCCCTGGGCGTTTCGCGCAATACCCTCCGGGAAGCGTTCACCGTGCTGGCGGGGGAGTCCGTTGTGCAGCGGATCCCGAACCGGGGCGTCTATGTGGCAGCGCCCGGCGTCGAGGACGTGCATGAAATCTACCGGGTGCGGCGGCTGATTGAGCCCGCGGCCGTCCTGTGGGGGGACATCACGGACGAAGCCCTGGAGCGCCTCGACGCGATCATCGCCCGGGCACGGGAGGCATTGGCTGCCGGCTCAATCGCAGGCATGGCCGATGCCAACCAGGAGCTCCACAAGGCCCTGGTGGCACTGTCCGGCAGCGCCTCCGTGGACGAGCTCATGGAAAAGGTCCTGGCCGAGATGCGACTGGTGTTCCATGCCATGGCCACTACCCCGGACTTCCACAGCCACTACGTCGAGCGCAATGCTGCCCTGGTGGCGCAGATCCGGTCCGGCAGGCGGGAAGAAGCGGCCGCCGAGCTTCGGCGTTACCTGGACACCGCCGAACATGAGCTGCTCGCGCACATGGGCGCCAACCGGTCCTGACCAATAAAGTCCTGACCAGCCGGTCCCGAGCGCCGTTCCTGAGCGCCCCCGGGACAAAGGGAACGCCACGGCTCCGCAAACGGAGCCGTGGCGTTCTTCCAGCCAGCGGGCAAGCAGTGGATGCTAGGGCACCAGGTAGCTGCTGTCCCTGGCGTCGGTGATGAGCATGTGCCCGGGGGCATGTCCGATGGCCAGGGCAGGACGGGATTCCATCACGGCTGCCTGGGGTGTCACCCCGCATGCCCAGAACACGGGAACGTGGTTGGCGGGAATGTCCACCGCGTCGCCGAAGTCCGGACGGGCGAGGTCTGCGATGCCCAGTTCGGCGGGGTTGCCCACATGTACCGGAGCGCCGTGGACTGCCGGATAGCGCGAGGTGATCCTGACGGCGTCGGCAACCTGCGACGCCGGTACCGGGCGCATCGAAACCACCAGCGGTCCCGCCAGGGAACCGGCCGGTTCGCAGCGGACGCTGGTCCGGTACATGGGCACGTTGACGCCCTGGTCGATGTGCGCGACCCGGATGCCGTTCTCCTGGAGGGCGGCCTCAAACGTGAAGCTGCAGCCAACAATGAAGGTCACCAGGTCATCGCGCCAGTAGGCCGAGATGTCGGTGGGCTCGTCGGCCTTCACACCGTCGACGTAGACGGCGTACCGGGCAACATCGGTGCGCACATCGCCGCCGGCGAGCAGTGCGCCGGTGGTTTCTCCCGCGTCGAGCACTCCCAGGATGGGGCACGGCTTCGGGTTGCGCTGCGCGAACAGCAGCACGTCGAACGCCTGGGCTTTGGGCACGATGATCAGGTTCGCCTGGGCGTAGCCGGCGCTCCACCCTGAGGTGGGGCTGACAAGCCCGGAGCGGAAGAGTGCCCGGGCCTCGGACGGCAGGAGCGCTGCCGGGTTTTCAGGAAGTACGACGGCGGCAGGAGAGATGGTCGATTCACTCACCGGGTGCCTCCTATGCCCACAGCCTGGCGAGGCCGGCCAGGGAGTTCCAGCCGAGGAACAGCGTGAGCAGCCACGCGAGGACACCGATGATGAGCAGCCACTTCGGGTAGACGTAGCCCTGCATCAGGTCGCGCCTGCGCCATGCGACCCACAGCAGGAGGGCGAAGCCCACGGGGAGGATGAGGCCGTTGAAGGCACCGGCGAAGATGAGGAGCTGCTGCGGCGCCTGGCCGATCAAGAGGTATGCCACGGCGCAGAAGGCAATGAAACCAACGGTGATGAGGTTGCGGGTGCGTTCCTTCGTGGAGGAGTTGGTGATGAAGGAAACGGAGGTGTAGGCGGCGCCGATCACCGAGGTGACCGAGGCGGCCCACAAGATCACGCCGAACATGCGCAGGCCCACCTGGCCGGCAGCGGCTTCGAAGGCGGAAGCAGCGAGGTTGTTGTTGGCCAGGGCCACGCCGCCTGCAACCACTCCGAAAATGGCCAGGAACAGCAGGACGCGCATGACGCAGGTGACGAGGATTCCCACGATGGAGCTCTGGGTGATCTCCTTGACGTGTTCCACGCCGGTGGCGCCCGAATCGAGCAGGCGGTGGGCTCCGGCGTAGGTGATGTAGCCGCCGATGGTGCCGCCGATAAGGGTGGTAATCACCAGGAAGTCCACCTTTTCCGGCATCACGGTGTTCTTGAGCGCTTCACCGAGGGGAGGGGCGGAGACGATGGCCACGTAGAGCGTCATGAGGATCATCACCGCTCCCAGGATCACCACGATCTTGTCCAGGGCCACGCCGGCGCGCTTGCTGAGGAAGATCAGGATGGCGATGACGGCGGAGATCGCGCCGCCCAGTTTGGGATCCAGCCCCATCATGGCGTTCGTGCCCAGCCCGGTGCCGGCGATGTTGCCGATGTTGAAGACCAGGCCGCCCAGGAACACCAGCCCGGCGAGGAACCAGCCGATCCCGGGGAGGACCTTGTTGCCGAGTTCCTGGGCCCGCATGCCGGAGACGCCGATGACGCGCCAGACGTTGGTCTGCACTGCGATGTCCACGAGGATCGAGACGAGGATGGCGAAGGCGAAGGCCGCCCCCAGCTGGACTGTGAACGCAGCTGTCTGGGTGATGAAGCCCGGACCGATTGCGCTGGTCGCCATGAGGAACATGGCGCCCAGGAGGGCCGAGCGCCGGCCTGCTTTTGTTGTGCGTGTCTTGATGGTTGCGGTGCTTTCCACGGGTCCGTCCAAAGGTGCGGGTGACCGGAGTCACAGATGGGATGTACAGGCAACACTACAGACTGTTGAACAATCTGCGCAAGAGATTGTTCAACAATTATTTTGGTGACTGGCTCCGCTTTGGCCTTCAGAGGGTTGTTTGCGGATCCAGACCGTTAAGGTTCGGATCCGCGAACAAGCCAGGGTTTGCAGGGCGCCGGAGCTATTCAGCCTTGGCGCGGGCCTTTTTGGCGTCCTTCTTGGCGGCCTCGTCCTTGACCCGCTGGGCCTCGGCGCGGACAGCCGCGTGGGTGGAGCGCTCGGTGACCAGCCACGCGGGGGGAGCCTGCAGGAGCGCGGTGATTTCCGCCGTCGTCAGCGCTTCCTCCACGCCGCCGCGGGCCAGGCCGCTGATGGAGACGTTCAGCTTCTGGGCAACCACGGGCCGCGGGTGCGGGCCGTTGCGCCGGAGTTCCGCGAGCCATTCGGGCGGGTTGGCCTGGAGCTCGGCGAAATCGGCGCGCGTGATGGTTGAATCCTGGAACTCCTGCGGTGTTGCGGGCAGGTAGATGCCAAGCTTTTTGGCAACGGTGGCCGGCTTCATGGACTGGGAGTTTGCAGAGGTCATGCTTCAAGGGTATCCGGGCGGGCGGTACTGTGAAGACGTGCCCGCTGACAATGATTCCCCGCAGAACCCCAGCCCCTCCGAAGCTTCGGAGGAGGAGGCGGCGCGGGTGCTGCGTTTCGCCTACGTGGCCGGCGTGACGCCGGGCAAGTGGGTCCGCCGCTGGGAAGAGCGGGTGCTGGATATCCCACTGCAGACCTTTATGTCCGACGACGGCGCCCAGCTGGAGGTGCTGCGTGACGGTTCCGCGGACCTCAGCTTCGTCCGGCTCCCTGTGGAGCGTGAAGGCCTCAGTGTGATCCCCCTGTATGAGGAGCAGCCCGTGGTGGTGGCTCCCAAGGGACATGAGATCTCCGTGTTTGAGGAAGTGGCGCTGGCGGACCTGGCCGAAGAGTCGTTCCTGGACGTCGCCGCACTCGGCGGACCGGAGCCGGCCCTGCAGGTGGTGGCGTCCGGAGCGGGCCTGATCATCCTCCCGATGTCCGTGGCGCGCCATTTCAACGTCAAGGACACTGTTGCCCGGCGCCTGACGGGTGCGCCGGTCACGGAGATCGCGCTGGCCTGGCCAACAGGCTCCACGGACGAGGTCATCGAGGAGTTCATCGGCATTGTCCGCGGCCGGACAGCGCAGAGCTCCAGGCAGCCTTCGGCGCAGCAGGAGAAGCCCAGGAAGGAACCGAAGCCCGACCGGCGGGGCCCGGCGGTCAAAAAGCCCAAAGTGGCCCAACGGTACGCACCCAATCCTGATAAAGGCCGGGGCAAGGGTTCCCGGAAGAAGGGCAAGCGCTAGGCGCTTCCGGCCCCGTGAGACTGATGGCAGACCCCCGGTAAGGGTCAGCGGATAGTAAGCATACTTGCAATATGCATGGTAAGCATGCTTATTGTGTAGGCGGAAGTGATGCACCAGAAGAGGTGCCACCACGCCCGATCCGCCATCCACAGGAGGCCGCGGCCGATGACCAGCAACGTTGATCCAGATGCCCGGAACAGTTACCGCCTGCTAACGCTCGCTGCGCGGATGGTCCAGCGGCGCCAGGACGATGCCCTCGCGCCGCTTGGCCTGACCCGCGCCGCCGTCATAGCCCTCGAGGCGCTTGCTGCCGGACCCCTGAACCAGGAACAGCTGGCGGCTGCCGTGCACGTGCAAAGCCAGACCCTGGGACGGGTTCTGCTGCGACTGGAAGGAACGGGCCACATTACGCGGACGAGGCAGACGGGTGACCGCAGGCAGTTCAAGGTGGAACTCACGGAGGCCGGTGCCGCCGCCCTGGCTGCAGCAGCCCAGGCGGAGACCCGCGCCTATCCCCAGGATCCGGCCATCAGCTGGACCGTCCTACGTGAGGAACTTGCCAAGCTGGTGGGTTCCCTGCCGAGCCCGGACCAGGACTCCGCCGTCGTACCCTTCCCTGATCCGGAGGACCGGCGCGGGCGCAGCGCGGGTGGCCAGGGCGGCAAGCTGCACGGGCTGGATGAAGGGCACGTCGACCACCGGCGCGGATGACCTGGACCGTATGACCGTTAGCTGGCGGGGCAGGCTTCTTTCAGGGCAGAGACTGACTCAGCCGGCACCTGGTCCCCGGCATCGGCGATCTGGCCCAACGGCGTCGTGATGTCGGAGGGGACGCCGGCGGTCTCCGCGGCGGCCACCAGTCCGCCAAGCACGGCTTTGTCCTCCACGCTGACCAGCCCATCCTGGACCACGGCGCAAACCTGCTTGGTGACCTCGTCGGCAGCGGCGGTGGCAACTTTGGAGGCGGCGTCGCTCGCAGCCGTTTCGGCGGCCTCCTGCACGGATCCGCAGCCGGCAAGGACGAGCATGAAGGGGACGGCGGACAGGGCGGCAAGGCAACGTTTCATGATTCCAGCCTAAGGGGTTTGAAAACCGCTCTGCTCCACCGGACCTTGGAGTTTTTGTCCAGATACGGCGCCCTAAAGGCTGCTCAAGTCGCCAGATCTGGACAAAAACTCCAATGGAAGGGGTGGGTTAGCGCAGGCTGGCCGCAGGTGCTCCGAGGATGCTGTCCAGCAGGCTGTTGCGGAACTTGCCTTCCGGATCGTGTTCCGCCGCCAGGACCCGGAAGTCGGCGAAGCGCGGATACAGCGCCTCCCAGTCGTAGCCGGCAGGCGTGAACAGCTTGCCCCAGTGCGGCCGGGCGCCGAACGGGCGGAGCAACTCCTCCAGTTCGGGGAGCACTGCCTCCACCTCGGCCTGCAACGGCTTCCAGGTGAAGTGCAGGGCCACGCTTTGCTGCCGGTGGAACGGGCTGAGCCAGAATTCGTCCGCTGCTCCGGTGCGGATCTCGGAGACGAACAGCAGCGGGGCCAGCTTGTCCGCGAGGCTGCGGACGGCCTGGATGGCGGCGGGTCCATGCTCCAGCGGCATGATGTACTCGCTTTGGAGTTCCTCACCGTTGCTGGGCGTGAACTCGTGGCGGAAATGCGGCAGCCGGTCCAGCCACGGGCCTGGTTCGTCCAGCTGCACCGTGCAGTTTTCGCCGGACATCCCGGGCAGGGGGTGCCGGGCCCCAAGGGCCGGGGTGGCGCCGAACAGTTCGGTCAGGGCCGGGTCCGAGTCGAGAGCCTTGAGCCACACCTGGCTGATGGCGTCGCCGGCGTAGTCGGTGAAGAGGCTGACGCTGTAGGCGCTGGATACCAGAGCCGGAAAGTCGGCCAGGGCACGCTCCCACGGCAGGTTTTCCAGGACCCGCTGGCGCATCCGGAAGCTAGGCCTGACGGACAGTTCCAGGCCGGTGACGATGCCCAGGGCCCCGAGGCCCACCACGCTGCCGAGGAACCCGTCGCCGTCTTCGCGGGACAGGGACACCTGCTCGCCGGAGGCCCGGACCAGGTCGATGCGTTCGACGGCGCCGGCCAGGGAGGGGTTGTCCACACCCGAGCCGTGCGTCCCGGTCTGGATGGCGCCTGCCACCGAGATGTGCGGGAGCGAGGCGAGGTTGTGAATGGAGACGCCGGACTTTTCCAGCGTGCGGCACAGGGCGCCGTAGCTGACGCCGCCGCTGACCCGGACAGTCTGGCGTGCCACATCAAGCTCGATCTCCTGGGGCAGGGCGTCCAGCAGGATGTGCACGCCGTCAGTATCGCCCACGCGGTTGAACGAGTGCCTCGAGCCGAGTGCCTTCACCCGGCTGGCGCCGGCCACCACCTCGGCCAGCCCGTCCACCGAGTCCGGGCGGTGGACTTCGGTGGAGGAGTATGCGAGGTTTCCTGCCCAGTTCTTCATTGGATCGCTTTCCGGTGGAGGGTGTGGCTTCCACGCTACTTTGCGCACGAAAGTTGTCAAGGATTTCGTAAAGTCACCAGCTTCCGATGAGACGCCGGGGTGCTGGTGCTTCAGTTTATATCGTTGTAGATTCACCCGATGACACTTGCACAGACACCGCCGATGGGCTGGAACAGCTGGGACTGCTACGGCACCACCGTGACGGAAGAGGAGGTCTTGGCGAACGCCGCCTTCATGGCCGAGCGTCTCCTGCCTTACGGCTGGGACACCGTGGTGGTGGACATCCAGTGGTACGAACCTGCGGCCCGTGCCGGCGGCTACAACGACGGTGCCGCGCTGGAGCTGGACGGATTCGGCCGGCAGTTGCCCGCCGTCAACCAGTTCCCGTCCGCGGGGGGAGGACGGGGATTTGGTCCGCTTGCGGAGCGCATCCACGGGATGGGCCTGAAGTTTGGACTGCACATCATGCGCGGCATTCCCCGCCAGGCCGTCCGGGACAGGCTGCCCGTTGAGGGCACCGACGCCACGGCGGACCAGATCGCCGACACGTCCTCGACCTGCGAGTGGAACACCGACAATTTTGGCCTCAACCACCAGCACCCCGGCGCGCAGGCCTACTATGACTCGCAGCTGCGGCTCTTTGCGGCCTGGGGCGTTGACTTCGTAAAGGCCGACGACATGCTGGGGCCCTACTTCGCCGCGGAGATTGCCGCTTACCAGCGGGCAATTTCGCGCGGCGCCCGGGACATGGTGCTCAGCCTGTCGCCGGGCCGCGCGCTGTCCCTCGCCCACCTGGAACACCTCCGCGGCAACGCGCAGATGTGGCGGGTCTCCGACGACCTGTGGGACGTCTGGGACGACGTCGAAGCCCAGTTCGCCCGGATGGCCCGTTGGGCACCGCACCAGCAGGAGGGCGCGTGGGCGGATGCGGACATGCTGCCCGTGGGGCGGATTGCGCTCCGGGCCGAACGCGGGGACGAGCGGCTGAGCCGCCTGACTCTGGATGAGCAGCGGACCATGCTGACACTGTGGTGCGTCTCGCGTTCGCCGCTGATGCTCGGCTGCGACCTGCCGTCGTCGCCGCCCGAAACGCTGGCACTGCTGACCAACACCGACCTCCTGGACGTCCTTAAGGCGAGCCGCAACAACCGTGAACTGATGCGCGACGGCGGCCTGGTGCTCTGGGCGGCGGAGAGTACGACGTCGGAGGACCGCTTCGCCGCGGTGTTCAACACCGGGACGGCGGACCTGGTCCGGACAATCCCGGTGGCCGACCTGGGCGTGCCCGCAGGATTCGCGGGCCGGGTACGGGAGGCTTGGAGTGGCGATGAGGCCGCCATCGGATTTCAGGAAGGCCGTCCCGCACTCGAGGTGAAGCTCCCATCGCACGGTGCACAGCTGTACCGGTTCCCCGGCCAGTAGGCGCGAACGTACAGTTGGCGCCCCTGTGGGCCCCAAGTCTACGTTCGCGCGTTGCCGCCCGCTCCCCGCTTACTCCTCCCGCCAGTGCGGTGGCACGGTCAGTGCCGGCGGCACGAGCGTGGCGCTGCTGCCCCGGGCTGAGTTGAGCTGCGGTTGGGTGAGGAACAGTGCAGCGGCGAGGTCGGCGCCGTCGAGCCTCGCGTCGCGCAGGTCTGCGCCCAGCAGGTCCGCTCCCGAAAGGTCGCTGCCGCGCAGGTCGGCCGCGATCAGGCAGGCCCCGCGCAGGTCTGCTCCGCACAGCTTTCGGGCGCTCAGGTTCGTCCCGGCCAGGTCGGCGCCGGGTTGGAGGGCGGTGTCCAGGTGGTCGGTTCCCGCGGCAAAGTAGCCTGCGCGCAGTTCCTCGCTGACGCCTACGAGATTCGTCCTGACTGCTGTGTGGAGGCCCTCGAGATCGCAGGCGAGCAGCCCGGGAAGGGGACCGCTGGCAAGGTCCTCGATGACCAACCGCAGGTGCTTTGCCTCCCGGGCGGTGTCAGCGTCGAACGTTTTTTCCTGTGCCTCCGCCAGGTGCCAGAGCATCTCGTGCAGCTGCCGCACCACCTTGAACGCGGCGAACATGTCCGGCCGCGAGTCCGGGGCGTCGCGCCAGCTGATACCTGCGAACAGCTGCTGCGACACCGCCTGGCCGGCACCAAAGCAATCAAAAACCGTGCAGCCGCGGAATCCCCGGGGCCGCAGCCGGTCATGGATGGTGCAGGAAAAGTCCTGGTCCAGGTTAGGGCAGGGGGTGGCGGCCGGCTTGTCGATGGCGAAATCAGCGGACCGGGCGAAGCCGAAGGCCGTGCAGCACAGGGCGAAGCAGCTACTGCAGTCGGGGCGAAGGCTGGCCCGTTCCAGGGCGGGGTCGGCGAGTGAGCATTGTGAAGTGATGTTCATGGGTTCTCCCAAGGTTGGTTCCGGTGTGTGCGGGGAGAGGGGAAACTCCTGAGGAGTTCCCCCTGCGGGCGCGCGGAATCAGCACTCCTGGACGGGACGGCCGCCGGAGTTGTGGGAAGCTGCGGAAACTCTGGGTCACAGAGACATATGAAGAATCACTGCGGTCCAGAATACTCCCCGTGATACCGGGTTGTCAGGCTGCTTTGACCAGGGGGAGTTCATCCCAGTGGGTGGTGTAGCGCGGGGAGCGCATTCCTCGTTTCATGCTCCAGTCGGGTCCGCCGCGGATGCCGGCGTGGCCCAGCCCGATGGAGCCGCGGCCGTAGCGGCGGGCGATGTCTTCCAGGAGGGGTCTTATGTTGCGTTCCTCGTGCGGGTTTTCGAAGAGTTCCAGGGGTTTTTGGTTTCCGGTGGGCCGCAGGTCCGTCACCATGATCCCGGCGCGGGCGTACTTCACACCTTCTTGGATGGCGGGCAGCAGGGCATGGGCAGCCTTGGTCAGGATCACCGGGTCTGCCGTGGGCATGGGGAGCGGGACACACACGGAAGGGTAGGAGGTGTCCTGCGGGTTGTAATGCGAGGTGCCCGCGAAGGCCGTGAGGACCTTGGCCTGGAGATCGTGTTTGGCCAGCCGGGCGCTGGCCTGCTGGCCGTAGACGCTCAGCACCTGGCGAAGCTCGGCGGCGGTGGTGATGGGGGTGGAGAACGAGCGCGAGAAGATCAGCTGGTCCCGGCCTACGCGCTCCTCCTCCATGGGAATGCAGGGGGTGCCCTGCAGTTCCAGGACAGTCCGCATCAGCACCACAGAGAATTTGTCTCGGATGCGCACGGGGTCCGCCCGGCTGAGGTCAAGGACGGAATGGATGCCGATCGCGTTCAGCCGTTTGGTGAGGCGCGCAGCCACGCCCCAGAGTTCGACGACGGAAAGGCCCGCCATGAGTGCCTCCCGGCGGCCGGCCGGTACCGAATCCCAGCGGCAGACGCCGTCGAACGCGGGGTTGTGCTTGGCCCATTTGTTGGCCAGTTTGGCGAGCGTTTTGGTCCGGGCAATCCCAACGCAGACGGGTACTCCCACGTTCCGGGCCGCCGCCGCTTTGATCTCCCGGCCCAGCTGGAGCAGCGCGGCCGGGGAGCCTTTGACGCCGAGGAAAGCCTCGTCGATGCTGTAGACCTCCAGCCAGGCGGAGTACCGGCCCAGCAGTTCCATCACGCGGGCGCTGATATCTCCGTACAGCTCGTAGTTGCTGGACCTGGCAATCAGTCCCCATTCTTTCGCCCGCGGCGCGATCTTGAACCACGGCTCCCCAACCCCGATGCCGAGCGCCTTGGCTTCGGGGGACCGGGTCACGGCGCAGCCGTCGTTATTGGACAGCACCACCAGCGGTTTGCCCTCGAGGGAGGGGTCGAAGGCGCGCTCCGCGCTCGCATAGAAGCAGTTCACATCCACGAGGGCGATTTCCTGCATCTGCCTCATCGGCGCGGGTTTAGACATCTTCGGTCTCTGCGGGGCTCATGGTTCCTGGGCCCTAGACATGGTGCAGGCAGCGCGTAGCCACGCCCCAGATGGTCAGCTCGCTGAGGCTCGGAACGGGGATGTCCGGGTACCGGGGGTTCTCAGCCTGCAGCACCACGCCAGCGGAGGTCAGCCGCAGCCGCTTGACGGTCAGTTCCCCGTCCAGGACGGCGACGACCACCGAACCGTCCTTGGGTTCCAGAGCCCGGTTGACGATGAGTTCATCGCCGTCGCTGATTCCGGCCCGCTCCATCGAGTCGCCGGTCACCCGGACGACGAACGTGCTGGTGATGTCCTTGATGAGGTGTGCGTTCAGGTCAATCCGGCCGTCGAAGTAGTCCTGCGCCGGCGACGGGTAGCCGGCGGCTACCGCCACCGGCGATATCAGCACCAGCCGCAGGGAGAGGCCCGCATCTATCACGCGGGGACCGAGAACAACGCCCACAACACACCCTTATTCGAATATATGTTCGATACATCGAGTGTACAGCCCGCGGCCGACAATGGAGCTTGTTCACCAAGTTGCGTTGGATGCAGGATCAGCAGCCAAATGGTCACGGCCTTGGGATGTTCAATGAGTGTTTGCAGGGCTATCCTCGGCAGATGAACCAACATGCGGTCTCGACCGAGTCCGGCGGGTACATATTCGCGTTCAGCATTAGCCGGCGGTGGCTCCGGAAAGCCGGGTCGTGGGCAATTGCAGCTGGAGTGGTTGTTTCAGTGGTGGCAAATGCAACGGAGCCGTTCCGGGCCCCCTTGGGAATTGCGTTGGGCGTCCTAGCGATAACCCTGCTCATCGCGATTGCAGTCAAGAGCTCCTCACGGGGGCGGACGCCGGAACCAGCGTCGACCGAAGGCCGCGCGGGCGGGCAACGCATGATGCTTGGCAAGATGCCGGGCGCAAGGTCTGTAGCAGCAGAACTGGCCCTCCTTGCAGAGCTCCATGCGAAGGGCGCACTCTCTGACGAGGAATTCAGCGCCGCCAAGCTCCGCACACTTGGAGACTGATACCCAGTCACTTTCTGCCGCCTCCTCAGGCTGCCCAACCCACCCTTCGGAGGGGCACTTGCTCCCGGCGAGCCGTCGCTGCTGAGCCCGACGCTTGGACCGGGCTTTCCGGACGTCGCATGATCACCAAGGCAACATCTTCAGAGGGGAGAGGTTGACCCAGCCCACGTGTGGCTGGTTTTTGTCAGGTACCCAGGAGGCGCCGTTCGTGGGCGAATGCGACCAACTGGAGCCGGGTGCGGAGTTCCAGCTTGTCCAGCACGCTGCGCAGGTGAGTCTTAACCGTCGCCTCCGAAACGAACAGGCTCTGCGCCATTTCGCCGTTGCTGAGCCCTTTCGCGGCAAGCAGGAAAACGTCCCGCTCACGCACGGAGAGCAGATCGAGGACCGACAGGTCCGGGCCGATGGCAGGCGCGTTGCGGGCGGCGTGCTCGAAGAGGGAGTGTATGGAGCCTGGAGCGATCACAGAGTAGCCAGAGTGAACGGTGCGGATGGCTGCCAGCAGGAACTCCGGTTCGGCGCTCTTCAGCAGGTACCCGCTGGCCCCAGCCAGCACTGCCTGTACCACCGCCTGGTCCCGGTTGAAGGTGGTCAACGCGATGATTTTGGGTTTGTCGGTGCGGGCATCCGTGGCGTGCTGCACGATCTGCCGGGTGGCTTCGACGCCGTCCATCACCGGCATGCGCAGATCCATCAGCATAACGTCGGGACGCCATTCGATCGCCAGCCTTTTTGCCTCCTCCCCATCCGCGGCTTCACCCAAGAGTTCCATGTCATCCTGGCTCTCGACGAGCATGCGGATCCCCGCACGGAACAGAGGCTGGTCATCCACCAATGCCACAGTGATGGGTGACCCGGCATCAGCCACGGTCGGCCCCTTGCGGTTCGGCCGCAATCTGCCGTGCGAGCCCTGTTCCGGCGAGCACAGGCTTGGGTTCCGCACCTGAGACGTCAGTGACCGACGCCGTGCCTGCAGTGTGCTGGGCATCGATCCCGGATCCGGCCTCCCGGTTTCCATACGGGATGAAGACCGTCACGCGGAAGTGTTCTCCGTCCGGTCCGGCTGTCAGCCAGCCTCCGGCCAGATGCGCGCGTTCGCGCATGCCGGGTAGCCCGCGGCCCAGCGGGGGCGACGCTGGATCGATGACGCGTCCCTGCTCGGCCGCGGATATCGCCGAGGCTACGTGCAGGGTGAGGCCGGGCCCGGCCCAGTCAAAGTGGAGCCGCACGTCCGTGCCGCGGCCGCCGTGTTTAAGTGCATTCGTCAGGCATTCCTGGACGATCCGGAATATGGCCACCTCCTGGCCTGCGGAGAGCCCCACGGGCCTTCCGGACTCACTGCTTTGGATCGTCAGATTGCCTCGCTGCATGCCTTCAATTAACGGCTCGATGTCGCCCAGCTGGGGCTGAGGCGTGACCATCCCGTCGTCGTGGACCCCCTCGATGACACGCTGCGCGTCTACGAGTGCTGTTCGGGCCGACCGGGCGATGGTGTCCAGGGCGTTGAGCACCGCTTTGGGCTGGTCTTTGCTCAGATAGCGGGTCCCGTCGGCCTGGGCGGCAATGACTGCAAGGGAGTGGGCCAGGACATCGTGAAGATCGCGGGCGATGCGTGTCCGTTCCTGTTCCACGACCAGGTCAATTTCCGTTTCCTGCAGGCTGCTCTGGGCCAGCTCCCGGGAACGGAAGAGGTTGCCGCGTTCCTGGTAGAGGGCGAGCAGGAGCCCGGCCGCTGCGCAGGCCCCGGCGATCAGCAGGAGGAGGGCGAACAGCTGCCATCCGTGGGTTCGGAGGATCCCCCGATCGCCGCCGTACAGAGGGCCGAACCAACCAACGCCGGCACCGTATCTCCAGGACAGCATCAGGAAGGCCATGATGGCTGCGGCAATCACATTGGCGCCTGCTGCGACGTATCGCATGCGCGCCGGAGCGGTCCACATGATGAAGGCAAGGGCGATGAATGAGCCCAAGTAGATGGCCCAGTAATTGGGATACATCGCCGGGATGGAGTGAGTCAGCTGACCGGCGAGCAGTGCCGCTGTCAGCGCCAACGACGTTACGGGGTGCCAAGTGGCAGTCGCAATGGCCAGTGCCATGAGCACCAGAGGCCACGTGCCGGTCCAGCTGTCCAAACCGGTGTTGCTTATGCCGTAGCCCCCGTTGGGGCCCATCCGGCCTGCCTCAGCCCAGCACCACAGGGAGAAGAACATGACGGCCACCACGGGGGCGCCCCAACGCCGTGCATATTTCAGAACTGATTCCATGCCTGCCACCATATCCACGGCGTTCAGGCCACCCTCGCCCTTTCGGGCAATCTCAACCCAAAAGCCAAATGATTCATTCTTTGGGCCAGCTGCAGCCATTGCCTAAAACATGGGGCGGGGGCGTGTCGGCCGAACCTATTGGGTTCCTACTTGGAGGTCCATAGTCCCCACCAGGTCGCTCGAGGGCTTCTGCGCCTGAGTCAGCCGGTGCGATCTTGGGAGATCCGCACCAAGCGGATTTCGCGCACACCGTCGTCCACCTGCATGGTGCCGTCGGGGACGAATCCCTGCTTCCGGTAGAACGCCTGCGCCCGTGGATTGGGATCGGCGACCCACAGGGCTACTGACTCGTGCGTGCCGACGACAGCGTTCAGGAGGGCCGCCCCGGCACCGGACCCGTGATGGGCGGCAAGGACGTACAGCACGTAGAGATGGCTCCATCCGGGATTCGCATTCGCCGGCGGGCCAGCCATCGCGACCCCGACCACCGCGCCGTCGCATTCAGCCACCGCGACGCGGTTCGCGCGGTAGCGCTCGTCGACCAGGGCGGCGGTCCAGAACCGTTCGCGGGCATCCACGAGCCCCGGATCATCGAGCACGCGGTCGGGCATCAGGCCGCGGTATGTCTCCTGCCACGAGCGGACGTGCATCCGCGCCATGGCGGCGGCGTCTTCGACGCGGGCGGGGCGGACCGTAACCGGGGAATCCATGGGCGAATCCTACCGGGGCCTGGCGTCGGCCGGTCGTCTCCCAGGTTTCGAACCTTTGCCTTCCCGCGGTTCGAGTTTGGCTTCCTTGCCCAGGACGATCACGACGTCGACGGCGTACAGGACGTCGTCGGTCACCGGCGTTGGGTGTGGGATCAGGACAGGCCGGAGCGGCCGTGGGAGAGACCGGTGGGGAAACCGACCGGGACCGGTTCCGAGCAGCAAGCGGAGTCAGCGGGTGCGGCGGCCGCGGCGGGCACCTCGCAGCTGGTACCGGCGTCGGAGGAGCAGACGCCCGTTTCCGGGAGTTCGAGCTGTACGGTGTCAGCCGCCTCCCGGTCGCCGGCAAGGGCGGCTGCGACGGACCGGACCTGTTCGTAGCCCGTCGCCAGCAGGAACGTGGGTGCCCGGCCGTAGGACTTCATCCCAACGATGTAGAAGTCCTGGTCCGGATGCGCCAGCAGGGCCGCGCCGTGTGGCGGGACGGTGCCGCAGGAGTGGAATTCGGGGTCGATCAGCGGACCCAGCTGCAACGGTGCTTCCACTGCCGGGTCCAGGTTCAGGCGCAGTTCCCGAAGGATGTCCAGGTCCGGGCGGAATCCTGTGCACGGCACCACGACGTCCGCCTCCAGGGTGCGGCCGTCCACTGCTTCAACGCTTACACCGGAGTCCAGTGATTTGAGCGAGGCGATGCCGAATCCGGTGTGCAGTCCGATGGTTCCCGCCTCCACGAGGCGCCGGAGCCGGGAGCCGAGCTGGCCGCGAGCTGGCAGGCCGTCTGCGTCCCCGCCGCCGTAAACCTTCTCGGCCGAAGCTCCCCGGACGGCCCAAAGGATCCGGGTTTCCGGTTCTTCCTTGGCAAGGTCGGCGAGGTTGATCAGCGTATTGGCTGCGGAGTGTCCCGCGCCGACCACCAGCACGCGGCGGCCGGCGAAGGCTGAGCGTTCACGGCCACTGACGTCCGGGAGCGGAGAGGAGATCCGCCCGGAGGCGGCTTCCTCCCCGATGGCGGGCAGGCCGGCGGTGCCGAGCGGGTTGCGCGTTGACCAGGTGCCGGAGGCGTCGATGACCGCTGCCACGATGTGGTCGCGGGTTTCACCGTTCCCATGTTCCACTCGGACGACGAACGGTGTGGTCTCCCGGTTGCGGGTGTGGGTCTTGTCCATGCCGGAACGGGTCACGGCGATGACCTTGCTGCCCGTCTGCAGACGGGAGGAGATCGCCGGCAGCGCTGCCAGCGGGGCCAGGTAATTGTCGATGATTTCACCTCCGTATGGCAGTGCTGTGGGGCGCGGTGATTCCCAGCCGGAGGCCACAAGCAGTCGGACAGCTGCGGCGTCAAGGTTGAACCGCCAAGGGGAGAACAGGCGGATGTGCCGCCATTGCTCAATGGCCGCTCCCGCCGTCGGGCCCGCCTCAAAGACCAGCGGCTCGAGGCCGCGCTCCAGCAGGTGCGCCGCGGCGGCCAGGCCCACCGGGCCGGCGCCGATTACGGCGACGGGAAGGTCCGTCTTTGAATCCATGCTGTCCTCTGTTCGTCGGTAGGATCTGGCGGGCTCGGTGCCCAACTAGGTAGCAGTAGATGTCGTTTTGAGGGCCCATAACGACACACCTGCTGCTACCTAGTTGGGGGAGGGGGAGGATTAGCAGCAGTCCTGGTCCTCGTCGCAGCAGTCATCGCCGCAGCATCCGTTAGGCATGGAACTCACCCCCTTCCGGTTTACAGCTCAGGCGTGGGTGGGTTCTTCCACCAGTGCGGTGGCAATGCTGTCGGCGTCGTCCAGCGCCGCGAGGTAGCGCTCAGCATCCAGGGCAGCGGCGCAGCCGGTGCCCGCGGCGGTGATGGCCTGGCGGTAGCGGTGGTCCACCGCGTCCCCACACGCGAAGACACCGGTCAGGTTGGTGACCGTGGTGGGCGAGTCGACCTTGATGTACCCCTCAGCGTCCAACTCCACCTGGCCGGTGACGAGTTCGGTGCGCGGCACATGGCCGATGGCGACAAAGATCCCTGTGGCGGCCTGCTCCCGGGTTTCGCCGCTGCGGGTGTCGGTCAGCGTGACTCCGGTGACTTTGCCGTCGCCGTGGATCTTGGTGACGGCGGAGTTCCAGGCGAAGCTGATCTTGGGGTTGTCCTTGGCGCGCTGGGCCATGATGCGGGAGGCGCGCAGTTCGCCCTTGCGGACGACGACGGTGACGGACTTCCCGAAGCGGGTCAGGAACATTGCTTCCTCCATGGCCGAATCACCGCCGCCGACGACGACGATGTCCTGGTCGCGGAAGAAGAACCCGTCGCAGGTGGCGCACCAGGACACGCCGTGGCCCGAAAACGTCTTCTCTTCAGGCAGACCGAGTTCCTTGTAGGCGGAGCCGGTGGCGAGGATGACTGCCGGGGCCTCATGGACCTCACCGGCGCCGGTGACCACTTTCTTGAGGTGACCGGTCAGCGTGACCTCCGTGGCGTCGTCGAACACTACCTTGGCGCCGAACTTCTCCGCCTGCTCCTGCAGCCCGTCCATAAGTTCCGGTCCCTGCACGCCCGTCGGGAAGCCGGGGAAGTTCTCCACTTCGGTGGTGTTCATCAGTGCACCGCCGGCCGTGACGGAGCCGGCGAGGACCAGGGGCTTCAGGCCGGCGCGGGCGGCGTAGATGGCGGCCGTGTAGCCGGCAGGGCCGGAGCCGATGATGATCAGCTGTTCGGTGCCGGCAGTGTTGGGATCAGTGCTCACGGAAAGTCTCCTGGTGCTGGGAACGGGGTTACTTGGCGGCCGGGATGAGGGATTCGATCAGGTCCTCGATGCGGTCCTTGATCTGGTCGCGGATGGGACGCACGGACGCCACGCCCTTTCCTGCCGGATCCTCCAGGACCCAGTCCTCGTAACGCTTTCCGGGGAAGTAGGGGCATTCGTCGCCGCAGCCCATGGTGATCACCACGTCGGATTCCTTCACGGCCTCGGTGGTGAGGACCTTGGGAACTTCTGCGGACATGTCGATGCCGACCTCAGCCATGGCTTCGACGGCGGCCGGGTTGATCTTGTCGGCGGGCTGGGAGCCGGCGGAGCGGACCTCAATCCTGCCCTTGCCTAGGGTGGTGAGGAACGCCGCGGCCATCTGGGAGCGGCCGGCGTTGTGGACGCAGACGAACAGGACGGACGGCTTTTTGGCAGTTTCGGTGCTCATGATGTTCTCCAAGTGGATGCGTAGGCGGTTTAGAGGGACGCGGGAACGGGGCTGAAGAAGCGCCTGCGGGCCCAGAGCGCCGCATAGACAAGTGCCACAAGGGCCGGGACTTCAATCAGAGGCCCGACGACGCCGGCGAGTGCCTGCCCGGACGTGACTCCGAATGTGCCGACCGCCACAGCGATGGCGAGCTCGAAGTTGTTACCCGCGGCGGTGAAGGCCAGGGTGGCGGTTTTGGCGTACCCGAGGTCCAGCCACTTGCCGACCAGCATGCCCGCGGCAAAGACCACGACGAAATAGACCAGCAGGGGCAGGGCGATCCGGGCGACGTCGAGCGGCTTGGAAGTGATGGTGCCGCCCTGCAGGGCAAACAGCAGCGTGATGGTGAACAGCAGCCCGTAGAGGGCCCAGGGGCCGAGCCTGGGAAGGAACGTGCCCTCGTACCAGTCGCGGCCGTGGGCCTTTTCGCCAAGGGTGCGGGTGAGGAAGCCGGCCAGCAGCGGGATGCCGAGGAAGATCAGAACAGAGGCGGTAATGGCCCAGAAGGAGAACTCGGCGTTGGTGGTGGGCAGGCCAAGCCAGGAGGGCAGCAGCTGAAGGTAAAACCAGCCCAGGGCGCCGAAGGCGATGACCTGGAAAACAGAGTTGATGGCCACCAGTACGGCGGCGGATTCGCGGTCCCCGCAGGCGAGGTCGTTCCAGATCATCACCATGGCAATGCAGCGGGCCAGGCCTACGATGATCAGGCCGGTGCGGTATTCGGGCAGATCAGCCAGGAAGATCCAGGCCAGGACGAACATGAACGCCGGTGCCAGGACCCAGTTAATGACCAGCGAGGAGATCATGAGCTTCTTGTCCGCGATCACCCGGTGTGCCTGGTCGTAACGGACCTTCGCCAAAACCGGGTACATCATCACCAGCAGGCCGATGGCAATAGGCAGGGAGACCTCGCCGATCTTGACCGCCTCCAGCGCAGTATCCAGACCAGGGATCAGGCTTCCCAGCGCGAGGCCCAGGAGCATGGCGGCCACAATCCAGACCGGCAGGAACCTGTCGAGGGTGGAGAGCCTGGCCATGACAGCGGCCTCAGGCGGGATGGTGGTCTGCGTGGTCACAGTACTCCTGGATGATTGATGTGCGTCGATATAAGAAGTATCGCGATCTATATCGATGATTGTCAATCTATGTGCATAATGGACGTATGACCGTCGCGCATCTTCACGAACAGCCCGTAGCAGAGGAGTGCTGCACTCCTGCGGGGCAGACAGCCATGGAAGCTGTCGAGGCGCAGAAGCGTGCGGCCCTGCTGAAGGCCCTGGCAGATCCGAACCGGCTTCGTTTGCTGTCTATCGTCAAGGCCTGCGACACCGGAGAGTCCTGCGTGTGCGACCTGACCGAGCCTCTGGACCTGGGGCAGCCCACGGTCTCCCATCACCTCAAAATCCTGGTCGACGCCGGGTTGCTGCACCGTGAAAAGCGCGGTACCTGGGCCTACTACTCGCTGGTTCCCGGGGCGCTCGAACGGGCAGCTGCAGCCATCACGAGCCTCTAGGTGCTTGGTTCTTCCGCCAAGGCCCGGAACCGGATGTGGCGCTGAGTGCCTTTCAGGCGGCGGGGCGGTGGTGCCCGCCGGCGGGTTTGGGTGGGCGTGCCCTGTGGTCGGGCACGACAACCACTGGCCTGCTCTGCAGCCGGAGCAACCGGGCGGAAACCGAGCCCTCCAAGAACCGACTCATACGGGGGACCAGGCCTTCGCGGCCGCTGCCCACGATGAACATGCTCGCTCCCGTGCTGTCAGCCAACCTTGTCAGCGCCGAGCTGCATCGCCGTTGAGTACCCTCAGCGTCCAGTCCAATTGGCCGTTGCCCAAGATTTCCTCCAGGCGCTCACGAACCTCGGCGGCAGGGTAGGTGGCTTCCTCGTTTGCCGCAGGGTCCAGTGAGGCTGCCGGAAGAGCCGATGCGGGCTCCCATTCGGTCAGGTAACTTGCCGGGTCCACGAAGGCACAGAGCAGATGTACTTCAAGCGCTGCCGCGAGTCCGGCCGCTGACCTGACGAGGACTGGCGGCACAGGCCACGGCACCCCAAGCACCAGTGGTCCGGCCTGACCACGCCCGGAAGATGGTCCGTCCCAAGAGTCCATATGGTTCCCCGCTGGCATCCTTCTCCGTCCTTTCGAGACACCGGTGTGTGCACCGTCCACGCCCCGGCAGGCCGGTGCGGGTCCCGGCCCAGGTTCAGGGGCAGAGCGGAGGGCTGAGCCTGTATCCGACGCCGCGGACCGTACGGATGATGTCCCCGTGCTGGGAGTCATCACCGAGCTTTTGCCGGATGCGCTTGATGTGGACCTGGATGGTATTCGTGTTGGTGGCCTTGCCCCAGACTTCCTGGCTGATTTCGTCTGAACTGACGACTTTCCCGCCCTTCTGGATCAGGAACGCCAGCAGCAGCAGTTCGCGGTGGCTGAAGTGCACTTCGTTGCCGTCCAGGCGGGCTTCGTGCCGCTCCAGGTCAATGGTGATCGGCCCTGCCACCAGCACAGAATTTCCCCCGTCATCCAGCCGTCCTTGGCTGGTCTTTTCTGACACTGTAGTCATTGTCCATTCACCGCTTCGTCGGTCGTCTCTTATCCGAATCGTCCCGAGATGTAGTCCTCGGTCGCCTTCTGGGTGGGGTTGCTGAAGATCTTCTCGGTGTGGTCGATTTCCACCATCCGCCCGGGCTTACCAACTCCCGCCAGGTTGAAGAACGCGGTCTGGTCACTGACGCGGGCAGCCTGCTGCATGTTGTGGGTCACGATCACAATGGTGTACTTCTCCTTCAGCTCCGTGATCAGGTCTTCGATCGCCAGAGTGGAGATGGGGTCCAGAGCCGAGCAAGGCTCATCCATCAGCAGCACGTCCGGTTCCACGGCTATGGAACGGGCGATGCACAGGCGCTGCTGCTGGCCGCCGGAAAGGCCGCCGCCGGGCTTGTCGAGCCGGTCTTTGACCTCTGTCCAGAGGTTCGCGCCGCGGAGGGATTGTTCGGCGATGTCGTTCAGTTTCGACTTGTTCTTCTCGCCCTGCAGGCGCAGGCCAGCCACGACGTTGTCCCTGATGGACATGGTGGGGAAGGGGTTGGGCCGCTGGAAGACCATGCCGATGGTGCGCCGCACTGAGACCGGGCTGATGTCGGGCGCGTAAATGTCTGCCCCGTCGAGCAGGACGTGGCCTTTGACGCGGGCACCGGGAATGACTTCGTGCATGCGGTTCAGGGTCCGCAGGACCGTGGACTTGCCGCAGCCGGAGGGGCCGATGAGCGCGGTGACGCTGCGGGGTTCCACGGACATGGTGACGGAGTCCACGGCGTGGAAGTCACCGTAGTAGACGTTGAGATCTTTGATATCAAGGCGCTTTGCCATGGGAGGTTTCCTTGCAGACTACGATTTTTTGGGCGCCACGAGGCGGGAGACCACAGTGGCGATGATGTTCAGAATTGCGATCAGGATGATCAGCGTCAGGGCAGCGCCCCAGACCCTGAGCTGGCCTGCGGCTTCGGGGTTGGTCAGCTCGGTGTAAAGCAGCAGCGGCAGGGAGGCCATGTTGCCGTCGAAGATGTTGAAGTTGATCGAGCGGCTGTAACCGACAAGAACCAGGACCGGTGCTGTTTCGCCCATCACGCGTGCCACCGCGAGGATGATGCCGCTGATGATTCCTGACATCGCCGAGGGAAGCACGATCCGCAGGATGGTGATCCACTTCGGCACGCCGAGGGCGTAGGACGCCTCGCGGAGTTCATCCGGGACCAGCCGGAGCATCTCCTCGGTGTTGCGGACCACCACGGGCAGCATGAGCAGAACCAGGGCAAGGGAGACGGCGAAGGCGCTTTGCGGTTGGCCGAATGTGCCGACCCAAAGGCTGAAGACGAACAGGGCCGCGACGATGGAAGGGATGCCGGACATGATGTCCACCATCTGCGTCACCAGCCGGGCCAGCTGTCCCCGGCCGTATTCGACCAGGTAGATGGCAATCAGCAGGCCCAGGGGAACCGAGATGGCCGCGGCCATGAGCGCCTGGACGATTGTGCCGTACAGGGCGTGGTAAATGCCGCCTGCGAACTCTTCGGGGAGTACACCCTGCAGGGAACGCAGCCACCAGTTGCTGCTCAGGATGGCGGGGAAGCCTTTGGACACCACGGTCCACAGCACCCACAGCAGCGGGGCCAGGGCAACGAGGAACGCCAGGGTGACGATACCGGCCACGAACTTGTCCGTCAGCCGCCGGGACCGGCTGATCGGGCGGAATGCCCGCTTGGCCTTGAGGTCTTCTTCGGTGGGGAAGGGACGCAGTTCTGGCTCTTTGCGGCCGGTGAGGTTGGCGAGGCGGCTCATCCGTTGACCTTCTTTCCAACCACGGAGCGTGCCAGGGCGTTGACGATGAATGTGAGGGCGAATAACACAAAACCAGCCGCGATGTACGCGCCTGTGGGCAGGGGTGCGCTGAATTCAGCGGCCGCCGACGCGATCTTGGACGCGAACGTGTAGCCGCCGTCAAAGAGGGTGAAGCTGGCGGCCTGGGCGGAGGCGCGCAGGATGATCAGCACGGCAACGGTCTCGCCGAGGGCGCGGCCGAGTCCGAGCATCGCGGCGGCGATCGTACCGCTTCGGCCGAAGGGCAGGACGGTCATTTTCACGACCTCCCATTTGGTCGCACCGAGCGCCTGGGCGGCCTCAATGTGGCCGCCGGGGGTCTGCTTGTAGACCTCACGGGTGATGGCGGTGATGATGGGCAGGATCATAACGGCCAGGACAATGCCGGCGGTGAAGATCGTGCCGCCCCCGTTGAGGGAGACGTTGCCGGTCGCGAACAGCGGGAACCAGCCAAGAGACGAGTTCAGGGCCTTTGCCAGCGGTTCCAGCCACGGGGCCAGGATGAAGATGCCCCAGAGGCCGAAGACGATGGAGGGCACCGCGGCGAGGAGGTCAACGAGGTTGCCGAACCAGTGAGCGAGGCGCCGGGGTGCGTACTGCGTAAGGAAGATCGCGATCCCCACCGCTACCGGCACGGCCAGGAGCAGGGCGAAAGCGGAGCTGAGGACCGTGACGATGAGCAGGTCCCGGATGCCGAAGGCGAGGTTGTCCGCATCCGTGGTGTTGAACTCGCTGCTGAAGAAGAAGTTTACGGTGTTGGCCTGTAGCGAGGGGATCGCACGGACCAGCAGGAACACCGCGATCAGAACGATCACGGCGACGACGGAAAGTCCGGCTGCCGTACTGATTCCACGGAAAATCCGGTCACCGACAACACTGCCGTGCTTAAACACGGGAGCCGCGGAAGAGTCGGGCCCGGGTTCGGGTGCGGGCGAGTTGCCGGGTTTCTGGTCAGGTGCGGCGGCCTTCGGCCCCGCGCCGATGCGCGGGGCCGAAGGTTCGGTCACCTCAGGTCGTGGAGACGACATAGGTAGTGTCCTAGGAGATGGCGTTGATGGCCGTCTTCAGCTTTTCCTTGAAGGCGTCCGGGACGGGGATGTAGCCGTTGTCGGTCAGGCCGTTCTGGCCCTTGTCGATGGTGGCGGACAGGAAGGCCTTCACCGCGGTGGCGGTGTCAGCGTCTTCGTACTTGGAGCAGACGATTTCGTAGGTCGCCAGAACGATCGGGTAGGCACCCTTTTCGGTCGGCGTGTAGAAGGAGCTGGTGTCCAGGACCAGGTCATTGCCCTTGCCCTTGATCTTGGCGCCGGCGATGGTCTTGCCTACAGTTTCGGTGCCAATTTCCACCGGGGTGGAGTCAGCGGAGGTGATGATCTCGGCCACCGACAGGTTCTGGCTCTTGGCGAAGGACCATTCGTTGTAGGTGATGGAACCTTCGGTGCTCTTCACGGCCGCGGAGGTGCCTTCGTTGCCCTTGGCGCCTTCACCGACGCCGCCGGCGAAGGTCTTGCCTGCGCCCTTGCCCCAGGCACCGTCAGAGGCGGCGTCGAGGTACTGCTGGAAGTTGTCGGTGGTGCCGGACTCGTCGCTGCGGTAGATCACGTTGATCTGCTCAGCCGGCAGGGTCACGCCCGGGTTCAGGGCGGCGATGGCCGGGTCGTTCCAGGTAGTGATCGTGCCGTTGAAGATGCTGGCCACGGTCTTGCCGTCCAGGGCGAGCTTGTCCACGCCCTCGACGTTGTAGGTCACGGCCAGGGGGCCGAAGACCACAGGCAGGTTCCAGGCTTCGCTGCCGCAGCGTTCCATCGCCTTGGCGGGCTCGTCCTTCTTCTCGCTCAGGGGCGAGTCGGATCCGCCGATGTCGGTCTGGCCGCCGATGAATTCGGTGACGCCGGCGCCGGAGCCGTTGGAGGTGTAGTTCAGGGTCTGTCCGTCGCAGGCGGCTTCGAAAGCGGTGACGAAGCGGGTCATGGCGTTGGCCTGGGCGCTGGAGCCGCTGGCTTTCAGCGCTTCCTTGCCGCCGCACTGGATATCGGACGCAGCTGCCGATCCCATGCTTCCGGCCTGCGTGCCGGTGTTGTTGTCGCTGCCACAGGCCGTAAGCAGCAGGGTGCCTGCTGCCAGTGCTGCGAATGCAGCGCTTGATCGCTTGAAGTTCACTTAGATCCTCCGGTGTACCCGGCAGTTGATGCGGACTGCCGGAATGCTGAACGTGCGGTATCCACCGCCGGGCAACAAGCAGCTGCCATCATTCAAGCTAGACATCGTTCCTTAACAGTCTGACCATCAAAGATGAACAGAAGATGAACGGCTGCGCTGCTTTGCTTTCGTGACATGTGTCTTTGCGGTTTACGGCCATGCCGCTGGTGGCATAAGTTGGCAGTGACGGCCAGACACAGCTGGGTGTCCTCCGTCCCGGCTGGAAGGGTCCGTTTCCGTGCGCAAGGTATTTCAGGCCGAGCTTCACCACCTCGGTGAACAGCTCGTTGAGATGTCCGTCCTGGTCAGCCAGGCCATCGAAAAGGCAAGCACTGCGCTGCATACCGTTGATCTGGAGCTGGCCCAGGAAGTCATCTCCCAGGACGCACGCATCGACTTCCTCCAGAACGACCTGGACGAACGCGCCATCGAAATCCTGGCCCTTCAAAGTCCCGTCGCCAGCGACCTCCGGACCATCGTGGCGTCCCTGCGTATGAGCGCGTCCCTGGAACGCATGGGCGACCTTGCGCGTCACGTCGCCCGGCTGACCCGGTTGCGGTACCCGGCCGCGGCGATCCCCGAACGGCTCAGCGGCACGTTCCGGGAGTTCTCCGACCTGGACCAGGCCATCGCCGGAAAAGTCACGCACCTGCTGGCCGAGCGGGACCTGGACCTGGCCCACCAGATCTCGGTTCACAACAATCGGGTCAATGAGCTCCACGCGGGCGTCTTTACTGCCCTTGCCGCCGACGACTGGAATGAACCGGCCGCCCGGACGGTGGACGTCGCCCTGGCCAGCCGATACTTTGAACGCTTCGCGGACCACGGCGTATCCGTGGCCTTCAAAGTGAACTACCTCGTCTCCGGCGAGTGGCAGCCCGCGAGGAAGACCCCCTGACTGCAGCCAATCCAAGGGCACTGCCCAATGGGTAGGTAGCGTCAGCACCGACTCGGGCTATGTTCCGCCCACTTCCGGACACGAATTTGGAACCCATCGTTCCGGACTCAAGAAATGGAGGCGATGGCCTCAGCGAGCTTGATCTTGAATTCTTCCGGCAGCGGTATGTATCCGTGCCCCGAGAGTCCGGTCTGGCCCACCCCGATTGTCGATTGCATGAATGCCTTCACAGCAGTTGCAGTGTCCGGGTCCGGATACTTGGAACACACCAGATGGTAGGTGGCCAGAACGATAGGGTAGGCGCCGGCCTGGGTGGGCCTGTAAAACGAGGAAGTGTCCAGCACGAGGTCGTTGCCGGCGCCCTTGATTGTGGCCCCGGCGATGGTCTTCGCCACGGTTTCATTGGAAATTTTCACTGGCTCGGGCCCTGATGAGGTCACGATGGAGGCAATCTTGAGCTTTTGGGCAGTCGCAAAGGACCATTCGTTGTAGGTGATGGAACCTTCCGTGCCTTTGATGGCCGCGGAAGTTCCCTCGTTGCCTTTAGCACCCTCGCCCACACTGCCGGCGAAAGACTTGCCGGCGCCCTTGCCCCAGGCTCCGTCCGAGGCGGCATCAAGATACTGCTGGAAGTTGTCGGTGGTGCCAGACTCATCGCTGCGGTAGACAACGTTGATCTTCTCCGCAGGAAGGCTCAGACCTGGGTTCAATGCTGCGATGGCAGGGTCGTCCCACGAACTGACGGTGCCATTGAATATTTTGGCCAGCGTCGGCCCGTCCAGGGCCAGCTCGTCTACGCCTGGGACGTTGTAGGTTACCGCCAGTGGACCGAACACGACGGGCAGGTTCCAGGCATCACTTCCGCAGCGCGCTTTCGCGGCCTCGTACTCGCTTTTCGCTTCGTTCAGCGGTGAATCAGAGCCGCCGATGTCCGTTTGGCCTCCGGTGAACTCGGACACGCCGGCCCCCGAACCATTGGAGGTGTAATCCAGCGTTTTACCGTCGCAGATGACCTCGTACACAGCGACAAACCGCGTCATGGCGTTGGCCTGGGCTGTGGATCCGCTGGACTTCAGCGCTCTCTTTCCGCCGCAGTCGACCTGCGCTGATTCGGCATCAAGGCCAGGGCGGCTCGGCAAGGAATCAGAGTTGTCATCGCTTCCGCAGCCACTTACCATCAGGCCGGCCGCGGCCAGGAAAGCGGCTGCGACAGTGGAACGGTTGGGCTTCATGGCTTCCTTCGGGGCATCAAGTTTGACTGGGTGGGCGCAACACATCGTGCAACCAGCTCCACTGAACGTACAGCTCCCAAAAAATGAACACAAGATGAACGGTGCTGGGGCCACTGCAAGGCACGGCAACAGCGGCCATTCAGGAAACGACAAAGGGCTCCCAGGCACATGCCCGGGAGCCCTGTTGCGTATTGGCTGTATTACTTCTTCTTGGCGCGATAGACCTGCACCACCGAGGGGCGCGGGGCGCGTGTTCCGTCATAGGGGAACAGCGAGTTGGGAGCCTCCCAGCTGCCGTCCTCGCCCGGGTGCTGCACGGCGACGAAGACCATGCCTTCGTCATCCTTGATGATCGGGCCACAGGTCTCGGCGTCCCGCGGAACCGACAGGAACTGCTCGACCTTGCCCCGGTCCTGCCCATCGAGGGTGACCTTGAACAGACCGTCGTTGTAACCGATCCCGGAGGGTGCGCCGTCGGTGGAGATCCACAGGTTTCCGGCCTTGTCGAACGCAACGTTGTCCGGGCAGGAGATCGGGGAAACCCTGTCCACGGGGTAGCCGCTGAAGTACGTAACATCGCCCTGGGCCGGGTCGCCGCAGACCAGCAGAAGGTTCCAGCCGAACGTCGTGGCAGTGGGGTTGTTGCCTGTTTCGGTGATTTCCACGATGTGCCCGTCACGGTTCTCTGTGCGCGGGTTCAGTTCGTCCGCCGGTGCCCTGCCAGGCTTGCCGCGGTCGGAGTTGTTGGTGCAGGCAACGTAAACCTTGCCGGTGACCGGGCTGGGCTCGACGTCCTCGGGGCGGTCCATCTTGGTTGCGCCGGCCAGGTCAGCAGCGAGACGGGTGAACACCAGAACCTGCTCGATGCTCATTCCCGGGATGACGCTCTGACCGTTGCGGGTCAGTAGGAGCCACTCCCCTGAACCGTCGAACGCCCCGTCCGTGGGGAGGGCGCCGGTACCGTTGATTTCCGCTTCGGAGTTGCCGGTGAAGCGGGCCACGAACAGGTCGCCATTGGCCAGCAGGGTCTTGTTGTGGGCGCGGTTTCCCTCGATGTACCGGTCACGGGAGACGAACTTGTAGAGGTAGTCGAACCGCTCGTCATCACCCATGTAGGCCACGACGCGGCCGTCAGGGGCAATCGTAACGTTCGCCCCTTCGTGCTTGAAGCGGCCCATAGCGGTGTGCTTGACCGGGGTCGAGGCCGGGTCCTCCGGATCGATTTCAACAATGTAACCGAACCGGTTCGCTTCGTTCTCGTAACCGGGGACGGTGGAATCGAACCGCGGCTCGTCCAGGTGCCAGCCGCGTCCCGGGTTGGTGCTTGTGATGCCGTAACGGCGCTGCTCGGCCGTGGGAGTGCCGACCTTGAAGTACCCCTGGAAGTTCTCTTCACCCGACAGGACAGTGCCCCAGGGAGTGGTGCCGCCGGCGCAGTTGTTCAGCGTTCCGAGTACGGTGCGGCCGGAGGGGTCTCCCGCCGTGCGGACCAGCGCCGACCCTGCAGCGGGTCCAGTCAAGGTGAACGGCGTGTCCATGGTGATGCGCCGGTTCAGGTCGCTGTTCTGGATGTACCTCCACGGCGAGCCTTCACCGCTGCGCTTGAGCTCCACGACCGACATTCCGTGCCCGTTCATGGCGATTCCGCGGACGACCTTCGGGTCAGTTCCGGGCGGGACCATGATGTTTTCGTTGGTGTACTCGTGGTTCGCAACCAGGACGGCGCGCTTGTTCCTGTCATCGAGGGGCAGGATGTCCACGTAGTCGCAGTTGTAACCGAACTGCAGGGCCTGGGACTCCGGGCTCTGATTGTTGATGTCGAAGGCCGGGGCCTTCTTGAAGATCGGATCCCCCCACTTGATCAGCGGCTCCCATGAGTAGCCCTCCGGGACGGTGAACTCATCGACCGTGTAGGGGACGGGGGCAATCGCGGAGAACGGCAGGCTCCCGCTGAGCTTGGCGGCAGGGGACAACCCCGGTCCGGCTGTGGCTTTCGTGGCGGTGCCGCCCAGGAGCAGGGTCATGGCGCCTACAGCGCCCACACCAAGCATGCTCCGGCGGGAAAGCTCGGCCGAAACGATATCCCGGAGGTAGTTGTTCTCAGAGGTGTTGCACACCGCTGCAGCGCAGGCGTTGTCGCACTTCAGCGCGCAGGTAACAGCGCTGCGCTTGCCACGAACGTGGCCGAGCATAGGCAGGTTGGGAAACTTTGAAGCGGTACTCACTGGGTGGTCCTTCCACGGAGAAAAAGGCATACGCCGATGACCTTTCCAGCCAGGAACAACACCCAACCGCACGTCAGGTAAACAAGGCACAAACTCTGCACATATCAGCGGTGTCAACCAAAGTTGCAGGCGAAAGGCGGCGGCTTGCAGAAAATACCGCCCGACGCTACATGGCCACGCTTAGTCTCTCCGTCTAAGGAAGTAGGCGCCCAACGTGCCGGCCAGGGTTGCGAAGACGGCCACCGAGTAGGTGGCCAGAAGGACCTGGATGATGCGGGAGAGGATGCTGGTACCGGTGATTCCGCTGCCGGTGATGGCGGCCATGGCTGACTCAAACAGGGAATCGGCATACGAGTCATGCTCGCCTGTTGCGTAGAGGAGCTGGCTTGATGCCAGGATGACCACCGCGGTGACCGCGGTGAGCCATCCGATCCTGCTGGTCAGAAGCCTTCCGGCCGAGCGGGAGCCGCGAATCCCCGCCGAGAGAATCGAGCCATAGCGGGCCAGCCTGGCAAGGCGGAGGAGCCTGAATGCCTGCAGTGCCCGGAAGAACCTTAGGAACGGTACGAGGAGGAAGACGACCTGCCACCAGCTTCTCCTCCAGAAATCTTTGCTGAAGCCCGCAATGTAGGCGCGTAACAGGAACTCAGCAACGAACACTGCCCAGAACACCCAGCCAACGACGGCGAGAACAGCCACCATGTCAGGCTCTGTTGCTATGAGTTGGCCGAGCACCACAAAGAGGAAAATGACGCCGAGGATCCCCATGGGCTTATCCAGGCGGCGGGCCAACACTTCCGCTGTGCGCAGCCTGTCGCTTCCCGGGGCAGTAGCCGTGGTGCCGGGACTGTGTCCAGGTTCTGTCATGGATGCCCTGACCCGGGGAGTTCCTGGACACCCTTCAGTGCGGAGCCGTTGCCCAGTTTGCTCAGGGGAATCACGCTGATGCTCCCGTTGGTTTCAAGCACCACTACAGCCACGTCCGAAAGATCGCCGGCTCCGGTTGAACGCACCGCCTGCAGCACCTCGGACTCGCTGAGACGGTTCCTGCGCAGCTGGGCATGCTGAAGCTCCCCGGACACAACCAAGGCCACAGGCCTGGCCGTCACAGCAGCCCGGGTTCCGGGTACGTGGGCTGACGCCCAGGCGACGACGAACTGCAGCGCCGCCAGCAGCGCCAGCGCCGTGAGCCCTTCAAAGAAGGCCACGTCGGAACTGAGCAGGATTGTCGCCAGGGTGGATCCGAACGCCACGGTGACAATGAAGTCGAACGCGTTCAGCTGCCCCAGGGTTCTTTTGCCCGAAACCCGCAGGACCACAACCAAGGATGCATACGAAACGGAGCCGATCACCAGGACGCGCAGGATCTCCGCCCAGGAATCAAACCACATGAGCGTCCGGTCCTGACTCGGGCAATATATGGGCGTTCACCAGCATGGCACTCCTTCGATGTTGGAGGTTTCGGACGACTTCCAAGGGACAGATGAACCTACTTGACAGTACGCTTAGTAATCCCAGTCCAGCCAGCTTCGAGCCGACAGAGGCGCAGGCCTACGCAAAAGCCTGTCGGTGTCGGGTCCTCCCCTGAAAGTAGGAACAATGACTGAAGCACCTGTGACGCCAGCGGTTCGTTCCAGATGAACGGACGCAGCGCTCAGTGGATGGATGCATTGCGGACACAGCTGTGGCCACTTCCGGCGTTGGCGGTAGCCCTGGCAGTGTTCCTGGGGACAGCGTTGCCCGCGGTGGATGCTTCAGTCGACGGCCAATTGCCGGAAAGCGTCACAGCCTTTCTCTTCAGCGGGGGACCGGAGGCGGCCAGGTCTGTCCTGCAGGCGATCTCGGGATCACTCATCACCGTGACGTCCCTGACGTTCTCTCTCACGGTGGTCACCCTGCAGTTGGCCAGCAGCCAGTTCTCCCCGCGCCTGCTCCGGACCTTTACCTCAGACCGGTTTGTCCACGGCACACTGGCCCTTTTCCTGGCCGCCTTCGCTTTCGCGTTGACCGTCCTTCGAAGCGTTCGCAGCGAAATCGGCGAAACCAGCCAGTTTGTACCTGAAATCTCCGTCACCGTCGCATTCGTCCTGGCGATAGCCAGTGTCATCGGGCTGGTGCTCTTCCTGGCGCACCTCACACGGGAGATCCGTGTGGAAACCATGATGCGCAGGGTCAATGTCGAAACCCAGGAGACCATTGACCGGGTCTTTCATTCGGACCGGCCTGTCCGTGGACCGGAACCGGTCCCGACGTCCGGGAGCTTCCTCATCAACTCCACCTCATCAGGCTTCCTGACGTCGTTTGACAAGGACGCACTGTTGCAGGCCGCGGATAATTCCGGCGCCGTGATACGGATAGACCGGGAGCCGGGCAGTTCACTGGTGGAGGGCGTTCCCTTCGCCACGGCCTGGCCCGTGCAGCCGGGAGCAATACTCGCTTCCACCGTCCGGGAAAAGCTGACCGACGACGTGAACGCCGCCGTGGCCACCGGATTTGAACGCACGAACGTCCTCGACGTCGGGTTCGGATTCCGCCAACTGGTGGACGTGGCCGCGCGTGCACTCTCACCGGGCATTAATGATCCCACCACGGCAACGCACGTCATCGGGCACCTCTCCGTTCTCCTGTGCCGGCTGGCGGGGAGGAACCCCGGCCCCGAGCACCTCACCGACGACGACGGGCGGGTGAGGGTGGTGGTTTCGCTTCCCAGGCTCAAGGACCTTCTCAACATGGCGATGAACCAGCCCAGGCAGTACGGAGCCGCCGATTCGGCCGTTGCGGCTCGCCTCCTAGGACTACTTCAGGAACTCTCCTGGTGTGACCAAAAGAACCAGTACCGGACGGAGATACTGGATCACGTGGGCCGTATGCGCAACGCCATCGGCGCCTGTGACTATTCAGCGGACGAACGAAGAAGCCTGCAGGACCAGGCAGACTCCGTGGCCTCCCACGTCAACGCTGAAAAGTAATACAGGTGTGACCAACTGACGGAGTACCCCGGGATAGGCTGGTCAGATGTTGTCCACAAGGAAGTGGGGATGGCCGCGCTGAGTTGGTCTTCGCTAGGGATGCTTCGTCGCCAGGTTTCGCTGCGGGGCGTTTTCGTGTGGCTCCTTCTGGCCCTCCTCCTCGCCGGGGCCGCTTCCTATACATACGGCAGCCGGTATGCAATCGTTCATGGTCACGGCCCGGTGCAGTCGGCAGCCGGGCAGGGACTTGAGCGAGTGCCGCCGCAGCCGGAAACCACAGCCAGTCGTTCTGACACCCCAGCATCCGCTTCGCAGGCCGTACGCGTCGTCCACGAGGCCGGTCCGTCCGTTGAGCCTGAGGAGCTGGAGAAGGACTGCTGTGAACGGAACAAGGCTCCCCGCGGCGAACCCGTCCCGGTTCGGACAGGGGCGGTGGACCCGCCGTCCCTGACCCACCGCCTGCCCGGTGACGCGATTCTTGCCGGAAATGTGCCTCCGGAACCGGGTCTTCCGGCGCTTAAGGTGGTTGAGCTTTCCATCAGCAGGACGTAGAGACGGCTTGCCGTTCCACTCCGTCACGACCTGCTGTATAGACCTGGAAAGAGAAACCAATGACACATGTACAGTCCATGCTGGACGCGTACCCGAAGGACTTGGGGAACATCGATAAGGCCAAGCTCGTGGAATGCATCCAGGCGTGCTTTGAATGCGCGCAGACGTGTACCGCATGCGCGGACGCCTGCCTCAGTGAGGATATGGTTGCCGAGCTCACCAAATGCATCCGTACCAACCTTGACTGCGTCGACGTCTGCACGGCCACCGGAAAGATCCTCTCCCGGCATGCCGGCCACGACACCGCCACAACCCGTGCCGTGCTGGAAGCGTGCCGCATCGCCTGCAAGGCCTGCGCCGATGAATGCGGGCAGCATGCCTCCATGCACCGCCACTGCGGGGTGTGCGCCGAAGCCTGTCGCCGCTGCGAGGCGGCCTGTGCCGACCTCCTGGCCTCACTGGCCTGAGCCGGGGAGCGACGCTATGACACATCCACAGATGTCCCGGGCGGCTCGTCGTGCGCGGCGCAAGGAACAGCTAAGGGGAACGGCACGCGCAAAGCCCGCGGAAGACCCGGAGCTGCGGCGGATGCTTGCCACTCACATGCACTGCGGTGAGCCCATGCAGCTGGTGGCCGGACACCCAACGCTGCGGAATGAAGGGGTCGAAAGGAAGAACGACGGCGGCCGGCGCACCTACCGGTGCACGTGCGGGTTCTCGTTCGACCACGCTCAATACTGACAGGGGCGGCCGCCAGTGGCCGGATTGTCCTTGGCGCTGATATTGGGGGCGCCGAGGGCAGCCCGGCTACGGCAGCCCGGCTACGGCGGCTCGGCGCCGAAATATTCACCGTCAGCCTTGGCCGCTGAGCCTCTCGATGAGCTCATCAGCCTGCGCCAGGTTGCGCGCCATCTTTGCCCGTTCGCTGACGGCCTTTTCCAGGAAGCCGGCCAGCTTGGACTGCGCTTCTGCGTTGGCAACTCCGTGCCGCGAGAGAATCTCGAGGATCCCAGCCATTTCCTCCAGCGAGAACCCCAGGGGCTTCATCTGCTTGATCACCATCAGGCGTTCGAAGTCGTCTTCGGAATAAACCCGGAAGCCGCCATCAGTGCGCGCCGTGGCGGGCAGCAGGCCGACGTCGTCGTAGTGCCGTATGGTCCGCAGGGACAGGCCTGTCCGTTCTGCCAGTTCACCTATGTGCATGGTGCTGCCGCGGGTTTTGGCCGTCATCAGGGACCTCCGTTCCTTGTCCGGGCGACAACTCTACCATCACGTTAGGGTAGAGTTTCTGGTGGGCGGCGAGACCTTCAAGCGTATTCCCTCCTTCCGGCGCGGTGCTGCGCCCCCTTCATCTTCGAAAAAGGGCGAAGGCGCTTTTCTGCGTCTTCCTGACCATGAACGGAGCCAGCAATGGCCGTCAAAACCGCCGGGGAAGCGCAGCCTTATACCCCCGAACAGCTCCAATCGGTCCGGGAAACCCTCAAATCACCCCGCCGGCTCAAAACCGAAGTCCTCGCCGGACTCGTCGTCGCCCTGGCGTTGATCCCGGAAGCGATCGCCTTCTCGATCATCGCCGGCGTCGACCCCCGCCTGGGGCTATTCGCCTCCTTCACCATGGCCGTCACCATCGCCTTTGTGGGTGGCCGGCCGGCCATGATTTCAGCCGCCACCGGAGCGATCGCACTGGTGATCGCCCCGCTGGTGAAGTCCCACGGCGTGGACTACTTCATCGCCGCCGTCATCCTCGGCGGTATCTTCCAGATCGTCCTGGGCCTCTCCGGGGTGGCCAAGCTGATGCGCTTCATTCCACGCTCGGTGATGGTGGGCTTTGTGAACGCACTGGCCATCCTGATCTTTATGTCACAGGTACCCGAACTCCTCGGCGTCCCCTGGCTGGTTTACCCTCTGGTGGCGCTGGCCCTGGTGATCGTGTTCGGCCTGCCCAAGCTCACGAACGCCGTTCCAGCCCCGCTGGTCGCGATCGTCGTCCTGACCCTCGTCACCGTCCTGGCCTCCATTGCGGTTCCCACCGTGGGAGACAAGGGTGAGCTGCCTGACTCGCTGCCGTCGCTGTTCATTCCGAATGTTCCGTTCACCATGGAGACCTTGAACATCATCCTGCCCTTCGGCCTGGCCGTGGCGTTCGTGGGGCTCCTCGAATCACTCATGACCGCCAAGCTCGTGGATGACATCACGGATACCCGCTCCCACAAGACCCGCGAAGCGTGGGGCCAGGGCGTGGCCAACATCGTCACCGGCTTCACCGGAGGCATGGGCGGTTGCGCGATGATCGGCCAGACCATGATCAACGTGAAAGCCTCCGGCGCCCGCACCCGCATCTCCACCTTCCTGGCGGGGGTTTTCCTGCTCATCCTCGTTGTGGCGCTGGGCGGCGTCGTGTCCGTCATCCCGATGGCCGCCCTCGTTGCGGTGATGATCTTCGTTTCCTGGGCCACCTTCGACTGGCACAGCATCCACCCCCGCACCCTGAAGATGATGCCCAGGAGCGAAACCATGGTTATGGTGGCCACCGTCATCGTCACGGTCGCCACGCACAACCTCGCCATCGGCGTCGGCGTCGGAGTCCTTGTGGCCATGGTTCTGTTCGCCCGGCGGGTGGCCCACTTTGTCACCGTCAAACGGACCGTCACCGCCACGGACGGTCACGAGACCGCAACCTACGTGGTGGACGGCGAGCTGTTCTTCGCGTCCTCGAACGACCTCTATACCCAGTTCGAGTACGCGCTGGATCCGGAGCACGTCGTCATCGACATGCATGCCTCCCACCTGTGGGACGCGTCCACCATCGCCGCCCTGGACGCCATCACGGAGAAGTACCGCAACCACGGCAAGGACGTAAAAATCATCGGCCTCAACGAGGCCAGCACCACCATGCGCGAGCGACTCGGCGGAAAACTGGGCGCCGGCCACTGACAAAGGGGAGAAATAGCTTCAGCGAGTCACCCGGTAGCGCACGTGGGTGACCAGCCGCGTACCGCTCACTTCCGTCGGCTCAAGCGTGAGCTTGGGAACGCCGTCCAGCAGCCGCTCGCCGGCCCCCAGGACTATGGGCGCAATGTGGAGCCGCAGCTCGTCGACCAGCCCCGCGGACAGGTATTGGCGGGCGGTCTGCGCTCCTCCTGCAATGGCCACGTCCTTGCCGTCCGCGGCCGTCCGTGCCTGGGCCAGCGCCGATTCGATCCCATCGGTCACGAAGTTGAACGTGGTGCCGCCCTGCATCTGCAGGGGCGCGCGTGGATGATGGGTGAGAACGAACACCGGTGCGTGATACGGCGGTTCCTCACCCCACCATCCCCGCCATTCCTCGTCCCACGCCCCCGGCCCTGCGAACATGTTCCGTCCCATGATGTAGGCGCCCGCCGCGAGGATGCCTTCGAGGGCGGCAGCGTTGGGCTCAGGTTCTTCGAACATCCACCTGTGCAGGAGCTCTCCGTCGTCGCCCAGGGGGTCGGACGGGCTTTGGTTGGGGCCGGCGACGAATCCGTCAAGGGAGATGGTCAGATCGCACGTGACTCGGCTCATGCGCCCATCATGCCACCACCCCGCGTTTCGCGACCGAACTAGACTCAGGACATGTCAGCTCTTTGGGGGACGCAGACTCCGCGCAAGCCTGCACTGCTCATTTCGACCGCGCTCGTGATCACGCTCATGGGCTGCGAATACAGCGGCCCGGCTGAGCAACCAGCTCACACGTCGGCCTGGGCAGCAACGGAGCCGCCCCGCTCATTCGAGGAAAACGTCGAAAAAGTGGCGCGGCTACTGGACTTACCGCTGGCGGACCCTGGCATGCCGTCGGAAGCAGAACCCGCGGGGGAGCTCTCCGTTGTCCTGGCTCCAGGGGACTATATGGTCAAAACCGCCTGCGCCGGAGTCTACAGCGGAACGTTGACCATTCTGAGAGGCGAAGGTCCGCCGGAAACAACGGGCTTTACCTGCGACGCCATGCAGCAGCGCTTCGTCAGGCATGCCGGTGGCCCCATCGCCATCAGTGCCATCCCGGCAGCGGGCCGGCTGGCAGCAGCCGGGGTCACTGTGCAGCCCAACAGTGACCCGAGGGCTTCGGAGCTCGAAGACATGCGTGAGTGGTCAAGCCGCGCCCTGAAACCTGAGTTGCCCGGCGAGTTGGCGGGTTCCGCCAGCTCCAACACCACCACCAGTTTCGGGATGCAGTCGGCCGAGCCGGGAAGTTACGAACTGCACTTCATCTGCGAAGGACCATCCGAGGCCGGGCTGTCGGTATCCACTCCGGCAGGTGCCGAAGTTCTCGCGCCCGTGCAGGTCCAGTGCGGCGGTGGCGTGTTCAAGGCGCAAGTGCAGCTGGCCACCAAAGGTGCAGACTTCACGATGGACCCCGGCAGCGGATCCGAGGGCCGCTTCGCGTTCAGGCTGGTTCCGTCCGCGTAGCCCGTCCGGCTTTGCCGGCGTTCAGGGGCGGCGCACATCCTCGGGCGGGTCTTTAGCGAGTTAAATCTCGCCCCCCGGGCAAGTCAGGGGGCCGGCGGTGGCTGGGGAGCGTGGCCTGGTCTCACCCTGAGGCCATCTCACCGCCGGCCCCGGCATGTATCCCAAACCCCACCTTGGGAGCGAACCTGCGGCCAAACCGCCGGTTCACTAAGTCGCACTACCAATCTATTCCACCGGCGGAAAAAGCGCACGGCTCATTTTCGCCGGGCGTACGACGGCGGCCCTCAGGCCGTGCGGTCCACGGCCTTCAGGATCGCCTGGCCCAGTTCGGCCGGCTTGGTGAACTGCGGCCAGTGCCCGGTAGGCAGGTCCACATACTCCACATCCCTGATGCGCGCGAGTTCCGCAACGTACGGATGGCCGGCATCGATCCATTCCGTCAGCAGCGATGACGGGAACTCGCAGGCGATCACAGTGGCCGGGACGTCGTACCGGCGCGGATCGTGGAGGTGCTGCTTGTCGTAGGCCACGCCCTTGGGCTGCGGGATGGCACGGGAGCGGAACATGTCGCGGAGTCCGTCCGTCAGGTCCACCAGGTCGGCGTCCTCAAAGCCCTCCCACGGCGGAAGCGGAATGCCGTCGCCGTCGGCCGGCAGTTCATCGTTGATGACGTCCCCCTCACCCAGGGGTCCGCTGTCCACAAAGATGTTCCGTTCAACACGGTCCGGCCGCGCGTCGGCCACGCCGTGGATGATGGCCCCGCCGCCGGAGTGGCCCACCAGGACCACCTTGCCGTCGAGGGAATCCACTTTCTCCACCACGGCATCTATGTGGGTCCGCAGACCAATGCCGGCCCGCGGGACGTCGGCGGATTCGAGGCCAGGGAGCGTGAGCGGGTGGAGGCGGTGGCCGGCGGCGGCCAGGGGAGGAGTGACCTCATCCCACGACGACGCGTCCAGCCAGAAACCGGGTACCAGGATGATGTCCATGACCGAACCCTACCGGCGCTGTTCCGGCCCCTCAAGGGCCGGGGGTCAGCTGTGGAGGGAGACCGGACCGCGCATCAGCGAACGCAGGTGGTCTCCCCGGCACGGGATCGCGGCGTCCACCAAGGCCCGGCTGTGCTCATGGGCCGGGCTCGCGAAGAAGGCCTGGGTTTCCGCGACTTCAATCACCCGCCCGTCCAGCAGCACGGCTACGCGGTCGCACATGTACCGGACCACGTCCATGTCATGGGAAATCACGATCAGGGAGAGCCGGTGGTCGCGCTGCAGCCGGAGCAGCAGGTTAAGGACGGTGCGCTGCGTCAAGGCATCAAGGGCGGACGTTGCTTCGTCGCAAATCAGCACCCGCGGATCCAGGAGCAGGGCCCGCGCAATCGTGGCGCGCTGAAGCTGGCCCCCGGAGCATTGTCCCGGCCGCCTGTCCAGCATGCATTCGTCCAGCTCCACCTCGGCCATGGCGTCAGCGATCCGGCTGGCGCGTGCCGCGGGGGCAAGCCCACGCAGCCGAAGGAGGGGTGCCTCCATGCTGGCCCGCAGCGTCATCCGCGGGTCGAAGGAGCTGTGCGGTTCCTGGAACACCAGCTGGACGGCCGTGGCTCGTTCCGGGGCGTTGCCGGCCTCCTCCAGATGGCGGCTGATGGTACCGCGGGTGACCTTCTCCAGGCCGACGACTGCGCGGGCCAACGTGCTTTTCCCTGAACCGGACTGGCCCAGGATGCCCAGGATTCCTCCGCCTTTCAGGTCCAGGCTCACGTCCTCAAGGACGGTGTGCCGGCGCCTGCGCGGCCCAAAAGTCTTGTGCACGCCCGCGAGGGTCAGGATGTCCCGTTCGGCGGGCGGCGGCCTGCGGCGGGAGTCCGGCGCAAGCTGCGACGCCGCGAGCAGCTCACGCGTGTAGTCCTGCTGCGGTGCGGCCAGGATACTGGCCGTGGGACCGCCTTCCACGATGGTGCCCGAATCCATCACCAGCACACGGTCGGCGAACGGAGCCACGGCGGCAATGTTGTGGGTGATGTACAGGACGCCGAGTCCGCGTTCCCGGCGCTCGCGGTCCAGGAGCTGGAGCACCTGCCGTTCGAGCATCTTGTCCAGCGCCGACGTCGGTTCGTCTGCCAGCAGCAGTTTCGGCCGGCCGGCGAGGGCGACGGCGGTCATCGCCCGCTGCGCCATCCCCCCGGACAGCTGGTGGGGGTAGGCGCCGAAGCCACGGGCGGGGTCGGCGAAACCGACTTCGTGGAGCATTTCCACGGCGGTATCCCTTGCCTTGGCACCGCGCAGCCGGCCGTGAATCCGCAGCGGCTCCAGCAGGTGCTGGCCGATGGTCCGGTTGGGGTTGAACATCCGCTTGGGCTGCTGGAACAGCATTCCCACCTGGCCGCCCCGGACTGCATTAAGGTCCGATTCAGCGGCAGCCGTGACATCGGTGGAGCCCAGCCGGATGGAGCCGCCGGTGATGCCCAGTTGCGGCGGCAGCAGGCGCAGGCAGGACAGGGCGGTGAGGGTCTTTCCTGATCCGGAGCCGCCCACCAGTGCCACGAATTCCCCGGCGCCAACGGACAGCGTCAAGTCCCGGACGAGGGGTGCCTGGCCAGCGCCCAAGGTGCCCGCAGCACCGGCGCCCGTGCCGCCGTCGTGCCCTCCGGCCGGCCGAAGGTTCCGGACCTCCAGGCCGCTGATCTCCAGCACGTTGCCCGGTGTGCTCATTTCGCCTCCACCGCGGGCAGGAGCAGGGGACCGGCGGCCATGTGGGCCGCGCGCTGCCCCAGGAGCGTCACACAGAGGGCAACCACGAAGATGGCGAGTCCGGGCGCGAGGATGCCCAACGGAGCGCGTTCCGTGTACGGCTGTGCGGCGGCCATCATCGAGCCCCAGTCCGACTGCGGCGGCTGGACGCCAAGCCCCAGGTAGGACAGGGCACCCACGCTGATCAGCAGCTGCCCGAACCGGAGCGTGGCCTGGCCCAGGATGGGGGCGGCCAGGTGCGGGATGACGTGCCGGAAGATGATGAACGACGGCGGGCAGCCCACCACGCGGGCGGCCTCCACAAAGCCGCGGCTTGAGACGTCGTAGGCCAGGGTCCGCGCCAGCCGCGCGAAGGGCGTCCAGCCGGTCACGGTCAGGGCCAGCAGGAGCGGCCCGAACCCGGTGCCCAGCGTGGCCACGATGAAGAGTGCCACCACCATCTCGGGAACCGCGAGCAGAACGTCGTTGGTCCGGGTGAGGAATTCGTCGAGCCAGCCCCGGCGGCGCGCGCTGAGCACTCCTGCGGCTACCCCGATGATGCAGGTAAATACCGTAGCCAGCGCGGCCACGGACATGGAGAACCGTCCTCCTTCGAGGAGCCGGCTCAGGGTGTCGCGGCCCAGGTGGT
Organism: Arthrobacter sp. B6; assembly: GCF_001663775.1. Classification (GTDB taxonomy): domain Bacteria; phylum Actinomycetota; class Actinomycetes; order Actinomycetales; family Micrococcaceae; genus Arthrobacter. Next base: position 2,376,206 of record NZ_KV467168.1, on the reverse strand, counting down.
CGGTTCCCAGCCAGTGTTCAGCGGACGCGGGGGCCAGGCGGGCGGCCAGGTTCTGCTCCGAGGGCGGGTACGGGTAGATCCACGGTGCAACAAGGACGGCCAGGATCACGACGGCGAGAACCACGGCCGCCGCCGCGCCCGCGCCCGCCCGCCTGCGCTTCGCGCTGCTATGCATAGCTGCCTTCCACGGCGGGGCTGAGCAGGCGGTGCCCGAGGTCGGCGAGCGTGGTCACGGTGACGGCGAGGGCCACAACCACCACCACCCCGCCCTGCGCAAGCGGTATGTCGCTGTTGATGACGGAGTCGAACAGCAGCCGGCCCATGCCAGGCACCGCGAAGATGACCTCCACGATCACCGAGCCGCCCAGCAGCCCCGCAAACCAGACGGCGAAAAGGGTGGAGAGGGGCACCAGCCCGTTGGGCACCACGTGCCGGAGGACCGCCTGGGCCTGGCTCAGGCCCCTGGCGCGGGCAGCCGGAACGTGTTCTGCGGCAGCGGCGTCAATCATGCCGGAGCGGACAGCGGACGTGAAATAGCTGATGGGGCGCAGCGCCAGGGTGACGGCCGGAAGAATCATCGATGCGGGTCCGGCCCAGCCTGCGGAGGGCAGGACGGAGAGTTTCAGCGCGAAGACCAGCACCAGGAGGGGCGCCACCCAGTACTCGGGCATGGCAATGAAGGACTGCGTAACGGTGGTGATCACCCTGTCCGTGGCCTTTCCCTCCCGGAGCCCGGCCGCGATCCCCAGCGGCAGGGACACCACGGCGGCGAGGCCAAGGGACAGGATCACCAGGCTCAGCGTCACCGCCAGGGCCGGCAGGACCTGGTCCGCCACCGGGGTCCGGCTGACATGGGAAAGGCCCATGTCGCCGGTGATGATCCGGCCCAGCCAGCGCAAATACTGGAGCGCCAGCGGATCCTGCAGGCCCAGGCTGAGGCTCAGGGACTGCACGGCGGCGTCATCCACCACGTCACCGGACACGCGCGACCTGATGATCTTGCGGACGGGGTCCCCGGGGGTGAAGTAGGGAATCAGGAACACTGCGAAAGAGGACACCACAACGGCCGCCACCAGCGTGGCTGTTCTCTTGGCAATGAAGGGGAGCATCGTGGGCGCAGGTGCCTAGGTAGCCGATTTGGCCGTCTTGGCTGTCAGGACGTAGCGGGACAGCGGGTCCTGCACGTAGCCCAGTACGTTGCTGCGGACGGCATCCGTGGCCTGCTCGTTGACCAGCCAGACGTTGACTGCCTGTTCGGAGAGGATGTTGCCGGCCTCCGCGTAGAGCTTGTACCGTGCGTCGGCGTCCACCGTGTTGGCCGCTTCGGCAACGATCCGGTCGTATTCCGCGTTGCAGAAATGGCTGAGGTTGTACGTTCCCGAGCACGTGTAGTCGGCAGTCAGGAAACCGATGGGATCGGCGATGTCGATCAGGCGGTTCCGCTGGCTGAGCAGCATGTCGTAGTTTCCTGCCAGGACGGCGGGCTCGGCCGCGGCGTACTCCTTGGCCTGGATGCTGACCGGGATTCCCACGGCCTTCAGGTTTTCCTGGATGACGGCTGCCACGTCGGCGAACTCAGCCCGCTCCACGATGGCGATGATCTCCAGCGGCCGGTCCGCGGAGTACCCCGCGTCGGCCAGCAGCTTCTTTGCCGAGTCCAGGTCCTGCTTGGGAGCCTCCTGCTTCTCGCCCGCCCACGGTTCGGATGGCGCGAAGACGCCCTTGGCCGGGAGCGCTGCACCTTCATACACGCTGGCTGCCAGCGATTCCAGGTCCAAGGCATCGCGGATCGCGGTACGGACCTTCACGTCGTTCAGCGGTGCCCTGCCGTTGTTCAGGTACAGGGTTGCCGTGCGCGGCGAATCGGCTTTGAGCACCTTCACGCCGGCGGCGTTCTCCAGGGATGACAGGCTGGCCACGGGAATGGAGAGCGAAATGTCGGCCTCGCCGGTCTGGACCTGGGCTGCACGGGTGGCGCCGTTGGTGATGAAGCGGACTTCGGCGCCGGCGAGCTGTACGTCGCCGCCCCAGTAGTCCTCGTTCCGCTCAAGGGTCAGGGATTGCTGGGACACCTCGGAGGCGGGAACGAACGGACCGGTGCAGTGGCCGAACGGATCCAGGGTCTCGCCGGCGTATGCGGCGGGGGCGAGGATTCCCGCGTTGACACTGGCCAGGCGGTACGGGACCAGCGGACTTGCTGTGGGCGTGGTGATGCGGACGGTGTTGGCATCCAGCGCCGACACCGAGCTGACCATCTTGCTGTTGAAGGCGCGGGCCGGGACGGTGGCAGCCAGGACGTGGTTCAGGGCGCCGGCTACGGCCTCGGCGGTCAGTGCAGTGCCGTCCTGGAACTTCACACCTTCGCGGATGGTGAAGTCCCAATCGAGCGGGCTGGACTGGGTCCATTCCGTCGCCAGCATCGGCACCACTTCGCCCTTGGCGGCGTCGTAGCTGGTCAGCGTCTCGAGGCATCCGGAGAGGGACAGCACATAGGCGGAGTCGGACTCGAGGGCCCAGTTCGCCACCGGGGCGCGGAAGTTGTCCACCACAATCCGCTGGCTGGTGTCGGCCGTAGGCGTGGCGGTGCCCTGCTCGGCCTGGCCGCCGCTGAAGCCGCAGCCGCTGAGGGTGAGGAGGGCTACAACGCCCAAAGTGATCCGGGATCGGTTGAGTGGAAGCACGAAAAAACCGCCTAGCAGGACCCGAGGGGACGTCGGGAGATAAATGGGGCCTACTTAGGTTAGCCTTGCCTGCCGCAAAAGGTAAATTGCGCGCGGCGGGCCGCCGTAATACTCAGGCCTGCTCCCCAGGCGAAGTACTACGGCGGCCCGCTTTACTGTTGTCGTGTGCCGGCTATGTCCCGGCAGTTGCTATTTCACCGAAAGCACGACGGCGTCAGTGGTTACCTTGCCGTGCGCGTTCCTGAACACGGCGCGCACCTGCAGGCCGTGCTGGTCCGCGGCGGCCGTGAACTGCAGTGTGGAGCGGTAGGTGCCTTCATCCGTCCGCCGCGTGGCAGGCTGGGTTTCCGCCTCCTGCCAGGTGGCGCCGCCGTCGGACGATGTTTCCCATACGGCAACCGGCCCGGGAGTGCCGGTGGCGGTGGCACTGAACGTGGCGTTCTTGCCTGCCTTTGCCGCCGTGGTTTTCGGTTGCTTCTGCACCGCCGGAAGCTCCACAGTCTGGTCAAAGACAGGCCAGCCGTCCTGCCAGTTGATCTTCTGCAGGCCAAGGGTGGGGAAGTAGGGGATCTCCTCGTTGGAGCCGTCGTAGTAGTGGAATGCCAGGTAGTCACCGAAAACTGACTGGCCGCCGGGCCCGGTGATGGCTCCGTGTGAATCGAGCACCACCGTCCCGCCGCCGCCGAACATGTCGCGGCCGTCCTTGTCCAGGTAGGGGCCTTTCACTGATGCGGACCGTCCTACCGCCACTTTGTAGGTGGAATCGGCGCCGCTGCAGCAGAAGCCGAAGGAGACGAACAGGTAGTAGTAGCCGTCGTGCTCGGTGATGTACGGGGCCTCGATCGGGTTTCCGGGCATGAACCGGTCGGCGATGTTAACCGTCTTGGACTGCCAGTCCGCAACGGGCTTGCCCGTGGGCCATTCGATGGGGACCAGGAAGATGCCGTACCAGAACGATCCGATGGCCATGTAGGGGGTGCCGTCGGCGTCCTCGATGATCCCGGCGTCGATCGCGTTAAACGTCTTGCCGGGGTTGTTTGGGTCCAGGCCTGTTGCGGGGGAGGAGACGACGAGCCCCTGGTCCACCCACTCATAGGCCGGATCGCTGGGGTCCAGGGTGGTGTTGGTTGCCAGGGCCGTCAGCGAGTTGTTTCCGCCAAAGCGCGACGCCGAGTAGTACAGGTAGTAGGTTCCGTCATGTTCAGTGATTTCCGGCGCCCAGAGGTTGCCGGGGAGCTCGCCGTCAGAAAAATGCTCATCGATCCAGGCCGGAATCCGGTCCCAGACGGTGCCGGTGTACTCCCACGTGGTTCCTTCATCACGCGAGGACCAGAACTGGATGGTGCCCCCGTTCTGCCGGTTTAGGAGCCCGGTGCCGTATACGTACCAGGTGCCGTCGTCGGCGATGATCAGGGCCGGATCGTGGACCGGGGAGGTATCGCCGACCACCGATTTCCCTCCCGGGAGGTCGGTTGGCAGATTTTTCTGGGTGCCCGGGGCATGCCAGGCCGCAGGGCTGGTGCTGTTTGCCGCAGTCAGGGTGGGAGCCGAGGCTGTGGCTGGAGGCAGTGCAACAGCCGACAGGGTGAGGGCGCTGATGGCCACCAATCCTGCGGCGCGCACAGCCCAAGAACGTGACTTCGTCATCACGCAATCCTTCCGAAAGAGGGTCCGGGGAGAGTGTCGCAGGCCTCGGGGATGCGCCGGTGCCGGCAATAATTGCAACGTTGTAACGAAGAATATTGCACGGCTTCCCGCTGGCGTCAAGGGTCACAAGGCAGGGCCGGAAGTAATTGGCGGGGACCCCTTGACGATTTCCGATGGGGTGTGTGATGGTTTCTTACAACGTTGCAAACTAAAGAGCCGCTTCGGATGCTGGTCCGCTGCTGCGGACTGCGGGGCAAGCTCTACACAGCTCATAAACTTGATCGCTCAACCCAACCCGGAAGGACTGCGTGATGACGAAGTCACGTCCCATGGCCGTTACCCTGGCGCTTTTTACCGCCGCTGGCCTGATGCTCGGCGGATGCTCCGCCCCAACCGGTGAAGACACCGGCGAAAAGAAGCTGACCTTCATGTTCCGCGGAGGTGAGGACGAGAAGAAGGCCTACGAAAAAGCCGTTGCGCAGTTTGAGGCTGAAAACGATGTGGACGTGGACATCATCGTCACCACCGCGGACCAGTACGCCACGAAGCTGAAGGCGGCCATCGCCGGCAAGCAGGTTCCGGACGTGTTCTACATCGGCCCCGGCGACGTCCAGGCCTACGTGCAGAACGGCATCGTCAAGGACATCACCGAATACGTGGAGGGCTCCGAGACGATCGACCTGGACAACATCTGGGAATACGGCGTGGACAGCTACCGCTACGACGGCAAGCGCGTGGGCGAAGGCTCCATCTACGCCCTGCCCAAGGACGTTGGCCCCTTCTCCTTCGGCTACAACAAGACCATGCTGGAAAAGGCCGGAATTCCCCTGCCCGACAAAGACAAGCCCTACACCTTTGACGAGTTCGTGGCTGCAGCCAAGAAGCTCACCGCCGACACCAACGGCGACGGCACCCTGGACCAGTGGGGGACCGGCTTGAACGTCCAGTGGAACCTGCAGCCGTTCGTTTGGTCCAACGGCGCTGACTGGCTCAACGAGGACCGCACCAAGGTCACCGTGGACACCCCCGAGTTCGCCGAGTCCCTCCAGTGGTTCGCCGACCTGCAGAACGTCCACGGCGTGACGCCCTCCGTTGCCGAAGCCCAGACCCTGGACACCTACCAGCGCTGGATGAAGGGCGAGATCGGCTTCTTCCCCATCGCCCCCTGGGACCTGTCCACCTACCAGAAGCTGGACTTCGACTGGGATGTTATCCCCTACCCGGCAGGCGAATCCGGCGAGACCGCAAGCTGGATCGGCACACTGGGCATCGCCGTCTCCGAAAGCACCAAGCACCCGGAGGACGCCGTCAAACTGGTGGAATTCCTGACGGCCAACGAGGAAGCCCAGCAAAGCCTCGTTGACGCCGGGATCCAGATTCCCAACCTGAAGGACATGGCCGAGACCTGGGCCGCTGACACCACCACCAAGCCTGCCAACAAGGCCGAGTTCCTGCAGATCGTCAAGGACTACGGCCGCGCCCTCCCGGGCGGCAACACCTTCAACGCCGAGTGGTACGACGAACTGTTCACCAATATCCAGCCCGTGCTGGACGGCAAGCAGACCGCCGCGGACTACCTCAAGGAAGCACAGCCCAGGATGCAGGAATTCCTGGACGCCGCCAACCAGCAGGCCGGCAACTAGCCCAACAGACCAGGTGCCGCGGCTGTGCCGGAGTGCGGCCGCGGCACCTTATCCACCCAGTCTTTCCTGGTGCCGTATCCGGCGCCACCATCAAGAATCAAAGAGGATCCAGCGATGACAACCATCACGCGCCCGCGACGCTCGCGGCTTCACCGGAAGGAACACCAGGCCGCGCTGCTCTTTGTTGCCATACCGGTGATCGGGTTCCTCCTCTTCACGCTCTTTCCCCTCCTGTTCTCCGTGTATGCGTCCTTTACCAACTGGAACGGCATCTCGGCGCCGGTGTTCAAGGGCCTGGACAACTACACCAAGATGTTCGGCGACCGGTACTTCCTGAAGTCGCTGTGGAACACGCTGTTCATGATGCTCGGCATCCCCATCGGCCTGGTCATCTCCTTGGCGCTGGCACTGGCCATGAACCGCAAGATGCGCGGCACCACGTTCTTCCGCACCGTCTACTACCTGCCGGTAATCTCCTCCATTGCCGCCGTCGCCATCCTGTGGCAGTGGGCGTTCAACGGTGACTTCGGCCTGATCAACCAGGCCCTGGGCCTGCTCGGCATCGACGGCCCCAACTGGCTGCAGGACACGGCCACGGTGAAGCCCGCACTGATCATCATGGCCGTCTGGAAGGGGCTGGGGTACTCCATGCTGCTGTACCTGGCTGCCCTGCAGTCCGTGCCTCGGTACCTCTATGAAGCGGCCGCCCTTGACGGTGCCTCCGCGTGGCAGCAGTTCCGCCACATCACCATCCCCATGGTCGCGCCGGTGACGTTCTTCCTGATTGTCACCAGCATCATCGGCGGCTCGCAGATCTTCGTCGAGATCAACATCATGACCCCCACCGGAGGCCCGGAATTCGAGTCGGCTTCCATCGTCTGGTACATCTGGCAAAAGGCCTTCGACAACCTCCAGATGGGCTACGCCTCGGCCATGTCCGTGGTCCTTGGACTGCTGGTGTTCATCATTACCGTCATCCAGTTCCGGCTCAACCGCCGCAACCAGTTTTCGATCGATTGAGGCAGGCAGCCATGTCCGCACAGAACGTCATTACCACCCCTCCGCTGGAATCCGCCGAAACCCGCCCTGCCACCGGTGGACGCCGCCCGGGCAGCCGGCCTGGCAGGAACGGGCAGCCGTCCGCCAAGGCCGGGCTGAAACTCGGCAACGTCATCACCACCCTTATCCTGTCCGTGGGCGCCGTCATCATGATTGCCCCGCTGGCCTGGACGTTCTCCACGTCCCTGAAGACCAAGGACGGCGTATTCGAACTGCCGCCGCAATGGATTCCGGACCCGTTCGTCTGGGAGAACTACGCCCGGATCTGGACCGCCGGGCCGCTCCTGACCGGCATCCAAAACAGCCTGATCGTGGCCTGTTCCGTCACAATCGTCGGCTCGCTGACGTCGGCCCTGGCAGCCTTCGCGTTCGCCAAGATGCGGATGCCGTTCAAGAACGTCCTGTTCCTGGGACTCCTGTCAGGCCTGATGATCCCGTTCCCCACGCTGATGATCCCGCAGTTCACCATCTTCGCAAGCATCGGCTGGGTGGACACGCTGCTGCCGCTGATCGTCCCTGGACTCTTCGGCAACATCATCATGATCTTTTTCCTGCGACAGTTCCTGAACAGCATTCCGGACTCCATCGTGGAAGCCGCCCGGATCGACGGCGCGTCCTACCTGCAGATTTTCTGGACGCTGATCCTGCCCGCCATCCGGCCCGCCCTGGCAGCGCAGTTCATCCTCTGGTTCATGGCAATGTGGAACGACTACCTGGCGCCCATCATCTACCTGAACTCTCCGGGGACTCAAACGCTGCAGCTGGTCATCGCCAACTTCAACGCCCAGTACGCCATCCAGACCGACTACCCCCTCATCATGGCCGCCTCATTCGTCGCGCTGCTCCCCGTGCTGATCGTCTTCGTTGTCTTCCAGCGCCAGATCATCGAATCCATCGCCCTCTCCGGGTCGAAGGGCTGACAGGCATGACAACCGCAGACATCACTGCAGCGGAAACCCCTGCAGATCCGTCCACCTGGGGCTCCAAGCATGCCCACGACCCCACCGTCGTCCGGGACGACGACGGAACCTACTACATGTTCTCCACCGACTCCGTGGCCAACTCGGAAAACATTCCGGCTGGCGTACATGTCCGGACGTCAACGGACCTGGTCAGCTGGACATATGCGGGAACGGCATTGGATGGGGTTCCTGGACCCGCTGCTGAATGGGCGGGGGCAAAGGGACTGTGGGCTCCCGATGTTGTCCGCTGGCCGACCGGCCACTGGCATATGTACTACTCCGCCTCCACCTTCGGCTCGAACACATCGGCCATCGGGCTGGCGGTCGCTTCGTCGCCGTCGGGGCCGTGGCAGGACCGCGGCCTGGTCGTGGCCACCCGGTCAGGACAGCACTCCCAAAACGCCATCGACGCCGCCGTGACGTTTGACTCCGACGGAGCGCCCTGGCTGACGTACGGTTCGTTCTTCTCCGGCATCCACGTCCTGCCGCTGGACCGCACTTCGGGGCAGCCGCAGGTGGAGGGTGACCTGGGGACGGTCATCGCCCGCCGGGCAAAGTCAGTGGAAGGCGCAGTGGAAGGTGCGTTTATCCTCCGCCGCCCAGAGGATGGCCGGTACGTGCTCTTCGCTTCCTACGATTCGCTCTTCAGCTCCTACAACGTCCGTGTGGCCGTGGCGGACTCCATGACGGGCCCGTACCGGGACTTCCGCGGGAACGCCATGACGGACCTGGACGCTCCGCCGGCATCGGTGGGCACCAAGGTTCTGGGCAGCTACCAGTTCGACGGCGGCACGGGCTGGCTTGCCCCCGGACATAACTCGGTCCTCAGCCAGGACGGTCCGGACGGGAGACCCGAACACTTTATGGTCCACCACGTCCGGCTGGCTGCTGATCCCACCGAACATGAGGTGCAGCTCCGTCGTTTGTTTTTCAACGCCGCCGGCTGGCCTGTAGTCTCGCCGCAGCCGTTCGCCGGGCGGGAGGCTGAAACGTTGCCAGCCCCCGAAGCGGTTGCCGGCACCTGGCAGGTGCTCCGCTTTGACCCATACTCGACGGACATGGTTCACGCCGCATCCGCAGAGCCGGTATGCGGGGTTTCCCTGGTTTCCGACGGAACGCCTGTCCTTGAGCGGTTGCGCATCGCCGGGCCGCAGGACGGATCCGGAGAGGCCGTTGAGCTGGACGCCGTTGTCTTCGGTTCGTGGGACTGGGCCCACGGCCGCCCCGCGCTGTCCTTCAGCGGGATCGACCGGCACGGTGTGGCCTGGAGCGGAACCAAGTGCGAAACCTCATGAATGACGCACCCATGGGCTGGGCCGGGCGCCTGATGCAGTGGCTGGGCTTCGCCACCCGGTTGGTGCTGGTCAACGTGCTGTTCGTAGTAGGCGCCCTGGCCGGACTGGTTCTCTTCGGACTGTTTCCGGCGGCCGTCGCCGCCATCACAGTCCTTGGCCGCCTGCGGCTCGGCGACGCCGGTGAGCATGTGGTGAGGGACTTCGCCAGGGTGTACCGCTCCCGGTTCTGGCAGGCGAACCGGGCGGGCGGCATCTTCTGGGTTGCCGGCGTCGTCCTTTTCCTCAACATGCTGACTGTGTGGGCGCCTTCCGGTGGAGCAGTGTCTTCACCCGTGCAGGCCGTGCTGCTGGTGCTTGCGGTGGCTGCCGGCCTGGGAACCCTCGCTGCAGCGGCCACCGCGGTTGCACTGTGCAGCCGTTACGGCGATCCGGCTGCCAGCACCTGGCGGACGGCGTTTGTGCTGCCGCTGGTGTCACCCCTGATGAGCCTGTCGCTGCTGGCTACCTTGGCCGCCGCCGTCGTCGTCTTTTCCGTACTGCCTGTGCTGGTGCCGCTGGTCGGCGCATCACTTCCGCTGTTGCTGTCCGGCTGGCTGGTGGAGCGCCGGCTGGCCGTCCTCGAAGCTTCACAGGCAGCTGGCCCCGCCGCGCCAGCAGATGCCACGCCAACACAAACCGAGGCTGCACGGGCCACCACCCCGGCCCTCGCCTAAGCGCTCCATTTTTCTGACCCAACGTCCAACCGCTCAACTTCTACAACGTTATACAGAACAGGAAAGAACCGTGACCATCACTTCCTCTGCTGCTGAACAGACCGACTTGGCTGTTGTGGCACCCACCGTCATCACCATCGACCGGTCAGCCGTCGTTGCACCCGTCAACCGCCGCATCTTCGGCTCCTTCGTGGAGCACCTGGGCCGCTGTGTCTACGACGGCATCTACGAACCGGGCCACCCCACGGCCAACGAGGACGGTTTCCGGCTCGACGTCATCGAACTCGTCAAGGAACTCGGCTCCAGCACCATCCGCTACCCCGGCGGCAACTTCGTCTCCGGCTACCGCTGGGAAGACGGTGTGGGCCCCCGCGACCAGCGGCCCGTCCGGCGTGACCTCGCCTGGCACTCACTGGAATCCAACCAGGTGGGCCTGGACGAGTTTGCCCGCTGGTGCAAGCTCACCGGCTCCGAACTGATGATGGCCGTCAACCTTGGAACCCGCGGCATCGAAGCCGCGCTTGACCTGCTGGAATACACCAACCACCCGTCCGGCACCGCGCTCAGCGAGCAGCGCATCGCCAACGGCGCCAAGGACCCCTACAATATCCGCATGTGGTGCCTGGGCAACGAGATGGACGGCCCGTGGCAGATCGGCCACATGTCCGCGGAGGACTACGGCAAGATTGCGGCCCGTACCGCGTCCGCCATGAAGACGGCGGACAAGAACCTTGAGCTGGTGGTGTGCGGCTCGTCCGGGTCCTCCATGCCGACGTTCGGCGAATGGGAGCGTGTGGTCCTGGAGCACAGCTACGACTACGTGGACTACATCTCCTGCCACGCCTACTACCAGGAGCGCAACGGCGACCTGGGCTCCTACCTCGCCTCCTCGCTGGACATGCAGTACTTCATCGAGACCGTAGTGGCCACCGCTGACCACGTGAAGCACAAGCTGAAGAGCAAAAAGACCATCCAGCTCTCCTTCGACGAATGGAACATCTGGTACCTGGACGAGCACCAGGCCTCCGACGAGGTCAACGAAGAGTGGACCCACGCGCCGCGCCAGCTGGAGGACACCTACTCCGTGGCTGACGCCGTGGTGTTCGGCAACCTGCTGATCACGCTCCTGAAGAACCACGACCGCGTCGCAGCAGCGTCCCTCGCCCAGTTGGTCAACGTCATCGCGCCGATCATGACCGAACCGGGCGGCGACACCTGGCGCCAGACCACCTTCTTCCCGTTCTCCGTAACGTCCCGCCTGGCCAAGGGAGAGGTGCTTCGCCCCCGGATCGATGCGGGCACCTACAGCACTGCCGTCTACGGTGACGCCCCGCTGGTGGACGCCGTGGCAACCGCCGACGCCGCCACCGGGGAGTCTGCTCTCTTCCTTGTGAACCGAAGCCAGACTGAGGCGATCGACGTCACCGTCAACGTCTCGGACCTCAACGCCACGGTGATCACCGAAGCCGTGACCCTGCACGATGAGGACGTCTACGCCAAGAACACCCTCCAGGACCAGAACCGGGTGGGCCTCAAGCAGCTCGACGGCGCTGTCCTCCAGGAGGGCACCCTCACGGTGACCCTGCCGCCGGTGTCCTGGTCCGCCGTCGCGCTTGGCTGACGTGCGCACCCAGCCGAACAGTTCCGCTGCCGGCCGCCACCTTACGGTGCGGCTGGCAGCGGCGCTGGGCGCCGTCGTCGTCCTTGTCCTGACCGGTTGTGCGGCCCCGGCGGCGGCACCCGAGGAGAAGCCCGCCGCCCTCACCGGTGACTTTTTTACGCATGACCCCGCGCTGGTCAAGGGGGAGGACGGGGAACCGTGGTTCATCTACTCCACGGGCAACGGCCGGGTGGCGGACGGCAACATCCAGGTCCGCCGCTCCGGCGACGGCGTGAACTGGGAGTACGCAGGCGAGGTCTGGCAGGAAAAGCCGGCCTGGCTGGAGGCGGCCGTCCCGGGCGTGGACAACCTCTGGGCCCCGGAACTCTACGAACACGACGGCACCTGGTACCTGTACTACTCGGCGTCCACCTTCGGCAAGAACCGTTCCGTGATCGCTGTGGCGACCAACACCACACTGGACCCCGCCGATCCCGCGTACGAATGGGTGGACCGCGGGGAAGTGATTTCCTCCCAGGGGGAAAGGTTCAACGCCATCGATCCCGGCATCGCCGAGGACGAAAAGGGGACGCCATGGATGTCCTTCGGCTCCTTCTGGACCGGCCTGCAGTTGGTGGAACTCGAGTGGCCTACCGGCCTGCGTGCCGGGACGGAAGAGCCGGTGGTTATCGCGGACCGGAAGGCCCCGCCCAACGCGATCGAGGCGCCGTACATCCTCCCGCATGACGGGAAGTACTATCTGTTCTTCTCCCGCGACTTCTGCTGCAAGGGGCCGGAGAGCACGTACAACATTGCCGTGGGGAGGTCGGACAGCATCACCGGGCCATACGTGGATTCCGAAGGCAGGGAACTGCTCGACGGCGGCGGCACGCCTTTGCTGGCGACAGACGGCGGGCGCGTGGGGCCGGGCGGGCAGTCCGTGTCCGGGAACACCCTGGCGTTCCACTACTACGCAGAGGAGCTGGACGGTGCGTTCCGGCTGGGACTGCTGGACTTGGAGTGGGAGGATGGCTGGCCAACTGTGCTGTGGGAGTAGGGCGTGAGGCAGCCCTGCCGCGGCCGCCGAAGTCGGACTAGGATGACCCGAAACGAAGCGGAGGACGAGCAGATGGACCAGCGAACCGCGGCAGCCACCGAAACGGGGTACGCCCCTGTCAACGGACTGCAGATGTACTACGAACTGCATGGTTTCGGCGGCACGCCATTGTTGCTCCTGCACGGCGGGTTGTTTGATATCGAGCAGCAATTTGGAGCATTAATCCCGGGCTTGTCCGCGGGACGCAGGGTCATCGCCACGGACTTGCAGGGCCACGGCCGGACCAACGACATCGACCGTCCGCTGAACTCTGCCGACCTCGCCTCCGATGTCACCGGACTCCTTGCGCATCTGGACGTCCGCGAGGCCGATGTCTTCGGATTCAGCGTCGGCGGCGCGGTTGCCCTGCACCTCGCGGTGAACCGACCGGACCTTGTGCGCAAACTCATCGTCTCGTCGGTATCGTTCCGGCCGGACGGTGACCGGGGCGGAAACGCCGAAGCGGTCGCTGCCATGACCGTGGACATGATCGCCGGCACCCCCATGGAACAGCGTTACCTCGCTGTGTCGCCGCATCCGGACCGCGAGCACCTGCAGGGGCTGCTGGACAAGCTTGGACGCTACGATGCAGGCGCCGGAGGGTGGAGTGATGACGAGATCCGCGGCATCGCCGCCCCGACACTGATCACGGTGGGCGACTGCGACATGGTCAAGCTCGAGCATGCGGTGCGGTTCCTCCAACTGCGCGGCGGAGATGTGAATGGAGACTTTGAAGGCGTGCCCGCGTCGCAGTTGGCGGTATTTCCCGGCACAACACATTTCTTCGGGCTGGCCAGGACCGGACTCGTGCAGGATGTGGTGACCACCTTCCTGGACTCGCCTATGCCTTCGGGGCTGCAGGGCGGGTGACCACCGGAAGCCGTCGATGGCGCGTGCAGAACTGCCAGGGAAACGGCTGGAGTGGGGCCTTCGAGGCGCCGACTGGCGCGGCCAGAGTGACCTCGCAGTAAACGTCCGTGACGATGCCCGGGGCGCCATTGGCGATGGACTTTTGTTGAAGGCGTCTCCCAATTGCCGACACATGTATAAGGTCGGCGGCGCTGCCGCGCCTCTACGGTGGCTACAGATGATTCCATCGCCCCCCTGATGAAAGAAAGAGAAGGCTGTGTCTGATACCACCGAACTGCAGGTTGTCCCGCACTGGATCAATGGTCAGGAGGCGCCGTCCTCCGGCGGGCGCGTGGCTCCCGTCTTCGATCCGGCCTTGGGCAGGGAGACGAAGTCAGTAAGCCTGGGTTCCCAGGAGGACATCGAAACGGCGGTTTCCTCGGCGCACAAGGCATTCCCGGCCTGGCGCGACCTGTCCATCACCAAGCGCCAGCAGATCATGTTCCGGTTCCGTGAACTCCTCAATGAGCGCAAGGGTGAACTTGCTGAGATCATCACCTCAGAGCACGGCAAGGTGGTCTCCGACGCTTTGGGTGAGATCAGCCGCGGTCTGGAAGTTGTGGAACTGGCCACCGGCTTCCCCCACCTGATCAAGGGGGAGCACTCCGAGAATGTTTCCAGCGGTGTGGACGTCTACTCCACCAAGTCTCCGCTCGGCGTCGTTGGCATCATCAGCCCCTTCAACTTCCCCGCCATGGTTCCGCTCTGGTTCTTCCCCATCGCCATCGCTGCCGGCAACACTGTGGTCCTCAAGCCCAGCGAAAAGGACCCGTCCGCAGCCAACTGGCTCGCCGCGCTCTTCACCGAGGCAGGACTCCCGGACGGCGTCTTCAACGTCCTGCACGGTGACAAGGAGGCCGTGGATGGCCTCCTGGAGCACCGGGACGTCCGCGCCATCTCCTTCGTCGGCTCCACGCCGATCGCCCAGTACATCTACGAGTCCGCGGCCCGGAACGGCAAGCGCGTCCAGGCCCTGGGCGGGGCCAAAAACCACATGCTGGTCCTCCCGGATGCAGACCTGGACCTGATAGCCGACGCCGCCATCAACGCAGGGTTCGGCTCCGCCGGCGAACGCTGCATGGCCATCAGTGTTGTGGTCGCGGTCGAACCCGTGGCTGACCAGCTGATTGAAAAGATCACCTCACGCATCGCCACCCTCAAGGTCGGCGACGGCAGGCGCAACTGTGACATGGGCCCGCTCGTCACCAGGCAGCACCGCGACAAGGTGGCGTCCTACATCGATATCGCCATAGAGGACGGAGCCAAGGTTGTGGTGGACGGCCGCGGCATCGAGGTTGACGGCGACCAGGCCGGCTTCTGGCTCGGCCCCACCCTGATCGACGATGTACCGGTCAACTCGCGCGTCTATCAGGAGGAGATCTTCGGTCCGGTCCTCGCCGTGGTCCGTGTCTCGTCCTACGAGGAAGGCCTGCATCTCATCAATTCCGGCGCTTTCGGCAACGGTACGGCCATTTTCACGAACGACGGCGGTGCGGCCCGCCGCTTCCAGAACGAAGTGGAGGTGGGCATGGTGGGCATCAACGTACCCATCCCGGTGCCCGTTGCCTACTACTCGTTCGGCGGCTTTAAGGACTCGATCTTCGGCAGCTCCAAGGCCTACGGCATCCAGGGCTTCCAGTTCTACACGCGGGAAAAGGCCATCACCTCGCGGTGGCTTGATCCCAGCCACGGCGGCATCAACCTGGGCTTCCCGCAGAACTGATGGCCGGCGCCGTCATCTGAGCCGGATGTGAGGGGGGCCCGGTGCGTTCAGCGCTCCGGGCTCCCCTCTGCCATGTCCAGGAACTCCAGGGCGGTATAGAGTTCCAGCCGGTCCCGCAGGCCGTCCAAGTTCAGGCCCAGGATGCCGCCGGCGGCGTCAATCCGGTTCCGCAGCGTGTGCCGGTGCACGCCCAGCTGGCGCGCGGTCCGGTCCCAAACGCAGTTGTTCGCCAGCCACGCAGCCACCGTCGGCAGCAACTGTGACTGTTCGGCGTCGTCATGCCGCAGCAGCGGCTCAATGAGGCGGCGGGCCACCGATTCCGCTTCCTGCCGCTGGAGCAGTCCCAGCATGCCGCCTTCGGCAACTTCGGCGAACGCGACAACCTGCCGGGACAGCTGATTCGCCCGCGCCAGGGACCGCTCGGCTTCCTTGAGCCCCTGGGGGAGGCCCGCGAAAGCAGTCTGTGCCGAGGTCCCGGCTGTCGCCCCGTATCGCCCCAGCACCGCCTCCACCTTCTGCTGGTGCGCCGGATTGGCGAGGACGACGACGTTCTCGCCCCGCTGCGCATAGAACACCGCGCCGCGGTGGTCATCAGAGAGCAGCTCCAAAGCTTCCAGCAGGTTCTGGCCCTGCCGGGGCGGCTGGGCCACCGTCACAATCACCGGTTCGCTGGGAAGCTTTCCCCATACTTGGCCTGCCGTCCGCTCGGCCACGTCGGTGTTGCCGGAGAGCATCTGCTCAAAAACGCCGGACCGCAGGTGGCGGCGCGCCGTATCCAGGGTCCGGGTTTGTTCCAGGGCCAGGCTGGCCAGGGCGATGACGCTGTTGATGATGTCCGTCCGGGCCGGGTCCAGGGGCTCGATGGCCCCCAGGGCCAGCACACCGCGAAGATTGTGCCGTCGCCCCAAGGTCTGCAGCGTGATCTGCTGATCCTCCACGTTCAGTTGCGCGACGGAGCGTGCGCCCTGGTCCAGCGCCCGCAGGACAGCTGCCTCCACTGCCGGCATCAGGGCCGACGGCACCGGCCGGGAGTTGGGCATCAGGATGTGGTTCCCGGCCGCGTCAAACAGGGCCACCCAGCATTGGAGCTGCCGCTCGAGCTCCGCGAGGATGGACCGCAGCCCGTCGGGGCGGAGGGCTGCGCGTGCGATGGCCCGCTGGGCCTGCAGCGACCACTCGGACCTGGCGTTCTGCTCTTTGGCCAGCCAGTCCGCCACGGACCGGATGATGGCGATAAACGGCGTTCTGTCCGGAACTTCGAGGAGGGGCAGGCCCTGCTCCCGGCAGGCCGCCCGCAACCCTTCCGGAAGCACCCCGTGGATCACCTGGGTGGCAAAGCCGAGCCCCTGGATGCCGTGCTCCACCAGGCGCCTGACATAGTCGCCATACGCCTCGGGCGACCCGTCGCTGATAGGGAACTGCGTCCCGTCCGTCAAAAGCAGCTGGCCTGGATCGAGGAAGGGCGTGGGGTCATCCAGGTCCGAGCTGTGTACCCAGGTCACGGGTGAATCCAACGCTTTGCTGTCCGGCTCGGGCACCACAAGCCTCAAATTGAGGGCCTTGTTGTGCAGCAGGGAATTGATGGTGGGCAGCACTCAGGCCGCGTTTGCCAAAGCGTCGATCTTCATAGCTTCAAGTATACAAATGTCTAGGTACACGGGCCGGTGTCCGGGAGGAAGATGGAGAGGAACGCCAACCGTCCGACAACCGTCCTCGAGAGGAACCATCATGGCCCGTACCCGTACCCGGACCGCCCTGGCCGCACCCGTCACCAACTCCGAAGTGGTCGACCTGGACCGGGCGAACGTCTTCCACTCCTGGTCCGCACAAGGAGCCCTGAATCCGCTGGTTATTGCCGGCGGTTCCGGCAGCACCGTTTGGGACCATGACGGCCGGACCTACCTGGACTTCTCCAGCCAGCTGGTCAACACGAACATCGGCCATCAGCACCCCCGGGTGATCGAGGCAATCAAGCAGCAGGCCGATGCGCTGGTGACCGTAGCCCCCGCGCACGCCAACCACACCCGCGGCCTGGCTGCAGAGCGGATCCTTGCCCACGCTCCGGCAGGGATGGACAAAATCTTCTTCACCAACGGCGGCGCCGACGCCAACGAAAACGCCATCCGCATGGCGCGCCTGCACACCGGCCGGGACAAGGTGATCTCCCGGTACCGGTCCTACCACGGAAACACCGGAGCCGCGATCGCCGCCACCGGTGACTGGCGCCGTATCCACAACGAATACTCCCGGGGCCACGTCCACGTTTTTGGGCCCTACCTTTACCGGTCCGAGTTCTGGGCGGAGACGCCGCAGCAGGAAGCCGAGCGCGCGCTGCAACACCTGCGCCGGACCATCGAGTGCGAGGGACCGCAGTCCGTAGCTGCCATCCTGCTCGAAACCGTCCCCGGCACCGCGGGCATCCTGCTCCCGCCCCCCGGCTACCTGGAAGGCGTGCGGGCCCTCTGCGACCAGCACGGCATCGTCCTGATCCTGGATGAGGTCATGGCCGGATTCGGCCGCACGGGCGACTGGTTCGCACTGGACGCCTACAACGTCCGGCCGGACCTGATCACCTTCGCCAAGGGTGTCAACTCCGGGTACGTGCCCGTGGGCGGTGTCATCATCTCCAAGGACATCTCCGCCACGTTCGACGAGCGGGTTTTCCCCGGCGGCCTGACTTACTCCGGCCACCCCCTGGCCGCGGCCTCCATCGTGGCATCCATCGACGCTTTCGAGGAAGAGAACATCGTGGAGAACGCCGAGCGCATCGGCCGGGACCACCTCGCACCGGGCCTGGCCGCCCTCGCGGCCCGCCATCCGGTCATCGGCGAGGTCCGCGGTCGTGGCGTCTTCTGGGCACTCGAGCTCGTCCAGGACCGGCAGACCAAGCAGCCTGTCACGCCCGCCTACATGGGCCGGATCAAGGCCGAACTTTTGAACCGTGGGCTGCTGCCCTTCATCGCGGACAACCGGATCCACGTTGTTCCCCCGGCAGTGGTCACTCCTGAGGAAGTGCGCAAGGCCCTGGGGATCTACGACGAGGCCCTCGCCGCGGTGAAGTAGCACCATAGGAGTTTTTGTCCAGATACGGCGACTTCCGGGGTGGTTACCTCGCCGTATCTGGACAAAAACTCGGGGAACTGCCGTGCGTTAACTCCATGCCCGGAGCCCTGAGCCGGGAGGGGGTGCAATCCCGGCTACGCCTGGTCTGAGGCGCCCGTCGATTCGCGAGCCACAACCTGGAAGGCCGTCTCTATCTCCCGGGGCGGCATTCCGTTCGGCTCCTTGATCCGCTCCATCAGCATCCGGATGGCAGTCTCGGCAATTTCCGTCCGCCCGGGGTCAACCGTGCTCAACGTGGGGAGGGTATAGCGGGTCTCGTCCAGATCATCGAATCCGATCACGGCGACGTCGTCCGGGACGCGGAAGCCCGCTTCCTGCAGGACGCGCACTGCGCCCTGGGCCAGGGTGTCGTTGAGCCCAAAGACGGCGTCGAAGGTGGCGCCGCGGTCCAGCAGGTCATGCATGGCGGCCGCACCGTTGGACCGGTGCCAGTCCACGACGTAGGCGACCAGTCCGTCGTCGTACGGAATGCCCCGGGATTCGAGGGCCTCCCGGTACCCGCGCAGGCGGAGGCCGGCCGAGCCGATCACTTCACCTTCGTGGGCGCCAACGACGGCGATCCGCTTCCTGCCGAGGTCCAGCAGGTGTTCGGTGGCGGCCCGGGCAGCCGTGACGTTCTGCATGGTGACGTGGTCGGACGAGCTGCCGAAGATGCGCTCGCCGAGGAGGACGATGGGCACGTCTGCCTTGATCAGGTCTGCGTCTTCCTGGCCGAGGGCCAGGGGGCTGAAGATCAGGCCGTCGGACATCTTGAGCCGGGGGCTGGCCATGACCTCGAGCTCGCGCTTCCGGTCCGCGCCAGTCTGTTCGATCAGCACCACCAGGCCATGCTTCGCGGCGGCTTCGATCACGGCGTCGGCCAGCTCCGCGAAGTAGGGCAGGCTCAGCTGGGGGAGTGCAAGGGTGATGGCGCCGGTCTGCCCGGAGCGCAGGCTGCGGGCCGTCAGGTTGGGCCGGTAGCCGAGCTCCGCGATGGCCTTTTCAACCTTGGAGCGCGTGGTGTCCCGGACGTGCGGATGGTTGTTGATCACGTTGGAGACGGTCTTGAAGGACACGCCTGCAACGCGGGCCACGTCGTGAAGCGTTGCCGCCATGCTGCCTCCCCCGGTGCTGTTCCAGGCCGGGCGGCCTGTCACGAATATTTTACAACGTTGCATCGCCCGCAAGTCCTGCACGTCCACGTTACCGGACGCGCAGCACCGCCTCGGAATGCCCTTCCCGGCGATGCTCCATCACCTCCGCTTCCTCTCAGGCCATGTTTGGCGACCCAGAGTACCAAGAGCGATAGTGCATCGACGTGGCTTACCGCCGCTTCCGCTGGGACCGCTGTTCCTCCCTTCGCTCGGAGCTGTCACGCTCCGCCGAACGTTGCGATTTGCCGGCCACCACCACCTTCTGATGCCACTCGCGCTGGTACGCTCGCCGGGCGGCGGCGTCGGTGCGGCGGGCCAGGGCGGCGATTTCGCGCTGTAGTTTGCCGTAGCTGATCCAGCGGCGTTCATCGAGTGTGCCGTCAGCCAGGGCGGCCTGTACCGCGCAGCCCGGCTCCCGAAGGTGGGCGCAGTCGGAAAAGCGGCAGCGGCCGGCCAGTTCCTCCACATCGCCGAACATCTCGCCCATGCCTTCGTCGGCGTCGAAGAGGCCGAATCCCCGCACGCCCGGGGTGTCCATCAGGACGGCCCCGTTGGGCAACGGCACGAGCTCGCGGGACGTGGTGGTGTGCTTGCCCTTGAAGTCCCCGGCGCGGACCTCGCCGGTGTGCTGGACCTGGTGGCCCACCAGGGCATTGATGAGGGTGGACTTGCCGGCGCCGGACGGACCCAGGAGCAGCAGCGTGCCGTGCGGCGGCAGGTGCGCAAGCAGCTCATCGATCCCGTCGCCGTTCTCGGCCGAGGTGGTGACCACGTCCACGCCCGCAGCCTGCAGGATGACCTTCCCGACGACGTCGTCCGCCACATCCGCCAGGTCCGCTTTGGTGATGATCACCAGCGGAACCGCGCCGGAATCCCAGGCCGCAACGAGGGTGCGTTCGAGGCGGTTGTGCGTGAGCGGCCGGTCCACGGGGACCACCACACCCACCACGTCCATGTTCGCGGCAAGGACCTGCGCCGCCGAGGAGTCCGCAAAGGCGCGCTTCCGGCTGAGTTCCGACCTGCGGGGGAGGATCCCGATGATCTGCCGGTCACCGGCGCGGTTCGGCCCGATCCACACCCAATCGCCCGTCACCGGCACACCGGCGTCGAGGGGATAGGGCAGATGGAGCAGCTCAGTTCCAACTGCTGTAAGGACCAGGTTGCGGTCCACGCGAACCACCCGCCCGGGCTCGTTCTGTTGTGAACTG
This sequence comes from Arthrobacter sp. B6, assembly GCF_001663775.1. Lineage (GTDB taxonomy): Bacteria > Actinomycetota > Actinomycetes > Actinomycetales > Micrococcaceae > Arthrobacter. Next base: position 2,355,414 of record NZ_KV467168.1, on the reverse strand, counting down.
TGGTGGTGTTCGGGTGGGTGGGCGTCGAAGTGACGGGCGGCCGCGGCGGAGTAGCCGTACTGTGCAGGACCTTCACGGTTGGAAGTGGATACGGCAAAGCTGTCCAGGCTGGTGCCTGACGAATTGATCAAGGTGAGTCCTCGGGTGTAGTCCCCAGGCACCTGGTTTGCGCCGCCCGGTGGGCGGGAGCCTTATGCGGTGCGGAGGAAGGGGAGGTGGGTTGGTTTGATGGGTGCGGGGCGCTCTGGGCGCGCGGCTGTAACAGTCATCAAAACCACCTCCATTCTCTCCCGGTGTCCGGCTGCCTGCATACTCTCGGTTTTCGAGTGTAGTCCTGAGTTGGTGGGGTTGGGTAGGGTCATTTCCAGCCACCGCAATGAAACGTGTCAAGCTGTTCAATTACAGTGGATCCATGAGGACACTCCGCGTTGTTGTGCCAACTCCGCAGCCTGAAGAGTATTAGGCCATGGCCGCAAGGGTAGGGATCCGGGAAGTCGCTGCGCTCGCGCAGGTTGCGCAGGGCACCGTTTCGCACTTCATCAACCATCCGGACAAGGTGTCACTGGAGAAGCGTGAGCGTATCCAACGGGCCATCGACGAGCTGGGCTTTGTCCGCAACGACGCCGCATCGCAGCTTCGTCGTGGCAGCAGCGCCACGATCGCGTATATGGCGCCAGATATCAGCAACCCCTTCTTTGCCACCATTGCCGAGGGCGTCGAGCAGCGTGCCGCCGCCGACGGGCTTTCGGTCTTCCTGGCCAACTCCAACAGGAGCCGGGAACGGGAAGACGCCTATTTGGAGATGTTCCAGGCCCACCGCGTCCGTGGCCTGCTGGTGGCATCGCATGGTCCCATCGAGGACCGGCTCGCCCACATCCGCAGGCTGGGCACGCCGAGCGTCCTCGTGGGGCAGCGGGCCCTGGCAAGCGAGCAGCCGTCCGTGTCGGTGGACGACGAATTGGGCGGCTATCTGGCAGCGCGGCACCTCATCGAGCAGTCGGCCCGGCGCATAGCATTCGTGGGCGGACCTTTGGGAGTCCCGCAGGTCGCCGACCGGATCGAGGGCGCCAGCCGCGCTGTCCGCGAATGCCCGGACGCCACCCTCGAGGTGATCAACGTGGGCACCCGGACCCTTGCCATGGGCCGTGAAGTGGCAGCCGAAATCGCCAAACGATCCCCGGAGCGCCGGCCCGAGGCGGTTTTCGCGGTGAATGACCTCCTGGCTCTGGGGCTGATGCACGGTCTTGTGGTGGACAACGGCCTGCGTGTCCCCGCCGACATCCTCCTGGTGGGATACGACGACATCGAGTTCGCGGAAGCCTCCGTGATCCCACTGACGTCGGTCAGGGCGCCGCATGAGGAGTTCGGCGTCGCGGCAGTGGACCTCCTGCAGGCGGCCGTCGCCAAGGACGCGGAATCGGCCAAGCAGATCGTCTTCCAGCCGAAACTGATGGTCCGGACGTCCACCGTCGCCTGAGGTGCCGCTCCTGCGCCGCGGTGTTGCCCCGCCGACGCAGTGTTACCTGGGAGAGGCCTCGGGGATCAGCGGGGGGAGAGGGTCGACGGCGGCCGCCGCACCTTCGAAGCGATGGGCGCCGCTTCCGACCTGCACGGCATCGCCGTCCGGGAGTTGCACGGTCGCCGTCGCACCTGTGGGCACGGTGACGTCCACGCGCAAGGTCCCACCGTCGATGCTCCAGGCGATGGCCGCCCGGCCGTACGGCGTCTCGTGCCCAGCGGAAGCGTGGGTGAGCCCGCCGCCCGGCTGGGGCCTGAATACGATGTGCCGGTAGCCCGGAGCTCCCGGCGCCAGGCCTGCCACAACACGGTGCAGCCAGTCGGCCACGGCTCCCAGGGCATAGTGGTTGAAGGAGGTCATCTTGCCGGGATTTACCGTGCCGTCGGGCAACATGCTGTCCCAGCGTTCCCAGATCGTGGTGCCGCCCTGCATCACCGCATACAGCCAGGACGGCGCTTCTTCTTCCAGCAGGAGGCTGTAGGCCGAGTCCACATGTCCAGTCGCAGTGAGCGCGTCGGAAACCAGGGGTGTGCCGACGAAGCCCGTGGCGATGCGGTGCCCGGCTTCTTCCACAAGTTCGGCAAGGCGGCGTCCGGCCGCGGCCATGTCGGCCTCCGGCACCAGTTCGAACCCGATGGCAAGCGAATAGGCGGTCTGGGCATCGCTGGACATGCGTCCGCCAGGGCGAACATAGGCGGCCGCGAAGGCGCGGCGGACGTCGGTGGCCAGCCTGGCGAACCGCTCCGCGTCCTCGGAGCGGCCCAGGACGGCTGCCATCCGGGCCATGCGGTCTGCGGAGCGGGCGAAGTATGCCGTTGCGACGAGGTACCGGTCAGTGCGGGCGTCGGCCGGGTCATGCGGCGGTGCTGACGGGTCCAGCCAGTCGCCCAGCTGGAATCCTTCATTCCAAAGCCGGTCCGGTCCGGCAAGACGCTCCACCAGTTCCACCCAGCTCTTGGCACTGTCGTACTGCGCTTCCAGGATCGCAGCATCGCCGAAGCGCTCGAACAAGGTCCATGGCGTGAACGTTGCGACGTCACCCCACGCCGCACCCGGGCGGATGGGGGTCCACATTTTGTGCGCGGGAATGACAGGGACGTACCAGGGCACCGTTCCGTCGGGAAGCTGCTCCGCCGCCACGTCCTTGAGCCAGCTGGAGAGCATGCCGGAGACGTCGTAGAGGTACGAGGCGGTGGGCGCGAACACCTGGATGTCTCCGGTCCAGCCGACGCGCTCATCCCGCTGCGGGCAGTCGGTGGGAATGTCGAGGAAGTTTCCGCGCATGCTCCAGACGACGTTCTCGTGGAGCCGGTTGACGCTGGGGTTGGAGGTCTCGAACCAGCCCGTGCGCTCGAGGTCGGTGTGATAAACGCGGGCGACGACGTCGCCGTTGGCAACGGCAGCCTCGAGGTCTCCCGGCCAACCGCTGACCTCCGCATACCTGAATCCGTGGAAAGTGAACCGCGGTTCCCACTCCTCGGCCGGCCGTCCGGCCAGCACGTACTCGTCGGTCGACTTCGCGCTGCGCAGCGGCCGCGTATAGATTTCTCCGTCCTGCAGGACCTCTGAGGTGCGGATGAGAACCGAATCTCCCGCCTCGCCGGAAACCCTGATGCGGAGCCGGCCCACAAGGTTTTGTCCGAAATCGAGGACCTTCCTGCCGCTCGGGGTGGCCAGTACTGTCACCGGAGCCACCTCCTGCGTGCACCTGACCGGAGGTCCCTCCGGAGCCACCAGAGTGGCAGGGTCGCGGTGGGCAGCGACAACCCGGTGCCAGCCGGCGTCGTCGAATCCCGGCCGGGACCAGCCGTCGAGCTCAAGCCGCGCGTCGTACAGCTCGCCGTCGTAGTTGCCGCTGCGGACGATGGGACCCGGGGCCGCCCGCCAGGAGCCATCCGTGGCGATGACCTCCACCGAGCCGTCGCGGTACCGGATCTCGAGTTGGGCGAGCAGCGAGAGGTCGGTGCCGTAGAGATTCTGGAAACCGCCATACCAGCCCAGCCGCCCGCGGTACCAGCCGTCCCCGAGCCAGGATCCAATGACGTTCACACCGCTTGCCAAGTGGTCCGTGACGTCGTAGGTGTAGTACCGGAGTCGATGGTAGTAGGTGGTCCAGCCCGGCGACATGGCGTCGTCGCCCACCCGCTGTCCGTTGATCTCCACCTCATAGAGGCCGTGGGCTGTGACATAGAGGCGCGCAGAGGCGACGCCACCGCGGACAGCGAACTCGCGCCGCAGCAGTGGCGGACGTCGTTCGTCCGACGCCGGGTCCTCCTCCCAGCCGGCGCCGACCGCCATGGCCTTCCAGTCGCTGGGGTCCAGCAACCCTGCCTCGACGGTCCCCGGTATGCTCCACCCTGAACGTGTGCCATCGACGCCGGTGACGCGCACCCGGACAAGGGCCTGCTCGCGGGAGCTGAGCGGAGCGGAAGGCCAGGGCTGCAGGACAGAGTCCGTGGAGTCAACGGGCGGCGGGGTTTCAACGGTGTGCCCTCGCTCAACCCGTACTTCGTAGGAGGCTTGCGTCCACCCGGCGGGCGCCCGGGTTTTCCAGGAGAGCCGCGGCGCGGCGACGCCGGTGCCGAGGGCCTGGCGGTGGTGTTCGAATGTTGGTGCGCCAACGGTGATGCTCATGAGGACTCCTGATGGGCGGGCCTCTCGGCCCCGTCTGGGATGTGCGGAACCTGGGGCGCGGGGAATGCCCGGGTGTCCTGCTCATCATTCCGCAGTTCTTGACACGTTTCAAGGCTTTCCGTATCAGCCCCTTGTTTCGAGCTAAAAAGTGTTGATACGGTTCAATAGCCGACCTTCCCGCATTCTGGAGCGCACCGCACGCACTTGAGAGGACCACTCCATGACGCACCCCTGCTACGCGGTGCTCGAGGTAGTACTGACCGGGCCGGACGAACCCCTTCCCGCGGATCGTGTGCCGTTCTGGGCAGTCTTTGAGCACGAGTCCGGAGACGTCAAGAGGGTCCCGGGATTCTGGGACGGCGATGACCGTTACCTGGCGCGTTTCGCGCCCGAAGATGAAGGCCGCTGGAGGTGGACCACAACCTCGGAGACCGCCGGGCTGGCGGGAGTGACCGGCGAGGTCAACGTTGCCGGGGCCGAGCCGGCGGAGCACGGGCCGGTCCGGGTGGCCGGCACTTTCCATTTCGCCCACGCAGACGGCACTCCGTTCCGGCCGGTCGGGGCAACGGTGTACAACTGGCTGCACCAGCCCGGAGAAAGATTCGCGGCGACGGTGGACTCACTGACTGAGGCGGGTTTCAACAAGCTGCGCTTTATGGTCTTCCCTCAGGCGGGCGGCTATGTGGAGCATTTTCCCGAGCTGCTGCCCTTTGAACGCGGGGCCGATGGGCGCTACGACGTGACCCGCCCGGTGGTGACGTTCTTCCGGCGGCTCGATGCCGCCGTCGTCCTTCTGCAATCCCGTGGGATCCAGGCTGATGTGCTCATCTACAACGCCTATGACAATGGCCGCTTCGGCCTCGACGGACTGTCCGAAACCGAGGATGCCGTATACCTGCGCTACCTCGTTGCCCGGCTCTCCGCCTACTCCAACGTGTGGTGGTCCCTCTGCAACGAGTTCGACATCCTGGACCGCTCCACGGCGCGGTGGGATGCGGCCGGCGAATTGCTCGCCGCCGCCGATCCGCACGACCACCTGCGGTCCATCCATAACTGGGTGCGTCTCTACGACTACAACCAGCAGTGGGTCACGCACGCCTCCCTCCAGCTAGGACAGGCCACCGAGGACTTCGGCCGCGCCTCGCTGTTCCGCGACGCCTACCGTAAACCGGTGGTCCTGGACGAGATCAAGTACGAAGGCGACGTGCCCGAGCGGTGGGGACGCCTCACGGGCCGGGAACTGGTGCACCAGTTCTGGATCGCCACCGTGTCAGGATGCTACGCCTCGCACGGCGAGAGCTTTGTGCTCGACGACGGGACCCTCCACATCGTTGCGGGCGGGCTTTTGAAGGGGGAAAGTCCGGAACGGCTTGGTTTCCTTCGGAGGTTGCTGGACGACGTGGTCGGCAACGGCCTGGACCCGATCGACAACTGGTGGGACGCCTCGTTCGTGGCCGGTATTCCACGGCAGGTGTACTTCCAGTACCTCGGCCGGTCCGCCCCCGCCTCATGGACGTTCCGGCTGCCCACTGCGGGCATGGGAATCCCGCTGGAGGTTGGCGACCGCTTCGAGGTGGACGTGATCGACACGTGGAACATGACAATCAAGCCGGTGGGCCGGTCCTTCGAGCTGACTGACGTCCGGCGCAATGACGCCTTCGCCGGCGGCGCCGGCCCGGTCCAGCTGCCTGAAGGGGAAGCCCTCACGTTGCGCATCCGCCGGCTGCCGCAACCCGCCGAGACCGACGCAGGCTGAACAGGACGCAGATGCGCCAATATTGGGAAGACCATGCCCCCGGAGCCGGCCGCCGCGAGCCCCGTGCGGATGCAATCAGCGACGCACGCCGGCTCAGCCTCAATGGAAACTGGCAGTTCCTGCTTTCGCCCACCGCGGCGGGCGCCGGCGCGGAATTCACCAAGGCAGGTTTTGACGATACGGGCTGGGACACCATCCGGGTCCCGTCCCACTGGGTCCTTGAGCCCGTGACCCCGCTGGCCGGCGGACCCGCGCGGTCGCTGCTCGGGACCGACGAGGGCCCGCTGTACACCAACACTGCGCTGCCCATGCCGCTGGATCCGCCCCGGGTTCCCACCGAAAACCCCACCGGCGACTACCGGCTGGTCTTTGACGTGCCCGAGGACTGGGGCCCGGCCGTGCTTCGGTTCCAGGGGGTGGACTCCTGCGCGAAGGCCTGGCTGAACGGGCAGGAGCTGGGCTTTTCGACCGGAAGCCGGTTGCCCTTCGAATTCGATGCCCCGGTGCTTCCGGGTGAGAACGTGCTCGCCGTGCGAGTGCACCGCTGGTCGTCGGGAACCTACCTCGAGGACCAGGATATGTGGTGGCTGCCCGGCATCTTCCGCGATGTCGAGCTCCTCGAACGGCCTGCAGGCTCGATCGACGACTTCTTCGTCCACGCCGGCTTCGACCACCGTACCGGGCAGGGCACCCTCCGCGTCGACGCTTCAACCACGGCCCGCGTGGAGGTCCCGGAGCTTGGAATCAGCATGGCCGCGGGCGAAACCGCCACCGTTCCCGTTCAGCCATGGAGTGCCGAATCACCCCGGCTCTACCGGGGCTCGCTCACGTCGGCAGGCGAGACGGTTGAGCTGAGGATAGGTTTCCGCACGGTTGAGATCGCCGACGGCGTGCTCCGCGCCAACGGCAGGCCTGTGTTCTTCCGCGGTGTGAACCGCCACGAACACCACCCCGACACGGGAAGGACCCTCGACCGGGAGACAATGGTCCGGGACATCGTGATGATGAAACAGCACAACATCAACGCGGTGCGCACCAGCCACTATCCGCCGCACCCCGATTTCATCCGGCTTTGCGACGAATATGGCCTCTGGGTGGTGGAGGAATCCGACCTTGAAACCCACGGCTTTATCTACGCCGGGTGGGAGGGCAACCCGCCTGCGGACCCGCGCTGGCTGGCCGCCATGCTCGACCGTACCCGCCGTATGGTGGAGCGGGACAAGAACAGCCCCAGCGTCGTGGCCTGGTCCCTCGCAAACGAGAGCTGGGTTGGCGGGAACTTCGACGCCGTCGGGGCCTGGATCCGGGACCGTGATCCGTCGCGTCCCCTCCACTACGAGCGGGACCCCAGCTACCGCAACTCGGACTTCGCATCCCTGATGTACCCATCGCTGGAACTGCTGGGGCAGATAGGCCGGCGTGAGGATCCCCGGCCTGCAGGAATTAACGACGACGACGACGCGCGCCGCCGCTCCCTGCCGTTCCTGCTGTGCGAGTACGCCCATGCAATGGGCAACGGCCCGGGCTCACTGGCGGACTACCACCGCATCCTGAAGGCACACGACAGGTTCTGCGGCGGCTTTGTGTGGGAGTGGATCGACCACGGCTTCCGGCACCGGGATTCCGCTGGGCACGAGTTCATCATGCACGGTTCGGATGTTGACTACCGCCCGAACGGTGGCCGCTACTGCCTGGACGGACTCGTTTTTTCGGACCGGACGCCGTCGCCCGGCCTGGCCGAGCTGAAGAAGGTGGTCCAGCCTGTTGAGATTTCCGTGGGTGAGAGGATCGGGATCCGCAACGACCACGACGTAATCGGGCTCGACCACCTCACTTTTACGTGGCGCCTTGAACTGGATGGTGTCCAGCGGGCCGCGGGCGTCCTGGACGTCCCGGGGGTTGCCGCCGGCGAGGTCGTCGCCGTGGAGTGTCCGGTGGCCCCGGGCGATGAATCCGGCGAGTGGTGGCTCACGGTCGAGGCGGCGCTGAAGGGCAACACGGCGTGGGCTCCGGCCGGGCACGTTGTTGCGTGGTCCCAGGGCCTGTTGGCTCTCCGCCCCCAGCCGCGTTCCCGAGAGCAGGTGCGTTCCAGGGGCCAGGCGTCTCGCCCGACGTCGACCGGGCAGCCCGTGTTGGCCGGCGGAGAGCTGCGGCTCGGGAAAGCGGTGTTCGACGCGGTGTCCGGGAGGCTGACCCGCCTCGGACGCCTGGAGCTCGACGGCCCGCTGCTCGACGTGTACCGCGCCCCCACCGAGAATGACCGCGGGCAGGGCGGCAACAACAACCTCGCGGCCGTGTGGACCGCCGTCGGACTGGACCGGATGCAGCACCGGACAGACCGTGTGGAAGCAGACGGCGAACGCTTCCGCGTGGCCGGCCGCTGCGCAGCAGCGACACACCCGCATGCGATCGAGTACGTGTTCGACTGGACCGCCGACAGCGAGGGACTCCGGCTGGACGTGTCGGTGGATTTCACCGGACCCTGGGCGGACACGCCGTATCAGCACCGGGACATCGTCCTGCCGCGGCTGGGACTCCGGCTAGGCCTTCCGGGTGCCTGCCGGGAGGTGCGGTGGTTCGGACGGGGACCGGGGGAGTCGTACACCGACTCGCGGGAGGCCGCCGTCGTCGGGATCCATGCCTCGGACATTGACGCCCTGCAGGTTGGGTATCCGGTGCCCCAGGAAAACGGCAACCACGTGGAAACCCGCTGGCTGGAGGTCTCAGGAGCCGGGCTGCCCACCCTGCGGGTTGAGGGTGATCCGCATTTCGAGTTCACGGCCCGGCGGTGGACCAGTGAAACCTTGGAGCGGGCCCGGCATCCCCACGACCTCGTGGATTCCGGCCGGGTGTGGCTAAACGTGGACCGTGCACAGCTCGGGCTGGGGTCGGCGGCGTGCGGTCCACCCCTGCCCGGACAGTACCGGATACCCCGCGAAGCGACGACGTGGAGTGTGCGCTTCCAGGCCTAGCGGGACTGCAGCCGTTCCACCCCTCGGCCTGGCTCAGGCGAGGGGTGCGACGCGTTGCCTCGCCTGGAGCGTGCGGATCAACTCAAAGAGGTCCACCGGACCCACCTGGCCGCCTTTCAGCAGCATTTCGACGCCGTCGAGCCAGGCATTGGGGGACGCAACCCTGCACAGGACCACGTTCCCCACCGGGTTTGCGGCGATTGACAGGGAACGGGCGCCGAGCTGCCTGAGGACGTGGCTGGAGGTGTCCCCGCCGCAAACGATCACCCGGCTGTTGCTGCCCTCGCGGAGGGCCGCTTCGATGACCGCCGACAGGCGGGCGGAAAGCGTCTCCACCAAGCTCCCGCCGTCGCTCGCTTCGGCGGCGTCACCGGTAGTCACCACTACGCTCCGGCCGGCCGCGACCTCAGCGATAACGCGGTCCACCAGCGGGCCGTCGTCGTGTGCGGCCAGTGCGAGGACAGTCCATCCTTGGCGGCGGGCGTCCTCGGTCTGCCGCGATGTCTGTGGCGACTGGGAGCCCGAGACGGCAAGGACAGGCCCGTCGTCGCTCAACTCATCGACGGTGCCGGGCTGGGAGGTGCCTCCGCCGGAGAAGGCCGCCGCGAGGCCACGGCTGAACCCGCCGGAGCCGATCACGAACTGCGGTGCGTTCGATGGGAAGTTGGCCACTACGGCGTGGGAGACAAGTTCAATGTGCTCGTCGGTCAGTGCGTCGAGGACTGTTGCGGCGTCGGTCCGCAGTGCCAGCTTGCGGGCGATGTCCGGCCCATCCGAATATTCGGTGAGGTGCAGGCTGCCGATGGGAAGGCTGGTCTGGAGCGAGAGGTGCCGCGCGAGGTCGGATTCGCGCATTGGCGTGATCGGATGCCGGGACATCGTCGGTTGGCGGTCGAGGCGGTACACCTGGCTCTCCTCCGCGGCGAAGTGGTGGCCGAAGGCGGTGTAGCGGCCGAAGTCGGGCTGGGCGAAGAGGGCGGGCACCGTGGCCGGGCCGAATACCTCCCTGGCGATCTCGATGACCCGGCCGAGGCTTCCGACGGTTGGCGACGAGTCAGCCGTTGAGCAGGCCTTGTATTGCACAATCTGCGGCCGGAGCGCGCTGAGCGCCTCAAGCACGGGCCGTACTTCGGACTCGATCCGGCCTGTCGGCAGGGACCGTGCAACGCCGGCCACGCCGACGGCGTCCATTTCCCGGGCGGATGCCTGCAGTTCAGTGGGGTCGGGGAGCCCCAGGAAAAGACGGCTGGTCCATCCGGCCCGCCTGAGTTGCAGGAGGACATCCACGCTGCCGGTGAAATCGTCACCGTAAAAGGCGAGTCGCAGGTCAGTCACGCGGCGCTCCGAACGTCTCGACGGCCCGGCGGAATTCGCCTGAAGCGGCGAGGGCTGCCTCTTTCCCTTCACCGCGCCCGGCGGAATCCCACGCGGCACGCATACTCTTCACCCCCGCGGCCGGCCCGTCTGGGTGGCCGTGGATTCCGCCGCCCGCGAGAACCAGGAGGTCGTCCGTGCCGGTGGCCGCATAGGTCGCGTGGGCGAGGCCCGCCCACTGTCCGGACGATAGCACAGGCACCGTCGGGGTCTGCCCCAGAAGGGGTTCCCGCACAGCCGCGATGGAGTCGAGCACTTCGGCGTCGCTCTCGTAGAACTTATTGCTGATGCCGTTGGTATGGAGATGGTCCACGCCCGAGAGCCGGGCCAGCTTCTGCCAGGCACGGAACGAGAACCCCAGCTGGTCAGAACGGCTGATGGCCCCAAACATTGCCCGGTGCCCGTGGATGGGTACAGAAGCGTGCCGGCGCAGGAATTCCACACCCGCCAGGCCCACCATATTGATGCAGGCCATCACGCAGGTGCCGCCGGCCCCGACCACAAGGTCGTGGTTGGCTTCAAGGCGGCCGATGTCATCGGTGATGTTGAAGGCATACATCGGCATCACGCCTGTGCGGTCCGCGTGGCGCTGCAGTACGGGCATGACTGCCCGCACCCGCTCGGCCAGGGGCGCCGAGGGTCCGTTGCCCTGCAGTTCGTCATCCTTCATGAAGTCGACGCCGGCACTGGCCAGTTCTGCGACCACCTCGGCAAGCTCTCCGGGGCTAAGGCCGATGCTGGGCTTAATGATCGTCCCCAGCATGGCGCCGGAGGGGCGGGACATCAGCCGGCGCGTTCCCTCAACACCAAAGGCCGGTCCGGGATAGCGATCCGCGAAGGCCTTGGGAAGGTCAAGGTCCACCAGCTTGATCGCGGCGAGTTCCTTGATCTCGAACAGGTTGCCGGCGACGGCGGCCTGCAGGTTTGGCAGGGACGGGCCGAAGTTGGACAGCGGGAACCGGAGCCGCACCCGGGCACGACGGCGTTTGGCCGGATCCCCGACGGCCCCGGGCAGCGGGGAGGAACCATTCAGCGGGAGCTCCTTAAGGTCCACAACCTGGGCGGCGAACCTGGCCCGCAGGTCGTCGGACTCCCGCGCCACCCTGATGAATGTGCCGGTGGATTGCTCACCGGCCAGCACCTCGGCCGCATGCTGGAGATCGAGGGACGTCTCGATGTGATAGGTGGCAACAACGTGCTGCGGCGTGGCTTCTTCCCGGTCTTGGGCGGAGGGATCTGCAGCAAGGCCTGGGGTAACTGTCGAGGTCATTTCCGTCACCAGGCCAGCGGGAGCCAGACGGACATTTCGGATTCCCCGCGGTTGCCCCAGGTGAAGTAAGGAATCAGCCGCACGGGCGCGGTCACCAGTTCGGCGTCCTCCACTTCAGAATAGAGTCCATGGCTTTCAGCGGGTGGCAGGACCACCGCTTCGCACTCAAGGGCCACGATCCGGCGGCCGTCGATGTCAGTCTCGACCGGAGTGAAGTTGGTACCGCGGCGCAGCGCGACCTGCTCCAGCCGGATTCCTTCCGGCAGGTCCTGGCTTTCCAGGCAGTACACAACCGGACCGCGGGTCACAGCAACCTGGTTGGAGATTTCCTCTGCGAGGCGATGCCCCCGGACCATTTTGACGGGCATCGGCAATGCCACTGAGATCCGGTCGCCTTCCTGCCACTGGCGGTCGACCGTTGCGTACGTTCCGGGCGGACTGGCTGGCGCCGGGTCCCCGTTGACCGTGATGGACGCACCTTCGCTCCAGCCGGGGATCCGCAGTTTCAGCGGGATGCCGCCGTCCGTGACGGAAGTGACGGTGAAGTCGATGTGCTCTCCCCACGGCTGCTCGGAGACTTCCCGAAGTCCGATGCCGCGGCCATCAAGGTCCACCTGGACGTCAGCGTTGCCGTAGAGGTGAACCCACAGCCCCTCCGCGGAAGTGGACATGGTTCGTTCGTGGAACTGCGCCAGGGTCCGGGCGATATTCGGCGGGCAGCAAAAGCAGCTCAGGTACTCCGCCCGAAGGCGCGCGTCGGACGCGGGCGGTTCCGGGACCGGCCGAAGGGCGGTTTCGCCGGGCATCCGTAGGGGGAACGGCAGCTCGCGGACCTGCCGCAGCGGATTGGTGTAGAAGTAGCGGGAGCCGTCGAGGCTGATGCTCGCCAGCAGGCTGTTGTAGGCGATGCGCTCGATCACGTCGGCATATGCGGCGGTGCCGGTGAGCGCCAGCATCCGCTCACTCCAAAAGATCATGCCGATGTTCGCGCAGGACTCGTTGTGCGCAGTGGTGTTCGGCAGCTGGAAGGGGCGTCCGTAGGCCTGGTGCACGCGGCTGATTTCGCCCTGCCACGGGTAGCCGTCCGGTGATGCACCGTCGTACAGCGCCCCGCAGCCGCCGGTGATGTAGAGCTTGGTGTCGACGACGTCCCTCCAGAGGCGTTCGAGCACTTCAGTAAGCTCCGGGTCACCCGTCTCAGCAACGAGGTCCGCCAGCCCGGCATACAAATAGTTGGCGCGGACTGCGTGGCCGGCCACTGCTTTCTGCTCGCGTACCGGAACACGGTCCTGGTTGTCGTCGCCGCCCTCGAAGCCGTCCCGGACAGCGACGAAGGACTCCGCCAGCCGAAGGTAGCGTTCATTGCCCGTGGCGCGGTAGAGGTCGATGACAGCCATGTAGTGCGAAGGGCAGATCGCACTGCGTGCGAGCTGGTCCGTGTGGTTAATGGACAGGTTCTCAAGGAATCCCGCGGCGCGCTCGGCGGCGTCCAGCAGGACCGTTCCGCCTGTCACCCGGTGGTGGCGGACGCCGGCAGTAATGAGGTGGCCGAGGTTGTACGTCTCGAAGTTGAAGCGGTCGGCGAGGGCCTGGACCTGCTCGTCGTTGCGTTCGGCGATGCGCGTTGGCGTGTGGAGATATCCGTCGCCGCGTTGAACGGACGCGATCTTCGACGCGATCTCATTGATGCTTGCTTCGAGGGCCGGGTCCGGCGAGGTCTCCAGGAGGCTGATGGCCGCCTCGAGCCACTTGTAGAGGTCGCCGTCGAGGAACGGCGGGCCTTCGTGCTGGCCCTCGGCGTTGCCGGCAGCGATGAGGAAATTCTGCCAGCCCGGGCTTACCGCCGGGTCGCTGAGTGAGCGCCACATTCCCGGTACTGTCACAGTCCGCGTGCGCTCAAGCACATCGCCCCAGAAGCCGCCGGTCCAAACGACATTAGCTGCGTCGAGCGCGGTCAGGGGCGCATGCTGCCGCTTCGCTGTACTGCTTTTCATGGTGTCGTCCTCGTTGTCGATTCCCTCGTCAGGCTGCTGCCCGGACCCAATACTGACTATTCTCTCAAACTCGAATGAATATTCACAATAGGGGATTAATGTGATACGCTCAACACGAACGAGGGCTGAATAATCTCTCACTCCTGATTGAAAACGCATCGATCAGAGGTTCGCTGTCACCGAATGGCAGCCGTCAAGGAGGACGTCATGAAAGCTATCCGCAGTCGTCGAGTCATGGTGGCAACGGCCGTCGCGCTCGCACTTACTCCGCTGTCCGCCTGTGGTGGCGGAGCACCACAGGACGCCGGCAGCACGGCTGGGGGCGCGGGCACCGGCACTGATCCCAGCAGTTTCACCATATTGACAGCGAACGAGAACAAGGCCCTCCCGGCCACCCTCGATGCACTGGCCAAGGGTGCCTGCTCGGCTGAGAACGCGGCACTCCCCATCGAGCACCAGAAAGTGGCACAGGCCGACGTCGTACAGAAGGTAACCCTGCTGGCTGGCCAGGGCGCGCTGCCCGCACATTTCATCGCGGGCACCGCGATGGTCCGCCCGGATGGTGACCTCGGCAAGGGCGACCTTGTGCTGGATTACAAGGAGGCCCTGGAGAAGCTGGGCGCAGCAGATCAGCTTCTGCCTGCGGCTGCCGCCACAGTGGAGAACGTCTACGGCGGCATGGTTTCCCTCCCTTACCAGTACAACGTCGAGGGAATCTGGTACAACAAGCAGATCTTCGCTGACAACGGCATCGAGGAGCCCAAGACCTGGGATGACCTGAAGGAAGCCAACGCCAAGCTCTCCCAGGCCGGCATCATGCCGATGACGCAGGCCGGTGCCGCCGGCTGGCCACTCACCCGGCTGATGGGCATGTACATCTTCCGCAATGTAGGGCCGGATGCGATGAAGGACGTCAGGGACGGCAAGGCCAAGCTGACCGATCCCAAGTATGTGGCAGGCGCAAAGGCCCTGGCCGATCTTGCTTCCTCCGGCTCCCTGGGCGAGGGCTTCTCGACCCGCGACGCCGACACGTCCGCGAACCTCTTCCTCACCGGCAAGGCAGCCATGACGTACGACGGCAGCTGGTTGCTGAGCTCCATCAACGACCCCAAACGGAACACTATTCGTGACACCAACATCGGCTTTATGCCCTTCCCGGCAGTGGAGGGCGGTTCCGGCAGCATTGACCAGTACGCGGCCAACGCGGGTGCAGTGATGGCCATGTCACCCAAGCAGTTTGGGCCCAAGGTCGGCGACTGGCTGAAGTGCATCTCCGAAAACTACGGTGCGCAGGCGCTGAAGGATTCCGGGACCATCTCGGGGTTCAAGGTCAACGAGGACGTCAAGGAACTCCCGGTCATGACCTCCCAGATCCAGGAAAAGATCACCGAACTCAAGGACCCCGTGCTCTGGTTCGAAGCCCTCCTGGACCCGAAGAGCAATTCGCTGGCCTCAACCAACGTCTCCCTGCTCACCACCGGCCAGATGTCTGCCGAGGACTACATGGGCGCCCTTCAGAAGAGCGTTGACGCTGCTCGGTGATTCGGCGGGGCCCGGCCATCCTGCAAGGGTGGCCGGGCCTTCTGCCGGCGAAAGGTATGAACTATGAACTCGGTGTTCGGAGACCGCAAGACGATTATCATCCTCTTGGCTCCTGCCCTCCTGCTGTATACCCTGCTGAAGATAGGCCCAGTGGCCTGGTCCCTCGGCCTCTCCTTCTTTGAGGGGAACACCCTTCGCGGCTTCGAGTTCGTTGGAGTCGATAACTTCACCAAGTTCTTCACGGACGATGCGGCCCTGCAGTCCCTGGGGGTCAGCGTCTTTTTTGCGATCGTCGCCACTGCAGGCCAGATCCTGCTGGGGTACCTGCTGGCCCTCCTCTACGTCTTCGTCCTGCGCAAAGGTTCATCACTGCTCCGCACGATCGTCTTTTTCCCGGCGATCCTGCCAACGGTCGCCGTCGCCCTGCTTTTCCGCAGCTTTGTCGCCGTGGGAGACAACCAGGGACCTGTCAACGACCTCATCAACCTCTTTGGCGGGGAAAGCGTCGAGTTCCTTGCCACCACGTCCGGCACCATGGCCACCGCATTGGCCATGACACTGTGGGGTTCCATGGGGTTTTACGCGATCCTGCTCTACGCAGGGCTTCTTGACATCCCCGACGAGATCCTCGAGTCGGCGAAGCTGGACGGAGCGAATGGCCTCAAGCTGGTGCGGCATATCGTGGTGCCGCTCTCGCTGCCCATTCTTCTGTCCTCAATCATCTTCAGCCTCAATGCGACCCTGAAGGTCTTCGACAGCCTGCTTGCACTCAATAACGGCGGTCCGGGTACTTCGACAGCGCCGCTGACCCTCTACATGTACCGGACAGCATTCGAGTATGCGGAGTATGGCTATGGCAGCACCATCGCCCTGGTCCTGACGCTCCTGTGCCTTGTCTTCACCCTCGCGATTTTCCGATCGTCCCAACGCAAGGCGGAGGACTGAGATGACCGTCCAGCCACAGGTTGAAAATCCTTCCGTCACGGTGCTGGAGCGTTCCGAGCAGCCGCTGCGCAACCGCCGCCGCGCCCGGCGCGCCCTGAAGCGCCTTCCCGTGTGGACCATCGTCACCATCGTGGTGGTGGTGGTGCTCTATCCGCAGGTCTGGATGATCCTTGGTTCGTTTAAGACCCAGTCCGAGTTCCTGTCCAACCCGGCATTGTCGCTTCCGGAGAACTGGATCTTCGACAACTACACCACCGCCCTGAACAACGGCAACGTGTCGCGGAACTACCTCAACAGCATCCTGGTCACCCTTCCATCGGTAGCCCTGATTGTGCTGATTGGCGTGGCGGCAGGGTATGCCCTGGAAGTGCTGGTCTGGAGGGGCCGGAAAGGCACGCTCCTCTACATCCTTGCGGGCATCATGGTGCCGGGCCAGATGATCCTGGTGCCGCTGTTCACGGTGTACTTCCGCGCGGGTCTGACAGACTCGCTCTGGCCGCTCATCATCACCTATACGGTGATGGGCCTGCCGCTGACCACCTTCCTGATGGCCGCCTATTTCCGGTCCATCCCGCGCGAGATTTTCGAGGCCGCCACTGTCGACGGTTCGAGCCCGCTGCGCTCCTTCTTTGTGATCGGCCTGCCGATGATGCGCAACTCGATCCTGACCATCGGCCTGGTCCAGTTCTTCAGCGTGTGGAATGACCTGCTCATCGCACTGACCTTCACCACCAGGCCGGATCTTGCCACCATCCAGGTGGGGCTCCTGAGCCTCAGCGATCAGTATGGCTCGACCCAGTACGGACCGCTTTTTGCTGCCGTGAGCATCAACATTGTGGTGTTGTTGATCGTGTTTGTTTTCCTCAACAAGAAGATCATGGCCGGCATGGCCGCCGGTTCAGTGAAGGGATAGGCGAGCAAATGAGTGAGACCCCCAGGATTGCCCTGCTGCACACGGGCGCGGTGGTGATCGGTCCCGTGATGGAACTGGTGAAGCGGGAACTGCCCGGCGTTACGGCCATCAACTACCTGGACGACCGGATTGTGGCCGACCTCGGTGATCCTGAGGCGGCCGATTCTGTGCCCCGCCGTGTTGCCGCACTTGCGAAGGCGGCCGCGGATGCCGGAGCTGAGGTCATTATGCTGACCTGCTCCTCCATTTCGGAACTCGCCGGCACCGTATCCGCGGAGGTGGGCATTCCCATCCTCCGCATCGACGAGGCCATGGCCGACGAAGCGGTGGCCACAGGTGCCAGGATCACTGTGCTGGCAACCCTCCCGACGACATGCGGGCCCACTTCCCGGCTCATTGCTGAGAGGGCGCGGATGGCCGGTCTTACCCCCACTGTCCGGAGTGTTGTTGTTGAGGGCGCCTTTGCGGCGGTGGCCTCAGGTGACCGGCCGGGCCACGACCTGAAGGTCTCAGCGGCTATCAGGGAGGCTGCAAAGGACTCAGACGTGGTGGTGCTGGCGCAGGCCTCCATGGCCAGTGCTGCCGAAGGCTGCGATGTGGCGGTACCGGTGCTGACAAGCCTGGAATCGGGGGTCAAGCGCCTGCACCAGCGGCTGGCGTCACTCCCTGCTAAGAGGTGAGCTCCCGGCTTTCGGTTCCGGCGCCGCTGGTCTCTTCTCCAACGAGGGCCACAGCGGTGTGGATGTCCGTGATGAGCACGTTGACCCATCCGCCTGCCAGGGCTCCGCGGATCGGCTCGCGCTTGCGCAGGCCGCCCGCGATGCCAATACGGCGGGGGATGGACAGGAAGTTCTCTGCCGGAATCGAGATGGTGCGTGCTGCGAGGTCTCCGGTGACGGCCGTCCCGTCCGCGGTGAAGACGTGGTGACAGATATCGCCAACGGCACCTTCCTCCAGCAACCGTTCACGGTCCTCCGGGGAGAAGGCGTTTCCGCTTTCGGCCAGCAGGTTGGACGGTTCAATGCTGCCGATGCCGACAATTGCCATGGTGAGCTCGTTCCACCGCCGAGCCACTTCGGTGAGTGCAACTTCCTGGAGGAGGCTGTCCCTGATGGCCCGGTCCGCCACCACGCCGGGGGCGGGAACGTAAACCGGTTCCGCGCCGAGCATCCGCGCAAACTCGCCCACGAGGCGCTGCGCCATGTTTTGCACTTCGGGGGTGCCGATGCCGCCGAGGAGCTGGACCACCTGGGTGGCGCCGCCAACGGTGAACGGACGCATGCGGTCCACCAGGGCGAGCAGCGTTTGGCTCCAGGAGGAAATGCCGATGCGGTCCCCTCCGCCGAGGGTGGCCTCGAGGTAGCTGCCGGCCGCCGCCCCGAGCGCAGAATGGACGGCTCGTTCGTCGTCGTCGCTCTCGATATCGACGACGACCGCTTCCAGCAGGCCGAATTTGGCCTCCAGCCGCTCCTCCAGGTCCGAGTACACACCGGGGGAGACCATCACGGTGGTCCGCACGATTCCCTGCGTGACCGCGCGCTTCAGCAGGCGGGAGACCTTGGCCTGGGAAATGTTCAGCGCAGTGGCGATGTCCGCCTGGCGGATTCCCCGCTCGTGGTACATGCGCGCCACCTTGGTCAGGAGGCGGACCTGCCCGTCAACGGGGGTGGCATTGCGGCCATTTGCCACGGCGGGCTCCGATCAGGGATGACGGTTCTGCAGGAAGGGTCCCGTGGGTCTCCAGGGCTTGAACCCTCCATGCTGGCTTAATCAAGAGTGTATCATAATTCGGAAGTGATAGATTATGCAAGTGTCGCACCTCGAGGGCTCGGCAGACCGTGCGGACGTGAAGGCCGGCGACCGCGCGCTGGCGTCCTCCCTTACGGCGGCACTCGCCCGGGCGTCTGGCGCCCCTTCGGTGGCGCCCGGTCATCGTCCGGCGGCAGGACCCCTCGTCAGCGTCGAGGTCTTTGACCGCGTTGTTGCCGGCGTCGATGCCTCCCATTTTTTGTTTACGCCGGCGGCGGTGGTGCGCGCACGGTCGCTGGAGGATGTTTCGGCCGCGTTCCGCTACGCGCATTCGCATCAACGGTCCATCACGCTCCGGTCCGGAGGAACAAGCCTCTCCGGACAGGCCTCCGGTGACGACCTGCTGATCGATGTCAGGGGCGCTTTCCGGGACATTCGCCCGGCAGCTGAGGGCAGCACCGTCGTCGTCCAGCCTGGCGCAACCATCCGGCAGGTCAACGCGAGGCTGCTGCGCCACGGCCGCAAGCTTGGGCCGGACCCTGCCAGCGAGATCGCGGCGACAGTGGGCGGCGTGGTGGCGAACAACTCCAGCGGCATGGCGTGCGGCACGGAGTTCAACTCGTACCGGACCATGCGCTCACTGACGTTCGTGCTGCCCAGCGGAACCGTGGCGGATACGTCCCTCCCAGGCGCGGATGAACGGCTGGCGGGCAGCGAACCGGCACTGCACGCCGGCCTGGCCCGACTCCGCGACGAAATCCGGGCAGATCCCGAATTGACTGCCGAGATTCTGCGCCAGTACCGCGGCAAGAACACGATGGGCTACGGACTGAACTCGTTCCTCGACTTCGACGCACCCGTGGAGATTCTCGCCCACCTCATGGTGGGCAGCGAGGGTTCGCTCGGCTTCATTGCTGAGGTTGAATTCGGCACCGTGCCTATTGCGCCGTGTGCCGCCACTGCCTTGGTGATCTTCCAGGACCTCAAGGAGGCCACACAGATCCTGCCGGTCCTGGTGGACACCGGGGCGGCCACCATAGAGCTGATGGATGCAGCGTCGCTGCGCGTGGTGCAGAACGATCCAGCCACCGCGGACATCCTTGGCCAGGTCCGCATCGTCTCCCACGCTGCGCTCCTCATCGAATACCACGGGAACGGTGTGGACGACCTTGGGCGGCGGCTCGGAGAAGCGCGGGCTGCGCTGGCAGCTGCTGGTGCCCCGTCATTTGAACCGGCCACTGATCCGAGGAAGCGAGCCCACCTGTGGCATGCCCGGAAGGGGCTGTATGCGGCAATCGCCGGAGCCCGGCGCCCAGGCACCACGGCCCTGCTGGAGGACATCGCGGTCCCGGTCCCGTTGCTCGCGCCGACCTGCGCCTCCCTGCAACGCCTGTTCGACGAGTACGGTTACCACGACGCTGTGATCTTTGGGCATGCGAAGGACGGCAACATCCACTTCCTCATCACCGAGGATTTCACGGCAGAGGGTGCGATCGCGCGTCAGCGGGCCTTCACCGAAGATCTCGTGGAGCTCGTGCTCGGGGCAGGTGGCACCCTCAAAGCAGAGCATGGCACCGGCCGCATCATGGCGCCGTTTGTCGAACGGCAGTTCGGGCGGCGGCTTTACGGCGTGATGCTGGAGGTCAAGCGGCTCTGTGATCCTGCCGGAATCCTCAACCCCGGCGTGCTGATCGGCCATGACCCGCAGCCGCACCTGGCGCACCTGAAACTGACCCCCGTCGTCGAACCCGAAGTGGACCGGTGTGTGGAGTGCGGTTACTGCGAGCCGGTGTGCCCCAGCCGGGACCTTACCATCACGCCGCGGCAGCGCATTGCTGTCCGCCGCGCACGGGCGGCCGCGAGTGCTCGAGGCGACGTGGCGCTCGACGACGAACTCGCGCGTGCGGAGACCTATAACTCGGTGGAGACCTGCGCCGTTGACGGGATGTGCCAGACCGCGTGTCCGGTGTCGATTAACACCGGCGACCTTGTCCGACGGCTCCGGGAGCAGGACGCTTCGCGGTCCACCCAGGCAGCGGGCGGCGCGGCGGCTGCGCAGTGGGCGCCAGTCACGCGGGGGGTAGCGACTGCCCTAAGCGCCGCCAGGTGGTTGCCGGCCCCCGTGGTCCGCGGGGCCAGCGACGCAGCACGGACCGTTCTCGGTACCGACGTGGTGCCCCGTTGGACCCCTGATCTTCCGGCCGGCGGCAGGCGGCGCGCCGAGGTGGCAGGGCCCCGGGCCGCGCCCGGCCCGGCCCAGGCGGTGTTCTTTGCCTCGTGTGTCGGCTCCATGTTCGGCCCCGCGAAGGGCAGCATTGGAGCAGCCGAAGCGTTCCGCCGGCTGTGCGCCCGGGCGGGCGTCGGCGTCGTAATCCCACCGGGGATTGACGCCCTGTGCTGCGGGACCCCGTGGAAGTCCAAGGGGCTGGCCGAGGGCTTTGCCGCCATGGCCGAACGGACCGTGGCCAGCCTCGTGGCCGCGTCCGACGGCGGGCGGTTGCCGATCGTGACGGACAATTCGTCCTGCACTGAAGGGCTGCTGCACGCGCTTGACGAGGTCCAGGCGTCCGGCGGACCAGGTCGGCTGCGGGTCATCGATTCCGTGGACTTCGCCGCGATGGAGCTGCTGCCGCATCTTCACGTGCAGCAACGGATGGCTTCGATGGTTCTTCACCCCACGTGCGCCGGCACCCGCCTCGGCAGCAACGACGGACTCCGCGCGCTCGCTGAGGCTGTGTCGGGAGAGGCTGTCGTCCCGGATTCCTGGGGATGCTGCGGTTTTGCCGGTGACCGGGGGATGCTGCATCCGGAACTTACGGCCTCGGCCACAAGGGCCGAGGCGGCGGAGGTGGCAGCCGGCCGCTTTGAGGCACATGCGTCCTGCAACCGCACCTGCGAAATCGGCATGAGCCGTGCCACGGGTGAGGACTACCGGCACATTCTCGAGATCCTCGAGGAACGGACCCGGCTCTAGCCACCGGGGCTCAGCCCTGAAACCGACAGAAAGGCATTACATGCGCATCGCAGTCACCGGCAGCTCGGGCAAGCTGGGACGGGCCACCGCACAGAGGCTCCGGAGGGAGGGTCATGAGGTCGCCGGCTTCGACCTCACGGGTGTTGCCGGCGAAGGATTCACCAGAGTGGATCTGGCCGACTACGGCCAGACACTGGACAGCATGATGGGCGTAACAGCCCGCCACCAGGGACTGGATGCGGTGGTGCACCTCGCGGCCATCCCGGTGAACGGGCTTGTTCCCGACGCGGCAACTTTCCAGAACAACATGACTGTCAGCTTCAACGTGGTTCACGCAGCCATCCGGGCAGGCATCCGCAGGATCGTGACCGCCTCAAGCATCACGGCCATGGGATTCCCTTTCGACGAGCCGCCTGCCGCGCTGCCCATCGATGAGTCCACCACCGCAGCCAACAACACCTACGCCCTGGCCAAGGTTGCGGAGGAGGCAATGTGGGCGCAGCTCGTCCGCTGGGAACCGGATATGAGCATCAGCTCGCTCCGCTTCACGAATGTGGTGGCTCCGGGGGAGTACGGAACCTTCGCCAAGGCAGCGGATCCCGCGTATCGCCGTGACCTTCTGTTCAGCTACGTCGATTCACGGGACGGGGCGGCTGCCGTTGCGCTCGCGCTGGAGCATGCTGTGCCCGGTTTCGAAATATACGACGTCGCGGCCTCGGACACGGGAAGCGCAGTCCCCACCGCCGAGCTCGCCGCACTCCACTTTCCAGGGGTTCCGGTTCGCCCGGGGCTGGGCGAGTTTGAAACGCTGGTGTCCATCGACAAGGCCCGCAGCCGGCTCGGATTCGAACCCGCGCACCTGTGGCGGGACGAATATGACGGGCACCGGGGTGAGGTTGGCAGCTCCTATTGAGCGTCATGCACTCAGCCTGCGGACCGTGTCGCGGCCGGATCTGCTTACAATCGATGTTCAGCCACCTACCAAGGGAATCATGAAGAAACTCACCACGGCCGTGCTCGCCGCTGCGCTCCTCGTCTCTGCTTCCGCTTGTGCCGCACCGACGCAGCTGACCACCGAGCAAACCTGCGAACGAATCAGGATCGTTGGTTCGGATGCGAGTGCCAACGTCGGCAAGACCGGAATGATCATCCTCGGCAACCGTCTGCGTCCGATCCTGGCGGGCGCATCGGATGACCTCAAGCCCTCCGTGCAGGCGATTCTCGACTACACGGACGAGTCCGCGAAGGAAAACCCGGACGCCGAAAAGCTCGCCGGGATGCAAGAGGATTACCAGAAGGCCGGGGCCACTTTCACCCAGCTCTGCCAGTAACCGGGCCGCCCCTCCACCCCCATCCGGGAGTTTTTGTCCAGATACGGCGAGTTTAGGGCCCTCGAAGTCGCCGTAACTGGACAAAAACTCGCAGACGACGGCGGGGAAGACAGAGAGCGCGGGCGTCACCGTCACGCTGATGGAAGCGAAGCCTTCGCGGGCCGCGTGGGCGGCCGCCCGCGCGTCGGCGTCTGTGCCCTGCGCTGGATGACGTATTCGGCCACGGCCAGGTTGATCACCCAGGCCAGCCCCATGAGCAGTGCCCGGACCAGTTCGCTGGGTGGACCTATAAGAAGGATCCATGGCGCGATGACCAGCGCCTGGGTGCCGGCCGCCACTCCGATCGCGTAAGCGCGCGTCATCCACACGCTGTGCCGGACGAAGTCCCTCCGGCGGATCGCCAGGACGCCCATCACTATGCTCACCAGCATGGCGGAGCCGAAGAGGAGCCGCAGCGGAACATCCGTATCGCCGTCGGGGAGCGGATAGAAGGCCGACATCCACAGACCCGAAAGGGCGGTCAGCAGTCCGGCGGGAATCAGGATGAGTCCGGCCGTGCGGTGCCAGCCCCGCCTGCCCCGCAGGGCCGGAACGAACTGGAAGGCGCCCAGCAGGCTGTAGACCGTCACGCTGATGATGTGGACCACCACCGGAACGGGCGAGGCGAAAAACCTGGCGTTCTGCGGTGTGATGGCGGCGCCACCGGTCAACTCCGTCAGCCGGGCGGCGCCGGCGATCACCGGGACGAGGCTGAGGAGGATCAGTCCGGCAGGCACCGGCCACTGGGCCCGGCGCCTGAGGGCCGGTTCCGCTGGCCACACTGGTGAGGTTGTCATTTCGGTTCCTTGGCATCCGTGGTGTACGGCGTACACCTCTGCGCCCAACGCTAGGTGTACGGCGTACACTTGTCAATAGAAAACCGGTAGGGAAGGGTGGTCCGGATGACCCAGCAGCTGGACACTTCGCGCCGCACCCCACTGAACCGGGGCCGTGTACTGGAGGCCGCCGTCGCGCTCGCCGACGGGGCCGGCCTTGAAGCGCTGAGTATGCGCCGGCTCGCGGAGGACCTCGGCGTGGTGCCGATGGCGCTCTACAAGCACGTCGCCAACAAGGACGAACTCCTCGACGGCATGGTGGACGTCATTGTCGACGAGATCGCCCCGGCGGTCCCGGGCGCCGATTGGAAGCAGTCCGTCAGGCAGCGTGTTCTTTCCGCGCGCCAGGCACTGCTGCGCCATCCCTGGGCGCGCCAGGTGCTGGAATCCCGGACCACCAGAACGCCCGCGGTCCTCGGGTACATGGACGAATTCATCGGGATGTTCCTGGCCGGCGGCTTCTCGGTGGACCTCACCCACCACGTGATGCACGCGCTGGGCAGCCGCATGTGGGGCTTCACGCAGGAACTGTTCGACGACGCCGGAACCCACCGCGCGGAGGCCGAGGCCCAGCCCGAAGTGCAGGCCGCCATGCTCCAGGAGATGGGCCGGCGGTATCCGAACATCCTTGAGGTGGCCATGGCGGCCCGACACGATAACGGCTCTGTAGTCAGCCACGGCTGCGACGACCAGTTTGAGTTCGAGTTTGCCCTCGATCTGCTGTTGGACGGCTTCGATCGCCTGCACTGCCGGGGCTGGACTTCAGCGGCAGCGAAGCGGGCAAGCGGGTAGCCCTACGCGTCCTGCAAGTGGCACCGGGCCCGCCCGCGGCGGCCGCCCCTCCAACCCCACCCGGGGAGTTTTTGTCCAGATACGGCGAGTTTAGGGCCCTCGAAGTCGCCGTAAGTGGACAAAAACTCGCAGACAGGCGGGGAAGTTTGAGAGCGCCAGCCAGGTACGGTGCCAAGCGGTGCGATACTGAGACTTGCATCACTACGGCAGGCGGGGGAACGACGTAATGGTCCTGGATACAGCGACCCTCAGGATCGCGTTCGCGCTCATGGCCCTGGTGCTTGGTCTGCTGTTCTATTTCTCCGCCTACCGTTTCACCCGCTCGCCCTACAGTGGCTGGTGGTGCCTGGCACTGGTCTTTTTCCTGGCCGGATCCGCAGCCTTCCTGCTCGACGGAACGGCCCAGCAGTGGTGGGCCAATCCGCTGGGCAACGTGTTGCTGGTCCACGGCGGTGTCGCCGTCTGGGCAGGAGCCAGATCCCTCCGGGAGGTCCGCCCGAGGCGCTGGCTTTTCACAGCGATACCGCTCGTGACACTCGTCGCCTCCGCGCTCGATAATCCTGCGACGAACACCTGGTCCGGGGGCCCGGTGTTCCTCGCCGCCATGAGCATGACGATAGGGCTCGCATCCCGTGAACTCTGGCGGCTTGAACCCGGTTATTCGCGCGTCAGGGTCCCGATGGCTGCCGCGGCGGCGGGCCTGTCGGTGTTCTACTTTGGCAGGCTGCTGGCCTTCCTGCTGGAGGGCCCGGGCGGACCCACGTTCGTCACGTATTTCGGCTCCGAGGTGACCACCCTGGTGACCATGGTGCTGCTGGTGGTGGTGTCTTTCAGCATGGCCGCGCTCAGTAGCGAACAGCAGACCAGGGCCCTTCGGATGGTGGCCACCCGGGACGACCTCACGGGACTTCTCAACCGCAAAGCCTTCCTGGACCTTGCCGCGGAGCATTTGGCGGACCCGACAGTGACCCGTGCATCGGGGGCGCTCATCCTGGCAGACCTGGACCACTTCAAAGTGGTCAATGACACCTACGGCCACGCTGCGGGCGACCTCGCGTTGCGGGCTTTCGCGGATGCGTGCCAGGACACCGTGCGCTCGACGGACCTCACTGGACGGTACGGAGGGGAAGAGTTCGTCCTCCTCATCCCCGGTGCCACAGCTGACCGCGCCGAGCAGATTGCGGACGCAATCAGCCGGCGGCTCGCGGATTCGGCCCGCCGTGACGGGCCGAGGATGCCCACCGTCAGTTACGGCATCGCCCCGTACGACGCCGGGACGCCGGGCCTGGAGGCGCTGATCGCCTCCGCGGACGCGGCACTTTATGCGGCCAAGTCGCAGGGCCGGAACCGCACCGCACGAAGCGACACCGCGCGCTGACGTTCAGGCCTCGTGACTCCGCACTATTTCTTGGTCTGGCGGTAGCGCTCGATCTGTTTCAGCCGCCGCAGGAGGCTGTCGCGCCGCGGGTGCGGAACGGCGTCGGGCGCCTCGGCGGTGAGATCGATGTGCTTGGTTCCGTACTGCCACAGCAGGAGGTCGTCCAGCAGGCGGTCCGGGCCCGGGGAGTAGCGGTGGTCCAGGGCCTTGCGGACCTCGGTGATCCGGTTGGCGCTGAGCAGGCCGGCAAGCTGCATGGTCTGGTTGAGGCCGTGTGCGGCCATGAGTTCGGCGGCCCAGCCCCAGTCATCGTCAACTTTGCGGTCCACGTGGGGCAGCAGGGTCCGCCAGACGTCCCGGATGCGGTTGGGAGTGAGCTGGGCCGCGCCCTCGCCTTCAACGTCCCAGTAGCTGCGGACTTCCTCATAGCGTTCGTGCAGGTCAGCGAACGCACTCTCCACCGTCTCCAGCATGGCGGCCGTGGCCGTGAACTGGCGGTCGAAATGCGGCGTCCAGGCCCGCGGGTCCTCGGCCTTGAATCGGATATCGTGCTCGATCTCGCTCCATGCGTGGGCAAAAACGGTGCGGATCTGGCATTCGAAGAAGTAGCTGCCGTTTGGCTGGATGTCCGGGTTGAAAACCTGCTGGTACTCCTTGACTGCCTCGTTCTGGATGGTCCGCAGGATCAGGTGGCGGCTGGAGTAGCCGTAGGTGCCCGATTCGATGGAGCCGATGTCCTTTTCGCGGTCGCCACGGCAGTCGAACACGCTCCGCTGGCGTTTGATTAGGTTGGCCACGAGGGCGTTTTCTGCCGGCAGTTTGGTGATCACCCGGACGCCCACCATGTCGTTCAGGGTGCGGAACGGGTCCGGGAACTTCAACGCGGGCGGCCCGCCCGGCTCCAGCGGCTCCTCGATCCGGGAAATCTTCTCCCGGAACGACTCCACGGACTTGGTACGGCCGGTGACAAACAGCGGTGTGACCTCGGTGTCCTTCAGCATGTCACGGAGAATGTGGAGAACGTCCTTGGTGACCAGCTTGAGGACAGGACGGACCCGCTCGTAGTTCGCCACGTTCTCCTGCACGGATTCGCGGAGGCTGACGTCCAGTTGGTCCCAGTTACTCGGCATGGCTCCAGCTTACGGCGGGGGTGCGACGGGGGACGCCGCCGCACGTGTCAGGAGCCGGGTGGCCGGTACTTGATCTCCCCGGCTTTTCGCAGGGCTTCCATCGTTTCCTCGACGGACATCAGCACCGTGGTCTCAAAGGAACTCAGTGCGCCGCCGCCACTGATCGCCAGTGCCACAGCGGCCATGGAGACGTTGTCCGGTGCTTCCCACAGGTTGTAGCCGTCGTGCGTGCCGAAGGCGTACCAGAATCCGTGGAGCCTCCCGCCCACTGATTCAATGTAGGCCTGCGCGGCTATCCTCCGGTCTTCGGGGCTGGTGACCAGTCGGCCCCAGGTCTCCGGTGTGTAGCTGAACCTCGACAGATAAAGCGGCATCTTCCCATCCCTTCATCGGCGCTGATCGTGCGGATTCACTAAGAGTGGCAGTGCCCTGATCAGCCCGCAACGGCCTGTGTCCTGCCCCTGCCTCGCCGTGCACCACACGGTAGGCTCGGCACATGGCCCCGTCAGGAGGGCCGGGGGAGGACGCAGTGCAACGGCATAAGTATCAGTACGGTGAGGATTCCAGCCAATGGGGGGAGCTTTTCCTTCCGGAACTGCCCGACGGCGGTGCGCACCGGGGCGTGGTGGTGGTCATCCACGGTGGCTACTGGCGCTCGCAGTACGGCGCGGAGCTGGGTGAGCCGCTCGCCAAAGACCTGGCGGCTCACGGAGTGGCCGCCTGGAACCTGGAATACCGCCGGGCTGGAAACGGTGGAGGCTGGCCCAACACCTTTGCTGACGTGCTGGCCGGTATCGACAAGCTGGCCGACCTGGCGGCAGTCCATTCGCTGGACCTGGACCGTGTAGTGGCACTGGGCCATTCGGCAGGCGGACACCTGGCCGTGTGGGCTGCGGGCCGCGACAGGCTGGCGCAGCTGGGGCTGCCCGACGCCGACCGGCAGATTCCGCGGAAAGTTGGCCCCGGAGTGGTCCAGTTGGCAGGCGTGGTCAGCCAGTCCGGGCTGCTTAACCTGGCCGAGGCCGAAAAGTTGGACCTCAGCAACGGTGCCGTGAGCAACCTGCTGTGCGGGCCGTCGTCGAAATATCCGCTGCGCCACAGGTACGCCGATCCCATGACCGCGATCCCCCTGGACGTTCCAGTCCACGTGGTCCACGGGGTTGCTGACAGCACCGTTCCCATGAGCCAGGCAGAGTCCTACACGGCGGCTGCCGGTGCTGCCGGCATGACAGTGCGACTCACCAAGGTGCCGGGGGACCACTATGACCTGATTGACTGCAAGTCCACTGGCTATAGGGAATGCAGGGACTTGGTCCGGCAGCTGTTGGGCTGACGAGAAGATTTATCCTTACATTCATGTGAAACTCTGGACATTGGACGTCCCATCTCCTGTAAGCTGTAGCAAGAGTATGTCGCGTTCGAGCGACGAGGAGGAGATCACGTGGCCCTTGCATCGCGAGAAGTATCGCCAGCCCGTTTCAGCGCCCAGATCAGGTCCCACGCGCTGCAGACGCGCATCATGGAGCTTATCCTGGAGCAGGGCCTGGACGTTGGGGACGCCCTTCCCACCGAGAGTGACCTGTCCGCTGAGCTGGGCGTGGGCCGTAATACGGTCCGGGAGTCCCTGAAGGTCCTTCAGGCCCTGGGCGTGATCGAGATCCGCCACGGCTTCGGCATGTTCGTGGCCCCCAACAACTTCAGTGCCCTGGTTTCCGGGCTGACCTTCCGCGGCAGGCTGTCCCTGCGCCACAAGGGCGAAGAGGCCATGGAACTGATCGATGTCCGGCAGGCCCTGGAATCCGGCCTCATCGGTTCGGCGATCGACCTTATGACCGCCGAGCACCTCGCCGACCTGCGGACCACCATGGAAGCCATGGAGGCGGCCGCAGCCAAGGGTGAGCCGCTGGCCGAGCACGACGCCGAATTCCACCGCCGCCTCTACGCGCCGCTGAACAATGAGCTGCTCATCAACCTGATGGACGTGTTCTGGCAGGTCTACCGCCAGATCCACGAGGCGCTGGGCTCCGGTCCGGTCAACCTTGAGGAACAGGCCCGCGTCCATTGGGACATCTACGACGCAGTGGAGAAGAAGGACAAGGCGCTGGCGTCAGAACGGCTGCAACGCCACTTCGACGGCATCCGCCTCAAGCTCAAGGACGTTGCGTCCCGGTAGGCGCGCGGCTCACTTTCTTTTAGGGGTGTCGCCGACATCTGCCGACCACGACGGCGTCCCAGGGCGAGCTGGCGCTATTCATTCTGTTCCAACGTGCTGACCCGCGTATACCCGATTCTTTGACCTGCCCCGGAAGTCGCCCCTACCGAAACTGTCAGGATGAAACCTGTGACTTTCCAGAATGTATGTCTAGGAAAGGACCGAAAGACCCTATCCTGACAGTCCTTCCGGGTCGTGCCTGACGTCAGGTTGGGGTGTACTTCAACCGGATATGATGGATCCGCTGCACTACGCCTGTTCCCATTGTCGTGTCTGCATCTCTCGTAAGCCGAGTGTTGCAAGACGGTTTTGTAAGACGGCTGGGGCGCCCTGACTTTGAATGGTGGGACTGACCACAACCCTGTCTTCAACTTCCAGGCTCGGGTAAGGCAGTGCAGCACGGTTGTAAGAGGGCATGTTTCGGCCGCCTGAGGCAGAGGCCAACAACGATTGTCATCAGCTTGGTCGTTGTCCGGATTTTGAGCTCCCCCCACGACTCACCGAATCTGCTACTCGTCCTCCACCGCTGTGCGTAGCGGTTGCCGGTCCGGGCCGTGATCTTCCGCACGAGAGCAGTAAGGCCGGTGCCTCCCGTCGGGGGAACTGTTGTTCGCGGTGAGCAAATGCGGGCTGGCCACACAGCGATCCTATTCTGTCGGAGGCAGGCTTGGCGGCGCGTTAGGCGGCATCAGCATTCGCCGCCTCCGGTTCTAGGGCGCCTCAGCGGGACCGTTTGCGGTCACAGAGTGTTGGCTGTGCAGTTCGAAATCCTCGGCGATGTGGTAGCTCTCAAGAATGACGAATTTGCTGTCCTCCTCGATGCCGCGGAAGAACTCGTAGGAGAAGTTGCCCGGTTCCTTTCGGATTTCAGCTGCCATTTTTTCCAAGTGCTTGAGGACCTCATCCGTGGCGCCAGGACTTGGTCCGGTACCGGGCCCACGTTGAACGTGCTGGTCATGGTGTCTCCTTAGGTGTCGTTTGGTGCCGCCCGATGGTTATTGCTGCCCCGGCGGGAAGTGCGCCGCACGCTCGGAAGCGTGTGAGGACATCCGGATCGTGACCTGGAATGACCGTGAGCCCGCGTTCACGTATTTCTTCCCGGATGGTTGCGAGGGCCTCATACATCGCGGGCAGGTCGCTGATGAAGGTGAAGGGCATGTTGCGTTCGAGCTCTTCGTAGAAGTGCACCGCGTCGGATGCCAGCAGCACCTCGCCCTCCGAGGTTGGGACGTAGAGGATGGCTTGCCCGGGCGTGTGCCCGCCGACTTCCGCCAGCCTGAGTCCTGGCGCCGGGGCAGTTTCGCCGGTGAACAGTTTCAGGCGCCCTTCGGTTTCGGCCAAGCGCACCTGACCGATTTCACTTTCTTCAGCGTAGAAGGAGAACTGGACGTGCCCGGCGATGGGGGAGGTCCAGAACCTGTATTCAGCCTCCGCCATGTGGATCCGGGCGTTGGCGAACAGCTCCAGATTTCCGATGTAGTCGTAGTGGCCGTGCGTAACGACGACATCTTGGACCGCGGATGGGTCTATGGCGAGTGGGGCGAGGGCAACGGCGGGATGCAGCAGCAGGAGCCGTTTCTTGTGCGGTCAGTACGATCGGTGCTTCGGCGGATTGCTGGGCAATGAGGTTTCGGGCAATGTTAAGGTCCTTGAGCATCAGGTCCATGGCAAAGCCCGAGTCAAAGGTTCCGCTCAGGATGTGGCGGGGGTACTTAAATTCCGAGGCCTGACTACGGCCGGTGGAGCCATTGATGACCTCGAGCATCTTTTCCGGTGCAATCCCTGCCGTTGCCGCGACAGTCGCCGCGGCCAGGTTGGTGGCGGATAGCAGGTTGTTCAGCGCCTTTGCCGGGTGACCGGTTCCGGGCGGCCCACATGCGTGATGGCCTCGCCAACGTGGCGCAGATGACGCTTGGCCCGTTCGACAGCGGCGCTGTCCCCACCGGCCATGATGGTCAGCTTGCCGGTCTCCGCCTTGGCCACGCCGCCGGAGACCGGCGCGTCAACATAGTCGATGCCAAGTTCTGCGGCCTCGCCTGCGAGGGCGACGGTGCTCTCTGGCTCTGATGAGCTCATGTCGATGATCAGGGATCCTGCTGCCAGCTGGTTGAAAAGGCCCGGCTTCTTGCGCAGGACGGACTCTACTATGCTGCTGTTGGGAAGCATCAGCATCACCGTCTCGATGTGCGCGGGGATATATTCCAGATCAGGCAAGGCCGTTCCCTGGGTCGCGGCCGCTACTTCAGCGGCGATCTTGCGTTCGTGTCGTAGACGAACAGTTCCCGTCCCGCAGAGTAGTTCATGGCCATAGGTCGGCCCATGTTGCCAAGTCCAATAAAGAGCGAGGCATGTCGTTCCGTAGCTACCAACGTGTTTCTCCATCTTCGTGAGTATCGGCGCTCATTGCCAGAGGATACCGAGCAGGCTATTGCTACCATTCCAGGCGCCCGGGGAGGAAGAATGCCGGGTTTCGGCCATTTTCTGATGGCAGAGAACTACCCGCTGTTCCGCGGGTTCCTTGCGCCTGTCGTTGACGAAATTATGAATGAAGAACGACCGGCCTTGCACCTACCCCGGTACGTCGGGCGCCGGCCGAAACGACCATCCGCGGTCCCAAAGTCACTTTGTACTACTGGATTCCGAGTTGGATTTCCAGCCCGTCTTCATGGTGCTGTTGCCTCCACCGTGCTAGCGAGGTTGCATCTCGCGCATGGCGAGCCGGTAGTGAAAACCTAGCCTCTCGTCGGTTGCCCAGGCTTCACACGATCCCCTCTCGTAGAGTTTTCGTTGGTCTGCTGTGGGTTGGATCCATAGGACGGATCCATCCTCTGTCACGGCGTCGACTGTGCCAGAGCAGACGGTCACCCCGTTGACACGGATGTCGGCTAGGGCTCCTTGGAGCGCTGTCCAGTCATCGATGCGTCTAAAGACCACGGTTTCTTTCTCCCTTGTGCTCTGGGGGCAGATTTCTCGGCCGCAACAAGCGGCGGCTTCGCGTGCTACAAATACAGCGAGTGTGCATCGAACGCCCGCAGTCCGCGTTGCGGTCCGTTCCAGTAGTCCTCAAGGTTGCCTGATATTGCTGTGGCTGCGGCCCTGATAATTTCGGCGTGGGTGACAACAATAGTCTCGGATTTACGTGGCAAAGCGTGGAGCCAAGCTCCTGTTCGCTCGACTAGGTCGAGGATGCTTTCACCGCCGTGGCCTCGGAATTCCGGATTGTTTCTCCATTCGAGGAGTGCAGCCGGGGGCAGGTCCTTCATGGTTAGACCTGTCCACTTGCCGTAGTCGGCCGGCTGCAGCCTATGGTCCTTTTCGACGTCCAATCCGAGGACTTTTGCAGACTCTAGAGTGATGAGCGAAGGAGAAGCGAAATGCGTCCCAGGCGTGGACAGGACATGTGCCGGACGGGATGATCTGTCGAGTGGCCCGTCCGCTCCGAACCGGGCTTCACGCATCTCTCTGCACAGGCCATGACGGATAAAGGTAATCTTCATAGGCGGGCGCTTTTCCGGGCGGACCTTTCCATTAAGAATTGAAAAACGAGTCCCATGGACAACCACAAGGTCAGTTGTGTTGCCGCTGACGCCAACCGGAAGTTCCAAAGCAAATCTCCCGGGAAGCCCGCATAATCGACAGAACTGGCTGGAAGCATTTGCCAACCCAGTAGAACAATGGCGATAGCTGCTAGGACGGGGATCCCGTTGGAGACCGCGGATGACTGGCCGGTCCGCGAGTCTATCCACTTTTTCAGCACAAACCAGATGATGAGGGCTGCGAGGCCTAGGAGGACCGCCAACAGCCATAGACCGGTTCGGTAATCTATGGAGTCCGACGAGCCTAGTGCAGGAGGGTTCGGCGGGATGACAAGCCAGGGCACGGCGGCTACTGCCACCCAACCGGATACTGCCAACGGCATGATGCCGTCGAGCGGCTGGTCAAGCCTCGAGCGGCGGGACTTCAGGAACCAGATAGATGCGAAAATCATTCCGGTGGCAGCCCCAGTGAGGGCAGTCGCTAGAACCAATCCGGCCCGCTGCACGTCCCGGGGAATAAGGACTTCCTCGTCGGAGTGCTTGTGGTCGTGCGGCTCCGTGGTGCTTCCGGCTGTGTGGTGGTGGTCTGTAGTTTCAGTATTTTCAAGGGCTATGGCCTGATCAATGAGGGCCTCACCTGTCCAGAACCCGACCCCGCCCGCGAGAACCCCGGCAACCAACCCGGCCAGCAGACCCCGGACGAGCGCGGACCTAAGCCGCAGCGGCACAGTCCTTGGCTCCAGAGTCAGTGACATGGCACGCCCAAGAGATGGCGGCCATCGTGCATGAGCTCATGCAGGAGCATTCCGGCCTGCGACAGTTGGCCGTTGTCGAACTGCACAAGGTAGAGAACGAGCACGGACACGGCTAATGCCAGCAGCGTGCCTAGAACAGCCAGAGGGCCGCTTCCGCCTCGGACTTGAGTGGGATGAATAGTTGTCATGTCTGTCACTCTCCTGGTGTTGAAAACGAAGGTTGGTGATCGGTTTTCCATCGCGCGCTGATTCGGATTTACGTCAACCCCTGTGAGCGAGTCGTCAGCTTCAGCAGAATTTGACCTTTGACTGGCTTGCCAAGGACACAGCTGTGAGCGGGGTTTCCTGCGGGGTACTCTCGTGCCAGCTCGTGACGTTTTGGTATAGTCGGGCGATTTCGAGGATTTTATAGTCCTGGAACGGTCGGCCAATGAACTGTGCACCCAATGGCAGCCCATTAGGCCCAAAACCCATGGGAACGCTGATGGCAGGGAGGCCCAGGTAGTTGACGGGCCGAGCCCAGTACGAGAAGTTGGCAAAGCGCTCCTCCCGTTGCACTGCTGTTCCAGTCGTATTCTCTTCGATCAAGGGCGCCTCATAAGGGAGTGTTGGTAGCAGTAGGACTGCATCCGCCGGAATCAAAGAACTTAGAAACTCTGCCAGCAGTCTGGGGCGAGCCCGGAGGGCTCGATAGTAGACCGTCGCCGGGCACAGCAGTCCGCGCTCCAGCCTGCGTCGAATCTCTGGATTAAATCGTCCGGCATGTTTGCGCAAATCCGATTCGAAACAGGCTGCGCCTTCCGCGCCCATGATGAGCATGGCTGCCTGGTTCAGGATGCCGAGGTCAGGAGCGGTTGTCCTCTGAACGTTCAGGCCAAGTCCTTTGAGAACATCAATTGTCCCTTCGAAGCTACTCACAACCGATTCGTCGGAGAGGGGGCCCGGTTCCAGGACGGGGGCGACAACCGTTTTGGCGCCTGCCGAGCCGGCGGAATCAGCGTGGCCGACTTGGTTCCCGGCAGCAAGATTGCGAAAAACGATTGAGATTTCCTCGGCTCTTGGTGCCAAGATGCCAACAGCGTCCAGGGAAGGAGCCAGAGGCATAACTTGGTCCGTGGACAGAATCCCGTTTGTTGGTTTGAAGCCGGACACCCCACACGCTGCGGCGGGGAGCCGAACCGATCCACCTGTGTCTGTTCCGAGCGAGAAGTGCACAAGTCTTTGTGCAACGGCTATGGCTGATCCGCTGGACGAACCACCCGAGACACGCGATGGATCCCATGGGTTTCGTCCGGCGCCAAGGTAGTCATTCCGTCCCATAGGACTCATGGCCAGTTCGGACATGTGGAGCCGCCCCATGTCTATGGCACCCATAGAATCCAGTGCGCTAATAATCGGCGAAGTGGTGGCCGCCAGCCGCCCCTCCCGTATCCCGCTACCACATTCCATCAATTTGTCTTGCCGGGCGAAACAGTCTTTTCTGGCATACAAAGCACCGGCGAGCATTGAAGAGTCGCCTCGTTCCAGTGGCGCAGAACACGCCGCGGCCGCCTCTAGCGCGGCGTCAGCCTCGACCTCAACGAACCCACTGTTATTTATCGTCCCTGCCCGGTCGATGACCTCGCGCACAATGTCCCAGGTTTCCCGGTTACCTTCTGCCCCATCGAAG
Source organism: Arthrobacter sp. B6 (assembly GCF_001663775.1). Taxonomy (GTDB): domain Bacteria; phylum Actinomycetota; class Actinomycetes; order Actinomycetales; family Micrococcaceae; genus Arthrobacter. The sequence continues at coordinate 2,320,094 of NZ_KV467168.1, read as the reverse complement.
ACGAAATTCCTTCTGCTGTTCACCCTAGACTCCCGTTTTCTCTGGAGCGGGCAGGGGGTATAGATGGGTGAGGTCTCCTATGGCCAGATCTTGCTCTGGAATGTCCAAATCCAACAGGCTGCGACAGGCTTCAGGGACGCCGGTGACGATGGCTCCTGATTCGTCGGTGGACAGCGGTACGTCGTGGATCAGTGCTGTGTATCCGCTGAGGATAGCTGCGCTGTTCAGTGCTGCATCATTCATCTACTTGATTCTCATTCCGACCAGGTGCTCAACCAATTTCACAAGCTTGTATCAGTGCGGGGCCACGCCGATCAATCCGTTCCTGGTTACCAGCTCCGCTAGCTCTTCTTCGCTCATGCCGTCTGTTCCCTCCGGACGCTCTGGAAGGACCATGTAACGCATCTCCGAGCTGGCGTCCCATACGGTGATCTCTGTCGGCTCGGGGATTTCGAAGCCGAATTCGCGAAGCACCCCACGTGGATTTCTAACGGCTTCGGCCCGATACCACGGGTTTTTATACCAAGATGGGGACGGACCCAAGAGCCACAACGGGTAACAAGAGCACAACGTACAGACGATCATGTTGTGCTTTCCAGGCGAATTGGAAACCACCTTAAGGTGCTGCTCCTCAGTAACTTCCCCGTCCGACGGGTCGACAAGTTTCAGTTCGCGGATAGCATTCGGTGCATCGGCAACGAGCCGTTCGCGGAAAGCCGGGTCTATCCATGCCCTAGCAACAATCCGGGCGCCGTTGTTTGGATTAGCCTGCTTGAGATATGAAGCGAGGAAGTCATCGACTTCCCCTGGCGCCAGGAGGCCGTTTTCCTCCAGCAACGATTCAAACCAGCGAATTTTTGCCGCGTTAAATCCATTTCTGTCATCGTGGTGACCGCTTCTGTCATCGTGGTGACCGCTCATTTTTTATCCTCTTCCGAAAGAGATGACTCCCATATGTTGACTGTTATGGCGTGGGAACCGTCACCAAACAGGTCCTGAGCTTCAAACTGGACGCAGTAGACGGGTTCGGGTGTGCAGGGGATGCCTTGCGCGACGAGATCAGCGAGGTTGAACGAGCCATCGTAAGATTTGATAACCCCTGTCGCTCCTCTGACGTAAGCGGGTACTCGGGTGTGATGATAGGGGTCCTTGCGAGCCACCTGAACCCTGGTACCCGGACTGAACTTGTGCTCAGTCATCGAAGGTCTCGGGAATCTCAACGGAAATGTTGCTCTTCCGAAGCACAAGAGGCGGGATTGCGGCCAACCATCTCTCGTAGTACCCCAATTTGAGATACTCGGCGGGAGGAAGTGTTTCGATTGCATCGCGGAATTCATCGAGCGCGTAGACGCCCTTCTTAGCCATGAGCCTGTGCACTGCAAACATGTGGGCTTGCCAGTCGTATTCAAAAGGTGGGTCTTCTTTGGCAAGGTTCGCCTGCGGCTCAAACCCGTGCACGCTTCCTAAATCATGAATCCTAGGCACTTTTTCGCCCTCCTAATATTTGTGCTGCAACAACTAACCAGTCTCCTCTGGAGGGGACCTGGCGGATAGTCTGCGATGCCCCCCTGCGGATAGGTGACTTGGGTCAATTCTTTGCCGCAGACGTCCCGAGTTCAATGGTGTTTCGTCTAATCGTGCTCTTGGTGCGCCCCATTGATAAGAAGCGTCCTTCAAGGGTGTGCTGCTTGTGGATCAAAGCTGAGGCACCTATCCGTTTGGCAAATTCATGGACGAGCGGGCCCTGATATCGACGGTGTCCTGTCAACCGTTCCCTTGATCTATCCCTTGCTGATGTCGCTGCCCTTCGTCTCCGGAAGCATGAACCACAAAACTATTGAAGCAACGACGGAGACTGCTCCAAGGTAGTAAGCGGGTGCAACGGCATTTCCCGTTGCTGCCACAAGACTCGCTGCAACCAGCGGCCCCGGTCCCGCCAGGAGGGCTAGGGCAAAATTGTGGCCCAGGGCTGCCCCAGTCGAGCGAATCGACGCGGGGAATACTTCTACAAGCAGTACTACGTTCATGACGCCAGTCATGCAGACCAGCACCCCCAAAACGATGAGTCCCAGCAGCACCACAGGGAATGCGCCGGTGTTCAGTGCCATGAAGATGGGGATGCTCAGAAGAGAGAGCCCGATGGCCCCGGTTAGCACGACGGGTCGCCGGCCGATGCGGTCGCTTAGCGCGCCGATCAGTGGATTGGCGGCTACGTAAACGAAAAGGGCGATGCCGCAGGCCAGGAGTGCGTCGACTCGGGGCATGCCCACTACGCCCGACAGATGGTTGTTCGCGTAGGTGATGAAGTAGTAGAGGCTGACGCCGAATACTGCAGAAAACGTCAGAGCAAGAATGAACGACTTTGCCTTGACCTTCGCGGGAACGTGATGGATTTCGTTGTTCTCCCGCCTGCGAACCAGCTCCTCATAGACAGGGGTGTCGTCCAGCTTCTGACGTATAAACACCGCGACGACCGCCATCACGAGGGAGGCCACGAATGGCAGACGCCACCCCCAAGCCGCCACGTCTCCGGCCGGCATGACCGCGTTAATAACGGTTGCCAGTATGGTGCCCACGAGGAAGGCCAAACCTGCCGTCGCTGTAACCAAGCTGGCATGCAGGCCGCGTTTTTTAGCCGGAGCGCTCTCACCGAGGTAGGTGGCGGCCGCCGACCACTCACCGCCAACCATCATTCCCTGCATGCATCGCAGAATAACGATGATGATCGGCGCTGCAATCCCAATGGAGGCATAGGAAGGCGTCAAGCCAATGAGGGCTGTCGTTACTCCCATGCCCAGAACAGTAATAACAAGAATGGTTTTACGCCCATGCCTGTCGCCCAGGGGCCCAAGGATCAGAGCACCGAGGGGGCGTGAAATGAAGCCGACTGCAAAGACAGCGAATGATGACAACATCTCGGTGGCAGGGTCCCCCGTTGGGAAAAATTGGGCCCCGATTACGGCTACGAAGTACCCGTAGACTGCGAAGTCAAACCACTCCATGAAGTTGCCGATACCGACGGCCATCTGGCGCTTCCGAATGTCGGCCCGCAACAGCGGGTGAACCGACGGGGCGATAATTTCCGCCTCTACCTTTGTGCTGTCATGCATGACTGCCGCTCCTTTTGCCAAGCTGTTGAAATTTCTGAGTGGGGCTCGCCCGAGCCACAGAACACAGACCACCGTCTATGCCCATCCTGAACCCTTGGTGCATGAACAAAGCAGATCATGCATGATTCCAATCATGATGGATACTTCCTAGTGTGTCAACCATCACAAGGACCTTGGCGGGCGGAGGCTTCCGCCGGCCCGCAAAGGTCTGGCGGCGACGCGGGCGGGGGGCTGGTACTCGTCAGGGTCGCGCGCGCTCCAACACTCAAGGAGGCTGAGGCGGCTCCTGATCCACGACGCTCATGAACGTTCCTGCTGCACGTCTCGTCGGCCAGCGCCAGAGGCTTTCATGCATGACCATTGCTAATCAGGCATTATCTAGTAGAATTAGGTCAGCAAGGCGGCCGACAAGGCCGCGTCTCGAAACCGCGACCTAGTGCAATGGGGCCGGTGTCATCGGAGGTTGGACAAATGACTACAGACCTGCCCCTTGAGGGGATAACTATCGTGTCGTGCGAGCAGGCGGTGGCGGCACCGTTCGCCACGCGTCAGCTCGCGGATCTCGGTGCACGGGTGATCAAGGTTGAGCGCCCCGGAACCGGAGATTTTGCGCGCGGTTACGACGAGACGGTGAAGGGGCTTTCCAGCCATTTTGTGTGGATTAATCGGTCGAAGGAAAGTTTGACTTTGGACCTGAAGCAGCCGGAGGCCCTGGAGGTGATGCACCGGCTGCTGGCCGAGGCCGACGTTTTTATACAGAACTTCGCCCCCGGTGCAGCCGATAGGTTGGGACTTGGTGCCGAGGACCTGCGCGCGCGTTATCCGAGGCTTATTACGTGCTCGATCAGTGGCTACGGCACTAGCGGACCCTATCGGGATGCCAAGGCCTACGACCTGCTCATTCAGTCTGAGACCGGGCTGGTTTCAGTGACCGGCACGCCGGACCATCCTGCCAAGACTGGCATCCCGACAGCTGATATAGCGGCTGGTATGTATGCGTTCTCCGCTATCCTTTCGGCTTTGTACAACAGGGAACACTCAGGTGAAGCTACAAGTCTGGAAATCAGCCTTTTCGACTCACTTATAGAGTGGATGGGCTACCCCCTTTACTACACCGAATATGGGGGAACAGCGCCGGCGCGCGCGGGGACCAGTCACGCAGCTATCGCGCCTTATGGGACGTTCACAGCCGCAGATGGTGTTGACATCGTGCTTTCAATTCAGAGCCAACATGAATGGCTCTCGTTCTGCCGGGTCGTCTTGGGTAATGAAAGCATCGCCCGGGATCCGCGCTTCGATACCGGCAGTAAAAGAGTGAGTAACCGGGCAGAGCTCAACGAGCTAATCAATTCGGTGTTCTCCGTAAATGAGGGTGCCGAGATGCAAAAGCGTTTGACTGCGGGGAATATCGCTAATGCGCGGCAAAGGGACGTTGCGGATGTTCTTAACCATCCCCAGTTGGTGGCACGCAACCGATGGGAGAAAGTAGATACACCGGCGGGACCTGTTCGGGCAGTGCTTCCTGCGATCACAACCGTGGGCAAGACTCCGCGCATGGACCCGGTGCCGGACCTCGGGGAGCACTCCCGCAGCATACTTCAACAGCTCGGGTACAGCGTCGAGGCCATTGATGCGATGAACCGTGACGGCATTTTCTAAACGCAGCATACTCAGACAATGATGACGGATGTGAACGCGAAATGATGGAACCAACGGGCTTTAAGTATGTGGACCAGCTCCCATTGGGACCGCGCGAAACCAGAATGCGCCTTCTCACCAGTGAGGGGGTCCGGGTCAGGGGAACCGGTGAAAACGCCGTGCTGGAGGTCGACCCATCGGCGATGAAAACACTGGCGTACGAAGCCTTCCGCGATGTCTCCCACTTCCTGCGGCCCGAGCATCTCGCCCAGCTGCGACGGATTCTTGATGACCCTGAAGCGTCCCCTAACGACCGGTACGTTGCCCTGGATCTGCTGAAGAATGCCAACGTCGCTGCCGGGGGCGTGTTGCCAATGTGCCAGGACACCGGAACAGCGATAGTGTCCGCCAAACGAGGCCACCGCGTTATGACCGACGGTGACGATGCAAAGCACCTGTCTCGGGGGATATACGACGTTTTCCAGGACCTGAACCTGCGCTATTCCCAGATGTCGCCGGTATCCATGTGGGAAGAACGTAATACCCAAACCAACCTGCCGGCGCAGATTGACATCTCCTTGGGCAAAGGGCTGGAATACGAGTTTCTTTTCATGGCTAAGGGCGGGGGCAGCGCCAATAAGTCTTTCCTGTTCCAGGAAACCAAAGCAGTACTCGATGAAGCTAGAATGCTCGGATTCCTCAAGGACAAAATAGAGAGTCTCGGAACGGCAGCCTGCCCGCCTTATCACCTAGCCATTGTTATCGGTGGAACTTCGGCAGAATTTGCTCTTAAGACGGCAAAACTAGCCTCAGCCCATTATTTAGATACCCTGCCGAACCAAGGTGGCGGCTTGGGTGACGGATACCGCGACCTGGATTTCGAACAGAAGGTCTTCGACCTCACCACCAAAATCGGCTTCGGCGCTCAGTTTGGCGGCAAATATTTCTGCCATGACGTGCGCGTCATCCGTCTTCCCAGACATGGAGGCTCGCTGCCGATTGCCCTGGCAGTTTCGTGCTCCGCCGACCGGCAAGTGTTGGGCAGGATTACCCCCGACGGGGTATTCCTCGAAGAATTGGAACGGGACCCGGCACGATTCATTCCCAGCACGGGGCTGGAAAACATAACCGAATCGGGATCCTCTATAAGTATTGATCTGGATGCACCCATGGATCAGATCCGCCAGCAGTTAAGCCTGCATCAAGTGAGTACCCGCGTTTCGCTCACCGGCACCATGATCGTGGCCCGCGACATCGCACATGCCGAAATCCGCGCAAAGCTGGAGCGGGGCGAGGACCTCCCGCAGTACATGCGGGACCACCCAGTCTATTACGCCGGGCCGGCAAAAACCCCGGAAGGGTTGCCCTCCGGGTCATTTGGCCCCACTACAGCCGGTCGAATGGACGGATATGTCGAGCAATTCCAGGCACTCGGCGGATCCCTGGTCATGCTGGCCAAAGGCAACCGTTCTCCATCGGTAACGGCATCATGCCAGCGGCACGGCGGTTTCTACCTCGGATCAATAGGCGGACCGGCCGCTCTTCTGGCACAGGACTGCATCCGGTCAGTGGAAGTCATTGACTACCCGGAGCTGGGCATGGAAGCGGTGTACAAGATTCGAGTCGAGAACTTTCCTGCCTTTATCGTCATCGACGACAAAGGCAACGACTTCTTCAAAAAAGACGAAAAGACCCTCGTCACCTTGGGACCCACCCACCGGGCAGCTGAGTCATGAAAACCCGCGTGGACTGCTCCCACAGGAGTAGATCACGGGCAGTACTTCGGCAAGGACCGGCGGGATGAACTCCCGTCGGCCGGTTTTCGACCGAACCCGCGCGGCGAACTCGAAACCGCGCCAAGGAACTGAAACGGAGAGGCGCCACTTGCGCACCTGGCCCACCACGACCGTCATCGAATTTCCAGGAGACTTTGCACCATGGATGAAACCACATCATCGCCTTCCAAATCCCTCCTCTCCCGTACAGGATCAGACGACCGCAGCCGTGAGGGACTTCCTGAGAAGCTACCGACCGATGCCGCGGAAATCGTCACCCGGGCCGTTACAGCACTCTTCGTTCCGGGCGATCGTCCTGAACGGTTTGCAAAGGCTGCAGCGGCCGTTCCCGGGATGGTGATCATCGACTTGGAGGACGCGGTAGCCCCGGAGGCAAAGGCAGAGGCGCTCCGAGCAACGCTTGCGGCATTGTCTCCGGGAGGTGCCAGCGCCCTCCGTGCTTTAGTGCGGGTAAATGCTTCCGGAAGCCACTACTATGACGCCGAAACCGCTGCACTCTTGCAGGCCGCCCGTATTCCTGGCCATAGACTGCTTGGCCTGATGGTGCCCAAAGCGGAGGACCCGGACGCCCTTAGGAATCTTGCAAGCCGTCTGGCACAGACCGGATCACTCGCTCTCGTACCCCTTATTGAGTCAGCGGCGGGGATGGTCGCCGCTTTGGAAATTGCCCGAGTGCCTGGAGTGGCACGGTTAGCTTTCGGGGCGATCGACTACGCGCTGGACATTGATGCCGACAACGATGACCGGTTCCTGGACCACGCGAGGTCGCATCTGGTGGTTGCCTCGCGTGCCGCAGGCATCCCTGCTCCGTTGGATTCACCGTCTACGGACATCCAGGACATGTCACGCGTGGAAACGGCAGCCAAAGCGGCCAACAGCTTCGGGTTCGGCGGCAAGCTGTGCATCCATCCAGCGCAGCTGGATCCGGTAAGAAAAGCTTTTGCCCCCAGTCAGGCTGACATTGATTGGGCCGATTCCGTGATTGGTGCTCAGGGGTCGGCAGCGCAGGTCGACGGGCAGATGGTTGACGTGCCGGTCATTGAACGGGCAAAGCGGATCCTCGCGCGGGCGCGCATCTAGCGCCGGCTCGACCACATGAAATTCCCCGGGACATCGATCTCTTGTGCTCGGCTAATCGTTGTTGATATCGAACGGGTCTGGGACCTCTGTGCCCGTGAAGCGCCGAGTCAACTCGGCAAAGCTGCGGCGGATATGCGCCTCGAGGGCACTAGCGGCCTCATCTGCGTCTCCGGCCTTGACGGCATCGAGAATGGCACGGTGCTCAGTTTCAGAAGTTTCGGACGCCTCTGGGGAGTTGAGCAACAGATCCCAAGGAAAGGCCTGCCAGAGAGCGTCGATTTCATCGACCAGCGACGGAACACTGCAGCGCTCATAGAAAAAGAAGTGAAATTCCTTGTTGAGTTTCCGCACTTGATCCGACTGGCCCCGCCTGGTTGCTTCATTCAGGGCCTCAAGCAGTTGCTCGGCCTGCCGCAGGTCGTGCGGTGAAAGACGGATGGCCGCCCGGCGCATCGCATAGCTTTCAGTGAGCCGGCGGACGATGTAAGTGGCCTTGATTTTCTCAAAATCAATGCCAGCCACCCGCACGCCACGATGGGGCTCGGACACGACAAGGTTCTCCGACTCAAGAGCCCGCAGCGCCTCACGAACCGGAGTAATGCTGCTGTCGAAACGCCGGGCAAGCTCGTCCTGGGGAAGTCGGGTGCCACGGGGCAATTCACCGGAAAGTATAAGAGCCCGCAACTCTCTAATGATTTGTTCTCGTTTCGTGGGAGACGTCGCGGCCATCTTAGACGCAGCCTTCCTCATATATCTTGCAAACGAATACCTGAACGATCCCAACTATATATGAATGGAGGCAGCTAGTGGGGTGGAATACGGCCCCAAGAGAGTGAATCCCTGCACCACGGCACTACGCGATTTTTAGGATGATTCCACAACGTTGAAGCCAGGTGGGCGTCTGCCCAAGTGGGCGGCGGTAGCTTCATGGCCGTCTCACCCTGCGGGTTGAACTTCGCCCTGAACGGTACGGGCGCCAGGTCGAAGAGGGAGATCAGCTACGACCTGGACTAATCGTTGTCGATATTGAAGGGGTCCGGAGCCTCTTCACCGGTATAGCGCCGGGTCAGTTCGGCGAAGCTACGGCCGATGTGAGCCTGCATGGCGTTCGCCGCTGCATCCGCATCGCCGGCACGGACAGCATCCAGGATCGCGCGGTGTTCGGCGTCCGAGGTTTCGGAGCCGGCCGGGGACGCGAGCAGGAAATCCCAGGGAAAGGCCTGCCAGAGGGTGTCAATTTCCTGAGCCAGCGACGGGATGCCACACCGAGTGTAAAAGGAGAAGTGGAACTCTCGGTTGAGCCTGCGAATTTCGGCAGGCTCGCCATGCTGGACCGCCTCGTTTAGCGAGGCGAGCAAGTGCTCGGCCTGGCGCAGATCATGGGGGGATAGGCGAATTGCCGCCCTGCGCATTGCGTAGCCTTCGATCAGGCGACGCACGAGATAGATCGCTTTGACGCGTTCGAAATCAATGCCAGCCACCCGCACGCCTCGGTGCGGCTCAGAGACCACCAGGTTCTCCGATTCCAAAGCCCGAAGAGCCTCCCGGACGGGAGTGATGCTGCTGTGGAACCGGCGCGCGAGTTCATCTTGGGGCAGGCGGGCTCCACGGGCCAGCTCACCAGAGAGAATGAGAGAACGCAGGCCGCTAATGATCTGGTCGCGCTTGGTGGGTGAGATAACGGGCATTCGTATCGACCTCTCAAAGTCCTTTCCTACCGCGCTTATTTCTAAAGAGCGGAATAATATATGGAACTGCGCTGCTGGGTAGTAGCTTCGGACGAGCCCCGGATAAAGGCACCGCCTTTATCCGGCGCAGGTTCTGTGGCGCAGGACCTGCTCCCGCGCCACTAGTGACTTGCTAGAAAGTAGCGTCTACGGGAGCCTTACTAGTTTCCACCGGAACGATCAGTAGCATGGCAACCATTGCGGCCAGGGCTGCGACAACGAGTGTCACGGGGCCCCATAGCCCGAACATGCCAAAGAGAGCGGCGATTGCGACGGGCGTGGCGATCGAAACCGCTCGTCCGGCAACAGAAGAGATGCTCGTGCCCCGCAGCCGGACGGTCGTGGGAAAGAGTTCGGGAATGTATGCATAGAGGACGACTGCCGTCATCGTGTAGACGAAGCAGACCAGGAGGAAACCTAAGAGCGGAATGGCCCAATCACTTGAGGCTTGCGTATAAGCGAGGCCAGCCAAACTTGCCAGACCGGCGAAGATAAAGAGAGTAGTCCGGCGCTTAAGCCGGTCCGTGACGAAGTAACCCATTACGGCCCCAGCGGGGGCGCCCAAGGACATCAGGGTGCTGAATCCAAGCGACGAAGCGACACTGTGACCTTTCTCAACTAGGAACGTGGGGATCCATGACACGAACCCGTAAAGGCAGATATAGATCGCGATGGCGCAAACGCAGGCCAAGAGAACACGTCGGAGCAGCTTGCCGCTGAACAGATCACGGTACGTTTCAGCCGCCGGTAACTGCTGGTCTCCGTCTGCGACTGGAACCACGACGGGAGGGGAAAGTGGTCCATGCTTCGCCTCGACCTCGGCTTCCATGCGGCGCAAGATGACGTCCGCCTCAGCGTAGCGGCCGTTGGCAGCCAGCCAGCGGGGGGACTCCGGCAAAGAGCGTCGGAGAAGCCAAACGGCGATCCCTCCGACTCCGGCAATCAGGAACATGGCATGCCAACCAAAAGTGGGAATTACGATGAGCCCAACACCCGTTGCAACAAACAGTCCCGAGTTGATCATTAGTCCGAGCAGAGTCATCCATTTGCCACGGACATTGGGTGGCAGGAACTCGGAGAGCATTCCGCCAGCAATCACGAGTTCGGCTCCTAGCCCGACACCCATGACGAAGCGGCACGCGATCAGTATGTCCATCGTTGGAACAAACGCCGCAACCACCGAGGCGACAGCGAAGAGCAACAGATTCCAGGAGTAGGCCCTCTTCCGCCCGAACTTGTCGCCAGTCCATCCAGCGATTCCCGCGCCGATCATCATTCCTGTGAAAGTCATGGACATGAAGACGGCGATTTCGGGAACGGACGCGAAGCCCTCTGCGCGCATTGCCGCAGTTACTCCACCAGCAAGGTAAATATCGAACGCATCCAGGATTGCCCCTGCGCCGATGAAAAGGAGGATTCGGCGGTGGACGCCGGATACGGGGAGTCGGTCAAGGCGGGCGCCGACGTCGTTCGTTAGCAAGGTCTGGTTCACAATGTCTCTCCGTTGAGATGGGTCTGACTTCAAAAGATGCTGCCGAACTGACAGTTCGCCACGAGAAAAAGGTCGGCGAATGGGGGAACCATGTGGCAGCGAGCACTAGGACCTAATCACCGTACATGATACGAATGCCTGATGCGATAAAATCATGCATACTTATCTCAGTCTATGCATGTGCTTGGAGCAGCTGCACGCACTGGGTGGTAGAGCGGAAGTCCTGCGAAACCCTCACCGAGCGGCACCCTTTGGCTAATCGTGCATTGGTTCGCTGATCCCTTTCGTCACTACGCCGACATCGTGTGTGGCCGGGTATCGACCACGTCCTCAGGTGGAAAAGGGCCATGGAGCGGGATATGTCGCCTCATCCGTGAAGGCCCGGTGTGATCATCGCACGGGCATGTGCCGGGCATGACATGGGGAGAAAGCGCGGATCTTTACTGAGTTGGCTGAGCTCACAGGACGGATGCAGGACTATGCGCTGTGAGCATGCATAGGCGGCACGTGCTCGAGGCTGTGGGCGTTCGGCTTGTCTGCCACGTCCGGCTGTATGCTACGTACGTTTGGGGCGCCCACCCGACAGTGATGGACATACCCGAACCGGCCCGGCTTTACGAGGCAGTTCCAAAAGCTCGCCGAAGGCTAAACGGCGGCATGGCCTATCCGGCCATCCTCTGCGGCGGCGACGCGCGCGTCAAAGTGGGCGGCCAGCAGCTCACCTGAATGGACGATGTGCTGCTGCATTGCGGCCCGAGTGGCCTCCGGGTCATGCGCTTGGATGCCCTTGAGCAGTTCGGCGTGGTCGTCCATGGTGGCCCGTGGCCAGCCGGGGATGGAGGAGTAGAACTCCCGGGGGACGTACCGGGTGACCAATCCCAGGACCCACACGGTTTTCCGGGAATCGGCCATCAGGTTGATCTCGCGGTGGAAGGCGTGGTTCTTCTCTTCGAGCCGATCGTGGTCGTTCCGGGCGGCGGCTGCGATCAGCTCGTGGTGGAGCGCCTCAAGTTCGGCTACATCCTTTTCCGTGGCTTTCGCGGCTGCTCGGGCGGCAAGTTCGCCCGCTATGAGGGCCTGGACCTGGAATAGATCACGGATGTCCTGCCCGGTCAGCGGTGCTACCACGAAGCCGTGCCGTGGCACGAGTTCCAGGAAGCCTTCCACCCGCAAGGCCTGCAGCGCCTCACGTGCCGGGGTGGTGGAGATGCCCAGGTCTTCGCCGATGGTCTCCGGGCGGACCAAGGTTCCCGGCCGAAGTTCACCGGACATGATGAGGCCCCGGATGTGGGCGGTCGCCTTCTCACTCAATTGCGGGCGGGCGCTGCTGCGGGGGCTGCGGCTGGTCATGGTGTACGGACTCTTTCTCATCAATTCCCCCACTTAACATACGGCATCAGCCACGGAAGGCCTGGGGTCCAGACCGCCCTGGCTGATGCGCAGCCAAGGATCTTCAGTTGGTGTTGTGAAGCATTGGGGAACAGCCGCAGATATCCGATGTGGTCGTAGTGGCCGTGCGTAACGACGACATCTTGGACCGCGGATGGGTCTATGCCAAGTGGGGCGAGGCATCGGCGGGATGCAGCAGCAGGGTCCGGCCACGTTTGCGGCCTGCTTCCTCACCAAACCCCGTGTCCACGACAATGGTTCCCTCCGGGCCTTCCACGGCCCAGAAGTAGTAGTCCACTGTGGCTGGTCCATGATCTTCCCCGTACAGCCGGTAATTGAGGTAGACATCGCTGCGCTCCGTGGTCCGGGTGCCAACGCGAACTGCGACAACCCGGTAGCCAGTGTCGTCCTCAGGAGGCACCACTACCGCCCTCGTGAACCGCAACCGTCGGCTCAATTCCGTCAGCGCCAATCACTTCACGCCACGCATCGAAACCAGCCTGGAAAGCCACAACGCCGGCCTCCGGCAGGGAGATTTCGATGGCCTCCAAAATCTCCGTCGGCGTGACGCCGAGGTCCAGGGCGACGCGGATGTGGCTCTGGATGTGGCCCTTGGCTGCCCGCATCACGGTGAGGCTGACGATGAAGATAAGCTCCTTCGTCTTCCGGTCCAGTGTGCGCTGGTCCAAATAGGCAGCCGACACGACGTGGTTTGCCGCCTGTAGCATGGGGAAATCGTGCTTGGCCATGACCTTGTGGTAATCGAGGACGTAGCCGCGCTTGCGGGCCATTTCGTCGATGTAGTCCTGGGCCTCGGCGGTCTTTTCACTGAGTGAATCGGTGGTCATGCTGGGTCCTTTCAGTCCTGTTGCCGGTGAGCCGGCACGCAGCGGAGTTCCGTTAAGTTTTCGTAGTAGCGGGAAATTCGGTGTGGTCCGGGCGTGTGTTTTTCAGCAGTACCTGGCCTTCTCCGCCGCTTCTTGTGGGCAGTTCAATCGGTGAACCGGACGGTTGCATTGCCGAGATGGAATGTTGACGGTGAGGAGCAAGAACTTCTCCAGGCGACAATACACACGGGGACTTGCACGTCCTGAAGGACATCGATTTGAAGTCTGCCTAGGGGACGTGGTCGTCCCCTTAATGCCATCGGGTATGGTCGATTCAACGCTTTGCAGGCCTCACTCCTTTGTACTCGGCCGGCCCCGTGTGCGGCGTATAGGCTAGGTCGTTTGTGCTTGGTTCATGATCTCGTCGAGGACCGGCACGATAAATGTGCGGAACAGTGGGTAGTTCTCTGCCATGGGAAAGTGGCCTATACCGGGCATTCGTCCTCCCCGGGCGCCGGGAATCTTGGCGATGGCTTGCTCGGTCTCCTCTGGTGTGCAGGCATGGTCGTATTCACCGGTAAGGAGGTAGACAGGGCAACGTGCTGTATCGATAGTGGATGCGGTGTCCCGGAGGTCGAAGTCCTGGGCGTAAAAGTAGGTATCTCCTCTATAGATTCCGGGGCCGCCCTGGCTGTAGATCCACCAGACCTCCCGGCGGGACTCCTCCGGGCTGTGGGGCGACATCAGGCTATAGGTCCACGTCGGTACGACCTGCTGGGCGTTGAGGCCAGGCCGAAGGGGCCAGTCGTGGAACCGTCCTTCGACCTTCATGGCCCCGGACAATCCCAGAACTGCCCGCCACCGATCCGGGCTCCGGCGCGCCAATTCAATGACAAGTGAGCCGGCCATTGAACAGCCGACCACAATAGGTGTCTCCAGTTCAAGGGCCGCGCAGAAGTCTTCCACGAGGGATGCATAGGCGTCTGTGGTCAAGAGATACTCAGCCTTCCACCAGTCGGCCGGCGGAAGGGACTTGCCGTGCCATGGGAGATCAAAGGCGACAACCCGGAAGCGGGAAGTCAGGCTCTCATCTGCCATCATGTGACGGAACTGTCGGGAGTCGGCTCCGGCTGTGTGCAAAGCAAGAATCACCGGGCCGCTGCCGGCCTCTTCGTAATAGACCCTGTAGTTCACGTCCTTGGAAGTGAACCTGACATAGCGACCGGTGACCGGTTCAATGTACACATTAGACTGTGGCATTTGCTTTACCGATCTCGACGAGGCGCGTAATCACGCGTAGGTGGCGGAGGAGACCGTCGTAGCCGGTGACGACGGTCAGCCCTTCCTGTGACTTGAGGAGGGCCAAAAGGTCGTGGCGGCGCGGAGCGGCGTTCGCATCGGCGAGTTCAGCCCAAGCGGCAGGGCTTCCTTGGAGGTGGATGAAGTCCTCTTGTGAATCGGCGGCCGGGTCTCCGGAGGAGAGCAGCCCGGCTCTGTACACAAAGTTTGCCTTATCTCCCTCGGTGGATTCCAGCCGCAAGGTGAATCGGGACATGCGTCCGATATGGGAGTTTTCAGTGTCTGCGTTGACCGCAGAGACCCAGTGAGAGCCCCATGCGTCGGTAATGCTCAATTATTTGCGTCCTTTCGTGGCGATGACCCTGTAGGTCTTGGTCCGTCTAGTTGGCGTGTTAGTTTAAGTGGAGAGCGCGGTTAAGGGTTTCGGCGCCCATTTGGCCAGGATAGGCAGGGCTACAAAGACGAGGTACGAGTGCGGCAGCGATGATGGTGCCGGGTCCTGCGATGGGGTTAGATGTGGTTGCAGCCGAAAAGGGTGGGACGAAACTGCCAGTGGCTGGCCGCCTTCAACGTACGAACCTTCGCTCCCAGGGCACCTTTTAGCGGCGTCCTCGACCCCGGCCGGTCCCGCGCTCAGTTAGGGCTGCGGGCTTGGCATCCGGTGCCACGGCGTCTTCCACATCAATGATCACAACACCGGCACCCGCAGCGGCTACCTTGGCGACCCGTTCGGAGCGGTGGCCGGGAACGAACAATGCCGTGACTGCCCCGGCGACGGTTTCAAGGGCTGTGCTGGCCTGCGCAAGCCCCTGAGGTTCGGCCGTCACTGAAAGTCTGCGATTGAGGGGAGGGTGGTCTCGTCCGGTCGGGCGGATCCGCTGCCGGGGAGATGGCCTTGCCGGTACACCATGAAGGTGCGGCGATAGCTGACCACGATTTTGTTGTCCTGGTTGAAGCCCTCGGTGGCGACGGTGACCAGGCCGAGGTTGGGGCGGGACTTCGATGCCCTGGTGGAGAGGACCTTGGATCGGGAGTAGATGGTGTCGCCTTCATAAACGGGGCTCGGCATCCGGACTTCGTCCCAGCCCATGTTCGCGAACACGTTCATGGACAGGTCAATGGTGGACTGGCCGGTCACCAATGCGAGGGTAAAAGCAGAGTTGACCAACGGAAGGCCGAACTCCGTGGCCTTGGCAAAATTGCGGTCCACATGGGTCTTTGCCACATTTTGGGTCATGAGGGTGAAGGACTGGTTGTCAGACTCCGTGACCGTCTTGCCGAACGGGTGGTAGTAGATATCCCCTGGCGAGAAGTCTTCAAATAGGCGGCCAGACCAACCGGCCACAACTCGGCTTTCCCTGGCGGGCACCTGCATTGATTCTTCTGTCATCGCTGTTTCCTAATTGGCTGGGTTCCCGGACGGCGTTTTACGCCACGGAAACGTAATATATTGATGCTTGCTAGCCAGTTTGGCAGGGGAGAGGCAACAAATCAAGGTTTCGCGGACCACTCAGGCTGCGGCGGAATCCCTTGCTAAGTTCCAATATATTGCCGTATCGTCACTCCAGAGGTGACGGAATTTCATCTTCAAAGATCGAAGGAGCACAGATGCACACCCTGAGTACAGGACTGGAGCAGCTGCGCGAGCAGACCCGCATTCTATGTGCCCGCTTCCCGGACGAGTACTGGCGCGAGACAGACCGCAACCGCCGCTACCCTCAGGAGTTCGTGGATACGCTCACTGAGGCGGGCCTCCTGTCGGCTCTGATTCCCCCGGAGTACGGGGGGCTGGGCCTGGGGCTGACCGAAGCCAGCGTCATCATGGAGGAAATCAACAAGTCCGGCGGCCACTCCGCTGCGTGCCACGCGCAGATGTATACGATGGGCGCCCTGCTCCGCCACGGCAACGCCGCCCAGAAACAGGAGTACCTGCCGCAGATCGCCGCCGGATCACTGCGGCTGCAGGCTTTCTCCATCACCGAGGACAAGGCGGGCTCGGACACCACCAGCATCGAGACCGCAGCGGTGCGGGACGGCGACAACTTCTTGATCACCGGCCACAAGAGCTGGACGAGCCGCATAGACGAATCAGACCTTCTCCTTGTCTTGGCGCGCACCTCTGAGAAGCCCGACGGCAAGGGGACCGACAAGACCCAGGGTTTGACTCTGTTCCTGGTGGACCTGCGCGAGGTTCGTACGGAACAGCCGGACACCCTCCAGGTGGTCAAGGTCCGGACGATGTTCAACTACGCCACGAACCAAATCTTCTACAAGGGCATGCGCGTTCCGGCGTCGGCCGTGATCGGCGAGGTGGGCAAGGGCTTTCGGTACGTTATTGACGGCTGGAATGCCGAACGCATCCTGCTGGCCTCCGAAGCGATTGGTGATGGCTACTGGTTCACGCAGCGGAGCGTGGAGTACGCCAACAGCCGCGAAGTGTTTGGCCGGAAGATTGGCCGTAACCAGGGAGTGCAATTTCCCATTACCGACGCTTATATGAAGGTCCGGGCCGCGGACATGATGCGCTACGAGGCCGCAAGGCTTTTTGACGCCGGCGAACCCTGCGGCGCCGAAGCCAACATGGCAAAGCACCTCGCCTCCGAGGCTAGCTGGGCCGCCGCCAATGCCTGCCTCGACACCCACGGCGGCTACGGCTTCGTGGACGAGTACGACGTCGAACGTAAGTTCCGCGAAACCCGCATGTTCCAAGTGGCCCCGGTCAACAACAACATGATCAAGAGTTTCGTGGCCACCAAGGTCCTGGGGCTCCCGCGTTCCTACTAATCTGGTGGCCCGCGCAGTGCCAGACGCCGGGTATAGCCAGCACACTGGCAAGCCATACTGCACCTTGGGGAATGCCAGAAACCTGGCACCATCGAACCTGCCGATTCTGTTCCTGATCACTTCTGAACACTGAAGCCCATTGCTCAACTGGAGAATACATAATGAGTGAAATCACTTTCTCTCGGCTGCTGGCACGCCACGTTCTGGCCAAGCAAGACATGTCGCCAGAGCTGTCGACCTGGATGCGGCTGTTGCTGCTGGACTACTATGCTGTGACAGCCGGGGGCGTAACCCGGGAGTCAGCCGCCGCTGCCCGCGCCGCAGTTCGGATTTCGCCCGAACGCAGCGCCTCTTTCCCTGCGGCTCTGCACGGCGCCGATGGCTTCGTCACCCTCGAAGACGCCGCCCTGGTCAACGGAATCACGGCTCATGGTCTGGAGCTGGACGACACGTTCGAGGAGTCCTCCCTCCACCCGGCGGTAGTCCTCTTCCCCACTGCCCTGGCCGCAGCCGATGCGGAGGGATTCAGCGTCAACAAGGTACTCTCGGCCACTGCGGCCGGGTACGACGTAATGTGCTCGGTAGGAGTGTTGCTGGGAGCTGCTGAGGCCTACGGCCGCGGATTTCACCCCACCGGAGTAGCCGGGGCCCTTGGAGCGGCGGCCACGGCCGCGGCCTTGTTCAACTTAGACGAAGACCAGACAGTCCAGGCATTAGGGCTGGCGGCCAACATGGCCGCTGGCTCTCTGGAATTCCTCTCCGACGGGGCATGGACCAAACGATTGAACGCCGGACACGCCGCCGCGACGGGACTGCGCGCCGCAAAGCTGGCTTTCGCCGGATTTACCGCCCCGGAAACAGCAATGGAGGGCCGGGACGGATTTTTGCGCCAGTACGGCGAGGGGCTGGTCGAAGGCAGAACCCTGCGCCTAGAGTTCGGACAGGGCGCTTGGGAAACCTCCATCAAGTTCTACCCCTGCTGCCGCTACATGCACGGAAACATCGACTTACTCCGGGATATCCACGACGAAAACCCGGGCATTGCCCTAAAGGATATCGAGTCCATCAACGTAGCCGTCATCCAAGCCGGAGCCGCGCTGGTCTCGGAACCGGCGGAGCGGAAACTGTTGATCGGCACCCCGGTCGACGCGCAGTTCAATATGCCCTTCGGAGCCGCAGTGGCCTTGGCCACGGGACGGGCTACAGTGGAGCAATTCGACAACGCACCCGCCCTCGCAATCGAGCTGCGCGACTGGATGGAAAAAGTCACCTGCTACACCAGTGAACGGCTGGAGACCGCCTATCCCACCAGCTGGCAGGCCGAAGTCAATGTCCGCATGGTGGACGGAACCGTTATCAAAAAATCGGAAGACGCCTTCCGTGGCGCCCCTGAGGACCGACCCACCTGGGCGGATATCACCGCTAAGGCGGAGGGCCTGCTAGGTGCTCCAGCTGCAGCAGCGCTGGCAACTTCCGTCGGAAACCTCCAGGATTCGCTGCCTTTGAGTGGCCAGATCGCCGTGCCGCTCTCCATCGATTAGCCGCCCTACCCAGGCCCCCGACCACCCGCACGCCTTCGCGTGTCAGGCCTTGGCCTTGGCCCAGTGCGCGCAGATCATCGAAATTGCGAGCGAACCGGTTCATGCTGTGCACCACCATGGTGTCCCCCGCCCCGGCCGAACTGCAGCAGTTCCGTGAGCTGAGGTCTGGCGGTGTTCCGGCCGGAGGCCCTATCGGTAAAGACCAGGCCATGACTTGGCCTTCGAGCTGCCGTTTCTCATTCTGATCCAGCCTGCTCACGCGCACGTATCCGAGCGCTGTCCGGTCACCGGCGCCTCCAACCCTCGTCCTGTCAGATTGAGTTCTAGCTCGCCTAGTAGAAAGTTAAGGCTTGCCGCCCGCTGCTAGTCAGGTTGGGGTGTGCCTCACCTTGATAGGCCCTTAGCATCCTAAAGCTGCAGGGAAGGGAGTGGCGATGGTCATGGCTGGCTTCACGATTCCCGGCGAATAGTACGAATTTGCCATCCGTCCTCGCGGCGGTATGTTCGTTCACCTCTCCCATAGGAGAGCTTGAGCCGGATAATGCTTTGATCCGAAGTCAGGTCTTCGATTACTCTACGGGCAACCACTAGCCCGTGGTCGAGCACCTCAATCTCATCACCGGGTTTGAGCCCGCTCCAATCGAAGATTTCGAAAGACATTGGCGTCATGGAGCCTTCCATGATTCCTTCGGCAGGGGTGTGTTACCCAAGGAGGGTCTCAAGAAGTATTCGAAGATGACGGCAGTCGAGAGCCGGTGACTACCACGTTTTCCTAACAAAAGCAAAGCCAGATCGCGGGCAACAGCTTTCTGAGCCTCTGTACGACTTACGTGGCCATCGCCCTTAGAATTCCATCCATACCTCGCGGCCCGGGGAACCTCCTCACCGTTCCTAATGGACGACAGAGGGTCGTAAAAGACAACGTCCACGCTTTGCCGGCCCACGGTCAAGCCAGGAGGTAGAGGCACCCGATCAGGGTGGGTGTTTGATTCGACAAGGTGTGGGAAGACACTTGGATACATCACGCCCAGGACAACCACAACGCTTTCCGACTGGAAGTGCTGCGTCGATCCGATGCTGGGGAGGGGGGAGCGCTTGTCTTCGTCAGCGCACTGGCGTCCCTTGATAGGCGGCTTCACTGTACTCCTCTCCCTACTCGCTGGATGGAAACTCGTCGCCCTTCTATCTCGCCTCATGACGGTGGTTACGCATAAGGGTTCCGATTCGTCAGGGTGGGGTGCACTTGATTGGACCGGGAGGCGTGGGAGGATCACGACCGAGTCGCGCTGGCGGCCTGGCACCGGCATCACGCCGGTACGACGTGTCGCTGCTGAATGCAGCGACAGGCACAGACTCCCAGCGCGGTGGCGAGTATAGGCAGGGTGCATCCAAGCCCAGGAGGACGCACGCGGTGCAGTTGTTGGCGCGGAGAGGACCAAGGGCGGGCCCAACCAGGTAGCCATATGAGGAGAGGCACACAGATTAGCCTGTGTGCCTCTCCTCATGGTTCTGCCGACGATTAGTTGAGATCGAAGACTGCGACACGGTCGCTTCTGTAGCTGTTGACCCATAGTTCATCGCCGACGTCTATCGCACCCGTAGTCATGCCGAATTGACCATATTCGTTGCCTTCGATTAAGGTCTCGAACACCGATGTGGCCGGGTTGTATCTGTCCACTCTCACTCCGGTTTCGGGGCAGTTGACTCTGGTCGATGTGAAGCACTCCAACGCTTCCTCTACATTCGCGGTAGTGCCACCAATGAAAAAGGTCTGACCGTCTGCAGCCCACGTCAGGTTGTCTGGGGTGTAATTCAGACCAGTGGTTTTGACAGCTCCTGACACCAAGTCGATTGTCACTAACTGCTTGCCGGACCATGCGGCCATGTATGCCGTAGCACCGTCGGGGGAGACGATCACACCGTTTTGTCCAGATACATTGTCGAGTCCGGGCAGGATGGACCACTGCCCGTCGGTGTTCCATTCCAGCAATTGGCCTTGCGGAAGGCCGTCGGTAGCTTTCCGCAGGTTGTCAGGATCACGCGGGTCCCAGAGGCTGGTCACGAGCAGGCCCCCGGTTGGTAGCACCGCGACGTCATCGGGCCAGGCGCCTTCGGGTGGGATCAAGCATCCGGTCCATGTCAGTTTCGGAGTGTCGGCGGACATATCGACGTCGAAGATTTCCACGACATCGCGGCCGCCGTGGTTGACTGCGTACAGCGTCGATGTCCGCCCGTCGATGTCGATGCTGCCCATTCCGTGTGGGTTGAACACGGTCCAATCGGGCGCAGTGGAGCATGCGCCGTAGGCGGGGTCGGGGGCAATAGCAATCTCCTGCGGTTCTATGGAGCGGACCGACCGATCCGTATCGAACAGAAAAAAGCGCCCTGGGGTGCCGGTGGCCGCAAGGTCGCTTCCGATCAATTTACCGTCGGACAGACGTACGAAGTCCTCGACATTGTCTACCCCACAGATGAACTCCGCTCCATTGCTGGGGGCGCATTCACTGGCCTGCGAGCTCTCCGTACTCACGGGTGATGTGGTCTCCGCCGCAGGTGACGTTGCTCCCTCGGACGGTGCTGAGCACGACACCACGAGCAGGGAGATGAGTGCCCACGTCCCCCAGGTCGCGGAACGGCGTAGTGCTCGCGTTGAGCGTAATTCGGTGTTGTTAGCCACTGGCTCTCCAGTATCAGGGTTCGTGTCGGACAAAAGGGGAGGATGTTGCACACACTCTTGGTTGGGCGTACCGAGCCGGAGGAGCTTCCCAAAGTTTTGCGATGGGTCTCCGTCGTCAGCGGTAAAGTGGCCCTTCCTTTCGCGCGTAGCGGCACTTGGGTGGGCGACGTGATTCGGAAGGGCCGTCCCAAGCAGGCGCCCGCGGTTAGGGTCAAGCGGGTGGTCACCTGACGTACGGGGTTGCTCCAGGAGTGAGTTAGGTGAGTTTGACGACGGATTTGATCATGTCGGCTGGCTTGTTTCGTGCGGTTTCGAGGCAGCCTGCGATGGAGTCCCAGCCTTGGTAGCGGTGGGTGATCAGGGGGGAGACGTCGAGCCGTCCGGTTGCTAGGAGGGAGGCGAGTTTTTCGGTGCGGTAGCGGCCACCGACCATTGCCCCGCCGACGATGTGTTTATCGCCCATGCCGAAGCCCCAGCCGTCAGAGGGAACCTTGACGACGTCGGCACCGGCAAGTGCGATGACGCTTCCGAGTTTTCCGCCGGGTTTGAGGGCTCGGACGGCGGCGGCGAATGTGTCGCCGTCGCCTCCGCAGACGCAGACCCGGTCTACGCCGCGGCCGCCGGTGAGGTCCATGACCTGCTCGTCGATGGGTCCTTGTTTGTAGTCGATGAGGTCGGTTGCGCCGTACTGTTTTGCGACGTCAAGGGTGGCTGGACGGTTACCGACGGCGATGACACGGGAGGCACCGCGGAGGTAGGCGGCTGCGGTGGCCATCAGGCCCACGGGTCCTGAGCCTACGACGAGGACGGTGTCACCGAACTGGACGTCGGCGTACTCGACGGCCTGGAAGCCGGGCGGGATCATGTCGGAGAGCATGGTGGCTTCCTCGTAGGAGACCCCTTCGGGGACCCGGGCGAGGTTGCCGTCGGCATCGTTGCAGAGGAAGAACTCTGAGAGGACGCCGTCGGAGGTGTTGGAGTACTTCCAGCCGTTGAGCATGCCGCCGGAGTGTGAGGAGTGTCCGGCCTGCGCCTCGAGCGAGCTCCATTCCGGTGTTACTGCCGAAACCACGACGACGTCGCCAACGGAGAAGTCATTGACGAGGTTGCCGACCTCGACGACTTCGGCGACGGCTTCATGGCCGAGGATCATATCGGTGCGTTCGCCCAGAGCGCCCTTCCAGACAGTTTTGACGTCTGTGGTGCAGGGGGCGACGACAAGGGGTTTGAGTAGGGCGTCGCGTGGGCCCGGGGTCGGTTTTGGCTTGTCAATCCAGCCAACTTCTCCGATTCGGAGCATCGCGTAGCCGCGCATCGGTTCAGACATGGGTTTTCCGTTCTTGATAGCTCCGGCTGGAGTGCGCACGCGAGGGCTGGTGGGTGCTATTTGGTGCCGGAGGTGGCTTGAGGGAGGTGATTGCCGGTTGTTAAGAGATGACGGGAAATGCGGCGAGGGCCTGCTTGAGGTGGATCATGTCCCAGGGCAGGTGTTCACAGACGCCCAGGCCGACGACCTCGCAATGGCTTGCCACATCGTTCATGACACGGACGACTTGGGCGAGCGTCATCTTCCCGGCCGGGTACATCTCGAGCCAGTCGATTTCGGGATCGGGTTCTGCAAACAGCACGGAGCGGAACGACGCCGGGTCGAGCACATCGACGTCCAGGTGAATGGCGATCTGCTCGATACCTTCTTCTTCGATCCAGGCCAGGATCGCGGCACTGTCGACCGCCAGCGCCTCCGGACTTGCGACGCGAATACCGAGCCGTTTGATGACCTCGTTCTCCTGCTCGGTCAGCCCTACTTCGCGCAAGCCACCGTACATCACCCGGTTGGGCTGCACTTTTTGGGGTACTTCAGTGGCGAACTCCGCGTCGCCTTCGCCCATCAGGTTCCCCAGGACCATCGTGTGGGCGTTTGCCCATTCCTCGGGAGTCTTAATATCGGGGTGAGCATCAATCCAGAGGACGCCTAGCTTGCCGTTGTACCGCTCGTTCAGGTATGAGAACGGAGCCTGTTCGACGAGGCAGTCGCCCCCGAAGACAACAACCTTGTCCGGTTGCGCTTCGGCCAGCAAAGCCCGCGCCTGGCGCAGCTGCTTCAGCAGACCGCTTCGGTGAGCGATGCCTTCTTCCGGGGTGTCATCCGCGTCGAAGGGTTCAACGTCCACGCGAAGAACTTCTTGCCCGTTCTCCGGCGCCAGGAACGCAAGCAGCTCCGCGCCGAGGGGGTAGTTCGCATTGTTTCCACCCTGCCACTGCGGCATCAGCAAGCGAACGGTTTTTGTATCGGATGTGGTCATGGGAAGTCCTTTCAGCCTGAGCCGGCACTCTAGGAGTAAAGCTGCGGCTGGTGAATGTTTAGTGGTCGCTAGTCTTTCGCGGGAAGATGTTTGAAGCGTTTCTGCCCGGTCTCCGATGCATTACACGCGGCCGGGGCCGGGCCCTGTGGCGTCTCTACGGATGCAGGAAGCTGTCCGGCGGGTAGTCCAGCCGAACAGTTTCCAGGCGCTCGGGCAGCCGTGGTGGTCAGGGCCGGCCGGAGGGGCTGTCAGCTGATGCTGACTTTTCCGTTTCCAGCAGTTCATCCGCGAAGTTTTCGGTTTTCCAATGGGCCGCGTCAAGACCTGCGATTTCAACCTGCTCGGGTACTCGGAGCCCTCCGAAGCGTTCAAAAATCAGGCAAATAATAAGGCAGGGGATAGCAGCGAGAAGGGCTACCGCTCCCACTCCCGCAGCCTGACCAAGCGGTGTCACTTCGGCACTGTGAAGTGCATAGGCGCCCTCAAGTCCTGGGTAGCCCCCGGTTTTGGTCCCCCATGCGATGAAGCCGGTAGCGATGGCACCGACGACGCCGGGTCCGAGTCCCAAGGGAATGACTTTTTGGTCATCGATTCCCAGGCGGACGAGGGCCAGTGATACGAGGTAAGCGACGAATGGGCCGAACACCGAGAGGATCAGGACTTCGAGCGGTGTACCGATGTCGAGCAGGGTTCCGCTCATGACGACGCCGGCAATGGGCCCCACGAATCCAAATCCTGCTTCCTTTTTCCAATGTGCAAGTAGGGCGCCGGAAAGACCTCCGCCAACGAAAGCGGTGACAACGTTCATGATGATGATTCCCCAGCCCGTTTCGGCGAAGGAGATTCCGTAGACACCCGTTCCCGGGATAATCCACGTGGCACTGAGCGCTACGAAGGGAAGCGCAAACATGATCAGCAGTACGCCGATACCAATGAGGCTTGAATTGTGCTTCTTGGGGCGGATTTTGGTGCTGTGGGGTGCGAACGCACCCAGCCTGGGGCCGAGCCGCCATGACATGACGAGGACCCATACTGCCGAGAAGATGTACAGGGGGTAGATGCCTTCGAAGTCGTGAATTCCAAGCTGCGTCAGGGGTCCCACTGGCCCCCAGGTGAGGTAGGAGGCGAGCGGGGAGAGGGCGAGTCCGATGACTGCAGCCATGACATAGAGGACCCGCGGACGTACCCGCTCCAGCACTCCGCCATGGATCAGTGCAAGGGTGGCCATCGAAAAGGTGGCAAAGAAGACGACGAAAACCTGCTGAGCGTCGGCGCCCGGCAGTACCTCCGAACCGATGTTGATGGACGGGGTTGACTGGAACTGGCCTCCGATCCACCAGTCACTGATTGCCTGCCCTAGCGCGTTGGGTACTCCGAAGGCTTGGTAAAAGGACCATTGCCAAAAGGAGTATCCGACCAAAATGGTGCCGAGGCCGGCGATCATCGCCCCGATGACCTTTACGACCCACGTATCCAGCACGTTCCGTTTACGGACGTTTCCGGAATCGATAAAGCCGAGGGCGAGGACGATAAGGATGACTGACAGCGCCCCAATGCTGTAGACCAGGCTTCCAAACAAATTATCGATACTAACTTGACTGACGTCTAAGGGCACTGATTTCTCCAATCCAGCCCAGGCTGGCGTTTGCCGGAGCAAAGCGCCTGCACATGAATGTTTAGTGGCGGCTAATATTTCGCGGCCGAATGTGTGCTGCGTGTCTGCCAGGTTTAAGTTGCGTCACCTGGCCTGGCGGGGACCGCGGCGGCGGGCGCTGACCCGTCCCCTGCTTGGCAGGGGCCCACCGGCGCGTACCCATGAAGCTTTCGTTTTTTCCGCACTCCCGGGTTCTTCTTCACGACCCCATCGGCGTTTAGCGCCCGGCATTTTCTGCGGCGCTTCTCCGGGTAGTCCCAAAGGATCCAGACTTATCTGTAGAGATCTGGCTCCTGACTGGCTGATGACGGCGCCCCCTCGTCGTTGGAGTCGAAGCCGTTGATGCCGGACACCTGCAAACTGTGATGGTGCTCACTTCGCTGCCGGTGAGGCAACTTTATTCTTGGGGTTTTCTGATGCACAGCCGCACAGCGCAGGGCAGTATCCACTTACAGCAAAACTTTTATCGCAGCAACGATTGCGAGGTCTGGCGTCAAACAGCGTCCTCCTTGTGGGGACCGAGGACAGCTTCCAGGAGCAGCCTGGCGTCAGAAACGCGAGTGCTGGTAGGGCATGCGGCCTTAGCCGCCCTTCGCCGGTCGGATACAGACTTCCTCAAGAAGGGTCCGGAGCTGTGAGCTAGGCTCATCGGGATGAGCGCGAACTTGACCCAGTCAGAAACCGCCGGATCGGCAGATCGCCGGCGTCGTGGTTCCTACGCAGGAACAGACGAAAAACGGTTGGCGATCCTTGATGCTGCGCTCAACGTGTTTGCCCGCGACGGCTATCGCGGGGGCTCGTTGAAGGTTGTCGCCCGGGAAGCAGGCATGAGTGATGCCGGGCTGCTGCATCATTTCGGGTGCAAAAGCGCTCTGCTCGCTGCAGTCCTGGAGCTCCGTGACATGCGCGCCGAAGCCGTTTACACTCCGATGCACGTAGAGGACCCTTACGTGATCCTGCTCGGGCTGGTTGAACTCGCCCGCTACAACGTTTCCGCGCCTGGCCTCGTGCGACTGCACGTCACCCTCTCGGCGGAAGCCACATCTCCGCAACACCCGCGCACGAGTACTTTGTCCAGCGGTACGAGTGTTACCTCGACGGGCTCACCCGGGCTTTCTCCGGTTGCGCCGAGCGCGGAACACTGCGCCCCGGGACCACCCCGGTCCAGGCGGCCCAGGCTACCGTCGCGGCCCAGTACGGACCGCAGTTGTTATGGCTTCTGCACGGCGACACCATCGACTTGCCCGGCGGAATCGAGGCGCATCTCCGCCGCCTCGTCGTTTTCCCTCAGGCGGACTAGCGAAGGCTACCCGGACCCGGGTGCCGATCCGCGGCCATAATCGGTAAGTTTCCTATCCGCCAGCAGATCGAATCAACCTTGGAGCTTGCGCAATGGATGCCGTTATGCACCATACTCCGGATGCCCCGTTGATTAGAAACCGGTTGGGAAACCTGCCGGTGCGTGGAGGTAGCTGGCGAGTGCGTCAAACAGGGCCTCAGCGCGCGGCGTTTCCAGATGGTATCTCCGTGACGCAGGGTCTTCTGGTCCGGAAAACCCCGGCACCCCAACCGTAGTAACGACCCCCGCGCTCTTGAGCTTGTTCAGACACTGTGTTGCCAGCCCACGATTCAGGCCGGTGTTATCCGCTATGTCCAATCGCGTGGCTGGGCCGCTTACGCGCAAATATCGAATGATCTGTAGTTGGGCGGTAGTGCCATAGACGGAGGCCGCCATAGTCAGCTCTTGGGACCACGCGGGGTCAGAGTTGCCGGGCTTTCTCGCAGCTGAACTCATGGGGGCACCTTTCTACGTTGAATCGTCGAGCCGTCGCTCTGCACTTACCGTCCTGCTAAGCGGTGAGTATCAGACAGGGGATGAGCTACAGCGTAATTGGTTCTGAGGCTGGGACGTGACTAACCTTCAACCGCTTCGCGTAGCACATTGCTAACGACCAGCATGCGGGCGATGGTGGGCTCGAGCGCGGCAAGGATTTGTTGGGATGACTCATCCGCCACCGCTTCAATTTCCAGCGGCCATTTGAGGGCCGCATCGCGTGCCCGCGCCATCACAACCTGCTCTGCTCCCGGCGTTCAATTTCTGCAGCAGCGTCCACGTCCCGGATGACGTTATGGAACGTGGGCAGTAGTGGAAGTTCCCCGGGGAGGTGGCGGAAGAGGCTGGGCACCATGGTGCCAGTGGGGTCAACGATCATTGAAGCCCGTAGAACCAAAGCACGTGCCGCCGGGCTCATCGACTGTAGATCTGGCATCGGTGGCAATGGCTTGGCTGGTGGCTCCGGTTGGCCTCCGAGTCGGGGATAAGACCCTTGTCAGCGCGGCCCAGGCATCCGCTACGAAGCAGCCCGACGAGCACAACGTTGCAGGAGTTACCCCCGTTCGTGCGCATCCAAAACACTACGAAGAGTGTCCCGTTCATCGTGCGGGACTGTGATCTTAGGACTCACTCGGCCATTGGAGAGTGAAGCCCCCAGCACGTGCTTCCGAAGAGTTTCAGCGCCAACCAGATTCAGCCAGGTGCGACGCGTTTCCAACATAGTTCCAGCCGGTTCGGCGTCTGCCCCAGCACCCGATAGACGAGATTAGCACCTGGCATCCCCGTCGACTCCGCTATGGATCGCTGTAGCTCCTCCGACGTTCCTGACCCTGTGGTCAACGTGAGACCGTCGTGGGGAGGAAATGGGGCCGTTGGGCTTCGAATGCCTCAATGTCGGCGCCTGCCAGTTCTGTCAGGTCGATGTCGTCGAGTCCTTCCAGAAGCCGCCATTTCACGTAGTTGTCGATGTCAAAGGTGTACTCTCGTCCGGGACAGGTGATGGTCTGTTCGGCGAGGTTGACGGTTATCTGGAGTCCTGGTTCAGCGTCGATGGCGTTCCAGATTTCCTCTACCTCGTCCTGGCTTACTTTGGCGGCTACCAGGCCGGCTTTGCCGCAGTTGCCGCGGAAGATGTCGGCGAACTTTGGTGAGATGACAACTTTGAAACCGTGGTCCATGAGTGCCCACACGGCGTGTTCCCGCGAAGAACCGGTGCCGAAATCTGCTCCTGCGACCAGTACTGATGCACCCGTGAATTCTGGCCTGTCGAGTGGAAACTGGTCATCTCCGCGCAGGTCAGCGAACAGTGCGTCCTGGAACCCTGTTCGGCCGATCCGCTTCAGGAATTTGGACGGGATGATTTGGTCAGTGTCGACGTTGGTGTGTTTCAGCGGCATGGCCACACCGGTATGAACAGTGAATTTCTGCATGTTAGTGTCCTGTTCCAGTTTTCACGACATCAGCTGGCGTTGAGATGGTTCCCCTGATGGCGGTCGCGGCGGCTACGGGAGGCGAGACCAAGTGGGTCATGCTGCCTCGCCCCTGGCGTCCTTCAAAGTTCCGGTTTGACGTTGAGACACAGCGTTTGCCGGCGGGAACCTGGTCAGGGTTCATTCCCAGGCACATCGAGCAGCCGGCGAACCGCCATTCTGCGCCGGCATCGAGGAAGATCCGGTCGAGGCCTTCTTTTTCCGCCTGGGCCTTTACTTGCATTGACCCGGGGACGACCAGCATCTGCAGGCCATCTTTGATCCGTTGACCTTCAAGGACAGTCGCTGCGGCCCTCAGGTCCTCGATGCGTCCGTTAGTGCAGGAGCCAAGGAAGACCATGTCGACAGGGATATCCCTCATGGCTGTTCCCGCTGCCAGCCCCATGTAGGCCAGCGACTTTTTGGCCGCGGACCGGTCGCGTTCTTCGGAAAATTCGTCTGGGTCGGGGACATGGCCCGAGATGGGCACGGCCTGTCCGGGGTTTGTTCCCCAAGTTACGAACGGCAGGATTTGGGCGGCGTCCAGTGTCACCTCGGCGTCATACACTGCGTCCAGGTCACTTGCAAGCGAGAGCCAGTACTGGGTCGCTGACGCCCATTCTGCCTCGTCGGGTGCGTGCGGTTTACCCCTGAGGTATTCAATGGTCTTGTTATCGGGCGCTATCAGCCCGGCGCGTGCACCCGCTTCTACGGACATATTGCATACCGTCATCCGGGCCTCCATAGACATCTCCTGGATGGCCTCTCCGCGGTATTCGAGGACGTAGCCTTGGCCCCCGCCTGTGCCTATTTGCGCGATCAGAGCCAAGATGACGTCCTTGGATGTCACCCCCGCAGCCAGCTTGCCTTCGATGTTCACAGCCATGGTTTTGAACGGTTGCAGCGGAAGTGTCTGAGTGGCCAGGACATGCTCCGCTTCGCTGGTGCCGATTCCAAAGGCCAAGGCGCCAAACGCCCCGTGAGTGGAAGTATGCGAGTCACCGCAGACGATTGTCATCCCGGGATGGGTAAGCCCAAGCTGGGGGCCGACGACATGGACGATCCCTTGGTCCTTGCTGCCCATGTTGAAGAGGTTGATGCCGAAAGCGGCGCAGTTTTCGCGCAGCGTCTGGATCTGGAGCCGTGACGTGAGGTCCACGATCGGCTTATCAATCCCGATGGTGGGGACGTTGTGGTCTTCCATGGCCAACGTCAGGTCTGGCCGGCGAACGGATCGGCCGGCCAGCCGCAGGCCCTCAAAAGCCTGGGGGCTTGTCACCTCGTTAACGAGGTGGAGATCGATGTACAGAAGATCAGGTTTGCCGTCCTCGTGGCGGACGATGTGGGAATTCCACACTTTTTCGGCAAGGGTGTAGCCCATGAATGGGTCTCGATTCACTAGTTCCGGTCGAAAGTCGTTAGAAGGGCGGTTTCAGGCGTGGCGTTGCAGGGTTTCGCTGGGTAGTTCGCCGAACATTTGCCTGTAGCGCGCAGCGAACCTGCTCGGATGGTAGAACCCCCAGCGGTTTGCCACATCCGTGATTTTCAGGTCCGGGTTCTTGTTGGAGATCAGTTCCGCACGTACCCGCTCCATCCGGACCCGGCGCAGATGTTCCATGGGGGAGGTTCCAAGGGACTGTTGAAAGGAAGCATGCAGCGTGCGGATACTCATCATCCCTACCCGGGCCAACTCGGCCGGAGTAATCGGTTCGTCGGCGTTCGCTTCAATGAAGTCAACCACTGGTTTGAGCCGCCCCAGATTAACGGTGGGAGGCGGGGTGAGGAGAACCTCGCTGTAGTTGTTCGGGACAGCCAGGAGAAGGTTGCTCATGACAAACGACTCAAGCTGCTCAAGGGCGAGCGGGTTCTCCGTGATGCCCCCGGGCCGGTTCAATTCCACGGCCATGAACTGCGCCGAAGCATAAAGACTGGCGCCCCGCCCTGTCGACAGATCGAAACCGAAATCGAACCCGATCGGGTGATCCACGGATTGACCCATCAGATCAGCAGCAAAATTTTCCAACATTTCCCTCGAAAACCGGAGGATTATCTGCTCCGCGTCAGGGCCCCACTTCACCTCGGTGCCAATGTGCGGCAGCAACACCAATCCGCTCTGACCACCAGCAGTAAAGGCACGTTTACCGTCCGCACGGAATCCCTCGGTGCCTCCGGCGGTCGTCAGGTTCACATGGTAGAACTCTTCCGGCGGCGGCATCCGCAACTTCGTTTCGGCCTGATACGTCAAGTAGCCGAGCGTCAGGTCCCGGCCGCCCCAGGCGTTCAACATCATGTTCAGCTGGCCGTCACCGGACGTGGTCATATCATTGGGAAGGTAAGTCCCGGTGACAGCGTCCCTGGCGGCGTCGATGTCGCTGGTGTGCACCACCGGATGGGCGTCCAGGGGTTTGGGGGCTACCAGAGGGTTGGGGCTTTGGTTCATCATGGGCTCCATTAGCCTGTGACCTGAATATCAGATGTGAATGTCAGTGCTGGGAGCCGGCCCGGCGGTTCCCCCTTGTGTGCGGGCCGGCCCCCCGTCCTACGTCAGTGTCGAAGCCCGGCTTGCTTCAGGAGCGGCATGACGTTGTCGTTGAAGTAATCGAGCTCTTCGTTGTAGTCGATCATTCCCATGATGATGCCGTTCATTCCCGTGTTCTGGACAGCTGCGAGCTGTTCGGTCACCTGTTCAGGGGTACCTACGAAGGGGTAGCCTGCCCACCCGGCGATGAAGCGTTCCTTGAACTTCTCGATCTGAGCCTGGAAGGACTGGCTCTGCATGCCCATCAGGTTGGTGACGTTGTCGGCGGCATCCCAGTCACCCTTGTCGATGACGTTCTGGAAGGCTGCTTTGGCTTCCTTTTCGGTGTCACGGACCACGACGAGACCGTACGTCATCACATCGATGTTTCGGTTGTACTCATCGCGTGCCAGGCTCCGGATTTGCTGGTTGTAGTTGGTCATGGACTCCAGAGTGTCCAGGGACGCGAAGTTCACGTCAACGTTCTTCGCCGAGAAAGCCATGCCGGCCTTCGAGTTGCCGGCGTTGATCAGAGCCGGGTACGGCGCCTGGTGGGGTTTGGGGTAGGACTCCACGTTGGTGGCGGTGTAGTTCTTGCCGTTGAAATCGAAAAGGCCGGGTTCGCTCCAGGCCTTTTGGACGAAGTCGACCCATTCCTGTCCCTCAAGGTACTTGTCGTCGTGGTCGCCCTGTTGACGTCCGAACATTTCCATTTCGGGCGCGAACCAGCCCATTACCAGGTTGATGCCGAAGCGGCCGCCGGAGATCCTGTCGATGGTCGCTGCCATCTTGGCGGCCATGACGGGGTGGACGGTCGGAAGGTGGCTGGTGGAAAAGATGCCGATGTTCTCGGTGGCTTCCGCGAGTCCGGCAGCCCAGGTGTAGGTTTCGAAGCAGTTGCCGTTGAAGTTTGTGGTGCCGCCGAAGCCGCGCCAGCGTGCGATCGGAACGAGCGCTTCGAAACCGATGCGGTCGGCTTTCTGGGCGATCTTTTTGGTGTGTTCCCAGCTGACTTCGTAGGTGGTTTCAGCGTGGGACATGATCAGACCGTGTGAGCAGTTCGTTCCGAACAGCCCCAGCTTGAGCTTCTGGTCGTTGAAGATCGGGTTGGTTTTGCGGCGGTCTTCCACCGGCTTGGTTTCAGAGTCCGGGCGGGGCGCGGTGGGGTAAAGACCCTGTTCGTTCTTTTCCCGGGGTGCGTTGATGGTTGTGGTCATGATTGGTGTCCTTTGGATCTAGCCCAGTTTGAAGGGATCGCGGGTACCGCCGGTCAGTTCAACCCAGACGGATTTGGTTTCGGTGTAGTCGTTGATGGCTTCGATGCCGTTTTCGCGGCCGATTCCTGAGGATCCGAAGCCGCCGAATGGAACCTGGGGCCCGAGGACCCGGTAGGCGTTGATCCAGACAGTGCCTGCCTTGATGGCACCGGCGACCCTGTGGGCCCTGTGGACATCCTTGGTCCAGACGGCCCCGGCCAGGCCGTATTCGGTGTCATTGGCCAGCTCGATGGCTTCGGTCTCATCGGTGAAGGTGTAGACGGACAGGACCGGGCCGAAGATTTCTTCCTTGACGACGGTCGAATTTCTGTTGACACCGGTGATGACGGTCGGGCGGATGAAGAAGCCGCCAAGATCATCCGGGGTGTAGCCACCGCAGGCGATCACGCCGTTTTCGTCGCGGGCCTTCTGGATGTAGTCCATGACTTTTTGGTACTGGGGCCCGTTGGCCACCGGCCCCATCTGGGTCTCTGCGGACGTCGGGTCACCGAGCTTGATGTTGTTGGCCTTTTCAACCACGAGATCCACGAGTTTGTCGTGGATTGATTCGTGAACGATGAGCCGGGATCCTGCCATGCAGGTCTGCCCGGTGGCGGCGAACACTCCGGCGAGCAGCCCGTTCGCGGCTGCTTCAAGGTCGGCGTCCTCGAACACGACCTGCGGGCTCTTGCCACCGAGTTCGAGTGTCACTTTATTGATGTTCTTGCCGGCGGCCTGTGCGACGAGGGCTCCGGTGGCCGTTGATCCGGTGAACGCAACCTTGTCCACGCCCGGGTGAGCCGCCAGGGCTTGGCCCAGTTCACGACTCTCACCCGTGACGACGTTGAAGACGCCTGGCGGGAAGCCGGCCTGATCGAGAAGTTCGGCCAGGAAGGCTGTAGAGGCGGGTGCGTGTTCGCTGGGCTTGACCACAAAGGTGCAGCCAGCCGCGAGGGCCGGGGCGAGCTTGAAGGTCAGCAGCAGCAGCGGGGAATTCCAAGGAGTGATGGCTCCGACGACGCCCACGGGCTCACGCTTGGTGTAGACCAGAAAGTTGGGCTTGTCCGTGGGGATCTGGCGTCCCTCGATTTTGTCGGCCAGACCGGCGTAGTAGTAGTACCACTGCGGCAGGGCCCGGGTCTGGCCAATCATCTCGTGGAAGAGCTTTCCCGAGTCGTTGACTTCCAGGGTAGCCAACCGCTCCGCGTTCTCAGCGATCAGGTCCCCAAGCCTGCGCAACAGGGCGCTGCGGCCGGTGCCGCTCATCTCGCCCCACGGCCCGGTGAGCGCTGCCCTGGCGCTGGCGACGGCGGTATCAATATCCGCCACGGTTCCCTCGGCCACGTCCGCCCACACCTCGCCCGTGTATGGACTGGAGGTGGCGAACGACTGCCCCGACGATCCGGGGACGAACTTTCCACCGATGTAGAGGGAGAACTTCTCCCTTATCAACGTCGTTGTCGACATTTCATTGCCTTCCTGTCAGCTGAACACCACCGTCCTGTGATGAAGCTCTGAAAAGACCGTACGGACTGAGAGGTGCATCACACTAGCCGTTCAGTGCAGGCAGACAGCCGCTTTTCGCAAAGTATTCATCGCCGCCAAAAGCGTGCAGAAATCGGCTGTCCGGGCGCGCTTGGCGGCTGTCCTGTGCATCTTCCGGCTCATAGCGTTGTGCTCCATCACGACAGTCAGTGATGGACATCACCCTTCGGGGTACGGGAGGAAAATCAAATGGGAACACCGCCGATCCGGCGCGAAGAAGCGCCGGGACCGCAGGGGGGCGGTCCGCTTGAGGGCATCCGGGTCCTAGAACTTGGATCTTTGGTCGCCGGCCCCTTCGCCGGCCGGCTGCTGGCGGATATGGGAGCTGAAGTCATCAAGATCGAGACATCAGACCGCCCCGATCCATTGCGGACCTGGGGCCAGGGTGAAATTGATGGCCATCGGTTGTTCTGGACGGTGCACGCACGGAATAAGAAATGCGTGACGCTTAACCTCCGCACCCCACGTGGGATCAGCATCTTCAAGGACATGGTCGCGCAAAGCGACGCTGTCATCGAGAACTTCCGCCCCGGCACGCTGGAGAACTGGGGGATCGGCCCCGATGTCCTCCATCAGGAGAACCCCCGGCTGGTCATTGCCCGGATCTCCGGGTACGGCCAGGACGGCCCCGACGCACTCAAGCCAGGCTACGCCTCCGTCGCAGAGGGCGTCAGCGGCTTCCGGGCCGTCAACGGCTACCCAGGGCAGCTTCCGCCGCGCATTGCTTTGTCCCTGGGTGACTCCTTCGCAGGCATGTTCGCCGTCCACGGGATCCTCGCAGCCCTCATCCGTTCACGCACCACCGGCGAAGGAGACGTTATTGACGTTGCCCTCACAGAGTCGTGCCTTGCCCTCATGGAATCAACCATTCCGGACTTCGACGGAGCCGGAGTTGTGCGTAAACCTTCCGGTACCCGTCTGGACGGCATCGCACCGTCAAACGTCTACATGAGCCGGGACGGGCTCCCGGTCATCATCGCCGCAAACCAGGACACCGTCTTTGCACGGCTGTGCGGCGTCATGGACAGACCCGAACTCGCTCAGGACGAGAAATACGCCGACCACGTGGCCCGCGGACGCCATCAGGATGAGCTCGACGACATCGTCGCAACGTGGGCTTCGAGACAGACCGCCTCGGACATAGTCCGCACGCTGGACGAAGCCGGAGTGGTCTGCGGCCCGGTTAACACCGTGGCTGAAGTCGTGAATGATCCGCAACTTATCCACAGGGAAATGTTCGTCGATCACGACGACCTCCGCGTCGGTCGAAAAATCAAAGGCCCGGGCATCGTCCCGAAATTCTCCAGCGCAAAAGGCTCCGTCCGTTGGGCGGGCCGTCCGGAACCCGGCTTTGACAACGACGACGTCTATCGCGGACTTCTCGGCCTGGACGACCAGGACATCAAAGAACTCACAGATAGCGAGGTCATCTGATTATGGAAGAACAAGGTTCGCCCCTCACGTTGGAATCCATAGCGTCTGCCGTAGGACACAGCCTGCCGCATGCGGTCGACATCCGTGAAGTTGGGCCCCGCGACGGGTTGCAGCTCGAGCGCGCGCTGACACTTGACCACAAGATCCGGATGATCGACGGCCTCGTGCAGGCCGGAGTGCGACGGGTCGAGGTGACCAGCTTCGTTTCACCGACAGCGGTCCCGGCTCTGGCAGACGCCGCTGATCTCGTCCAGGAGCTGTACCGCTGGCCTGACGTTGACTTCTGCGCTCTCGTGGCCGGCATCGGTGGCGCAAAACGCGCCCTTGCTGCTGGAATCACGCACTTGGAGTACGTGGTCTCTGCATCAGAGAGCCACGCCAAGGCCAATGCGGGAAAAACCCTAGCGCAGTCTGTCGAAGCCGGCAAAGAGATCATCAACATGGTCCACGAAGCCGGCGGCATTTGCGAAGTCATTGTCGCTATATCCTTCGACTGCCCCTTTGAGGGCCCAACGCCGGTAGGCGCAGTCTCCGACATCGTCCAAGCCTTGGTGGCCGCCGGAGCCGACCGAATCTGTTTGGGCGACACCATCGGCACCGCCACTCCTGACCGCGTCATCAGCCTCGTTCAGGCTGTCCGCGCGCAGGCACCCGGCCATTCGATCGGGCTGCACCTGCACAACACCCGGGACACCGCTATGGCAAACGTCCTCGCCGGCCTCCTCATCGGCGTGACGGACTTCGACGCATCCATCGGAGGTCTGGGCGGGTGCCCATTCGCCCCGGGAGCCAGCGGCAACCTGGCCACCGAAGACCTCACCAATTTCCTGGAAGACATGGGAATCCACACCGGCCTGAACATAGCCGCACTGAAAAAAATCAGCTCCGAAGTAGCCGAATTCGTGGGCCACGAATTGTCAGCCGCGCTGACCCGCTGCGAACCACGAATTGGCTTTACCTACACAACAGATCCCTATCTCGTCCCAACCCAACACTGAAGGAAGACCATCATGGAAAATCACTCTGAAGTCACCCCGGAGAGGATGCGGGAAATCCTCGGGCATTTCTGCACAGGACTGACCATCATCACCGCAACTACTGAACAGGGGCCCGTCGGGTTCACCTGCCAGTCATTCTCGTCACTGTCACTGGAACCGCCGCTCATCGCATTCAACCCTGCGCGCTCCTCCTCAACCTGGCCCGTCATCAGGGGCACCGGACGGTTCTGCGTGAACATTCTCCCCGAAGAGCACCGCGACCTGTCCGGCAAGTTTGCCCGATCAGGAACCGACAAGTTCGCTGGTGTAAGCCACGCCGCGTCCCCTTTGGGTAACCCAATTCTGGATAGCGCCCTCGCCTGGATCGACTGCGAACTCCACCAGGAGTACGACGGTGGCGATCACACCATCGTCATCGGCAAGGTCAAGGCCATGGACGCCCGTGGCGGCGCTGAACCCCTGCTGTTCTTCAAAGGAAGCTACGTCGGGATCGGTGCTTGAGAATCCTGGGCGTGGACGCCAGTCCACACAGCCCGGGCAAGACTCACCGGATGATATCCGAAATACTGGCCGGCGCAGCTGACGCCGGGGCGGAAACCGAACTGGTCCGCCACGACGACGAAGCAGTCCTCGGACAGATAGCTGCCGCAGACGGTGTGGTTTTCGGCAGCCCAACATACCGGGCAAGTCCCACGGCGGCGATGAGGCTGCTTCTGGAGCGGATCGACCGCAGTACCGCCGAGGACGAGGGGCCCCTTCACGGCACGCCTGCGATGGTGGCCATGACGGGAGCCTCCGCCGCGCACTTCCTCGGTACCAGGGAGCTCAGTAATACGCTTAGCGGCTTCTTCGGGACCCAGATTCTTTCCCCCGACGTCTATTTGGACTCCACAGCCTTCAACCCTGGCGGGGCCATTCAAACCGACATCGCGCTGCGCCTCAGGCTACACGGGGCGGCCCTGGTGGAACTGGCAGCGGCTGTACAGACATCCCAAAGTCTTCAAAACATCCGGCCCTGGATATAGGACCACCGGAATCAGTCTCTGCCAAATGGCGCAGCTACTCACCAACACCAGGGTGCCCGGGAATGGCCAGTCCAATGGCGCAAAGCCGCCCGGGGATCATCACCCTGCCCTCAACAAGGAATACACAATGAAAGCACTCGTCACTATAGGGATCAGCGTCGGCATACTTGCCGGACTATGGACGCAGTTCAGCACCCCTTTCGGCCTGATCACATGGGTTGGCTTCGTGGGTTGGGCCTGCTACTTCGCGGCGGGCGGAAAGCGGGACGGACTGCTCAAAGCCATCCCCGCTACTCTTTCCGGCGCCTTGTGGGGGAGCGTAATCGTGTGGACGGCGGGCGCGGTTGCCCTGCCAGTCGCCCTGCCCATCGCTGTTAGCCTCGCCGCTTTCGCGATGTGCGTGCAGGCTAGGTGGCGGGTACTGTCCTTCATCCCCGGCACGTTCGCCGGGTGCGCGGCGTTTTTCGGAACCTCATTCGACCTCTCTGCCACGTGTTTGGCCCTGGCCCTTGGCGCCGGCTTGGGATGGCTCTCCGAATACGCCGCCAACCTTACTACCGGCTTCAGTTCCAAGCGTGAGGCCCCCATCCATCAAGGGCAGCCCGTCAAGTGACGACGAAGAAAATGCCGGTCGGAGGAGCAGCCCTACATCATGCCTCCGCCGGCAGGAATGCATATCTTGCGGCGGAAAAATCAGGGCATAACTTGACGAAGGAGCAGTGAGTGTCATGACGGAAGACATTTTGTGGTTTTCGGAGATAGGCCTACAAGATCTTGGGCGGGTGGGGGGCAAGAATGCCTCGCTGGGGGAGATGGTGCAGAACCTCGCCTCAGCAGGAGTGAAGGTGCCGGATGGCTTTGCCACTACTGCTGATGCGTACCGCCGGTTCCTGGCTCACTCGAAACTTGAGCAGACGATCGAGGAGCTCTTGATAGGTCTCGATGTGGAGAACGTTGCCGATCTGGCTATCAGAGGCCGGGAGATTCGAGCCCTGGTAAGGAACGCGCCGTTGCCACCGGAACTTGAAGCCGCGATCAGCTCCTCATACGACATCCTGGTCGGAAAGCACGGTGGTCCGGGCCCGATTTCCTGGGCTGTTCGCTCCAGCGCGACAGCGGAAGACCTGCCGGATGCCTCCTTTGCCGGTCAGCAGGAGACGTTTCTTAACGTCACCGGTATCGGCAACATCATCCAGGCCAGTAAGGATGTTTTCGCCTCCCTCTACAACGACCGGGCGATCGCTTACCGTGTGCACCACAGCTTCATGCACGGCGACGTCGCCATCTCCGCGGGTATTCAACGTATGGTGCGCTCCGACGTGGGTGCATCAGGTGTCATGTTCACAATGGACACCGAAACGGGTTTCGATGAGGCGGTACTCATCACCTCCTCCTATGGATTGGGAGAGGCGATAGTCCAAGGTGCCGTCAACCCCGACGAGTTCTACGTCTACAAGCCCTCGCTGCGAGCCGGGCGTCCCTCAATTCTAAAACGAGGACTGGGGGAGAAGGCCCTGCAGATGGTGTACTCCGCTGATGCTAACGCTGGGCACACAATCGAACTCGTCGAAGTTGAGCCGGCGCTGAGGGACCGGTTCAGCATCACCGACGGTGAAGTCGAGCAACTCGCCGCGCATGCCCTCGCCATTGAGGCCCACTACGGCCGTCCGATGGACATCGAATGGGGTAAAGACGGGTCGGACGGCCAACTGTACATCCTGCAGGCCCGCCCTGAAACGGTCGAGTCCCGCAAATCGGCACACCAGCTGCGCCGCTACCGCCTGAAAGAGACCGGGACGGTTCTGTGTGAAGGACGGGCAATCGGACAGCGGATCGGAGCCGGCCCGGTACGTGTCCTCACCTCGCTCGACCAGATGGCCGACTTCAACACCGGCGACGTTCTCGTCGCTGACATGACCGACCCTGACTGGGAACCCATCATGAAACGTGCGGCCGCCATCGTCACAAACCGTGGCGGACGGACATGCCATGCCGCCATCATCGCCCGAGAGCTGGGAATTCCGGCCGTAGTTGGAACGGGAGAGGCTACAAACGTTCTCCTGGACGGCATGGACGTCAGCGTGTCCTGCGCTGAAGGGGATGCTGGATTCGCCTACGAAGGGATCCTGGAGTTCGCCATCGAGGAAACCGAACTATCGCACATGCCCGAGGTCCCCGTGCGGGTCATGATGAATATTGGAACCCCGGAACAGGCCTTCAGTTTCGCGGCCCTGCCTAACCATGGTGTAGGCCTGGCCCGGCTGGAGTTCATCATCAACCGCCAGATTGGTATCCATCCCAAGGCCCTGCTGCAACTCGATGAACAGTCCGCGGGCGTCGCGGCCGAAATCCGTGCACGCATCAGCGCCTATGACAGTCCCCGGGACTTTTACGTCAAACGTCTAGCCGAAGGCATCGCGACCCTGGCAGCCGCTTTCGCCCCGGAACCGGTCATTGTTCGGCTATCGGACTTCAAGTCCAACGAGTATGCCAACCTGATCGGCGGAGCCGCATATGAGCCACACGAAGAAAATCCCATGATCGGATTCCGTGGCGCCGCACGGTATCTGGCACCTTCATTTCGGGAAAGCTTTGACATGGAATGTGAGGCGCTTGCATTCGTACGAAACCAGATGGGCTTGACGAACATCAAGCTCATGGTGCCCTTCGTCCGCACCCTAGACGAAGCACACGGGGTAATCGAGCTCCTCGCCGAAAACGGGCTGCGCCGTGGAGACAACGGCCTGGAGATCATCATGATGTGCGAACTCCCCGCCAACGCGCTGCTCGCCAACGAATTCCTTGACTACTTCGATGGCTTCTCCATTGGATCCAACGACATGACCCAACTCGCCCTCGGCTTGGACAGGGACTCCGCCATCGTTTCAGAGGGCTTCGACGAAAGAAACCCAGCCGTCAAGAAACTGCTCACCATGGCGATTCAGACCTGCAAGGCTCGCGGCAAATACGTCGGCATCTGCGGACAAGGGCCCAGCGACCACGACGACTTTGCTGAATGGCTCGTTCATCAGGGCATCGATTCGCTCTCCCTCAACCCTGATACCGTCGTGGACACTTGGCACCGCCTTGGCGTCCCGGCGGCGGCTATTGTGTGACAAATTACTGGGCTTGATGTGGCGGAAGCGGCAGGGCGCGAAGGGACGATGTGACGACTATCCATTTCCAAACCAGGCAGGCCTGCAATCGTGAGTTCTGGACTCCCGCCGGGCTGGCAGAGGGCTACTCCTTGGGAGAATTCGTGACCGAATGGTGCCAAGCGCCGATCGGACTGCCCGTGGTCTTGTCCGGACCAGGACTACCCGCCTTCGGCGGATACATTGATGCCAATATGGAAGATGGCTCCGCCTTATGGATCAGAGATGAAACCTGGTCCAGACGCCTCATTCACCGCACTGACGGCTACGCAGTCCGCGCAGTCAACCACTGGCACACCATGCAAAGCCCGAAGGTATAAAAGACGGGCACTGGAGTTGTTGGGCCTACTAGGTCCGACCATCCAGTAGAACCGTCATCCCTCCAAAGCGTCGGCCGGATTCCCAACATGCCTTCGCAACAGCAACCCGAAAGTCGGGGGTTGGGAATCCGGCCGCGACCCACTGCAGGTTGGCCGCATAGGGGCACCGCGACAAATTCCGGATGCTTCGGGCGGGTTCGCCCCTGGCAAGGACGGCTGAGTGGCGACCGCCGCAGCTCTGCTACGGTCGCAAACGGCAGAACCAAGCACTCACCAGGCCCCTTCCACGGCATCAGCAGCCCTGGTTACCTAGCTGTCCAACTGGGACGCCCCTTCATCCTCCATTCGTGAGCCAATGCAAACCCGGCAGGGCTTCCCCTTCCCGACAGGAAGAGGGTCTCAAAGTTTGCCCTAACTGGATACCCGGCTGCGTCGAGCGGCTGTGTGCATAAAGACCATCGGAATAGCGTTGCATTACCAGCATCGAAGTGACTGGAGTCACAACACCAGTCGCCTCGACTCACCCAAATCGGCACCCACGAAACGGCGTTCGCTTCAGAGAGGAAGCCATCATGACTATCGCCCATCACCCGTTTTTAGGCGGGCTTGGTGTCCGCCACCACGCCGCCCGCACACCCAAAATTCAACACTTGGACTGGGGCCATGCTACAAAACTTGAACCAAGTTCCCCCGAACGACAGGGAAGTCTCACTTCATATCCATGGGAAGGCCTCTACTTGGAAATTGAAGAAACTACAGTATCGGCCGGCGCTGCAGCTCCCCAGCACAATGCCCCGCTCGAACTTTTCCTGACCAGCCTGATGTACGGCGAATAGGATCAGTCGATTCGCCAGCGTCCTGGGCACAGACTTGGGACTGAGAGGTTCACCGTGGACAGCTGTCGTCTGCTCCAAGGGAAACCGCATCCTGGCGGGGCCGCTTAAACAGTGACTTCTCCCACTCGGTGATCGGCCGAGCACTAGACGCACAGCGCTCAAGAAGGACCCACAACTCGGAACCAGCATGATCATAAGGAGCGAAGATGTCCAACCACACCTACAGCATTTCCGAAATCGTCGGCACATCAAAAGACGGTGTTGATGCCGCAGTTCGCAACGGAATTGCCGAAGCTTCCAAGTCCCTCCGCAACCTGGACTGGTTCGAGGTCAAGGAAATCCGCGGACACCTTGAGAACGGGCAAGTCAGCGACTGGCAGGTGACCATCAAGCTCGGCTTCCGGTTGGAGCGTTGATCCGCCACCGGAGGTCAGGAGACCGCCGACAGTGGTGCTTTCTCGCACTCATCCAACTTGATCAACCGAAACCCTCCCGGGCAGGCTCCGTGAGCGCATCTTGTGTGAGCTGTGAGCCTACTAGGAGCTGGCCTCGTTTCGGGGAGGGAAGGCGTCGCCAAACTCCTGGAAGGAGGCCTTGGAAAAAGGGCGGTTTCAGGCGTGGCGTTGCAGGGTTTCGCTGGGTAGTTCGCCGAACATTTGCCTGTAGCGCGCAGCGAACCTGCTCGGATGGTAGAACCCCCAGCGGTTTGCCACATCCGTGATTTTCAGGTCCGGGTTCTTGTTGGAGATCAGTTCCGCACGTACCCGCTCCATCCGGACCCGGCGCAGATGTTCCATGGGGGAGGTTCCAAGGGACTGTTGAAAGGAAGCATGCAGCGTGCGGATACTCATCATCCCTACCCGGGCCAACTCGGCCGGAGTAATCGGTTCGTCGGCGTTCGCTTCAATGAAGTCAACCACTGGTTTGAGCCGCCCCAGATTAACGGTGGGAGGCGGGGTGAGGAGAACCTCGCTGTAGTTGTTCGGGACAGCCAGGAGAAGGTTGCTCATGACAAACGACTCAAGCTGCTCAAGGGCGAGCGGGTTCTCCGTGATGCCCCCGGGCCGGTTCAATTCCACGGCCATGAACTGCGCCGAAGCATAAAGACTGGCGCCCCGCCCTGTCGACAGATCGAAACCGAAATCGAACCCGATCGGGTGATCCACGGATTGACCCATCAGATCAGCAGCAAAATTTTCCAACATTTCCCTCGAAAACCGGAGGATTATCTGCTCCGCGTCAGGGCCCCACTTCACCTCGGTGCCAATGTGCGGCAGCAACACCAATCCGCTCTGACCACCAGCAGTAAAGGCACGTTTACCGTCCGCACGGAATCCCTCGGTGCCTCCGGCGGTCGTCAGGTTCACATGGTAGAACTCTTCCGGCGGCGGCATCCGCAACTTCGTTTCGGCCTGATACGTCAAGTAGCCGAGCGTCAGGTCCCGGCCGCCCCAGGCGTTCAACATCATGTTCAGCTGGCCGTCACCGGACGTGGTCATATCATTGGGAAGGTAAGTCCCGGTGACAGCGTCCCTGGCGGCGTCGATGTCGCTGGTGTGCACCACCGGATGGGCGTCCAGGGGTTTGGGGGCTACCAGAGGGTTGGGGCTTTGGTTCATCATGGGCTCCATTAGCCTGTATTTGGAGTTTTATTTGAGGTGGCAGCGCGTTAAAGGCCGGGCCTTTTGAGCTCTGGTGACTGGTCAGCCGACGTGGAGGCGTGTTGGGCAGCCGTTGGTGGGCCCGAAGGGTGCGAGAGTTGCATCTAGGACGCTTCTATTTGCGGCAGAAACGCCGGGCGTTGGACTTCGTATGAGGTGATGGC
Source organism: Arthrobacter sp. B6 (assembly GCF_001663775.1). Taxonomy (GTDB): domain Bacteria; phylum Actinomycetota; class Actinomycetes; order Actinomycetales; family Micrococcaceae; genus Arthrobacter. Next base: position 2,276,562 of record NZ_KV467168.1, on the reverse strand, counting down.
AGTGTCTGCCTGCAGAGTAAGGTCGATATCATCGAGTCCTTCAGCAAGGCGCCATTTGACGTAGCTGTCGATCTCGAATGCGTATTCCTTCTCCCCACATTGGATGCTCTGACTGGCTAGGGTAACTGTCATCTGCATCCCGGGATTTTCATCTAATGCATCCCAAATGTCTTCTACTTCTGCTCGGCCGAGCCGGGCCGCCAGTAAGCCGGCTTTTCCGCAATTTCCGCGGAAAATGTCGGCAAATCTGGGCGAGATGACCACCTTGAACCCGTGGTCCATCAGTGCCCAGACGGCATGTTCTCTGGACGATCCTGTGCCGAAGTCAGCTCCTGCCACCAAAATCGACGCTCCCGAAAATTGAGGGTCGTCCAAGGGAAACCCATCCTCATGGCGCAAGTCCGCGAAAAGGGCATCTTCGAATCCTGTGCGCGTGACACGCTTGAGGTACTTTGACGGAATGATTTGATCAGTGTCAACGTTCGTTTGCTTTAGGGGCATAGCAACCCCCGTGTGCTCTGTAAACTTCCGCACTTAAGTTTCCTTACTTGATCAGGTGAAGGTCTGCGGGAGTGGATATATAACCCCTCACAGCGGTGGCAGCAGCTACCGGGGGGGAGACGAGGTGCGTCATGCTGCCACGTCCTTGACGACCTTCAAAGTTTCGATTTGATGTTGAAACGCAACGTTTTCCGGCGGGGACCTGGTCGGGATTCATCCCCAGGCACATGGAACAACCTGCGAAACGCCACTCCGCCCCGGCTTCGACGAAAATGCGGTCCAGTCCTTCCTCCTCTGCCTGGGCCTTAACCTGCATCGAACCGGGAACGACAAGCATCTGTAGACCTTCTTTGATGCGCCGTCCGGACAGAACCGCTGCTGCCGCGCGCAGATCTTCGATGCGACCGTTGGTGCAGGAGCCTAGGAAGACCATGTCGACGGGGATATCCTTCATCGCCGTACCGGGGACCAACTGCATGTAGGCAAGTGACTTCTGGGCGGCTGATCGGTCGCGATCTTCTGTGAAATCTTCAGGATTCGGCACCTTGCCGTTGATGGCCACTGCTTGAGCTGGGTTTGTACCCCAGGTGACGAACGGAGTAATTTGCGATGCGTCAAGGGTTACTTCGGCGTCGTAGACGGCATCGAAATCGCTACCTAGCGAGAGCCAGTACTCAGCGGCTGCCTGCCATTCTTCATCCGCTGGGGCATGCGGTTTGCTCTTCAAATACTCGATGGTCTTGGCATCCGGGGCAATAAGTCCAGCGCGGGCTCCTGCTTCCACGGACATGTTGCATACTGTCATCCTGGCTTCCATGGACATGTTCCGGATGGAATCACCACGGTATTCCAGAACATATCCTTGGCCTCCACCAGTGCCAATTTGTGCGATCAGCGCCAGAATAACGTCTTTGGCAGTCACGCCGGACGCTAACGAGCCTTCAATGTTTACTGCCATGGTCTTGAAGGGCTGAAGGGGGAGCGTCTGTGTAGCCAGCACGTGCTCGGCTTCACTGGTTCCAATACCGAAGGCCAAGGCACCAAACGCACCGTGGGTGGAGGTATGGGAGTCACCGCAGACGATGGTCATGCCCGGTTGGGTCAGACCAAGCTGCGGACCAACCACATGGACGATCCCTTGATCCTTGCTACCCATGTTGAAGAGGTGGATTCCGTATGCGGCGCAGTTTTCTCTTAGGGTTTGAACCTGGAGCCGGGAAGTAAGGTCCTGGATGGGCTTGTCTATACCAATTGTGGGAACGTTGTGGTCCTCCATGGCAATAGTCAGATCGGGCCTGCGTACGCTGCGGCCGGCCAGGCGCAGCCCTTCAAAGGCCTGGGGACTTGTGACCTCATTCACCAGGTGGAGATCAATGTAGAGCAAGTCAGGTTTGCCGTCTTCGTGCCTGACGATATGAGAGTTCCACACTTTTTCGGCAAGGGTGTAGCCCATGACTAACTCGCAATCTAAGGATGCGGCAGAAGCCGGGAAGGTTAGGTAGGGAAGGACAGATGAGGAGATCTGCTCGCGAGAACGGCGTAGCATCGTCGAACTCACCATCGGAAGGTGATGCCTACCGTTCTGTATCTATTTCCAAGGTACAGACCGGCGGCCGAATAATCAAGGAATTTTCCTACATTATGAGTAGCGAATCATATTGCGAGTTATGGAGAGGGTTGCCCGATCGTGGCTAAGGTATGGGATGTTCCTGCCCGGGCAGCCATTCCGGAGTAAATGACCCTGCCCCCGCCGCACGAGACGCAAGATTGGTGGGCGCGGAGCGTCAGGGAGCCAACAACTGGTGCCGGCCAGAGATCAGGCAGCTGCCTCGCTTGGGTAGCGGCCACCAATCAACCTGGTCATGGACTCGGCGGTGTTCAAGAGCATGTCCAGCCAACTTTCGCAAACCGGTCGTGGCATGCGTAGGGTGGGGCCGCTTATCGTCAATGCACCCACGAGTGCGGTGGAGGCGTCAAAAACGGGTGCCGCGAGTCCCGATGCGCCATCTTCCCGCTCCCCGATCGTTATGGCGAACCCGTCGGAGCGGGTTCGCCGAACAGCGGACTCAAGATCTTCCGAACTAGTGATAGTGGATTCCGTGAGGGGTTGAAGGTCAGCCTTTAACGTCGCTTGCAGGAGGTCTTCGTTCCAAGCCAGCAGGACCCGCCCTGCCGAACCCGCATGGATGGGCAGGATCTTACCGACGTGCATCTCCCTTCGGAGTGCATGGTTCGTTTCTGCCAGCGCCACGCACACGCGGTGTCCCTGTTCTGCTTTGAAAAATGAAACAGTCTCACCAGTGCTGTCACGCAAGTCCTTCAACAAGGGACGGACAAGATCCAGGACCTCGAGCCCACGGGTTGCCGGCGCAGCCCAATACGCCATCTTCATACCGATCCGGTAGGCGTCATCTTCTTTGTCAAGGAACCCCTTGTCCACAAGATTCATGACAAGCCGCTGGACGGTAGAAGTGGGCATGCCCGTGGCTTCACGAATGTCAGCCAACTTCAGCACAGGGCGACCGAGTGAGAAAGAATCCAGTATTGCGCTGATCTTTCCCAAGACGAGAAGCGGGCTGTTGCTGGCGGTACCTGAGGAATCGGATGGCATACCTGTCACGCTAGAGCCTGCGTTCGTGACAGTCCAGTGGGACGTTTCCAATTGCCTAGGAATCCCTCAGTCGATCAATCATTTAAGGACACGGCCTTTCACCTAACCCCTAAGCTGCTTTCGAACGGTTCTGTTGTTCGTGCTCAGCCAAAAATTCTCAGACAGCGACACCAGCACGGAAAAGTTGTCAGGGGCCCAGTGCGGTTGTGTAAGGCAAAGAACCTCTTCCGTGTTGGTGTTTCCCCTAACACCTGGGGCGAGGGGGACTCGCCGAACTCGGTTCATGACCGGTACGGCATAATCCTCCCCTCAGATGAGGAGGATTATGCCGTCCGGATGTTGCATGATCAGTCAGTGAGCTCCAGAGGTCACCAGGCTCAGGCCAGGGGTTCCTTGTGCCTGTCCTTCATTGTCCAGATGGACAAGAGGGAGACTATACCGGCTGCACCGAGGTACATGGCGAGATAAACCTCAGGTGAGCCTTCGAGGGAACTTAAGTATGTGGCAACCATTGGTGCCGTCCCTCCCAGAGCGGCGACGCAGAGGTTGTAGGAGACGGACACTGCGCTGTTTCTCACCGAAGTGCGGAACAGCTCCGCCAGTGCCGTCATCAACGGCGCTGCCACCAGTGCCAGGACCAGGACGAATCCGACCTGGCCTACGACCATCAAGGGGAAGGAGCCTGTCTCGATCAGTTTTAGCAACGGATACGGCAATGCGATGAAGCCGACGTAAGAGCAGATCATCAGGGATTTGCGTCCAATTTTATCGGACAGATGGCCGAGGAATGGAAGGATCACGGCGAAAACGCTTAGGCCGATGACGCTGGACCCGAACGAGGCAGAGTAGGACGACTCGACGACCACTCGGATGTAGGAGGGAAGAAAGGTGAATATGAAGTAGAAGCCAATGGTGAAGCAGACGATGATGCCGATTGCGCGGATGACAGCTCCGCCGTTCTCGCGCAGAACGACTGTGAGCGGCTTCTTCACGATTCCTTCCGTCTCAACGAGGTTCTCAAATTTCGGGGTGTTGGGCATTGAGCGCCGCAGGTAGAAGCCGAAGATTGCCAGAAGCACGCTTGCGACGAATGGAACGCGCCATCCCCAACTGTTCAGTGCTTCTTCGCTCAGCGTCACCGACAGAGCAGTGAAGACCAGCGATGCGAGCAGCAATCCGACTGCCGCGCTCTGCTGTGTCCAGCTGCCGTAGAAGCCGCGGCGGTGCGGGGGGGCGAACTCGACCAGGAATGACGCCGCGCTTCCGATCTCCCCTCCGACAGCGAATCCTTGCAAAAGACGGGCCATAACCAGCAGGACCGGCGCCCAGAAGCCGATCATCTCGTAGGTGGGCAGGAGTCCCATGAAGACAGTCGCGCCAGCCATCATAATGACGCAGAGGGACAAGACCTTCGTGCTGCCGATACGATCGCCGAGCACTCCCATCACCAGGCCACCGAGCGGCCGGGCGATGAAGCCGACGGCAAAGACGGCGAAGGTCGACATCAGGGATGTCAGCACGTCGTCGGATGGGAAGAAGTGCCGTGAGATAACGGGAGCGGCATAGGCGTATATCGCGAAGTCAAACCATTCCATCACATGGCCGATAGCACCTGCGACGATGTATTTTGGGCTTCGTTTTTGACTCTTGTGGGGCTCAGTTTCAACTGAATTTTTCATGACAGTACCTTTGATTCAGGTCGTTCGGCAGGTGAAGATGGGGGCGTGTGTGTTACCCGATCTGTTGCCGAGCGCTCTCTGGATTGATGTGACTCCTCATCGAGTCATTTGCGACTTCTCCGATTCCGTCGAAGTCGATCGGTCCGAGGACTGATGAGCTTTTCGCCGGCCCGTCGGTAATGCTGACCGGTTCGTGGGCAGTACCATTCACGGACAGAGAGAAGATGTCGAACCTGTTGTAATGACCAGTGATGTCGTGCATCTGCTTGGCGGCTATGCACTTGTTCAGATCGATGTCGCCGTAGACAATCCCCTCGTCGTCGACGAGTGGCTCGACGATCGGACGCCCGTCCGGGCCGAAAATACCCGAGAGTGCACTGTGCTCACGCCGGAAGTTGTGCCGGACCTCCTCATTGTCACCTGCGACCATGTCAATGATCTCCTCGCTAATCGTGGAGCAGGACACGACCGAGAACACCTTTCCCTCGAAGCAGTGAGCGGCGGTCCGCATAGATATGGCATCGGCCATGTCGTAATCAGCCGGAACAACGGGGGACGCGACGTATGACGCCACGTGGACCATCTCGCCCTGAGCCAGCAGCGTGAAGCGCGCCAGCGTATTCGTATTCTCACCGCAGGCCAGGGCTCCGAGACGGCCAATCTCCGTGTTGTGCACCCTGAGGGATGCGCCGTCGCCGTTTCCGTACACGAGCTTCTCCGCCCACGTGGGAACCAGCTTTCGGTGTACCCCCAGTACCGATCCGTCGGAGCCGATGGTGACCATGCTGTTGTAAATGGTCCCGAAATTTATCGCCGACTTCTCGTTGACGCCAATGACCACAATTGTCGATGTTCGCGCAGCGGCAACGCGGATAGCATCGATGTGAGGGCCTGGAATCTCGACTGCTGCTTCCTTGTAGAACCTCTCGAACCACTTGCCGCCTTCGACCGGATTCATCGTCCATGCCCAGTACGGGTACCCCGCCACGAAGACCTCCGGAAACACAATGAGTTTGGCACCATTGCTCGAAGCCTCGTAGATCAGGTCCACTGCCTTCTCTATCGTCCTATCCCTGTCGAGGAAGACCGGCGCAGCCTGAACCGCTGCCGCTCTGAAAGCGGGGAAATCGTCCATCATTACCCTCATTGTTGTGTTTTTTGATTGACCAGGCTGATCCAATAGGGATCACCGTGCCTGGAGGGGACGCTTGGAGCTCAGCGTTTCATACCCTGATCCGCTTGACCCATAAAGTGAGTTTCAATTCAATATGTGGGTTCAGCATAGAGGTTCCATAGTGACCTGCGCAACATCCGGCGTCAACCTTTGAGAAGAGGTGCGAGAACCGCGGATGCACGCCTTGCCCGAAAAGCCCTGAAGGGAGCGTCGCCAAGGTCCCCGAGGGCGGGATGAGATTGGGCATATGAGGGACGAAGGGCACGCAGTCACGGCAACCAGGCCAAGGCGTACGGAGAGGGGCGGCCTCGCTAAGAATGCTATTTACACTCGTGCGGTGCTGGATGGCACCCACTTCGTAGACGGGCAAGTCTGGCGGTGACCCTGTGGGCACTGAGCTGGAGCTCGAAAGGCCCATAGGGAGGTTGGCCTCATGCGGCCGATCGCACCGACCCTAGCGCGCCCTGGCCGCAGTGCATGCACTGACAAAAATCATGTTCATGTTGATGGAAGAAGCATGTGCTTCCAACCACACTTCTGCTAAGATCATGCTCACAGTGTGAATTAGAACCTACGATGTGGTTTCGTTGCTAACCAGGAGAGCGGGTATGAAAGCCCGGGTTACTGTTCCATCGTCGACTTGCTCATCAACGCCGAAGGACAACTCGAAAATGCGCGAACCGGGGGCTGGTGCCTCCCATTTGGGAGCACCGGGAAAAGGAAACGGATAACTAAAGCTCGCCATGTTGTAAACCCTGAGCAGGACAGGGGAAGTAAGTCAAGAATCCCGCACCCGCACCGAGAACATCGTCGTGATAACCACTCCAACGCTCTAGGAATGCCATGAATTCAAAGAAAATCGCCCCTCTGGAGGGCATCCGGGTCCTTGAACTAGGGAACTATATTGCTGCCCCGACCGCCGGACGGCTGCTGGCCGATTTCGGCGCGGAGGTAATTAAGGTGGAACGCCCTGGCACGGGCGACGAGTTGCGGAACTGGCGCCTATACAAGGGCGACACGTCCATGCTGTACCGCACCATCAACCGGAACAAGAAGTCGGTGGTGCTGGATTTGCGGAGCGCTGCGGGGCGCAAGGCAGCGTTGGATCTGGCAGCGAAGTCGGACGTCCTGCTAGAGAACTTCCGGCCGGGGACTCTTGAGAAATGGGGGCTAGGGCCCGAGGTGCTCAACGATGCCAACCCGGAACTAATCATCACGCGTGTTTCCGCCTTCGGCCAGACCGGGCCGCTGTCCGAACGCCCCGGTTTCGCTGCAGTAGCCGAGGCCTACGGCGGTTTCCGCAACCTGGTGGGGGATCCCGATCGCCCCCCGGTGCGTGTGGGCGTCTCAATTGGCGACTCGATTGCTGGCCTGTACGCCGGATTCGGCTCCATGATGGCCCTTTTCCAGCGCGAATCACGACGGCGGAGCGAGGGGCCCGCTGTTGCCTTGCCGGAGCGAGTTATTGACGTCGCCTTGCACGAGGCAATGTTCTCGATGATGGAATCCCTCGTGCCAGACTACGAGGCCTACGGCGTGAGCCGCGAACGAACCGGCGGTCGGTTGGAAGGCATTGCCCCGTCCAACGCCTACGTGTGCGCCGACGGCGCCAGCATCGTGGTGGCCGGCAACGGCGATGGCATCTTTCGGCGATACATGGAAACGATTGGCCGTCCGGACTTGGGTACTGATCCCGGACTGCAGTCCAACGCCCTCCGGTGGGCGCGGCGTGAAGAACTGGACGCGGCCATCGGTGAATGGGCCGCCAGGCTCACAGCAAAAAGCGCCCTTGCCGCGCTGGACGCTGCCGGCGTGCCGGCCGGCCCCATCTACACTGCGGCGGATATTGTCGCCGATGACCAGTACGCGGCGCGGAACATGATCCAGAAATTCGATGTCTCTACCGGTGACGAAGTGCTTTCCAATGTCGGGTTCCCCGGCATCGTGCCGGTGATCGGCGGGCAGTCATTGCCCGTCCGGAACCTAGGTCCGGATCTGGGCGAACATACGGACGAAGTCCTCGGCGGACTCCTGGGCATGGACACGGAAGAGATTATTGCGGCGTCCAGCCGCGAGGAGGTAGTGCAGGCATGAGTTTCACCTTGGTCCCCCGAGCGGAATTGCGGGACGTCACGCTCCGCGACGGACTGCAACTCACCGGCAAGATGCTCTCCACCGAGCGGAAGGTCGAGACAATCCGGGAACTTCTGCGCCTAGGCGTACCATCCATCGAACTGGGCTCCATGGCCCGGGCGGACCTCGTGCCGACAATGGCCAACACACTTGAAGTGGTACAGGCCCTGACTCCGGAAGAGCTACAAAAATGCTGGATCTGGGTCGCGACCCCGGGCCACGTGGCCAAGGCCGCGGCAGCTGGCGCGCGGAACTTCCAGTACTGTCTCTCGGCGTCGGACTCCCATAACCAGGCGAACCTTGGCCGCAGTACAGAGACCAGCCTGGCCACTTTGCCGGAAGCTGTGGAGCATACCCGCGCCGTCGACGGTCAGATCCAGCTGTGCATCGCCACCTCTTTCACCTGCCCGTTCGAAGGGATAGTAGACGAGGAACGGGTCCTCGCCATTGCCAATGATCCGCGGGCGGAGGGTACCTGTGACGTCGTTATTTGCGACACGCTGGGCCAAGCGGTCCCGGCGCAGGTAGCCAGTCTGATCGCCCGGGTTCGCGAAGAGACTCCGGCCCGACGGATCGTCTACCACGGCCATGACACTTGGGGGCTCGGCGTGGCCAACACCCTGGCCGCCGTCACTGCCGGCGCCACTCTAGTAGACGGAGCCTTGGGCGGACTGGGCGGTTGCCCCTTCGCCCCGGGCGCCAGTGGCAACACGGCCACCGAGGACATCCTTTTCGCCACACGGCCCGAATGGCTCACTCCGGCTAGTTTCGGCGGACTGGTGGCCCTATCCGAAAAACTGCTGGCTGAGCTAGGCGAGCCCAACCGCTCCAAGTCGGCTCAGGGCGCCCGCTCCAATGCCGCAGCCTTCCCGTGGGTTATTGCCCCGAACCCTTAACAAGTTCAACCTGCCGTCGCATGGACCATCCAGCCCGCGAATCAGTCATCCTAACGTCTGGACCTTCCGCTAGCAGGAGCCAATAGAGATTTCAGGAAAGTGAAAAATTACATTGGCTTCACCCTCAAGGAGAAGATGGGACCGACGCGTGCTAAATCTCAGCGGGGCCGCACATACGTCTGGTGAATCGGATAGATCGGGACAGCCACATGGGCCTGGTGCGGTATTAGTTGATCAAATCAGTCGCAGGACGCGCGGCTAATTGCAAGGAGTGTTGATCATGAGTTTACCCGTGACTGAACCCACACCTGCTGTGCTCGAACCCTCTGGGCTGGATCAGGAGCAGCCTACGGAAACGGAAGCGCCGGAGATGCTGGAAATCAGCGTCAATAGCGCCTCCGAGGTTGACACGGCATTGGAGGAAGCCATCGAACATGTCAAGGTCGCGGCCAACAACCACCGCACAGGAATACTCGTGACTCGAATTCGCCCTGGCGGGTATATCGTCCAAGCCCACTCAGCGGTACCCCACGGACTTGTGCGCCAAAGAAACGACCCTGAAGGGAACTGACGATGGGAAACCACTTCCTGGTCACCGCAGCCATTCCGGAACCGGGGCTGCAATTCCTGTCCGATGCCGGGCAAGTTACCGTCCTGCCCGAGCCGCCGAGCTACGGAACATTGGCTACCCTCTGCGCTTCAGGGGATTTCGACGTTGTCCTCACCCAGTTGCGAGACGTCATCGACGCGCCGCTCCTCGCCGACGCGCGGGTGAAGGGCTTCTCGAACTACGCCGTCGGCTACAACAACATCGACATTGACGCCGCCACCCGACACGGCATCCTGGTGGGCAACACACCTGGTGTCCTCACTGATGCGACAGCGGACATCGCCATGCTGCTCATTCTCGGGACCGCGCGGCGCGTAGTGGAAGCTGACCGGCTGGTCCGTGACGGCAACTTTCTTGGCTGGGAACCGAAACTCCTGCTGGGCCGGGACGTTTCCGGCGCCGTGCTTGGCCTGGCCGGATTCGGAAGGATCGCCCGTGCCACCGCCCGCCGTGCACTGGGGTTTGGGATGGAGGTCATCTTCTCACCGCGGCCGCCCGACGACCGTCCTCTCAGCGATGAAGAACTAGGGGAGTTCGTCGGCAAGGTCCGCCAGGTTCCTTGGGCTGAACTCGTGGAGCAGAACGACTTCCTGTCCCTCCACGTTCCGCTGAATGACCAGACCCGGCATCTGGTCGACGCGGATGTGCTGCAGCGGATGAAGCCAGGCGCGATACTCATCAACACCGCCCGCGGGCCGGTGGTGGATGAGACTGCCTTGGTGGAGGCCCTCCGCAACGGGGCTATTGCCGGCGCCGGGCTGGACGTGTTCGAGGATGAACCGCAACTCGCGCCCGGGCTGGCGGAGCTGCCCAACACGGTGCTGCTGCCACACGTCGGCAGTGCCACCGTCCGCGTCCGCAGCGAAATGGCAAGACTCAGCGCACTCAACGCCGTCGCCATAGCCGAGGGCCGCCTGCCGCTTCACCCGGTCAACGCCCCCGTCACGGCGTGACGATTCTCGTTGCCCCGGACAGCTTCCGGCGGACCTGCCCGGCGTCCAAGATCGCCGCTGCCATTGCTGCAATTGTTCTCGCTTGGGGATTCTGCGGTCTGAAGCCCGACCCAAGTGCCCTGGATGCAGCGACTTCGAAGTCTCTCTCTAGTCGTTGCCGCAGATGGGCATCCCGCGTAGGTACAGACATGAGATCCCGCCAGCGTGCTTCATGACGCGGAGGAGATTGGATGGCAAACCTGCATTGCTGAACCACGGACTGAATCATGGCTAAATCAGCCAGATCATCTGTCTCTTGGCCCTCCAGCGTCATGCAGGGTGCGTCAGCACGTTGTGCACGGAGCGGATTCAACAGTGCGAGAAACCCGGTCCGCCATGCGGACCTTTGAACGCTCATGATGGACCACAGGGCGGATGTTGCGCCAGCGTGGAAGACAAGTACTCGCTGAATCCCTGGCCACGGTCCGTATCTACCCCCGTACACCTAATTTAGAAGGACTGTGCCGTGGCAACGTCTACCAACCAAAACAGGACCGACGTAACTTCCTCCGCATTGATGTTGCAGGGCGGCAACCAATCGTGAGAGGCGCCACACTGCCGGCGCCGGTCCCGCCGCACGGGCACCCCGGACGGCGGGCCACAGCTCTGGCGATGTTCAGCACAGTGGTGGTTGTCCTACCAGTCTTCCTTGCTGGCGGACTAGCCGTCCAGCTCGAGGATCAGCTGGGCGTCAGCCCCGCCATTCTGGGTGCCGCTGTCGCCGTATACTGGGCCGTCTCGGCACTGCTGTCTGCGGCCTGCGGCCGCAGCGCACAGAGGCTGGGCGCGCGGAACGGAATGCTGTTATCGGTCTCAATCGGGCTGATGGCCCTGCTGGGCTTAGCGTTGGGAACTCCGCACTGGGGGTGGCTCTTCCTGTGGCTGGCCCTGGCGGGGGTAGCCAACGCACTGTCTCATCCTGTGTCCAACGGGTTCATTATTGACCAAGTATCCATCCGGCGCCGTGCATTTGCTTTCGGCCTCAAACAAGCAGCCATTCCAGCTGCTACGCTCACCGCCGGCCTATCCGTCCCCCTGCTTGCCCTCACAGTCGGCTGGCCGTGGGCCTTTGCCGGGGCGGCGCTCTTCGCAGGTCTTCTGCTCTCCGCGTTGGCCACGGTGATGCCGCGGACGCCACGCGCCAACCAATCGCAACGGGGGTCAATGAAGGCAAGGACTCCTCTGCCACCGGTCCTCAGGTCCTTCCTGGTGGCCGCTGCGGCCGCCAGTGCACTGGGTTCAGCGGGGGGTAATGTACTTGGGGCCTTCACTGTTGCCACCGCGGTGGAAACAGGCTTCGATCCCGCTGCTGCCGGGCTGCTGCTCGGGCTCGGCAGTTGCGCCGGCTGCTTCATGCGACCACTAGTTGGCATAGCAGCGGACAAAGGCATCGGCGGATCCATGACCACCGTCGCCTTGATGCTCGCGGCAGGGGCTGCGGGGATGTTGGCCATGGCCTCCGGCCATAGGGCAGCCTTCGCCGTCGGCTGCGCCCTGGCCTTCGGGTGCGGCTGGGGATGGAACGGTCTAATGCATTACGTCGTTTCGCACCGAGCGCATCCCCACTCCGCCCAAGCCACCGGAATCGCCCAAAGCGGAACATATATCGGCGGTACGGTGGGCCCTTTTGTGTTCGGCTTCATCTTTACTGCCCTTGGCCCGACCGGCGGTTGGATCTGCGCGGCGACGATAGCCGTACTGGGGTCCGCGGCAGCGTTGATTGCACGACGACTCGAAAAACAGCTGGAAGCCTCCGGATTCTGACCAGAGGAATCCAAACCAGCATCGGTCTCATTCCCCTTGCTCATTACCAACCGAGAATTACCTTCCCTAGCGCTGTCGCAGCTTCAGCCCGGTTTTAGCCCTACAAAGAAGGTCAATCCGGGCTGCTGCATGATGGACGGCCACGCCGACCGCTCGGACCCGTGGATCCACGGCCGATGGAAGCGGACAGGCATGAAACAGCCCTTTTATGCGCACTTCCCCACCTATTTCGAACGCCGATAATGGACCTTTCGTCAACCTGAGTGAGGGGTCACCTTTTTGCCGGCGGGTACAAATGTGCCACAGCCTGTGGCACATTTGCCGGTAGATAGGGTTGAGGCATGGTCTCTTCAGAAATCGAACTGCCGGCGGACTATGCGGAGCTGCTGGAAGCTCTGAAGACCCGGATCGCCGCTGCGCGAATCCAAGCGCAGCGAACCGTCAACACCCTCGTTATCGAGCTTTACTGGTCATTGGGCAAGGACATTATCGCCCGCCAGGCGAGCCAGGGCTGGGGGACAGGAGTCGTCAGGCGGCTGGCCGCCGATCTCGCGGTTACCTTTCCCGATATGAAGGGTCTGTCGTACCGGAATCTGCAGTACATGACCGCGATGGTCCGGGCCTGGGACACGGCTGAAAATGTGCCACAGCTTGTGGCACATTTGCCCTGGGGTCACATCCGCACGATTTTGGACAAGGCAGCCACCGGCGAGGAACGAGACTGGTATGCGGCCGCGGCCGTTCAGTACGGCTGGTCCCGAAACGTACTGCTGAACATGATGATGAATCATTCAATGGAACGCACCGGTGCGGCGCCATCAAACTTCCCCCGCCAGCTCGCGGCTCCGGACTCCGAACTTGCCCAGCAAATGGCAAAAGACCCCTACAACTTCGACTTCCTCGGCCTGTCCGGTGAGATCGCCGAACGCGACCTGGAGAACGCGCTGACGAGTCGCATCACCGAAACCCTCCGCGAGCTGGGCCCAGGCTTTTCGTTCGTGGGCCGCCAGGTACACTTCGACGTCTATGGTGATGACTACTACGTCGACCTGCTGTTCTTCCACATCGAGCAACTTCGGTACGTGGTCATCGAGCTAAAGACCGGCAAGTTCCAGCCTGAATACGCAGGAAAGCTCAACTTCTATGTTGCCCTCGTCGATGACATGCTCCGCCGGGATTACCACAACGAAACGGTCGGCATCCTGATTTGCGGGACCAAGAACGACCGCAGCGTCCGCTACAGCCTCGGCCGGTCAACATCGCCCATGGCTGTCGCCGCCTACACCTATGACAAGCTTCCTCCAGCGGAACAGCAGGCCCTGCCCAACGAGGGACACCTCGTCGCGGCTCTCGAATGGGCCGAACCGGACACCGCAGAAGGATAGTTCCGACGCCCCTTCCGGAACTCCTCCCCCTACCCTTTTAAAGAGCCGATAACCGTGATTCCGTCAACCTACTCTCGGAGGTATTGGCGGAGTCCGGGAATTGCGAAGTCGACTTTGCCGTAGCCGGCGGACTCGATCAGGCCGGCAGCGATGAGCCTGTTCCGGTACTTGGAAATGACGTTGGGCTTGGCTTTGAGGATGGCGCCGATCTGACCGGCGGCAGATGGTCCGTCCTGAGCGGCCATTGCCTCGAGGAACTCGCGGTCTCTGTCCGAGATGTCTGACAGTGCTGACTCGACGACCACCAAGGTGTTCCGTCGTTGGGCGGCAGCAATTCCACGCTGGACGTTGGTCTGGTCCAGTTTCCATCCTGCTTTGTCGGCTTCGAGCCAGAGGTAGTAGCCCACCAGTTGGATCAGGAAGGGATACCCTTCCGTGGCTTCGGCGGCCTTGTTGATGAGGTCGGGGGCGATGCTGATGCCTCCCTGGCTGAAGAGCTCGCTGTACGAGGCGGTGACTTCGGCGATGGCTGCTTCGTGGAGGTTGATCCTGTCAGCCCGCCGCAGGAAGGTGGCAACGCCTTCATTGAGCAGGTCCGACACGGCTGACGGCAGGCCGGCGAAGATCAGGCCGATGGGCAGCCCGTCACGGATGAAATGCTGGACGTCCGCGGCCAGTTGGGCGATTTCCCTCCGGTCGACGGCATGGATCTCATCAATGGTGATGACGAGTCCTGTGCCGTTGGTGTCCAGCAGGCGCAGCAGTTCGTTCCCAGTCCGGCGCCAGTCCACAGCCCGTTCCGGAGGGAGTTGGGTTGTCAGCCCGAACCCTGCCGCTGAAAAGGCGGTGATCTTCCGGGATGGAGGCCCGTCCCCGAGTTCATCGAGGAGGCGGAGCATGTCATCACCCACCCCGGCGAGGAAGCCGGGCGTGGCTGTCCGGGAGATCACGGCCCACCCGTGATTCCGGGCGATGCCTTCGGCTTCGCTCAGCATGACCGTCTTGCCGATGCCCCTGGAGCCGGTGATGATGGTCAAGAGCCCGGGCGCGCCGGAACCCTGCTGCAGGCCATACTCGAACTCGTCCAGCAGCCCAGCCCGCCCGACCAGCTCGGGAGGCGTTGCCCCGGCCGTTGGCTTGAAGGGATTCTGCACCGCACCCTCCCTGGGTGAAACTAGGTGAAAGTGGTGAAAGTGGTGAAACTCCTGCCACGATAAGCCCACCTGTCGACCAGAAGCAAGCCGGTCCCAGGGGAGGCGGTAGCATCGGGGCCATCAGGTCGTCCCACCGCCCGGAACCTGCCATAGGTTGCCCACTCCCTGCCGCTCCGCGCCCAAGTTCGGGCGGAAACCTATGCGCCACTCGGAGGTCGCCTCGCAGTAGACTCGCGACCAAAAGTCATGGGCATGCGAAGTCAAGGTCATCACTCGGGCGGCTCCTGCCGCTCCGTGTGTTGGCGTCAGAATAGTGCGAAATTCCGTTTTATTGACGGTGGCTCATGATGTTCTCAGATCCCACTCTGACAGTCGGAGGGGAAGGAAACGGGGTGGGGTAGCTCGAGAAAAGTCGAAATAGTCCAAAGTATCTGGACTTGATGAAGTCCGTTTGGGGCAGGGGGTGGTTTATTTCACATGTCGTGACTGGACGGGCCCTTGAGAACAAGCAGGAACTCCGCCACAGGCTAACCCCTCCCTGGTCAGGCTGTATTGACGTCAGGTTGGGGTGTGCCTCAACTGCACGAAACCCGCGTCAGTTGCAGTGTGGGCATCGCTGAGGTGGTCAACAGCTCACGCGTCCAGATGCTCGTGGTAAAAGCATCTGGAGGTGAAGGTTTAGCTCCACCTCAAGAGACTTCTTCTTTCGTCAGGCGGACGGCATCGAGTCTTACTGAGCCCCTGTGAGTACCGTGTTCACGGGCTCCTTGCCCTCGAGCAGCCGCCCGATCTGCTTTTTGATCAGCTTGACCATCCGCGGGAACATTGCCGAGCTTGCTCCGCCGACGTGGGGGGTGATCAGCACGCCGGGTGTGCTCCACAGCGGGTGACTGGCCGGTAGGGGCTCCGGGTCCGTGACGTCCAGGGCAGCACGGAGGCGGCCGGAGGAGGTCTCGGCCAGCAGAGCGTCTGTGTCGGCCACTGCGCCGCGGGCTACGTTGACCAGCAGGGCGCCGTCCGGCATCGCGGCCAGGAATTTGGCGTCCACCAAATATTCCGTCTGCTTGTTCAGGGGCACGCTGACCACCACAATCTCGTGTAGCGGCAGCTGCTCATACAGCGCATCAATCCCGTAAATGGTCCCGGTCGCGTCTTCACGTGTACGGCTTGCCATCCGGGTGACGTCGGTTTCAAACGGCAGCAACCGGGTCTCAATGGCTTTGCCCACCCCTCCGTATCCGACCAGCAGCACGCGGCGGTCGGCCAGGCTGGGGCGCTGGGTGTTGTCCCACTTTCCCGTGGCCTGGTTGCGGACGAAGTCCGAAATTCCTCGCTGGCTGACGATCATCATGCCTACGGCAAGCTCCGCCGTCGAGGGCTCATGGACGCCGGCCGCGTTGGCGAAGACGCAACCTTTGGGCAGAACCGACGCGACGCCGTCGTATCCGATGGACTGGCTTTGTATCAGCCCAACGTCCATGCCCGCCAGTGCGGCGAGGGCTTGCGGCTTGCCCATGTAGGGGGGCACCAGCAGGTCCAGCCGCCCCTCGGGTGCGGGCCCGGTAACGTCCCACAGGACGAATTCGACGCCGTCGATCGGCTCCAGTGCCTCTAGCAGCCTCTGGTCCGGGAGGCACACTCGCAGTCGCAGTGTCATGACGCTACAATCAACTGCACGTTGGCTGCCTGCAGTGCCGTCTCAATCTCCGGCGGTGGCGCCGAGTCAGTTACAAGGATGTCCACCGCAGCAAAGGCCGCCAGCCGAGCGAGCGCGTACCGCAGCATTTTTTGATGCGTGGCAACCACTACTACCTGCTCTGCGGAGGCCATAAGTGCGAGCTTGGTGGCACGCTCCACATCTCTTTCAATGTAAAACGCTTCATCGTGGATTCCGCTCACTCCGATGAATGCTGTCCTCGCTCGCAGCCCCTCGGCGGCGCTGACCGTCATTGGCCCGTTGAATGCCTGACTGTCCAGCAGCAGTTCACCGCCCAGGCAGATGGTGCGGGCGGACGTCAGCTGCAGGCACCTTTGGATGGCCGGGGCTGAATGCGTGATGACGGTGCCCATAAAGGACGCAGGTAACTCCTGCGCGATCTGGTAGGTAGTCGTGCCCGCGTCCAGGATGACAGCGTCGCGTTCCCCAATGAGGGCTACGCAGGCCCTGGCTATACGCTGCTTCGCGCCGGCGTCCTCCCGGACCCGTGCCGCGAAGTCAGCGTTTTGGCCATGGCCTTCGATAGCACTGACGCCACCGTGGACTACCCTGACCAAGCCCAAGTGGGACAGGGCCCGGGTGTCACGGCGGACTGTCATGTCAGACACTGCGAAAGTCCCGGCCAGGTCTGCGATGGAAATGAACCCTTTTCGGCCCAACTCGTCCAAGATGTTGCGCTGACGGGGTGTCAGCGGCGCCTCTTCTCGCGCGATGCTCATGGCTCCCTCTTTCCTGCCCCTTGAGCCGACCATCGACCTGGCGGAATGTTGCAACTCCAACACGATATTACTTACTTCTGCGCACCAACACTCGCGTTGAGGAGCTCAATGGGACGTCCTTCCATAATGGACTGCTCCGCGGCCAGGCCCATGCGCACAGATTGCAAGCCGTCAGCCACCGTCACATCGACTGGGCCTTCTCCCAGGATTGCCTTGCGGTAGCCGAGGTGCTCATAGTATGTGGAACCATGATGGGCGCCGGCGGCCAAAACCGCTTCGTCGACCGGAACTTCGTGCTTTTCCGGTCCCAGCGGCGAACGCGGGCTGAACTCAACCGTGGCTTCCGCCTCGTCG
Organism: Arthrobacter sp. B6; assembly: GCF_001663775.1. Classification (GTDB taxonomy): domain Bacteria; phylum Actinomycetota; class Actinomycetes; order Actinomycetales; family Micrococcaceae; genus Arthrobacter. Next base: position 2,258,873 of record NZ_KV467168.1, on the reverse strand, counting down.
CCTTCGATCCAATGGCTGGCCGCCACGGGGATGAGCGTTTCGATCTTGGCAGCATCACCAACGACAGAGATACGTTCCTGGAATTTTGATCCTTCGGCGAACATGGAAAGCTCCAGCATGGCGCGCTTGCCGCCCTTGAAGTCGACTATGACGTAGGCGTTGTCGACCATGTCCGAAACGCGGCCGTCGTAAACCTCGTCCTTGTGGTTTACGTCGTGACCGCCACTGGCATAAATGCGGGTGGGCTCGTCCTGCAGGATCAGGCGCATCAGGTCGAAGAAGTGGCAGCACTTTTCAACGAGAGTGCCGCCGGTCCGTTCCGAGAAGCGGTTCCATGCATCCACCTTGTGCAGGAACGGGAAGCGGTGCTCCACGATGGAGAGCATGTAGATGTTGCCCAGCTTGCCCTCGTGCGCGGCCTGGATGACTTCCTGTACCGGCGGCATGTAACGGTACTCCATGGCTACCCATACCGGCGCCGGGTAGTTTGCAGCCAGCTTTTCGAGTTCGTCTGCCTGCTCTGCACTGGTGCACACGGGCTTCTCCACGAGGACGGGCAGATTGGTGCCGCTGGCAAAAATGTCCTTGAGAATACCTAGGTGCGTGTCGTTGGGACTGGCGATGACCAGCGCGTCCACCAGGCCCGAGGCCAGCAGTTCCCGGTGCGAGGGGAAGGTCTGTACCTCATAGCCGATCTCCTTGGCGGTCTCCTCGAGGGAGGAGGGTGTGGGATCGGAGACTGCGGTGATCTGGCTTCCCGGGATCAGGGCGAGGTTCCGGACGTGTTCGCGGGCCATGTGGCCGGCTCCAATGAGGCCGTAACGAATCGTTCGGGCTGTTTCCGCAGGCAAAGACATGTGCTGCTCCGTTTCTCTACATTGAGTGGGAAGTTTCGTTGCATCCCCAACATCACTATACCGAATGTGTTGTTTTTCACACATAGCGTGTGTATATTTTTTCATTACCAGCCGAAACTACAACGAGGTGGAACGTGCCCCTACCGTCATCTGAACTCCTGCTCTTCGTTGGCTGTGCCACTCTTGACTCCATTGCTCTGGTGCAGGACTACCCCGCCGCTGACAGCCGCACCGTTGCTGCTGACTTTTCAACGGCGGGCGGCGGGCCGGCAGCCACAGCAGCAGTAGCAGCAGCCCGCGCCGGTGCCCAGACTGCTTTCGCTGGTGTCATAGGTACTGACGAGGAGGGCGACCGCATCATCAGCGGTCTTGAAGCAGAGGGAGTGGACACTTCTGCCGTCATCCGTGACGCCAACGTCAAAACCGGTGCCAGCGTGATCGTGGTCAGCCGGGCCACCGAAAGCCGGGCAATTGTCACCAGGCCCGTGCCCCCGGTGGCCTTCCCCGCAGGCAGCCGCTTTCACGAGCTGCTGGGCACCGCAGCCTGGGTCCACGTGGACCACTTGGGCTGGAACGCCGTAGCCAGGGTACCCAACCTGCGGATCAGCGTCGACGCCGGAAACCCAATTCCCTCCTTTACCCCAAAGGGCGTTGCACTCTACGTGCCCACCATCGAACGTCTCCGGGCCGAGTACGGCGAAGACCTTTCCCCTGAAGCTCTCCTCCAACAGGCCGTCGACGACGGTGCTTCCGCCGTTGTCGCCACGGCCGGCTCGGAGGGAGCCTGGGTCCTGGAGCGCGACGGCAACCCGGTTCACGTCCCCGCGGTGCCTGCCCACATCGTGTCCACCCTCGGCGCCGGCGACGTCTATCACGGCGCCATCCTGGCCGCCGTTGCCGCCGGGCTCCCGCTCGTGGAAGCCGCCAACTTCGCAGGGCGGATTGCATCCGCATCCTGCGCCGGCTTGGACGGGCGCTCCCTGATCCCCCGCCAAGCCGTCAGCACAGTCCTTACCGCAAACCCCACCGCCTAGCTGAAAGAAGCAACCCATGACCACCACCGATCTTTCTCCCCTGCAGCGCCCGTCAGGCGCGTTCGCCATGCTCGCCGTGGACCAGCGTGAAGCGATGCGCAACATGTTTGCCGAACACCAGGAGGAGCCTGTCACCGACGCCGACCTGACCAGCTTCAAGTTGAACGCGGCCCGTATTCTTTCGCCCTACGCCTCAGCGATTCTGATCGACAAGCAGTTCGCGCTTGATCAGGCCATTGAGGCCGGCGTAGTGGCGGATACATGCGGGTTGATTGCCTCGGCAGACCACTTCGAGTCAGCGCACGGTGAACTGGTGGGGGAAGTCAGCATCGACCGCACGGTCGAGCCCCACAAGTACGCCGCCCTGGGAGTCAAAGCGCTCAAGCTTCTCGTTCTCTACCGTCCGGACCAGCCCGCTGAAGGTCGAGTCGAGATGGTCAAGGAATTTGTGGAGCAGTGCCGTGCTGCAGGACTGATCAGCATCATCGAACCGCTCTCGCGTAAACCGCTCGGTGGTGGCGAATTCGACTGGGATAAGGGAGTCATTGGGGCCGCAAAGGAACTGGGCTCACTCGGCGCTGACCTGTACAAGGCCGAAATTCCGTTCCACGGCCAGGCATCCGAGTCCGATGTCCGCGCAGCGTGTGCTGAGATTACCCGCGCCGTTGACGGTCCCTGGGTGGTCCTGTCCTCGGGCGTCCCCGAGGACATCTTCCCGACGGCGGTGCGCTGGGCCTGCCTTGAAGGGGCCAGTGGCTTCCTTGCCGGCCGTGCGGTATGGCTTTCATGCATTGGCTCCGCGGATGTGGTCCAGTCACTGGAAACGGACGCGGTGCAGCGGCTGACTCGACTCTGCGACGTTGTCGATGAGGTCGTGACGGCGCAGCGGACCACCGCATGAGCCAGTAGAACAGCAAGCCCCGCGTCCTGATGATCGTCCCCGGCCCGACATTTGGGGATCCCTGTCACCGAGGGTGACACCGCAACAAATAACCAAACACCAGCACAAGGCAGTACTCAATGAGGAGATTATCGTGAGCCAGATTTCACGCAGACATGCACTTAGCTTGTTCGGGCTGGCCGGTTTTGGCGCAGCCGCCGCCGCATGCGCGGGGCCAGGAGGAGGCACTGCCGCCCCGACAACAGCCACGGCCCCGTCTACTGGAGCAGTTACAGGTGAGGTTTCCTTCGCTCACTGGCGCGGCGAGGACAAAGTCGTTTTCGATGAGCTCATTAAGCGCTTCATGGATGCGAACCCGGGAACGACCGTAACCCAGGACATATCCACGTCGAACGACTATAACGCGCAGGGGCTGCAGAAGGTCCGCGGGGCTGCGGTGGGTGACGCGTTCGCCACGTTCCGGGGGTCACAGTTCAAGAACTTCAACGAGGCCGGCATATACACGGACTTGACGGACACCAAAGCGGCCTCCCAGTACACCGACGAGCTGCTGGCGGCGGGAAAAAACGGGGACAACGTTGTTGGCTTGCCCTATCAGGTAGTTTTCCCGATGCCGCTGGCTAACCTGGATCTTTTCGACAAGGCTGGAGCCAATCTGACGCCACAGAACTGGGATGAATTCCTCGGCACCTGTGAATCACTCAAATCCTCCGGAGTCATTCCGATTTCCTGGCCCGGCGGTGATGTTGGAAACGGCGGGCAGCTTTGGAACTGCATGGTCGTCAACAACGCACCCGTGGACGATGTGGGTACACAGATCGAGCAGGGAAAGATCAAGGTCACTGACGACTGGTTTATCAGGATGCTTGAGCAGTACCGTGACCTGATCCCATATCTGCAGCCGAACGCCACGGGCACCGCGGTCGAGCCCGCGCAGAACTTCTTCGCCCAGCAGCAGGCGGCGATGCTTGCGACCGGCTCGTACCATATCGCAGCGGTCCGTAACCTCGGAGCGGCGTTCCCGATGGAGCTCGTCTTTCCCCAAACGAGTACGTCCGGGACGCCTAAATATGAAGGGGTCTACAACGCAACGTTCATCCTGGGCGTCAACTCCGCCAGCGACGTCCAGCCGGCCGCGATGGCGTGGGTGGAGTTCCTGTCCACGCCGGAGAATGCCGCCTATTATGCCAACGGAACCGCGCAGCACGTCGCAGTGTCCGACGTGAACTACACCAATCCTGATCTGCAGCGGATGAGCCCCTGGCTGAAGAAGAAGACAGCGTTGGCTCCCCGGTTCCAGTTCGAGAGCCTGGATGTCCGGAACGCTGTCGAAGCCACAGCTACTGCCGTTATTTCCGGTACTTCCCCCCAGCAGGCGGCAGAAGCAGCACAGACGATTGTAGACGAACGGGTATGAGCGTCAATATCGGAGGGACCTCCTCAGTAGCCAAGGCGGACAAGTCCCCTCCCACACCGTCGAACAGGAACGGCCGGCGCCGGTCGCCGACCCGTATTAACCCGGTCCTTTACCTGTTTCCGTTGCCGGCTGTCGTCCTCACCATGTTCTTCATGGTCTTGCCGACTCTGCAGGCGTTCCAGTACGCATTGACTGACTGGAACGGGTTCTCCGCAGCCTTCAACTACGTGGGCCTGGATAACTTCGTTCGTGCCTTTACTAACGATTCGCTGTTCGCCAACGCCCTGACGAACAATCTGAAGTTCATGCTGGTCGTGGTTATTGCGCAGACCGCATTCTCACTGATGCTCGCTCTGCTACTGACGAAGAATTCCCGCAGCAGTGTCGCGTTGAGGGCAATTTTCTTCTTCCCGACGATCCTTTCGTCAGTCTCGGTGGCCTTCATCTGGAAGTTCATCTACGACCCGAACTTCGGTTTGGCGAACTCCGTTCTAGGAGGCATCGGACTCGAGGGGCTGCAGGGGTCCTACCTGGGCAACGACGCGCAAGCGCTCTACTGGGTGGCCGTCACTCAGGTCTGGTTCCACGCCGGACAGATGATGGTGGTCTATGTCGCGGGCCTTCAGGCCATCCCCAGGGAACTGTACGAGGCCGCGGAAATGGATGGCGCCAATAAGTGGGAGCGGTTCAAAACGATTACCTGGCCATTTGTGGCCCCGGCCACTGCGATTGTTGTCGCATACACAACGATTCAATCGTTCAAGGCATTTGATCTGATCCTTGGTATCGCGGGCAACCCTCCAAAGCAGTCTCTGGACATCCTCTCAACCAGGATCTACAGCACCTTCGCCAATTCCGACTTCGGCTACGCCGCTGCCCAGTCGATTATCTTCATGGCCATGATCGCGTTGGTCACGTGGCTTCAGCGGCGACTACTACGCCTTACCACGAAGGGGGAATAGCGTCATGATTGGCTCAATATCACGCCGCGGGATCCTTGCCATCTACACCGTCATCATCCTCGTACCTCTGACTGTGGTCATCTTCGGCAGCTTCAAGTCCACTCCGGAGCTTTTCGAAGGACCTTTCAGCTTCCCTCAATCCCTGGCTCCCACCAACTTCGCTGAGGTGATAAGCGGGCAGAACATGGGCAAGTCGTTCATGAACAGCGTCATCGTCACCCTTGTCTCCGTGCCTCTGACGTTGTTTCTGGCGAGTCTGGCCGGATATGCCGTGGCAAGGATCAGAGGATTTTGGTCAGCGGCAATATTCGGGTTCCTCGTTTTGGGTATGGCCATCCCCGCACAGGCAAACATGGTGCCTCTCTATGTACTCTTCGGTCGCCTCGGGCTCCTTGACAACCTCACAGGCCTCATACTGGCCAACGTCGTTTCGACCTTGCCGATCGCGGTGTTCATCCTTGGCGGATTCATGAGGACCCTTCCCCAGGAGCTTTATGAAGCCTCGTCGATTGACGGCACCGGGCCGTGGAAGACATACAGTTCGATCGTGATGCCGCTGTCCACGCCATCCCTTGCAGCCGCAGGAATTTTCCTGTTCGTTATTCACTGGAACGAACTGCTGTACCCGCTCCTGTTTGTGCGTTCCCCTGAAAACAGGACACTGCCGCTGGCGTTGCTTAGCTTCCAGGGGGAGTTCCAAACCAACTACCCGCTGCTGTTCTCCGGCGTCATCCTGGCATCACTTCCCGTCGTTCTGGCCTACATCTTCCTGCAGCGCTACTTCGTCGCCGGAATCACGTCGGGGGCGACGAAGGGATGACCAAGGAGGAATATTCGGTCCTCACACGGGCAAGGTGGGCAGACCAGCTGGTGTCGCTGGCCCATCTTGCCGAGAAACGTGGCGTGGACACGATAGTCCTCCGCGATCCTCTGAATCTGTCATGGTTCACCGGTGCGAGATGGCACGTTCCGCTCACGCTGAACGTGGCCTGTTTTGACCTCGTTCTTACTGGCTTCGAACCCGGCAAGGTTCCCGAGGTCCGTGTCGTCACTAATGCCATTGAGGCTCCACGGCTCCGCGACATCGAATTCGCCGGCCAGGATGTCGAGTTTGACGTCGTACCCTGGACGGACAACCGGGCATCGCGGCTGCCATCGGGTCCCTCAGTGGCGGTCGACCTCCCGGACGGTGCCTCGGTTGATGCGCAGGCGGATGTGGCAGCGCTCCGCAGAATCCTCAATGAAAGACAACGCACCGATCTCAGGAACCTGAGCACGGACCTGGCGCGGATAACCGGGGACGTCGTCTCCGCCCTCCGTCCCGGCATACTCGAGCAGAACATCGCTGGAACCCTCATTGCCTCGCTGCTGCAAGAGGGCATAGAGACGGTGGCAATGTTCGTCGGAAGTGACGAAAGGATCAGCGCCCACCGGCACCCCCTGCCGACAAAGAATGCCGCCCATGACAGGGTCATGGTCGCATGCTGCGGACGGCGGCGGGGCCTGGTTGGGGCGATCACCCGGATGGTGTCCTTCAAGCCGCTGCGCAATGAGGCCAGTACATACGTTCGGCTTCTTGACGTCGAACGAACGTTCCTCGATCACAGCCGGTCCGGCGTTGTCCTGGGCGAAGTGTTCAAAAAGGGCGCAGACGCGTACGCCGCGAACACGTTCGCCCCGGATGAATGGCGCAAGCATCATCAAGGAGGCATCACCGGCTTCAGCCCTAGGGAACTGATTGCGACTCCAGGCACCGATCTGGTCCTCCAGGAAGGCATGGTCCTTGGCTGGAATCCTTCCGGAGCCGGTTTCAAAGTCGAGGACACCGCCCTCGTGACCGCCACCGGGGTAGACATCCTCACGGCCTACAAAAACTGGCCGTCGATAAACATTGGGGGTCGGGACCGCCCCGACGTCCTGGAACTCTAGAAAAGAGAACAACACGTGAACCTCAAAGAAGCCCAGCACCTGGTCAACGGCACGTGGTACGCCGGCGATGAGGGTAAGGACGTCATTGATCCAGGCAACGGCGATGTCGTAGGGCAGGTGTCATGGGGATCTGCAACGGACGCCACTGCCGCAGCAGACGCTGCCGCAGCTGCCTTCGCATCATGGTCCCGGTCCACAGGACGCGTCCGGGCAGACCTTCTTCGAAACGCTGCGGACCTGCTGGCAGAACGCCGGGACGAGCTCGCCCTCGTTCTCGCCCTGGAAGCCGGCAAGAGACTCCCCGAAGCCCAAGGCGAGGTAGATTTCTCTGTCGAGTACTTCCGTTGGTTCGCCGAAGAATCCCGCCGCGCCACCGGCACCATCCGCCCTCCCGAGATGAACGGCCGCAGGCACATGTCACTGCGAAAGCCCATCGGCGTTGCACTGAGCCTCACACCATGGAACTTCCCGGTATCAATCCAAGCCCGCAAGCTGGCCGCCATACTCGCTGCCGGCTGCACAGTAGTTGGCCGAGTATCTGAAAAAGCCCCCCTCGCAGCGACCGGCCTGTTCGAGGTACTTGTTGACGCCGGATTCCCCGCCGGCGTCGTCAACCTGGTTCACGGCCCCTCGCGAGAAACAACGGCCGCCCTGATCGAGCATCCCGCCGTCCGGGCCGTCAGCTTCACAGGATCAACAGGTGTTGGCGCCCAAATCATGGGCCAGGCGTCCGGCCGCATTGTCCGGCCCTTGCTGGAGCTGGGCGGAAATGCCCCGTTCATCGTTTTTGACGACGCCGACCTGGACTTGGCAGTGGATGGCGCTGTTCTCGGACGTCTGCGCAACACCGGCCAATCCTGTGTCGCCGCGAACCGGTTCCTGGTACAGGAAGGGGTTGCAGAAGAATTCACTGCACGCCTGGGAGCACGCTTCGATGCCATGACCATAGGTCACGGGGCCCCCACTGACGGTTCTGCCGTACCGGACCTGGGACCTGTCATCGACAACGACCGGGTGGCAGCAGTAAACGCACTCATAGACGACGCCATCGGCGGGGGCGCCCGCCGTGTCACCAACCGGACCGACGTGCCAGCCGGCGGCTCCTTCATCGCGCCGACGCTGCTGGCAGATGTCCCCAGCGACGCCCGTCTGATCACCGAAGAAGTCTTCGGTCCTGCCGCAGGCGTCGTCACATTCTCGGATGAACAAGACGCCATCGATAAGGCTAACGCTACCGAAATGGGGCTGGCAGCCTACCTGTGGACACAATCACCTAAACGCGGATGGGACCTTCCGGAACGCATAGAAGCAGGAATCGTCGGCGTCAATGATCCCCTGCCCTCCGTTGCCTATGCTCCCATGGGCGGGGTCAAGCAGTCCGGCCTCGGCCGAGAAGGTGCCGATCTGGGCATGGAGGAGTTTGAGGAGGTCCAGTACGTGGCCTGGAAGCCGTAATGACCACAACTGTTCTGGTGCTGGCTTCCGTCTTCGTGGGGGCGGGGATGCAGCGCTTTACAGGGATGGGCTTTGCCTTGGTTGCCGCGCCGTTTCTCGTCCTCCTTTTAGGACCGGTCGAAGGCGTCATTCTGGTCAATATGTGCGGCGCGGTAACCGCGGGAGCAATCATCTTCAGGGTTTTCCGCGACGTGAACTGGAAAACATACGGCGTCCTGACCGCTGCCGCGGTCCTCGGCATCATCCCTGCCTCTTTCGCTGTAAGGATGGTTCCGGCCCCGGTACTTGAAATAGGGATCGGTATCCTGCTGGCTGCAGGACTGACCGTTCTTCTGGTCATGCGATCAGCGCACCTGGCTCCCAAGCGCCGGTTCCTCTGGACCGCGGGGGCACTGAGCGGATTTATGAACACCGCCGCCGGAGTCGGGGGTCCGGCTGTCAGCATCTACTCACTGGCAACCAGATGGCCGCACCATTCATTCGCAGCAACGATGCAGCCCTACTTTTTCACCATTGGCACTTTGTCCCTCCTAGCCAAGGCGGCAACCACTCCGGACCAGTTTCCCGACATTCCTTGGCAGATGTGGGCAGCGATTGCCCTGGCGTGTCTGGTCGGTTTGGCGATCGGCGAGCTGTTTGCCAAGCGCGTTTCACCCAGGGTCGCCCAGATAGTCCTCATCGTCCTTGCCTACCTGGGAGCGGCCGCCACAATCATTCGCGGAGTGCTGGACGCTGTCGGTTAACAGCTGCTGGACCTCCCACCTCCTCAACCACCAACGAAAGGGCCGGCCATGTCTGGCGTTCCTCCTCAAGAAAACACAATGCGCGTCTCGACCAACAACGGTGATCCCGTCTCCCTGAGGATCGATGCCGGTGCTCCAGTGACTGTCCACCTTGTAGTTGAGAACAACTGCAGCTGCGGTGGCTCTACCCCGCGTCCTGGTGCATACACCGATACCGACTTCGGCACTCGCTGATAGGCCTAGTAGCACCGCACAAGCAGAGGCCCATTCATGCGGTCCAGCGACACTGGCGCACAGGAGGCTGCCGCCGTTGGCGTCAGCCTCCTGTACTTCACCGGTCCATTGCAGGCGAGCAATGTTTTGACTGGGGGACCTGGCCCTCAGGGGCAGGCGGTCAAAGCGCGGGTACTGTCAGTCAATGGCGGCTAGCCTCTCACGATGGACAGGACGCGGTCCCGGATCCGCTCCATCGTGGCGCGGTCCGTGGCTTCAGCGTTGAGCCGCAGGAACGGCTCGGTGTTGGACGGGCGCAGGTTGAACCAGTAGCTTCCATCGTTGGCCGTGAATGTGCTGCCGTCCAGGGTACCGATGCTGATGTCGTCGCCGGCAAAATCCGCCCGGACCCGCTCCACGGCGGCCGTCTTGTCCTCCACCTCGGAGTTGATCTCACCCGAGCTAATGTAGGGCTCGTATTCTCGCGCAAGCTCGGACAGGGGGTCATCCTGCTCAGCCAGGGCGGCCAGGACGTGCATGGCCGCGAGCATTCCGGTGTCCGCGTTCCAGAAATCGCGGAAGTAGAAGTGGGCGGAGTGCTCGCCGCCGAACACCGCACCTTCCTTCGCCATGATCGCCTTGATGAAGGAATGGCCAACCCGCGTGCGGACAGCCCGGCCGCCGTCGCGCTCCACCATCTCAGCCACGGCGCGAGAGGTAAGAAGGTTGTGGACGATTGTCGGGATTTCCTCGCCCTGTGCCTTGGCCCGGGCGATCTCCCGGCGTGCAACCATGCCGGTGATGGCCGACGGCGAGACGGGCTCGCCCTTCTCGTCCACCACGAAACAGCGGTCAGCGTCGCCGTCGAACGCCAGGCCGATGTCCGCGCCGTGCTCGATCACAGCCGCCTGCAGGTCCCGAAGGTTTTCCGGCTCCAGCGGGTTGGCCGGGTGGTTCGGGAAGGAGCCATCGAGCTCGAAGTACAGGGGAACGATGTCGAACGGCAGCTTGGCAAGCAGCGCATCACCCAGGACTGCCGGGGTTGTCAGGCCGGCCATGCCGTTGCCTGCGTCCACTACCACCTTCAGGGGACGTGAACCGGACAGGTCCACCAGCTTGCGGAGGTACTCGGCATAATCCTTGAGTACGTCCCGTACACCAATCCGGCCGCGGTCTCCCGCCGCCGGGATAGAACCGGTGCTGAGGTACTGCTCGGCCAGGCCTTGGATGTCCCTGAGGCCTGATTCGGACGAGATGGGCACCGCCCCGGCCTTGGACATCTTGATGCCGTTGTAACCGGCGGGGTTGTGACTGGCGGTGAAGACGGCACCTGCAAGGTTCAGGAAACCGCACGCGAAGTACAGCTCATCGGTGGAAATCAAGCCCAGCAGCTGAACATTGGCGCCACGGGCGGCTGCCCCGTTGGCGAAGGCTTCGCTGAACTCGGGGGAGGAGGGGCGCATGTCCCCGCCCACCAGGATGGTCTGGCCCTGGAGCTGCAGGACGTCCACGAACGCGGCACCCACGGCTTCGACGATTTCGGCCGTAATCGACTCGCCGACAATGCCACGGACGTCGTACGCCTTGAAGGCTGCCGAAAGATCAAAAGTCGTTCTCATTTTGCTGGTCACTCGCATCATCCTATGTTGACCGAAGCATTGCCTCGGTATGGTTGAGGCCCGTTCTCGGCAACCAGGAGGGCTGGAGGAACGCGGTAGAGGGCCTCTAGTGGTTCAGCCTGGGGATGTAGCCCTCGGGCGGGTACTGAACGAGCCAGTGGTCGCATCGCATCTAAGGGAACGGCCTTTGTGCTGCACAGTCCCTGGCGGGTCGCCCAACTGACGGAGTCCCGCAGAAGGTTTGAGTCTGAACCTTCCGCGGGACCTCGGAGTCAGCGGGAGACAGGTTCCTTGACATGGTCGGTTGCACTAAGCTGTGCGTCCAGCAGGCCTGCCGCGATTGCCGGAGCAAGCCCTGGAGCCAGTGGAAGGCGCGGGACCACCAGGCAGTGCCACAGGTGATAGATGTCCGCCTTGCCGGACCAGACCGTCGAGGTGACATTGCCGTTCTCGTCGAGCTCCTGCTTCCAGGATCCGTGCTCATAGTCGATGAACCAATCGCGGGCGTGGTCCCAGATGCGCTCGTACCAGTCTGCATACTTCTTGTCGCCGGTGGCGCTGTAGAGAGCTGCTGCACCCCCGATTGCCTCGGCGGGAACCCAGCGGATGCGGGTCGTGACAACCGGATTGCCTTCCCAGTCGACGGTGTACACGAATCCAGGATTACCGTCCGGCTCCCACGCGTCGCGGATGGCGGCGTCGAACAAACCTTGCGCGTCTTCAAGTAGCCAGGCGGGAACCTCCAGTTCGCGAGCCTCGAGCCCTGCGCGGAGGTGGAGGAGCAGGCGGGCCCATTCAACCCAGTGGCCGGGGGTTCCGCCGTACGCTCTGAACTGGCTCGCCCGGTCATCCGTGTTGTACTCCGGCATCGGGTTCCACTCCGGGTCGAAGTGCTCGAAGACCCGGTAGTTGTTATTACGCGCGAATTTATGAATCAGCACCTCAGCGATATGAAGGGCACGTTCGAGCCAGCGGTTCTCCCCGGTCACATCAGCGACGATGAGGTACGCCTCGACTGAGTGCATGCTCGCGTTCCCACCACGGTAGGCCTCGGTTTCCGTGAAGTCACGGTTCCAGGAGTCGAAGCACATATCGGCGTCGTGGTCCCAGAACTTCGTGTCAGCTATCCGCAGCGCCTCGTCGAGCAGTTCCCGGGCGCCGGGGCGCCCTGCCGCAACTGCGCTGGCAGCAGCGAGGAGCACGAAGGAGTGCTGGTAGCCGGACTTTGTATCGTTTACAGGTCCGCTCTCGTCAACCTCAGCGAACCAACCGCCGAATACATCATCGTGAAAGGCTCCGTTGAGCGCGGCGATGCCATGGTCGGCGAGGGCCCCACAGCCCGGGCGTCCCATCAAGGCGCCCACAGCGAAACTGTGAACCATCCGGGCGGTAATCCAGAGATGGGTCGGCTTGTCGGCAAAGACCACACCGTTGTTGTCGAGCCAGCCGAATCCTGTGGGCACTTTCGAACCCGCGGCGAAGTTGAGAAGCCGATCCGTTTCCGCCTCGAGCCATCGAGCGTGAGCGGCACTGTTCAGCCACGTCATGTTGTGTCCTCTCAAATGTATTGCAGCCACTGAACAGCGACCTGTTCCGATCTTAACGCCAAATGAGGGAAATCGACCAGAAAAAGTTCGAAATTCGACATTCAACATTCAATGGACAGTGCTCACTGGTTCACAAAGATGCGTGAGCCACTCCCTCAAACCCCCAGCGCGCGGCCACCAAGGTGCAAGCTCCGGACACGACGCAGATTCTTCGCCGTACCTGCCTGAGCTGGAAAAGAGAAGGACCTGTGGGCCGCTCATTCAAGACAATGCCGTCGGAGGATCCGTCACCACGGAAGAAACCGTTGCAACGTCCCCACCACATCCGATGTTGCAAGGATGGACAGGTCAGCCTCGTCCAGGTAACCGCCAACGTAGACATGGCTGGGATAGTCGGCATCCACCGAACCTACTTCGAATATCGCCATGGTCATTTTCCTGGAGCTCGAGGATCCGCTGGACGCTGCGTTCATTCCAAATGAGCCACCTGTTCCAAACGATTGGGTGGGTGATCACAGTGGAGGATTGGGCGCTTATTCGGCGGTTGCATCTTGCCGAGGGCGAGTCGATGAGGTCGATAGCGGCGCGGCTGGGTATTTCCCGGAACACTGTCGCGAAGGCGGTCAGCGCCGAGGGTCCGCTGACTTATGTGCGTGCGCCGCAGGACTCCGGGATCAATGCCCTGGTACTAATCGGCCGGTCACTTCCGCAGCTCTGTCTCGGATCATGACCATGTCAGGGAAACGCCTGGTCCGATGCTCCTTCCGACGTCGCGGCCGGCGGACGGTCCGTCCGCTGCGCAGCGAGACTGCAGGATCCGCGGCTAAATCCAGGCTTCCAGGCCCGTACAGGGCCTGATAAACGGTCTCCGCAACGGCATGCATTTCCGATTGTCCGGGGAAATTAGCGCGTAGCAGATTGCTGATCTGGCGGGGGCTCCACCGTTGCTTCAGGTGTTAAGCACGAACTCTTGCAGCTCCGGGTTGGCTGTGATCTTGCCCCTGACTTAGCCTGGGGATTCCGATCCCCAGTTCGCCAAGCCAAGACACGACGTCTTGCGAATGAGCAACGACAAGGGTCAGGCGATCCAAATCCTCAATATCCAGGGATGTCGTGGCGTCGAACAATGCTGCTGTTTCGTCTCCGGGAAGGGCCTCGAGCGGGGAGGCTTGGTCCGGATGGAAATTTCGGTGTTGCGCGACTAGCTTTTTGGGTTTGACTTTTCCTATCCCACCGAATGGCGTCCAGCTTTCTGTATGGACCGGATGCCAGCAACTCAAACGCACCGCCCGCCGGTACCGCAGCGCCGCCAACAAAAAATCGGTTATTCCTTGAGAAGTGTCGGCCGGCCGGGCGGTAGGCGCTCATGCCGGGGATCCATTTCTCCACGCCTGTAACGAAGCTATCGATAACTCAGCTAAACGTTCGGCAAGGCGGGTAGACCTGTTGAGCGTGTGGTTGCGTGGCTACCCGTTTTCTGATTTACGCCAGACTCTTCAAGACCTTGGTGTCGACGCTTCCGTGAGTGGCTCGCTGCAAAGGATTGAATGCTCAGATTGTGGCTCCGAGTTGAGGATCTCGGACACGTCATGGTGTGGGCGGCTACGCCACCCCGCGCTTCCACGAGAAAGTTCCCTTTCTTCAACTCCGCGATCGGCGTAAGTGCCGTTCATGCCAATAGGCGTGACCAGTAGCGGCGGACCACAAGAAATATTGCAGGTTTCTACGGCTCAGCGAAAGTTACCTGAGGGTTCTGTTGTTATTGCGTAAACTTTACGATACTTTCTATAAGTGATGCGGATCGCATCTCGCAGAGAGGCTGGCACCGATGACGGCAGAGAAGACCCATCAAACTCTGGTAGACGCGACGTGACGAACACGGCGAGCGGCGCGCAGTAGGCCTCGCAATTCTGACACCAGCTAGCACCGATTGAATCGACACGCATTGCAGCCGTTTACCTGGAAAGTGCGTGATCGTTGATGAACAGGCAGATAGGCAGGAAACTTGCGATGGCAATACGACTGGATATGCCGCCCGAGGTGGTCCCAGGGGAAGTTCCGTCGTCTCGTATGAGGCGCGACAAGTCCGGAAGCTGGAAGTTGGCGCTTAAGCGGGACTGGCGGTTGTACACGCTGGTGCTGTTGCCTCTTTTGTACTTCGCGGCTTTCCGGTATCTGCCAATGGCGGGTAACGTCATTGCTTTCCGTCAGTTCCAGCCGGGCGGTAGCATCTTCGGCGAGAAATGGGTGGGCTTCAAGTACATCACCCTCTTCATCAACGACCCCAGTTTCTGGCAGGCCTTTCAAAACACCATCACCCTGGGTGTGCTGAAACGTCATTGCTTTCCGTCAGTTCCAGCCGGGCGGTAGCATCTTCGGCGAGAAATGGGTGGGCTTCAAGTACATCACCCTCTTCATCAACGACCCCAGTTTCTGGCAGGCCTTTCAAAACACCATCACCCTGGGTGTGCTGACTCTGCTGTTCTGCTTCCCGATGCCCATCATCTTCGCCCTGATGCTCAACGAGTTGCGGTCCCAGAAGTTCAAGAAGTTCGTCCAGACCGTGGCCTACCTGCCGCACTTTATGTCCGTGGTGATCATCGCCGGCATGATCCTGCAGAACTTCTCCATGACCGGCACCGTGAACCAGATCGCCAACACGGTGTTTGGCACCACGGTGAACTTCACCCAGGACGCCTCCTGGTTCCGGCCCATGTACATCAGCTCCGAGGTGTGGCAGACGATGGGCTGGGGCGCCATCCTGTATCTCGCCGCTCTGACTAGAGTGGACGAATCGCTGTATGAGGCCGCGCGGATTGACGGTGCCAACCGCTGGCAGCAGACCTGGCATGTGACGCTGCCGGCTATCAGGCCCACGATCATTACTCTTCTGATTCTGAATATCGGCACGTTTATGGCCGTGGGCTTCGAGAAGATCCTCCTGATCTACAACCCGCTCAACTATGCAACCTCGGATGTCATCTCCACCTACCTGTATCGGGTGGGACTGGAGTCCAGCAACTTCAGCTATGCCGCGGCTATCGGAATGTTCGAATCCGTCATCGGCCTAACGCTGATCCTCTCCGCCAATGCCATATCCAGGCGGCTCGCCGGAACGAGCCTGTGGTGAAAGGGCCAACTATGAAGGGCACAACCATGAACCCGGCGGACGTCGAGCAGGGAATTGATACCAAGCAAGGCGCCCGCACCAAGCGGGACGCTCGGCAAACCGGGGTCCTGATCAAGGACATGAAGGTCTCCCGCGGCATGCGGGTGTTCCGGGTGGTCAACCTGGCATTCCTCCTGGTGGTGGTGTTCCTGACGGTGTACCCGTTCCTGAACATCATTGCGCAGTCGTTTTCAAGCGAAGGCTTCATCAACGCCGGACAGGTGAACCTGTTCCCGATGGGCTTCAACACGGAGACGTACAAACTGATCCTGGCGGACTCCACGTTCTGGAACAACTACGGCAACACGGTCCTCTATACAGTGGTGGCCACGGCCATCTCCATGGTGCTCACCACGTCCTTCGCCTACGCCATCGCCAAGAAGGACCTCAAAGGCCGCAGCGTGTTCATCGGGATCGCCGTGTTCACCATGTTCTTCAACGGCGGGCTAATCCCCAACTACGTGCTGATCAGTTCGCTGGGCATGCGGGACACCCTCTGGGCGGTGGTGCTGCCCAACGCCATCAGCGTCTTCAACCTGCTGATCATGAAGTCGTTCTTCGAGAACATGCCCCGGGAACTGGAGGAAGCGGCCGCCATCGACGGGCTCAGCCAGTACGGCGTGCTGTTCAAGGTTGTCCTTCCCCTGAGCAAGGCCATCGTGGCCACCATGGTGCTGTTCTATGCGGTGGCCAACTGGAACTCATGGTTCCAAGCCTTCCTGTACCTGGACAATCCCGAGCTTTTTCCGGTGACCATCTATCTGCGCAACATGATCGCCGGAGTCACCACCGCGGGCTCGGCCGGCGGCACGGCTGAGAACGTCGGCCAGATCGCCGCGAACATCCAGTCGGTCACCATCGTCCTGACCGTCATCCCCATCCTGTGCGTCTACCCCTTCGTCCAGAAGTACTTCTTCTCGGGCGTGATGCTCGGTTCCGTCAAGGAATAACCCCCTATGAAAGGAAAACCCATGATCCGCAGACGAGACTTCCTGGGCCTGGCGTCCGTGGTCACCATCGGGCTGATGATGACCAGTTGCGATGCCGCCTCCACCGAGAAAGTGGATACGTCCAAGTCCCGCACGGGCGCGATGGACAGTTTTGGGGTGGGGGATACGTTCAAGGCGACGGTGCCTCTGACGTTCACCTTCCTGTTCTCCGACCATCCCACGTATCCGTACAAGAAGGACTGGCTGCTGTTTACCAAGATGGCCAGCGACAACAACGTCACCCTTGATGCCACGGTGGTTCCGGGCAGCGACTATGAGCAGAAGCGCAGCCTGCTCATTAGCTCCGGTAACGCCCCGGAAATCATCGCGAAGACTTATCCAGGTTCGGAATCTGCGTTTGTATCCGCCGGCGCGGTGCTGCCCGTCAGCGACTACGTGGACCTCATGCCGCACTTCCAGGAGAAGGTCAAGAAATGGAAGCTCGAACCTGAAATCGAAATCCTCACCCAGGAAGACGGCAAGTACTACGTCCTTCCGGGCCTGCACGAGAAGCTGTGGCCGGAGTATTCGGTGTGCTTCCGCAAGGACGTTCTGAAGAAGGAAGGCCTCGCCGAGCCCACCACCTGGGAGGAGTTCCGTGACGTACTGCGCTCACTCAAGAAGGCTTATCCCGATACCGTGCCCTTCTCGGACCGTTTCAAGGGCGAAAACGTGCTGAACATTGCCGGTAACGCCTTCGGCACAGTGGCGGGGTGGGGCCTGGTGGATGGGCTGCTGTTCGATCAGGACAAGAAGGAATTCGGGTTTGCAGCCGGCTCGAAGCAGTTCAAGGACCTTGTGACCTACTTCAACTCGCTGGTGTCCGAAGGCCTCATGGATCCCGAGAGTTTCACCCAGACCGATGACTCGGCCATCCAGAAGTTCGTCTCCGGCAAGTCGTTCGCAATCAGCGCCAACTCGCAAAACGTCATCACCTACCGCACATCCATGGAGCAGTCCCTGGGCAAGGGCAACTTCGAGATAGGCAAAATCACCGTTCCCGGCGGGCCGGCCGGGGACATCATCGGTGGCTCGCGCCTGGAGAACGGCATCATGCTCAACTCATCCGTGAAGGATAAGGACAGCTTTGTAGCGCTCATCCAGTACATCGACTGGCTCTTCTACAGCGACGCGGGCAAGGAATTCTCCAAGTGGGGTGTGGAAGGCACGACGTTCACCAAAGAAGGCGGCAAACGTAAACTCGCCGCCGACATTAACTTCCAGGGCCTGAACCCGTCCGGCACCAAAGATCTGCGCGTGGAATACGGCTTCTCCGGCGGCAACTTCTCCTACGGAGGAGCAACAGAGCTGCTCCACTCCACCTTCGACAGCGAGGAACTGGCTTTCCAGAAAGCCATGGAGTCCAAAACCCCGCGTCCGGTGGCTCCGCCGATTCCGTTCAGCTCCATCGACCGGGAGCAAGCGACCCTGGTCCTCACGCCGCTCAAGGACCACGTCAAGCAAAATATCCTCAAGTTCATTACCGGGCAGCGGAGCCTGAGTGAATTCGATGCCTACGTGAAGGAGCTAGAGTCCAAGGGCCAGAGCAAGTATGTAGAGCTCGCGAACAAGGCCTACAAGGCTTACGCGGACAAGAAGTAGATTTCCTCTTCGTGTGACAGCCAGGAGGGCGACGGCGGATGCCGCCGTCCTCCTGGCGTTTAATGATGATGTTCGTCAAGGTGGAAGGTGTCCCGTGGGAGCTGGGAAAACGGACTACGGGTCCGGTCCATTATTTAAGGCGGCAGGCTTGGTGTACGGCATCATGCTCGGCGACGCACTGCTGGTCTTGGCCAACCTGCTGGTGCTGCTCATGCCGCTGCTGGTCGGCCTGGTCGGTCCCGTCGCGCTGCTTGGCTCCGTCCTCGTGGGCCCGTCGGCTGTTGCGGCGTCTTATGCTTTCAACAGGCTGCTGGCCGGGCAGGACACGGGAGTCTTCCGTGACTTCCTGGCCTCCTACCGGAGCAACTTTGGCCAAGCCGTCGTGGTGTGGCTGCCGTACCTGGTTCTCCTGGGCATTATCGCGTTCAACCTCACTGTCCTGCCGGGTTCTTTGAGTGCTGGGACAGGAAACGACACCACCCAGATTGCCGCCCGGATCGGGTTGCTGGCGCTTGGAATCATGGTATGCACAGCCGCGGCCAACGCGATGCTTTTGCTCTCCCGCTTCACCTTCCGGACCCAGGATGTCTATCGCTTGTCCGTTTTCACTTTGGGCGCACGCACCCGGGTGTCCCTGGGAAACGCCGGCATCCTGTTCGTTACCGCCTTCATTCTGATGGTGACTACCGTCTGGCTGGCATTGTTCGTTGCGGGGCCGGTACTCTACCTCATTTGCCTGAACTCCAAGCCGTTGCTGATCTTCGTGGAGGAGAAGTTCACCGCCCCACGCTAGGAGCGGCCCGCCGCTTCAGGACAATGTGAAACCCCGCCTACATCATCCTTGGTGGGCGGGGTTTCAACCTACGCGTCCGAGGACGGCAAGGCCTCTAGTCCAGGCCGCGCACCTCTACGGGCGTCAGCATCTCACGCTCGAACCCCACAACCCGCCGAGGTCCATGCAGGATGACCTCGTGGGTATGCGCATCAGCCGTGCTGGAGGTCCCCACGTGCAGCTTCACCAAGCCAGGCGTAACAACACGCTCCAGGTCCACCCCAGTGAAGGACGTCCTGTCCGCGTGGACGACAAAATCAACGATGGCGGAGGAGCCTGCTTCCAGCTCTACGCGGGCGTAACCAATCAACTCACGTACTGGACGAACCACTTCGCCCACCGGATCCTCCAGGTACAGCTGCACTATTTCGGCGCCTTCCAGGGCACCCTTGTTGGTGACCGTGCAGCTTATGGTGACCGTGTCCGACGTCGAGATTGTCGGTGCGGTGCACTGATGACCCGACAACTCAAAGGTCGTATAGGACAGGCCATGCCCGAAGCTAAACAGCGGCGAGGGATCCAAGGCGCTGACCTCGGTGCGTCCGGATAGCCGGGAGTGAAGGTATGTACCCGGCTGGCCGCCGGAGGAACGCGGTACCGAGACGGGCAGCTTACCGGACGGATTGACGACGCCGGTGAGCACGTCCCAGAGCGCCTCGCCGCCTTCTTCACCAGGGAAGAAGCCCTGGACGATCGCGTCCGCCCGGCCCACGAAGTCCCCCAGCGCGTAGGGTCGGCCGCTGAGTACCACCACAACCGCGCGCGTGCCGGAATCAGCACAAACACTGAGAATCCGGTCCAGCATGTGGTGCTGGTCTCCGGGAAGGCGGAGATCGGAGGCGTCATTTCCCTCGCCAGAGGTGCCCCGCCCGAAAAGTCCCGCATTGTCACCAACAACCACGACGCACGTCTCAACCGTTGACGCCACACGACAGGCCTCAGCAATTTGGTCCTCAGTTGCCGACTCGCAGTTCCCGGTAACGGAACTCCTCACCGAATCAAACCGAGCCGCCGCAACGCCCGCAACCGTCGGAATGGAAATTCCCATGGGAACCTCCGGGTGCGACGCTCCAACATGGGCATCAAAGGAGTAGCAGCCAAGCATCGCGAAGGGGTCGTCGGCCAGTGGCCCGACCACACCCACGGAACCAGCCCGGGCCGAGGTAAGAGGCAGGGCCGGAGCCGCGGCAAACTCCCGGTTGCTCAACAGCACCAGTGACTGCGCAGCGATTTCACGGGCCAGTGCCCGGTTCTCGGCAGGATCCAGCTCGAGAGGGCCGGAGAGGGCAGGGGGCTCCGGTGTGAAATCGGGCGACAACAGTCCAACCTCTGCCTTCTGTGTAAGGACCCGGCGGAGGGCCTGGTCAATCACCGATTCGTCCAAGGCGCCCTCGCGCACCCGGGCAAGCAGCGGTTCTCCGAAACAGTTAACCGTAGGAAGTTCAACGTCGACGCCCGCCCGCAGAGCCAAGACCGCAGCGTCGCCGGGGTTTGCGGCCACGCCGTGGGTGACGTCCAGGAACGCGACGCCGAAGTAGTCCGCCACCACCGTCCCTGTGAAGCCCCACTGCTCGCGTAGCAGACCTGTGAGAAGCGCACGGTTCGCGGCAGCCGGTACGCCGTCAACATCCGTATACGCGTGCATCACCGAACGCGCACCGCCGTGGCGGAGCGCCATCTCAAACGGCGGCAGCATGACATCGGCAAGCTCCCGGGGACCCATGGAGACGGGAGCGTGGTTACGGCCGGCTTGCGATGCCGAGTATCCGACAAAGTGCTTAAGAGTCGCGACGATCCCGGCAGATTCCAGCCCCCGGACATAGGCTGTCGCGACGGTACCCACAAGGTACGGGTCCTCGCCGATCGTCTCCTCTACGCGGCCCCAGCGAAGGTCCCGGACCACGTCGAGTACGGGAGCCAGTCCCTGGTGAACCCCGAGAGACCCCATGCTGGTGCCGATGCGGGCTGCCATCTCCTGCACCAGGGCTGGGTTGAACGTGGCACCCCAGGCCAAGGGAACCGGGAACGCCGTTGCCTTCCATGCAGCCAACCCGGCAAGGCACTCCTCGTGCACCTGGGCAGGGATGCCAAAGCGGGATGCCGCCCTGACCTGTTCCTGCGCGGTGGCAAGGCGACGTGCGCCTTCCGAAGGCTCCACCGGAACAGTGCCATACATGCGTGTGATTTGGCCGAGCCCGTGCGAGATGATTTCGTCCCAGGAACGGGTGTTTCCCGCCATCTGGCTCTGCAACGGGGCGACGGAGTCGCCGTCGGTGGAAGCATTGACCCACACGCCCGCCAATTGCGCGAGCTTTTCTTCCAAGGTCATCTCGCGTACCAGGTGTTCAACGACGTCCGAAGCGGGGACGCGGGCAAGTGCGTGCTGTTCGGCCGCGCCGGTGCTCACAGGCTTCTCCTCAGGTTTTTCGAATGATTACATAAAACTATCAGAAACTTCCGTTTAGTTTCTAGGTTTGAAATGTCTTGACTTCGTTCATCGCACATCCCTAACGTGGTGGTAACCGCAAAATTACAGCCAAAACGCACAAAACCGAGCCCACGGGGCACATTGAAACTTTCGGATAGCTTCCGATTTATCCTGACAAGAGGGACTCCTATGAAGACGTACAGAGTGGCCATCGTGGGAACTGGCGGCATTGCAGCGTTCCATGCGTCAAACCTGGCCCAAACCGATAATCGAGCGGAGCTGGTGGGAGCCTGCGACGTTGACGACGCTCGTCTGCAGGCGTTCGCCGACCAACACGGTATCCCCGGCCGCTACCAGAGTCTGGCGGAATTGCTGGCCGAAGCTAAGCCGGACATTGTGCACCTGTGCACCCCACCCATGCTCCACATTGACCAGGCAATCGAGTGCCTTGAAGCCGGCGCCCATGTCCTGTCGGAGAAGCCTCCCGCCCTCAGCCTGGCCGACTTTGACCGTCTCAGTTCCGCCGAAAGCAAGGGCGGCGCGCAGTTTTCGTGCGTGTTCCAACATCGCTTTGGCGACGCCTCAACCGCTGCCCGCTCCCTCATTGGAGGCGGCGATTTCGGCCGCCCCCTCGTGGCTCGCTGCGACACACTTTGGTACCGCCCCGACGAATACTTCGACCTCCCCTGGCGCGGCACTTGGGAAGCGGAGGGCGGTGGACCCACTATGGGTCACGGCATCCACCAGTTCGACCTCCTCCTCCACCTGCTCGGGCCGTGGGAGGAGGTCACTGCTATAGCATCCCGGCAGGCGCGCCCCACATCCACCGAGGACCTCTCAGCGGCACTGCTCCAGTTCGAAAACGGTGCCGCGGCCACCATCATCAACTCGCTGCTTTCGCCACGGGAAACCTCGGATATCCGCATCGACTGCGAATTCGCCACGATTGAGCTCAGCCACCTCTACGGTTACAACTCAAACGACTGGGCTATTACTCCTGCGCCCGGTCATGAGGAACAGGTTTCGGGCGCGTGGTCTTCACAGCCCCTGGAGCGGGGCAGTGGGCACTCCGCGCAATTCTTGGCGATGTATGAGGCGCTTGATGCAGGACTCCCTCTCCCGGCCGGAGCCGATTCAGCGCGGCAAACCCTTGAACTTGCGGCCGCGATTTATGCTTCAGCCTTTACCGGCCGGCCGGTCCGGCGGGGTGAAATCGTCCCTGGACACCCCTTCTATGGGGGTATGGACGGCGAGGGCCGCGGCACCCGCGCCCTGGCCTCGACATCCCGCTCTTAACTCTCTACCTATTCAATGGAGAACCTTGTGACTAATACAGCCCAGCGCGCCCTGACAGAAATCCTAAGCTACGCAGACGATGGCATTTCCCTGACCTTCTCAGTCGGGGCGCAGGATATCGCCACTTACACGTACCGCCCCACGAACGACCAGTACGAAAGCCCCCGGCCTTACTTTCACCCGCTCACCACGCTTGAGGGGGACGAGGTTACCATCTACCGTCCCTGGGACCACGTATGGCACAAGGGGTTGTCCTGGGCCCTGCCAAATGTGGGCGAACACAATTTCTGGGGCGGCGTAACCTACACCCGTGAGGCCGGCTACTCGAACCTCGAGAACAATGGGGCGATGAACCACGAGGCCTTCAGCAGCATCGAGGAATCCGAAACCGGGATATCAGCCAGCGAGTCCTTGCTCTGGACTGCCCAGCCCGCTCGGTCCGGGGAGGAGGGCGCGCCCCTCATCAGGGAGCGGCGCCGCTTCGCAGTCCAGTTGCTTCCCTCCGGGAATGCTTGGGCCTTGCTGTTCGAAACCGAAATGAGCAATGTCTCCGGCGCCGAAATCAGCATCGGTAGCCCCACCACGGAAGGCCGAGACAATGCAGGCTACGGTGGACTGTTCTGGCGTGGACCCCGTGCATTCAGCGGCGGCAGCTTCCACTCCGATGCCGGAACCGGCTCCGACGAACTCATGGGTACCCGCTCACCCTGGATCGCCTTCACTGGCCAGCACGATGGCACCTGCCGGAAGTCCACCATCATGTTCGTCGAAGACCAGGGTAACCGTGGCGCGTCCAACCAGTGGTTCGCCCGTTCCTCGCCGTTCGCTTGCCTCGGCTCCGCCCCGTTCTTCAGCGAAGTAGTCCCCTTCAAGGAAGGGGAACCGCTCAGGTACCGCTACGCCGTCGTCATCGCCGATGGCGAGTCCGACGCGGAAACGTCAACCACGCTGGCGGCCGCGGCGAAGGCCGCTCTGGACAGTTGGGCCTGAGATGTGCAATTCATTCCCAGGCGCTACTGCCGTGTCCGAGGTCAGCATCTACGATTGGCCGGGTGCAGATGGTGCAGCCGGCGGATCGCCGCATATGCACACTGCTTCCACGGAGGCGTATGTAGTACAACAAGGGAGCGGCAGGCTTGAGACGCTCGACTCACGCGGCTTCACCTCCACCCCCCTCACCACAGGTACCGTTGTTTGGTTTACCCCTGGCACAATCCATCGCGCCATTAACGACTCCGGGGACCTGCGCGTGCTCGTCATCATGCAGAACGCCGGCCTGCCCGAGAACGGCGACGCGGTCATGACATTCCCGCCCGAGCACCTCGTAGACATCGAAGCTTACTCGCGCGC
Source organism: Arthrobacter sp. B6 (assembly GCF_001663775.1). Lineage (GTDB taxonomy): Bacteria > Actinomycetota > Actinomycetes > Actinomycetales > Micrococcaceae > Arthrobacter. The sequence goes on along the minus strand of NZ_KV467168.1, from coordinate 2,234,530 downwards.
CGCTCACCTAATCCCCAGCGATGCCGACAGCGGCGACACAGCCGCCGAAGCCGCCACCCGACGCAGGCGAGACCTGGCATTGAAGGGGTACCTGGAGCTGAAAGCAGCCGTGCAGGAGTCCGGCGTATCGGCTCTGGCAGACTTTCATGCCGCAGCCGTGCGCCTGGTAGGCGGCAAGACCGAAACCTGGAACAAGTATCTGGCCGAGGGTGCGCAGCGGCAGGCTGACCTGACCGGGCGGCAATTGGCTTCCCTTGACTCGATGGAAAGTTTCTACTTACAGGAAGCGAGGACTACGATAGGAGTACGCAGGACACAAAGGATTTTCGGTATGTGCGGGCGAATTCAGGCATGGCAACTATCCGAAACTGTTGGTGTTTAGTATGCGCTAACGAAGGGACCTCTGATGGTGACCAAGCAGGATGCAGGCCGAGCTACGATCAGCGAAATCGCCGCCGAAGCCGGCGTATCCGTGCCCACGGTCTCCAAAGTCCTCAACGGCCACTCCCACGTCGCAGCCGCGACGCGCGCAAAAGTAGAAGAAATCATCGCCCGCCGCGACTACGCGCGGCGGGCGGCGAAGCCACGCAAGAAAGCCGGCCTGATCGATCTGGTGTTCCCTGCCATCAACACGGAATGGGCATGCGAGATCGTCGAAGGCGTCGAAAGGGTGGCCCAGGAAGCCGGCTACGGAACCGTGGTGAGCAGCCTCTCCCCTGACGGGTCACGAATCCGCTCCTGGCTCGCCAACCTCGCCGAGCGGAAGTCGGACGGGGTACTGATGGCGGTGTACGAATTGGACTCGAAGCAGGTCCAACGCATCAAATCGCTTGGTATCCCACTGATCCTGATCGACCCCGTGGGGCAGCCGGGCCCGGACCTCCTGACGGTCGGGGCAGCGAACTGGGACGGCGCTTTCACAGCTACGGATTACCTGCTCAAGCTGGGACACACGCGGGTCGGCATGATCGGCGGCCGTGACGATCTGCAGTGCAGCAGCGCCCGCGAAGACGGGTACCTTGCCGCGATGCGCCGTTCCGGAATTAATGCCGATCCGGCGCTTATGGTACCCGGTGATTTCTCCATTGAAGCCGGCGAACGGGCCACCCGCACACTGCTGTCGCTGGATGACCGCCCCACCGCCATATTCGCCGGAAACGACGCCCAGGCACTGGGGGCCTACCGTGCCGCGCGGTCCATCGGGATGAGCATCCCTGATGACCTGTCAATCATAGGCTTCGACGATATTCCCGCCGCCGAATGGGTTGAGCCCGGCCTCACCACCATCCGTCAACCTGTGGTCCAGATGGCCGAAACGGCTACGCGCGCGCTCCTTAGGCACCTGGAAGGTGACGAAGAGTTGCCGCAACGGATCGAACTCGGAACTGAGCTGATCGTGCGAGGCTCCACTGCCGAAGCAACCCACCCCCTTCCACACCCGAACCGCACAGGCCTCGCCTCCTAGAACGCGCCCCACAGGCGTACTCACAGCTGCCGTCCTGCCTCAGTAAATAGGCATCGGTAGATGGCACTGCTCTCGGCCACCCTTAAGCCGCGCCTTGAGAGGAACAGCAACTAGGGAAGCGGAGCGGAATGCCCTCTGACTGCCCGCGCGCAAGGCTGCTTGGCCGGCACTCCTGGCAATAAACCCAACAAGTGGGCTGCGGAGTTCCCTAAACTTTCCGAGAACTTCCCCGCGCCACTTCCTTTGACCACTGCGCAGTTGCGCGCCGCTTCTCCAGATTTGCATCTTCTGTTGACCCATATATTCTCCCGGGCTATCTTTAGCTTTCGGATTAACTAAGAAACTTTCAAAGGAGAAGGTAAGTGAAGATTTTTCGGTTCTTGTCCGTTCCCACGGTGCTAGCTGTGGTCGTTCTGGGCGCGGTGACTGCACCGGCATCATCGGCATTGGGTTCCCCAGCCATCGACCTGCTGCCGGACGAAACCCATCAGAAAATTGAGGGCTTTGGCTACTCCACCGCTTTCCAGCGCCCGGCATGGATTAATAATCTGCCTGAGCAGACCCGGGAAGAGGTAGTGAGCCTGCTTCTGGATCCTAAAGTGGGCGCGGCGCCAAGTATCCTGCGGCTTGGAATCGGCGGGAGCCCGACGGCAACCGGTGACAAAATGATTTCCATCCAGCCGGCGGATCCGGGAGGCCCCGATGCTGAGCCCCAGTACGTATGGGATGGATGGGACAGCGGCCAGGTTTGGTTCGCGAAGGAAGCGCAGAAGCGAGGAGTTTCCAACTTCTACGCCGACGCATGGACGGCCCCCGGCTACATGAAGACGAATGGAGCGTACAACCAGGGAGGCACTCTCTGCGGTCTCCAGGGGACCACCTGCGACAGCGGCGACTGGCGCACTGCCTATGCCAATTATCTGGTTCAGTATGCAAAGTTCTATGCCCAGGAAGGGATCGACATCGCCACGATCGGGTTTACCAATGAACCCGACTACACCACCAGTTACGAGTCAATGCGGTTCACCCCCGAACAGGCTGCCGAGTTCGTCGCTCACTTCGGTCCCTACGCACAGAAGGCCGGCATAGACGTAGCATGCTGCGACTCATTCGGCTGGCCCGCAGGAGAGCAATACCTGGACGCCATCAAGGCCAACCCCGCAGCCCTGGAACAACTCGCTGTTTACACCGCCCATTCCTACGCAGGCCGTTCCGATTATGATCCTCAGGCACCAGTCCGCACGTGGATGTCCGAATGGGCACCGTCCAGCGTTAAAGACGGTTGGAATGAAGCCTGGGACAGCGGAAAGGTCACCGATGGGATCAAAATCGCCGAGCACATCCATGACACCCTCGCCCAAGCCAACGCCGGCGCATACCTGTATTGGCTCGGGGCATCCAGGGGCGGCACCGCAGCCCTCATGCAGATCAACGACACGGCCGGCACCTACCGCGTGTCCTCAAGGTTCTACGCGTTTTCAGCCTTCAGCCGGTTCGTAAAGCCGGATGCCGAACGCATCGGGGTTGACCACCAAATCGCCAACGCGAAAATCTCCGCCTACCGAAACGCCAATGGCGCCCAAGTAGTGGAAATCATCAACACCGGCACAGAAACCATCAACACAGACATTGACCTCAAGCTCCCCGCGACGGCCTATCTGACAGATTCGACGCACAATGTGGAAGCATCAAACGACATCGCCACAGCTGCCGGCGACCGCACCAGCCTGAAACTTCCGGCGCGCTCCCTCGTCACACTGGTCACCGAACCTGACCACACATCGCCAGCCATCTCCATTACCAACCCCCGGCCCGGAACCCATGTGGACGGCCCCTTGACGGTGAGTGGAACGGCCAGCGATGAGCAGGCGGGCATTGAGAAGGTCACCGTGGAGTTGCGAGTGCCCGGGCAGCCAGGGACTGTAGCGCTTACCGCGGACGCCGTAGTGAGCAAGGAGCAATGGGAGACGAAGCTGGATACGTCAGCTCTCCGGCCAGGTCCTTATCAGCTGTTTTTCAATGGCCGGGATCGCGCCGGTAATTCCACATCATCCCAAGCACCCGTCCCCGTCATAGTCCGCTGACGTTAGGCGCCGCAGGGCCGTCACACTTCAATCGATCCAAAAGAAAGAATGCGAGAGAACAATGACAACGAAGCCATCCCTCCCCGCGATTAGCCGCCGCAATGTCCTGGCCGGCGGAATAGCTGCTGTGCCACTAGTGCTCGGGGCCGCATCCTCCGGCAACGCCCTTATGCCGCCTCAAGCGCGCAAGGGAGCACTCCTGCTGGAACCAGGGCGGCTGCGGCAGACCATCCGAGGCTTCGGAGGAATGGCGCATGCCAAGTGGATTGGCGACCTCACAGAATCACAAAGGAACACCGCGTTCGACAACGGCAGCAACGACCTCGGACTCACAATCCTGCGGATTCCCGTAAATGAAGACAAGGCACATTGGTCACTTGACCTCGGGACGGCGAAGGCAGCAGCAGCAAAAGGCGCACTGGTTTTCGCTTCGCCCTGGAACCCACCCGCCGATCTCATTGAGTACTTCGAACATGACGGCGGGGTGCCGCAGGGCAGCCAGTACGAGGCCGAGGCGGGTGTGCTCGTAAACGCCCATGTCGCCACCGACCACGCAGGTTACCAGGGCGGCGGCTACGTTCAGTTCGACGCCCCTTCGGGGGCGAGTGTCCAATTCAATGACGTTGTCATCGGGTCTTCGGGGACCAAAAATCTGGCATTTCGGTACACCGCCCCCACAGGTGAGGTGCGCGTGGACATCTATGTCGCGGGCGCCCTCGTTGCGGCGGGTGTAACCTTCAGCGCCACGGCGGCCGGAACCTGGGCGTGGAAATCGATTCAGGCCCAAATGACTCCGGGCAAATGGCCGGTCAAGGTGGTAACAACAGGTTCAGGCGGTCCAGCTCTTGATTACCTGATGGCCGCCGCGTACACGCCCCCAGGTTCTGCCCGACGGCTGCGATACGACGCCTACGGCGCCTATGCACAGCACCTGAACGACTTCGTGCATTACATGCGGGACAACGGCGTGGAGCTTTACGGGATCTCGATCCAGAACGAGCCCGATTACGCCCACACCTGGACGTGGTGGACCACGGAGGAGCTGAACCGCTTCCTGCGCGACTATGCCGGCCAGATCGACGCACGCATCATCGCGCCGGAATCCTACCAGTATGTAAAGTCAGTGTCGGACCCCATCCTCAATGATCCCGCGGCTCTTGCCAACGTGGACATCATCGGCGCCCATCTGTATGGGACCAAGTACCAGGACTTTACTTACCCGCTCTTCCAGGAGAAGGGTGCGGGCAAGGAGTTGTGGATGACCGAGGTGTATTACCCCAACAGCTCCAGCTCGGCAAACCTCTGGCCGGAAGCTCTCCGCGTGGCCGAGCACGTCCACCATTCTCTTGCGGACGCTGAGTTTCAAACTTACGTATGGTGGTACATCAGGCGAGGTTACGGCCCGATTCTCGAGGACGGATCCATCAGCAAGCGGGGCTACATGATCGCCCACTTCACGAAGTTCATCCGACCAGGCTACGCACGCATTGATACGACCAAGGAGCCCCAAGCCGGCGTGCTTACCTCCGCGTACATCGGCAACGATGGCCAGGTCGTCGTGGTCGTCGTCAACACAACGGTCAGTGCTGTCACTCAGCCAATAATCCTGGAGGAAACCCGGGTCCGTCAGGTTCGGTCCTGGGTGACAGACTCTACCCGCAACCTTGAGAAGCAACCGGATATTTCCGGAACGGGAAATGGCTTCACCGCACCGTTGCCAGCCCAAAGCGTGTCGACATTCGTCCTCAACGCCTAACGGCGGACGTTCCGGCGAGTTACCGCCCCACTCCAACGGCCACTCCCACATCTGTCAGGGGGTGTTAGGCAGAGTCCTCTGGGGAAGGCGGAGTACTCCGCCTTCCCCAGCTTTACCGTGGGTTCCGTGGACCCGAAGTAGTTGTCGTTGGTGCGTCCCCGACGGAGACAGGTGCCGGACGAGAAAACAGGAATCGCAACCCGGTCCGCACTAGCAGTTGGAAGCGGCTAGGCATCGATCACCATGTCGGTCCGCGCGGTGGAGCAGCAGGGCAGGAACTTGCCTGCATCGATTTCCCGGGCCCGGATCCCGCCCTGGTGGTTCATCTCGATCTCCCCGGAAAGCTTGACCACCTTGCAGGAGCCGCACATGCCTTCCTTGCAGTTCGCACCGATCCTGACGCCCGCACGCTGGGCCGGCCCGAGGATGTGTTCGGTCGGGTCGATGCGCACATTGATGCCGGTCCGCATGAAGGACAGGGTGAGGCTTCCCGTTCCGACAGTGTCGAAGGTCGAGGCATCGGGGGACCCGGCCTCCGGCCCCGCGTCCGGGCTGCCGTCGGTGGCGTCGGCACCGGGTGCGTCCGGGTCGACGGTTTCCAGCGGCAGCCCCGTGGCCTTCAGTGGTCCCTCGGCGTTGTAGCCGGGCTCGTAGAGCCCGAACGCTGTGGGCTGGCCTTCATAGTAGTCCTCGGCGGAATCGGCGATTTCCTCGGCGATTTCCTCTGCAATGTCTACCGCAAGCGCGATCTCCGCCTGGTATTCAAGGATCGTCTGGCGATCTCCCGTGAAGAATTCCATGTTGATGGAGGTGTCGTCGACGCCGACCTTCCCCAGGAGCTCGGTGGCGGTGTTCAGGTAACCCTCGGGGCCGCAGGCATAGACCTGGCGGCCGTTGGCATCGGGGGCAACCTCCTCGAGCATGGCCGCCGTCAGCCTTCCGCTGAGCCATTCCCACCCTTCGGGTTTACTGCGGTCGCCCAGGGCGTAGAAGACCTTGACTCGCGAGTCCACGGAGGCGATGTAGGCCAGCTCCTGGTGGAAGGCAAATCCTCCGGCCTCCGCTCCGTGGTAGAGCACCACGACATCGGCCGTTCCGGGCAGGGAGTGGATGGTCCGCAACATCGACATGATGGGGGTGATGCCTGCGCCGGCGGCCAGCAAGAGGTACCGTGCCCGCCGGTCGGCATCGGGCAGGTGGAATGCTCCGACCGGTCCGAGCATCTCGAGGACGGTGCCAGGTTTGACGTTCTCGTGTACCCACGGTGAGACCAGTCCAGTGGCGTCGCGTTTGACTGTGATGTTGAAGGTCCACGGCTGCGTGGGCGAACTGGACAGCGAGTAGCTGCGGTCCACCGGATCCTGGTCCTCGCCGTTCACGGGAAAGGCGACGTTCACGTACTGGCCCGCACGGAACGCCAGGGGTGCACCGTCGCAGCGGCGGAACACGAAGGTCATCATGCCGCCCACCTCGGGAACGGTCTCGACACATTCCGCCATGAACTCCTGCGGATGCCAGGGGCCCAATGCATGGGCGGCGCGGGCGGGTCCTTCGGTGCTGCCCATTACCCTGTTCCACGGCATCTCAAGACCGCGAATACGCTGTGGTTCCTGGGTCGCCGTCTCAGTGAGGAGTTCAATCATGCCAAGTGCTCCTGCACGCGCTGCACGTACCAGTTGATGAATGCCTCGACCTGGTACTCGCTCTTCATGTAGGGGCCGGGCTCGTAGGCGGGGCTGCCGGCGCCCGTCTGGCACAGCTCCACGAACGCCTTGTCCTGCAGATTGGTCTGCTTCCAGGTGTAGGTGAGTTTCTCCAGATCGTAGTCGACGCCTTCCTCGGCGTCGTCAGCTACCAGCCAGGTGGTGCGCACCAGGGACTGGTGTTCGTTGATGGGGAAAACGCCGAACGTGATGACGTGGTCGCTCTGGAAGTGGAACCAGCTGTTGGGCTGCAGGTGCATCGAGCAGCGGCCAAGGCGGAAGTCCCGCAAGTCGCCGAGCAGCTTCTTGGAGAGCCTGTGCCCATCGGGCGAGAACGATTCGCCGTCGCCGTCGAGCGATTCACGGGAGATGCGGATTCCTGCGATGCGCGTGTCGAGTTCCTCCACCACCTCATAGGGGAGGCCATAGCGGCGGCAACGCTCCTCGAGCGATGACTGTGCTTCCTTGTTGCGGTCCCACACTTCCTCAAGGTGGGCCGGGATCAGGCCCTCCGTCAGGCCCCAGGTGGGAAAGAGGGAACAGGCGAGTTCCGGGTGGCCGTCGCAGTGGTAGCACTCACGGTTGTTCTCCATGACGAGCTTCCAGTTGCCCTCCTCGACGATGTTCTGCTGGTAGGCGATTTTCGTCTTCGACAGATCGTGGGGCGCGAGGTAGGGCTCGAAGATCTTGGCGGTTTCGTCGAAATCCGCCGGCGGTTCGTCCGCAATGCAGACGAAGATGAGTCCGGCCACCACGCGGCTGTGGGCGCGCTTGAGGCCGAAGCAGCCCTTGTCGAACTTCGTTTCCCCCGGTGCCGAGGCATGGATCAGATTCCCCTCCGGGGAGTAGGTCCAGGAGTGGTAGCCGCATACCAGGTTGCCTGTTGACCCTGCGGGCTCGGTCAGGACGCGGGCGCCGCGGTGACGGCACACATTGTGCAGGACGTTCACGCCGCCGTCGTCGTTGCGCAGCACGATCAGGGAGTAGGGCCCGTAGTCCACGGTGACGTAGTCGCCCGGCTCCGGCAGCTCGGCGATGCTGGCGGCAAAGATCCAGTGCTGGCCAAAAATGGCCTCCATGTCGATTTTGAAAATCGTGGCATCGGTGTAGAAGGGCGCATCGAGGGAGTAGCCCTTGCGCCGGAGGTCGAACAACTCCGTGATTTCCGCCAGCTGCTCGGCAGGCAATGATGAAGCGAGTTTTCCGCGTGAATTGAGGGGCAAGACTGGAGCAGACATGTGGTTCCTCCCGGGAGGCGTGGGTAAGTGTGCGATTTGTGGCGACGATCACCGCTGCGTCGCTGCAGGCAGTGGTCGTAAAACCTTCTAGTCATGAGATTAGGGACGAATCAACTGCAATAAAAGCGCAACCTTTAGAAGATAACCGTGCACAATAGGTGCATGATCGATCCACGGCTCATCACGCTTCGAGTGTTTGCCCGGTGCGGCACCGTTGGCGCAACCGCGGAGCTCACAGGCTATTCTCCCTCCGCTGTCTCCGCGCAGTTGCGGGAGCTCCAGCGCGTGCTCGGAATGCAGCTGCTGACGAAGGACGGCCGGGGCGTGAGGCTGACCGCCACGGGCCGCTTTCTCGTGGCGGGCTCGGACACCCTCATCGCGGAATGGGAGAGCCTGCGCTCCGCGGCCATGGCGGCCGGTGACCAGGTGCAGTCCCGTTTTGGCCTCGGCGGATTCTCCACGGCGGCCGCCCAGTTGCTCGCGCCGCTGGCCGCCACCCTGCGTTCAACACGCCCCCTGCTGGAGGTGCAGGTACTCGAGGCCAACCCGGCCCGCTGCTTCGACTTGTTGGTTGCCGAGCGAATCGACCTCGCGGTCATCGTCGCCATGCAGTCCGACACCTATGTTGAGGACGATCCGCGCTTCGAGCAGACCGTTCTGCTCGACGATCCCCTGGACGTGATCATCCCCTCCAACCATCCGTTGGCATCGCGGGAAACGGTGACGCTTGAAGAGCTGGCGTCGGAACCCTGGATCACCGAGGCCGCCGGTTCCACCTACCATTCCCTTTTCACCGCGGCGTTCACGGCAGTCGGGGTGACGCCGCGGATTGCGCATGAGGCCGTTGAATGGGAAACCCAGATCGCCTTTGTGGGTGCGGGGCTGGGCGTGGGCCTGCTGCCGCGGTTGGCGCCGCTGCACAGTGCCGAAAACGTGGTTCGACTGCGGATTACTGGCAAAGGGAAGCCCGCGCGCCGCATTGTCGCTGCGGTGCGCAGGGGCAGCCTCGCATCACCCCTGGTCCAGGAGTCGCTCGGCATCCTGCAGGTCAGGGCCAAGCGGATCCTCGCGGCCCGGCCCGAAGACGATCTCTGAAATCGCATGGCCGCGAGTCCACCCGCGGATCTAACCCTCGACCTTTCAGGCTGAGTTTCAGGCTCTCAGCGGACATCAAGTAGGGCGGTGCGTGCGGAAGCACCCCGTTGCCAAAACGATTTATCGAACCGGTCCAGGATGACACTAGGGCCTATTGCCCAACGTCGTCAATAGGCGGAATGCCGACCGATGTGACACTTGACACTTCTCAAATATTGGTCCTAGGGTGAATGCCAAGTCGTTTTAGCAAAACGATTTTTCACCCCAGATTCAGTCTCGCCATTTCCGTTCGAGAGAAAGTGAGTCGACAGCGATGTCCACTCGAAAGACCATCAACAGGTTCGCCACCATCGGCGGCATCTGCACCGCCGTCGCACTGGTAGCCACCGGGTGCGGCGCGGGGGGCCCGACATCCACGGGTAGCGCCGGCACCAGCACCATCAACGTCCTCGTCGAAGGCGGCGGCCGCGCCGAACTGACCGGCGTAGCCGAGCAGTGCAAGAAGGACACCGGAGTCGAGGCCAACTTTGTCGAACTGCCCTACGACGGCATGTTCAACCGCCTCTCCAGCGAATTCTCCTCCGGCAACGTCTCCTTTGACGTCGCAGCCCTGGACTCCGTCTGGCTGCCCAGCTTCAAGGACGCCCTCCAGCCCATCGACGAAATCTTCACTGACGAGGCCAAACAGGACATCTTCCCCGCACTCGTGAAGGAAGCGAACGTGGACGGGCACTTCATCGGACTGCCCGCCTGGACCAACGCCGAAATCATCCTCTACCGCAAGGACCTCTTCGAAGACGCCAAGAACAAGGCTGACTTCCAGGCCCAGTACGGCTACGAGCTCGCCGCACCCACCACGTGGCAGCAGTACCAGGACATCTCCGAATTCTTCACCAGGGACGGGATGTACGGCACCGACGTCAAGGGCGCCGTGGAAACCGAATGGCTCGCCCACGTCCTGCAGGCCGGCTCACCCATGATCCTCGATGAAAACAACAAGGTGGTCATCGACAACGCCGCCCACAAGGAAGCCCTGGACTTCTATGTCGGGCTCACCAAGTCAGCGCCGTCCGGCGCGGCCCAGGTGGACTGGAACGCGGCACAGAACCTGTTCAACCAAGGCCAGACGGCGATGACCCGCTTCTGGGCCCACGCCTACCGGCAGATCCCCACGGACTCGCCGGTGGCCGGCAAGGTTGGCACGGCTCCCATGATCGCCGGCAGCGCCGGCGTGGCCGGTGTCCCGGGCCCCTGGTACCTCACGGTTCCCAAGGCCACCAAGAACACCGAAGCGGCCAAAAAGTTCGTCCAGTGCGCCTATGACCACAACAGCATGGGCATCGAATCCAGCCTCGGCCTGGCCTCCCGGATCTCCGCATTCGAGAAGTACCAGGACAAGGAAGGCTACGAAAGCTTCGGGCCGCTCATCGAAACCCTCAACGGCAAAGCCACCGCCACCCGCCCCGCCACCGAGAAGTGGCAGCAGATAGTGGACACGGTACTGGTTCCCATGCTGCAGAAGGCCGTGGCCGGCGGAGATTCCGCCACTCTCCTCGCCGACGCGAAAAAGCAGATCGAGGACCTCCTTAAGTAAGACCTCCGTGGCCGGCACTTGAGTAACCGGTGCCGGCCACGGCTCCCAACCAGCGGAAGAGAAAACCGTGCGTATCTCCGATCGCCGCTTCGCATTGTTCCTGATGACACCAGCGGCGCTGTTCCTGGCAGTCTTTGTCGCCTTCCCGCTGTTCCGCCTCGTGGCGGACAGCTTCTTCAAAATCTCGCCGATTGCCGGCGGCCCCAGGGACTTCGTGGGCCTGGATAACTACTTCCGGGCCTTCGCCTCCGACGCCTTCATCGGTGCCGGCTGGCGGACCCTGGCCTACACCCTGATCGTTGTCACCCTCGAGTTTGCCCTCGGCCTGGGCATGGCGCTGCTGTTCACCACCCTGGGGCGAAGCTCGCAAATCTGGCGAACCGTGTTCATGTACCCGCTGATGATCGCCCCGATCGTGGCAGGGCTCCTCTGGAAGTTCCTGATGATCGACAACTTCGGCCTCATCGGAACCCTCCTGCACCAGGCCGGGATCCTGTCCAACCCCAACCAGATCGGCTGGCTCTCGGACCCGAATATCGTGCTCTACTCCGTCGCCATTCCGGATATCTGGCTGACCACCTCGTTTATGTGCCTGGTGCTTTTCGCCGGGCTGCAGAACATCCCCGGAGACCTCATCGAGGCTGCACGCCTTGACGGTGCACGCGCACCGGCCATGCTGTTCCGGATCATCCTGCCCCTCCTGCGGCCGGTCATCGCCGTCGCCCTGGTGGTTCGTGGAATCGACGCTGCCCGGGCGTTCGACACCATCCTCATCCAAACCAACGGCGGCCCGCAGTCCGCCTCGGAAACCATGAGCCTGCTGATCTACCGGACCATGATCCGGTTCGGTGATCCAGGGCTGGCAAGCGCCATGGGCACCCTCTACCTGCTGGCCATGCTCGCCGTCGCGTTCGTCGCGGTGTCCACCATCTGGCGGCCAGGAAAGGACAACTGATGCGCGTCGCTGAAAGAACCAAGAACGACGGCGGGAAGCTGGCACCGGACGTTGCCGGACTTTACGTGCCAACCACCACGGGCAGCCGCGGCCGCAAGCGCCGCGGCGTCAACCGGGAGGGCCTGGAAGCGGGCCGCCGGAGCACCAGGACCCTGCTGTGGATCCTCCTCGCGGCAGCGATGGTGCTCTACGGTTTTCCGTTCCTGTACCTGCTTTTCACGTCCTTCAAGACCCCGATCGATGCCATCGCGGTGCCGCCGACCATTCTCCCCAAGGAGTGGACGCTGGAAAACTACACCAACGGGCTGGGCCGCAACGGAGTCCTGGCGTCCTTCATCAACAGCATCCAGACGGCCGTCATCAGCACCGTGCTCTCGCTGCTGCTGGCTGTGCCGGCAGCGTACGGCATCACCAGGTACAAGACCCTGAGCGGCCGGATCTTCATCATGGCCGCCCTGGTCACCCGCATGGTGCCACCGGTGGCGATCGGTATTCCGCTGGCTTCGATGATGGCGTCCGTGGGGCTGTCAGATACGCCCATAGCCCTGTCCGTCGCCCACACCACCATCTCGCTGCCGCTCTCGATCTGGCTGATGTCCAGCTTCTTTGAAGCGGTTCCCAAAGACCTGGAGGAAGCGGCCACCGTGGACGGCTGCAGCAGGCTCGGTGCCCTCTGGCGGGTGGTGATCCCGGTGGTCTCCGGCGGCGTCGCCGTCACCGCGATCTTCGCCTTCCTGGCGTCCTGGAACGAATTCCTCTTCGCACTCCTGATGACCGCAATCCGTTCGCAGACCACACCTGTCGTGATCGCAAACTTCCAGACCCAGTTCGGCCTGGACTGGGGATCCATGACGGCGCTGGCCACCGTCTACTCCATCCCGGTCATCCTCCTCACCCTTCTCCTGCAGCGCAAGATCGTCGCAGGCATGACGCTCGGCGCCGTCAAGGGCTAGGCCAGCAACAACAAACCCGGCCCCCAAGAGCTTCACCAACCATTAGGACGTGGGAGACAGATGAGCAACAAGAACATCGGCATCAAGGATGTGGCCGTCGCCGCCGGCGTCTCCGTGACAACTGTCTCCCACGTCCTCAATGAGGTTGCCTATGCCCGAATCAGCCCCGAAACCAGGGGCAAGGTCAGGAGCATTGCGGAGCAACTGGGTTATGGGCCCAACCGCCTTGCGCAGGCCCTTCGCACCCAGAGGACCGGCATGCTGGGTCTGGTCAGCGAGGGTATCGCCACCACACCACACGCCGGGCACATCATTCTCGGCGCTGACGAGGCCGCCAAAGCCCGAGGGTACAACCTCATGATCATCAACACCTCCGGCTCAGCCAGCCTCGAATCCCGGCAGGCCGACGTCGAGGCCCTCCTTGAACGCCGGGTGGACGGCATCCTCTATGCCACCATGTACCACCGCAACGTGGAGCTGCCGGCCAACCTCGGCAGCGTGCCCTCCGTCCTGGTCGACTCGGTGGCCACCGGCGGAAACATCACAGCCGTGATCCCGGACGAAGAAGGCGGTGCACGCGCCGCCGTGGGCGCGCTCCTCGCAGCGGGCCACACCCGGGTGGGCTTCATCAACAACACCGACGATGTCCCGGCCACCAGCCAGCGGCTCCATGCCTTCCGGGCCACGCTGACTGAAGCAGGGCTCGACGGCGACGCGGCACCTGTCGAGTCCGAGGTCTCCGAGGTGCAAGGAGGCTACGAAGCGGCCAGGCGGATCCTGGCACGCGAGGACCGGCCCACCGGCTTGTTCTGCTACAACGACCGAATGGCTATGGGAGCCTACCGCGCAGCCGCCGAGTTGGGACTCAGCATCCCCGCTGACCTTTCAGTGGTCGGCTTCGATGACCAGGAACTGATCGCCGCCAACCTTCACCCGGGCCTCACCACCGTGGCCCTGCCTCACTACGAGATGGGTGCTTGGGCCACCGAGCACCTGATTGACGCCGTCGAGGGGAAGACCGACCTTGCCCTCATGGCACCCCACCCGACCATTCTGAGCTGCCCCCTGGTGCGCCGCGATTCCATCGCGGCTCCCCGGCAATAGGCAGCCAGCCCCTTCCACGTCCCAAGAGGAACGCCAGAACATGTCCGCCTTTCTTGATGCCGCACGCCCTGAAACATTCCAGGCCGGAACCTCCAGGTTCCGGCCTGCCATCCACTTCACGGCAAGGGATACCTGGCTGAACGATCCCAACGGCCTGGTTTTCCACGACGGCCTGTACCACCTCTTCTACCAAAACAACCCGTACGGCAACGTCTGGGGCAACATGTCCTGGGGCCACGCCACCTCCCATGATCTGCTGCACTGGACGGAACACCCTGTTGCCATTGCCTGCGACGAGACAGCGGACATCTACTCAGGCAGTGTCGTCGTCGACCACGGCAACACCTCCGGGTTCGGCACGGCGGACGCCCCTGCCCTCGTAGCCATTTACACCAGTGCCTACAAAGCCGCGTCCGAACACAGGGGCAGGCAGGCCCAGTGTCTCGCCCACAGCACAGACGCAGGCATGACGTGGCAAAAGTACGACAGAAACCCTGTCCTCACCAGGGACTCCGCTCACTTCCGCGATCCCAAAGTCTTCCGGTACCAAGGGGACCACGGCGCCTGCTGGGTGATGGTCGCCGTCGAAGCCCAACACCAGAAGGTGGTCTTCTACCGTTCGGAAGACCTCAAATCCTGGGACTTCCTGAGCGATTTCGGCCCGGCCAACGCCGACGCCGGCGAATGGGAGTGTCCCGATCTCTTTCCCCTGGCAGTGGACGGGGACCCGGACAACATCAAATGGGTACTGATCGTGAACGTTAATCCTGGCGCCGTGGCAGGAGGTTCAGGCGGCCAGTACTTCATCGGGCATTTCGACGGCGCCCGGTTCCTCCCGGACGCCGGTTCACTCGTGGCGCCGGCCGGACTGGCCTCCCTCCCGGACCCCCAGGCGGGCGCTGCGGCCTTGCAGCAATGCCTGTGGCTGGACTGGGGACGTGACTGCTACGCCTCCGTATCCTTTAGCAACACCCCGGATGACCGGCGCATCATCATCGGCTGGATGAACAACTGGGACTACGCCAACGAGCTGCCCACCGCCCCCTGGCGGTCCTCGATGACCCTCGCCCGCGAAGTGCGCCTCACAGCAGTCAACGGCTCGGCCCGGCTGATCCAGCAACCGGTCCTGGCCGACCCCTGCGCAGGAGAAGAGCTGCCTACTGCCAGGGACCAAATGAACGCAGGCACCTTTGAGCTGCGAAATTCAACCCTCCGCTTGCCGGATCCGGTACCCGGTAGCGCCCAGGTCATCGAGGCGGAGATACTGGCCGGAAGCGCCGAACGTTTTGATTTCCGGCTCTTCGGAAGCAGTGACGGGAGCGAGGGCACCATTCTTAGCTACAACACAACCAGCGCCCACCTCACCCTTGACCGCAGGCAATCAGGAAACACGTGCTTCCACGGGAAATTCGCTTCGGCCGAGTCAGCACCGGTTGATCTTGAAAAGGGTGTGCTCAAATTGCTCATCGTCGTGGACCACTGCTCGGTCGAAGTGTTCGCCCAGGGCGGCAAGACCGTCCTGACTGATCTCATCTTCCCGGAAACCGAAAACCCGGAGAACTGGCTATCGGCTGTGGGCGGCTCAGCGACAATACTGAAGCTCGCGGTCTCATCACTCACCTGACGTCCTGAAAGGTCCGGAACGCCAAAAGTCCAGCACACCGGCGATGGACACAACACCAAGGAAAGAACCTATGACAAGCAACAACTGCTACGACGTGACTACGTGGCCAGTCGGCAATCCGGCCAAGGACGTCGGTGAAGTCATCAACAGCATCATCGCTGACATCAAGGAGCGGCAAGTGGCCACTGATGTGAATGACGGCGGAAAGCCTGGTGCGGTGATCTACATTCCGCCGGGGGACTACCACCTCCGCACGCAGGTGGTGATAGACGTCAGCTTCCTTCGAATCCAGGGATCGGGACACGGGTTTACGTCGTCGAGCATCCGGTTCAACGTTCCCGAAAACGAATGGCCCGATCTGCACGAGCTGTGGCCCGGCGGGAGTCGCGTTATCGTTGACCTTCCCCGCAGCGGAGACGGCGAGGAACCGAAGGGAGCCGCTTTCTACGTTGAGCGAAGCGGGAGCCCGCGGATCAGCTCGGTCGAGTTCGCCAACTTCTGCATCGACGGGTTGCACTTCACACCGGATGGTTCGGGGATGCATGCGGAAAACACCTACGTCAACGGCAAGACCGGCATCTATGTCGCGAATGAGAATGACTCATTCCGCATCAACGGCATGGGGTTCGTCTACCTTGAGAACGCCCTCACCATCTACAACGCGGACGCGCTGTCCATCCGCGACAACTTCATCGCGGAGTGCGGAAGCTGCATTGAGCTGCGCGGGTGGGGGCAGGCGTCAAAAATCACCGACAACCTGGTGGGAGCGGGCTTTAAGGGCCACTCGATCTACGCCGAGAACCATGGCGGGCTCCTGGTCACCGCGAACAACGTCTTCCCCCGTGGTTCGAGCAGCGTCCACTTCAAAGGCGTCACGCGGTCAAGCGTCACCAACAACCGTTTGCATTCGTTCTACCCGGGGATGGTGGTTCTCGCAGCGAACAGTTCGGAAAATCTTGTGGGCACCAACCACTTCCTACGTGACCATGAGCCCTGGACGCCGTTCCTGGGAGTGGACAACGGACTGGACGACCTCAACGGACTTCTCTGCGTCAGCGGCAACAACAATTCAGTGATTGGCAACCACTTCTCCGAGGTCATCGACTCGGAGGCCATCCGCCCCGCGGGTGCCACGCCTGTCATCATCCGGCTGATGGCGGGGGTTGGCAACTTCATCTCCAACAACCACGTGGTGGCGATGGACGTTCACTCCAAGTCAAGTGACTCGTGCTTCTCGGCTCAGGTGGACGCCCTGTTGACCACCGAGGCTTCGGACGGCCTCGCCGTGACGGCCGTCTTGGTCGATGCTGAATCAGCCCGGAATACGATCCTTGATTCCGGAAGCGACGCCGAGGTCATCGCAGATAGGGCTGTTAACGCCTTCAGGGCCACACCCACGGTCGGTTCTTAGGCGGCACATGCACGTGGGTGGCCCATCGCTCAGGCCTCCAGCGCCGCCGTGAACCAGCCCGTAATCGTGGCCGGGTGTGTGATCGCAGTCCCCACGACGACGGCGAAAGCGCCGGCGTCGAGGGCCTGGCGGGCCTGCGCCGGGGTGTGGATGCGGCCTTCGGCAATCAGCGGCACACCGAACCCGGCGGCTGCGATTTCCTGAAGCAGGGCCAGGTCGGGCCCGTCTGTCTTGGGGCGCTCGCCGGAATACCCGGCCAGCGTGGTTCCGATCAGGTCAGCGCCGGCCTCGACCGCTGCAGCGGCGTCCTCGAACGAGCCGCAGTCCGCCATGACCAGGGCATGCGAATCCGCATGAATGCCCGCCACGGTTTGTGCGAGGTTCAGTCCGTCCGGACGGGCCCTGCGGGTGCCGTCCACAGCCACCACGTGGGCGCCGGCGTTGGCCACGGCCAGGGCGTGGCGGAGCGTGGGGGTAATGAAGACGCCGTCGTGCCCGTCCTTCCACAAACCAATCACCGGGACTTCGACGGCGGTGCGGGTGGACTGAACGTCGGCCAGGCCCTGGACGCGGATCGCCGCAGCCCCTCCGATCACGGCCGACGCCGCCACCTGGCCTGTGGTGCGCGGGTCACGCATGGGCTCGCCCGGGTACGCCTGGCAGGACACAATGAGGCGCCCGCGCAGGGACTCGAGGGCTTCGGGGGTGAGGATCACAGTCGGTTCCTTTGGGGCGTAGGGGCGGCGGCGAGGACAAGGCTGGCTGCGCCCACCATGGCGGCGGCGTTGCCAAGGGCCGCCGGGAGGACGGGCAGATCCGCGAGGGAGGGAAGCAGCTCGGAGCGCAGGGCCAGCTCCATGGGCCGCCACCAGGGCCCGCCGGCGTCGGCCAGGCCGCCGGAAACCACCACTACTTCGGGATCAAGGATGTTGGCGAGGCCACCCACGGCCTGGCCGGCCGCGGCAGCTCCCACTCCGACCGCCCGCACAGCCCAAGGATCGCCGTTGGCAGCAAAGGCAAAGACGGCTCGGGCGTCCGGGGCCGCCGCCGGCCCGCCGAAGCGGACATACGCATCGCGCACCGCAGGGCCGGAGGCGATGGCCTCCACGTGGCCGGAACCGCCGCAGACGCAGGGGAGCGGGGTGCCGCCGTCGAACGCGTACGGGGAGGCAAAGTGCCCCACGTGCCCTCCCACATGCCGGTGACCCAGGACAGGACGCCCCTGCAAAACAAAGCTGCCCCCGACGCCGGTGCCGAAGGCCACCAGGAGCGAACTCGCCGTTCCGGCAGCCGCACCGGTCCACGCTTCCCCAAGCGCATGGGCATGGACGTCGTTCACGGCGTGAACGGCCGACGGCGGCAAGCCCAGCCGCGAAGCAAGCCCGGCAGCCAGTTCAGTCCCGGCCCACCCCCGAATGGCATCAGTTGCAGAAACCACCACCCCGCGCGACGCATCAATAACGCCGGCAGACCCAACGCCAACGTGCTCGACGGCGGTCCCGGCGGCCGCGGCCCGCGCGATGAGCCCCGAAACCAGTGCCGCAGTAGCATCCAGGATCGCCCCGCCACCGTCGCGGTTCAGCGTAGGAACGGTCTCCGAAAACAAGACCTCCCCATCCCCGGAAACAACCCCGGCAGCAGTCTTAGTGCCACCAAGATCAACACCGATCGCGTACAGCATGACTTGTCCCTATGTTCTCTTAAGTGCGGGTTAGGTTCGTTGTGGCTGGGTCGGCGCCAACCCGCCGCCTTGCCGGCACTTAAGTGCCTGGTCTGGCCGCGCTGGCCATGGTTCTTTTGCGTAGGCTGCGTTGTTGCGTGAGGAACGAGCGCAGCAGCCGGCAAAAGGAGCATGCCCAGCGCGCCCCCTGCCACGGCCAACTACACCAGGCCGTTGCGTTCCAGGATGACTTTGATGGCGGTGGTCTCGCTTTCGTTCAACGAAGGCATGGGCACGCTCATGGTGTTGGATTCGATGACGCCCATGATCTGCAGTGCGGTTTTGAACGCCCCGAGCCCGGCGGCCCCGCCGGAGACGCGGCCGTTGGGGGTGTAGACGATTTCGAACAGGTCCGCGAGCCGGTCCTGTTCGGCGGCGGCCTTGGCCCAGTCGCCGGCCTGTGCGGCGTCGAACAGGTTGCGGTAGCCGCGGGGGTCAACGTTGCCGAGGCCGGGGACTACGCCCTGTGCGCCACCCAGGAGGGCGCCGTCAACCACCACTTCGTGGCCGGTGAAGATGTCGAAGTTGTCGATGCCGCGCGCCGCCAGGAGCAGCTGGCGGAACGAGACGTCGTCGCCGGAGGAGTCCTTGACGCCGGCGATCACGCCGTCGCGGCCCAGGCGGACCAGCAGGTCGGTGGGGAGCTTGAAGTGCGTGCGGACGGGAACGTCGTACGCGAAGATCGGTTTGTCGACCGCGGCGTGGATGGTGCGGAAGTGCGTTTCGGTCTCCTCCGCGTTGCCGATGGCGTAGTACATGGAGGTGACCACGATGGCGTCCGCCCCGAGATCCACGACTTTCCGTGCCTCCTCGATCACACGCTGGGTGGTCTGCTCGTTGGCACCCACAATCAGGGGCACCGCTTTAGCACCAGCAGATGCGTTGGCCTCCGCGATGGTGCTGACCACCAGTTCACGCTCCGCGTTGGTCATGTAGGGGACCTCGGCGGAGGAGCCCAGGACAAAAAGTCCGGACACGCCGCCGTCGAGCAGGTGCTTGGTGAGGTTCTGCAGCGAGGCGGTGTCGATGCTGCCGTCCGCGTGGCGGGGGGTGACGACGGGCGGGATGACGCCCTGGAACTGGGTAGGCACGTGAATTCTCCGTTGGTTGTAGCTGATGAGGGGAAAGCTAGATGTGGAGGAGGCTCGGGGCGGCGCCCAGCAGCTTCTTGGTGTAGTCGTTGGCGGGGCTGTCGAAGACCTGCGCCGCGGGGCCCTGTTCCACGATCTTGCCGAAGTACATGACGCAGATCCGGTCCGAGACGTAGCGGACGGTCTGGATGTCGTGGGAGATGAACACCATGCCGAGGTTCAGCTGGGTCTTCAGGTCAGAGAGCAGGTTCAGCACCTGCGCCCGGACTGAAACGTCCAGGGCCGACGTCGGCTCGTCCGCCACGATGATGTCCGGATCCAGGGCCAGGGCGCGGGCGATCGCCACACGCTGGCGCTGGCCGCCGGAAACCTGCGACGGCGTCACCTCGGCCGCGGACTGCGGCAGGCCCACGAGGGCCAGCAGTTCCCTGACCTTGGCCGCGCGGGTGGCGGCCGTGCCGATGCCGTGGATCTGCAGGGGGTCGGTGAGGATGTCCTGCACTGTCATGCGCGGGTTCAGCGCGGTGGCCGGGTCCTGGAAGACCACGGACACTGAGCGGCCGAATTCCTTGCGCATGGCCGCGTTCCGTTTGATGGCGGGCTTGCCGTGGAAAAGCACTTCGCCCGATGTCGGGGCCTGCAGCCCCACCAGCACTGACGCGAGCGTGGACTTGCCGCAGCCGGACTCGCCCACGATGCCCACGGTTTCGCCGCGGCTGATGCTGAAGTCGACGCCGTCAACGGCTTTGACGATGTTCGGGCGGAAGAGCCCGCCGCCGCGTGCGTGGTGGTGGACCTTCACGTCCTTGAGCTCGATGACCGGCTTGCCGGTGGAAATGCTCATTTTGCATCCTCCTTCAGGTGGCTCGCCCAATAGTGGTCGGCATCCCCGCGGCCGGCGGCGCCGACGGAGGTGAGGACCAGCTGCTGGTTGGGGTCGGCGTCGGACCGCAGGGACCGCGGGGCGAAGCGGTCACCCGGCGCGAAGTCGCGTGGTGACGGCACGGTGCCGGGGATCTGGTGCAGGCGGACGGCGTCGGCCTCAATGGAAAGGACGGCACCCAGCAGCCCACGGGTGTATTCGTGCCTGGGGTTCTGCAGCAACTCCGAAGCCTGGGCGGACTCCACCACCTGGCCGGCGTACATCACCGTGATGCGGTGGGCCAGGGATGCCACCAGGGCGAGGTCGTGGCTGACGAAGACCATAGCGAAGCCGAGCTGTTCACGGAGTTCGTTGAGCAGGTCCACCACCTGTTTCTGGACGGTGACGTCCAGGGCGGTGGTGGGCTCATCGGCCACCACGATCTTCGGCGAGCGGGACAGAGCCATGGCGATCAGCACGCGCTGGCGCTGGCCGCCGGAGAGCTCGTGCGGGTAGCTGGCGAGCGTGCGGACGGGATCGAGCTTGACCATTTCCAGCAGCTCGGTGGGGGTCTTCCGGCCGCCGCGCTTGGTCAACTGCTCCATCTGGTCCTTGATCTTCATGGACGGGTTCAGGGAGCTCAGGGCGTCCTGGTAGACCATGGCGATCTGCTCGCCGCGCAGGCCCTCATAGGCTTTGGTGCTGCTGTGCCTGGTGGCAGGATCCAGGAGTTCCTTGCCGTCGAATGTGATGGATCCGGTGACCTCCGCGGTCCTGGGCAGCAGGCCCATGACCGCGAGGGAGGTGATGGACTTGCCGCAGCCGGATTCGCCCACCAGGCCCATGGTTTCGCCTTCGCGGACCGTGAAGGAGACGTTGTCCACGATCGCGGTGTCGCCGAAGCGGCCGGGGAACCGGATGGACAGGTTCCTGACCTCCAGGACGGTGCGGGCGCCGGCCGGAACCTGGGGGAGGCGGTCAGTGCGCTGGGCCTCGATGGCGGAGAGCAGTTCCAGTTCCCTGTCCAGCAGCAGGTGCGGGTTCGCCGCGGCGAGCTTAGGATCGGAAAGGATGGCGGCCTCGTTGTAGTGCTCCTCGGTGAGGACATCACCGTAGGAGGCGCGGACGGTGTCGAGCTCGTGTTCCTCCACTACCGACGGCTGGGCCACGGACGTCGCCACCTGGGTATCAACAGGTTCGACGGCGGCACCCACCGCTGCGCCGGAAACTGCCGCTGCCGAACCGTCGTCGTCCTTCACTGTCACTGCCTTGCGCAGTCTCGGGTTCACCATCGCGTCGGTGAGGCCTTCGGCGAGGATGTTCAGCGAGAGCACGGTCAGCAGGATGGTGGCACCGGCGAAGGTGGTGGCCCACCAGCCGCCGGACAGGACCAGGTTGCGGCCGTAGGAAATCACGTTGCCCCACGAGGGTGCGGGATCCTGCACGCCGGCACCGAGGAAGGACAGCGAGGCCTCGAGGATGATGGCGTCGGCCACCATGACCGTGGCGAAGACCAGGACGGGAGCCGCGGTGTTGCGCACAATGTGCTTGAGCAGGATGTAGAAGCGGCCGGCGCCGATCACGCGCTCGGCACGGACGTAGTCCTCGCCGTACTGGGACAGCACGTTGGCGCGGACCACGCGGGCCAGCTGCGGGGTGTAGATGATGGCGATCGCGATGATGATGGTGGGAACCGAGTTGCCGAACGCCGCCAGCAGCACGGCGGCCAGGGCGATACCCGGGAACGCCATCAGGATGTCCATGAGGCGCATGATCAGTTCGTTCACGGCCTTGCTGGACGTCGCCGCGAAGGAGCCCAGCAGGGCGCCCACCAGGATGGCCAGGATCACGGCGCCGAGGCCGATCAGAAGCGAGGACTGGGCGCCGAACAGCAGGCGGGAGAAGATGTCGCGGCCCAGCCGGTCGGTGCCGAAGAAGTGCTCGGCTCCCGGCGGGGTGGCCGGGATGAAGGTCTCCAGCGGATCGTGCGGGGCGATGACCGGTGCGAACACGGCCGCGAGCACAATCATGATGAGGAAGAGGAGGGCGATGCGTGAGCCCCAGGGCAGGGCCTTGAAACGGATGCCCGGGGCACTCAGCCGTTCAGCGAGCTTGCTGCGCATGAGCTATACCGTCCTGATTCGGGGGTTGATGAGCAGGTACAGGAGGTCCACCACGATGTTCACCAGTACGAAGGTGACGGAGATGGTGAGCACCACGCCCTGGACCAGGTTCACGTCCAGGTTGGTGATTCCGTTGAGGATGAGCTGGCCCATGCCGGGCAGGGCAAAGATCATTTCAATCACGACGGCGCCGCCCAGCAGGTAGCCCACGCGCAGTCCCAGCACGGTCACCGGTGTGACCAGGGCGTTGCGCAGGACGTTCCTGGAGACGACTTCGCGGTAGGGGACGCCGTTGCCGATGGCTGTCCGGACGTAGTCACGGTCCAGTTCCTCCACCATCGAGGTGCGGACCACGCGGATCAGGGAGGCAGAGACGGGGATGCCCAGGGCGAGGGCCGGAAGGGCCATCGAGTTGAGCCAGCCGCCAAAGCCGGATTCCGGCGTCGCGATGCCGCCCGAAGGGAACATGGGGCTGGCACCGAGGGCGAACCACTGGATCAGCAGGATGCCCAGCCAGAACGACGGCGTGGCGATCGCGGCGATCGAGAAGACGCGGACCAGCTGGTCCTGCCATTTGTCCCGGTGGAGGGCGCCGAGGATGCCGAAGGCGAGGGACAGGACGATCGCGATGATGACGCCCAGGAAGGTCAGCTGCAGCGTCAGGGGAAACGCGGAGCCGATCATGGAGGCCACCGACTTTGCCGGCGGGGTGGTGACACCGAGGTCGAACTGCAGCAGCTTGCCAAGGAAGGCAAAGTACTGGACGACCAGCGGGTCGTTCAGGCCGTTTTCCTGGCGGTACTGCTGCTTCGCCTCTTCGCTGGCGCCTTCGCCCAGGGCTGAGCTGGCCTGGTCGCCGGGAGCGGCCTGCAGGACGAGGAAGACCAGCAGGGTGATGCCCAGGATCATCAATGGCAGTGCTGCGAGCCTGCGGCCGAGCAGACGCAATATCGTGACCAATTTGTTCTCCGGTTTGTTGGGTGTGCCGCGGTGGGGCCGCGTCACGGGGTGGTGCTTCTCGGCCCAGGGGGGCCATGGCCAGCGGGCCACAGCCCCCCTGCTGCGTCGAGTTGGTGGTGCCTGGCAACCAGGGGTTGCTAGGCGGTGCGTCCGACGTCGATGAACGACATGCCGGTAGTGGGGAGGGGCTTGAAGCCGTTGAGCTTCTTGTCGTCCCAGGCGGAGGGCAGCTGGCGGTGGAAGATCGGGTAGAGCGGGAGTTCGTCGGACACGAGGTCCACAATCTCGCCGGTGATCTTCTTGGCGTCCGCCCCGGCGGCCTGGGAGCCCTTGTCCATCAGCTCCTGCAGCCTGGCCCGCTCCGGGGCAGTCCAGTAGGCCCGCTTCTCCATCCAGGTGGCGCCCGAGTAGAACCAGCTCAGCAGCAGGTCAGCGTCGTTGCCGAAGACGGACGGATCGCCCGGGGCGGCGACCACTGAGTAGTCGCCGGCACCGACCAGGTCGGTGTACAGCGCCCCTGACTGGATGCTCTTCACGGAGGCCTTCACGCCCGGGATCTTGTTCCAGGATTCGAGGATCAGCGGAGCAACATCCTTCACCCAGGCGGTGTCCGTGGTGAGCAGCTCGAATTCGAGGCTCGTGACGCCGGCTTCCTTCAGCAGCTCTTCGGCCTTCTTGGCGTCGTAGCCGTAGACGTTCTTGGCCTTGACGTAATCCGGGTGGCCTTCCTGGAAGTAGGAACTGGCGGCCTTGGCGTTGCCGAACAGGGCTTTCTTGATGATGGCGTCCTTGTCCAGGCCGTAGTGCAGGGCCTGGCGGACCAGCTTGTTGTTGAACGGGGCCTTGTTGCAGTTGAACATCAGGAACATCAGGCCGAAGGACTGCACTGATTCGACCTTGACCTTGGACTTCAGGCCGTCGATGTCAAGGTAGGGGACGTCCTCGATGGCCTGGACGCGGCCGGACTGGACGGCGGTGACGCGGGCTGCGGCATCCGAGAGCAGGAGCCAGGTCATGCCCTTCGCCAATGCCGGCTTGGGGCCGTTGTAGTCGGCGAAGGCTTCGAAGACGATCTTGTCGTCCTTGACGGCGGAGACGAGTTTGTAGGGGCCGGTGCCGACGGGAGCGGCGTCGAAGGCCTTCAGGTCCGTGGCCAGGGCCTTGGGGACAATCTTCACCACGGAGATGCGCGGTCCGAAGCCGGGGAAGGCGTACTTGAGGGTGAACTCCACGGTCTTGTCGTCAACGGGCTTGACGTCCTGGATGAACGGGATGAACTGGGAGAACAGGGACTTGTTGGCCGGGTCCAGCACGCGGGTGAAGGAGAAGGCCACATCCTCGGTGGTGACCGGAGAGCCATCGTGGAACTTGGCGCCGTCCCGGATGGTCACCTGGTAGGTGGTGTCATTGACCTTCTTGGGGTCGGCTGCCGCCAGGGCGTTGTACGGTTCGCGGGTGGCCGGGTGCAGCTCAACAAGGCCTTCGAAGATGTGCAGGTTGGCGGCCATCGGCGTGGCACCCGAGGAGCTCAGGGGATCGAATCCGGTGGAGAGGGCGTAGGAGATGCCCGCCTCGATGGTGAGGTCCTTGTTCACTGCACCGGCGCTCGCGGAGCCGCCGGTTGTGGTGGTCGCTGCCGGGCTGCCGCAGGCGGCGACGGAAGCGGTGAAGGCTGCAGCGGCGCCCATGGCTCCGGTCAGCTTGAGGAAGTTCCGGCGGCTGGCGTCATTGACCAGCGGCAGGTTCTTAAGAGTCGTGTTCATAGGGTGCCTCGCCATTCCAGGGTGTTTATCGGATGTAGGACGTCCGAGCTATAAGACGACTGTAAGGGCCATCACATCCCCGCGTCAAGCTCCACTTGGTCACACGCCCTTCCAGCGGCCCCGGATGCTCTCTCACTTTCTGCAGCATTCCGCTGGATGCTCTCTCACTTGGGTCCCGTGACCTCGCCGGTGCGGGTATCGAAACTGAAGGCCCGACGGCGGCGCACGGCAGTGCCCCTGCGGTCGCCTCCCACCTCAAACGCCAGGTGAACGTAGCCCTGCCGCACATCCCTGTCCGTGACGGTGTAGCAGGGTGTGAAATAGAGGACCTCCTCCCCGGCGCCAAGATCCGCCGCGGGGAAAGCGTCTGCGCCAGGACCGGCCAGCCGAACGCCGGAGACGGGCACGGTTCCCGTGTTGCATGCCCGGCCGGTGAAAGCGAGGATGTCACCGGCCTTGTAGCCGGGAATGATGGGGCCATAGTTGAGGTCCTGCGCCTCACGCGTGCCGATGACCTGCGCCGCTTCGGCCGAGTAGCCCTGGCCAATCTCCTTCCACGTGTGGACGCCCCAGTCCTGGCCGCCGGAGTCCATCACATGGAAGTCGCCGGTGTTCCGCCAGACGGTCGGGCGTCCGGGGGTGATGGAGCGCAGTTCCATGTCGAACACCAGGCCTGCGCCGTCGTCGGGCGGCAGTCCCGCGTCCCCGCCGGACCCGGCAGGCGCGTTTCCGGCGCCGGGAAGGCAGCCCGTCAGCTGATCCGCAGGAATCGAAGCGAACACGATCTCCCGGTAGCCCTGCCGCTCATGGAGGACGCCGATGTTGCCATCGGGGAGCCGGGCGGCCGTCGAGTATGCCGAACTTCCGGGGCACAGCACCAGCTTCGCCGGCCAGCTGAGTCCGTTGTCCGTGGACAGGCTGAGTACCGTGTTGCGCCGCAGTGCTGTGTCGTGGTTGTTGGTTGCCAGCAGCCAGGAACCGGTGGTGTTCCCGACGGCGGCTTCCGGTCCCGGGAAGGCCGGGGCGGGCAGGTAGTCGAAGCGCGCCAGGGACCCGTTGTCGCCCGGGTCCGGAAGGTCCTCGACGGGGCGCAAGGCGCTCCAGGTTTCCCCGCCGTCGTCGGATGTCGCGGCAAGGCGGCGCGGCGTGCCGCGGCTGTGCAGCAGGAGCCGGCCGTCCTGGATGGCGGCCACCTTGTTTTCGTTGGGGCTGAAGCCGTGCGTCCGGGCGCCGATGAGCTCCCCGAGGGTCCAGTTCCCGCCGTGGTCGTCGCTGTAGGCGGAGGCGGCCATGATCTCGCCGCCCGCCAGGACCACAAACTGTTGCACGAGCCGGCCGCGGAAAGGCCCGGCGTGGATGTGGATGCCCTGCCCGGCGGCGGCGAAGATGCCGGTGATGTCCGGTTCATCCGGGTTGGCGGAGTGGCCCGGCGGCCGGACCTTGAGCTGGTCGGTGATCCTGCGGTGCCGCCAGGTCAGGCCGTCGTCGTCCGAAAGGCTGAGATCGCAGTGCTGGACATCGGCAGCGGGCTCGAGCCCGGCCGCGGCCTCAAAGAACCCGGCGCGCGTTCCGGCTGCGTGGAACAGGATGATCCGTCCGGTGTCCGCGTCCACCAGGAGGCTGGGATCGCCGTAACCATTGAGGCCGCCACCGGTCCGCACCACCTGCTGGGCGCCCCAGGTCATTCCATTGTCAGTGCTGCGGCGGAGCAGGAGGTCGATGGGGCTGGGCAGGTCATCCAGGTTGGGCCGGCCGTCGTAGGCTGCCAGCAATGTACCTTTCCGCGAGACGGCGAGGGCGGGAATCCGGTATTGCCGGTAGCCGCCGATGCCGCGGACAGCGAGCACGTGTTCAATGTCTGGTGAGGCAACCCGCAGCTGCTGGAGGTAGGATGTCATATCTTCATAGTAGGTGAAGCGTTGCCTGCGTGTTCGGCGGCCGGTTCTCTGGCAGAGTATGACCATGCTCACTGTTATCGGCGAGGGCCTTGTTGACGTTGTCCAGCGTGCCTCCGGAATCGAAGCCCACGTGGGCGGCAGCCCCCTTAACGTCGCGGTGGGCCTGGCCCGCCTGGACCATCCGGTGCAGTTCATCGGCCGCTACGGCCGCGACGCCTACGGCGATTCCGTGGCCGCGCACCTCCGCGCCAGCTCGGTGATGCTCCCGCTCGGCCCCGATGACCTGCCAACCAGCGTGGCCACCGCCCTGATTGACGACGACGGCGCCGCCACCTACACGTTCGACCTCACCTGGGAGCTTCCCGGCATCGCCGACCGGCTGGGCTTTATGCTGCAGGGCACCACCCTGCTGCACACCGGATCCATCGCCACGATGCTGGCGCCGGGCGCAACTGACGTCCTCGCCGCCGTCGAATACGCGCACCCGTCCGCCACCATCAGCTTCGACCCCAACTGCCGGCCCAGCATCATCACGGACGTGGACTACGCGCGGCGGCAGGCGGAAAAGTTCGTGTCCCTCGCGGACGTGGTCAAGGCCTCGGATGAGGACCTGGCCTGGCTGTACCCCGAGGCGGACCCGCTGGACTCGGCCCGCCGCTGGCTGTCCCTGGGCGGTGCCGGGGGGCCGGCGATGGTGGTGGTCACCCGCGGCGCGGCGGGCCCCTGGGGCATCACGGCCGCCGGAGAAGCTGTCTATCCCGCACCCGAAGTCGAGGTGGCGGATACGGTCGGCGCCGGAGACTCGTTTATGGCTGCGCTGCTGTCCGGAATCGTGGACCGGGGCCTGGACGGCGCGCAGAACCGGAAGGACCTGCGCCAGCTGCCGGCCGAGGGCCTGGCCGACCTCCTGGCCCACGCCTCCCGCACGGCGGCCGTCACCGTTTCGCGGCCCGGCGCCAACCCGCCCACCCGCGCGGAACTGAACGCGGTTCCGGGGGAGTAGGGCGGCGGGACGGAGGAGGAGGTCAACTGCTAGAGGTTCGTAACCTTGCGCCGCCGCCGTTCGGTACGGCGGAGCTGCAGGATGCGGGCCCCACCGGCGATCGCCACCAGGATGCCACCCCCGACGGCTGCGATGAAGAAGGCTACACCCTGGGCAAGCCGGCCCTCCCAGCCAAGGAACTTGACCTCGACCATGTCCTGGTTCTGGATAAAGAAGATGATCAGCAGCACCAGCACCGCGAGGCTGACCGCCACCGCACTCCAGATGACTGCGGCGCGGGTGACACGTGGGGACGCAGCCTTCCTAGCGGGCGAGGGCGGAGGCGCAGGCTCGCTGCGTTGAACCGTGGGCTGGGATTCCGGCGGGGGCGGCACGGCGGCGGGTGGCTGCTGTTCGTCTGAGCTCATACCGTTATTGTCTCTCCGGTCAACGCTTTTGGCGGGATGCCTGGGCGCTTATCCAAGCTACTCCTTACCCAACCCCGCAGCCGAGGTCTTCTCCCCGGTGACCTCATTGAGGGCGCTGAGGTCGAAGATGCCGCTGATGTCGGCCTGCTTCGTGGTGCCGGCGTCCACCCCGTCCTTCAGCAGCTTGGGGTAGGTCCCGGCCAGCGGGTCCACCGTGAAGACGATGTTCTTCAGGGACCGGTCGATCACATCGGCTTTGAGTTCGGCGCCGGCGGCGTCCTTCAGTGCGGCGTTGATGACGGTTGCCTTCTCATCCGCGGCGGCGCTGTTCAGCCACTCCACGGACTTCACGTGCCCCTGGAGCAGGGCTTTGACGGTGTCCGGGTGGTCCGCCGCGAACTTCCTGTTCACGATCAGGATGGTGGTGGGGAATTCGCCGGCCTTGCCGGCGAGCGAGCCGTCCCACAGTTCCTTTTCGTCCACCAGGACCTTGGCCCCGGCGGTCAGCACCAGGCGGGAGGCCCAGGGCTCAGGCAACCACGCGCCGTCGAGCTTTCCGTCCTGGAACAGTTTCAGGGTCTGGGCGTTTTCGGTCGGGTTGATGGAGACGTCGCCGCTGCCATCGACGTTGGTCCTGTAGCCCTGGGCAGCGAGCCAGGCGCGCAGTGCCACGTCCTGGGTTCCGCCGAGCTGCGGTGAGGCAAGCGTTTTGCCCAAAAGGCCCGCGGCGGAGGTGATTTCCGGCCGGACCACCAGCTGCGCACCGCCCGCGGCGGCGCCGGCGATGATGTTCACCGATTCGCCGCCACTCTTGACGAACGAGTTGATGGCCGGGTTCGGGCCGATGTACGTGGCGTCGATGGCGCCGGCGTTCAGGGCTTCGATCGCGGCGGGCCCGGCGTTGAAAACCTGTGTGCTGAGCCTGGTGTCGCCCAGTTCCTCCGCGATATAATCCTTGCTGATACCCACCAGGGCGGGAGCGTGGGTCACATTTCCGAAGTAGCCCAGCTTCAGCTCCGCCGCGGGGCTGCCGGCCGGGGCAGCGGCCTCGGCTGAGGTGCCTGCACTCGGAGAGTTGGCGGAGACGGCGGAGGCGACGGCGACGCCCCCGCCGACCAGGGCCAGGATGCCCGCCACGATTCCGACCTTCAGGCCGAGCGGGCGCTTGGGCGTGGCGGACTGGCCGGCCACGATGCGGGTGGAGCCTTGCGGGTTCTGCGGACCGTTGTCCTGCGGTGTTGCCATGGCGAATTCCTTTGTTGGGGCGGGTACTGCAGACGAGATTACGGACGGCCCCCAGGGGTCACAACGGCGCAGGACACGGGCGTTCACCGGACGTAGCGGACGCTCAACAGAACGTAGTCCGGCGTCCAATAACGTCGCAGGACGTCTTCTTTTCGTGGAGATGCACCATCGCGGCTTTCGCCATAGTCTGGCCAAGTGGATACAAGCACCGTGAAGCCAGGCGAACAGGGCGAACAGGTTGACAGGCAGTCGCGCATCCTCGAAGCGGCACTGGCACTGCTGTCCCGCCACGGCATCTCAGGTGTCAATATGCGCGCAGTGGCCCGCGAAGCCGGCGTCGCGCTCGGACTCGTGAACTACTACTTCGAAGACAAATCGAGCTTGATCCGTGCGGCCTTGAACCGAATTGACGAGAGCGACCTGAGGCTGGTCGCACCGGACCCGGGATCGCCCCCGGCCGAACAGCTCCAAAAGGCCCTACGGCGCGTTGCTGGCCCCGAATTCCTGACCACACAATATCTGTCCCTGCGCCTCCATCTTTGGGCGCTTGCGCAAGCCCACGAAGACTTTGCCGTGATTAATGCGGCAGCGTTCGACCGGTATCTCGATGGACTCGCGGCCCTGATAGGGAATGCCAAACCCGAGCTTTCCAGCGACGAATGCAGGGAGCGGGCAGCCGACATTGCCGTCGTGCAAAACGGGATGTGGCTCACGGCGCTCCTTGGCATAGACCAGGCGTCCATCCAGCGGAGCATCGCCCGCACTGAGCAGATCGCATTCGCCTCTTAGCGCGAATCCACCCCTTCCCGACCCTTTAGCGGGCGGCGGGCGACCATCCCGGCCACTGACGCACTACGGCGGCCGTCATTTACGCGGCCCGGCACCCCCAAAGTGCCCCGCGACGGCTCGCGTTGCAGTGGACGAAGCCGTGCGGAGCCGATGACCGAGGGAAAATCCGCGGCCTAAACTACAAGCATGAGTCACCCCCCGCTGGCTCGACGGAGGCAACACCTCAATGCCTTGGCCGCTTCGGCTGTCCTGCTGACGCTCCTGCCTTCACTTCAGGGCTGCAGCAGCGATGGCGCGCAGCCAGGGCCCGAAGTGAGCGATACTCCTGCTCTCACCGCCTCCATCAACCAGTTCAGGGACAACTACAACAAGCGGATCATCGAAATCCAGCTCACCAACAACACCCCGAATCCTGTGACGGTGCTGGACGCAGAGCTGGACAGCGCACTGTTTAGCTCTGGCATCAGCTGGCACACTCCCGCCGATGGCACCGTATTGCCGCCCAAGCAGCCAAAGAGCCTTCCCGCCCACCTGCCGGAGCCCCGTTGCATAGACGGAAGCATCGGCACCGGGACCGGCAGCAGCAGTGGAGACGCCCCTCCCACCGTACGGGTGAGCACCCGCCCCGACGGCCACGTGTCCGGGCCGCTCACCGTTGAGGACCCGTTTGGAGTCCTTGCCCGGAACAACAGCGAGATGTGCCTGGATAAGGCAGTTCGGGAGGTTGCCGCCTTCCAGCCCTCCCCGGAGCTGGCGGTCTCAGACGACGGGACAACCGCCGTCGTGCGTGTCCTTATCCTCCCCGGGCCAGCTCGCGGACGGCAGGAGGTGCTGACCATTGACCGGATCGACGGCACAACCCTGATAGCGGAAGACACAGCCCAGCCCTGGCCCAGTGGTGTTCAGGTATCCGCTGGCGGTCCACCGGTGGAGCTGCGTCTGGCCATCCGCCCGGCGCGCTGTGATCCGCACGCCGTGGCAGAGGACAAGATAGGAACGCTGCTGCCCTTCCACGTCAGGGCAGGCGGGCGAAATGGAGTCCTCAAGATAGACACCGGTGACGTGCTCAGGCACCGCATTTATGACTTCGTCACTGCGGCCTGCGGACCTGCCTCGCGATCATGACGTTGCACCGTGCGTGGGGTCAGAACGTAGGCCAGCGTCCCACGATGTCCTGCCCGTCCGGCGACCGGGGGCTTCACAGCGCAGGAAGAGCCGTCCACGCAATCCACGTAGACTGGCATGATGCGGTTGGTAGCAAGTGACATTGACGGAACGATCCTCGGACACGACGGAAAGATCAGCGACCGCACTGTCCGGGCCTTCCACGCCTGCCGGGAAGCCGGCGTCGAACTTGTCTTTGTCACCGGCCGCCCGCCGCGCTGGCTGCACCCGCTGGAAGAACGGCTGGGCCACACGGGCACCGTGATCTGCTCCAATGGCGCCGTTGTCTGGGACCTTGAGGACAACCGCCTGGTATCCGCCCGGGCGCTCAGCATCGATTCGGTCCTGGAGATACGCCGCGTCATCAAGGCACTGCGGCCCACAGCGCTTTTTGCCGCGGAAACCCTGACCGGCTTCCATCTCGAGCCCGGTTTCATCGAAAACGGCTCCAGCGAACTGCTGGCCGAATTCACGCCGGCGCCGCTGGCTGAGACGCTAACGCCGGATGACGCCGTCATTAAGTTCCTGACGATCGTCCGCGAAGGTACCCCGGACAGCTTCCTCGCTGAGGTGAAACCCGCCGTCCGGCACCTGGCCGCTGCCACGCACTCGTCACCGGGAGTGTCCATGCTGGAGCTCTCGCTGCCCGGCGTCAACAAAGCCGTGACCCTGGCCGAATACGCCAAATCCCTGGGCATCGACGCCGCGGACGTGGTGGCTTTCGGGGACATGCCCAACGACGTCGAGATGCTCCGCTGGGCAGGCCACGGATACGCGATGGCCAGCGGCCACCCGGAGGCCATCCGCGCGGCCGGACAACAGGCGCCCCATTTCGACGACGACGGCGTGGCCCAGGTTCTCGAGGCCAGGCTCGCGTCGCTTGGGGTAAAGCTTCCCTAAGTAAAGGGTTTCTTCACAGCTGGCGCTCACCTGCCGTTTACCTTGCCGCCCTACCGTTTGCAGTGGACACCGATCCACGGCTCAAGGGGACATCATGGCAAGGAACGTCAAGCACGATGCGGCCGAGGCACCGCTGCGTCCGGCTGTGCCGGCGGCCCACTGGAAGAAGCTCAAACAGGGCGACCGCGTCCTGGTCCGCCTGACGCCCGGTTTCGAGACGGGCGGCATCGTGGATGCCATCACCTGGGACCATGCCGCCATCTGGGTGGACCTCGACGGCGGCCGGGGCCGTACGCTGCTGCACTGCAGTGACGGCGTGGAGGTTGTCCTCCAGGAATAGGCGGCACCACTGGTCACTGCGCGGAGGGAAAGGCGCGTCGGCGGTACGCTCACACTGTGACTGCGCCCTTTCCGTTCCTGCACCCCGGACGTCCCGTGGCCATGGCCCACCGCGGCTTCTCGCGGGAGGGGCTGGAGAACTCCATGGCCGCGTTCCGCGCCGCCGTCGACCTCGGCTGCCGGTACCTGGAAACTGACGTGCACACGACTTCCGACGGTGTCCTGGTGCTCTTCCACGACGAGACGCTGGACCGGGTGACGGACGCCGTCGGCCGGATCTCCGAGCTCACCGCCGCCGAAGTGGCTGCGGCGCGGATCGCCGGGCGGGAGCCGGTGCCGCTGTTCGACGACCTGGTGCACGCCTTTCCCGGCACCAGGCTGAACCTGGACGTGAAGGACTGGAACTCTGTCCGCAGCCTCGCCGCGGGCATCGAGCGGCACAGCCTCCACGACCGCGTGCTCGTGGCAAGCTTTTCGGACCGCCGACGCCGGGCGGTGCTGAAACTGCTCAGCCGCCCGGTTGCGTCGTCGGGCGGGGTCGCCACGAATGCGCTCTTTGCGCTGCTGCGGCCGCTGCCCGTTGCCCTGCTGCGGCGGCTGCTCCAGGCTCCACTGAAGGACGTCCAGGCACTCCAGGTTCCGGTCAGGTACGGCAGGTTCCGGGTAGTCACGTCCGGCTACGTCAGTCGCGCGCACGCCATGGGCCTGAAGGTGCACGTGTGGACCATCAACGACCCCGCAGAAATGCACAGGTTGCTGGACCTCGGTGTGGACGGCATCGTGACCGACAGGGCCGACCTCCTGAAACAGGTCCTGCTGGAACGCGGGGAGTGGCCGGAAGGCTAAACCCTCCGGCCACTCGTTGAACCTTCCGGCCACTCCCTGAGGCAGAGTCAGCTGCGGCCCATGCCCGTGGACGGATCCTCGTCGCCCTCGCCGGGATCGGCGCGGAGGGCGTCGGGGTCGCCGTCGGGGAGGCCCGCCGGCCCGGGAACGTCCCGGGGCGCGTCCGGAGCGTCCCCGGCGTCTTCGACAGGGGCAGGGCCGGCGCCCTGTCCTGCGCTGCCGGCCGGGGCATCTGAGGCATTTGCCGGCTCTGCCGGCCGGGAGGACACCGGGCCGGTGGCCGAGCCGGTTTTCAGGCCGGGCGCCTTTTCCTTCTCCGCCTCCATCGCATTGGATCCTTCACTGATGGACGAGTGGACTTCAACATCGCTGTTCGGATCCGTCGGTTCCGGAACCTTGGCGCTCTCCGTGGGCGACGAGGTCCCCGCCAGGTCTTCCATGGCGTTTTCCGCTGCTTTGCCTATGCTGTCGCCGATGCCCATGTGGATACTCCTTCTGGTCGGGGGGACGGCCCGTTCTGCCATCCCGGCACCCTTCCAGAATTATCAGCATGCTTACAATTAGTCCAGAGCTGAGGGAGAGGCCGCAGCCCGTCCAGGAAGGAACCAGCACCATGAGCAGCTACCATCCGGAAAATGATCCCGCCAATCCGGACCAGCCCGGCAACCCGGACCAGCCAGCCAGGGAAACCGCCGACGCCGGCACGGGCCGGGCGCGCACGGCGAAGGACTCGGCAAGTACGGCCAATCCCGATCCGCAGGAGGGGAACATCACCGGCCTGGAGCCGGGCGGCGGTGTCCCGCCCGGGGAGACCCCGCCGGCCGAAGACCAGATGAGCGGCGACCAGGGGCACAGCGAATAGTTTGGATTGGTGGTTGGGCTTGTCGAAACCAGGCGGGCTCAGCCACCAGTGCGGTCAGTGGCTGTCAGCTGCACCCGGCGAGCCGTGGGCAGCATTCTCCACCTGGGGGAGCTGCCGGATGAGGCCGTCCGGATCTTTGGCCGTATTCCAGGCCGCCCAGTCCTCGGGCCTGACGGACGGACGGCCCAGGAGATAGCCTTGGCCGGCGCTGATGCCGAGGTCCGTCAGTACTTGGAGTTCCTGGCGCGTTTCCACACCCTCCGCCACCAGAGCTGAGCCGATCTGCTCGGCGAAGTCCACCATGCCGGCAGCCAGCGCCTGCTGGGTGGGATCTACGTCCACGCCGCTGATGATGTCGCGTCCCAGCTTGATGAAATCGGGGCGCAGATGCACCATCCGGCTCAGTGCGCCGGCTCCGGAGTAAGAATCATCGATGGCAATGCGCAGGCCGTGCTCGCGCAGCGGTGTAATTGCGGAAATGAAATGCGGATATTCATCATCCGGAATGCCCTCGGTCAATTCGAGCACAATACGGTTCACCGGCAGTTCGATGTGGTCGAACAATTCGGGTAGCCGCGGATCAATGCAGGACGTCGGCGAGACGTTCAGCGAAACATAGAGGTGCGGCGGGAGATTTGCGGCTGCGGCCGCGGCGGCGCCCAGCGCGGAGAATTCCAGGTTGGCTCCCAGTCCAACTGACGCAGCCTCGGCGAACCACAGTTCGGCACCGGCGCCGTCATCGCTGACGAACCGTGAGAGTGCCTCCACGCCCACCACGCTTTTGCTCGCCAGGCCGTAGATCGGCTGGAAGGCGGTCATCAGCATCTGGTTCTCCAGCAGGGCGCTGATCCTCGAAAGGCTGCGGATGGCGTCGAGGCGTTCAAGCAGCTGCGGCGGCATGGCATCCCGGGGAAACGGCACACGGGCGGTGTCCAGGGTTCCGCTGCCCAGGCTGTCCTCGTGCCGGCTTTCCAGCAGATGTTCCAGCAGGGCTCTTTCAGGTACTCCCGGATTTTCGTCGAGACGGTCACTAAGACGCTGACGCGTGGCTGCCTGGGCAGGGTCCGAACCCGCCAGCACAGCAGCAATTACTCCCCAAGCCTGTATCCGAACCGACATTAACTACGCCCCCAGTTGACGAAGTAATGACCCGTTGGCCCCGTAATTGTTCAATTTCCAGATACCTTCGGAATCAGCCACTTCTGATGAAGTCCGATCTCGCATGCAGTGTAATTACCACACCGCATGATGATCGTATATCGGGCACGGCAAAAGTACAGCCCTTTTCCGCACTAAGTGCCAACATTGCGGACCGGAAATGCCGCCTTGACCAGGCCGGGGATATCTTCTGCCGGCAGGGGTTTGCTGAAAAAGTAGCCCTGCGCACTGAGGCAGCCAAGGTTGCGGAGATGCTCAGCCTGTTCAGCCGTTTCCACGCCCTCCCACACGGCTTCCAGTCCGCACGCCCGCACAAGCTGAAGAACTGCGGCCACCAGGGCGGGCTGGCTGGGATCGGTGCCCAGCCCGACGATGAGGGAGCGATCAACCTTGACCCGGTCCACCGGGAGCCGGCGAAGGTAGCTGATGGACGAATAGCCCGTCCCGAAATCATCGATCTCGATCCCGACACCCAGGCCGCGCAGCCCGGCCAGCGAATAGCGGTCCAGTTCGTTGCCCTTCACGATGGCCACCTCGGTGAGTTCCAGGACAACCTGCTCGGGCCGGACGCCCGTTTCCTTAAGCACCTCCCGGACATCCTCGATGAACCTCAGGCTCTGCAGGTCGGTGGCCGAGATGTTGACCCGGACCGAGAACGTGCTGTCGACCGCGTCGTCATCGACCCAGCGGCGCAGCTGCTCCACGGCGGTAGTGAGGACCCAGCGGCCAAGCTCGGAGATCAGCCCGGCCTCTTCCGCCAGGGGAATGAACTCATCCGGCATGATCCGGCCGCGGGTGGGGTGGTTCCAGCGGATCAGTGCCTCCACGCCCTCGACCCGGCCGGTGGCCAGTTCCACTACGGGCTGGTAATTGAGAACCAGGCCCTCGCCCTTGAGCGCAGACCTGAGGTCATCCACCAGCTGGGTTCGGAGCCGGCGTATCAGCAACAGCCCTGGCTCGAAGACGTGCAGCCTGTTCTGGCCCTCGGCTTTGGACGCGTACATGGCGACATCGGCCTGCATCAGCATTTCTTCGGGCCCCTGCCCGGCATCCCCGACACTCAGCCCAATGCTTGCGCCGCAGCGGATGCTCTGGTCGGGCAGTTCGATGGGTTCCTTCAGAGCTGCCAGGATCCGTTGTCCGACGATGGCGGCCTGGTCGGCTCCGGTGGCCGGCATCACGATGGCAAACTCGTCACCGCCCAGCCGGGCAACAACGTCTGAGGCCCGGACGGCACCCCGGAGGCGTTCCGCCACTGTGATGAGGACCTGGTCCCCGGCGGTGTGGCCCTGGGTGTCGTTGATTGACTTGAAGGCGTCCAGGTCCAGCAGCAGGATGACGGGGGCCTCTCCCACGCCGTCGGACCGCGCAGACTCCAGCGCGGTCAGGAGCGCAGCGCGGTTGGCCAGCCCGGTGAGAGGGTCCTCCATGGCCATTTTTTGCATTTCCAGGTGTGCCTCGTGGAGGAGCTTCGTCCTGACTTCCACACGCTGTTCAAGTTCCTCGTAGATAATCTGCAGGTCTTCAGCAAGGAGGTTTGTGCCCATGATGATGGCGTCGAGCTCATCCCGCGCTGGGGACACTTCAATCCTGGAATTGAGGTCGCCGGAGGCCAGCCGGACGATGCCCTCCAGCAGCTGTGACACCCTCGGGTCATCGTCAGCGAACACCTGGATTGCTCCTTCCGGCGATCAGCTTGCCCGGGGCTCGCCGTTGCCCAGCGGCAGGGTCACGGTGACCGTGGTGCCTGCTCCGAGCTCCGAGGCAACATCTATGCGGCCGCCGTGCCTGCCCACGATGTCCTTCGTGATGGCCAGTCCCAGCCCGGTGCCCGGCACCGCCCCTGCCATCGCGTTGGAAGCGCGGTAGAAGCGGGTGAAGATGTGGGCGATCTCCTCGCTGGAAATACCGATCCCGGTATCCGTCACGCGGACGGTGGCCCAGCGCGCACCATCAGGGTCCGTGTGGGACCCACTGCCCACGTGGATCTTTCCCCCGCTCGGCGTGAACTTGATGGCATTCGAAACCAGGTTGGTGAAAACCTGCTGCAGCTGGACCTCATCCCCCATAAGTTCAGGATCCTCCTGCGCGGGTTCCAGCGCTATGGTGACATTCTGCAGGGTGGCCAACGGACGGAGGGCGCCGGCAACAATTTCCAGCGTGCTGCCCAACCTGACCGGCGTGAGGTGGAGCTGGCCATCGCCGCCGCCGCTGCGGGAAACGCTCAGCATGTCCTCGATGAGCATCCGGAGCCGTTCGGTGTTTCGAACCACGATGTCCAGCATCTGGTGGACCTCGGGCGACACGGGATTGGCGGTACTTTCCTGGATCATGTCGAGGTAGGCCATGATCGACGTCAGCGGTGTCCGCAGCTCATGGTTGACGGTGGCCAGGAAGTCGGTCTTGGCCTTGTCCAGCTCCTGCAACTGCTTGACCACCTGGAGCTGGCTGGTGATCAGGTGGCTCTGGATCAGTCCGTGGGCGGCGTTTCCGGCCACGTGCTGGATGAGCCCCAGTTCGGCACGCGACCAAACCCGGGGGCTGTCCAGCAGGGCGATCCACAAAATGCCGAGGGACGAGTTTCCTTCCCCCATGGGCACTACCACTGATGCCTTCGCGTGCAGGTCCTCCAGTGACTTGGGCAGCCTGACGGAGCCGTCTGAGCCGTCGGTCGTCAGGACTTCAGCCCTGGCCCACAGCTGGTCCGCCGTGGAGCGCGCCGCGGCTTCGTCCTCCAGCGGACCCGCCGCCAGCGGATCCAGCCCTGGCCGGCACCACTGGGCGGTGATCGGAGGTACGCGCTCATCCTCGAACGTGGTCAGCCACACGTGGTCGGCGCCGAATGTTTCGCCAAACCCGGTCACGACGTAGTCGGCGATCTCCTGTGGGTCATTGGTTCCGCGCACGGCGGCCGAAACAAGCCGGAGCTGTTCGCGCAGAGCCTCGGCCTCCTGCCGTGACCGGGTGCGCCGCTCCACGAGGCTGATGAGCGCCGTGGCCCGGTGCACCAGTTCCTTCGGCTCCGGCGGTTTGGCGATGCAGTCGCGGACGCCTGTTCCCTCGATGGCTTCGATCACGTCGCC
Source organism: Arthrobacter sp. B6 (assembly GCF_001663775.1). Classification (GTDB taxonomy): domain Bacteria; phylum Actinomycetota; class Actinomycetes; order Actinomycetales; family Micrococcaceae; genus Arthrobacter. The sequence continues at coordinate 2,195,335 of NZ_KV467168.1, read as the reverse complement.
GTCGTTCAGGTCCACCAGCACCAGCACTGGCACGCGGCTCTCCCGCGGCGAGAGGGAACTGTCGACTACCAGGACAGATGGCCTGCCGCCGTCGAGCACTGAGAAAAGGGTCTCGGCATCCTGTGCCGTACGGACCGCGTAACCGGCCGCGCGGAGAGCCGCGGCGCTGGATTCCAGCCTCGCGGCGTCGGGGTCGGCCACCACAGCTGTGCGTTGCATAGCTGCGACAAGGGGTATGTCCGCTGCCACCATGCTCCCTCCGCTCCTGATTGAGTACATTCTAGGGGGACGCGGCGCCGCTGTTCCTTCATCAATGCGTGCATCGATAAACCGCAGGTTGTAGGTGCCCGTGATCAGCCCACGGCCTGGCGGACGACAGTTACCCGGCAGTAACCGACGTCAACTGAGGATTTGTTGCCCGGGGGACATATATTTGGATCGTGTCGTCCCCACCGAAAACCCTGCGCTCCGCCTTGCGGAAGTACCTGATGATCCCCAAGCTCATCCGGCTGTCCCGCTCTGCGCCGAAGGACAGGACAGTGGCCTGGGACCTGTACTGGGCAGGAATAGCCCAAACCGGTGCGCAGAGTGAAGTGCTGTGGGACTCCGGAAGCGATCACGAGCTGCTTGGCTACGCCGATCTGCTGAAGCGCCATCTGGATCCGGCGCTGCCGGTGGTGGACGTAGGGTGCGGGCATGGCAGCTTCACGCGCGCCCTGGCGCCGTTTTTTCCGCGGGCCATAGGCGTGGACGTGTCCGCGCACGCCGTGGAGCGGGCCCGCAAAGAATCAGCCGGGACAGACAATGTCACCTTCCTGGCGTGCGACATGACCCAGCCCGGTGCCGGTGCCGGGCTGGCCGGCAGCACCGACGCCAACGTCTTCATCCGGGGAGTCCTGCATGTGCTGGAACCGGCCGACCAGGCGGCCCTCGTGGGCAACCTAAGGCAGCTGTTGGGCACGCGCGGCGCAGTGTTCCTGGCCGAAACCAACTTCCAGGGCAACCCGGTGGACTATGTGACCCACCTGGGCGCCACCACGGCGGCCATCCCGGCCCCGCTGGAACGGGCCATCCGCGAGCTGCCGATGCCCGGCCACTTCGGCCCTGCCGAGCGCAGCAAGGCGTTCCCGCCGGAAACCTGGGAACTGCTGGAGGACGGCCCGGCCACTATCGAAACGAACCCCATGACCGGGGAAAGTTCAGCCAGCCGCATCCCCGGGTATTTCGCCGTCCTGAAGCCCTGGAACGCCTGAAGCCCGGAGCTAGGCCCGGGAAGCGAGCAGCCGTTCGACGTCGGCCGTGCCGGGGTAGGCGGCCTGGGTCCCTTTACGCGTTGCCGCCAGCGCCGCCGCAACCGAGGCGAACGCGGCCGCCGCATCCAGGGGGTCTCCCGCGGCCAGGCGGGCCGCCACGGCGCCGGTGAACGCATCACCTGCGCCGGTGGTGTCCACGGCCTTGACAGTTGTGGGCGCAATCCTGGTGACCTTCCGGCCGGCGGCCTGTGAGTCCAGGACTACGGAACCCTGCGGGCCCAAGGTAACCAGGACCCGCTGCAGCCCGCGCTCGGCGAAGCGGACCCGGATCCGGTCCCAGTCGGCGTCGTCCGCCGCGGCGTCAGGCATCCCAGCGCCGGGCTCATCCCCTGAACCGTTCTCGCCTGAACCAAGGAACAGCGACGCCTCGTGGGAGTTGACCAGAAGGACGTCGGCCAGCTCCGCCAGCTGCCGGCTGATCCCGGCGTACGGCGAGAGATTCAGCAGGACTGTGGCGCCGGCGTCGTGCCCGCGGCGTGCCGCAGCCTCCACCGTTTCGGGGCTGACTTCGAGGCAGAGGCAGACCACGGCCGCGTCGTCGAACGCGTCAGCTGACGCGCCGACATCGGCGGGGGACAGTGTTCCATTGGCCCCCGCGGAGATGATGATGTTGTTTTCGCCGTGCTGGTCGACGGCGATGACGGCCACGCCAGTGGCCGCGGACCCGGACGTGCGGACCTGCGAGATGTCCACCCCGGCGCCGGCTGTGGAGGCCAGCAGCATCTCGCCGTTGGCGTCGTCCCCGACGGCGCCGACGAGGCTCACCGAGCCGCCCAGCAGGCTGGCAGCGACGGCCTGGTTGGCGCTCTTGCCGCCGGGATTGACGGTGAAGCCGGAGCCGTGGACGGTCTCGCCCGGCAGCGGGAGGCGCTCGCAGTAGATGGTCAGGTCCGCGTTCAGGGATCCGACGACGACGATCCGGCCGGTCTTTTCGACGGCGGTGCCTGCCGTTCCGGTGCTCATTCGGTCACCTCAGCCTCGACGGGCTTGGGAATCAGGAGCGAGGCGGCGAAGGCCGCCACGGTGATGACGAGGCCGGTGACCACAACGGTCAGGTAGGACGCCTTGGCGTCGCCAAGCCCCGACGTCGCCACCAGCACAGCGGGCAACACCAGGAAGCTGAGGCCCGCGCCGAGGTTGAAGGCGCCCGCGTTCATGCCGGGCAGGAAACCGGGGTTTCCGGCGGGGGAGAGGACTACACCGAGGCCGTTGAGCATGATGTTGACCGTACCGGCGTACATGATGCCCAGCAAGACTGTTCCGGCGATCATCAGCGGCAGGCTGCTGAGCCCGAAGAACGCGATGATGGCCAAAGCGGCGATGCTGCCCAGCATGCCGATGCGCAGCACCTTGGTGTAGCCGAGCACGGGGGCCAGCTTGCCGCTCAGGGGTCCCACCACCCAGCCCAGCAGGGCGTACGGGGTGAGGATGATCAGGGACATCTCGGTGGGGCCGACGCCGAAGCCGGGAGCTGCTGCCTGCACGTAGGCCGGGACGATGCCATTGATGACGGCGAAGATGCCCGTCATGGTCAGGGTGGTGGTGAGCAGCGGCGCCCACGTGGAGCGCTGGCGCAGGTGCACGGTCTCCACCATGGGCTGGCTGGCCCGCTTCTCGGTGCGCCAGAACAGGTAAAACGCGACGGAGGCAACGGCCACCAGCCCGATGGCCAGCGCCAGGGTGCCGGCCGAGAACGCGCCCACCAGCTTGGAGCCTTCGTTCAGGGCCGTGAGCAGGGCGCCGACGGCCACCACGATGAAGAACACGCCCAGCCAGTCCATGGTGGTTCCGGCAGCGGGCTTGCTCTCACCGGCCAGGAGGGCAATCAGGGCGGTGGCCACCAGGGCCAGGACCACCATGAGCCAGAAGATGCTGCGGAAGCCGAAGTGCTCGGCGAAATAGCCGCCCACGAAGGAGTCAACGCCGGCCACGCCGCCGTTGACTGCGGTGATGAGTCCCATGAGCGTGCCGTACTTGCGCGGGTTGGCGACGGCGGAACGCAGCATGATGAGGCACAGCGGCACGGTGGGGCCGCTGACGCCCTGGATGATGCGGCCCACAAAGAGCCAGGTGACGTCAGGGGCGAGGGCCGCGATGACGGAACCGACGGCCATCAGGAGCATCATGCCGATCAGGATCTTCCGCCGGCCGATGATGTCGCTCAGGCGCGGCAGGAAGAGCGAGAACAGGGCAGCGGCGGTGAAGAACCACGTCTGGGACAGCCCGATGACAGCCTGGTCCGTCTTGAGTTCGTTGCCCATGGTGACGAGGGCGGGGCTGAGCATGGAGGCGTTGAGCTGGAACGCGACGCAGGCGGCCAGCAGGGCGACCATCAGGGCGGTGACGTTGCCCCGGGAGGTCCTGGTGTCAGTGACCGTGGCAGTCATTTACTTCATCCCTCCGGCGGTGAGTACCGCGCCTTCGCGGCGGCCGCCGTCGGACGGTTCTCCAATCCGGACCAGCGCATCGGTGACGAGATCCCAGAACCTTTCGTGGTCCAGGTCAACGGCAACGCTGGTGTGGCAGTCCGCCGGCGCCGGGGCGCGGAAGTCCGCCACGGTCATGCCCAGCGTCAGGGTGCCGTGCAACTCGATGTTCACGGGCACTTTGCGGGTGCTGACGATGCTGGGGTCGATCACGTACGCCACGGCGCACGGATCATGCACGGGCGGGTAGTCGAATCCCTGGGCGTCCTTGTAGGTGTGGGCGAAGAAGTCCATCAGCTCCGTGACGAACTTCGCGGGCTTGGTGCCCACGGCGTCGATCTTCGCCACCACGTCCGGGGTGGCCAGTGCCTGGTGGGTGAGGTCCAGGCCCACCATCACCACGGGCCACTTCTCGTTGAACACTATGTGGGCGGCTTCGGGGTCGATGATGATGTTGAATTCAGCCACGGCGCTCCAGTTGCCCACGTGGTAGCCGCCGCCCATCAGGACCACTTCCTTGACGCGTTCCACAATGCGCGGTTCCTTGCGCGCCGCCATGGCGATGTTGGTGAGTCCGGCGGTGGGCACCAGCGTCACGGTGCCGGGTTCGTGCGCCATGACCGTGTTAATGATGAGGTCGACGGCGTGCCGGGGGTCCAGTTCAATGCCGGACTCGGGCTGGGCGGGGCCGTCCATGCCGCTGTCGCCGTGGATGTCCGGCGCGGTTTCGATGGTGCGCACCAGCGGCCGGTCGCAGCCTGCGGCGAAGGGGACACCGGTAATGCCTGCGATGGTGCCCACGGACAGGGCGTTGCGGGTGACCTTTTCGAGCGTCTGGTTGCCCACCACGGTGGTGACGGCCAGCAGTTCGATGTCAGGGTTGCCGTGCGCGAGCAGCAGCGCCACGGCGTCGTCATGCCCAGGGTCGCAGTCCAGGATGATCTTCTTGCGGTTTACGGGGTTGGGGTCCACGTCTGTCTCCACGTCATTGGGGTCTCCCCGGAGGGAGCCTGCTGTGCAGGGCGCCAGCAGGGTAGTCAAGCAATCAAGGGAGATCATGGCATCCTTCACGCATCCACGTCAAGCGCTTAACGCAAAATCCGTTAAGCGCTTGATGCCTAGGGGTGACAGGCGGCGGAGATTGGCGGGTCCGCGCCGACTACCATCGAGGTATGGAAACCGCGGAGCACACCCAGCAGCAGCCAGGCCGGGGACCGCGGGTCACGGCGGCCATGGTTGCGGCCCGGGCCGGGGGCTCCACGGCGACGGTTTCCCTGGTGGCCAACGGCAAAACCCAAGGACGGGTATCCGAGGACAACATCGCCCGGGTACGGGACGCCATCGCCGAACTCGGCTACGTGGTGGACAGCGTGGGCAGCTCGCTGGCCAGGGGAGTGAGCTCCATCGTGATCCTGGTGGCGCCGGACATCTCCAACCCATTTTTCGCCAAGGTGATCGCCGGCGTCAGGGAATCACTGGGATCTGATTACCAGCTCCTGCTGTCCGTGACGGACGCCGGTGAGTTCCCGCAGGCCCACGATGTCCGCAAGCTGCTGGCCCTGCGCCCGGCAGGCCTGCTTGTGGACGCCCCGAACCCGGACTTCCTCGAGGACCTCTCGGCTGCCGGGCCGCTGGTGCTGCTCGACGCCCCGGGGCTGGAATCGTACGCTCCCTCAGTGAACCTCGACGTGGCCTTCGGGGCGCGCCAACTGGCAGCTCACCTGGCCGGCGCCGGACACCGGACGGTGGCCTACGTGGACAGTGTGACAGGCACTGCCACGTTCGATGTGCGGCGCAACGCGTTCCTGGACGAAGCCGCAACACGCGGGATCTCCGTACCTTCGGACTGCATCATCAGCGCCACGATCGACGTGGGCGCTGCTGCTGCCGCCTTTACCCAGGCGTGGCCGAACTGGCAGCGGGCCGGGGTTACCGCCGTCGTCTGCGGCACGGACACCCACGCCTACGGCGTGCTGCAGGAGGCCCGAGTGGCCGGCGTACGGATCCCCGACCAGCTCGCCGTGGCCGGTTTTGATGACCTCCCGTACTCCGCGACCAGCAACCCAGGCCTGACGAGCGTGCATCTGCCGGCAACACCGCTCGGCCAGAAAGCGGGGGAGCAGTTGCGCGCCCTGATGGAGGGCCGTCCGCTCGAGCAGGCCCAGCTGACGCTGGAGAGCTCCCTCGTGGTGCGCGGGTCCACCGGCTGACCGCGCGGACCCAGGTGGCCCGTTGCAGTTGCTCCGGGTGGCCCCCAACTAGGTCGCAGCAGATGTCCTTATGGGCGCTCAGAACAACATCTGCTGCGACCTAGTTGGGCAAGCAGGCGCCAGATGCCTGTGTTACGGACCGGCAAGCGCTGTCCGGCGGCGGGCTGGCATGATGGAGCGCATGCGCATTCTCATTGCTCCGGACAAGTTCAAGGGCTCGCTGACCGCTGCCGAAGCGGCCGCCGCCATCGCCGAGGGTGCGCTCCGCGTCTACCCCGATGCTGTAGCCACCCAATTCCCCATTGCCGACGGCGGCGAAGGAACCTTGGAGGCAGCCGTTTCGGCAGGCTATGAGGAGCGCCTCAACGCAGTGGTTGGTCCCATCCTGGCTCCCGTCGGCGCAGCGTGGGCCATCCGCAAGACCGCCTTCGGCGGCGCCACAGCAGTGATCGAGACGGCGCAGGCTTCCGGGCTGGCCGAAATGGAGCCAACCCCGGAGAATGCGCTCCGCGCCCACAGCTACGGCTGTGGTCAGCTCGTGGCCGCGGCGCTCGACGCCGGAGCAACGGAGGTCGTGCTGGGCCTCGGCGGTTCGGCGATGACCGACGGCGGCAGCGGCGCCCTGCGCGCGCTCGGCCTCAAGCCGCTGGACGCCGCCGGTAACGTGGTGCCGCTGGGCGGCGGATCACTCGCCGATGTGGTGGCCCTGGATACGTCAGAACTGGATCCCCGGCTGTCCGCAGTGCAGTTCCGCATCGCCGTCGACGTCCGGAATCCGCTGTACGGACCCGAAGGTGCCGCCCATGTTTTCGGGCCGCAAAAGGGCGCCGACGCCGACGCCGTTGAACTGCTCGACGCGGGCCTGCGGAACTGGGCATCAGTGCTTCGGGAGGCCACCGGCCGGGACGTCAACATTCCGGGCGCCGGCGCGGCAGGCGGCTTCCCGGCGTCGTTCCTTGCCTTCACTGACTCCAAGCTGGAAGGCGGGTTCGCGCTTGTTGCCGGGCTCACCGGGCTGGCCGAGCAGCTGGCGGACTCGGACCTGGTCATCACCGGCGAGGGTTCCATGGATTCCCAATCCCTGACCGGGAAGGCGCCCATTGCGCTCGCTGACGCCGCCCGCGAACGCGGTATCCCCGTCATCGTGGTGGCCGGCCGCATCCTGGTCACTTCAGAGGACCTCGCCCGGCACGGCGTGGTGGCCGCCGCCCAGCTTTTGGATGTGGCGCCCAGCCCGGCCGAGGCGATCGCCAACGGCGCCAAATACGTCACCTGGGCCACCACGCAGGTGCTGGAAGGCGCCTAAGCGCCCCGGTCCACGCTCAGGGATAGGCTGCGCGGCAGGGGTGTGGCGCCACCACGCTGCTGCTCCTTGCGACTCCGCGTGGGAGCGGCCAACTCAGGCTGCGGGAGGGGCCGTGGAGTCCCGAAGAACCAACTGCGTGGCAAGTTCAACGCGATGGGAATCCAGCACTTCCCCCAGCGCCTGGCGCAGCAGTGCCCGCAGCGCAGCCCGCCCCATCTCCTCCAGCGGTTGGGCTATGGAGCTTAGTGGCGGGACGGATTCCTGGCCCAGGGTTGTCCCGTCAAAGCCGATGAGGCTCATGTCTTCTGGAACCCTGATACCTTGACGGCCGGCTTCGCTGAGAACACCCAGTGCAATGGTGTCACTTCCGGCAAAAACAGCCGTAGGGCGCTGGTCAAGCTGAAGCAGCGCCTTGAGCCCGGTTATCCCACTTTCCCTGCGGAAGCTGCCGCCGGAAATAATAAGCCGAGGATCCACCGGCACGCCTTGAGCCATCAGGGCAGCCATATACCCGTGCAGCCGCGCCTGGTTGCATTCAGCCGCAGGTGTCCCGCCAATGTAGGCGATGCGCCGATGCCCCAACTCCAGCAGGTGCTCCGTCGCGGCCTTGCCGCCGGCCCAGTTGGCCGCTCCTACGCTGACCACATCGGCTGAGGGCGGATTGAGGGGGTCGATGACGACGACGGGGATCCGGCGGCGGCGGAAAGCATGCAGTTGCGCCTCACTGAAGGCAGACGTGACCACAATCATCCCTGCCCTGCCTTCGTCCAGCATGCGCTGGGCGCGGCGCTCGGGACTGCGCAGACTCCCAGGGGCCGGGCCCGTGACGCTCAACAGAATTTCAACATCGGCGCCGGCAGCGAACTGCAGTACCCCGTTGAGGACCTCGACCATGTAGGCGGACTCAAGCACGTCAATGACCACTTCAACCACCGTGCCTGCCTCCGTCGGGGAGCGGCGCGGCGGGCGGGACTGGTACCCGGCCTGCTCCAGAGCGGCCAGAATGCGCGCCCGGGTTTCCGGCGCGACATCCTCACGGCCGTTCACCACCTTCGAGACGGTAGGCGCCGAGACACCGGCCTGGCGCGCCACAGTGGCGAGCGTCGGTCTGGCTCGCGCCGGCCTCTTCATTGCCATTCGCAACCTTTCGAAAGTTTTCGTAAGGTTCATTTTTCAGAAGCGGGCGGCATTGGTCAAGGGAAGACGAGGCGTACTGACGTACCCGCAAATAGAGGGGCTTGCTCTTGACCTCCACCGCTCCACGCCTTTAGTTTAGAGCGTGACCTAAATCAGCCGTTCGAAATGTTTCGACATCGTGGCGCCGAGCTCACACCGTTTGCAAAGAAGCAATTTTAGATGGAGAAGCAATGAAGGAACCCCGGACAGACCCTGTGGCGGCAAGCACCGTAAGTCCTCTTCGGGTCGGCATGGTCGGCTACGCCTTTATGGGTGGAGCCCATTCCCACGCCTGGCGCACGGCACCACGGTTTTTTGACCTGCCGCTGCAACCCAGGCTCACCGCCGTTGCCGGCCGGAACGCCGACGCCGCCAGGGCTGCAGCTGACAAGCTCGGCTGGGAATCGGTCGAGACGGACTGGCGCCGCCTGGTCGAGCGCGATGACATCGACCTGATCGACATCTGCACGCCCGGCGACACCCATGCCGAAATTGCCATCGCGGCCCTCGAAGCCGGAAAACATGTGCTGTGCGAAAAGCCGCTCGCGAACTCCGTGGAGGAAGCGGAAAGGATGACCCTCGCCGCGGAGACCGCCGCCAAGCAAGGCGTTTTCTCCATGTGCGGCTTCAGTTACCGCCGGACACCTGCGTTGGCACTGGCAAAACGGTTCGTGGATCAGGGGCGGCTCGGGGACCTCCGGCACGTCCGGGCGCAGTACTTGCAGGACTGGCTCACGGATGCCAATGCCCCCATGACCTGGCGGCTGGACAAGAACAAATCCGGGTCTGGCTCCCTCGGCGACATCGGGGCGCACATCATTGACGCCGCCCAGTGGGTCACCGGACAAAACATCACCGGCGTCTCTGCACTGCTCGAAACGTTTGTCAGGGAGCGCCCCCTTGCCGGTGAGCTGGTCGGCTTGGGCGGGCACGGTGACCTCAGCAGCAACGCACCCCGCGGGAACGTCACTGTGGATGACGCAGCCATCTTCAGTGCCCGGTTCGACGGCGGCGCTGCCTCCACGGGCGCGATCGGCGTCTTTGAAGCCACGCGTTACGCGCTGGGCCGGAAGAACGCCATGCGGCTTGAGCTGAACGGCACCAAGGGCTCCCTCGCGTTTGATTTCGAGAAAATGAACGAGCTGTCCTTCTACGACGCAGCGGAGTCCCCGGACGCCGGTTTCCGCCGGATTTTCGTTACAGAGCCAGAGCACCCGTACGTCGGCAACTGGTGGCCCACCGGCCACGGCCTGGGCTACGAACACGGCTTCACGCACCAGGTAGTGGATTTGGTGACAGCGATCGGCGAGGGCCGCCAGCCGGAACCATCTTTCTCTGATGCCCTGCAGGTCCAGCGGGTCCTCGCAGCCGTGGAGGCCAGCGCCACGAACTCCAGCCAGTGGCAAAAAGTCTAGGAAACGTGAACACAGGACAAGGAACCCCCATGACACGACCAATCACGCTTTTTACGGGCCAGTGGGCCGACCTGCCGTTTGAGGAGGTGGCCCGGCTCGCCGGCGAGTGGGGCTTCGACGGGCTCGAAATTGCCTGCTGGGGCGACCATCTGGACCCGCGCCGGGCTGCGGAGGACGATGGCTACCTCCAGGGCCGGCTGGACATCCTGGAGAAAAACCACCTCAAAGTCTTTGCGATCGCCAACCACCTCACCGGCCAGGCCGTCTGCGATGACCCCATCGATGAACGCCACCAGGGCATCCTGTCCGCGGAAATTTGGGGCAACGGTGAACCTGAAGGAGTACGACGCCGCGCCGCAGAGTCCATGAAGGACACCGCCCGGGCAGCTGCCCGCCTCGGTGTGAAGACCGTAACAGGGTTCACCGGCTCTTCCATCTGGAAGGCCGTCGCCATGTTCCCGCCTGCCTCCGAGGCAATGATCGACGCCGGCTACCAGGACTTCGCGGAACGCTGGCACCCCATCCTCGACGTCTTTGACGAGGTAGGCGTCCGTTTCGCCCTGGAGGTCCATCCTTCAGAGATCGCCTACGACTACTGGACCGCCAAGCGCACCCTGGAAGCCATCGGGCACCGCAAGAGCTTCGGACTGAACTTCGACCCGTCCCACTTCATCTGGCAGGACCTGGACCCGGTGATGTTCCTTCAGGACTTCGCAGAACACATCCTCCACGTCCATGTGAAGGAATCCGTCCGCCAGCTTGACGGCCGGAACGGACGCCTCGGCTCCCACCTGGCGTGGGCAGATCCCCGGCGCGGCTGGGACTTTGTCACTGCAGGGCACGGAGACGTCCAGTGGAACCGGATCTTCCGGACCCTGAACGCCATCGGCTACGACGGCCCCACCAGCATCGAATGGGAGGACGCCGGAATGGACCGGCTCATCGGCGCGCCACAGGCGCTGGCCATGGTCCAGGAGCTCGCCCGGATCGCCCCGCCCGCAGCCGCCTTCGATGCCGCTTTCGCCAGCCGCTGACCCGACTCCTGCCGGACGTAACGTGCCGGTAGCTAACCAAAGAAGGCCAAAATGACACAACGCAAGAATGCCCTGGTGGTCCGGGGCGGCTGGGACGGACACCAGCCCTACGAGGCCACCGAGCTCTTCATCCCCTTCCTCAAGGACAACGGCTACGACGTCCGGGTAGAGGAATCCCCCAAGGTTTATGCCGACGCCGACTACATGGCAGGGGTGGACCTGATCGTGCAGTGCATGACCATGAGCACCATTGAAAAGGACGAATTCGCCGGGCTGCGCACGGCTGTGGAAAATGGCACCGGGCTGGCAGGCTGGCACGGCGGGATCGCCGATTCGTACCGCAACAACTCCGATTACCTCCACCTGATCGGCGGCCAGTTCGCCTGCCATCCGGGCAAGCACCCGGACGAGTGCATCGGCGAGCAGTCTGACAACTACGTGCCCTACACCGTCAACATGCTCCCCGCGGCCGAGGAGCACCCCATCACCAAAGGCATCAAGGACTTTGACCTGGTCACCGAGCAGTACTGGGTGCTCTCGGACGACTACATCGACGTACTCGCCACCACTACCCAGAAGGTCCGGGAGTGGAACCCCTGGAACCGGGAAGTTACCTCACCGGCCATCTGGACCCGCCAATGGGGTAAGGGACGCATTTTCGCAGCCACCCCCGGCCACCGGGTGGAAATTCTCCAGGACACCAACGTCCGCACCATTATCGAAAGGGGCATGCTGTGGGCAAGCCGTTGAGGGTAGGAATCGTCGGCTGCGGAGCCATCATTGCCCAGTACCTCTCCAACTTCCGCAAACTCAACGACGTCGAACTGGTGGCGGTAGCGGACCTGGATCTGACGCGTGCCCAGGCCGTGGCGGAGCAGTATGAGGGTGTCCGCGCCGTGAGCGTGGAGGAACTCCTCGCGGCGGACGACGTGGAACTGGTCCTGAACCTGACCATCCCGGCTGCACACGCCGAGGTGGCGCTGAAGGCCATCGCTGCAGGCAAGAGCGTATACGGCGAAAAGCCCCTCGCTGCAACAACTGCCGAGGCGCGCCACGTGCTGGACGCCGCACGTGACGCAGGCGTGGCTGTCGGCTGTGCGCCTGACACCGTGCTGGGCACGGGCATCCAGACCGCCCGCAAAGCAATCGATGACGGACTGATCGGAGCAACAATTTCGGCATCCGCCACCATGGTGACGCCCGGCCATGAGCGCTGGCACCCGAATCCGGACTTCTACTACCAGCCCGGCGGTGGCCCCCTCCTGGACATGGGTCCGTACTACGTCACGGCCCTCGTCACGCTGCTGGGTCCGGTCGTCTCGGTGGTGGGCAGCGCGAGCCATACGCGCAATGAACGGACCATCGGCTCCGGACCCCGCCAGGGCGAAAAGGTCCCCGTAACCATCGACTCCCACGTCACAGGCGTCCTGACTCACGCCTCCGGTGCGCTTTCCACCCTTCTTATGAGCTTCGACGCCGTGGCGTCCAAGTCCCCGAATATCGAAATTCACGGCGAACGCGGATCGCTGGTGGTGCCGGACCCCAACCACTTTGATGGCGAAGTCCAGCTGTTTTCCCTCGGGGCTGACGCGTGGGAGACCCTTCCAGTGTCCGCCGGGTACGTCGACGCCGGGCGCGGCTTCGGCATCGCAGACCTCGCCTCCACCCCACAGGGCAACGAGCCCCGCGCGGGCGGCACTCTTGCCTATCACGCCCTGGAAGTCATGGAATCACTGCTCGAATCAGCCCGCAGCGGTACGGCAGTGCGCATCGACAGCACTGTGGAGCGGCCGGAGAGCGTCGAACTGACCGTCCTGACCGGAGGCGTGGACGCACTCCAGGCCCAGGGAACCGCCTCCTAGAAGCCAGCCGATTCAGGGGTGACGCGGCCGGAAGCTACACGATGGTGGTGTTCCGCCGCCGCCGCCAGATGAGGATCACCACCAAGGTGACCAGGGCGATGCCGCCGATCACCCACGGTGCGTAGTCCACCCGCGTTGCTTCTGCCTCGCCCGTTTCACCCGTTCCCGGGTTTGCCGGTCCAGTTGAAGCAGGATCCGTGGGCGAGGGGCTGGTGGTGGAAGCCGCCACCGCTGCCTGAGCCTCTATCGCCTGGCCGGCAACCGGCGCGGCGTAAGCAGCAGCCGCCAGCGGTGCAGCGGTCAGCAGCGCCAGCGCCGCGATGAGGGTCCCAAGTATTCTTCGCATTAAGTTCTCCAGCTCAATTCCGTTGATGGTGTCCTTGGATCTTCTGCCCGTGCTTGGATCATGCCTTGACTGCCGTCGTCCTGGCCCGGTGGTTCAGCCGAAGCGGGACATAGACCAGCAGCACCAGCAGGACGGCCAGCAGGATTCCGCCGGCGGTCAGGCCGGCGGTACGGCCCGCGGTGACGTCAAAGACCAGGGACGCCGTGCCTACGCTGAGCATGGCAATTCCTGCCAGGGCGATCTTGGTGGTGGTGTCGGCGCTGGAAACCAGCGTTGCCTTGAGTCGCTGGCGGAACAACCGCCGGTGCACACTGACCGGAAGCAGGATGAAGGCCGTGGTCAGGGTGGCGATAACTACGTTGACGAGGTAGAGGATGACCTGAAAATCGTCCAGTTCCTCGAAGCGGTCTTGGAAAGGTAGCGTCAAGAGGAAGCCTGCGAGGATCTGGACACCGGTCTGCAGCACGCGGAGCTCCTGCAGGAGTTCGGCCCAGTTCCGGTCCAGCTGCTCCTCCCGGGTTTCGTTGCGGCCCGTGTCCCCGGTGTAGTCCTCCACGCCCGCCATGCTTCTCCTCCTTCGCCCGGTTGCTGCCTGCCCGCGTAGTTCCATCCGCGGCGCCGGGTGCTCCAAAACTAGGCCGAAGTTGCGTCAAGATCAACGTTTGATAAGTTTACTGATTATTCAGCCTGAACGGTGGACTTTGCTTCGCCCGGCGGGATAGTTTCGAAGGGCCGGACGAAGGCACGGTCCTTGGAATTCCGACAGACAGTGAGTAGGTGGACTATGAGCGACACGCAGAAGCAGACCGACCCGCCCACAGACCCCCGGGGTGGCTACCACTCCGGGCCGTTCCCGGAACAGGAACAAAAGCAGCCTGGCCTGACCGCACCCATGGATCCGAAACCGGACCACGGCGAGCACAGTTATGAAGGGCACGGCGCGCTCCAGGGCAAGGCCGCGCTCATCACCGGCGGAGACTCCGGAATTGGCAAGGCGGCGGCCATCGCCTTTGCCCGCGAGGGGGCAGACGTCGCGATCTCCTACCTCCCGGAGGAGGAGGACGACGCCCAGGACACGGCCGGGTGGATCCGTAAAGCGGGGCAGCGGGCCCTTCTGCTGCCAGGCGACGGACGGGAAGAAGATTTCAGCACCCGGATCGTGGAAGATACCGTGGCCGAATTCGGCGGCCTGGACGTCGTGGTGCTCAACGCCGCCTACCAGAAGAACCGCGAGAGTCTTGAGTCGCTTCCCACTGAGGAATTCGACCGGGTGTTCCGGACCAACCTCTACTCGCTGCTCTGGACCGCGCGGGCAGCCGTTCCGCACCTGAAAGCGGGCGCTTCGATCATCACGACTGCCTCCATCCAGGCGTTCAACCCTTCGCCGGGGCTGATCGACTACGCCATGACCAAGGCGGCGCAGGTGGCTTTCACCAAGGCGCTCGCCCAGGAGTTGGGACCTAAGGGGATCCGTGTCAACGCCGTGGCCCCGGGGCCAATCTGGACGCCGCTGATCCCGGCCACCGAGTGGCCGGACAAACTGCCCAAGTTCGGGCAGGACACGCCTTTGCAGCGCGCGGGACAGCCTGCCGAACTTGCGGCGGCTTATGTGCTGCTGGCCTCCGACCAGGGGTCCTACATCTCTGGCGCCGTGCTGCCAGTGACGGGCGGAAAGGGCCTTTAGCCAGAAGTTTGCACGTCAGATTCATCCACATCCACAACAGGAGGAACCATGAGTCAGGACAACCAGCCGGAAGAAGAAGTCGGAGGGTACGGCACGCCGACCGCGGAGCAGGAGATGGGCGGCGCAGACAACAAGCAGTTCGCCCAGCCCCGCGAGGAGGAGGACTTCGACGCCGCGGGACTGAACCAGGACAGCTCCGCCGGCGAAACCTTCCCCACAGGCTCGCCCAACCTGAGCCACCTGGCCGAAGAGGACCAGGACAGCGCAGGGGAACCGGGGGCGGGGCGCTTCGGCGGCACTGACGAGCAGTACCATGCCGAGGCCGACACCAACGATCCCGGGTTCGAGCCCGGGGAACCGCCGGTCCCGCGCGATGCGGACCTCCCCTCCGCTGAGGCCGAGATCAACGAGTCCAACGCAGATGAGCAAGGTTCCGAAGCCTTCTCCTCCGAATCCGGCCAGGAAGCCGCCGGCCTGCCGGACGGCAGCGGCAACGACCTGCCCGCGGATAAGGCACCGAAGGACGACGACGAAGAGAGCTTCGACGCCGGCTGACCCCTGGGTACCGCCCGGCGTTGCGTGGGTGCCGTCCGGCTCCGTGCCGGGCGGCACCTTTTTGTGCCGCAAGAAAGGTACTTTAGGTCTGAACGTGGCCTCTACAGCCAGTTCCGGACGTATCCTGATAACAGGTTTTGAAGTGGGCCTGCGCGAAACGTAGCGAGGCGTGAACCATGGCCGCGGAGACCCCACAGGGCACGGGTTGGGAGTCAGTTCCAGCCCCCCAGGATGTGGTGTTCGACAGCAAGGAAGTGGAGAGCTTCCTTGGTGAGGTCACCTATGAGTTCATGCGGGACATCGACGGCCACCACCGCGGCATCAGCTGGGCCGCTACGTTCTTCCGCATCGGGAACGCCCACACCATCGCCGCAGGCAGCGACGTGGCGCTGGCCGCTGACCAGGAGCAGTGCTCGTTCGAAGACGGACCCGTGCTGGAGGCCATGCGTTCGGGCGAATTCGTCCACCTCGCCGACACAGCCCGCGACCGGAGATGGCCAGGCTACGCCGCCGCCGCCGCTGAGCACGGGGTAAGGTCGCTTCTCTCCATGCCGATAGTGACGACAGCCGGATCAAGTGCCGCCGTCAACCTCTACGCTTCCACTCCGCACGCCTTCACCAGCGAGGATATCGTCCGGACACGCGCGTACGCGCGCGAGGTAGCGAGGGCGCTTCGCGTGGTGCTGAGGGTGACCGAACGGGCCGAAGCCAGTGCTGAACTCGCGGTAGCCCAAAGCTCCATGGTGCTGATGGACCTTGCCGTCAGCGCCCTCATGGCCGACTACGGGCTCAGCCGTGAGGTGGCACTTCAATACCTCCGAACCGTCGCGAAGCACAACAACCAAGGCCTCCGCGACGCTGCCCTGAATATCGTGGCGGCCTCACGCCGGGACCCGGTAACTCCGGGCCGGGATGATGCAGGCTTCCCCGGACTCATGGCAGTGAAATCACCAGCCCTCAAAAAGGGACCCTACAAGACGGGGAGCACGGCATGAACGCCTGGAAGCAGCACCGGCCACCCCGGTACGCCTCTGCGGACCCTGCACCGCATCCTTGGCACCGGTTCGTCGCACTCGGTGACTCGTTCACGGAAGGCGTGGGGGACCCCAAGCCGCAGAGCCAGGGCGGTTTGCGGGGCTGGGCCGACCGGGTGGCGGAGGAACTCAGCGTGGGCCAGCCGGATTTCGCCTACGCCAATCTCGCTGTCCGGGGCCTGATGCTGCAGCAAATCCTCGATCAGCAGATCGGTCCGGCGCTGGCGGTCAAGCCTGACCTGGTTACACTGTCCGGCGGCGGCAACGACATCGTGTTTCGCCGCAGCGACCCGGACAAACTCGCGGCGAAGATCGACGCCGGGGTGGACCAACTCACGCGCTCCGGGGCCACCGTTGTCCTCTTCGCCGGCCCGGACTGGGGTGCCACCCCCGTCTTCAGCCAGATCCGCGGCAAGGTGGCCATCTTCAACGAAAACCTGCACGTTGTGGCTTCCCGGCACGACGCCGTCATGGTGGACCTGTGGTGCCTGCGCGACCTCACCAGACCTGGCATGTGGGATCCCGACCGCCTGCACTTCTCACCGCTGGGGCACCACACCATAGCCATCGCGGTGCTGAACGCCCTGGCCGTTACCCACACTCTCAGGCCGCTGCAGCCCAAGACGCTGCCGCCCCGCAGCTGGAAGGAAGCCCGGGCAGAGGACCTCGTCTGGGCCCGCGCGTACCTCGTTCCCTGGGTGCTCCGTCAGATAAGGCACGCCACCGAGGCTGAGCTGACCCCCAAAAGGCCCCGGCCCGGGCCGGTCTTCGGCACGGGACGTCCGCCGGGGCCATCTCCGGCGGACCTGCCCTCACCGCAGTTCTTCCTGAAGGGGGCCTAGCGCTTTTTCGGCGCGCGCTTCGCCGCAGCGTTGACCGCCGCCTTCACTGCCGGCGGCAGGTCAGACTGTTCCGTTTCCGGCTCTGCCGCCGTGCCCCGGGCCTGCGCGATCGATTTCATGCCGTGGTAGATCACCAGTGCGGCAGCCGAGCCGAGGGCGATGCCGGTGAATTTCAGTTCCCCGATGGTCCACGTGTAGTCGGCGATGCCGATGATCAGGGCCACTGCGGCGGTGGTCAGGTTCACCGGGTTGGAGAAGTTGACCTTGTTCTGCACCCAGATCTTGACGCCGAGGATGCCGATCATGCCGTAGAGCATGGTGGCTGCGCCGCCCAATACACCCGGCGGAACGGTGGCGATCAGTTCGCCGAATTTCGGCGAGAAGCTCAGCACGATGGCGAACGTCCCCGCAACCCAGTACGCCGCCGTCGAATAGACCTTCGTGGCGGCCATGACGCCGATGTTTTCCGCGTAAGTGGTGGTGCCCGAACCGCCGCCCAGGCCTGCCAGGACCGTGGCCGCACCGTCGGCCATCAGCGCCCGGCCGGAGACGCCGTCGAGGTTCTGGCCTGTCATTGCTGCCACGGACTTCACATGGCCGATGTTTTCCGCCACGAGCACAAGCACAACGGGCACAAAAAGGCCCAGTACTCCAAGATGGAACTCCGGCGTCTGGAACTGCGGCAGGCCCACCCAGGCAGCGGCATCCATCTTTTCGTAGTTCACTTCACCGCGCAGCATGGCCACCAGGTAGCCCACCACTACGCCCACCAGGATGCTGAGGCGGCCGATGATTCCGCGGAACAGCACACTGACCAGGATGATGGTGGCCAGCGTGATGACGGCGGTGATGGGGGCGGCGTCAAAGTTCATTTTGGCGGCGGGGGCAAGGTTCAGGCCGATCAGCGCCACGATGGCGCCGGTGACGATCGGAGGCATCAGCCGGTTGATCCAGCCGGCGCCGAACTTCTGCACTATCGCACCGATCAGGGCCAGTGCGACGCCGGCAAGCACCACTCCGCCCAGCGCACCGGGTACGCCGAACTGCTGCTGGGACGCCATGATCGGGGCGATGAACGCGAAGCTGGAGCCCAGGTAGCTGGGCACGCGGCCCTTGGTGATGACCAGGAACAGCAGCGTGCCGATGCCGGAGAAGAAAAGGGTGGTGGCCGGCGGCATGCCGGTGATGATGGGCACCAGGAACGTGGCCCCGAACATGGCCACCACATGCTGCATGCCAACGCCGATGGTCAGGGGCCAGGCCAACCGCTCATCGGGGGCCACCACATGGCCGGGCCGGATTGACTTGCCCGTGCCGTGGAGCTTCCATTTCATTCCGAGCATGCTCATTGGCGTGGGCCTTTCAAGGGGTTGCCGCAGGGGCAGGGATCTTCCGGAGCAAGGATACCGCGCAGCCCGGGTTCCTCAGCTTGTCCGCGGCTCCTAGCCGTCAAGGCGAGGGTCTGCGAACAACGTGCGGTCCGGGCGCCCGTGTTCCGCGAAGCCCAAGTTCCGCGGATGCCGAGGTTTGAGCGGGAGCAAGGCACAGGTGGTTGGCGACGTCCCGAAGTTCCTGGGCGCGAAAGGGCTTGGTCAGGTAGGCGGCGGCGCCGGAAGCCATGCCGGCGAGCAGGTCATCGTTTTCCGCCCGCGCAGTGATGAACAGCAGCGGCGCGGAGTTCAGCGCCCGCACTGCCCTGGCCACGACGTGGCCGTCCATGTCAGGCAGGCCCAGGTCCAGGGTGATCAGGGTGACGGCAGGATCCGCGGCGGCTGCAATGCCTTCGGCTCCGGTTGCCGCGGAACGGACCTCAAAACCGGCGCGGCCCAGTACAGTTCCTATCAGCGCGCGGATGTCGTCATTGTCCTCAATGACAAGGCAGATGCGTCGTTTTTCCATGGAACCCCCCGGCCCTAGCTAGGACAAGATGATAGACCGGATGGACCGGAAGCTCGGCCATCCCGCGCGGGATCCGCACGGCGACCCCATCCCCGGTGCCGACGGCCGGCCCAGCATGACCGAGGGAACCCAGCTCACGGCAACTGCGGCCGGAAACACGGTGGCCATTACGCGCATCTCGGATGCTGACCCGCAGATGCTGCGTTACTTTACTGAACTGGGCCTCGCGCCCAACACCAGGCTCACCGTCAGGGAACAGCGGCCGTATGCGGATGTGACCACCCTCCGGGTACATGAAGCTGAGCGGGACGTCGACCTGGGAGCATCAGCATCCGACGCCATCTGGGTGGTCGCAGTCTAGGGCCAGCACGCGGTGTACCGCGGGCCGCCCTCCGTAACTGCTTCCTAAGCGATGACGCCGTCCACCAGGGCCTTGGCCTCAGCCTGGACCTGCTTGAGGTGATCCTCGCCTTTGAAGGACTCGGCGTAGATCTTGTATACGTCCTCGGTTCCGGAGGGGCGCGCGGCGAACCAGGCATTTTCAGTGACTACCTTGAGGCCGCCGATGGACGCGCCGTTGCCGGGTGCCTCCGTCAGCTTGGCGGTGATCGCCTCGCCTGCCAGTTCGGTCGCCGTGACGTCCGACGGCGACAGCTTGCCGAGTGCCGCCTTCTGCTCCCGGGTGGCTGCGGCATCAATGCGGGCGTAGACCGGGGCGCCGAACTGGTCCGTCAGGCCCTTGTAGAGCTGGGAAGGGGATTTGCCGGTGACCGCGGTGATCTCTGAGGCGAGCAGCGCCAGCAGGATGCCGTCCTTGTCGGTGGTCCAGACGCTGCCGTCTTTCTTGTTGAAGGAGGCGCCGGCTGATTCCTCGCCGCCGAATGCGCCTTCGCCGGACAACAGCCCCGGCACAAACCACTTGAAGCCCACCGGAACCTCCACGAGTCTGCGGCCCAGGCTCTGGGCGACGCGGTCAATGATGGAGGAAGAGACCAGCGTCTTGCCGACCACGGAGTCCGGGTTCCAGCCGCCGCGGTTGCGGTAGAGGTAGTCGATGGCGACGGCGAGGTAGTGGTTGGGGTTCATCAGCCCGCCGTCCGGGGTGACGATGCCGTGGCGGTCGGCGTCGGCGTCATTGCCCGTGGCGACGTCGAACGCGGCTGAACTGCCGCCGTCGGACATTCTGCGGATGAGCGAGGCCATCGCGGACGGCGACGAGCAGTCCATCCGGATCTTCTCGTCCCAGTCCAGGGTCATGAAGGCCCACTGCGGATCCACGGTGGGGTTGACCACGGTGAGGTTCAGGTGGTGGCGTTCGCCGATTTCGCCCCAGTAATCCACTGCCGCGCCACCCATGGGGTCTGCGCCAATGCGGACGCCGGCGTCGCGGATGGCTTCCAGGTTCAGCACGGAGGGGAGGTCGTCGACGTAGCTGCTGAGGAAGTCGAACTTTCCGGTGCTGTCCGCGGCGAGGGCTTCAGCGACGGGAATGCGCTTCACGCCGCGGAGGTCGTTCTCGAGCAGTTCATTGGCCCGGTTGGCGATCCAGCCGGGGGCGTCGGAGTCGGCGGGGCCGCCGTGCGGAGGGTTGTACTTGAAGCCGCCGTCGGCCGGGGGATTGTGGCTGGGCGTGACCACGATGCCGTCCGCCTCGGGCGCGCCGGGCAGCCGTGCCTTGTTGTAGGTCAGGATGGCGTGGCTCAGGGCCGGCGTGGGCGTGTAGCCGTGACGGGCATCGATCAGGACGTGCACGCCGTTGGCGGCCAATACCTCAAGTGCCGAGTTCTGGGCCGGCTCGCTCAGGGCGTGGGTGTCCTTCGCAAGGAACAGGGGACCGGTGATGCCCTGGCCGGCGCGGTACTCCACGATCGCCTGGGTGATGGCAACGATGTGCTTTTCGTTGAACGACGCCTTGAGGCTGGATCCGCGGTGCCCGGAGGTGCCGAACGCCACGCGCTGGCCGGGATCACCCAGGTCCGGAGTGATGTCGTAATACGCGTCAAGGAGCGCAGTGATGTCAACAAGGTCCTGGGGTTGGGCAACTGTGCCCGCGCGGCTAGCCATGGCACCAGCATGCCAGACGTGGGCTGGAGTCAAAACGCAGGGTCCAAAATTCGGTCCCTATGACGCGGAAAGTCACCGGGGGACCCGAAGCAAGTAGTGGGCCTGAGTACTCAGGCCCAAAAGTACTTATATACCGGCCACCCGCGGCGCTGTTACTTTCAAAAAAGCTCGTAAGGACAAAGGACGACGGCGGGACTCGCCGCCGGCGTCGGACGGCGGAAGAGTGGGGGACCGGTCATGGCGGCAGGCGACGGCGCAGCCGAGCAGTCCAGGCTGGCTTCCGAACGGGTGGCACGCCTCAAACGACAGCTCGACCTTGCCGAGCGGGCCACTAAATCCTGGGACGCGGACGCGGTGGGCGGGAGAGTCGTTGCAGACAGGCTGAGCCAGCTCATCCCTCACGGCTGGTACGTGCTCCACGACGTGCACTGGCCCGGGCGGCCCAAAGCCATCCTGGACCACGTGCTCGTGGGGCCGGGCGGCATCGTGGTGGTTGATGCCAAGAACTGGACCGGTGAAGTCCGCGTGTCTTCGGGGGTTCTCTGGCAGGGGCGCTATTCGCGGACGCAATCCGTTGAGGGCGCGTTGGCCCAGTGCGCCGCGGTGGCCTCCGTGCTGGCGCCTCCGCACCGGCGTCTGGTCCGCCCGCTGATCTGCATGGCCGCACAGCCTGACCTCTTTGGCATCACCAGCTCGGACGTGGCAGTGGCCGGTGTGGACCGTGTCGTCGCGGCGGTTGCGGCGCTCCCTGCCATCCTTGACCAGCAGACGGTAGTTGGCCTCTATGCCCACCTGGGGCAGATGCTGACCCAGGAAGCGGAGGAGAGCGCGCTGCTGGGAATGCGCGCGGCGGCCGCAACTCAGGGAGCGGCAGCCGAAGGAAGCCCCCAGACTGGCCGGGCACAGGCCGGCCGCGGACAGGCGGGACGTGGCCAGGCCGGCAGAACCCCAAGCCGCCGGCCCATGGTTGCCCGGCAGGCAGGCCACGGCACTGCGACCAACACGGGCGGCCGGAAGTCCAAGGCCCACGATCACGCGGCCGGGAGCATGGCCAGGCTCGTTCTCCTGGGTGCCTTTGTGATCTTTGCCGTCTATGTCCTGCCCTACTGGGGCTGGTAGGCCCGGCAGCCGGTATACCCATCAACAGTGCCGGCGGTAGGCTGGGGGCAAAGACTTTTGAGGGGGAAATCATGAGTGACCAGCCATCGCAGCGCCCGGATTCACAGGGACCCGGTAGCCACGGTTCAGGCGATTCACCGGCGGGCTATGAACCGCCGCAGTTTGTGCCACCCCAGGGCTCGGAAATCCCCGCGCCGCCTGTCTATGGCCGTAACAACTTCGGACAGGACCAGTACGGCCAGACCCAGTATGGCCAGAACCAGTACGGCCAGAACCCGCAGGGACAGGATCAGGCCCATCAGGGGCAGGGCGCCTACGACCAGCCGCAGTTTGGCCAGAACCAGTTCAGCGCTGGCCAGTACGGCGCACCGTATGCGCAGCAGGCGGATGCGTATGGCCAGCCTCCCAGCCCCTATGCCCAACCCAGTCCGTACGGGCAGCCCGCATACTACGGCGCGCCGGCAGAGCCGAAGGGTCTGAGCATCGCCAGCATGGTGTGCGGGATCGCCTCCGTCATCCTCGGGTGGTTCCTGCTCCCGCAGGTCGCTGCGATCATCACAGGCCACCTGGCGCTCAAGCGTGAACCCTCAGGCAAGGGCCTGTCCATCACGGGGCTGGTCCTGGGCTACCTCTGCCTGCTGGGTTATGGCGCGTTCTGGCTGTTCGTCATGATCGCCGCGACGATGTACGCCACGTCGGGGTATTCGTACTAAGTCCGACCCGGGACTGAGCCGACCCGGGCTGAGCCGCCCCGGGACTGAGCCGACCCGGGGCGGCTTGCCGCAGGCCCGACCGCGCGGGAGTCCGGTCGGATCGGCCGGACCTTCTCCTACGTGGCGGCGATCCGGATCGCCTGTTCGCGCTCGGCGTCGCGCAGCACCGCGGCGTTGCTGCCCTGCAGCGACCAGCGCGTCGTCACTCCATCAGGGCCGGTGAGCGAACCCGACGCCAGGGCTATGCCTATCCGACGGCGGACTTCGCTTTCCAGGGCGGGTTCGGCGGCGAAGACGATCCGCAGTTCGACGCAGCGGCCGTTCCGTTCAGGGCTGGTGTGGTGCGGGGCCAGCGGGCAGGGAGGAACGTGGTCCCAGCTTCCGCATAATTCCAGGGTGACGGCGGCGCCGGGTGCTCCCAGGTCAGCATTCGGGTCCATGTGCACGGAGGCCGCGTGCACGTAGTGTCCTCGCATGCTGTCATTGTCCCAGCATGGTGGAATGGCGCAAGGCAAGCGGACCTGGGCAGCGGAAAGGCCTCCAAGGGAGGCCTTTCCTCGGGAACTTCCGGCCCTGCGGGTCAGACTTTCTCGTGGGCGCGGTCAGCAACCGGTTCTTCAGCTGCGGGCGTCTTCCGGCGATGCGGGAAGGCCCAGAACTTGAAGTCCTGCGCCGTGTAATGCGGCTCGGGACGGTCCGGCGGTGTTTCCTGGCGCGCTTCGGGTTTCCGGTCGGCTTCTTTCTTGTAGCCCCACCCGAAATCCTTGCTCGATGAATAGCACATCACAGACCTCCTCGTAGTGACTGCCCTTTAATCGTCCTCCGGTTGGGGCTTCCAGTCGACACCTGTTCGCCCGCATTTCAGCTCCGTGCCGGGGACTAGCGGCGGAGGATGTCGTCCGCCTCCTGCGGATTGTGGAATTCACACGGCCCGTGGTGCCTGAGCGGCAGCAGGCACGTCCGGCCGGTCGCGAGGTGGACGTTGGCGCAGCGGCCTGCGCGGGCAAGGTCTTCCCGGACATGGATGTTGCTCAGGTCCAGCCGGACCATGTCCGATTCCCAGGTACCCGCGACGGTGCGCTTAGAATTCATGTCCATTGCAGCTCCCCTTTGAGTGCCCACATCAGCGATCAGGGCTGGTGTGTGACTGTCTTCCAATTCTGCTCCTGTCCGGTTACGAATGGGTTACGCCGGCCCAAGGTTTTTTGGGCAATCACGGTCAGGTCCTTGGAAGCTCCCCGTCAGGTGCTTCCCTCTCAGAACCCCAGCTGCGCCGCGACCTGAAGGAGCACCCGTTCAGAACCCGTGGGGCCCACCAGTTGGATGCCCATCGGCAGGCCCTGTCCGTCGGCGCCGCCTGTCCAGTGCACGGGTATGGTGATGGCCGGCAGTCCGCAGACGTTGACCATGGAGGACCAGGGTGCGTATTCGCACTGTTTGCGGTAGTCGCCGTCGGCGTCCCCCGCCCATTCGGCGGCGGGCCAGCGGTCGTCGCCGTGGGAGGCGCCGGTGAACCAGCCCACCGGGCGGGGAGTCTGCGCCAGCGTGGGCATCAGCATAAGGTCCCACTGCCTGTACTGGGTGACGGTGTCGCGCTGGAACTGCCGGAGGAATGCCAGTGCTTCGTTGAGCTTGGCGGCGCTGCGCTGCTGGGCCCGGCGCCGGAACGTCCGCGTGAGCGGTGTCAGCAGCGCCTCCCGGTGGGGACTGATCCTTGCGCTGCCGACGGCGGCCGTCCAGGCGGTGGTGAACGCGTTGGGATAACGGTTGTCATAGCGGACGGCAGCGTCATAGATGCGGTGTCCGGCCCGCTCCAGCAGCCCGATCCCGGCCTGCAGCGCATCCAGGGCCTCAGGTTCGGGCGTGAACGGGAAGGTGGTGGACCAGGGGCTGTCCAGGGTCACGCCGATGCGCAGCGGGCCGGGTTCGTGCCTGACGGACTCGCTGTAGCTCTCTCCGGAAGGAGCCGCCAGCGCGTCCATCATCAGCGCCGCGTCCGCTGCGCTGTGTGCCAGCGGACCGGCCGCCACGAGCCGGGCCGGATCGCCCGAACTTTCCCCCGAGGCCACCACCCCGCGGCCGGGTTTCAGGCCCACCAGTCCGCAGGCCGCTGCCGGTATGCGGACTGAACCGCCGCCGTCGGTCCCGGGCGCGAACGGAAGCAGCCTCGCGGCCACCGCGGCGGCGCTGCCTCCCGAAGAACCGCCGGAACTTCGGCTGGGGGCATGCGGATTGCGCGACGGCGGCGCGACACGGTTTTCGCTGTACGCCGTCAGGCCGAACTCCGGAACCTGGGTCTTGCCCAGGGACACGACGCCGGCCGCCTTCAGTTCCATGACCAGGGCGCCGTCCATCAGCGCCGGTTTGTGCTCCAGAGCGGCGCTGCCGTGCGTGGTGACCACGCCCGCCACATCGGTCAGGTCCTTGAACGCCACCGGCATCCCGTGGAGCAACGGCAGGGTCTCGCCGCCGCCGTCGGCTGTTCCCGCCCCGGACGCCGCTGACGCCGACGTGGACGACGCGCGACGGAGCCGCGCAAACTTCGCATCCGCCGCGGCGGCATCGGTCATGGCCTGCTCGGCAGTGACGGTCACGAATGCGCCCAGGAGGCGGTTGCTGGCCTCGATCCGGGCCAGGAAGTGCGCCGTTGCCTCCCGCGCCGAAAGATCACCGGATCGGAGGCAGTCCCGCAGTTGGACGGCCGTCAGTTCGTGGATCTCAGCCAAGGAAACGTGGCTCCAGGCGCCTCTCGGAAGCGGCGGTGCGGCCGGCGGCATCGGTTTCCGCGGTGACGATATAGGCGCCCTTGCCGCGGACTTCGGCAACCGCCTCCACCAGTTCCGTGCCGTGATAAACCAGGCCCACGCCGTCGTCCGTGCAGTGTGTTTCGCCCAGCGTCCCGTCGGCCACCAGACGGTGGACCAGGGGCCGCCGCCTTTCCTCGGAGTCGTAATGGACGCCGTTGGCGTACGGGAGGAAGGCCAGGCCGTTGGTGACAGCGCGCAGCTCCGGCCCGAACGAGTCGGTGGTTCCGCCCCGGAACCAGCAGATGGACCCGGCCGAAACTCCCGCCAGCACCACACCGCTCTGCCACGCCCGGTGGAGGATTCCGTCCAGCCCGTGGGCACGCCAGACCGCGAGCAGGTTCACCACGGAGCCGCCGTTCACCCAGACCACGTCCTGCTCCAGAAGGTGTGCCTCCGGGTCGGCGTGGTTGGGCATGGTGAAGAGATTCAGGTGGCTGAAGTCGAAGCCGGCCAGCCGGGCGGCCTCGTCCATTTCGGCGTTGAACCACCGCTGGTCCCCTGAGGCCGTGCCCAGGTGGGCTACCCGAGGCGGCCTGCCACTGATGCCGGAAAGCTCCACGGCATGATGCATCAGCCGGTCAAACTCCAGACGTGTCCGGCCCCCCTGCCTGTAGCCTCCGGAGGTGGCCAGAATGGTGGGCTGCTCAGCGGGCAAAGGTCCTCCTAGGGTCATCAACAGCCTAACTTGTCCCTGGTTTCCGGCGTGGCGATCGGCAAGTACTAGGCTGGAAGGAGACCCGTGATTCTCCGAAAGAGGACTCCCATGAGCGATTTCGATTCTGTTCCAGTCAACGATGTCCCGGCCGACGCCGTCATCCTCGACGTCCGTGAAGACTACGAATGGGTAGCCGGACACGCTGAAGACGCGAAGCATATCCCCTTGGAACAGCTTCCGGCGCGGCTCGGCGAACTGGACCCCGACGAGGACCTGTACGTGATCTGCCGGACCGGGGGACGCTCCTTCCGGGCGGCCCAGTGGCTCACCGGCCAGGGCTACACCGCCATCAACGTGGCAGGCGGAATGGATCAGTGGCTTGAATCGGGCCGGCCCCTCGTGTCGGATAACGGCCTGAAGCCTTTGGTCCTCTAGCCAGTCCGCCGCCCTTCATCACCCTTAAGGAATATGCGATGTCCGCGTCCCCCGTTACGTATACCTTCCTGGGGCCGGAAGGTACCTTCACCGAGGCGGCGCTGATGCAGGTCCCGGGTGCTGACACGGCTGTCCGCATCCCCTCATCCACCGTGAATGCCGCCTTGGACAAGGTGCGGGAGGGATCCGCCGACGCCGCCATGGTGCCCATCGAAAATTCCGTGGAGGGCGGGGTGACCGCCACCCTGGATGCCATTGCCAGCGGCCATGAACTGCGCATTATTCGCGAAGTATTGGTGCCCATCAGCTTTGTGCTGGTCACCCGGCCCGGAGTCTCGCTCTCCGAGATCCGCCGGATATCCACGCACGGCCACGCCTGGGCGCAATGCCGGTTGTGGGTTGACGCCAATATTCCCGGAGCGGAATATGTCCCGGGATCGTCCACCGCGGCTTCCGCCGTGGGTCTGTTGGAAGGCGGCGTGCACTATGACGCCGCGATCTGCGCGCCGATCGTTGCCCGGGAACAGCCGCGGCTTTCCGTCCTCGCAGAAAACATCGGCGACAACCCCGGCGCGGTAACGCGGTTTGTCCTGGTCAGCAGGCCCGGGGTCCTGCCGGAGCGTACGGGCGCGGACAAGACCACGGTGGTAGTGCCCCTCCCGGAGGACCATCCCGGCGCGCTGATGGAGATCCTGGACCAGTTCGCTACCCGCGGCGTGAACCTCAGCAGGATCGAGTCCCGGCCCACCGGACAGTACCTGGGCCACTATTTCTTCAGCATCGACGCCGACGGCCACGTGGGCGACGCCCGCGTGGCCGACGCCCTGGCGGGGCTCCACCGGATCAGTCCGGCCACCCGCTTCCTGGGTTCCTATGAACGGGCTGACGCGCAGAGCGCAGATGTGGCCCCGCACACCTCCGACGCGGCTTTCCGGGCTGCCCATGAATGGGTGGGAGCCATCCTGCGCGGGGAAACCCACCCCCTCTGAAACCGCTTCCGGGGCTTCGCCCACAGCGTAGGTCCAAGTACTTCCATGCAGTTAACACTGTGCGTATGCTTACTTGATCCACATTGGGGGATGGCCCCTAACGAAGGGAGCGGGTCATGACTACCAGCAACACGGACAATGACGGCCAGGGAATGATTGTCAACCCCAAGCCGACTGCCGACAACCAGGACTGGGACGGCGACGATGCCGACCGCGCTGACCGCCTGCGCTTCGAAGAGGAGCAGGCGATGATCCGTGAACAGTCCGAAGCCCGGGCTGCTAAAGCTGCCGCCGAGGCCGCGAAGAAGGCGACCGCCTAAGGCTCGAACAACCGGCCGCCATCCGGGCGCAGCCCATCAGGCCGCCGGCTGGCCACTGACCCTGATCAGGAGGGACCGCGGCTCCACGCGAACGGTGAGTTTGGTGGCTTCCCCGGAGGTGTCGCCGTCGAGCTGCGTGGGCAGCGGCTCGGGGCACTTAATGACGACCTTCCCGGACCGGTACATGGTCATGATCGGCAGGTTGCCCCTGTGCTTGAACAGGACCTTGCCGTACATGATGATCCAGCCGATGGCGCTTCGCGGGCTCATCACCACCACGTCCAACATGCCGTCGTCGATCATGGCCTGCGGAATGAAATCGATGCCGCCGGGGACCAGCCCGCAGTTGGCAAACAGGACACTGCGGATATTCCGGGCCTGTTCCGGGCCGTCGTCCAGCGTGATGGATACTTTCCGGCGCCGTCCGGGCAGGTGCCGCATGCCTGCCTCGGTGTATGCGAGCCAGCCAACGGCTTTCTTGAGGCCGTCGTTGGTGTCTGCGAGGATTTCGGCGTCCAGGCCGATACCCGCGATCACCAGGAAGGCGTGTTCGGAGGAGTGCCCGGTGCGGGAGTTCTCGATTCCCATCCGCGCCGTGTCGATGTACCGCTGCTGGCCGAAGAGAGCAGTCTGGACGCTTGAGTGAAGGTCGTTGACGTCCAGGTGCACGTTGCGTGCCAGCAGGTTTCCGGTGCCCAGGGGGATGATTCCCATGGCAACATCCGTGCGCGCGAGGGACTCGGCCACGACCCGCACGGTGCCGTCCCCGCCGCCCACCAGGACGACGTCGGCCTTGTAGTCCAGCGCCGCCCGGGCTTGGGTGTAACCCGGGTCCTCCGCCGTCGTCTCGAGGAAAAGGGGATCATCCCAGCCTGCGGCCAGGCACGCCCGCTGGATGGCCGCTTTGGCCTCGGGGGCGCGGGCCTTCACCGGGTTGAGGATCACCGCCACCCGCTGATGGGTGAGGCCGGCCTCGTGCGCATCTTCGGCCACCGCGCTGCGGAAGTGCAGGGCTTTGAGTCTGCGCACGCCCCACCAACTGGAGACGGCGAAGGCAAGTGCCGCGGCACTCAGGAGGTAAAGCAGCCAGTCGCTCATGGTGCCTCAACACTATCCCGGCAGGAGTGCCCATAACCCCGCCCGCGTTTCCAGCCCGCGCCCGCCTCACTGCCGCCGCCTGATTCGATACTCTTGTCTGGTGATCGACGTAAAAGACCTCAGCGAAAACCCGGACAAGTTCCGTGCCAGCCAGCGCGCCCGCGGCGCGGACGAATCAGTGGTGGACGCGATCATCGCCGCAGACTCTGCCCGGCGTGCCGCCCTGATCCGGTACGAAAACCTCCGCGCCGAGCAGAACGTCTTCGGCAAAAAGGTGGCGCAGGCCAAGGGCGACGAGAAGAAGGCCCTGCTGGCAGAGGTCAAGGAGCTCGCCAACTCGGTCAAGGCTGCTTCGGCCGAAGCCGACGCTGCGCAGGCCAAGCAGGACGAGCTGCTGCGCGCCATCCCGAACCTCATTGAGGACGGCGTGCCCGAAGGCGGCGAGGACGACTACGTTGTGGTCAAAACTGTTGGCACTCCCCGTGAGTTCCCTGACTTCGAGCCCCGCGACCACCTTGAAATCGGTGAGCTGATCGGCGCCATCGACATGGAACGCGGTGCGAAGGTGTCCGGCTCCCGCTTCTACTTCCTGCGGGGAGTGGGGGCTCGGCTCGAGATGGCACTGCTGCAGATGGCGATGGACCAGGCCATTGAGGCAGGCTTTGTCCCCATGATTACGCCCACGCTGGTCCGCCCCGAAACCATGCAGGGCACCGGCTTTGACGTAAAGCACGACGCCGAGATCTACCGCCTCGCCGAAGACGACCTTTACCTCGTGGGAACCTCCGAGGTCTCCCTGGCCGGCTACCATGCCGACGAGATCCTCGACCTGACCGCAGGGCCCATCCGGTTCGCGGGCCAGAGCTCCTGCTACCGGCGCGAGGCCGGCTCGCACGGCAAGGACACCCGCGGCATCATCCGGGTCCACCAGTTCAACAAGGTGGAGATGTTCATCTACACCACGGTTGAAGAGGCGGCCGCCGAGCACGAGCGCCTGCTCGCGTGGGAAGAGGAAATGCTGGGCAAGTGCGAGCTGCCCTACCGGGTGATCGATACCGCCGCCGGCGACCTCGGCATGTCAGCGGCCCGCAAGTTCGACTGCGAAGCCTGGGTCCCCACTCAGGGCGCCTACCGCGAGCTGACCTCCACCTCCAACTGCACTACCTTCCAGGCGCGCCGCCTCAACATCCGCGAGCGGGTCCTGAACGAGGACGGCGCACCGAAGGGAACCCGCGCCGTCGCCACGCTGAACGGTACGCTGGCCACCACGCGCTGGATTGTGGCCATCCTGGAGCACCACCAGAACGCTGACGGCTCCGTCAACGTCCCACCGGCGCTGCAGAAGTACGTCGGCGGCCTCAAGGTCCTCCCGGTCCTCTAGCCCTTCGCCCAAGCTGGTTCGCATCCGCCGCGGATCGTCGGGGAGTCTGACGGGAAGACGAAGTACGTGGACGCTGCTGTCCGAGGCAAGATTACGGTGGAGGAAGCCGTCTATCAGGAAAAACTCCGCGAAGACCGGATCCGCGAACAAGGTTAGGAATTGCCGGTCCGGGCAGGCGCCTATGAACATTAACCAATTGTTCACGGGCGCTGTGGTGTGCGTCCTAGCAGGTGTCCGGGCCGTCTGCTCTACTGGATGAATGACAACATTGACTGAAAACACAGTCGCTGGCAACGATGACCAGCGAAACACCAGCCCGGATGCCGCCACCAAGTTCATGGTGGCCCTGGATGTTGACGGCACGCTCGTGGACCACGACGGCCATATGTCCCCCGGAGTCCGCGAAGCCGCCCGCGCGGTGGTTGCCGACGGCCACGACGTCCTGATCGCCACCGGGCGTTCGCTCAACGCCACCCTGCCCGTGATCGAGCAGATCGGCATGGACCGCGGCTACGCCGTGTGCTGCAACGGCGGCGTAACCCTCCGCCTGGACCCAGCCCTTCCCGACGGGTACGAGGTGATCCACAAGGCCACGTTTGACCCAGCCCCGGCTCTTCGCGCTCTTCGGGAAAAGCTCCCCACGGCCAAGTATGCGCTGGAGGACGAGGCCGGGAATTTCCTGTCCACCGAGCGCTTCCAGGATGCCAGCTTCGGGGTGGAGGCTGTCGGCGTCGACTTCCAGACCCTGCTGGAGTCCACCGCTGTCCGCCTGGTGGTGTTCAGCACCGAGAACACGCCCGAAGAGTTCTCCACCACCATCCGGCAGATCGGCCTGGCCGGCGTTACCTACTCCGTTGGCTGGACGGCGTGGCTGGACATCGCCGCCGCGGGCGTCACCAAAGCCAGCGCGCTTGAGAAGCTCCGCGGCAGGCTCGGCGCGCCGCAGCACCTCACCGTCGCTGTGGGGGACGGCCGGAACGACATCGAGATGCTCGGCTGGGCGGGGCGCGGCGTGGCCATGGGCCAGGCTCCGGAGGAAGTCGTCGCCGCCGCGGATGAGGTAACGCATTCGGTATACGACGACGGCGCTGCGCACGTGCTGCGCAGCCTCCTGTCGTAGGACGGCTTTCGCCCGCTTTCCGGGAGTTTTTGTCCAGATAATGCTGCCTCAGCGCCTGCCAAAGGGCATTATCTGGACAAAAACTCCTTCCCCGGGGTGGCGCAGCAGCGGGCTGGGCAGGCCTGGTTGGGGGGGCTTGGCCGGGGAGCGCAGTCAGTCTTCGCGCAGGACGGAGTGGAACGCGAAAGCGGCGTTGCTCCAGACCACAAACAGCAGCGGAGCCGGAGCCAGGGCCACACCCAGGACCGGCTGAAGCAGCGCTGCCGAGGCGATGATGCCGAGCAGGACCAGCATCGCAAGGCTGAGGTACCAGCGCTGGACGCACAGGTACAGTGACGCCCTGGCCAGGCTCCTGAGCCGGGCGCCAGGGAGAAGTACGACGCCGGCAATCACCAGCACTGCCACGCTCACCGTGGCCGCCGCGGCCACCACGATCACGGGGACCAGCACCGCTGCCGCCGGCATGGACTGGACAGCCACGAGGTCCATGCCGAGGAACAGCAGCAGAGCGACGGCCGCAACCCCCAGCGGCGCGGTGCGCCGGAAGCTGCGCACATAGCCGCGGAGGAAGGAGGCAAACGGCTTGACCGCACCGCCGTCGTCGTTCAGTGCCTGGAAGGCGGCGAACAGGCCGCCGAGCGAGGGCGGCACGGTCACCGAAAGCGCCAGGAAGAACGGCCACGAGGCCACGGGATCGGCCACCAGGGCCAGGCAGAGCACCAGCGGGGCGTTGGCCAGGGCCAGCATCACATTCCCGGCGAGGAACGTGTATATGAATCCGAAGATGCTGCCGAAGGTTTCGAACCCCGGCCCCGTCCAGTGACGCGGCTTCTGCCCGGCCACGGAGATCATCCCTTCATGCCGCTCGTCGCGATGCCCTGGATGAAGTAGCGCTGACCGAGCAGGAAGATGATCAGGATGGGTATCACCGAGATGACGGAACCGGTCATGATCATGGCGTATTCGGCGTCGAACTGGCCCACGAATGAACGCAGGCCGAGCTGCACGGTCCACAGCCTGTTGCTGGTGAGGTAGATGAACGGGCCCATGTAGTCGTTCCACGTGTTCACGAACGTCAGCAGTGCCAGGCTGGCGAGGGCCGGCTTGGACAGCGGCAGGATCACCCTGGCCCAGATGCCGTACTCGCTCAGGCCGTCGATGCGGGCGGCTTCGCAGAGCTCGTCCGGGATGGTCATGTAGTACTGGCGCATCAGGAACACGCCGAAGGCACCGAACGCCTGCAGCAGGATCAGGGCGTTGAAGCTGTTGGTCAGGCCCAGGTTCTGCATCATGATGTACTGCGGCACCATGTAGGCCTGCCACGGCACCGCGATGGTGCCGATGTAGGCCAGGAACAGCACGTCCCTGCCCGGGAACCGGACCTTCGAGAAGCCGTAAGCCGCAAGGGAACCGGTGAGGACCTGCAGGCAGGTGATGATCACCGCGAGGTAAAGCGAGTTCTGCAGGTACCCCATCATGGGGATCCGGGTCCAGATGTCCGTGTAGTTGCTCCACACGAACTCGCTCGGGATCCACTGGATGGGAACCGTGAGGACCTGGTTGTTCTCCTTCAGGGAGGAGGAGACCATCCAGATGAACGGCACCATGAGCGCCACGACCAGCACAACCAGCACGGCATAGATCACCACGTCCGTGGTGCGCTTCTTCCGTTCCCGCGGGGAACGGCTGCGCTGGGTACGACGCCGGTCTTCCGGAGCGGGTGCCAGGCTGGACCCGATGAACGGTGCCTCGGCCTTGAGGTCTTCGGCCATGTTGGTCATCAGCGTTCCCTCCGCTGTTGGATCTTGAACTGGAGGACGGTAACCGTCAGCACGATGATGAACAGCACCAGGGAGATGGCCGATGAATAGCCGAACTTCCCTTCGCCGATGCCCTCCTGGTAGATGAGCTGGGACAGCACCGTGGTGGACCGGCCCGGTCCGCCGTTGGTCATCACCACGATCAGGTCAAAGACCTTAAAGCTGGAGACCGTCAGCATCACCACAACAAAGAAGGTGGTGGGCCGCAGGGACGGGATGGTGACATTCCAGAAGCGCTGCCACGGGCTGGCGCCGTCCACCTCCGCGGCTTCGTAGAGTTCGGTGGGGATGGCCTGGAGCCCGGCCAGGTACAGGATCATGTAATAGCCCATGTCCCGCCACACACTGGTGATGATCACGGCGGGCATTGCCCAGTCGGAGCTGGAGGTCCAGCCCGGCGCCTCGGCGATGCCCACGGCGTGCAGGAACTGGTTGATGGGCCCGCTGTCCGGGCTGAAGAGCATGTTCCAGACGACGGCGACGGCCACCAGGGAGGTGATGTAGGGGAAGAAGATGGCAACCCGGAAGAAGCCAATGCCCTTGAGTTTGCGGTTGAGCAGCAGGGCCAGAACCAGTGCCAGCGCCATGGTCAGCGGGACGTGCCCCAGGGCGTAGACAACGGTGTTGCGCAGCGCTATCCAGAAGGTGTCGCTCTGGAACATCCGCTGGAAGTTCTCCAGGCCAACCCAGCGGGGCGCCGTGAACGAGGTCCACTCCATGAAGGACAGGGCGAAGGCGGCGAGGACGGGAATGAGGGTAAAGGCCAGGAAGCCCACGAAGTTCGGAAGGATGAAAGTCCAGCCGATCAGCGTGTTGCGCCGTGCCTGCTTGCGGTTGCCCCGGCTGTGGACAGCCGGGGCCCGCTTGAGTGTCTCTGTTGTCACTGGCCGAGAACTTCGCTCTTGACGCGCTTGCCCATTTCCGTGATGCCGTCGTTTACGGAGCGCTCGCCGACCATGATGAGGTCGTGTTCCTGGTTGAGGATCTTGTCCGTGGCTGCTGACTTATCGCTGACAGGCATTTCCAGCGCGGTCTCATCCGGAGTGAAGGCCTTCTTGGACAGGTCGTCGGCGGGGAGGCCCTCCAGCTTGAAGTAGGCGTCCGTCACGGCATCATTCTGCAGGGCAGGGACGACGCCGATCTTGGAGATGGCTTTGGCGCCCTCTTCGCCGGCTGCCCATTCGATGAACTTCTTCGCTTCCTCGGAGTGGGAGGCGTTCTTGTTGACGGCGAAGGCCGTGGGGGAGCCGAAGGTGGTGACGTCACCGCCGGACTTCTTCTGCGGCATCGGGGCCAGGCCCCAGTTGACGTTGGTCTTGCCGTCCTTCTTCGCCTGGAGGATGCCGGCGATGTACCAGGTACCCATCGGCATCATGGCGGCCTGGCCGGTTTCGAACATGGTGCGGTAGCTGGTCTTCTGGCTCTTGGCCGTTCCGAAGTCCAGGGTGGCGCCGCTCTTCTGCAGGTCCAGGGCGGTGTTGTACTGGTCCTCGAAGAAGCCGTAGTCGCCGCCGATCTGGTCGCCGTCGTTCTGGGCGGCGGCGATGGCCTGGACAATGGAGCGCCAGCTGTGGTGGTACGTGCCGTAGACGGCCTTGCCGTCGGCTCCCTTGGTGGTGAGCTTCTGGGCGAGGGCTGCGTACTCGTCCCAGGTGAGGTCGGCGGGATCCTCCACCCCGGCGGCCTTGAAGAGGTCCTTGTTGTAGTACAGGAGCCAGAAGTCCTGCCGGTACGGGGCAGCGAAGTACTTTCCGTCGACGTCGAACGCGTCCAGGCCGGCGAGGTTGTCCTTGTCCAGCGAGTCCACCACGCTGTTGATCTCCTGGAGCTGGCCGTTGCTGGCGTACCGGGAGTAGTCGATGACGTTCTTCATGGTCAGGACGTCGGTGGTATCGCCGCCTGCCAGCATGGTGGTGACCTTCTGCGGGTAGTCATCGGCCAGGATGTCCACCGGTTCGATGTCCACGTTGGGGTTGGCGGCCTCGTAGCCGTCGAAGAGCGCCTTGAACTCGGGCGTTCCTTCGTAGTTCCAGACGGACACCGTCAGGCGGGTTTTGCCTTCCTGTGCTTGCGGCTCGGCCGGGCCGGCGGCTCCTGCGCAACCGGTCATGCCAAGCCCGGCCGTTACGGCCAGGGCGATTGCGGCGAGGGTCGTGCGCTTCATTGCGTTCTCCTTAGGTGGGTGTTAAGTCTGCCGTATGGTGGCGTGTGTTCTGGGTCAGGCGCTGAGTGAGAGGTCTTCGGGGACCACTTGGGCGAGCAGTTGCTGCCCGGTCAGATACCGTTCAAGGTCATCCAGGGCGGCGTCGGACATCCTGCGGGTTTCCGTTCCGAGGGAGCCGGCGATGTGCGGGGTGATGGTCACGTTGGGGAGGTCATACAGCACGGAGGTTGCGGGCAGCGGCTCGGGCTCGGTGACGTCGAGGAGGGCGTTAATCCGGCCGGTGGCGCACTCGGCCTCCAATGCCGCGGTGTCCACCAGCGATCCGCGGGCCGTGTTGATAAGGGTTGCGTGGTCCTTCATGGCCAGAAGCTCGGCAGCTCCGATCATGTGCCGGGTTTCGGTCAGGGCCGGCGCATGGACGGTGACGATGTCCGACGCCGGGAGGAGTTCCTCGAGCGGAACGAGCCGGCCGCCGGCCGCCGTGACGGCGAGCGGGTCAGCGTGCGGATCGCACACGAGGACGGTGACGTCCTGCAGTTGCTGGGCGAGCTGGACCACCCGGCGTCCGATGCGGGAGAAGCCGATCACGCCGATGACCCGCCCGATGTTGCCGAGTTCGCCGCGCTGCGTGGTGTAGCTCCAGTCCTCCCGGTGTGCCCGGGCATCGTTGGCCAGGACGTGGGCCTTTTTTCCCGCCAGGACAATGGAGGCGAACGTGAACTCCGCGACGGGGATGGCATTCGCGTCGGCGCCGTTGGTGACCAGGATGCCACGTTCCCACAGGTCGTCGGTGGCGAAGCTGCGTACTGTGCCGGCGCAATGGAAAACTGCCCGCAGTTTGGGCATCCGCTCAAGCCGCTCCAAGGTGAGCCGCGGAACTCCCCAGCTGGTGAGCAGGATTTCCACCTCTGCCAGGCGCGCGGGAAGCTCCGGGGTATCCAGCGAATCCGTCCACGGCTGGCCACCCAAGTCAACGAGTCCAGCCAGCCGGCGCAGGCGCGTCGAATCAAATTGGTCTGCAAAGGTTCCGCTATTCATGACCAGCAGCGCCTTGGGCTTGGGTGACATCAGGGATCCTCCTTTCACATTTTCTTGGTGTTGCCCCAAGGGGCCGATCCATGTCTTGCATCACATCTAACAATCAGTAGATACTCATAAACAAGACGGATCAATCAGATCATCCAGGGTCGATCATAAATGATCAGACTCGAACAAAACGCGGAAGAGGTTCCCATTGAACGCAGCGCTGGCCTCAGGCGTGACTGCCCCAGCACCCGGTGCCGGGCCACTGGCCCATGCCTGGGGCAGCCCCGCGCGCTCCGGCCTCGGGGAGTTGCTGGCACACGGCCTTGAAGGCCTCAGCGTCCGGCCGGAAAGCGACGCCATCTGGGCCGCCGTCGACGATGCCGCGTTCCCCGGCCTGGCCGCCCAAGCGCGGAAGGAGCAGGGAACCGCGTGGCCGCAGCCCCTCGTCTCGCACTACGCCCGTTATTTTCGCGATGGCAACCGTACGGCCTACGAGGGCTTGGTGGCTGCACGGCAGGAGCGCCTGACGCGTGCGGCGGTGATGGCCCTGCTGGACGGCAGGGGCGCAGGCAGCGCCCGCCAGGGCATCGCCGCCCAGGGCGGCCCCGCTTCCGGCGCCGAAACGCACGCCTGGATCGACGAGGTGATCGACGGCGTCCTTCTCCTCTGTGAACAGAGCTCCTGGAGCTGGGCAGCGCACGACGACGTCTACAGCCGCAGCGGGGAGGTGGTGCCGGACAGGTCCAGGCCCTACCTGGACCTTGGCGCCGGCGAAGTCGCTGCTCAGCTTGCGTGGATTGACTACGTGCTCGGCAACTCCCTGGACGCCCGGGCACCAGGCCTGCGCCGCAGGATCCGGCAGGAAACAACGGAACGGGTCATCACGCCGTTTCTTGAACGGCTGGACTGGCACTGGCTCGGGCTCGACGGCGACGTCCACAACTGGAACCCCTGGATCCACACCAACCTCATTGCGGCGGCCCTGTTCCTCGTGGACGACCCCCAACTCCAGGCAGCCACGGTTGCCCGCTGCATTGAGGGCCTGGACCGGTTCCTCGCTTCCATTCCCGCGGATGGGGCCATCGATGAAGGCTTCGCCTACTGGTGGAACGGGGCAGGCAGGGCATTGGAAGGTCTGGCGCTGCTGGAGGAAGCCAGCGGCGGGGCGCTCGACGTCGACCTCCCCGTGGTCCGCCACCTCGTCGCCTTTCCGCACCGCATGCACCTGGGTGGCAGCTGGTTCCTCAACGTTGCAGACGGCCCGGCGCGGATGGACGGCGGCCTGCCATGGGACATGCTGCACCGCTGGGCAGTGCGCCTGGGGGACCGCGACGCCGCACGGCACGCCGCCGCATTTCTGCCGGACGGGCCGGAGGCGGCGGCGGGACTGGGCCGGGTTCTTCACACTCTCTCGGGCGGAGCTGAAGAAGCAGGAGGCCGTGCGCCGCTGGTGCCGTTCACCTACCTCGCGTCGGTGCAGATTATGGTCACCCGGGAAACCGCCGGCAGCACCCGGGGCCTGCTGCTCGCCGCAAAAGGCGGGCACAACGGGGAACACCACAACCACCGCGACGTCGGCTCCGTAGTGGTTGCTGTTGACGGCGTTCCGCTGCTGGTGGACGCAGGCCAGCCCACCTACACGGCCAAGACCTTCGGCCCGGACCGCTACGAAATCCGTGCCATGCAGAGTGCCTGGCACAGCGTCCCGGCACCGTTCGGGCTTGAACAGGGCACGGGCAAGGCATTCGCGGCGGATGTGCTGCATCCACCCACGCCTGAAGAACCAATGCTCCGGCTGGCACTCGGAGCGGCCTACGGCCTGCGCCCGGAGCAGTGGATCCGGACGTCCTCGCTGGACAGGGCAGCACGGCAGGTGGCCGTCACCGACCGGTGGGACCTGCCGGATCTGAGCGACCTGCGGGTTCCTCCGGGAACCGCAATTTCGCCGGAAAGCAGAACGCCCGACGTCGGCATCACCTACCTCGCGGCAGGCACCGTCAGCGTCGGCCCGGATGGTTCCGCGACCATCCTGCCCGCGGGCATACCGTCAGCCGACAAACAGCTGGGTGGGCACGGCAGGGGAGCGGTGCTGCGCTGGGAGCCGGCCGCCGCCGTCGTCCTGGTGGATGAGTGGCCGCTGGATGACCCCCTGCTCTCGGACGTGTGGGGCGCGCGGCTGACCCGCCTGCGCTTCCGGCTGCCCGAAGAATTCCGCGCCGCCGGCGCATTCACCCTCACAGTGGAGGCAACATCATGAGCCCCGAACAACCAGCCGAGGGCACAGGGAAATCCTTGTTCTCGCTCCAGCGCCGCGAGCGCCTGATGGAGGAATTACGGGCCCACGGAGCCATCACGGTCCGGGGCATCGCCGCGAAACTGGGCGTCAGCGAGCTGACCATCCGGCGGGACGTGAACCTCCTCGCCGACGAGGGCCTGGTGTCGCGGGTCCACGGCGGCGCCACGCTGCCCAGCCCGCTGGACCGGTCGGGTGCGGCGGGCCGGCCGCCGCAGCACAGCTACTCCATCGGCATGGTGGTTCCCTCGCTGGACTACTACTGGCCCCAGGTCATCAGCGGCGCCAGGGCCGAGGCCGAGGAACAGAACCTCCGGATCCTGGTCCGCGGCTCGGCCTATGACGCCGCCGACAACCGCCGGCAGGTCCAGGCCCTCCTCGACACCCAGAACATCGACGGGCTGATCGTCGCACCGGACATGACCGGCGAACGCGGGCAGGAGCTGCTCCGCTGGCTCAACGCCCTGCCCATTCCCGTGGTGCTGGCCGAGCGGCGCTCGCCGGTGGAAAACCCGGCCCACCGCCTCGAATGGGTGGCCACCGACCACGCATTCGGCGCCGGCATGGCCGTCCGGCACCTGTGGCAGGAAGGCCACCGGAAGATCGGCTGCCTGGCCGATTCGTCGAGCCCCACCACCCCCCACGTGGTCCGCGGGTGGCGGCAGGCCATGGCAGCCCTGAAGATCCCGGTGGAGGGTTCCGTCCATGAGGACTCGGCCAAGCTGGACAACGGCGACCGGGCCGCGCATTTTGACCACGTCCTGGAGCTCTGCAAAAAAACGGGAACCACGGCCCTGCTGGTCCACTCGGACACCCAGGCGGTGGCGTTTGTGCAGCACTGCGTGGACAAAGGCGTGCAGGTGCCTGGCGACATGGCGATCGTGGGCTACGACGATGAAGTGGCCTACCTTGCAGAGCCCGCCATTTCCGCCGTGCGGCCGCCCAAGCAGTATGTGGGGAAGGTGGCCGTCCAGTTGATGGCTGCCCGCCTCGCCGAGGGACGGATGCGGCCGGTGCACCGGGTCGAGCTGAACCCGGAATTGATCCTGCGCGAATCATCGATCGGTGCGCCGCGGGTTCCCGCGACGGGTGTGCTCCAGGAATCCCTGTGACGGCGGCAGGGTTGACGGCTCCAAGGGCACTGCTTCTGAGCGGCGTCGGGCGGTATGCGGACCCCTGGCACCCGTTCGCCGAGACATCCGCGGCGTTGGAGGGCCTCCTCCTGGAGGCGGGGTTCGGCGTCGACATGGCGGACGACGTCGATGCCGCCCTGGCGCGTCTGGCACCTGGCGGACCGGCCGGCGGGGCAGCACCCGGCGGTACGGCCGGCGGCGGCCTGCCGGACCTCTTGGTGGTGAACGTGGGACTGCCGCGCGATGACCGGCCCTCTCCCGGGACATCCGAGGCCTCCGCAGGGCTGCGGCGCTGGCTGGCTGACGGCCTGCCGCTGCTGGTAAGCCACGTCAGCTCCACCAGCTTCCTCGATTCCCGTGAGTGGGCGGAAGCGCTGGGCGGCCGCTGGATCCGCGGGACCTCCATGCATCCCGAGTACGGACCTGCGGCGATCCACGTCCTTCCTGAGTCCGGGGCCCTGGTTGAGGGCATCGCCGACTTTGAACTGATGGACGAGCGCTACAGCCACCTGCAGACAGCACCGGCCATCACCGTCCATGCGGCCCACACCCATGAGGGCCTGGAGCATCCGGTGATGTGGTCCCTGGACCGGCGGCCGGGACGCACGTTCTATGACGCCCTGGGTCACGACTCCGCCTCCTACCAATCTCCCGAACACCGCGAAATCCTGTTGCGGGCCATCACCTGGCTCACCGCCGGCTAGCCTCCCTGACCTCCAAGGAAACCCATGCCATCCACAGCGACTCCCCTTGCGTTGACCCTGCCCGCCCTGGACCGAAAGCTCTCGCCGTACACCGGCCTGACCCGCGGGCACTGGTGCGCCTACGCCGACCACCTCCTGCGATCAGCCCACCGTTACGGCACCGCGGATCACGCCAACATCCACCTTCCCGGTGCCAACAGTGCCTACGGCCCACGCAGCGACTCCCTCGAGGCATTCGCCAGGACGTTCCTGCTCGCCTCTTTCCGGATCGCCGGTGACCCCGAAGGCACGGGCTGGATCGCGGAATGGTACGCGAAAGGCCTCGACGCCGGTACTGATCCGGGCAACCCGGACCGCTGGCCCACTCCCGGCGAGCTGGGCCAAGCGAAGGTGGAAGCGGCGTCCCTCGCCGTGGGGCTGGCGCTGACCCGCGGCGTGCTGTGGGACAACCTGCCCCAGCGGGTCCAGGAGCAGCTGGTTGCCTGGTTCGAAACGGTGATCGGCGGGGAGTATCCGCCCATCAACTGGGTCTGGTTCCAGATTGTGGTGGAGAGCTTCCTGGCCAGCGTCGGCGGGCGCTACTCGGACGAGGACATCGACGCCGGATTGGCCATCCACGACTCGCTCTACCGCGGGCGCGGCTGGTTCGCCGACGGTCCGGAACGTGCCTACGACCACTACGTGGGCTGGGCCTTCCAGGTCTACCCGCAGCTCTGGGCGCTGATGGCGCCTGAGGATCCCCGGGTCCAGGCCCGCAAGGCCGTCGACGGCGAACGGCTCGCCGACTTCCTGGACGACGCCGCCCACCTCGTCGGCGGCAACGGGGCTCCGCTGATCCAGGGAAGAAGCCTCATCTACCGCTTCGCCGCGGCGGCGCCGTTCTGGGTGGGTGAGCTCTCCGGCCACACCAGGCTGGCTCCCGGAATGAGCCGGCGCGCCGCGTCCGGCATGCTGGACTATTTCACCCGGCACGGATCGGTGACCGATGACGGGCTGCTCTCGATCGGCTGGCATGGCGAGTTCGCCGGCATGAAGCAGTCGTACTCCGGCGCAGGCTCACCGTACTGGGCTGCCAAGGGGTTCCTGGGGCTGGCGCTGCCGGCGGACCATGGGGTGTGGACCGCCGTCGAAGAGCCCTTGCCGGTGGAAGCCGGCGACACCCGGCGGCTCATCGCCGCGCCCGGCTGGCAGGTGGAGGGAACAGCGGCCGACGGCGTTGTCCGGATCCGGAACCACGGGACGGACCACGCCAACGCCGGAGTTGCTGTGGCCGATTCCCCGCTCTACGCCCGGCTCGGCTACTCCACCCACACCTTCCCGGACCTTGAGCCGGAATCCCTGGACAACGGCGTCGTGATGGTCGACGCCGGGGGCCGGCTGACCCACCGCACGGGTTTTGAGTTCCTCGGCCAGAAGGACCTCGGCGGCGTGCAGGCGGGAGCCTCCCGGGCCACCGTGAACTGGATCGAGGTTGATCCCGACGGCGGCCCGGACCACGGCAGCGGGGCTACGGGCACCGCGACGCCAGGCCCGGAAGTCACTGTGGTGTCGCTGACGCGCGGCGCGGTGGAGCTGCGGCTGGTCCGGGTCCGGGGCA
This sequence comes from Arthrobacter sp. B6, assembly GCF_001663775.1. GTDB lineage: Bacteria > Actinomycetota > Actinomycetes > Actinomycetales > Micrococcaceae > Arthrobacter. The sequence goes on along the minus strand of NZ_KV467168.1, from coordinate 2,152,795 downwards.
CATCCCCTGGCGCGCCCGCGAGGCTGCGGATCGGCGGCTGGCCGGTGGATGCGGAGTCCGCGGTGGCGAGCGAAATCCGGCCGCTTTCCGGCTGGGGCGTACCCCTGGACGACGCCGGAACCTGGCGCCGCGAAGCCCCGCACCCGATGGGGGAGCGGCTCACGGTTCCCTGGATCGGCACGCCCGGCGCGGCCGACGACGGCGACTATGCCGCCGTCGTCGTCCTCGCGGGGGAGGGAAGCGCGGACGCTGCCGACGCCGTCCGGTTTGTCCCGGCCGGCGGCGGATGCTTCGAGTTCGCCGACGGAACCGCAGTCGACCTCGCCGCCGCCCTGGAGTTTTTGTCCAGATAATGCGCCCAAAACGCCTTCAAACGGGCATTATCTGGACAAAAACTCCTAGGCCTCCTCGAACCAGCCCCGGGCTGGGTTGCTCACGTCCGGGACCGCACGGTGGAGAGCGGGCTGGGCGGCCCAGCGCACGCCGTTCGCGAGGACCCGCTGGATCTGCGGGTGGTGGTACACCGGGTATTCCTGGTCGCCAGGACTGAAGTAGAAGATCCGTCCTTTGCCCCGGGTGAAAGTGACGCCGGAACGGAACACCTCGCCGCCCGCGAACGAGCTGATGAAGATCAGGTCGTCCGGGTCCGGGATGTCGAACAGCTCGCCGTACATCTCCTGCTCGGGGATGACGATGGGGCTGTCCACACCTTCGGCGATGGGGTGCGACGGCTTCACGGTCCACACCAGCTCGCGTTCGCCGTCGTTCCGCCACGCCAGGGAGCAGCTCGTGCCTAGCAGCCGGGTGAAGACCTTGGCGAAGTGCCCCGAATGGAGCACGATGAGCCCCATCCCGCCAAGGACGTGCCGGTGGACGCGTTCGACGACGGCCTCGCTCACCTCAGCGTGGGCCATGTGGCCCCACCAGAGCAGGACGTCTGTGTCGGCGAGGATCTCCTCGTCAAGGCCGTGTTCATCGTCGGTGGCCAGAACCGCCGTGGTGATTTCGGCGTCCGGGTAGTAGGAGCGCAGTCCTGCCGCGATGGCACCATGGATGCCGTCAGGGTAGATCTCCCCGATGTGGGACGGCTCGTTGAGGGCCTCGTGGACGCCCTCGTTCCAGACCAGGATTCTGAGCTTGTCGTTCATTAGAGACGGACCTCCCTCTGTTCGCGTGCCGACAGATAGCACGCATCAATGATTTGTGCGCGGTACAGCGCCAAGGATCCATCATGCTCACCCCAGACCTGCTCACCGCCCCGCACGGCTGTTACGAAGTCTTCGATCACTGCGTCGTGGGCGCGGCCCGGCACCACCGGCGGCACGTAATCGGCGCCTTCGCCGTCCTTTTCCGTGAAAACCCTGAGCTGGCCAACGGGCGGAAAAGGTGCGCCCTGCACCCTGAGCTCGGCCCCGCCGTCGGTCCCGTAGACCGTGAAGTCAAGCAGGTCGTCCGTCTCCCGGTACGTCGCCCAACTCGCCTCGATCAGCAGCGTTCCGCCGCCCTCAAGCCGGAGGAACGCGGACGCGAAGTCCTCCACCTCGAACGCGTGCTTCGAGGCCAAGGCAGAGTACTGGCTTCCGCCGCCCCGCCCCTGCGGGCCCAGCTCTGAATGTGTGGCGGCTGACACGGCCACCACTTTCGGTTCGCCGAGAAGGTGCAGGGCGTAGTCGAGTGCGTGGACGCCGATGTCCGCGAGCGGTCCGCCGCCTGCGAGCTCGGGATTGGTGAACCAGCTCCCGAGGGTGGGGATGCCCGAGCGGCGCAGCCACGATGCCTTGGCGTGATACGCCCGGCCCAGGCTGCCTCCGTCGATAACTTTCTTGAGTGCCTGGATGTCGCCGCGGCGGCGGTGGTTGAAGGCGACGTCCAGGACACGCCCCGCCTTGCGGGCCGCGTCAACCATGGCCTGGCCTTCGGTGGCGTTGCGCGCGATCGGCTTTTCACTCAGCACGTGCAGGCCCCGCTCCAGGGCGGCAACGGCGATGGGTGCGTGCAGGAAGGTGGGCACAGCCACGCTGATCGCATCCAGGCCGCCATGCTCCAGCATCTCTTCCCAGTCGGCAAAGCCGTTGGGAATGGAGTATTCGGCCTGCAGCGAGTCGCGGAGATCCCGCTCCATGCCTGCCAGCGACACGATCCTGACGCCCGGCAGTGAATCATAGGCCTTGAGGTGCTGCTGTCCGGCCCAGCCGATGCCGACGACGCCCACCCTCAGTTCTTCTATTGCCTCGCCTTCCAGCGGAACGGCGTGCTGTCCTGACGGCTGCTCGTTGTTCACAGATGTTTCCCTTTTCCTTGGGTTTTTCGTGACGGTTTGGATGCGTTTGGAATCGATTCCAAACGGCGATACGCTGCTGCCAAACATGTTGGAATCGATTCCAAAAAGTCTGGCACCGACACCTCAGGCTGTCAACCCTCGTACTAATTCCTTGTAGAGTCGCGAACCACGAGTTCGTGGGGGAGGAACGTGCGGCCGCGGCGGTGCACCCCAGGCACCGTCATCCGTGCGAAGAGGGCATCGAAGGCCAGCCGGCCCATGTCATACGCCGGCTGCCGGATCGTGGTCAGTTCGGGGACGCACATCTCCGCCTGTACCGAGTCGTCAAAACCTGCCACGGCGATGTCGTCCGGAACCCGCAGACCGGCGTCCGTGATTTCACGGACGCAGCCCGCGGCGACTGTGTCGCTGCCGCAGAACACGGCGTCCGGAAGGCGCTTTGCCTTCAGCAGTTCCCTGGTGAGGCTGCGCCCGGTGTGGAAGTCGAAGTCTCCTTCTGCGAACAGCATCTGGTCCGGCGACAGTTCCGCTTCGGCAACTGCCAGGCGAAAGCCTTCCTCGCGCAGCCGGCCGGAGCGGGCTGCCCGGTTGCCGATCATCGCCAGCCGGCGCCCTCCCGTCTCTATGAGGTGCCGCGTAATGTCGAAGGCGGCCTTACGGTCGTCGATGGATACGCCGAATGCTGCCTCGGCATCGCCGATCTCGCAGACCTGGACAACGCTGAGCAGCTCGGCCATTTCCTCGACATCGTCATCGGACATCGTTGGCGAAAACATGATCAGCCCGTCCACTGACCCGTTGCGCAGCATGTCAACCAGCTGCTGTTCGCGTTCGAGCTCCCCGGACGTCGGTGCGATGAGGCTGACATAGCCCGACAAGGCCGCGGCGTCGCCGACGCCCCGGAAGGCTTCGCTGATGACGGGCGAGTTCAGGTTCTTGGCGAGGGCCAGGATGCGCATGGTCCGGTCGCGGCGCAGGTCGCGGGCGGAGGCGAGGGGCCGGTAGTTGAGCTGGCGGATGGCCGCCGTGACCTTTTCCTTGCTCGACTCGCTGACGGCCGGACTCTTGTTCAGGACGCGTGACACCGTCCCCACTGACACTCCCGCTGTTTTAGCGACGTCCTGGACTGTCGCTCGCGCCATTCCGTTGTCCTTCCGCGACCAGCGTTGGTGGTCCTGGCCGTCATGCCTCTGCCGTGCCGTGCTGCGGCCGGTTTTCCTCAGCTTAGCCGCACGCCGACCCGCCGGTGCTGGCGGCCTGATGGCCCGCGGCTGTCAGGCGTGGGCGGTCTCCATGGTCGGCTCGCCGTTGAAGTACTCAAGCTGCCAGCCGTCAACGGTGTGGTGGTGGGCCAGGTTGAGCACCGCGTTGTCGACGCTCTGTAACGTGCGGCCGATGGCACGGCTGAGGCTCACGCGCAGGAGCGAGCCGTGGGCGACCACCAGGACGCGGCCGCCGCGGAACTCCTCGGCCAGTGCTTCCAGCGCGGACAGTCCACGGCTCGCTGCCTCATCCTCGCTTTCGGCGCCACGAAAGCCGCCCTCGATGCGCAGGGCGTCCAGTTCGGGGCCGTCCTGCAGGCCCTCGGCGGGCCCGAAGCTGCGCTCGCTGAGTTCGGACAGCCGCCGGGCCACGGTGAGCCCCAGTCCGGCGGCGATCAGGTCCGCGGTTTCCGCGGCACGGCTCAGCGGCGACGACACGATCGCGTCCCATTCGTAACCGGACACGACGGCGACGGCGTCACGCGCCTGGCCGCGGCCGACGTCGTTCAGTGGAATGTCAGTGGATCCCTGCAGCCTGCGCTGCGCATTCCAGTCGGTCTGGCCATGGCGGATGAGGGCGAAGGTCGTGAGGGTCATGCCCTTCATTGTCCCCGACAGTGGCCAGCCTCGGGAAACCGCGGGAGCCTGCACAGAAGGCACGGCCGCCGCAGCATCCGTTCATACCGGTGCTGCAACGGCCGTGCCTGTGGTTCCCGCTGACGGTACCGGCTGGACTGTTACCTTGAAGCGAAGTAGCTTACGCATGCCCCTTCATTGCGGAAGCCGGGCTCGATGTTGGTGCCCCAGCCTTCGTCTGAACACGCGGCCTTTCCGGTCGCGAACGCCACTGTGTAGTCCTTCGTGGTGCCATCGGGCGCGGTCACGGTGACCACCGCGGCCGGGGTGCCGGCTGTTGCCTGGACGATGGATACGTTGGCATTTGTGTCCAAGGGGTATGCCGCCACGGTTGGAAACGCCGTCGACGTCGTCAGCACCTTGTAGCCGGTGCCGTTGGACGGGAAGCCGGCCACTGATTTCTGGTCCACGAGCAGGCGGCCGAGGTCGGCAAGGCCAGCCTCGCCCAGCCGCGAACCGGCGATCGCCACCTCCGCCACCTTGGTGTATGAGCCCGGAGTTGCCAGCACCACCCGGATGCCGCGCGTGGTGACCGGGCTGAAGGACACCTTGGCCGGCGAAGCAGTAGTCAGGCCGGTGACGGTTCCGGCCGTCGTGTCTTTCCAGGTCCCGGTTGCATCCTGGTACTGGACCGTCAGGTTCTGCGCTGCTTTCTCAGCCAGGGTCACAGTCACCGAATCCACCGTGTAGTCCCGGCTGAAGGCGTAGCCCAGGGTGTCCCCGCCGCGGCCGCCGCTCACCCAGTTGGACCAGCGGGTTGAGGCGTTGCCGTCGCACGTGTTTTTCGCAATGTAGGACCCTTCCGTGTAGCTCGCCGTGACAGCGGTGGCGGTGTCGTCCTTGCAGATGTGGCTGCTGGGGACACGGTCCACCACAAGGACGGTCAGCCGGGCGTCGAGCGGCTTGTCGCCGTCAACGCCGGTGGCTGCTTTGCCCTGCACGGTGGCGGTTCCGGGGGCCTGCAGCACGGCCTGGTCAAGGGTGCTCCAGTCCCAGGTGACAGCCAGGCTGTTCCTCGCAGTGCCGGCGCCGATCTGCCCCGGTACGGTAGCCGGTGCCGCGGCCTGGACCTCGGCGAGTGTTGCGCCGGTGCCCACGGTGGCGGACACGGGATCCGTGGCCGTGTACTTTCCGACGGTTACGGTGGCCTTGGCGTTGTTGAAGGCCTGTCCGTACACGTCGGTGCCGGAACCGGTGACGGTCACCTCGCCGCGCTTCTTCCAGACGGCCGGGTCAACCGCGTCCCACTGGACCGGCACGGGCCGGCCTTCACCGTTTTCGTAGAGCGGGGTGACGGTGGCGGGAAGGGGAGGCGCGACGCCGATGGGCGTGCTCAGTTCCACGGGCTTGGTACCGAGCAGCACCAGGTCCGCAAGGTCAGTGAATCCCCAGGACTGGTGGGTGCTGCCGGTGGCTGTGGCGGTGGTGCCGGTGGAGGAGGCGAGGGCAACGGCCGTTCCTGCCGCAGCCTGGTTCCCGGAAACCTGCAGGGCGAGGGCGGCCGCGGCGTTGAGCAGGGACCACTGCCTGCCGTTCTCGGTGGTGACGATCCATTGAGCGGACGGTCTGGCCTTTGCTTGCTCCAGGCCCATGGCGGCCAGGGATGCGGCTCCGGACTGGCTCGCGTTCAGCACTCCGCCGCTGCCGGTCAGGACGCGTCCGTCCTTGTTGGTGAGCACCCAGCGGCGGTCATTGGCGAACTCGTCGTCGCTGTTCACGGCGTGGAAGGTCCACAGCTGGGGGGTGACCTCCGCCGCCGTCGTTCCCGGCTCCTGGATTGAGGCTGCCCCGTCAGGCCGCGCCGTGAGGTACTTGCCGCTGGCATCGCCGGTGAGGTGGTAGCTGTGGCCGTCCTGAACCGGTGCGGCGTCTTCCGCGACCCCACTGACGCCGTCGACGACGAACGTCACCACGGAGGCGGCGGGAACCTCCAGCGTCGCGGACTTCGCCGATGCGTCGACGGCGGCCGGGGCACCCTTGACGAGCGCGTTGCGTTCGATGTCATCCAGCGGCGACTTGGTGGTCACCACAGGTGTAACTGTGGCGCCCGGCGCGATGGCCCCGAAGCGGCTGAGGTCCAGGGTGACCGTTTCCGCCGTCGGGGTGTCGTTGAAGTGCACCAGGGTGGCGCCGTTGCCGTCCGCACGGATGGCGCTGGCGGTCTTGGCGTTGTCGTTCTGGATGAGGAAATCCCCGGGCCGGATGTAGTGCGTGAAGTTCCGCGTGGTGTTGTACTTCTGGTTGGTCAGGACCTTGCACTTGGCCTGGTCCTGGCCGGCGCCGTCGTTGAGCCTGCGGTTGGAGAAGCCCTCGCGGCCCTCGTAGTTGCAGTCGAAGTCGATGTAGATGGAGCCCCAGCCCTTGTCGGCTTTCTCCTGCTTGTAGGTGTCCTCCACAGGCTGCCAGAAGACCCAGGCGTCAGGTTCGAGTTCGCGGAGGTCGTTCACCATGCGGCCGGCGATACCGAGGCCGTTGGTGATGTTGGAGCGGTCCCAGCCGCTGGTGGAGTCGCCGAGTGCGGGGTTTCCGGTCCAGAAGCCGCCCACCTCGCTCATCCAGAGCGGCTTGTCCGTGGAGTTCGCCAGGTCGCGGACCCGGCGGCGGTCGTTGGTGCCGTACGTGTGGACGTTGAGCTGGGCCACGGCGTCCTTGGCTTCCTGGCTGTAGCTGTTCCAGTTGGTCATGAACCTGGCGGGATCGGTCTCGTCCATCGCGGAGATGACGGCGTCCGTTGTGGTGCTGCCCTTGGCAAGTTCGGCGGCAAGGAGCTTGGTGACGCGGTCCTGGGCGGCCGGGTAGATCAGCGCACCCTCCTGCTTCTGCGTGTAGCTGGTGGGCGGCTTCCCGGTTGCCGGGTCGATCGCAGTGCCCCAGTAGCCGGAGTTGGGCTCGTTGAAGGGGTCGATCGTGTCCACCGTGATGCCGCTGCCTGCCTCGAGGAGTTCGACGGCGTGCTTCATGTATGCGGCGAATTTGGCTTCCGCCTGGGGCAGCAGGTTCTCGCCCTTGTTGGAGTTGACCTGGCCGGACACGTACCCGCTCTTGGTCATGAACCAGGGCGGGGAGTTGCTGAAGGCCTCCCAGTGGGTGATCTGCCGGTCGGCGGCCAGCCGTTCCACCCACCAGCGCTGGTTCTGATCGGCGTCGGGGTTGTAGGAGGCGGGATCGTCCGGGTTCCACTGGTTCAGGAAGGCCAGTTTGTTGGCCTGGGACGGATCAACCGAACCGTCGGGGTTGTAGAGGTGCGATGCGACGGTTCCCGTTGCGGGGTCGGTGACCGGTTTCCACCAGCCTTCCACCGCGCTGCCGTCGTGGAGGTAATCGGCCACGTCCGACGCGTTTCCGCCGCCCACGTTGTACCGCGCGATGTTAAGGTTCAGTCCGTCCTCGCCGAACACCTTTTGGTACAGCTCTTCGCGCAGCTCGGGGGAGTATCCCGCCGTCGCGTTGGCGAACCAGACCAGGCTGGTGCCCCACCCTTCGAACGCCTCCCCGCGGCTGGCAGGGTTCGGGGTGATCGTCACCGGGGTTGCTGCATCTGCTGCCGCAGGGAGTGCGGCCGGCAGCAGCGCCAACCCTGCCACGGCCGTAACGGCTGCTGCCAGCGCGGCCACCGGCCTTCGGATTCTTTGCGCGGAAAACGTCATTGTTGTACCTCGTGGTCTCAGGGTGCGGTGCTGATCCGGCGGGTGTTCGCTGGTCCGGTTTGCGGATCCGGAGAAGCCGGTCCAGCGAGACTATGTTCGAGGTGTTGCCGCTTCAAGGGATCCGAACACGTTCGTTCGTGCTCGGTCAGAGGCGTTCAGCGGCCAGCCTGCCTGGCGCTGCACCGTCCGGCACGCCGGGGGACCGTAGACTGCACGTGTGCTCTACGAGGAGTGTCCCGCCCCCGCCCGGCTGCGGCCGTATGTCAGCCATTTGTGGTTCGTGCGCGGCGCCCCTGCAGCCAAGTACGAGAAGATCCTTCCCGGCCCGTTGGCCCACCTGGTCCTCAATCTTTCGTCGCCGTACCGCCTCATCGATCCGTTTGCGGTGACCCCGGAGACCGCGGCCACGGAAGTCGCGGCGGGCTTCTACTCGGGCATCCAGCGCAGCTACCTGATCAGCGAGAACCCGCCGCAGCTGTTCAACATCGGTGCCGCGCTGCAGCCCTACGGCATCGCGGCACTCACTGGAGTGCCGCCGTCGGAACTTCAGGGAAAAGTGACGGACACCGACGGTTTCCTGCCCGGCTTCACTGCCCTCCGCACCCAACTCGTGGACGCTGGTCCGGCCGCCGCATTCGATGTCCTGGAAAGCTTCCTCGCTTCCAGCCTCATTGGCGGGGCGGACCAACGGATCCTTGAGGCTGCAGGCCTGCTGGCTGAGGAAGACATCCCCGTGGCTGAGCTCGCCCGCCAGCTCGGCCTCAGCCCGTCGACCCTCCAGCGGATCATGCTCCGCGGCTGCGGAATCGCGCCCAAAAGCTACGCCGATGTGTGCCGTTTCTACCGCTTCGCCAATGCAGCCGCCAGGCTGCCCGCGGACGGCGCAAGCGGACGGGAGTTGCTGGCACTCGCCGACTACTACGACCAGCCCCATCTGATCCGGAGCTTCAGGCGCTTCAGCGGCTTCACGCCGTCGGAATATTTGCGCCTCATCCGGGAACACGGACCGGAATTCGCCACCTTTGTCCCGCTGGACAGTGTGGGAAGCCCGACGGCGGCACGCTGAGTAAGTGCTGATCCCGCCGCAGCGCGGTGCGGCTTTTGTACAAGACCCCGCAGTCGGCCCGGCGTAGGCTCCAGCCAAGGAGGCCGCCGATCGGCTCCGGGAAGGGTGGCAGTAGTGGAACTGGACATCAACTGGCTGGGTGTATTGCTGGCGGCGCTCGCGACGTTTGTGGTGGGCGGGCTGTGGTACTCGGTGCTTTTTGCCAAGGTGTGGCAACGGGAGTCCGGCGTGACGGATGAGCAGCTGAAGCGCGGGACCGTCCGGGTTTTCGTTGGGTCGTTCCTGCTCGCCCTGGTCATGGCGGTGGTGCTGGCTGCGTTCATCGGCAGCGCCGGCGCGGGCTTTGGGACGTTGGCCGGGCTGGCCGCCGGCGCGGCCTGGGTGGCGGCTGCCCTCGGAATCAACTACCTCTTCGAACGCCGCAGCCTGGCCCTGTTTGCCATCAACGCGAGCTACAACATCGTGGCGTTCACGGCGATGGGGGCCATCATCGGCGCGCTGCAGCAGGCATCCCTGCGCTGACGGTCCGCCGTATCAGCGGGCCAGCGTCCGGGGTTCAGCGCACCTCGAGGATGAGCGCGAGCAGCCGTGCGGCGGCGGGCCGGGCTGCGTGTTCCTCGGCCCACTGCGACCGGGCAACTGCCTTGCTCACGGCCTGGGTGGTGATGCCGAGTTCGTGGGCCACCGCTTTCTGTTGCCCGCGGACGCCGGGGGTCATAAGGTCCAGGACCCGCCACTCGGCCCCGGACCTGTCCCGCACAATATGGCCCAGGAGCCGCAGCACGGCCTCGGCCTCATGGGCCACGTCGGCCAGGGGTCCCTCCACGGCCACGGGGACCCGGTCCTTGCCGTTCCGCAGCCGGTCCACTGCACGGCGGGCGTAGACCAGGCCGTGGCCGGACGCGTCCTTGATCAGGTTCGGCAGCGGCTCATTTACCGGACCCACTCCAAGGCCCACGTACCAGGAACCGGCACGCAGCGCGATCAGCGCAGCCTCCACCGCCTGGTGCGGGCAGTCAACAATGCCCTGCACCTCATCTTCAACCGAACGGTCGAAGTCCAGGCGCGCAGGGATATGCCGCAGGGCCTTGAGCAGCTGCGGCACCCGGTCACCATCGCGCCGGCTGTCCGTTTGATTGATGGTCAGCGTGAACATTCTGGGTACACCCTACCCGGTGGTACGGGTCACGGAAGTACCCCTGTTTCAGGCCTTCTCGAGCCTGGTGGCAGAGCTGATCCGCACGGGCGGCAGCGCCTGCAGCCCGGCAGATCCTGGCCGCGGGTGGCCGGCATCCACCATGGCCCGCTGAATCTCAGTAACAAGCCTGTCCGGGATCCGGGCGGTGCTGAAAGTGAAGAATCCCGGCACAGGGGCCGCAGTCCCGGTCCCTTGAGCGGCATTGGCACTGGCACCGGATGCGAGTCCGGCCGGGGCACCGGCTGCGAGGGCAGTGGATATGCCGTGGAACACCACGGCGTACCGCCCGCGCACGCCCAAAGAGGTCTTGCCGCCTTCGTCCAGGGTTTTGAGCAGGCGGTCCGCCTCCACGCCGGCAGGGGCCTCGACGGTCCGCAGCGACTCTGGGGCGAGGTCCGGCCAAAACACGGCGCGGGCCGTGTGTTTCCGGGCGTATCCGTATAAAAGTCCGCGGTCGAACACCAGGACACGCCGGAAGCTCCAGAAAAGGGTGAGGGACCACAGGACCAGCCCGGTGAGGATGCTCGTCGCGAGAAAGAGCGGGATGTCAGAGAAAAAGGCGGGCTCGCGCTGGGATGAGGGGCGCCCCGTGAACTGGAGAACCGTGCCATAAATAAACCCGACGACGATGAGGGCCGGCAGCCACTTCCAGGCGATGTGCCACGAAAGCCCGCTGTGCCGCAAGTGCCCCAGCCTGTCACCGTAGAGCCGTTCGGCCCGGCGGACCAGCCAGGTTCTTCCTTGCTCACCCACGCTTGCCCCCATGGTCGTAGAGTCCGGGCAGCTGTAAATGCCTGGCCGCGGCTTCGTCCGCTGCGGCACGCACGGCATCCGGGCAGTCGGGCGGTGGCGGCACGGGAAACCTCCGGTCAAGCGTGATGTGGCGGGTCTTTGGACCGTCTCCCGAGGGGCCGGAGCCGCCGGCGGCCGCAAAGACGATGAGCAGGATAACAACGGGAAACAGCACCATCCTGGCGAACATCACCCATCCGGCCCGCCAGGTCCCCGGGCGTCCACCGGTGTCGAACCGCACCACCACGGTGCTGGAAGCCAGTGAGCCGAGGGAGAGCCCGGTGGGACAACAGAACCCGTACAGCCAGGGTGCGCTCATCCAGGCTGCGACGGCAGCCGCTGCAGTCTGGCCTGCTGATCCGGAAAGGGAAACAGCAACGGCAGCAGTAACTGCAACTGCGAGCAAGGACACGACGCCGAAATCCACGGCCCACGCCGCCAAGGTCTGCCAACCGCTGGATTCGACCACCGGATAACCGTTCCCCAGCTTTTCCGTCCGCTTGCGTGCGCTCTCCACGGGCGCAGGATCGACAAATGTTCCTGTTCCTGCCGCTCCCTGGGCTCCTGCCACGGTGGTCCCCCTTCCCGCTACAAATCAACCCTTACGAACTTACCCGCATGTTTGCCCGGGGGGACCGGCCTGAAACCACTCGGAACCGATGCCAGGAGTTGCCAGTGCGGCCCTCATCTGTTCGGATGGAGCAACGGCCGCAGCGGCGGCGGTGCGACCTAAAGGATGGTTATGGCCGGCAACGTGGCGCAGGACGAACTTGAACTCGTGGACCGCTGGTGGCGGGCCGCTAACTACTTGTCAGTGGGCCAGATCTACCTGCGCTCCAACCCGCTGCTCCGAAAGCCGCTTGCCGCCGAGGACACCAAATCCCGGCTCCTTGGCCACTGGGGCACCACGCCCGGGCTGAACTTCGTCTACGCCCACCTGAACAGGCTGATCCGCCGGGACTCCCAGGAGATGCTGTTCGTGGCCGGCCCCGGCCACGGCGGCCCGGCAGTGGTGGCCAACGCCTGGCTTGAAGGCACCTACTCCGAAATCTATGGGCATGTGGGCAACGACGAGGCCGGCATGGCTGAGCTGTTCCGTCAGTTTTCCTATCCGGGCGGCATCCCCAGCCATGCGGCGCCGGAAACACCCGGGTCCATCAGCGAGGGCGGCGAACTGGGGTACGCGCTGGCGCACGCCTACGGGTCGGTGTTCGACAATCCCCAGCTGGTCACCGCCGTCGTCATTGGGGACGGCGAGGCCGAGACCGGACCGCTGGCGGCGAGCTGGCATTCGCACAACTTCCTGGATCCTGCCGCGGACGGCGCCGTGCTGCCCATCCTGCACCTGAACGGCTACAAGATCGCCAACCCCACCATCCTCGCCCGGATGCCGGAAGAACAGCTGGAACAGCTGCTGCGCGGCTACGGCCATGAGCCGTATTTTGTGACCGTCGCCGACCCGGACAACACCGCCCAGGCCCACCGGGATTTCGCCGCGGCACTTGAGGACTGCCTGGCCGGGATCCGTGCCATCCAGGATTCCCGCCGCGGCTCTGTTGAAGCGGGTCCGGAACCCGGACGACCTAAAGCCGGCGCTGACTCGGAGGCAGCGCCCCGCTGGCCCATGATTGTGCTGCGCTCGCCGAAGGGCTGGACGGGTCCAAAGAAGGTGGACGGCCAGCAGGTCGAGGGCACCTGGCGGAGCCACCAGGTCCCGCTGTCCGAGGTCCGCACCAATCCCGAGCACCTGCAGCAACTTGGGGAGTGGCTGGAGTCCTACCGCCCGGACGAGTTGTTCGACGGCGACGGCCGGCTCCGTCCCGACATCGCAGAGGCTGCACCCACCGGCAATTTCCGAATGAGCGCAACACCCCACGCCAACGGCGGACTGCTGCGCCGGACACTGGAGCTGCCCTCCTATGAGGCCCACGCCGTGGAAGTACCGGAGCCCGGTACGGAGCGGGTCAGCCCCATGATCACCCTGGGTTCCTGGATACGTGACGTGATCTCGCTGAACATGGAGAACTTCCGCCTGTTCGGGCCGGACGAGACGGCATCCAACCGGCTCCAGAACGTTTACGAAGTCACCGACAAGGTGTGGCAGTACCGGATTGACGACGCCGACGAGAACCTTGCGCGTTCGGGCCGGGTTCTGGAGGTGCTCAGTGAGCATCTGTGCCAGGGCTGGCTCGAAGGCTACCTCCTGAGCGGACGGCATGGCGTGTTCAGCTGTTACGAGGCCTTCATCCACATTATTGACTCGATGTTCAACCAGCACGCCAAGTGGCTTAAAGTGCACCGCAAGCTTCCATGGCGCCAGCCCGTGGCTTCACTGAACTACCTGCTCTCATCGCACGTCTGGCAGCAGGACCACAACGGGTTCTCGCACCAGGACCCCGGGTTTATAGACCATGCGGTGAACAAAAAGGCCGAGGTCATCCGGGTTTACCTGCCGCCGGACGTCAACACGCTGCTCTCCGTCATGGAGCACTGCCTGGCGTCCACGGACTACGTGAACATTGTGGTCAGCGGCAAGCAGCCGTCGCCCACGTGGCTGGGGCCGGCTGATGCCGCGAACCACTGCCGCAGAGGCCTGGGGATCTGGGAATTCGCGGGCTCCGAAGTGGCCGGGGAGGAGCCGGACGTTGTGCTGGCGTGCGCCGGGGACGTGCCCACGGTGGAAACGGTGGCGGCCGCCGAGCTGCTCAAACGGGGGGCTCCGGGGCTGAAGGTCCGCGTGGTCAATGTGGTGGACCTGATGCGGCTCCAGGACGTGAGTGAGCACCCGCATGGCCTCCCGCCGTCGGACTTTGACGGAATTTTCACCTCGGACAAGCCCATCATCTTCGCTTACCACGGCTATCCGTCGCTGATCCACCGGCTGGCCTACCGCCGGACCAACCAGGAGGGCCTGCACGTGCGGGGCTACAGGGAGGAAGGAACCACCACCACGCCGTTCGACATGGCCATGCTCAACGGAATCGACCGCTTCCAGCTGGCCATCGATGCCATTGACCGCGTGCCCGGCCTCGCCGAGAAACACTCCCTCCTGCGGCAGGCGCTGCAGGACCGCCGGATCGAGGCCCGCGAACACACCCGTACACATGGCGAGGACCCGGAGGACATCCGGAACTGGTCGCTGGGCGGCTAAACCCCGCCCGCCCTCCCGAGTTTTTGTCCAGATAAAGGGACCTTGGACCGCCTTAAGGCCCATTATCTGGACAAAAACTCGGCTAGCCATGCCACGTGACACCCGGAGAGAGTTCTGTAACGCTAGGCTGCGGGAGGGCCGAACGACGGTCCGATGCCCGGAGGGAACGGTCGCATGCCATGGCTTGATGTGCTCGGCAATGACATCCACTACACCGACTCAGGCTCCGGCCAACCGGTGGTCCTGCTGCACGGCCACGCCTCCGCGGCGGCGTGTTGGGAACCGATCAGCGCGGAGCTGGAGCGGGACTTCCGGGTGCTGGCGTACGACACCTACGACCACGGCTGGTCCTCGAACTCCCCGCGGGAAGGGCCGCTGGTTGACCGGGCGGCAGAGCTGGAACACTTCATCGGTTCCCTCGCCTTGGAGACCCCGATCATCGTAGGACAGTCCATGGGCGGCATGACTGCCCTGCGCTGGGCCGTCCGTCACCCCGACGATGCAGCGGCGCTCGTGATTTGTGGCATGGGCTGGCCGCTGGTGATGCCGCCGCCCGGGCAACCCGGCCAGCCGGAGAAGTTTGAGGTGTTCAGCTCGCTCGACGCGGACGAGCGGATCTGGCTGGGGGTGGGGAACTCCTTCACGGAGGAGTGGATCGCTGCCAACCCTCTGGACTACGCACGCTACATCCGGGTGCGGTCCACAGCCGCCGCAATCGAAGCAGCGCGCCACCCGCGCAGCCTGGAGGCAAGCCAGGGCGAGTTCCTCAGCGCCGCCGCCGAGGACGTTGACGCATTCCAGAACGGCCTGGCGTCAATCACCAGCCCCCTGCTGGTGTTCATCGGGGACGCCGAGAGACCGCGTATCTGCCGCGGCGCCGAACATGTCGCTGCCACGGTTCCCGGCAGCCGCCTGCTCGTCGTGGAGAACGCGGGCCACAACGCCTACTTCCAGCGCCAGGACCTTCTGGTGGAGGCCATCCGCAGCACTGTGGCCGGCACCTGAGGCCCCTACCCAGGAGTTTTTGTCCACTTACGGCGACTTCCCGCAGGCAAAGTCGCCGTAAGTGGACAAAAACTCCGAGGGCTTAGAGCGCCTTGTAGTGGAGGGCGCCAGGAATGCCCCCTGTGTCGTCGAGGCGATCCCCGCGGGCGAACGCGGCCCACAGGCTGCGCAGCTCGCGGCCCACGGAGTTGGTCTCATCCCAGGTTGCACCCGCGAGGAGGCCGGCAGCTGCCCAGATCCGCTGATTTCCAAATAGCAGCGGCAGGTCAACGGTGTGGGCGGCGCGATAGTAATTCCCCGGAGCGCCCCAGGTGAGTACGTACCTGTGGGCCTTGCCGCCGGCGCGCGCATGGCGCCGGGCAAACTTCCGCGCCGCCCGCCCGTACACCGCCTCCGTCACAGCCCAATTAATGGCTATGACTGCGGCGCCGCCGATGCCGCGGACTGAGCCCAGCCGGCTGACCAGCGGACTGCGGGGAAGGAAAAGCCGTGCTTCGTCGGCCGTATGCCCGATCAGCACCTCGATCTCCGGGGCCGTCGCGTTCCAGGCGGCTTCAATTTCGGCTTCCGGCGGAAGCGGAGCGTGCCCGTACTGAGTGCCGAACGGCATGCCGGCCATCAGCCCATACTTCCGGGCTACCTGCGACACGCGGTCCTCAACGGCCACAACGTCCATGGCAGGTGTGTCCTCGGTGACGGCTCCTGCCGCAATGCCCATGGCGTGGTTCATTTTGGCGCGCCCGCGGGAGATGCCCAGGGGTGCGCTTTGGATAATGGCGCGCTGGAAAAGGGAAGGCGCTTCCGGAGACGCCATCAGGTGGGCAATCGCGTCTCCGCCAGCGGACTGGCCGAACGCGGTGACCCGGCCGGGATCCCCGCCGAAGGCAGCGATGTTCCGCTGCACCCAGCGGAGTGCCTCCAGCTGGTCCAGCAGGCCCAAATTGCCGGGCCGGCCGGTGTGCGTCGCCAGGAAGCCGAACAGTCCAAGCCGGTACGTCACCGAAACCACTACTACCCGGTTCTCGGCCACCAGCACAGCGGGATCGAAGATGGCGAGGTCGCCCGAACCCGTGGTGTAGGAGCCGCCATGGATCCAAACCATGACTGGCAGCTGTTCGCCGGCACCGATGTCAGCCGGCATAGTGATGGAGAGGTTCTGGCAGTCTTCGCTGCCCGGAAGTTCGCCGTACCGCGTGCCCAGGATGTCGTCGAGGAAGGGCACCGGGCCCTGCGGGCAGGCCGGCGCGGGCGATGTTGCGGCGAAGGCCGTGGTCCATTCCGGGGCGCTCACCGGGGGTTGAAAGCGGCGGGCGGTGGCGTAGGGGATTCCCGTGGCACGCACCACGTCCCCGTCCCGCCATCCTCTGACCGGACCGCACGGGGGATTAAATGAAGGCTCGGAATTCACACGGCAACGATTCCACAGTTTCCTGATGCGCCGCTGACAACGCGCGAACGTACAGTTGTGGCCCCAAAATCTTAGGATTCAGGGGCCATAAGTGTACGTTCGCGCGAGGGGGAGGGCCATAAGTGTACGTTCGCGCCAGGGGGAGGCTGGTTAAACGTCGACGGCGGGTGGCGCGGTTCCTGAAGAAGCGCGCCACCCGCCGTCGGGCTGGCTATTAGTGAGCGGCCGGAACGTAACGCTTGATGGAGGCTTCCAGCTCGGCTTCGGCGGCGGCGCGGTCGCCCCAGCCCTCGGCCTTGACCCACTTGCCCGGCTCCAGGTCCTTGTAACGGGTGAAGAAGTGCTCAATTTCCTTGATCAGGAATTCGCTGACATCGCTCACTTCCTGGATGTGGTCGAAGCGGGCGTCAACCGGGACGCACAGGACCTTGGCGTCGCCCCCGCCGTCGTCGGTCATGTTGAAGACGCCGATGGGGCGGGATTCGACGATCACGCCGGGGAGCAGGTCGAAGTCCTGCAGGAGCACCAGTGCGTCCAGCGGGTCGCCGTCTTCGCCCAGGGTGTTTTCGAAGAACCCGTAGTGCGTGGGGTACTGCATGGAGGTGAAGAGGACGCGGTCCAGGCGGACGCGGCCGGTCTCGTGGTCAACTTCGTACTTGACGCGTGATCCCTTGGGGATCTCGATGGTCACGTCATGCTTCATGGAATGCTCCTCGGCAATTGCAGGGGGTGCGCGGCACAGTAGACGCCCAGCAAAAAGGAGCGTCGGTGCCGCCGACTACTATTGAGGATATAGCGAGAGGCCCAGGTTTCAGGAACTTGCGGGGTAATTTCAGGACTTGAGGACCAGCACCAACATGAAGGAAACATCGGGCCCCGCAGGGTTCAGGGCGGCGTTACAGGACGCCGTCCGGCGCACGTTCCACCGCGGACTGCAGGTTTGGCCCACGGCGCTGCTGCTGGCTTTGATCCTCATTCTGGCGCTCCCCGCCGCCTGGCTGCTCGCCCCGGCTTTCGTTGGCCCGCCCACCGTGGCGGCGCCGGCCGTACCCGCCTGGCAGCAGGCTCCCGCGTCGCTGTCCGCCCGGCAAGGCCTGTCGCCGCTTACGGACAGTGCCCCCGTACCGCTGCCCTCGGCCGTCGCGGAACAGCTCGAACCGGTGTTGAAGCCCGACGGCGGCGGCACCTTTACGGGGCTGGTCCAGGATGCCCTCACCGGCCAGGTCCTGTTTGACCGTTCCGGTTCCGAGAACCGGATTCCCGCGTCCAACATGAAGCTGCTGACCGCGGTTGCGGCCTTGCGGGCCCTTGGGCCGGACGAGCGGTTCACCACCAAGGTGGTCGCAGGTAGCTCCCCGGACCAGGTGGTGCTGACCGGCGGCGGCGACGTCCTCCTTGGAACAGGGGAGTCATTACCGGACGAGGTGATGGGCCACGCCGGTCTCGCCACCCTCGCCGCTTCCACGGTGGCTGCCCTGAAGGAGGACGGCGCAACCGGCGAGTTGAAGGTCCTGGTGGACGATTCCCTGTTCAGCGGACCGCCGTTGAATCCAGCGTGGGCGGAGGGCGACGTGCAGGCCGGCGAGGTGGCCCCGCTGTTTCCGCTGGCGCTGAACTCGGCACGGTTCGATCCCGCCATCACCACCGGCCCGCGCCCTCAGGATTCCGCCGTCACGGCTGCGGAGGCGTTCGCCGCCCAGCTCAAGGCGAGGGGCGCCGCAGCGGGACTGACAGTGGCAACCGGCGTCGGGCGCTACACCGCCACCGGAACGGAACCTGATACTGGGACCGCCGCCCCGGCCGTCCTGGCCGAAGTCCAGTCCGCCACCGTGGGGGAGCAGGTTGACCTGATGCTGCAGACCTCGGACAACTACCTCGCGGAGGTCCTGGGCCGGATGGCGGCCGCGGCACAGGGGCAGCCGGCCAGCAACGAGGGCGCCACCGCCACGGTCCGGGCCCAGCTCGCTGAACTGGGGATTCCCACCGACACCATGCACCTCGCGGACGTGTCAGGGCTGGCGCTGGACAACCAGGTATCGGCCCGCCAGTTCGCCGAAGTGGTGCGTGCCATTACCTCAGGAACGGACCTCAGGCTGCGGGCCGCGCTGGCCGGATTCCCGGTGGCCGGCGTGACCGGAACTCTCGACACCCGCTACGGCGACAGCTCCACCGCACGCGGTGCCGGGCTGGTGCGCGCCAAAACCGGAACGCTGAATTCGGTGATCGCGCTCAGCGGCTACGTGGTGGACGCCGACGGCCGGCTGCTGGTGTTCTCATTTATCGGCAACGGCCTCACTCCCGGGGCCGGCGGAAACAAGGAGGCCCTGGACCGGGCTGCCACGGCGCTCGCGGCCTGCGGCTGCCGCTAGGAAGAATGGGCCCGGTCGCAGGCAAAGCTGCCGCCGGTCCTGCCCCGCACAAGCGGTCCTGCCCCGCACAAGCGGTCCTGCCCCGCACAAGCGCTCCGGCCCCGCACAAGCGGTCCTGGGCAGCGCCGTCCGTGCTGGCCAGAACCGTCCGTGCGGGCCGGGGGCCCTGTTCGCCGGTCAGCGAACTTAAGGGCTATCCGCGGCCCGCTGTGTTCTGATGGGAACTATGGAGTCCACTGCACGTGATTCGTCAGCACCGGCGTCGTCCAGCCCCGCCCAGGCCCTGATCAACTGGGACCTCGCCGCTTCCACCGCCGCGCGGCTGGCACCGGCGGGGCCAATATTGTCTTCAGCTGAGATCGGCGAGGCCGTGGACAGCCTGCGGCGGCTCGCAGACGCCTCCGTGCACCACGTTCACCACATCACCGGCCTGGAGGCAGCGCGGGACCTGCGGGACTCGTCGGTCCTGGTGGTGGACCGGGCATCCTGGGCCAAGGCCAACACCCAAAGTTTCGCCGTGATGCTCAAGCCGGCCATGGAGAAAATGCTGGAAAGCCGGCGCGGAACGGTCAGCCCCGCCGCGGCGAGCGTCAGCGGTGCCATCACCGGCAGCCAGCTGGGCGCCGTCCTGGCCTTCCTCTCCAGCAAGGTCCTGGGACAGTATGATCCCTTCGCTGCCCTGGCCGAAGGCTCCAAGGCGCCGGCCGGCGGCAGGCTGCTGCTGGTGGCCCCCAACATCGTGGCGGTTGAGCGCGAACTTAACGTCACGCCGGAGGACTTCCGGCTGTGGGTCTGCCTGCACGAACAGACCCACCGCGTGCAGTTCGCCGCCGCGCCCTGGCTGCGCCACCATATGTTGTCCGAGATCGATAACCTCAGCGGGCACCTGCTCGGAAACGTTGACTCCCTCCTGGAGCGTGCCTCCGCCGCTGCGCGTTCCCTCAAGGACAGAAGCGCCGCTGGCAGCACGCCCGGCCGCGGCGCCATCCTGGACCTGCTGCAGAACCCGGAAGAGAAGGCGTCCCTGTCCCACCTCACGGCCGTGATGAGCCTGCTGGAAGGCCATGCGAACGTGGTGATGGACGCCGTCGACGCCAGCATTGTGCCCTCCGTGAAGACCATCCGGCAGCGCTTCAACGACCGTGGCAAGGACCGCGGCGTGATCGAAAAATTCATCCGCAACCTGCTGGGCCTGGACGCCAAGATGCGACAGTACTCCGACGGCGCCAAGTTCGTCCGCGCCGTAGTGGATGTTGCCGGGATGGAGGGTTTCAACAGGGTCTGGGAGTCCGCCGACAACCTGCCCACCGAACCCGAAATCCATGACGCCAGGATCTGGCTTGACCGGATGGGCCTCTAATTGCCCAAACCGTCCCACCCTGATTCTGCCGCGGCTCCTGACACCGGTTCCGGTTTCCACAGCGGACGACGGCGGCCCGGCAGGCTGGCGCCCATCGTTGGCACGGCGCGCAAAGCACTCCGGAACGCCCTGGCCGACGCCGGCTATCCGGCGCACGTGGTGGTGGCCTGCAGCGGCGGGCCCGACTCCCTGGCCCTCGCCGCCGTCGCAGCCTATTTTGCCCGCCGCGGTCATGTGGACGGGCATCCCGTGACGGCGGGAGCGGTAGTGGTGGACCACCAGCTGCAGGCCGGCTCAGCCGAAGTGGCCGCCCGGACCGCACACACCCTGGGGGAGCTGGGCCTCGCACCGGTGGAGGTCCGGACGGTGGTGGTTGCACCCACCGGCATGGGACCCGAAGCTGCCGCCCGCGACGCGCGCCACGCTGCCCTTGAGGCCGCCGCGGCTGAACAGGCGGCCGATGCGATCCTGCTGGGGCACACGCTGGACGACCAGGCCGAACAGGTGCTGCTCGGGCTGGCCCGCGGCTCGGGAACCAGGTCCCTGGCCGGGATGAGGCCCGCCCGCGGAATCCTGCTGCGGCCGTTCCTGGGACTCCGCCGTGCAGACACGCTGGAGATCTGTGACGTCGAGGAACTTGAGCCCTGGCATGACCCAAGCAACGCCGACCCGTCGTTTGCCCGTTCCAGGACGCGGGTGGAAGTGCTGCCGCTGCTCGAAGAGAAGCTCGGGCCCGGCGTCGCAGAATCCCTGGCAAGGACCGCGTCCATCCTCCAGTTGGATGCCGATTACCTCGAGGACGTGGCGGAAAGCACTTTTGCCGCCCTGGCGGAGCGCTCCGGCCCTGAAGTGAGCCTTCCGGAGGTGGCGCTGGGGGAACTGGCGCCGGCCATCAGGTTCCGGGTCATCGCCAAGGCCGCGGCCGACGTCGGGGGCCAGCAGCCCAGCTACCAGCGCCTTTTGGCGGCGGAAGCGCTGTTGCGGCGGCAGGGATCGGCCGGGCCGGTTGAGCTTCCCGGCGGCGTGAGTGTGTACCGGCTGTCGCTGGCCCAGCTGGGGGTGGCAAACCGGCCGGACGCGGACGCTGGCCTGCCCGGCGGCGGCAGTCCCGTTCCCCGGGAAGGCGCCCGCTGTGGGAAGCTAGTATTCCGGCCTCAAAAACCGCCCCAAAAATAGTCGCACCCCGCATCTACACAGGAGCCATTGGTGGATTCAAACGACGTCCAGGCAGACCTCAAGCACGTTCTCTACACCAAGGAACAGATCCAGCAGCGGATCTCCGAACTCGCTGCCGAGATCGACAAGGACTACGAAGGCCGTGAAATCCTCATTGTTGGTGTGCTCAAGGGTGCGGTGATGGTCATGGCAGACCTCGCACGGGCACTCCACAGCCACATCTCCATGGACTGGATGGCTGTTTCCTCGTACGGCTCCGGCACCCAGTCCTCGGGGGTTGTCCGCATCCTGAAGGACCTGGACACAGACCTCATGGGCAAGGACGTCCTGATCGTCGAGGACATCATCGATTCCGGCCTTACCCTCTCCTGGCTGAAGACCAACCTGGAGTCCCGCGGCACCGCCTCCGTGGAAGTCTGCACCGCCTTCCGCAAGCCCACCGCCGCCAAGGTGGAGATCGACGTTAAGTACGTGGGCTATGACATCCCCAACGAGTTCGTCGTGGGCTACGGCCTGGACTACGCCGAGAAGTACCGCAACCTTGACTTCGTGGGCACCCTGGCGCCGCACGTCTACGAGTAACCGCTCTCCCCACGAGATGGCATTTCGCGGCAGTCCCAGGACTGGACATTGCCGCGAAATGCCATCTCGCTGCATTTAAGGCGCTGCCCAAGCCTGAAGCACAGGACCACATAACCAGAGGACGTGGGAGACCGTTGAGCAACAAGAACGTAGGCATCAAGGACGTAGCCTTCGCAGCCGGAGTGTCTGTGACCACGGTCTCCCATGTCCTGAATGATGTGTCGTACGCACGGATCAGCCCGGAAACCAGGGACAAGGTAAAGTCCGTGGCCGAGCAGCTCGGCTACGGGCCCAACCGCCTTGCCCAGGCGCTGCGCACACAGCGCACCGGAATGCTTGGCCTGGTCAGCGAGGATATCGCCACCACACCCCATGCGGGCAGGATAATCCTGGGCGCGGACGAGGCCGCCCGCGCCCGCGGCTACAACCTGATGATCATCAACACGTCCGGGAACGCGAGCCCCGAATCCCGGGAGGCCGACGTCGAGGCCCTCCTTGAGCGCCGCGTGGACGGCATTCTCTATGCCACCATGTACCACCGGCACATTCAGGTGCCCTCCAACCTTGGCGGCGTGCCGGCGGTGCTTGTGGACGCCGTGAGCACCGGTGGCAGCGTCACCGCCGTGGTGCCGGACGAGGAAGGCGGTGCCCGTGCCGCCGTCGGATGCCTCCTGGCCGCCGGCCATACCCGGATCGGCTTCCTCAACAACACCGACGACGTCCCGGCCACCCGGGACCGGCTCCGCGGCTTCCGGGCCACGCTGACGGAGGCAGGGCTCGACGGCGGCGCGGCACCTGTCGAGTCGGAGCCCTCCGAAGTGCAGGGAGGCTATGAGGCGGCCCGCCGGATCCTGGCCCGCCCGGGCCGGCCCACCGGGCTGTTCTGCTACAACGACCGGATGGCCATGGGCGCATACAGGGCCGCGGCGGAACTCGGATTGTCCATTCCAGGGGACCTGTCCGTGGTGGGCTTCGACGACCAGGAACTCATCGCGGCCAACCTGCACCCGGGCCTGACCACGGTGGCCCTGCCGCACTACGAAATGGGCGCGTGGGCAACCCAAAACCTGATCGACGCCATCGAGGGCAAAGCGGACCTCGGCCTGATGGCGTTGCGCCCCACCGTCCTGGACTGCCCGGTGGTGGTCCGCGACTCCGTGGCGGCGCCACCACTGTGATTCCGGTTCCGGGCATTCGCAGGGGGCGGCGCGGCCACCCGTCGGAAACTGGCTGTTTACCCGGCCGGCTGACCTGCGGCGTCCGCGTCCTGACGTCCTCAGGCAGCTACGCCCACAGGGAACTTTTGTGCCATACCGTGCGTGATTTACTCCGAACGGTGTATAGCTAGAAGCTGACGCAGCACCACACGCGCGCAGACCACTCGCCGTGCAGCACTACCAGGAGGGACGGGGCGGATCCCCGAACAGATGAAAGCTAAGAGTTTCTTCAAGGGCCCGGGCATCTGGATCGTTGTTGTGATTGGCATGCTCCTTGTCGCCTTTGCAACCCTGGCTCCCGGCGGTGCCGCCCGGATCGACACGGACAAGGGCCTTGAGCTGCTGGCTGACAACCAGGTTGAGCAGGCGAAGATCTTTGACGGCGAAAACCGCGTGGACCTGGTGCTCAAGGAAAACCTGCAGCTCGACGGGCAGGACAAGGGCAAGAGCGTCCAGTTCTTCTTCGTGGACGCCCGCGCAGTGGACGTGGTCAAGGCCGTCACGGACGCCAGGCCCGCCAGCGGCTACACGGACCAGCCAATCGAGAGCAACTGGTTCTCCGGCCTGCTCTCGCTCCTGATCCCCGTGATCCTCCTCGGTGCGCTGTTCTGGTTCCTGATGACGCGCATGCAGGGCGGCGGATCCAAGATCATGCAGTTCGGCAAGTCCAAGGCCAAGATGGTCAGCAAGGACATGCCGCAGGTGACCTTCGTGGACGTCGCCGGTGCCGATGAAGCCGTGGAGGAACTGCAGGAAATCAAGGAGTTCCTGCAGGAACCCGCCAAATTCCAGGCAGTGGGCGCCAAGATCCCCAAGGGTGTGCTGCTCTACGGCCCTCCCGGAACCGGCAAGACCCTCCTGGCCCGCGCCGTCGCAGGCGAAGCAGGCGTCCCCTTCTTCTCCATCTCCGGCTCCGACTTCGTGGAAATGTTCGTCGGCGTCGGCGCCTCCCGGGTCCGTGACCTGTTCGAGCAGGCCAAGGCCAACTCGCCAGCCATCATCTTCGTTGACGAAATCGACGCCGTCGGCCGCCACCGCGGCGCCGGCATCGGCGGCGGCAACGACGAACGCGAGCAGACCCTCAACCAGCTCCTGGTTGAAATGGACGGCTTCGACGTCAAAACCAACGTGATCCTCATTGCCGCAACCAACCGTCCGGACGTCCTGGACCCGGCACTGCTGCGTCCGGGCCGTTTCGACCGCCAGATCGGCGTGGAAGCGCCGGACATGATCGGCCGCGACCAGATCCTGCAGGTCCACGCCAAGGGCAAGCCCATGGCCCAGGGTGTCGACCTCAAGGCAGTCGCCAAGAAGACCCCCGGCTACACCGGCGCCGACCTCGCCAACGTGCTGAACGAAGCCGCCCTGCTGACCGCCCGCTCCAACGCGAACCTCATCGATGACCGCGCCCTGGACGAGGCCATCGACCGCGTCATGGCGGGTCCGCAGAAGCGCAGCCGCGTCATGAAGGAGCACGAGCGCAAAATCACCGCGTACCACGAAGGCGGACACGCCCTGGTGGCCGCTGCCCTCCGCAATTCGGCCCCCGTCACCAAGATCACCATCCTGCCCCGTGGCCGCGCCCTGGGTTACACCATGGTGGTGCCGGATAACGACAAATATTCGGTCACGCGCAACGAGCTGCTGGACCAGATGGCCTACGCCATGGGTGGACGTGTTGCCGAAGAAATCGTCTTCCATGATCCGTCCACGGGCGCTTCGAATGACATCGAGAAGGCCACCGGCACGGCCCGCAAGATGGTCACCGAATACGGCATGAGCGAACGGGTGGGTGCTGTGCGCCTGGGGCAGGGGGGCGGCGAGCCGTTCCTGGGCCGCGACGCCGGGCACGAGCGCAACTACTCCGACCAGATCGCCTACGTGGTGGACGAGGAAGTGCGCCGCCTGATCGACCAGGCGCATGACGAGGCTTACGCGATCCTCACCGAGAACCGTGATGTCCTGGACCAGCTGGCGCTCGAGCTCCTGGAACGCGAAACCCTCAACCAGGCCGAGATCGCGGACATCTTCACGAATATCCGCAAGCGTGACTTCCGCGAAGTGTGGCTCTCCAAGGAGACCCGGCCGGTCCAGAAGTCCGGACCTGTGGAGTCGCGCCTGGAAAAGGCCGAACGCGAGGCCCAGGAGGAAGCCAAAGAGGCCCGCCTCGAGGAGCCGCTGGACGCGCTACCCCCACACCCGCAGGGCGTTCCCGAGGACGCAGCCTTCCAGGGCGGCGTCCCCGACTCGGGGCCTGACGGCGTCCACGGCTAAGCTTTCTTCTGTGAACCACTTCGACGACGACACCCACTCCTCCGCCGGACACCCGGCGGTGGACGGCCACCACCACAAGAAGCACGAGAAAGTGGACCGGCCGCGGATCGAAGCTGCCGTCCGCGAAATCCTGCTGGCCATCGGCGAGGACCCGGACCGCGGCGGGCTGCAGGACACCCCGAAACGGGTGGCCAAGGCCTATGCCGAAGTGTTCGCCGGGCTGCACCACGATCCCGCGGAAATCCTGTCCACCACGTTTGACCTGGACCACGAAGAACTGGTCCTGGTCAAGGACATCCCGTTCTATTCCACCTGCGAGCACCACCTGGTGCCGTTCCACGGGGTGGCGCATGTGGGCTACATTCCCTCGCACGACGGCAAAGTGACCGGACTGAGCAAGCTGGCACGGCTGGTGGACATCTACGCCCGCCGCCCCCAAGTGCAGGAGCGGCTCACCACCCAGATCGTCGAAGCGATGGTCAGCCACCTCAAACCCCGCGGCGCAATCGTCGTGGTTGAATGCGAACACATGTGCATGTCCATGCGCGGTATCCGCAAGCCCGGTGCGAAGACCGTCACCAGTGCGGTACGCGGGCAGCTCCATGACCCGGCCACCCGCGCCGAAGCCATGAGCCTCATCCTCGGAAGGTAATTATCAGACCATGGACTCACTAGCTGCAGCCCCGGGAACCGGGCCCGCAACATCCCCGCTGCCCATCCTGCGCAAACCGCGTCCGGCCGCGAAGTTCGCCGACCTGCCCGCCGACCGCACCCTGGTCATGGGCATCCTGAATGTCACGCCGGACTCCTTCAGCGACGGCGGCAAGCACCCGACGCCGGACACCGCCATCGCGGCCGGCCTCCGCATGTTCTACGCAGGGGCGGACATCATCGACGTCGGCGGCGAATCGACCCGCCCCGGCGCCGAGGACGTCAACCCGGACGAGGAACAGCGGCGGGTCATCCCGGTGATCGAAGCCCTGGTCAAGGCGGGCGCGCTGGTCAGCATCGACACCACGCATGCCTCCACCGCAGCTGCTGCCGTGGAAGCCGGAGCAGCCATCATCAACGACATCTCCGGCCTCACCATGGAGCCGGAAATGGCAGAGCTCGTGGCCGCTTCCAAGGTTCCCTACATCCTTACGCACCGCCGCGGTGACGCCCGCACCATGAATTCGCTGGCTGAGTACAAGGACGTTGCAGGCGAAGTCGTGGCCGAACTCGCAGGGGTGCGGGACAAGCTCTACGCAGCCGGGGTCAGCCAGGACCAGATCATCGTGGACCCGGGCCTGGGTTTCGCCAAGAACGACGCCCAGAACTGGGAGCTCCTGCAGCACCTGGACCAGCTGGAAAGCCTGGGCCACAAGGTCCTGGTGGGGGCCTCCCGCAAGCGCTTCCTGGGCACGCTGCTCACGGTGGCCGGGAAGTCCGCCGCGCCCGAAGAGCGGGACGCCGCCACCGCGGCCATCACCGCCATCAGCGCGTTCCGCGGGGCCTGGGCGGTCCGCGTGCACGACGTCGGCCCCAGCCTTGACGCCGTCAAGGTAGCCTCACGGTTGGCTGCTGCCCGCACCGCACACTAGGGCCGGGGGACCCATGGACAGGATTACGCTGAGCGGTGTCACAGCCGTCGGCCATCATGGCGTGTTCGATTTCGAACGCCGCGACGGCCAGCCCTTTGTGGTGGATGCAGTGCTGCACCTCGATTTTTCCCCGGCTGCCGCCTCGGACGACGTCCGGGACACTGCGCACTACGGCGAGGTGGCGGAGCGCATCACCGGCTGGATCACCGGCGAGCCGCTTAACCTGATCGAGGCCCTGGCCGTGCGGATTGCGGATGACCTGCTCAGCGAGTACCGGCTCCATGCCGTGGAGGTCACCGTCCACAAACCCAAGGCGCCCATCGAAGTTCCCTTCGGTGACGTGTCCGTCAGCGTATACCGGGAGCGGAAATGACCACCGGCTACACCAAGGCGGTGCTCGCGCTCGGCAGTAACCTGGGCGAACGGAACGACACCCTGTCCGAAGCCGTTGCCGACCTGGTGGATCCTCCGGAAGTCCGGCTGCTGGCAGTCTCCCCGGTGGTGCAGACCAAGGCCGTGGGCGGCCCCGCAGGCCAACCGGACTTCCTGAACATGGTCATGACCGTGGAAACCACCCTGTCCCCGGCGAAGCTCCTGCAGCACTGCCAGTCCGTGGAGAACAAGCATCACCGCGTCCGTGAGGTGCGCTGGGGGCCGCGGACACTCGACGTCGACATCATCACCTACGGGGACTTCACCAGCGACGACCCCGTCCTGACCCTGCCGCATCCCCGCGCTGCGGAGAGGGCTTTTGTGCTGTATCCGTGGTCCCTCATCGAACCCGCAGCGACGCTGAACGGTGAACGCATCAGCGCCCTGGCTGCCCGAGCCCCGGACTTTGACGACCTGGCACCCTTCGACGGCTTCGGCGACTTCGATGGCGTCCCCACGGCCGGGGCGGTTGAGTAGGCCGTGAAACCCATCAACCCGCTGCGCCTGCTGCTCATCGGCCTGATCCTGGCCGTTGCCGGCTGGGCCGCCACCGTCGTAACCAACCGGTACAGCATGGCCACGCCAGTCCTGCCCGCCACGGCACTGGCCACCATGGGCGTGATCGTGGCCATCACCCTGGTCCTTGGCGTCCGAATCCTGCGGTGGCGCAGTGCCAACAAGGACAGGACCAAGAAGAAGACGGTCCTCGACCCGATCCTCGCCGCCCGGACACTGGTCCTGGCCCAGGCCTGCGCCTACGCCGGCACGGTCCTGCTGGGCTGGCATGCCGGCATCTTCCTTGACCAGCTGCGGGTCTGGAGCCTGCGCAGTGACCAGGGCATTACCTGGCTGGCGCTTGCCCAGACCGGCGGCGGCCTCGTGATGATCGTGGTGGGCCTGCTCGTGGAGCGCTTCTGCAAGATCCCGCCGGAAGACACCGAAACACCGGGCGAGGGCCAGCGCGGCCGCAGCCCGCGCGGCGAAGCCGCAGGGGAAGGCGAATATGCATACCGAGGCGATTGATCCACCGGGCATCAGCTGGCAGCGGGTGTCGCCCAAATACGTGACCGTCCGCCTGGTGCAGTGGGCCCTCGGGAACCTCATCACGGTGCTTGTCCTCTGCCTGCCGCTGGTGCTTGTGCTCCTCGGCTGGTGGCGGTGGCCGCCGCTGTGGCTCGCCATCCTGGTGCCGGCGGCAGCGCTCGTCCTGGCGGTCTGGCGGCTGGTCCTGATCCCGCGCCAGGTACGCGCCATAGGCTACGCCGAGCGGGACGATGACCTCCTGATCCGGGGCGGCATCTTCTTCCAGCGCACCATGGTGGTCCCGTACGGGCGGATGCAGTACGTGGACATCGGCGTCGGACCCGTGGAGCGCGGGCTCGGGTTGTGCACCCTGAAGCTGCACACAGCATCGCCGGGAACCAACGCCCTGATCCCCGGGCTGCCGGCCGCCGAAGGCGCACGCCTGCGTGAGCAGCTGTCCGCCCGTGGCGAAGCCAGGCTGGCTGGGCTGTGACGGTTGACGGCCCCGTTCCGGAGCCGGGAACGGCGCCCCTTCCGGGGAAACCGGACGCCGGGTCCGCGCCCGTCGTGCCGGCGCCCGCAAAGCTGCCCGCACCGGAAACGCACGACGGCGAGTGGCTGCGCGTGCACCCGGCGTCGCCTTTTGTGCGCGGCTGGGTGGCGCTGGCCGCCATCGGCTTTTTCTTCGGCCGCGACTTCTTTGAACGCATGCTGCAGGGCAGGCCCATCCTGGAGGACGGCTTCGCCGGGCGGATACCCTGGCTTCTTGCCGGCGGCGGGACGGTCCTGCTGGTAGCAGTGCTCGGCTTCATCCTGACCTGGTATTTCACCCGGTACCAGGTGGCCGGCGGCTACGTCCGGGTCAACACCGGCTTCATCTTCCGGCAGCAGCGCCAGGCCCGGCTGGACCGGGTCCAGGCCATCGACATCGTGCAGCCGCTGCTCGCCAGGATCTTCGGCCTGGCCGAGCTCAAGTTCGAAGTGGCCGACGCCGGCGAGTCAGCCGTCCGCCTCGCCTACCTCCGGATGGACGACGCCCGGCAGCTCCGTGCCACCATCCTCGCCCGCGCCGCCGGCGTGGTCCGGGACCCGGAGCGCCCGGAGGAGGCCGCACCCGAGGCGCCGGAATTTCCGGTCCTGTCCGTGCCGCCGTCGCGCCTGGTCGGTTCGCTGCTGCTCAGCGAGCAGAGCTTCTTTGTGGTGCTGGGCGGCATCGCGTCCGCGATCTTGTCCGCCGTAACGGAGAACCGCGGGTTCTACTTCTACCTGATTCCGGCCGCGCTGGGCCTTGCCGCGAGCTACTGGGGCTCCTTCAACAAGGGGTACAACTTCACTGCTGCGATATCCCCGGATGGAATCCGGCTGCGTTACGGGCTGCTGGACACCCAGGCCCAGACGCTTCCGCCCGGGAGGATCCAGGCACTGCGGGTTGCCCAGCCTCCGCTCTGGCGGATCTTCGGCTGGTACCGGATCCAGGTCAATGTGGCCGGGTACGGTGCTGCGGGAAGCAACGGCGAGACGGCGTCCCGCACCACCCTGCTGCCCGTCGGAAAGCTGTCCGACGTGATGAGCATGCTGTCGCTGGTACTGCCGGACCCCGGAACTGCGGAGCCGGGAAGGGTCTTCACCGCAGGGCTCGCCGGGCTCGATTCCGACGGCGGCTTTGTCACCACACCGCGTCGTGCCCGGCTCCTGGCGCCACTGGGATGGCGCCGCAACGGATACACCGCCACCTCCACAGCACTCCTGATCCGCTCCGGCCGCTGGTGGCGGCAGCTCGTGGTGCTGCCGCACCAGCGCACACAGTCCATGGCACTGCACCAGGGCCCGCTGGCCAGGCGGTTCGGCGTGGCCGACCTCGTGCTGCACACCACCGCCGGTCCCGTTTCGCCCCGCCTGATCCAGGCCGGCGTCGACGAAGCCAGGACCCTTTTTGACGAACAGGCCGCCCGCGCGAGGCTGGCCCGCAAACGCCAAACCAGCGAACAGTGGCTGGCCCAGGTGGCTCCCGCCCCGGTTGTTCCCGCCCCGGTTGTTCCCGTCCCGGTGGCAGGGCATGAAACCGGGGCATCCACGGTGGCTGAGCCTGAAATGCCGGCTGGACCCCAACAACAGGAAGGCCAGCAGCATGGCTAAGCCGGGACGCCTCGGCGTAGGAATCATCGGTGCCGGCAAGGTGGGAGCCGTGCTCGGTGCGGCGCTCCGCTCGGCCGAGCACGCCGTCGTCGGGGTTTCCGCAGTGTCCGACGCGAGCCGCGACCGGGCGGAAACGCTGCTTCCCGGAGTGCCGGTCCTGGAGATCCAGGACATCGTGGAGCGTTCGGAGCTGGTGCTGCTCGCCGTTCCGGATGACGCCCTGGCCGGGCTGGTGGACGGGCTGGCCAAGCTGGGAGCCTGGCAGCCGGGGCAGCTTGTGGCACATACGTCGGGCCGCTTTGGCGTCGGCGTCCTGCATCCCGTGCGGGCGGCAGGGTCCATCCCGCTGGCCCTGCACCCTGCCATGACATTCACCGGCATGAGCCTTGACCTCACCCGGCTGCTGGACTGCACCTTCGGCGTCACCGCGGACGCGGCCATGCTGCCCATCGCCCAGGCGCTGGTGGTGGAGATGGGTGCCGAGCCCGTGGCCATCGCCGAGGGGGACCGGACCCTGTACCACGCTGCCCTTGCCCACGGCTCCAACCACATGGTCACACTGGTGGCGCAGGCGTCCCAGCTGCTCCGGGACGTGGGCGTGGACTCGCCGGAACGGATGCTGGGACCACTGCTGCGGGCCACCCTGGAGAACGCCCTCGCCTCAGGCGAAGCCGCGCTGACCGGACCGGTGGCGCGGGGCGACGTCGGGACGGTGGCCGCGCACGCCGAGGCCCTGCGGGAGTTCGATGGCGGCGCCAACGGCGATGTGCTGGAGGCGTACCTGGCCATGGCCCGGTCCACGGCCCGCCGTGCGGAAAGCCGCGGGCTGCTGAAGGCGGACCAACTGGACGGGCTGCGCCTCGCCCTCGAACCTAAGGAAGACTGACGATGGGCATCAAACTCGTGACGACGGCGGCCGACCTTCGGTCGGAGAGCGCCCGCCTGCTGATAAAGAAGCCTGGGGCCTCGCAGGGGCTGGTACCCACCATGGGTGCCCTCCACGAAGGGCACTCGCAGCTGGCGCGTACCGCCGTCGAACAGAACGACGTAGTGGTGGCGTCCATCTTTGTTAACCCGCTGCAGTTCGGCGAAGCCGGGGACCTGGACCGCTATCCTCGAACGCTGGACGCCGACCTTGCCCTGCTGGAGGCCGAAGGCGTGGACCTGGCGTTCGCACCGTCGGTGGACGAGGTGTATCCCGGCGGGGAGCCATTGGTCCGCGTGACCGCCGGCCCGTTGGGGGAGAAATGGGAAGGTGCCTCCAGACCCGGTCATTTCGACGGCGCCCTCACCGTGGTGGCCAAACTCCTGCACTATGGCTTTCCCGGGTCAGGATTGCCGCCGTCGGGTGCGTTTGCGTCCTCAGCAGGCGGAGGGCTTCCCGCGTACCGTGCGTACTTCGGCCAGAAGGATGCCCAGCAGCTGGCCCTGGTACGGCGCATGGTGTCCGACCTGAACTTCCCGGTGGAGATCGTGGGGGTGCCAACGGTGCGGTCCGCCGACGGGCTGGCACTCTCCAGCCGCAACCGCTTCCTCTCCGATGGGCAACGGGAAGCCGCACTGGTTCTGTCCCGGGCGCTGCGGCTCCTCGAAGACCGCGCCAACGCCCACGAACCGCTGGACCTGGAGTCTGCCCAGGAGCTGGTGGCGTCCCAGGGGCTCGTCGAGCTGGACTACTTCGAAGTCGTGGACCCGCTCACGCTGGAGCCATTGGCCGAGAACTGCCGGGAGACGCCGTTCCGTGGCGAAGCCCTGGCGATCATCGCGGCCAGGGTTGGCCAGGTCCGGCTGATCGACAACGTGCCGCTGAATTCCTGAACCCCGGCCTGCCTGTTGGGCCGGACGGCGCCGGTTAGGGGGCACTGATCCCTGTTGGTGGGCCTGCCGGTCGGCTATGCTCGAATTGTTGCCCCAGACCCTGGCATCGCCTCACTTCGGCGAACCCGCGTAGCGACCACACATCAAGGCGGCACCCACACAACACTCCCATTTTCGGCCTTGGCTTTTTTGAGCTTTCCGGCGGCCGGATGCCCGGCCCAGCCCGTGCAGCCGTGCCCCAGGCACCCCTGCACCCCCCACAACATTTCACGGCCGCAGTGCCACACCCAGACCAGGAGCCAGTTTTCGATGATCAGCACAACAGAGGACGGACTGTCCTATGTCGTCAAAGTGACGGACGCTTCCGTCCTGGACGACTACTTGAATTCCGCCGTGGACCTGGCGCGCCAGCACGCCACCAAGGGCGGGAACTGCGGGATTCTCGTAACACGCCACGCACCGGACACCTTCACGGTAGCGGTCAGCGAGGCCGTACCCTTCGGCGAGACCCATGAACGGTTCGACCTTGGCGGCGGCGCTGATGTATGACGGACACACGATGATGACGCTCAACCCGGAAACTGCGGCCCCCGCACAATTCCCCTCATTGTCCGGGGCCACTCCAATCGGAGTGCAGGCGCTGGACATCATCAATTCCATCCTTGAAGATGCCTCGCCCGGGCTGGCAGGGATCAAACTGCACCTGCGCCGATGCCTGGCCGACTACCCGGGTTCGCCCGAGCGGGCCTTGCTCGCCCACTTGATGGAGACCTCCAGCCGGGTGAATTCGGAATGGGGGGATGACAGCCCTGAATGTGGCTGAGGATGATTCCTGGGAAGCCGGTGGGTATCCTAAGGTGACGACTCCGCGGTCCCGGTTCAGCAGCCGGTCCTGCCAGAGCGGATTGAACCAGGGATCAGAGGCTCAGCATGGATGTTGCACCCGGACTGGTTGCGGGTGGTGAAGACCTGTGTGGGCCCTATTTGGAGAAATTGCCCATCACGGGCGCAGCGGTGTCGCTGTTTGGCGGCGCCACTGCTGAAACCCTTGTGTGTGCGTCCGACCCCTTGGCCGCCCGCCTTGATGAGCTGCAGTTCAGCCTCGGCGAAGGACCGCGTTGGCGGGCGGTCCGGACCCGGCTGCCCGTGCTCATCCCCGATGTACAGGCCGTAGAACACACCGACTGGCCCATCTTCCACAAAGCCATTAGCGGCACGGAAGCTGCCGCCATGTTTGTCTTCCCGCTGACTGTCGGCGCGATGGACCTGGGTGTAGTGGAGCTGTATCACTCTGTGCCGGGAGCGCTGGGCCGGTCCGGACAGGCGACAGCCGCAGGCCTCGCATGGCAGACGTCCTGGCACCTCCTCCGCAAAATCCTCACGATCAGCTCACCCGACACGGAGCCGGCACTGGAGGCGGCCCTCATGTCGCGCCGTGAGATCCATCAGGCTACGGGAATGGTCCTTGCCCAGTCCGGCGCCACCGCAGCTGACTCGTTGCTGTTGCTGCGCGCTTATGCCTTCGCCCATGACCTCACGCTTCGGCAGACTGCAGACGCCGTTCTTGAAGGCCGAATAAGTTTCGCCCCCGACACCGGCGGCGGGCGCCCGGGTGGCCCGCTGCTGCAGTAAAATGGCGCCCATGGCAACGACTACCCGCGCGGAGCGCGTCAGCGTGGCGTTCGTAAAACTCACGGACACCTTGGTTGCGGACTACGATGTCCTGGACCTGCTGCACACCTTGGTGGAGGAAACCGTGGGGCTCCTCGACGTCGCGGCCGCCGGCCTGGTGCTGGCCGATCCCAGCGGCGAACTCCAGGTCCTGGCATCCACCAGTGAACAAAGCCAGCTTGTGGAAGTCCTGCAACTGCAGGCCGGTTCAGGGCCGTGCGTGGAATGCTACGCCACCGGGCGTGCCGTCGTCGTGGAGGACATTGGTGCGCTTGAGCGCTGGCCGGACTTCAAGGCCGCCGCGCTTTCCCAGGGCTTTCATTCAGTACACGCGGTGCCGATGCGGCTTCATGCCCGCATCATCGGCGCGATGGGGCTTTTCGGCGCCACCCCCGGTCCCTTGACGAGGGAGGATGCCGCCATCGGCCAGGCGCTTGCCGACGTCGCCACCATCAGCCTGATGCAGGAGCGCACTATCAGGGAATCGGTCCTCGTTAATGAGCAGCTGCAGCGTGCGTTGAATAGCCGCGTGCTGATCGAGCAGGCGAAAGGTGTCATCGCCCACACGGCCGGAGTGGGCATGGAGGAGGCGTTCAACCTGCTGAGGAATCACGCCCGTGCCCACAGTGAAGGCCTCCATGAAACCGCCAGCCGGATCGTGGACCGCAG
This sequence comes from Arthrobacter sp. B6, assembly GCF_001663775.1. GTDB lineage: Bacteria > Actinomycetota > Actinomycetes > Actinomycetales > Micrococcaceae > Arthrobacter. The sequence goes on along the minus strand of NZ_KV467168.1, from coordinate 2,118,039 downwards.
CCTGACGCTCTAGACCGGAAGATCCCGGTTGAACATCAGCTGTTCAAGCAGGGCCTGCTCCGGCTCTCCGGGATGCCGTGCCACGCAGCGACGCAGCCTTGCCCTGGCCAGTTCCTCCCCGGGTGATTTTCCGCAGAGCACTTCGTCGATGATCTCCTGTGCCTGCCATCTCAGTGACTCAATCGCAAACTGCCGGACATCGGCAGGATCGAAGTCTTCGTTCAACCAGAGGTCCGGATCCGAGGGCACGCTTTGGAACATCCGCTCTGCTGACATAGGGGCCTCCTTGCACCAGACCGGCCGGGCCAATAATGGTCCAACCGGCGTCGAAGCACTGCGCGTAGGAGAAACATTACAACGAGTAAGACCAGTCTGTCTCTACCTCGCGTAAACTGGTGAACACGATGAGTTCAGGTCCGGAATCTGTTCCGTCCCTCGTGGAAACACAGGTGGGTGCGGCAACCGGCCACGCCGATGCGGTGGGCCGGATCCTGGCCGTGGCCTACGAACTTTTCTCCCGCCGCGGGGTTCGCGACGTCGGCGTCAATGAGCTGATCGAACGGTCCGGCGTTGCCAAAGCCACCTTTTACCGGCACTTCCCCTCGAAGGATGCCCTGGTGCTGGCCTTCCTCGAGCAGCGCGATCAGCAGTGGACCGTGAATGCAATCGTCTCCGAAGCGCGGCGCCGCGGGAACACGCCCGCTGAGCAACTGCTGGCGATCTTCGATGTCTTCGGTGACTGGTTCCTCCGGGAGGACTTCGAGGCCTGCTCCTTCATTAACATCCTGCTGGAGATGGGCCCGGCGCACCCGCTGGGCCAGGCCAGCATCGACTACCTGGCCAGGATCCGCGGCCATGTCCAAGGCCTGGCAGAGGAAGCCGGGCTTGCCCGAACCGAAGATTTCGCCCGGTCCTGGCACATCCTCATGAAGGGATCCATCGTTTCGGCCACCGAGGGTGACATGCAAGCCGCCAAGCGTGCCCAGCAGATGGCAGCCTGGCTGATCGAACACCACCGCAACTAAGCCCCAACAGCGCGAACGTACACTTGAGGCCCCAAAATCCGCAGATTCCAGGGCCTCAAGTGTACGTTCGCGCTGCATTGTGGGGGGGGTGGGCGCTGCCTCAGGCGTTAGCGTTTGACGGCGTTCAGCTTGAGCCATTGCAGTCATCACGCCGGAAGTTCGGGACTGTCACGCGCGGTGTCATAAAGCCTGTCCGGTGGGTCCGGTGTCGTCCACATCGCCACGCCAGGCCCCGGTCTCGGTGCCCCGGGATTCGATGAAGTCCTTGAATTTGCGCATGTCGGACTTCACCTGCATGTTGTCGATGTTGAGGGCGGCCCCGGCTTTCTCGGTGAGATTCTCCGGTCCCCATTCAAAGTGGACTGAGATTCGGGTGTTGCCGGCATCCAGCGGTGTGAAGTGGATGAGGCCGGCGTGGGAGGTCCCGTCGACGCTGCGCCATGCGATGCGTTCGTCGGGCGTCTGGTCGACTATTTCGGTGTCGAATTCACGCTCCACGCCGCCGATCCTGGTGACCCAATGATTGGTGGTGTCGGTCAGTTGGGTGACCGATTCGACGCCGGACATGAACTGCGGAAATGTCTCAAACTGCGTCCATTGGTTGTACGCCGTCCGCACCGGAACAGCGACGTCGATGGTCTCTTTAACGGATTCCATGCTGCTTCCTCCTCGTTTTAGAGGCGCGCCATAACGGACCCGGGCGGTCCGAGTCCGTCAACCGACGTCCTCACTTGAACACTAAGCCTGCTGACTTTTAGTGTCCAGAACCGGACCTTCCTGCCAATCCGAGAGCGATTAGTCAGCTTGCTTATCACTTTGGGTTTTTCTAGGCTGGGTGCTGTCAGGCAAACAACTCTCCAGGCGGACACCGGCGTGCTTCCATCTGCCCCGACCGCCCCACCAGAGGAGGAAAAATGTCAGAACACAGCATCACGGGCAAGAAGGTCGCATTTCTGCTGACGGATGGCGTGGAGCAGGTCGAACTCACCAGCCCCTGGCAGGCAGTCAAGGACGCCGGCGGCGAGCCCACGCTGGTAGCACTGAAAGACGGGAAGCTGCAGGGATTCAAGGGCACCGACAAAGGTGACACGTTCGACGTCGACCTCAAGGTCGCGGACGCCAACGCATCGGACTTCGACGCCCTGGTACTCCCCGGCGGAGTGGTGAATGCCGACCACCTCCGGGTGGACAAGGACGCCCAGGCCTTCACGCGCGCGTTCTTCGAGCAGCACAAGCCGGTGGCCTCGATCTGCCACGGACCGTGGCTTCTGATCGATGCGGGCGTGGTCCGCGGCCGGAACGTCACCTCGTACCACACGCTCCAGACGGACCTGAGGAATGCCGGTGCCAACTGGAGCGACCAGGAAGTGGTAGTGGACCAGGGCCTGGTCACCAGCCGGAGCCCAAAGGACCTGCCGGCGTTCAACAGCAAGCTGGTGGAGGAAATCTCGGAAGGCCAGCACGCCCGCCAGACTGCCTAAGCCTTAGTGTTCCCTCAGGGTTAAGAAAAATACCCGGCGGAGGAATTACTCCACCGGGTAGAGTGTTGGAATCTGCAGCGACGACGCTCGGCTGCCACCAAACTCACACTCCCTGAGGGAACACTTATGTCTACTAAAGTCTCTTCTGACGCCCACGGCGAGCCCGTGCAGGCCGTTGAGGCGAAGCCGTCCGCTCCAGCGAAGATGTCCCGCGAGTCGGTGACCATCATCGCCACGCTGCTGGTGGCGACATTCGTGGTGATCCTCAACGAAACCATCATGAACGTTGCCCTGCAGCGTCTCATGGTGGACCTGGGTGTGGACGCGCCCACAGTGCAGTGGCTGGCTACCGGGTTTATGCTCACCATGGCCGTGGTCATTCCCACCACTGGATTCATCCTGCAGAGCCTGTCAACGCGGGCCGTGTTCATGCTGGCCATGGGCCTCTTCACCGGCGGCACCGCGCTGGCTTCCGTGGCCCCCGGTTTTGAGGTTCTGCTCCTGGCCCGCATCGTCCAGGCCGGCGGTACGGCCATCATGCTGCCGCTGCTGATGACCACCATCCTTACCTTGGTTCCGCTCGCGAAGCGCGGTGCCGTGATGGGCAACGTCAGCATCGCCATCTCCGTAGCTCCGGCCATGGGCCCCACCGTCTCCGGGCTCATCCTGGAGCACTTTACCTGGCGCTTTATGTTCGTGTTCGTCCTTCCGGTGGCGCTTGCGGCTCTGGCGATCGGCGCCAAATACCTCACCAACATCGGCGAAACGGAGAAGACCAAGCTCGACTTCTTCTCCGTTCTGCTGACCGTTCCGGCCTTCGGCGGGCTGGTCTATGGCCTCAGCCAGATCGGCGGCGGACACGGAGGCCAGGGCGGTCCCAGTCCCGTGGCCATCGGTGCCCTGGTTGTCGGCGTCGCCAGCCTGGCGGTTTTTGTGCTCCGCCAGCTCCGGCTGCAGAAGGCCGAGGCTCCGCTGCTGGACCTCCGTGCCTTCAACTTCCGGATGTTCACCGTCTCGGTCCTACTGATGGTGGTGGCCATGATGGCGCTCTTCGGCGGCGTGATCCTGCTGCCTCTTTACCTGCAGGAGATCCGCGGCCTCGGTTCGCTGGAGACCGGGCTGGCCTTGCTCCCGGGCGGCCTCGCCATGGGCCTGCTGGGCCCGTTCATCGGCCGGCTTTTCGACAAGGTGGGGCCGCTGCCGCTGACCGTGACCGGTTCGGTCCTGATGGTGCTGTCCCTGTGGCAGTTCTCCATGCTCGACGCCGGCACGCCCGTGTGGTGGATCGTCAGCCTTCACGTTGTGCTGAGCTTTGGCCTGGCGCTGTTGTTCACCCCGGCGTTCACCACCGGCCTGAACCCGCTGCCACCGCATCTCTATTCACACGGCTCGGCGATCATGAGCACCATGCAGCAGGTGGCCGGTGCCGCCGGCACGGCGCTGCTGGTGTCCATCTTCGCCGTGGTCTCTGCCTCTTCCGGCCTCGTCGCCGGGATGAGTGCCGCGTTCCTCACGGCAACCGTGATAGCCGTTGCCGCCGTCGTACTCTCAGCGATGATGCGCAAGACAGAAGGTGCAGCCGCGGGTCACGGAGGCCACTAACCCCCTCCGCTTGGCGCGAACGTACAGTTGAGGCCCTTGTTTCCTGGCGAAACAAGGGCCTCAACTGTACGTTCGCGCGGGACGCTGGTGTGCGCGGGATGGTGGTGTGGGGGTTCGCTAGCCGGCGAAGAAGTCGCTGAGTTCGGTGATCAGCTTGTCCGGGGCGCGGAGCACGCCGTCGTGGCCGGAACCCTGCAGGATGGTGTAGCTGGAGCCGGACAGGACGTCGTGGATCTGGCCGCACGCCACACCGAAGTGTGCCGGGCTCTTCTCGCCCACCACGATGAGGGTTTCCAGCGGCAGTTCCAGGAACGGCTCGGCCGGCATGTCCGCTGCGATGATCGCCTTGATTTCCCGGACGCCGGTGCGCATGAGTTCACGCATTTGTTTGCCCACGTGCGTGCCGGCGGTGAGCTTGTTGGCGATGGTGAGCATGGACAGCGGCATCCGCGAGAACGCGCCGCCGGTTTCCAGGCCCTTGCTGAGCACGGCCAGTGCGCGGTCGTCGTCCCCGGCGGCCGTGGCCCGTTCGTATTCCGCTGTCCAGTCAGCCTTGACGCTGTGGTTCACGGACACGGCGGGATCGTAGACGGCCAGCCGTTCCACGGGAAGCGTGCGGGCCGCGTGCAGGGCCACGGCACCGCCAAAGCTGTGGCCGAAGACGTCGGTGCTGGACGTGTGCTTCATGACGGCGTCGAGGTCGCGGATGTCCGCGTCAAGCGTGTAGTCATCCGCCTGCGGCGACGAGGAACCGCGGCCGCGGCGGTTGAAAGTGTGCACCGGGCGGCCCAGGGCTGCGCTGAGTTTCTGCGCAAACTTGGTGTAGTCGGCTGCTGTCACCATGGAGGCCGGCACCACAACCACACCGGAGCCTGCGGAGGCCAGTTCGGCGCCCGTGGAGAAGAGCTCGAGCGTGCCGCCGTCGGGGGTCTTGATGTTCTCGCGCGTCATGTTCCGAGCCTAGCGGAGGTACCTGAGTGCTGGCAGCAGGAGGGCCTTCCTCAAAGGTAACGGGTGTCGGCCAAGATCAGCCCCGAAAGTACTCCGAGATGTCGGTCACAAGCTCTTTGACGGCGGCCGGGATGGAGCCATGGAAACCCTTGGGCGACAGTTCGAACGTGCTTCCGGGCACGGCGGCGTGAAGACGCTCGGCAGTAGCCTTGTAGTAGCTTGGGCTCTTTCCTCCCACCATGAAGTGTGTGTTGGCAGGAAGGACGCTGAAATCCCTCGCATGGTCCGCCTCGTTGTAGGCAGCACGCAATTCGCCCACGCCGCTGGGCATCACCTCGCGGAACAACCTGTTCACCCTGGTGCGGGACAACAACGCCATCAGCCCCGCCAGGACCGGCTCCGGTATCTTCGCCAAAGCCGAGCCGGGGCTCGTGGCCTTCTTCATGTGGGCGAGGGCATGGCCCACGTTGCCACTGTTCACGGCGTCTTCGAACCCGGCCAGCCACGCGGTGTCAATGCTGCCATCGATGTTCACGGCGGCGTCGTACACGGCGAGCTTGTCCGGCACGTAGGGGGTTCCCGCAAACTCCTGCACTGCGTTCAGGGCAACCGATCCGCCCAGGCTGTGGCCCAGGATATTCCGGGCACCCGTGGCGTCCAGGACTGTGCGGACGTCAGCGATCTCCGTGGCCATGGAATAGTCCGCGGGCTGTTCTGAGGAACTGCCGCGCCCGCGGCGGTCGTAGACATCCACCGCCCAGCCGTCGCCAAGGCCCTCAGCCAGCGCCACCGAAAACGGGCGGTAGATCAGCGCGGTGAGGAAGGCGCCGCCGATCAGCACCACCCGGCGCTCTCCCGGCGCGTCCTCGGTGCCGTAGCTGTACAAAGCCAGCCGGCCGCCGTCGTGCGTTGGCACTACCTGTTCTTTCACCTTCACCATCCTAGGGTGGGGCAGGGGTGCGGGCATCCGGGCCGGGCGAGGGGCAGGACCGCGGCGAAGCCGGAGGGCCGAACTGCCGGTAAACTTGGGGATTGTGACTTCCCAAAACACCCCCGCACCCAAGAATGCCCCAGAGCCGCTCGACGCCAGCGAACAGATGCGCATCCGCATGGAAAAGCGCGCCAGGCTGATCGAACGCGGAACCGAGGCATACCCGGTGGGTGTTGAGCGCACGCACTCCCTCACCGAGATCCGCGAAAAGTACGCGCACCTCGAAGCCGACGACACCACCGGCGACGTAGTGGGCGTCACAGGCCGGGTGGTTTTTGTGCGCAACACCGGCAAGCTCTGCTTCGCCACGTTGCAGGAAGGCGGCGTTGACGGGAAGGGCACCCGGCTCCAGGCCATGCTCAGCCTCGCCAATGTGGGCGAAGAAGCGCTCGCGGACTGGAAGGCCCTCGTGGACCTGGGTGACCACGTGTTCATCAAGGGCGAGGTGATTTCCTCCCGCCGCGGTGAGCTGTCCGTGATGGCCCAGTCCTGGTCCATGGCTTCCAAGGCACTGCGCCCGCTGCCTGTCCTGCACGCGGAACTGAACGAGGAAACCCGCGTCCGCCAGCGGTACGTGGACCTTATGGTGCGCGATGAAGCCCGTGAAATGGTCTACACCCGCGCCGCCATTACGCGGTCCATCCGCGAGAGCCTGCACCGCCACAACTACGTCGAGGTGGAAACTCCCATCCTGCAGCTCGTCCACGGCGGCGCCCTGGCCCGGCCGTTCGAGACGCACATGAACGCGTTCGACCAGAAGATGACGCTGCGGATCGCCACCGAGCTTTACCTTAAGCGCGCAGTGGTGGGCGGCATCGACCGCGTCTACGACATGGGCCGGGTCTTCCGCAACGAGGGTGTGGACTCCACCCACAGCCCGGAATTCACTACCCTCGAGTGCTACGAGGCCTGGGCTGACCAGTTCGTTATGGCGCAGCGCATCAAGGAGATCATCCTCGACGCCGCGGATGCAGTAGGCGCCGGCCGCACCCTTCAGACCGAGGCCGGAGAGATCAACCTCGACGGCGACTGGGCCTGGGTCTCTGTCTACCCCGGGCTGTCCGACGCCGTTGGCCAGGAAGTCACGCCGGACACTTCGCTGGAGGTGCTGCGCGAAATTGCACAAAAGCATGATGTGAAGGCCGACCCGAAGTGGGACGCCGAAAAACTGGCTGTGGAGCTGTTCGGTGAAATCGTGGAGCCCACGCTCCTGAATCCGACGTTTGTGTACGACTACCCGCCGTCCGCCCAGCCGCTGGCCCGGCCGCACCGCGAGGACGGCCGGCTGATCGAGGCTTGGGACCTCATCATCGGCGGAATGGAACGTGGCACGGCCTTCTCCGAACTGATCGACCCCGTCATCCAGCGCGAGCGGCTCACCGAACAGTCGCGGCACGCGGCGGCGGGCGACGTCGAAGCCATGCAACTGGACGAGGACTTCCTGCGTGCCCTCGAATACGGCGCACCGCCCATGGGCGGCATTGGCCTGGGCATCGACCGGCTCGTCATGCTGTTCACCGGTGCGGGCATCCGCGAAACCATCCTTTTCCCGCTCCTGAAGCCTGAGGGCCACTGACCATGGAATATGTAGCCGTATTGCTGCCCTCTCTCGTAGTCGGCCTGCTTTTCTGGTTCGCCATGAAATCGATCTTTAATGCCGATAAGTCCGAACGCCAGGCTGAAGCGCGCGCCCAAGCCGAGGCCGACGCGCGTTCTGCCCAGCCATTGAACCGGCCAGACGCTGAAACCGATAAATAAATCGAAAGCACTTTCGCGAATATCCCCCGGAACCATTTGCCGCTTTGACGCGTTGCCATAAAGAGGGCCATACTTTTTACAGGAACATCCTGCTTTTCTGACAACCCGAACCTTCCCCAGAGGACTATTAATGGCACAGAAAGTAAACATCATCCTCGTAGATGATCTGGATGGGGGATCCGCGGACGAGAATGTCCGTTTTGGCCTCGATGGGGTCAGCTACGAAATTGATCTGTCCTCGGCCAATGCTGCCGAGCTCCGTTCATCCCTGGAGCGGTTTATTGCCGCTGGGCGAAAGACATCCGGCGGCCGTGCCACGCGTGCCAAGGCAGTTGCAGGCGCCCGCAGCAATGACTCCGCCCAAATTCGCCAATGGGCGCGGGACAACGGCTACACGGTTAACAGCCGGGGCCGAATTCAGGCCGAAATCCAGGAAGCCTACCAAAAGGCAAATTCCTGATAACTGCCCCATCCGGGGCAATAGACCCTGTCTTCACCCGTGGGCGGAGGCAGGGTTTTTTGCTGCCGTTTGAAGAATGCGCAACGGGCACGCGTGTATGCCGCGAAAACCCCTTGCCGGCTAACAGTCAGCAAGCGTGCGCTGAGCTAATCGCCGCATGATTTCCCCGGGATGGGCCCGTGATTGGGCTTTTGAGGTTCCTGACGGGGGACGCCTACCCTAATTCGCCCTCTCGAACTCATGCGCGGGGGAGAACCTAAATGTCCGGAAAATCACATGTCCGGGCGGTTTAGGTCAGTCCCTTGGCAATTTTGTGATCGTCCTGGACCCTCCGTCACGCCGCCCAGAGACCCCTGCAGGGTATTCCCGAACCGGCCACGGTTTCCCCTGTGGCGAACACGCTCCACAAGTCTGGGTCTGCCACGTAGCATCAAAGTACGTCGTAGCTAGGAGTGTGGCGAAATGTTTGAGCGATTTACGGACCGTGCCCGTCGCGTAGTTGTGCTTGCCCAAGAAGAGGCACGCATGCTGAACCACAATTACATTGGTACCGAACACATCCTCTTGGGGCTGATCCATGAAGGTGAAGGCGTTGCCGCCAAGGCTCTTGAGTCCTTGAGCATTTCGCTCGACGGCGTGCGCGAGCAGGTGCAGGAGATCATCGGCCAGGGCCAGCAGGCCCCGTCCGGCCACATCCCCTTCACCCCGCGCGCCAAGAAGGTGCTGGAACTCTCCCTGCGGGAGGCCCTGCAGCTGGGCCACAACTACATCGGCACGGAGCACATCCTGCTGGGACTCATCCGTGAGGGTGAGGGCGTTGCAGCCCAGGTGCTGGTGAAGCTCGGCGCAGACCTCAACCGGGTCCGCCAGCAGGTCATCCAGCTCCTCTCCGGCTACCAAGGCAAGGAAACCACCGGCGCCGGCGTCGGCGCGGGCCAGCCTGAGGGTACTCCGGCCGGTTCAGTAGTCCTGGACCAGTTCGGCCGCAACCTGACCCAGGCTGCCCGGGAGAACAAACTGGACCCTGTCATTGGACGCGAATCCGAAATGGAACGCGTTATGCAGGTCCTCTCGCGCCGTACCAAGAACAACCCTGTCCTGATCGGTGAGCCCGGCGTTGGCAAGACCGCCGTCGTTGAAGGCCTGGCCCAGGCGATCGTCCGTGGCGACGTCCCGGAGACCATCAAGGACAAGCAGCTGTACACCCTGGACCTCGGGTCCCTGGTGGCAGGCTCGCGGTACCGCGGTGACTTCGAGGAACGCCTGAAGAAGGTCCTCAAGGAGATCCGCACCCGCGGCGACATCATCCTCTTCATCGACGAGATCCACACCCTTGTGGGTGCCGGTGCCGCCGAAGGTGCCATCGATGCAGCCTCCATCCTGAAGCCCATGCTGGCCCGCGGAGAACTGCAGACCATCGGTGCCACCACCCTGGACGAGTACCGCAAGCACATCGAAAAGGACGCAGCCCTGGAGCGCCGCTTCCAGCCGATCCAGGTCAAGGAGCCGTCGGTTGCGCACGCGATCGAGATCCTCAAGGGCCTGCGTGACCGCTACGAGGCGCACCACCGCGTCACCATTACCGACGGCGCCCTTGCCTCGGCCGCCAGCCTCGCCGAACGCTACATCTCGGACCGCTTCCTGCCGGACAAGGCCATCGACCTGATCGACGAGGCCGGCGCCCGGCTGCGCATCCGCCGGATGACCGCACCGCCGGAGCTGAAGGCCATGGATGAGCGGATCGCGAAGCTCAAGATGGAGAAGGAGTCCGCGATAGACGCGCAGGACTTCGAAGGTGCTGCCGCACTCCGCGACAAGGAGCAGAAGCTCATCACCGAGCGCTCGGAGAAGGAACGCCACTGGAAGTCCGGCGGCATGGACGACATCTCCGAGGTGGATGAGGATCTCATCGCCGAGGTGCTGGCCAACTCCACCGGCATCCCGGTCTTCAAGCTGACCGAGGAAGAGTCCTCGCGCCTGCTGAAGATGGAAGATGAACTGCACAAGCGCGTGGTGGGCCAGAACGAGGCCATCCGGTCCCTGTCCCAGGCGATCCGCCGCACCCGTGCAGGCCTGAAGGACCCCAAGCGTCCCGGCGGCTCGTTCATCTTCGCCGGCCCCACCGGCGTCGGCAAGACCGAACTGGCCAAGGCTCTCGCCGAGTTCCTCTTCGGTGAAGAGGACGCCCTCATCACGCTGGACATGTCCGAGTACTCCGAGAAGCACACGGTCTCGCGCCTCTTCGGTGCACCTCCGGGCTACGTCGGCTACGAGGAAGGTGGCCAGCTGACCGAGAAGGTACGCCGCCGTCCGTTCTCCGTGGTCCTGTTCGACGAAGTGGAAAAGGCCCATGCGGACCTCTTCAACTCCCTTCTGCAGATCCTGGAAGACGGCCGCCTGACTGACTCCCAGGGCCGTGTTGTGGACTTCAAGAACACCGTGATCATCATGACCACGAACCTCGGTACCCGGGACATTTCGAAGAGCGTTGCCACCGGCTTCCAGTCGGGCACGGACACGCAGACCGGTTACAACCGGATGCGGGCCCGCGTCACGGAGGAGCTCAAGCAGCACTTCCGCCCCGAGTTCCTGAACCGTGTTGACGACGTTGTGGTCTTCCCGCAGCTGACCCAGGACGAGATCATCGAGATCGTGGACATGTTCGTTGGCCGCCTGGAAAAGCGCCTCAAGGACAAGGACATGGGTATCGAGCTCACGCCCGCGGCCAAGGTGCTCCTGGCCACGCGCGGCTACGATCCCGCCATGGGCGCCCGGCCGTTGCGCCGCACCATCCAGCGCGAGATCGAGGACCAGCTCTCGGAGAAGATCCTGTTCGGCGAAATCCACGCCGGCGACATCGTTGTGGTGGATGTGGACGGCGACGGAGACGACGCCAAGTTCACGTTCGCTGGCAACGCCAAGCCGCGCATCCCGGAAATCGCCCCGAGCGCCTAGCACCAAAGCACAGGCCCCGCCCGCTCCCACCAAGGAGCGGGCGGGGCCTTCGCTTTGCGTTTCGCACCCAAAGGTTCCGCCGGGCGCTGGCCGGGGCGCTCCGGTAGCAGACGCCGGCAAATGTCTGGGCCGACGGCGCCAGGCCCGCCCAGGCTCCGTCCCTGCGTAAGAAAACGGCGCGGAGCCGTTCGTCGGTTGCGGGGTTTGTGATGCGGGGCACAGTCGGGTTGAATCGGGGCATGGCAACTGAGAATCCGGCGATCCCGGACGAGCAACCTTTGACCCCCTTCCATGATCTGGACCATTACCTGTCTATCCCGCGCGTAAGCGGCCTGTCCCTGAGCCCGGACGGCCGGAGGCTGGTCACCACCGTGTCCACCCTCAACGGCAAGGGCACCGAATTCGCCACGGCACTCTGGGAGCTTGATCCCGCGGGCGAACGACAGGCCCGGCGCATTACCCGCAGCGCCAAGGGCGAGGCCGGGGCTGCCTTCGCGGCCAACGGCGACGTCTACTTCACGTCTGCCCGCCCGGATCCGGACAGCCCGGAGGGAGATCCTGTCAGTGCCCTGTGGCTCCTGCCGGCCGACGGCGGTGAGGCCAGGGTGGTCCTTTCCCGTCCTGGTGGTGTGGGAAATGTTCTGGCAGCCCGGAAGGCGGACGCCACTTTTGTCACGGCAGAGGTCCTGGCAGGGTCAAAGGACGAGGAGGACGACGCCGAGCGGCGCAAATCCCGCAAGGACAACAAGGTCGCAGCCATCCTGCACAGTGAATACCCGGTCCGCTACTGGGACACCGACCTGGGGCCGGGGCAGCCCCGGATCTTCGCCGTCGAACCGGGCCAGGACAAGGAGCCCGGTAAGCCGGCCACTGTTGACGCGGCGGCGCCGTTGCAGCTACGCAACCTCACCCCCGACGCAGGTTCCCGGCTCCGCGAGGCCGAAACGGTGGTCAGTCCGGACGGTCGGACCATCTACACGAGCTACACCAGGCCGCTGGCCAAGGCTGACAGCCGATCCGTCCTGGTCGCCGTGGACGTGGCCACCGCGAGCCAGAAGGTACTTCTCGACGAGGAGGGCATAAGCTACTTCCCCGGCCCGGTTAGCCCCGACGGGAATACACTGGCGGTGGTCAGCGAGAGCGACACCACTCCGCACGAGGCTCCCGAGGTCAAGCTGCACCTGCTGGACGTTTCCGGCAACGCGGCCGATTCGGGCAGCAACACCGGCCTCACCCCGCTGGTGCCGGATTGGGACCGTTGGGCCAGGCCGGCAGCATGGCTGCCGGACGGTTCGGCCCTCCTGGTCACCGCGGACGACGACGGCGCGTCGCCCGTTTTCCGCATCAGCGTTCCGGCGTCTGCCGCGGAAGTGAGCGTCACCCGGGTGACGCAGGACGCGGCGGCCTACACCGACGTCGTGGTTTCACCCGAGGGGCGAAGTGCCTACGCGCTGCGCAGCTCCTACGAGTTCCCGCCCGAGGCAGTCCGGATCGACTTGGAAACAGGTGAAACCACCCGGCTGCCAGCCCCGGCCGAACGGCCAGGCTACCCCGGCCGGCTGGAGCGGTTGGCCGCAACCGCGGCCGACGGCAGCCGCGTGCCGGCGTACCTGGCGCTGCCGGACGGCGCGTCGGCTGAGTCACCTGCTCCCATGCTGCTGTGGATCCACGGCGGACCGCTGGGATCCTGGAACGCCTGGACGTGGCGGTGGAACCCGTGGCTGCTCACGGCGAAGGGTTACGCGGTGCTGCTGCCCGATCCGGCGCTGTCCACCGGCTACGGCCAGGCGCACATCCAGCGGGGCTGGGGCGAGTGGGGCAAGGCCCCGTTTACGGACCTGATGGCCGTCACCGACACCGCCGTGGCACGAGCGGACATCGATGAGACCCGGACCGCAGCCATGGGCGGGTCCTTCGGTGGCTACATGGCCAACTGGGTGGCAGGCCAGACGAACCGCTTCAAGGCGATCGTCACGCACGCCAGCCTCTGGGCCCTGGACCAGTTTGGCCCCACTACGGATGCCTCCCAGTACTGGCTCAAGGAAATGACCGAAGAGATGGCGCTGGAGAACTCGCCGCACCTCAATGTCGAAAAGATCAGCACCCCCATACTGGTGATCCATGGTGACAAGGACTACCGCGTACCCATCGGCGAGGGCCTGAGACTCTGGTACGAACTCCTCTCCAAGTCGCAGCTTGCCGCGGATTCGGACGGCCAGACCCCGCACCGGTTCCTCTACTTCCCGGACGAGAACCACTGGGTCCTGCAGCCGCAGCACGCCAAGGTCTGGTACGGCGTCGTGGCGAGTTTCCTCGCCAAGAACGTGTTGGACCAGGACGTGCCGGTGCCGGCCGAGCTCGGGCTCTAGTCACGTCCGGCCCGGGTCCGGCTTGGAGGCTGGGACATTTACCGCGTGCTGCTCGTACCTCCCTTTGACGCACGCTACATAAATGTCCCAGCCTCCTTCGCCTCGTGCCGGGCCGGACGCAGGCGCGCTTCATGCGAAGCGAGGGTGCCGGGGTCATTTGTGTAGCTTGCGTCAGAGCGACGAAGGAGCAGCAAGCGGCAAATGGCGCCGGTGCCGGAGCGTTCCCACCCGGCACCGTGCTTGGCCCGGCACCGTCCCACGGGCAGCCCCCTCGCCTCGTAGGATTGAACCTGTGACTGACTCCTTCCATATCCGTCCTGCCCGCACCGGCGATGTGGCCGCCATCAAGAGACTGGTGGCGCCGCTTGCGGAGCAGCGGATCCTCATGGCCAAGGAGACGGTGGCCTATTACGAGAGCCTGCAGGAATTCCGGATCGCAGAATCAGAAGATGGCGAAGTCATCGGCTGCGGCGCCCTCCATGTGATGTGGGAAGACCTGGCCGAGGTGCGCACCCTCGCTGCGTCCGACGCCTGGCGCGGCAGGGGCGTGGGTCACGTGCTCGTCGAGAGCCTGCTCGACGAGGCCCGCGCGCTCGGCGTTGCCCGCGTTTTCTGCCTCACATTCGAGGTGGACTTCTTCAAACGGCACGGGTTCGACGTCATGGCGGACCAGTCTGCGGTGGATCCGGTCGTCTACTCCGAACTGCTCCGCTCCCACGACGAAGGTGTTGCCGAATTCCTTGATCTGGCCCGGGTCAAACCCAACACACTGGGCAATACGCGGATGATCAAGTTCCTCTAGGAGGGCCCGGCTGGGACCGGGAATTATGGATGATTTTTGAAGTCTTTTCGTTGATCGATTCGATGGATAAACTGGGTTGACTTGCTGGGGAGCAAACCCCGACTAATGAAAGCACCTCATGCACATCCTTTCCTCCCACACGGAAAAAACCGAACTTCAGCTTCTGGTCCGCGGGCTCGTGTATGCCCCCGGCGACGCCCACTACGACGCCGAAGTCGCAGCTTTTAACCTCGCAACCCGCCACACCCCGGACCTGGTCCTGAGTGCCGTCAATGCCGACGACGTCGTTGCCGCAGTCAGGTGGGCAGCGGCCCGTGGCATGTCCATTTCAGTCCAGTCGACCGGCCATGGCGCCGCCAACGCCATCATCGGAGGCCTGCTGATCAGCACCCGCCTCATGCTGGAACTGTCCATTGATCCCGAAGAGCGGACGGCCCGGGTGGGCGCCGGCGTGCGCTGGCGGGACGTGCTCCAGGCTGCCGCCCCATATGGGCTGATGGGCCTGCATGGCTCCACCACCGACGTCGGCGTGGTTGGCTACACCCTCGGCGGCGGCATCCCCCTGCTGGGACGGAAGTACGGCTTCGCCTCGGACCATGTCCTTGCCTTCGACCTGGTTACCCCGGATGGCGTGCTGCGCCGAGTGGACGCCCACAGTGATCCACGGCTGTTCGCACTGCTGCGGGGCGGTAAGGGTAACTTCGGCGTTGTAACGGCGATGGAGTTCTCGCTGTTCCCTGCGGGCGAGCTGTTCGCCGGCGGCATCTTCTACGAGGGTGGCCATGCCAGGGCCGTGCTCGGGGCATTCCGTGGCTGGAGCAGGCGGCTGCCATCGGAAGCCTCGGCGTCGCTGGCCTTCCTGCGCCTGCCGGACATGGAGGAAGTGCCCGGCTTCCTCCGCGGCAAGTTTGTGATGCACCTGCGGTTTGCCTGGCAGGGCAATGCAGAGGAAGGGGCGCGGTTGCTTGCGCCGATGCGCGGTGCCGCTCCGGTCCTCGTCGACGGGGTGGGTCCACTTCCTTATCTGCGGGTGGACGAGATCCACGCCGACCCGGAGCATCCGGTGCCTGTCCACGAAGGTGGCCTGCTGCTGAAGGAGCTTGACGACGGCCTGGAGGAAGCGTTGCTTCAGTTGGCCGGACCTGACAGCACCGCTCCGCTCCTGCTGGCGGAGATCCGGCTGATGGGTGGCGCACTGGCCGTTCCGCTGAGGGGCGCCGTTCCCGACGCCGACTGCGTGGGCGGGCGCGATGCCGCACTGTCGTTCTTCGCCGTGGGCATCATGGCTCCGCAGATTGCCCATCTGGTTCCGGCCGCTATTGCAGCCGCGCGTTTGGCACTCGAGCCATATGGAACGGGCGGCGCAGCCGTCAACCTGTACGGTCATCTCACCTCGCCCGAACTGGCAGCCAGCGCCTGGCCGGAGGCTGCCCGGTTACGGCTCAGCGAGGCGAAGGCGGAGTTGGATCCGAAGAACCTCTTCCGCCACGGCCACGCCATCTTGCCGGCGCCTGCGGTCGTGCCCGCCGCCTGAGGCGCGCAATCACCTCAGCACATCCGGCGCGAACGGACACTTAAGCACCGCCAGTCAGCGCGAGCGTACACTTCGGGCCCTGCGCTGGGGCCTGAAGTGTACGTTCGCGCGCTGCGCTGGGGCCTGAAGTGTACGTTCGCGCGTCATGTCAGGGACTTTTCCTTGCATTAGTCGATTTGATGGATAAACTATGGATTGCCTGTGTTTGGGGGCACGTGCGCAAGGGACTGTCATTGGGGGCCGTCCCTTTCGTCGTTCCCGGCAGGACTCGCGGCAAGCGGACAGAAGCTACCGCAGTCCGGGCGGCGGTAGTAGGGTCAAACTGACATCCTCCAGGAAGCACGGACCGGCCGGGAGCCGCCTTGAAAAAACTCATCAACGATCCCCGCGCTGTGGTGGACGAATCACTGGACGGCTTCGGCCTGGCCCACGCGGACCTTGTCACGGTCAGTGCCGATCCCCGGTTTGTCACCCGCAAGGACGCGCCGGTGGCAGGCAAGGTGGGGCTGGTTTCCGGCGGGGGAAGCGGCCACGAGCCGCTGCACGCAGGCTTTGTGGGACGCGGAATGCTCGACGCCGCCGTCCCGGGGGCGGTGTTCACGTCACCAACGCCGGACCAGATCCTTCCGGCGACGCAGGCAGTGGACTCCGGCGCCGGCGTCGTCCACATCGTCAAAAACTACACCGGCGACGTGCTGAACTTCGAAACGGCTGCCGAGCTGGCCGAGGCGGAAGGTGTGCAGGTCCGGACCGTCCTGGTCAATGATGACGTTGCCGTGGAGGACTCCCTGTACACGGCCGGGCGGCGAGGCGTGGGTGGCACAGTGCTTGTGGAGAAGATCGCCGGAGCGGCAGCCGAGAGGGGCGACAGCCTGGACGACGTTGCCGCCGTCGGCGAGAAGGTGAACAACAATGTCCGCACCATGGGCGTGGCACTGTCGGCGTGCACCGTGCCGCACGCCGGCTCGCCCAGCTTCGACCTCGAAGACGACGAGATCGAGATCGGCATCGGAATCCACGGCGAACCCGGCCGGCACAAAATCCCCCTCGAAAGTGCGGACGCCATCACCGACGCGCTGCTGGAGCCCGTATTGACCGACCTGGGCATCGTCGCCGGTGACAAGGTGCTCCTGTTCGTCAACGGTATGGGCGGGACGCCGCTGAGTGAGCTTTACATTGTGTACCGCCGTGCCGCCCGGGTAATCACGGACAGAGGTGCCACCGTGGAACGCTCGCTCGTGGGGAACTACATCACGGCCCTGGAGATGCAGGGTTGCTCCATTTCCGTACTCCGGCTGGACGATGAAATGACCGGGCTGTGGGACGCTCCGGTGCACACGGCGGCCCTGCGCTGGGGAGTGTAGCCATGGTGCTGGATGCGAACTGGGCCGTGAAGTGGCTGACGCTCTGCGCGCAGGCCATGGCGGAACATCGGGTGTGGCTCATTGAACTGGACCGCGCCATCGGGGACTCTGACCACGGCGAGAACATGGACCGCGGTTTCCAGGCGGTCCTGGACAAACTGGCCGAGGTGCCGCCGGAAACGCCCGGAGCCGCGCTTAAGCTGACGGCCATGACGCTGATGTCCAAGGTGGGCGGTGCCGCCGGCCCGCTGTACGGGACAGCCTTCCTCCGGGCTGCAGCATCGCTGGGCGATTCGCCGGAGGTGGAACCTGCTGCCTTCGCCCGCGCCGTGGTGGCGGCCCGGGACGGGATTGTGGCCAGGGGCAAGGCCGAGGCGGGCGACAAAACCATGGTGGATGCGTGGACACCGGCCGCCGAAGCGGCCATTGCAGCCTCAGCCGACGGGGCCGGCACGGCCCTTGAAGTCCTTGTGGCCGCGGCCGAGGCTGCCGAGGCAGGCGCCGTCGCCACGGATCCCATGGTGGCGCGCAAGGGCCGTGCCAGTTACCTGGGGGAGCGGAGCGCCGGCCACCGCGACCCGGGGGCCGCCTCCACTGCCCTGATCCTCCGCGCGGCAGTTGGGGCCGCGGCGTGACTGTCGCCTTGGTGGTGGTCTCCCATAGTGAAAAGCTTGCCGACGGCGCCGCAGAACTTGCCGCGCAAATGGCTCCGGATGTTTCGATTGTGGCCGCCGGGGGAACCCCGGATGGGCGGATCGGCACCAGCCTGGAAAGGGTCATGGCCGCCCTGGAGCAGGCTGCCGGCGGGGATGGCGTGGTGGTTCTCACCGACCTGGGATCGGCCGTGATGACAGCGGAATCCGCGCTGGAGTTTGCGGGGGAGCCGGAGGGCGTGCTGCTGGCGGATGCTCCTCTGGTGGAAGGGCTGGTGGCCGCTGCGGTGGCAGCCCAGGGCGGCGCGGACGTGTACGCCGTCAAGCGTGCAGCCGAAGGGGTGT
The DNA here is from genome assembly GCF_001663775.1 of Arthrobacter sp. B6. GTDB lineage: Bacteria > Actinomycetota > Actinomycetes > Actinomycetales > Micrococcaceae > Arthrobacter. The sequence continues at coordinate 2,099,749 of NZ_KV467168.1, read as the reverse complement.
TCGGCTCCGCAGCGGGAGTGCCGGCGTCGTCCTCCCTGAGTGCCGTCGAGGAGGGCTCCGTCACTGGGGCGGGACCGGAGTTCACCGGCGACTTTGAGCTCATAAACCAGGCCGGAATGCACGCACGCCCGGCTGCGAAGATCGCTGGCGGACTGTCGTCCCTGGACGCCCGGGTGACAGTCAACGGCCTGGACGGGACCTCGATGGTGGCACTGATGACCCTGGCTGCCGGCAAAGGCTCGGTCCTCCACGTGGAGGCCTGGGGTGTGGACGCCGAGCGGGCGGTGAACTATGTCGGCGGGCTGGTCCAGGCCGGATTCGGGGAGCCGTAGGGCCCTCTGGCATGTGTTTGGGCACTCCGCGGTGTGTTCACCCTGTCCTGTCCGGGCCTGCGAATAGGCTCTATGCCATGGAACGGCTCTCCTTCGATGACAACTGCCCGCCACTGGTGGTACTGGACGGGCAGACATCCATCGAGGAGCTCTTCGCAGAACTCGGCTTCGAGTGGCGGGTGGAGGCGGGCCTGTCCGGCGCGGACGCGGGCGGCTGCGGGGACGGAGTGATGGGCCAGGCCACCCTGTTCTGAGCGGGCGCGAAACCGCAATCCTCAGTTCACCTGCCGTTAAAGGTGGTGCCCTAGATTGTCCCTTCAGGCACTCTCTGCTCGAAGGGACCCATCATGGCCAATATTGCTGAAATTCTGGGCAGGCTAACCCCTGAGGAACTTGACGTCCTGCGCGGCCTTGGGCCGCAGGGCCACCTGACCAAGCCCCTGGTGGAAGCCCTGGACCGGGCTGCCGGCGGGCCCGGCGCCGGCCGCGGCTACTACGTCCCCAGCGGCAGCGTAAGTGATACCGGCGGCCCGCACCTTGTCCTCCGCAGCGACGTGTCCGCGTGGCTCTTCGGGACAGCCCGGCAGGTTTCCCACACCGGGGCAGCTGACCCTGCCGCGCAGCCCTAGCCGGGCATTAGGGAGCCGGGCGCAACCCCTCGGCGTCGAGCACCACCGATGCGGTAACAAACCTGCCGCAGTGCTCGCCGTAGGGGAATTCACCGCGGGGAACGAAGTCCAGCGTCCGCACCGGCAGAGCAGACCCGTCCGCCGAGGTTCCGGTGGCCGTCACCGCCATGGGCGATTCGGTCAGGGCGTCCAGGAACAGCGTCCCGATCATGGTTCCGTCGGGCGACGCCGTGGCCGAGCAGACGCCGTCCGGAGTGCAGCCCTGGTCAATGGAAACACTGCCCTGGCGCAGTTCCAGGTCATCTTCGGTGCACACGCCGTCCTGGCAGGCCTTCAAGTGCAGGGCTGCCACCTGGGGCACGTAGGGGGCCGCCACGGTGACGGAAACCACCGACGCCTGGCCGATCGCCGGGCACGGCGTCTCGTAAGGGTAGTAGTAGCAGCCAGAGGTGAGCGCCGTCGTCGTTATCAGTGCCAGAAGTACCCCGGACTTGCGCATACTTCAGGGTAGGCGTGCGGGCCGAAGCCCGCACGCCTACCAGGAAAGTGAGGCAAACATCGTTATGGCCAGCACGCAGAAGGTCACCAGAACGAGACCTGTGGCCATCCTGCCCTTGGCAACGATGAAGACCGGCAGCGTGGACTCGGCCGGGTTGGCCGGGTTGTAGGCCACCGGAATGGTGGTTCCAATGATCGCCTGGTCGCGGCTGTAGATGTCGGACTGCCCCAGCCATCGCTGGCCCGCGGCGTCGGCGAATTCATAGGACGGGGCGAACCGGTTGCGGCCATTGCTGGCTGGGCCGTCTTCCCCGTGGAGGTTGCCAGTGACAGTGGCGGACGTGTGTGACCACCCGGCCATCGAGCGCCGACGGCGGAAAGACGCGGACAGGGAGAGGCCTGCCAGGATCAGGCCAAGCACCAGGGAGAGTCCGGGCAGGACAACAAAGAGCAGCTTCAGGAAATCCATGGGTCAGCCCACCGGGAAGATGCCGATAAACCAGAACGAGCCCAGGGCGAACAGCGCGAAGACCGGCATCAGGCAGCCGATCAACTTTTTTGATTCGTACGCCACTTGGAACGACTGGTTGGGATTTGCCGGGTTGTACGCCACTTCGAGGAGCGATCCGGGCGCCTGCTGGTTTACGTACGAAACCTCGGATTCGCCGGCGTACAGGGTTCCGTTGGGATCAGCGAACTGGTAGGTGGGGTAGAAGCGCCTGTTCCGCGTCGAGCCGCCTCCGCCATGGCTCCAGCCCGCAACGTTGCCGGTCACCGTTGCGTGCGCCTTGGGCCAGCTGGTGATCAGGTTCTCGTGGCGCTTGGCCTTGCGCAGCATGTGGACAAGCGAAAAAATGACACCGGCCACAAACAGCGCCCAGATGACGTACAGCATTATCTTCATGGAATTCCCCCGGTTCCGGTCACCAAGAAGTATGCCACCCCGGCAGGGGAAGGCTTGTCAAAGTCAGGCCGGCAGCCGGTAGCCGCCGTGGTGCAGCTCGGCCAGGCCGTCGCTGAGCAGCCCTGCCAGTGCGCGTTCCAGCTGTTCCGGGGCGGAGTTCAGCCTGTGCAGAGCCGCCAGAGGGACGCCGATCCCATCCGGCGCGAACCCGAGATCGGCAGGTTCCTGCGCAAACAGCTCCGGCAGCACCGGCGCGTCTGCGAGGCGCAGCACGGCCATCACGGCTCCGCGGACCTGGCGGTCCGTGCCGTGCCACGCCTGCCCCTTCGGAACGTACGACGGCGGCGGCTCGCCTGCCGCCAGCCAGGCACACGAATCCCGCACGGGACAAACGGCGCATTTCGGCGCCCGCGCCGTGCACACCAGCGCTCCCAGCTCCATCACCGCAGCGTTCCAGCGCACGGAAGTGTCGTCGTCGTCCGGCAGCAGTTCCGCCGCGAGCCGCATCTCCGCTGCCGTCAGGGAAGGGGAGGGAAGCGCGACGCCGGAAATGAGCCGGGCATGGACCCGGCGGATGTTGGTGTCCACTACGGTTTCCCGGCGGCCGAACGCGAACGCCGCCACCGCCGCGGCCGTGTAGCTGCCTACGCCGGGCAGATCCAGCAGTTCGGCGTACGTGCCGGGAACCTGGCCGCCGTGGTCGCGTCCGATGGCAGCCGCCGCCGCGTGCAGCCGGAGCGCCCGGCGGGGATAACCCAGCCGGCCCCAGTGACGGACGGCTTCGCCCGCCGGCTCGGACGCCAGGTCCCCGGGAGTGGGCCAGCGATCCAGCCATTCCTGCCATACCGGCAGGACCCGCACCACCGGCGTCTGCTGCAGCATGATTTCGCTGACCAGCACTCCCCATGGCGAGCAGTCGGGTTCACGCCACGGGAGGTCCCGGGCGGTTTCCGCGAACCAGCCGTTGACGCGGCTGTGCAGGTGGACAGGCAAGGACCCGCGCGCGGGCGTTGGCTGTAATTCTTGAGGCGGGGTTTCAGGGGAAAGTGCTGGGGCGAGGGCTGTAGCGTCGATCCCAACACTGTAATGGATCCTCGGCTTGGGAAGCCAAGGCAAGGAGACCAACGCAAGGGAAGCCACCGGTCCGAAAACCCCGCAGCCGGAAACCAATCCGTGACCATAGCGTTGGCGGAGCGCGCGGCGTGGTGGGCCGGCAGAGCACCGCCGGTTCTCTAGCCTAGAAGGATGGGCAGGCAAGGCAATTCATCATCACGCAGCAAGGCATCCGCATCCGGTCCCGGCGCCGGACGGAAGCCGAGCCCCGCCGTGTACCGGCGGCGTCGGCTGTTTGTGGGAGCTGCCCTGCTGATGGTGGCTGCCATGGTGTTCGGCGGGTTTGCTGTGGCCGGGGCTTTCAGCGGCAGCTCCGACCAGGTTTCCTCCACCGGCAGCCCCACGGGCAGCGCCACCTCAGCTTCGCCGTCGGCAAAGCCCACAAGCACGCCTACCCCGACCCCGACCCCGACGCCAACGTGCAACCAGAACCTGGTGACCGTTTCGGCGTCCACCGACAAAGCTGCTTACGGCCCGGACGAGAACCCGCTGCTCAGCCTCAAAGTGACCAACGGCGGCACGATGCCCTGTGAAGTGAACATCGGTACCTCCCAGATGGAGTTCCTGGTGACCAGCGGCGCGGATAGGATCTTCTCGTCCAGGGACTGCCAGGCCAAGAGCGAGGACCTGGTGAAGATCATCCAGCCTGGTGCGAGCGAGACGGCGAACTTCCCGTGGACGCGGAACCGCACGCTGGAAGGCTGCCAGCCCATTGAAGCCAAGCCGGGTGCCGGCGGGGCTTATTACATCTTCACGGCAAAGCTTGGCTCCAGGGCCAGCCCGAAAGCTGTTTTCCAGCTCAACTGACTCTTGTCCTCCCCACCGGCCCCCTTGCCTCGCAAGCTCGCCCAGGGAACCCTGCCGCGTGGGCCCCACGGCCCTTTTGAGCCGCTCAAGGCCGGTGGGGGAGCGCGCGATGGGGTTTAGAGGAAGCGGTCGAGCAGGCTGGCTTCGGCCATGCGGCTCAGGCCTTCGCGGACGGTGCGGGCGCGCTGGTCGCCGATGCCGTCCACGGTCATCAGGTCATCGATTGTCGCTGCCATCAGGAACTGCAGGCCGCCGAAGTGGTCCACCAGGCGGTCGGCAACAGCCTTGGGCACTGCCTTGAGGCCGGACAGCAGCCGGTACCCGCGCGGTTGCACCACGGCGTCGAGATTGGCCTCACCGCCCGCGAATCCGACGATCCCGGAGATTTTTCCGAGGTCTATCAGCTCAGTGGGGCCCAGATTGACCAGGGCGCTGACGGCCTTCTCAATGTCGTCGGCGGAAGCGTCCGGCCCGCCGTAGTCGCGGATGATGACGTCGCTGCCGGGGCCGCGGCCCACCGTGAGCTCATCCAGCTGGAGCGACAGCAGGCGGCCGTCCTCACCGAGTTCCAGCACGTACTGCGAGATTTCCTCAGAAATCCGGCGGACCATTTCCTGGCGCTGCAGGGTGACGGCGACGTCGCGCACGGTCACCATGGCTTCGATCTCGAGGGCAGACAGCGAGCTGGTGACCTGGTCCAGCCGCGAACGGTACCGCTCAAGGGTGGCGAGGGCCTGGTTGGCGCGGGCCAGGACTTTCTCGGAGCCCTCCAGGACGTGGCGCAGGCCGTTTACGTACAGCGCGATGATCTGCATGGACTGGCTGACGGAAATGACGGGCACGCCGGTCTGGATGGCCACGCGTTCCGCGGTGCGGTGCCGGGTGCCGGATTCCTGCGTTTCAATGCTGGAGTCGGGGACCAGCTGGACGGCGGCGCGGAGGATGTTTCCGGCGTCCTTGTCGCAGATGATTGCGCCGTCCATTTTGGCAAGTTCGCGCAGGCGCGTGGGGGAGAAGTCGATGCCGATGTCGAACCCGCCGGAGCAGATGGAGTCAATGGTCCGGTCCGAGCCTAAAACGATGAGTGCGCCTGTGCGTCCGCGGAGGATGCGTTCCAGCCCATCACGCAGCGGCGTGCCTGGAGCCACTCTGCCCAGAGTCGCCTTGAGCGATTCTTCGGGGCTCCGAGCCATAGTGTTCCCTTCAAAGGTGCGGACTGCCGCCCGCAGGTACGCCGGTTTACACTTCACCGACGGGATCAAAAAGTGCGCAGTTTCCCGCAAGCTCAATGATAGAGGTAAGGACAGGCAACAACCGCACGGACAAGCCCTAAAGTGCCCCATTAGGGGGTGCTGTGGAATGCGCCGTTATTGGGTTCGACGGCGGTTGGCCGGGAGGCACTTTTGGCCGGTTTGGATGAAGGGATGCCCAATGCGAAAGGCCAGCGCCTCGACCGCCACCCTGTCACTCTCGCCCTCGACCAACACCGTTGTCGCCTGCATGAACCAGTATGGCGAACGCCAGCCAGGTCGGCACGTGCTCGACTGCACCAGCCTGAATCAGGCGTTTCAGTGGCGTTAAGTGCTCAGATGGCGCCACCTTCGGCGCGGGCCTGCCGCTGCGATAAACTTGGAACTTGGCGCTCAGCCAGTCCCCTTCCCGTCAAGCGATGTCCCCTCCAGCGCCCAGGGTTATCCCCACCGCAGCGAAAGTAGCACCGTGTCCCAAGATGTCCTTAGCCCCGCCCGGGTCTCCGAGATTCACAAACAGGCGGCCCGGCGTCGGACGTTCGCCGTTATTTCGCACCCTGACGCCGGAAAGTCGACGCTCACCGAAGCGCTGGCCCTGCACGCGAAGGTGATCGGCACCGCCGGTGCCTCCAGTGGCAAGGCCAACCGCAAGGAAACGGTCTCGGACTGGATGCAGATGGAGAAGGACCGCGGCATCTCGATCAGCTCCGCCGCGCTGCAGTTTTCCTACCGGGACACCGTCATCAACCTGCTGGACACTCCCGGCCACGCGGACTTCTCCGAGGACACCTACCGGGTCCTGGCCGCCGTGGACTGCGCAGTGATGCTGGTGGACGCCGCCAAGGGCCTGGAAACGCAGACCATGAAGCTGTTCGAGGTCTGCAAGCAGCGCAACCTGCCCATCATCACGGTGATCAACAAGTGGGACCGCCCCGGCCTGGACGCCCTGGCCCTGATGGACGAGATCACCGAACGGACCGGCCTCCAGCCCATGCCGTTGACCTGGGCCGTGGGCATCTCCGGCGATTTCCGCGGCGTCTGGGACCTGCGCAATGACCGGTTCGCACGCTTCCAGCGCAACAACGCCGGCGCCAACATCGCGCTGACCGAATACTTCACGCCGGAACAGGCCGCGGAGAGCCAGGGCAGCAACTGGTCCGACGCCGTGGACGAAGCCGGCCTGGTCATCGACTCCAACCTCGAGTTCGACGTCGAAGCCTTCCACGCAGGTACCGCCACGCCCATCCTCTTCAGCTCCGCCGCCCTGAACTTCGGGGTGAAGGAACTGTTGGATGCACTGGTGGACTTCGCTCCGCCAGCGGCGCCCCGCCCGGATGTTGACGGCAGCCCGCGCGCCGTCGAATCGCCGTTCTCCGGCTTTGTCTTCAAGGTCCAGGCCGGCATGAACAAGGCCCACCGCGACCACGTAGCCTTCATCCGCGTATGCTCCGGCGTTTTCGAGCGCGGCATGGTGGTCACCCAGACCCGGACCGGGAAGTCCTTCGCCACCAAGTACGCCCAGCAGGTGTTTGGCCGCGAACGCGAGGTCATCGACGAGGCCTACCCCGGCGACGTCGTGGGCCTGGTCAACGCTTCCTCCCTGCGCGTCGGTGACAGCCTTTTCCTGGAAGAGGCCGTGGAGTACCCGGCCATCCCGCTGTTCGCCCCGGAACACTTCCAGGTGGCGCGGTCCAAAGACCCCAGCAAGTTCAAGCAGTTCCGCCGCGGCATCGAGCAGCTGGAGCACGAGGGCGTCATCCAGGTGCTCCGCTCCGACGTCCGCGGCGACCAGGCTCCGGTGCTTGCCGCCGTCGGCCCCATGCAGTTCGAAGTGGTGGAGGACCGCATGGCGCACGACTTCAATGCCCCCATGCGCCTGGAACGCCTGCCGTACTCGATGGCCCGGATTTCGACGGCGGATGCAATGCCCGCGCTGGCCAACGTGCCGGGCGCCGAGGTGCTGGTGCGGTCCGACGGCGAATACCTCGCCCTCTTCAACGACGTGTGGGCCCTGCGCCGGATTGAGAAGAACCACCCGGACCTGACGCTGGTGCCGATCGGGACGCACAACCCCGCCAAATAGCTGTTCCTTCCAATCCGTCGGGTGAACGGAGCCGAAGACTCATTGGGACGTTCGCGCTGCCCGGCATGCGGGCAGCCGCCTCCGTCCCGCAACAAGAAAGCCAGGTACCCAGATGTCTGCAGTCCAACCACGCGCGCTCATCACGGGCGCCGGCACGATCAACCCCCTCGGCTCCAACGTTGGGCAGACTTGGGACGCGTTGCTTGCCGGCCGCTCCGGGATCGCTGCCCTGGACAATGACTGGGCCGGACAGTTGCCCGTGCGCATTGCCGGCCAGGTCACCGCCGACCTCTCGGAGCACCTGACCACACGCGAGCTCAAGCGGATGGACCGATGCGGACAGCTTGCCCTGGTGGCCGCCCGTGAAGCATGGCAGCAGGCAGGGGCGCCGGACGTCGACCCCGAGCGGTTCGCCGTGGTGATCGGTTCGGCCTACGGCGGCCTCGGCTCCACGATTGAGCAGGACAGGGCACTGGCCAGCGGCGGCCCGCGCCGGGTATCGCCGCATACCCTGACCCGCCTGATGGTCAACGGCCCCGCTGCCTGGGTCTCCATCGACCTTGGTGCCCGCGGCGGAGCCCGCACACCTGTCAGCGCCTGCGCCTCCGGGGCCGAAGCCATCGTGCAGGGTGCCGAAATGATCCGGTCCGGAGCGGCCGACGTCGTCATCGCCGGCGGCGTGGACGCCTCAGTAAATGACCTGGTAATCACCGGGTTCTCCCAGATCCGGGCCCTCTCGACGCGCAACGGCGAACCCCAGCTTGCGTCACGCCCGTTCGACGGCGGCCGCGACGGCTTTGTCCTGGCCGAGGGTGCCGGCATTGTGGTGCTGGAGAGCGAAGCGCATGCCCGCGCGCGTGGTGCCGCCGTCCTGGCAGAGGCCGCCGGCGGATCAGTGACCTCGGACGCGAACGACATCGTGGCTGCCGACCCGGCCATGCAGCGGAGGGTCATGCAGAAAGCCCTGGCCTCGGCCGGGATGGACGCCGCGGACATCGGCTTCATCCACGCCCATGCCACCTCCACCCCGGTGGGGGACCGGCTCGAAGCCCAGGCCATCACAGCCATCTTCGGTGCCAACGTCCCGGTGACCTCCACCAAGGGCCACACCGGCCACCTGCTGGGCGGCGCCGGTGCGCTGGCCGCCGTCGTGGTGGTCCAGGCCCTGCAGACCGGGCAACTCCCGGGCACGCTGAATGTGGAGGCACTGGATCCGGAGATTGACCTCAACGTCATCACGGACACCGCCCACACGCTCGCGCCCGGCTCCGCCGCTGCCGGCCTGGTGAACGCCTTCGGGTTCGGCGGACACAGCGTCGCGCTGGTGATTGCGGGGAACTGAACACAGCAGCATCAGGGCCGGGCGTTGGCCAGCTGCCTGGGCCTGCTTATCCGATCAGCAGGCTCAGAGCTTCCGTCAGGTGCTCCACTTCGCGCACGGAGAAACCAGCCGGAACGGGGCCCGGACCGTTGTGGCTGGCCGGGACGACGGCGTGGGTGAAGCCCAGGCGGTGGGCCTCCTGGATCCGCTGGTTGATGCCAGGCACGGGCCGGACCTCCCCGGCCAGGCCAACCTCGCCGAAGGCGATGAGCCGGGTGGGCAGGGGCTTCCGGGCCTTGGCCGAGGCCACCGCCAGGGCGACTGCCAGGTCCGTGGCGGGTTCGCTGAGCTTCACACCGCCCACTGTGGCCACGTAGGAATCGTCCTTGTGCAGCAGGCATCCGGCCCGTTGCTGCAGGACGGCCAGGAGCATGGACACACGGGAACTGTCCAGGCCGCTGGTGGCCCGGCGCGGCTGGGAGTTGGGGCTCTCGGCCAGCAGCGACTGGACCTCGGCCAGCAACGGACGCCTGCCCTCCATGGTCACCGTAATGCACGTTCCGGATACCGGGTCCTTGGTGCGGCTGACGAAGAGCCCGCTGGGATCAGCCAGGCCCTGGATGCCGTCCTCGTTCAGGTCGAAGCAGCCCACATCGTCCGTGGGCCCGTATCGGTTTTTCACGGCCCGGAGCAGCCGCAGCCTGGAATGGCGCTCGCCTTCGAACTGGCACACAACATCAACCAGGTGTTCCAGCAGCCGCGGGCCGGCGATGGAACCGTCCTTGGTTACGTGGCCCACCAACAGGGTGGTCATGTTGCGCCGTTTGGCCGAGGCGATGATGGACGCCGCGACCTCGCGCACCTGGGACACCCCGCCGGCGCTGCCGTCCACGTCCGCGCTGCTGAGGGTCTGCACCGAGTCCACAATGAGCAGCCTCGGCTCGATTTTCTCGACCTGGCCAAGTGCCTGCCCCAGGTCCGTCTCAGCGGAAAGGTAGAGGGAATCCGCGACGGCGTCGATCCGTTCGGCGCGGAGCTTCACCTGCGCGGCGGACTCCTCGCCCGTGACGTAGAGGACGTCCTGCGCAGTCCGGGCGAACTTGGCGGCCACGTCCAGCAACAGGGTGGACTTGCCCACGCCCGGCTCGCCGGCCAGCAGGATCACGGCGCCCGGGACCAGGCCACCGCCCAGGACGCGGTCCAGTTCGTCCACGCCTGTGGGAAGGAACGCCGCGGTGGTCGCGTCCACTTCGGCAATCCGGCGCGCCGGCTCCAGAACTGTTGTTGCCGCCGTCGTGCGCGCCACGGCGGCGCCGGTTTCCTCAACGGTGCCCCAAGCCTGGCACTCGCCGCAGCGGCCTACCCACTTGACCGTGGTCCAGCCGCACTCGGCGCACTTGTAGGCAGGCGCCTTGGACGCCCGGGAAGTCTTTGTAGCCATGCGTTCCACCCTAATGGCGGGGGCGGACATCACCCTGCACGGATCGTCTCCACGGTACGCCGGAAGACCGGCCGCGCGCAGCCCAGTGCGTTAACCAAGGGTGACGTGCCGGCTGTCAGGTCGGGGAAGAGCGTTGGTTCCTGGTAGATCACGGAAATGCCGGCAGCCTTGCTCTCTGCCACATTCTTGAAGTTGACCGGTTCATCGTCCACCCTGAAGTCCCCCGAATCGGGATGGTGCAGTCCGGCCAGGATCTTGACCAGGGTGGATTTGCCGGCCCCGATTTCTCCGACGAGGGCATGGATTTCACCCGGCAGAATTTCCATGGTCCCGTCGGCCAAGGCCACCACGGGGCCAAAGGTTTTCGCCGCGTGGGCCAGGGAGATGACTGGAAGCGAACCCCCCGTCCGGGCTGGACCGGGAATCATTGGGTTCATGCATTGAGATACCGCACCTTTGGGGCTCATCTAATGAATCGTTTCACGTCCTCTGTGATTTGAATCATAGGCTCGCACCAGGGTCCCGTCAACAGAATGCGGATGGCTGGTCCTAGGCGTTATTGATTCGTTTCATTGGCCGTCAGTGCACCTGGGTTGCGGGGCCGTTGACGTGGTCCACTCCGGACGGGTCACCCCCGTTCGAACCACGAAGGGCGGAGCGCTGCCCAAGGCCCAACCCTGGCGGGCTACAGCCCCGGCAGGACGTCCCGGGCTTCGCGGGAATCCATCCCCGTGGCCTCCAGTAGGTCCACCATCAGCGGCCGGAACAGCATGACTACGGTTTCGCCTTCAAGCCGCTGCACTTCCAGCAGTTTCGGATGCAGGCGGAGGGCGATTTCGCTCAGGTCCTGCCGGGCCTTGCGCAGGTGGGCGCGGCGGACGCCGTCGTGCGTTTCCGCCAGGCCCAGCGACAGTTCGTCAATGGCGGCAGCGGTGTCCTGCAGCACCTCGGCAATGTTTTCGTTGGCCTCATCGGACAGGGCGGCATGGTTGATGGCACTGGTAAGCCGCCGCGCGAAGACCCTGCTGTTACGCAGGGCCAGGTCGATGAAGTTCAGCGACTGTTCCAGCCGGTCCAGTTCGTCGCGGTGCCGTCGGTAGGCAGGCGCCAGCGTTGCCACCTCGCCCGAAGCGCGCAGGGAGTGGCGCATCCCGTCCACCAGCGGCTGGCAGTTCCGTCCGCGGATGAGCGCGTGCCACGCCTGCGTGGAGTCGCTGGTGCTCAGGGCTGTGGCGCACTCCCGCAGCACTTCTGCCAGTTCATGGAGCAGCTTCTGGACATCCTTCCGGGGTTCGCGGCGCGGATCCTTTGGCACAAGGATGGTCACCAGCAGTGCGAACAGCCCCCCGACGATGGCATCGAGACTGCGCGTGAAGGGCCCGCCTGCGGGCGCCGGCAGGAGCACCACAAGCAGCGATTGCAGCCCCAGTTGCGTGGTGAAGATGTTGCCGCTGTCCAGGAACCGCGCCAGCAGGATGGAGATCAGGAGCACGAGGGCGGCAACCCAGATTCCACCGCCCAGCCAGTGGAGGAGCAAGTCACCCACCGCGATGCCGATGGTGCAGCCCAGCCCCACTTCCACCACCCTGCGCAACCGTGGCTCCCGGGAGAAGCCCAGCGCAATCAGCGATGACGTCGCCGCGAACAGCGGACCGGAATGCCCCAGCACGTACTCAGCGAATGCATAGGCCCCCACGGCGCAGCCGGTCATCTGAATGGCGGGGAACAGCGAGTTGCGGCTGCGGATCAGGCCGGTGCGCACGCGGCCACGCAGGAAACGCCCGCTTGCTGAGAATCCTGTTGCGATGGCCATGCGCTCAAGTCTATTCACCGGCAGAGCACTGCGGCCGGACATGTGATCGGCGCAACCTTCTTGCATCGATTGCTCCGGCAACGCCCTTTTGACACCCCAAAAGGGCGTCCTTGGAGCAATCGATGCGCCGTTCAGCCCGCCAGCGGTGACAGCGCGAGGGCCAGGACAAAGGCCCCGGCGGCCGTGGCGACCGGCGTCAGGACCCAGAGCGCCAGTATCCGGATGACCAGCCGCCGGTTGGTCACCGAGAAGTTCTGGTTTTCGCCGGCACCAAGGACCCCGGACGTCACAGTGTGCGTGGTGGACAGCGGCAAGTGCAGGCCGATGGCGCCGACAAACAGCATCACGGCACTGAAGATCTGGGCCACTGAACCGCGCAGGGGGTCAATCCGGATGATCTTGTAGCCGATGGTGTGGGAGATGCGCCAACCACCGAAAAGTGTTCCGGCTGTCATCATTACGGCGGACAGGAGCGCGACCCACATCGGGATGGTGCCGCCGTCGGAATAGCCGCCGGCCAGCAGGGCGAGCAGCAGCACCGCGCTGACGCGCTGTCCGTCCTGCAGACCGTGACCAAACGCCACGGCGCCGGCGGCGATGGACTGGCTGCGGCGGAAGCGGGTGTTGACGACGTTGGGCTGGGTATAGCGCGCCGCCCATGTGGCCGGGTAGACCAGGAGGAAGGCGCCGCTGTAGGCAACCAGCGGTGAGAGCAGCAGAGGCAGGACCACCTGGAAAAGGAGCGACTCGTCCACGCCGCCTACCGCGCCACCGCCCACTGCCAGGCTTGCCAGTCCGGCGCCGGAAAGGCCACCAACGAGGGCGTGAGTGGAGGAGGTCGGGATTCCGCGCCACCACATCAGGATGCCCCAGGCGCAGGCGCTTACCAGGCCTGCAGCCAGGATGTTGAGGCCGTTGACACCGCCGGGCAGGGTGATCCAGTGCTGGCTCACCGCCACGGCCAGGCCTGCGCTGAGGAGGGCGCCAAGGAAGTTGAAGAAAGCGGCCAGCAGCACGGCCACGCTGGGGGTGAGAGCGCGTGTGCGGACAGCGGGTGCCACGGCGGTGGAGACGTCCCGGAAGCCGTTGACGAAGGCAAACGCGGCAGTCAGCAGAACCACCAGGCCGAAGATGGCTGCAGTCAACTCAGGATTCCTTGACGATGATGCTGCCTACCTGGGTGGCGATCCGCCGCATGTCCTTGGTGACCTCAACCAGCTGGTTGGCGATGTCCCGGTTCCGGGAGTACTGCGCCCACTTCATGTCCGAAATCATGTCCGCCACCCAGACGCGGTGGGTGCGTTCGGCGCGCTTGGCCAGACGCAGGATCTCGATCCAGTAGTCCTCAAGGCCGTCCAGGTTGTTCAGCTGGCGCATGGCGTCCACGGTCAGTTCGGCCTGGCGGCTGATGATCTCCAGCTGGTCCGCCGCCCGCTTGGGCAAGCGCTCCAGCTTGTACAGGGCCACCAGCTCCGCGGCGGCGTCGAGTTTCTCGATGGCCTCGTTGAGGTAGCGGGACAGCGCGTACATGTCCTCGCGGGGGAGGGGGTTCACAAAGCTGGTGCGCATGTGGGTGAGCAGTGCGAAGTGCAGCTCCGCGGACTTGGCCTCGTGGTTGTGCATGTCCTCCACGAGTTTGCCGTGCTCGGCTGCGGGGACGCCCAGGATCTCCGCAAGGGTGGCGGTGGCCAGGACGATCTGGCGCGCCATCTCCGAAAGGAGGTTCAGCCCGGCGGGCTCCTGGGGAAAAAGGCGCAGCTTCACGTGGGTACCGGTCTCCGGGAAATGTACTGTGATGGGGAAGCCGGCTTTGTGACTTGACCGCAGCCAGCAATTGACCATTACTCTACCGGGCTGTCACAGGCACCAAAAAATGGCACAAAAATGGTGCCGAACCGGATACGCCTCTCGGCGGTAGGCCGCTCTAGGCGGCTAATTGTTGAAGCCCGGGGGTTTCGCGGCTCGGCACCAGTTTCAGTGTTCTACGTTGGCTGGCCCAAGTCAACATTGACAGATCGGGCCTGCCTGGGTCAGTCCAGCTCGCCCAGGCGCCACGCGTTGGCCGCGTGCTCGAGGTCCTCGGCGGTCTTCACCAACTGGTGGGAGTTCCGCGTGAGCTTACTGGCGTGGGCCTCGTTACCGTGTTCGGCGCCGTCCGCGATGGTCGCCTGGCCGAGCGCCACCACGCGGCAGAACGCCGCGGAACGTTCCAGCGCGACGTCGAACTCGCCGTCGAACGCCCCTGAGAGGATGGCGTCAGCCATGGTCCGCATCTCATCGGCGCCCGGCGGTTCGGCGGCGCCGGCCACCACGTTGGAGACCTGGGCGGTGTCCTTGCCGGCACGGAAGTAGACCGAAATCCGCTCAGGGTCCTGGACGGTGGCGGCGCGGAGGGCGTACAGCCGCCAGAGGGCGCCGGGCAGGGAGCGTGCCGGGCTTTCGGCCCACATCTCCGCGATGGCCTCCAGCCCCTGTTCATCCGTCAGCTTGACGAGCCGTTCAGTGACGACGGGGTCGTCGCTGTCGCGTCCGTGGCGCACCAGTGCCTGTGCGGCGAGGTGGGCGGCCTCGGAGACGCGTGCAGGGTCAGGACCCCCTGCAAACGGCTCAAAGTCGATGGGCGCGAAAGGCTTGGGCTTGTGATGCCGGTTGGCTCCGCCGTAGTGACTGGGTCCTGTTTGCTCGCTCATGCCCCCACGCTACTCCTGTGCCCAAAGGGAATCGAGTGCGGGGCTGGGCGGTACCCGGGGCCTACCCGGGGCGCGGTAACGGGGCCGGAACAGGCCGCTAAGCGTACGACGGCGGCGCGCAGGTGCGTGCCGGAAGAGCCGCGGGTGTGGGGTACAGTATTAACGTCCAGAAATGGACTGGGCTGATCGGCTCTTTTGGCGGTCAGCTGGGGCCTTTAGCTCAGTTGGTAGAGCATCGGACTTTTAATCCGTGGGTCGTGGGTTCGAGCCCCACAGGGCCCACTCTTTTAGCGAAGAGTGGCAAGTCCCCGGCATCCTGGAAACAGGGTGCCGGGGACTTTTCTTTGCCGCGATTGCAGGCGCTCCTAAGCTTGTCCGGGGTTTGGAACCATGACGGCCACGAACCGCGGACAAGCTTGGGAACGCTGCGCAACGGGCACAATGGGTACATGTCAAAAAGCAGCAACGGGCGGCTGCCGCGTCTTGAGGACGTGGCCGAGCTCGCGGGGGTCTCGCACCAGACGGTCTCGCGCGTCATCAACAACCACCCGAACGTCAGCAAGGCCACCCGGGAAAAGGTGGAAGCTGCGATTGCCGAACTCGGGTACCGGCGCAACACCGCCGCCAGGAGCCTGGTGACCCGGCGCTCGCAGACCATTGGGGTGCTGGCCAGCGAACTCTCGCAGTACGGCCCGGCCAACACGCTCCTGGGAGTGGAGCAGGCCGCCCGGGACGCCGGCTATTTCGTCAGCATCGCCGCCCTCCGCTCCGTCGGCCGCGGGGCCATCTTCGACGCACTGCGGCACTTCACGGACCAGTCGGTGGACGGCATCGCCGTGCTGGTGCCGCACTCGGAAACCCTGCAGATCCTTGAGGAATTCAATCCCGGTGTGCCCGTGGTTGCCGTCGGCTCCCTGGGCAACGAGGCCGTCAGCGGTGCCATGGTGGACCAGAAGCGCGGCGCCGAGCTCGCCGTCGGGCATCTCATCGAGCAGGGCCACCGGACGATCGGCCACGTGGCGGGCCCCGGGGACTGGATTGACGGCGCCCTCCGCGCCGAGGGCTGGCGCGCCGCCCTCAAGGACGCCGGACTCCCGCAGGAAATTCTGCACGAAGGTGACTGGAGCGCGGGCAGCGGCTACGAGATCGGCCGCCGGCTTGCCGCCGATCGTACCGCCACGGCGCTCTTTGTGGGCAACGACCAGATGGCGCTGGGCCTCCTGCGGGCGTTCAACGAGGCCGGCGTCCGCGTGCCCGACGACGTCTCCGTAGTGGGCTTCGACGACCAGCCGGAGTCGGGGTACTTCACGCCGCCGCTCACCACGGTGCGCCAGGACTTCGAGGAACTGGGCCGCCGCTGCATGGACATCATGCTCAAGGAGATCGAAGCCGGCGCCGCCGTGAGTTCCACCGTGGTCACCCCTGTTCTGGTGCGCAGGGCCAGCACGGCCCAACCCGCCGCTGGTTCCAGGTAACTGCCCCCTTCCACGCAGGCCGCAACTGTGCTGGCCAGCTCCTAGGCAACTCTCCCTTTCCTGGCCAGGTGCGGTCGCCGCAAAGGCTGTCACCAGGTGGTTGACTTTGCATTTGTTAGCGCTCACAATTGTTGTCAGGCCGCGAAGCGGCGGCAGCTCATTGGAGGAAGCTTTTATGGACGTCACAGTGGACGGCACGGACAACTACGTCATCGGTGTGGATTACGGGACTCTTTCCGGGCGGGCGGTAGTGGTCCGCGTCAGGGACGGCAAGGAGCTCGGCAGCGGCGTCTTTGACTACCCGCACGCCGTGGTCACGGATGCGCTGCCGGCGGATGTTGCTGGCAGGGCAGGCGGATCAGGCGCCCGGCTGCCCGGCGAATGGGCACTTCAGGTGCCCAACGACTACCGCGATGTCCTGCGCAACGCCGTTCCGGCCGCGATCGCAGCCGCCGGGATCGACCCCGCGGCCGTCGTCGGCATCGCCACCGACTTCACCGCCTGCACCATGGTGCCGGTCAAGGCTGACGGAACCCCGCTGAACGAGCTGGCTGGCTTCGCCAACAGGCCGCACGCCTACGTGAAACTGTGGCGCCACCACGCCGCGCAGCCGCAGGCGGACCGGATCAACCAGCTGGCCGCCGAACGCGGCGAAACCTGGCTGCCGCGCTACGGCGGACTCATCTCCTCCGAATGGGAGTTCGCCAAGGGCCTGCAGCTGCTGGAAGAGGACCCGGAAGCCTACGCCGAGATGGACCACTGGGTGGAGGCGGCGGACTGGATCGTCTGGCAGCTGTGCGGCAAGTATGTCCGCAACGCCTGCACCGCCGGCTACAAAGGCATCTACCAGGACGGCCGGTACCCGTCAGAGGACTTCCTCTCCGCGCTGAACCCGGAGTTCAAGGACTTCGTCAGCGCCAAACTCGAGCACACCATCGGCCGGCTCGGCGACGCGGCCGGTTACCTCACAGCCGAAGCCGCCGAGTGGACCGGCCTGCCCGAGGGCATTGCCGTGGCGGTGGGCAATGTGGATGCGCACGTCAGCGCCCCGGCGGCCCATGCAGTGGAGCCCGGCCAGCTGGTGGCCATCATGGGCACCTCCACCTGCCACGTCATGAACGGCACGGAACTGCACGAAGTCCCGGGCATGTGCGGTGTGGTGGACGGCGGCATCGTGGACGGCCTCTGGGGCTACGAAGCCGGACAGTCCGGAGTGGGCGACATCTTCGGCTGGTTCACCAAGAACGGCGTCCCGCCGGAATACCACCAGGCCGCTTCCGAAAAGGGTCTGGGCATCCACGAATACCTCACTGAACTCGCCTCCCGCCAGGCCATCGGCGAGCACGGCCTCATCGCCCTCGACTGGCATTCCGGCAACCGCTCGGTCCTGGTGGACCACGAACTCTCCGGCGTGGTGGTGGGCCAGACACTCGCCACGAAGCCGGAGGACACCTACCGCGCCCTGCTTGAGGCCACGGCCTTCGGCACCCGCACCATCGTGGACGCCTTCCGCGATTCCGGCGTGCCCGTGAAGGAATTCATCGTGGCCGGCGGCCTCCTGAAGAACAAGCTGCTGATGCAGATCTACGCGGACATCACCGGGCTGCAGCTCTCCACCATCGGTTCCACCCAGGGCCCCGCACTTGGCTCCGCCATCCACGCCGCCGTTGCGGCCGGAAAGTACACGGATATCCGGGAGGCCGCGGCAGCCATGGGCTCCGAGCCCGGCGACGTATACATACCCATCCCGGAAAACGTTGCCGCCTACCAGGAACTGTTCCAGGAATACCGCACGCTGCATGACTACTTCGGCCGCGGCGCCAACGATGTGATGCACCGGCTCAAGGCCATCCAGCGCGGGTCCGCCGCAGCGTCCAAGTCCGCCGCAGCGTCCAAGTCCGCCGCAGCGTCCAGCACCGCCGCTGCACCAGACGCCTCCACCCCCGCGACGGTTGGAGCCTCCGCATGAGCACCACGCCGGCACAAACCCTGGAAACCATCGCCCGGATCCGGCAGGAAGTCTGCACCCTGCACGCCGAGCTCACCCGCTACGAACTGGTGGTGTGGACCGCCGGAAACGTTTCGGCCCGCGTGCCCGGCCGCGACCTGCTGGTCATCAAGCCATCCGGCATCTCCTATGACGACCTGACGCCCGAGCAGATGGTGGTCACCGACCTTTACGGGGTGCCCGTGGACGGCGACGCGGACGGTGAGTGGGGCAACCCGCCGCTGTCGCCGTCGTCGGACACCGCGGCGCATGCCTACGTTTACCGCAACATGCCCGACGTCGGCGGCGTGGTGCACACGCACTCCACCTACGCCACGGCCTGGGCGGCCCGGGGCGAGTCCATCCCGTGTGTGCTGACCATGATGGGCGACGAATTCGGCGGCAACATTCCGGTGGGCCCGTTCGCACTGATCGGCGACGATTCGATCGGCCAGGGCATTGTGGAGACGCTGAAGAACTCCAATTCGCCCGCGGTGCTGATGCAGAACCACGGCCCGTTCACGATTGGCAAGGACGCCCGGTCCGCCGTGAAGGCCGCGGTGATGTGCGAGGAAGTGGCGCGCACGGTCCACATTTCCCGCCAGCTGGGCGAGCCGATCGCCATAGACCAGGGCCACATCGACTCCCTCTACGCCCGGTACCAGAACGTCTACGGCCAGTAACGCCTTGCAGCAGCCCACCGCCGCCAGCCCCACCCGAACTTACTTCGCAGGAGAACCCATGAGCACCGCAGCAAACACTTCCCTCGACGGCTACGAGGTCTGGTTCCTCACCGGCAGCCAGCACCTCTACGGCGAGGACGTCCTGAAGCAGGTGGCAGCGCAGTCCCAGGAGATCGCCAACCAGCTCAACGCCTCCTCGGCCGTCCCGGTCAAGATCGTCTGGAAACCGGTCCTGACCGACTCGGACGCCATCCGCCGCACCGCCCTGGAAGCCAACTCCAACGACTCCGTCATTGGCGTCACCGCCTGGATGCACACGTTCTCCCCGGCCAAGATGTGGATCCAGGGCCTGGACCTGCTGCGCAAGCCGCTCCTGCACCTGCACACCCAGGCCAACGTGGAGCTGCCGTGGGCGGACATCGACTTCGACTTCATGAACCTCAACCAGGCCGCCCACGGTGACCGCGAGTTCGGCTACATCCAGTCCCGCCTGGGCATCGCCCGCAAGACCGTCGTAGGCCATGTCTCCAATCCCGAGGTGACCCGCCAGGTGGGTGTCTGGCAGCGCGCCGCCGCCGGCTGGGCCGCGATCCGCACCCTGAAACTGACCCGGTTCGGTGACAACATGCGCAATGTCGCCGTCACCGAAGGTGACAAGACCGAGGCCGAGCTTCGCTTCGGCGTCTCGGTCAACACCTGGTCAGTCAACGAACTCGCCGATGCCGTGCACGGTGCCGCAGAGGCCGACGTCGACACGCTGGTCGCGGAGTATGAGGACCTTTATGACGTGGTGCCGGAGCTCCGCGCCGGCGCGGCCCGACACGACTCCCTCCGCTACGGCGCCCGCATCGAACTGGGCCTGCGCAGCTTCCTGGAATCCAACGGATCCGCCGCCTTCACCACGTCCTTTGAGGACCTCGGTGCGCTCCGCCAACTCCCCGGGTTGGCCGTACAGCGGCTCATGGCTGATGGCTACGGCTTCGGTGCCGAAGGCGACTGGAAGACCGCCATCCTGGTCCGCGCCGCCAAGGTGATGGGTGCGGGCCTGCCCGGCGGTGCCTCCCTGATGGAGGACTACACGTACCACCTGGAGCCCGGCTCGGAAAAGATCCTGGGCGCCCACATGCTGGAGGTCTGCCCGTCCCTCACTGCCGGAAAGCCCAGCCTGGAAATCCACCCGCTGGGCATCGGCGGCCGGGAAGACCCCGTCCGCCTGGTGTTCGACGCCGACGCCTCCCCGGGTGTTGTAGTGGCACTTTCGGACATGCGGGACCGCTTCCGCCTGGTGGCCAACGCCGTGGACGTAGTGCCGCTGGACCAGCCGCTGCCCAACCTCCCTGTTGCCCGCGCCCTGTGGCAGCCGAAGCCCGACTTCGCCACCTCGGCCGCCGCGTGGCTCACCGCCGGCGCCGCGCACCACACAGTGCTCAGCACCGCCGTCGGCATGGACGTCTTTGAGGACTTCGCGGAGATCGCCCAGACGGAGCTGCTGGCCATCGACGCGGACACCACCATCCGCCAGTTCAAGAAGGACCTGAACTGGAACGCCGCCTACTACAAGCTCGCCGGCGGGTTGTAAGTCCGCCGAAGCGGTACCGGCGCGCCTAGTGGTCGAAGTGGGTGCGGGGCGCGCCGTCCGGGAGCTTGTCCAGGATGTCCTCGGCCACCTTGCGGAGCTTGATGTTCCGGTGGCTTGAGGCCTTGGAGATGATGCCGAAGGCCTCCCTGTAGGAGCATCTGTTCTCCGCCATAATCACTCCGCAGGCAATATCGATGGAGGTCCGGCTCTCCAAGGCCGAGCGGAGATCGGCCGCGGAAGTCCGGGCTTCCCTGAGCTCCAGCGCCAGCCCGAGGCTCCGTGATGCCAGGTCGGCGAAGCCAAGCGCGGCGGCAACCACGGCCTGTGGAAATGCGGCCGTCCTGGCGGCAAAAAATGCCAAAGCCGACTGCGCGCCGCCGTCCAGCTGCAGCGGCACGGCGAGGATGCTTTTGTAGCCGGCGGACCTCACCTGGCGCCTGTATTGCGGCCAGCGGAAATCAGCTGCCAAGTGGTTTGCCGCCACCGGGAGACCGGAAGCCAGCGCATCCGTCATGGGGCCCTCGCCCAGCTCCAGTTCCAAAGATGCCAGCCCGCGCGGGCGGTCACCTGTTCCCGCCAGGGTGGCGTGTTTGCCGCCTTGCAGCATCACGGCACAATCCGCTATTCCGTCAGTGGCCTGGCTGAGGGTGTCCCCGGCCAGCCTGGCCAGCGTCTCCAGGGACTCGGTAATGCTCTCGCAGCCGGTTACGAGGTCGAGCAGCAGGCCCTCCTGCAGGCCATTGTGGTCCGCAACCCCGGCTGCGCCGCCGGGCGCCTGCGGGGCGTCGATTGGGGTCGGGAAAGGATTGCCGGGTCTGGTCATGTCACGGTCAGGGGCTGCCCGTGCGGGCGATGAACAGGCGGACGGATCGCGCAAACAGAGGGCCGGCGACGGCTGGGGGAGAGGCCTTGGTCTCAAAGACCTCCTCGTCGCCGGCCCCGCTCATTGCCCCGGTCCATCGGGCCGGGAAATCGCAGTTCGTGGGTCCTGCACGCATCCTTCTTCTCACACCCCCAAGTGAGGAAATCGTGGTTTGTCCTCTCTGTCGAAAGTAGTTCTCTGACGGTCCAAGGTGAACGGGTAATCGGTACTCAATTTTCAAATTAGGTAGTACTTGGTTTTGGCGACGAGTACTCGGATTCGGGGATTGCCCTGTGATGGCCTGCGGGAGGAACCGGCAGACCGCGGCACCACAGAAGCGCCGGGAACCAACTCCCCGGAGGGTCCTTGACTCTGGCAGCCTGCAACACCCACAATTGATTTCTATAACGTTGTAGAAACAGAAATGAGGAAGCTTTCGTGGGCATATCAGAGTCAGCCGCAGCCAAGGTCACCATTGACCCGTCCTTCACCGTGGGGCCGGTCCGCCGCCGGACTTTCGGCGCGTTCGTCGAGCACCTGGGCCGCTGCGTCTATACCGGGATCTTCGAGCCGGAGCACGCGACGGCAGACGAGGACGGGTTCCGGGCGGATGTGCTGGAGCTGACCCGCGAGCTTGGCGTCTCCACCGTCCGGTACCCGGGCGGCAACTTCGTTTCCGGGTACCGCTGGGAAGACGGTGTGGGTCCGGTGGAACAGCGCCCCGCACGGCTGGACCTGGCCTGGCACTCAACGGACCCCAACCTGGTGGGCGTGGACGAGTTCGCCAAGTGGTCCGCCAAGGCAGGCGTCGAAACCATGATGGCCGTCAACCTGGGCACCCGCGGGACGCAGGAAGCCCTGGACCTGCTGGAATACTGCAATATCGACGGCGGCACCGCCTTCTCGGATCAGCGCAAGGCCAACGGTGCAGAGAACGGCTACGGCATCAGGATGTGGTGCCTGGGCAACGAAATGGACGGGCCGTGGCAGATCGGCCACAAGAACGCCCTCGAATACGGCCGGCTCGCCGCAGACACCGCCCGCGGCATGCGCATGATCGATCCGGACCTGGAACTGGTGGCCTGCGGCAGCTCCGGACCCACCATGCCCACGTTCGGCGAGTGGGAGCGGGTGGTCCTGACCGAGACCTATGACCTGGTGGACCTGGTCTCCGCCCACCAGTACTTTGAGGACTTCGGCGACCTTCAGGAACACCTCGCCGCCGGGCACAAGATGGACTCCTTCATCCGCGACATCGTCGCCCACATCGACCACGTGAAGTCGGTGAAAAAGTCCGACAAGCAGGTAAACATCTCCTTTGACGAGTGGAACGTGTGGCACATGAGCCGCGGCGAGTCCAAGTCACCCAGCGGCCAGGACTGGCCCGTGGCACCCGTCCTGCTGGAGGACATCTATACGGTGGCGGACGCCGTCGTTGTCGGGGACCTTTTGATCACGCTGCTGCGCAACACGGACCGCGTGCACTCCGCCAGCCTGGCGCAACTGGTCAACGTCATCGCCCCCATCATGACCGAACCCGGCGGCCGGGCCTGGAAGCAGACCACCTTCCACCCCTTCGCCCTGACCTCCCGCCACGCCGCCGGCACTGTGCTGCAGCTCGCCGTCGAATCCCCGCTGGTCAGCGGCGGCAAGACAGCCGACGTCACTGCCCTGTCCGCCGTGGCAACGCTCGACGCCGACAAGGGCGAGGCGGTGGTCTTCGCCGTCAACCGCTCGGCGACGGACGCGCTTTCGCTTGATGCCGCCGTCGCGGGCCTGGGCAATGTCCGGGTCATCGAGGCGGTCACCTACGCCAACAAGGACCCGTACTGGCAGGCCACAGCGGATGACTCGACGTCGGTCCTGCCCGTGGAGAACGTCAGCGTCAAGGCCGACGGCGGCAGGCTCACCGCCGAACTGCCCGCAGTGTCCTGGACCATGATCCGCCTGGCGTTGGAGTCCTAGGCCGGAACACACGCCCCAACCCAACCACCCCTCCCGAGTTTTTGTCCAGATACGGCGGGATAATGGCCGGCTAAGTCGCCAGAAGTGGACAAAAACTCCTGGTCATGACGCGGGAGGCGGGTTGGTGGAAAGATAAGGGCCATGGAACTGCATATCACCGGTGATCCGGCTGCCGACAAACTCCTGAGCGACGACGCGTTTGCGCTCCTGACGGGCATGCTGCTGGACCAGCAGGTGACCATGGAATCCGCCTTTGCGGGTCCGGAGAAAATCCGGGCCCGCATCGGGTCCATCGAACCGGCCGCCGTTGCAGCCTACGAACCGCAGGCCTTCGTGGAGGTGTTCAAGGAGCGGCCGGCTGTCCATCGCTTCCCTGGCTCCATGGCGGGGCGCGTCCAGGCGCTCGCTGAGACGGTGCAGCGGGACTGGGACGGCGACGCGACGCTGATCTGGACCAAGGGCAACCCCGATGGCAAGGAGGTGCTGCGCCGCCTGCTGCAGCTGCCGGGTTTCGGGGAGCAGAAGGCCAAAATCTTCCTGGCGCTCCTCGGCAAGCAGCGAGGGCTGCAGGCGCCGGGCTGGCGGGAGGCTGCGGGCCACTACGGCCAGGAGGACGCCTTCCTCTCGGTGGCGGACATCGTGGACCCGGAGTCGCTCTCCAAGGTCCGGGCTTCCAAGCAGGCAGCCAAGGCTGCCGCCAAGGCCGCCAAGGGCTGACCCGGATCCAGTCGCTGGACGTTCGCGGCTGGGCTTTACGACAGCGGGTGGTTCCGGTTTCGCCAACATCTGCAACGATGTAATGAAACAGAACGCAAGGAGAACGAAGCACCGATGGCAGTCACCATGAATGACGTTGCGCGCGCCGCGGGTGTATCACTGAAAACGGTGTCGAATGTGCTCAATGACTACGAGTTCATCCGGCCGGCCACCAAACAGCGTGTCCACGATGCCATCGCGGAGCTGGGGTACGAAGCGAACCTGACGGCGCGGAGCCTTCGTTCCGGGAAAACCCGCATGCTCGGGCTTGTGCTGTCCGATCTCTCCGCGCCGTATTATGCCGAACTGGCATCCCGGCTCATGACCGTGGCATCCCGGCGGGGTTACCGCGTGCTCGTGGAGCAGTCCGGAGCCGCCGCTGAGAGCGAGCTCACCGCATTGCAGGGTCCCTTCCGGCAGCTGACTGACGGTCTGCTGTTCACGCCCCTCGCGATGGAGGCCGACGCCGTTGCCTCCCGCCGCGGCTCCAAGCCTGTGGTGCTGCTCGGGGAACACATCGTGGATCCCCGGTTCGACCTGGTCACCATGAAAAACGAAGAGGCAGCTACGGCGGTCACCGCCCATCTGCTGGCGGCGGGCCGCCGTCGGATCGCTGTGGTGGGCGCCCGCTCGGAGGAGTCCGCAGGCACGTCCGGGTTGCGGCTCAACGGATATCGGAAAGCCCTGGATGACGCCGGAATCACCTTTGACCCGGCCCTGGTGGCACCGGGTGAATGGCGGCGTGACTCCGGTGCTGCCGCCGTCGCGGGCCTGCTGGACAGCGGCATTCCGTTCGATGCTGTGTTTGGCCTGAACGATGCCCTGGCCCTGGGAGCAATGCATGAACTGCTGGTCCGCGGCGTCAAGGTTCCGCAGGATGTTGCTGTTGCAGGTTTTGACGACATCGACGAGGCGCGGTTCGCGTCGCCGTCGCTCACCACCGTATCGCCGGGTATGGATGAGATTGCCGAACGGTCAATCGGGCTGCTGATCGACCGGATCGAAGGGCTGGAGACGGCCGACGATGGCGTGCACGTCGAAGCCGGCTTTATGCTGAAGATCCGCGAATCCGCACCGTAAGGGCGGAACTGCGAAAGGGAGACCATGGTTGATGTCCGGACCGAAGCAGTGATCAACAGGCCGCGTGCGGAGGTAGCCGGCTACGCCGGGGACCCTACCAACGCCCCCGAGTGGTACAGCAACATCAAGTCCGTACGGTGGGAGACGGCGCCCCCGCTGGGAGTGGGTTCCCGGCTGGCCTTCGTGGCCGAGTTCCTGGGGCGCACCCTTGAGTACACCTACGAATTCACGGAGCTGGCCCCTGGATCCTCGCTGACCATGCGCACCGCCCAGGGGCCCTTTCCAATGGAGACCACCTACACCTGGCAGGACGCGGGCCAGGGTGCCACACGTATGGCCCTGCGCAACAGCGGCAGCCCTGCCGGCTTCTCCCGTCTGGCCGGCCTGGTGATGGCGCCCATGATGCGCCGTGCCATGCGCAAGGACCTGGCCAGGCTGAAGGCGCTGCTGGAAGCCCGCTAGGGCTTGTCTTCCCGGGTATCCTTGGCAGCACCGTTTCCAACGCCGAAAGGGTGGTTGACGTGATTGCACTGCTGGTGATCGACGTGCAGAACGCCTACTTCGAGGACCCGGCACTGGCCGTACAGCAGAAAGCCGTGGTGGCTGCCTGCAACAGCCTGCTCGAAGCCTTTGTGTCCCAGGGACACAAGGCCCTCCTCGTTGGCACCGAGCATGAGCGGGACAAATCCACGTGGTCGCTGAACATGCTCGATGACGACCAGGGGTTCATCTTCCGTGGCAGCGACCAGGCTAAATTCGTCCCCGGCTTGGCAATTGACGGCCTCCCGCAGCTGGTGAAGACCCGCGACAGCGCGTTTGTAGGCACGGATCTGCTGTCGCGGCTGCGGAACTGGGACGTGGACGAAGTGGTCCTTGCCGGCGTTTCCACGCACAACTGCATCGCCCAGACAGCGGCAGACGCCTTCGCCCGGAACATCCGCGTCACCTACGCCCAGGAAGCCACGGCGTCGGAGGACACCCGCGCCGCCGCTGATATGCTGCGCATCCTCTCCGCGGAGTATCGTCAGCAGGTGCAGTCAAATGCCGAGATCATTAAGCGGCTCCGATCCCTTTAGAATGTGTCTGGCTCAATCCGCCGCCATCTCACCCTCTTTAGGCTGATCTTTACCTCCAACTCTACTGAGACCGTGCACCCGTGGACCCACCACGGGCCCCGGAAACCTGACGGAAACCTGACCGGCCTACTGTGATCACGAAGACCACCGTGGAGGCCCTGCACCGGAAATGCTGGCAATGCATGACCCTTGGGTCTATAAACGTAGGAGCGCCCAGCAGCCGAAGGGAACCTGATGCACCTGATGCCCCGTGAGCAGGAAAAGCTCATGATTGTGGTGGCCGCCGACCTCGCCCGGCGGCGGCAGGCGCGGGGCCTCAAACTGAACTTCCCCGAAGCCGTGGCCATCATCAGCTACGAACTGATCGAGGGCGCACGGGACGGCCGCACCGTGGCGGACCTCATGAGCTACGGGACCACGCTCCTCACCAGAGAGGACGTCATGGAAGGCGTCCCCGAAATGATCCACGACGTCCAGATCGAAGCCACCTTCCCCGACGGCACAAAGCTTGTCACCGTCCACGATCCGATCCGATAGGGCAGGCGGCCATGATCCCAGGCGAATACATTCTTCGGCCCGAACCGGTGACAGTGAACGCCGGACGGGAGGCGATCGACGTCGTGGTCACCAATACCGGTGACCGCCCCGTGCAGGTGGGGTCGCATTTCCACTTCGCCGAGGCGAACGCGGCCCTCACATTCGACCGGCAGGCCGCGTACGGCCGCAGGCTGGACATCCCCGCCGGTACCGCGGCGCGGTTCGAGCCGGGGGACAGCAAAACCGTGCGGCTGATTGAACTCGCCGGCAGCCGTGAGGTCTTCGGCCTCAGCAACGCCGTAAACGGCGGGCTCGACGCCGGCAATCCAGTCGGCACCCGCCTCGACGGCAAAGAGGGGGCCAAGTGAGCTTCGACCTTCCCCGCCGGCAGTATGCCGACCTCTACGGCCCGACGACGGGAGATGCCATCCGCCTGGCGGACACCGAACTTTTCCTCGAAATCGAGAAGGACCTTACGGCCTACGGCGAGGAAGTGGTGTTCGGCGGCGGCAAAGTGATCCGCGACGGCATGGGCCAGAACGGCCAGATGACCCGGGACGGCGGTCCAGGTGGCGACTTTGGTTCCGGCGGCGGTGTGCCGGACACCGTCATCACCAACGCCGTCATCCTGGACTACACCGGCATCTACAAGGCCGATGTCGCGCTCAAAGACGGCCACATCTTCAAGATCGGCAAGGCCGGTAACCCGCAGATCACCGACGGCGTGGACATCGTCATCGGCGCCAGCACCGAAATCATCGCCGGCGAGCGCAAGATCCTCACTGCAGGGGGAGTGGACAGCCACATCCACTTCATCTCCCCGGACCAGGTGCCCACCGCCCTCACCAGCGGCGTGACCACGATGGTGGGCGGCGGCACCGGACCGGCCGAAGGCACCAAAGCCACCACCGTCACGCCCGGCAAATGGCACATCCAGCGCATGCTGCAGGCCGCCGAGGGGCTGCCCATCAACATCGGGCTGCTCGGCAAGGGCCATGCCTCCGCCGTCGAACCCCTCGCCGAGCAGATCCGCGCCGGCGCCATCGGGCTCAAGGTCCACGAGGACTGGGGCTCCACCACCTCGTCGATCGACACGTCGCTGAAGGTGGCTGACGAATACGACGTCCAGGTGGCCATCCACACCGACACCCTGAATGAGTGCGGGTTTGTGGAGGACACCATCCGTGCCATCGACGGCCGGGTCATCCACACCTTCCACACCGAAGGCGCGGGCGGCGGGCACGCCCCGGACATCATCAGGATCGCCGGGCTGCCCAACGTCCTGCCGGCGTCGACCAACCCCACGCTTCCCTACACCCGGAACACAATCGAAGAGCACCTGGACATGCTCATGGTCTGCCACCATCTCAACCCCGACATCCCCGAGGACGTGGCGTTCGCCGATTCCCGCATCCGCGCCGAGACCATTGCCGCCGAGGACGTCCTGCAGGACCTGGGCATCTTCTCCATCACCTCCTCCGACTCCCAGGCCATGGGCCGCGTGGGCGAGGTAATCACCCGCACCTGGCAGGTGGCCGACAAGATGAAGAAACAGCGCGGCGTGCTTTCAGATCCCGACGGCGGCACACACGGTTCCGCCGCCGGCTTGGGTTCGGAGAGCGACAATTTCCGCATCAAGCGCTACGTGGCGAAGTACACCATCAATCCGGCCATCGCGCAGGGCATGGCCGACTCCATCGGCTCGGTGGAGGAAGGCAAGTTCGCGGACCTGGTCCTCTGGGATCCCGCCTTTTTCGGGGTAAAGCCCGAGCTTGTACTTAAGGGCGGGCAAATCGCCTACGCGCTGATGGGCGACGCCAACGCCTCCATCCCGACCCCGCAGCCACGCACCATGCGCCCCATGTTCGCCGCGTTCGGCAAGGCGGTGCAGCAGTCCTCCATTACGTTCCTGTCCCAGGCGGCCATCGACGCCGGGGTGCCCGGGGAACTGGGCCTGCAGAAGGTCATCCGGCCTGTATCCGGCATCCGCTCGCTGACCAAGGCCGACCTCAAATACAACGATGCGACCCCTGACATCCGGGTGGACCCCGAAACGTACCAAGTCACCGTCGACGGCGAGGACGTCACCTGCGAACCCGCCGAGGTCCTGCCCATGGCACAGCGCTACTTCCTCTTCTAACCCGCCCTGCCACAAACCACTGAGCCACCCGGAGCCTGACGTGATCATCGACAAAGTCCTCGGCAACCTGCACGAGCTGCCCACCGCAGACCTTGCTGCCTACACCGGCCTGCACCGCGAGAAAGTGGTGCTGCCCAGCGCCCAGCTGGTCAAACGCATCCAGCGCGTCACCACGGACCACGGCAAGGAAATCGGCATCCGGCTGCCCTCCGGCTCCGGGGACCTGCGTGACGGCGACATCCTGCACGTCGCCGACACCAACATGATCGTGGTGTCCGTGCTGCCCACCGACGTCCTGGTCATCGCTCCCCGCTCCGTCTACGAAATGGGCGTCGTGGCACACTCGCTCGGCAACCGGCACCTCCAAGCCCAGTTCTTCGACGCTGGCTCCGAGTACGGGGCCGACGTCATGGTGTGCGCCTACGACCACACCGTCGAGGACTACCTCCGCCACGTTGCCGTGCCCTATACCCGCCAGGAACGCGTCATGCCTGTGCCTTTCCGCCATGCTGAACACAGTCACTAGCACCAGTGTCACCTTGGGTGCGGTGGCCGGGTGCGCCTTGAGGGCTTCGGCGGGAGATAGGGGCCGTGCCCGCTTCGCGGTGCCCACCACGCCGCGGCCCCTATCTCCCGCCTCCGCTGACTCGAAAGGTCACCATTCGTCGAGGTTCTCTTTATGACCTACCAACTTGCCTTGCAGCAGCTTGTTGATTCCGCTTTGCCTACCGGGGCGTTTGCTCACTCTCTTGGGTTTGAGACTTATGTCGACGCTGGGGTCGTTGTTGATGAGGGGTCTTTTGGGGCGTGGCTCAGTGTGTTCGTTGGCCAACAACTGACGTATTCCGATGGGTTGGCTGTCCGATTTCTTTATGAGGGGGTGGATGTCGGGGAGTTGGACTCCTTTTTGTCTGCCTCCTTATTGCCTCGGCAGGTTCGGGAGGCGAGCGTCAAGATGGGTGGGCGGCTGCTGGAGATTGGGGCCGAGGTTTTTCCGTCGAAGGACCTCGCACTGTACCGGGACCTGGTGACCAGCGGCCGGGCTGCCGGGCACCAGCCGCTGGCGTTCGCCGTCGTCGCCCGTTCCCTGGGTGTGCCGCTTCAGGAAGCGCTCGCCGCCTACCTTTTCGCCGCCGTAACCTCGCTGACGCAGAACGCGGTCCGCGCCATCCCGCTTGGCCAGAACGCCGGCCAGCGGCTGCTTCGGCACGCGGCCGACGACGTCGCTGCCGCCGTCGAGCGCATTCCGCACCTGACGCCGGACGACTTCGGGGCCGTCAGCCCCGGACTGGAAATTTCCCAGATGCGGCATGAGCGGCAGCGTGCCCGAATGTTCATGAGCTAGCAGGAGGACAAAATGACTGAACCCGTCAAAATCGGCATCGGCGGCCCGGTGGGGGCCGGCAAGACCCAGCTAGTGGAACGGCTCACCCGCCATATGAGCCGCGAAATCTCCATGGCCGCCATCACCAACGACATCTACACCATCGAGGACGCCAAAATCCTGGCCGCCAACGGCATCCTCCCCGAGGACCGGATCATCGGCGTCGAAACCGGCGGCTGTCCGCACACCGCCATCCGCGAAGACACCTCCATGAACACCGCCGCCATTGAGGAGCTCAAAGCCCGGCACCCCGACCTCCAGGTGATCTTCGTCGAATCCGGCGGCGACAACCTCTCCGCCACCTTCAGCCCCGAGCTCGTGGACTTCTCCATCTACATCATCGACGTGGCCCAGGGCGAGAAGATCCCCCGCAAAGCCGGCCAGGGCATGATCAAATCCGACCTCTTCATCATCAACAAAACCGACCTCGCCCCGCACGTCGGCGCCGACCTCTCAGTGATGGAGAAGGACTCCAAAGAATTTCGAGGGGCCAAGCCGTTCTGTTTCACCAACCTGAAAACGGACGAAGGGCTCGACAAAGTCATCGAATGGGTAAGGCGCGATGTCCTGATGCTCGACCTCGCCGGATGAAGACTGTTCCCCTGCTGGCACATGACGGTGACCTGATCGCAGAGGCGGCGAGGCCGGGTTTGGGGGCCGCGGCGTGGTGGGCCTCGTGGGGGGCCCACTGCCGCGAGGGTCCCGACTCGAGCTTGCGAGAGTTGGGAGCGGCTGGGGACGGGCACGGCCCCAAATCCGGCGAAGCCGCCGTACCCAGCCCGGCCACCTCGTCGCCAATGGGGGAGCTCGCCTTGCACATTGGCCAGCGCGGCGGCAGGTCCGTCGCCATTCACCAGTTTCATCAAGGCGCCTTAAGGGTTTTGCGGCCGCACTATCTTGATGACTCTGGGCAGGTTTGTTATGTCGTGGTGAATCCTGGCGGGGCTTACCTTGGGGCGGATCTGTTCCTCGTGGATGTTGCAGTGGGGGATGGGGCCGATTTGTTGCTCACTACGCAGTCGGCGACGAAGATTTACCGGACGCCGGGGTCTTTTGCTGAGCAGCGGATGACTGTGCGGCTGGGGGAAGGGGCGCGGCTGGAGCTGATGCCTGACCAGTTGATCGCCTACCGGCAGGCCAGCTACCGGCAGAACACTTACATCTCGGTGCGGCCGTCGTCGAGCCTGGTCATGGCCGAAGTCGTCACTCCTGGCTGGTCGCCGGACGGGGCGTCCTTTCGATATGAGGAGCTGAGGCTGCGGAATGAAATTCGGGTGGAAACCGACGACGGCGGGCAGCTTCTGGCACTGGACAACCTCCTGATCCGGCCGCCCGCCGGCGACGTCACCGGCCTGGGCCATATGGAGGGTTTCAGCCATCTGGGCTCCCTGGTGGTGGTGGATGCACGGGTTGACCAGTCGCTCGCCGACGATCTTCACTCCGTGACCGCGGACCACGAGGCGCACGCCGGAATTTCGCTGACACGCACCTTGGCCGGAACCACAGGACTGGTGCTGCGCTCGCTGTCCGACAGCACGGGGGAACTGAACCGTCTGCTCGGCGCCTGCACGGCGTTGCTCCGGGAACGCTGGCACGGGCAGGCGCCCCTGGACCTGAGGAAATACTGATGACCGCCCTGACCCAGTTCGCCGTCATGTACCGGGAGCGGGACACACTGCCGGTCCGGACCCGGCTGTATTTCACCTTCGGTGCGGTGGCCGCCCTGCACGTTGCCGCCGTCGTACTTCTGCTCAGCGGAACCGCAGGAGGCGGGCAGCCGCTTGCGTTGGGGCTGGTGCTGACTGCCTATCTCGCCGGGGTCAAGCACAGCTACGACTGGGACCACCTCGCAGCGATCGACAATTCCACCCGGAAGTTCGTGGCCCAGCGGCAGGACCCCGTCAGCGTCGGGTTCGCCTTCAGCCTGGGGCACAGCTCGGTGGTGATCCTGGCCGGTGTCCTGGTGGTCGCCGGGGCCACAATGGTGGGGCAGTTCATGGAGGACGGCTCCGCCGGCAACCTGGTGCTCGGCCTGATCGGGAGCGGGGTCTCCGGGCTGTTCCTGCTGGCGATGGGGATTTTCAACGGCTCCGCGTTCGTCCGGGCGGCCCGGGCCTACCAAGGAGCACGGGCCGGCGCCAGCATCGCCGTCGAGGACCTCGAAGCGAAGGGCCTGGTGGCGCGGCTCCTGGCACGGCCGCTGTCGCGGGTCCGCCGGCCGCGGAACATCTACGTGATCGGGTTCCTGTTCGGCCTTGGCTTTGACACCGCCACCACCATCGGCCTGCTGGTGATGACGACGGCGGCCTCGCTGGCTGGCGTTTCACCCCTCGCCCTTGTCGCGCTGCCCCTCGCTTTCACTGCGGCCATGACACTCTGCGACTCGCTCAACGGGGTGGCGATGATGCGGATGTACCGCGCGGCCCTGGAGGATCCGCGCCGGAAGCTCGGCTTCAACGCCGCTGTGACCGGCCTCTCCGCCCTCTCCGCACTGTTTATCGCCGTCATCACCCTGGGAGGCTTCCTTAACACAGCCTTCGGTCTGCATGACCCCGCGACCAGCTGGCTCGGCGCCATTGACCTCGGCGACGCCGGGCTCCTGCTGATCGCACTCCTCCTCGCGGTATGGGGCGCGGCCAGCCTTCCCCGGCGGTGTAGGTAATCTGGCTGCATGGATCTTGATTCCGATGGGGTGGAACAGCTGGTGGGCGAACTGCGGCGCTCGCATCCGAGGATTGCCGTTGCCACCGTCGTCCGCGGCGACACGGCCACTGCGGGCGGCGGAGTTCCAGCTGGGGCGGACTTCGAAATCGGCTCTGTTTCCAAGGGGATCACCGGGCTGCTGTATGTGGATGCCTGCGACCGCGGCGAAGTCCGGCCTTCCACGGCCCTGGGCGAGTTGCTTCCCCTCGGCAATTGCCCTGCGGCGCGGCTCACCCTCTCGTCCATAAGCACCCACTCGTCAGGCCTGCCACGGCTGCCCAAAACGGACACCTGGAAGCGCAGCTACAACCTGTGGCGCCATGGCCGAAATCCCTATGGCGAAGACCTGGCGGAGCTGTTCGCCCAGGCGCAGACAGTCCGGCTAAAGACACCCCGCCCGAGGTATTCGAACCTCGGGTTCGAACTGCTGGGCCATGCCGTGGCCTCCGCGGCGGGACTGACGTTCAAGGATCTGGTTGCCGCACGCCTGAGCGCTCCGCTGGGACTCACTGCCACGTACGTCCCCACTACGGAAAGCGCCCTGGGCCCGGACGCCCTCACCGGCACCAACCGCAAAGGCCGCAACCAGGATCCCTGGGTTGGCGAAGCGCTGGGCCCGGCAGGTGGCATCCGTTCCACCATCACAGACATGGCCACGCTGGCCGGCGCCCTCCTGGACGGTTCTGCGCCCGGAATCTCCGCGCTCGATCCTGTAGCCAACTTTGCCGGACCGGCGGCACGGATCGGGGCTGCGTGGCTGACCGTGGAAGCCAAAGGAAGGACTGTGACCTGGCACAACGGTGCCACCGGCGGCTTCAGCTCCTGGATGGGCCTGGACCGGGAAGCGGGCACCGCGGCTGTGATGCTCTCAGCCACCACCGGATCGCTGGACCGCCACGGTTTCCGGCTCCTGGCCGAACTTCCGTCAAACCCGTGAGGCACGTTCGTTGTGCCATGACGGCGGGTTCTTAGACTGGGTGGACACCCGACAGGTCACCAGCGCATCCCGGAAGGCCGGATCATGTCCAACCGCAATCCCGAGGTAGACACCTGGCTGGCGAACTATGCCAACCCCCAACGCGCCCTTGTGGCCAAGATCCGTGACTTCGTCATGGACGTCTCGCCGGAGCTGAGTGAAGCAGTGAAGTGGCAGGCGCCCACCTTCATATACAAGGGGAACATCGCCTCGTTCTTCCCCCGGGCGAAGAAGAACGTCACCCTGATGTTCCACCAGGGTGCTTCCATCGATGACCCCTTCGGTCTCCTGGAGGGTGACGGGGACGTAGCCCGGGTGGCCCGCTTCATCGACGACGCCGACTTTGAAGCGAAGAAGCCTGCATTGGAAGCTGTCATCCTGCGCTGGATCCGGGACCACGCCTAGGTCCCCGTGCGCGGGACAACATTCCGGTGATTGGTAGTTGCCGCCGTCCGGCCGCCGGGCGTGATTTAATCAGCGCACTGAATGTTGTGCAGGGCTGGGGCCTTCCGATGATGTTCGACCGTGCAACCGGTCAGACAGGAGCCCCAGTGAGCCCGGATGTACCCGTACGCGCCGCCGGACGACACTTCCGCGCCGGCCGCGGGCCGTTGCGCACGGTCCTTTCCCTTGCGGCGGCCATGATGGTTGTACTCGTTGCCGTCACCGTGTCCGTCGTCCGCTCTGAACGCGTCACTGGAACCGGCAATCCCGCCCTCTCCGGGACCGGGCCACTTGGAGTCATGGCCGGCGTGGGTGCAGGCAGCGAGGGCATTGAGGGGGTCCTTCGCCGAGCATCCGGCTACCGCGTTGGCGTCGCCGTCGCGGACACGGCGGGCGGCGCGGTCCGCACCTTCGGCGATGAAGCGGCTTTTGCGGCTGCCAGCACAGCCAAGCTCATCACTGCCGCGGCCTATTTCCAGCGTGTGGAGGCAGGTGAAGCGCGCCTCGATGAGGCGCTGGGAAACTACACCGCCGCATTCCAGCTCAAGGCCATGATCACCAACAGCAACAACGACTCCTGGCTTTTGTTGATGGACAGGCTCGGCTATCGGCGGCTGAGCCAGTATGCTGCCTCAATTGGCGTGACCTATGATCCGGAAGATAACCGGCTGACTCCCGGTGAAATGGCCCTGGTCCTGACAAAGTTGTACTCGGGTGACCTGCTCAACCCGAGCAACACGGCGCAACTGCTGGGGTACATGCAGGACACCAACAACGAGGCGCTGATCCCAGCCGCCTCAGGCCGCAGCATCACCGTCTATCACAAGTACGGCCAGCTCGGCGGGGTACTCCATGATGCTGCCCTTCTGGAACACCGCGGGTCGACGTATGCGCTCGTTATTTTTACGGAAGGCGCGGATGAAAGAGGCGAGGCCGAGCGCAGTCAAACGATCCGCGACCTGACCCGCGCGGTAGTGGATGCACTCTTTCCAGCGGCCTGACCCGCGGAGCGCGGCAATGGGGCCCTTGGGCGGAAAGGTGCCGACGACGGCGCCGCGGGCCACTGCCCGAAACCCGGCTTAAGCCGCCTGCCGGTTCTGGGGCTTCCGCGGCCGCGGCTGGGTGCGCTTTGCAGGCGCTGCGCGGGGCCTGCGCCGTGGCTCGGCGGCGATGCGGCCGCCGTCGGGAATCGTGCTGTCGGCATTCACACTGGTGCCGTGCTCGATGACCACACCGGCGCCGATGCGTGAGTGGCTGCCGATGTGGACACGGTTGCCTATGACCGTTCCGTGGCCTACCCGCACGCCGTCGCCGATGACAGTGCGTTCGCCCACCTGCGCCTGGCGGTCGATCCAGCTGCCGTGGCCTACCCGTGAGCCGGAACCGATCCGCGCTCCCGGCTCGACGTAGGTCATGGGTCCCAGACGCGCACTTTCAGCGACGTAGGCACCCGGCCCAACAAAGCCCCCTCCGTTGGCGTGCCGCCGATACCGGATGACCCTGCCGGCTTCGTCCTCCACTGCTTCAATCTGCCTGCTCATTCCGTCCTTCTCCAGGGCTCGGGGATGTTTCTCCCGTGCATATGGTTAACGGTGGAGTAACCCGGTGGATTCCCGAGGAAGGGGGGCGGGCCAGGGCGGGTAGACACGCATGGCGCGCTTTCCACCCACAAAGTCCCTGGACACAACACCCCGTGCGATCAGTGCTTCCCGGGGAAAGACGAATGCCCAAGCCCTCTTCGCCGCTGACACCGAGCGCAATCAGCTATTCCGCACAATCCACGCCAGGAGTAAGCTTCAATGACCGCGGGGGCGGCAGCCGGCCGATAGCGTTGAGGCCGGTTTTTGGCTTGCGTTATGTTCAGGGGGGACATTGGTAGCCGCAAAGGTCTCAAACGACGAAGTTTTCACCGATGTTGCACTGCACCTTCAGGACCTTGTATTGGGAAACCCGTGCATGGAGAAAGTGCTGGGGGATTTGGCCGCATATGCGGCCGGGCGGCTCAGCACCCGGGACGATCAGGTATCCTGCGGCATTTCGCTGGTGCGGAGCAGAAAGTCCAGCACCGTAGCCGGCAGCGATGCACTCGCACGCCGCGTGGTCCGCGCGGAGGACGCTTGCGGGCAGGGTCCGGGCATCGCGGCACGCGACTGCAAGGCCATAGCGCTCGTCCTGGACCTGCGGCTGGAGGAACGCTGGCCCCAATTCAACCGGGCGGTGGCCGGAAGCGGTTTCCTGTCGGCGCTGTGCATCCCGTTGGTCCTGGAGAGTCCCAACAAGGCAGTGCTGAACCTGTACAGTCCTTTGCCCAACGCATTCGACGGAAGGCGTATCGACAGGGCGGCTGCCTTTGCCGAACAGGCATCCAAGGGCCTTCGGCTGGTGCTGAAGATGGCGCGGCTGGAGGACACCCGCGATGAACTGAAGGCCGCGATGGAGTCCAGGACGGTCATCGACCTGGCCACCGGCGCGATCATGGCCAGGAACAAGTGCAGCCAGCCCGCTGCGTTCAAGGTCCTCCTGCGCGCCTCCAACACCCGCAACATCAAGCTCCACGATGTGGCGTCCGAGGTGGTGGCGGCCTTGTCCGGTACCGCTGGAGCCGTCACACACTTCGACGAATAGCTGCCCGGCCCGCATGCCGCCAAGGGTCTTGGCCCATTCCGTCAGTCGGAGGGCCCTGCGCCGTACAGTGCCGCCAACAGGTCGATGACTCTTTGCCGCTCCCGCGGGGGTTCCGCCCTGGACCAGGCCAGGAGGACAGCAACCGGCGGCGCATCGCGCACTGGCCGGTAGACCACTCCGCGGCGCCGGTACTGGTGTGCCGTAGAGGCCGCGGTGATGCCGCGCGCCCTGCCGCTGCCGATCAGCGTCAGCCAGTCGTCGACGTCGCGGATGGGGACGAACTTTTCCGGCTGGCTGCCCGGGGGCCACAGGTCCTTAGTGGTGCTCCCGGTCCGGGTGTCCAGCGCCAGAGCGGATTGCCCCACCTGACCCAGGGTCACCGACCGCCTGCCGGCAAGCGGGTCGTCCGAACTCATGGCACAGTAGCGCTTTTC
Source organism: Arthrobacter sp. B6 (assembly GCF_001663775.1). Classification (GTDB taxonomy): domain Bacteria; phylum Actinomycetota; class Actinomycetes; order Actinomycetales; family Micrococcaceae; genus Arthrobacter. The sequence goes on along the minus strand of NZ_KV467168.1, from coordinate 2,062,162 downwards.
CTCGCCTACCAACGCGCAGTCGATGCCGGCGGCGGCGTCCGGCGTACGGCGCAGGATGGCGAGGTCGGCGGTGCCCTCGTTGAGTCCCGCCGTCGGCGTGTTGTTCCGCACGAGCTCCAGTTCCGTGTCCGGGAATGCTGCCGCCCATCGGCGCTGGAAGTCCGTGGTGTGCTCGCCCAGGGCGGACCACGCGTAGCCGACGCGCACGGTCCCCGCCTGTGAACCTGCTTCGCGGACCAGTTCGTCCAGGGCGCCGAGCGCGCGGCGGAGATGGACCATAGCCCGTTCCCCAGCCTCGGTCAGCGCAACGCTCCGGGTGGTCCGGTGCACCAGGCGGACGCCCAGTGTGCGCTCCAGAGCTGCGATGTTGCGCGACACGGCGGCCTGCGATATTCCCAGGTCAATGGCGGCATCCGTGAAAGTGCCCGCCTCCAGCAGGGCCGCGAGGCATCGGAGCTGACGCAACTCTAAATCCATGCGGCCAGTCTATTCATGCGCCGGGCGTATAAGTATCCCAGCGAATGCATTGGGCGGATTCGCAACATCGAAGCACACTGCGTACATGACAGACGGAGATTCGCCCAAGGTGGCGGGCAAGGCCGGCGCGGCTACCCTCGTGGCCAGTGCCTTGTCCAATCAGTTGGGCGCGGCCAGCGGCTCACTCGCCTTTCCGGTCATGGGGCCCGTGGGCGTGGTGGCGGTGCGCCAGCTTGTTGCCGCCGCGGTGCTGCTTCCCCTCGTCAGGCCGCGGCTGGGGGCCCTTACCCGGCAGCAGTGGTGGCCGGTGCTGCTCCTGGCAGTGGTCTTCGGGACCATGAACCTGTCCTTGTACTCGGCCATCCAGCGCGTGGGGCTGGGGTTGGCCGTCACGCTCGAATTCCTCGGGCCCCTCGCCGTGGCGCTGCTCAGCAGCCGGAACAGGTCCGGCGCAGTCTGCGCAGTCCTCGCCGGGGCGGGCGTTGTGGCAATCACCCAGCCAGAACCCTCGACCGACTACTTCGGAATTGCCCTGGGCCTTATCGCGGCCTGCAGTTGGGCGGCCTACATCCTCCTCAACCGCACGGTGGGCCGGCGGATCCCTGGAGTGCAGGGCACTGCCGCTGCCACTGGCGTCTCCGCGCTGTTGTTCCTGCCCGTGGCGGCGGTGATTTTTGTGGCCCGGCCGCCGGAGCCCTTCGCTGTTATCTGCGCCGTCGGCGCCGGGGTGCTCGCCTCGGTGGTGCCCTACCTTGCCGACCTGGTTGCCTTGCGCCGGGTCCCGGCCAATGTCTTTGGCGTCCTGATGAGTATCAACCCCGTCTTCGCAGCCCTGATTGGTGCGCTCGCGCTCCGGGAGGACCTGGGGGCGCCGCAGTGGTGCGGGATTGGACTGATAGTGATGGCCAACGCGGGCGCGCTCCTGTTCCGCGGACGTGGCAACGGCTGATCCGGCCACCCTGAATCTGTGATGGCCGGGGGCTGCCGCCCCCAGATCCGCCAACGCCCTTCAGGGCAACTACTGCTTACCGTATTTGCGGTGGACCGCCTGCTTGCTCACGCCCAAGCACAACGCGATGGCCTCCCAGGAAAGTCCTGCCTGCCGTGCCTTGCGGACCAGGGAAGCTTCTGCCCTCCCCACTTCCTTCTGCAGTTCGGCGACCGCATACAGTCCTTCCGCGGGTCCCTTTCCGTCCATCGACGCAACGAGTGTCTTCATCCGCTCCACCTCCATTCGTCAACATTAGTTGACGAATGGAGGTGCGTCAACATTAGTTGACGAACTGTCTACTGACCGGTCCCTCAAACGACGGCGGCGGCCGGCGCCGTCGCATCTTCGCTCGCCTCCGCCTTGTCCACCGCGGCCTCCGGCAGGTCAGCCACCAGCTCCGCGGCCGTGGGCGGGTTCGCGCCCGGCCGACGCACGGTGATGGCTGCCGCCTTAGACGCCGTCTGCCCGATATTGGCCAGGACGTCCCGTCCCAGGCCGTCAGTGGGGCGGGACAACAGACCATAAATCAGGGCCGCCATGTAGGAGTCGCCCGCGCCGATGGTGTCCGCCACCGTGGACCGGATGGCGGGGATGAAAAGCTGGGTGGCCGGCGTCGCCAACAACGAACCTTCCCCGCCGCGGGTAACCACCGCCAGCCCGGCGCCCAGCCGCAGGATCCGTTCGGCGGCTGCCTCCAGCGTGACTCCCGGGTACAGCCAGGCTGCGTCCTCGTCGCTGAGCTTGACCACATCAGTCAGCGGAATGAGGTCCTCGAAGATGTTGCGGGCCTCGGCCTGGCTGCCCAGCAGGGCGGGCCTGATGTTTGGATCGTAGGTGACCATGCACTCCCGGTGGGACTGTTCCAGCAGGGCCCGCACCGCCGTCGCGCCCGGTGCCAGGAACGTGGCGATGGATCCGGTGTGGAGCACCTTGGGCAGGTGGGCGGGGGCCACTGCCGGGAGTTCCCAGCTGATGTCGAAGTCGTAGTCTGCTGAGCCGTCCGCATTGAGGGTTGCCGTGGCGGAGGCCGTGCGCGCTGCGTTCCGGGAGCCGGGCAGGAGTTCGACGCCGGCACTTCGCAGATGCGCCTCGATCGCCTCGCCGCGGGCGTCCGGGCCCAGCGACGTCAGCAGGGCGGTGGCGATGTCGAGGCGTCCCAGGCCGTAGGCCACGTTCATTGGTGAGCCGCCCGGATGTTCAATTGGGCCATTGGGGGAGGCTACAACGTCAACGAGTGCTTCGCCGATGACGATGACGTCGGGGGATTTGCTGTGCACGGGAGCGCCTTTCATGGGGCCGTCCGCGGGCCTGGTGCAGGCCCGCGGACGGAGTTGGTGATCATCGGGTTGGGGATGGATCTTCGGTGATGCAGGGTCAGGCGGTGGCGGCGCCGGTCATGATCGCCACCGCATCGGTCATGGTGTGGGACTTCGGCGTGATGGTTGCCGCGCACTTGCCCAGGCGTTGGATGTGGATCCGGTCCGCTACGTCGAACACGTGCGGCATGTTGTGGCTGACCAGGATGACGGGCAGTCCCCTGTCGCGGAGGTCCCTGACCAGCTGCAGGACCTGGTTGGACTCCCTGACGCCGAGCGCCGCCGTCGGCTCATCCAGCACAACCACTTTGGAGCCGAAAGCCGCGGCGCGGGCCACCGCCACCGCCTGGCGCTGCCCGCCGGAGAGGTTCTCCACCGGCACCGTGACGTCCTGGAGCGTGGAGATGCCGAGCCGCGTCAGCTCTTCCTTGGCTTTGCGGCGCATGCCCTTGGTATCCAGGACGCGGAAGATGCTGCCGAGCGGTCCGGGCACGCGTTCCTCCCGGCCGAGGAACAGGTTGGAGGCAACATCGAGCGCCGGTGAGACGGCGAGGTTCTGGTAAACGGTTTCGATGCCGTGGGCCCGGGCGTCCTGCGGGCGCTTGAAGTGGACGGGCTGCCCGGACACCGTCAGTTCACCCGAGTCCGGGATTTCGGCGCCGGTCAGGCACTTGATCAGGGTGGATTTGCCCGCTCCATTGTCGCCGATGATTGCCAGGACCTCGCCGGGGTAGAGGTCCAGGCTGACGCCGTCGAGCCCCACCACCCGGCCGAAGGTCTTCACGAGGTTCCTGGCTTGCAGGATTGGCTGGCGGACGTCCGTGCCGGTGGACTCCAGTTGGGAGGCGGTCATGATTTCACCTTTCGGATCCACTGGTCCACGGACACAGCGATGATGATGAGGACGCCGACGGCGAGGGTCTGGTAGAGCACATCGAGGCCTGCGAGGGAGAGCCCGTTGCGGAACACGCCCACGATCAGTGCGCCCAGCAGGGTCCCCCAGACGGAGCCGCGTCCGCCGAAGAGGCTGGTTCCGCCGATGACGACGGCGGTGATGGAGTCCAGGTTCAGGTCCAACCCGGCGTTGGGGCTGGCTGCGTTGGTGCGGCCGATCTGGATCCAGGCGCCGATTGCCAGGACTGCGCCGGCGGCGAGGTAGACGCTCATGAGGACTTTGTTCACGGCGATACCGGCGAGGCGGGCGGCTTCCTTGTCATCGCCTACGGCGTAGACATGGCGTCCCCAGGCGGTTTTGCCGAGGATGAACGCGATGGCGATGTAGAGCAGGAGCATCACGACGACTCCCGTGGAGATCCTGACCGGACCCACCGGGAATGTTGTTCCGGTCCAGGTGAGCAAGTCCGGCATGGCGGAGCCGCGCACTGTAGCACCGTTGGAGTAGAGCAGCGTCAGGGCGATGAAGATGTTCAGCGTGCCCAGTGTGACGATGAAGGGTGGGAGCCGGAACCTGGTGACAAGGAAGCCGTTGAGGGCTCCGGCGGCGAGCCCCATGATCATGCCTGCAAGCAGTGCAACAGGCCCGGGGAGTCCCTCGTTGACGGCGAGCTGGGCCACGACCATGGATGAAAGGATCATGACGGCACCAACGGAGAGGTCGATGCCTGCCGTGAGGATGATGAGTGTCTGGGCAATGGCGAGGATGCCGACGACGGAGACCTGCTGGGTGATCAGGGAGAGGTTTTCGACCCGCAGGAACCTTTCATTGAGCAGGCCGAACACGACCACCGCGATGAGAAGCACGAGGGCTGGGCTCAGGGCGGGGTAACGGTGCAGGGTGTTGCGTATCCGGCTGAGGGGCGTCTGGCGGTCGAGGAATTCCTCCGCCAGGTCGGCATGCCCGGCGCTGGGCGGGCCGGCGGTCTGTTGCTGGGTCATGATGAGTCCTGATCTTCGGTGGGTGGTTGCCGGGGCGGATCTGGTCCGGTGGAAGAAGTGCGGGGAGGCCGATAGCGTGATCCGGTCTCCCCGCCCTGCAGTGGAACTGTGTGGCTACTTGCCCCAGCAGATCTCGGAGGCCGCGGCGGTGGTGATGCTCTTGACGCCGTCGGCCGGCTTGTCGGTCACCAGCTCAACGCCAGTGTTGAAGAAGTCCAGGCCCTCGGAGTTGGCGGGCTTGTTGCCGGTCTTGGCGAGGTCAACAATGGCCTTCACACCCAGTTCGGCCATCTTCACGGGGTACTGCTGGGCGGTGGCGCCGATGACGCCGGACTTGACGTTGTTCACGCCCGTGCAACCGCCATCCACGGAGACCACCAGCACGTCCTTTTCCTTGCCGGCGGACTTCAGGGCCTCGAAAGCGCCTGCCGCGGCAGGTTCATTGATGGTGTAGACAACGTTGATGTTCGGGTTCTTGGACAGGAGGGTTTCCATGGCGGTGCGCCCGCCGTCCTCGGCACCCTGGGAGGCCTGGTTGCCGACAATCTCGTAGTCCCCGCCCTTGCCGCCGGTGTACTTCCCGCTCTTGGCTTCGTCGCCGTTCTTCTTGGCGTCCGCAGTGTCGATGCCCATGCCCGTGAGGAAGCCCTGGTCGCGGTTGTAGTCCACGGAGACAACCTTGTCGTCAAACAGGTCAAGCAGTGCGATGGTGGCTTTCTTGCCGTCCAGTTGGGCGGCGGTCCATTTGCCGATGAGTTCTCCGGCAGAGAAGTTGTCGGTGGCGAAGGTGATGTCTGCGGCCTCCGCGGGGTCCGGCGGGGTATCAAGGGCAATGACAAAGAGCCCGGCGTCCTTGGCCTTCTTCAGGGCATCAACCACGGACGGGCCGTTCGGGGTGATCAGGATTCCCTTGTCGCCCTTGGAGATGGCGTTTTCGATGGCTTGGATCTGCGTGTCCTCATCACCGTCGGCCTTGCCGGCGGCAAGCTTCAGGTCTACGCCGTCTGCTTCGGCCGCCTTCTTGGCGCCTTCCTGCATGGAAACGAAGAAAGGGTTGGTGGTGGTCTTGACGATGAGGGAGACTCCCACCTTCTCATCGGAGGCATTGCCTGCGTTGGCGGAGGGACCCCCGCCGCAAGCGGTGAGGCTCAGGGTGCCGAGGGTCAGGACGGCGCCCGCGGCAACCAGGCGGCGGGCGATGGCGCGCGGGGTCTTGGAAGTCAACATTGAATCTCCTGTGTTCGTGGCACGTCCCGTGCCTGACAACGATGTCAGGCATCATGTAATCAGCGTCACACGCTATAGTCAAGGTAAATTCGATGATGAAGGACGAAGTCATGACAACGATGTCTAATCGTTACCAAGCAGCCCCGGCAAAGGACCGGCCAACGATGCGCCATGTCGCTGCGCTGGCGGGCGTGGGCATTAAGACCGTTTCCCGGGTGATGAACGACGAGCCGGGTGTTTCAGAGGCCACCCGGCAACGGGTCTTGGGCGCGTCCCAGCAGCTCAACTACCAGCTGGACATGGCCGCCGGAAGTCTCCGGCGCGCGGGGCGGCAGACCCTGTCGATCGGGCTCCTGCTTCCCAGCGTGGCCAACCCGTTCAGCAGCGAGATCCATCGCGCGCTCGAAGACGCCTTGGCTGCCCGCGGGATTGCCGTCTTCGCAGCAAGCCTCGATGATGACCCGGAACGGGAAAAGTCGCTTGTGGCCGCTTTCCTTGGCCGGCGCGTGGATGGCCTGGTCCTCACGCCGATTGCCAAAAGCCAGGCGTACGTCATCCCGGAGCATTCCCGGGACCTGCCCATGGTGTTTATTGACCGCGAACCCGTGGGAATCGAAGCAGACGCCGTGGTGACGGACAACGCCGTCGGAGCTGCCCGGGCGGCGACCCACCTGATGGCTCACGGACACACCAAACTTGCCTATTTGGGTGACCGCACGGATATCCAAACAGCCCGGGAACGGCGGCGCGGCTTCCTTGAGGAGCTGGGCAGGGCGGGCATCCCGACATCGTCCGTTCCGGTCCGCGAAGGTCTTCATAACGAGGAGTTGGCCCGGCAGGCAGCGCTCGAACTGATGAATGCAGAGAACCCGCCCACGGCGATTTTCTCCAGCCAGAACCTGATCACCTTTGGTGCCATGCGGGCGCTCAAGGAGCTCGGAGCGAGCCGGGGCACTGCACTGGTGGGGTTCGACGACTTCACGCTTGCGGACATGATGGACCCCGGCATCACTGTCATCGCACAACACCCCGACAGGATCGGGAAGCTGGCAGCTGAGCGGCTGCTTGCCAGGATCGACGGCGACGACCAGCCGGCGCAGACGTACATAGTCCCCTCCGAACTCATCCAGCGCGGCTCCGGCGAACTCCCGCCGGCCGCCTGAACGCGGCAGCCCCGGATCCGCAACAGCTCCCACCCCCACAGCGCCAGTCCACGGCCGAACCAACACCCTTGTCGAACCAACCCAGAAGGAACAACCATGACTAAGACGCTCTACGCCGAATTCACCGTCAAGCCCGGCAGCGAAGACCGGGTCGCGGAGATGATGCGGGAACTGACCGAAGAGGTGAGGAGGGAACCGGGAAACGAGCTATTCCTGCCGTACACGCGGGAAACGAATCCCCGCGAGTACTTCGTGTTCGAGGTCTACGAGGACGACGCGGCTTTCCAGGAGCACATCAGCGCGGATTACGGCGCACGGTTCAACGGCGAGCTCGCGGACCTGATTGAAGAGGACGGTTCCGTGCTGACCTGGCTCCAGCCGGTCGCCTGACCACCCACTCCTCAGACCACCCACTCCTCAGACGCCAAACCCGGGCTTGTCCGCGGTTCCGAACCTTCAAGGCAGGGAACCGCGGACAAGCCCGGGTCGTGAGACGGCGAACCCGGGGCGGACTAGGTTACTTCTGGCGGTCCTTGACCGGCTTGGTCAACGTGCTGAACATCGACTGCGCCAGCGGCGTAACGGTGAGCGATTTCAGTTGGGCGGTGCCGCCGTCGGCAAAGAGCGCCACCTGGGCTGCGCCCGCTTCAGGAAACACCTGGTCCGTGATGGTCCGCTGCCCGCCCTGGGTGAAGACCTCCACGGACGACCTGTCCAGGTACACCCGCAGGGTCACGGTACCGTCCGCGTCCAGGGTGACTGGCGCAGAGTCCACTGAGGTGAACAGCGGGTGGAAGCCGGTGTCTCCCGAGTTCCGCCGGTCCACATACACCTCGCCGGTGGTGCGGTCGTAGCCGATCTCGGTGGCGGCGCTGCCGTTGCCCAGCACGGTGATTCCGGCCCGTGAAGCTGTGCCGGGAGCGAGGGTGACGTCGATCCTCTGGACCTGGCCCCAGGCAGCCGCCGGCAGCGCAGTGGTGCCCGCTGTGATGTCCCGGGCCCCCTTCTGCGTGTAGCTCGGCTTTGTGGCAAGGTCATCCACCTGCTTGACGGCCCGCTGGGTGAGGCGTGGCCCGGCCGGAGTCTGGATCAGCCCCACCTCCCGGGGCAGTGACATGGCGCTGCGCCAGGACGACGTGGGGATGGCCTGCGCGTAATCCCAGTTATTCATCCAGCCCAGCATCACGCGTTTGTCCTGGGGCATGTTGGCAAAGGACACGGAGGCGTAGTAGTCCCGGCCGTAGTCCAGCCAGTCGTAGGTCTGGATCCGCGGTGTGGCCGCCTGCTCTGACGCCACGAACTCATCCGCAAGGATGTGGCCCCAGCCGAACCGGTTGTTGTCCACTACCCTGATGCTGGCCTGCCGGCCCTTGAATTCTGCAACGTTCCACGAGGCCCAGTCCAGGACCTCGCTGTTGGCACCAGTGGCGGTCCGGACCACCTGGCCGTCCACCACCAGGTTCACCGTGGTCTCGTCGGAGCGCGTCACCGCTGCCTGGTCGGTAAGCATCACGTGGTCCAGCGTGAGGTGGCCCCAGCCACCGGTGGCCTGGTCCACGATCCGCAGCCGGGCATCCTGCCCGGCAAACTCCGAGACGTCCCAGCCCTTCCAGTTCAGGGCACCGGCCTCATCTCCGGCCAGGCTGCGCACCACGTTGCCGCCCACCAGCAGCTGGACCTCCAGTTGCTGGCCTGAACCTGCGGCCCGGTGTCCGCCGCCCACCAACATGCTCATGAAGTCCCGGGAGAGAGTGAACGACGGCGACGTCATGGTTCCCTGCCTGTCATCAGCCGGTGCGCCGCCGGTTTCAAACGTGTTGATCCGCTTGGCTCCGATATAGAAGTCACCGCCGGAGGTGGCGGGCTGGAACGAGGGTGCCAGATCGCCCGTTCCGGTCCAGCCGGCGTCGGCCATTGACGTTCCATCCGGAACCTCGAAGCCGTCAAACAGCAGGTCGCCGGCCGGCGGAGTGTTGTCCAGCTTGTCCGAGACGCGGGGGTGCTGGCCGCCACCCACCAGGAAATTCAGGTAGTCGCTGGTGACCGTGAACTGCGAGGATTCCATGTTGCCCACGGGCCAGTCGCCGTCGTTGAAGGAGTTGATCAGTCCTGCCCCGGAGAAGCCGGTCACCGGGTTCTGCCCCGGAAGCGAGCCGGTTGCCGGAGCATCGCCGAACGGTCCGTTCTTCCAGTTTCCGGGCTCGTTGGCTACCGTCCAGCCGTCGTAGGTGCCGTTGTTGAAGCCGGCCAATGGTGTTCCGGCGGGCAGGGTATCGCTGCCTTTGGTTGTCTCGGAGGTGAATGTGGTGCCGTCGAAATCGCCAACAAAGTACTGCCCGGCCGATCCGCCCGCAATGCCGCCGGGGTTGATGTTGACCACCATGACCCACTTGATGTTGGCCGGGTCGCCGTCCACGGCCAGCGGGAAGAGGTCAGGGCATTCCCAGAGTCCGCCCGCGGCATTCGCCGGCCCGAACTCGCTCAGGAGCGCCCAGTCCTTGAGGTCGTTGGATTTGTACAGCAGTACTTTATGGTCTGCGGCCTCGACGACGGCCATCACCCAGTAGCCGCCGCCATCCGGGGTGCTGTACCAAAAGACCTTTGGATCGCGGAAGTTGGCCGAGTTGCGGTTCAACACCGGGTTGGCGGCGTACTTGGTCCACGTCTGCCCGTCATCCAGGCTGTACGCCAGGGACTGCGCCTGGAGTCCTGCGTGCGGCGAGCCAGGCTTGTACGCGCTGGTGTAGACGGCGACCAGCGGCGGGTTGTCAGCGGTTCCGAACCCCGAGGTATTGTCCTTGTCCACCACAACACTCCCGGAGAAGATGTCCTGCTCCTCGTCGGTGGCGATGGCCACCGGCTGCTCCGTCCAGTGCGTCAGGTCCTTGGATGTGGCGTGGCCCCAGGACATGTTGCCCCACATGTTGCCTGAGGGGTTGTGCTGGTAATACAGGTGGTACACGCCCTTATGGAACACCATCCCGTTGGGGTCGTTCATCCAGTTCTGCTTTGGTGTGTAGTGGATGCCCGGCCTGTACTGCTCCCCGCCGAGCGGTGTTCCGGAGCCGGCCTCAGTGTCGGTCACGGTCGTCCGCGACGTGGTTGCCGGGGCTGCCGTGCCCCAGGCCGGAACGGATCCTGCGAGCGTTGCGGCGAGGCTGAGGCCGGCCAGGGTGAGCGCCGAACAGGTTCGGACTGTGGGTGATGTGATCTGCATGGAGTAAGGGTCGCCCTTCATCGCGCGTGCCTATTTTGGATAGACAACGTTGTCAGTGTCAGGAACGCTAGGGGATGTCCACAAGACAAGTCAACGGTTCAAACCATCCGTTGAAGCAGTCCGCGGCTGCCCCTGCAATAATCGGAACCAACAGTTTTGCGCGGGGGCTGTACGGCTCCCGTGTGGCAGGAATCAATGTAAGTTCGGGCCCATCACACCAGGCGAGGCGGACATCCATGAAGGCTCCAGACCAGCAGTACGCGCAATTCTCCGGAACGCCGGGTTCCCCTGGCGGCGGCGAGGCGGCAGGTCACGGGCCGGTGGATTTGCATCTCCTGCAGCGCCTCGCCGACGCGCATGGCGTCGGTACGTCGTTCCATGGCTGGGACGGATTGCCGCACAGCGTCGCACCGGAGACGCTGATTAAGGTCCTGGCCGCGTTGGGGGTGGCGGCGCATTCCAACGAGCTGATCGAAGCTGCCTTGGCCGAGGCGGAGCTGGCGCCGTGGCGCCGGATGCTGCCGCCCGCCGTCGTGGTCCAGCAGGGGGAAACGGCGCTGGTTCCTGTCCACGTCCGGGACGGTGCCACGGCCCGGCTGCACGTGGAGCTTGAAACGGGCGCGGGCGAGCCCGTGGATGCCGTCCAGCAGGACATCTGGGTGGCGCCGCAGGACGTGGACGGTGTGCCTACGGGGCGGGCAACGTTCGCCTTGCCGGAGGGGTTGCCGCTGGGCTGGCACACATTGCACGCGGAGTCCGACGGCGTCACGGCCCAGGGTGCGCTGGTGGTGGTTCCTGCGCGGCTCACCACGGCCGAGCCGCTGCTCAAGCGCCGCGGCTGGGGCCTGGCCACGCAGCTGTATTCCGTGCGGTCCAGGCGGTCCTGGGGGATCGGCGACTTCGAGGACCTGGCGGACCTGGCCACGCTCAGCGGTTCACGCGGAGCGGACTATGTCCTGGTCAACCCGCTGCATGCCGCGGAGCCTGTTCCGCCGGTCCAGCCCTCTCCGTATTCACCCTCCACGCGCAGGTTCTTCAACCCCCTCTACATCCGCGTGGAGGCCATTCCCGAAATTGCCTACTTGAAACCGCGCAAGCGCGCCACGGTGGACCGGCTCCAGGAACAGGTCCACGGGCTGAACAAGGACGCTGAGCGGCTGGACCGCAACGCTGTGTACGCGGCCAAGCTCCAGGCCCTGGAACTGCTGTACCACGCCCGGCGGGCACCGGCGCGGCAGGCGGCGTTCGACGAATTCTGCCGCATCTCGGGTCAGGGCCTGGATGACTTCGCGCTGTGGTCCGCCATTCGCGAGGACCTGGCGCCTGAGGACCCGCTCTGGGCCGATCCGGACTGTGCACTTGGTTCCCCCGAAGCGGAGGCGCTGAGGGAAAAGCTGGCGGATCGGATCGGATTCCACCGCTGGCTGCAGTGGATCTGCGACGAGCAATTGAAGAACGCGCAACAGGCGGCCCTCCAGGCGGGGATGCGGCTGGGCGTGGTTCACGACCTCGCCGTGGGCGTTGACCTGAGCAGCGCCGACGCCTGGACCCTGCGCGACGTCCTCGCACCCGGAGTCAGCGTGGGCGCGCCGCCGGACATGTACAACCAGTTGGGCCAGGACTGGAGCCAGCCGCCATGGCATCCCGGCCGGCTGGCCGAGGCCGGCTATGCACCGTTCCGCAACATGCTGGCAACGGTGCTTCGGCATGCGGGTGGCATCCGCGTGGACCACGTGCTGGGCCTGTTCAGGCTGTGGTGGGTGCCGGCCGGCAACTCGCCCCGGGACGGCGCATACGTCACATACGACCACGATGCGCTGATCGGCATCCTCGCGCTGGAAGCCCAGCGCGCCGGCGCCGTGGTGATCGGCGAGGACCTCGGCACGTTCGAGCCGTGGGTGCGTGACTACCTCGCCGCGCGGGGCATCCTTGGGACGTCCATCCTGTGGTTTGAGAACGACGGCGACTCGCCGCTGCCGCCCGAGAAGTACCGCGCACAGGCCCTCGCCAGCGTCAATACGCATGACCTGCCTCCCACCGCCGGCTACCTGGCCGGCGACCATGTGGCGCTGCGCAGCCGGCTGGGCCTGCTGGAACGCTCCGAGGCCGAGGAACTGGCGGAGCACACCGCCACCCTGGAAAAGATGATGGGCTTGCTGCGCGAACGCGGCCTGCTGCCCGAGAGCGGTGAAACGGCGGAGGGCGGCGACGCGGCCGGAGGCAGGGGAACCGGCAGCTACGGCAGTGAGGAGCGCACGATTGTGGCGCTGCACCGCCTCCTGGCCCAGTCGCCGTCGGTCCTGCTCGGAGTGGCGCTGGTGGATGCTGTGGGGGAGCGGCGGGTGCAGAACCAGCCCGGCACCAACGAGGCGCTGTATCCCAACTGGCAGGTCCCGCTGGCCGGTCCGGACGGGAAGCCGGTGTTCATCGACGACCTTCCTGCCAACCCGAGGTTCAACGCTTTGCTGGCTGCAGTTTCTGAGGCGCTCCGCGGCTGACGGGCGGCGCGTTGGGTCCCGCCGCGGGTCTGGCAGGCGGGCCGGGGTGGAGCGAGAATGTGAAGGGGAACCGGACCGCCGCTGGCAGGATGCGCACAGGAGGGACCACATGACCGACGGACCCGTATTGGTGGTGGGCGGTACCGGCATGCTGGGCAGCCAGGTTGCTACGGAGCTGCTCAAACGCGGTAAACAGGTGCGGGCGCTGGTGCGGTCCGGCTCGGACGCCTCCCGGCTCGAAGCCGCCGGAGTGGAGATCGCACGGGGTGACATGCTGGACGCGTGGTCGCTGCTTCGGGCGATGGAGGGCGTCGATGCAGTGATCACCTCGGCGGCAGGCTACACCCGGCACCGCAAGGGCGACACCCCCAAAACCGACACAGTGGGCAACGCCAACCTGGTCGAAGCCGCCAGCCGCTCGGCTGTCCGGCGGTTCGTCCTGACCAGCATCCTCACCTGCGACCAGACCCCGGAGGTTGCGCACTTCTGGCACAAGAAGCTGACCGAAGACCGTTTGGAGGAGTTGGGCGTCCCGTTCGTGGCGCTCCGCCCAGGCGGGTTCCTGGACCAGATCACGCGCTTCGGCGGCGACCCGTTCAGCAAGGGCCGGCTCACCTGGATCGGGTCGCCGCGGATCCCGGTGACTTTTGTGCTCACGTCCGACATCGCCGGCTACCTTGCAGAGGCGGTTGACCTGCCGGGCCTGGACGGCCGGCGTATCGACATTGGCTGGGACCGGCCGGTCGGGATGCAGGACGTCGCGGACATTGCGGGGCGGCTCACCGGCAAAACCCTCAGGGTCCGTTCCGTCCCCGCCGGCGTCGTGCAGGCGGCGGGGAAGCTGCTGGGCCCGGTCAGCCCCACGGCCAAGGACTTGGCCGCCATGATCGCCTGGTTCCAGAGCGGCCGGTATGTTGCGGACACCACGCTGCAGCGGCAGTTCTTCGGCGAGCCGCCCACCGCCGAGCTCGCCATCCGGCGGTTCGTCACGGGCCTGGGGCAGACCGTGCGCTCCCAGACCCGTGACACGCCCTCTAGCCCGCCGTGAGCAGGTGGGTGAAGTGGTCGTACCGGAAGGTGACCGCGCCGCCGTCGTGCGTGTAGGAGATGTTGCCGCCGTTAGGCACCCCGTCCGCCCCGTAGTTCAGGCCCCAGCTACGGTTCAGCGCCGCCTTGAACTCGTAGGTGCCGGCCGGCAGGGCCGGCACGGACAGCTTCCACACCAGCGTCGCCGGGTCCAGCGTTAGCTGGGCCTGGTCGCAGGCGGGATCCCAGTCGGCGGCACACCCGAGCTCGTCGTCCAGGCTTCCCGCGATGGCCACCGCGTTGGGCTGTTGAGAGGCATACACGGCGCTGAGGATGTGGGTGCTGTTGTCATAGCGGAACGTGACCGGGCCACCGGGGTGGTCCAGGACGATGTCCGCCCCGTTCAACTCGCCGTCGGCGCCGTAGTTGACTTCCCAGTTGCCGTTGAGCGCGGCCTTGTACTCGTACTGCCCGGCAGGCAGGTCAACAGTCAGCCGCCAGATGTTATCCGCCGGGTCCAGGGTCATCATGGCCTGCGGGCAGGCAGGATCCCATTCGCCGCAGCCCATCTGCAGGTTCAGGTCCCCGGCAACAGTCACCGAATCAGGCTGCGGGGCCTCCCCGACAAACACGGTCCGCGGTTCGCTGACCACGCTGAAACCGGGCCCGGTCATGCTGGCACGGTACCGAACCTCCGTGCCGTCGGGGAGCTCCAGTGCCGCAATGTCATCAACCGCCGAGTAGACCGGTGAGGAATCATCAGAGCCCACGGCCGTCCAGTCAGCGTCGCCCACACTGCGTTCGAAGGACACCACGTGGCCGGACTTTTCCGGATCCGCCGTGGCGCTGAGCTCCACGGAACCCTGCACGCTGCTGCCTTCCACGGGCTTTTGCAGGGTCAGGATCGGCGCGGGAACCGTAGCTGCCCGGGATTGGCTGGTGGCCGTGTGGCCGCCGTTATCCAGCACGGTGGCCCGGTATTCCAGGGCGGTGCCTGCATCCAGCGCCGCGACGTCGTGGAACACCTGGTAGGGAGCGGTGTCATCCGTGCCGATCGGCGCCCAGCCACCGCCCGCCGTTTTAGCCTCGAAGGTGACCTCGTAGAACGAAGTACCGCCGACGTCGGCCGTTACCTTGATCCGGCCGTTGTCCGCGGGTGCCGCGGCAGGTCCCTGGAGCTCGACGGCGGGCGCCGCCTTCGAGTGCGGGATGCGGCCCGAGGACTGGTAGACCACGGCGGACAAGGGCGGGACAGTGACCGTCAGCGTGCCGTCCGCGGAGGTCTTTACTTCTTCCGCCGCGCCACCGTAAATACGTGTGTAGTTGCGCTTGCCGATGTAGGAGGGGACGCCCGCCGTCTGCGGCTGTTCGCTGTTGTTCAGGGCAACGACATATTCGCGCTGGTCCTCTGCGTCAGTGCGGGAGAAAGCATAGATCCCGGGCCCTTCGGAGGCGTGGCGGTGCTGGTGGGCGCCATCGCGGAGGGCGGGGTGCTCCTTGGTCAGGGCAGCGAGCTGGCTGATCTTGGCGTACAGGGGGTGGCCGGCGTTGAAGTTATCGGCCGCGTGCGTTGCGTCGGTTCCCAGCAGGTCGTCGTCGAGATACTCCGGAACCTGGCTGGCGAACAGCGTCTGCCGGGCGTCCTGGTCCCCGCCCGGGCCGGTGAACCCCTGCTCGTCGCCGTAATAGATCACCGGGTTGCCGCGGGAGAAGTACATCAGCTCGTGGGCCAGCTGGTCGCGGGCCACCTGCTCGGCGTCGGTTGAACCGGGGTTGTCGGCGGCGATGAAGCTTCCGATGCGGCCCATGTCGTGGTTGCCCAGGAAAGTGGGCAGCTGATAGACATTGGAATCGGCGTCGGTGTACCAGTCGTCGCCGGCGAAGAAGGCCTCCAGGGAGCGGGTGTCCTGGCTCTTGGAAGCGAAGTTCCGGGCGGCGTCCTGGAACGGGAAGTCCAGCACGGCCTGCATCTCGTTCCGGGTGGTGAACTGCGAGGTGAAGCTCTTGGTGGAGTCGAAGACTTCGCCGAACATAAAGAACTCGTCCTTGCCCTGTGCCTTGGCGTAGCTCAGGACCTCGGGGCCGAATTCCTGCCAAAACTCGTTGTTGACGTGCTTCATGGTGTCGATTCGGAAGCCGTCCACGCCGAACTCGCCGATCCAGGTCTTGTAGATCTCCTCCATGCCGTCCACCACTGTGGGGTGCTCGGTGAAGAGGTCGTCCAGGCCGAAGAAATCGCCGTAGTAGGAGTCCTCGCCCACAAACGTGGTGTCCCCACGGTTATGGTACAGCGAGGGATCGTTCAGCCAGCCAGGGACTTTCAGTTCCTCTTCGCCTGGCTCCAGTACGGGAACGTACGGGAACGAGGTTGCTGGATCGAGTTCCGGAAACTCCTTCGTGCCGGCAAAGTCCCGGTCATCGAATTCCACGCCGGCCTTCGTCCTGTATGGTTCCGCGTCTTTGGAGATATATGACTTCCGGGCGCCTTCCTCGTAGCCGATGACGTCCGCGGTGTGGTTGGTGATGATGTCGAAGTACACCTTCATGCCCCGCGAGTGTGCCTCGTCAATGAGGGCCTGCAGTTCGTCATTGGTGCCCAGGTGCGGATCGATCTGCGTGAAGTCCGTGATCCAGTAGCCGTGGTAGCCGGCCGACTTGTCCTCCGGCTGCACTGCCTTGTTTTTGAAGCTGGGGGTCAGCCAGATGGACGTAGTGCCCAGGCCCTGGATGTAGTCGATCTTGTCCAGCAGTCCGGCCAGGTCGCCGCCGTTGTAGAAGCCTTTCTTGGTGGGGTCGAAACCGGACACCATGGGATCGGGGCCCAGGCCGCCGTCGTCATTGGCTGTGTCCCCGTTGCTGAAACGGTCCGCCATCACAAAGTAGAAGTTTTCGTCCGTCACCGGGGCGCGGAGGGAGTGGAAGGCCGACGACGATCCCGGGTTTTTGGGGCCCGGCGCCGCGTGCGCAGGAAGTACTGCAGCCGCAGCGGCAACGGCCGCGGCAAGGATGCTGGCGGCCGCCCGGAAGGATGCGGTGCGCCGGAGTGGTTTGCGTCTGGAGGTCGGGCGGCTCTGGGCGGCTGGTCTGAGGCTTGGGGTGGAGCCTTTGGGGGTGCGGGATTTCACGTCAGGAGAGACCTTCCTGGTAGCGGCGTTGCTGTGCAGGGTCCTGTTCGCGCGGTGCGCAGTCACAGGTGGTTAGTCCGCCAACCAAGGAGCCTTGGCTGTGAACCAAGTCACAACTGTAAACGCTTGCACTAAATAATTCCAGTGTTTAGGGAAAAGCTCCTACGCCCGGCTTGCGGGCACCAAGGCGGTAGGCGAGGGGGTCTGCAGGTTGTGGATGAGGGTACCGGGCAGTCCGGTGGCGGAGTCCAGGGCGAACGTAGCAATGTTGTCTGACCGCTCGTGCGCCACGTGGAGCCACTGCCCCATGACCAGGTGGTGGCGCGGCCAGTCCCCGCCGCTGGCCACATCCTTGACCGGCGAGAGTTCGGTGCCGTCCGGGCCGACCCGCAGGACGCTGATCAGGTTGGAGCCGCGTACGCCCACGTAGGCGTGGTTCCCTTCCTGGTCGAGGCAAATCTCTGCCGCAGAGTCATCCGGAAGGCTGCCACCGGAGGTGGCCGGGCCACGGTTGATAAGTTCAAAAGTCCCGGCGTCCGCCCTGACGACGAAAACCTCGATGGAGTATTCAGAGACCACAAAAACGCTTCCGCTGCGGTGCTGCACCAGATGGCGGGGTCCGCTGCCGAAGGGGAGCGCTACCTCGTGGTCCGCGATCAGTCCGGCTCCGGGTTCGTACCGCCAGATGCGCAGGGCGTCGTGGCCCAGGTCGGTGGTCATGATTCGTCCGTCGGCCAGCATCAGGCTGGCGTGGGCCCGGCTCTGCCGCGGTTGCCCCGGCGCCATGCTGCCGTGCGGATCAACCGATGGTGCCGCCGCAAACCGCCGTGTTATGCCGCCGTCGTGATCCAGTTCGTAGAGCAGCACCTGGCCGTCGCCCCAGCACGCCGCGGTGAGAAAGCGGCCCAGCGGGTCGACGGCTACGTGGCAAGTGGCTTCTCCGGCGGGCTGTGGATGGCCGAACGGTTCCAGCCCAAACTCTCCGGTCCGGCGGAAGGCCCGGACCATCTGGCGTTGCTCGGCCACGGCGTAGACCACGGGCAGGGTTGGGTGGGCGGCAACGAACGACGGCGAATCGGCCTCGACTGCTGTACCTCGCCACTCGAGCGACCCGTCGGGGTGGGCGGACAACGCGCCGATGCCCTTCGCCCGGCCGCCGCCGTCGGCTGTGTACGTGCCGGTCCAGATCAGGGTCTGCTGCTGCAGGGAAGTCATGGGTTCCATCCTGCCAACATTTTGGCTCATGCAGGTGGATTGAGACGTCAGCTAGCATGGATTTTTCGAGTCAAGGCAGAAGGAGGTGAGTGACGATTCCCGCTCTATCAGTTTCGGGACTCCCTCAGCCTGCCGTCCGGACCGCAAGGCTTAGGTGACGCGGGGGAGTGCCCATCGGCTCACCGAAAGGCGTTTCCATGCCAGGTCCTGAACTACTTTCTGCTTCCCCCACTTTCGCCCACGTTGTGTCCCGGCTGCGCGCGGCCGGTTGCGTTTTCGCCGAAGACGAGGCGCGTTTGCTTCTGTCCGAGGCGTCCGGCCCTGCTGAACTGTCCGAGTGGGTAGCCCGCCGAGTCACGGGTGTACCCCTGGAGTACATCCTGGGGTGGGCGGAATTCTGCGGACTCCGGATGGCCGTTGAGCCCGGTGTTTTTGTACCCCGTCGACGCACTGAGTTGCTCGTTTCTGAAGCAGTGACGCTGCTGCGGGGGAGCCTTGCGACGGCTTCTTGCACGACGACTGACGCGTCGTCCCCCGGGGTTGTGGTGGATCTTTGCTGCGGGTCGGGGGCTGTAGGCGTCGGGATTGCATCCGGAGTCCCCGGGGCGGAACTTCACTCAGCGGATATTGATCCCGTTGCCGTGAGCTGCGGGCGCGCGAACGTGGCAGGGGTGGGCGGGCAGATCCATCAGGGCGACCTGTACTCAGCACTCCCTGCCGGGCTGCGGGGACGAGTGCGGCTCCTGGCTGTCAACGCCCCGTATGTTCCCACAGGTGCGCTCCGGACCATGCCGCCTGAGGCCAGAAACTATGAGCCCCGCGTCTCGCTTGATGGTGGCGCCGACGGCCTGGACCTCCACCGGCGGGTCATTGCGGAAGCTGCGGAGTGGCTGGCTCCGAACGGTCACCTCCTCATTGAATCGAGCAAACGTCAGGCGGCCGGGACTTCCACGCTCATGGTTGCTTCTGGAATGCCGGCTCGGACGGTGCACTCGGAGGAACTGGACGGCACGGTCGTCATCGGCGTCGCTGCCGGCGGTCGCACCGTGCGGGCGGTTTAGGGGCGCCAGGTGGCCGCTCTGGCCTTGGCTGTCCTGATCACGTGTCCAGTATCGTCTACGTGTTCCGCTGGTCACGGACCTGTCCGGTTCAGGTATACCGTTTGCTGGATTCCACACGCCCGAGGGCCGGGGCACACTTTCCTGCCTCCGCGCGTCGGTCACCCCTGCCTCGGCGCGCCGGTTGTTTCTGGGCGTTCACTCCTGTCGGGGGGGCCGGCTTTTTCTTTGGTGGGTTATTCGCGGGGTGGTGGTGGGGGTTTGAAGTAGTGGTTTTGTTGGGGTTTTTGGGTGGGGTCGATGTGGCGTGGGGGTGTGTACCAGGGGACGCCGTTTTGGGTGGTGATGGTCCATTGTTCTTTGTGGATGAGGTGGTGGTGATGGGTGCATAGGAGTGCGCCGTTTTCAGTGGTGGTTGGTCCGTCGTGGGACCAGTAGGTGATGTGGTGGGCTTCGCACCAGGGGGCGGGGATGGTGCAGTTGGGGAAGGTGCAGCCTTGGTCGCGGGCGGTGAGGGCGGTGCGTTGGGCGGGGGTGAAGAGCCGGGTTTTGCGGCCGAGGTCCAGGATTTCGCCGTGGGTGCCGAGGAGGGCGGGGATGATGTCGGCGTCGCAGGCGATTTTGCGCAGGGTGGTGGCGGCGACGGGGCCGGTGAAGACGAAGTTCCCCGTCCCGGTCCCAGTCCCGGTCCCGGTGGCCGTGGTGCCTGTGCCGGTGGGCGTGGCGCCGGTGCTGGTGCCGGTTTCTGGTCCATAGCGCGGGCCTGGGCCGGTGCTGCAAGCCGTGCCCGCACCCGCGCCTGGGCATGTGTCGTTGGCTGTGCTGCCGACCGTGCCCGCACCCGGGCTTGGGCTTGGGGCCGGGCTTGAATCAGTGTTGCTGGCTGTGGCCGTGGCGGTGTGGGTGTGGGGGAAGAGGTCTTGGTAGTTGATGGTGGCGATGATTTGGGGGCGGTTGCCGCCGGTGGTGGGCAGGGTGTTGGTGGTGAGGGCGGCTTTGACGGCGCCGATGATGCCGTCGAGTTGTTTTTGGGACCGGGTGCGCCGGTCCAGGTCCATGTCACCGTCGCGCCATACGTCCGGGTCTGTGCCGGTGGCGTTGGTGTTGGTGGCGGGTGTGGTGGTGCGGGGGTTGGTGGCGGTGTTCATGGCGGTGAGGAGGTGTTCGTATTGGTCGGTGGTGGCGAAGATTTCGAGGTGGTGGAGGCCGTGGCGTGGTTTGCGGATGAACGCGCCTTGGGTGTGGCGGAGGGTTTCTTCGGTGGGTTCGGTGCCGTCGGCGTCGATGGTGTCGGCCCAGCGGCGGGCGACGCGGCTGAGGAAGTCGGGGTCTGCGGTGGCGGCGGTGCGGGTAAGGTCCTGCTCGATCCGGGCCAGGGTGTCGGGGGTGGTCTGGTGTTGGAGCCGGTCCAGGGTGAGGCTGATGATTGTTCCGGCACGGGATGACACGGCCGGACCCGCGGCCATCTGCCCGGCCGCTTCCTGACCCGGCCCGCGGGTACCGGTGTCCGCGCCGCCATCTGCGCCGTGTCCGTGCCGCCATCCGTGCTGGTGTCCGTGCCTGCTTCCGTGCCGATGCTTGCGGTGCCCGGGGTGTTTGGGGTGGTGGGGGTTGGTGCGAGTCCGGCGGCGAGGTGTTCGCGCGGTGGTGGTGTGGTGTTGCCGGTGAGGGTGGTGCCGGGCAGGGTGTCGTGGGCGAGGTGGAGCCGGCGGCGGGCTTCGCTGATCCCGATCCGGAGCCGGAGCCGGAGGAATTCGGCGGTGTTTTTGCAGCCGTCGTCGGCCGGGGAAGCCGGAACGGGTGCGGCGGGGGCAGACGGGATCGGGGTCGGGTGTCTGTCGGCGGTGGTGGGGTGGTCGGCTCCGGTGGCGGGGATCTGCGCTGCGGTGCCGGTGCCGGGGCCGGTGCCGGTGCTGGCGGGCCAGGATTCGTTGGTTTCGTTGAGGGTCTGGACGCCGTTGTCCCAGCCGGTGATCCAGGACCGGCCGGACCGGGCGGATCTGGCGCGGGCGGTGGCTGCGTCGGTGATGGCCTGGGTGCGGGTGCGGTCCACGGCGCCGGCGGCGAGGATCTGCAGGTACTCCACGGTCCGGGAGAGGTCCTCGGTGTGACCGGCGAAATCTGCGGCCTGGACGTAGTCTGCCAGTGCCAGCACGTCCGGGGCCTGGGCCGCGACAGCGTTAATGACAGCGATGGCGTGAAGGAGCGCGGCGGCACCGGCCCGGCCTGAACCGGGAACAGCGGCGGTGTCCACACGCCCGGCAGTTTCAACGGTTTCCCCGGACCCGGCGGTGTCCGGAAGCGAGGCGGTTTCGGGGAGTGCGGCTGCCTCTGTGGAAGGGCTGCAGCTCAGGCTCAACCGGTCCGCCCGGGCGCCGCCTGCGAAGGCCCGGCTGCTGGGGACGCGTCCAACAGGCGCCGGGGCGCCGGATGGTGCCCAGATCCGGGAAACGGTAGCAGCGCGGGCACCGGCAGGCATCAGGGCGGCGGCTGAACCGCCGTGTCCCGCACCCTGAGGCCTAAGAGCTTCCATAGGAACACTCTTTCAAGGGGGTACGACAATTAAGGCTCGCTGCGATGCCGCAGCCAGGAAAGAGCCGGCGGGCCGCACAAAACCGAGGCCGGACAAGCCGACCCGGCCCGGTCGCGGGCAGGTGCAGGGCAGCGCAGACGGCAACGGCGGCACCGGCTGCCCCGGGACGCGCCCCACGGCGGGCCGACCGCCACACCGAACCGCCGCCGTCGAACGCCCAGATGCTGGAAGCGCCCCCAAAAGGCAAACCAGCGCCCGGTAGCAGGCCGGCAGTATCGCCATGCCCCGCACCCTGAGCCCTAAGAGCTTCCATGGGAACACTCTTTCAAGGGGGTACGACAATTAAGGCCCACGCCGATGCCGCACCCAGGAAAGAGCCGGCGGGCCGCACAAAACCGAGGCCGGACAAGCCGACCCGGCCCGGTCGCGGGCAGGTGCAGGGCAGCGCAGACGGCAACGGCGGCACCGGCTGCCCCGGGACGCGCCCCACGGCGGGCCGACCGCCACACCGAACCGCCGCCGTCGAACGCCCAGATGCTGGAAGCGCCCCCAAAAGGCAAACCAGCGCCCGGAAGCCGGCCGGCAGTACCGCCATGCCCCGCACCCTGAACCCTAAGAGCTTCCATGGGAACACTCTTCCAAGGGGGTACGACAATTAAGGCCCGCACCGATTCCGCACCCAGGAAAGAGCCGGCGGGCCGCACAAAACCGAGGCCGGACAAGCCGACCCGGCCCGCTGGAGGGCAGGTGCAGGGCAGCGCAGACCGCAACGGCGGCACCGGCTGCCCCTGGACGCGCCCCACGGCGGGCCGGCCGCCACACCCAACCGCCGCCGTCGAACGCCTAAGAGCTGGAAGCGCACTTAAGAGCACGCCGGCGCGGCTGAGCAGGTCGCTGTGCCGCCGAGTCAGCTCTTGGCGAGACCTGGCATGCGCCTTGTGGAAGGGCCGCGCGGCTGCTGGTGTTCCGTTGCGCTGAACTCCGGATACGCGGAGGATGAGTCCATGAGCGGAAAGTCAGAGGCCGGCAAGCCCGGGATCCCAAAGTCATCAACAACCGGAAAGCAAAATCCATCCCGACGCCGAATCTGGACCATCGCGGCGGTCGTTGCTGCAATAGGGCTCGTCATCGGGCTTGTGGTGTTCAAGCCGTGGCTGCTCTTTGTGGACGTGAGGGTGGATGAGCAGTTGCCAGCGGTGGCCACCGCCCCCGCCCAAGCCCAACCGACAACGCCGCCCGCGCCCCAAGCGTCGACGCCTGGCACGGCACCAACAGCCGGCAGTCCGACGCCGACACCCACTCCCGCAGGCCCGGTGCAGTTGGCTGTGGGTACTTTGATCAGCCATGAGCACCCGACGACGGGAACTGTCCGGATCATCCAGCAGCCGGACGGCACCCGGCTGCTCACGCTGGAAAACCTGGATACGTCCAACGGTCCGGATGTGCACGTCTGGTTGAGTGCAGCGCACGTGGTGGAAGGGACAGCCGGGTGGTTCACGGCCGGCTCCGCTGACTACTACGACCTCGGCCTTATCAAGGGAAACCAGGGCAATCAGGTTTACCAGATTCCCGCCGAAGTCGATTTGTCGAAGTACCCGGCAGTTGACCTGTGGTGCGTTCAGTTCAGCGTGTCGTTCGGGGCTGCCGAGCTGGTCACCTGAACCGAAATGGGCGCCAGAGCTTAAAACGCCGCCGGCCGCCGCGTCCCCCAAGGATCGCGACGGCCAGCAAGGTCAATCAGTTTTAGCACAATTCCGGCACCCGCCTGCTGCACAGGGCAGGCGCAGCGTAACTTTTCGCTTCCGAACGGGGTCAGTCCCGCTTGGGATCCACGTTGGTGGCCGCACCCGCGGGGGTTGCGCCGCCTTCGTCTGACCAGTCTTGGCCGGTGGCGTCGTTCATGGCCGGATCCGAATGAACATCGGACGTGCCAAGGTTGACTGTTTCCGGGTGTGTGCTGTGAGCCGGGACGTGGTCGCCGGCGTCGCTCGCGCCGCCGTCGGACGTTTTTGCTTTGCCGTTACTGGCCGACGTGTCGTGGTGCATGGCCGAACCGATCACGGTGCCCGCCCGGCGGGCAGCCTCACCCAGTTGGTCCGCCACTTCCGGAGCTTTTTCCTTGATGGCTTCGGTGGCGGCCGTGACCTTGTCCTGGACAGGTTTGCTGTCCCAAAATCCAGCTGCCCTGGCCTTCAGCTTGTCATAGGCCGCCCGGCCGGACCGCGATCCCAGGACATATCCTGCGGCGATTCCAACACCCAAAAGAAGTTTGTTTTTCACGATGAACTCCTGCTCCGTGAGAAGGTTTCAGTTCCGGCCGGAGGCCGGGGGAAAGGAAAACCGACCCGGGGATAGTGTCCCCAGGCCGGTTTCCTGGCTGCGTGCCAGTTAGCTACGCACGCCGCGCTTGGTGATCATGCCATACACCAGCAGCACGATGAGTGCGCCACCGATGGCCAGCAGCCACGTCTGCAGGGAGAAGAACTCCTGCAGTCCGGTGCCGAAGATCATTCCACCGATCCAGCCGCCGAGGAGGGCCCCAACGACGCCCAAGACGAGGGTGATGAGCCAGCCGCCACCCTGCTTGCCCGGGAGGATCGCCTTAGCGATCGCACCAGCAATAAGTCCGAGAATCAGAAATGCAAGAAATCCCATTTTTCGTTCCTCTTCCTAAGTAAAGGAGGCCTCCGGATCCCGGAGACACTTCATCCTTCTGCCTCAATAGTAATCATGCTTACTATCGAATTGCCAACCCCGCCGCTCGGAAAAGGCCCATTTCAGGGCCGAATCAGTGTCCCGACACGTCCGAATCGATGCCCGCGCCCGGACCCTCGTCCAGGATGGCAATTTCGGCCAGATCCTGCGGATCCAGGGCGAAATCGAACACGTCCAGATTCTCCCTCATCCGTTCCGGATCGCCGGATTTGGGAATGACCACAAGTCCGTTCTGAATATGCCACCGCAACACGAGCTGCCCGGGCGTTTTGTCGTACTTTTCACCCAGCTGGGCGAGAACCGGAGCGTCCAGCAGGCTGGCCCCGGAACCACCCAGCGGGCTGTACGATTCCGTGACAATGCCGTGCCTGGCGTTGAAC
Source organism: Arthrobacter sp. B6 (assembly GCF_001663775.1). GTDB lineage: Bacteria > Actinomycetota > Actinomycetes > Actinomycetales > Micrococcaceae > Arthrobacter. Next base: position 2,037,325 of record NZ_KV467168.1, on the reverse strand, counting down.
TCCCGTTCAGCCACACGGGTGATGGCCGGGCTGAGCTGTATCTGGTTCACCGCCGGCACCACGTCCGTCTCGGCCAGTAGCCGCTCCAGGTGCGCCGGTTTGAAGTTGGAGACGCCGATGGACCGGGCTTTCCCCTCCGCCTGCAGCCGCTCGAACGTCTTCCACGTCGAAATGAATTCATCACGCGCAGGGAGTGGCCAGTGGATCAGCAGCAGATCAACGTAGTCCAGCTTCATCCTCCTCAGCGAGCCCTCCAGCCCTTCAACGGCCCGGTCCTGACCTTGGAACTGGCCGTCAAGCTTGGTGGTGACGAAGATTTCGCTGCGATCCACCTCGCTGGCCCGGATGCCGTTGCCCACGCCTTCCTCGTTTCCGTACTTCACGGCGGTATCAATGTGCCGGTACCCGGCTTCCACGGCAGTGACGACGGCGGCAGCCACCTGGTCGTCGTCCAGCGGCCAGGTGCCCAGTCCCATCTGGGGGATGCTGTGACCGTCATTGAGCTTGATGAGCGGTGAAAGTGTCATTGCAACAGTCTCTCGTGCTTTCGCCTTTCCTAGCCCTCGAATGCCCGAAGAATATTCCTGGCCTGGTAATCCAGCATGGTTCGCGCCAGGTCGGACACCTCGTCTTTCTTCTTTTGTTGAACCAGGAAGCCTGCGAAGCGCTGGATGGCCTGACCCGCCTTGGAGGCATCGCCGTCGTTGACAGCCTTGGCGGCCTGCTGCGCACTGGCCGTAAGCTGGCCGGTCACCGGTCCAGCTACGTCGCCGGAGTCAACCAGGTCCTCCAGGGTCTGCTGGAGAGCCTTGACGCTGCCCGGGAGCCAGGCGGCGCGCAGTGGAACGTGGCTGAAGTCCATATCCGAGGCGAAGTAGAAGTCCGTGTAGGACGGCTGGTTGTAGGAGGTGTTCTGGCGCGCCACCTCGGCGCGGTACTGCGGATCGTGCATCAGCGTGTAGAGCTTGTGCTGCGTAACTTCGGTGCTGACGTACATCCGTAACGCCGAGCTGTCGGCCGTGCGGACCAGCATCTCCTCCCGCCAGTCACCCACCACGTCGGCCACCAGGCTGGGGGTGCCCTTGGTGCCGTTATTCGTGCGGGTTCCCTCGGCGGTCAGCAGCCGGCCGCGCTTCCAGTCATCGATGGTGGGGGTCTGGTTACCCGAGCCGTTCACAATCTGGGTGGTCATGTCGGCTGCCCACTTGATGCTCATATTGGTGCCGGGGGACGTAGTGGATAGTTTGTCGCCGTCGGCCGACTGCATGCCGATGGCCCAGTTTTCAATGCCCCGCACATCAGGGTCGACGTCGCCGATCATGCCGCGGCCGGTGTCCCGGCCGGAGTACTCGCCGAACAGCACCTCGCCGGTGGCGGCGTCCCGCATGGCGTAACCGTAGGGCGCCCAGATTCCCCCTTCGTGCACGGTGAAGATTTCCTTGCCGGGCCGGTCTGGGTCGATGTCCGTCACGTGCATGGCGTCGCCGTGCCCCAGGCGTGCCTCCTCGCCGGGGGTGGCGCTCTGCGGGGGCATGGTGTCGAAGGAGCTGTAGAGGAGGGAGCCGTCGTCGTCGATGGTTGCGGAACCGTAGACCACTTCCTGCTTGCCGTCGCCGTCGACGTCCGACGCGCTGAGGGAGTGGAAGCCCTGCGTGGTGAGCTTGCCGAACACGGGATCCGTGCCATCGCGGCCATGCGGGCCGTCGTTGAACGGGTTGGTCATCGGGGTCCAGCCGGAGTCCACGTTCCAGACCGGGCTCAGGTCTGTGCCGTCCCAGGTGTAGCTCGCCAGGGTTGACCGGGTGTAGTAGCCGCGGGCAAACACGGCGGCGGGCTTCTTGCCGTCAAGGTAGGCGACGCCGGCCAGGAATCTGTCCACCCGGTTGCCTGGCTCGATCCGGGACATGGCGTAGTCGCCCCACATCAGGCCGTCGTCGTGCCGGCCTGGCTCATAGGAGACGGTCTTCAACTCCTTGCCGGTGGCACCCTCGAAGACCGTCAGGTATTCGGGGCCGGAGAGGATGAACCCTTCGAAGGCGCGCAGGTTGTTCCGGGCACTGCGGGATGGGGCGTAGACGTCCATGAAGTAGTTGGTGACAGCCTCGGCGTCCGTCCGGGACAGGGGGTACTGGTACTGCGGGGCGATGCCGAACGCCTCTTCCAGCGTTGCCGGCCAGTTGCCCGCCTTGACCTCGGGATGGTCGTGCCAGCCCCGGAAGGTAGCCACCATATGTTCGTAGTAGTCGGCGGCGCTCATCCGGTAGTCGTCGGTGTTGGCGTACCCGGCGGCGACATCCTCCGTTGGCAGCGAGATGAACGACTCACGGGCCGTCGAACCGTCGGGGTTGTACGTGACCGTCTTGGTGCCGGGCGCCGTCTTGAACATCATCTCCGCGCGGCCGTCGCCGTCGAAATCGTTGACCAGCATCTGGGTGTAGTGCGCGCCCGCGCGGATGTTGACGCCGAGGTCGATGCGGTGCAGCAGGGTGCCATCAGCCTTGTACGTGTCCACATAGGTGTTGCCGGTGTAGCCCACCTGGGAGACGTCCTTGGCGTTGGACGGGTCCCACTTGACCACGAATTCGTACTGCCCGTCGCCGTCCACGTCTCCCACACTGGCGTCATTTGCCGAGTAGGTGTAGGCCTCACCTTTGGGCGTCACGCCGTCGGCCGGCTTCTTGAGCGGGATGTCCTTGAAGTTGCCGCTCCACGAGGTGGCGGTGGCGCTCCGGTCCAGTTCCACGCCGCCGACGACGGCGCGCACGTCATATTCCGACGTCGCCTTTCCGCTCGCGTCGAGGTAGTTGGTGCTGTCCGTGACCGTTGCCAGCTTCTGTCCGTCGCGGTACACCGCGAAGTCGGTGCCAGTGAGGCCAGTCGCCGTGGACCCGGTTGCCTCGTGCCCCAGGAGGCGCCAGCTCAGGAACACGCCTCCAGGCGTTCCGGCGGCCACCAGCCCGCGGTCCAGATAGTCCAGCTGGACGCCCGCGGTGGCTGGCTTTGGAGAAGGTTCGACGGCGGCTGCCGGGGTGGCGATGCAGCCAACGGTCAGGGCCAGGCCGGCCGCCGTGGCAACCGAAAAACGGCGCACTGATTTCCTGCTCGGATTCATCGATGAATCCTTTCAATTTCGGAATGGGAAAACGCTTCCCCAGTAACTTAGTGGTGGTTTGGGACACAATACAAGCCTTGCGCCCGACGAAGATCCGGAGTATTTAGAACGTTGTAGAAGTTGGTCCGCAGCTGGTCCTAAGGACGCGTCGCTCACCCTGGGCGGCGGGCCCAGCCAATCAGCCGGTCGCTCAGGTCCATGAACTGCTGGTCCACGGCCTGAAGTTCAGGATGGATGTCATACCAGTCCACGATCTCCCTGGCTCCGTCCGCAAATGGAATGGTTGCCGTGTAGCCAGGTACAAGGGACTTGATCTTGGTGTTGTCGAAGACCACGGAATGGGACCGGTCGCCCAGCAGGTTGGCTCCCAGTTCGGCACTGTGAGCGGCGATGGTTTCCGAGGCCACGTGGACCAGTTCCGGCTCGGCGACGCCGGCTGCCCGGGCGAACAGCCGATAGATCTGGTTCCACGGCAGATACTCGTCAGAGGTAATGGTGTAGCTCTCGCCCACAGCCTGCGGCCGGCCCAGCAGCCCCACAAAAGCCTTGGCGAAGTCCCGGCTGTGCGTGAGCGTCCATAGCGAGGTTCCGTCACCGTGCACGAGTACCGGCAGTCCGGCACGCATCCGGTGCACGTCGGTCCAGCCTCCCACCATGGCGATCTTGGTGCGGTCGTAGGTGTGGGACGGGCGCACGACAGTGAGCGGGAAGTCCTCCGAGCGGTAGGCTTCGAACAACACTTCCTCGCAAGCGATCTTGTTCCGTGAATACTCCCAGAACGGATTTTTCAGGGGAGTGGATTCCAGGATGGGCAGCCGGGTGGGCGGCTTCTGGTAGGCGGAGGCTGAGCTGATGAACACGTATTGTCCGGTCCGCCCGCGGAACAGGTCGATGCTTGCCCGCGCCTGCTCAGGAGTGAAGGCAATAAAGTCCGCAACGGCGTCGAACTCCCGCCCGGACAGCACGTCCCGCACCGCGGATGCGTCACGCACGTCCGCGTGCAGGACCTCCGCGCCGTCCGGCACGGGACGGCCGGTCTGCTGGCCGCGGTTCAGGACGGTCAGCCGGTGCCCCAGCGCGACGGCGCGCTCTGCCGCCGCCGCGCTGATGACGCCGGTGCCGCCGATGAAGAGGATGCTTCTTGGCGCCACCGTGTCGGCTTCCAGGCCGAGCGGGTTCACCACGCGTAATCTTCCGGCGCGGGCCGGTGCCCGGGGAAGATGTCGTCGAGGCGCTTGAGGGCGTCGGCGCCGAGCGTGACATCCAAAGCCCGGATGGCGGCGTCGAGCTGGTCCTGCGTGCGAGGGCCCACGATCGGTGCCGTGACGGCGGGCTGGTGAAGCAGCCACGCCAGGGCGATATCACCGGGCGCGTGGCCCAGTTCATCCGCGAAATCCTCGTACTGCTGGATCTGGTCCTGGTGCTTCTTCAGCGTTTCCAGGGCCCGGCCCTCGGTGCGGCGGACGCCTTGTTCCTGCTTCTTCAACACTCCACCGAGAAGCCCGCCCTGCAGCGGTGACCACGGGATGAGGCCCACGCCGTATTGCTGGGCGGACGGTATGACTTCAAGCTCCACCTCGCGGCGGAAGAGGTTGTAGATGGACTGCTCGCTGACCAGGCCTGTGTAGTTCCTGCGCCGGGCGGCCTCCTGTGCCTGGGCAATGTGCCAGCCGGCGAAGTTGCTGCTGCCGGAGTACAGGATTTTGCCCTGCTGGACGGCAACCTCGATGGCCTGCCAGATCTCGTCCCACGGGGTGTCCCTGTCAATGTGGTGGAACTGGTAGATGTCGATATAGTCCGTCTGCAGGCGCTTCAGGCTGGCGTCCAGGGCCCGGCGGATATTCAAGGCCGAGAGCCTGGACTCGTTGGGGCGGTCCGTCATGGTGCCGTAGAGCTTGGTGGCCAGGACGGTCCGTTCGCGGCGCTCGCCGCCCTGCGCGAACCAGCGGCCGATGATCTCCTCAGTCCAGCCGCGGTGCCCGGTGCCGCCGTACACGTTGGCGGTGTCAAAGAAGTTGATGCCGGAGTCCAATGCGGAGTCCATGATGGAGTGCGCGTCGGATTCTTCGGTCTGGGGGCCGAAGTTCATCGTGCCCAGGCAGAGGCGGGAGACCTTGAGGCCGGAGCGGCCGAGGTGGGTGTACTGCATGTTGGGTCCTTTGGCTTGGGGGTGGCTTTCTAGAGCTGGGAAAAGGATGCGACGGCGGGATCGGAACCGATGCGCGCACCGGACTCCAGGGCCGTGATGGACGCAAGCTCGTCCTCGGTGAGCGTGAGGGACGTGGCCGCAAAGTTCTCGCGAATCCGTGAGGGGTCCACGGACTTGGGAATCACGATGGTGCCCTCGGCGAGGTGCCACGCCAGCACCACCTGGGCGGTGGTGGCGTTGTGCGCCCGGGCGACGGCGGTCACGGCGTTCCCGTTGAGGTCGCCGCCCTGCCCCAGCGGGCTGTAGGCCTCCACGGCAATGCCCAGCGAGCGGCACTTGGCGGCCAGTTCGGCCTGCTGGTAGCTGGGGTGCAGCTCTATCTGGTTGACGGCGGGGACGATTTCGGAAGACTCCAGCAGGGTGTCCAGATGGTCGGCGAGGAAGTTTGAGACGCCGATGGCGCGGATCTGCTTGTTCTCGTACAGCCGCTCCATCTCCTTCCATGCCTGGACGTAGAGCCCCTGCGACGGTACGGGCCAGTGAATGAGGTACAGGTCCACGTAATCCAGGCCCAGTGCCTTGCGGCTGTTCTGGAACGCTTCCTGGGCGCGGCCCTGCTCACCGTTGCGGAGTTTGGTGGTGACGAAGATTTCCTCGCGGGGAATGCCCGTGGCCGCAATGGCCGCACCAACGCCGGCCTCGTTGCGGTAGCCGGCTGCCGTGTCGATGTGGCGGTAGCCCGCTTCCAGGGCATCCTCGACGATCCGCTGTGTGTCCTCCGGGGGAACCTGGAAAACGCCGAGGCCGAACTGGGGGATGGTGACGCCGTTGTTTAGGGTCAGCTCTGACATGGGTGCTCCTTAGCTGGTGCGTGGTGCGTGGTGCTGGATGTGTGCCGGCTGCTCGACAAATGACTCTATGAGAAAGCGGTTTCCGCTGGCTCACTACTGAGCCTATGCATTTTCGCCCCGATAGTCAGCCCCTGGCCCTGTCCCTGTTTTTCCTAGGACTGGCAGTCCTACCTTCGTTGTAGAAGGAGCCGCCATTTGCCGTGCAGAATAGGGTGCATGGGTCAGAGCGCCGAGTTTGGAAAATTCCTGAAGGCCATGCGGTCCCGGCTGAGTCCGGAAGATGCCGGTGCGGAAAGTTCTTCCGGCGCGCGCCGCGTGCCTGGCCTCCGGCGCGAGGAAGTGGCACGGCTCGCAGGCGTCAGCACGGACTACTACATCCGCCTGGAGCAGGGGAGGAACATCCACCCCTCGCGGACCGTGCTTGATTCCGTGTCCCGGGCCCTCCGCCTCGACGCGGGCGAACATGCGCACATGATGGACCTCCTGGAAAACTGCGCGGCCAGCACGCGTTCCCCCGGTCCGGCGCAGGCGGTGCGTCCGGCCCTCCGCCAGCTCCTGGAGGCTGTGGGGGACGTCCCGGCAATGGTGTTGGGCAGACGGACCGACGTCCTCGCCGGCAACCGGATGGCCTTCCTCCTTTTCACGGACTTCACGTCCCTTCCGGCCCACGAACGGAACCTCACCCGCTGGCTGATCCTCGATCCCGGTGCCCGGGAGCTCTTCCGCGACTGGAAGACTGTGGCGGCAGAAGCGGCCGGTGCCCTCCGCGTGGATGTCGGGCGGCACCCCAATGATGCCCAGGCCAACCAGCTGGTCGGTGAGCTCGCCGTGCACAGCGAGCATTTTCGTCAATGGTGGGCAGGGCACCGCGTGGCCACCCGGTCTGCGGGCAGCATCCGGCTGCATCATCCCGCCGTCGGAGACCTGGAACTGAACTTTGAAAACCTTGTCCTCCCGGACGATCCCGACCAGATGCTCCGGGTGTTTTCCGCCCGGCCTGGCTCGCCGTCGGCTGACGCGCTGGCCCTGCTGAGCCTTAGCGTGGAGGCCAGTGCCAGTGCCAGTGCCAGTGCCAGTGCCAGTGCCAGTGCCAGTGCCGGTGCCAGTGCCAGTGCCGTGGCAGAGCCGGGGCCGCAGCAGCCGCCTGCTGAAGCGCCGCCCGCGGTCGCCGAAAACCGGGAGTGACCGGCAGCGCCCTGCCAACTCTGCTGTACTTTTGGCCAGCCCACCGCAAGGATTCTGGCCAGGAGCCCATTGGGCCGGGGTTGCACCCTTCCTAGGCTGGAGAACCAAGCTTTTTTCTCCACCAAGGATGGTCTCAACGATGAAACGCATCGCACTGCTCAAGGAACGCCAGGTCACCGCCCTCAGCAACAGCCGGGCCGCCAGCACCGGCTCACACTGCCCTGCTTCCGGACTCTGGAGCCCCGAGGCTGACCCCCACACGGTCCTTTCGTTTTTCGAGGGCCAGGTGTTTCCCGCGTTCGACGGCGTGCCCACCATATGGCGCCGGCGCACCACAGGCGTTGTCTCGTCGAACTGAAATTAAACAGTGATAGCCGCGCCCGGTGGCGCGGCCATCACTGCCTGGATCATGGACGGTCAGTGTTTTTGAGGATCAGTGTTCTTCCAGGCGGAAACCCAGCTTGATGGTGACCTGCCAGTCGGCGATTTTGCCCTCTTCCAGGTGACCGCGGATTTCCTTCACCTCGAACCAGTCAAGGTTGCGGAGGGTCTGGGACGCCTTGGCGATGCCATTCCGGACGGCGTCGTCCACGCCTTGGGTTGACGTGCCGACAATTTCAGAAATGCTGTACGTGTGGTTGGACAACTTCGCTCCTCGTGATCGCCTTCGATTCCCGGTTGCGGGCGGTTCTCGAAGCCTAGTAGCAGTTTGTGAGCCTTGGCCAGACCCCTCGCCCCCGGAGTTTTTGTCCAGCTACAGGGACTTAGGGGCCCTCAAAGTCGCCATAAGTGGACAAAAACTCCTGGTGGGGGGCTGGGGGAACAGCTACCCGGACGTTCCGTTGAGAACCGTCACGTTGGCGTAGCTGACATTCCTTCCCGTGGTCTGCAGGACGTTGCCGTCCTGCGGGGTGTCGGAGGTGACTGTCAGGTCGCGCACCGTTGAGCCGTCCGCCGCCACAAGCAGGGTGACGCCTTCGCTGTTGGTCAGGACCACGTCCGCGGCATTTCCCGTCGCCCCCGCAAGGGTAACGTTGCGCCGGTCGCCCCAGATTACGGAGGGCTCGTGGTACGTGCCGGGCTGGATCAGCACCGTGACGGGGCCGGGGTTGTTGGAGGGGATGGCCCCCACGGCTGCCCTGATGCTGGCGAAGTTCCCTGTGCCGTCCAGCGCCACCGTGATGACCTTCTGTGCTGCAGGGTCCGTGCCGCCCAAAGGTCCGCCGAATGCGCGCACGAGCGCAGGAACCGCCGTCGGGGGCGTGAGCTCATAGGCATATGCCGCGGCGGGGTCGAACGCCTGACCCCGTTCCTGGCCGGTGTTGCCACTGCACTGGTCAAAGATGTTGTTCCGGGCCACCAGCTCACCGCCCGGACCCTGGTGGTGCAGCGGATTCCGGACATTTCGGAAGTAGTTGCCCTCCACCACCAGCAGGGCTTCGTTCCGGCCCAGCATCCCGTAACTGGAGATGTTTTCCAGGTAATTGTTGTAGACGTGGGAGGCCGCGGTGTTGTCCAGGCTGGCGTTCCGCTGGTGGGTGTTCCGGATCCAGTTGTGGTGGACGGTGATCCGGGTGACCACATTCTGGGTCCACCCTTCGCCCAGGGCCTTGTTGTGGTCCGCGAAGACGTTCCAGGACAGGGTGACGTTGTCGCAGTCCTTGCGGACGTCCACCAGGCCGTCGCCGAGGCGGGTGAAATACATGTGATCCACCCATACGTGGGTACAGGTGTCCATCTGGATCCCGTCCCTGTCGTTGTCCGGGCGTTTCCCCACGAAGTCGCCGGGGATGTAGGAGTCCCGGACGGTGAAATTGCGGAACACCACGTTGGAGACGTTGATGAGCTTAAAGCCTGCATTCACCACCGCGGCTCCTTCACCTGATCCAAGGAAGGACTTGTTGGCAGTGACTGTCAGCTTCTCGTACTGCGGGAACACCAGTTCACCCCGGAGGATCACCACCAGCGGTTCGGGACTTTTCGCAAAGGCCCGGAGCTGGTCGGGCGTGCTGGCGTGGACCAACCGGCCGCCGGCCCCACCGGTGGTTCCCGCGCGGCCGTGCGCGGCAACGCCGGCGAATCCTTGGGGTGCGTCGGTCCACGCAGCCGGTCCGCCGCCCTCCGTCGGATTGCCGAGCGCACGGTCGATCGGGAGCCCGGCTTCCGCGAAACCGTTGGAGCCGACGGCGGGATGCAGCCTGCTCCCGCCCGCCGCCGTCGCTGCCGGGCTGAGCAGGCCGGAGGTCACCAGTCCGCCGGCTGTCAGGCCGGCGGCAAGGAGGGTCCGCCGTCGGATGTTCATCTCTTGTGCGTTTGCCATCTCAGCCACGTCCCGCCGGGGTCCAGTCACCGAGGAAGGTCTCCTTGGTGAACTTGAGTGCGTCCTCCGGCGTGAGCTGGGGGTGGAACTCGTTGACGTAGGCGCCAGGTCCGCTGTTGTTGAATTCGGCGAACCGTCCCTCGGTCCAGGAGTGGCCGCTCATGTCAGCCCAGCCGCGGACGGCGATGTGGCTGCCCACGACGGAGTCCCGGATCACGGCCATGGGGTGCGCGTTCGGATCGCTGCTCGCGAACCAGGGGCGCCCCAGGCTGACGGTTCCGGCAGCGGCGTCGGAGGTGAGGTTGCTGTCCACGATCAGGATGCCGTACGGGTTGGAGTTCTTCGTGCTCGGGGCCACGATGTAGCCGTTGTTGGTGGCGCTGGCGCGGTCCAGGGAATGGATGGTGCAGCCGTCGAGGACAGCGGTGCCGCGGCCGTAGATGAAGTCCACGTCACCCTCGATGTAGCAGTTCTTGAGGTACGTGCGGGCCGTGGCGTCGCGGCCGGCGGTGTCCGCGAGGTAGGTGTCCTGGTTGCCCAGGAACCGTGTGTTGTCGAAAGTCACCCTGTCACCCACGGACCGGACGGCAAGCGCCTGGCTGGGACCGTTGGCGGCCTCGTCGTAGTTGTTCTCGATCGTCAGGTTCCGCACCGTGCTTCCGGCAGCCGAGATGGTCACCGTGGGACTTCCGGCTGTACCCCAGGTGCCGCCAAAGAATTTCACGCCGTTGGCCGGAGTGTCGTAGGTGATGACGACGTCGGCGGGGTTGGCTGTTGCACCCTGGATGGTGAGGTTGGGACGGTCAGCCCAAACATTCACTGTTTCGCGGTAGGTGCCGGGTTTGACGGTGATGGTGCGCGGCGCGGTGCTGCCACTGGGGATGGAACCGATGGCGGCCTGGAGGCTGCCGAAATCGCCGGTGCCGTCCAGCGCGACGGTGATCTCGGTGGTGTTGTTCGGCGCGCTGTTCCCTCGCGGCCCTGCGCCGGCGGCAACGATCTCCGGTACGCGGGCGGCGTCGTCCTTTTGGTAGGCGTAGTACTGCGTCGGATCAAAGGCGGCGCCCACATTGTCCTTGCGGCCGCGGGTGCCGTTGAAGACGTTGTCCCGGTTCAACACTTCGGTGCCGGGGTCCTTTGCTACCACCGGATCCTGGACGGCGCTGAAGCTGTTGCCCTCAAGGACCACCTTTGCGGCGTTGCGGCCCATCATTCCGTACTGGCCTATGTCCTGGAGGAAGTTGTTGTAGACGTGGGCGGCAGCGGTGTTGTCCAGGCTGAAGTTGCGCTGGGTGGTGTTGCGGATCCAGTTGTGGTGGATGGTCATGCGGGTCACGGCATTGGAGCTCCAGCCGACGCCCAGGGCTTTGTTGTTGTCCGCGAAGACGTTCCACGAGTACGTGATGAGGTCGGAGTCCTTGCGGGTGTCGATCAGGCCGTCACCCATGCGCTCGAACTTCATGTGGTCCACCCAGACGTGGTGGGTGGTGTCCAGCTGGAGGCCATCGCGGTCGTTGTCCGCGCGCTTGCCGTCCCAGTCGCCCGGGATGTAGGAATCCCGGACAGTGAAGTTCCGGAAAATGACGTTGGAGACATTGATGAGCTTGAAGCCGGCGTTCACCACCTCGGCGCCCGCCCCCACGCCGATGAAACTCTTGTTGGCGGCCACGGGGATCTTGATGTAGTCCGTGGCCCTGACGGTGCCGCGGATAAAGATGACCAGCGGTTCAGCAGCCGCCGCGTAGTCCTTGAGTTCCTGGATCGTGGACGCTGTAACGATCCTGCCTGCCTGGCCTCCGGTGGTTCCGGCCAGTCCGTATCCGGGGAGGGAAGCGAAGCCGTCCGGCGTCTGCTTCCACATCGCTTCCGGCGTGCCTTCGGTATCTGCAGACAGGGTGGCGGGCAGGGCTCCGGACTGTTGCGTGGCTCCTGGAGGTGCCGCGTGGGCGGCTGGGATTGCCGCGAGGCTCCCCAGCATAACGACGGCGGTGGCTGCCCCTAATAGACGTCGCAAACTCATGCAAAACTCCTTTGTTTTGTGTCCGGGCAGCCTCCAGCCAGGACTCCTTCGGTAAGGGATGTTCAGTCAGTGATGCGTACGGAGAAGCAGGCGGGTACCGCGATGCGGGCCGCTCCGGGCAGGAGCGGCAGCAGCGGCGGCCCGGGGGCCGGGCGCTACTTCAGCCCGGTGGTGGCGATGCCGTTGATGAGGTACTTCTGCCCGGCGATGAAGAATCCGATGATGGGGGCGATGGACACCACGGACATGGCGAACATCGGGCCCCACATGCTCTGGCCTTCCGAGTCCATAAAGGCACGCAAAGCCAGGGGAACTGTGTAGAGGTCCTGGTTCTGGATGTAGAGCAGAGGGCCGAAGAACTCGTTCCAGGTGGAAATGAAGGTGAAGATCGCGGTGGTGGCCATGGCGGGGATGCACAGGGGCATGATCACCCGAAGGAAGGTCCGGAACGGGCCGCAGCCATCGATCTGGGCGGCGTCGTCGAGCTCCTTGGGAAGTGCCTTCATGAACTGCACCATCAGGAAGATGAAAAACGCGTTGGTGGCCATGAAGTTCGGAACGATCAGCGGCAGGTACGTGTCAAGCCAGCCCAGCTGGGAGAAGATGATGTACTGCGGCACCAGGAGCACGTGGCCGGGCAGCATCAGGGTCCCCAGCATCAGGGCGAAGAAGAGCTTCCGGCCGGTGAACTCCATCCGGGCGAAGGCGTAGGCGGCCAGGGCGCAGGAGAAGATGTTGCCCACAATGGAGAACACCACCACGATCAGGGAATTGATCAGGTAGACGTGGAATGGCTGGTTCAGCGCCGTCCAGCCCTGTTCGTAGTTGCTGAAGTCCCAGTTCTCCGGCCATAGCCCGAGCTGGCGGAAGATATCGTTGCTGGGCTTGAAGGAACTGGAGATCAGCCACAGCAACGGGTACAGCATGACCAGGCCTACCAGGCACAGAATCAAGTGGCGGGAGAACCGGGTGCCGGGAGTGCCGGTCAGGGCGTCTTCCGGGGGTGCTTCCTTCTTTTGCCTGTTCTTTGTGGGTAATTCGAGGAGTGCCATTGCGGTTGCCTTAATTGTCGTAGAAGACCCAGAACTTGGATGCGATGAAGTTGATGGCCGTGAAAATCGCAATAATCATCAGCAGCAGCCAGGCCATGGCGGAGGCGTACCCCATCTCGAATTCGGTGAAGCCCTTCTGGTACAGGTAGAGGTTGTAGAACAGCGTGGAATCTGCCGGACCGCCGGTGCCGCCGCTCATCACATAGCCCTGGGTGAAGGTCTGGAAGGAGCCGATCAGCTGCATGATGAGGTTGAAGAAGATGATGGGGCTGATCAGCGGCAGGGTGATGTTGCGGAACTGGCGCCACCTGGAGGCGCCATCGATGGACGCCGCCTCGTAGTACATGGCGGGTACCTGCCGCAGGCCGGCCAGGAAGATCACCATGGGGGACCCGAACGTCCAGACGTTCAGGACGATCAGGGTGCTCAAAGCGAACTCCGGGTCAGTGACCCACGCCGGCCCCTGGATACCGAACAGTCCCAGGAAGCCGTTGACAATGCCGTCGTTGCCGAAGATGTAGCGCCACAGCATGACGATCGCGACGCTGCCACCGAGCAGGGACGGCAGGTAGTAGACGGAGCGGTAGATCGCCAAGCCCTGGAGGCCGCGGTTCAGCACCAGGGCTATCAGCAGGGCCACGGCCAGGGAGATGGGCACGGAGACAAAGGTGTAAATGAACGTCACCTTCAGGGACTGCAGGAGCCGTGGGTCCTCGAACATCACCTGGAAGTTTGCCAATCCCACGAAATTTGGCTCGGTGAAGAGGTTATAGTCCGTAAAAGCCAGGTAGAGGGAGGCGAAGAACGGAATGATCGTGAACAGCATCCCGATGAACCAGGGCAGCAGGAACAAATAGCCCGAACGCTGGTTGGTACGGCGGGAGTTACCCCGCCGGCGCTGTCCGCCGGACTGCTCCGCGAGCGCAGCGGCTGAGCCGGGGGCTTGCTTGGTCAGCACTGACATGCGTCAGGCTCCTATCTGGATGTGGGGATAACTGGACGCGCGCCGACTACTTGTTGATGGCGGCATTGCTCTTCTCCAGGAAGGTCTTCGCGGCATCAGCAGGGGTTACCCGGCCGAACTCGACTTCGGTGGCCAGTTGCTTGAGGGTGTCGGCCACAACGCTTGCGCCCTTGGGGTACACATATGCAGGGGCCAGGTCGTCTTCCTGGATGGCGGCCACCATGTCCACGAAGGCGATGTCGTCCTTGCTGAGTTTTGGCTTGATGGCGTCCGCAACTTCCGGATTAATGGGCACCCCGCGCTGGGTGAGCGTTTCCGCAGCTCCGTCTGCATCGTTGATCAGGAAGTTCAGCAGTTTTGCAGCTTCCTTGGGATGCTTCGACTTGGCAGCAATGGACCAGAGCATGCTGGGATCCGCTGAGTAGCCGCGGCGTTCCTCTGTGGTTTCACCGGGCATCCGGAGCAGGACCACGTTGCCGCCGGCAGCTTCGTTGTAGGCCTTGTAGTTGTTGATCGGAATGATCTGCGAGGCGACGGTTCCCTTGGCGAGGTACGACTGGGCGGCTGAGCCGCCGATCGCTTCGAAGAAGCCTGCCGGCGGATAGCCTCCGGCATTGCGAAGGTCAACGCTGTACTGGAACCACTCCCTAATGGTCTCCTCGCTGACCCCGAGCTTATTGTCCTTGGTGTAGAAGTCCTCGCCGCGCTGCCGTGCGAACAGGATGGGACCGGTTTCGGTGGCAACGTCATAACCGGCCCCGTATACCTTGCCCTCCGTTTTCTGCGTGACTTCGGTGGCGAACTTGGCGTAGTCCTCCCAGCTCCAGGTCTTGTCGTCCGGGATGGTGACGCCGGCCTGGTCCGTAATGGTTTTGTTGACCACCATGCCGATGGTGGTCACGCCTGTGGCCAGGCCGTAGAGCTTGCCATCCACTTCACCCCGACTTTGGATGGTGTCCGGGATGTCTGCCAGGTCGAGTTCCTGCATGGACCTGAGGTCTGCGAGCGTGCCGCGCTGGGCATACTCCAGCAAGCTGCGGTTGGCCATGTTCAGCACGTCGGGGGGATTGCCGCCGGCGAAGCGGGTAGCCAGCTTGTCTGCGTAAGGGCCGCTGTCCTGGTATTCGCTCTTGACCGTAATGCCGGGATTTTTCTCTTCGAAGATCTTGATGGCGGCATCTGTCATCTTGGCGCGGTTGGAATCACCCCAGTACACGAAGTTCAACTCCACGTTGCCTCCGCCGGCTGACGGGGAGGTTGCCCCTCCACAGCCGCTCAGGGCCAATCCGGCCGCCGTCAGTGCCGCACCCAGGATGATCCTGCGCGGAATGTGGGTAGTCGTTGTCTTCTTCATTGAATGACGCCTCTCTGGCGGGTTTATCGGGCTAGTTCCGGCTACGAGGTGAAACTCCCCAAAGGAGAGTCGCTGTAACGAGGAAACTTTCTGGTGGAGAATCGGGCACTGGACCCCTCTTTTGAATCTCGAAGGGCCATAACTGCGGTAAAACATTTGAGTAAACGATTTCTAGCAAGAAAATGCTGTGACTGTCAACACAAATTTGAAACTGCGATCGATCGACATTAAAGAAACTTTCTGTACTACTTGCCGAAGATTTCTGCTGTGGCTATGCTGATCCCCACACCCCGGAAACGCCACCCACAGGAGGTTTGCTTGGCCATCCATACCCCGCCCGCCGCGGCGGCCTGCGGCCTTTCCGGCCAGGGCCACCCGCTGGCCACGCACTGCACCGACCTGCGGGAGCCGGCAAGCATTGCGCCCCGCCCCTACCTCCACCCCCTGCGATCACTCGCCGGTGCAGCGGTCACGGAAGCCGGGCCGGACGATCATCCCCACCACCTGGGCCTGTCAGTCGCATTCTCCGACGTCAACGGAACCAATTTCTGGGGCGGATCCACCTTCACGGCCGCAAGCGGTCCCAGGCTCCTGGCAAATCACGGAACCCAGCTGCCACAGGGATGGCACTCATCCGCAGGTGCGGACACGGCCGGGGAGTCCGGCAGTGTCTCCTGGCGCTCGGCTGCAGGTGACGAGCTCGCCGTCGAGCAGCGGCGCATCCAGTACTTTGCCCATCCGGAACCCGGAAGCTGGAGCCTGTCACTGTCCTCGGTGATCCGTCCGGCAGCGGACGTGCAGCGGCTGGCTGTGTCGTCGTCGGCCGTCAAGGGCCGGGCAGGCGCCGGATACGGCGGAATTTTCTGGCGGTTTCCCTGCGGCAGCGGTGACCCGGTTGTCCTTTCCGGCACCGGCAGCGGCGCCGCCGCCGCGCATGGTTCGTTGTCGCCCTGGCTCTCGGTCACCATGCGGGTCGACGGCAGGCCAGTCAGTGTCCTGCTCTCCCAGGACGCCGGACGCCTGCTTCCATGGTTCGTCCGCGCGGATGGCTACCTGGGCGCCGGACCGGCCGTGGCCTGGTCCGAACCTGCGTATGTCTACCCACACGCCCCGCTCAGCCTGGGCCTGCATGCCGTGATCCACGACGGAGTGGTGAAGACTCCTGCCCGCGCCCTTGAACTCCTCCATCAGCACCCCCGACTCACCCCCGGCTCAACCGACAGGACAGTATGACAACCCGGCCTCCCACCCCCGTCTATACCAATCCCATCCTCAACGGTGACTGGCCGGATCCAGACGCCGTGCAGGTGGACGGCGTCTATTACCTCATCGCGTCGAGCTTCAACAGGGTGCCGGGGCTGCCCGTGCTGAAGTCCCGGAACCTCGTGGACTGGGAACACGCGGGCCACGCGCTCGCCGCGCTGCCCCAAGGCAGCCACTACTCCCTGGTGCGTCACGGCAGCGGGGTCTGGGCCCCCGCGCTCCGGTACCACGACGGCCGCTTTTGGATCTTCTACCCCGATCCGGACCACGGCATTTTTGTCCTGAGCGCCGAACGGGCAGAAGGGCCGTGGAGTGCCCCGCATCTCCTCTACGCCGGCCGCGGCATCATTGATCCGTGCCCGCTGTGGGATGAGGACGGAGAGGCCTACCTGGTCCATGGCTGGGCGCACAGCCGGATCGGCGTCAAGAACCGGCTCACTGTCCACCGGATGGCCCCGGATGCGAGCCGCCTCCTGGACCACGGCACGCATGTCATCAACGGCGCCGACCTCCCGGGCTACACCACCCTGGAAGGGCCCAAGTTCTACAAGCGCGATGGCTGGTACTGGATCTTCGCACCCGCGGGCGGCGTGGCCACGGGCTGGCAGTCGGTCTTCCGCTCACGGTCCCCGTTCGGCCCATACGAGGGACGCACGGTGCTGGAGCAGGGGACCTCTGACGTCAACGGTCCCCACCAGGGCGCCTGGGTGACCACGCCCCAGGGCCAGGACTGGTTCCTGCACTTCCAGGACCGCGGCCCCTACGGCAGGGTGGTCCACCTCCAGCCGATGGGCTGGGGCGACGACGGCTGGCCGTGGATGGGGACACCCGCGGACGACGGCGGCCCTGGAACCCCCGTGACCAGCCACCCCTATCCGGTGGGTACTGTCGCGGAAGACGTCGCACCGCCGGCGAGCGACACCTTCGATTCGCCGTGGTTGGGGCCGCAATGGCACTGGCAGGCGAATCCGCGCGAGTCCTGGTGCTTCCAGGGCGGGGGAGGGCAGCTGGTCCTGCGTCCCCAGGCCAACGACCCGGTGAACCTGCGCGAATTGCCCAATGTGCTGGGCCAGATCCTGCCCGGCACACCCTCCACCTTCACCACCACGCTGGAACTGGACGACGTTCCGGTGGGTACCCGGGCCGGCGTCGTGGTCCTGGGGCAGCGGTACGCCTGGCTGGGCATCATCCGCACCGCAGACGGGTACGTGTTGGGAAGTGGCACCGGCGGGGACGGCCCCCACGAGGAGCGGCCAGGACGCCAGGTGCCACTCACTGGTCCGCGGATAGAACTCCAGATCCGCACGGATGCCTCGCCCCGGTCCACCTTCGCGTGGCGGACCGGACCGGGCGAGCCGTGGGAAGTGCAGGGCTGGAACTTCAAGGTGGTGGAGGGCAAGTGGATCGGCGCTGAACTGGGCCTTTTTGCGGCCTCCCCGCTGGGTTCCCAGGAAAGCGGCAGTGTTATCGTTGGACCCGTGCGGGTGGAGACTGCGCCGGTCCGCCGGGCAGTCGCCCCGCATTTCGCCGCCACCGCTTCCAGATGATCGCAAGGACCGCACCTTTGACCGCCACTCCGCGCCCTAAGATCGCAGACGTGGCCGCGGCGGCTGGCGTCTCGGTGCCCACCGTGTCCAAAGTGCTCAATGGCCGGTCGCACGTGTCCGAGGCCACGCGGGCCAAGGTGCGCCAGGCCCTTGAAGAGCTCGACTACACCAAGCGGAACGTCCCGGCTGACCAGCCCGGACTGCTGCAGCTGGTGGTCAACAACTTCGACTCCCCCTGGGTGCTGGAGATCATGGAAGGTGCCGAGGCCGCTGCGGCACGGCTGGGCTATTCGATTGTCTACACGCGGGCGGAGCACGCCACTGCCGAGAACTGGCGGAAGCTCCGGGAATCCTCGGCCAACCGGCTTGCCGGCGTGGTGCTGCTGGCTCCGAGGCGCGGATCCCGGTTGGTCACCACGCTGCGCAGCCTCAATATTCCTGCGGTGGCAGTGGATCCGGAAGGAACTGAGGGGCTCACAATCCCCAGCGTCAGCCCGGCGTCGTTCTCCGGAGCCCTCGCCGCGGTGGCACACCTGCTGGGGCTGGGCCACCGCCGCATCGGCATCATCACCGGCCGGGGCCACGGTTCCGGACACAGCCGTGCCCGGTACGCGGCGTATGCAGCCGCGCTCCACGAAGCGGGCTTGCCGGTCCTGCCTGAACTGGTGCGCGACGGGGATTTCAGCATCGAGTCGGGAGTGCACCACGGCGGGGACCTCCTGGACCTGCCGGAGCCTCCCACCGCGATCTTCGCGGCCAATGACCTCCAGGCGCTGGGGGTCATGAACGCTGCCGCCGCGCGGTCGTTGAAGATTCCGGGCGACGTCAGCATTGTGGGCTTCGATGACATTGCGCAGGCTGCCCTGATGTCGCCGCCGCTGACCACCGTCCGCCAGCCACTGTCGCAGCTGGCGTCCATGGCCGTGGGCATCGTGGCCGAACAGCTCGAGCTGCAGGGGCCGGCGGCTCCGGTTGCGCTGGAAGTTGCCACCGAACTGGTAGTGCGGGGCACCACCGCCCCGCCTTCACGCTAGGTCGCCCCAGCTCTGGAGTTTTTGTCCACTTATGGCGACTTGAGGCCGTTTTTGGGCGCCGTAGATGGACAAAAACTCCGGCGCAGGGCCTAAGGGAAGTCCTAGCGGGCGCCCAGCACCAGGTTCTTGAGGTCGTCCAGGGTCTGCTGCATGTGGTTGTCCATGGCCACGCGGGAACGGGAAGGATCGCGTGATTCCAGGGCCTCCGCGATGTTCTGGTGGTGCGCGATGGCGTGGGCCTGGATCTCCGGCACCGCAGATGTTTCGGCCCGGCGCTTTGCCAGGACGCGGTGCAGCGGTTCGAAAAGTACAGCCACAAAAACGTTCTCGGACGCGTGCAGGATCAGGTCATGGAAGGCCAGGTCGGCTTCCACAAACGCGGGCAGGTCATTAACCTCATGGGCGGCACGCATGGCCGCCACACACTCATAAAGCGCCTGAATTTCAGCATCGCCAATCCTGCCGGCAGCGAGTTCGCAGGCCCCCGTCTCCAGCATCCTGCGGAGCTCGATGAGCTGCACAGAGGCGTCAGCCTCGTTTTTCCCCTCGGACGCAGCGCGCAGAACTGCCTCCAGCGATGCCCAGCGGTTGAGCGGGTTCACGAAGGTGCCGCGGCCGCGCTCGACGCTGAGGATCCGCTGTGCCTCGAGGGTTTTCATGGCCTCGCGAACGGTCATCCGGCTGACTTCATGTTTGGCGCTGAGCTCGAGCTCCCCTGGAACGCTGGCTCCTGGTGGGAATTCTCCCGCAATAATGCGGTCCAAAAGCTCGTCCGCGACTACGTCCACCAGTGATTTCCGTGCCATGTTTTCCCCTGATCGCGCGTGGCAAATATGTCTGACAAGTCTACTTGCGCGCTGGAATGTGGTGTGCCACACTATTTATAAATGTTAGATGTCAGACATCTTACAGATATTGCCATCACCGCCGATTACATCCACAACGGAGTGCACAGTGAAGCTTGAAGCAGACATTCTGGCCGCCTTCCCGGCCGAGGTCCGGATCCCAGCCAGCCTGGTTGCCGACGCCCTCGCCGCGTCCAACGCAGAAGCTCCCGCCCTTTTTGTGGTGCTCGACGACGACCCCACAGGAACGCAGTCCGTTGCGGACCTGCCCGTGCTGACCCGCTGGGACGTGGAGGACTTCACCTGGGCCTTCGGCCAGGCCAAACCGGCAGTTTACGTGCTGACCAACACCCGCAGCCTGGATCCCGCCGAGGCAGCTGCCCGGAACGCGGAGATAGTTCGCAACGCGTTGGCCGCGGCAGCTGATGACGCGCTCCGGCTCCGTTTTGTCAGCCGCAGCGATTCCACCCTCCGCGGCCACTACCCGCTCGAGCCCGACGTCATCGCCGCCACCGTTACTGAGGCCAGCGGTGAAGACACCGACGGCGTGGTGCTGGTCCCCGCCTTCCCCGACGCTGGCCGGGTGACCATCGGCGGCGTGCACTACATGCGGGGAACCGGCGAGGACGCCGGCCTCCTCACGCCGGTATCGGAGACTGAATTCGCCAGGGACGCGACCTTCGGCTTCACACATTCCGGGATGGCCAAGTATGTGGAGGAGAAGTCACTGGGCCGTTTCGCCGCGGAGTCCGTGATTGTGCTGGACCTGAACACCATCCGCGCCTCGACTGATCCGCAGGTCACCGCCACCGCCATCGCGGACGCCATTGCACCCGCCGCGCACTCCACACCCATCGTGGCCGACATCGTCACCGAGAATGACCTCCGTGCCCTGTCCCTGGGCCTCGCGGAGGCCGAACGGCGCGGCAAGAACCTCCTGTACCGGGTGGGCCCGCCGTTCGTCCGTGCCCGCATTGGCCAGGAGATCCGCACCGAGCTCAGCGGAAGCGAGGCCTACGCCGGAAACACCCCCTCGACGGCGGGTGGCCTGATCGTGGTCGGTTCGCATGTGGGTGTCACCACGCGTCAGCTCAAGGCACTCACTGAGCAGCACAGCGCCGCCCGCATCGTGGAAATCGACGTCGAAAAGCTGCTGGGTGAAAGCGCGGATGCCTACCTCGACCAAACGGTGGAAACCGTAGTTGACGCGCTCCACGGCGGCGATGCAATCGTCCATACCAGCCGGCTGCTCATCAAGACCGCGGACCCGGCCGAAAGCCTGCGGATCGCACGCACAGTGTCCGCCGCCGTCGTCGCCGTGGTGAACCGGACCCTCAAGACCTTTCCGCCGCGCTTTGTTATTGCCAAGGGCGGGATCACGTCCTCGGACGTGGCGGCGCACGGGCTCGAAATCCGGCACGCCATTGTCCGGGGCCCCATGCTGCCGGGCATCGTCTCCCTCTGGGAACCTGTGGACGGCCCGGCGAAGGGCATTCCCTACGTCGTGTTTGCCGGAAACGTAGGCGACGACGATTCCCTCGCCCAGGTCACCCGAAAGCTCAGCAACACCTTCTAGTCCGCACCGGCTCCTTACCCACACGTATTCAACGGAGAAAACAATGTCTGCAAACTATAAAGTCACAGTCCTCGGCCTTGGCGCCATGGGACTGCCCATGGCCACTCGCCTGGCCAGCCAGCTCACGGTCCACGGCTTCGACATTGCCGAGGCGCGCCTGGCGCTTGCCGCGGAAGCCGGAATCCACACCTTCAGCTCCGCGCGGGAGGCAGCGAAAGGCGCCGACGCCCTGCTCCTCGCCGTCCGTAATGGCGAACAGCTCAACGACGTCCTCTTCGGCGACAACGGTGTGGCCTCCGTGCTGGAGCCGGGCGCCGTCGTGATCCTGGGCAGCACCGTCGGCACCGAAGCCATCCCGGCCACCGTGGCCCGGCTGGCGGAATACGGCGTCGAACTCGTGGACGCGCCCTTGTCAGGCGGCCCCAAGCGCGCGGGAGAGGGTGACCTGCTGATCGTCGTCGGCGCGACGCCTGAGGCACAGGAGAAGGCCCGCCCCGTCCTGGAACTTCTTGCCTCCACCCTCACCATCGTGGGCGACAAACCCGGGGACGGCCAGGCCCTCAAGACCGTCAACCAGCTCCTGTGCGGCATCCACATTGCGGCCGCAGCAGAGGCCATGGCACTTGCTGACGCCCTCGGCCTTGACCAGGCCAAGACCCTGGCCGCACTGGAAGCCGGCGCCGCCGGGTCCTTTATGCTCTCCAACCGCGGCCCCCGCATCTTGGAGGCCTACACGGAGGAAGGCGCTGAAGTCCTCAGCCGCCTGGACATCTTCGTCAAGGACATGGGCATCGTCGGGAAGGCCACCCGCGCCGCCGGACTGGCAGCCCCCGTTGCCGCCGCCGCGGAGCAGCTCTACCTCCTGGGCCAGGCCCAGGGCCTCGCCGCAGCCGACGACTCCGCTGTCATCAAGGTCGTTGCGCCCACCAAACGCACCGCCTGACCCGGAGTTTTTGTCCACTTGGAGCGACTTCCCACCCCCTGAAGTCGCCTGATCTGGACAAAAACTCCAACCCGGATAAAGCCCGACGACGGCGGTCCCCCTCCGCCGTCGTCGTACCACCAGCTCGCTAGGCTTAACTAGCGATGTCAAAGGAGACACATCATGAGCGCACTAGCTCTTTTGGCCATAGCAGCCGCAGGCGTCGCCCTGCTGCTCGTGGCTGTCATCAAGTTCAAGATTCCAGCGTTCCTCGCCCTGCTTGTAGTCAGCGTTTCAGTGGCACTGGTAGCAGGCATTCCCCTGCCGGACATCATCAAAACCGTTACTGAAGGCATGGGCGGAACCCTCGGATCCGTCGCCATCCTGGTGGGCCTCGGCGCCATGCTGGGGAAGATGATCGAGATCTCCGGCGGCGCCCAGTCGCTCGCCGGAAAATTCACCCAGCTGCTGGGTCCGCGCCGCGTAATCGCAGCCCTCACGGCCGCAGCGTTCCTGCTGGCCATCCCGGTGTTCTTTGACGTCGGATTCATCATCCTGATCCCCATCATCTACGGCTTCTCCAAGGCCGCGGGCGTCAACCCGGTCAAAATCGGCCTTCCGGTGGGCGCCATCATGCTGGCAATCCACGTCGTCGTTCCGCCGCATCCGGGCGTTGTTGGCGGCGCCGGCATCCTGGGCGCTGACATTGGCTGGACCACCATCCTCGGCCTCGCGCTTTGCCTCCCTGCCGGTGTCCTGGGCTACTTCGTTGCCCGCAAGCTGAACCGGCGCGAATTCACCATGCTTCCGAGCACCGCCGAGCAGTTCCGACTCTTTGGTTCCGGAACGTCCCAAGTGGAGCAGGAAGCCGGCCAGGGCACTTCCAATGTTGCCGTCAAGACCGAGGTCAAGACCGCGCCCAGCCCGGCGATGATCATCACGCTGATCGTTCTTCCCATCCTCATGATCATGGTGGGAACCGTCGGCGCAGTCATCCTGCCCAAGGATTCGGTGCCGGCCCAGATCGCTGCCTTTGTGGGCGCCCCGCTGATTGCACTCCTCACGGCCCTCGGCCTGGCGTACTACTTCCTGGGCATCCGCCGCGGCTGGTCCTCGCAGCACACCGGCGAAGTCATGGACTCCGCCCTGGCGCCCACCGCAATCGTCATCCTGGTAACGGGCGCCGGCGGCGTTTTTGGCAAGGTCCTTACCGTATCCGGCATCGGCACCGCGCTCGCCGAAGGCCTGCAGACCGCCGGCCTTCCCGTCATCGTCATGGCGTTCGTCCTCGCGGCCATCCTCCGGGCATCCCAGGGCTCGGCCACCGTGGCCATCATTACAACGTCGGGCCTGCTCGCCGCCTCCGTGGCTGCCGGCGGCTTCTCACCGCTGCAGACCGCCCTCATTCTGATAGCCATCGGCTTCGGTGCCTTCGGCCTGAGCCACGTGAACGACTCCGGCTTCTGGATCGTGACACGCTACCTGGGTCTATCTGTAGCTGACGGCCTGCGGACATGGACCGTACTCACCACCGTCCTGGGCCTGGCAGGCTTCGCCCTGACGTTCCTGGTCTGGATCCTGGTGGGAGGCCTGGGCGTCTGATGCGCACCCGTCTGGACCACCTGGTCACTTCCGCCCTGCAGCAGGGCTCGGCCGTTCCCGCGTTCACCTGCTACGACTTCACTACAGCACTGGCTGTTGTGGGCGCAGCAGAGGACGCGGGCCACGGGGTCATCCTGCTGGTGGCGCCCAGGACGGCGGCCACGGCCAACGGCCTGCGGCTGATCGCCGCGCTCCGCGGACTGGCAGACGGCGCAGCCGTGCCAGTGTCAGTGCAACTGGACCACGCCTCAGATCTTAAGGTGATGGCCGACGCCGTCGCCGCGGGGGCGGATTCGGTTCTCGCGGACGGCTCGTCCCTTCCGTATGAGGAAAACATTTCCTTGGTCAGGGCGGCACGCTCGCTGCTGCAGGCAAAGGGCGGCGCCGGCGTCGTCCTCGAAGCCGAACTCGGCGGCCTGGCCGGCGACGAGGACCGGGCCTTCGGCACGGACGAAGCAGGCGTTTCAGTGGCAGGGCTGACGGACTCCGCCCAGGTGGAGGGTTTCGTGGCCCGGACCGGCGCGCAGCTGCTTGCTGTGGCCGTGGGCAACGTGCACGGCAAGTACAAGGGCGAGCCGCAGCTCCGATGGGACGTCCTCCAGGACATCGCCGTACGGACGCATATCCCGTTGGTGCTCCATGGCGCGTCCGGCATTCCGGCGGGTGAGCTGGTCAAGGCTGCCGCCATGAACGTAGGCAAGGTGAACTTCAATACCGAGCTCCGGACCGGAGTTCTCTCCACGCTCCAGGAGCAGCTCCCGGCGCACCGGGCGGACGGCGAGAACCTGCAGGGCCTGTTGGGTCACTGGAACACTTCGGCCAGGGAATTCGCCACTGCGGCGCTGGGCATGCTCACCCGCTGAGAGTTTTTGTCCACGTACGGCGACTTTGGGGGCCCGCAACTCGCCGTACGTGGACAAAAACTCCAGGAGGGGAGGGAGGCTAGGATCGAGCCATGATCCTGGCCTCCCTACTTTTTGCGTTCCTTGCCGCCGCCCTGCACGTCTACATCTTCACTATGGAGTCCCTCACCTGGACCAGGCCGGCCACCTGGAAGCGCTTCGGACTGGCATCCCAGGCAGACGCCGAGACCACCAGGCCGCTCGCGTACAACCAGGGTTTTTACAACCTGTTCCTGGCCATCGGAGCGTTTATCGGCGTCGGCTGTGTGGCGCTCGCTGCCGCGGGGTCGGCGCAGTCGGTGGTGGGCTGGACCCTGATCCTCAGCTGCTGCGGGTCCATGCTGCTGGCCGCAGTGGTGCTTGCCCTCAGCGGGAAAAAGTACCTCCGTGCAGCCGCGACCCAGGGCGCAACGCCGCTGCTCGCCGTCGTACTGGCACTCCTGGCGGTTGCATTCTGACCTCGTTGCCGTGACTGCCGGGCTCTTGCTGCCCTCCGCGCGACGGGACGCGGCATTCCGGCGCCGAATTCTGGCCCCTGCCACGCCGCGGGCGGACAATGGAGCTAACAACGACATCAGCGTTTCCAGGGGCCGCACATGAGTGGTGTGAAGGAACAGGGGGCATCCCCGCAGCACGGACCCGCCAATAGGTGGAACATTGAACGCGACCTGGTGATTGACCTCGTCCGGTTTTTCTGCCTGGCGCTGGTGGTGGTGGCGCACTGCATGATGGTGAGTCCGGTGTTGCACCGGGACGGCACCGTGACCACCGAAAATACGCTGGCGGTACAGGGCTGGTTCGTACCCGTCATCTGGATCTTTATGGTGATGCCGCTGTTCTTCGTTACGGGCGGAACTACCGGGCTGCAGTCCTGGCGACGGCTCAGGGCCAGGGGCGGCACAGGCATCCAGTTCGCCCAGGCCCGACTCCTCCGCCTGGTGCGCCCGGCCACCGCGCTGTTGGCGTGCATGTTCCTGGGCCTCTGGGCCGCCCTGCTTCTGGGCGTTGACCCCCAGGTGATCCAGCTGATGACGGCCGGCGCGGGCATGCCGTTGTGGTTCCTGGCCGCCTACCTCGCTGCGCAGCTGAACGTTCCCCTGCTGTCCCGCTGCCATGACCGTGCACCGTGGCTGACACTCAGCGCGCTGGCGGCCCTGGTGGTGGCTGTGGACTGCTTCCGCGGTGCGCTGCCCCTGCTGGCCTACGCCAACCTGGTCTTCCTTTGGTGCGCCGTGCAGCAGTTGGGCTTCCTGATGGCGGACGGTCATTTCGCCAGGCTCTCGCGTTCCGCACTGGTGGGGCTGATCGGCGCGGCCAACCTGCTGCTGGGCGTCGTGACCGGGCTGGGCCTCTATTCCGGGAACATGCTGGAGAACCTGAATCCGCCCAACCTCTGCCTGCTCCTGCTGGGCGTGTCCCAGGCGGCCTTCCTCCAGCTTGCCCGTCCCGGGATCGGCTGGGTTGCTGGGTTGCGATGGGTCCGCGCCGTGGTGTCTGTGGCCGGGCGCCGGTCCATGACGGTCTACCTCTGGCACCTGCCCCTGCTCGTGGCGATGTCGGGTCTCCTGCTGCTCACCGACTTTCCCAAACCGGCCGCCGGCACTGCCTCCTGGTGGTGGGCGCGGCCGCTGGTGCTCGTGGGCGTGGTGGGCCTGCTGCTTCCCGTCATTGCCGCCTTCGGGCGGCTGGAGGAACGTCCGACGGCGTCCGCCCACACCCGCGGTCGGCCCGCCGGCGCGGTGGTGACTGCCGCCGTCGTGGTCTTCCTGCCGGTGGCGGATGCCGCCTTCAACGGACTCACGCTGGGCCTCCTTGGCGGGGGAGCGGCGTGCTTTGCGCTTGCTGTGCTGCTGCTTGGCAGGATGCCCGGACGGGTGCCAGAGCAACTGCCGGCGCCTCTTCCGGAGCACGTGCCGGAGCAGGTGCGGGAGCGCCGGCACGCGGCGCGCGGCGACCAGCCGGGCGGGCCATTGCCAGCGGGGCCAAGTAGTGCCACTGTCGAACCATGACTGAGAACATGATTTCCACCGAGGACGAGTTCAGCCCCGACGTTTCGCTGTCACGCAACGACGCCCACCACTGCTATGAGCTGCAAGTCGGCGGAAAGGTGGCTGTGCGGTCGTTTTTCCGTGACCAGCCAGGACACATAGATTTCACCCATACGGAGACGGCAGAGGAGTTCAAAGGCCAGGGCCTGGGCAAAGTGCTGGCCCACTTCGCCTTGGATGACGTGGTGGCTTCCGGGAAAAGGATTATCCCGCATTGCCCGTTCATCGCCGGCTACCTCCGCCAGCATGAGGGCTACGGGCAGTACATCGACTGGCCAGAGGACGCCTAAACCGGCGCAGTATTGTGGCTTGCGCGACATTTTTATAAAGTCGGTGGTGGGCCATGCAGCCGGCCCGCGGGCACCTATGCGGAGATCGCAATGAGCCACAAACTTTCCCATCACAAGCTTCGAATTGTTGTCCACGTTGATGTGGACCCCGGAAACATCAGCGTGGATGTTGCCGGCTGCCTGACGCAGAGCAATTTTCCGGCGCTCCTGCACCTGCTCCTCCGGGCGCAGCGCCTGGCCTCCGCCCCTGACATTGCGTTGGACCTGCGGCGTGCCATCCACCTCGACGCCGGCGTCCTGTCGCACCTTCGGCACGTGGCCAGCCCCGGCTCGCACAAATCGGGGCAGGATGCGGACATCCATCACGCGATGGGTCTTGCGGCGGCCGCGGCGCTGGAGGAAGCCGATGACTTCCGCCTGACCCTCCTCGAGCCGGTCTACCTGCCGGTATGCCCCATCCACTCCGCCGCCGACAGCGAGGCTGCCCGGCGGGACGCGGCCAAGGCGGCCGTTGTGGAGCATCCCAACCAGCCCACGGACCCTGCCCATCCGGTGCGTCCGTCGCGGGCCGCCTCAGCCAAGCGTTCCACGCGCGAACGTGCAGTTAAGGCCCTTCGCGTCCACCTCTGAGGGCTGCCTTTCAGTTCGACGCTTTTCTATTCGCGGCTGCCGCGATCCGGGCCTTGCGCCCCGGCCCTTTCGCGCTCGCCCCGGCCCTTTCGCGCTCGCTCCGGCAGTTCGCCCTGGCACTCCGCGCCGGGAGTCCGCGCCTTCCGTTGACCGTCAGCTCGAGCCAGGCCTCTGTGCGGGGGCATTTTGCCTCGGTTTCCCGGGGTTGGCCAGTCAATGACGCGCTCCTGACCCGAAAGCCCCCCTGTTTCCGCGGGTTCCGATAAATAGGTCACAAAAGTTTGA
The DNA here is from genome assembly GCF_001663775.1 of Arthrobacter sp. B6. Lineage (GTDB taxonomy): Bacteria > Actinomycetota > Actinomycetes > Actinomycetales > Micrococcaceae > Arthrobacter. Next base: position 2,009,374 of record NZ_KV467168.1, on the reverse strand, counting down.
CGGAAAGGTAAGCCTAAGTAAGGCTTACCTTGCTAAAGACCCCCCGCCGTCGACTGAAGGAATGACCATCGTGCCGCTGCTGCCCCGTGTTGATGAGATGTACGTGGATGAGAACCAGGTGAGCCACGCACTGCCCGGACAGGATTTCGGCTCCCGAGTGGAGCTTGCCCTCGCTGCCACCAACCATCTGTTCAACACCCGGAACTCCACGCGCTATGTGGCCCAGGTGCTGCAGGGCGTCAACGCCGTTGCCACCAAACTGGACCGCACCTCCCAGCCGTTCACCGGCGTCGGGCCCGCCGAAATGAAGGAACGCATCGGCGCAGTGGACCTGGACCGTCCGCTCCCGGACACCGCCGCCGCCCTTGAGGAGCTGGAATCCGTCTACCTCCGGGACGCCATCTACTTCCACGATGCCAAGTACGCCGCCCACCTGAACTGCCCGGTGGTGATCCCGGCGTTGGTGGGGGAGGCAATCCTGTCCGCGGTGAACTCATCGATGGATACGTGGGACCAAAGCGCCGGCGCCACCATGATCGAGCGCCGGCTCATCGACTGGACTGCCGAGCGGCGGCAGCTGGGGGCGGCAGCCGATGGCGTGTTCACCTCCGGCGGCAGCCAGTCCAACCTGCAGGCCCTGCTGATCGCCCGGAACCACGCCGTCGCCGGCCTGCGGCAGGAGCCGGCCAACGCCGGCCTCCGGCTGCCGGCCTTGGTGGAAAAGCTGCGGGTTTTCACGTCTGCTGACAGCCACTTCAGCATCCGGAAGTCCGCTTCGATGCTGGGGCTGGGATTCGATGCCGTCATCTCTGTCCCGTGCGCCGCAGACCACAAGATGGACCCCGCAGCCCTCGCCGAAGCCATGGCGGAAGCGCACGACGCCGGGCTGGTGCCGATGGCGGTTGTGGCCACCGCCGGAACCACCGACTTTGGTGCCGTGGATCCGCTCGCGGAGCTCGCGGCCCTTGCCCGCGCCTACGGCGCCTGGTTCCACGTTGATGCCGCCTACGGTGGCGGGCTGATGGTCTCGGGCCGCTACCGCCACCTGCTGGACGGGACGCGGCTGGCGGATTCCGTCACCGTGGACTTCCACAAAACGTTCTTCCAGCCCGTCAGCTCCAGCGCCCTGCTGGTCCGGGACGGCGCCATGCTGCAGCACGTCACGTACTACGCCGACTACCTGAACCCGGAAAGCGCCGCCCTGGCAGCCATCCCCAACCAGGTGGACAAAAGCATCCAGACCACGCGCCGCTTTGACGCCCTCAAGCTGTGGCTGACCCTTCGCATCATGGGCGCGGACGCCATCGGTGCGCTGTTCGACGAAGCCATCGACCTGGCCACCCGCGTGGGATCCGTGCTGGCGGCGGACGACGACTTTGAACTCGCCGCCGCCCCGCAGCTCAGCACGCTGGTTTTCCGGTACCGCCCGCGCGTGGCAGGGGCTTCACCCAGCGCTGCGGACAGTGACGGAAGGTTGTCGGAGGATGCATCCGACATCGTTAACCCGGCCATCCGCGCCGCAATCTTCGCCTCAGGGCAGGCTGTAGTAGCGGGTACCAAGGTAGCCGGAAGGCACTATCTGAAGTTCACCCTCCTCAACGCCGAGGCGACCCTGGAGGACATCAGCGAAATCATCGAACTGCTCCGCCGCACCGGAGCGCAGCTGCTGGCCAACGCCGGCGCGACGGGAGTTTCCGCATGAGCACCTCCACTGAACCGCACATTTTCGATTTCGCGGGCATCGGCGTCGGGCCCTTCAACCTTGGTCTCGCCGCCCTGAGCGAGCCGGTTGACGGGCTGGACGGCGTCTTCCTGGAACAGCGGGACTCGTTCGACTGGCACCCGGGGATGATGCTGGAACCGGCCCATCTCCAGGTGCCGTTTATGGCGGACCTGGTGACGCTGGCCGATCCCACGTCGCCGTATTCGTTCCTGAACTTCCTCAAGCAGACCGGGCGGCTGTACCGCTTCTATATCCGCGAAAACTTCTATCCGCTGCGCGCGGAGTACAACCAGTATTGCCAGTGGGTGGCCGGGCAGCTGCGGTCCGTCCGTTTTAGCACGGCTGTGCTGGATATAACGTACGACGGCGGTGTGTACCGGCTTTCGGTGGAAGGTCCGGGGGGTCCGGAGGTGCTGCTGGCGCGGCGTCTGGTGCTGGGCACGGGCACCTCGCCGCATGTGCCGGCGTCCTGTGACGGAATAGTCGAAGCGGCGGCCAATGAAGGCGGGGGACTCGTCCTGCACAATGCGGACTACGTGTCGAGGAAGAGTGAACTGCAGGCCAGGCGCAGCATCACTATCGTGGGCAGTGGACAGAGCGCCGCGGAGATCTACTACGAGCTGCTCCAGGAGATCGACATCCACGGCTACCAGCTGAATTGGGTTACCCGGTCCGGGCGATTCTTCCCGCTGGAGTACACCAAGCTCACACTGGAGATGACTTCACCGGAATACGTGGACTACTTCCACGGGCTCCCGCAGGACCAGCGCGACGGCCTCGTCAAGAGCCAGAAGAACCTGTACAAGGGCATCAACTCAGAGCTGATCGATGCCATCTATGACCTCCTGTACACCAAGAGCCTCTCCGGCCTGGTGGACACCCAGCTCCTGACGCATTCATCGCTGAACGGTGCCGTGTGGGATCCTGCCGCCGGCTCCCACACCCTGCAGCTCCGGCACGAGGAACAGGGTAGCGATTACGTCCTGGACAGCGAGGCCGTGGTCCTGGCCACCGGCTACACCTACCGGGAGCCTGGCTTCCTGGCCGGGATCCAGGACCGGATTGCGAGGGACCCGGCAGGCCGGTTCGCCGTGGCACGAAACTACAGCACCGGCGTCGAACCCGGCGAGATCTTTGTCCAGAACGCGGAGCTGCACACGCACGGCTTTGTCACACCGGACCTGGGCATGGCCGCCTACCGCAATTCGTGCATCCTCCGTGAGATCACCGGCCGCGAGGTGTATCCGGTGGAGCGCAGCATCGCGTTCCAGCAGTTCGGCGCGCCGACGGGTGTTCCGGCTGCGGCCGGAGCGCTTCCGGCCGGGAGAGCCGGGGTGTCCGCGTGAGCTTTACGTTCCGCTGCGTTGACGCGCTCGCTGATGCACCCCTCCTCCACAGCTGGGTAACCCAGCCCTACGCGTCGTTTTGGGGGATGCTGTCCTCCACAATCGACGGGGTTGTGGAGGAGTACTCGAAGATCCAGTCCAGCGGGCATCACCATGCGCTGCTGGGGCTCGACTACCGCGGCGCCCCGGCCTTCCTGATGGAGGAGTACCGTCCGTCCGCCTCACCCCTCGCAGCCGTCTATCCGGTGCAGGAGGGCGACATCGGCATGCACCTGCTGGTCGCGCCGCCGTCGGGAGATCCCAAGCCGGGCTACACGGCCACGGTCATGGACGCCGTGCTGGACCGGCTGTTCCAGAAGCCGGGCGTGGAACGCGTGGTAGTGGAACCCGATGCCCGGAACACCAAGATCCATATGCTCAACGAGCGGCTCGGTTTCCAGCCGGCGGGCGCAGTAACGCTGCCGGACAAGGAAGCGCTGCTCAGCTTCTGCACACGCCAGGACTACCTCAACGCCCGCGCGGCGCTCCGCAACCCCCAAGAGCCTGCTACTTCGATCCATCAGGGAGCCACACTGTGACCACCATCGAACTGGACCCGGCCGCCCTGCGCGAGCCGGCCGCCGCCATTGACCCGGCCGGAACTGGCGCCGCTATTGACCCGGCCGGAACTGACGCCGCCATTGACCCGGCCGGAACTGGCGCAGCCGCCGCGCCAGGGACCCGCCCAGCAAACGCTGCCAACACAGCGAACACCGTCCCGCACCTTGCTCCGGAACGCTGGGCTGTGGCCAACCGCCACTTGGTCCGCAAGGCGCTCGCCGAATTCCTGCACGAACGCATTCTGTCGCCGCAGCGCCTGGGTTCCGGCGCGGACAGCGCAGGCGCGGACGGGCCCGCGGTGTACGTGGTCCGGAGCGACGACGGTTCAACCGCGTACTCGTTCACCGCCCGTGTCCTGGAGCTGGAGCACTGGTCGGTTGACGCCGCGTCCATCCGTTGCACGCGGGACGGCGAGGATGCCGCCCCCGATGCGCTGCGCTTCATCACCGAGTTCAAGGACACCCTGGGGATCCGCGAGGAGATGCTCCCGGTCTACCTCGAGGAGATCAGCAGCACCCTGGCCGGCCACTCCTACAAGCAGTGGCTGGGGCAGCCGTCGGCCCAGGAACTTGCCGCCGGCGTCACCCGCGGAACTGACCCCGCAGCCGACTTTCAGGCCATCGAGCGCAGCATGACCGAGGGGCATCCCTGCTTTGTGGCCAATAACGGCCGGCTGGGGTTCGGCATCAGCGACTACCGGGCGTTCGCCCCGGAGACAGGGGCCTCCGTCCGCCTGGAATGGATCGGGGTCCACCGCAGCCAGGCAGTCTTCACGTCCAGCGCAAGGCTGGATTACAGCGCCCACTTGGAGGCGGAACTGGGTGCGGGTGTCCTGGAATCGTTCGATGCCGAATTCCGGGTCCAGGGCGTTGACCCCGCCCAGTACCTTCTGATGCCCGTGCATCCGTGGCAGTGGGAGAACAAGCTCACCGTCACGTTCGCGGCCGAGATCGCCCAACAGCACATCATCCACCTGGGGGCGGGGATTGACAGCTACCAGGCCCAACAGTCCATCCGGACGTTCTTCAACACCAGCGCCCCCGCCAGGAGCTACGTCAAGACGGCGATGTCCGTCCTGAACATGGGCTTCATGCGGGGTCTGTCACCGCAGTACATGAAGGCGACTCCGGCCATCAACGACTGGCTGCAGGACCTGATCCGTTCAGACGACGCCTTGCAGAAGCGCGGCCTGGCCATGATCAGTGAGATCGCCGCCATCGGCTACCACAACAGCTACTACGAAGCAGCCTCCGCTAAGGGGTCGCCGTACCGGAAGATGCTGTCTGCGCTGTGGAGGGAAAGTCCGCTCCCCCTGCTCGAGGACGGCCAGCAGCTGGCAACAATGGCATCGCTGCTGCACGTCGATTCGGCTGGCCGGCCGATGGTGTCCGCCCTCATCGGGCGGTCCGGGCTGGACCCCGCCGAATGGCTGCGCCGCTACTTCGAGGCGTACCTTGTCCCGCTGGTCCACTGCCTCTACAAGTACGAACTGGCGTTTATGCCCCACGGCGAGAACGTCATCCTGGTGCTGGACAACGGGGTGCCCGTCCGGGCAATCATGAAGGATATCGCGGAGGAGATCGTGGTGATGGGGGACCGGCTGGACCTCCCGGAGGAAGTCTCACGGATCCGCGCGGACATTCCCGACGGCGAAAAGGTCCTTGCCATCTTCACTGACGTCTTCGACTGCATCTTCCGCTTCCTCGGTGCATTGCTGGTGGAGGACGGGAAGCTCAGCCAGGAGGAGTTCTGGGGCACGGCCGCCCGCGTCATCAGGGACTACCAGGCGGAGCACCCGGAGCTGGCGGACCAGTTCGCCCGCCACGACCTGTTCGCCGAAGACTTTGAACTGTCCTGCCTGAACCGGCTGCAGCTTCGGAACAACCAGCAGATGCTCGACCTCGCGGACCCGTCCGGCGGGCTGCAGATGGCCGGCCGGCTTGCGAATCCACTGGCCCGCTCCGCCACCGCCCGCTGACCCGCCGCTGGTAATGCGCGAACGTACACTTGGGGCCCTTGGGCGAGGGCCCCAAGTGTACGTTCGCGCTGCTGGAAGGGCCGCAAGTGTACGTTCGCGCAACTAGGCTGGGGGCATGACGCGACAGGACGCCAAAACCACTGCCCTTATCACCGGTGCCAGCGCCGGCCTGGGTGCCGAGTTCGCCCGCCAGCTGGCAGCCCAGGGCCACAACGTCGTGCTGGTGGCCCGGAACCGGGCCCGGCTCGAAGAAGCGGCGGCGGACCTGGAACGGCGGTACGGGACCAGGGCTGAGGTGCTGCCCGCGGACCTGACGGACGACGGCGGTGTGGCCGCCGTCGTCGCACGCCTCACCGCCGCGGAAAACCCGGTGGGCGTCCTGGTCAACAACGCCGGGATCGGGCTTCTGCACAACTTCGAGCAGAACCACATCTCCGAGGAGAAGCGCCACCTGAAACTGCACGGTGAAACCGCCATGGAGCTGACCCACGCCGCCCTGCAGGGCATGCTGGCACGGGGCTCCGGCCGGATCATCAACGTGGCCAGCGTGGCTGCTTTCTTGCCGCGCGGCACTTACTCGGCCGCGAAGGCGTGGCTGCTGAGCTTCAGCCGCTGGGCCAACCTGGCCTACGGACCCAGGGGCGTGAAGGTCACCGCCGTTTGCCCCGGCTTCACGCACACAGAGTTCCACGACCGGATGGGGATGGACAAATCCGTTGCCCCGTCCTGGACCTGGCTGACCGCCGAGCGCGTGGTTCGTGAAGGCCTGGCGGACAACCTCCGCGGCAAGGCCGTGTCCATCCCGTCGAAGCGCTACAAGGCGCTGGCAGTTGCCGCTCGGGTGCTGCCGGACAGGCTAGTGACCGGGCCTGCGCGGAAAGCGAAATAGGGGTACCGGCCGGGACCGTGACCGCACGGTCACCACAACCAGAATTCCCACGATCGCCCCCACGAACGTTTCCACTCCGCGTTCCAGGATGAGCACACCGGGGTCGATCGGTGCCGCCAGTTGCGTTATCAGAAGGACGACGGGGGTGAAGGAGACCATGGCCAGGCCGTAGTGCCGCGCCATGAACAGCTCCGTGGTGAACTGGAAAACGATCACCAGAATGGCCAGGACCGCTACCTGGTGGGTTGCGAACAGCGGCGCGAGTGACCACGGCGCCTGAACAATGACGACGGCGGTGACCGCCAGCCCGAGGAATGTCCCCACAATGCGGTGGATCCCCCGCCGGACCCGGCTTGGGAGATCAGCCCCGGCCAGCGGGACGGCTGCAGCCGCCATGGCCCAATGCGGATGTCCGCTGCCGCTGATCACCCCGATGGAGCCAGCCAAACCCACTGCCAACGCATACCTGGCCGCATGAACTGCCGCCGCCCGCGCGGCGACACCGCGGAGCGCCAGCACATCGCGTCCGGCTCCCGGCTGCCACGCCCGGCCGCGGACCCAGCCGCCGAAACCTACCGCCATGGAAAACGCAGCTGCACCTGCAGCGATCAGCAGGGCGACATACCAGGGCGTGCCCATGGGTACCGAGGCGCAGGCACCCAGTGCCAGGATGCCGAAGAACGGGCCGTTGGGCTTGAGCTTCACACGGTCCGAAAACACGGAGGCGGCCCCGGCCAGCGCTGCCTCCACGGCCACCAGCCACCAGGAATGGAGGTGGTTGACGGACAGGAACACGCCCACCGCCACCCCGCCGAGGAGCACCAGCGCGGCCTGGGACTGGTGCCGGAGCCGCAGCTGGTGCGGTTCAGACCGGCCGTACATTCCCGTCAAGGCGCCGAAAACGGCGTAGATGATCAAGTCTGCGCGGCCCAGGGCAAGGAGAAGGAGGGACGGGATGGCAACACCCAGGGCCACGCGGAGCGCTGCCAGGTGGTCGTTGTCCGCAGGTTCCAGCCGGTGGAGGGCGCGGACCTGCCGCACGACGGACTCCATGCGTTCACACCACCAATCATGGGTTGCTGTCCCGGAGGCGGGACCTTCGGCCAATTATCTCCCGGCGCGCGGCTAAGGCCCGCCCTGCGTGCTTCCGCAAGGAAAGCGCACGGAACGGGCCTTTGAGCGCGGGCTGCAGGACGGCCCGGTAAGGCCGGTTTGGTGTTTCGGTTTGTCGCCTAGACCCCCGCCGGAACCTTGGCGGCGGAGGCGGTAGGGGCGTCGGTGGCGTCCTGGGTTTCGAACGGCATGTCGTCCAGGTCGATCAACGGGTTCTCGTCCTGCGTGGCCACCAGTTCCCGGGCTTCCGCCTGCGTGTCCACGCTGGGCATGGAACCGGGCAGTGGACGCCGGGCTGATTCCTTGAGGAAGTAGATCGCGACGGCGCCGATGGCTGAGGTCGCCATAAGGTAATAGGCGGGCATCATGTCATCGCCGGTCGCAGTGATCAGCGCCGCAACGATGAACGGCGTGGTGCCGCCGAAGATGGCCACGGCAAAGTTGTAGGCAATACCCATTGCGCCGTACCTGCTGGCCGTCGGAAACTGCGCGGGCAACGCCGAGGCGAGATTTGCCACGTAGAACGTCACCGGGAAGGCGATCAGCGATAGGCCCGCCAGGGTGGACCAGACCTCGCCGATCCCGATCAGCAGGAACGCGGGGGTTGACAGCACCACGGTGCTGACGGCCCCGATCCACAGCACGGGACGGCGCCCGATCCGGTCAGACAGCTTCCCGGTCAGGGGAATGCACAGGCTCATGATGACCAGCACGGGGATGGTCAGCAGCGTACCGTGGACGGGATCGTAGCCCTTGGACTCAGTGAGGTACGTCGGCATGTAGGACGTCAGGGCGTAGCCGGCGGTGTTGGCAGCGGCGACGAGGATCATGGCCACGATAAGCGAGCGCCAGTAGGCCTTCACGATTCCCACCGGACCCTTGGCGGCGTCGACGTCAGCTGCGGCCGCGTCCTGCCCGAGGGATTCCTGGGCATCGAGGGTGGCCTGGAACTGAGGGGACTCCTCGATCTTGTTCCGGAAGTAGATGGCGATGAGGCCCAACGGACCGGCAATCAGGAACGGAATTCGCCAGCCCCATTCCTCCATGGCTGTCTGGCCAAGGGTCAGCTGCAGGACAGAAACCAGCGCCGCGCCCAGGGCGAAGCCAAGGTAGCTTCCCATGTCCAGGAAGCTGGCAAAGAATCCACGGCGCTTATCCGGGGCGTATTCGCTCACGAACGTGGTGGCGCCGGCGTATTCACCGCCGGTGGAGAAGCCCTGAACGAGCTTCAGGAGCACCAGAAGCGCGGCGGCCCAAATGCCGATCTGCGCGTACCCGGGCAGCAGTCCGACGGCGAACGTGCTCGCCGCCATGAGCATCAGGGTTGCTGCGAGTACCTTTTGCCGTCCCACCTTGTCGCCGAGCCAGCCGAACACCACGCCGCCGAGTGGACGGGCGATGAAGGTGGCAGCGAACGTTCCCAGCAGGAACAGCGTCTGGACGGATTTGTCGGCCTCGGGAAGGAAGACCGGTCCCATGGTGGTGATCAGGTAGCCGAATACGCCGACATCGAACCACTCCATGGTGTTACCCACGATGGTTCCGCCGAGGGCCTTTTTCAGCATGGGCTGGTTCACAACATTCACGTCGGACTCTTTGAGCCGGCGACGCGGGAGGATCTTTGGTTTCCGCACACCTGGTCGTGCGGTTGGTGGCACTGCATTGTTGGTTCCGCTGGCGCTGTATACGCCTGCTGAAGAGTCGGTCACGCTTCGGTCTGTGGGCATTTGGGCGACTCCTGTGGAGGTCATTTGCTTGCGACTTGTAGCTGCCCCGCTCCGGGCAGGCCTTCAATTTTACGCGAATTCCGTAGCAATCGAGACTTCAATGGCGTAGGATCGTCCGTTTCAGGGCGTTGTTCGCCCTTATCAATGGGTTTCTTTTTCGCCGCTGTGGCCGCGCCATCACTGGGGTTCCGGCCCGGCGGTGCCGCCGTCACGAAATCTTTTCCTTCTTAACCGCAATTGGCCGGCTTCTGGGACCTGTTCAGCGCTAAAGGTGACGGCCGCCACGCTCCGGAGGGCTGCGTGATGCGGTTCCCGGACCCAGTTCGGGGGTTCACAAGTGACGCGCAAGCTGCCTATTGTTGTGCCATGGGAACACTAATCTTTGAGTAGGCGGACGCCTGCGGCCGTTCTGCCGGCCCCCGTCCACGCTGATCTCGTCAGACACGCTGATCCTCCTCAGAAAGGTTCCACTTCATGACCGAACAAAACTCTCCCAGCGAGCCCGAAACCCCTGCCGAAAAACCGGAGGCCAAGGGCATCAGGGCCGGGCTCACCGAAGCGCAGCGGGCCATGCTCGCCAGCAAGTCCCGGGGCGGCGATTCCGGGTTGCAGAGCGTGGGCAAGAACCACAAGCCCACGCATACCAGTGGCAAGCAGGGGCCGGCCGAGAAGAAGGTCCGCTGGTAACTGCAGCGCTCGGAAGGGCCCGCCAAGCCTACGTTGGTAAACACTTCATTTCATTGCGGAAAGGAAGAAAAATGGCTGAAAATCAAACTGGGTCAAGGATTCAACCGGAGATCGCGGACCACCTCGTGGCTGCCATGGACACTCCGGCCATGCCTGGGCCGGCCACCATTGCCGTGACCACTGCCATGGCAGGGGAGCAGCGCTGGCCGGATGGCAACGGCAAGCGGCGGCACCCCAAGGAACGGGGTTCAGCCCACGGACGGATGGGCCAGGAGGCAGCCGTAACGGCCGTGCACCGGACCGGCCGCCCTCAGATGCCGCACTCATCCTAGAAGCGCTGCTCCAAGTGACTCGCATCTAACCTGAGGACACGCAGAAGACCTGGCGACACCTATTTTCGGGTGTCGCCAGGTCTTATTTGTGTCCTGGAGGAATGTGCGCGTCGCCAAGGGGCTACGCCTCGGCCACCACCTCGTCGGCGTCCTTGTCCAGCCGCCAGCCCCGCCAGACCGGATGCCTGAGCTTCCCGCTGCCCGTCCATTCGCCGAACGTCACCTCGCCCACCAGCCGGGGTGTCACCCAGCGGGCATCCGACGCGTCCTCGCGGGGCACGTCGTCGAACGGTGACGTCTTCCGCGCCAGACCGTCCACTTTTTGCCTGAGTTCGTCCAGTTCGTGCAGGCTGAAGCCGCTGCCTACCCTGCCCACGTACCGCAGCTTGTTGCCGTCGGGGATGCCTACCAGGAGCGACCCCACCGACCTCTGGCGCCCGCCTTTACCTGGCCGCCAGCCGCCCACCACCACTTCCTGGGTCTGCTCCAGCTTGATCTTGATCCAGGTCCTGGTCCGCTGCCCGCTGACATACCGGCTGTCCGTCCGCTTGGCCATCACGCCCTCAAGCCCCAGCTCCTGCGCGCTCTCCAGGATGTGGTCGATCCGGTCGTCCAGGACGGGGGACAGCTCCACGGGGCACGCCGAGGGGCTATGGAATTCCTCGAGCCGCTGCCGCCGCTGGTCGAACGGTAGGCGGCGGAGGTCCTTCCCGCCGTCGGAAAGCAGGTCAAAAAGCAGCAGCCGGACCGGAATGGCGGCACGGGCTTTTGCGACGTCGGCGGGCCGGGTGAGCTTCATGCGTCCCTGGAGCAGCCCGAAGTCGGGTTTGCCGGAGGGCCCGACGGCGACGATCTCACCGTCGGCGACGAACGGCCGGTCCGGCCAACAGGCCCGGTCGGTCAGCTCGGGGTAGGTTGCCGTGACGTCATTGCCGTTGCGGCTAAAGATGCGGACCTTCTTTTCGTCCGCGACGATCACGGCACGGACGCCGTCCCATTTGAGCTCATACCGCCAGTCGCTGCCCTGAAGGTCGGCAGCGGTACCGCCCGTGGCCATCATGGGCCTGAGGTCTTCAGTGGCAGCTGCGGTGGCCTCCTCGGTTCCCCGGCGCCCGGCCCCGGTATCCCCGGCTCCCGTCTCCACGGTTTCCTCGTTGGACCCATCGTCCCCGGCCGGAGCCTTTCGCGGATGGAATGTGTGGTGGTCCTTGTCCATCAGATGGATGAGCCACTGCCCTTCGCTGTCTTTGCCCTGCCCCCGGCCGGTGTGGATCAGCGCAAACTTCCTGGTTCCACCCAGGCCCCCGCCCTCGGAGCCGGTCAGTGTTGCGATGACCTCCCGGCCGTTGATCCACTTTTCGAGCTCGTAGGTTCCGTGGTCCCAGATGGTGACTTCCCCCGCGCCGTACTGGCCCTTCGGAATAGTGCCCTCGAACGTTGCGTAGTCCAGGGGATGGTCTTCGGTCTGGACCGCCAAATGGTTCTTGTCGCCGGACTCCGGGACACCCTTCGGCAGGGCCCAGGACACCAGCACGCCGTCGTACTCCAGCCGGAAATCGAAGTGCAGCCTGCTGGCGTGGTGCTCCTGGATCACGAAGGTGTTGCCGGTTCCCTCGGTGCCTGTGAAAGGTTCCGGCGTCGCGTTGGGATCGCGCATCGAACGGTACCGTTCCAGGCGCGGGTGGGCGCCGCCGTCGTGCTGGGTATCTCCCGGTCTCCCCGGACGCCCTGTGCCCGCGGCGATGGCGGCGAAGGGCTCCTTGCCGGCCTTCACCCTGCGCATCACTTCTTTGTAGTCGAGGTGCTGCAGATTGGCGGAACTGATTTCCCGCCAGGTTCTCGGGGCAGCCACGGTGGGGGTATGCCTGCCGCGTAGGGAGTACGGCACGATGGTGGTTTTGGCGGCACTGTTCTGGCTCCAGTCCACCAATACCTTGCCCTTGCGCAGAGTTTTCTTCATATCGCTGACGGCAAGATCCGGGTGGTCGGCTTCCAAAGCCCGGGCCAGTTCGTGGGCGAAGTCCGAAATTTGGTCCGAGGTCTGGGTTCCGTCCAAGCCTGCATAGAGGTGGATGCCTTTGCTGCCACTGGTCACAGGGACCGGGTCCAGGCCAACGTCCTGCAGGATGGACCGGGCCAGTAAAGCCACTTCCACGCATTCCTCCAGTCCGGCGCCTTCACCTGGATCCAGGTCCAGGACCAGGCGGTCCGGATTCAGTTGGTTGCCGTGGGAGTCAACCTTCCACTGGGGCACGTGGATTTCCAAGGAGTTGATCTGGCCGAACCAGGTGAGCGTGGCGGGATCGTTGACCAGCGGGTAGTAGATGGTGCGGTCCTTGTGCGTGATGGCCGCGCGGGGGAGCCAGCCCGGCGCAGAATCCTCCAGGTTCTTTTGGAAAAACACCTCGCCGGGTTTCTCGGCGGTGCCCACACCATTGACCCACCGCTTGCGGGTAGCCGGACGGCTGGCCGCGGCCGGGATGAGGACGTGTGCCACGGCAGCGTAGTAAGCCAGGACATCGGCCTTGGTGGTGCCGGTCTCCGGATAGATGATTTTGTCCAGGTTGGTCAGGGTCAGTTCCCGCCCCGCCACGCGGACACGCTCCTTAGCGCCGGCCAAAGGTCTTCACCTCCGGCCCGCTGTGATGTTCACTTGAGGGATGAGAGCCATCTGGAAAGGTGCCATCGCGTTTGGCCTGGTCAACGTGCCCGTGAAGGTCTACAGCGCCACCGAGGACCACGACATCAGCCTCCACCAGGTCCACAACGCCGACGGCGGACGGATCAGGTACCAGCGGCGCTGCGAGGTGTGCAGCAAGATCATCGACTACTCGGACATTGAGAAGGCTTTTGAGGACGGCGGCCGGACAGTTGTCCTGTCCAAGGAGGAACTCAAGGCCATTCCGGCGGAGAACAGCCACGAGATCGAGGTGGTCCAGTTTGTCCCGTCGGAGCAGCTGGAACCCATGATGTTCGAAAAGAGCTACTATCTGGAACCGGACTCGAAGTCGCCCAAGGCGTACGTCCTGTTGCGCCGGGCGCTCGAGGACACGGACCGTGTGGCCATTGTCCAGTTTGCCCTGCGCGAGAAGACCCGGCTGGGGGCATTGCGCATCAAGGATGACGTGCTGGTGCTGCAGTCCCTCCTGTGGCCTGACGAGGTCCGTGAGGCCAACTTCCCGGCACTGGATGAACCTGTCCGCATCTCCGCGCAGGAACGGGAAATGTCCGCGGCCCTCGTGGAGTCCATGGCCGCCGACTTTGATCCGGACCACTTCACCGACGACTACCAGGTCCAGCTCCGCACGCTCATCGACGCCAAGCTGGAAAAGGGAGACTCCCTGGATACCGACGAGACCTTCGGTGTGGAAGCCGGCGAAGGCGGCAAGGGTGAAGTCATTGACCTGATGGAGGCCCTCAAGCGCAGCCTGGACCGGAAGCGCGGGGGCGGCTCTGCGGCACCCGCCGCGGACGCCGACGCCGGGGAAGGCGAGGACGAAGAGTCCGGGGAGGAGGCGGACACAGGAACCAAGGGAGCTGCCGCAAAGTCCACGACCGGGAAGTCCACCGCGGCGAAGTCCAGCGCCGCCAAAGCGGACACCGCTAAGTCCGGTACCGCTAAATCGGGCGCGGCTAAATCGGGCACGGCCAAGTCCACTGCGGCAAAGACGGCCGGAACGAAATCCACCGCCGCTAAATCCACCGCGACCAAGTCCACCACCAAGACGACTGCTGCCAAGCCTGCGGCGAAGGCCTCCACCGCTCGGGCGCGCAAGGGTGCCTGATTCTGCAGGAGCGCCTGACGCTGCGGGCCGTCGGAAGGCTGGTGCGGAGATGGCGGCCGCCTAGGAGTTCCGGAGGGCGGAGATGAGCTCGCTCTTCTTCTTGCTTGAGTACCCCGTGAGGCCTATTTCTTTGGCCTTCGCTTTGAGCTGCGGGACAGTCCAGTCCTCGTAGTCGCCTGACTTACCGCCTTTGCGGCCCACGGCGGAGCGGCCCTTTTGGGCTGCCGCGTTGGAAATACGGGCAGCCTTCTGCTTGGACGCACCGTCCTCCCGCAGTTCCTCGTACAGTTCGGGATCCTTCAAACTCGGGTTCTTCTTCGCTGGCATCTCATCCTCCTTCATGCGGTGGCGGGAGCGTCGACCGGCCATCCCGCTGAGGGAGCCGGTCGATGCCGGGACGCCGATTCCCCTGTCCATGCAGGTCAGGCTTCCACGCTATGTCCGGGCCTGTGGAAAAACAAGGAAACACTAAGTTTGCTTGCTTTGGGTTCCCGCTGGCGGATTCGGACGCTTTACAGCCCGGCCCGCTGCGTCCACAATGGGTCGCATCGCAGCCTCCACTGTTCCCACAGCGTGCTGTGACTCAAAACCTGTCACAGGAGAGGGGCGCCGACATGAATGACACGACGGACGTCAAAGAGGCCGACCAGTTACTGAAGCAAAAGCACCGGGCCATGTGGGCGTCCGGAGACTATCCCGCGCTTGCCAGCGAACTGGTGCTGGACCTTGGAGCCATCCTGGTTGAGGCGTGCGGAGTCAAAGCCAAGCAGCGGGTCCTGGACGTCGCCGCCGGCGCCGGAAACGCAGCCATCCCTGCGGCCATGATGGGCGCCAAGGTGATTGCCAGCGACCTCACTCCCGAACTGTTCGACGCCGGCCGCCACCAGGCAGCCGACCGCGGCGCAGAGCTGGAATGGGTGGAAGCGGACGTGGAGGCGCTGCCCTTCGGGGACGATGAATTTGATGTGGTGATGTCATGCCTGGGCGTGATGTTTGCGCCCCACCACCAGGCCGGCGCAGATGAAATCCTCCGGGTATGTAAGCCTGGCGGCACCATCGGCATGCTGCACTGGACACCCGAAGGGTTCATCGGAAAGATGTTCGCCACCATGAAGCCGTTCGCCCCACCGCCCCCGCCTGGGGCGCAGCCGCCGCCGCTGTGGGGCAATGAAGACCATATCCGCGAACTCTTTGGCGACAGGATCACTGACATCCAGGCACAAAAGCGCACGGTAGCCATCCACAGCTTCCACCAGCCGGAGGACTTCCTGCGGTACTTCAAGTCCCACTACGGTCCCACCATCTCGGTCTACAAATTCCTCGCCGAGGACGAGGACAAGGTCAACGCCTTGGACAAGGCCCTCACGGAACTGGCTGATTCCTTTGGTGACGCCCATGGTGACGCCGCCTGGCAAATGGAATGGGAGTACCTGCTGCTCACGGCAAAGAAGGCCAAGTAGTGTCCGGCGGCCATGTGGCAACCTCCACGATTACCATCGATGCGCCCGCCAGCCGCGTCTGGGATGTCATCACCGATCCGGCCGCCGTGAAGGAATTTATGTTCGGCGCCGACCTGGTCACGGACTGGACCGTCGGTGGCCCCATCCTCTGGCGTGGAGAGTGGGAGGGCAAGCCCTACGAAGACAAGGGCTACATCCTCGAAGTGGAACCCGGGCAGAAACTGGTCCACACACATTTCAGCCCACTTGGCGGCGAGGACGACGTGCCTGAGAACTATCACACGCTGACGTGGACTCTGGAGGACCGGGACGGGCGGACGCAGCTGACGCTCTCGCAGGACAAGAACACCAGCGAAGAAGCCGCTGAGCACTCCAAGGGTATGTGGGACAGGCTCGTGGCGGACGTCAAGAAGATCACCGAACGCGGCTAACCACCCCAACTAGGTAGCAGCAGGTGTCGTTATGAGCGTCCATAACGACACTTACTGCTACCTAGTTGGGCGGGGAAGCTTAAAAAGCCAGCGGCCGCCGTCGCTCCCGTTCCCACAGAGGGACAGGAACGACGGCGGCCGCTGGCACCAGGCGGCCGCTACTCGGCGTCGTGATCCGTTTCCAGGATCTTCACGAGGTTTGCCAGGGCGTCGTCCGCGCCTGTGCCCTCGGCACGAAGCACCACAACATCGCCGTGGGAGGCACCCAGGCTCATCAGGGACAGGATGCTGGCTGCGTCCATTGCTTCGTCGGCAGGCTCACCTTCCCGCGCGATGGTGATGTCGAGGTCGTACTCGCCGGCGGCCTCCGCGAAGATGGCGGCGGGCCGGGCGTGCAGGCCTACGCGGCTGGCGACGGTTGCAGTGCGTTCTGGCATTTTTGCTCCTTTTGTCTTTCGGCGCCCTGTTGGGTTCGGCGCCGTTGATTGGTAGTGAGTGGGGCCGGGTCAGACGGTTGCGGGAACGGACTCCACGGTAGCAGCGGGCTTGGCGGCGGCCCAGCGCTTGAGGGCAATGACGGCCAGCGCGCTGACCACGGTTCCAGCCAGGATGGCGACGACGAACATCAGCAGGTTGCCGATGGCGAAGAACACGAAGATACCGCCGTGGGGTGCCTGCGAGGTGACGCCGGTGGCCATGCACAGGGCGCCCGTGAGGGCGCCGCCCACCATGCTGGCGGGGATGACGCGCAGCGGGTCGGCCGCTGCGAACGGGATGGCGCCTTCGGAAATGAAGGATGCGCCCAACAGCCAGGCTGCCTTGCCGTTCTCTCGCTCAGCCAGGCTAAAGAGCTTCTTGTCCACGACGGTGGCCAGGGCCATGGCCAGTGGCGGCACCATTCCGGCGGCCATCACGGTTGCCATGATCTGCCACGGGGCCTGGTTGGTGGCGCTGCCGGCGCTCAGTCCGGCAACGGCGAACGCGTACGCAACCTTGTTGACCGGGCCGCCGAGGTCGAAGCACATCATGAGGCCCAGGATGATGCCCAGGACCACTGCGGAGGCACCGGTCATACCCGAGAGCCAGGAGTTCAGTGCGGTGGTGAGTCCCGCGATGGGACCGCCCAGGACAAGGAACATCAGGCCGGAGGCAAAGATCGAAGCGAGCAACGGGATGATCACTACGGGCATCAGGCCGCGCAACCAGCGCGGTACCTGCCAGGTCCCGATCAAGTGCGCCATGTAGCCGGCCAGCAGGCCGCCCACGATGCCGCCGAGGAAGCCGGCACCCATGAACCCTGCGACGGCGCCGGCGACAAAGCCCGGCGCGATGCCAGGCCGGTCAGCGATGGCGTAGGCAATGTAGCCGGCCAGCGCCGGAACCAGGAAGCCCATGGACAGGGCACCGATCTTGAACATCACCGCGCCGAGGTAGATCGCGAGGCCGCCTTCGGGAAGGTTGCCGAAGTTGTTCTCCAGCACCACCGTGTCAGCGACTTCGGTAATGTCGTAGCCACCCAGCAGGAAGCCCAGGGCGATCAGCAGGCCGCCACCTGCCACAAACGGAATCATGTAGCTGACACCGGTGAGCAGCGCGCGCTTCAGCTTCTGGCCGATGTGCTCGCCCTTTTCCATCTCCGCGTTCTCAGCCTGTTCCTCGGCACCGAAATGCGGAACCCGGCGTGCGTTCGGGTTGTCAGCCGCGGCGAGTGCTTCCTGGACCATCTTGTCGGGCTCGTCGATGCCGCGCTTGACCGGCGCGTTGATGACGGGCTTGCCGGCGAAGCGCTCCTTGCCGCGGACGTCCACGTCCACCGCGAAGATCACGGCGTCGGCGGCGGCGATGACCGCGGGGTCCAGCGGCTTTGCGCCGGAGGAGCCCTGCGTTTCAACCTGCAGGTCCACCCCCATTTCCTGGGCGGCGGCAACCAGCGAGTCGGCGGCCATATAGGTGTGGGCGATGCCCGTGGGGCACGCGGTCACGGCCACGAGCCGCTTTTGTTTGGAACCGCCGCCGGCAGCCCCTGCGCCGGCAGCGCCGGCCCCCGCAACAGCGGAAGCGCCGGCAGCCGGAGCCGCCTCAGCGGGCACGGCAGCCGCGTGGGCTGCCGGCTTGTCCGCCAGCGCGCCATCCACGAGTTCCACGATTTCCTCGCGGGAGGAGGCGTTCCGCAGGGCTGCGGTGAAGTCCTTTTTGATCAGGGACCGGGCCAGCTTGGACAGCAGCTTGAGGTGTTCCTGGTCGGCGCCGCCGGGTGCAGCGATGAAGAAAATCAGGTCGGCGGGGCCGTCCTTGGCGCCGAAGTCCACCTTGGGGTTGAGGCGGGCCATGGCAAGGGTGGGAACGGTGACCGCCTCAGACCGGCAGTGCGGGATGGCGATGCCGCCCGGGATGCCGGTGGCGGTTTTCTGTTCGCGGGCGAAGGCATCGGCAAAGAGGCCCTCAACTTCTGTAGCGCGTCCGCTGGCAGCAACTTTGCTTGCCAGGTGCCTGATCACGTCCTCGGGCGAGCTGCCCAGGTTCTGGTCGAGCTCGACCAGTTCGGTGGTGATGAGCTGAGTCACTGTCAATCCTTTCGAAGGGCCGTGATGGTTACGGCATCCGGGGTGGTTTGGTGGACTGCCGGGACAGTGGAACCCGGCAGGGAGGCGGCGGCGGCACCGTGTGCCACCGCCTGACGGAGGCAATCGGCCGGGGCGGCGCCCTGGCCGTGGGCGAGCAGATAGCCAGCCAGCGACGAATCGCCCGCGCCGACCGTACTGACCGCGGCGACCGGCGGATGCGTGGCCAGCCACGCGCCGTCGGCCGTTACCAGGACAGCTCCCTTGGATCCGAGAGTTGCCAGCACAGCACCCACACCGGAACGCACGACGGCGGCGGCGGCTGCTGCGGCAGCCGCCGGATCCGCTTCAAGTTCGTCTGCGGTTGACGCCGTGGCGAAGCCGGCTGCTGCAGCCAGTTCCGCCAGTTCCTCGGCGTTGGGTTTGAGGAGGTCCGGTTTCCCGGACACACTGTTCTGCATCGTGCCGTCCGGCGAAGGGCCGGAGACGGCGGCCGCCAGCGGCCCGCCGGAGGAGTCGACGGCGATGAGCGGTGCAGCCTGCTGTGCGCCGCCCTCGGCTGCGGCACCATTGCCTGCACGCAGCCTCCGGGTAACGGTGGCGTAGAAGTCGGCCGGGAAACCCGGCGGGAGGGAACCTGCCAGGACCACCCAGCTTGCGCCGCGGGCGCGCTCCAGGAGCAGCACGATCAGGGCTTCCTGTTCCTCTGCGCTCAGCATCGGCCCGGGCTCGTTGATCTTGGTGGTCACGCCGCCGGGTTCGGTGAGGGCCACGTTGGTGCGCAGCGGCTCTTCGATGGGCAGGGCTGCGAACGGAACGCCGTCGTGGTGCAGGCCAGCAAGGACGGGATCGCTGTCGCCGCCGGGAAGTACCGCGACAGTCTGCAGGCCTGAGGCGACCAGCGCCCGGGACACGTTGACGCCCTTGCCGCCGGACTCCTGGCTGACCGAGACGGCACGCTGAACTTCGCCGCGTTCCAGGGGGCCGGGCAGGGCCACCGTGCGGTCCAGGCTGGGGTTGGCCGTGAAGGTGACAATCATGCGACCACCACGTCAACGCCGGCCTCTGTCAGGGCTGCTGCCAGTTCCGGGCCGGGCTCGCTGTCTGTAATCAAGGTATCCAGATCTTTCAGGGAGGCGAACTGGACCAGGGTTTCTGTATCCAGCTTGGAGGAATCGGCCAGCACAACGATGCGACGGGCCGAATGGACGAAGGCTGCCTTGACGGCGGCTTCTTCGGGATCGGGAGTGCTGAGGCCAAAGCTGGGGTGGATGCCGTTGGTGCCGATGAAGGCGACGTCCGGGCGGAGCCGGTGGGCAGCATCCACTGTTGCCTGCCCCACCGCGGCCTGGGTAAGGCCACGCACCCGCCCGCCCAGGATCTGCAATGCGATTCCGGGTGTGCTGGAGAGCCTGGCGGCGATGGGCACCGCGTGGGTTATCACCACGAGGTCTGCGTCCGCATCGGCGGCGGAAGACTCGACGGCGGTGCGCCGGGAGAGGAGGTCGGCCAGGACTTCGGTGGTGGAACCGGCGTCGATCAGGATGCTCCCGGAGGAGGTTTGGGGAACCAGCGCCATGGCAGCTTCGGCAATCCGCCTCTTCTGGTCGGGGCGCTGGATTGCCCGCGCGTTGATGCTTTCTTCGGTGGTGCTGAACCGGTCGGCCGCTACGGCACCGCCGTGGACCCGGCGGACGGTCCCGGCAGTTTCCAGGGTGGCGAGGTCGCGCCGGACGGTTTCGGTGGTGATGCGGAAGCGCTCAGCCAGCAGGGTCACACTGACCCGGCCGCTGCCGGCAACAAGCTCGGCAATCTTCTGCTGGCGCTCCTCGGCGAACACATACCCTCCGTTGCGTAAAGTCCTGCGGGATTATCGAGTGACTGGCATCACATGATGTTGAGTTACTTGACTTTATCTTTGTTTGTGTTGGTTTGTCAATGGAAACCCACACGAAACAAAGGGTGAGGAGTTTTTGTCCACTTCGGGTGAGCTGAGCGGCCCGGAAGTCGCCGGATCTGGACAAAAACTCATCAGGAGGGGCGAGCGTGCAGGGAAACGAAAGCCGGGCCGGACCGTTGTGGTCCGACCCGGCTTGTTGGGTTCATGATGGGGTGCTTTCCGTCCGGCGGTTACAGGTTGCCGTCGCGGCTTTCATTGCGGGTGATGCGCTCTCCGGTGTTGGGGTCAACCACCGAGCGGGTTTCGCTGACCCTCCGGCTGCGTCCGGGCGAGGCCAGGATCAGCGATGCGATGAGGCCAATGACGCCCACCGCCATCAGGATGTACCCGATCAGCACCTGGTCGACGGCCGGGATCAGGCCCGGGGCGACTGCCCAGGCGAGGATGGCGCCGATGGCGATGAGGAAGATGGAGGAACCGATTCTCATGACTTGCTCCTTATTGTCCGCGGTTTTGTGGGCGGTACTTTTGGATCTGTCGGACGCGTTTATGTTTGTCAAGCCTGTTTGCTAAGCATGCTGTCTGTCTAGCGTCAGGCTACAGCGCTGTCAGGGCTGATTCAACGACCCGGCCAGGGTGCGGCGCAATCGTAACCGAACGCCACCGCGCCACTGCGTCCACCTGCTGGTTAGGCTGATCCGATGGAAACAGTTGTGTGGTCGAAGCCCGAAAATGAACGGGCAGGCTCCCCCCTGCTGGTGATGATGCACGGCTACGGTACCGACGAATCCCGGATGGTGCGGCTGTTTGACTATCTGCCGTCAGAATTCACTTGTGCGGCCCTGCGGGCGCCCATGATTATCGGAGACCACTACGGGTGGTTCCTCCTGGACTACTTCCTCGCCAACGACTTTGCCGACGTCATCAGCACCACCGGCACGGTCCATGACTGGATCAACTCGGTCAGGGCCCCGCACCGCAGTGTGAGCCTGATGGGGTATTCGCAGGGCATGGCCATGGCCAGTACCCTGCTCCGGCTCCATCCCAAGAGCTATGAAGCCGTGGTGGGGCTGTCCGGCTTTGTGTTGGACAATGAGCTCCTGGCGCTGACCGACTCCTTCGAGACCCCGCCGCCGTTCTTCTGGGGGAGGGACAAGGCGGACCTCGTGATTAACGACGACGCCATCGCCCACACCGAGGAATGGCTGAACGCCAATACCCGGCTCACGGCCAGGACCTACCCCGGCATGGGCCATGCCATGTGCAAGGCAGAGATGGTGGATGTCAGCGCCTTCCTGCGCCACTACGTCCTTCGATGATGCCGTGAACGTTTCCGGGTGGTCCATGCTCCGGTGAGCCTGCCTGGGGCTGAGAATCGCGTCACACTCGGGCGCGGAGAAAAAACAGTTGCGCGCTAAATTTGTAAGCGCTTACACTCAACTTCGGCCGAGTCTACCGGCCCTGGAACTGGGGGGTAAGGAGATCTGCGGCATGCACCTGTTCAACGTACCTGCATGCAAAGGGCAGCTGCCCGCCAATTGTCGGCCTGCGCTTCGGGTAGCCCGCCGGTTTGTCAGGGGACGGCGGGACGCCCATGATGTAAGAAGGTATTCACCAGCGCCCCGCCGGGCAGCCGTGGCATTCCCGCCCACGCCACCGCGCCGCGCTTGCTGATCACAGCGGACATCGTCGCCGCCCCCTCTCCACGCACCGGCTTCCAGGCAACGCGCCCGCCGGGCCTGCCCGCCGTCTGAAAGGACACCGCACCGCGCATGACTGATCTACTGACCCAAACCAAGAGCTGGACCGGCGCCTCCGCCATTCTCTTTGACCTGGACGGGGTGCTGACCCCCACGGCGACTGTCCACGAACAGGCCTGGCAGGAACTCTTCGAAGGCTACCTGGCGTCCCAGCCGCAGGTACCCGGCTACCGGGAGAGCGACTACTTCGACCACATCGACGGCAAGCCGCGGTTCGACGGCGTCCGGGACTTCCTGGCATCCCGGGGCATCGTGCTCTCCGAGGGGCCCACGGACGACGATCCCGCACACACCACAGTTCAGGGACTCGGCAACCGCAAGAACCGGATCTTCAACGACATTGTCAGTGCCGGCGTGGAGCCGTTCGAGGGTTCGGTGCGTTTTGTCGAAGCCGCGCTCGCGCAGGGACTGAAGGTCGCCGTCGTCTCCTCCTCCCGGAACGCACCGGCGGTACTCAAAGCGGCCGGCCTGAGCGACCGCTTCCCTGTGGTGGTGGACGGCGTGGTGGCCGCCGCGGAGGGACTGCCCGGCAAGCCCAGCCCCGCCACCTACGACTACGCCGCCCGGCTGTTGGAACTTCCCAGCGAGGAATGCGTCGTGGTGGAGGACGCCGTGTCCGGGGTGCAGGCGGGCCACGCCGGCTCGTTCCACTCCGTGATCGGTGTGGACCGCGGCGCAGGCCGGCAGACCCTTTTGGACGCCGGGGCCACCATGGTGGTGGGCGACCTGGAGGAACTCCTCTAGCCCGCTGAACCCTGATAGTACTCAGCCCAGGCTGTTCCCCGACAGCCTGCAACCCCTATCCGCGGCGTCCCCGCCCCCCAGGACGAGCCGCCCAACCAGACACCACGTAGCGTGCCCGCCCCGGGCATGCACACAGCGCCCCAAGCCGGATGAGCCCGGCTGCACAGCACAACGCCAAAAGGACCCCAACACCATGGCTCTAATCACCGCGGACCGCGAACGGTTCCCCAACACCCCCTGGCAGCTTGTGGAGACTCGCCACGAGCCGGGCAATGCGGGCACCCTGGAGACCCTTTTCGCGCTGGGCAACGGGCATCTCGGCATCCGCGGCGCCCATTGGGCAGCTGCTGACGCCGACCTGCCGGGCAGCTTCATCAACGGGCTGCACGAAATCTGGGACATCAAGCATGCGGAGAACGCCTTCGGCTTCGCCCGGACCGGGCAGCGGATCATCTACATCCCCGATGCCAACAACTTCACGGTGATCATCGACGGCGAGATGCTCAGCCTCGCCGAGTCCGCGGTGCAGGAGTACCGCCGCTCGGTGGACTTCTCCACGGGTGTCTACGAATGCCGCATCACGTGGCTGTGCCGCTCAGGCGCCACGGTCACCACCACCGAACGCCGGGCCGTGGGCTTCGAGTCCCGCGGCAGCCTGGGCATCTCCCTGGAGGTATCAGCGGACCGGGACGTATCCGTCGACGTCACGTCCTCCGTCATCAACCGGCAGGACCAGCCTGTGGAGGACCACTCGGAACACGACCCGCGGCGGGCCGGCCGCCACGCCGGCCGCGTCCTGCTGCCGTTGCGGCTCGACGGCGGCGACGGGTCGCTCCGCCTGTCGTGGGAGGCTGCGGAATCCAAGCAGCGTGTCGGGATCGCCGTTGACCACTGGACCTCCGCCGGCCACCAGCCGTTCGACACCCTGGTGGACCAGGACGACAGCAGCGTCCGGTACGTCCTGGCCGTCGGTGCCGGTGAGCCGTTCCGCCTTGAGAAGAGCATCAGTTACGCAGCGGGGCCGGGCGTCCAGGACTCCGGCTGCGACGCGGCGGAGGCGGCCGAAGAGGGGCTGCGCTCCGTGGAGGAGATCTTCGCGGAAAGCCGCGAGCACTACCGCGGCTACTGGGCCACGTCGGACATCATGGTGGGAGGCCAGCCGGAGCTTCAGCAGGCCATCCGCTGGAACCTGTTCCAGCTGGCACAGGCAACAGCGCGTGCCGACGTCGCGGGCATCCCGGCCAAGGGAGTCAGCGGCTCCGGGTACGAGGGGCACTACTTCTGGGACCAGGAGGTCTACCTCCTGCCCTACCTGACCTACACCAACCCGGAGGGCGCCCGCCGGGTCCTGGAGTTCCGGCACGAGATGCTTCCCATCGCCAGGATCCGCGCCAAGGAGCTGAGCGTGGACGGCGCACTGTTCCCGTGGCGCACCATCAACGGGCTGGAGGCGAGCGCTTACTACGCCGCAGGCACCGCGCAGTTCCACATCGCGGCGGCCATCGCGTTTGCCACCAACCGGTACGTCTGGGCCAGTGGCGACGCCCAGTTCCGCGACGGCATGGGTGCCGAACTGCTGATTGAGACGGCCCGCATGTGGATCTCCCTGGGCTTCTTCGGCAAGGACGGACTGTTCCACATCCACGGGGTCACCGGTCCGGACGAGTACACCGCCGTGGTCAACGACAACCTGTACACCAACGTGATGGCCCGCTTTAACCTCCGTGCCGCAGCCGCCCTGGCCCATGCTGAGATCAGCGACGACGAACGCCAGCTGTGGTCGGCCGCCGCCGACCGGATGCAGCTTCCGTTCGATGACCGGATGCAGGTGTATTCCCAGGACAACGACTTCATGACCCTTGAGCCCTGGGACTGGACCACGCCCCGGTCCAAATACCCGCTGCTGCTGCACTTCCACCCGCTGGTGATCTACCGCCACCAGGTGCTCAAGCAGGCTGACACCGTCCTGGCGATGTTCCTGCAGTGGCAGGACTTCAGCGCGGAGGAGAAGCGCCGGGCTTTCGATTTCTACGATCCCATCACTACCGGCGATTCCACCCTGTCGGCGTGCGTCCAGGGCATCATGGCCGCAGAAGTGGGCTACCCCAAGGCGGCGCTGGAGCACTTCACCAACGCCTTGTTCATCGACCTGGATGACACTCACGGCAACACGATCGACGGCGTCCACATCGCCTCCACCGGCGGGGTGTGGAGCTCGCTGGTCTGCGGCTTCGCAGGCCTCCGCGACCAAGGGCCCGCACCGTTCTTCGATCCGCGTCTGCCCTCTGAATGGGAAAGCCTGGCCTTCCACCTCAAGGTCCAGGGCCGGCTGCTGCAGGTGGAGCTCGACGCCGGTTCCCTCACCCTCACCGTGTCCGAGGGGGAGCCGCTCGACGTGGACGTCAGGGGCGAGTTGTTCAGGGTGGGTGCGGAAGCGGTCCGCGTGGCGCTGGCGCCCGTCCAGGTCCCCGAGCCCACGGTCTTCCCCAGCGGGTTGCCGACGGCCAGCATCCCCGTGGTGCGCGCCCTGGCCTAACTCCCGCCGGCCCGCAGTGCTGCGGCCCTGTCCGGGCCTCAGCAGGTGGCGGGAGGAGTGCTGACGCCGGGCGCGTCAGTCTCCTGCCGCCGTCGCGCGTTCCATCTCCGGAGCCCTGTCCAAGGGGTGGGTCAACTCATCCTGGGGCATCTTTGCCACGATGGACGCGATCACTGCC
This sequence comes from Arthrobacter sp. B6, assembly GCF_001663775.1. Lineage (GTDB taxonomy): Bacteria > Actinomycetota > Actinomycetes > Actinomycetales > Micrococcaceae > Arthrobacter. The sequence goes on along the minus strand of NZ_KV467168.1, from coordinate 1,983,624 downwards.
ACGATGGGGCAGACGGCGCCGGTCACCAGGAAGATCAGCCAGATGGGCAGCACCTCCGCGGCGGGTCCGGCCAGGGCCATGGAGACCGGCATCAGGGCCAGGGACACAAAGAAATCAAGGCTGGAGACCCTGCCCAACAGATGAGGCGGGACGCGCCGCTGGAGCAACGTTCCCCAAATGACCATGCCCACGCTGCCGGTGGCACCGAAGACGAACAGTGCCGCGGCCAGCGCCCAGAAACTGTCCATGATTCCGACGGCGGCCAGCGGCAGGGAGCCGACACCCCAGGATGCCATCATGACCGTGAGATACCGCCGGGGCAGCCTCAGCGATGCGGTCACCAGCGACCCCGCAGCCCCGCCGACGCCCATGATGGCGAGCAGGAAACCGAACATGCGGGAGTCGCCGCCCAGCTGGTCGCGGACCACAAACGGGAGCAGCACTTCGATGGGGCCGATCAGGAAAAGCACGGAAATGCAGGCCCAGAGCAGGGTCCAGAGCAGCCACGGCGTGCGCACCGTGTAGCTGACCCCTTCGCGGAGGTCATGGAAAAAGGAAGACTTGGCCCGCCGTGTGCCGGCCACGCCGCTGTGCTGCGAGTTGCTGGCCTGTGATCCCCTGGCCTCAGAGCCGTTGGCGGGGGCCTCCAGCGCGTGCCGGCCCAGGAAATTCAGGATGATGAACGCCATCACGTGGCAGACGGCGACGCCGGTGACCGCATGGGTAGGCGAGAGCGCGGCCACCAGGATGCCGGCGACCGCGGGCCCGGCCGCCTGCTGGAGGGTGGGACGCATGGTCCCTTCCATGCCGTTGGCCGCCAGGAGGTCCTCCGGGGGCAGGATCCGCGGCAGGATGGCGGAGTAGGCGGGAAAGAAGAATGCTGCGCCGACACCAAGGACAAAGGCGCCGACGGCGAGATGCCAGAGCTCCAGCCAACCGGCCATGGAGAGGCCGCTGATGCCCGCGATGACGGCAAGGTTGGCGCCTTCAACCGCGATGATCAGGAGGCGCTGCGGGAACCGGTCAGCTGCGATGCCGCCGGCCAGTACAAATGCCACCAGGCCCACGCTGCCGGCAGTTGCCACCAGGGAGAGCTCCAGCGGGCCACCGCCCAGATGGATGACCTGGTAAACCATCGCAACAGCCCACATTCCGGATCCGAAAATGGAGATGGCAAGAGCGGCGATAAGGACCCTGTACTCACGGTGCGCAAACGGCCGCAGGGCTTTGGGGGTGGGCATAGGGTAAGTCTAGGCTTTGGGGAAAATTTGGGGGTACCGGAATGAAGAGCCTGGCCTTCGTGGGCGCCAATCACGGCCTGGCGCTGCATCCCGTGGACGCCAACGGCGAACAGATTCCGGGCGAGGCGGCCAGTTGTTTCGCCTCCTTCTGGATGGCTGAATGGTCTCGGTGGGGAACGGGCAACGCCCTGATCGTTGCAACCCTGCAGGGCTGGCGGAGCTACGGAAGCAACGAGTACTTTGCCGCCAGGCTCGCCGCCGAACTGACCCGATACTTCCCGGAGGCGGCCCGGTTCCCGCTGAACGGGATTTCGCACACCCAGGACGAGTTCGACGTCGAACTGAACCTTGAGCACGGATTTCGCGCCGCCGGCCGCAAGGCTGAGCTGGAGCTCGCGGGGATCCTGGACCGACGGCACTTTGCCCAGCCCGACTTCCAGCTCGGACCCAATTCCGCGGCGCTCAGCAACGTCTATCTGCCGTGCAGCAGCGGACGGCTCGCCGAATTCGGAGTGGAGTGGCCCGGCATGGCGAGCGTTTACCCGGGACCGCGGGGACCGTCGTCGTCCGGCTATATGGCCGTTGCCGAATCCTGGGTGATGTAGGGGGACCCACGGGGGTTGGCCTAGTGTTAAGCAACCTTAGTATTAGGTACGGCAGCGAAGGCTGCCGCGAGCGAAAGCAGAGGTGACCATGGCCAAGCGCAGCAATCCCGCTATGCGGATCGCACAGGAAACCGCCCACAACGCGGTGTTCGACGCCGAAGGAAAGCCGAAGCCCGGGGTGCACAACGTGCTGCTCCGGGCGGTGGAGATCCAGCGCCCACTGGTGCTGGCCTACATTCGCAGAGTGCAGCGCAAACAACCACACGCGTCCGCGGCGCAGCTCGCCGTGAGGATCGAACGGGACTACCTCGCGGCGGTCACCGGTGGTGGCGCGATCGTGGGTGCCACGGCCGTGGTGCCCGGCGTCGGGACCGTCGCCTCCCTTGGGCTCTCCGCTGCCGCCACCGTGGGTTTCCTTGAGGCGACCGCGCTGTATGCAACGTCCCTCGCGGAACTTCACGGTATCCGCCTTACAAACCCGGAGAAGGCCAGCACTATGGTCATGGCCATCATGCTGGGCGAAGAGGGGACGGCCCTGCTGGGTACCCTGAGTGGCCAGGCGGCGGGCAGGGGTGCCAGCCCCACTAAGGCGTGGGGCAATGCGCTCTCGAAATCCATCCCCGGGTCCGGCTTCGGTTCCGTCCGGAGCAGGATCCAGAAAGCGTTCCTGAAGAGCCTCCTGAAACGCCAGGGCACGGCGTTGTTCGGCCGGGCGCTGCCCTTCGGCATAGGCGCCGTGGTGGGTGGTGCGGGGAACCTGATGATGGGGCGGGCCGTGGTGGCCAACGCAAAGGAGGCTTTCGGACCGATGCCGGATACGATTCCAGGGGAGCTCAAAGCCACAGAGGCGGGCCCGGACAACCTCACTCTGGAAGGCAACAACCTTGGACCTCAACGCTGACCTTGGCGAATCATTCGGCTCCTGGAACATGGGGGACGACGCCGCGATGTTCCGGCTGGTCACCAGCGCCAACGTCGCCTGCGGCTTCCACGCAGGCGACCCCGTCACGATGCTGGACAGCTGCCGCGCCGCCTTCGAACTTGATGTGACCGTCGGTGCGCATGTGGGGTACCGCGACCTGGCAGGCTTCGGCCGGCGCTCCCTGGACATGTCCTTTGACGAGCTTTTCGGCGATGTCCTGTACCAGCTGGGCGCCCTGGACGGCGTTGCGCATGCTGTCGGGGCTTCGGTGGATTACGTGAAGCCGCACGGCGCCCTCTACAACCGCCTTGTCCACGATGAAGAGCAGGCCTCAGCCGTGGTTGCCGCCATTCAGGCCTACGATCCAGGCCTGCCCATCCTCGGACTGCCGGGCTCGCAGCTGCTGGTCCAGGCCAAGGAGGCCGGTCACCCCGTTTTCGTGGAGGCCTTTGTGGACCGCGCCTACCAGGCGGACGGCACGCTGGTGCCGCGCTCGCACGAAGGTGCCGTCCTGCATGACGTCGATTCGATTGTTGAGCGTGCAGTGCGCCTTGCCGTCAAAGGCGAGGTAGTGGCTGTGGACGGGACGGTGGTTCAGGTCAGGCCCGACTCGCTCTGCATTCATGGCGACACACCGGGCGCTGTGGAGATGGCTGCCGGAGTCCGTGCGGGCCTTGAAGCCGCCGGTGTGCAGCTGGAGTCCTTCGCCTAATTAGGGTGCTTCGGACCCAGCTACATTGGAGAGCTGCTCCTCAGGCCATGGATCTTCAGGCAATGAAATTCCGAACTCGTCGGGCTGGTCGTCTCCGGTCATGGCTGGGCTGGGTTTTGGTCCCGCTAGCAGGCCAAGGATCTGTGGTGGCCAGTGTGGTGGTTCCCAGTCTTGGTGTTCGCTTGTGTAGTGGCGGCCGGTGGGTGAGGTCCAGCTGGGTGGTTGGTCTTTGGTGGCGGGTCCGGGTGTCCATCCGCTGGTGTGTTTGAGTTTGTGGTGTTTGGGACATGGCTGGCCGAGATTCGAGATGCCGGTGGTCCCGCCGTCGGCCCACGCGAGGAGGTGATCTGCCTCGTTGTCCAAACTCTGATTGCTGCAGCCGGGGAAGGGGCATTTGCCGTCCCGCAGCCGCAGCCATCTGCGTTGGGCTTTGGTCACCCGGTAGCTGTCCCGTCCGATCTCCAGCGGCGCCCCGTCCCTGGGATCCACGAGGACCCGGTGGAAGGAGGATGCCCCTTCGGCCACGAGGTTGCGGGCCATGGATGCCGGGATGGGCCCGTATCCATCGAGCAGGGCGGGTTCGTCGGTGAGGCCCATCAGCCCGAACACGGGGACTGTGACCAGGACCTGCGCCGCCGGAGATGGCACACGGCCACCATCGATCCGGTTCGTGGCTGGGGCGGGACCAGTCACGCCGTCATCGGCGCTGGGGCTCCCGGCGGTAGCTTCTGTGCTGCCGTCCATCGGAGTGCTCGTAGTGAAGCCGGCGCTGAGTAGGAAGGCCGCGGCGATGTCGGCGCGCAGATGGGTCATGGTCCGGCCCTCACGGGGGCCTTGGAGGGTACGGGCGGTGGCGGTGATGCGGTTCCAGATCGCGGCGGCCTGGTCCGCGGGCAGGTAGGCGGAGATCCAGGCCATGCCGTCCCGGTCCGGGGCGTATTCCAGCCGCCGGTCCAGGACGCTTCTGGCGTGGCGTTGTTCGATGCTGACGGGGTGGTGGCGTTCCCGCCAGGTGCGGGCCTTGTGCCGGAACCTGGCCGGGAAGAGTTCACCGGCCGGGCACTGCTGGGCCAGGTCCGCTGCATCGGGGTCCAAGAAGTGGGCTTCCATTGTTGCGGCGGCTGTGGGGTCGAGGCTGGTTGTTTCGTCGACCATGATCCGGGCGTGCTGCCACGACAGGTTCCCGGCCTCCAACGCGGCCAAAGTCAGCGGCAGGGCCGTGGTGAGTTCGTGGGACTGGGCCAGCAGGGCCGACGCCGAGCGTTCACTGACCGTCAGCGCACACGCGATCTCCGAGACGACGGCCATCTCCTGGGCGGTGTGCTGGCCCGGGTCCGTCGCCGGGGCGGCCAGGGCTTGGGACTTCGCGGCAAACCCGGCGGCGAAGCGCACTTTCCTGGCGGCCAGCATGGCCTCCAGCCGGGCCGTCTCTTCAAGCCCGTCCAGGCACGCCTCTGCCTGATCACGAAGCGGGTTAAGACCGGTGGATTCAGGGCGGCCCTCGCTGCGGTCCACCAGCACCGCAAGCGCAGCCGTGGAAGCCAACATGGCCTCCAGGGAATCCACTCGTGCTTCGCTGTCCATACCCCCATCATCCAGCGAGGCACGACAAAACCCGCGAAGCAAAAGGCCTATGTGGATAACCCGCGGACACCTTCCCTAAAGCACTCCCCACAAAGCTCCCAGCCGCGTCAGCAGGGGCCTCAAGTGTACGTTCGCGCTGCTCGTGGCTGCCGGTAGGGGCCTCAAGTGTACGTTCGCGCTGCTCGTGGCTGCCGGTAGGGGCCTCAAGTGTACGTTCGCGCTCTGTGGGGGGGCCGGTCAGCCGAAGACCAGGTGCGCCGCGCTGAAGATGGCCAGCCCGGCCAGTGAGCCCACCACCGTTCCGTTGATCCGAATGAACTGCAGATCCTTGCCCACCTGGAGTTCGATCTTTTGCGACGTCTCCTCGGCATCCCAGCGGGCCACGGTATCGGTGATCACTCCGGCGATGTCCGAGCGGTATGTCCGCACCAGGTAACCCGCCGCGTCGCCGATCCAGGCGTTGACCTTGCCGGCAAGTTCGGCGTCGTTGACAAGGCGTGAGCCAAAGTCCCGGACTGCCGCCTTGAACTTCACAGTCAGCTCGCTGTCAGGATCGTCCACCGCGGTGAGCAGGGCGTTCTTCACGGTGCCCCAGGTTCGGGAAGCCAGTTCGCGGACCTCCGGATCTCCGAGGACCTGGGCCTTGATGTCCTCCGCGCGCGCGATCATCACAGGATCGTGCTGGAGGTCCTGCGCAAGGTCGTTAAGGTACTTGTCGATCGACTGCCGCACCTGGTGGTTGGGGTCGGACTGCACGGCGCGGGTGAACTTGAGGATCTCCACGTAGACCTTGTCGCCAACGAGCCCGTCAACAAACTGCGGAACCCAGGTGGGGGAACGGTCCGAGACCAGGCGGGTAACGGTTTCGTGGTTATCGTCCACCCAGTCGGCGGCGCGGTCCACCAGCAGATCCACCAGCTGGTGGTGGTGGCCTTCGGCGAAAATCCGCTCGGCCATCCTGCCCACGGGAGGTCCCCACGGCGGAGCCAGCAGATGCTTGCGCACCATTCCTTCAATAACTGCCTGGACGTCGTCGTCGTTCAACACCTTGAAGGCGCCGCGGATGACGGCAGCACCCTCCTTCGCCACCCGTTCGGCGCCGCCGGGACCGGACAGCCATTCGCCTGCCTTGCGGGCGATGTTCATGCTGGCCAGCTTGTCCTGCACCACCTGCTCGGACAGGAAATTGGTCTCCACGAACTCGCCCAGCGATGCCCCGATCTGGTCCTTCCGCCGCGGAATGATGGCGGTGTGCGGAATCTTGATCCCCATCGGGTACTTGAACAGCGCAGTGACGGCGAACCAGTCAGCCAGTGCGCCCACCATGCCGCCCTCCGCGGCCGCCCGGACGTACTGCAGCCACGGATATTCTTTTTGGAACGCGAACGCGAACACAAAAATGACCGCCATGGCGATGAGCAGGCCCAGTGCCAACAACTTCATTTTCCGCAGCGCTGCCGCCTTTTCGGCGTCACCGGCACTCAGTTTATGGCCGACGACGGCGGCGCCCCTTTGGGCGGGCTCGTCGGGCCGGGCGGGGTCCTGCCGGGTAATTGGCTCAGAGTTCACCTGCATGTGCCAAGCCTAGTCCCGCATACGATCCTCCGGTCCGCTACCGTGTCTGCATGACCATCGACGAGTCTGCACCCCACCGGCCCCTGGTCTTTGCCCACCGGGGCGCCAGCGCCGCCTTTGCTGAACACACGCGGGCCGCCTACCTCCAGGCACTGGCCGACGGCGCCGACGGCGTTGAGTGCGACGTCCACCTCACCAGGGACCAGCACGTTGTCCTGCTTCACGATGCGAACCTGGACCGCACCTCGGACGGCACGGGCCCGGTTGCAGAGCGTACGCTCCGGGAGTTGAGGCAGTTGGACTTCTCGTCCTGGAAAGGCGTTCGGATCCCTGAGGAATACGGAGCCCGGTCGGCGCAGTTCCTCACGCTCGCTGAGCTCCTTGGCCTCCTCCGCACCGCCGGACGGCCCGTGGGGCTGGCCATTGAGCTGAAGCACCCCAGCCCCTACCAGCTCAAACTGGAGGACCGCGTCCTGGGCGTGCTCCGCAGTGAAGGCTGGGACCCCCGGACTTCAACGGTGGACAACGTCCGGGTGACCTTCATGAGCTTCAGCCCGGATTCGGTGAAGCACCTGCTCCGCACGGTGCCCGCGGAGTTCATCTGCCAGTTGGTTGACGAAATAGACGTCAACGAAATCCGCGAGGGGCTGGGCCTGGGTCCACTCACCGGCGGGGCTATCGCCAACGTCATGAAGGCAGCCCAGCTGGAAGGCGAACGTATCCTCGATGACTGCGAAGTGAGGCTGGCCGGGCCGGGCATTGATTATGTTCGCCACCATGCCCGGACTGTGCAGCGCTGGCTGGACTCGGGCCGCCGCTTCCGGGTGTGGACTGTGGATTCCGAGCGGGACGTGGCGCTCTGCCAGGGCCTTGGCATTCACGAGATCACCACGAACATGCCCGCCCGGGTGCTGTCCCAGCTTTAGGCTGACCGCCACGGCCGGTTCCGCCGCGGACCCGGCCGAACGGGCCCGCGTGGCTGTGGTTGAGTGGAACCATGCCTTTTTACTGGCCCGGCGCCGTTCATTGGTCCGGCGCAGCCACCCAGAGCCTCTCTGCGGCAGCCCTGAGCGCGCTGCTGCTGTCCAGCGCCGTGAAGCATTTCCGGGACCCCGGTTTCTACCGCCAGGTGGTCCCGGGCTACCTTTGCCGCCTTGACGGGCAGGGCTCTGCTGGCGCAGCAGGCGGAAAGCGGCCCCTGGCGGTGATGACCCGGGAGGAGTGGATCGCGCTGAGCGGCCTTGTGGAGGCCGGTGCCGCCGTCGGACTTCTTATCCCCGCGGCGCGCCGCGCCACGGCCACCGGTGTTGCCGTTCTCCTTGGCGTGTTCCTGGCTGGACACGTGGAGGCAGTCCGCCGTGCGTATGGTCCGAGTGGTTCGCCGGCCCAGCGCAAGGTCCACACCGTCCGTTTGCCCCTGCAGGTGCCGCTTATTTTGTGGGCGTGGAGTGTCCGGAACGCTGGCCGGCGGCGGAGTGCATGAAACTCCTGACTTCCCCGGCAGTCCGCGTGGGACTCTCCATCAGCATCGCCACCGGACTTTACGGGGTTTCCTTCGGCGCGTTATCTGTGACCTCGGGACTGGACTTTTGGCAGACCATGGCGCTGAGCCTCCTGCTGTTCAGCGGCGGGTCGCAGTTCGCGTTTATCGGAGTGGTTGCCGGCGGGGGATCCGGCGTCGCGGCCATGAGTGCAGCTACCCTCCTGGGCATGCGTAACGGCATCTACGGCATGCAGCTTAACGCACTCCTCCACCCCACGGGCTGGCGCAAGTACGTGGCAGCGCAGCTCACCATCGACGAGTCGACCGCAACCAGCACAGGCCAGACAGATCCGGACGAACAGCTGCGCGGCTTCTGGGCTGCAGGAATCGGCATCTACGTGCTGTGGAATCTCTTCACCGCCGTGGGAGCCCTCGCCGGGGCGGGGCTGGGCGATCCGAAGCAATGGGGGCTGGACGGGGCCGCCGTTGCAGCCTTCCTGGCTCTCCTGTGGCCTCGGCTGAAGGGCCGGGAGCCGGTGGCCATCGCCGTCGCCTGCGCCCTGGCTACGGTGCTTGCGGTGCCCTTCGTGCCAGCTGGGGTGCCCATCCTGATCGCTGCCTTGGTGGCCGCCGTGATCGGCTGGTTCAGCCACGGCCGCAGCGACGAGGGCCTGGAACCCGACGTTGACCCCTACGCCGAGCACCACCACGGCTCGCACGGACACCACGGCTCCCACGGACACCACGGCTCCGCCGGTCCTACGAAGGCGGGCGCATGAGCCTCTGGATCTGGTTGCTGCTGGCGTGCGCCCTTGCGTATGCGTGGAAACTGGCGGGCTATTTTGTTCCGGCGAGGCTCCTCAAAAACCCGCGCATGTCCCGCGTGGCAGGCACCATGACCATCGGCCTGCTTGCTTCGCTGACGGTGGTGAATGCGGTGGCGTCCGGCCAGTCCCTGGCGGCAGATGCCAGGCTGGGAGCCCTTGCTGCGGCCGCCGTCGCGCTTGTTTTGAGGGCCCCGTTCCTGGTGGTGGTACTGGCCGGTGCCGGAACCGCCGCGGTCCTTCGGCTCATCGGATGGAACTGACAGGCGCCTTTCGAAGCAGTGGGCCTCTGTGACGCGGAATACGGCGGCGGTATTATGGGGGTGGCTATGCAGCTGGCCATGGACCTATCTTTGGAGCGGAAACCATGGAAAACCCCCTGCACACAGCCGGCAACAGACCCGGGGCGCAAGAAAAATTGGCATCCCCCAAACGACGCGCGGGATTACCTGTGAAAAGGTTCTTCTCCCGCTTCAGGTCGCTGTCAGACGTCCCCGCGTCGGACTTGGAGTTGCTCTCAGAGCGCATCACCCTGGCGCTGGACCTGGGGCATGAGCCCGACGTCTCGGCCCTCCATGCAGCGGTACGTCATGAACTGCGTAACCGGGATGCAGCGCTTAACGATTGACCTTTTCGGGACTGATGTATGGTCCACTGAAGAGGGCCGCCGTCCAGTCAGGCGGCCGGAAGGAGGAACATCATGAATGAACAGCCGCATGAAACGGCCCAGGATGATGGCGCCGACGCCACGACCACCAGCAGCCACGCCAAGGTGCGTCCCGCCTATTATGAGTCCGGCGGCTCAGAGTCCACCCGGGAACTTCGCGACCAGTCGCGGCGCCGGCGGGAGGCCGAAGAAAAGCTTCAGCAGCACCTGCTTGAAGCCAAAGAACATACGCCCCATTCCGATACTCACCCGGGTTCTTCCCCGGACGACGACGCCAAACCGGACGACGACGCCAGCTAGAAGAATCGGGAACTGACGCCTTGCCTGCGCCGTCCGCTTAGACCCGCCAGGCTCAGTCCCGCGGGCCTGCATGTGCGGTCAGGCTACCCCGTGGGCAGCGTCACCGACCGAGCCTGCCCGTCGGCCGCTTTCTTCAACGGCGAGTTCATACCAGACCTGGGCGCCGAATTCCGGAGTTTCCGTATCAAGGTTTTGGAACAGCGCGTCCAGCAGATTGGCCAGTTCTTCGGCCGGAAGGTTCGGGAGTACTTCTTCCGGCCCGCGGGGGTCGTTGATGAAATGGGACAGCTGTGGCCCGTTCATCGCGGCGTGATTTCGTCGGGTCGGATACGCAGGAATCTGTTCATGGGTCGCTCCATCTGGGACTTCAGAGGCTGGCTGCGTAACCCCACTTGAGTCTATTCCAACGAATGGATGGCCACAATGGCTCGAGCAGCGCCTAGCTGAATGGGCGGCCCGTGACGTACTCGCCAGGCAGCTGGCTGGACGGCAGTTGGGCTGCGGGCAGCGGGACGTGTGCCGGAAGTGGCCGGTGCGGCCGCTCCGCGCGGATGGCGTCCTCAATGAGCGCCACTGGTCGGCGCCAGGCGTCCGAACCCGGCTCCATCGTGTCCACGACGCCGATCAACATGGCGAGCAGCCGGAAGATGTCAGTCATGGAGATGTCAGGGCGGAGCGTGCCCTGCCCTTGGCCTCGTCCCAGCAGGATCCCGATGGAATCGATCAGGGATCCGGTGATCCCGGTGAGGAGCTGCCGGCGCCCTGCCACGGCGCCGAGCAGGTTCGCGTCCGTGCTGGCTGCAGCCATGATCGCTTCGATGACCCGGAACAGGCCCGCGGCCGCGTCGATGTCCGCCAGGGCGTCGTCGATGACCGGATCCACCGTCAGCCTTAGCTGCCGATTGAGGGCCGCCAGGACCAGTTCCTCCTTGTCCGCGAAGTTGCGGAAGAGGGTTGCAGGTCCGACACCGGCCGTGGCGGCAATGGTCTGCAGCGGCACTTCCGGGCCAAATTCCTGGAAGCATTGCCGGGCCGCTGTGATGATCTTGTCCACGTTGCGCGCGGCGTCTGCGCGGAGTGGTTTGCGGGCGACTGCGATGCTCATGCGATCAGGTTAGCAACGCTGCCGGGGGTGATCACCGTTACTGGAGGGTAGGCGGATTTGTGACGTTCGCGGGCGGCGCGGGCCAGTTTCCATCACTTCCGCCGTGGCACACTGGCTGTATGTTGCTTGCATTTTCTGTTGCCCCGTCCGGCACGCCCAGCAGCGGTGCCCGCCCCACCGATGCGTCAGTGCACGACGCCGTCGCCGCCGCCGTGAAAATCGTTCGGGAGTCGGGGCTGCCCAACCGGACGGATTCCATGTTCACCACCATCGAGGGCGAATGGGATGAGGTTTTCGACGTGGTGAAGAAGGCCACCGAGGCGGTGGGCCAGTTCGGCAGCCGGGTCTCCCTGGTCATCAAGGCGGACATCCGGCCCGGCTACACCGGTGAGCTGACCGCCAAAGTGGATCGGCTGGAAAGCGCCCTCGCAGCCGACGACTAACAGCGTTAGTGCCCGTCAGCTCAGGGAGTCTCCTTGGCAGCACACCAATGGCCGGGCGGTTATGTCTGGACCCACGCCTGCCCCCATGCCAGACTGTGGCCATGTTTGAGCACAAGCCCCAACCCGGCTGGATCGCAGTGGAGGAATACCTGACCGAGGCAGTGGTCCATCCCAACGGATCGCTGCAGCGGGCGGTGCAATCCGCCGTCGACGCCGGCATGCCGCCGATCGAAGTGGCGCCCAACGCCGGGAAGCTGCTCAAGCTTCTTGTCCAAATGTCCGGGGCGCGGCGGGTGTTGGAGATCGGCACACTGGCGGGCTTCAGCACTATCTGGATGGCCCAGGGGCTTCCCGACGACGGCCGGCTGGTCACGTGCGAATATCTTCCCAAACATGCGGACGTGGCCAGGTCCAACCTGGACGCCGCCGGAGTGGGCCACAAAGTGGACATCCGGATCGGTGCCGCGCTCGATTCGCTGGCCGCATTGGAGGCAGAAGGCCACGAGCCGTTCGATTTTGTCTTCATTGATGCGGACAAGGAGAACGACTCCAGGTACCTCGACTGGGCAGTCCGGCTGGGCCGCCCGGGCGCCACCGTGATCCTGGACAATGCCGTATGGGAAGGGGCCGTGCTGGAGCCTTCCCTGGACCCGGTGAACGCGCCGGGGATCATCGGCGCGCTGGAACTGCTGGGGAGCCACCCGAAGCTTGACGCCACGGTGATCCAGACAGTCGGCTCGAAGGGGTGGGACGGGTTCGCCCTTGCCGTGATCCGCTGACCGCGGGGGGCTGAACTGCGCCCTCAGGAAACTGCTAAGTATGCTTAGAACAAGTTCCCGTCCGGATCCCCGGACGGTCCGGAAAGCCTGCAGCGGAGGTATTTGATGAAAGCGTCACCCACCCTGGCCAGCAACCTTCAGAGGGTTCTCACTGACCTGATTGAACTGCATATGCAGGGCAAGCAGGCGCATTGGAACATCGTGGGAACCAACTTCCGCGACCTCCACCTGCAACTGGACGAGATCATTGAGGCCGCCCGGCAGTTTGCGGACGATGCGGCGGAGCGGATGCGGGCCCTGCATGCCCTTCCGGACGGCCGGAGCGCAACCGTTTCCGGGGACACACGGCTGGACGAGTTCCCCGCAGGGCTGATGTCCACCAAGGACGCCGTCAAGCTGGTCACGGCCAGGCTGGAACGGACGGTCCAGACCGTGCGGGATGTCCACGACGAAGTGGATGAGGAAGACCCCACCAGCGCGGACCTGCTTCACGCCGTCATCGAACGCCTGGAGCAGCTGGCGTGGATGGTCAACGCGGAGACGATGACGCCGTCGGCCAAAGTCACCGAGCCGGCCGACAAGTAGGGGTGCAGGCAGGCCGGCGCCCATGAAGGAAAACATCACACGGACCGATCCGGAGGCGACCGTCCGTCCACGGGCTGTCAGCTTCCCTTCGCCCCGGACCGGAGAAGCGCAGGGCGGATTGAAGCCGCGGGGTTCAAAGCATGGCGGTCCCCAGCCAAGCGGATCCGAGCCGGATCCCGGCCCCGGCATAGTTCCGTTGCTCGACGCCGTGGCTTCGGCAGTGGGGGACGTGCCGGCACTACTGGAGCTGGCCCGGGCCGCGGGACGTGCCTGGCCGCAGCCGGGCCAGGGCAGCACCGCCACGCACTGGGAGTTGCTGGCCTCCGTCGCCGCAGTGGATGTCGCCGCGGGACGGATCTTCGAACCGCACCTGGATGCGATGGCCATCCTCGCCCAGTCGGGCAGGGACCCGGGCCGGGTTGACGGCGCGTGGGGTGTGTTCGCCGCCGAAGGCCCCGGCGCCAGGCTCGAGGCCAAAGAAGGTGATTCCGGGATCCTCCTGGGCGGTTCCAAACCGTGGTGCTCGCTGGCACCGCTGCTGGACCATGCCGTGATTACCGCCCACACCGAAAACGGCGGCAGGGCTGCCTTCGCCGTGGACCTGCACCACCCGGGCGTGACCTGCGAGGAGCCGGCCTGGGTTGCCCGCGGGCTGCAGGAGATCCCCAGCGGGACCGTGCACTTCAGCCAGGTACCGGCAGAACAGCTGGGTGGAGACGGCTGGTACTTCAGCCGTCCTGGCTTCGCCTGGGGCGGTATGGGCGTGGCCGCGTGCTGGCTCGGCGGGGCGGTAGCCGTCGCAAGGGACTACAAAGAATCCCTGCGCGACGCTGCGGACCGGGGCCGTGAACCGGACCAGATAGCGCTCGCCTGACTCGGCGAGGCGGACCGCATCCTGACGTCCACGCTCCAGTACCTGGCTCAGACAGCGGCTCTGATCGACGACGGCGGACTGGCCGGCGGTGACCACTCCACGGCCGGCGGTGACCACCACGCAGGCGCGGATCGGAGCGCGTGGAGCGAAGCGCTGCGCGTCCGCGGTACGGTGGCTGCCGCCGTCGAACGCGTCCTGTCCCTCGTCACGCGGAACCGCGGACCGGCACCACTGGCGTTCGAAGAACCGTACGCAAAGCGGATGGCCGACCTGGCGCTTTACGTGCGCCAGCACCACGCCCAGCGGGACGACGCGCAGCTCGGGGCGCTGACCCTCAAGGGGGAGCAGCCCTGGTGACGTTCTCGCACACCGACGAGGGGACGGCAGAAGCCGACTGGGCCGGCAGCGGGCTGGCTGCCGTCGCCGAATTGCCGCTTGCACCGGAGGAGCTGGCCGGGCTGAGGTTTGTGGTCCTGGCAGCCCATCCCGACGACGAAACGCTGGGGGCCGGCGGGCTGCTGGCGAAGCTGCACAGCGCGGGAGCCGACGTCGAAATTCTGTTGTTTACCGCGGGAGAGGGCTCGCATCCCGACTCCATGACCGTCTCGCCGGGTCAGCTGGGAACCACCCGCGTCAACGAATTTGGCGCGGCCCTGGCGGCCTTGGGCCACACCGGTAACTGGCGTTTCCTGGGACTCCCGGACAGTGGGTTGGCCGGGCACGCTGCGGAGATCGCCGCCCATCTGGGTGAGGCCGCCAGCCGCCATTCCGGTCCGCCGGACCAGCTGGTGATTGTGGCTCCGTACCGCAACGACGGCCACGCGGACCACGACGCCCTCGGCGCTGCCGCGGCGCAGGTTGCCCGCGACGGGGGTCACGGACTGCTGGAATACCCCATCTGGTACTGGTTGTGGGCAACGCCTGCCCACCCCGAGTGGGAGTCCTGGACCCGGTTTCCGCTGGACCCGGCAGCACAGGCCGCCAAGGCGGCTGCGATGCGCGCCCATGCCAGCCAGGTGCTCCCGTTATCACCCCTTCCGGGGGACGAAGCCTTGTTGAGCGCGCACTTCCTCCGCCACTTTGAGCGCTCCTTTGAGGCGTTTGCGTGGACGCCCGCCCAAACCAGTGCTGCCGCGCCGCACAGCAGCGCCGACGCCGAACGTATCTTTGACGGGGTCCATTCGGCCGCTGATGACCCGTGGAAATACACCACCAGCTGGTACGAACACCGGAAGCGCGCCCTGACCCTGGCCGCGCTGCCCCAGGAACACTACCGCTCCGGCCTTGAGATCGGCTGTTCAATCGGCACACTCACCGTTGAGCTCGCCGGCCGTTGCGCAAGCCTCCTCGCCGTGGACGCCAGCAGTGCCGCCCTTACTCGGGCCGCAGAACGGCTGGCCACGTTCCCTGGTGTGACACTGCGGCAACTCACGCTCCCCGGGTCATGGCCGGACGGCACCTATGACCTGGTGGTCGTTTCCGAGGTGGGCTATTACCTGTCGCCGGCCGAGTTCGGGCTGCTCCTGGAACGCATTGAGGACTCCATGAAGCCGGGCGGCACCCTCCTGCTGTGCCACTGGCGGCACCCGGTCTCCGGCTGGGAGCTCGACGGCGAGACGGTCCACGCGCTGGCACGGGACCATCTGCGCTGGCCCACCGCCGGCCTGTACCGGGAGCGGGATTTTGTGCTGGAAACGTTGGTGGCGCCGGGTGCCCGGGAGTCTCCGGGGGGTCCTTTTGACTGACTTGCCGCGGGAACCGTGCATGGACCGCGTCGAGCAGGTTGCCGTAGTGGTGCCGGTCCATAACGAGGAGCAGTACCTGCCCCGGGCCCTCACTGGAATCCGGACGGCGGTCAACGCGCTGCAGGCGAACCGGCTGCACGTCACCGCCACCATTGTGGTTGTCCTCGACAGCTGCACCGACGGCTCCCGCGGGATCGCGGCCCGGTTCACGGCAGTGGATACGCGGTTCAGGGCGCTGGAGGTTGACTTCCGGAGTGTGGGCAAAAGCCGTCGCGCAGGCGTCGAGGCGTTTCTGGCTTCGTATCCGCGGGCCGCAACGCCACCACCCGGGACTCCTCGATCCTCCCGGTTGTGGCTGGCCAACACGGACGCCGATTCGTGCGTTCCCGTGAACTGGCTGATACGCCAGGTCGAGCTGGCAGATGCGGGCGCGGACGCCGTGCTCGGTTCAGTGGAGCCGGATCCGGAGGGCACGGACCCCGAGATATTGAAGCGCTGGCACGCCAGGCATCCCTTTCAGGAGCACCATCCGCACGTCTATGGAGCCAATTTCGGGGTGCGGGGCTCGGCCTACGAGCTGTCCGGCGGGTTCCCGCGCCAGCGATCGCACGAGGACCGGGCTCTCGTGGAGCAAGTGCGCCGCCACGGGCTCATGGTCCGGGCGACCGACAGCATCAGGGTACTGATCTCGGGCCGCATCCATGCCAGGGCGCCGCACGGTTTTGCCGCCTATCTTTTCGCCTTGGGACTGGAGCCTGCCTTGGCAGTGGAGGGGTGAAGCGGTCGGCGGATCCACGGGCGCCCCGAAAAACAATGGGGCCGGGACAGCAGGCTTGCCCGCTGTCCCGGCCCGCTGTCCCAGCCCGTGGGTCGGGTAATTAGAAGGATCAGTCCTTCTTGAAGGCGTCCTTGACTTTCTCACCGGCCTGCTTCAGGTCAGCCTTGGACTGGTCCGTCTTTCCTTCGGCCTCGAGGCGCTCATCGTCTGAGGCCTTGCCTGCAGCTTCCTTGGCCTTTCCGCCCATCTTCTCGGCGGTGTTTTCGATCTTGTCATCCAAACCCATGGTGATTCTCCCTACGGTTTGTTGCGGCGGCGGAATGCCGCCGGTGGTAATTCAATGCTAGCCAGCAATGGCAGCGGCAAACAGTCCCGGGAACGGCGGGAGGACAGCAACAAACGGGAGGAATCGAATCGAGGGGGCCGACGGCGACTGGGGGGACTGGCCTCGGTCTCAGAAGAGGCCATCTCACCGCCGACCCCGCTTCACGCCCGCGCCACCAAAGACCCGGGCAAACTAACAGGACCTGTTCACTCTGATTTTCCTCCAAGTTGGGACGCCTGCCTAGCCCCGCCGTTTCCCGTCGCCGGTCCCGTCCTCGGTGCTGCCCCTACGCCCGGAGCGCTCTTGCTGGCCGGCGTCCCTGTCGCGGTCCTGGCTGTCCCCGGCGTCGCCATTGTGGCTCTCACGGAGTTCGCGGCCGTGGCGGATGTCTTCCTCCTCCTGTTTCTGCATCTTCTCGCTCTTCTTGGTGTCGCGGGGAGGCAGTTGGATGGTTTCCTCAGCCTCGATGCCGGCCTGGAGTTGGCGTCCGCGTTCCATCTCGGCATCGAACTCCGCGCCGAACAGCAGCGACATGTTCAGAATCCAGAGCCACAGGAGCATCACGATCACGCCGCCCAGTGCGCCATATGTCTTGTTGTAGTTGCCGAAATTGGCCACGTAGAAGGCGAACCCCAGCGAGGCCAGAACAAATATGACCAGGGCGATAAAGGAGCCCATGCTCATCCACCGGAACTTGGGCTGCTTCACGTTGGGGGTGGCGTAGTACAGGACGGCGATGATCACGATAACGAGCGCAACGATCACCGGCCACTTCGCAATGTTCCAGATGGTGAGTAAAGTCCCGCTGAGCCCGATGGCGCCTCCCACGGCCTCCGATACCGGTCCGCTCAGGACCAGCATGCCGGCGAGCAAGGCCACAATGACCACCGCAAGCAGGGTGACCGCAAGCATTGTTCCGCGCAGCTTCACGAACGGCCGGCCCTCGTCCACTTCGTAGATGCGGTTCATTGCGCGGCCAAACGCGCCGACGTACCCGGAGGCCGACCACAGCGCGGTGGCGAGGCCGAGGAACAGCGTGAGGCCGGCTGCGGGCGAAGCGGCAAGTTCCTCTACTGGGCCGCTGACTGTATCAACAGTGTCCGCGGGGGCGATGCCGCGGACGATCTCCAGAAGGACCGCTGTCGTCTCTTCCGGGTCGCCAAAAATCCCCACCAGCGAAACCAGTGCCAGCAGTGCCGGGAACAGGGACAGCACGGCAAAGTAGGTGAGGGCCGCGGCAAGATCCGGGCACTGGTCCTTCGAGAACTCCCGCAGGGTCTTCTTGGCGATGTACTTCCAGGACGGTTTGCTGACGTCAGTGGGACTGTCCGCCTTGCGCGGATCGTCCGGTGCAGGGGCTTTGGATGCCTTGGCAGTGCTGGTTTCGGGGGCATCATGAGTTGCCATGGGTGAGTCCTCTCCCGCAGTGAAAAGCGGAGGTGAAAACAGACAGGCCGGCGCCGCCGGGGGAGGCGGCAACCGGCCTGTCTGCTGCTAGTAGTCAGGCGTTTTGGACGTGGTCTTTGGCGTCTGTGGCTTTGTCGCGGACGTCGGCTGCTGCGCCTTGGCCTTCGGCTTTGACGTGTTCGGCGGCGTCGGTGGCGGTGGCTTTGACGTTTTCCATGGCTTCCTGGGCGGGTTCCTTCAGTCCCTGGGCCATGTCCTTGGCGGCGTCGGTGAGTTCGGTGGTGAGTGGTTCGGCCGCGGTTTTGAGGGCGTCGGCTGCTTCGCGTTCCTTTTCGCTGGCCGGGATCAGGGAGGACAGCAGCATGCCGGCGCCGAAGGCGATCAGGCCTGCGGCCAGGGGGTTGCCCTGGGTTTTGGCTTTGACCTGCTGGGGTGCCTCGCCGATGGCGTGGCCGGCGTCGCCGAGGGTGGAGCCGACGGCGTCTCCGGCGTTGGTCATGGCGTTGCCGGTGTTCCCGGCCCGGGTGTGCAGGGTGGTGGTGGCGTCGTCGGCTGCTCCCATGATTTTGTCCTTCACTCCGAAGACGGCGTCTTTCACTTTGTCGGTTTGGCGGTGGACGATGTTGGAGGGGGTGACTTTGTCGGCCACGGCGTCCACGTTGGTGCCCAGCCGGGCTCGGGTTGCTTCAATGTCTGAACGGATTGCGTCCGGGTTTTCGCTCATCGTTTTACCTCACCGGGTTTCAGGGTTGGGGGGATTTCTGAGAGGGTTTCCCCTGTTTGGGGCATGCCTTTGATTTGTTTGAGTTCCTTGCGGCCGATGGAGGCCAGGATGGCGGCGATGATGCCCCAGATCACGGCGACGACGACGGCGGACCAGCCCAGTCCCATCAGCTCGCCCAGGGCGTACCAGAGGGCGATGGAGAGGAAGAGCAGGACGAAGTGCCCGGCGACGCCGGCGCCGGCGAGCATGCCGCCGCCTTTGCCGGCCTTGGTGGCGGACTGCTTCAGTTCGGCCTTGGCGAGTTCCACTTCCTGGCGCATCAGCGTGGACAGGTCGCGGGTCACCTCACCCAGCAGATCACCCAGGGACGTGTTGTCCGCCTTCTCATGAGCCGCCGAAGGGGGAGTTTCCGGCATCTGCGTACTCATCACGGCCTGCCAGTCTGGCCGTCCGTGGAACGGTCCTTGGTCAGGGGGTCGGTGCCCAAGGGGTCATCGGCAAGGTCCTGGTCCCGGAGCGGATCGTCGGCGAGCCGGTTACCTGACCACGGTTCCTCCACCAACTGAGGGCTGTCCAGCGGGCTGGCGGCGCTGGAAGCGCCGGCGGGGCTGTATTGTCCGGCACTGCCGGGAGCGCCGCCGTCGTACCCTGCGGTTGTGGTGGCCGGGCCGGGAACCTGGACCGGAGGCGGCGGTACGGCGCCGCCAGACGGGGTGTAGCCGCCCGGGCCGCTGCTGTAGCTGTCGGTCCCGTACTGGCTGGCCGCGCCGTTGCCGCTGGGCCGGTAATCGCCGGCGCCGCGTGCCGCCGTCGTGCCTGGCTCCGGTGCACCGGCGCTCAGGCTGCGGGTGAGCCGGCCGGCGAGGACTCCGGCGCCTGCCGCAAGGAGAAGGAAAGTGCCGGGACGCTGCCGGGCGAAGGACTTGACTTCGTTCAGGAGTGATCCCGGATCCCGTCCGTCCAGCCAAGACGCCACGGATGAGGACCGGTCAGCCGCCTGTCGGACCAAGTCGCTGGCGACGCCATTCTGGTCGGACGCCTGGGCCATGGCGCGCAGTTCATCCGAGACGGAACGGAGCCCGTCCGCAACTTTCTGCTGCTGGGTGCCGGCCTGTTCCGTAAGGTCGGTACGTGCCTGGGAAAGGAGGTTCTTGGCGTTGTACTTGGCCTCTGAGGCCACATTCGCAGCCTCCGTCTTGGCCGTTTCGGCGACGCTCTGGGCCGAATCCTTTGCGGTGCGGGCGACGTCACCGGCCTCGCCCTTCACAGCGTCCTTAACGGCGTCCTTGCGGGACGATCCGTCGGCGTCGCCTGAGGCGGAAGAGGGGCTGCCCGTCGGAGGAGTGGGCTGCGCAGCGGCGGGGAAGGTGGTAGCGCTCCGCTCTCCAGTGCTCATTGGATTGGCCGGAGGGACCGGGTTGGTGGTGTCCTCAGGCCATTGGTTCTCTGTCATCTTTGCTCTCTCTTTCCAAGAAGGCGGGTTGTTGATCAAGAACCAGCGATACTGGCCGTAAAATAGTAAGCATGATTACTAACATAAGGTAAGTACCCTTGGTAAATAACTTTATGCAACTTCCGGGGCGCCATCTTGATTCGGTTGCTGCCGGGCTGTCGTAACAACAGAGGAAGAGGTGGGTGGCGTTGGAACCATGGGTTTGGGTGGTAGTTGCAATTGTTGTGGTGGTGCTTGTTGTGCTGCTTCTGGTGACGGGGCGGCGCCGTAAGGCAATCCAGCAAAAGCGGGACGAGTCGCACCGGGAGAAGGCGGCCGAAATCCGCCGCAAGGCCGAAAATATTGAACTGGATGCGCGCGAAAACGAGGCCCGGGCCACGCGTGCCAGGGCCGACGCCGAGCAGGCCCAGGTGGAAGCCGCCAGGCTGCGCCAGGAAGCGGACCTGCGCGCCACCGAGGTGAAGTCCCTGCGGGACGACGTTGAACAGCACACCCGGAAGGCCGATGAGGTCGACCCGGATGCTGGAACCCGCAAAGCGCGCGAGGGTGCCGTCCCGACGCGCGGGGACGTCCGCGACGACCGCGCTGGGGACACCCACGCTGAGGGGGCGCGGACGGCTGACACCCGGACTGGCCCGGCGCCGACCCGCGACGCCGACAGCGACGGTGTCCGCACCGACGGGGCGCGCGCCGATGAAGCCCGCAGGGACCGGGAAAACCCGCGTTCGGGAATCTAGCCCGGGGGCAGTTGGTCCGGGCCAGCTAGTCCCGCGGCTTCAGGACGGGGGAAGGGGCAACCCCTTCCCCCGTTGCCATGCCGTCCAGGACCTGCGCGATGGCGTCGATGGAGGAAACCCGGGGTTCCCAGTCGAGCAGCCGGCGGGCCCGTCCGGTATCCATGACCGGCGCGCCGGCGGCCATGTCGATCCAGCCCGAATCCGACGGCTGGATGTGGAGCTTCCACGTCAAACCGACCAGCCGGTGAAGCAGGGACATGGGGATGGGCAGGATCCGGCGCGCGTGCAGGAGCCTGGCCAGCTCCTGCGGCGTGATGACGGGTTCGGCGGCGATGTTGAAGGCCCCCGACTCGCCGCGGACCAGCACGCGCCAATACGCCTCGGCGGCGTCGTCCCCATGGACGGCCTGGAAGATCAGGTCGTCCGGGGCCGGCAGGATGGGAACCTTAAGACGCCGGGGCAGCAGCCGGGGGATGAGCGGCCCCAGGAAATACCGTCCGATCTCGCTGCCGGCATTCCGTTGGAAAATGAGCGCCGTCCTGAGCCGTGCCACCCTGATGCCGGGATGGTCCGCCTCGAACTGGTCAAGCAGGCGTTCCTGTTCGGCCTTATGCCTGCTGTAGTGCGAACCGGGAATCCCCGTGGCCGGCCACGATTCGTCCGTTCGCCGGTCCTTGGGGGCCCTGCTGTAGGCGCCCATTGATGAGGCGCACACGATCTGTCCCACACCGGCTTGGCCGGCAGCTTCCAAAACGTGGGCCGTACCGGTGACGTTCGTCCGGTGCAGCTGATCCAGGTCCCGGTTAGGCTGGATTTGCCAGGCCAGGTGCACCACCGCATCCACGCCCGCCAGTGCTGTGCGGAGAAGCGGAAGGTCCGATTCCACGCCGACGTCCAGGGTGTGCCATTCCACTCCCCTGTAGGGCGCCCGCGAGGTGTCCGGAACCCTCCGGGTGATGCCCACCAGTTCCAGGGATCCGGGTTTCGATTCGAGTTGGCGTTGGAGATTGTGGAGGAGCGCGGTCCCCACGTTGCCGCTGGCTCCGGTGACTGCAATTCGCATGAGGGGTTTCTCCTTCACTTGGCCGCCTGGGTGTGCAGGCACATCGAGCCTATCTACGGAAGCATTGTTTAATAAGCAGCCTTATGATTTCCTTCTTCTAAGTCTTGCCGCAGGCTTTCGGACCCAGACCGAGGGAACCAACGACAATGCCCGATTTTCTACCCTCATTTGCCTTGGATCAAGCCCCAATGCCGCCACAAGGCGGCCCCCGGGGGCTGGCTCCGAGGGGCGGACAACTCCGCGAGACCTTTGAGAATGAGCTGGTTCTTGAATACCTTGACCTCGCCGAGGCCCTGGCTGCCCGCTTTGAAGCCCGGGGCAGGGAGCGCGCCGACCTGAACCAGGTCGCGTACCTCGGGCTCGTCAAGGCCGCGAGGGGGTTCGATCCGGCCAAGGGAGACAGCTTCCCCGCCTACGCGGCCCCGACAATCAGTGGGGAACTGAAGCGGTATCTCCGCGACCGCAGCTGGGTGGTCCGCCCACCCCGGCATATCCAGGATCTCCGCACGCGCCTGTACCGGGTGGAACCGGAGTTGGCCCAGGCCCTGGGCCGGACACCCAGCATCGCAGAACTCGCACAGGAGCTGGGCACGGATCCCGGCGACGTGCTGGAGGCGTTCTGTGCCTCCAGCAGCCTGCACCCGGACTCCCTCGACGCCGTCAATCCCCACAGCGATTCAGTGCCGGTAGCCGAAATGCTGGCCGCGCCTGATTCGCCACTGGACCGATTGGAGGAGTTGGCCTGCCTGCGCGAGGCAATGCAGGACCTCGACCCTGCGGATCGCGAATTGTTGTATCGGCGCTACTTCTGCGAGGAGACGCAGGTGCAGCTGGGGGAGCGCCTTGGCATGTCCCAGATGCAGGTGTCCCGCCGGCTTGCCCGGGTCCTGGTTGCGCTGCAACGAAGGCTGCAGGAGGGCAGCTACGCGGAGTCCAGCCTTTCTGCAGCCGCCAGCACGTCGTCGGCCGAGACAGCGAGAAGGGCAGGATCCGGCCGGTCCGCGAAAGGATCCCCCAGCCGCACTTCCGGTCGCGTCAAAACCAGGTGAGGTCCCGGCGGGGGTCCCCACCGTTCAGGTCCAACCGGCCCGAACAGTACGACGGAGGGCCGCCGGTAGGCGGACGCCAGATGGGCAGCGCCGGTGTCGGCCGAAATCACCAGTCGCGCCCCGGCCACGCATGCTGCAAAAGCCTGCAGGTCCACGCGTCCGGCCAGGACCGCGGTTTCGGGAAGGCCTGCCCGCCGGCAGACCTCAAGGGCCCGGTCCCGCTCCGGAGCGCTCCCGGTAAACACCACACGGTGCCCGTCTTCTGACAGGTGCCTGGCGACGTGGGCGAACCGGTCGGCAGGCCAGAGCCTGCTTGCAAAAGCGGCGCCCACGTGGATCACCGTGGCGCCGGGGAACTCCGTAGGCCGCGCAGGGGTGAGCAATCCGCATTCGAGCGGATCGGCGTCGATCCCGTGCCATTGCAGGAGCCGGGTCCAGCGCTCCCGCTCATGCATGTCCTCGATCCATTCCGGTCCGTCGCCGAAACTTCCGTGGTGCTGCAGGACAGCACGTGCCCCGATGGCCTGCAGGAGTTGGCTGCTCTGCGGGCCCTTGCCATGGAGGTTCACCGCAATGTCCACGTTGCCCGGGTTACAGGGAAGAGGCTGATCCAGGCCGGGTACCGGCAAGAGCTCCACACCGCCGACCAACTCCACGACGCCGGCCAGCCACCCGGGGGCCGCGTACACAAGTCGGTGCCCCGGATAAGCCCTTCGCAGGGCATGCAGCGCGGGTACGGCGACCAGGAGATCGCCCAAAGCCAGGGCGCGCAGTACCAGCAGCTGGGGGCGCCCGTCAGGTGCCGCCGTCGGCATGGTCAATCCTCCACCTCCCCTGCAGCCCCTAGACCCGCGCAGTCCTGCCAGGGCCACCGCCGATCAGCGCGAACGTACACTTGGGGCCCTTGGCAGCGGGGCCGCAACTGTACGTTCGCGATGCCGTGTCAGAGGAGTCTAGCCCGCGGAAACGGACTCGGTTGTTTAGGAGCAGCGGCCCGGGGGAACAAGGTGGGTATGGGAAGCTCCGAAACCCCGCAGCTCAAGGCTGTCCTGTTCGACCGGGACGGGACCTTGGTGGTTGACGTGCCCTACAACGGCGACCCTGCCCTGGTCCAACCGATGCCGGGAGTCAAGGACGTCCTGGACGAAGTCCGCCGGCAGGGCCTGGCCACGGGTGTGGTCAGCAACCAGTCCGGGGTGGGCCGCGGCCTCCTGGACCGGGCGCAGGTGGACGGGGTCAATGCCCGCGTGGAGCAGCTCCTGGGGCCGTTCGACGTCTGGGAAATCTGTCCGCATGTGGCAGAGGACGCGTGCACGTGCCGTAAGCCCGCTCCCGGAATGGTACACAGCGCCTGCAGCAAACTGGGACTGGAAACCTCTCAAGTAGCACTGATCGGGGACATCGGCTCAGACGTCCAGGCTGCGGAGGCCGCTGGGGCTGTCGGCGTCCTGGTTCCCACTCCCGTGACGCGCCCCGAAGAAGTGGCCAGCGCCCGGCTGGTGGCGCCGGACCTTGCCGGAGCAGTCCGCCTCCTGCTGGAGCCGGCCTGATGGCCCGGGTCCTGGTGGCGCGCCTGGACAGTGCCGGCGACGTCCTGCTCGCGGGGCCGGCCGTGCGCGCTGTGGCAAACGGCCGGCGTCCCGACGCCGGACCGCCCAATGACGTAGTGATGCTGTGCGGGCGCCAGGGCGAAGCGGCAGCGGCACTGCTGCCCGGAGTCACGGAGGCCTATACCTGGGACAGCCCCTGGATCATGAATCCAGCCCCCGCCATGACCGGGCCGCACGCTGACCGCCTGATTGACTATGTCCGGGATTCCCGCATCACCCAGGCCGTGATCCTGACGTCCTTCCACCAGTCCCCACTGCCGCTGGCCCTGCTGTTGCGGCTGGGCGGCGTGGAACACATCACCGGTGCGTCCACGGATTATGCGGGCTCGCTCCTGGACGTCAGGCTCCGGCCGGGCGAGGACTTTCCGGAGGAACAGCCGGAGGCCGAACGGGCTTTGGGGATCGCCCGTGCCGCCGGCTACCGTCTCCCGCCCGGGGATGACGGCAAACTGAAGGTCAAAACCGTCCCCGAGGTCAAAGACCTGGTGGGCGCAGGCCCCTATGTGGTGGTCCATCCCGGCGCCGCCGTACCCGCCAGGGCCTGGCCGCCCCTTCACCACGCCGCCGCCGTCGAACTCCTGGAAGGTGCGGGACACCGCGTGGTGGTGACCGGCGGCCCATCGGAAACGTCACTGACCGCAACTGTTGCGGGCCCTTCCGCCCTTGACCTGGGCGGCCGCACCGATTTGTCCACGCTTTCCGGTGTCCTCGCCGGGGCGGACGCCGTGGTCACGGGCAACACGGGTCCTGCCCACCTCGCCGCAGCCGTGGGGACCCCGGTTGCGTGCCTCTTCGCACCGGTGGTTCCGGCCGTGCAATGGGCACCGTACGGTGTCCCGCTGGAGCTTCTGGGGGACCAGCACGCACCCTGCCGGCTCACGCGCGCACGGGTCTGCCCCGTACCGGGCCACCCCTGCCTCAGCTCGGTCTCACCCGAGGACGTGGTCCAGGCAGTGGAACGGCTGATCGGCGGAGTGTCGTCCTTCAGCACCCACCTCAGTACGCGCAGAAAGGACCGCAGCTGATGAGGATACTTCTGTGGCATGTCCACGGGTCCTGGACTGATGCGTTTGTCCGCGGCCGTCATGACTACCTTGTGCCGGCCCTGCCCGAGGGCGGGCCATGGGGCCTGGGACGCGCGGGCCGGGACTGGCCGGCCTCCGTGCGGGAGGTGGCACTGGCCGGTCTCGACGCCGACGCGGTCGACGCCGTCGTCCTGCAACGGCCCGAGGAAATCACCGAAGTGGCCAAGGCCCTGGGGCGGCAGCCTGGGGTTGAACTGCCGGCAGTGTACGTGGAGCACAACACCCCCAAAGGCGACTTCCCCTTCACCAGGCATCCGCTCGCCGACCAGCGCGACATCCCCGTGGTGCATGTGACGCACTTCAACCGGCTGGCCTGGGACAGCGGCAGCGCGGCTTCCGTGGTCATCGAACACGGCATCCCGGATCCCGGGCACCTGTATACCGGCGAACTTCCGGAACTAGGAGTGGTCGTCAACGAACCGGTGCGAAGGGGGAGGGTGACGGGGACGGACCTGCTTCCGGCCTTCGCGGCGGTTGCGCCCCTGCAGGTCTTCGGCATAAAAACGGAGGGCCTTGCGGCCGCGATTGGCGTGGAAAGCGCCCGGCTGACGGCCCGCGGCGATCTGCGGACGCGTGAACTGCACCGCGAACTGGCCCGCTGCCGTATCTACGTGCACCCCATGCGGTGGACCTCCCTTGGCCTGTCCCTCCTGGAGGCCATGCACCTGGGCATGCCGGTCCTGGCCCTGGCCGTCACCGAAGCTCCCCGCGCGGTGCCCCCGGAAGCCGGTGCGGTGTCCGCCGACGTCGACGAACTGCTCCGCTGCGCCCGTCGCCTGATGGCCAACCCGGAAGAAGCACGACGGCGGGGCCTCGCCGCCCGCGAGGCGGCGCTGGAGCGCTACGGCCTGGGCCGCTTCCTGGACCGCTGGGACGAGGTCCTCGCGGACCTGCACGCCCACCCTGCACATAACGGGCAGCGGCCGCACACCACACGCCTGGACGAGCAGATCCTTATTCCGGCGCGAGAGAGGA
This sequence comes from Arthrobacter sp. B6, assembly GCF_001663775.1. Taxonomy (GTDB): domain Bacteria; phylum Actinomycetota; class Actinomycetes; order Actinomycetales; family Micrococcaceae; genus Arthrobacter. The sequence goes on along the minus strand of NZ_KV467168.1, from coordinate 1,956,974 downwards.
ACATCCGATGAAAATCTCGATGGTATCCGAGCATGCCAGCCCGCTGGCCGCATTGGGCGGGGTGGACGCCGGCGGGCAGAATGTCCACGTTGCCGCACTGTCCGATGCCCTGGCACGGCGTGGCCACACCGTGACCGTGTATACGCGGCGGGACGCGGAGGATCTGCCGGCACGCGTGAACGTGGGGCCGCGGCTGGAAGTGGTGCACGTGGACGCCGGACCTCCCGTCCACGTCCCCAAGGACGAGCTTCTCCCCTATATGGGAGACCTCGCGGAAGGCATCGCCAAAGACTGGGGGCAGCGGCCGCCGGATGTGGTGCACGGGCACTTTTGGATGTCCGGGCTGGCTGCCCTTGACGCGGCCAGGCAAGCCGCCCGGCGGGACGACCCGCAGGCCGGCCCGGGGGACGATGCCGGATATAGGATTCCAGTCATCCAGACCTTCCACGCGCTGGGGACTGTGAAGCGCAGGCACCAGGGCAACGAGGACAGCAGCCCGCCACAGCGGCGCTGGCTGGAACCTGCGGTTGGCAGGTCCGCGGACAGGATCATTGCCACCTGCTCCGACGAAGTGTTCGAACTAAAAGCGATGGGAATCGACACCGGCAAGGTATCCATCGCCCCGTGCGGGGTGGACCTTGGCCTCTTTTCCGCGGACGGTCCGCCGGCACCGAAGCCCCGGACACACCGGATCCTGTCCGTCGGCAGGCTGGTACCACGCAAAGGCGTGGACCTGGTGATCCGGGCGCTCCCGCACCTCGCGGCGGCGGGATTCCACGACGTCCAACTCCTCATCGTCGGCGGCGGCGCCGAGCCCGGGGTGCTCCACGCCGATGCGGAAGTCCGCCGCCTCCTGGAGCTTGCCCACGAGCTGGGTGTTGCCGGAAAAGTGACCATTCAGGGGCAGGTGCCGCGCGGCGGGATGCCCGGGATCTTCCGCAGCGCCGACGCCGTGGTGTGTACCCCCTGGTACGAACCGTTCGGCATCGTTCCGCTCGAGGCCATGGCCTGCGGGGTGCCGGTCGTGGCCGCAGCCGTGGGCGGTCTCCAGGACACCGTGCTTGACCACGGCACCGGGCTGCACGTGCCGCCGCGCGATCCGGAAGCCATTGCCGAAGCCCTGGCCATCCTGCTTGGCAACCCGGGCCTCCGCGCGGAAATGGGGGCCGCCGGGCAGGCCCGCGCACGGACGCGGTATTCCTGGGACCGGGTAGCCGCGGAGACGGAGAAGGCCTACCAGCTGGCCATGGCGGAACAGCCTGCCACCTTGGGTATGGAAGGGGCAGCACTGTGACCGCCGAATGGTCCCTCCGCGAAGCCGACCTTCAGGGCATCGCCTTTTCAGCCGCCCTGCCGGGACTGGAGGCGGCGGACCTCGAAGCTGTGGATACCGTTGCGCTGGATACGGAGTCCGCGGACGTCGTGCGGCGGCACCTGGACAACGTACTTCCGGCACTGGAATCCCTCCGCGCGCAATCCGGCAGGCTCGCTGCCTGGGGCGTGGACCTGGCGCAGCGCCTCCTCAGCGGCCAGCGGCTCCTGGCAGCCGGAAACGGCGGCTCGGCCGCGGAGGCCCAGCATCTGACAGCCGAACTCGTGGGCAGGTTCGACGGCGAGCGGGCCCCCTTTTCGGCCATCTCCCTGCATGCCGAAACGTCGGCCCTGACGGCGCTCGCCAACGATTACGGCTTCGAGCAGGTGTTCGCCAGGCAGGTCCGGGCCCACGGCCGAACCGGCGACGTGCTGCTGCTGCTTTCCACCAGTGGCCAGAGCCCCAACCTGCTGCGGGCGGTGGAAGCGGCCGCCGGCCTTAACGTCACCACGTGGGCGCTCACCGGCCCCGGGCCCAATCCGCTGGCCAACGCCTGCGACGAGGCGGTGATGCTCGATGCCCTGAACGCCAATGCGCAGGAGGGCCACCTGATCGCCCTGCACGCCATCTGCCGGGCTTTTGACCTTGAGGTCCGCCGGCGGAGTTCCGGGATCCAGGATGGACGCACGGACGTGGAATGGGGTGCCGAGCGATGAGGATCGTGGTGGTGGGCGACGTGATCCTTGACGTTGACCTGTCCGGGGATGCGACCCGGCTCAGCCCCGACGCGCCCGTTCCGGTAGTCGACGTGACCGGCGTGAAGCGCCGCGCGGGCGGAGCAGGGCTGGTGGCCCGGATGCTTGCGGGGGATGGCTGGCCGGTCACCCTGGTCACCGTGCTGGCAGACGACGACGCCGGGCGGCAGCTGGAGGCGGCGCTCGCAGGGATCCGCCTTGTGGCCGGTCCAAGCACCTTTCCGACGCCGGTCAAGACCCGTGTCCGGGCTGGAACCCATCCCGTGGTCCGGTTCGACCAGGGCTGTGGGCGGGTGCCTGTGCCGGACGTCACGCCGGCCATGCTGCGGGCACTGGAAAAGGCCGGCGCCATCATCGTTGCCGACTATGGCCGTGGCGTGGCGGCCAACCCCCAGCTCCGGGAACTCCTGGCCAGGCTGGCCGAGGAGGTGCCGATCGTGTGGGATCCGCACCCGGCGGGCGCGCATCCCGTGCCGGGGGTCGCCGTCGTCACTCCCAACCTGGCCGAGGCGCACAAGGCGGCTGGGAGCGGCGGCGACAAATTTGTGGGATCTGCCTCCGCCGACGGGGCCGCCGAGGTGGCCGGCATCCTGCTGGACCAGTGGAGCAGCCACGCCGTTTTGGTGACCACTGGCGAACACGGGGCAACTCTCCTTCGGCAGCGTGACCGGATGCCGCGGCCGATTGCGGCGCCCCGGGTGGAGGCAGGCGATCCCTGCGGGGCGGGGGACCGGCTTGCGGCAAGCCTGGCCGTGCACCTGGTCGCTGGACGGGACCTGGAGGACTCCGCCGTCCTCGCTGTCCACGAGGCCGCGAACTTCCTGGCCGCCGGAGGAGTAGCGTCTTTGCCCGAGCCCGGCGTGCCTGCCAAACGCAGGCACCGCACCACCGAGCCCCTCCTGCTGGCCCGCAGCGTGCGGGAAAACGGAGGAACTGTGGTGGCCACCGGCGGCTGCTTCGACCTGCTGCACGCCGGCCACGTCAGATCGCTGACGGCTGCCAGCGAACTGGGTGACTGCCTGGTTGTCTGCCTCAACTCGGACGCCTCCGTACACCGGCTCAAGGGCGAACAGCGGCCCATCATGAACCAGCAGGACCGGGCCGAACTGCTGCTGGCCCTGGAATGCGTGGACGCCGTCATGATCTTTGACGAGGACACCCCTGAGGCCGCGCTGGACCGCCTGCGGCCGGACATCTGGGTGAAGGGCGATGACTATAAAGGCGCCAAGCTTCCGGAGGCCGAGCTCGTGGCGGGCTGGGGCGGGCGCTGCATGACGGTGCCCTACTATCCTGCGCGTTCCACCACCGGACTGGCCGAGGCCCTGCGAAAGGTCAGCTGAAGGGCCGGGCCAGCCAAAAGGCACGGTCAGCTGAAGCCGATAGGCATCCGTAATTCTCAACCGAAAGGAACACCATGAACACAGAGACACCCTGGCCTGGCCGCGTCCTGGTCACCGGAGGAGCCTCCGGACTGGGGGCCGCCGTCGTTGACGCTGTGCTGAAGGCAGGCGGAACGCCGGTGGTCCTGGACCGGGACATCAGTACCGTCTCAGCAGTGAAGGCCTTCGAGGTTGACGTCGCTGACCGGCTTGCCGTGGAGCAGGCGGTGCGGGAGGCCGCGGAGTCCCTGGGCGGCCTGGAGGCGGTGGTCACGGCCGCCGGCATCGACCGCTGCGGCAAACTGGCCGACGTCGCAGCCGATGAGTGGGAGAAGGTGATCGGCGTCAATCTCCTGGGCACGGTCTCTGTGGTCCGTGCCGCCCTGCCCTACCTCGTGGAATCACGGGGGAGGGTTGTCACGGTGGCCTCCACGCTGGGAAAGAGGGCAGTGGCCGACGCCACGGCCTATTGCGCGTCCAAGTTCGGCGTGGTGGGCTTCAGCCACGCCCTCGCCGCGGAAACCGGCGGCCGGATTGGCGTCACCACCATGATCCCGGGCGGGATGAACACCCACTTTTTTGACGACCGGACCGAGCAGTACAAACCCCAGGACGACTCCAGGCTCAACAGCCCGGGCAACGTGGCGCAGGCCATCCTGTTCGTGCTCTCCCAGCCACCCGGCTGCGAGGTGCGCGAGATGCTGATCTGCCACGCGGAGGAGGGTTCCTGGCCCTAGGCCCGAGTGGCCGGGACGGGCTGGCCTTCCAGCAGGCTCCTGACGTCCTGGTACACGTCGGCCGGCCGGATGCCCGCCACCAGGCAGTCATCGTGCGGACAGCGGGGCGCGGTCCATCCCACCTGCGTCACGTCCGCGCCGCACACCGGGCAGTTTGTGGTCCAGGACAGCTGGAGCCGGTGCCTGCCGCGGCCCAGGGGAGCGGAGGTCAGGGCGTTCCCCGCCCAGTAGATCCCCACCGTGGCTGTGCCGAGTGCCTGCGCGAGGTGCCGCGGACCGCTGTCGTTGGCCAGCACCAGATCGGCGCGGGCCAGCAGGGCCGCCAGTTCCCCAAGCCCCAGCTTCCCGGCCACTGAGGCCACGGGGACCACTGGGCCTTCTGAGGCCACTGAACCGGGACCTGTTCCGGCGGAAGGCCCGACGGCGGCGGCCACCACTGCTTCCGCCAGCCCGGTTTCGCTCCGGTCACCGACCACCAGGACCCGGCAGCCGTCGTCGGCCGCTGCCCGGGCCACAGCGCCGAAACTGGCCGCCGGCCAGCGGCGGCGGGGATCGCTGGCGCCGGGGTGGATCACCAGCAACGGACTGCCCTCCGGCGGCAGGGCCGCGCCGAGGGTCGCAGGCAGTTGGGCCGCGAACCTCCCCTGCGGCTGAAGCTGCGCTTCGAGTGCAGCCGGCGGGGCTCCGGCCAGGCCCGCGACTTCAAGGGCGCGCATCGGCTCGTGCTGGTAATAGCTGTAGGGCAGGGTCCGCTCCAGCGGCACGGCGTCCGGCGTCGCGGAGCCCACCGTGTGGCGGGCCTGCAGCCGCAGCAGGAACGGGTTGGAAAACCGGCCGCCGCCATGCAATTGGACGGCCAGGTCAAACTTCCGGGCGCGGGCGGCGAGGACGAACCGCTCGACGGCGGACGCGTCCTCGGGGCCCGGACGCACCCCCTCGGCGAAAGGCAGCACCATCACGTCGTCCACCGGGCTCCGCACCTCCGCCAGCAGGGACTCCTGCAGCGGCGTCCCCAGGAGCGTCACCGTCGACCCGGGATACGCCTTCTTCAACGCGGACACCGCCGGAAGCGCAAACATCAGGTCACCCAGGCCGCCGCCGCGCAGCACTGCGATCCTGGCGACTCCGGAAAAGGCGTCCAGCACCGGTCCGACGCCCCGGGTGGTCTCTTCCATGCCTTGCTCGTTCACTCCGGCCTTCCTTCCACACCGTGCGCCCCCGCCTGCGCCTTCCGCGTGGTGCCACCCTACGGACGCGCTGCCCCGCTGGCTAGGGGCGTATTCTGCCCCAGCATCCAACGTGTAAACATCCGCTGCCGGGGTACGGGACCCCAAGGAGAAGTACGTACGGAGGAGTTCCATGCATACGACCACCACACCCACAACGTCCGTCGACCAGCCGCTTAACGGCTCCGGACTAACCATCAGCGATCCCCGCACCGGGGAATATCTGTGGTCCGTTCCGGAAGCCGGACCCGAGGCGGTGACCCACGCCGTCGAGGTGGCCCGCAGCGCGGCCGTCAGCTGGGCCGCCGTCGCACCGGGGGAACGGGGTGCGGCCCTCCGGACCGCTGCCCGGGCGCTCGACGCCGCCGCACAGGAATTGGCCGGCCTCAACAGCAGCGAAACCGGACGCCCCCTGGAGGAAGCCCTGGCCGGGATCCAGGCCGGAGTCTCCACCCTGGAGCAATATGCCGAAGTGGGCCCCTTGCACCGCGGCCACAGCCTGCTCGGCAACAGGTCTGCCTCGGACTACACGGTGGCCGAACCCCGCGGCGTGGCCGTACTCCTCACCCCGTGGAACGATCCGGTAGCTGTGGCGTGCGGACTGATCGGCGCAGCCCTGGTCACCGGCAACACCGTGGTCCACAAGCCCAGCGAGCGCTGCCCACGCCTCGGCGAGGCCCTGGGTGAAGTGCTGGCGCCCGCCTTTCCGCCGGGGGTGCTGCTCACCGTGTCCGGCGCGGCCGGAGTGGGAGCCCTCCTGGCCCAGTCAGCCGTCGACGTCATTGCCCATGTCGGCGCCAGCGCGTCGGGGGAACGGATCGCCCGTGCCGCGGTCCAGACCGGGGCCCACGTGATCCGGGAGAACGGCGGGAACGATCCCCTGGTGGTGGACCGGGATGTGGACCCGGGATGGGCGGCCGAGCAGGCTGCCGTGGGTGCCTTCAGCAACAGCGGACAGATCTGCACCTCGGTGGAACGGATCTACGTCCATGAGGCCGTTGCGGCCGAATTCTGCGCCGCCCTGGAAGCCGAAGCGGCGCTGCGCAACAGTAACGGCACCGTGGCGCCGCTGGTGGACACCAAACTGCGTGACGTTGTACATGCCCAGGTGTCGGAGGCGCTGAAGCTGGGGGCTCGCGCTGTGGAAGGCGGGGGTGTACCGGAAGGGCCCGGGGCCTTCTACCCGGCAACCGTCCTGCTCGGCTGTACCGACGCCATGCAGGTGATGACGGAGGAAACCTTCGGCCCGGTTGCCGCGGTCCGCGTGGTCCGCAGCTTCGACGAGGGGCTGCAGCTTGCGCGCAGCGGCCGGTACGGGCTGGCCGCCACGGTCCTGACGGGGAGCGTCGCCCACGTGCAGCAGGCCATTGCGGCGCTGCCAGTGGGCACCGTAAAGATCAACGAAGTGTTTGGCGGCGCACCCGGCGGATCGGCCCAGCCCCGGGGCGCCAGCGGTGAGGGTTTCGGCTACGGTCCGGAGCTGCTGGATGAATTCACCCGCGTCAAGGTGGTGCACGTGGCGGCCCCGCCTCCGTTTGCCCTCCACCTGCCCGACGAGCCGCTGCCGGAACCGGTGCCGGCCGAACAGGTGCTGGCGGAGCAGGTCCAGCGCGAACGGGAGCTGTCTGGGGAGGGACAGCCATGAGTCCGGCGGACGACGGCGCCTGGGACCTTTCCAGCCAGCGGGGACTCTCCGAATGGCTGCCTCGCCGCCTCGCGGCTGAACGGCCGGCCATCACCGTGATCGGCGACGTGATGCTGGACGGCTGGTGGAGCGGGACCATCGAGCGGCTGTGCCGGGAGGCGCCGGCACCCGTGGTGGAGGTGGCCACCCGGGACTTCGCCCCCGGAGGGGCAGCCAATACCGCCATGAACCTCGCGGCGCTCGGGGCCCGGGTTTCGGTGGCCGGCATCATCGGAACGGACGACGCCGGGAATACGCTTCAAAGGAAGCTTCAGGATGCCGGGATCGACGTCCGCCACCTCCACACCCATCCGGGCATGGTCACCACCACGAAAATCCGGATCAGCAGCGGGGGGCAGGTGATGCTGCGGATCGATGATTCAGCGAAAGCCATCCCGGCCGAGGCGCTGGCCGCGCTCGCCGCGTCGGTGCGTGACGCCGTCGGGCATCAGGACGCGGTGATGGTGTGCGACTACGGAACCGGGGTCCTGGCCGGGCCGGTCCGCGAGGCCCTGGTCGAGGCGCTGGCCGGGCCTGAAGACCACCCTGAGCCTGCGGAACCGTACGGAGGGCAAGGAGAGTCCGGCGGCCTGCAAACCGCCGGACCCCGGCCGCTGACGGTGGTGGACGCCCACGATCCCCTGCCTTGGGCGCTGTTGCGGCCGGACCTGGTCACCCCCAATGCCCAGGAAGCCGCCCGCCTGCTGGGCCTGCGCCTGCCGGATGGTCCGGACCGGGTGGCTGCCGTCAGCCGGCACGGGGACGCCCTGTGCGCTGCCACCGGTGGGCGGGCCGTGGTGGTGACCCTGGACCGGGACGGAACGGCACTTTTCTCGGCGGACGGCGGCACGCACCGGACGTGGGCGCGGCCGGCCGCGGAGAAGCAGGCCTCCGGCGCCGGCGACACGTTTGTCGCAGCCCTGGCCCTGGCCCGCTCGGCCGGACTCCCGCTGACGGCAAGCCTGGACCTGGCCCAGGCCGCGGCGGACGTGGTGGTCCACCAGCCGGGCACATCGGTCTGCAGCACCGCCCAGCTGAGCCGGTACCTGGCGAGTTTCGCGGACACGGCGCTCAGCATCGACGAGCTTGCCCTGGAGCTCGAGGCGCACAAGGCCCAGGGCCAGCGGATTGTGCTGACAAACGGCTGCTTCGACGTGCTGCACAAGGGCCACACCCGCTACCTGAACCAGGCCAAACAGCTGGGCGACATCCTGGTGGTGGCGCTGAACAGCGACGACTCAGTCCGCAGGCTGAAGGGACCGGACCGGCCCATCAACACCGAGGCGGACCGGGCGGCGGTCATTGCTGCCCTGAGCTGCGTCGACTACGTCACGGTCTTCGACACCCCCACGGCCAGCCCGCTGATCCGGCGGCTCCGGCCGGAGGTGTACGCCAAAGGCGGCGACTACACGCCGGACATGCTCCAGGAATCAGGGGCCGTGGAGGAATACGGCGGACGGGTGGCCATCCTGGACTACGTGGCGGAACACTCCACGTCGGCCGTGGTCAATCGCATCAGGGCGGGCGAGGGAGCAGGGCAGGTCCACTAGGAGACTGCTGAATTAGCGGGATGTTGGGGCGGGCGGAACGCCGCCAATGGCCGTCTAGCGGCGTGTTCTGGTCAGCACCCTTGGGTGCGACAACGGGGTCGTTCCGCCCGCTTGCGTACATTCTGCCGCAGATCTGGGGTGTCATCCAGCGATTTTTACCGATGGATCCGGTCCGGCGGGCGGTTCATCCCAGCGCCCATGATCCCTTGTTCGTGGTGAGTCCGAGGGCCAGCAGGCGTCGCAGGTTTAGTCCCGCGATTCGTAGGTGCAGCCAGGCGTTGTTCCGTTTGATGCCGCGGTGGGGAACGCGTCGGTTGCCGCGGGTGAGCCAGGCGATGGACCGCTCGACCATCGGGCGGTGCCTGCGGTAAGCGTCCCGGAAGGCCGGGTCCGCGGCGCGTTGACGGTGCTCGCGCTGCAGCGCGTCGTGTTCGTGGAGATCGAGCTTGCGTCCCCGCGGTGAGGCGGTACACCGGTGCCGGAGGGGGCAGCCGGTGCAGGCGGCGCCGAACGTGACCCGCCGTTTGGCGGTGATGTTCCTGGTGATACCGTTCGGGCAGGTTGCGGTGCCGGCTGCTTCATCGACGGTGAAGTCATCGAGGGTGAACCCGCCCTCGACGGCAGGGCGAAGCGGCCACGGTTTGATCACCGGGGTATGGCCGGTGCGGGCGAGAGCGGCGAGCATTTCCCCGGAACCGTAGGCCGAGTCGGCCAGGACGTCCACGCTGGTGCCGGCGATCGTGGGATCCATGGAGATCAGCCGGGCACCAACGGTCCCGTCACTGTTCTCCGGCCCGGAGGCCTTGGTCAGCTCCACGGCGGTGATCAGTCCGGTATCGGGCTCGATGACAAGATGGGCCTTGAATCCATCCTGCTGCCGGGACTGGGTTTTATGCGCGTGCCGGGTCTCCGGATCCACGGTGGAGATCATCCGGTCCGGGGCGACCTTGCGGGCGATACGCCACCGCCCGTCGGTCCCGTCCGAATCCTCGGCCGGTTCCACGTCCTGCCCGGCGACCAGTGCGAGCAGCGCGTACGCATCGGCCGCCCTGCCGTCCAAGGTCTCGGGATCGACCGCGGCCAGCAGCGCCAGCGCGTCGGTGACCAGCGCCGAAACCAGCCCTTCCTTGGCATCCTGGTCATCCCAGGCGATGTCCGGTTTGCCGGTGCGCGTGTAGTCATAGCCTGTGGCCTGGCTGGCCAGCAGTTCCCGGCCGCCGGGGAGGTCACGGCCGAAGCGGCGGATCCCCGCGATCAGCTGCGTGATGGTGTCCTGCCTCGCGACCGCGTCATCCAACACTGTTGAATCCACAGCCCGCCGGCGTTTGCCCTTCAGGACCCCGGTCTCCGCGACGACCTCGGCGATAGCTTCCATGATCCGGTGCGGGTTCCCGGAACCGGCCAGACGCCTGCGCCAGTACGTCAGGGTGCTCGGGTGGAACGCGGTATCGGTCAGCCCGTACCCGCACGCGGCTTTCCAACGCAGATCAAAGGTTAAAGCCTCGGCTGTTTCCCGGTCAGAGAGGCCCTGCAACGACTGCAACACCAGCACCGAGCCGATCACCGGAGCCGGAACCGAAGGCCGGCCCCGCCGCGACGGAAACAGGTCCTCCATCATCGAATCCGGAAACAACCGCCCCCGATGCTTGGCCAGAAAAGCGAAGACACTGCCCGGAGCCAACAACTCTCCGGCCAGCGCCTCCACATCCAAATACCCGCGTTGCGCGTCCTCGCGTCCCTGCATAAGACCAGTCTTAACCACCAGACACGTGAGTCCAGCCGACGCGCCCCAACCTTGACTAATTCAGCAGTCTCCTAGGCAACACCTCCCGATGATCCCTTTAGAGAATCCGGCCCGGCAGCTCGCCGGGTCATCCCGGCGGCAGGCCACCCCGCGTGGTTGCCGTCAACTAATGTTGAACCATGACTGAAGCGGCACACGGATAATGGCAAAACGCGGAAAGTCAGGCAGCCGGAACACCCAGCGTCCGGCGGCGGGAGTCATCGAGGTGCCCAAGGGGACCCGGCTGGACGGGCCCGTTGAAGGCGTCTACTACATTGATACCGGCGACTGCGAGCTCATCGCTGACCAGGACAATTCCAACGGCTGGCTCCTGAAGATCAACGGCGTCATGAGCTCCCACATTGACCTCGCCGATCCGCTCTTCCTCGATTTTGAGTACATGCGCTGGATGGCGGCACTGATCGAGTCACGCTGGCCTCCGACGTCCGGAAAGGGCGGGTCAAAGGACAGCGGGCCGCACCGGCTGCGCGGGCTGCACCTCGGCGGCGGGGCCTGTTCACTGGCCCGCTACTTCCACGCCGCCTACCCCGATGCGCGGCAGGTGGTGGTGGAGCTCGACGGCAAGCTGGCCGAGTACGTCCGCGGCTGGTTCGACCTCCCCAAGGCGCCGCTGCTCCGGATCCGCGTGGGGGAGGCCCGGGAGGTCACCGAGACGCTCACGCCGGACACCCGCGACTTCATCATCCGCGACGTCTTTGCCGGCTCCCTGACGCCGCGGGCGCTCACCACCGCAGAGTTCAACGCCCACATCAGGCGGGTCCTGGCACCGGGCGGCATCTACGTGGCCAACTCCGGCGACGCTCCGGACCTGAAGAACGCGCGGGAGGACGCCGCCACCATCGCGGCAGCCTTCGAGCACACGGTCATCATCGCCGACCCCGCCATGCTCAAGGGCCGGCGCTACGGAAACATGGTGATGGCAGGCAGCGACACCCCGTTCGACGGCGACCCGCAGCTGGCCCGCAGGCTCCTGGGCGGTGCCGTCCCGGCCCACATCTGGAACGACACCCAGGTCCGCGCCTTCGCGGCCGGTTCCCTGGTCCGCCACGACCCGGTTGCACCATCGATCGCTCCGTAGCGGCCCTTTTGGGGCACCTAAGCGGCCCTTACGGAGCAGTCGATGGGGTTTTTCCCCTGCCCAGCAGCGCCTCCCGGTGCGCTGCCGTCTGGTCCCGCAGCGCCTGCACGACGGCGGCCACGGCCGGGCGGCGCATGGAATCCGGCCGCAGGACCATCCAGTAGGGGAGCAGTTCCGCGAAGTCTTCGGGCAGCAGCCGGACCAGGTCCTCGTGCAGATCGCCCATAAAACAGGGCAGGAAACCGATGCCCGCGCCGGCACGGGTGGCCTCCACATGGACAAAAACGTTGGTGGACGTCAGCCCGTCCCGCATAGCCGGCACCAGCCGCCGGGGAGCGTCGAGGTCGTCCACCTGCAGCATCGAGTCCACAAAGTAGACCAGCGGGTGCTCCGTCAGTTCCGCCACGCTGGCCGGTGTGCCGTTGTCGGCCAGGTATGCGCGCGAGGCGTACATCCCCAGCATGTAGTCGCCCAGCCGGACGGCTTCGGCCCGGTGGACCTGGGGTTCGCCCACCACCACTTCGATGTCCAGGCCCGAGCGCTGCTGCAGTGCCCGCCTGGTCATAGTCACCACTTCCACGGTGAGGCCGGGGTGGTTGCGGCGCAGCCTGGCCACGGCAGGGGCTGCGATGTAGGCGCTGAAGCCGTCAGTCGCCGTCATGCGTACGACGCCGGCAACCGGGTCGGGTGCCTTCCCTGCCGGTCCCAGCGCACTCACGGCAGCCTCAACCTGTTCGGCGACCCGGACGGCCTCGGTTCCGAGCTCCGTGAGTTCCCATCCGCCGGCGGCCCGGGCGAGGACGCGGCCGCCCAGCGCCTTCTCGAGCGACGCTATCCGGCGCGAAACAGTGGTGTGGTTGAGGCCCAGGGCCTGTGCCGCCGTCGTAAATTTGGCGGACCGCGACACTGCGAGCAGGACCAGCAGGTCATCAGGATTGGGATTCATATCTGCAATTGTGCACATGATGGGTGCTCGATTGGTCATTGAAGGTGCATGTTTGTGCAGTAATACTCAGTGGAGCCATTAGTGCTGTGGACCACAGCACGTGTCAATGTGGACACTAAGGAGAAACCCATGAGCGTAGAGCAGCGCTCGGCAGACAACGCCGCCGGATCCGCACCTAAAGGATCCGGACTGAAGAAGATTGTGGCCGCCTCCATGGTGGGCACGGTGGTGGAATGGTATGAGTTCTTCCTCTACGCCACGGCCGCCACCCTGGTGTTCGGGAAGTACTTCTTCCCCGCCACCGGAAACGAGCTGGATGGCATCATCCAGGCCTTCATTACCTATGCAGTTGGGTTTGTGGCACGCCCGCTCGGCGGGATTGTGTTCGGGCAGATCGGCGACAAACTGGGCCGGAAGCCCACGCTGCAGCTGACCATCGTCATTGTGGGCGTGGCAACCTTCCTGATGGGCTGCCTGCCCGGGTTCGCGGAGATCGGCTACCTGGCACCGACGCTGCTGGTGGCACTGCGCTTCATCCAGGGCTTCGCGCTGGGTGGTGAATGGGGCGGCGCCGTGCTGCTGGTTGCTGAGCACAGCCCCAACAAGTCCCGTGGCTTCTGGTCCAGCTGGCCCCAGGCCGCCGTGCCGGTGGGCAACCTGCTGGCCACGCTGGTGCTGTTCATCATGTCCACTGCCCTTAGCCCTGACGCTTTCCTTAGCTGGGGCTGGCGCGTCGCGTTCTGGCTGTCCGCGGTGATCGTCTTCGTTGGCTACTACATTCGCACGCACGTCACGGAAGCTCCCATCTTCCTTGAGGCCAAGGCCCTGGTGGAGAAGGAGCAGGCCGTCAGCTACGGCGTCTTCGAGGTTGTCCGCAAGTACCCCAAGGGCATCCTGCAGGCCATGGGCCTGCGCTTCGCCGAGAACATCATGTATTACCTGGTAGTGAGCTTCTCCATCGTTTACCTCAAGAGCGTGCACCAGTACGACACTTCCTCACTCCTGCTGGCCCTCCTGATCGCGCATGTCATCCACTTCCTGGTCATCCCGCAGGTGGGGCGCCTGGTGGATTCACTGGGGCGCAAGCCGGTGTACCTGATCGGCGCCATCTCCGGTGCCGCGTGGCCGTTCTTCGCCTTCCCTATGTTCGACACCCGCAATGCGGTGGTGATCGTCGCTGCCGTGACCATCGGCCTGTGCCTGCATGCCTTTATGTACGCCGGCCAGCCCGCCATCATGGCTGAGTTGTTCCCCACCCGGATGCGCTACTCGGGTGTTTCGCTGGGCTCGCAGGTGACGTCCATCTTCGCCGGTTCGCTGGCCCCGCTCCTGGCCACCCAGTGGCTCAAGGACACCGGCTCCTGGGTCCCTACCGCCATCTACCTGGTGGTGGCGTGTGCCATCACCACCGTGGCGGTGCTGAGCCTCAAGGAGACCAAGGGCATCGCCCTGGAGGAAGTGGACAAGGCCGACGCCGCCCGCGAAGGACTCCTGCCGGCCGGCTCACGCTGAGCTGCTTGGGTGACTGGCACGCAGGCTGACTGGCACACGATGGGAATTGCAATGGAAAACAGTTTGAACGGCCGCAAGGCCCTGGTGACCGGCGGTGCCAGCGGGATCGGCGCTGCGTGCGTGCGGGAACTGGCTGCCCGCGGGGCAAAGGTGGTGGTTGCCGACGTCGACTCCGCCGGCGCCGCCGCGCTCGCCGACGAGGTGGGTGGCACCTCCTGGGCCGTCGACCTGCTGGACGTGGACGCGCTCGCCACCCTGAGCCTGGACTGCGACATCCTGGTGAACAACGCCGGGATCCAGCGGATCAGCCCAATCGAGGAGTTCGATCCTGCGGAATTCCGCCGGATCATCGCCCTCATGCTGGAGGCCCCGTTCCTGCTGATCCGGGCAGCCCTGCCCCACATGTATGCCAACGGGTTCGGACGCATCATCAACGTGTCCTCCGTGCACGGAATCCGTGCTTCCCCGTTCAAGAGCGCTTACGTTTCCGCCAAGCACGGCATGGAAGGGCTGAGCAAGGTGACGGCGCTGGAGGGCGGGGAGCGCGGGGTCACGTCCAACTGCATCAACCCGGGCTATGTCCGCACGGCGCTGGTGGAGAAGCAGATCGCGGACCAGGCCCAGGTGCACGGCATCCCCGAAGCCGAGGTCCTGGCCAAGGTGATGCTTACCGAGTCCGCGATAAAGCGGCTGGTGGAACCCGGGGAAGTTGCCTCGCTGGTGGCCTGGCTGGCGTCGGATCACGCAGGCATGGTCACCGGGGCCAGCTACACCATGGACGGCGGCTGGTCGGCGCGGTAGGCCCGCCGGAGTTTTTGTCCCGATAACGCGCCCAAAAGGCCTTCTATCGCGCGTTATCTGGACAAAAACTCAATCCTGCCGCCTCAGGTGGCGGTGGTCGTAGAAGAACACTCCCGCCGCGGTGCCGAGCTCCACCGAAGAACCGCGGCGGGACATGACGATGCCCTCGTGCCGGCCGTTGAACGGATCGTCTCCCACCACGGCATCCCCCACACGGTAGGGGCACTTCGGGCCGAGGGACGCCAGGAGCCGGTCCCAGGCGCTGACAATGAGGGAAGAAAAGCTGACGGGCTGCCCCATGCCGGCCAGGTCCTGGACATGTGCTTTCACCATGCGAACCACTCCTTGAAAGCGGCGTAGAGCCGCCCACTGCGGTGCGGTTGCCGGAACACTCCCAGCAGGGGATGGTCCCCTTATTCCAGGCTGGCACCTTACAAATACGCTAGGCGCTATTCACACCAGTCACACCAGTAACATGTACTCGCTTTTGCGGAGGCCCACTACTTGGGTCCCTTCCTCACGTCGCCGGGGAGTTTTTGTCCACTTATGGCGACTTTGAGGGTGCGAAAGTCGCCATAAATGGACAAAAACTCAACACTTGGAGGTGGGTCAGCGCTGGCCGCTGAGGATGTCGTCAGCGTTTTCATAGGCCCAAGTGACCAGCGGGACCAGCAGGGTAGCCAGTTCGTAACCGCGGTCCGTCAAGCTGTAGTCCACATGTGGCGGAATCACGGGCCGGGCCTTGCGCAGCACCAGGCCGTCACGTTCCAGGGTCTTGAGGGTCTGCGCCAGCATCTTCTCACTGACGCCCTCGGCCCGGCGCCGGAGCTCGCTCCAGCGCTGCTCACCTTCCGATAGTGCCACCAGGATGAGCACTCCCCATTTGCTGGTGATGTGGTCCAGGACCGTCCGGCTGGGACATCCGGCCGGGAACACGCCGTCGGCAAAGTCCTCCCGCAGCTGAGCCAACTGTGGGGCGGGCGACTGGGCAGGCAAGGTTTTCGCGTCCATAGCTTATATCTTACCAAAATGTCAGTACCTTACCTCAAAGTGCGTACTCTCTTTCAGGAAGTAATCCGTCGTGTACCCGGTTGTTGATGATGACCCCTTACGGATGATGAAAGGACACGCCCATGAGCATCGTGATCACAGGAGCCACAGGACAGCTTGGCCGCCACGTCGTTGAGGCCCTGCTTCAGCGCAACGTTCCGGCAGCAGAGATCGTGGCCACCGGCCGTTCCATCGAAAAACTCTCCGATTTCGAGGCCCGCGGTGTGCAGGTCAGGCCGATGGACTATTCGGATCCCGCGTCCGTGGCCCAGGCACTGAAAGGCGCCAGCAAAGTCCTCCTGATTTCGGGCAGTGACGTAGGCAAGCGCGTGGACCAGCACCGCACAGTGATTGAAGCGGCCAAGACCGAAGGTGTGGAGCTGCTGGCCTACACGAGTGTCGCCAACGCTGACACCACTGGCATGAAGCTGGCTGCAGACCATCAGGCAACCGAATCGATGCTGAAGGACTCCGGCGTCCCGACCGCCATCCTCCGGAACGGCTGGTACCTCGAAAACTACACGGACCAGCTGCCGGGCACACTGGCCCAGGGAGCCCTTGCGGGAAGTGCCGGCGAGGGCAGGGTGAGCGCTGCGTCCCGTGCTGACTACGCAGAAGCGGCGGCGGCGGTCCTGCTTGCCGATAACCAGGCCGGCAAGGTCTATGAATTGGGCGGGGACCACGCTTTTACGCTTTCCGAACTCGCCCGGGAAATCAGCGCCGCCGCCAGCAGGCCGGTGACGTACCAGGATCTTCCGGCAGAGGACTACGCCGGACTGCTGGCCGGATTCGGGATTCCGCAGCTCTTCGCCGACATCCTGGCTGACTCGGACCTCGGAATCGCCCGTGGCGACCTTCTGGTCAGCGGTTCCGATCTCCGCACGCTGATCGGCAGGCCCACGACGCCGATGCCGGCTGCCGTGCGGTCGGCTGTATCCGACGCTTGATCACTCTTGGGTGCCCGGCCCGCCCGGGCACCTAGGACTTGCTGCCGGTTAGGGCCAAGGTTCCCCCGAGGCCGATCATCAAGGCCCCGCCCGTCGCCTCCACCGCTGAGATCCGGCCCGGAGACCGGGCAAACCACTGGCGGGCAGAACCTGCGGCGATGGCCCAGATGCTGTCCGAAACCAGGGCGATCAGCAGGAATACGGCACCCAGAAGCGCCAGCTGGAACGGTATGGCCCCAGCTGGGTAGTCCACAAACTGCGGCAGTACGGCAACGAAGAACACCACCGACTTGGGGTTTGTGGCACCTACAACCAGCCCCTCAGCCACCAGCCGCCGTGGCGAGGAAGCCGTTGGTTGACGCTCGGCGTGGTGGATCCGCCGGTTCCGGATGGCTTTGATGCCCAGATAGACAAGGTAGGCAGCGCCCGCCAGCTTCACGATGCTGAAAAGGACCGCCGACTGTGCCACCACGATGCCGACGCCGAGCGCGACCGCGGCCACCTGCACCAGTTGCCCGGCCGCATTGCCCACTACGGTCAGGACGCCGCCTTTCCAGCCGAGCGCCAGGGAACGGCCGATCACGAACAGGACGCTGGGTCCCGGCACGGCGATGAGCAGCACAGATGCCAGCGCAAAGGCCAGCAGGTTGGAGAGCGGAACCATGCCTGATCTTAGCTCTGGCCGGGGCAGGACGGCATTGGTTGCGGCGGAGCCGGCCTTAGTGGCGGCTGCGGGCTGTTTAGAAGTCTTGACATCATGTCTAGTTTTCTTTACTTTGGTGATGTCAGGTTTGTTTTACATCCTTGGGAAGATGGCGGAATTGGAAATGTCCTTCGAAGAGAAGAGTGCATGGATCATGGGGGTGGTGGCTGTGGGCTCCTACGGCGTCTACTTGGCCATCGTCCTGAGCCGGGCTGGGACCATGCCACTTGCTGACGTGCCGTATGTTGCGCCGCTGCTGTGGACCGTGGGGGGCTCCATTGCTTTGTCCATAGTCCTGCACGCCTTGATTGGCATTTCCTCGCCCAGGGACGCCGGGAAGAAGGACCAGCGGGACCGGGAAATCTACCGCTTCGGCGAGTACATCGGGCAGTCGTTTGTGGTCATTGGGGGAGTGGCCGCGCTGCTGATGGCCATGACGGAGACGGACCATTTCTGGATCGCCAACGTCATCTACCTGACCTTCGTCCTGTCCGCGATCCTTGGCTCGGTGGCCAAGATTATTGCTTACCGCAGGGGGTTTCAGCCGTGGTGAAACCAACGCGGGTGACCAACTCGATCCGGCGGCTCCGTTTTGAGCGCGGCGAGATGACCCAGGCCGAACTGGCCGAGCGTGTGGGCGTCACCCGCCAGACAGTCATTGCGATCGAACAGGGCCGGTATTCGCCGTCGTTGGAGATGGCCTTCCAGATCGCCCACGTGCTCAGCGTGCCGCTCGAAGACGTTTTCCAGTACCCGCACCATGAAGGAGACGCATCGTGAAAGCCATCGTGCAGGACGTTTATGGGAGTGCGGATGTGCTCCAAATCAAGGACATCCCGAAGCCGGCGCCCGCCATCGGCGAGGTGCTCATCCGGGTCCGTGCCGCCGGCGTCGACCAGGGCGTGTGGCACCTCATGACCGGGCTGCCGTACCTGGTCCGGCTCTTCGGGTTCGGGCTGATGAAGCCCAAGGTGCCGGTCCGGGGGCGGGAGGTTGCCGGCGTCGTGGAGGCAGTTGGGGCGGCCGTTACCCGCTTCCAGCCCGGCGATGAAGTCTTCGGTACTTGTGAGGGGTCTTTCGCGGAATTCGTCTGCGCCAAGGAGGGCCTGGTGGCACGGAAGCCTGCCAACCTCACGTTTGAGGAGGCAGCGGCCGCGCCCATTTCCGCTGTGACTGCTTTGCAGGCCGTTCGCGACGCCGGGCAGGTGGTTCCAGGTCAGAAGGTGCTGGTCATCGGGGCGGGCGGAGGCGTGGGTTCCTTTGCCGTCCAGCTGGCCAGGGCGTTTGGGGCAGAGGTCACCGGTGTCTGCAGCGCGAGCAAGGTGGACCTCGTCCGGTCCCTCGGCGCCGACCACGTCATCGACTACACCCGCGACGATTTTTCCCGGACCGGCCTGCTGTACGACGTCATTCTGGATACCGCCGGCAACCGGCCGCTGGCTATATCGCGAAAGGCACTCACGCCGCACGGAACGCTGGTGATCGTCGGGGGCGAAGGCGGCGGGAAGCTGACTGGAGGGTTTGAACGGTCCCTCGGTGCGACCTTTGTGTCCCTGTTCTCCGGGCAGAAGTTCAAGGGGCTCGTCTCGACCGAGAATTACCGGGACCTTGAGGCGCTGACCTCTTTCCTGGAAAACGGACTCGTCAAACCCGCTGTGGATAAGGTCTTCCCGCTGGCGGACGCCCCGGCAGCCGTCGCGTTCCTGCACGAGGGGCGCGTGCGCGGCAAGGTGGTCGTCAGCATCTGACCGCCCGCTCGTGGCCCAATTCTTCGGCGCGAACGTACATTTGTGGCCCCGCATGGTCGCGGGTTATCCACACAGCGCATGGCAGGGGCGTTTAGGACTTGGCGGACCGCGCCGCGTTTTCTGGCGCTGTATTGGAGGCAGCCCGCGCGGCATCCTCGATGGCGGCACGGTGGGCAGCCCATTCCTCCGTACTCCGCGGTGTCAGGTTGGGATCAGCGGGACGCTGCCCGGCACTCCCGTCGACAAGTTCGCGCAGGATGTCGGCATGGCCCAGATGCTGGGACCTTTCAGCCAGCATGTGGACGAGGATCTGGTGCAAGGTGACGTGACGCCGTTCCTCCGGCCACCACGGCACTATTCCAGCGGCGTCCGGCGGGAGGGCCTCGATGGTTGCGTCGCTGTGCGCGGCGGCGAACCGGTGGAGCTCAAGAATCTCCTCGCGGGTTTCGTCGGCTGTTGCCCACATGTCGGCATCGGGGCTGGCATCGCCGCCCAGCCATCGGAGGTGCCGTCCGCTGGGGCGGCCGAAGACCTCGCCGAAATAGCCGAGCTCCACACTGGCCACGTGCTTGACCAGGCCCAGCAGGTTGGTGCCCGTAGGTGTGACCGGCCGGCGGACGTCGTACTCACTTAGGCCATCCAGCTTGCCCAGGAGGTTTTCCCGCCTGACGCGTAGATAGTGGTGCAGTGTCTCTTTTTCGCCCATAGCGGGCACTCTATCCAACTGCGCAATCAGTCAGTGCAAGGGGCCAGCAGAACCCGTGAGTCTGCCCCGCAGCCAGTGAATGACCGCTTCGCCCTGCTGCTGCTGGAAAGCCCGGACAGTTGGGAGGCCGGGTGGTGGGGGTTGCCGGGCGGCGTCTATGAAGTATGCGGCCAGGCCGGAAAGAAATGCGTTGACGTTATCAGCGCTGGCGGCACTGAACACGTCGTGGGTTCGCAGGAGTGCATCCACGTCGAAGCCAGGATCGAAGACATGAACATTCACGAGCACCGAAACGGCGTCCACCCACGGTGCGCCCACTGCAGCCCAGGGCCAATCCACCAGGACCGCCCCGTTCGTGGCGGTGATGATGATGTTGTCAGCGCGGACGTCTGTGTGGGCCAACGAATCGCCGGTCACATCCTTGAGTCCCCGCTCTGCCAGTTGCCCGAGCATGTCGAGGTTCCGAAGGACCCATGGATCGCAGTCCTCCGGCGGATCGCTCCGGATGCGGGTCCAGCCTCGAAACGGATCGGTGAGTTCCGCCTCAAGTGGGGGCAGCCCACTGAGTTCCGGTGGGAGCGGCGTGCGGGCAATCTTCAGTAGGGCGTCGAGGACAAGGTGAAGTTCGACGGCGTGCCAGGGGATGTGGGGATGCCTGCCTTCCACATCGCTGAGCACCAGGGCGACCCATTCGCCGTCGTCGTAGGTGCCGATCAGTGATGGCGCCGGCACTCCGGCGGGCAGCGCGGCCGCGATGGCTGCCTCTTTCCGGTGGATAGCGGGCGAGTGCTCGTTCAGTTGAGGACTGACGGCCTTGATGAAGGCGCGCCGGCCGGCAGCGGTGAGGACGCGGTCGGCTGTCCCCGGGGAAAAGCCTCCCTGCTGCCCCGTCGCCTCAACCACGCGGGAGCCAAGGATCTGTTCGACGCCGGCCCGCACCTTGCCTGGGAGCTCAGCCCAGCCGATCCTGGGGCTCCACTCAGGTTGCACTGGAATCGCCACTTCCGGGCGGAGTCCAGACAAAAGGCGTGGCGGTGGTGATCGCCGGGAATCCCAATCTTCGCAGAATCGGCTTGCTGTCAGCGGAGGCAATCCGTTCCAGACCGGCACGTTCGAGGAACGCCAGCCGGCGGAACTGGCCATCATGCGCGGCAAGGGAATCGGTGGTTGAAACCATGCGACTCAGCCTATGACCTTCATCCGCCCAAGCATCCCTAATTGGACCGTGTCTGGTATCCGGGACACTTGCCGTGTTCTGATGGCCATGCGGACACCTTGAAGGGCGCAAAGTTAAGTACGGGATCCCGGACATGGGTGGAAACCCGCGAGATTGACGGAGGACATCATAGTGGCAAGCACGGAAGCCAGGCCACTGGCCGGCAGCGAACCCAAGGTGGCGTCAAAAGTCCCCGCCGCCGAGAACACACTGCGCATCCTCAAACTGCTTGCCTCCAAGCGGGGGCCCATGGCGGCGTCGAGCATCGCCACGTCCCTTGGGCTGCCCCGGTCCAGCGTTTACCACCTTTTGGGCGTGATGGAGGCCAACGGGTTTGTCCTCCACCTCCACGAGGAGCAACGGTACGGCCTGGGAATCAGTGCGTTCGAACTGAGCTCGGCCTACTCGCGGCAGGAACCGCTGTCGCGCCTGGGCAGGCCGCTGCTGGCGTCGCTCGTGGACGTGATCGGGGAGAGCGCGCACCTGGCGGTACTCCACGGCCGCGACGTGCTCTACATCGTGGAAGAGCGGGCGAAGAACCGCCCGTCCCTGGTGACCGACGTCGGCGTGCGGCTTCCGAGCCACCTCACCGCCAGTGGCCGCGCCATTCTCGCTGCGCTGCCGAAGTCACAGGTCCGCGCGCTGTATCCGAACGCGGCAGCCTTTACCGCCCGTCATGAGGTGGTAGGCGCCATCATGAAATACTCGGCGCTGTCCTCCCACCTGGACCAGGTCAGGCAACGCGGCTACGCCACGGAACACGGCGAGGTGACGCCCGGCTTCGGCTCGATCGCCGCCGCCGTCACGGACCACGTGGGATGGCCGACGGCGGCGGTCGCCGTCACGTTCCTCGAGGACAAACTGCCGGCGGACCAATGGCCGGCACTCGCGGCACGGGTCCAGAAAGTGGCGGACGAGCTTTCGGTCCGCATCCACGGCCGCCCCGCCAAATAGCCCCCCGTCCTGCCCAACCAGGTCGCAGCAGATGTCGGTATGAGCGCCCAAAACGACATCAACTGCTACTTAGTTGGGGGACCATGCACCGGTCTGGGATTCCGGACAGTACCCTCCTGAAAGCCCTGTCCGGCCCGGCCGGGAGGCGCTTTAGTTGATACAGAACCTCTTCGCACCACCGCGAACCATACGCCCAGAACAAGAAGGAGCCCCTCATGGCACCCGCCGATTTCACCACCGGTGCCCGCCCGGTCAAAGCTGCCCGCGGTACCGAGCTCACCGCCAAGTCCTGGCAGACGGAAGCCCCGCTGCGCATGCTGATGAACAACCTGGACCCTGAGGTTGCCGAACGCCCGGATGACCTGGTGGTCTACGGCGGCACCGGCCGGGCGGTCCGCAGCTGGGCCGCGTTCGACGCCATCACCCGCACGCTGGAAACCATGGAAAAGGATGAGACCCTCCTGGTCCAGTCCGGCAAGCCCGTGGGCGTGTTCCGAACGAATGAATGGGCGCCGCGCGTGCTCCTCGCCAACTCCAACCTCGTGGGGGACTGGGCCAACTGGCCCGAGTTCCGCCGCCTGGAGGCGGAGGGCCTGATGATGTATGGCCAGATGACGGCCGGGTCCTGGATCTACATCGGCACTCAGGGCATCCTGCAGGGAACGTTTGAGACGTTCGCCGCGATCGCCCGAAAGCTCACTGGGGACGAAAACGGGACCCTCGCGGGCACCCTGACCCTGACCGGCGGCTGCGGCGGCATGGGCGGCGCCCAACCGCTCGCAGTCACGCTGAACGACGGCGCCTGCCTGATTGTCGACGTCGACGAGACCCGGCTGCGCCGCCGCGCCGGCAAGCGTTACCTGGACGAGGTGGAAACCGATCTTGACGCCGCCATCGCCAAGGTGCTCAAGGCCAAGGAAGAGCGCCGCGGCTGGTCCGTCGGATACGTGGGCAACGCCGCCGAGGTGTTCCCCGAGATCCTGCGCCGCCACAAAGCCGGCGAGCTCACCGTGGACATCGTCACCGACCAGACCTCCGCCCACGATCCGCTGTCCTACCTGCCCGAGGGCATTTCAGTGGGAGAGTGGCACCGCGAAGCCGAGGCTGACCCGGAGGGTTTCACCAAGAAAGCCCAGGCTTCCATGGCCCGGCACGTCCAGGCCATGGTGGAATTCCAGGACGCCGGCGCCGAGGTCTTCGACTATGGCAACTCCATCCGTGACGAAGCCCGCAAGGGCGGCTACAACCGTGCCTTCGAGTTCCCCGGCTTCGTTCCGGCCTACATCCGGCCGCTGTTCTGCGAGGGCCTTGGCCCGTTCCGGTGGGTGGCACTGTCCGGTGACCCCGAGGACATCGCCGTCACGGACAAGGCCATCAAGGAGCTCTTCCCGGAGAACAAGCACCTGCACCGATGGATCGACGCCGCGGCGGAGCGCGTCGAGTTCGAAGGGCTGCCGGCCCGGATCTGCTGGCTTGGCTACGGCGAACGCGCCAAGGCCGGCCTGCTTTTCAACCAGCTGGTCAAGGAAGGCAAGGTCAAGGCGCCCATCGTGATCGGCCGCGACCACCTCGATTCCGGCTCCGTCGCCTCACCGTACCGCGAGACCGAGGCCATGGCCGACGGCTCCGATGCAATCGCCGACTGGCCGCTCCTCAACGCCCTGCTCAACACGGCCTCCGGCGCCACCTGGGTCTCGATCCACCACGGCGGCGGCGTCGGCATCGGCCGCTCCATCCACGCCGGCCAGGTTTCGGTCGCCGACGGCACCGACCTCGCCGCTGAGAAACTGGAACGCCTCCTGACCAACGACCCCGGCATGGGCGTCATCCGGCACGCCGACGCCGGCTACGACCGCGCCGTCCACGTCGCCAAAGAACGCGGCGTCCGCATCCCGATGCTCCCCGAGGTCCCGGAGACCCGCTGACCAAGGTCCCGACCATCGATTGCTCCGTAAGTGCCGTTTTGAACCACCAAAAGGGCACCTGCGGAGCAATCGATCCCCACGAAGTAGGAATAATGACCATCACAGCCAATGCACCAACCCAAGCACCGCTCACCGTCACCCTCGGCTCCAGCGGCGTGACCCCCGAGGACGTTGTCGCCGTCGCGCGCCACAACGCCAAGGTGACCATCTCCCAGGACGCCCTGGACACGGTGGCCAAGGTCCGTGCCCATATCGACGACCTCGCCCACAGTGAGACACCGGCTTACGGCATCTCGACCGGTTTCGGCGCCCTCGCCAACCGGCACATCCCCGGCGAACTGCGCACGCAGCTGCAGAAGTCCCTCATCCGGAGCCACGCAGCCGGCATGGGCCAGGCTGTCGAACGCGAAGTGGTGCGCGGCATCATGTTCCTGCGCGCCAAGACCCTCGCCTCCGGCCGCACCGGCGTCCGGCCGGTGGTCCTGCAGACCATGGTGGACGTGCTGAACGCAGGCATCACCCCCGTGGTCCGCGAATTTGGGTCGCTCGGCTGTTCCGGCGACCTCGCTCCGCTGTCCCACTGCGCACTGGTGCTGATGGGTGAGGGCGAAGCCGCCGGACCCGACGGCGTGACGTACGGCGGGCGCGGCGAACAGCCTGTCGCCGTACTTCTTGCCGAGCACGGCATCGACCCGGTGACCCTCGCCGAGAAGGAAGGCCTGGCGCTGGTCAACGGCACCGAGGGCATGCTGGGCATGCTTCTGATGGCCATTGCGGACCTCCGGCACCTGCTGACGACGGCGGACATCACCGCAGCGCTGAGCGTTGAGGCGCTGCTGGGCACGGACCAGGTGTTCCTGCCGGAGCTCCATGCTGCCCTGCGTCCGCACCCCGGCCAGGCCGCGAGTGCGGACAACATGCTGCGCGTGCTGTCAGACTCCCCGATCGTGGCCTCGCACCGGGTTGGCGACTCGAAGGTCCAGGACGCCTACTCCCTGCGCTGCGCACCCCAGGTTGCAGGCGCCGCCCGGGACACTGTGGACTACGCTGCCTTGGTGGCATCCCGTGAACTCGCCGCCGCGATCGACAACCCGGTGGTCCTGCCGGACGGCCGGGTGAGCTCCAACGGCAATTTCCACGGTGCGCCGGTGGCCTATGTGCTGGATTTCCTGGCCATCGCTGTGGCGGACCTCAGCTCCATCGCGGAGCGCCGCACCGACAGGATGCTGGATCCGGCGCGGTCCCACGGCCTGCCGGCATTCCTCGCTTCAGATCCGGGCGTCGATTCCGGCCTGATGATCGCCCAGTACACGCAGGCGGGGCTGGTCTCCGATAACAAGCGGCTGGCCGTCCCGGCGTCAGTGGATTCCATTCCGAGCTCAGCCATGCAGGAGGACCACGTCTCCATGGGCTGGCACGCGGCACGAAAGCTCCGCAGGGCCGTGGAGAACCTCCGCCGCGTCCTGGCAATCGAACTGGTGACGTCGGCCCGGGCACTCGACATCCGGACCCAGCTATCCGGCGGGGAGCTCACGCCGGGTCCTGCCGGCACCGCCGTGATCGCTGCGCTGCGCAACGTTGTGGACGGCCCCGGCGCCGACCGGTTCCTTTCCCCGGAACTGGAAATGGCAGACCTTCTGGTCGCCTCGGGGGAGGTGGTTTCAGCGGCCGAATCCGCCGTCGGGCATCTCGCCTGACAGGGAATATTGTTCAGTCAGGCTTAGCTTTCCGGTAGCGCGGCGAAATATGTGGCGACACGTACATTCCGGCCCCGGGAAGTGTAGTAGAACTGAAGGTGTAGTAAAAGTCACATCAAAGAGGCTGTGGCGGCAGAACATATACAAAGGGGTAGAAGTTCACATGAAAGCACGTGGGTCAGTCCTACACAGGCGCCATGCCCATTCGGCCACCATCTCAGACTGGGGAACATTCCGGCCTGGGGATCGGGTGGAAATTCTCAAGCACGCGCATGTCATTGCGACGGGCGAAGTCGAGGAAGTGTCGGAGAGCGGAAACGTTCTTTGGCTGGTGCCGGCCGGTCCGTCCGGAAAGCAGCTCTTCCTGAAGTCTGACGGAGTGCAGGTGCGAAGGAGCTAAACCCCGACGCGACGAAGTCCCCGCCGTTTGGCAGTCCCTGGAGACAGGGGCAGGCCAGAGGGCGGGGACTTTTGTGTTCGCGGTGGCCGCACACCTGCGGAAACACCGCGGCGGACGCGTAGCGCCAACCGAAAGAACCGGCCGCCTAGGCCGCGCTGCTCTCGTAAATTTCGCCGAACGGAACCGATTCGTCGAGGGCGACGGTGTAGCGGCCCGGGTGCAGGCGGGTAACCAGGATGCCGCAAGCGGCATCTTTTGCGGCGGTCTCAATCAGTACGGCGACGGCGTTGTCCAGTCCTTCGTGGACCTCGTCCACGCTGGAAAAGTGCAAGTCGACGGCCGGGAATTCTGGTGTTTTGAGAGCCGGCGTAGCGGCCACGGGGCGATCCAAGGTGATGGTATTCATGTGCTGGACTTTCTGTGATGCGTGCCGGAGAGTCCCCCCAGTGTACTGGCCGGCCCCGGCTAAATGTAAGATGACTGCTATTTCATCGCCTGGAGGGGCGGCCGGGGACCCACGTCGCGTGCAAAGGGCCTGAACCAAAAAAATCCGAAGCTTGTCCGCGGGACCGCACCGTGAAGGTGGGGAACCGCGGACAAGCCCCGGACTTTCGGAGCGGGCGGCCTTAGCTGGCCTTGACCGCCAATACCGGGCAGTCCGCCTCCAACAAAATGCGCTGGGACGTGCTGCCCATGATCAGCTTGCCCACCGGGGTCCGGCGGCGCAGGCCGATCACAATCAACTCGGCATTGTGCTCCTCTGCGGCATCGAGTACCTCCGCTGCCGCATCATGCCCACGGACCGGCTGCTTGATCACGTGGTCTATTCCCTGGGTCGCCAGGCGGTCCTCAATGCTCTGGATCTCCGGCTCCTGGGCGTATCTGTTGTCCACCAGGGCATCGCCCTTGGACGAGTTGATGACCAGCAGGGTGGTGTTGGTCTTCCGGGCCTCGGCGATGGCCTGAGTCAGCGCGGCCTCGCCTTCCGGTGTGGGGACGTATCCCACCACAATCGTCATGTTTGCTCCTTATGATCTGTACTTTGATGCTCATCTGCGGGGTGGGCGGTGCCCAGGGTCCTGGGCTAATTAGCCGTTGCCGTCGCCCCCATCGCCGTCGTCCCCGGCGTCGCCCTTAGATTTGCCGTCGGCCCGGTGACTGCCATGGCTGACGGTGCCGCGCGCCACGTCCGTCGGTTCATTTCCGCGGGTGGCGTTTGCGGACAGGAGGGGGGCCGGACGGTTGCGGCGGTACAGCTTGAACAGCAAGGGCCACATGAGGATGATCGCCAGAATGATATAGATGACGACGGCGATCGGCTCGCTCAGGAGGCCGGCGGGGTCACCCGCGCTGAGCTGCAGGCTCTTGCGAAGCTGGCCTTCGATCCGCGGCCCAAGGATTACGCCCAGGATAAGCGGCAGCACAGGGAGTCCGAAGCGTCGCATCATGAACCCCAACGCGCCGAGCACCAGCAGGAGCAGCAGGTCGAACGCCTGCAGGTTCACCGAATAGGCGCCCAGCGTGGCGAAGAACAGGATCCCTGCGTACAGGTACGGCCGCGGGAGCTGCAGGATTTTTGCCCACATCGGTGCCAGGGGCAGGTTGATGAGCAGGAGCAGGAAGTTGCCGATGAAAAGGCTCGCGATCAGGGCCCAGACCAGCGGTCCCTCGTTGGCGAACAGCAGGGGTCCAGGCTGAATGCCGAACTGGACAAACGCTGCGAGCATCACGGCGGCGGTGGCGTTGGTGGGCAGGCCCAGGGCCAGCAGCGGCGTCATGGTTCCTGCGGCTGCCGCGTTGTTGGCTGCTTCCGGCCCGGCAACACCTTCGATGGCGCCCTTGCCGAATTCCTCGGGATGCTTGCTGAGGCGCTTCTCGGTCACGTAGGAGAGGAACGTGGGGATCTCCGCTCCACCGGCCGGTAGTGCACCGAAGGGGAAACCAAACGCCGTTCCGCGGAGCCAGGGCTTCCAGGACCGTTTCCAGTCCTGTTTTCCCATCCAGGGACGGCCTACCGGGATGACGTACAACGGCGTGCGGCGCATATGGGCAGCCACCCACAGCGCTTCACCCACTGCGAAGATGGCCACTGCCACCACCACGATGTCCAGGCCATCGGCCAGCAGGGGCTGGCCGAAGGTGAGGCGGCGCTGGCCGGTGACGGAGTCCATGCCCACGAGGCCGATTGCCAGACCGAGGCCCAGCGAGGCGAAGCCCCTCAGGCGAGACGATCCAAGGACGGCGGTCACTGCCAGGAGGGCAAGCACCATGATGGCAAAGTAGCTCGGTGAGCCCAGGCTGACGGCGAACTCCACCACAATCGGTGCGAAGACGGCCAGCAAGGCGGTGCCGATGGTGCCGGCTACGAACGAGCCGATGGCTGCGGTCGCCAGGGCCTGGGCGGCCCTGCCGGCTTTCGCCATCCTGTTGCCCTCAATGGCGGTGACAACAGAAGACGATTCCCCTGGCGTGTTGAGCAGGATGGACGTGGTGGAACCGCCGTACATGCCGCCGTAGTAGATGCCGGCGAACATGATGAAGGCACTGGTGGGTTCCAGGACGTAGGTGACCGGGAGCAGCAGGGCAATGGTCATGGCCGGGCCGAGGCCCGGGAGCACGCCGACGGCGGACCCCAGGATCACGCCAATGACGGCGTAGAGGAGGTTCATGGGGGTCAGGGCGGTGGCAAAGCCGTCCATGAGGGAGGAGAAGACATCCATCAGAGAATCCCTTCCAGGAGGCCGGCGGGGAGCGGGATGCCGAGGCCAAGGTAGAAACCGTAAAAGGTGAGGACGGAAAGGGCCACGGAGATCAGGCCGTCACGGACATAGTGCCGGCTGCCCAGGGCCCAGGCGCTGCCCCAAAACAGGATGGTTCCCGAGACCACCCAACCGGCCCAGTCGATCAGCAGGATGTTGGCCACGAAGGCTCCCACCAACGGCAGGATGGTCTTCCAGTCGGCGGGGTGTGAGAGATCCACGTCCTCGCCGCCTTCGGCCTCGCCCTGTCCGCCGCGGAGCACGTTGACTGCCAGCAGGACGGCGCAGGCCAGGAGCAGGCCCGCGATGATGTACGGCAGGGTCTTCGGTCCCACCGGATCCGACTGGGAGTACGGGGTGACCAGGGCAATGGCGTCGACGAGGACCACGACACCCACCGCCCCGAGCAGGAGGGCTACCCCCAGCTCGGAGCGGCCTTTGAGCCTGGAGGCCCAAGTTGGTGAAGTGCTCACGCCAGGCCAAGCTTCGTGAGGACGTCCGCCACCCGCTTGTCCTGCTCGGTCAGGAAGCTGGCGAATTCATCGCCCGTGAGGAACGCGTCGGACCAGCTGTTGGCCTTGAGGGCTTCCTTCCAGGCGTCGGTGCCGTGCATCTCTTCGAGGGCGCCGATCAGCTTGGCCTTGTCGTCATCGCTGATCCCCGGAGGGGCGACGATACCGCGCCAGTTGGTGAACACCAGGTCGATGTCGGATTCCTTCAGGGTGGGCGCATCCACGCCTTCCAGCCGCTCTTCGCCACTGGTTGCCAGGACGCGGACCTCGCCGGACTGGATCTGCTGGAGGTATTCGCCGGCGCCGGAGGCCGCGAAGCCCACCTTGTTGCCGAGGATGGCCGGGAGGAGGTCACCGCCGCCGTCGTAGGACACGAAGTTCACTTTGGTGGCATCAATTCCGAGGGCTCCTGCCAGCTGCATGGGCAGGAGGTGGTCCGGGCCTCCGGGGGAGGAACCGCCGCCAACGCTGATGGAGCCGGGGTCTGCCTTCCACGCGGTGACCAGGTCATCGATGGTCTTGTAGGGCGAATCCTTGTTGACCATGATGGCGCCGGGCTCCTCGATGAGCTTGGCCAGCGGAGTGGTCTCCGTCAGCTTGGACTCTGACTTGTTGGTGTAGCTCGCGCCCACCACGCCCAGGCCCATAAGCATGGTGAGGTCGCCGTTGCCCTTTTCGTTGACAATCCGGGCCAGGCCAACGGTTCCCCCGGCGCCGGCCAGGTTGAAGACCTCGGTGTTGGTGGCGACCTTCTCGTCGTCGAGAACTTTCGCAGCAACGCGGGCAGTGGTGTCGTAGCCGCCGCCCGGAGTGTTGGGGACCATGATCTGGAGCCCGGTCACCGGGCCGGCAGCAGCGCCGGGGCTGGAGGTGTTGGTGGAGCTGTTGCCGGTGGCACCGCAGCCGGTGGCCATCAGGGCGATGCCGGCGGCGACGGCGGCGATTCGCAAGGCGCGGATCTGGCGCATGGTGTTCCTCTTCTCATCAAAACTGATCAGCAGGGCTGACTTGTAATTCCGATGCTAGGCCCGGGCGTGACGGGCATCACTCTTGTGTACGCAGAGAAAGTTAAGTTCATTGCGTTCACGTTTCCGGCGTACCACCGGACCATGCCAGGCGCCCGCCGGGCTGCAGGGTGCACCGGTGTGCTGGGGTATAGTTCCGGTACCCTGACCACCAGAGGCCACACCACCAGAGGAAAGAACCATAGTGACTCGACGAAGAGGAATGTCCCTCGCGGGGCAGTACTTGGTTCTGCAGTTGCTGATTGTCCTCGCGGTCCTCGTGGCAGTGGTGGCCATTTCGCTGGCGCAGTCGGCCGCGGCGTTCGAACGCACCGAGGGCCGCCGCGCGCTGTCCGCCGCGGAGGCGCTGGGCAACAACCCCACAGTCCGCGAACTTCTTCCCAACGCAGAGCCGCGGGCGGGGGCAGCCCTCCCCGCCGTGGCGGAGACGGTCCGGACCGTATCCGGCTCGTCCCATGTGGCCCTGGCCAAACTCGATGGGACCATTGTGGCGGCTTCCGATCCGCAACTGTTGGGGACGCCCATGGAGCTTGGCCCCAGCCGCGTGATGGAAGGCCGTTCATGGACCGGCGTGGTGGGCGGTTCCGCTACGGCGGCGCTGTCCGCCCACGTTCCGGTCCTGGACGACGCCGGAAAAATGATCGGCATCGCATCCATCAGCCGCAACTATCCCTCCACGCTCGAGCGGCTGGGGGATGCCGTGCCCAACCTCCTCACCTACCTGGGGGTCGCCAGCGTCCTGGGCGTGGTCGGTTCGCTGCTCCTTGCCCGCAGGGTGAAACGGCAGACCCTGGGAATGGAACCCAGCGAAATTACCGGACTGGTGGAAAACCGCGAAGCCATGCTCCACGGCCTGAAGGAAGGCGTGGTTGCGCTGGACCCGCACGAGCGCATCACCGTCGCCAACGACAGCGCCCGCGCACTGCTGGGCCTGCCCGCTGACTGCGTGGGCAAGAGGCTTGCCAGCCTCGCCGTGGAGCCCGCCCTCAAGGAAGTCCTCACCCGTGAGCAGCCGGGACCTGACCGGCTGGTGCTCGTCGGTGACCGCCTGGTGGTGCTGAACCGTGTGCCCATCCAGTCGCGCGGCCGGGACATCGGCTCCGTCACCACGCTGCGCGACCGCACGGAACTGTCCTCCCTCGAGCAGGAACTCGGCGCCACCCGGACGGCCACGGACACCCTCCGGGCACAGGCCCACGAATTCGCCAACCAGCTGCACGTGATCTCCGGCCTGATCCAGATCGGTGAATATGATTCGGTGGTGCAGTTCGTCAACGGCGCCACGCTGGACCGGACCCGGCTCAACGATGAGGTCACCAGCCGTATCCAGGACCCGGCGCTGGCCGCCCTCCTGATTGCCAAGTCCAGCCTGGCCACCGAACGCGGGGTGACGCTGCAGCTTGCCCCGGAGTCCGGGCTGGCCCGCGTTGATGATGAGCTTTCCCGCGATCTCACCACCGTCGTGGGGAACCTGGTGGACAACGCGTTCGACGCCGTCAGCGGGCTTCCGGAGGCAACGGTCAGGGTGCTGGTGGAGGACACAGCCGACGGCGTCACCGTCACCGTCAGGGATACCGGCCCCGGAGTGCCCGGCGGGGACATGGGGCAGATCTTCACGCAGGGCTTTACCACCAAGGCACCAGGGCCGGGCGGCAGCCGGGGCTTCGGGCTGGCGCTCTCTCGGGTGGTGTGCCGGCGCAGCGGCGGCGACCTCACGGTGGTCAATAACAATGGGGCAGTTTTCACAGCACGCCTGTTGAGGGCGGAGCCGAGAGGAATACAGCAGTGATCAAAGTCCTGATCGTCGACGACGACTTTATGGTGGCCAAGGTCCACG
Source organism: Arthrobacter sp. B6 (assembly GCF_001663775.1). Lineage (GTDB taxonomy): Bacteria > Actinomycetota > Actinomycetes > Actinomycetales > Micrococcaceae > Arthrobacter. The sequence continues at coordinate 1,924,711 of NZ_KV467168.1, read as the reverse complement.
CGGGTTTTATCCAGCGCACTCCCGGGTTCGCCGTCGTTGGGGTTGCCCACACCGGTGCGCAGGCGCTGGCCGAAACCGGACGCCTCCAGCCGGATCTGGTCCTGCTGGATATCCACCTGCCGGATATCAATGGCCTGGACCTGATGCAGCAGCTGCGGGAGGTGGCGCCGGAGCTGGACGTGCTGGTGATCAGCGCTGCCCGTGAGGTGGACACTGTGCGCAAGGCACTCCGCGGCGGGATCGTGCACTACCTCATCAAGCCCTTTTCGCAGACGGACCTGCAGGAGCGGCTGGAGCACTACCGCAACGCCTATCAGGGCCTGGACTCCGCCAAGGATGTTGCGGAGCAGTCGGACGTCAACAGGGTGTTCGGCCTGGACCGGACCGAGCGGCCCCTGCCCAAGGGGTGCAGCGTGGAAACGCTCAAGCTCGTGGAGGCGGCGCTGAAGGAGGCCGACGGCGACCTGTCCGCGGCGGAGGTGGCGACCCAGCTGGGCACATCGCGCGTCAGCGCGCGCCGGTACCTGGAGTACCTCCACGACGAAGGCGTGCTGGAGGTCCGGCTCAAGTACGGAGTCGGCCGTCCCGAGCGGCGGTATGTGCTCAAGGCCTAGCCGCCCCGGCTGAACCGGTGGTTAGCGGAGCAGGGTGTTTACCAGCCGTGCGGCAACCTTGGCGGTCCGGCCATCGATGTCGAACCCGGGGTTCAGTTCAGCCACGTCCAGATGCAGGAGCTTTCCGCTTTCGGCCACCTGCCGGCACACTGCGTTGATCACGGGAAGGGGCACTCCATACGCCGCGGGCGCGCTCACACCGGGAGCCACCGACGCCGGCAGCACGTCCAGGTCAATGGTCAGGTACAGCACGTCCACGCTGTCAAGGAACTGCGTCACGAAGGCTTCTACACGACCGGAAGTGCAGTCCTCATCCAGCACATACTGCACGCCCAGCCGCTCTGCGGTCTCGAAGAGTGCCCGGGTATTGTTCGGTTCGGAGATCCCGACGACGGCGTACCGGAGTTCGCGCCCGGCGGCGGCTTCCGACCGGGCCATCTGGAGGAACGGCGTGCCGGAGCTGGGCCGGGGTTCGTCGCGGAGATCAAAGTGGGCGTCCAGGTTCAGGACGCCCAGCCGCTGGCCGCCACGCACGGCTTCGGAGCCGGCAACCCCCAGATAGCTTGCGTAGGCGGTCTCGTGCCCGCCGCCCAGCACCACGGTGAGCCGGCCGGCGTCGAGCATGGCGGCAATGGCCTGTCCGGCACGGGCCTGTCCGGCCTCCATGTCGCCGTCCGAAACCACAACGTCCCCGGCATCGGACACTGAACGGTCCAGGTGGAAGGCCAGCGGGCCCAGGGCGGCGCGGATCGCTGCCGGGGCCAGGGCTGCGCCCGTCCTGCCTTTGTTGCGGTGCACACCTTCGTCGCTGGCGAACCCGAGGATGACGGCGGGGCGCTGCGCCTGACCGGGCAGGGGACCCACGGGCCCGGCGGAGGACAAGGAAGTGGAGGATGGATCGCCCGGCGCGTAGCGCGAAACAACCTGCCACCAGCGCCGGTGTTCGCCGCCATCGCCGTCGAACCGACCTGTCCAGGGCTTCGGGGGGACATCGACGGTGAGTTCTGGGAGGGCCATGTTTCAAGCTCACCGCATGCCGGCCGGCAAAGCGAGCAGGACCGCCGTCGTCATGTCTGTAATTCCGGAATCCGAAACGCAAGGGAGCACAAATGGCCCCGAATCCTGTGCCGGGCGGTTGCTGGGACTATTGTGGAGCATCCTTACCGGTTGATTCCGGGAAGGGCGATCCCTCCCCAGGACTACGACAGAGGCCGGAGAGCCGCACCATGTTTGAAGCCCCCAGCATCCTCTTCGCAGCGGCAGGAGCTGCGGTTTTTGTTGCCGCCATCCTGCCCAAGCTCCTGCGCAACGCGCCCTTTTCGATGCCCATGGTTTTCCTGGGCGCAGGGATGGCTGTGTTCTCGCTCATTCCGACACTGCCGGATCCGGATCCACTCGTGCACGGCGACTTCACCACGCACCTGGCCGAGGTCTGCGTCATCATTTCCCTCATGGGCGCCGGGCTGGCCCTGGACCGGCCGTTGGGCCGCAGGAGCTGGGCCACCACCTGGCGGCTCCTGGGCATAGCCATGCCGTTGTGCATCATTGCCGTGACGCTGATGGGGCTGTGGTTCCTGGGGCTGGGACTGGGCGCGGCGCTGCTGGTGGCTGCCAGCCTGGCGCCCACGGATCCGGTGCTGGCCTCCGAAGTGCAGGTGGGCGAACCGGCCGATGAACCGGATGAAACGGACAAGGAGGACGAGGTCCGCTTCGGGCTCACGTCGGAAGCCGGGCTGAACGACGGGCTTGCCTTCCCGTTTGTGTACCTGGCCATAGCCATCAGCATTGTGGGCGCATCGCCGTCTGCGTGGTTCCCGGAATGGTTCGGTGTGGACGTGGTCTGGCGGCTGGGAATCGGTGCCCTCGTCGGCTTCGCCACGGGCAAGCTGCTGGCCCGGCTGTTTTTCTCCGCCGGGAAGGAAAGCCTGCGGCTCGCCAACCATTCCGAAGGGTTCGTGGCTTTGGCGGCGACGTTCCTGGCCTACGGCCTCACCGAGATGATCGAGGGCTACGGTTTTATCGCGGTGTTTGTTTGCGCGGTGACCATCCGCTCCGCGGAGCATACCCACGGCTACCACCGTGTGCTGCACTCCTACGTGGAGCAGTTGGAACGGCTGATGACCGTGGTGATCCTCGTCCTGCTGGGCGGCGCCATTGCACGCGGGCTCCTGGCGGAAATCGGCTGGATGGAGCTCCTGGTTGCGCTGGCATTCCTGCTCCTGGTACGGCCCGCAGCCGGCTGGCTTGGACTGCTGGGCGGAAAGACGGGCCCGTACGAACGCGTTGCCCTGTCCTTCTTCGGGATCCGCGGCATTGGCTCCCTGTACTACCTTTCGTATGCGCTGGGAAAGGGCCAGTTTTCGGACCAGGCTGAGTGGCTCTGGTCCTTCGTGGGCCTGGTGGTGGCGCTGTCCATCGTGATCCATGGGGCCACCACTTCGCCGCTGATGAACCGGCTGGACCGCCTCCGGAAGCGGAAGGCCCTCGCGGAATCCGGCGACGAGGGCAAAGCCCCCACAACTCCGGTGTAGGTTACATTCCCAAGGCGGCTTCGATCGGACCAACCGCGAAGAACAGCAGGAACGCACCGGCCACGGCCCACATCAGCGGGTGGATGTCCTTCACCCGTCCCTGGACTGCGCGGATCAGGACGTAGCTGATGAAGCCGGCACCCAGGCCATTGGCGATCGAGTACGTGAAGGGCATCAGGGCGAAGGTCAGGAAAGCCGGAATCGCGATGCCCCAGTCCTGCCAGTCGATCTTTCCCACCTGGGACACCATCATGAAGCCAACAACCACCAGGGCGGGAGCCACGGCTTCGAAAGGCACCAGGTTGATCAGCGGCGTGAAGAACATCGCCACCAGGAACAACAGGCCCGTCACGATGGAAGCAATGCCGGTCCGGGCGCCCTCGCCAATGCCGGCGCCGGCCTCGACGTAGATCTGGTTGGAGGACACGGATGCGCCGCCGCCCACAATGGCGCCCAGGGCGTCCACCTGGAGGACACGGTCGACGTCGGGAATGTTGCCGTGCTCGTCCACGGTGCCTGCCTCGTTGGCCAGGCCAACCATGGTGCCCATCGCGTCGAAGAAGATGCTGAGCAGGATAACAAACGCCAGCAGGGTGGCAGCCACGAAGCCCAGGTGCTCAAACGCACCGAACGGGTTGGCCTTGCCGATCAGGGAAAGGTCCGGAGCCGCCCACTCCGAGAAGGTGGGGGCCACCAGGGACCAGCCCTGCGCGTTGAACGGCTTGTCCGGTGCGACGCTGGGGCCAATGCGGAGTGTCATTTCCAGGATCACCGAGATGGCTGTGGAGGTGATGATGCCGATCAGGATGGCGCCCTTCACCTTCCGCACCACCAAGGCGATGGTGAGGACGAGGCCGAAGACAAACACTGCCGTTGGCCAGCCCAGGAGCTTGCCGTCGAACCCCAGCCCCACGGGGACGGTGGTTCCGGCGGCGTCGGGGATGCGGCGGACAAAGCCGGCATTCACCAGCCCAATCAGCGCGATGAACAGGCCGATCCCCACCACGATGGCTGTTTTGAGGCCGTCCGGAACGGCCCTGAACACGGCGGTCCGGAAGCCGGTAAGGACCAGGATCAGCATGGTGACGCCGGAAATCACCACCAGGCCCATCATGTCCGGCCAGGTCAGGCCCGGGTTGGTGGCCACGGTGACAGCCACGAACGCATTGACGCCCAGTCCGGTGGCCAGGGCGAAGGGGTGCTTGGCCCAGGCGCCCATGAGGATGGTGAGGATACCTGCCACAAAAGCGGTCACCGCGGCCACAGCGGCGAACCCCAGGGAGTTGCCGCTGGAGTCGGGCCCGGAGAGGATCAGCGGGTTAAGGACCACGATGTAGCTCATCGCGAAGAAGGTGGCGAACCCGCCGCGGATCTCGCGGGAGAGGTTGGACCCCCGCTCAGTGATCTTGAAGTACCGGTCCAGTGCAGCGCCTTGCTTAAGCATTAGTCCTCCGGGGGAGTCTGTGGGGATAGTTGAATCCTATGGGGCGTCCGGGCAGCGGCCCCACGAAATCGCCTAGTCTGTAAGGAAGCCAACACAAGGGAGCAGTCCACGCATGCGTTCCATCCGCCGCCAGTTGCTGAGCGCTGTGCTCGGTTCATTCGTTTTCGCCGCCGCGTTGCTGGTCCTGGCCGGTCCCGCCTCAGCGCACGACGCCGCCGAATCCAGCAGCCCGGCCCAGGGTGCCACCGTGGCCACGCCGCCGGAAACAGTCTCCGTCACCTTCAACAACAACCCGCTGGGCATCGGCTCGCAGTTCTCCGTGAAGGACGAAACAGGTGCCGAATGGGCCGACGGCGCCGTTGAGATCGTGGACAACGTGGCGTCCCAGAAACTCAAGGCGGGTGCTCCGGCAGGCGCTTACACAGTGAGTTGGCGCGTGGTCAGTTCGGATTCCCACCCCATCGAGGGGACATTCGGGTTCACCGCCACCGCGGCGGCTGCCGGTGCGGCACCGACTGCAGTTTCGACGTCGGCCACTGCTGTGCCCGGCATGGGCACAGCCGAGCCGGGAGCCACCGCAACCCCGTTGCCGGTCCCGGACGCTTCCCAGCCGTTCCCGTGGAGCCTGGTGATATTCGTGGCCGTGGCCGTGGGACTATTGGTGGCCATCGGCATCCTCGCCAAGCGGCGCCTTGGCGCTGCCGGCGACGAAGAAGAGAGCGCGTAGGCCGGCAGGACTGCCGTCCTAGGCGGGGAGGACGGCCAGGCTGCCCGCGAGGACGGTGGGCGCGTTCTCCGGATGCACTTTCGACGAGATGGCCTGGCCCACTGTCTTGGCCTGCCGCAGTACTTCCTTCGGCGACGGCGTGATCAGGTCGCCCACTCCCACCAGGTAGATTCCAATTGCCCGCATCGCCGCCACCACGTTGCGCCCGACGGCAATGCCGAAATCGCTGAGCATGCGGCGCAGTTGGCTGTGGGCGCAGCGCGTGAGGACGATGTGGTCGGCCAGCAGGATGCCAGTGGGTGTGTGCACCTCCCACTGGTGCGAAGCGTTCACGTCGGTGGTGGCCGCCTTCGCCGCGGAGCCGGACGCCGGGCGGACCATGCTCAACTGGACGGCGCGCGTGGTGCTGCGGACGTCCATCTGGTGGCTGGCCGCGTAGTTACGCAGATGGCGGAGGATTTCGTTCCGTTCCTTGAGGGAAACGGAGTCGGCTGCATCGCAGCGCTGCAGTGAAGCGGTGTTGGCCGGTTGGCCGGCGCCCAGGATGTCGAGTCCGTCCACCACGATCGATTGCACGCCCCGGCGACGCAGTTCGGCGGCCACAGCCAGGCCGGAGAGGCCCGTGCCGATAATCACCGTGGTGGTCTGTTCGGTCCCGCCATTTACAGGCATGCTTGACACTACAGTTTTCCTCCTTCGAAGGTGTGGGCAAACGCAGGCATCTTCGCCATGCTCTCGCTCCGTTACCCCCAAAGTCCGGTCGCAATAGCCGGGCCGGGACGTTCTAACGCAGAGCATCACGGACCAGCAGTGCCTCGTAGACTACAGAACAAACGGGTCCGTGGATAGCCCAATCACAAACATTCTTCCCGGCCTGAATGCGCGGCCTGAATGCGCTTTCCGCCGGCAGCGAAACTGGGTGTGGATAACTTCGCGATACAGCGCTGCGCATGCTTGCTAAGAGCCTGGGGACCGAGAATAGTGAGAAGTGGAGGCGGGCTTTCCGGATCGGGTGCGTGGCTGTCCGGCAGGTGCACGGAGAATGGCCTGCTTCTGGCAGAATAGCCGCAATATCAGGCAGTATCGCGAGGAGGCGGCCCCATGGGCGCACATGAGATGCATCCGGACCCGGCAAGGGATGACGGCGACAGTTCCACCGCTCCCCGCGGAATCGTGGTGGGCGTCGACGGATCGGATCACGGCCAGTGTGCCCTTGTCTGGGCGGCCCGTGAGGCTGAGCGCCGCCGCCGGCCCCTGCACATCGTCACCGCATACTCCGTCCCGATTTTTGCTGCTTCAGGACTGGACGGCGGCTACGCCACCGTGGATGATTCCGTGATCCGCGAGGGGGCCGAAGCGATCGTTAAGCAGGCACTGGACAAGGTGTCCGGCTACAACATCGACGTTGATGCCTCCGTTGAAAACGGCGACGCCTCCGGCGTATTGCTGGAGATGTCCGAGTCCGCCGAGCTGCTGGTTTTCGGTACCCGGGGCCGGGGCGGTTTTGTGGGCCGCCTTCTCGGGTCCGTGAGCAGTGCGCTTCCGGCCCATGCCAAATGCCCCACCGTTACAGTTCCCCTGATCTGTTCCGACAGGCTGGGGGAAACCACCGACGACAAGCGGATCCAGGCCGAACAGGCCAAGTCCGGACACCAGCCCATCGAGAACGTTGTGGTGGTGGGCGTTGACGGTTCCGAGCAGGCACGGGTCGCCGTCCTGGAGGCTGCGTCCCAGGCCGAACGGCTCGGGGCAACCCTGCGTGTGGTCTGCGCGGTTCCCCAATACAGTGGTTCCCTGGCCTGGGTCCCTGCGCCCATGGACCGCAAGGCACTTTTTGCCGACATCCGGGTCCAGCTGGACGCCGGCATGGCCTGGCTCAAGAGCCACTACCCGCATCTGCCCATGGAATCAGAGCTGAAGGACGGCTCACCCGTGGACGTGCTGGTGGAAGCCAGCCGGCACGTGGAACTGATAGTAGTGGGAACACGCGGACGCGGCGGCTTCACCGGCATGCTCCTGGGATCCACGTCCGACGGCGTCCTGCACCACGCGAAGGGACCTGTCCTCGTTGTCCCGGACCGGCCGGACCCGCGGCTCGCGGACCGGGCCAGCTTCGGACCCATCCTCGGCGCAGCCTGACGCTTCCACCCGCACCGTTTTCAAGTCACCGTCTCTGGTCACGTCTTAAGTCACAGCTCCAAGTTTCAGTCGCAGGCCCGATCAGGAGGCATGGCAAATGCCCGACACCGTTGGCCCGGTCCTGGGACTGGAGCACGTCCGCGCCGGGATGCTGCCATTGGTGGGCGGCAAAGCCGCTAACCTTGGCGAACTGCTGTCCGCCGGCCTGCCCGTACCGGAGGGCTTCTGCCTCACCACCGAGGCCTACCGCCGTGCAACTGCCAGCAGCATGCAGGACGGGCAGACGGAGCGGCACCAGGACGGGGAGAAGCCGGGGAAGCACTCCCTTGCGGGGCTCCATCGGGCACTGAACGCCTTGGCCCAGGACGACCAAGTACTGCACGACCAGGGCCTGAACAGTACTGCTCGCAGGGACCTCCCTGCCCTCGCCGCACTGGCGGGACGTGCGCGGGACCTGGTCCGCGGCACGACGGTCCCCCCTGACATAGCCGCCGCCGTCAGGCAGGCGTACGCGGCCTTGGGCGACGACGTACCCGTCGCAGTCAGGTCCTCGGCCACGGCCGAGGACCTTCCTTCCGCCAGCTTCGCAGGCCAGCAGGACACGTACCTCAACGTTGTGGGGGCGGCCGCCGTCGAGGAAGCCGTGCGGAACTGCTGGGCCTCGCTCTGGACCGACCGTGCTGTCAGCTACCGCGCGGAACTCGGGATCGACGCTTCCACAGTGTCGCTCGCCGTTGTGGTCCAGCGGATGGTGGATGCCGTCACGGCCGGAGTGATGTTCACGGCCAACCCGCTCACCGGCCGGCGGCAGGAGGCCGTCATAGATGCCAGTCCGGGCCTCGGCGAGGCCGTGGTCTCCGGATCCGTCAATCCTGACCAGTTTGTGGTGGACCCCCAAACGGGGCAGGTCTCCGGGCGGCGGCTCGGTGACAAACGGCTGGTGGTGCGGCCGCTGCCCGGGGGCGGGACCGAAACCGTGGAGATGCCCGACGCCGGAACGGACGCCTGCCTGACGGACCGCCAGGCAGCTGACCTTGCCCGGCTGGGCCTGCGGGTGGAGCGGCATTTTGGCTCGCCGCAGGACGTGGAATGGGCCATTGATTCCGATGGCAGGCCGTGGCTGACACAGTCACGGCCCATCACCACCCTGTATCCGCTGCCGGAGCGGGCAGCTGCCCGGGCCGGAACCCGGGTCTACCTGTGCTTCAGCCTGGCCCAGGGCCTCACCCGCCCCATCACACCGATGGGGCTGGCCGCCTTCAGGCTGATCGCCTCCTCCGTGGCGCGGGCTGCCCGCTTTGACGTGCCGGAGCCCCGCGACGGTCCATCACCGTATGTCGAAGCCGGGCAACGCATTTACTTCGACCTGACGGCGGTGGCCCGCAGCACCACCGGCCGGCGGATCATTCCCCGAGTGTTTGACGTGATGGAAGCGCGCTCAGCCGCGCTGCTGAGGCGGGTTTTCGAGGATCCAAGATTTGCGGTGACCAACAGGACCCCGATCGGCGTGCTGCGGCACGTGGTTCCGGCGGCGGTGCGTGCCAAGGCACCTGAAACGCTCCTCCGTGCCCTGTTCAGGCCCGAAGCCGCGCTCCGCCGGGTGAACCGGTTTGCCCGGGAGTTCGGTCCTTCCCTGGAGCTGGAGCTGGGGCCAGGCGCCACGCCGCTGCAGCGCCTCGACCACGCCGAATTCCTCCTGGGCAACCGCCTGTTCCCGATCGTGCCTGCTGTCCTTCCCCTCCCCGCCCTGGGATTCGCCATGCTGGCACTGACGGGGAAGCTGCTGGGCGGCCATCGCTGGGATGATCTTCAGAAGGTGCTGCGGGGGCTGCCAAACAACGTCACCACCGAGATGGACCTGGAGCTGTGGCGGCTCGCCACGGTGATCAGGGACGACGGCGGATCATCCGCTGCGGTCAGGAACCAGGCCCCTGCCGGGCTGGCTAATGAGTTCAACGCCGGCCAGTTGCCCGCTGTGCTCCAGGCCGGCCTGGCCCGCTTCATGGAAAGGTACGGCCAACGGGCCGTGGCTGAAATCGACGTCGGCATGCCGCGCTGGTCCGATGACCCCACGCACATCCTTGGGGTGCTGGCCAACTACCTCCGGCAGGAGGATTCCCGGCTGGCACCGGACGTGCAGTTCAGCACCGCCGCGGAGCAGGCGGAAGAAACAGTGGAGCGCCTCGTGGCCGAAGCGCGGAGCCGTGGCCGGCTGCGCGGCGCAGTGGTGCGGGCAGCACTCCGGCGGGCCAGGCTCTTCGCCGGGCTGCGTGAACTGCCCAAGTACCAGGTCGTGGTGGGCCTGGCCGAGGTACGCCGCCAGCTGCAGCAGGTAGGAACGGCACTTGCCACGGCCGGCGTCATCGCGGAGCCGGATGACATTTTCTTCCTGGATTTCAGCGAGGCACGGCATGGCCTCAACGGAAAGCGGGACGGACCGCCGGACAGCTCCGGGGCGGCCGATACCGCAGCGGACCTGCGCAGCGTTGTGGCCGGGCGGAGGGAAGCCTACGCCCGGGAGCTCGAACGCCGCCACGTGCCCCGGCTGCTCCTCTCTGACGGCACTGAACCGGAGGCCCTGCAGTGCGGCAGGGCAGGGACGGCACCCTTGCTGCCGGGGACGCTTAGCGGCAGCCCGGCGTCGGCCGGAATTGTCAGCGCGGAGGCGAGGGTCATCCTGGATCCGGTGGGCGCCCACCTGGAGCCGGGGGAGATCCTCGTGGCGCCGTCCACGGACCCCGGCTGGACACCCCTGTTCCTCACGGCCGGCGGCCTGGTGATGGAAATGGGTGGCCCCAACTCGCACGGCGCCGTGGTGGCACGGGAGTACGGGATCCCCGCCGTGGTGGGCGTCCCGGACGCCACGGTCCTGTTGTCCAGCGGGCAAAGAATCACAGTGGACGGTGCTGCCGGAACTGTGGTGCCCGGGTAGCTGCACCACAAAGACGGGTAGTGTACGAGGCCCGCGCCAGGCGTAACCTGAACCTATGGGCTCCAAGGATGGAGTGTGGTTGGAATGAGTCGCGCATGGGTGCGGTGGGTGCCCGCCGCCGCAGTACCAGCCGTGATCGCCGCCGGTGTGCTGGCGGGATCCATCCCGGCACGCGCAGGCGACCCCCTGCCGGAGAAAACCCCGGCGCAGGTGCTTGCCCTGCTCAGCGAACACGGGACTAAAACGCTTTCCGGCACAGTGGAGCAGACCTCCGAGCTTGGTTTGCCGGAACTGCCCAACACCGGGCCGTCCTCCGGACCTGCGTCTGCCGGGGGACTAGCCTCAATCGCCGAACTACTGACCGGCCAGCACACCGCAAGGGTGTTTATGGATGGTCCGAAGAAGGTCAGGATCCAGGTCGTGGATCGCCTCGCGGAGCGCGACCTTATCCGCAGGGACAGCGAGATTTGGTTCTACAGCTCAAGGGACAACTCGGCCGCGCACCTGACGCTTCCTGCGTTCGCGCGTGATTTGCCGCTGCCAGCGCCGCTGCCGGAGCCGCAGTTTGCTCCCGCGCAGCCGGACCGGGAACCATCCGCGCCGAAGCCAGCCAGCCCGCCGGAAGCCGGGCCACCCGATGCCCGCATGGCGCCTGATATGCCAAAGCCGGAATATTTACTCCCGGCGCCTGTCATGCCAAGACCGGAATATTCCACCCCGTCACCCATTGACCTGGCCACAAAGCTGCTGGCCGCCATGGACAGCTCAACCCAGGTCACGGTGGGACCGGACGTCGAAGTAGCCGGCCGGGCGGCCTACAACCTTCTGCTCGAGCCGCGGACGCAGGGGACCCTGGTAGGACGTGTCGCCGTCGCCGTCGACGGCGAAACGGGACTGCCTCTCCGCGTGTCGGTGACGGCACGTGACCAGGCGGAGCCTGCCTTCCAGACAGGATTCACCAGCCTGTCCCTGTCCAGGCCGGACGATTCACTGTTCACCTTCGTCCCACCGCCCGGCGCCACCGTCAAGGAACTGCAGCTGCCGTTGCCCGGTGCCCGGCCCTGGCCGATCACGTCGGGCTTCCCGGGATCGCCAGGCATGGTCATCACGCCTGACGCATTCGTGGAGGCCGGACGCTCGCACACCGTGCCCGCCATGCCGAGGCCCACTGTCACTGGCGCCGGCTGGGAAACCGTGATCGGGTTCCCTGCACCACCAGCCGGACAGGCATCCATGCTGAGGGAAGCACTGCTGAAGGATCCCTTCCTCGCCCAGGCCGCCGTCGTCGTTCCCGGCGGACGGCTGCTGTCCACCACTTTGGTTAATGTGTTGATCACCGACGACGGACGGATCTTCGTCGGGATGGTTCCGCCGGAGCGGCTGCAGGCCGCAGCGGGCGCCGTGGCCAAATGACCGCCGCTGTGGGCAGAACCGCAACGGGGACAGGGGCAACGGGGACAGGGCCCGGACAAGGTACGGCCGGGCTGACCATTGAAACACAGGGCCTGACCAAGCGGTTCGGCCACCAGGTCGCCGTCGACGGCGTTGATCTGGCGGTGCCCCACGGCTCAGTGTTCGGATTCCTGGGACCGAACGGGTCCGGGAAGACCACCACCATCCGCATGATGCTTGGCCTCGCCGCGGCCTCGGCCGGCACCGTCAGCGTCCTGGGGCTGGAAATGCCGAACCGGCTGCAGGAGGTCCTGCCCCGGGTGGGCGCACTCGTGGAAGGGCCTGCCTTTTATCCTTTCCTGTCCGGCGCCGCGAACCTGCACCGGCTGGACGCCGCAAGCCGCCATGCGCGCCCGGCCACGCGCCGGACCCGGGTGGGTGAAGCGCTGGAGCGGGTGGGGCTCTCGCATGCGGCCGGCAAGCGGGTCCATGCCTATTCGCTGGGCATGAAGCAGCGCCTGGGAATAGCGAACGCCCTGCTGTCCCCGCGGGAGCTCCTGGTCCTTGACGAGCCCACCAACGGACTGGACCCGCAGGGGACCCGTGAAGTGCGGAACCTGGTCCGCTCCCTGGCCGCCGACGGCGCCACGGTGTTCGTTTCCAGCCACCTGCTGGCGGAGGTGGAACAGATCTGCACGCACGCCGCCATCATGAGCACCGGCCGGCTCGTTGCCCAGGGGCCGCTCTCGGAACTTCGGCAGGCCGGCGAGGCCCGGATCCGCCTGTTAACGCCCGACGCCGGCACCGCCTTGGGTGTCCTGGCGCGGCTGGGGATGACTCCCGTGGCCGGCAGTCCGGGGTCCGACGGTCAGGTGGTCACCGCCACAGCGGCTGAAGGCAGGTCACTGGCCGGGCCCGCTGCTGCAGGGGATGGCGCCGTGGCGCCGGAGGAGATTGTTGCCTGCCTGGTGGACGCCGGGGTGAGGGTCCGTGGCTTCTCGGTTGAACGCGGAAGCCTGGAGGACCGCTTCGTTGCGCTGACGGGGGAGGGGTTCGACGTTGCCCAGTAGCGTGCCGGGAGAGCTGTCCAACAGGCTACGGCGGGGAAGGTCTGACGGCGGCCAGTCCTCCGACGGCGAATCAGGCGCCGTCTCCGGGAGCGCCTCGACGAGGGATCGGGCGGCATCAAGCGTGCCTCTGCTGGGTTCCGAACTGAACGTCCTGTTCAGGCGCCGCCGTACTTGGGCCATGCTCCTGGCGCTGGCTGCCATACCGGTGCTGATCGCCGTCGCAGTCCGGCTCTCGTCCAGCGTTCCGGCGGGCCGAGGTCCAGCTTTCCTGGACCGGATCGCCCAGAACGGGCTCTTTGTTGCGGTGACTGCGATGTTGGTCTCCGTCCCGTTGTTTCTTCCGCTGACCGTGGGGGTGGTTGCCGGCGACACCATAGCGGGGGAGGCCAGCCTGGGCACCCTGCGGTACCTGCTGGTGGCACCGGCAGGGCGGGTCCGCCTGCTGCTGGTGAAGTACGCCGGTGCCCTGGCCTTTTGCCTGGCAGCGCCTGTCACGGTCGCCCTGGCGGGGGCGGCCATTGGTGCGTCTCTGTTTCCCATAGGGCCGGTCACGCTATTGTCCGGGGATGTGGTCGAGCCGCCGGAGGCTGCCGTCCGCCTGGTGCTGATCGCGGCGTACCTGGCGGTGTCGCTGGCCGGGTTGTCGGCAATCGGACTTTTCCTGTCCACCCTTACCGTCGTCCCGGTGGGCGCCATGGCCGCAACGGTAGTCCTGTCAGTCGTCTCCCAGGTCCTGGACCAGCTGCCGCAGCTGGAGTGGCTGCACCCGTGGCTGTTCAGCCACTACTGGCTTGGATTTGGGGACCTCCTTCGCCAGCCGGTGCTGTGGGACTCCTTCGCCAGCAATGCGCTGCTGCAGGCTGGCTACGTGGCCGTGTTCGGTGCGCTGGCCTACGGCAGGTTCGTCACCAAGGACGTCCTGTCCTGACCCAGCCCAAGTAAGTAGCAGTAAGTGTCGTTTTGAGGGCTCGTAACAACACTTACTGCTACCCAGTTGAACCTACGCGTGCTGCTCAGACTCGTGTTCGGAGTGGCTGGCCGGTTCAAGCTGGAAAGTGCAGTGGTCGGTATCGAAATGGGAACCAAGGCACGTGGTCAGCTTGTCCAGCAGCTGGTCCGCGCCGCGGGCGTTGAGCACCCCGTCCTCCACCACCACATGGGCGGAAAACACTGGCACTCCTGAGGTGATGGTCCAGATGTGGATGTCGTGGACATCGGACACGCCGTCAACTGACAGAATGTGCTCGCGGATCATCTGCACCTCAACCCCTTTTGGCGTTGCTTCGAGCAGGACATCCACCACGTCCCGCAGCAGGCTCCAGGCCCGGGGCAGGATCATCAGGGCGATCACTACTGAGGCGATGGTATCGGCGGCCTGGTAGCCCGTGAGCAGGATGACCACCGCTGCCGCGATGACGGCGAATGACCCTAACAGGTCACCGAGCACCTCTAAGTAGGCGCCGCGGACATTCAGGCTTTCCCTATGTGCGCCGTGCAGGATCAGCAGGGACACCAGGTTGGCCACGAGGCCCAGGATGGCAGCGAAAAGCATGATGCCGGTCTGGACTTCGTGGGTGGTGCCGATGCGCCGGATGGCCTCCGAGAAGATGACCACCGAAATCACAATCAGGATCAGCGCGTTTGCCAGGGCCGCCAGGACTTCGGCGCGCTGGTAGCCATAAGTCCGCTGGTCGCTGGCTGGCCGTCCGGCAATCCACGCGGCCAGCAGTGCGATGGTCACGCCCGCGGCGTCGGAGAGCATGTGGCCCGCGTCCGCCAGCAGTGCCAGCGATCCGGACAGCGCAGCGCCCACCACCTGGACCACCACAACCGACAACGTGATGGCCAGGACTGCAATCAGCCGTTTGCGGTGCCGGCCGGTTGCCGTCATCCCGTGTGAATGGTGGTGGTCGTGTCCCATGCCTACAAGGCTAGTCCCCGGGCAGGCCTGCAACCGGCAGCGCTAATCCCACCCCAGCTCATGCAGGCGCTCGTCGTCGATGCCGAAGTGGTGGGCAACCTCGTGGATGACCGTCACCGCTACCTCCTGGACCACTTCGTCACGGGACTCACAAATGTCCAGGATGGGTTGGCGGAAGATGGTGATGCGGTCAGGCAGGGACCCCGCGTCCCACCAGGAGTCCCGTTCCGTCAAGGGGACCCCCTCATAGAGCCCCAGCAGGACGGTGTCAGGATCCTCGCCGGGCCCGGGAACGTAGTCGTCGTCGATGAACACCGCAACGTTGTCCATCGCCTCGGCGATCTTGGCCGGGATCCGGTTCAGGGCGTCGCTGACCGCGGATTCGAACTCGTCGTCGGACATTGAGAAGGGAGGGCTCTCCTGCGGGCCGTCCGGGATGATGGGAAGTCCGGGCGGAAGGTGTGCGGGCATACCCCGACTCTAGCGGGAAAACCCCGTCACGCAGCGTTCCGGGGAGCGCGGGACCGGCGCCTCGTGAGGCCCACTCCCACCAGGCAGACCACGCCTCCCACGAGCCCCCAGACGGTGGGGATCTCGCCCAGCAGCAGCCACGAGATCAGGATGGTGGTGCCTGGCACCAGGTACGTGGTGGCGGCCAGTTTGCCCGCATCGATCAGCGACAGCGCATACGCCCACGTGGTGAAGGCGATGGCAGTGGGGAAAACGCCCAGGTAGATCAGCCCCAGTGTTGCCGGCAGCGGTGCGGATTGCAGCTCTGAAACGAGCTGCTCGGTGAACGGCAGGC
Organism: Arthrobacter sp. B6; assembly: GCF_001663775.1. GTDB lineage: Bacteria > Actinomycetota > Actinomycetes > Actinomycetales > Micrococcaceae > Arthrobacter. The sequence continues at coordinate 1,909,136 of NZ_KV467168.1, read as the reverse complement.
AGCAGAGCGCCCCCACGAGGATTCCGAACCATGTGGCCTGGCCGGCCGGAAGTTTCCGGAGCACCGGCTTCTGGACGATGACGCTGACTGCGGCGAGCACCGCGGCCAGGAGGCAGAGAAGCACACCGGAAACATCCGCCGTCGGGCCATCCCCCGAACCCGGCCCCGAGCCAAACGCGATCAGCGCCACGCCGCCGAACGCCACCAGGCTGCCGATAATCAGCCACCGAGGGAAGCCTTCCTTGAGGAAGACGCCGGCCAAGATTGCAATGAGGATGGGGGAGACGTTGATCAGCATGGCGCTGGTGCCGGCGTCCAGCACGTGCTCGGCGGCGTTCAGGGCAACGTTGTAGCCGCCGAACCACATCAGGCCGTACGCGAGGATCGGCCACCACTCACGTCCCCGCGGCAGCATCCTGCTTTTCAGCAGCTGCGGCAACACCACGGCGCCAAGCACGACGGCGGCGACAGCCAGCCTGCCCAGCGTCAGGGAGCCAGGGGAAAAGGTGGGGCCAATAGCCCGGATGCCGACGAACGCCGACGCCCAGAGCACCACGGTGATGGCCACGGCTGCGACGCCGAGCGCCTTGACGCGGCCGGACGATGCGGGAGGCGCCGCTGATGTCGCAGAGTCGGTGGGGGAGGTGGTTGCCATGCTGCCAATCTAGCCCGGCCCGGTGACCCTGAGCTGGCGGAAATCGGCCACGTCTAGTCGAGTTCCTGCCAAAAAGTGTGCGTGGACGGCGAGGGGAGTGCGCGGGCTCGGTTAGGATGCGTTCCATGGTCTCAGCCACAACGTCAACGCCGGACGCCGCCAAGCGAATACGCGTCGTCATCTGGATCCTGCTGGCCGTCGTCGTGGTCGGCGGTGCGGCCTGGTATGCGGTGCTGACGTCGAACAGGCCGTCGCAGGACACACCCGTGGCGGCCGGCAGTGAACAGCTTGTCCGTGCAGACAGCCACCGGCTCACCACTCCGGCGGTGGAAAAGGCGCAGCTCGTGGAGTTCCTGGACTTCGAGTGCGAGGCCTGCCGTTCCATCCATCCCTTCGTGGAGGAACTGAGGCAGGAGTTCGGCGACAGGATCACGTTCGTCAACCGGTACTTCCCGCTGTCATCGCACCCGAACTCAGGGCATGCCGCCTTGGCCGTGGAAGCCGCGGCGCAGCAAGGAAAATTTGAAGAGATGTCCGCCAGGATGTTCGAAACCCAGGACCAGTGGCACGGGAGAGCCGAATCACAGGCGCCCCTGTTCAGGACCTTCGCCGGGGAGCTCGGGCTGGACCTGGCTGCGTTCGACGCCGCCGTTGCTGACGACAAGACCAAAGAACGCATCCGGGCCGACATCACGGACGGAACGGCCCTTGGCGTGACCGGCACCCCGACGTTTTTCCTCAACGGTGAACGGCTCACCCTCAGCACCAAACAGGAGTTCCGGCAAAAGCTCGCCGACGCCGTGAAATAGCTCCGGTCAGGGCCTGCTGGACCATTCCAGGAGCCGGTCCAGCGGCCAGGTGGTGATGATGCGCTCGGCTGGCACATTGTTGCTGGCAGCCCGTGCAGCGCCATACTGCAGGAAGTCCAGCTGGCCCGGGGCGTGCGCGTCGCTGTCGATGGAGAACAGGCAGCCGGCGTCGAGGGCGAGCTGGATCAGGTCATCCGGCGGGTCCTGCCGTTCGGGGCGCGAGTTGATCTCCACCGCCACGTTGTTTTCCGCGCAGGCGGCGAAGACCTTCTTGGCGTCAAACTCCGATTGCGGACGTGTCCCGCGCGTTCCTTCAACCAGGCGGCCCGTGCAGTGGCCAAGCACGTTGGTGTGCGGATCCCGGATGCCCGCGAGCATGCGCCGTGTCATGGTGCTCCGGTCCGATCGCAGCTTTGAATGGACGCTGGCCACCACAATGTCCAGCCGGTCCAGCATTTCAGGCGCCTGGTCCAGCTCGCCGTTCTCCAGGATGTCCACCTCTATCCCGGCCAGGAGCGTAAAGCCGTTTGCGCTGGTGCCGGCGTTGAGTCCGGCCACGACGTCCAGCTGTTCGGCAAGACGTTCGGCGGTTAGTCCGTTGGCGATCTTGAGGCTGGGGGAGTGGTCGGTGAGCGCGAGGTACTCGCGACCCAGCAGGTTCGCGGCTTCGGCCATCAGCGCGATGGGGGAGCCGCCGTCGGACCAGTCGCTGTGGCTGTGGAGGTCACCGCGCAGGGTGGAGAGGAGTTCGTTGCCGCCCTCAGCCAACGATCCAGTGCTGCGTTGGCGAAGGTCCGCCAGATAGTCCGGCACCGCGCCGTCCACCGCCTGGCGGATCACCTGGTACGTCCGGTCACCGATCCCTTTCATGCGCTTGAGCCTGCCATCCTGTGCCCGCGCCTCAAGTTCGGCCGGGTCCAGGCCGGCGATGATGTCCGCCGCTTTCCGGAAGGCCTGGACCTTGAACGTGGCGGCGCGTTCACGCTCCAGCCAGAAGGCAATTTCATTCAGCGCGGCGACGGCATCCATCTGTACATCTTCGCCGCTTCCGGGCACTTTGTTCAGGGGCCTGGGGCCCGATTTTGGATTATCCCGGCAGAGGCCCTATAGTTTTAGAGTCCAGTTCGGAGGAACTGCGAAGGACAAAGACTGAAAGCCTCGGCTCGAAGCCTTTTCTTTTTGCTCCGAACGGGTTCTGGCCCCCATCGTCTAGCGGCCTAGGACACCGCCCTTTCACGGCGGCGGCACGGGTTCGAATCCCGTTGGGGGTACGCAAGGAACTGGTCAAACAGGCTGAGAAAGTCTGGTAGGCTGGAAGCCTTGAAAAAACGCGGTAGCGATACTGCGGAAGCAAGAAAAGCAAGGCCCTGTAGCGCAGTTGGTTAGCGCGCCGCCCTGTCACGGCGGAGGTCGCGGGTTCAAGTCCCGTCAGGGTCGCTCTGATTGCCAGAAGAAATTCCGGCGGTCATGGTGACATGTCACCTAGGCTCTGTAGCTCAGTTGGTAGAGCGTTCGACTGAAAATCGAAAGGTCACCGGATCGACGCCGGTCGGAGCCACCACTGGGAAGCATCAGTTCTTCGGAACTGGTGCTTTTCTCATTTAAGCGGCCTACAGTTGTCGACATGCACGGCGGAAAACGTCTCGATCCTGCATCAATGCCCCCAAAGCCAGCCTCTGCCCGGACCAGGGGCCATACCCTTCCGTAGACTTGCAGGCTGCACAGCAGACATCGAACAGACGAATGTACACGAGACGGACCTGCTGGAGCAGTCTGAGCGCTACAAAGTGCATAAGGAGAAATTAGCAATGTCCGCCACACGAGGCACCAGGACCATCAGTCAATCGCAGGAGGCAGCGCCGCCGACGACCGGAGACAGGCGGGGCCAGCCTCCAAGCGACCAGAAACTGGCCAAATGGGTCTTCTGGCCAGCAGCCATGACCATCATCGTATTTGTCCTCTTCGCCACGTTTTTTCCCGCGGCAGCCACGGATGTTTTCACCGGCATCCAAGGCAACGTCATCAGATGGTTCGGCTGGTACTACGTCGCCGCCGTAGCACTCTTTGTGGTTTTTGCCCTGTGGATCGGACTCAGCCGCTACGGCGACATCAAGCTGGGCAAGGACGAGGACGAACCCGAGTTTTCCGTAATGTCCTGGTTCGCCCTGCTGTTCGCGGCGGGCATGGGAATTGGCCTGGTCTTCTTTGGCGTGGCGGAACCCCTTAACCATCTTGCGGCGCCGCCACCGGGCGTTGAAGGTTCGCCGTTGGAGCTCGCCCAGCATGCCATGACGCAGACCTACCTTCATTGGGGACTTCATGCCTGGGCCATCTATGTGGTGGTGGGCGTATCCATCGCTTACGCGGTGCACCGCAGGAGCCGGCCAATTTCCATCCGCTGGACGCTGGAGCCGCTCCTGGGCCGCAAGCGCGTCGCCGGCGGCTGGGGCAACGTCATCGACATCGTGGCGCTGGTAGGCACGCTCTTCGGTGTCGCCACGTCGCTGGGTCTCGGAGTCCTGCAGATCTCTGCGGGACTGGAGCAGGCGAACATCCTTCAGGCCACAACCATGACGCAGATCGCCTTGATCCTTTGCATCATCACCTTGACCATCGTCTCCGTGGTGTCGGGTGTGGGCAGGGGCATGAAGTGGCTATCCAACACCAACCTGGTCCTCGCCGCGCTGCTGATGCTTGTGGTGCTCTTCACTGGCCCGACCCTGTTCCTGCTGCGCGAGTTCGTGCAGTCGATCGGCCACTACCTGCAGAATGTCCTCGGCCTTACCTTCAACACGTTGGCCTTCTCCGGCGCAGAGGGTGAGGCCTGGCAGGCGGCCTGGACCACTTTCTACTGGGGATGGTGGATCTCGTGGGCACCGTTCGTGGGGATCTTCATCGCCCGTATTTCCAAGGGCCGCACGGTCCGGCAGTTCGTTGCCGGCGTCCTCCTGGTGCCTACCACCGTCGGCTTCTTGTGGTTCTCCGTCCTGGGCGGCGCAGCGATGCACCGCGAGCTGTTCGGAGTCGGAGGGCTGATTGGCGAGGACGGCAGCGTGGATACCGAGGGCGCGCTGTTTGGCCTGCTGGGCAGCCTTCCCGGCGGACCTGTCCTGACTGTGGGCGCCGTTCTCCTGATCGCCATATTCTTCATCACGTCGGCGGACTCCGGGTCGCTGGTGATGGGCATGATTTCCACCGGCGGCGATGTGGAGCCCAAGAACTGGCTGCGCATCTTCTGGGCACTTTCGGCCGCAGCTGTTGCCATCGCACTGCTCCTGGCCAACGGCCTGCAGGCCATACAGACGGCGGCGATCCTGACAGCCGTGCCCTTCAGCGTGGTGATCATCCTGATGTGCATCTCTACGGCCAAGGCCTTCCACCGGGAGCACACCATCTTGATGCGCGCACAACGCAGGCTGGCCCGCGAGCAGTTGACTGCCCATGTCGCAGAGCAAATGCAGGACTCCATGCATGATTCGGTCCAGGAGCACTATCAGGAGCATGTTGCTGAGCAGATCCATGATTCGGTCCAGGAGCACTACCAGGAGCACGTGGCGGACCAGGTCAGTGAGGCCGTGGAGACGCAGCTGAGCGAGCGGTTGGCAGCGGGGGACCACGCGGAAGTCCGGACTGGTCCTGCGGAGCGGAACGGTCCCCACGACGGGACTCGCTGGCCTGATAAGTAGGCGGTCTGCTCCTCTGGCAGTACGCCCGGTAGCGGGCGGCGTCGCGTAAAGCACCGGTTCTTTCGGACCGGTGCTTTGTGCTGTCCGCCCTGTTCGGTTCCTCCCCCTCCGCTATTGACAGCCGGGAACTAACGCGCGTAATCTAAATCACACGCTCAAACTAACGCGCGTTACCAAGGTACCCATGCTGGCCACTACCGGCCGGCCCAAGTACGGATTCCGGAGCATTCAATGGCGAACACCCCACCTGTGGCAGCAACACGCGGCGTCACCATGGCTGACGTCGCCAAGCACGCCGGAGTGTCCCGCACTGCGGTCTCCTTCGTCCTCAGCAAGAGGGAGAACGCCAGCATCTCCGCGGAAACCCGCACTCGGATCCTCGAAGCCGTCCAGGCACTCGGCTACAGGCCCAACGCCGGGGCGCGCGCCCTGGCATCGCAGCGCAGCGACTGGTACGGCATCGTCACGGAGATCGTCACGGCACCGTTCGCCGTAGACATCATCAAGGGCGCGCAGGACCAAGCCTGGCTGTCCCGACGGTTCCTGCTCATTGCCCCCTCCGACCAGGCCGATGCAGTAGGACCAAACGAGGGCATGGAAGATGCAGCCTTTGAAAAGCTGCTTGAGCAAAGAGTGGAAGGACTTCTCTACGCGGCCACCTTCCACCGGGCCGTGCACGTTCCCAAAAGCGCCAACGAGGTGCCCACCGTCCTGATCAACTGCTTTGACGCGGACGGGAAGCTGCCCTCGATCGTCCCGGACGAGCGCGCCGGCGGCCGCGTCGCCGTCGAACGGCTGCTCCAGGCCGGCCACACCAGGATCGGTGTCATCAACCTGGATCCGGACATTCCAGCCGCCGTCGGACGACTGGAGGGCTGCCGCGAAGCACTCGCCGGAGCGGGGCTGGAACTGGATCCTGATCTTGTCGTCTCGGGATACGCGACGGCGGACGGCGGCTACGAGGCCGCCTGCAGGATTCTTGATAAATACCCGGCTGGGGCAGGCAGGCCATCTGCCCTGTTCTGCCTCAACGACCGGATGGCTATGGGCGCTTACGACGCCATCAAGGAGCGCGGGCTCGCCATCCCCCAAGACATCGCCGTGATCGGCTTCGACAACCAGGAACTCATTGCGGCCTACCTCAGGCCGAAACTGACCACGGTTGCGTTGCCCTTCGAGGAGATGGGTGCGCTGGGTGTCCAGACACTCGCAAGCCTTACAGCAGGACAGCCGATCACCGCCCATCAGCAGATGGTCGACTGTCCGCTGCTAGAACGCTTTTCAGTCTGACGGCAAATCAACTACTGAAAAGCAACCCCCAACCACCTTCACCTTCAGCGATGAAGAGAGGAAAGAGATATCCATCATGACACAATCGCGATTCCTCAGGTCTGCCCGCATCACGGCGGCCGGCCTGGCCGTGGGTGCCCTACTGCTTACCGGCTGCTCGGCCAACCAGGGTAGCCAGTCCAACGCCGGCGGCTCAGCAGAAAGCGCCCTCCTGACCATTCCCCGCGAGGACATGGGCACGTTTGTCCGCAACTTCAACCCGTTCGCGCCCACTGTAGCCCCCATGACGCAGCAGGCGATCTACGAATCCCTGCTCATCTACAACCCTGCCGAGGGCGACACCACCCCCTGGCTCGCTACTGAATGGACAGCGGCCGAGGACGGAAAATCCATCACCTTCACGCTCCGCGACGGCGTGAAGTGGTCCGACGGCCAGCCCCTGGTCCCCGCCGACGTGGTCACCACATTCGCCCTGCAGAAAAAGATCAAAGGCGGCTACGACTACCTGGAAACAGTGACCGCCGAGGGCGCCGACAAGGTCACGTTCAGTTTCAAAACCCCGTGGTCACCGGCCCTCTACGACCTCGGCCAGCTGAGTATCCTCCCGGACCACGTGTGGTCAAAGCTCGCCGACCCCGAGAAGGAAGCCAACGAAACGCCTGTTGGCACCGGACCCTACACCGAGGTGGACACCTTCCAGGCGCAGTCCTTCGTGCTGAAGAAGAACCCCAACTACTGGCAGCCGGAGAAACAGAAGATCGCCGGCATCAAAATGCTCGCCTTCGCAGGAAACGACGGCGCCAACCTCGCCGCGGCCAACGGCGACGTGGACTGGGCCCCGCAGTACATGCCCAACATCGAAAAGACGTTTATCTCCAAAGATCCCGAGCACCGCAAATACTGGTTCCCGCCCACGGGCGCCATGATCAACTGGCAGCTCAACACCACCAAGGCCCCGTTCAACGACACCGACGTCCGTAAGGCGCTCAGCATGGCCGTGGACCGGGACCAGGTGACCAAGATCGGCATGAGCGGCTACACCAAGCCTGCAGACTGCACCGGCCTGTCCGGCAACTATGAGACCTGGAAGAACAAAGAAGTCCAGGACAACTGTGACTGGACCAAGCTCGACTTGGACGCCGCAAACAAGATCCTGGACGACGCAGGCTACGCCAAGGGCGCCGACGGCAAGCGCACGCTGAAGGACGGCAAGCCCTTCGAGTTCAAGATCTCCGTTGGCGCTGCATCCTCCGACTGGCTTTCCGTGGCCAACGTGATCTCCCAGAACCTCGCGGAAATCGGCGTCACTGCCAAGGTTGACTCCCCGGACTGGGCCGCCGTGGTGGCTGGCTACGAGACGGGCGACTTCGACTCCGGCATCGTGTGGAGCGCCAACGACCCCAGCCCGTACAAGTACTTCGCCGGCCTGATGGGATCGGCCACGGTCAAGCCGGTGGGGGAGAAGGCCTTCGAGAACTACCACCGCTTCGCTGCCCCGGACGCCGACGCCCTCCTGACCGAATTCGCGGCTGCCGCCGATGAGGACACCCAGCACGACGTCGTGGACAAGCTCCAGGAAGAGTACAGCTCCCTGGCCCCGGTCATCCCGCTGTTCGCCGGACCGGAATGGGGAGCCTTCACCGACACCCGGTTCACGGGCTGGCCCACTGCGGACAACCCGTACGCCACGCTCTCCGTCCGGACTCCCACCACGGTGCTGGTCCTGACGACGCTGGAACCCCGCAAGTAATCCCCACCGCCACACCCTGACCTCGCTTCGTTTTGGCCAGGGAACCCTGACGGCGTGGGCCCAGCCACCAAGCGGGCCCGGCGGCTGCCGCCTCCACGGCAGCAGCCGGGCCCGCCACCCAAACTTTCCGCAATTCCCGAATGGAGGGAAACCGTGCGCTTTATCCTGCGCCGCCTGGGTTTCTACCTGATTGCCTTCTGGGTGTCCATCACCCTGAATTTCCTGCTCCCTCGCTTTATGCCCGGTGACCCCGTATCCCGCATGTTCGCCCGCACCCAGGACCGGATGCAGCCTGAGCAGATCGAGCAGCTGCGCAAACTGCTCGGCGTGGACGACCGGCCCCTATGGGAGCAGTACGTCGGCTACGTCCACAACATGATCACCGGCCAGATGGGGGTCTCCATCTCCCGCTTCCCCGCCCCGGTCACGGAGGTGATCGGCTCGCAGGTGGGCTGGACGCTCCTGCTGGGCGGAACCGCCCTGGTGATTGCCGCCGTCGTAGGCAACCTGCTGGGAATCCTGGCCGCCTGGCGCCGCGGCGGAGCCGTTGACTCGGCCCTTCCGCCGCTCCTGATCTTCATCGGATCCTTTCCCTACTTCTGGCTCGCCATGGGCGCCCTCTACCTGTTCGGCGTCACCTTGGGCTGGTTCCCCATCCGGCACGCCTTCAGCGACACCATCGAGCCGAGCTACAGCTGGGCGTTCGTGTCCGACGTCGGCATGCACCTGGTGCTGCCCGCCCTCACCATCGTGTTGGTTTCGATCGGCGGCTGGATGCTGGGCATGCGCAACACCATGATCGCCACCAACGCCGAGGATTACATCACCATGGCCCAGGCGAAAGGCCTGCGCCCGGGCCGCATTATGTTCCGCTACGCCGCCCGCAACGCCATGCTGCCGTCCGTCACGGCATTTGGTATGAGCCTTGGCTTTGTGGTGGGCGGCGCGCTCCTGACGGAAGTGGTGTTTGCCTACCCCGGCGTCGGCTACCAGCTGCTGGCCGCCGTGCAGGGACTGGACTACCCGCTGATGCAGGGGCTGTTCCTGACCATCACGGCCGCGGTGCTGCTGGCCAATTTCCTGGTGGACATCCTCTACGTCCGCCTCGACCCGCGCGTGCGCAGCAACTAGGACTGATCATGACCACTTCCATCGCAAACACAGCTTCCAGCCTCCCCGGCGAGACCCGTGCCGTGGATCCGCTCACCGGCAAAACTCCCGACGGCGGCGCCGGGCTTCCTTCCGGAGGCTCTGTCCGCCGGTCCAACCAGGGCCTGGTGCACGGTCTGCTGACCAACAAGAAGGCGATGACCGGCGCCGCCATTCTCCTGGTGTTCATCGCACTGGCGCTCCTGGCACCTGTCCTGTACCCCGACAACCCCTCCAAGATCACCGGAATGGCATCCCAGGAACCGGACGCCGAATTCTGGCTTGGGACCACGGCGAAAGGTCAGGACGTCCTGGCCCTCACCATCCACGGTGCCCGCAGTTCCCTGTTCGTGGGCCTCACAGTGGGCTTCGCCTCCACCTTCATCGGCATCCTGGTGGGCCTTGCCTCCGCGTACTTCGGCAAGTTCATCGACGAGGCACTGTCCCTCACCACCAACGTCTTCCTGTTGCTTCCCGGCCTGCCGCTGCTGGTGATCCTGGCCGCCTTCCTCCCGCCAGGCCTGGGTACCGTGATCCTGGTCCTGGTGGTCACAGGCTGGGCTGGCTCCGCCCGCGTGCTGCGCTCGCAGGCTCTGTCCATTCGCTCCAAGGACTTCGTGGCGGCGGCCGTTGTCACCGGCGAGCGGCCGCTGCGGATCATGTTCGGCGAGATCCTGCCCAACATGGCCTCCATCGTGATGGGCACCCTCCTGGCCTGCATCATCTACGGCATTGGCGCGCAGGCCGGCCTTGAGTTCCTGGGCCTCGGCGATGTCAGCACCGTCTCCTGGGGCAACAACCTGTACTGGGCCGGCAACGAAGGGGCCCTGCTCACCGGCAGCTGGTGGGTGTTCGTGCCCTCGGGCCTGTGCATCGCCCTCGTGGCCTTCTCCCTGGCCCTGATCAACTATGCGGTGGATGAGGTCACGAATCCGCGACTACGGAAGATCAGGAAAACCGCGAAAACCAACCAAATCCCTACCGGAAAGAGAGCAGCGGCATGACCGTCTCCCAGACCTCCCCAGGCTCGCATCAGCCCGTGCTGGAGATCCAGGATCTCACCGTGAAGTACCGCGGCGACACCCGGTCCACCACGGCTGTTGACCGCGTCTCCTTCAGCATCGGCACCGGCGAGATCTTTGGCCTGGCCGGCGAGTCCGGCTGCGGCAAATCCACCATCGCGAACGCCATCATGCGGCTGCTGCGCGACCCCGCGGAGATCGCCGGCGGCAGCATCCGGTTCGGCGGCAAGGATGTCCTGGCGCTGGGCAAGGAGGAGCTCCGGCGCTTCCGCTGGCAGGACGTGGCCATGGTCTTCCAGTCGGCCATGAACTCGCTCAACCCTGTGATGACCATCGGCGACCAGATCGTGGATATCTACACCACGCACGCCGGCTACTCCCGCAAGGAATCCCTCAGGAGGGCTGCGGAACTGCTGGAACTGGTCCGGATCGACCCAGCCCGGCTGAAGTCCTACCCCCACCAGCTCTCCGGCGGCATGCGGCAGCGTGCGGTCATCGCCATGGCAGTGGCCCTCAAGCCGTCCCTGCTGATCCTCGATGAACCCACCACCGCCCTCGATGTGGTGGTGCAGCAGGAGATCATGGCCCAGATCAAGGAGCTCCAGCACCAGCTGGGCTTCTCCGTCCTGTTCATCACGCACGACATGTCACTCATGGTGGAACTCTCGCACCGGATGGCGGTGATGTACGGCGGCCGGATCGTGGAAACTGCAAAGGCCAAGGACATCCACGCCGCCCCGCGCCACCCCTACACGCAGGCGTTGATGGGAGCGTTTCCACCCCTGACCGGGCCGCGCGTGCCCCTCACAGGCCTGGCTGACGGCGTGAAGTTCAGCAACATTGCCGACCTCCAGGAAGAAACGCCAGGACACTTTGTGGCGCCGCTGCCCGCGGATCAGTCCGCCGTCCTCGAAGGAGCACGTTCATGACCGTCCACAGCAAAGCATCGGAATCGGAAGTCCCCGCCCTTGAGGTTAGTGGCCTGGTCAAGGACTTCCACAGCGGCGGCCTGTTTTCCCGTACCACTGTCCGCGCCCTCGGTGGGGTGGACCTCAGCATCGGCAGGGGCGAAATCGTGGCCCTCGTCGGCGAATCCGGTTCCGGTAAGAGCACCCTTGCCCGGTGCATCGCACGGCTCGAAAAGCCAACCGCGGGCAAGATCCTGCTGGACGGCGTGAACGTCCTTAAGCGTGACCGGTTCCAGGCCTCCAAGGATTACCGGGCGCAGCTGCAAATGGTCTTCCAGGATCCTTTTGGCTCACTTAATCCGGTCCACCGGATCGGCCATTTCCTGACGCGGTCCCTCGCGTTGCACGGCAAAGCCGGAAACCCCGCTGAACTTCGCGGCCGTCTGGACGGACTCATGACCACGGTGGGCCTCACTCCGGACATGCTCAATTCCTACCCGCATGAGCTCTCCGGCGGCCAGCGCCAGAGGGTTGCCATCGCGCGGGCCCTCGCTGTCGAACCCGAGGTGATCCTCGCCGACGAGCCCACCTCCATGCTGGATGTCTCGGTGCGGATTGGCATCCTGAACCTGCTGCGCGGGCTCCGTGACCGGCAGGGCATCTCCATGCTGTACATCACTCACGACCTCGCCTCCGCGCGCTATCTCGCCGACCGCATCGCCGTGATGTTTGCCGGCGAACTGGTGGAGGAAGGCGAATCACTGGACCTGCTGGCGAATCCTGCCCACCCCTACACCCGGTTGCTCGTGTCGGCCGTGCCCGACCCTGCCCGCACCGGATCCTACGATCCGTCCGCCCGGGCCGCGCTGCGGGCGGCGGTGATGGAACCGGCGTCGTGCGCTTACGACGGCGACCCGCAGCAGCCCTGCTCGGCCACAGCACCCGTGCGGCACCAGGTGGGCGATCCGGCCAACCGGCATTGGGTCCGCTGCCACCTGTACCGGCCGGCGTCCGCAGCGGCGGGCAACGCGCTGGCTACCGACGCATTGGAAGACGCGCACCAGGACGAATCCCGCAAGGCAGCGGTGGCTTCCGCATGACAGGCCTCACACACCCACTGGCCACCGTGCCGCAGGACGAACTCGTGGACCGTGCCGAGGCGGACCCGCTCCGGCCGCGTTTCCACTTTGTCTCGCCGGCGGGCTGGCTGAACGATCCCAACGGCGTCAGCCAGTGGAACGGCACCTATCACCTGTTCTACCAGTACAACCCGGAGGGCGCCTTCCACCACCGCATCCTTTGGGGCCACGCCACCAGCACGGACCTGGTCAACTGGAGGGACCGGCCTGTGGCGCTGGAACCCTCCGAAGGCCCGGACTCTCCGGACGCCGACGGCTGCTGGTCCGGCGTGCTGGTGAACGACGGCGGCACGCCCACCCTGGTGTACTCAGGCCGGCACGGCGGACGTGAACTTCCCTGTGTGGCCGTGGGCTCACCTGACCTGCTTACTTGGACCAAGGCTCCGGAAAACCCGGTGATCTCCACCCCGCCGGCAGGAGTGGAAGTCACTGCCTAACGGGACCACTGCGTGTGGCGCGAAGGCTCCGGCTGGCGCCAGCTGGTGGGCTCGGGCATTCGGGGCCGTGGGGGCACAGCGTTCCTCTACGGGTCGGACGACCTCCGGAATTGGGAATACATCGGGCCGCTGTTCATCGGCGACGCGTCCGCCGGCGATCCCGCGGCGACGGACTGGGAGGGCACCATGTGGGAATGCGTGGACCTCTTCCGCGCCGGTCCCGGGGTGCTGGGGGAGACGGCAGGGCCGCGGGGCGACGGCGGTGCGGCGCCGCTGGGCGAGGGGAGTGCTGGACCTGACGTCCTGGTCTTTTCCGCCTGGGACGACGGCGACACCCGGCACCCGCTGTACTGGACCGGACGGTACTCGGGCGACTCGTACACCCCGTGGCAGCTGCGCCGGCTGGACTACGGAGGCCGTTACTTCTACGCGCCACAGTCCTTCGCCGACGATGCTGGCCGCCGCGTGATGTTCGGGTGGCTGCAGGAGGGCCGGACGGATGAGGCCATGGTGGAGGCCGGCTGGTCCGGCGTCATGAGCCTGCCCCGCGTGGCCACCCTGGACGCCGAGGGGGAACTGGCGTTTGCGCCCGCGCCGGAGATAGAGAGGCTTCGCCGGGACCACGTCCAGATCGGTCCCCGCATGGTTGGGGGCAGCGAGGTCCTGGCAGGGGTTGCGGGGAACCAGCTGGACCTGGAACTGGACCTTGAAGTGGAGCCGGGGAGCGTTTTCAGGCTCGGGATACTCGGTTCGGCGCCTGGTTCAGGCGGCAGGGCGGCCGAGGAGACGGTTATCGAAATCCGGCGCCATGACGTCGGTGACCCAGTCCTGCGCCTGGACCGCTTCCGCAGCAGCCTGGACCCATCCGTGGACACGGAGGAGAAATCCGGCCCTGTGGTCATGTCCGGCGGAAGGCTGCACCTGCGTGTCCTGGTGGACCGCTCCGCCGTGGAGATCTTTGCCAACGGCAAGGCCTTGACCGCCAGGGTGTATCCGACTCTCGGCGGGACCTCCGTGCGCCTGTCCGCCGAGGGTGCCGTGCGGCTCCTGCAGCTTGATGCCTGGCGGATGGAAGGAATCTTCGGCGGCCCCCGCCCGCTCTTTCCCTGACCCCACCCATCGATTGCTCCGTACCGGCCCTTATCGAGCCCCAAAAGGGCGGGAACGGAGCAATCGATGCAGGTGAACCCAGGATAGCCAGAGCGTGACATTTCCCACGATGACGCGTTTCGGCTGAAACATTTGACTGGGCAAAACCGTTATGGCACGCGCGCGCCTTGGATGATGTAAGCGCTTGCATCAAATGTCTGACAGGCGGGTTTGGGGGCGCGCAACACGGTTTGAAACCTCTCCCGGGGCTGCCTAGCGTGGACAGCGGGCTAGGCAATAACCATTTGTCCTAGCCGCTTTACGGGGCACTACCCAGGCCCCGTTCCCTCGACACAACGGCGTCCTCGATGACGCCTGCGGTGTCGTCGGATTCGCCGGTGTGTTCGAGGCAGTAGGGCAAACGCCCGTCTTCCACGAATAGTTCAACTCCGCGAGAAGAGCAAAAATGCACAAGCACCCCCAAGCCCCCCGGATGCTGCGGTGGCGCCCCGCCGCCGCAGCATTGGCGGCAGCAGTGGCGGCCTCGGCCTTCCTGGCCATTCCCTCAGCACAGGCCAACGAGCCGGCGGATCCGCCGGCGGCCGAGCAGATGCCGGCCCCGACCCCGGGCTTCCCCGTGCCCACCAAGCACAGCCAGCAGGCCCATGACCCGGCGTCGGACTTCACCTCCAAGTGGACCCGCGCGGATGCCAAGCAGATCATGGCGCAGAGCGACTCGACCGTGGCTCCTGGCGAGAACTCCATGAGCCCGGATGTCACCATGCCGGAGATCCCCGAGGATTTCCCCACGATGAATGACGACGTGTGGGTCTGGGACACCTGGTCCCTCACTGACGAGCACTCGAACCAGATCAGCTACAAGGGCTGGGACGTCGTCTTCTCGCTCGTGGCCGACCGCCACGCCGGGTACGGCTTCGACCAGCGCCACTGGAACGCCCGGATCGGCTACTTCTTCCGCAAGACCAACGCCGACCCGGCCAAGGACAAGTGGAACTACGGCGGCCACGTCTTCGCCGACGGCGCCTCGATCGGCAACACCGAGTGGTCCGGCTCCACCCGCCTGATGCAGGGCAACCACGTCAACGTGTTCTACACGGCCACCACGTTCTACGATGTCGCCGAGCGGAACGCCGGCCGCGGCGGGATCGCCCCGGACGCGTCCATCGCCAAGGCGCTGGGCAAGATCCACGCAGACGAGAACGGAGTCACCTTCGACGGGTTCCAGCACACCAACCTGCTGGAGCCGGATGGCGAGATGTACCAGACAAAGGAACAGAACCCCGGCTTCGCCTTCCGTGATCCGTACACGTTCGCGGATCCGGCACACCCCGGCAAGACCTTCATGGTCTTCGAGGGCAACACCGGCGGCACCCGTGGCGAATACCGCTGCGAGGAGGAGGACCTCGGCTACCAGCCGGGAGACCCCAACGCTGAGAGCCTGAACGAGGTTAACAGCTCCGGCGCCTACTACCAGACCGCCAACGTTGGCCTGGCCGTGGCAGACAACAAGGACCTGACCAAGTGGTCCTTCCTGCCGCCGATCCTCTCCGCGAACTGCGTCAACGACCAGACTGAGCGTCCGCAGATCTTCATCCAGAACGAAAATGGCAAGAACAAGTACTACCTGTTCACCATCAGCCACCAGTTCACCTACGCGGCAGGCATGCGCGGCCCGGACGGTGTGTACGGCTTCGTTGGCGACGGCGTCCGTTCCGACTACCAGCCGATGAACAACAGCGGCCTGGCCCTGGGTTCCCCGACAGACCTGAACCTCCCGTCCGAGTCGCCGGAGGCGCCCACGCCGAACCAGAACGGCCGGCAGTTCCAGGCGTACTCGCACTACGTGCAGCCCGGCGGGCTGGTGCAGTCCTTCATCGACAACGTCAACGGCGTCCGCGGCGGATCCCTGTCGCCCACGGTGAAGATCAACTTCAAGAACGGTATTTCCCAGGTGGACCGCAGCTTCGGCAAGAACGGCCTCGGCCCGTTCGGCTACCTGCCCACCAACATCCGCGTCGGCGGAGAGGGCCACTACAAGTGACCCGCACACAGGGAAGCTGAACTGCAGCTCCCGCAGGTAGGGGCGGGGACGTCCGGCTTGGCCGGCGTTCCCGCCTCCTGCCGTTAAGGCACAGGCAGGGGATAGGGTTGGGTTCAACAGAAGGGGGAGTGCCTGATGGAATACCAGAACCCACAACCCGATGCGGGCGTCCAGAAACATAGCGCCGGAAACCTGGTGCCCGGCCAGGGCCGCACCGTCATCTCTGAAACTGCAGTTGCCAAGGTTGCCGGCATCGCCGCCCGCTCAGTCCCGGGGGTCTATTCCCTTGGTTCCGGGCCGTCCCGCGCCCTCGGTGCCATCCGGGACGCCGTCGGCAGTTCCGACCACGCAACCGGAGTGCACGCCGAGGTTGGCGAGACGCAGGTCGCGGTGGACATCAGCCTGGTGGCCACCTACGGTGCCCCGCTGCACTCCCTCGCTGACCAGGTCCGGTCTTCCGTTTACAGAGCCGTTGAAGAGCTGGTTGGCCTGCAAGTCATTGAAGTGAACGTCGAAATCACGGATGTCTATGTGGCCCCGCCTGTTAAACCGTCAGGCCCGGCCACTACAGAAAGGGAGGCCCTCCTGTGAACCTGACCGTTGTGGGAATCGGAATAGGCGCCTTCGTGGCGTTTATGTCCTTCCAGTTCGGGCTGTGGGGCTTCCTGGTGTCGCTGCTGTTTATGGGAATCGGAGCCCTGCTGGGCCGCGCTGCGGAAGGGAAACTGGACCTGCGCGGTGTCCTGGACGCCATCATCGGCCGGCGCTCCTCGTCATGAGTTCGCCTGCACCGGCGCTTCAGGGCCAGGTCCTTGCCGGCCACAACCGCATCAGTACCCAGGCCCTTACCAGCCTGGCGAAGGCTGCGGCAGCGGAGGCCCTGGGCGTGCCTGCCCAGGACGTCCGCGCGGACTGGTCCGACGACGACGGCCTGCTGGCCCTGTCCCTCGTTGCGCCCATCAACATTCCGCCGCTCAAGGCAGTCGTGGCCGACGCCGCCAGGATCGCGTCGTTCGGGGGGTCCATCTGGGACCGGACCGTAGCCGCCAAAGCCCGGATCCTGGCTACCGTCACGGCACTCAGCGGTGCCCGGCTCAGCCGCGTGGACATCCGGATCAGCGGGGTCAGGATCAGTGAAGGAGGACGGGTGAAATGAGTCAACCGGACAAACAAAAGGTCCTTTACCGCGAGACCCACTCGTCCCGTGCGGTGGCGGCTAGCCTGGCCGCAGGCCTCGTGGTGGTGCTCTGTGCCTACGGGCTCCTGGAATCAGCCGTCCACGCCATCGGCCAGCCGGCCTGGCTCATCGAACCCCAGACCGCGGCGGAACGCCTCGTGGCGCTGCCTTCCGGAATGCCCCCGTTGCTGCTGGGCGCCTTGGGCGCGGTGCTGGCGATGATCGGACTGTTTTTCGTTCTCAACGCAGTCCTTCCCGGCCGTCGCGCGCGGCATGTGCTCAATGGCCACGAGGCTGGCTGGAGCAGTCCCGCGGTGGTGGTGGACGACGAGGTCATCGCGTCGGCGCTGGCGCGCCGCGCCCGGGTCGCTGCAAACGTCACACCGGAACAGGTCATGGTGGTGATATCCCGGCGCCAGATTGTCGTGAACGTCCGTCCCACGTCCGGCGTGCCGGTTGATGAGGCCGCAATCCTCGAAGCTGTGGAAGGCGAACTCGGCGAGATGTCGCTGGTTCCGGTTCCCGAGGTCCGGGTCAACCTGGCAACGTCGGGGGTGATCGGCGCGTGACCGGTACGCCTGTCCTGCTCAACCGGATCCTGGTGGGGATCCTTGGCGTCAAGCTGCTCGCCATAGGCGTTTTCCTGGTCCTGCTGTCCACCGTTCCGGCCGTCGCCACGTGGTGGCATTCCTGGTCGGAAGGTGCCTGGCAGGGGATTAACCAGGCCTTTAACAGCACCCGGTTTCCCGGCAGGCCGGAGAGCTGGCTCTGGATCGTGCTGGTCCTCGTGACCCTGCTGCTGATCGGGCTGATGGTTGCCTGGGTGGCCCAGCAGGGCAAGGGCCGCACCAACCTGCTGGTTTCAGATGACGACGCCGGCGACGTCGCCGGCGAAGTCCGGATCGGGGGAGGGGTGGCCGAACAGGCCCTCAAGCACGCCCTCGCGGAGCGGCCGGACCTGGCGGGTGCCACCGTCGCCACGTACGCGGTTAATGGCCGCCCGGCGCTGAAGGTCCGGCTCCTCCCGCGCCAAGGCGTCGCCCCGCATCTGCTGGCGGCCGAAGTGGCAACCCTGGTGGACGCCCTGGACACGGTGGTTGGCAAACGCACACCCGTGTTGATCCACATTGGCGCCGGTGCGCGGACGCGGTTCAGCCGGGCCGAACGCGTCCGCTGACATTCAGCGGGTCAGGTAGACACTGCAGTTCGGCGGGATTTCGGCCACACCTTCCGCCGGCGGTGCGCTTGTCAGCGACACCGTGAAGCCGGCGGGTACCGGGACTGCGGCTGTCCCCAGGTTGCACAGGACCAGTACGTCCCCGTTGTGGAACGCCAGGAGGCCATCCTCCGGATGATGGGTGTCCGCCCACTGGAAGGATCCGGATCCAAGCCTGTGGGCGGAGCGGAATGCAAGTGCCGAACGGTAGAGCTCCAGCGTGGAACCCTCGACGCCGTCCTGTCGGTCTGCAGCCAGGTCCTGGAAAGATTCCGGTTGGGGCAGCCACGGTGCCGTGGGCACGCGGGCGCCAGGGCCGGCGTCGGGAGTTGGCTTCGCGCTGCCCGCGGTGAACGTCCCGGCGAAACCGTATCCCGGCTCATCTGCTTTCCACGGGAGCGGCACCCGGCAGCCGTCGCGGCCGATCTCTGCGCCCTTGGTGCGGAAGAACGTTGGATCCTGCCGGGCTTCGTCCGGGAGCGTGGTGTGCTCCGGAAGTCCCAGTTCCTCGCCCTGGTATATGTAGACGGACCCTGGCAGCGCGAACGAGACCAAAGTGGCGGCACGTGCCCGCTGCAGCCCCAGAACAGCGTCGGGCTGTTCATCCCGGGATCCGAGGCCCTTGGGGAACGTGGTGGGATCCTTCAGCCCAAAGCGCGTGGTGTGGCGCACGGTGTCATGGTTGCTGAGCACCCACGTGGACGGCGCCTCCACGGATGCGGCAGCCAGGAGCGAAGCTTCGATGGCTGCCGCCATGCGCTCCCCGTCCCAACCGGCCAGGAGGAAATCGAAGTTGAAGGCCTGCTGCATTTCGTCCTTGCGGACATACCGGGCCAGACGTTCCGCCGGTTCCACCCACGCCTCGGCCACCATCATCCGGTCACCGTCGTAGGCGGCCAGCAGGCGGTTCCAGTCGCGGTAAATGTCATGCACGCCGTCCTGGTCAAAGAAGGGCGACGGCGGATACAGCGGCGAAACCGCGCGGTGCGGCTCCTGCGCCTCGGTGTGCGCCCCCGGGGCATCCCCCGGCGGGGTGTGCTGCCGGTCCGGCGCCTGTTCCACCGTGCCCTCCACCATGGCGGCCACACCGTCCCAGTCCGGCAGGCCGGCTTCCTTGACCATGCCGTGGGCAACATCCACACGGAAGCCGTCCACGCCGCGGTCCAGCCAGAAGCGCATCACGGAACGCATTTCCTCCTGGACCTCGGGGTTGTCCCAGTTCAGGTCAGGCTGTTTGGTATCGAAAAGGTGGAGGTACCATTCGCCGGGAGTGCCGTCCGCTTCCGTGACCCTGCTCCAGGCGGGGCCGCCGAAGATCGAGCGCCAGTTGTTCGGGGCGAGGTTTCCGTCGCCGGAGCCGGGGACCTCGTCCTTGCCCGTCCGGAACATGTAACGGTCCCGCGCGGGGGATCCGGGAGGGGAGGCCAGTGCCTCCTGGAACCACGCATGTTCGTCCGACGTGTGGTTCGGAACGAGGTCAACAATGACTTTCAGGCCGAGGCCGTGAGCATTCTGTAACATTGCGTCGAAGTCCGCCAGGGTCCCGAAAAGCGGGTCCACCTGGCGGTAGTCTGCCACGTCGTATCCGCCGTCGGCCTGTGGTGATTTGTAGAAGGGCGAAAGCCACAGGGCATCCACTCCCAGCTGCCGCAGGTAGGGCAGGCGGGCCGTAACACCGCGGAGATCACCCATTCCGTCCCCGTTGGCGTCAGCGAAGGAGCGGGGATAGACCTGGTAGACGGCGGCGCTGGCCCACCAGGAGCTTAGCGCAGAAGCGGGGGTGGGAACGGGTGAGTGGTGCATTTGGTTCCTGTCAGGTAACTTTTTGATGTAAACGCTTGCATTTCTTCCGGCAACGTTACTAGTGTGACTGTCACCACATCAACCGCACTCACTACTTTCTTGTCACTCAGCGAGGAGCCTCAAGCGATGAAATCCCGTAAGTTCTTACTCCCGGCAGCAACTGCCGGCATTTTGGCCCTGACGCTTTCCGCCTGTGCCGGCGGTGGCGGCGGGGGCACCACAGGCGGCGGCGATGCCGAAGCCAACCTCGAGGGCCGCGGCCCCATCACGTACGTGCAGGGCAAGGACAACAGCAACGTGGTCCGCCCCCTCCTGGATAAATGGAATGCTGCACACCCCGACGAGCAGGTGACGTTCAAGGAGCAGACGGACCAGGCCGACCAGCAGCACGATGACCTGGTCCAGAACTTCCAGGCCAAGAACGAAAACTATGACGTCGCCAGCGTTGACGTCATCTGGACTGCCGAATTCGCAGCCCGCGGCTGGCTGCAGCCTCTCGAAGGCGAAATGGCCATCGATACGGACGGCATGCTTGAGCCCACCATCGAAGCCGGAACCTACCAGGGCAAGCTCTACACCGCTCCTGTTTCCTCCGACGGCGGCATCCTGTACTACCGCAAAGACCTGGTCGCCACGCCGCCTAAGACGTGGAACGAAATGATGGAGATGTGCTCCATCGCCAAGGCCAACAACATCGGCTGCTACTCAGGTCAGTTCAAGCAGTATGAGGGCCTGACGGTCAATGTCTCCGAAGCCATCAACTCGGCCGGCGGTTCAGTCCTGGATGAGCAGGGCAACCCAAGCCTCACCACACCCGATGCCGAGCAAGGCCTTCAGAACCTTGTTGACGCCTTCGCGAACGGGAACATTCCTGCAGAAGCCATCACTTACCAGGAAGAGGAAAGCCGCCGCGCCTTCCAGTCCGGCAACCTGCTCTTCCTCCGCAACTGGCCCTACGTTTACAACCTCGCCACGACTGAAGGTTCCTCCGTGGTCAAGGACGTGCTGGGCATGACTGCCCTGCCGGGCGAGGATGGCCCCGGAGCATCCACCCTCGGCGGACACAATGCCGCCATCAGCGTCTACTCCAAGAACAAGGCCACGGCACGGGACTTCGTCAAATTCCTGATCGAAGAGGAACAGCAGAAGTTCTTTGCCACCCAGGGCTCCCTCGCCCCGGTCCTCGGCTCACTGTATGAGGACCAGGAACTGGTGGCGAAGCTGCCTTACCTGCCTGTCCTGAAGACCTCCATCGAGAACGCAGTGCCCCGCCCGGTCACCCCGTTCTACCCGGCCGTCACAAAGGCAATCCAGGAGAACTCCTACTCGGCGCTGAAGGGTGAGAAGTCCGCGGAGCAGGCTCTGGCTGATATGCAGGCGTCCATCGAGTCCGCTGGCGCGGGATCGTAAGTTCGTTATGGCAACCGAATTAGGCCCGACGTCGGTAAAACCGCCGGCGTCGGGCGGGACCCCGATCCACCACGGACCCAAGGGCGTTGGGGAAGACAACAAGATCCTGAGCCAGGGAAAGTGGGCTTCCTGGCTGCTTGCCCCCACCATCATTGCGCTGGGCATAGTAATCGTTTACCCGATCATCAGCGCCATCGTGATGTCCCTCCAGAAGGACGCCGGCCTGGATCCCGCCACCGGGCTGTTCACGGCCGGAGGCCCGGCCGGCATCCAAAACTATGTGAACTGGATTGGCCAGCAGTGTGCAGCCCCAGGCGGCGGAACGGTCGCCTGTCCTCCGGGAACCCTCGGCGGCCAATTCTGGTCGGCAACAGCCACGACGTTCTTCTTCACGATTGTCACGGTGACATTTGAGACCGTCCTTGGCTTCTGGATGGCCATGATCATGGCCCGTACCTTCAAGGGCCGGAGCATGGTCCGTGCAGCTGTCCTCGTGCCGTGGGCCATCCCCACCGCCGTGACGGCCCAGCTGTGGCTCTTCATCTTCGCGTTCGAAGGCATCGCCAATAAACTGTTCAACGCCTCCATCCTCTGGACAGGCAGCGAGTGGCCGGCCAAATGGGCTGTGATCATCGCAGACACGTGGAAGACAACGCCCTTCATGGCCCTGCTGATCCTGGCAGGCCTGCAAATGATCCCTGCGGATGTCTATGAGGCGGCCAAGGTTGACGGGGCCACCGCCTGGCAGCGGTTCCGGATGATCACCTTGCCGCTCGTGAAGCCGGCTCTGATGGTGGCGATTCTGTTCCGGACGCTGGATGCACTGCGGATGTTCGACCTCCCCTACATCCTGACGCAGGGTGCGAACAACACCACCACGCTGTCCATCCTGGTGATTAATCAGATCAGGCAAGGCTTCAACTCGGCCGCTGCCTTGTCCACGATTACGTTCATCATCATCTTTCTGGTCGCTTTCATCTTCGTCCGCTTCCTCGGCGCGAACGTTGTGGAACAAAGCGGCGCAACCGGTAAGGGGAAGAAATGACCTCGGCTACAGCCACGGAGTTGCGGGCCCGGCAGGACAAGGGACGCAAGACCGCCCAGAACCGGGAGAAGTGGGCGCAGGGGCGAACGTACATCAGTGCAGCCGTCATTTTGATCTGGTGCCTGGCCCCGGCGTACTGGATGGTGGTGACCGCGTTCAGGGAAGTGGGCTTCACTTACGACACGTCGATCCTTCCCACCCACGTCACGATGGACAACTTCGCGACGGCGTTCGACACGTCCTTCGGCAACCGCTTTGGGCAGGCACTGCTCAACAGCGTCATCATCGGCACGGTGGTCACGGTGATTTCATTGGTGATCGGCGTCTTCGCTGCCTATGCACTTGCCCGGCTGAATTTCCGGTTCAAGTTCCTGGTGCTCGGCTTCATCCTGGGCGCTTCGATGTTCCCGGGCGTCGCCCTGATCACCCCGCTGTTCCAGCTGTTCACCAACATTGGCTGGATGGGTACATACCAGGCGCTGATCATCCCAAACATCTCGTTTGTGCTTCCCCTGACCGTTTACACGCTGACCTCCTTCTTCCGCGAAATGCCGTGGGAATTGGAGGAATCAGCCAGGGTGGATGGCTGTACGCAGGGTCAGGCGTTCCGGAAGGTAATCATGCCGCTCGCCGCGCCCGCCATTTTCACCACGGCAATCCTGGCCTTCATCTCCTCGTGGAATGAATTCCTGATCGCCAGCCAGCTGTCCAACGAAGCGACGCAGCCTGTGACAGTGGCCATCGCCAGCTTCGCAGGTGCCCAGCCGAACCAGATCCCCTACACGGCCATTATGGCCGCGGGAACCATCGTCACCATTCCCTTGGTGATCCTGGTGCTTGTACTCCAGCGTAAGATCATCGCCGGCCTGACGGCAGGTGCTGTCAAGTGACGCGGTCTTCAGGGCAGGGCGGGCAGAACGAGGGTCTCGTCCGCCCTGAGCGCCGCCGTGCCCGGTCCGGCGAGGATTTTGACATCATCATCGGTTTCCTGGGTTTCTGGGCCGTGGTCCTGGTCGTGGTCACGGTCTGGCTGGAAGTAACCGGACAGCCCGCGCTGTGGTGGGCACTTGGCCTCCTGGCCACGCTCCTGGCAATCTACGGAATGGTGCGCCTGCGCCGGCAGCTTCCGGACCGGAGATAATGTGCCCCCTTGATTCCGCCTCCACGGACGCAGGTAACACTGCGAAGTGGGGCGGCGGTCAAAATACTATGGCGTGGGGGTATTGCACTGGAGCAGGGCGTACGCCTGCAGGGAGTACATGAGGGAACAACCGTGGCACGCACATCTGAAAGGTCCCAACGCGGCGGCCACAGCGGCGTCAGCATTGAGGATGTGGCAGCCGCCGCGGGGGTGTCCACAGCCACCGTCTCGCGGGCCGTGCGGGGACTGCCACGGGTGTCGCCGGCCACCCGGGAAAAGATCCTTGAGGTGGCTGGCGAACTCGGCTACGTTGCGTCATCTTCTGCGTCCGGGCTGGCCACCGGACGCACTAAGACCATCGGGGTGCTGGCTCCCTTCGTGAGCAGGTGGTTCTTTTCCAAGGCCATCGAGGGCGCCGACCGTGAACTCCACGCCCGCAGCTACAACCTCTCGTTGTTCAACCTGGGCGGCCACGGCAGCAACCGGGAGCGGCTCTTCAGCAAGACCATGGTCTACAAGCAGATCGATGCGCTGCTGGTGCTGTGCATGGCTCTTACCCATGAGGAGCTGGACCATTTGCAAAAAATTGACATCCCGTTGGTGGTGGTGGGCGGCCATGTCGAGGAATGCGCGTACATCGGCATCGATGACTACGCCGCCGCCTCCACCGCGGTCCGGCACCTGATCGAGCTGGGGCACCGCGACATTGCCCTCATCCACGGCGACGACGAAACCGACCTGAACTTCGACGTTCCCCGGGTCCGTATCCTGGCCTTCAAGGACGTGATGCAGGGCGCAGGCCTGCCCACCAACCCCGATTGGGATGAATGGGGCGATTTTACGGTCCGCAGCGGGCAGGAGGCTTTCCGCCGGCTGTGGGCATCGCCCGGCGACAAACCCACCGCCATCTTCTGTGCCTCCGACGAAATGGCTATGGGAGTTGTCTTTGAGGCAATGCGCCTGGGGGTCCGCGTCCCTGAGGAACTCTCCGTGGTGGGAATCGACAACCATGATTTCGCTGAGCCGATGGGCCTGACCACCGTCGGCCAGCGTCCGGATGAGCAGGCCGAGCTCGCCACCAAAATGCTGCTGGACGAGCTCGACGGCGTTACGGGGGCGGTGCGCTCCGCGGTCGCACCCCACGAGCTCATCATCCGGAGAACGACGGCGCGGCCCCGCGCCTAGCGCCCCGATCCTGGAAACCACTGATATCCCGGGAAACCGCCGATGAAGGCCCGAACCTAGGACGCCCGGGCCAGTTGCCTGATGGGGATCCAGCGGGAGGCCAGCCGGCGGTACGCCGCGGCGGCACCGGTCATGTCACCCTCGGCCAGGCACTCGATGCCCAGCCTGATGTCCATCGGAGACTCGTCCGGGTATACCTTGTCCGCCACCGCCCCGTAATCCAGCTCCACCATGGAATTGACGTGGAAAAGCTCCAGCCATTCCGTGAGCTGGGCGAGATCGTCCAGCATGTCCAGGTCCGGGGCGGCCAGGGCCAGGTTGGCCACGGCGTACCGTGCACGCTCCATGGCCTCGGTGATGGGGGCCCAGACACGGACCGTGAGGATCCGCCCGCCGGATTCCACCACGTCCTTGCGGTCGCTTTCCATAAACAGCGAGAACCAGCTGAACGGAATGCCCCATGTTGAAGCGCGGGTATGGACCCGGATGGATCCGTCGCGGGCCTTGACGAGATCGATGCGTTCCTGGTGTTTGTCCCGCTGTTCCTCCGGAATCAGCAGCTCAGCCAGGGGACCGTGGATGCCTTCCATCAGGGCGTTGGCTGCCAGCCCGGCCCGCAGTACCAGTTGGCTGGGGCAGTACAGCAGCACTGGTTCCGCGCCGGCACCTGTGTTGGCGTCAGCGCCGCCGTCGGACGTTCCCGCTGCCGGGGCATCTGCCGGCAATGCCGGTCCCGGCACGCCGGGAGCGGTGGTCACCCGGACCAGGTCGGTGCGCCCGGTGGGAAACGGATCGCCGCCCGCACGGGTGATCCGACCAAGAGAGGCGAGCAGCTCGGCGTTTTCCACTGCTGCCCGGGAGGCGGTGCGGGAGCCTGCGGCCCGGATGGCCTCGCGCTGCTCCTCGGGGAAGGCCTCAAGCGGTTCGTAGACGCGCAGGGTGGAGGAAAACGGCAGGCCGGCCTGGCCACGGTAGAGGTTTCCGGTCATCGTTCCCCCCTTTCGGCGGTCCAGGGTTGCAGCATCAGTCTGCCAGATCCACCAGCACCGGTGCGTGGTCCGAGGCACCTTTGCCTTTGCGTTCCTCGCGGTCGATCGATGCGCCGGTAACCCTCGCGGCGAGGGCCGGGGAGGCCAGGACGAAGTCGATCCGCATGCCCTCCTTCTTGGGGAACCGCAATTGGGTGTAGTCCCAGTAGGTGTAGACACCAGGACCGGGGGTGTACGGACGCACCACGTCGGTGAAGCCGGCGTCTTCAAAGGCGTGGAAGGCCGCGCGTTCCGGCGGGCTGACGTGGGTGTAGCGGTTGGCGACGAAAAGGTCGATGTCCCAGACGTCCTCGTCCCGCGGCGCGATGTTCCAGTCACCCATCAGGGCCACCTGGGCCTGGGGGTCCGCGGTGACCAGGCCCTGCGCGTGCGTCTTCAGGCTTTCCAGCCATTTGAGCTTGTAGGGCATGTGCTCGTCGTCAAGGGACCGGCCGTTGGGGATGTACAGGCTCCAGACCCGCACGCCGCCGCACGTTGCCGCCATGGCACGGGCCTCCTGGACGGGGTCCTTGCCGGCCTTGCCGAACGCAGGCTGGTCCAGGAACGTCCGCTCCACGTCCTCCAGGCCCACCCTCGATACGATGGCGACGCCGTTCCACTGGTTCACGCCGAAGTGGGCCACCTCGTAGCCCATACGCTCGAAGAGTTCCCAGGGGAAGTTGTCGTCCTTGCACTTCGTTTCCTGGATGGCCAGGACATCGCAGTCACTGCGCTGCAGCCACGCCTCCACACGGTCGGCGCGGGCACGGAGCGAGTTCACATTCCAGGTAGCAATCTTCACAGTCCCTAACTTACCTTGGTGGCCCGGCGGCGGAGAAAGCCCCAAGTCAGGCACCCGGCCACGACCCCATACAGGCCCGTATTCGGCGCTGCGTCCGGCTTCCGGCGCGCTCTGGAATTTAGTAGGAAGTCCGAGTATATTCGCTTGCAGAGATGACCTGGATCACAATGCGAAGGAGCATTCAGCCATGGTGCATGAACTGTCCCATTACATATCCGGCCGGAGAGTCGGCGGGACGTCCGGCCGCTACAGTGACGTTTTTGATCCCTGCAGGGGCAAAGTCCAGTCCCGGGTCCCGCTGGCCAGCCGGGAGGAAGTGCAGAACGCGGTGGCCGCCGCCGAGAAGGCCCAGCCGGAGTGGGGCGCCATGAACCCGCAGCGCCGCGGCCGAATCCTGCTGAAGTTCGTGGACCTGGTGAACCAGAACATGGACGAGCTCGCTGCCCTGCTCTCCTCCGAACACGGCAAGACTCTCGCTGACTCGAAGGGCGACATCCAGCGCGGCATCGAAGTGGTGGAATTCGCGGCCGGCGCCCCGCACCTGATGAAAGGGGAATTTTCCGACGACGCCGGAGCGGGCATCGACGTCCACTCACTTCGCCAGCCGCTTGGCGTGGTTGCGGGCATCACGCCCTTCAACTTCCCGGCCATGATCCTGCTGTGGAAGTCAGGTCCGGCCCTGGCCGCAGGCAACGCCTTTATCCTCAAGCCCTCCGAGCGGGACCCCTCGGTGCCCCTGCGGCTGGCCGAGCTCTACTCTGAAGCGGGCGTCCCGGACGGCGTCTTCACCGTGGTGAACGGGGACAAGGAAGCAGTTGACGCGCTGCTGGAGGACCCGCGCGTCAAGGCCATCGGCTTCGTGGGCTCCACACCCATCGCCCAGTACATCTACGCCACCGCGGCCGCCCATGGGAAACGCGCCCAGTGCTTCGGCGGGGCCAAGAACCACATGGTGATCATGCCGGACGCAGACCTGGACATGGCCGCCGACGCCCTGATCGGGGCCGGCTACGGCTCGGCCGGCGAGCGCTGCATGGCCATCTCCGTGGCCGTCCCGGTCGGTGAGGAAACCGCCAACCGGCTGGTAGGCAAACTCCAGGACCGCATCAAGGGGCTCAAGGTGGGCCACAGCCTGAACAAGGACTCGGATTTCGGCCCTGTCGTGGCGGCCAGCGCCAAGGACCGGATCGAGGGCTACATCCGGTCCGGCGAGGAGGAAGGCGCCACCCTGCTGGCTGACGGGCGCGGCCTCACGGTTGAGGGCTACAGCGACGGATTCTGGATTGGCCCCACGCTCTTTGACCACGTCACCAAGGACATGAAGATCTACCGGGAAGAAATCTTCGGGCCGGTCCTCAGCGTGCTCCGCGCCGCCGACTATGACGAAGCGCTCCGCCTGTGCAGCGAGCACGAATTCGGCAACGGCGTGGCCATCTTCACCCGCGACGGCGATGCCGCCCGGGATTTCGCCAGCCGCGTGGAAGTGGGAATGGTGGGCATCAACGTTCCCATCCCGGTCCCCATCGCGTATTACACGTTCGGGGGCTGGAAGGCGTCCGGCTTCGGGGACCTGAACCAGCACGGTGCCGATGCCTTCCGTTTCTACACGAAGACCAAGACCGTCACCACGCGCTGGCCTTCCGGGATCCGTCAGGGCGCCAGCTTCGTGATGCCGGAAGGAAGCTGATGGCAGGTTTTCCTGGAACGGAGCCCGGATCCGGGAACGAGGTCCTGTTTGAACGCCGCGGACACCTGGGCGTCGTCACGCTGAACCGGCCGAAGGCGGTCAATGCACTCACCCTGGGCATGGTCACGGCAATGTTGGACCAGCTCACCGCCTGGGCCGACGACGACGCCGTGGCCACCGTGCTGGTGCGTGGCGCCGGGGACCGCGGGTTGTGCGCCGGCGGGGACATCGTGGCCATCTACCGGGACATGGTCGAGGAGGCAGGCCGGACCCCGGCCTTCTGGAGCGCCGAGTACCGGCTTAATTCGCTCATTGCCGGCTACCCGAAACCCTATGTGGCCTTCATGGACGGGCTGGTACTGGGCGGCGGAGTGGGGATATCCGCCCACGGCTCGGTCCGCGTGGTCACCGAGCGGACGCGGACCGGCATGCCGGAAACCACCATCGGCTTTGTGCCGGACGTCGGCGGGACCTGGTTGCTGGCGAAGTCGCCGGGGGAGACCGGCACTCACTCCGCACTGACCGGCGCCCACCTGAGCGGCGCGGATGCCCTCTTCCTGGGGCTTGCGGACCACTTCGTCCCGTCCGGCAGTCTCCCCGCGCTGGCGGAAGCGCTGGAAAGCTCGACGACGGACGCCGCCGTCGGCCGCTTCACCCAGGAACCGCCGGCCTCGGCACTGGAGGGGCAGAGGGACTGGATCGATGCCGCCTACGCAAGTGACGACGCGGAAGAGATTGTCCGCCGCCTGCGCGGCGCGGGCAGTGACGCCGCCGCAGCGGCGGACACCATCGGAGCGAAGTCGCCCACCGCCGTGAAGGTGACTTTGGAATCCCTCCGCAGGGCCAGGGGCCTCACCCTGGATGAAGCCCTGGAACAGGAATTCAGGGTGGGGCTCCGGTGCCTGGCCGGCCCGGACTTCCGCGAGGGGATCCGGGCGCAGGTGGTGGACAAGGACCGCAACCCGCGGTGGAAGCCGGCAACCCTGTCGGAAGTGCATGCGGCGGACGTGGAGCGGTTCTTTGCGCCGTTGCGCGGCCTTGAGCTTAACCTTCAGCCAAAGGAGACGGACCATGTCTGAGAATCCCACCATCGCCTTCCTCGGCCTGGGCCATATGGGCGGCCCGATGGCCGTGAACCTGGTCAATGCCGGCTACTCCGTGGCTGGCTACGACGTGGTGCCGGCGGCCTTGGAAGCCGCGCAGGCCCACGGCGTACCCGTCGCAGGGAGCCCGGCTGAGGCCGTGGCGGGAGCCGGCGTGGTGCTGACCATGTTCCCCAGCGGCCAGCACGTGCTGGACGCCTACCGCGGGGTGAACGGGACACCGGGATTGCTCACGGACGCCGCTCCCGGAACCATGTTCCTGGACTGCTCCACCATCAACGTGGACGAGGCGCGGGAGGCTGCCACACTGGCCATCGCAGCGGGCCACCGTTCAGTGGACGCGCCTGTTTCCGGCGGTGTGGTGGGCGCCGAGGCAGGCACCCTTACGTTTATGGTGGGCGGCGAAGCGGATGACTTCGAGGCGGTTCGGCCGCTGCTCGAGGTGATGGGCAAGCGCGTGGTGCACTGCGGCGGACACGGCGGCGGCCAGGCCGCAAAAATCTGCAACAACCTCATCCTGGGGGTCTCCATGATCGCCGTGAGCGAGGCCTTTGTGCTGGGGGAGAAGCTTGGACTGACGCACCAGGCGCTGTTCGACGTCGCCTCCGCGGCTTCCGGACAGTGCTGGGCGCTGACCACCAACTGCCCCGTTCCGGGTCCGGTCCCCAGCAGCCCCGCCAACCGCGACTACCAGCCAGGCTTCGCCGGAGCGCTGATGGCGAAGGACCTCAAGCTGGCGCTGAACGCCCTGCAGAGCACGGGCGTGGCGGCCCGGCTGGGCCCGCTCGCTTCGGAAATTTACGATACGTTTGCCGCTGAAGGCGGAGCAGGCCGGGATTTCTCCGGAATCATCACGGACATCCGCGACAAGTCGGACAGCGACAGGAGTCAGGCATGACGGAGTACACGAACATCCTGGTGGAACAGCGCGGCCGGGTAGGCCTGGTCACGCTCAACAGGCCGGAGGCCCTCAACGCCCTGGACAAGGCCACCATGGAGCAGCTCGTGGCAGCAGTCACGGCCATGGACTCGGACCCGGCCGTGGGAGCGGTGGTGGTTACCGGTTCCGGGAAGGCGTTCGCCGCGGGGGCGGACATCAAGGAGATGGCTGCCCAGGGGTACATGGACATGTTCGCCGCCGACTGGTTCCGCGGCTGGGAGGACTTCACCCGGCTGCGCATTCCAACGATCGCAGCGGTGTCCGGGTTCGCGCTGGGTGGCGGCTGCGAACTGGCAATGATGTGCGATCTCATCATTGCCGGTGACAACGCCAAGTTCGGCCAGCCGGAGATCAACCTCGGTGTGCTGCCTGGCATGGGCGGCTCGCAGCGCCTCACCCGCGCCGTGGGCAAGGCGAAGGCCATGGACATGATCCTGACCGGACGTTTCATCGGCGCCGAGGAGGCGGAACGCTGCGGACTCGTCTCCCGCGTGGTGCCTGCCGAGACCGTGGTGGAGGAGGCCCTGAAGGCTGCCGAGGTCATCGCGTCCAAGTCCAAGCCCGTGGCCATGCTGGCGAAAGAGGCCGTGAACGCCGCCTTCGAAACAGGGCTGGCCCAGGGTGTCCTGTTCGAACGCCGCATCTTTCACTCGCTCTTCGCCAGCGAGGACCAGAAGGAAGGCATGGCCGCCTTCACGGAGAAGCGCCAGCCCGACTTCACCCACCGCTGATCCACCGATTGCTCCCCACCGATTGCTCCGTAAACGCCGTTATGGGTGCCCAAAAGGGCGTTTACGGAGCAACCGACAGGGACTCACGGTAAGAGGCAACATCCGCAGCCAGCTCCTCGGCCATCAGGTGGTTGTTGATCACGACGGCGGTCCACGCACCTGCTGCCGCCGATGCCAGAACCTGCGCACGCATGTCCGTCACGTTGCCCGCTGCCCACACGCCCGGGACAGCGGTTGCGCCGTCGGCATCGGTCTCAAGGTAATCCCCGACGCCCATCGGATGCGGGACAGACGACAGGGCGAGACCGGCGAAGGCGTCCAGCCTTGCCTGGACCTGGGGTCCAACAACCACGGCGTCAACGGCTATTTCCGGACCGCCTGCCAGAGCCACCCCGCGCAGCCTGTCCTGCTCGATCCGGAGTGATTCGACGGCGCCCCCCACCACCTTGATGCCCCGGGCGGCCAGCTGCTCCAGTTCATCGTCGGCGGGCTGGACCAGCTCGTTGAGGAAAAGCGTGATGTTGCTGCTCCACTGCCGGAACAGCAGTGCCTGGTGCACCGACCAGGGGCCTTTGCCCAGGATGCCGATGGCCTGGTCCTGCACCTCCCAGCCGTGGCAGAACGGGCAATGCAGCACGTCCTTGCCCCAGCGCTCGCGGAGCCCCGCAATTTCGGGCAGTTCGTCCACCAGGCCGGTGGTGATCAGGAGGCGGCGCCCGCGGATCACACCGCCGTCCCTCAGCGTCACGGCGAAACCGTCTGCGACGTTGCCCGCAGCGGCGACGGCCTCACCCCGGACTGTCAGGGCGCCGTAGTGCTCGGCTTCGGCACGTCCGATCCTCAGAAGTTCGGCCGGGCTGGCGCCGTCGCGGGACAGGAACCCGTGGACGCCCTGGGCCGGGGCGTTGCGGGGTTGGCCGCTGTCGATCACAGCCACTGAGCGGCGCGACCGCCCCAGCATCTGGGCGGCACTCAGGCCCGCAGCCCCGCCACCGATAATCAGGACGTCGTACGCGTTGTCATGTTCTGTGCTCACGCCTCCATGGTCTGTGGCTGCTGCCATTAGTGGCAACGAACCTTGCCGGAATGGCAAACTGGGCCCATGGATGACCAGTTGAATGACGTCCTTGCGGCTGTGGGTCCCCGGCTCAGGGCCCTCCGCCTCAGCAGCAACACCACGCTGGCGGGGCTCTCCGAGGCCACCGGGATTTCGGTCAGTACGCTGTCCAGGCTGGAATCCGGCCAGCGCCGCCCCAACCTGGAGCTGCTGCTGCCGCTGGCCAGGGCACACCGCGTCCCGCTGGACGAACTGGTCGGGGCTCCGGCAACTGGCGATCCGCGGCTGCACCTGCGCCCGATCGTCCGCCGTGGCATGACCATCATTCCGCTGACGAGGCGGCCGGGCGGGATCCAGGCCTACAAGCACATTCTCCCGGCCGGCAAGCCGGAGGCGCCCAATCCGCAGGTCCATGAGGGGTACGAATGGTTGTACGTGCTCAACGGCAGGCTCAGGATGGTCCTGGGTGACCAGGACGTGGTGATGGAGCCCGGGGAAGCAGCCGAGTTCGATACCCGTGTTCCCCACTGGTTTGGCCGGGCCGAGACCGGCGCTGTGGAGTTTCTCAGCCTCTTTGGCACCCAGGGGGAACGCATGCATGTAAGAGCCAGACCAAGTTCCTCCTAGACTCGTAAGAGCCGGGAGACCGGACTGGACACATGGCCGCGTAGTGGAACGGGGGAATGGTGATGTGGCGAACAGCCGTCGCTGCTGCCGGTTCGACAGACAACCTGGGCGGCCTGGTGGGTTTCGCGGCGCGTGGCATCGAAAACCTCGGCGAATGGGGCGTGGGCCTCTTCACGCTCGCCGAAACCGTCCTTCCGCCCATTCCCAGCGAGGTGATCCTCCCGCTGGCCGGTTACCTTGCTAAGCAGGGAACCCTGAACCTGGTCCTCGTCTTCGTCACGAGCACGCTGGGCTCCTGCCTGGGTGCCCTCCTGCTGTATTGGATGGGAGCCAGGCTGGGGCTCGAACGATCCATCCGGGGCCTGTCGAAGCTTCCGCTGGTGGACCGGGCGGATATCGAGAATGCCGCGGACTGGTTCCGCCGTCACGGCCGGTCATCGATTTTCTTTGGCCGGCTGCTCCCCGGTGTGCGGAGTTTCATCTCACTGCCGGCCGGTGCGTCCAACATGCATTTGGCCACCTTCAGCCTCTACACTCTCGCGGGAAGCGGGCTGTGGAACGGTGCCCTCATTGGCCTGGGCTATGCACTCGGCTCGCAGTACCAGGTGATCGAACAGTATTCGCGTTTCCTCAACTACGCCGTCTACGCCACGCTGGCCCTGACGGTGGTGTGGCTCGTGATCAGGAGTGTCCGGCGCAGCAAAGCCGCCAAGGGCTAGGCGCTCTCAGTCCGTGAAATCCCCGGCATTCCGGCGGAAGCTGCCAAGGATCCGGATGAGCTGGCCCACGTCGTCCGGAGCGAACCCCGACTGGCCAAACACCTCGGTGTTGAGCACCGCCGTCGCGTTCTTTGCCACGGTGCGGCCTTGAGCCGTGAGTTCGATCAGGGTGGTGCGGCCGTCAGTCGGATGCGGCGAGCGGGCCACGAGCCCGGCGCTTTCCAGGCGGTCGACGGCGTTGGTCACCGAGGTGGGATGTACCTGGAGCAGGGCGCTCGCCTTGTTCATGGGCAACGCACCGCTACGGGCGAAGCTCAGCAGGGCAAGCAGTTCGTAGCGGGCGAACGTCAGGCCGAACGGTTTCAGGGCGCCTTCGATCCGGGCCAGCAGGATCTGCTGGGTCCGCATGATGGCCGTGATTGCCGCCATGGGCGCGGCGACGTCCGCCCACCCGTGCTCTTCCCAGTTGCGCTGGGCGTCTGCGATGGGATCGCGCGGCAGCGGGGCGCTCATGCTTCGGTGACTGTCATGGCGGCGCCCTTTCATCAAGTGATGCGCATCACTGATATCCAACCCTGTGCAATATACTAGGACATCCAAGGGTTTGGAAGAAGCGAAAGGGACTATGCCCGTGCCGCCACGACGACGTGATGAAGGCGCTTTGCCTACTGCCCCGGTTGCGGCACCAGCAGCCATGCTGCCGTTCCCGGATGCGGACCTGATGTACATCGTGGACCTGCTTCCTGAGCATGAAAGGGAACGCTACCTCGAGGTCCGGGAGTTCCTGCAGTCCTCCGTCCGGCCGGCTTCCATCGATTACTGGAACCGCGAGGAATTCCCGTTCGGCCTGCTGGCGGAAATGGGCAAGCACGGCCTGGGCGGGCTGCAGACGGATGGCAGCTCCAAACTGTTCAAGGGCCTCATGTACGTCGAAGTGGCCAGGGCCGATGTGTCCCTTTCGGCGCTGGTGGGCATCCACAACGAGCTGATTGTGGGCATGATCGACGAACTTGGCTCCCAGGAACAGCAGGACCGCTGGCTTCCCGGCCTGAAGTCCTTCTCCCAGCTGGGAGCCTTTGCCCTGACCGAACCGGACCACGGCTCGGATATCGCGGGCGGCCTGGCAACATCTGCCCGCCTGGAGGACGGCGAATGGGTGATCAGCGGCGCCAAACGCTGGATCGGCGCGGGAACCATTGCCGACTTCGCGCTGGTCTGGGCGCGCGACGACGCGGACAGGCAAATCAAAGGCTTCATTGTGGAGACAGACCGGCCCGGCTACTCGGCCACCAAGATCTCCAACAAGATCGGCCTGCGGATCATGCAGAACGCAAACATCGTCCTGGACAATGTGCGCATTCCGGAATCCAATATGCTGCCCGGCGCCACCGACTTCTCCAAAGCCAACGATCTCCTGCGGGATTCACGGGCCTGGGTGGGGTGGCAAGGTGCCGGCATCCAACTGGCGACCCTCGACGTCGCCCGTTCCTACTCGGTGCACCGGAAACAGTTCGGCAAGGAACTGGCCCGGTTCCAGCTGATCCAGCAGCAGCTGGCCGAAATCGTTGGCAACGCTTCGGCATCGCTGGCACTGATGGCCCAGCTGGCGAGGATCCAGGAGGACGGAAAGCTGGGAATGGTGCAGGCAGCCATGGCCAAGTCAACGTGCACCAGGCTGGCCCGGGCGTCGGTGGCGATGGGCCGCTCCATCCTGGGCGGCAACGGGATCAGCACGGATTTCGAGATGGGGAAAATCTTTGGTGACGCTGAAATCCTCTATACGTATGAGGGCAGCTACGAGATCAATTCGCTGATTGTGGGCCGCGGCGTTACCGGAATGTCAGCCTTCGTTTAGCGGCACGTGCGAAAACTCCCCCGTTAGTGCAGGAAAGCACCAAGGGGGGAGTTCCCTTCAGACGTTACAGCGGGCGGATGTTCTCTGCCTGCGGGCCCTTGGGGCCCTGGGTCACATCGAATTCGACTTTCTGGTTCTCATCCAGGGAGCGGTAGCCGCTGCTGGCAATTGCCGAGTAGTGCGCGAAAACGTCAGCGGATCCGTCATCCGGAGCGATAAAGCCAAAGCCTTTTTCGGCGTTGAACCATTTAACTGTGCCTGTTGCCATTGCTATTGCTACTTCCTTTGTAACCCTTTTCTGGTCCTGCTCCAACGGCAGGCAGATACGGAGATTATCCTCCGCTGTTTCAAACCTAGGGGGCGAAGGGTGGGCGTGCAATAGCTGCCGTCATCGAGTATTCCGGATGAATGTGCGGGAATTGGAACTTATGGCCTCAGCAGCACCTTGATGGCACGGCGTTCATCCATCGCTTTGTACGCTTCTGCCGCGTCTTCCAGCGGCATCTCGATGTCGAACACCCGGCCTGGGTTGATGCGTCCGGCGAGCACGTCCTCGAGCAGTTCCGGGATGTAAATTCGCGCGGGCGCCATGCCGCCGGCCACCGTAATATTCCTGTCGAACAGGTACCGCAGCGGGATCCCGGCACCGCCGGTGGGCACTCCTACGAAGCCAAGGGCGCCGCCGGGGCGGACCGAGTGCAGCGCCTGTTCCACGGATTCCTTGGTCCCGACACACTCAAGCACCGAGTCGGCGAGCACACCGCCCAGCAGTTCGCGGACCTTTGCCACGCCGTCGTCCCCGCGTGCTTCCACGATGTCCGTGGCGCCGAACTCGCGGGCGATGGCCTGCCGGTCGCTGTGCCGGGACATGGCGATGATTCGCTCCGCGCCCAGCCGCCTGGCGGCCAGCACACCGCAGAGCCCCACAGCGCCGTCACCTACCACCACAACGGTCCGGCCCGGGGAGACCTGGGCGCTGAGGGCTGCGTGGTGGCCCGTGGCCATCACGTCGGAAAGGGTGAGCAGGTTCTTGCGGAGGGCGTCGTCAGGTTCACCGGTGACCGGCACTTTGACCAGGGTGGACTCGGCGAGCGGCACGCGCACCGCCTCGCCTTGGCCGCCGTCGATCTTCATCCCGGAGTCATCCCGGCCGCCCCAGCCAGCCAGCCGGGCGCACGCAACGGTGACCCCGTTGCGGCATTGCGGGCATTCGCCGCAACTGAGGACAAACGGCGCGATGACGAAGTCGCCTGCCTTCAGCTCCTTGACGTCGGACCCGATGCTTTCGACGACGCCGATGAATTCATGGCCGATGGCCGTCGGGCGGTGGATGGGCTTGACGCCCCGGTAGGGCCACAGATCCGAGCCGCAGACGCACGACGCCGTCACCTTCACCACCACGTCCGTGGGGAGCCGGACGGATGGATACTCGCGGTCTTCGACCCTGATATCACCGGGGCCGTGGATGATGGTGGCGCGCATAACAGCTCCTCGAGGGCAAGGACCAAAGGGGATACCGAGTCTATCCTCCGGGTCTCTAGCGCATGCCTTCCCGGCGGATGGCTGTGGCGATGGCTGCGGCGCGGGTCTCCACCCCGAGCTTGGCGTAGATATGCGCGAGATGGGTCTTGACGGTGGCCTCCGAGATGAAGAGCCGCTGGCCCAGCTCCCGGTTGCTGAGACCCTCAGTCAGGAGGCTCAGCAGCTCCGCCTCCCGGGGCGTCAGGACCTCGTTGGGATTGCGCAGCTGCTGGAAGAGCCGCGATGCCACCGGAGCGCTCATCACGCTCTTACCTTGAACCGCACCGCGTATGGCGGCGAAGATTTCGTCCGGGGCGGCGTCCTTGAGGAGGTAGCCCATGGCGCCGGCGTCCACGGCGCGGACAATGTCCGCATCGGAATCGTAAGTGGTGAACACCAGGATGGCCTGCCGGTTGTTGCGTTGCCGCAGCTGCCTGATGGCCTCGATCCCGTCCATTCCGGCGCCCATGGCCAGATCCATCACCACCACCGCAGGGGAGTGCCCATCCACCTGCTCCAGGGCCTCCTCGCCGGAGGCGGCTTCTGCCACCACGTCAAAGTCGGGCTGCGTGCCCAGCAGCGCCCTGAGGCCGCTCCGGACCACCAGGTGGTCGTCCACCAGGAGCACGGTGATGGCGGTCATGCGTTGTCCCCGGTGATGCGTTGCCCGGGCACGGGGGCCGGTACTTGCGCTGCCACAATGGTCCCTTCGCCGGGGGAACTTTCGACTGAGAATACCCCGCCCAGCTGTTCAACCCGCTGGCGCATCGCCCGGATCCCGTAGCCGCCGGCGTCCGACGGCGGTGCTGCCGCCGACGGATCAAAGCCCGTCCCGTCGTCGTAAATGTCCAGGGTGACCGAGCCGGGAAGGAAACCCAGGGTCAGGGTTGCGGTGGCCGCGTTGGCGTGCTGCTGGATGTTTGCGGCCGCGCTCTGGACCACCCGCAGCAGGGCGTGCCGGACCTCCGCCGGGATGTCCCTCGGCTCACCGGTGACCACGAGCCGGGCATGCGGGAGGTACTGGGCGGCTGCCTGGTGCAGGGCCTCGGGCAGTGGGGAGGCGTCAAGTCCCGGGGAAGCGAGCTCATGGACCAGGCCGCGGGTCTCGGAAAGGTTCCTGCGCAGCAGTTGCGTGGCGTCGTTGAGCTCCCGGCGTGATTCCTGCCCGGGCCATGACCGCTCCGCGGCCTCCAGGAGCAGCAGGCTGCTGGCCAGGCCCTGCGTCACGGTGTCGTGGATCTCCCGCGATACGCGCTCGCGTTCTGCGATGGTGCCGGCCCGGCGCTCGCTGGCCGCGAGCTCTCCCTGCACCAGCGATACTTCGGCATGAAGGCGCCGCTGCTCCGCGGCGTCGTGCTCGATCCGGTCGTAGATCAGCATCAGCATCACGCCGACGGCGAGCGGCCCCAGCAGCATCGCAAAGTCCGTGCCGTCGCTGAGCCGGAACAGTCCGACGGCGGTGGCGGCAGCCGTCGCCCCTGCCGCAACATAAGCCACCGGGCCTGCGAAGGCTGTCCGGCACAGGAAGAAGATCGCAAAGGAACACCAGGCAAAGCTGGGCGCGGCGATCACCAGTGCTGCCCAGGCGGCCACGAGCACAAGCATCCATACGGCCCACCGGCGTCCCTGCCCGGCCAGAACTGCGACCACGGCGTACAGGGCGCACACGGTTCCCGCGAGTCCAAGGACGAAAAGGTTGTCCTGCAGGCTGTGCCGCATGGCATATCGGACGGCAGAGGCCACCAACAGCACCGCAAAACCGAGGTGGACGGCGGCATCGATCCGGCCGAGACGGCCAGCGGCCGGGCCGGATCCGGCGTGCAGGGCAGCGCCCGCAGGCGGTGTTTCGGGGGGAATGGCTGGGGAGGGCATCTGGTCCGGTTCAGGTCAGGGGAGGTCTATCCCATGTTATTGCCCGCGCCGTTGCTGGTCTCTCAGCCTTTTGGCTGATGCTGCCGGCCGTTCGGGGGACGGGGACGCAGCCGAAGGCCGGATGTGTGTTCCGGCGTGGCTGGACAGGATGGATAGAGCCCAGCCCATTCCAGGGGATTCGATCAACGTGGGTCCAACACCTCAAGGAGAACACCGTGAAGAAGTCCAACAAGATTGCCGCCGCTGCTGCCGCCGGAGCTTTGCTGCTGACCGGAGGCCTGACCGCCGCAGCCAATGCCGGGGCCAGCCAGGCAGCCGTCCCTGCCGCGGTGCCCGCCGGCGATATCCCGCAGGCACCGGAAATCGTCGTTGCCCAGAACCGCATCACCGTTGGGGCTTCGTCCGACGCCGTCAGCGCAGCCCTCGCCAAATGCCAGGCGGACAAGCTGCCGTTCGTCACCGTGGCGCTGGTGGACAGGTTCGGAACCGTCCAGTCGGTCCTGCGTGGTGACAACGCCGCCGAGCACACCATCGAGGCAGCCAAGCAAAAGGCCTACACGGCGGCCGCCTTCGGTGCACCCACCAGTGAGCTGGCCAAGCGCATCAACGGCAACGGGCCAAGCATCGCCGACCTCCCCGGCACCCTGTTCCTGGCCGGCGGTGTCCCGCTCAAGGTCAACGGTGTCTCCGTGGCGGGCATCGGTGTGGGCGGCGCCCCCGACGGCAACCTGGACGAAGCCTGCGCCACCGCCGGCGCCGAGGCCATCGCCGGCGCAGCTTCAGGCCCGGCCAAGTAGGCTCGGTTTATGAGGCGGTTCAGGACCCGGCGGTTCAGGACCCGGCGGTTTGGGAACCCGCGCCGGGCACGCAGCGCGGCAACGGTGCTCATGCTGGCGGGCAGCGTGGCAGTGTGCCTGGCCGCCTGTCAGGGGGGTTCCG
The DNA here is from genome assembly GCF_001663775.1 of Arthrobacter sp. B6. GTDB lineage: Bacteria > Actinomycetota > Actinomycetes > Actinomycetales > Micrococcaceae > Arthrobacter. The sequence goes on along the minus strand of NZ_KV467168.1, from coordinate 1,869,282 downwards.
GCGGGCCGCAACCCCAGGAGCCGCCGTCGTCTGTCCTGGACAGTCCGGGAGCCTCTGTTCCGGCCCGTTCCACGCCGGCGGCAGGACCCGCAACGGTTCCCACCTCGGCGGCAGCCTCCGACCCGCCCGCCCTGTCCGCCGAGGCCCAGGCCCGGCTTGACCAGGAACTGATCGCTGCCGCGAAGGCCAACAAGGTGGAGCTGGTGCGTGCGCTCATCAGCCGCGGCGGCAACGTGAACGCCAAGGACGCCATCCAGGATTCCGCGTTCCTCTACGCCGGAGCCGAGGGATTCTACGACGTGCTCGAGCTGACCCTGGCGGCCGGTGCGGACGTTGCCAGCACCAACCGCTACGGCGGGACGGCACTGATTCCGGCCAGCGAACACGGCCATGTGGAGACGGTCCGCATCCTCCTCGCCGCCGGGGTGCCGGTGAACCACGTGAACAACCTGGGCTGGACCGCCATGCAGGAAGCCATCCTGCTCAACAACGGCGGGCCAAGGCAACAGGAGGTGGTCAGGCTGCTGCTGGAAGCGGGCGGTGACCCCAACATCCGGGATCCCCAAGGGCGGACCGCCCTGGAGAACGCCGACCGGCTGGGCTTTAGGGAGATCGCCAACCTGATCCGGGCGCGCTGACCGCCCGCCTTACCCACCCCACCTCTGGAGTTTTTGTCCAGATAATGGCACGTTCCCGCGCCCAAGGACCCATTATCTGGACAAAAACTCCGTGGGCTCAGACAGCTTCGAGCACGCTGACGTAGTTGGCGATGCCCACGCCGCCCATGTTCTGCACCGCGGCCCGGCGGGGGCCGGCAAGCTGCATGCCGCCCGCCGTTCCGGTGAGCTGCATCGCGGCGATGACGTGCTGGGACACGCCGGTGGCGCCCACGGGGTGGCCCTTGGCCTTGAGGCCGCCGGAGACGTTAACGGGCAGCCTGCCGTCCTTGAACACCCAGCCTTCTTCCAGGGCGCGGGCGCCCTGGCCGGGCTCAGTCAGGCCCATGGCCTCATACATCAGCAGTTCGGCGATGGTGAAGCAGTCGTGGACCTCGGCGAAGTCAAGCCCTTCAAGCCCGACGCCGGCCATCGCCAGGGCGCGCTGCCAGGACACCCGGGTGGCCTGGAACGCCGTGGGATCCCTGCGTTCGGCCGGGAAGAAGTCGTTGGCCTGGCCGAACCCCGCCAGGCGCACGGGCGCGGTGGCCCCGCCGGTCGGTGACGTTGAGAGCACGACGGCGGCGGCGCCGTCGGACACGGGGGAGCAGTCGGTGCGGCGCAGGGGATCGGCCACCATGGGGTTCTTGTCCGAGATGGTGCGGCAGAACTCCTCGCCGAGGTCCTTGCGGAGCTGGGCGTAGGGGTTGTCAACGCCGTTGCGGTGGTTCTTTGCCGCGATGGTCCCCAGCACGTCGCCCAGCTTTCCGTCGCCGCGCCCGTAGCGCTTGTCGTAATGCTTGGCGACGTCCGCGAACAGGCCGGTGAAGCCGGTGGTGGACGTCTGGCCGGCCATGTCGTAATCAGCACCCAGCAGGGCGGCGCCCACTACGTCCGCGCCGGCTTGGGTCATCTTCTCGGCGCCGATCACCAGCACGGTTTTGGCGGTACCGGCCAACAAGGACTTGGTGCCCTGCTGGAACGCGGCCGAACCGGAGGCGCAGGCGTTCTCCACCCGGGTGGCGGGGACATTGGCCAGGTCCGGTGAGACCTGCAGGGCCAGCGAAGACGGGAAGGCAAGGGGCATCATGCCTGAGTTGAACTGGCCGAGATAGATCTCATCGATCTGGCCGGGTTCGAGTCCGGCGCCGGCGATTGCTTCCGTGGCCACCTGGATGATCAGGGACTCGAGGTTCTCATCCGCCAGTTTGCCGAAGCGGCTGTGGCCCCACCCGGTGAGCAGGACATCCTTGCCAAACTGTTCCTTGAGGCTCATGCTGTGGCTCCTTCCAAGGCGGGGGTCGCGTTTTCGAGCTGGACGTCGAACGCCGCGGCGGTCTTCGCGCGGATTTCGTCCACGGTGACGCCCGGGGCAAGGCGGGTGAGAGTGAGCCGCCGCCCGCCGCCGTCGTCCGTTTTTTGTTCCTGCTTCACTAGGTCAAACACGGCGAGGTCGCTGATGATCCGGTCCACGCAGCTCAACCCCGTGAGCGGCAGGGTGCACTCGGGAACGATTTTGGCCGTGCCGTCCTTGGCGTTGTGTTCGGTGAGGACCACCACGCGGGGCGTGCCTGCCACGAGGTCCATGGCGCCGCCCATGCCCTTGACCATCTTGCCCGGGATGGTCCAGTTGGCGAGGTCGCCGTTGCCTGAGACCTGCATGGCGCCCAGGATGGCGATTTTCACGTGGCCGCCGCGGATCATGCCGAAGGAGGTCGCTGAGTCGAAGATGCTGCCGCCGTCGAGCACGGTGACGGTCTGCTTCCCGGCGTTGATGAGGTCCGCGTCTTCCTCGCCTTCGTAGGGAAACGGGCCCATGCCGAGCAGCCCGTTTTCGCTCTGCAGGACAACGCGGACGCCGTCGGGCAGGTTATTGGCCACCAGCGTGGGGATGCCGATGCCCAGGTTCACGTAGTCGCCGTCGTTCAGTTCCTCGGCCGCGATGGCAGCCATTTCGTCCCTGGTCCAGGCCATGGGATTCTCCTTGGGTTCGAAGTTTGGGGGCTTAAGTGTTCGTTCGCGCCCGATGGGGACAGGGTCGGGCTGCTACGCCGGGACGGGCTCGGCCGCTACGCGGGGACGGGCTCGGAGGCGCGCGGGCGGACCGTGCGCTGTTCGATGTCCTTAACCCGGTCCGATGCCTGGACAAGCCGCTGGACGTAGACACCGGGGGTGACAATGTGGTTCGGATCAAGGGTCCCTGGTTCCACGATGACTTCTGCTTCGGCGATGGTGACCGTGCCCGCCGTAGCCACCACCGGGTTGAAGTTCCGGGCGGTGTAGCGGTAGATCAGGTTCCCGTCCGCGTCAGCGGTGTGCGCATGGACCAATGCGACGTCGGCGCGGATGGCAGGCTCCTGCACGTACGTTTCGCCGTCGAACTCCGCCAGCGGCTTCCCTTCGGCGACCAGCGTGCCTACGCCGGTTTTGGTGTAGAAGGCGGGGATGCCGGCGCCGCCGGCGCGCAGGCGTTCGGCGAGCGTGCCCTGCGGGGTGAACTCGACCTCCAGCAGGCCGGCCAGGTACTGCTCGGCAAACAACTTGTTTTCGCCCACGTAGGAGGCGATGACCTTGCGGACCTGGCCGGCTTCGATCAGCACGCCGAGGCCTTTGCCGTCCACGCCCATGTTGTTGGATACCACGGTCAGGTCCCGTACACCCGAATCCCGGACAGCTTCGATCAGGTCCGCGGGAATGCCGCTCAGGCCGAAGCCGCCCACGGCCAGGGTGATGCCATCCCGGAGGGCATCGTGGAGGGCGTCAGCGGCGCTTGGTTTGAGTTTGGACATGCTTATCTCCTCATCGAGAGTGGGCCGGAGGCGGGAATCCACTTTATGGACTACGGCTCTGGGTTTGAAGCGTACGGACGTACGCCCGCGCCTGTCAAGGCATGATTGTGGCGCAATTTCTGGCTGTTTTACAGTGTGGACGGTACGCTTGAACGAGTCCACAATATGGATACTAAAGGAGCCGGAAGGGCCTATATGAACCAGAATCCTGTGCAGGGCGCCCAGGTTGTCAGCCGCATCGCCGGGCTGCTGCGCATCGCCGCCCGCAAGCCTGAAGGCAGCCCACTGGTGGACCTGGTGAAAGAGTCAGGCCTGACCCGGCCCACGGTCCACCGGCTACTGACTTCACTGGCGGCAGAAGGGCTGCTGGACCACGACGCCCGCAACGGCAACTGGGTCCTGGGGCCGGAAATCCTGCTGATGGGGTCCGTGGCTTCAGCGCGGTTCCCGCTCGAGGAGATCGCCCGGCCCAGCCTGCGCCGATTGGCTGAGGAGACGGGAGAAAGTGCCTTCTTTTCCATCCGCCGGGGGGCAGAGACGGTGTGCCTGCTCCGGGAAGAGGGCAGTTTCCCGGTCCGGTCCTTCGTGCTGCACGAAGGCGTCCGGTTTCCGCTGGGCGTCGCCTCGGCCGGGACGGCGATCATGGCATTCCTGCCGGAGAACGAGCAGGAACAGTTGCTGGCACACTGGGCCAGCCATGCGGGCACCTTCGCAGAAGCGCATACAGCAGAGGTTGTCAGGGCCAGCCTGGCCAGAACCCGGGAAGCAGGCTACTCGGTGAATCCCGGCCTGGTGCTTGAAGGCAGTTGGGGGATGGGGTCCGCCGTCTTTGACCAGGCCGGACGGCCCGCGTGGGCGCTTTCCCTGACCGGTATCGAACCGCGCTTCCGCAAAGACCGGCAGGACTTCCTGGGCCGGCTCCTGATGGAGGAGGCCCACCGGATCAGCAGCAAGCTGGGGGCGCCGGGCAGGGAACTGTTGTGACGGCCGACAGGCGTGCCTACGCTAGCTATGGAGGCCGGACACCCCAGAGGAGCCAGGGATATGAGCACTAATGTCTACTTCGAACAGTACGGCGACCCGCAGGTCCTGAAGGTCGGGCCGGAGGACCTGCCGGAACCCGCCGAGGGGGAAGTGCGCGTCGAATTCCGCGCCGTTGGCGTCAACCCGATGGACTGGCAGCTGGTGGCAGGACAGCTCAGCAACGTAGCCCCGCTGGAGCTCCCCGAAGTGCCCGGCAGCGAGGCCGCCGGAATTGTCACGGCGGTGGGGCCAGCTGTGGGACCGGCATCCGAAGGCTTTACCGTGGGCGACGAGGTCATCTGGAACGGCTTCACTGGCGGTTACCGGTTGGAGGCCGTCGTGCCCGCCGAACAGCTCACGCCCCTGCCCGCCGGCGTCGATTTTGAACAGGCTGCCTGCATTCCGGTGGCCGGCGGCACAGCCTATTCAGCTTTGAAGCAGCTGGGCGTCGACGAAGGCGACACGGTGCTGATCCACGCGGCCGCCGGGGGCGTGGGCTCCGCGGCCGTGCAGATTGCACAGGCCTTTGGCGCCCGGGTCATCGGCACCGCCTCGGAAGCCCACCAGGACTACCTGCGGGAGCTGGGTGCGGAAGCCGTTCCTTACGGGCCCGGCCTGGCGGACCGCGTGAGGGCCGCAGCTGAAGAGGCAGGTGCCGTAACAGCCGTGCTGGATGCTGCGGGGACCGAAGAGTCCGTGGCGGCAACGGTCGAACTGCTGCCGGACCGCAGCCGTGCAGTTGTCACCGCGCCGAGCAAGCATTCACAGGACGCAGGGATCGCGGCGGTTCAGCAAGAGGAGGGCCGAATCATGGAGGTGGCGACGCTCGCCGCGGAAGGCCTGATTACCTTCACCATTGCGCACCGGTTGCCGCTGGTTGAGGCGGCTGATGCGCTGGAGCTGAGCCGCAGCGGACACGGCCACGGCAAGATAGTCCTGCTGCCGTAGGAAGCCCGAACGTCTGGGCGGCGCTCCGGACGCGGCCGTGCTAGCGGGTCCCCGGCCCAACGTCGTCATGCGCTTCAACCAGCCACGCCTTGATGTCGGCGTCCAGCTGGTCAGCGGCCGTGAACGTAAACCGGTGGGTGTAGACCTTCCTGGTGGTGGGAAAGCTCTGCAACAGGGAGGGATGGTCCACCTGGCGCAGCAGGTCAATGGCTACTTCCAGGCGCCCGGAGATGATGAAGGCCTCGGCAAAGACGCGTCGGTCTGCCCACGCAACCTCCGTACGGTGGACCCGCTCCTCGCATTCGCCGGCAGCGTGCACCATGGCGCGGAACCGCTGGAAGAGTTCGACGGCGGCGGGCGGCTTCCCCGCGAGGTAACTGTCGACGTCGTGGGTCATGCCCGCCTAGAGGCCCACCCGGGGCTCCTCGGGACCCTCGTGCTTCCACCAGGTGTCGAAGATCGAGACGGGTACGGTGCGCTTGTGGCGGGTGCGCATGTACTTCTCTTCGATCTTTTCCGCTACCTCGTCCGGCACGTCGCGGCCCTCAAGGTAGTCGTCGATCTGGTCGTAGGTGAGGCCCAGTTCGTCCTCGTCGGTGCGGCCGGGCTTCCCGTCCAGGAGGTCCGCCGTCGGTACCTTCTCCCAGACGCGGGCCGGGGCTCCCAACTCGGCCAGCAGTTCGCGGTTCTGGCGCTTGTTCAGGCCGAAAAGGGGCAGGATGTCCGCGCCGCCGTCGCCGTATTTGGTGAAGAAACCGGTGACTGACTCGGCGCCGTGGTCCGTTCCGATGACCAGGTAATTGTGCTCCCCGGCCAGCGCGTACTGGGCAATCATGCGGGTGCGCGCCTTGGTGTTGCCCTTGTGGAAATCCGAAATCCCGTTCCCGACCGACTTCTCGAACTCGTCCTCGAAGCCGTCCACGGCGGCCGAAATGTTGAAGGTCCACTCGGTCTTGGCCTGGATAAAGTCCAGGGCTGCCTGGGCGTCGTCTTCGTCGTGCTGTACGCCGTAGGGCAGGCGAACGGCCACAAAGTTGGCCTCCACACCCTCGGCCTCCAGCTCCTCAACGGCCAGCTGGGCCAGGCGGCCCGCCAGCGATGAGTCCAGGCCGCCGGAGATACCCAGGACAAAGCCCTTGGTCTGTGTTGCCTTGAGGTAATCCTTAAGGAAAGCCACGCGCTTGCGCACCTCCCCGGCGGGATCGATCCGGGGCTGCACGCCCATTTCTTCAACGATTCTGGCCTGGAGTTCGCGCATGTCTCCCAGCCTAGCCAGCAGTGTCAATATGGCTCAACTGTGTCCATCCGATGCCGGCACGCTTTGGCTGACGCCCATCACCCGCCAGCCGCGGCAACCGCTGGCCAAAAAATTGCCCGGTTGGGCTGATTCCTCGTTAGGATGGGGCGGTGACTGAACCCAAGACGCCGGACGATGCCGCAACACCAGGCCCGGTAAAGAAGCCCGCCCGCAACGGGAAATCCAGTGCCACAATCTATGACATTGCCAAAGTTACCGGCGTGAACCCGTCCACCGTTTCCCGAGCGCTCAGCAAGCCGGGAAGGGTCAGTGCCAAGACGCTGAAACTCATTGAGGATGCGGCCGCCGAGCTGAACTACCAGGTCAACCCGTTCGCACGCGCACTTCCCACGGGCCGGACCAGCACCTTCGGCCTGATCGTCGCCGACATTACGAACCCCACCTTCTTCGACATCATCCGCGGGGCTGAAACGACCGCTGCTGTGCGGGACTACACCCTGGTGCTTGCCGAGTCCGCCGAGTCTGCCGTCACCGAACTGACGGCGGCCCGCCGCATGATGGCCACCGTGGACGGCCTGATCCTGGCCAGCCCGCGCATGGACGATGACGACATCCGCACCCTCGCCCGGGACAAGCCCGTGGTGGTCATCAACCGCGAGGTCGACGGCGTGCCTTGCGTGGTTCCCGAGGTCAACAAAGGCATCGGCGAGGCAGTGCGAAGCCTGGCCGCGAACGGGCACCGGAAAGTTGCCTTTGTTGCCGGGCCGGCACAATCCTGGATGTCGGCCCGCCGCTGGGATGGCGTGCAGGCGGCCTGTGAGTGGTCCAGGCTTGAGGCGGTGCGGCTGGAATCCGCCAAACCCACGGTCGACGGCGGCAGGCAAGTGGCGCGCGACGTCCTGGCCAGCGGTGCCACTGCCGTGTTGACCTACAACGATCTCCTTGCCATCGGGCTGATGCAGGAGCTCCAGGCCGCCGGCGTGGTGGTTCCGGATCAGATCAGCATCGTTGGGTTCGATGACATCTTCGGGGCGGACTTCACCACGCCGCCGCTCACCACCGTGCGCTCACCGCTGGGGGCCTGCGGCTCCAGCGCAGCCAGGCTGCTGCTTGATCTCCTGCAAGGGACGGGAGAGCCCGCCGGAACATTGCGCGTCGAAACGGAGCTGGTGGTGCGGGGCTCAAGCGGGCGGCTGTTGAGTTGAGGTTGCCGCTGCGGCCGGTGAAGTGTGACGCCCTCCCAGGCGGCACACTCCACCACGCTTCCTACTGAAGAACAGGATTCTCCACTGCGGGGGGAACCTCAGCGCCAGCGTCGCTGACCTTCTTGGGCTTCCGGTTGCCGATGGCGCGCCATCGGGTGCGGAGGGCATGTGCTGCTGCCTTCGGCTGACGGGTCCGCGTGAAGACTCCCTTTTTGTTACCGTCCACACGGTGAATACCGTTGCTGGTCTGGAAGTCAGCGAAGTTCCAGATCTGTTCACCGACAAACTGCGGGAATTCGTCAAATACGCGGTGGTGCATCTCCAAAAGGGCCGATTGGTATTCTTCCGTCCATGGCTGATCCCACACCGAATGGACTCCCGGCTGAGTGTCAGCTCCATATTCGGTCATCATGATGGGTTTGTCGACGCGGTCAATCCATCCCTGGATGTCCATCCGCAGATAGTTTTCGGCTGACTCCAGGTCACCGCTCATGACGTACCAGCCGTAGTACCGGTTCAGGCCCACAACGTCGAACAGGTCAACGATCAGATCGTTGCGGAAGGTGGCAAACATAACGACCGCATAGGTCAAGGGACGGGTTGGATCGAGCTCCCTGGCCAACTTCACGAGCGGTTCAAAGTACTCACGGGCGCCATCTTCGTTCGACGCTGGTTCGTTTGCTATGCACCACATCACTACGCTGGGGTGGTTTTTGTCGCGGGCAATCAATTCACGAATGTGCTGGGCGTGTGCTTCCCTTGTCTGATCATTGAAGGTCTCGCTCGAGAACGACGGCGTGGTGGGCTTCCCTGAGAGGCCTGCCTGTACGCCGAGATTCAGGCCCACGGCGGCTGTTTCGTCGATCACGACAATGCCGTGGCGGTCTGCGAACTCCAGCACTTCTTCGGCATATGGGTAATGAGAAGTGCGGAACGAGTTCGCACCAATCCAATCCAGGAGTTGGAAGTCGTGGACGAGATAGGCGTTGTCGTGTCCCTTGCCGCGAATGGCTGTGTCCTCGTGTTTTCCGAAGCCAGTGAAGTAGAAGGGTTCGCCGTTGATGAGGAACTCAGAGCCCCTCACTTCCACGGTCCGGACACCGAAAACCTCAGTATAGGAGTCGACAACTTTCCCGTCGTCAAGGAGTTCAACAAGAAGCTCATAGAGGTATGCGGCCCCAGGCTGCCAGAGCGTGACCGCATCAATTTCCACTGTGCCGCTTTGTCCGGTCGTTGAAGCGACCCTGATCTTCTTTTCGTCCAGGACTGTCACCCGAACGTCAGCGCTGCCGGACTGCCGGACGGTGTACGAGACGACCCCTGATGTTCCGCGGACCTGTGTGGTAACCGTCACGTCCTGGAGATGAAGCCGAGGTGTGCTGTACAGCCACACAGACCGGGCCAGTCCTGCGTAATTGTAGAAGTCGTGAAGATAAGTCTGGGTCCGTCGGCCACTCTGTGACATTGTGATCGTGCCAGGAGGGATTGTCGTGTTGCTTAGCTCGTTGCTCACCGCGACAGTCAGCCGGAATTCCTCGCCTGGTTGTACGAAGTCAGTGATGTCAGCGTCAAAGGGCGTGTAACCGCCGATATGTTGGGCAACCTGGGTGTCGCCTACGTACACACGGCTTGCATGTGTTGCAGCATCGAAACGCAGCACGATGCGTTCTTCGGACCAGCCGCGTGGAACCCGCACTGTTCGCTGATAGTAGACCCAACCCACGTGGTTGCGGATCTCCGGGGAGACGAATTGGTCGTTGTAACTCGCCGGGACCGCAGCTTCCAACGTGGTGTCCAGGACCCTGGTCCAAGGCTTGTCGCCTGCCTCTGTGTCCAGCGCAAACAGCCACAGGCCGTCGAGGTTATGAAGTTCGCGGGTAGGTGTAGAACGTGGCTTAAGCACGCGGTTCTCCTTCAGTATTGGGTGTGACGTGTCGCCGGTGAGTAAGGGCCGCGGAACTACCGTCGGTCTTGGAGTCGGGCCTCATGGTCAGGCCTCTGGGGCTTCCTTGGCCAGGGCATCCAGGACTGCTAGACCGATCTCGGCATCCTGGTCAGGAGTCCCTCCGGCGATACCGAGGCCGCCAAGATGCTTATCCTGATAAGCCAATGGGAACCCGCCACGAATGTTTGTCAGCAGATTGTCTGTGCCCAGCGGCAGAGCGATTGCGAAGTCACCTTGCATCCACCCTGTCGGGCGCCTGGACGATGCGGCCGTGTTGGCCTTTCGACGGCTGGTCTCCACGCTGTGGGGCATGGAACCGTCTGCACGGCCGAAGGCGATGAGCCCCATTCCGGGGTCCACGATACTGACCGAAACCAGGACGCCGCGCTGTGCTCCTTCCTCAATCGCCAGGGAAACAGCCCGGGCTGCAGTGGCATAGGTCACCGACAGTGTTTCAACGAAGTTTTGCATGGTGGCTCCTGGCAAGGTCATGAAGTGGGGCTTTCCGCGTAGATGGAGTTGAGTGTCTTTGATTTCACTTCGCGCCGGCGCTGATGCAGGAGGGGCTCTGTGTAGCCGTTCGGCTGCCTGCTTCCGTCAACCACCAGATCGACGGCGCACTGGAACGCGATGCTCTCGGAGAAGTTGGATGTCATCGGACGGTAGAGGGGATCGGCTGAATTTTGGGCGTCGACGACGGCAGCCATTTTCTGCATGCTCTCGTGTACCTCCTGCTCCGTGATCACGCCATGGCGGAGCCAGTTCGCAATGTGCTGACTCGAGATGCGGAGCGTGGCCCTGTCCTCCATGAGTGCAACATCGTGGATGTCAGGAACCTTGGAGCATCCGATTCCCTGGTCCACCCAGCGGACAACATATCCCAGCAAGGACTGCATATTATTGTCCAGTTCTTCCTGACGCTCTTCCGGTGACCAATTCGGTTGACCTTCCACGGGCAGGGTAAGAATGCCGTCGAGAGTACCCCTCTGGTCCCGGCGAGCAATCTCACGCTGTCTCGCCGCGACGTCGACCCGGTGGTAGTGGATGGCGTGCAGGGTCGCAGCAGTGGGCGACGGTACCCAGGCAGTACTTGCACCTGCCATCGGGTGCCCAACCTTTTGCTCGAGCATTGCCGCCATGAGATCAGGCATTGCCCACATGCCCTTGCCGATCTGGCCCCGGCCCGGCAAACCCACCCCTATGCCTACATTGACATTCTGGTCCTCATACGACGACAGCCACGGACGATCACGCAATTCGGCCTTGCGGGCGAAAGGTCCTGCCTCCATGGACGTGTGGATCTCATCGCCGGAACGGTCAAGGAAGCCTGTATTGATGAAAGCAAGGCGGTCCTCGGCCTCTGCTATGCAGGCCTTCAAGTTGACTGTGGTGCGGCGCTCCTCGTCCATCAGCCCGAGCTTGAGCGTGTTCGCCGGTAAGCCCAGCAACTCTTCCACGCGGCCAAAGAGTTCCACCGTGAAAGCCACCTCGGCCGGGCCGTGCATCTTCGGCTTGACGATATAGATTGAGCCGGTTCGACTATTCCGTCGGGAATTCTGCGGGTCTATCCCGGCCAGAGCCGTCAGTGATGTGAGGACAGCATCCAGGATGCCTTCGCCTATCTCGTTTCCGTCAGAATCAAGCACAGCGTCCGTGGTCATGAGATGGCCAACATTACGGACGAAAAGCACGGCCCGCCCGGCCAGCAGTACCTCGCCTCCATCGGGGGATGTGTAGTGCCGGTCATCCGCCAACCTGCGCACGACCTTGTCGCCGCCCTTTTCAAAAACGTCTTTCAGGTCACCCGTGTTGAGGCCCAGCCAGTTGCGGTAGCCAACGATCTTGTCCTCGGCATCGACGGCGGCAACCGAATCTTCAAAGTCGACAATTGTGGTGATGGCGGCCTCTGCCAACACGTCAGCCACACCAGCGGAATCTGATGCTCCGACAACCGTGCTGCGGTCGAAGACGACCTCGATATGAAGGCCGTGGTGGCGGACCACGATTGTGGACGGCGAATCGGCATTTCCTGTGTAGCCCACGAACTGGTCAGGGCGGAGCAGCCCATTGGTTGAACCGTCGGGAAGGGTAACCGACAACATTCCGTTGTGCACCGCGTAACCGGTCGAACCGGCATGGCTGCCTGCTGCCAGCGGGATGAATTCATCCAGTAGCCCACGCACATACGCGACGACCTTCTGGCCTCGTTGGGCATCATATCCAGGTGCAGCACCAGCCTCGCCCAGTGCATCTGTTCCGTAGAGCGCGTCGTAAAGCGATCCCCACCGGGCATTTGCGGCGTTGAGTGCATAGCGAGCGTTGGTGACCGGCACAACCAGCTGGGGACCGGCGAGTTTGGCGATCTCATCATCCACGTTTGTCGTCCGGACATGGGTGCCTTCCGGGGCCGGCAGAAGGTATCCGATGTCCTCCAGAAATGCCTTGTACTCAGTGGTGTCAAGCGGGAGCGGGTGCAGCCTGTGCCACTCGTCAATACGGTCCTGCAGCTCGTCACGGACAGCGAGCAGTTCCCGGTTTCGCGGTGTCAGATCCTTGACAATTCGACCGAAGCCCATCCAGAACTTCGCAGCGTCGATTCCGGTTCCAGGCAGTGCCTCGGATTCGACGAAGGCATAAAGGGCTGGGTCTACGGCCAGGCCGCCAGCGTCGATGCGGCTTTTGTGATGGCTCATGAGCGTCCCTCTTTGATAATGCCGGGCGATGGTGTGGAGGCAAAAATAGTTCCGGGGTTCAAGATGCCGTCAGGATCCAGAGCCAGTTTCACACTGTGTGACATTTGGAGTAAGTCCTCACCAATCTGATTAACAAGCCACGGCCGCTTAAGCCGCCCCACCCCGTGCTCGCCGGTGATTGTCCCGCCAAGTTCGATGGCAAGGTCCATGATTTCGCCATAGGCAAGGTAGGCGCGGTCCCTCATGTCTGTGTCTTCGGGGTCAAACACGACGAGCGGATGGGTATTGCCGTCGCCGGCATGGGCAATGAAGGCGATGACGACGCCGCGGTTCTTTGCAATTCGCTCGACCCCGAGGACGAGTTCTCCCAGACGGGGGAGGGAAACTCCCACGTCCTCCAACAGCAGGGTGCCCAGTCCTTCCACCGCGGGAATGGCAATGCGCCGTGCGTGCGCGAAACGCTCGCCCTCCTCCTGGTCCGCAACCTCGAACGACTCAAAAGCGCCGTGGTTTTGAAACGCTGCGAGCATCATTGCGGTCTCCGCGCCGCTGGGGCTCTGATCGTCTGAACGTGCAACAACCAGGGCTGCGGCGTGCCGGTGCAGCCCCATTTCGAGCACGTCCTCGACGGCATTGATGGAAGTCCCATCCATGTACTCCAGCATTGAAGGGCGGATGCCCGACGCAATTTCGAGGACCGCATTTGCAGCCTGTTCACTGCTTGAAAACCAACCAACTACGGTACGTGCGGGCGGGGCGGCGGGCAGAAGCCGCAAAGTGAGTTCAGTGATAATCCCAAGCGTGCCTTCACTGCCAACAAAAAGCTTGAGCATGGATAGTCCCGCAACGTCCTTTAGCCGCGGGCCCCCCAGTTTTACGGCTCTGCCGTCGGCAGTGACGATTTCCATTCCGAGGATGTAGTCGGAAGTGACGCCGTACTTTACGCAACAAAGACCCCCTGCATTGGTGGCAGCATTGCCGCCGATCGTGCAGATCTCGTAGGACGCAGGATCAGGCGGATACCACAGGCCCTCTTGTGCGACTGCCGCCTTGACCTCTGCGTTAAAAAGACCCGGTTGAACCACAGCGGTACGGGTAACGGCATCGATATTGATGGAGCGCATCCGTTCGGTGCTGAGCACAATGCCGTTCGCCACTGCGGTCGCTCCTCCGGACAGGCCGGTACCTGCGCCTCGAGGCACAACGGAGATTTTATGCTTGGCCGCCCAGCGCATAACTGACTGAACGTGCCTGGTCGTCAAAGGCAGCACCACAGCCATGGGTATGGCAGCGTCGGGATCGAGTGCCCGGTCACGCCTGTAGGGCTCCATGGCTGCGCGATCAGTGATCAGTGCATCCGCTGGCAGTATCAGCGCCAGTTCGTCAAGGAGTGGACTGGGGGAAATCCGTCCTTTGTCGGCTGCTGTGGATACGTCACCAGCCACGGCCCTTACCGAAATTTTCGCTATGTCTGACATGTGGTGCCACTCCTGTGAGGTCAAAGTTTGGTTGGCGGAGAACATCTCCGCCAGAAAGGCTCGGACTATGGCGTTTCCTGTACCGTCGTAGCTTTCAGTAAAACATGCATTGCTGGCACTGACAACCGGTTGCCGCAAATGACTGCCTCAAACCCTTCTTTCTGGCCAAGCCCCACGCCACCCCTCGTGGAAGCGATACTGACTCTTAGCAACGCTGGCTGTAGGTCCTGGCAACCGGTTGACAGTGCGGGCACTGCGCACCTACGCTAGCCCAAAGAACCTTCCTAGCCAGGGCTCGGATGTCATCAGAGCGGGCACACAGAGTAGACCCCCGAGCATAAGGAGCTCCCATGCCGAAATCTGCATTCCCCACCTCCAGGATTGGCGCCGAAGGCACCGTATCTTCCCTGGCCTTGACTGGGTCAGGTGGCCGGGCATGACCGGAGCTTTCAACGTAGTCGTTGAGCGAAGGACGGAGTCTGAACCATCGTTGGACACCATCGTCTTTGTGAATTCCCTCGCCACCGGAACGCAGATGTGGGATGCAGTGGTTGCCGAGCTACCGCCGTCTTTCGACGTAGTCCGCTTCGATCAAAGGGACCGGGGTGGTCCCCTCGGGCACCGGCCGTTTGATCTTGACGATCTGGTCGAGGATCTGTTTGATGTTTTGGACGGCGCGGGCATCAGCAAGGCTCATGTGGCCGGGGTGTCCCTTGGTGGAATGGTCGCCCTTGGTGCTGCTGCTTATAGGCCGGAGCGGATTCAGTCTGTTACCGCGATGTGCTGTGCAGCGCGCTTTCGACGCGATGTATGGATAGAGCGGGGCCGGTTGGTGCGGGCCCAGGGAGTTGTACCATTGGTGCCCCAAATCATCGACCGATGGTTCACCGCAGATTTCCAGCAAAAAAACCCAGACGTCGTCCGGCAGTACAGGCAGATGCTCGAGTCTACGGATCCTGTCGGGTACGCCAACGCATGCGATCTCCTATCTGAAGCGGACGTGCGTGAGGATTTACCGACAATACAGGCTCCGGTCCTGGTCATAAGCGGGGACAGCGACAGCGCCAATCCCATTGAAGATCAGAAACTGATCGCGCAAAGCGCGCCCAAAGCACGGCACGAAATCCTCAGCAGAACCGCACATCTTGCACCTGTGGCGGAGCCGGCACACGTTGCCCGGCTCGTCGCGGATCACGCCCAATACAGTAGCCAACGACGAAAACGATGACATCAATGCCCGAATCGAGCGAGGGCTCCCCGCCTCAAGGCGGACCATCCCCTCTCGGGGACTGCAGCAAGATCGCCAACGGGGACTACGTAGAAGTCAAAGTGGGCCCTGTTGTCCACCTGACGGGACATGTTGTAGACGTTCAACCGTCGATGGATCTCTTTTGGCTTCTAACGTCCGATGGAACTCGGAAAATAGTGGAGCTCGCGGAGTTTGACGTCTATCTTGCGGCCTAGAGTGACGCTGTGCTCTGCCTTGCGGAAGGAAGACATCGTGGCCTACTTGACAGCCAGCACCTCTATTGGCGAATGGCTTGCTCATCCCCTTGGGGGAGAGGTGGTCAGGAGTTTGCTGGCGCAAACAGGCACTTCAGAGTGTTCCCTGGAGCCACTCCAGGCATTGCCCCTACAGCAGCTGGTTGTTCTCAGCCGGGGCAAGATTCCCCCGTCTGTCATTGAGGACATCGTTGTAAACGTAAATGGCGGGCAGGCACCGGAGCCTGGTCCGCATCCTGGCTGACAGGAACAGGTTGCGCCCCAACGTTTCTTCGGAAATTTCGCAGTCTCACATGGTGGGATCAGGGGGAGCCCGCCGCTGCCGCTAGAGAAGCCGGCCGCTGGACCCACGCACCACCAGCTCAGTATCGATGTAGCGAGTGGAAGGAGTCTCTCCGGGCTCCTTGAGTGTGCGCAGCAACACGGTGGCCGCTTCGATTCCACAGTTTTCCATCGGCGCGCGGACAGTGGTAAGCCCGGGTGTCGTGAAATCCGCTCCGAAGATATCGTCGAATCCTATGATGCTGATTTGATCCGGGACTGCATAGGCCGCGGCCTGCAGTTCTTGCATGAGACCTATTGCCAGAAGGTCGTTATACGCAATCACGGCCGAGGCGCCGCTGCCGACAATGAGGCGGGCCGTGACCCGACCTCCCTTGACAGTCGGACTGTCGGACTCGATTTTTACCGCTTCAATGCGTGACCACTCGCAAGCTTGTTGAATGCCGCTCCAGCGCTGGCTCGACATCCAGGAGGCCGTGGGGCCTGAAATGAAGACTATTTTTTTATGCCCATGGCCGGCGAGGTGACGGATGGCTTCACCAATGCCCTTATTGACATCAGGGACGACGCAGGCGATGCCTTGTACGTCGCGATTTACGACCACAACTGGTTTCTCCTTCGCAAGATCCCGGATGTGGTCATCGTCCATTCGCGGACTGGCCAGGATTAGACCGTCGACGCTGGCAAGCATCCGTTGAGCCGCAGCAAGTTCCTGATCCGGCGATTCGGCTGATTCGGCAAGAATAAGGGAATAGTCACGGAATGCCGCTGTAGATTCTGCACCCCGTATGGTTCCGAAAAATGTTGGATTCGTAATGTCGGCAACAATCAAGCCCAACGTGTTTGTTCGTCCTGTCGGAAGGGCCCTGGCAAACGGGTTAACTTGATAGTTGAGTTCGGCGGCGGCTTCCTCAATGAGCTTCCTCGTCCCCGCACTGACCCGACCGGGCTTGCTGAGCGCCCTGGAAACGGTGGATGGGTTCACTCCTGCCAGCTTCGCAATATCGTAAATTGTGGCGTTGGTCCTGCCGGTCGCCCGGGCCTCAACTTTGTAAGGCGCAGCGCCAGCCACAACATCGGCGTCGGAGGCTGGAAGATTAGTCATAGACCTCATGGTAACTGCCGGGTCGCAAAAAAACATCCATCCGGTTGCCAAAATCACACAAGATCATTCTTCGTTGTCGGTGCAGGTGTTCCAAGGTTCTGCAGACATCCCCGACAATGACATCCCCCAAAAAGGAGGTGTGAATGAATCTAAATTGGCAACCGGTTGACATGAGGTGCAGGACACCGGACTATTGAGCTATGCCACAATCGATTGCCGCCAACCCAGACAGGCTCCTGCCCGCGGATCCAGGAACGCGCAGCATCGCGCGGGACCTCCTCCAGCGCGTCCAGGACCTCCCCATCATTTCCCCGCACGGGCACGTTGATGCCGCGATGATCGAGCAGAATACGCCTTTTCCTGACCCGGCCGCGCTGCTGGTCAGCCCGGACCACTACGTCACCCGGCTGATCCACGCCAGTGGCGTCCCGATGGACCTGCTCATGGAATCCGATTCCTACCAGCCGGAGAGCCTGTCGGTGTGGCGCGAATTTTGCAGGGCGTGGCCCCTGTTCGAAGGCACCGCCTCCGGATATTGGCTCCGCACCCAGTTGCGCAGCGTCTTTGGCCTCGAGGGGGAGCTGAGCGTGGAAACAGCCGATGCCAGCTACGATGCAATCTCCGCAAAGCTCCAGGAGCCCGGCTTCCGGCCTCGGGAGATGTTCAAGGACTTCAACATCGAGGTCCTGGCCACCACGGACGATCCCCTGGACAATCTTGAGAGCCACAAGGCAATTGCCCAGGACCTGTCCTTCCATGGGCGCGTCCTGCCCACCTTCCGCCCGGACGCATATCTCAATATTGCCCACCCCACATGGTCGGAGAACGTGGACCGGCTCATTGCGGCAGCGGGCGACGGCGGCACGGGCTATGATGCCTACCTGGCGGCACTGGAGAATCGGCGTCGTTATTTTGTGGAACATGGCGCAGTCTCCGCCGACCACGGAGTCCTCACCCCGGCCACCCTGAAGCTCGACGCGTCGGACGCCGCGAAGCTGTTTGACCGTGCCCGCTCAGGCACGGCCACTGCGCAGGACCGCAACGATTTCGAAGCGCACATGATGTACCAGATGGCACGGATGTCGGTGGAAGACGGCCTGGTGATGACCATCCACCCTGGTTCCTACCGCAACCACCATGAGCCCACGTTCAACAGCTTCGGGGCGGACACCGGGCACGACATTCCGTTCGCGATCAACTACACAGAGGCCATCCGGCCCGTCCTGCAGGACTTCGGCACCGCCAAGGATTTTCACCTGGTTCTCTTCACGTTGGACGAAACCGTGTTCTCCCGGGAACTCGCCCCGCTGGCAGGGTTCTACCCGTCCGTCTACCTGGGCGCCCCCTGGTGGTTCCTGGACGCACCGGATGCCATGCTGCGGTATCGCTCCGCCGTCACCGAGACTGCCGGCTTCTCCCGATCCTCCGGTTTCATCGACGACACCCGGGCCTTCTGCTCCATCCCTGCCCGGCATGATGCCTCCCGCCGCATCGAAGCCTCGTTCCTTGCCCGGCTGGTGGCCGAACACCGCGTCAGTGAAGACCGCGCGCACGAACTGATCGTGGACATTGTGGATGGCGCACCCCGACGGGTCTTCAAGCTGTGAGCACCGGTTTACAGAAACAAACGGAGACCCCCGTCGAGCCCCCGCGGCTCAATCGGACGTTCTGGTCCGCCCCCAAGGCACCGATCCGGATCGTCCACCTCGGCCTGGGCGCCTTCCACCGCTCCCACCAGGCCTGGTACACCCAGCAGGCCGGCGATGCCGCGGATTGGGGCATCGCCGCCTTCACCGGGCGCAGCCCCGATACAGCACTTGCGCTGGCAGAGCAGGACGGCCTGTTTACCTTGGTGGAACGCACCGATTCCAATGACTCGTTCGCTGTCATCGGCAGCATCGTAGAAGCGGTTGACGGCGCGGACGTGGCCACGCTCGCCGTACTGCTGGCATCGCCTGACACCGCCGTGGTCACCTTGACCATTACCGAAGCGGCGTATCTGGCAGACTCCGACGGCGCCTTCAACAGTAACGCTCCTGATGTGGCCGCGGACCTGGCCACCCTGCGCAGCAACGCTCATCCCACGACTCCGCTGGGCAGGCTGGTACTGGGCCTGGCGGCCCGACGGGCAGCCGGCGGCGGTCCGCTGGCCGTTGTCTGCTGCGACAACCTCTCCAACAACGGTGCCGTGGCCCGCAACGCCGTAGTGGGCATGGCCGAAGCCTGGGAGCCGGGCCTGGCCGAATGGATCAGCACCAACACGAGTTTCGTCAGCACGTCGGTGGACCGCATCACGCCACGGACCACGGCTGCGGACGTCGCCGCGGTGGAAGCCTTCTGCGGCTACCGGGACACGTCGCCGGTGGTAGCCGAACCGTTCGCCAGCTGGGTCCTCAGCGGAGAGTTTCCGGCGGGCCGGCCGCGGTGGGAGGACGCCGGCGCCTTATTCGTGGCGGACATCGAGCCGTACGAAAACCGGAAGCTGTGGCTGCTCAATGGAGCCCATTCGCTCCTGGCTTACGCCGGCCAGCTGCGGGGGCATCGAACCGTGGCGCAGGCCCTGGCGGACCTTGCATGCCGGCACGCCGTTGAGGCCTTCTGGGATGAAGCCGAGGCCAATCTGCCCGCCAGGGACCTCGCGATACCCGCCTACCGGGAGGCGCTGCTCGCCCGGTTCGGCAACGCACGCATTGCCCACAACCTGTCACAGGTAGCCATGGATGGCACCACGAAGCTGCGGATGCGGGCCGTTCCCGTGCTGCGTGCCGAGCGGGCCGCAGGCAGGCCCGGAAGTGGTGCCGCGGTCATGATTGCCGCATGGATGGACTGCACAGCCCGGCTGCCACCAGCCCAAGACCCGCTGGCCGCGGAAGTGGCAGCTGCAAATGCCTTGGCGGGGACTGCGCGGATCCGCGCCCTGCTCGAACTGGTGGATGCGGGGCTGGCCAACGATGCAGGGGCAGTGCAGCTAATAGAAAGCCTCACCGGTACCTTCGCGGAAGCACTTCCGCTTATTGAACCGCGTAACCGACTAACCTCCCCTGAAAGGACCCAGCTGTGAAAATCATTGCCGCGGAAGTGTTCGTGACAAGTCCCTCCCGGAATTTCGTGACGCTCCGTATCACCACCGAGGACGGTGTGACCGGTATCGGCGATGCCACCCTGAACGGGCGTGAGCTCGCCGTGGCCGCCTACTTGAAGGAGCACGTTGCGCAGTTGCTGATCGGCAAGGATCCGCACCGCATCGAGGACACTTGGCAGTTCCTGTACCGCTCCTCGTACTGGCGCCGCGGCCCGGTCACCATGGCCGCGATCGCCGCCGTGGACATGGCGCTGTGGGACATCAAGGGCAAGATGGCGGGCATGCCGGTGTATCAGCTCCTCGGCGGGGCATCCCGGAACGGGCTGCGTGCCTACGGGCATGCCTCGGGCGCGGACCTCCCTTCACTCTTTGATTCGGTCCGTGAGCACCTGGAGCTGGGCTACAAGTCAATCCGGATCCAGACCGCGGTCCCCGGGATCAAGGCCGTCTACGGTGTGGCCGCCCAGGCGCAGGCGTCGGGGGAGCGGTACGACTACGAGCCCGCCGGCCGCGGTGCCTTCCCCTTGGAGGAGGACTGGGACACCCGGGCGTACCTGCGGCACCTGCCTTCCGTGTTTGAGGCGGTCCGGAACGAGTTTGGCCCGGAGATCCCGCTGCTCCATGACGGCCACCACCGGATGACCCCGATCCAGGCGGCCAAGCTGGGCAAGGCGCTGGAACCATATGACCTGTTCTGGCTGGAGGACTGCACCCCGGCTGAGAACCAGGAAGGCCTGCGCCTGGTCCGCCAGCACACCACCACCCCGCTGGCCATCGGTGAAATCTTCAACACTGTGTGGGATTTCCAGACCGTCATCAAGGAACAGCTGATCGACTACGTCCGGGCAGCCTCCACGCACTTCGGCGGGATCTCGCCGCTGAAGAAGGTGATGGATTTCGCCGCGCAGTACCAGATCAAGTCCGGTTTCCATGGCCCTACCGACATTTCCCCGGTGGGCTTTGCCGCGCAGCTGCATGTGGGCCTGGCGATCCACAACTACGGCATCCAGGAATACATGCCGCACTCGGCCAAGACCAACGAGGTCTTCGAACAGTCCATGACCTTCGTGGACGGCTACCTCCACCCCGGGGACAAACCCGGCATCGGCGTCGAATTTAACGAAGAAGCCGCAGCAGCATACCCGTACCAGCAGGCGTACCTGCCCTACAACCGCCTCATCGACGGCACAGTCCATGACTGGTGAACACGAGTCCGCGGCTTCCGCCCACATCGTGGTGATGGGCGTGACCAGCTGCGGCAAAAGCACAGTGGGTGCCGCGATCGCTGCCCGCCTCGGAGCAGAGTTCGTCGACGGAGACGCGCTGCACCCGCAGTCCAACATCGACAAGATGGCCTCCGGTACTCCCTTGGACGACGGCGATCGCGCGCCATGGCTCGCGGAAATCGGCAGGCGCTTCTCGGCAGCGGAGACCGGGCTGGTGATCGCATGCAGCGCACTCAAGCGCAGCTACCGCGACATCATCCGCAACGGCGACCCCACAGTGCGGTTCGTCCACCTGAATGGCGCTCGGGATCTGCTCGCCAGCCGGATGGCTGCGCGGCCGGGCCACTTTATGCCCTTGTCGCTGCTGGACTCGCAGCTGGAGACGCTGGAGGACCTCGAGGCCGATGAGGCGGGAGTGGTGGTGGACATCGACACGCCTGTCGAGCAGATCGTGGAATTCACCTTAGCTTCGCTCGTTCACGCCCGCACATAATCATGGCCGTCGAGTACGCCAGAACCAAAGACTTAGAAGGAAAGAGAATCATCATGAGCAACGTTGCAGTTATCGGACTCGGAATTATGGGCCTGCCCATGGCGATCAACCTGGTCAAGGCCGGCCATACCGTCACCGGCTTCAACCGCAGCCAGGACAGGATCGACAAGCTCGTCTCCGAAGGCGGCAAGGGTGCCTCCAGCATCGCGGACGCCGTGAAGGATGCCGACGTCGTCATCACCATGGTGCCGGACTCCCCCGACGTCGAGGGTGTCGTCAGCGGCACCGACGGTGTCTTCGCGAACGCGAAGCAGGGCACGCTCTGGATTGACGCGTCCAGCATCCGCCCGGATGTCGCCAAGCGCCTCGCCGAGGAAGCCCGCGAAGCCGGCATCCGCCCGCTCGACGCACCGGTAAGCGGCGGTGAACAGGGAGCCATCGACGCCGCCCTGTCCATCATGGTCGGCGGCGACAAGGAAGACTTCGACGCAGCCGCGGACGTCCTGGACGCCGTCGGCAAAACCATCGTCCACGTCGGCCCCTCCGGCTCCGGCCAGACCGTCAAGGCAGCCAACCAGCTCATCGTCGCCGTCAACATCGAGGTCCTGGGCGAGGCCATCGCCTTCCTCGAGGCCTACGGCGTGGACACCGACGCCGCCCTCAAGGTCCTCGGCGGCGGCCTGGCCGGCTCCAAGGTCCTGGACCAGAAGGGCCAGAAGATGCTGGACCGCAACTTCGAACCCGGCTTCCGCCTCGCCCTGCACCACAAGGACCTGGGCATCGTCACCTCCGCCGCCCGCGAAGCCAACGTAACCGTCCCCCTCGGCGCCGTCGCCGCGCAGCTCGTCGCCGCCACCGTCAACCAGGGCGACGGCGCTCTGGACCACTCCGGACTCTTCAAGCAGGTCCTGCAGCTCAGCGGCCGGAAGTAACCAAAGCAATGCTCGCGCCCGATTTGCCAGCGAGTTTCGCGATGCACGTTGCTCGTGAACGCTAGCGTGACAGCAGCCCTGGTGCACGAATTACTAGGCGTCCAACGTGCACTGCGCCGCATTGATACGGCCAGCTTGCGCGGAGAAGGACTTGGCGTCGCCCTGCACTTCTTGCTTCGGTGCATAGGTGAAGGGGAATGCCGGGCCACGCAGCTTGCGGGACGGCTCGGTGTCAGTGCACCAGTCCTCAGCCGGCAGATCGCCGAGTTAGAGGAGCAAGGTTTGCTGGCCCGAAAGAAGGACCCAAGTGACGGCCGTGCTCATCTTCTCGCACTGACGCCGGCGGGCAAGGACAAACTCATGCATGTGCAAACACAGCGATCGGCGCTCTTCCAGGAGTGCCTCGGAGAATGGAGCGAGAGCGATGCCGCCAATGCAGCGAGGGCACTCCGCCAGCTAACAGAATCCCTGATGAAGCCGGCCTGAAGGCCCTGTTTCCCGGCTGGAGCGGACCTACCACGAGCATCGATAACACGTGGCACTAGTGGCGTGTCGAATTTCAGTCTAGGAGTTTAGTGAGTACCAAGAGCGTCGATGTTGAACACGTAGGCGGAAGAGTTCGAAGCCACGGGCTCTTGGTCGCTGTCCTTGCCTTTGCTGGCTTGGGCGGGTCGTTCATGCAGACCATTCTCATTCCGATCCAGTCGAAATTGCCCGAGATGCTGGAGGCAGGCAGGGATGACACCGCTTGGGTCATCACCGCGACGCTCCTGGTGGCGGCCATTTGCACCCCTGTCTCGGGGAAGCTGGGGGATATGTACGGCAAGCGGCGCGTTTCCATTGTTTTGCTCTCGCTCCTGGTGGTGGGGTCAGTAGTCTGTGCGTTCTCGCCGTCGGTTCTGCCCCTCATCGTTGGGCGGGCCCTCCAGGGCATGGGAACGGGTGTCATACCCCTGGGCATTGCCATTTTGAGAGACGAGCTTCCTCCAGAAAAACTTGCGGGAGCAATCGCCCTTGTAAGCGCCACCTTGGGCGTTGGCGGTGCCCTGGGTCTTCCAGTCAGTGCGCTTGTGACGGAGTACTTTGACTGGCATGCGCTCTTCTGGGTCTCTGCTGGAATTGGCGCAGTCGCTGTGGCGCTATATCTCCTCGTTGTTCCAACCGGGGCTTCCCGCAATCAGGGGCGGTTCGATTTTTGGGGTGCCGTCGGACTCGCCATCGGGTTGGTGGGTTTGCTGCTTGCCCTTTCCCGGGGGAACACCTGGGGCTGGCTGAGCGCCCCAACTCTGGTGTCATTGTTGATTGGAATTCTCTCGCTGCTGGCTTGGGGATGGTATGAACTCCGGAGGCAGAACCCACTAGTTAACCTGCGTGTGAGCTCGAAAGGGCCTGTCCTGATGACAAATTTGGCGTCGGTCGCGATGGGATTTGCTCTCTTTTCTTCCAGTATCGTGTTTCCCCAATTGCTCCAGTTGCCGGAATCTTCCGGCGGGCTCGGATTGACCCTTGTGGATGCCAGCCTGATCCTCGTCCCGGCAGGCTTGGCGATGCTCGCCGTGGCCCCTATTGCGGGGCGCATAGTTCGGCGGGTTGGCCCGAAGCCGCTCCTTGTCGCCGGGGCAATCATCATTGCACTCGCGTATCTCTCCGCTGTGCTCGTGCAGCCAAACGTTTGGCTTGTGCTGGTCGTCAACATGATGATCGGAATTGGTATCGGTCTCGGCTATGCGGCAATGCCAACCCTGATTATGCTCGCTGTTCCTGTGAGCGAGACCGGGGCAGCGAACGGCTTGAATACCTTGATGCGTGCATTGGGAACAAGCATTGCCGCAGCTGTGGTGGCAGCCGTTCTCGCTGGCTCCGCTGGGGCTGCAGGGGGCACCGGCGAACCGAGTCAACAGGGATTTTTTCTGGCACTTGTCCTCGGGCTGGCAGCAGCTGTGGTTTGCGGAGTCCTGGCCTCGCTCATCCCGAAACCTCGGGTTGTGTGACAGAAGAGGAAACTACACGGTGTGACTGGTGGTTTGGGCGACGTCAGGAGCCAGTTCGCCTCCCACGGCCCTGGTGTCCGGGGATGACCACTCAACCCATAATTCCCGGCTTCCACCCCGATCCCTCCATTTGCAGAGTCGGGGACGACTACTACTTAGCGAATTCCAGCTTTGAGTACTTCCCCGGCGTCCCATCTTTCACAGCACCAACCTGCTGGAATGGACTTTGATCGGCAACATTCTCGACCGTGCAAGCCAGCTCACTGTTCGGCCAGGCATCACAGGTGCCGGCGGTGGGATCTACGCACCGACCTTGCGCTTCCCTAAGGGTGAATTCTGGCTGGCCACGACGAACATCACCGACATCCGCCGCGGGCATCTCATTGTTCACGCCACGGACCCTTCAGGTCCTTGGAGTGAACCGGTCTACACAACAGGTGCAGTCGGGATTGACCCTGACTTGTCGTGGGACAGTGAAGGAACCTGCCATATCACATGGTCACATCCCATGGGAGGTATCTACAACGCGACCGTGGACCCCGCCACCGGTCAACTCCAGTCGGACCCGCACGAATTATGGAAAGGGACCGGACTCGCCCACCCTGAGGGCCCACACCTATTTCAGCGCAACGGCTGGTGGTACCTCGTCATCGCTGAGGGCGGTACTCACCACGGACATTCTGTCTCGATTGCCCGCTCCCGAAACATCGCCGGGCCCTATGCTGGCCACCCGCAAAACCCGATATTCTCCCATCGGAGTACCCCACATGCTGTTCAAAACCCTGGGCACGCCGACTTGGTCGAGTGCGCCGACGGCACATGGGCGATGGTCTACTTGGGAGTACGTCCGAGAGGCTCATTCCCCAAATATCATGTCAACGGACGGGAAACGTTCCTCGCAGGAGTGGACTGGGTGGAGGATTGGCCAGTCGTCATGCCTGACGCATTCGATCCGCCGAGAGCAGAAACCTCATTCGAGGACAATTTCTCAGCTGACGGCCTGCACCCCCGATGGATTTCTCCAGGCGTCAACCCGCGCTCCTTCACTACCCGCGATGGCGAAGCCGGGCTCATTCTCTCCGGGGGCCGAGGGCTTGATCGATCGCAGTGGCCCCGACACGATTGAGCTTGGCTATCTGGAAGGTTTTGAATTCCGTCAGCTGGCAAGCGTCTAGCTGGATGTGCAGCGGCGGATCGCGGCACCTTCAAACCTGGCCTCTGACTGGTGTAGGTAGTCAATTCATCTAGCTGCAAACGATCTAGCCCACGCCGGGAATTAGCCAACGAAGGAACTGACGTCCGTGCTGTAGATAATGGTCCATGTCCCGGTCGTACAACCATTGGATCTGCAGTCCGTCAGTAAATGCTACGAATGCCACCGCCAAGTCCTCCGGTGGCATGTCGCCATTCACTTCCCCATGGGCCGCCAAGGTCACGAATGCTTGGTTGTAGAGGTCAACAACAGATTTGTAGCGCTCTTGATAATACTCATGGGCCGGGTGATCAGGGGAAGTGGCCTCGACAGACAGCTTTACGTGCAGCTCGACCAGGCCGGCTGCAGATCGTTTAGACCAACCGCCTTTAGCAGCGCCTTGATCCTATCGACGTCCTCCGGCATCTTTACCCCGCCTACCCCATGGGTTCTGAAGAACTCTTTCCTTTCTTTGGTCCCTGAGTTTCAGCACTCCCCAAAGCAACTCATCCTTATTGGCAACATGATGGAGAAGCCCCGTGTGACTAATGCCGACCCTGGCGGCTACCTCTTTCATCGTCAGGTTGTTGAAGCCCGTATGTCCGAAGAGCTCAATGCACATTTCAAGGATTCTCAACTGCAGAGCCGCAGTTTTCGCATACGGTCCCCGTTGTTTGGCCGTGGCCGTGGGCATTGTGCACCTATTGTTCTGAAGAGTCATACTGAGGTCCTGTTTCCCTGCCGCCAGGCTGGTCCTTCGAGGAAACGGACCCGTTCTTGGCTACGTTCCCAAGCCATGCCAGGCTGCTTTTCGGGTGCCGCTCGAACGTTGTCCGGTCAACGGCAATCAGCCCGAATGTTGGTTCCCAGTGACCCCATTCATAATTGTCGAGCGCGCTCCAGTGCAGGTACCCCCGGACGTCGACCCCGTCATCCATCGCCGCGGACAGGTGCTGCAGCGCGGTTTCCATGTACGCGATGCGCCGTTCGTCGTCCGCTGTCGCGATGCCGTTTTCGGTGACAAGGATCGGCACGCCTCCGGTAACTTCCCAGGTATGGCGAACGGCAATGCCAAGCGCGTCGGGCCGATAAGCATTTCCAACCAACGTGTTGTCAGGATGAGGCGGGTGGGGCACGATGCCTTCGGCGGTGACGTTCTGTCCGCTGTAGGACTGGACGCCGATGAAATCGTCACCACGGGCGGCTTCGAGGTACAGGTCTTCCCGGACAAACTGCTTCGTGCGCAACATGTCCTCCCCGCCCGGCAAAGCTACCAGTGCCTGGTTCGCCACAGTCCATCCCACTGCAGCGCCGGTCCGCTCCCGTAACAGATCACGGACGGCGTGATGGGCCTCGACAAGCCGGTAACCGACCTCCGGATCAGGGTCAGGCAGGACCGGGCGGGTATCATCGTCAACGGTGGGGCTGAGCCACTTTTTGTCCGTCTGCTGTTCTGCTGCCCGGCTCATCGTCGTCATCAACGCGAGCATATTGGGTTCGTTCATGGTGCAGATCCATTCCACGCCGTCCAGAATGCCTGCAACGGCTTCGGTATATGTCGCGAACCGCTCGATCGCCCGCGGCCCCATCCACCCGCCCTCCTCGGCGAACCACCGGGGGTTGGTGAAGTGGTGCAGCGTGATGACAGGCTTCAGTCCTAGCCGGAGTGCGGTGTCGATCATGCGGCGATAGTGGGCGAGTTCCGCGTTGGAAAAGTGGCCGGGAGAAGGCTCGACGCGCGCCCACTCAACCCCGAACCGGTAGGCGTTGAGGCCGGCGCCAGACAGCAGTTGCATATCCTCTGCGTAGCGGTGATAGCTGTCAACAGCGTCACCGCTGCGCTCCATGCCCGCCCTGAGCTGCTCTCGTGCCCAGAAGTCACTGTTGACGTTGTTGCCTTCGACCTGATGGGGCGCGGTGGAGGCGCCCCACAGGAAGTCGTTCGGAAAGTTCATCTTTGTACGTGCCGATCTGCCAGCTAGCTATGTCGTCAACTGACCACTTCCGAATCATTCGGGATGATGACAGTTGATGGGAGAGAATTCAGGAGACTCTAAAGACAGCGTGACCCTGCCTCTGCTCGGTCACTGGATCTATGCGCTGTGCCCACCAGGCGTGAAGATCAACGCCGGGTGGGCACGGCTCGTGAGCGGGCCGCGAAGGGGCGCCCCCTTCAGTTTGCGGTCCATCAGCTGCCTCGGCGCGCCATATGGCGCGCGCCGCGGAGGCCGAACACGACGGCGGGTCCGATGGTTGAGCCGGGGCCAGGGTACGTCCGGCCCATGACGGAGGCCGAGTTGTTGCCCGCCGAGTAGAGACCCGGGATGACCGTGCCGTCCTCCCGCAACGCCCTGGCCTCTGTGTCGGTGACGACGCCGCCTTTCGTCCCAAGGTCTCCGATCACCACTTTGAATGCGGTGAACGGGCCCTTTTCGAGCGGACCGAGGCAGGCGTTGGGGTGGACCGTCGGGTCGCCGTAATAGCGATCGTAGGCTGAGTTGCCGCGGCCGAAGTCGCCGTCGACCCCTGCCCTGGCGAAGCCGTTGAACCGGTGGATGGTCGCCTCCAGGCGGGCGGGATCCATGTCGAGCTTCGCAGCGAGCCCGGTGATGGTGTCCGCCTTGACCATGATCCCCGCCTCCTTCATCGCCTTGTTGTTCTTCGGGTCGATCGCGAAGGTGCGCAGGTAGCGGCGGGCGTGCCGGGCGTCGCCGACCAGCCAGTAGGGGCCGTCCTTGGCGTGCTCGAGCATATGGTGGCCGAGGTCGACGTAGGACTCGGACTCGTTGGCGAACCGGTGGCCCTTGGCGTCGAGGATGACGGAGTAGGGCAGGGAACGCTCACCCACGATGAACGCAGGGCCATGGCCGGGCGCTGCGGCGACAGATCCGCCCCACCAGGCGTCGTCCATGAGCTCAAGCGCAGCGCCATTGTCTTGCGCGATCTCGATCGGGCGCCCAAGGTTGCCCGCAGCGCCAGACGGGGCCCCATCAATTCCGTGGTGCTTTTGGCGGAGGTCCTTGTTGTGGTCAAAGCCGCCGCCGGCCAGCATCACGCCACGCGTGGCGCCGATGGTCAGGGGCTTGCCGTCCCTGGTGATCCGCACCCCTGCGACACGGCCGTCCTCGACGATGAGTTCCTGCAGCGGGGCGTTCAGCCACAGGTCAGCACCTTGCTTCTGGACGACGACGTCGAGGAACGCAGCGGCGAATCCGGACCCGATGCCGGCGAGCTTCTTGCCGGTGACCACCCCGCCGAGGGTGCGGAATACGAGCTGCGCCCCGCGGATGAAGCCGGAGGGTGTTGACCAGGCCCGACCCAGAAGCCATATGTCGTCCGTCTTTATCGGCAGAGCAACGGGCGCCTGGCACGTCTTCCACCAATCGCCGATCTTCTTGATATCGAACGGCTTCACCTCCAAGCCGCGGCCGATCTTGCCGCCCGGGAGCTCGGGGTAGTAGTCCGGGTAGTCCGCCGCACGCACGAATGTCACGCCGTACTTCTCTGCGGTGTTGACGAAGTCGGCGACGCCGTCGACGAACGCCTCTTTCCGGGCCCGCGTTGTGGCCAGGCCCTCCTCGCCCACCGTCGCCTCGAGGTAGGTCAGCGCCTCACCGCGGGAGTCCCCGGCGCGGTCACGCTGCATAAGCGGATTATTGGGCATCCACATGCCACCCCCGGACATGGCCGTGTTGCCGCCCCACTTTGCGGTGCTTTCCAGCAGGAGGACCCGCAGGCCCTCGTCGGCGGCACCCATGGCTGTCGCCAGTCCAGCGGCACCTGTGCCTACGACGACGACATCATAGCTGTGGTCAAAAGGCTTTGACTCTGACATGTTCTTGCTCCTTCAGTTCAAGGACGCCGGTTCCGCTTGTGGCCCGGGACAAGCTCTGGACACGGACGACGACGGAACCTCCCGCCGTCGTCCCCTTCGGTTCATTACAGGGCTGACCAGCCGCCGTCGGAGGCGAGGATGGCCCCGTTGATGTTGGTGCCGTCGTCGCTGAGCAGGAAGGTGATGGAGGCGGCGAGCTGCGCGGCTGTTGCCGGGGTGGGGATGTTGGCCTGCATCAGCGGGCCAAGGCGTTCTGCGGCCATCCGGGATCCGAAGTTCGCCACGATGCCGGTGATGGTGGGGCCCGGAGCCACCGCGTTGAAGCGAAGTCCCTTGGGCCCGTAGATCACGGCGGAGTTCTTCGTGAGGCCGACAACGGCGTGCTTGGAGGCGGTGTAGGCGGCGCCGGCGGCTGAGCCGCGGATGCCGGCCTCGGAGGACACGTTGACCACCGAGCCTGTACCGGCGTCGAGCATTACGGGGACAACGGCGCGGGTGAGACGCATGAGTGCGGTGACGTTGATTCGGAAGACGCGGTCCCAGAGTTCGTCGTCCACCTCGTGGATGGGGGTGAAGTTGTCCATGATCCCGGCGACGTTGGCCAGGGCGTCGACGCGCCCTCCGGCAGCCGCGACGATTGCGGCCACGGTTTCTTCGGTGGAGATGTCGCCGGGCACAGGCACCAGGTCCAGGCCGGTGTTCTCTTCCACCAGGGCGTCGAGGCGTTCCTTGCTGATGTCAGCGGCGATGACCTTGCCGCCCTCCTTCGCGATGCGCAGGGCAGTCGCCTGCCCGATCCCGGAAGCTGCACCGGTGACGATGACGGTTTTCCCTGCAAAGCGGTTGTTGGTGATGGCTTCTTGCCATGTGACTTCGTTGCCCATGATGTCCTTCCAGACGGTGATATGGATTCGGCGGTGGCCGGGGCCCCACTTTACGACACTCTGTGTCGTAAAGGAAGGGTGAATACTGGTGGGATGTCCTCGGATAACCTGACAACTTCCACCCGCGCCCTGGGGCGGCCGGTGAGCATCGACCCTGACGCGGTGGCAGCGCTCGCGTTGCGCATGTTTGCCGAACGCGGATATGAGCAAACCTCCATGGAGGACATCGCCCGTGATGCCGGCGTCGGACGCAAGACCCTGTACCGCCATTTCGCAACCAAGGCGGAGCTGGTGTGGGGCGGCATGGGACCCGCGATCGCCGCCTCCGCGCCTCTGTTGGATTCGCCTCCGGCCGCAAACTTGACGGCCGAAGAGGTCCTGGATGGCCTTCGTGATGCGCTCGTTGCCGGAGTTGACGCCCTTCCGGACCTGGCAGTTACCCGCGGACGCCTGCGACTGATCGCGGAACATCCGGAGCTCATGAGCCGCAGCTACGAGTTTCTGGGGGCGCAACGTGATCGGACGCGTTCCTATCTGACGGCCCGCGGTGTTCCTGAGGCAACTGCACGATATTTCTGCGCTGCCCTTATTGGCGCCTCATTTGAAGCCTGGCTGCAGTGGGCAGCCGGCCAGGAACCGACACCCACCGCCCATCTCCAGGCAGCACTAGCGGTCCTGCATCTGGATCAGGCCTGACCCACGACTTAAGTGATTCGCCCGCCGGAGCACCGCGGTGGGTGCCCGACGGGCGAATCGTCGCGAAGCTGACTTACTTGTTGCTGGTTCCGAAAGCGCGGAGGTCGAACAGCGATACACCCGAGCCGACGTATTCGAAGCCCGGCTGAGTGGCCCAGAGCGTCGTCTGCGAGAACACTGGAGCGAACCAGGCCTCCTGCACTCCGAATTCGTTGATGTCCCTCAGGATTTCTCCCTGACGCTTCGTATCTGTCTCGGCATCCAATTGCTGGAACAGTTTGTCGAGTTTAGGATCCGTGGACTTGAAGGGATTCTGCGAACCGCCTGACCGGTAATACACGGCGGCAGTCCTGGTCGCCGCCGCAGTGCCACCGATGTTCCAGTAGGCGCCCCACTTGGTGTTCTGTCCGGCACTCGTTGCGGGAACTGGCTCCCATTCCACCTTTATTCCGATATCCCCAAGTAGCTGGCTGATGGTGGGCTGATATTGCAGGGACGGCAGGTTCGCGGGCATCACCAGTTTGAAGCCATCCGGGTAGCCAGCTTCAGCTAGAAGCTTGCGCGCCGCTTCGCGGTCGTAGGAATAGACGTCGTCAAGTTTCGGATCGTACGCCGGCGAAAATTCGTTGAAGACCTGATTGGTCGTCTTGCCGTTGCCACGAAGTATGGCTTTCACGACGCCCTCTTTGTCCAGGGCCATGTTGATGGCCTTTCGAACACGGACATCGGCCAGTTCCGGAGTAACGGTGCCCGCGCGGTCTGCGAGCACCAGCTCGGCGATCGCTGTGGAATCGACGGGCTTCACGTTCAACCCCCCGCCCTTCGCCTGCTCCGCCTGCGTCCCGTCGACGGTGCCCGCGTCGAGTTCTCCGGTGAGCAATGCATTGAAGAGCGCTGTCCGGTCCGCGATCGCCCTGATGGTGACCGTCTTGAACGGGTAGGCATCCGCATTCCAGTGGTCATCGCGCCGTTCCAGGACGTAGGTCGTCCCAGCGATCGTTTTGTCCGTATTGAGGACGTAGGGACCGGAAGCTACGGGGTTGAGGGCTCGACTCGGGTCAGCGAGCGTGTCGGGGTCACCGATGACACCGGACCCATAGGAGAGAGCGACAAGGAGGTTGGGATCCGGACGCTTGAGACGGAGGACAGCGGTTCGCTCATCGGGAGCCTCGACGGAGTCAACAGCAGCCAAGTTGCTCTGCTGGGGTCCCGGGGTATTTTTCGTGCGTTCGAGTGTGGCCTTCACCGCCGCCGACGTGACAGGATCACCATCGCTGAATTTGAGGTCGTCCCGGAGTTTCATGGTCAGCGTCAGCGCGTCCTCGGAGTACTGCCAGCTCTCCGCTGCAGCTGGTTCCAGCTTGCCCTCGTTGTTGCTGTAGATAAGCGTGTCGTAGAGGGTCGACCAGACGTACCGCTGGGTACCGTCATGCAGCTGTGCCGGGTCCAAGGAATTGGGCGGGGCTTGCACGCCCAGCGCTATCGTGGCGTTGCGGTCGCTGTCACCGCCTTCAGTGGCGGAAGGCGAGGGCTCGCTCGTGCCGCATGCCGATAGGGCGAGCATCGCCGCTGCGGCGATGGCCCCGATAACGAGGCGGGGTGGTTGTACTTGGGGCATGAGAGCTCCTTTGCTCGTTGCGGTTGTTGTGTATCTCATGAACGGGTCGGTTGAGCTGGACGGGGACCTTTGGTGAATACATCCCGCGGCGTAATGGCGTTAAGCAGCGGCTCGGCGCGCTGGTATCGGTGAAGGTTCTCGAGGATGAGATCGATCGAGCGCTGGGTGCGTGACGGAAGTTTCGGGGTCATATGGGGAGTTATCATGACGTTCGGCATGTCCCATAGCGGAGAGTCGGCCGGCAGCGGCTCAGGATCAGTCACGTCGAGACCTGCTCCGGCGATTTCCCCTGCTACCAAAGCGCTGATCAGCGCGTCCTGGTCAACGAGCTGACCCCGCCCGATGTTGATAAGGTAGGCGTCGCTCTTCATCCGCTCGAACTGGTCGCCGGAGAACAAATGATAGCTGTCATCGTTCAGCGGGGCCGCCAGCATGATGACGTCTGATTCTTCTAGAAGTGGATTCAGGGAGTCGCCAGCGTCAACTGAAAGCATCCTGTCCACGCTGCTGGGCACGTCACCGGCGCTCCGCCGGTAGCCGATGACATTCATGCCGAACGCCTTGCCCAGATCAGCCATCGCCCGGCCGGTGTTACCCAAGCCGACGATCCCCAACGTTTTCCCCCATAATGCGAAGCGGTTGTGGTAGGCCGGAATGCCGCCCCATACGTGGGCGGCCTGCATCGCGAAAAGCTGCTTTGCGTCAAAGGTCAAGGACAGGGCGAAGTAGAACCCGTGCTGCGCAAGGGCTTCGGCGGACCTGCCAGCCGACCCCGTAACAATAAGTCCCTTTTCGAACACCTCGGGACGTGCAGAGCGTGTCAAACCGGAATGATCACAGTGCACCCAGCGCAGATTGGGGGCTGCAAGGAACCGATCGTCGATATCCATCAAATGGATTGCAACATCCACCCGCTCAAGGGCATCAGCGATGCCGCTGGCGTCCCCGGGATGAAGATGCAAGAACTCGGCTGGAGCGAACGCCTGCCGAAGCTGCTCAAGTTCCTCAGGCTCCCACATGACGGTGGCGAGCACGCTGTGTACCTCATGGACTGGCGAATTTGTAGCCATCGCTGCACTTCCTTGTAGCAGTTGAGACGAGTTGTTTTTCAAAACTCACTT
This sequence comes from Arthrobacter sp. B6, assembly GCF_001663775.1. Taxonomy (GTDB): domain Bacteria; phylum Actinomycetota; class Actinomycetes; order Actinomycetales; family Micrococcaceae; genus Arthrobacter. The sequence continues at coordinate 1,835,327 of NZ_KV467168.1, read as the reverse complement.
GCTATGAGCGTATTCGGATTTGCATTTTTGTCAACCGGTTGCCATCACTGAAATGACCGCAAATCAGTAATACTTCGCGAAGTGCCGCGCTGTAGGCGCTCTTCCGCCCCACGCCTAACATCGCATCCCGCGCAAAGTGCCAACCGATTGCGTGGCGCAACACTGTGACGGTGCTGCCAGGCAGATCGACCCTCCTCGCGCGGCGACGGCGCGCTTGAATGTTGAGCGCATTGTGGCGGCTGCAAAAAGCGCAGGAACAGAGCCGGGATGAGTCCAACGACCCACCACGGGTAGCCGGGCCTCTGCAGGAAGGCAATGCTTAAGGAGTGGTGCAACCCGAAGAGGTCGGTTGCCAAAAATGAACAGCATGTCTCCGTCCGAGTCCGCGTACCCGGCATGGCGGATTCCCCCATGATGCGTCGTTAACCAGCGCTGAAGTCTACGCCGGACCGGCGCAAGCGGTTCAGCTCTCGGCGCCCAAGGCGGCGCGCAGGCCACGTGCAGGTAGCTGGGAGCTGAGAGGGCAGGGAGCAAACCCTCCGGCAAATTTGTTCGGCAACCGGTTGTCAAATTGGCCCGATGCACATAGAGTTGGCATGCGCGGTACCTACGCCGGCCGATCGGGCCGGCACTCAACCGAACGATCCGACAAAGGAGTCATCGCGATGTGCATACGCTCATTGTCCCGGCGCAGAGCTCCGCGACCAGGATGGTCGCCAGCAACCCAGTTGCCAATTCCCAACTCGTCTATTTTCCGGCGAGAGCTTAGGTAGGGCCAGGAATGGTTCAGTACATTCTTCGCCGTCTCGCTATTGGAGTGATTCTCGCCGCTCTGGTGACCTTCCTTACGTATTGGCTGCTCAGCTTTTCATCTGATGGGGTCGCCGCCAATATCCTCGGCCCTGCAGCGACTGCGGACTCGATCCAGGCCCTTAAGAAAGATATGGGACTCGATCGCCCATTCATCATCCAGTATTTTGACTGGCTCGGAGGCGTGGTCCGCGGTGACTTCGGGGTCTCCTTCTTTACAAGCGAGGCCGTGGTCGGCGCCGTCGTAGCACGTCTCGGCGTGACGCTGTCCATCGTTCTCACCGCACTTGTCATCAGCGTCGTGGTGGCCGTCGCCCTTGGCGTGCTCGCGGCTTCACGGGCCGGAGCGATTGACCGTGTTACCCAGAGTGCCTCCCTGCTTGGACACCTGCTGCCGAACCTGCTTATCGCGATTGTCCTCGTCGTTGTCCTCTCCATCAATCTGCGCCTCCTGCCTGCTACTGGATTCACCCCGTTCAGCGAAAGTCCGAGCAAATGGGCCGCGTCGATCACCATCCCGGTGATCGTGCTGGTTATCAACGGAATCGCGAACATCGCGGCCCAGGTGCGAGGAACGATGATCGGCGAGCTCCAGAAGGATTACGTGCGGACGCTCCGTACCCGAGGCGTTCCGACGTGGTCCATCGTGTATCGCCATGCACTGCGCAATGCCGCTGCTCCGGCGCTCGTTGTCCTGTCGCTCGAGTTCATCTCGATGTTCGGCGGTGCACTCATCATCGAGCAGGTGTTTGCCCTTCCCGGGTTCGGCTCGTTTGCGTTCAACTCCTCCCTGCAAGGGGACATCCCAGTCATCATGGGCATCACAGTATTCAGTGTGATGCTCGTCGTCAGTGTCAATCTGGTGACAGACCTCATCAATGGTTGGCTAAATCCGAAGGCGAGAATCTATTGAGCACCGAAGCAGCTATCATCGCGACGGAGGCCCCGGCAACTCCCGTCCGCCGGTCGGCATACCGCAGACTGATCCGAGACCCTCAAGCCATCATCACGGCCAGCTTCCTGCTGTTGGTCATAGCCCTCGGCATATTGGCGCCGCTGATCACACAACATGGGCCAAACGAGTCGTCGCTCGATGCCGTTAATGCCAAAATCGGGACCCCCGGCTACCTCCTGGGCGGAGATCAAAGCGGGCAGGACATCTTTGCGCGGCTGCTCTACGCGATCAATACGAGTGTCATCTCGGGTCTGATAGGTACCAGTGTGGCAATCGTCATCGGGCTCTTTTTCGGACTGGTGGGCGGGTACTTCGGGAGCCGCGTACGGACCTCCGTCGAGTGGATTTTCAACCTGATCATGACGTTCCCGGGCATCCTCTTACTTATCGTCCTTATGCCGGTGACGAAGGGCGATTACCGGGCCACGATGCTCATCTTCGGAGTCCTTCTCGCCCCGGGTGTCTACCGCATCGTACGCAACCTCACGATTGGTGTGAAGAACGAGCTCTACGTCGACGCGGCCCGCGTCTCGGGCCTGTCAACACTACGGGTCCTGGGCCGGCACGTAATGCCGGTGGTACGCGGGCCAGTCATCATCTCGGCGGCATTCCTCACGGGCTCGGCCATCAACGTCCAGGCCGGCCTGGCATTTCTCGGCCTCGGATCCGCTGAGGTTCCCAGCTTCGGCGCCATGATTTCATCGGGCTTTCTGAACCTCTACGTCGACCCGCTCCAGTTCGTCTGGCCGGCGCTGCTGCTAGGGCTGATGTCTGCTTGTCTGGTCCTACTGGGCAACTCCCTGCGGGACTCACTCGAGGGTGTCCGTCCTAAGGCCTCGAAGATAGGAGCACCAGCCCAAGCCGCAGTGACCACGACGGACCAGACCGGCGGCCAGGCCGCGGACCTGCTTCAGGTGCAGAACCTGGAAATTTCCTACCCGACGCCGTCGGGCGAAAAGAAGCCCGTGCTCAAAGGTGTCTCACTCGACCTGCGGGCGGGAGAAACGCTCGGACTTGTCGGCGAGTCGGGGTCTGGTAAGACCCAGACCGCCTTCGCGATCCTAGGTGTACTTCCTCCGGAATCGATCATTACAAATGGCTCGATCAAGTTGGACGGTCGTGAGCTCATTGGGCTGCGTGAGGGGGAGCTTCGCAAGCTGCGTGGACGTTCCATCGCTTATGTCCCGCAGGAACCGATGTCGAACCTCGACGCCTCATTCACGGTGGGCGCCCAGCTCGTCGAAGGCATCCGGAGCGCGACGTCACTTTCGCGGCACGACGCTCGGGAACGAGCGCTTGAGCTGATGGAGCATGTGGGTATCACCGACCCGCAAAGAACTTTCAACCTGTATCCACATCAGATCTCCGGCGGCATGGCGCAGCGCATTTTGATTGCTGGCGCAGTGGCGAGCGGACCCAAGCTCCTGATCGCTGACGAGCCCACCACTGCCCTTGATGTCACGATTCAGGCTGAGATCCTCGACCTGCTTCGCGATCTTCAGAAGGAAATGGGGATGGCGATTCTGTTGGTCACCCATAACTTCGGCGTAGTAGCGGATATCTGCGACCGAATGGCCGTGATGCAGCAGGGCCGGATCGTCGAGTCAGGAGACGTCGTCGAGGTTTTCAGCAACCCGCAGCACCCCTACACACGCGAGCTTCTTGAAGCAATCCTCGATGAGGATAGTGTCCGCGAGGACGCTCCCGTTGTCAGAGTGTCGGCCGCCAAGGAACTCGCCTGATATTCGGCCCGCTGCTCAGTGCAGAGGACTCCCGGGTGGCGTTCCCTTGGCGGGCCTTCCAGTCGAGGTCCCGCGCGCGGAGGCGTGTTTCCCAAAGCCTTCACGTCGCTCTACCAGCCCCTCTCTTTACCTAACATCAGTCGGCACACAGCCGGAACTCATCAGATAGGCTTTTCATGCTTCACGGTTCTTCCGCTGAATACGATCGCAACCTCCCGCAGGACAGCCGCTGGCTCGATCCGTACAACGTGCTGCAAACGAATCTGCAGGAAATCGACGTTCATATGGACGTAGATAAGGCTGCTGATGCCGCCGTGGATTACGGCGCAGACACGTGGTTGCTCAATGCGGGTGGGATTGAGTCTTTCTATCCCACGGATTTGCCCTTCCAAACGCGCAATCCGCTCCTCAGTGTGCGTCCTTCCGGTGACCTGTTCGGTGACGCAGTGGCGGCCGCAAAGCGACGCGAACTCAAGATCATCGCCAGGCTGGACATGTCGAAGGTATCGACGCGTATCGCGAAAGAACATCCTGAGTGGCTCTTCCGATCAGTGGGGGGAAAACCGCAGGTCTACCACACGCTCTTCAGCGTCTGCCCTTCATCTGAGTACTACCAGTCTCGGACGTTCGACGTGCTGGACGAGCTTATAGATCGCTACGACATCGACGCAGTGTTCTTTAATTGGTTCAACTTCAACGAGCGCGATTACGACGAGGTGATGCACGGGCCTTGTCACTGTGACTCATGCAAGGTTGGATTCGAGCGATTCAGCGGGGGAAAAGAGCTTCCTGCTGACATGAAGGCGGAGACTTTCGGTCTCTGGCGTCAGTACGTGAGTGCGACACTCGGCGATCTGACCGCACGAATCGCGGATCATGTGAACTCGAAGTCTCGGGATATCGGCGTTATCCTTCGTGCCGGCGCCCCCATCGTCTACTTGGAAGCGAACAATGCGTTCCGGTCCATGCCCGGGACGGAACTCTGGCCACACGCCACGGCGGAGGCCGTCAGTGCGCACGTCTCGTCACGGCCGGAATCCTCCGTCATGGTCAACTGCGTCGCCTTCATTGACAGCACGTATCGAATGGGGTCCGAGCAACCCGAGCACTTCGCGCAGTATGTGCTTCAAACAATGGCCCGTGGCGGGAATCCCTCGGCGTACTACATGGGTGCGCCGGGCCGCTTGCCGATGGCATTGAGCATCTCCACTGGCCGGGAGGTGATGCGATTCCGGAGTCAGCACAGCGACCTGTACCGGAAACTGCGCCCTACCGCAAACATCGGTCTGGTCCGACCGGACATCGCCTCGTCGGCACCGAACCACTGGGACGCCCTTGAGGAATTCCGCGGGGTGTACCTGTCATTGCTTGAGGCGCACCTGCCATTTGACGTGATTCCGGTCGACCAGCTCGGAAAGCTCGCCAGGAACGGAGCGTTGGACCGGTACTCCCTTCTGATCCTGCCCGATGTGGGCACGTTGGGTGAAACGGCCGCAGGGGTCGATGGATTCGTCCATCGAGGCGGGAATGTGATGGCCACCGGCTCCGCCGGTTTGAGCCGCGACGGCGTCGTCGAACTGAAGTGCAATCCGGCAGTTCGCACCCTGGACGCCGTACTGTCCGGGACCGATCTCCGCTCCACTTTCGTGACGGATGCGGCCCAGCCGCGAATGGACGAGTTCTACTATGAGGCACCGATTGTCCCGGTCTACGGGCGGTATCATCCTTTCGTCTGGAAGCCCGATGCGGCAAAAGTGGGCTTCATGCTTCCCCGCGCACCATTCGCTCCGCCCGAGCTCGCCTATGGCCACACGGGAAGTGCGCATCCCGACTATGTGCGCGGTCACTATGGCGGCGGCGAAGTCGCGTATGTCCCGTGGACTATTGGGCGAACGTACCGGGAGTTTGGAAAAACGGATGTGCGGGACCACCTTCTCGGGCTCGTTCGGTCCCTCGTTACCCCGGACATCGCAGGCGACATTCATGAAGGTGTTGAGCTCATCGCAGGACGAAGCGGGAACAGCACAGTCATCCATATCCTCAACCACACGGGTGTACGCCGCCGATCGTATGGACCACACGTTCCCGTCAACGGAGGTCGGCTGCATTTGGCTGGACGCGGCCGGGAGAAGGTCCTGGTGGAGGCTCTGGTCGCCGGCCTGGAATTGGATTCAGCCGCCGTAAACGACGACCTGGTGATCGATCTGCCCCCACTGGAGCTATTCGAGGTCATCACGATCACGACCCAGTAATAACTCCCAGCCACGGACACAACGCCCCCGCGCCAAGAACATCGGAAGGAATCTCCATGCTGAGGTCCCACATCACCATCACTTCAGATCCAGCCACAGTCCACCTGAAGCCGGTCGCCTGGGCAATCGAAAAGCTGCGGGAGATTGATCGGCCAGGCCTTAAGGCTGAAGGGCCGGGGAACCGTCCCGCCTTGGAGATCGTGCTCCTGGACCTCGCTGACACTGATGCACTCGCGAAGGAAGGGCTCGCAGACACTTCGGGCGAATCCGAGTCGTACTCGCTCGTCGTTACAGAGCCGTACATCGGTGGCCGCCGCGTCGCCATCGTGGCCGGGGACGAGCGCGGGTATGCATATGCCCTCTCGGAAGTAACGGAGCGCGTCCGCGTTGATGGCCTGGACGGACTGCCGGCCGGCTGGAGCGAGTCCCAGTGCCCTGCCGTCCCTGTACGGGGCATTCAGCGGAACTTTTCAAGCGTCCACGAGGACAGCCCGTGGTTCCATGACCGCTCCTTCTGGACTGAGTACCTCGACCACCTCGCCGCCCAGCGCTTCAACCGGTTCCACCTGGCGTTTGGGATGCAATATAACTACGGAACAGGGTGGGAGAGCCGCACCGCTACGGACAACTACCTCGTTTTCGCCTACCCCTTCCTGCTGGAAGTGCCGGGATATCAAGTGCGGGCTGAGGGCATCTCAAACGCCGAACGTGACCGTAACTTCGAGGCGCTGGCCTACATTGCCCGGGAGACGCGTCGCCGCGGCATGAGCTTTCAACTGGGTTTGTGGAACCACGCATACGACTTCGGGTACGACTCCCGCCACTGGTACCCCATACTCGGTATTGGTCCGGAGTCGCACTCGGATTACTCAGCCGATGCCCTCGGCCTGCTCCTGGAACGGATCCCCGAAATCGACGGGGTTACTTTCCGGGTCCATCACGAGGGCGGAATCCATGAGGAGGGGCATGAGGTCTTCTGGGAGAAGATCTTCGACCGCATCTCCAGGGTCGGGCGCACGATCGAGGTTGATATGCACGCGAAGGGGGTGGACCAGGCCCTGATCGATGCGGCCAGGAAGCCAAATCTGCGGCCAGTGATCTCGGCAAAGTACTTGGCCGAGCACATGGGCCTGCCATACCACCAGGCCTCGATTCGAGAGCATGAGCGGCACCCCCTCCACTTCCCCGGAATGGAGAAAGCGATGACCGGGGTCACGGACGGCGACCGGCGGTTCACGCGCTACGGTTACGCCGACTACCTCAATGAGGACCGGCCGACCGACGTCATGTTTCGGATGTGGCCGGGAACTCAGAAATTGCTCTTGTGGGGCGACCCGGCCATCGCCAGTGGTTTCGGCCGGTATTCGACCATTGGCGGGTCCAGGGGTGTCGAATTCTGCGAGCCGTTGACCTTCAAGGGACGAAGAGGCACCGGGGAACCGGTGCGCCGCGATCCATACGTACGTGATGATCTCCGCCTCGGTGTGTCGGACTGGCGCAAATACCGTTACACCTACGTGCTTTGGGGTCGCCTCCTCTACGATCCAGACGCCTGTCCGGAGACATGGCAGCGAACGCTCCGCTCAGACTATGGCGCAGCTGCAGGTGACTTTGAGACGGCGCTTTCTAGTCTCAGCCGCATCCTGCCCTTGGTAACCGTTGTCCACGGCGTCAGCGGCGCCAACAACTTCTACTCTCCCGAAATGTACGTCGACTTGCCCATCTCTGAGTGGAAGCTTTCGATGCATTACGCCTGGGATACACCTGATCCCAAGACATGGGAAGGGGTCAGCCCGTTTGATCCGACCTTGTTCTACAGCATAGGAGAGTACGCCGATGATGCGACGGCAGGTCAACTGCAGCCGAAGTACACCCCGCTCGAGGTAGCATCGTGGATCGAGGCGATGGTTGCAGAGGGTGAGCAGGCCTTGTCACGAGCCACCGCCTCTGCCTCCTCTGATAACCCCCAGACGCTGCGCACCATCATTGATCTCCGGGTGCTCATCCAGCTCGGGCAGTTTTTTGCCGGCAAGTTCCAGGCTGCAGTGCAGTACGCCCTGTTCCGGCGGATGGGGGATACAAAGCTCCTTGAGGAGGCGATCCGGATCCTGGAGGCCGCGCACGCCGCGTATGCAGGCATCGGGAGGATCGTACCGGGTGTGTACCAGAACGACCTCGCGTTCGGCGTCGGAATATCCGACCGTGGCACTTGGTCCGACAGGATCATGGGGATGCGGGAGGACCTCCACCTCCTTAAGCGGGAACTTGAGCGCGCGCCGAAAAAGCCGGAGGGCGGAGGCGTTTCACAACCTGAGCGGCGGAAGGACCGATGGATCGCCGACGCCCGTTTTGAAAACGTACCGTCCTTCGATCGCGGGGCGTCGCTCGAAGTCCGGCTCGTGACCGCAGATCCCGCCATAGCCCGTGCTGTACTCCACTACCGACACCTGAACCAGGCCGAGGACTACAAGACGGCGGAAATGGAGCGCGTTACCGATGGTTTTGTCGCTGTTCTCCCTTCCGGTTACACGACGGCGGCGTTCCCTTTGGTCTACTTCGCTGAAGTGCATACTGACGGGGACCACCCCGTGTTCGTTCCCGCCTTCAACGAAACCCTGTCCAACCAGCCCTATGAGCTAGTGCACAGCACGACCTGGATAACGAGGACAAAGCCCAATTCGGTCGTTCGCTACGAGGCGTCCCACTGAATGCTCCCCCCACACGGCGGGGAGTTGGAGTTCCCCCTTCACTTGTGGTCCGGCCTTGATTGCCTGGGCTTGGGGTACTCGGCTGGGGATCCGTTCCTCCGCGGACTCCACCGGTTTGGCATCACCCTTCAGGGGCTAAATGATCTGGCTGTCGGCTGAAATCCTTGACAGGTGGCGCGAACAGCTCCCTTAAGTGTCGATCAGTGGTCCCGGATCGACACTATGCTACCGAGTCCGGAGGCTGGCGGGGCGACCGTTTCGGGGCCACCGCCGGGTCGCTTCATTGAAGGGATCATCTACCGGTACGTTGTGGGATCGCTTGGCGCGACCTGCCTGCGGAGTCCCTCCGTGCGGACGGCGTGGAGGTGGCATCGCCGTTCCGGCGCCGACGGCAACTGGGACCGGATCTTTCGCCAGGTCCTTGGCGGAGGCAGGCACAGCCGGAAAGATGGATGGGACCGCGGATCATCAGCGAGTCCCCGCCCTGACCGGGACCTAAACAGGGTCCGATGGAATTGAATGCGTCTTCTTAGGGCCCAACATTACGGTGTCGTACGCGGCCATCGCCGCGTACGACACACACTTTGACCGCTGGATAGCCCGGCCATACCACGAATGCTGTGTGAGCTCACTCTGACCGGCTTTTGGCCGAAGTGCTGACCTGTCACAAGGGTGGCCAGCCGGGCTAAACGGGTGCGGCCAAGGCTTCAGCCAACCAGCTAGGCCGCTCCGGCGTGCTCGTCCTGCTGCCGCTGCTGCTCGATGAGCCTACGCCGCTCCGCTCTACGCTTCTCCTGGTTAGCGGGGTCGGCAACCGGTGCTGCGAGGAGCAGCCGCTGGGTGTATGGATGCTCCGGAGTGAGTGTCACGGTCCGCGCCGGACCTGTCTCCACGATGTCGCCCTTGTAGATAACCGCGACCCGATGGCTCACGTGCCGAACCACGGAGAGGTCATGCGAAATGAACAGGTATGAGACGCCCGTCTCTCGCTGGATATCAAGGAGCAAATCGAGCACGAGCGCCTGAGTGGACAGGTCCAGGGCGGACACAGGCTCATCACAAACGATCAGTCGTGGCTCGGGGGCGAGTGCCCGTGCGATGGCCACACGCTGTCGCTGACCGCCGCTGAACTCCTTCGGCAGCCGCTCGGCCGCATCGCCCGGCAGCCCGACCTGATCCAGCAGCGTGCGGACCTTTGCGCGCGCGTCGCGCGGTGTGGCCCCCTGCACGATAAGCGGCTCACTCAGGATGTCCCCAACTGTCAGTGCTGGGTTAAGCGAAGAATAGGGATCTTGAAAGACTACTTGGATCTCGCGGGCCAAGGCCCTGCGCGTCTTGGCGTCAGCGTGAGTAATGTCTTGTCCGTTCAGCAAAATGTTACCGCCACTCGCCTTGACGAGGCCGAGAACCGCCCTGCCAATCGTCGTTTTGCCGGACCCCGACTCGCCGACGAGTCCCAGCACCTCTCCAGGTGCGATAGACAGCGAGACGCCATGTAGTACTTCTAGCGACCGGGCGCGGACACCTCGTCCAGGAAAGGAGACCCGAAGATCTTGGACGTCCAGAAGTTGATTCATCGATTCCCTCTCAAAGCTGGCTCAGATTTTCCGGCATCACCCGTAAGCGGGCTGCGTTGAGGCGTTACGTTTCTCAACGTTTTGACCGACTGGACATCGTGCGCACGGGTTCGCCCTCGTGACAACTCCATCGTCCTGCTGGACTTTCGTGTTCGAATGCACATGCGGTGGCTCCTTCGTCATCCGTGCAAGGCCTGGCTTGGGTGGCCGCTCAACGTGGTGTTGGGCCGATCACACCTTTTGCTGCCCGCATCCAGTAGACCACCTCGCGCCAGGTTTGACAAGCGATTGCCGCCGAGGGTTGGGTCATTATTCATTGCAAAGAAGACCATGGTTCCTACGAAGGTACATTCCGTTGAAAATTTATTCGGCAACCGGTTGTCAGAACGGTTGTGAGGTGGTTCACTTATAAAAGCCCGAGACTTTCGGGGACGTCCGCATTGCTTGCAGCATGGGACGTTTGCAAGACAAAGGAGTCCTCATGAACATGCGCAACATAGCGTTTCTCGGGAACAGGTCCCGGGGAGTGCGCGCTTCTGGCGTAGCGATGCTGATCACCGGCGTCCTCGCAATATCGGCCTGTGCCCCTTCGACCAGCGATTCAGGCAATTCCTCCACGTCGGGGGCGGCCAGCGATGCCAAAATCACCCTCGGGGTTACGGCTGCACCGCGGTCCCTAGACCCGGCACAGCTTGATGGCGGCACGCAGGCCTATGTTTGGGGGTCGATTTACGACACCCTGCTTTATCTGGACAACGACGGTAAATTACAGCCGAACGCTGCCAAGGAATGGAAATACAGCGATGACGCGCTCACCTTGACCCTGACGCTGCGTGACGACCTGAAGTTCAGCAACGGCGAGCCCGCAACGTCCGCAGATGTCAAAGCAACGTTCGAGCGTAACAAGACGACCCCCGGCCAGCAGACGGACAAGTTCACCTCAGTAGAGTCCGTCGAGGCACCAGACGAACAGACGGTTATAGTCAAGTTCGCTACCCCTGACCCGGCGTTCCTCAACAACATTGCCACTGACGCGGGCGTAATCGCCGACGATAAGAACCTCAGTGATCCCAACATCGCCACAAATCCAATGGGATCTGGCCCATACACCCTCAACACTGAGAAGAGCGTGACCGGCAGTTCCTTCGTGCTGGATCGACGCGAAGACTACTGGAACCTTGATGCCTACCCGTTCAAGACAATCACGGTTCGAGTTATTACCGACTCAACGGCTATCGTCAACGCCCTAAAGGCAGGTGAGATTGATACCGGCCAGGTGCAGGCGAGCGCGATGCCTCAGTTCGCGGGTAGGCCCGAGTTTAATCACGTTCAGGTTAAGGGCGCGTCGGTCTCCTACCTCAATCTGGCTGACCGGGCCGGTACCAAGCTCAAGCCGCTGGCGGATGTGCGAGTCCGCCAGGCCATTAACTACGCGTTCGACCGCAAGGCAATGGTTGAAAAAATCCTGTTAGGACAGGGTGTGCCAACTGCGCAGCAGTTCAACTTGAACGGTGACGTTTACGACGAGAGCCTGGACAGCACTTACAGTTACGATCCGGACAAGGCCCGCAAGCTCCTCGCCGAGGCAGGATTCCCCAACGGCTTCGAGATATCAATGCCCAGCACCGTAATGTCGACGACCTTCGAGCCCACCCTCTCGCAGGCACTCGGAGACATCGGAATTAAGGTGACTTGGGAACCTGTCCCCATCCAGAATGCGACGGCGGCAGTGGCCGGCGCCAACTACCCGATGTACTTCTTTACGGTGGGAAGTGATGTGGCGCCACGCGAGGTGATCCGCCAGCTCAAGGGAAAGACCCAGAACCCCTTCCAATGGACCTCCTCAGAAGTCGACACGCTTCTGAAGGAGGCGAACTCGGAGGTCGACCCCGAGGCGCGTAACGAGAAGTACAAGAAGCTGAACGAGTATGTCGTCAAGGAGGCTCTGTTCGCTCCATTGTTCTTCAACTCTCAGAATTATGTGACATCGAAGGATATTGCTTTCCTCGGAAACGGTAAGAAGAACTTCCCATCCATCCGCACCTTTGATGTAAAAACCGACTGACAGGGAGTCTAGAGACAGACCTGCACTACTGCAGACTGCGGGTGGCCGAAGGATCTTCCTTCGGCCACCCGCGTTGGATAAAAGGGCAATCCAAAGGCAGCTGCACCAGTCAGCCTCCTGCGAGGATTCTCACAGCCAGCAATCGCGACTCCGAGGTTTGACTTCGACCCCGGACCTCCGGCGAATCTCAGGGGGCCCTCGCCCCGAAGCTAACCCCTCACCTTTTGTCAGGAAACAAGAATATGCTGGGCCCCCAAGACACCACGACCCGATAACGCAAGAACCTCGACGGAGTGTGGGACTTCAAAATCGATCACGACGGAGCAGGCTACGCCGAGCGCTGGTTCACGGATGCGCTGCCAGGCGCCCGCGCCATGGCTGTTCCAGCTTCCTACAATGAACTCGTTACCACCTCGAAGGATCGAGAATTCTTCGCGACCTCTGGTACTCGAGCAGCGTGCGTTTACCCGGGGTTGGAACGGTCCAAACTGCTCCCTAGTCGTCAGGACTGAGAACTCAGTTCTGACGACTGGGGAGCAGCCCCGTTTAACGGAGCAGTTCGCGTCCCACCTTGTACCTCGGAAGCCGGCGCCGAAGACAACATGAGAATGCTCTGGGAATGCGAGCAATCACCCGCGTTACTTGCGACGCTGGCGCGATGCCGCTTCACTGGGCCCGATTCAGTAGCGGTCGTATCCAGCGTGAAGTCCCCGGCGTAGCGTTGGTGCATGGAGCGAACGGGGTGCGCTGTTGTAGGGGGAGGGCCGGCAGGCATGATGCTGGGGCTGATGCTGGCCCGGGCGGGGGTTGAGGTCACGGTCCTCGAAAAACACGGCGACTTCCTGCGCGACTTCCGCGGCGACACCGTGCACGCATCCACCATCAGGCTGATTGACGAACTCGGGCTGGGAGACGCGTTCCGGAACCTTCCGCAGAGCAGGCTGAACAACGTAGCCTTCCCCATCCCGGGCATCGGTATGGTCACTGTCGGCGACTTCGCTTCCCTGAAGCCGCCGTACAACTACATCGCCATGATGCCGCAGTGGGATTTCCTGAACTTCCTGGCCACCGAGGCGGCGCGCGAACCCTCCTTCACCCTTCTCATGGAGCATGAAGCAACGTCGCTAATGTTCGACGGCGGGCGCGTCACCGGGGTGCGGTATCGGACCCGTGGCGGTGCCGACGGCAGCAGCAGGGAAGGGGAGTTGCACGCGGACCTCGTGGTCGCCACGGACGGCCGCCATTCCGTCCTTCGTCGGGCCGCGGGCCTGCGGCCGAAGGAGTATCCGGTGCCATTCGACACCTGGTGGTTCAAACTGCCCCGGCACGCTTCGGAGAAGGGTGCGGTGGCGGGCATCGTTCCGGCATTTCGGGACCGCCAGGCCATGATCGCGCTGTTCCGGGACGATTACTACCAAATGGGCTACATCGCTCCAAAGGGAATGGGTGTCCGGATCCGCACGGAAGGCGTGGAACGGTTCAGGGAGCGCGTCGCGGCGCTTCGGCCGGACCTGGCGGACCGCCTGGACTCCATCCGTTCGCTCGATGACCTTCACTGGCTCGATGTGCGCCTGGACCGGCTGCGACGCTGGTATGTGGACGGGCTTTTGTGCATTGGCGACGCCGCTCATGCCATGTCCCCGGCGGGCGGCGTGGGCATCAACCTCGCCATCCAGGATGCCGTGGTGGCAGCGGCGCGGCTGGTGCCGGCACTTCTCCGGGGCCAGGTGACGGTGGCGGATCTCGCTGCCGTTGAACGCAGGCGCCGGATGCCCACCGTTGTTGTCCAGACGGTCCAGCGCATCATGCACCGGGCGGTTTTCGTTCCGTTATTCGCCGGAAGAACACCCGGGCCTCCGCCGGCCCTGCTGTTCCTTCTCCGGCACGCTCCCATGGCGCGGCGGCTCCTGCCGCGGCTCATCGCGTTCGGACCCCGCCCGGAACACGCGCCCGGCTTCGCCCGCCGTGTTCAGCGGCGTAACCCGGCCGGTTCGCCAACCCTGCCGCGCAGCGATTCAGGGCGCACCGTCACAAATCCGGAAACCACTAAACTGGAGACCATGACTCCCCCTCTTGACGCTACTGCCGCACGCGCCCGCCTCCTTGAACTGATCAAGGAGCTCGCCGTCGTCCGCGGCAAGGTAATCCTTTCCAGCGGAGCGGAGGCCGACTACTACATCGACCTGCGCCGGATCACCCTGCACCACGAGGCTTCCAAGCTGGTGGGCCAGGTCATGCTGGCACTGGCGGACGACGCCGGCATCGACTTTGAGTGCGCCGGCGGGCTCACCATGGGTGCCGATCCCGTGGGTACCGCCGTGATGCACGCCGCGGCGGACGCCGGCCGGACAGTCGACGCCTTTGTGGTCCGCAAGGCGCAGAAGTCCTACGGCATGGGCCGCCAGGTCGAGGGCCCGTCCGTCGAAGGACGGAAGGTGCTGGTACTGGAGGACACGTCCACCACCGGTGGCTCGGCGCTCACCGCGGTTGAGGGCGTCCGCAAGGCCGGCGGCAATGTGGTTGCCGTTGCTGTCATCGTGGACCGTGACACCGGCGCCAAGGAAAAAATCGAAGCTGAGACTGGCGTGCCCTACCTCTTCGCTTTTGGCAAGGACGAGCTGGGACTCTCCTAATCGTGCGCGGCCGGCACCCGCGTAAGCTCGTGCCGGTTGGACTGGCGCAGGGGGGCGCCTTATCATTTGCTCAACCCTCTTTTGCAGCCATTGGAGAACACCCCATGCTCCCACCGGAACTTCCGTTGAACACCACCGAGCAGGTCCAGAACCTTATCCTGGACAGCGCGGATTTTGAGCAGTTCCTCAACGAGCTGGCCAGGTTCTCAGCCCACCAGATGGCAGGCGACGGCGACGACGCTTTGTGCGGCATCACCCTCCTTCGTGACCGGAAGGCAGCAACCATCGGCTGGAGCAGCGATTCCGCCCGTGAAGTGGATGAGATCCAGTACTCGCTGTCACAGGGCCCGTGCCTGACCGCCGCCGAGGAGGAACGCGAAGTCCACGTCCCGGACCTTTTCGAGGAGGACCGCTGGGGCCCGGACTACGCCAACGCGGTGGCTTCCCATGGGTTGCGTTCAGTACTGTCCCTGCCTTTCAACCTTCAGGGTGAAGCGAAGGCTGCCCTGAACCTCTACTCGGACGCGCCGCACAAGTTCGACGAGCGTGCAGCGGCCAGGGCCCGGGGCTACACGAGGGAAATCTCGCAGGCATTGCGCCTGGCCGTCAGGTTTTCCCTCCACACCGACAGCGCTGCCAACCTGCGTGCCACGCTGGAGTCCCGCACCATCATCGACATCGCCGTAGGCATCGTGATGGCGCAAAACCGCTGCAGCCAGGACGCGGCTGTCCGCATCCTCACCGAAGCGTCCAGCAACAGCAACACGAAACTGCGCGATATTGCAAAGTCCCTGGTGGATTCCGTTGGCGGAGCCGGCACCCGCACGCATTACCAGGAGCCGGGCAAAGCCCAGGCAGGCTAGGGCTGCCGCGCAGCTTGTGCCGGGCTGGCCGGGAGGATACGCTTGCCGAGGTTGAGCCGTCGGCCATAGACACCCTTATTTGGAGTACCTATGGACCGCAAATTGCACGCCCTCGCTACGCGTGACGTTCTCACAGACACCGTACGGATTGATGTCCGGGGCAGCCTCAATGAAGAATCCCGCCCGGCCCTTGTCCAGATGATCCGACGCGTTCGGGATATGGGCATCCCTTCGCATGTCCATGTAGACCTCTCCCGGGCCTGCTTCGTGGAATCATCGGCCTTGGCTGGCCTCCGCAACGATCTCAACGCCATCGACGGGGCCACGCTTCCCGGCGCAGCCGGAGGCGGCGTCTCGCTCATTCTCACTCCGCCCGCCGATGCGGCCCCCCAGGAACTCACCGCCAACGAGCTGTCCCTGGCCATCACCGATGAGCTTACGGAGGGTTTCGCGGACAGCGTCGGAGGGGAAGGCCAGGCTCCCGTTGACACGACGTTCGGCCGCCCTTTGGCCGACTACTCCGACGACGAACTTCTCGCCGCGAGTGATTCGATCTTCGCACTGCTCGATGAGCCGGAAGCATTCGCCGGTTCGGATCTGCTTGCCCGTTACAACGAGATCGCACAGGAGCTGTCGCGGCGGAACCCGTTGGAAGGCCTGTACGACCCCGCCCGGGAAGGCCAGGCCGCCTGCTGACGCAGTACGGTCCGTCCTCAGGGGTTGCGGCAGTGGCTTCCGCTATGCGTACGGTAGACGTGTGCCGTACAGGGGGGAAGCAGATCCGCAGGATCAGTTTGAACAGCCGGGAGCTGACCATGCCCGGCTGTTGGCCGACGCCGCTGCGCTCAGGCAGTTCTCGCGCCGAAGCTTCTTTATAGGAGCTGGCGCCTCGTCCCTGCTCGCCGCGGACATGCTGCTGACCCAGCGGGTCCAGGCGGAGCGCCGGGTGAACAGGATCCTTGATGTTCCGGATGATTTCGCCGATGCCTTCTACCCTGACGCCAGCTGGTTCCTGTTCCCGGGCTACAAAACCAGCTGGGAAGAGGCACAGTGGATCCTGAACGCCCTGCGCGGTGCGCTGAACAAGCGCGCCCGGCTTGCCGCCGTCGGCTATTCCAACCAGGGGCTGGACATCGACGCACTGGTGATCGCGGTAATTGAGCACGTGCGTGCGCAAAAGCTCACCAAACTGTTCTTTTACGGCCACAGCTTCGGCGGCATGGTGGCTACCCAGGTGGCCGCCCGGCTCCGCGAACTCCACGGCGTGGAGGTGGCGTTTATCCTGCTCGATTCGAGCCCGTACAGCAAGCACGACGTGCTGGACCAGAGCTGGTTCGACGGCGTTGTGTTCCTCTACGAGCGGGGTTTCCGGGTTCCTTCCGTGCTGCGTGGCGGTTACGAGCTGGGGGAGCGGGTGATCCACAAGGATGAACGGAGTTGGCGCCAGATCCTGGACCAGACCTGGGAGCAGCTGTCCCCGATCGCCCCGTCCAGTGTCCTTGTCCAGTCGGAGTCCGCCTACATCTACCACTTCGACGGGCTCCGGTTCGTGGAGAAACTCGGCGGAACAAAGATGGCCTATATCGGTAACCCGCGGGACCAGACGGTGCGGTACCAGACCGCCGTGGAAGCATGGGAGGTGGCCTTCCGTTCCAACATGGTCTCAACTGACCTGCAAACGGAGGGGGCCCGGCCGGCGCACGCCAGTCCGGGCTGGAACCCCACCATTTACCGGCCCATAGTGGAACAACTTCTGAACGAGTTCTTCCCGCTCCCCGGCGGAGGATCCCGCGTGTCGGTCTTCTAGATCTGGGTTTTCAGCTCCGCCACGGAGGTCAGGACCTGGTTCGGCCGGAAAGGGTACGCGGCGATGTCTTCACGCTGGGTGATGCCGGTCAGCACCAGGACTGTGTGCAGGCCCGCCTCCATGCCCGCGATGATGTCCGTGTCCATCCGGTCGCCGATCATGGCTGTGGTCTCTGAATGTGCGTCGATCTGGTTCATCGCCGACCGGAACATCATGGGGTTCGGCTTGCCCACGACATAGGGTTCCCGGCCGGTGGCCTTGGTTATCAGGGCAGCGATGGCTCCGGTCGCGGGCATGGGTCCGTCCTTGGACGGGCCGGTGGCGTCGGGGTTGGTGGCGATGAAGCGCGCCCCGGCCAGGATGAGGCGGATGGCCATGGTGATGGCTTCGAACGAATACGTCCGGGTTTCGCCGAGCACCACAAAGTCCGGGTCCTGGTCGGTGAGGATGAAGCCTGCCTCGTGCAGCGCCGTCGTCAATCCGGCCTCGCCGATGGTGTACGCGCGGTTTCCGGAACCGGAGCCGCGCACCTGGTCCTTGAGGAACTGCGCGGTGGCCAGCGCGGAGGTCCAGATGTTCTCCTCCGGAACCTCCAGCCCCGACGCACGGAGCCGCGCGGCAAGGTCGCGGGGAGTGAAGATGGAGTTGTTGGTCAGCACCAGGAACCGCTTGGAGGTGTCTACCCAGCGCTGGATCAGCTCGGCAGCGCCGGGGACAGCCTGGTTTTCGTGGACCAGGACGCCGTCCATGTCGGTGAGCCAGCACTCAATCTCCTGCCCGCTTCGGTAAACCGCCGGTGATCCTTTGACCTCGTCCGTTTTTGCCACGTTTTTCCTCCAACGCCGATGTGCCTTTTCCGGGCTACAGTCTGTCATCTTTAGGCCCCCCGACACGTGATGCCGGAGAAATGACGCCAGCGCCCCCGTGCGGTGGCGGTCCCTTGCCAGTACCTGAAAGGGACCGCCATGAGCAACAACTACAGTGCGCCGCCGCCACCGCCCAGGGACGCCGAGGGTGCGCCCATGCAGCAAAAGCCCAGGGCACCGAGGTGCGGGACGGGGACGGAATAGCCCTGGCCTACGCCTTCTTCGCCGAAGCTGACGAGGGCAAATACGGCAAGGAGCCCGCGAAGGTCCAGGCCGCCATCAAGGACATCGAGGCGAAGTTCAAGGCCATGCCCGCGGCCGACCTGCCCCAGCACCTGGTGGGCCACAACTGCAGCAGCAGTTTTGAGACGACCCCGCCGGAGATCCGGGAGTTCCGCCGGACCGCCGCCGTGGTGATCGGTTTCACCTGCCTCAACGCCCGCGGCGAAGCCATCGAAGCCGTCAACCTGTTCAGCGTCACTCCGTGGGGCACACCGCAGATGGTGGGCGTCAGCGGCCACGCGACGTACTGGGATGAGAACCCGGAACTGCTGGAGGAGCTGTCCAACCCGTACCGCGCCAACCGCTGGAAGCTCCAGGGCTGACCCCCGCTAGAGTTGAAGCGTGACTGACCATCCCCAGACCCCGCCGCTGCCCGTTCCACCGCCCGAGGAGGAATCCGGACCAAAGGCGGAGGTCGGCGTCGGGCCCTGGGAAGGTGAGCTGCCCGCCGGCGACCATTGGGATCCCGAACTGCTGGCTGACGGGGACCGGCGGAACGTCGTGGACGAGTACCGCTACTGGAAGCATGACGCTATCGTGGCGGAC
Source organism: Arthrobacter sp. B6 (assembly GCF_001663775.1). GTDB lineage: Bacteria > Actinomycetota > Actinomycetes > Actinomycetales > Micrococcaceae > Arthrobacter. The sequence goes on along the minus strand of NZ_KV467168.1, from coordinate 1,816,221 downwards.
CTCGATTCCAAACGGCACAACTTCCATATCGCGATCGAGAACTGGCAGCACGACCTCAACATCGGCACCGTAGTGCGTACGGCCAACGCGTTCCTTGCCAAGGAAGTCCACATCATCGGACGACGGCGGTGGAACAGGCGCGGGGCCATGGTCACCGACCGTTACCAGCACGTCCGCCACCACCCCACGGTGGAGGACTTCGTGACCTGGGCGCAGGGGGAGGGGCTGGCGATCATCGGCATCGACATCTTCCCGGATTCCGTGCCGCTGGAGACCTACGAACTTCCCAAGGACTGCGTGCTGGTGTTTGGCCAGGAAGGCCCCGGCCTCACGCCCGAAGTGCACGAGGCCGCCCTCGCCACCCTTTCGATCGAGCAGTTCGGCTCCACCCGCTCCATCAACGCGGCGTCCGCCGCGGCCATCGCGATGCACGCCTGGGTGCGCCGGCACGTGTTCAACCAGCACGTTTGAGCCACCCCGGCGGTGCGGTGAGGCAAGTGTTACCGGTCTCCGTGACCCGAAACACGGCGCCGCGGCAGAAATGGCTAGGATGGTTCCTAGCCGACGAGGTTCACTCCAGGGCCAACCCAGCCCGCAGACGAAATTCACTTTAGGAGTCAGCATGCCCATTGCAACCCCAGAGATCTACTCCGAGATGATCGACCGCGCAAAGACGGGCGGCTTCGCATTCCCCGCCGTCAACGTCACGTCCTCGCAGACGCTGAACGCGGCACTGCGTGGCTTCGCCGAGGCCGAGTCCGACGGCATCGTGCAGGTTTCCACCGGTGGCGCCGCCTACTGGTCCGGTGCCTCCACCAAGGACATGGTGGCCGGTTCGCTCGGCTTCGCCGCTTTCGCCCGTGAAGTGGCCAAGAACTACGGCGTGAACATCGCCCTTCACACGGACCACTGCCCCAAGGACAAGCTGGACGGCTTCGTCCTGCCGCTGCTGGAAGCTTCCGAGGCCGAGGTCAAGGCCGGCCGGAACCCGATCTTCAACTCGCACATGTGGGACGGTTCCCACGAGCCGCTGAACGAGAACCTGAGCACGGCACGCGAACTGCTGGAGCGCACCGCCGCCGCGAAGATGATCCTGGAAGTTGAAATCGGCATCGTCGGCGGCGAAGAAGACGGCGTCGAAAACGCCATCAACGACAAGCTGTACACCACCGTCGAGGACGCCCTGGCCACCATTGAAGCCCTCGGCGCCGGCGAGAATGGCCGCTACATCACGGCCCTGACCTTCGGCAACGTCCACGGCGTGTACAAGCCGGGTGGCGTGAAGCTGCGCCCGGAGATCCTCAAGGACATCCAGGCCCAGGTAGGCGCCAAGATCGGCAAGGACAGCCCGTTCGACCTCGTGTTCCACGGCGGCTCCGGCTCCTCCGACCAGGAGATCGCCGACGCCGTTTCCTACGGCGTGATCAAGATGAACATCGACACCGACACCCAGTACGCCTACACGCGTCCGGTGGTGGACCACATGTTCAAGAACTACGACGGCGTGCTGAAGGTCGACGGCGAAGTAGGCAACAAGAAGCTCTACGACCCGCGCGTCTGGGGTGCCTCCGCCGAAGCCGGCCTGGCTGCCCGCGTGGTCGAGGCCACCAAGCAGCTCGGCTCCGCCGGTAAGACGTTCTAGTATGTCCGACGAGTTCCGCAAGAACCTGATGGGCCCCGAGCCCACGCTCCTGCCTGCCGAGACCGAGGTCTACCAGCAGCTGGAGGACGGCCAGGAAGCCCTGGACCTCGTGGCCAAGCACCCCACCTCGTCGCTGTTGTGGGCCGTCCTGGCGGAAGAGGCATGGGCCGAAGGGCGCACCATCGATTCGTACGCCTACTCACGCGTGGGCTACCACCGCGGCCTGGACTCGCTGCGCCGCAACGGCTGGCGCGGCGTGGGTCCCATTCCGTGGGAGCACGAACCCAACCGTGGTTTCCTGCGGGCGCTCTACTCGCTGGGCCGGGCCTCCTCGGCCATCGGTGAGGCAGACGAGCCGGCACGGATCGAGAAGTTCCTGAACGACTCGGACCCGGCGGCGAAGGCTGCCATCGAAGGCAGAGACTAACTGCAAAAAGTACGACGGCGGGCGGTCACCTTTCAGAGGAAGGTGACCGCCCGCCGTCGTACGTCCCAAGGAGTTTTTGTCCAGATAACGCGACCAAAAGCGCCTTTTGGTCGCGTTATCTGGACAAAAACTCCATACGGAGGGACTAGCTGGGAACCGTGAGACCGGTGCGGGCCATGGCGTCGGCATAGGCCACGCGCATTTCCTCAAGGTATTGTTCCTGCCGCGCGGGCGTGCCGGCGAAGGCGCGGCCGCTCAGGGAACGTACCTTGTACGTCTTGAGTCCGCGGCGCCAGATCATGGGCACCTCTGTCTTGAGCAGCAGGTTGGCCAGGCGGTTGGCTTCGGTGCCATGTGCCACGATGACCGAGGCGCGGGGGACCAGGGCCAGGAACTTCAGGAGCGGCTTGAGTCCGGCGGAGATCTGGTCCGGCGTGAACTTCCCGTTCACCTCACCCGGTGTGTGCCACGGGTGGACGTTCCAGGGCATCACAAATTCCGGACGCAGGCCCAGCTTCCACTGGATGCCCAGCATGCGGGTGGCGGCGTCGTCGTCGCCGGCCGTGATGAAACCGGACTTGTCCGATTCGCCGATGTTTGAGTAGAGGCTGATGATGCGGCACTCGTCCACATCGTGCATCGGATCGACGTAGGGGACTTCGGTGTGGGGCTTGACGCTCTGCAGGGAATCGCACAGCTCGTTGACGGCGGCAACGTTGGGTTCGTAACGGCGGCTCAGAAGCTGCTCACGGAAAGATTCGGGTGCCAGGGCTGTCATGTAGTGCTATGTCTCCTGCGGGGCTAGGTGCTGCTGCCAATCCGGAAAATGGGCGCAGTGGGCCGCGCCGCAGATCCGGGATGGTTTGAAATGTGGTGTGGACCGATTCCTGGTCGGTCCCTATCAGTCTAGCAAGCCCCGCGAAACGAAACGCCGGTGCGTCCTTCGGCAATATTGCTGGAGGACGGCTGGCAAGGTACTGGCCGGCCAGGCAGCTACCAAAGATGGCTGGTGGCGCGGCGGGCGCCCTCACCCAAGGCCTCCAGTTTCGCCAGGGCGATCTGCGGGTGGACACGGCCGCCGAGCCCGCAGTCGGTGGAGGCGATGACGTTTTCTCGGCCCACCAGGCCGGCGAAACGCACAATCCTGTCGGCGACGAGGTCCGGGTGTTCCACGACGTTGGTCGCGTGTGACACGACGCCGGGGATGATGACCTTGCCTTCGGGGAGTTTGGTATCTTCCCAGACCCGCCATTCGTGCTCGTGGCGGACGTTGGCGGCTTCGAAGGAGTAACCTCCTGCGTTGACCTGCAACACTGAACCGACAATGTCCGCGAACGGAATGTCTGTGGTGTGCGGGCCATGCCAGGAACCCCAGCAGACGTGGAGCCTTATCTGTTCCTGTGGCAGGTCGCGCAGGGCCCAGTTGGTGGCCTCGACGCGCAGCTGGATGAATTTGAGGTAGTCAGCCAACGACGGCTCGGGGTTGATCTGGTCCCAGCTTTCGGCAAGCGACGGGTCGTCCAGCTGGACTGTCAGGCCGGCGTCAATGATCGCTTTGTACTCCTCCCGCATGGCGTCCGCGCAGGCGTACAGCAGTTCCTCGTCCGACTTGTAGTACTCGTTGGCGACGCGGGCGCAGGAACCGGGCGACAGTGAAGCCACAAATCCGTCTGAGAGGCCTGCGGCCGCAAGCGCCGTCTTCAGGTTGGCGACGTCCGATGCCACCAGGTCCTGGCCTGTGTAGGTCAGCGGGCCTGCGATCTTGGGCTGGGTAACGCTTTTGCGGTGAGCCAGGATGCCGGAGGTGGGGTCGGTGTAGGCATCGTTGAACTTCAGCCGGTCGCGACGGTCGGGGAAGGACGTGAGCACAATGTTGCCTGGCGAGGAACGGTGAACTCCGGCGTCAGTCCAGCGGTCCACGTTGGTCGGCTCGAGGCCGCCAAGCCGTGAGAAGGAGTAGTTCCACCACGCGCCGTAGTCCACGGAATGCGCCATGGCGTGGCCGTATTCGCCGTCATTGGGAATGTCGATGCCCAGGTCCTTCTGCCGCTGGACAACGTCCACCACAGAGGATTCCAGGAGCTTCAGGAAGTCGGGCGTGACCCCTTTGGACTCCTTCGCTTGGTTGGCCGCGATCAGCTCCGGCGTGCGGGGCAAGGAACCGGCATGGGTCACGCGGATGTGGTCGGTGTTCAGGGGCATGGCTGGAACTTCCTTACTTCCGTCCGGGGACCGCGGGCAATCCGCCAACGCTTGTGTCAATTGTGTCGCCCATCTTCACCCCGCGAAACCCAGCGAGTGGACGAACTCCGCCATCGGCTAAACTTGGGTGGTAAGAGCCCCGGAACTCTTGCGTTGCAGGCCGCAGTGCGGACCTGGCAAAGCTGGTCCATTCGGGGCATTCTCATGAACGGCGCTGCACCAGGCCTGCCATTTCGGTGGACGGTCCGGCCGGCCCGAACGAATGGGGGAGGATCCCATGCCAGCAATCGTGATCGTAGGAGCCCAATGGGGCGACGAAGGAAAAGGCAAGGCCACTGACCTTCTGGGCGGCCGGGTGGACTATGTCGTCAAGCCGAACGGCGGCAACAACGCCGGGCACACCGTCGTCGTAGGCGGTGAGAAGTATGAGCTCAAGCTCCTTCCTGCCGGCATCCTCAGCCCCAATGCCGTCCCGATCATCGGCAACGGCTGCGTGGTGAACCTTGAGGCCCTGTTCCAGGAGATCGACGGGCTGCAGGCGCGCGGCGCCGACACGTCGAAACTCCGCGTTTCGGCCAACGCCCACCTCGTGGCCCCCTACCACCAAGTCCTGGACAAGGTCACCGAGCGTTTCCTCGGCAGCCGCGCCATTGGCACCACCGGCCGCGGCATCGGCCCGGCATACATGGACAAGGTGGCCCGCCTGGGCATCCGCGTCCAGGACGTGTTTGACGAATCCATCCTCCGCCAGAAGGTGGAAGGCTCCCTGCGCCAGAAGAACGACCTCCTGGTGAAGATCTACAACCGCCGCAACGTTGAGGTGGAGGAGATCGTAGAGTACTTCCTGTCCTTCGCCGAGCGGCTCCGTCCGCTGGTCATCGACAGCACCTTGGTCCTGAATAATGCCCTGGACGAGGGCAAGGTGGTCCTGATGGAAGGCGGCCAGGCAACGTTCCTGGACGTGGACCACGGCACCTACCCGTTCGTTACGTCATCCAACCCCACGGCTGGCGGTGCCTCCGTGGGCTCCGGCATCGGGCCCACCCGCATCACCCGCTCCATCGGCATCATCAAGGCGTACACAACGCGTGTCGGCGCCGGCCCGTTCCCCACGGAGCTCTTCGACGAGATGGGCATGTACCTGCAGAAGACCGGCGGTGAGTTCGGCGTCAACACCGGCCGTCCCCGCCGCTGTGGCTGGTACGACGCCGTCCTGGCCCGCCACGCCTCCCGCGTCAACGGCTTCACTGACTACTTCGTCACCAAACTGGACGTCCTCACCGGCATCGAGCAGATCCCGGTCTGCGTGGCTTATGACGTGGACGGCGTCCGCCACGACGAGATGCCCATGACGCAGACGGAATTCCACCACGCCGTACCCATCTTTGAGTACTTCGAAGGCTGGACCGAAGACATCACCGGGGCACGCACGCTGGCGGACCTGCCGGAGAACGCCCGCAACTACGTGCTGGCACTGGAAAAGCTCTCCGGCACGCGGTTCTCGGCCATTGGCGTGGGCCCGGACCGGGACCAGACCATCGTGGTCAACGACCTCATCAACGACTGACGTCCTGGAACGTACGACGGCGGCGGGGCACCTTTTGCGGGTGGCCCGCCGTTTCGTTTGTCTGCGCAATGGTCAGCCGCCTGCTGGACTGTAGACCTTCGCGCCCTTGGGGGAACCCACGGAACCGCGTCGGATCAGGCTCGCCGTCAGGGCCGGGCCCCCAGCGGCCGGTTTCCTGCCCTCAATTTGCCGGATCAACGCGTTTGCCGCCGCTTTCCCCATGTCGTAAACAGGCTGGGCAATGACGGTGAGCGGGGGAGTGGTGAGGCGGGTCCACGGGAAATCGTCATACATCAGGAGCGAAACATCCCCCGGGATGGAGAGGCCTGATTCCTGGATGGCCTCCACAACGCTCAGGGCGATAAGGCCGTCCGAGGCGATGATGGCTGTGGCCGCGTCGGGCCCTTGGAGCAGGTCCCGGGTGACCCTCCTGATGGATTCCTCATCGCCTGCGTTGAGCCGGACCAGGTCCACAGGCTGGGTAAGGCCCTTTTCTTCGAAGGCACGGCGGATGCCGTCCAGGCGGTCCGAGATTTGCGAGGAATCCAACAGCATTCCGGGCACGTAGGGCCCATCGGTCCTGACGGTCGAGACGAAGGCGATGCGGCGGTGCCCTGCCTCAATGAGGTACTTCGTGGACTCGAAGGATATTGCGGCCATGTCCACGGCGAAGGTTTCGGCGTCCAGGCCGTGGGCAGCGCGGTCCAGCAGAACCAGCGGCCGCCCGGAGTGCTGTACATGCTGCAAATGCTGGCTTTCCACCGACGATGCCGGCGCCACGATCAGGCCGTCCACGCGCTTGTCCAACAGCACCCGGACGGCCTCGACCTCCGCAGCCCTCTCCTCGTCGGTGTTGATCAGGATGACGTTGTAGCCACTCCTTTTGGCGGCGTCGGTGATGCCCCTCATAGCCAGGCCGAAGTGGGGGTTTTCGATATCACCCACCACCACCCCTATGGTGTTCGATTTGCCCGTGTTCATGCTCCGGGCGAGCTCGTTGGGGCGATAGGACAGCTCCTCCGCGGCGGCCAGGACCCGTTCGCGGACGTCATCACTGACAGCCCCGTAGTTGCCGAGCGCGCGGGCGGCCTGGGCCTTGGAGACGTTGGCGGCTTTGGCGACGTCCGCGACGGTGATGTCCCGGCGCCTGGAACCAGTGGTGCTCATGGAGGCCTTTCGGTAGGGGCTTGACGGCCCGTGTGGCTTGGGTTACATTTTTTACAACCCACTGTGAGTCCGGTCTCAATCGTAGCCGGTGAGACCGGACTCAGCAAGGGATTCACCCAAGGCCCCAGGCCCTATTTCTGATTGGACAAATGCTGTGACTAAAGGACTGAACTTCCGCCGCGGAGGGATCGTTGCCGCCGCCGTTGCGGCCCTCCTCGCACTCTCGGGCTGCGCCGGATCAACCCCGGCCGCCAGCTCAACCGCAGACAACCCCTACGGCCTCATTGAGCCCGGCACCATCCGGGTTGCCAGCCTGGGCGATTCAAAGCCGTACACCTTCGCCGATGCAAGCGGCAACTTCACCGGCTTCGACGTTGAGCTCTTCAAGGACGTGGCCCACCGCGCCGGGGTAGACAATGTGGTCTTCACCGGACAGGACTTCTCCGGCCTGCTCGCCGCAGTTGCCAACGGCCAGTTCGACGTCGGTGTGGCCGCTATTGGCATCACTGACAAGCGCAAGGAAACCGTTGATTTCTCCGACGGCTACCTCGCCGGCTACCTGACCGTCATCACCACCAAGGACTCCGGCATCACGGATGCCAATGGCCTGGCCGGCAAGCGGCTTGGCGTGGTGCAGGGCACCCTGCAGGAAGCCTACGCGGTGAAGAACTTCACCTCGGCCAGCCTGGTGCGTTTCCCGGACAACAACACCGCCATCGCCGCCGTGAACAGCGGGACCGTGGACGCCCACTTCCTGGACTACGAGGCCGCCAAGGCCTACCAGGAGCAGCACGGCCTGGTCAGCGCCGCTGACATTCCTTCATTCGATGCCCCTGCCGGGTTCGCCATCGCCAAGGACAAGCCAGCCTTCAAGGAGGCGCTGAACAAGGGACTCGCAGAAGCCATGGAGGACGGCACCTGGAAGAACCTTTACCAGAAGTGGTTCCCGGGATCCCCGATGCCCGAGCAGTACCTGCCCAAGGCAGAACAGACCGCTACTCCCGCCCCGGGCAAGTAGCCCAAACACGCTGGCCGGACTGGCCGGACTTCCGGTCCGGCCGAAACCCACCGGGCGGACCGTAGTTCACGGTCCGCCCGGGACTCACAAGCTAACTACGTCTGAGAGCAACCATGGACTGGCTTAACACCATCATCCGCACGTTTTTCGACTTCGGCGCAATGGCCGAAGTCCTGCCCCAACTCCTCGCAGTGGGACTACTCAACACGCTGATCATCTCCATCGCCGCCACCATCATCGGTTTGGTCCTCGGAATGATCGTCGCAGTCATGGGCATCTCGCCGTCCAGGTGGCTGCGGATTCCAGCCCGGATCTACACGGATCTCTTCCGCGGCCTGCCGGCCATCCTGACCATCCTGCTGATTGGCCAGGGCTTCGCACGCTTCAGCCAGTCAATCTTTGGCCCGTCGCCCTACCCCTTGGGAATCATTGCGCTGAGCCTGATCGCCAGCGCGTACATCGGCGAAATCTTCCGCGCCGGGATCCAGAGCGTGGACAAGGGACAGGGCGAGGCCTGCCGCGCACTGGGCATGAGCTACGCCAAGTCCATGGCCCTGGTGGTAGTTCCGCAGGGCATCCGGCGCGTCCTTCCCGCCCTGGTAAACCAGTTCATCGCGATCGTGAAGGATTCGTCCCTCGTCTACTTCCTGGGGCTGCTTGTCAGCGAACGTGAGCTCTTCCGCGTGGGCCAGGACGCCGCCGTTCTGTCCGGAAACCTCTCTCCGCTGGTCCTGGCCGGCATCTTCTACCTCGTGATTACGGTCCCGCTGACCCACCTGGTCAACTACTTCGACAACAGGTTCAGGACCGGCCGCCGCCGCCCTGCTGCCCCCAGCAGCGGCCTGAAGGAAGTCAAAGAACTCGACGCGGCTTCGCCGCTCATCACCGGGAGCAACACATGAGCCTCGCAAGCAACACCGCAAACCCCGCCGCATCCCAGAGCCACACCTTCCAGGGCTCCAGCCTGGAATTGAAGAACCTGACAATGGCCTACGGGGACATCGAAGTGCTCCGCAACGTCAGCCTCACCGTAGCCCCGGGCACCACAACGTGCATCATTGGGCCTTCGGGCTCCGGGAAGTCGACCCTGCTTCGTGGAGTCAACCGGCTGCATGAGCCAAAAAGCGGGGACGTGCTCCTGGCCGGGAAAAGCGCCCTCAAGGTAAAGCCGGACCTCCTGCGCGCCCGCATTGGCATGGTGTTCCAGCACTTCAACCTCTTCCCGGACCACACTGCCCTCGAAAATGTGGCCTTGGCCCTGTGGAGCGTCAAGGGAATGTCCAAGGCCGAGGCGAGGGAGCGCGCCCGGCGCAGCCTTGCCGAAGTTGGCCTGGCCGAGCGGGCCGACCACCGCCCCCGGGACCTCTCCGGAGGCCAGCAGCAGCGCGTCGCCATCGCACGGGCCCTGGCCATGGAACCTGAGGTGATGCTCTTCGACGAAGCAACCAGCGCACTGGACCCTGAGCTGGTCAAGGGCGTGCTGAATCTGATGGCCGGGCTCGGCAAGCGGGGGATGACCATGCTTGTAGTCACCCACGAGATGGGCTTCGCCCGCAAAGTGGCAGACCAGGTGGTCTTCATGGATGAAGGCGAAGTGGTGGAGTCCGGAACGCCTGGCGAGCTCTTCGACAACCCGCGCAGCGAACGGCTGCAGCGCTTCCTTTCGGAAGTGCTGTAGTGGGCGGGGTAACAGCGGCACCCATCCGGACCGCCGTCGTCGGCTTCGGGGTTTCGGGGAGGGTGTTCCACGCGCCACTCATTGCGGCCGATCCCGGCTACTCGCTCGACGCCATCGTGACTTCGGACCCGGAGCGTGCGGCTGAGGCGGCCCGGCTCTACCCCGGCACGCGGATCGTCCCCACCCCCGAGGCCCTGTTTGCGCTCGCTGCTGATCTGGACCTGGTCATCCTCGGCACTCCGCCACTCACCCACTTCGACCTCGCTGCAAGGGCAATTGCCCACGGACTGCACGTTGTGGTGGACAAGCCGTTCGTCACGACGTCCGGCCACGGTGAGGAGCTTCTGGCCAGGGCGTCCGACGCCCGTGTGCAGCTGACGGTCTTCCAGAACCGCCGGTGGGACGCCGATTTCCTGACCCTCCAGAAGCTTGTCAGGGAGGGTGCGCTCGGCGAAGTCCGTACCTTTGAATCACGCTTTGAATGGTGGAGGCCGGAAGGATTCGGAAACTGGCGCGACATCGCAGACCTGACCGAAGGCGGCGGCATCCTCCATGACCTCGGCGCGCACCTGATCGACCAGGCCATCCAGCTTTTTGGCCCCGTTGTGCAGAGCTATGGGGAGACAGCCAACCACGGACAGCCCGAGGGAGCCGACACAGAGGCCTTCGCCTCGCTGCTTCATGAGTCCGGGGTCCGTTCCCGGCTCTGGATGAACGGCATGGCAGCCCAGGTGGGTCCGCGTTTCCACGTCCTCGGATCGGAAGCCGGTTACACCAAGTGGGGACTGGACAGCCAGGAGCCCGCGCTTGCGGCCGGGCTCACGCCGTCGGATCCTGCGTACGGGCTTGACGCCCAGGATTCTTGGGGGGTCCTGGGAGTGGAAGAATCCACGGTGCCCGTCCCGGCGGAGAAGGGTGACTACCCGCGGTTCTACTCAGAACTCGCGGCCTCCCTCCGGGGCGACGGGCCGCTGCCCGTGCACCCGTCCGAGTCCCTCGAAACGCTCAAGATCATCGAAAGCATCCACGCCTTCGCGTAAGCCACGCGCTTTTCAAGACATCCAAGAACACGAAGAAAGGGAGAACCATGTCCTCCACCGCTACCAAGCACGTCGCCGTCATCGGAGGCGGCATCCTGGGCGTATCCACCGCTGTCCACCTGCTCCGCGAAGGCGCCTCCGTCACGCTGTTGACCGAGCAGGGCCTGGCCAGCGAGGCTACAGGCCGCTCACTGTCATGGCTCAACTCCGCCGGTGAACGGTCCACGCCGTACCACCAGCTGCGCGTCGCCGGCGTGGACCGGTACCGGACACTTTTCGCCACCGATCCCAGCCGGGAGTGGCTGCAGTTCGGGGGAGGCCTCATGTGGAACGCCGCCGGGCAGCGCGCCGTTACCGAGGCCCGCCACGCTTACGAGCAGTCCATTGGCTATGACTCCAAGTTGCTGGCCCCTGAAGAAATCGCATCGGTGACGCCGGGCGTTGACGCCAGCGCTGTTCCCGAGAACGCCATCTTCAACCCGGGCGAGGGATGGGTCAGCCTGCCGGACCTGGTGAACTTCCTGATGGAGGAATTCCATGCCCTGGGAGGTCAACTGGTCCTCAACGCGGGGAAGGTCTCCGTAACTGTCGACGGCGGCCGTGCCACCGGCGTCGAAACTGTCGCGGGCGACACCTACAAGGCTGACGCAGTGCTCGTGGCCTGCGGTGCCGCCACGCCGGCCGTGGTCAAGCCGCTGGGCGTAGAAATCCCCAACGGTTCACCGGTTTCCATGCTGGTCATCACCAAGCCTGTTGAGCACCAGGTGACTGCGGTGATGAACACGCCGCGTGCCGCCGTTCGTCCCAATCCGGGCAACACCTTGGCCCTGGACCACGACTGGTACGAGGACCGCATCACCGAACACGCGGACGGTTCCTTCAGCATTCCCGATGACGTTGTCCAGGAACTGGCCGACGAATCAGCCAAGCTGATCGCAGGCAACCCCGAACTCAAGCCCGCCTCCTGGAAGATCGGCTACAAGCCCATCCCCGGCGACGGCGAACCGGTCTTCGGCGAACTCGGCCAGGTGCCCGGCTGTTTCGTGGCCTTCACCCACTCCGGCGCTACCCTGGGCCTCATCGCCGGGGAACTGATCTCCGGTGAAATTCTGACCGGAAACAAGCACCCGATGTTGGCAACGTTCCGTCCGGGCCGATTCTCCTAACGTTCCAGTGTCAGGCAGGCGGGGCTATGACCGCGCCCGCCGACCCCTTAGAAGGTCAAAGTCGTCGACGGCGGCGGGTCCCAGGCTGGGTGGCCCGCCGCTTGGTTTTGATCGGTGTTGTCAGCAATTTACACAGGGTTAACCTGGCTTGTCTTGTGAGGTTAAAGCCGGTGCAGACAGAATCTAATGACACGTTGAACTGATCAAGAGATCGTTCGACCAAACCCGTGGGAGCCCGACGCACCGTATGCGTCCGGGCCTGCGGCGGCGAAGACGTTGCCTGGCCAGGACCCCACAGACCGGAAGGATTTGCCATGGCCGGGAAGTTTGAAGTCTATCTGGACTCGGATTCACTGTTCAGGTTCCGCCTCAAGGCGGCGGACGGCACTGTGATGGCTGTATCCGGAGCCTTTGAGGACAAGTCCGCTGTCGCCGCCGCGATTGCCGCCGTGCGTGAGTGCGCCGGGACCGGGCTGGTGACCGATCTTTGCCAGCCTCCCAGCGCCGCGCAACCGGCCGCCGCGGCGGCTCCCGCGAAAGTCCAGCCGAACTGTGATGACCAGCGCGTTCCCGCCTCCAGGGTGCACTCCTTCACCGCCCCACGCCGGCAGGTGGCTTCGGCGCGCCTGACCGGGGCCGCCTGACGGCCCGCGCCGGTCTTCCAAAGTTTTTTGTGCCAGGGCGTAACCCCTGGAGTGCCGCGGGCGATTACCCCTATGAAGCGCCGGGCTGGAACCTGTCCCCCATCATGTTCCAGCCCGGCTCTTTTGCGTCTGGCGGCGTCTGCGGAGGTCCGGCGGGCGGAAGTGCGGTGGCGCACGCGTGTGGCCGTGGCTTGGTTACTGAGGGGTAAAGTTAGTTCGGCAAGGGCTTTCCGCGTAAGCGGCCCTGGCCCTAGACTGAGCAAACAAAGTCCCCTCCACCGAAAGCCCAACGTCCGTGACCGATGCGCTGACTGACGATGTATTGCGGGCTGGAGCCGGCGATCCGGAGCTCTTCAGTCTTGTGTACCGAACTCACGCGCCACAGGTCCTGGGCTATCTCACAGCCCGCGGTGTTGAAGATCCGGAGGCTGTTATGCAGGACGTCTTCCTGGCGGTCCTTCCCAGGCTTGGGTCCGTCGTCGGCGGCATGCAGGGCCTGCGCACCTTTATCTTCTCGGTGGCCCATGCCCGGATGGTGGACGATCACCGCCGGCAAAGCCGCACCCCCGCAAAGCTCCCCTTCCACGCGGAGTTGGACCTGCGGGAGGAATCATCCGCTGAGGCCGAAGCCTTGGAAAGGGTCTCGCCGTCGGAAGTGCTGGGCCTCCTTCAGGGACTGTTGGATGAGCAGAGGGAAGTGCTGACCCTGCGCCTTATTGGTGGCCTGACAGTGGATCAGGTTGCGTCCGTCATGGGGAAGAGTCCCGGGGCCGTCAAGCAGCTCCAGCGGCGGGCATTGACCAGACTCCGCGAGGAAACCTTAGTGAAGGAATATGTGGCGCCATGACTTCCCCACCCAGCCCCCTGTTGGACACCGTGGACGAGATACTGCTCGACGCCGGCCAGGAGCAGGACGCCGAACTGCGTGCTGCACTCTTGTCGCTGGGAAGTCTCGCGTCCCTGCCGGCGCCGGCTCCCAACCCGGAGCTTGCCGCCCTGCTGGGCTTCCCGCCGGACCCGCCGTCGTGGCGTCGCAGGCTGCGCCGGCACCGCCCCGCCATTGTTGGCCTGGCCGTCGTTGCGGGGATGGGGCTTGGGGCGACAGGGGTCGCAGCCAGTGCCTACGGGCCTGCGGGGAAGGCCAGCGTCTTAGTCCAGCACCTGCTTGAAGAGTGGACCCCCTCGTGGAGCATGTCCGGGCTGCCCCCGGCCACCGGCCTCTTCTCGCAGCCGGAACCGCAATCCCGGCCGGAAACGGAGCCGGCAGGGGCGCCGGCGGGGCAGGAAGCCGCCGCGGATCCCGCTAGGCAGAACGTACGGCAAGGCGGCCCGCAACAGGAGCCTCCGGGTCAGGAAGTGCCGGCCCAGCCGTCGGTGCCGGAGAAAGACCGCGCGGGGACGGCAAAGGCAGGACCGGACGACGGCGGGGCTGACGCCCGGGATGCGTCCGGAGCCGCTGGGGCAGCCACAGAGTCAGCCGCTACGGCGTCCAAGGTCCCCTCCGGCCCGGGGACGCACCCGGACATCGCCCAGGAAGCTGCCCGGCAGGCGGTGGAGAAATCAGAGAAGCTGCTGTCCGCCGTCGTGCCAGAAAGCGCGGTGCCAAAAAGCGCGGTACCCGAAAGTGATATGTCCGAAGGCGCCGTGCCCGAAGGCGCCGTGCCCGGAGACGGCACCAAGTGGCTGAAGAAGTTGAGCCGCTAAGCCGTTCCCGCGAGAAAACTTGGCGCGAACGTACACTTGTGGCCCTCAAAACGACCATGGCCTATGCATTCCACGCAGGCACGCATGTCATTCATTTCTTCGGCACGAAGCTGTTGTGCCTGCGGCGTAGGCTTGGCTCATGGTCCACACCAACGATCCTGCAGTCATAGAGCGCCTTATGCGAAACAAAGGGCGGTGGGCCATTGTGGGCCTGACCGCCAACGAGTGGCGCGCGGCCTACGATACGTCGCTGTTTATCCGCGACGGGCTCGGCATGGAGATCATCCCCGTGAACCTGCCCGGCGATTCCGTGCATGGCGAGCCCGGCTACCGCAGCCTGCGTGACATTCCGCCGGAGAAGCAGCCCATCGACGTCGTTGACTGCTTTGTGAATTCGCAGAAAGTCGGCGCGGTGGTGGACCAGGCTATTGCCGTGGGCGCCAAGGCGGTATGGCTGCAGTTGGGGGTCATTGACGAAGCGGCGGCCGAACGCGCCAAGGCCGCCGGCCTGGATGTCGTGATGAACGTCTGCCCCGCCCAGCAGGCGTGGAAGTACAACCTCTGACCCCTGGTCCCTGGCGGGTCAGCCTTTCACCAGGTCCGGGTAGTGCCGCTCGGTCACGTCCGGGTGGGCGCGCATCCTGCCCTTGAGCATGTTCATACCGAACGACGCCAGCATCGGGTTGGACGGATCATCCGAGATTCCGCGCGCCTGTGCCCTCAGCTCCGGCGGGAGCGGAACGGGGTCAATCACCGCGTCCAGCCGCGGCGACCAGAAGAACGGCACAGAGTAGCGGTCGACGCCGGGTGGCGGCGCCTGCACGCGGTGGATCGTCGCAGCGAGGTATCCTTCCGTGGCGACTTCCAGCATTTCGCCAAGGTTCACCACCAGCGCGCCCGGGATGGGGTGCACCGGTGCCCATTCGGCGGCTCCGGGCGGCAAAACTTCCAGGCCGCCCACGCCGTCCTGCAGGAGGAGGGTGACAAACCCGTAGTCAGCGTGGGAGCCCACGCCCTGGTCCCCGGCTGCCTCCACGACGCCGCCCACATAATGCACCAGCTTGCCCATCCAGGCCGGGCTGCCAGCGAACGGATCGTCGAAATGGTCCTCCGGCAACTTGAGGGAAACGGCAATGGCGCGCAGCAGCTCCATGCCAACCTCGGACATCAGCCCGGCCCAGGCCATCGCGGCCGGTTCCAGCTCGGGCAAGGCCTCCGTGGGCCACATATTGTGGCCCTGAAGCAGCCAATAGGGCTGGTCCGCCGGGTAATCCGGGATGGGCTCGCGGTCCGGCGAATAGTCGATCTGCTCCCGGGCGTCCGCCCGTCCCTGGGTGATCTCTGTGCCCATCCGGGTATAGCCGCGAAAATGCGGTGAAAGCCGGTTGTCCAGCTTCATGCGTTCCTCAAGGGGGAGATCGAAGAAGCGTTGGATGAGCTGCAGCAGCTCCTCCGCCTGGCCTGGCGAGGCGCCATAGCCGGTGAGCTGGAAGAAGCCAACGTTGTGTGTGGCGTTCCGCAGCTCTTCAATGAATTCCGGACTAAAGGGACCGTAGGGCTGGCGTGCGGTACTCAGGTCCAGAACAGGTATGGTCGCCTGATCATGTGACATGCTCGCAGACTAGCACCGGCGGCAGCCGCTTTGTAGGCTCACTGGATGGACCCAGCTGAACTTCGTGAAATCTGCCTGTCGTTTCCCGGTGCCTACGAGGACTTTCCGTTCGGACCCGAAACCTCTGTGTTCAAAGTCCGGGCGCACGTAGCCGGCGGCGCCCGGCACGAGGCCAAGATGTTTGCGGCGTCCACGATGGACCCGCACGACTGGTCCGTGAGCCTGAAATGCGAGCCCGCCTTGGCCGAGCAACTGCGCGCCGCCCATCCGGAGATCACGGGCGCGTGGCATATGAACAAGACCCACTGGAACGGCGTGCGCCTGGACGGCGCCCTCCCGGACGCCATGGTCCGGGACATGGTGGAGGATTCGTACGATCTGGTGGTGGCGTCCCTGAACCGCAAGCAACAGGAGCAGCTGGGCTGGGCACGGCTCTCCGGGTCCCAGGGTGCGCCCGTTGACTGAAAAACGGCTGGCCGGCGGGGAACTCAACTACCCTGGCATTGGTTCCACGGAGTCTGGCCAGCCACCCGCGGGGTTCCCCTGCCTGGTGTCAAAGACGTACCTCGGTGAAGGCCATGCCGTCTACCGCAGGGTGGCGCAGGGAATCCTCAGCTGGGAGCTGCAGCGCCGGTCCGGCCTGCGCGTCCGGACCGAGTCCGGCGTCGTTATCCCCGGGGCACGTGTGGTGAGCGGGTTCGGCGTCGGGCCCTTCCGCATCAATGCCCCCTGCGAGGTGGTCTGGGTCCGGCAGCCGGAGGCGAAAGAGGGCCCGCAGTCGGCGGGGTTTGGCTACGGCACGTTGCCCGGGCACCCGGCGCGCGGTGAGGAGGCGTTCGAGGCGGAGATTGACGCCCAAGGACGGGTCTTTTTGAAGATCACGGCGTTCAGCAGGCACGCCAATTGGTTCTACAAGGCCGGCGGCCCGGTGGCCAGGGCGGCGCAGAGGCATGTCACTTCCCGATACATTGAAGGGGCACGCCAACTCGCCGCAGGTGAAAGCTGATCAGGAGAAGGTACATGCTGGACCAAGAGACCCTTGACCGACTATGGAAATTTGAGGATCCCGAACTGTCCGAGCAGCGCTTCAGGGACGCCCTTGCCGATCCGGGCTACGACGCCGACGAAAAGGCAGAACTAGCCACGCAGCTGGGGCGGGCTATCGGACTGCAGGGGCGCTATGAGGAAGCAGGTGCGCTACTGGACTCACTGGACGGGGAAGAGCCAACCGTCGGAGTACGCATCCTGTTGGAGCGCGGACGCGTCCTGAACTCCAGTGGCCATGCCGCCATGGCCGTGCCGCTGTTTGAGCAGGCCGCGGAGCTGGGCGACCATTTGGGTGAGGAGTACCTCGCCGTGGATGCGCTGCACATGCTCGCGATCGCCGACTCAGCGCATGCCGAGCTTTGGACCAGGAGCGCCCTCGAATATGCCTCCACGGCGCACGATCCGCACACCCGGCGCTGGATGGTGGCACTGCACAACAACCTGGGCTGGACCCTGCACGCCGCCGGCCGGTTCACCGAGGCGCTGGTGGAGTTCCAGTTGGCCGAACAGTGGGCGGAGCGGACCGGAACTGCGGCGGAGGAGCAGGACGCACGCGAAGCAATTCTTGCCTGTGAGCTTGCACTGGCAGAGGGCTGAAAACCGCCGCCACTTCGCCGCCGCCGGCTGGAACGGGATGGGAGAACCCAGTGGATACGATTACTGCATGTGGATCGGCTGGATTGAATTCGATATCCTCCTCGGCGACGTCCAGAGCCTGAAGGAGAAACGCTCCGTCATCAGGCCGCTGTTGGCCGAGCTCAAGCGTCGGTTCGACGTGTCCGTCGCGGAGGTTGGGGACCACGACCAGTACAGGCGCTCGCAGGTGGGCGCAGGCCTGGTGGCTGCGGACCGTGCGCATCTCGTGGAGGTGCTTGCCGCCGTCGAACGCTTTGTGGCCGCCCGGCCCGAGTTTGAGCTGCTCAGCGCACGGCAGAGGGAGCTCCACAGCGAAGACTGATTTCCCATCGGTTGCTCCGTAGGGGCCCTTTTGCGTGTCCAAAAGGGCCCCCACGGAGCAATCGATGGGGATTGTGGATAACTTCTGCCGCCGCGGCGGCGTTCTGGTCTGATGAATCCATGAAGACCCCGCGCCCGCTGCCCGAGGAACTGCAGGACCGTCCGTTCACCGTTGCCGACGCCGCGCATGCAGGAGTGTCGCGCAAGCGGCTCAGGCACCGCGCGCTGCATCGCCTTGGCAAGGGGATCCGGTCGGAAAGCCCGACGGCGGAGCTCCCCTTGGGCATCAGGGTGCGGCCTTTCATCGAGGTCAACGAGCGATGCGCCGCGTCGCACCTCACCGCGGCGGAACTCCTTGTGCTGCCGCGACGTCAGCAGAAGGGGACTCCGGATATGTACCATGTCATCAGGCCTGAGGGCTCGGCACACCTGAACCGGGCGCATGTCATTGTGCATCGGATGAAGCTTTATAGCGACGAGGTCACCACAGTTGACGGAATTCCCGTCACCACTCCTGAGCGGACTTGGCTGGACATGGCGGAAACGCTCACGGTGGATGAGCTTGTGGCTATGGGGGACAGCTGTGTGCGCGTGCCCAGGGCGGGCATTGAGGGCAGGGACATGCCGCTCTGCAGTTTGGCCGATCTTCAGCGAATGATCGACAGGCATAAGGGAAAGCGCGGGCTGCGCAGGGCCAAGGAAGCCATCAAACTCATCCGGGTGGGATCCGACTCGCCGCAGGAGACACTGTTGAGGCTGGCCATAGTGAGGGCGGGTCTGCCGGAACCGGAATTGAACGTGCCTATCATCGGCGACGACGGCTTGCGCCATCACGAGCCGGACCTGTCCTACCGGAAGTACCGGATCGGGATCGAGTATGAAGGCGAGCTGCATGGCGAAGAAGGGCAGATCGTCCGGGACATCACGCGTTCCGAGAACTATGAGGCGGTCGGTTGGGTCGAAGTCAGGATTTCCAAGCGGCACATGCTCAATGAAACCAAGCCTGCGGTCGCCAAGGTTCGCGCGGCTCTGGTCCAGGCAGGCTGGCGCCCGGGCCGTTAACCGTCGATTGCTCCGTAACCGCCGTTCTGAGGGTTCAAAAGGGCGGTTACGGAGCAATTGATCCACCGAGGGACCCGGTGGGTGGGGATTAGCCGAAGTACTTCGGCAGGGTTGCCTCGTGGGCTTCGCGGAGGGCGTCGAGTGACAGGGTGTCCACGCCGTTGATCTCCAGCTGGCCGCTGGCCGCGTCCACCACGCCGATCCGGACGTGGGCGAAGCCGCGGGCCGTGCACATGTCCTTGAACCGGACTTCCTCGGAGCGGGGCACGCCCACAATTGCGCGTCCCTGGGTCTCGGAGAACAGCGCCGTGAAGAGGTCCACGCCGTCCCGGTCCAGGACGTCCTGCAGGGCGATCCGGGCACCGACGCCGTAGCGCAGCGAGGACTCCACGAGGGCTGCCGCGAGGCCGCCTTCGGAGAGGTCGTGCGCGGAGTCCACCATGCCGTCGCGGGACGCATTGATCAGGATTTCACCCAGCGCGCGCTCCGCGGCAAGGTCAACCTTGGGCGGCTGTCCACCGAGGTGGCCCCGCAGGTTGGCCCACTCGGAACCGTCCAGCTCGGCCGCCGTCGTCCCCAGCAGGTAGATGGCCTGGCCATCCTCGCGCCAGCCCGACGGCGTGCGGCGGGCGACGTCGTCGAGCTTGCCCAGCACTGCCACCACGGGGGAGGGGTGGATGGGTGTGGTGCCCGTCTGGTTGTACAGCGACACGTTGCCGCCGGTGACCGGGATCCCCAGCACCATGCAGGCGTCGGAGAGGCCGCGGATGGCTTCGGCGAGCTGCCACATGACGTCCGGGTCCTCGGGGGAGCCGAAGTTCAGGCAGTCGCTGACGGCCATGGGCACGGCGCCGGAGGTGGCGACGTTGCGGTACGCCTCGGCCAGGGCGAGCTGAGCGCCGTGGTACGGATCGAGGTAGGTGTAGCGGCCGTTGGCGTCGGTGGCCAGGGCGACGCCCAGGCCGGTTTCCTCGTCAACGCGGACCACTCCGGCATCGTCCGGGAAAGCCAAGGCGGTGTTGCCGCCGACGTAGCGGTCGTACTGGTTGGTGATCCAGTCCTTGCTGCACATGTTGGGCGAGGAAATGAGCTCGGTGACGGCGGCTGCCAGTTCCGCGGGGGCGGAGGGGCGGCCGGCGTCCTGGACGGATCCGGTGAAGGAGTCGGCCTGGACGGCGTCCTGCCACTCGGGGCGGGCGTACGGGCGGTCGTAGACCGGCCCGTCGTGGGCCACCGTGCGCGGGTCCACGTCCACAATGACCTCGCCATCCCAGGTGATGATCAGGCGGCCGGTGTCAGTCACTTCGCCGAGCCAGGAGTACTCCACGGCCCACTTGTCCATGACAGCCTCGAAGGCGGCGATGTTCTCCGGAGTGACCACGGCCATCATGCGTTCCTGCGACTCCGACATCAGGATTTCGCCCGGGGTCAGGGTGGGGTCGCGCAGCAGGACGGAGGTCAGTTCAACTTCCATGCCGCCGTCGCCGTTGGATGCGAGCTCGGACGTGGCGCAGGAGATGCCTGCGGCGCCCAGGTCCTGGATTCCTTCAACGAGTGAACCCTTGAACAGCTCCAGGCAGCACTCGATGAGGACCTTCTCGGCGAAGGGGTCGCCCACCTGTACGGCGGGGCGCTTGGAGGGCTTCGTGTCGTCGAAGGACTCGGAGGCCAGTACTGAGGCGCCGCCGATGCCGTCGCCGCCGGTGCGGGCACCGAACAGCACCACCTTGTTGCCCTTGCCGGAGGCGTTGGCCAGGCGGATGTCCTCGTGGCGCATGACGCCCACGGCCAGTGCGTTGACCAGCGGGTTGCCCTGGTACACGGAGTCGAACACCATTTCGCCACCGATGTTGGGCAGGCCCAGGGAGTTTCCGTAGCCGCCGATGCCGGCAACGGCTCCGTGCATCACACGGGCGGTGTCCGGGTGGTCGATGGCGCCGAAGCGCAGAGGGTCCATCACGGCTACCGGGCGGGCGCCCATGGAGATGATGTCGCGGACAATGCCGCCGATGCCGGTGGCGGCACCCTGGTAGGGCTCCACGAAGGACGGTGAGTTGTGGGATTCGATCTTGAACGTTACGGCCCAGCCGTCGCCAAGGTTGGTGACACCGGCGTTTTCGCCGATGCCCACCAGCATGTCCTTCTTCATCTCCTCGGTCACCTTGTCGCCGAACTGGCGCAGGTGGTTCTTCGAGGATTTGTAGGAGCAGTGCTCACTCCACATGACCGAGTACATGGCCAGTTCGGCGCCGGTAGGGCGGCGGCCCAGGACCTTGACTACCTCGTCGAACTCGTTCTGCTTCAGGCCCAGCTCGGCCCAGGGGAGTTCGGTGTCCGGAGTCTTGGCCGCGTTTTCGACGGTGTCGATGTTGAACTTCTTGGTGGTTTCCGTGGTCACTTGCTGCCTCCCACAATCTTGTTCAATACCGAGGTGAAGAAGCCCAGGCCGTCGGTATCGGACCCGCCGATGCCGTCCAGGGACTCGGGGCCGAAGCCAACTTCCACTGCGTGCTCCGGGTGCGGCATGAGTCCCACCACGTTGCCGGCGGCGTTGGAGATGCCGGCGATGTCGCGGCGCGAGCCGTTCGGGTTGAAGCCCACGTAGCGGAACACCACGCGGCCCTCGGCTTCGAGCGCGTCCAGGACCTTCTCGTCAGCAATGTACTGACCGTCCTGGTTCTTCAGCGGCACAGTGATTTCCTGGCCGGCCTCGTAGTCCAGGGTCCAGGCGGTGTTGCTGTTCTCGACCCGCAGGACCTGGTCGCGGCACATGAACTTCAGGTGGTCGTTCTTGATCATTGACCCGGGCAGCAGGTGCGACTCGGTCAGGATCTGGAAGCCGTTGCAGATGCCCAGAACGGGAAGTCTGGCATCCGAGTTCGCGGCGTCGATGATCCTGGACATCAGCGGTGCGAAGCGGGCAATGGCGCCGGCACGGAGGTAGTCGCCGTAGGAGAATCCGCCGGGAATTACGACGGCGTCCACGTCGCCCAGGGCGGTGTCGGCGTGCCACAGGGGCACTGCGGTGCCGCCGGCAAGCCGGACGGCGCGGGCGGCGTCGCGGTCATCGAGGGTGCCGGGGAAAGTGACGACGCCGATCTTGGCACCCGCGAGGCTGCGGGCACCAGGAGCGTCGGCGGCGGCTGCCTCGCCGATCAGGGGAAGTTCAGTCATCTCAGGCCTCGACGACCTCGACGTTGACGACGTCTTCGATCACAGGGTTGGACAGCAGGGTCTCGGCTGCTTCGCGTGCCTGGGCGAGGATCGCGTCCGTCACCTCGCCGTCGACGGTCAGTTCAAATCGCTTGCCCTGCCGGACAGAGCTAAAGCCGGTGAAGCCCAAACGGGGGAGTGCACCCACGATGGCCTTCCCCTGCGGGTCCAGAATCTCGGGCTTGGGCATGACGTCAACAACGATCCGGGGCATCCGGCAACTCCTGTGCGTGAGCATTGGGTAAGGGCGCAGCGGAGTGGTGCCGTCTCACGCCGTTCCGCTGTGTTGAGTGGACATGTTTTTTGAACAGTGTCTTTGAACGGTGTGGACGGGCGCTCCGCGAGCTTGCTAGCCCATTCTACCGGGCGTAGGGCCGCACTCTGTATTCGGCTGAACGACGGCGGCTCTGGTCCTGCGCGCACACCGTCACTAGGATTGCTAAATGGCTGAGAAATCGAAATCCGTGCTGTTGCCCGTGGTTGCCGTTGCCGTTTTTGCGGGGCTGGGCCGCATGGTCCTGCAGAAGATCAAGGCCGACAGGGCAGCCAGGGAATCCCGCGTGGCGGGTCCAGTCGATGAAAAGACCCGGCAGTGGATCAGTGAAGTAGTCCGCACGCCACGGCAGTAGGCGGTACACGATCTGGCATCGCCCGCGGGCGGCTCCTCTTGGGGCCGCCTTTTCTGTGCCCCGGAACTTCTCCTGCACAAGACCCTTCCCTTAGCACCTTCCACACCCTACGGTGGTAGGACGTCGTATGTGGCAGGTGGAACCTATTGGAGGTTGCTTCCTGCCGCAGCCGACCATTCCCGCATCGCCGTTTACGCGGCGCAGTGAAAAGGACAGTCAATTTGCGACTCATGAACAAACGCACCAGGCATCGATCCATAAGACGGACAGCAGGCGCGGGCATCGTTGCCCTCACCTTGCTGTCAAGCCCCGGGATGGCCGCCCAGGCGGCCCCCATCCCTTCGAACAGCCCGACGGCGGCTCCCGGCTCCTTCGCGGAGGTAAACCTCGCCGCCGACCGAACGGCCAGCAACTTCTTCTACCGGATCCCGGCCCTGACCTACCTCGGGAACGGGGTTGTGCTGGCGGCGTGGGACGGCCGCCCGGGCAGTGCGGCCGACGCGCCGAACCCCAACTCGATCGTGCAGCGGCGCAGCACCGATGGTGGACAGACCTGGGGACCTGTGCAGGTCATCGCTGCCGGCCACCCGGGCGACGCGGCGGGCCCGAAGTACGGTTACAGCGACCCGTCCTACATCCACGACGCCGAAGCCGGCAAGGTCTTCGCGTTCTTTGTGTACTCCAAGGACCAAGGCTTTGGCGGCAGCCAGTTCGGCAACGACGACGCTGACCGCACCGTGATCTCCTCGGCTGTCATCGAGTCCACGGACGGCGGCCTCACCTGGAGCCAGCCACGGCTCATCACGAACGTCACCAAGCCCGGCACGAGCAAGACCAACCCGGCTGCCGGTGACGTACGCTCCAACTTCGCGTCCTCCGGCGAAGGTATCCAGCTCCGGTACGGTCCCCACGCAGGACGCCTGATCCAGCAATATGCGGGTGACGTGCGCCAGGCCGATGGCAGCAACAAGCTCCAGGCCTACAGCGTCTACTCCGATGACCACGGCGCCACCTGGCAAAAGGGTGCCAATGTCGGTGACCGGATGGACGAGAACAAAACCGTTGAGCTCTCCGACGGCCGTGTCCTCCTGAACTCCCGCGACAACGCCAACCAGGGCTACCGCAAGGTGGCGATCTCCTCGGACGGCGGGGCTACCTATGGCCCGGTCACGCAGGACACCGAACTGCCCGACCCTGCCAACAACGGCGCCATTGCCAGGATGTTCCCCAATGCGGCGCAGGGTTCAGCCGAAGCCAGGAAGCTCATCTTCACCAACGCAAACTCCAAGACCGGCCGCGAAAACGTCTCCGCCCGGGTCTCCTGCGACGACGGCGCCACGTGGCCGGGCGTACGCACCATCCGCTCCGGCTTCTCCGCCTACTCCACCGTGACCCGCCTGGAAGACGGCAAATTCGGGGTGCTCTACGAGGGCAACTACGCGGACAACATGCCCTTCGCGACGTTCGACGACGCCTGGCTGAACTACGTCTGCGCCCCGCTGTCCGTCCCCGCCGTCACCACGGCACCCGGCGCCACGAAGCAAGTCGCGGTGACTGTCACCAACCAGGAAGCGACCACGCTTTCAGGCTCAAACGCCACTGTCTATGCCCCGGGCGGCTGGTCCGCCGCCACGGTGCCTGTTCCCGACCTTGACCCCGGTGCCTCGGCGACGGTCAACGTAGCGTTGACCGCGCCCGCGAATGCCAGCGGCCCGCAAAGCCTCAATGCCGCGTTCACGACGGCGGATGGCCGGGTTTCGCAGTTTACCTTCACCGCTACTGTGCCGGTGGCCCCGCAGGTCGGGCTGGCGATCACGGGGAGTGCGCCCGTACGGGATGTAATCACCAACCCGTACCGCGTCGGTGAAGTCCTGGGCTACTCATTCAATGTGAAGAGCACGGCGAACGTCACGGCCAACGCAGTGCCGGTTTCCGGGACCTTCGATTCCGGCTTCCTCCCGCCGTCGGCGCCGAACTGCCGGTTCAACAACCTGGCCGCCGGTGCCGGCTACAACTGCACTACCGCCAAGCACGTCATGACGGCGGGGGACGTCGAGCGCGGCTATTTTGTGCCCGAGGCAAGCTTCAGCATCACGTCCAGCGCGACGCCGTCGCTCACCAAAACGGTTGCTTTCACCGGCGCTGCGGTGGCCTTGCGCGATGGGCTCGTTGGCGCCGACATCAGCGGAAGGCGTGCCGACGTGGGGCGTAACCTGGCCACGCAGCCGTACGCGGCAGGTGAGCTCGTCCCGTACACCTTCAGCGTCAGCAACACGAGCCCGCTCGTGGAAAAGGTAGTTCCGACCGCCGGTAACTTCAGCCCGTTCGTCCCGGAAGGCCCCGGCAACTGCCGCTACCTCACACTCCCAGCTGGCCAGGGCTATCAGTGCACTACGCCGCGCCACACGGTGACCGCCGAAGAAGCTGAGCAGGGCTTTTTTGTCCCGACCACCACTTGGGAAGTCAGCGCGGCAGGCCAGAGCACCAAGGGCTACCAGGTGGACGGAGGCGAAGTGGATCTCGCAGTCCGCGAACCGAAGCTGGAGGCCACGGTTGCTGCGGAATGGGAAGACGCCGACGGCGACCGGTTCGCCAGCGTGGGTGATCCCGTGACGTACACCTACACCGTGGGCAACGCAGGCAACGTGGCGCTGACCGGGCTGGACGCATCGGACGGCGGAATCACGGAATCAGCGCTGGCCGTTGGCGGCACCGCGATGGCCGCCCGCGTTCATTTACTGACAGCGGCTGACGTCGCTGCGGGGAGCCTGGGAGCGGTCTCGTTCGAGGCAACGGCAGCCAACGGATCCAAGGTAGTCAGCACTTCAGTGATTGGCGGTCAGCTGGAGCTGACAGTCCAGCCGGCCCAGCCGGAGAGCGAGCCCGCTCTGGCAGTCCAGGACTTTGAAGGCCAAACGGCTCCCTTTGACCTGGGCACTGCGGACAAATACCGAAATGGCCAGAAGGTAACCCTGAACGGGCTGGAGTACGGCCGGTGGTACTACGTGTATCTCAACAAGCTGGGCTATCGGGTGGGATGGGTCTTCCCCACCACAGCAAACACGGTGGAGTTCATCCTCCCGTCCGATGTGCAGAACGGCCGCGACGACGTAGTGGTCATGGACAAAGACGGCCGGCAAGTCTCCTTCGACCGGCTTCAGGTCACCCCCAAGGGTGGGAGAGGCTGACAGTCACTAAATGACACTGATGCAGCGGCCCGGCGGTCTCCGTCGGGCCGCTGGCATGACAAGCGAATTGACAGTTTTAGAAAAATGATTGGCGTCTTATGTCATATTCATCTATCAGTCTGTACTGTTTGAATCGGCTGGACTCCCCGGGTTACAAGATCTGTAATAACGGTTGTCGTCTTCCAGCTGCCTCGGGCCGGATACGTGCTGGCCCGTGCCTCGTGAAAGGTGTAGTCGCTCGTGAAATCAACTGGAAAGCGCCCCACCCGGGGCGGGGGGTTCCGGAAAGCGACGGCGTTAGCCGTGGGTTTGCCGCTTCTCCTCTCTTCGATGGCGTTGAGCCCCGCTACCGCGGCGCCCGCCGAACCAAACACCGTAGTAACTCCACAGACCTTCAACCCCAGCGATTACCCCGCGGGCCGCTACATTGTGGTCCTTGCAGGGAAACCGGCTGCCACATACGACGGCGGGACCCCCGGCCTCGCGGCCACGAAACCGCAAGGCGGACGCAAGCTTGACGCTGAGCGTCCGGAAGTCCAGCGTTACCAGGCCCATCTTGAGGCCAAGCAGGACTCGCTGGCCGCCTCGGAAAGCATCCGGATCAAGCGAAAGTACACGGCAGCCATCAACGGATTCTCGGCGGATCTCACCACCGGGCAGGCCGTGAAGCTCGCCAAGGACCCTGGCGTCCTGATGGTTTCTCCGGACACCGAGAACGCTCCGGACTACTCCACCACTGACTTCCTCAAACTCAGCGGCGCCAACGGCCTTTGGAATACGACCTTCGGCGGCCAAGAGAATGCCGGCAGGGGTGTTGTGGTGGGCGTCATCGACTCCGGCTACACGCCGTCCAACCCGTTCCTGGCAGGCGATGACGTCCAGCCGCTCACCGGCGAGCCGGAGGTGGGCGTTCCCTACCGCACCGCTGACGGCCAGATCGCCATGCTTAAGTCCGACGGCGACACATTCATCGGCGAGTGCCAGAAGGGCCAGGGCTCCGGGGCGGCTTTTGACGGCACGGGCTGCAACTCCAAGGTCCTGAGCGCACGGTACTTTGCCGATGACTTCCTGCACTACGTCGCGCCCGGAAACCGCGCACCTGAAGAGCTGATTTCGCCTGTCGATGTCGGCAGCCACGGAACACACACGGCCAGTACGGCGGCAGGCAACGCCAACGTCCACGCCAACCTGGGTGCCACCGACATGGGCATCACCAGTGGAGTGGCGCCGGCAGCAAAGATCTCCGTCTATAAGGTCTGCTGGGAGGATGACAACCCGAACACCGGCGGCTGCTACAGCTCGGCCTCCGTGGCCGCAATCAACCAGGCCATCCTCGATGGCGTGGACGTCCTGAACTACTCCATCTCCGGCAGCACTTCCACCACTACGGACCCCGTTTCACTGGCGTTCCTGTCTGCGGCCTCAGCCGGGGTCTTCGTTGCGGCATCCGCCGGAAACTCCGGGCCCGCCGCCAGCACCGTCAACCACAGCGCACCCTGGCTGACCACCGTGGCCGCGAGCTCCTTCTCCACGGAGCTGCAGGGTACGGTCGAATTCGAGGACGGCAGCAAGTTCCGCGGTGCCAGCATCATGGCCGCTCCTGTTCCCGCAACTAACGTGGTGCTCGCGGCGGGTGCCGCCGCCGTCGGCGCGTCCAGCCCTGAGCTCTGTGCCCCAAACGCGCTTGACCCTGCCAAGGTGGCAGGCAAGATCGTGGTCTGCGACCGCGGAGTTGTTGACCGCGTGGCCAAGAGCGCGGAGGTGAAGCGGGCCGGTGGCGTCGGCATGATCCTGGTCAACCTCGCCACGTCCTCGGAGGACTTGGACCGCCACTCCGTGCCGACGGTGCATGTGAACCCGCCGGCGACCCAGCAGATCAAGGACAAGATCACCGCCAACCCCGCCGTCAGGGTGGCCTTGGTGAACAAGGACACCACCGGCCTGCCGGGCCCGCCGCAGCCACAGATCGCAGGGTTCTCCTCCCGCGGCCCGCTGATTGCCACCGCCTCGGACCTGCTCAAGCCCGACGTCGCTGCCCCCGGTGTTGCGGTGCTGGCAGGTGTCTCACCGATCGGCTCAGGCGGCGACCAGTTCGGCATGATGTCCGGAACGTCCATGGCAGCGCCCCATGTCGCGGGATTTGGCGCGCTGGTACTTGCCAAGAACCCCGCATGGTCCCCGGCGACGGTCAAATCGGCCATGATGACCACCGCCGGTGAGGTCAGGAAGGCCGACGGCACCCGCAACGGGGACGTGTTTGCAACGGGCGCCGGCCAGGTGGATGTGGCCAGGATCCTGGATCCCGGCCTGGTCTACGACAACACCGAGGATGACTACTTGAAGTTTATCCAGGGCACGGGACTGGACCTGGGCATCCCCGACCTCGGCAGCACCGCGCCCCGCGACATGAACCTCGCCTCGTTCGCCCTGGGTGCCCTGACCGGCAAAACGGAAGTCACCCGCACGGTCACTGCCCTGACGCCGGGTGTCTACCGGGCCAAGGCCGACGTTCCGGGCATTAAGGTAACCGTGACGCCGTCGATCCTTAGCTTCAGCGCTGCCGGTGAGAAGCGCACCTTTAAGGTGAAGTTCGAAAACACCGGTGCAGCCCTGGGGCAGTTCGCCATGGGCAGCCTGGCCTGGCAGGGTGCCGGCAAGAACGTCGCGTCACCCGTTGCCGTACGCCCGCAGTCGGTGGTGGCCCCTGCGAACCTGGCCTTCACCTCAGCAGGCGGAACGGGGCAGGGCGCCATACCGGTGGTTTCCGGCACCAACTCACCCGTGAAGATGACGCTGGATGGTCTCTCCAAGGCTGACTCCTCGGCCATCGAGCTGCTTCCGGGACCGCTGGCTCTGGAAACGGACGCGTCCAACTTCGCCAAGGAAGTCACCGTTCCGGCAGGATCGCCGCTGGCAAAGTTCTCCGTCTACTCCTCGGATGAATCGGCCGACTTCGACATGGTGGTCTTCAACCCGGCGGGACAGGTACTGCTGGCCCAGACGGCCTCGGCCAGCGAATCCATCTCAGTGCCCAATCCGGCCGCCGGGGTGTACACGATCTTCGTGAACCTCTATGCCAGTCCGGACGGACAGCCCACCAAGGCCTCGGTGGATGCCGCCGTGCTGGGAGCCAACGTCAGGAACGCAACAGTGACTCCCAACCCGCTGCGGCTCGGGAACGGCCAGTCCGGGACCGTGACGCTCCAGTGGAAAGACCTGGCTGAGGGCTCCTACATTGGCCGGGTGACGTTCGCCGGCTCGAGCGTGCCCACCTTCGTCTCGGTAGCGGTCACACCTGGTGGCACCGTGGTGGTCCCGGATGACGAATCATCCGATGATCCCGCCGCCGCGGATAAAAAGGACAAGAAGGACAAGGTCAAGAAGGAAAAGAAGAAGCAGGAGGTCCCGGCGTTCTCGGGCAACCGCAACATGGATCTCTAGTCCACCAAAAATAGGCCACGACGCCGCCGGTTCCCGCTGGAGCCGGCGGCATCGTGCTGTGCCGGGCACTGAACGGGCAGGGCTCCTGGCGCAGGACTAGGCCTCGCCGCGGGAACCGGGCGTTCCCCCGAGCAACGGCGCCATGGCACGCCAGCGGGCAATTTCGCAGCCGTCGGTCCGCGTGAAGGTCGAGTTGACGGGCCGGCCGTCGATGGATCCGGTCACCACGGCCACCTGAGGCCCGCCGTACTGCTGCGTGCACAACTTTGGGGGACCCGGCTTGGGAAAGAAGATGTCCTCCCCGAAGCGTTTAATGGCTGCCAGGGCGCCCCCAGGATCAGGCAGGGTGCAGCCGGCCGCTACCTGCCCGTCCCTGGCAATCAGCTGGAACTTGTGCTCGGGG
Source organism: Arthrobacter sp. B6 (assembly GCF_001663775.1). GTDB lineage: Bacteria > Actinomycetota > Actinomycetes > Actinomycetales > Micrococcaceae > Arthrobacter. The sequence continues at coordinate 1,786,414 of NZ_KV467168.1, read as the reverse complement.
GCATCTGCGTCCTCCCGGAGCGTGACAGCCAGGTCGATCCGGTTCATGGCCGTTCCGGGCTGGTGAGCGGTGCCAGTTCCAGTGCAAGGCGCTTCCGGAGCGCCGCAGCCTCTGCCGCGAAGGCCCGCTGGTGCTCAACGTACGCGGCCTTGCCGTCCGGGGTTTCGATCCGGATGGCGGGATAGCCCCAGTCCGCAAGGTCGTAGGGGGAGGCCTGCATGTCCATGGCCCTGATCCGCCAGGACAGCTCAAAGCAGTCCATCACCAGTTCGCTGGGCAGCGCGGGCAGCAGCTTGTAGGCCCATTTGTAGAGGTCCATGTTGGCGTGGAGGCAGCCAGGCTGTTCCATGTCCCGCTGGTTCTCCCGGCTGGGGACAAGCTCGTTGCGCGGGATGGCGTCAGGCGTGTAAAAGCGGAACGCGTCAAAGTGGGAACAGCGGATCCGGTTCTCCTCCACCACTTTGTCCGTGCCGTCCGGTCCTAGCCGCAGTTGAAGATACTCGTGGCGCAGGTCGAACTTGTCCTGGCGGTAGACCATGGCCCACTCGTGCAGCCCGAAGCAGCCGAACTGGGCTGGACGGGCGGCCGTTCCGCGGAGAATGATCTCGGCGAAAGCCACGGCTTCATGACGGTCGGCCAGGAAGCTGCCGCGGTCAAAGGTGACCGCGGCAGTTCCCGCCGGCAGTCCGACGGCGGCGAGCTCGCCGCCGTCGAGCGATCTGTAGTGTTTCCAGCCGATGCGGGCGGCAGCAGGTTGGCCAGTAAGCGCGACGCCGGCGCCAGGGTGCCAGCGCAGAAGCTGGCCCGGTTTCTGGGTGTAGTAGGTGAAGAGGAAGTCCTCAACCGGGTGTTTCCGGCCGGCGGAGCGGCGGGCCAGGTACGGGTCGGCATAGCGGCGGACACGCTGGACGTGTGCGGCTTCACGTGCCCGCCAGTCCCCGGCCGCCAGGAGGCTAAGCTGCTCCACCGCTGGAACCCAGGATGGCCTGGGCCGCGTTCCACGCACTGATTTCGCAGCCGTTGGTCCGTGCGAAGGTGACATCCACGGGTGTCTCGTCAACAATCCCGGTGACTGTTGCCTGCTGCGGTCCGCCGTATTGTTCGGTGCAGGCCTGGTCTGTGTTTTTGGTTGACGGGCTCAGGATCGCAGGGTTCTCCTTGACCGCAGTGCAGGCAGTCTCCGCCGAGGGGTGCTTGCTTTCTGCGGACGGAACGCCGCCCTGGCAAACCAGGGTGTAGTTGACGGCCGCTTCATTCTCGGACGGCTTGACCGTGATGGCCAGTTCGGCGTTTCCTGCCCCGGGGCCGGACGGTAAGCCTGACGGGGCCGACGGCGGTGGTGCGGGAACGGAGGTTTCCGCATCCGGCGCGAGCGTGGCTGATGGCGTGCTTGTACCGGTGGGGACGCTGGAAGGTGCGGAAGAAGTGGGCTCACTTCCGCCTGTTCCGGCAGAACATGCCGACATTAAACCTACTGACAGTGCAACGGCCAACCCCTGGAACAGCAATTTACGCACGCGCCCAGCCTCCTCGAATTGCTCCTATTCTACTGCCGGGTCTTCTGCTGCCGGGCTCCGGTCGGCCCCGCCGGTGGTTCCGCTGGTGGTTCCGCTGGTGGTTCCCCCGGTGGCGGCGGCGATCAGTCCCATCATTGCCGCATGCAGCTGGGCCACCTGGTCCCGGGTCAGTCCCAGGCGTTCCATCATGGTGCCGGGGACCGACAGCGCCTGCTGCCGGAGTTCTGCTCCCGCCGGTGTAAGTTCCACCGCGAGGGCGCGTTCATTTCCATCCACGCGTCGCCGCGTCAGCAGTCCGGCGGCCTCGAGGCGCCGGAGCAGCGGAGAAATCGTGGCGGGTTCCTGGGCCAGGGCGTCGCTGATGTTGCGCACGGTCCGGGGACTTTCTTCCCACAGGCACAGCATGACCAGGTACTGCGGGTGGGTCAGGCCCAGCTTCTCCAGCACCGGTTTGTAGGCACCCACCACACTCCTGGACGCCACTGTGAGGGCGAAGCAGAGCTGGTGTTCCAGGAGCAGGTCGTCCTGCTCGGGCGAAGCCGGGGCCGCCATGGCGGTGGTCATCACTACCTCCAATAGTTAGTGCACTAATTGTTAGCGTACACTGAAATGACGAACAGTGTTCTTTGAAGGAGTCATCTCAGTGGTCAAGGACAACGCATCACAACGGTTCATGCGGGCAACCGGCAAGCTCCGGGCTATCTTCGGCCCGGCCAACCGGAGTTCCCTGGTGCATGACATGACGGACGAGAACCGGAAACTCCTGGCCCAGCGTGAAGCGGAAAGCCAGCAGTGGGAGACGTTGCACCGTCCTGACGGGAGCACCTACGTTGTTCCCAGGAATCCGGACGACAAGTCCCTGCGCTGAGCGTTCGCTCCTCCCTGTTCCGGGGCCTTTTTGTCCCTCCGGGCGTAAAATAAGGGCACTGGCTCCCGGTAGGGGACAGTGCACTTTCGCCAGGAACGTGGAAGGGGGTGGAGAATATGGCACATGCCCTCAGCCGCTTCATGAACGTGACTGACCGGCTCCGCTTTGTCTTTGGGCCGGCGACCAGCCTGGACACGGACGCGCCGGTAGTTCACAAGCATGATGCGTTCGAGCAGGCCTCCGATGAGGAGCTTTCCCACTTCGAAGTGGAAACCGATTCGGAAGGCCACCACTACGCCGTCCGGCGTGAAGACATGAATAAGTGAGATGCGATCTTAACAACAGGGGCCGCCCCGCACGTAGTGTGCGGGGCGGCCCCTGTGGTTTTCGCGCTTGGCGCCTTTAGCGCCCCGTGCCGCCGTAAACCGTCGCTTCGTCCTCGCTGTCGAGGTCGAATGCCTTGTGGATGGCACGAACGGCATCGTCCAGCAGGTCCGCGTGGGTAACCACGGAGATGCGGATCTCGGACGTGGAGATCATGTTGATGTTGATGCCGGCCGCGGACAGCGCCTTGAAGAACGTCGCGGAAACGCCCGGGTGTGAGCGCATGCCGGCGCCGATCAGGGACAGCTTGCCGATCTGCTCGTTGTATTCGATGTTTTCGAAGCCGATTTCCGGCTGCGCAGCTTTGAGTGCGGCAAGGGCGTCGGCGCCTTCGACGATGGGCAGCGTGAAGGAGATATCGGTCCGGCCGGTGCCGTGCGTTGAGACGTTCTGGACGATCATGTCGATGTTGGAGTGGGCATCGGCAATGACCTGGAAGATCGCGGCGGCTTTGCCGGGGATGTCCGGAACGCCCACCACGGTGACCTTGGCTTCGGAACGGTCGTGTGCAACGCCGGAGATGATTGGCTGCTCCAAGGCAACTCCCTCTTGAGTGGTGATCTTGTCTTCGGCGCTGGGGATGACCCAGGTGCCTTCGTGCTGGCTGAATGAGGACCTGACGTGCAGGGGCACACCGAACCTCCGGGCGTACTCGACGCAGCGCAGGTGCAGGATCTTGGCGCCGGAGGCGGCCAGTTCGAGCATTTCCTCGCTGGAGATGGTGTCGATCTTCCGGGCGGCAGGCACCACGCGGGGGTCCGCGGTGTAGATGCCGTCCACGTCGGTGTAGATCTCGCAGACGTCGGCTTCGAGCGCCGCGGCCAGGGCTACGGCGGTGGTGTCCGAGCCGCCGCGGCCCAGGGTGGTGATCTCGTTGGTGGTCCGGCTCATGCCCTGGAAGCCGGCCACGATGGCGATGTGTCCCTTGTCCAGCGACGTACGGATGCGGTGGGGGTCGACGTCGATGATCCGGGCCTTGCCGTGGATGCCGTCGGTGATCATGCCGGCCTGCGACCCGGTGAAGGACTGGGCGGACGCGCCAAACTTGTTGATGGCCATCGCCAGCAGCGCCATGGAGATACGCTCGCCGGCGGACAGGAGCATGTCCATTTCGCGGGCGGGGGCGGAATCCGTGACCTGGCCGGCGAGGTCCAGCAGTTCGTCCGTGGTGTCGCCCATGGCGGACACCACCACAACCACCTCATTTCCGGCCAGCTGTGCATCCACCACGCGCCGGGCCACGCGCTTGATGCCCTCGGCATCCGCAACGGAGGAGCCGCCGAACTTTTGGACGATCAGCTGCTTGGTGACGGCACCGCCGTCGGGCCCCTCCTGCTGCTGGGCTGCGGTGTGCACTTCGGTAGTGGGCGTACTCATGCGCGTACCTTCACTGAATCAATCGGAGTTCTGGCGGCCAGGCGGCCTTACGGCGCGACGGCGTGACTTGTTGAGCCCAGTTTATCTCCGCTGCCGCCCGGCGTTGAATTGTGACCGAATCTCCGCCTTGGGGTGGACACTGGACGCAACACAGCGGGCGTACGCTCAGATAGTCAGTATGCATGCAGAGACTTGGGGGACAGGTGCGCAGGACATGGCAATAAAAGAGGATCCGACCGGAGGCCAGCTGCCGGAAGAAGCGCCCGCGGGTGGCATCACGGCTACTGCTGTCAGCCGGAAATTCGGACAGGTGCGCGCCGTCGAACATATGGACTTCCATGCCCCGGCGGGCAAAGTGACCGCACTCATCGGGCCCAATGGGGCCGGCAAAACAACACTGTTGCTGATGTTGGCATCCCTGCTGGCGCCGGACTCCGGCACCGTCAGTGTAGGCGGCCTCGATCCGCAGCATGATCGCGCCGCGGTGCGCAGCAGGATCGGCTGGATGCCTGACACGCTGGGCGTGTGGGAATCCCTGACGGCGCGCGAGATCCTGGCCCAGATGGCCCGCTTCTACCGCCTCCCCGCCGCCGGGATTGGCCAGCGGGTTGCGGAGATGCTGGACCGTGTCCGGTTGGCTGAGCTCGCCGACCAGCCTGCCCGCGTGCTCTCACGCGGGCAGCAGCAGCGGCTCAGCCTGGCGCGCGCCCTGATCCACGATCCGTCGGTACTCCTCCTCGATGAGCCGGCGTCCGGCCTCGATCCGGGGTCCCGCGTTGAACTGCGGACCATGCTGCGGCAGCTGGCGCGGGAGGGAAAGGCCGTGGTGGTCTCCTCGCATGTGCTGAGCGAGCTGGATGAAATTGCCGACGGCGCCGTCTTCGTTAATAAGGGCCGCACGGTCAGGCAGCAGACCACCGAAGAGGCCGTCGCCGCCGGGCGGCGGTACGCCATCTCAGCCACTGATGGCGGGGCCCTGGCCGCGAAACTCACGGAGTTGGGACTGGCCTTCCGGCAGGAGGACGGCCGCCGGCCGGCGGTGAGCCTGATGCTGTCCGACGACGACGACGCCGCGCGGCTCCTGCGGGACCTCGTGCTCGCCGGCGTCCCGGTCAGCTCCTTCGCGCCCGCCTCGGGTGCCTTGGAGGAGACCTACATGAACCTTGAGGGGGAGCGGCGATGAGCCAGGTGACTGAGACACAACAGCCCGGCGCCGGGTCCGGCCGCGCGGCCGGCTACGCCGCCGGGATCAAGGACGTGGTGGTCCTGGAACTGAAGCAGCGCCTCCGGTCCCGCGGCTGGTACATCATGTTGGCCATTTGGTTCGTCCTGACCGGCCTGGTGACCTGGCTGACCTGGGCCAGCTGGAACGCCACCCAGGCTGCGCAGCGTGCCTACTCGGATTTCACGCCGGCGCAGACCGGCCCGGGGTCCATGATCTTTGAAGTGGTGCTGGCGTTCGTGCTGCTGTTCGCGCTGCTGGTCGCACCGGCGCTGTCCGCGAACGCCGTTAATGGCGACCGCGCGGGAGGTACGCTGGCCATCCTGCAGGTCACCCTGCTGCGGCCCGGCCAGATACTTTGGGGCAAGTTCTTCGCCGCGTGGTTCGCGGCGCTGGCCTTCCTCGTAGCCAGCACACCGTTCCTGGTGATCGGTGTGGCGCTTGGCGGCATGACGCCCGGGCACGTCATCGTGGCATTGCTGATGCTGGCTGTTGAAGTCGGCGTAGTGTGCGCGGTGGGCGTGGGGATTTCGGCGCTGGCAGGACGGCCCTTGTTCTCCATCGTGGTGACATACCTGGCGGTGGCGGGACTGGTGATCGGCACGCTTATCGCGTTCGGCCTGGGCACCGGCCTCACCCAGGGAACCATCATGGCCAACCAGCCGCAATACCGCCAATACCAGCCGCTCAGCAACGGGCCAGTGGAACCGGAATACACCTGCTCCGGGCCGCTTCGGGAGCAGCCGGTCGCGCGTACCGAGCGGGTGGCCTGGTTCCTGGCCATGAACCCGTACGTCGTGGTGGCCGACGCCATTCCTTATCCGGAGCGGACGGGCCAGCAGGGCTTTAGCTCGGTCGGGGCGATTGAGAACGTCAGCCAGGGTGCGCGGTACGCCATGGCCGGCCCGGAGGGCACCTACCCGTGCGCCAACGGCGAGGCGAAGCCGCGCTATCTGGCCCAGACAACGCCGCTGTGGCCGCTGGGACTGGGCCTGCAGTTGGTGCTGGCCGGCCTGCTCATGTGGCTGGGCTGGCGTTCGCTTCGTACACCGGCCCACAGGCTGGCGCGCGGAACCCGCATCGCCTGATTACTCCTCTGGACAGGCCCTTCCCGGTGGATCAGGATGGGATGAGCCGGCGGATCCGCCGGTGACCGCCGGGGCTGGGCCTGTCCAGGATGCGGGGCTTCGAACTGTGGCTAAAGACGACCGGCAGGACACGGACCGGCCTGGAGAAGAACCTGTTTACGAGCCCATCGGTCCCGGCTGGAACGCCGGAACGCGGGAGGCGGCGGACGACGCCGGCTGGGAGCCTCAGCCGGCCGGCCCCGCGCGGGTGGCGCTCAGCCTGGCATTTTCAGATTGGCTAAGGTCCGTGCGGACGGTCCGGTTCTGGCTGGTTTCGGCAGCAGTGCCCCTGGTCACGTCACTCGCGGCCTGGATTCTGGTTGTAGCCGTGGCGCCCCAGGCACAACAGGCAGATCAACTGTTCGGGGCTTATCTGCTGGCCGCGGCGTTGATCCCGGCAACCTCGTCGTTTCTGGCATTGCATTGGGCCGTTGCCCGCGTCCGCCATTTTCCCGGGCACCGGGGCGGGGGCCCAATTTCCCCGGTTCCTGGCCCGTTGGCTGCCTTCTTTGCCGTCGCCGCCCGCGGGCCCCTCGTCGCGGCACTCGCGCTGCTCCTGCTGTCTGTGCTGGCGGGGATCGCTGGTGTATCCGCGGACATGGCCGGTACGGCCGCCGGGGTCGTCGTCTTGGAGTTTGCTGTATTCGGGGCCATTGGTGCCGGCCTGTCCGAGATGTTCCGCCGCCGGTGGTTGGCGGTGACATTCGGCTGGACCGTGGCCGGTGCCCTCGTGGTGGGGAATGCCGTGGCCGTGTGGGCCCTGTTGCCGGCTGTCCGGGCTGATGAACCGGTAGCAGTCACGATGAACGTTGTCCGGGGGTCCGGCGGTATACCGGAGGCTTACGAGTGTGCGCCGGAACTGGCGGGCATGGCAGAGGTGTTCCACACGGAACGGATCGTGTGGATGTTGGCCTCAAACCCTGTGGTGCTGCTGATCATGCTCGCAGACGAGGGCGAAGGCAACCGGGAGGTGATGGGATGGATGCACGGTGTCCTCCAGGAAGCTGCGGACGGCACACAGGTGCCCTGCGTCAATGGTGAGCCCCGGACGAAGGACGATCCCCGTATGCCGCTGGAAGTAGTCGGGCTCGTTACACAGGGTGTCCTGGCCGGCGGCATCCTCGCCGGCGGGCAGTTGGCTGCCGTGCGCAGGTCCGGCTCAGTCGGATGACTGCTGCGGACCGTCCAGCCTGAACATCAGCAACGGGAAGCCTTTTCCGGCTGTGTCCCGGTCCGTCGGGATGGCTGGGTCTGGGCTGAACCCCAAGCTCCGGAGGAGCCTGATGGACGGGGTGTTTGGTTCGTAGGCGGCCGCGACGACCGTGCTGGTCCTGCGCTCCGCGAAGAGCCAGCTGACCAGTGCTCCGGCAGCCTCGCGGCCGTAGCCCTGGCGGTGGTAATCGGTGTGCAGGACGTAGGCCAATGCGGCGTGCTGGACAGGATGTTTTCCCGGAGCGAGAACGCCGGCAGCAGTCCGGGCGGTGCTGTTCCAGGTCCTCGCATCGCCGATCACTTCTCCTGAGGCCCGCAACGTTATGGCCCAGCCGTAGTTGAACCATTCGCCGGTGGACGCGTCGCACAGAGCCAGCAGTTCCGCCAGCCTTTCGCCGTTTTCCCCCACGTAAGGGGATCGTGGGACAGGTACCGGGTGACTGCCGGGTCGCCACGGAAGCGGTGGATGGCGGCCGCGTCTGCCTCTTCAACCAGGCGCAGCACGAGCCGCTCGGTAACCAGGGGCACGATATCTTCACGGATCATGGCATGCCCACACCTCAGCTGAGCGCGTTGCGGCGGCCCTCGAAGGCGCGCCCCAGCGTGACCTCGTCCGCATATTCCAAATCGCCGCCCACAGGCAGTCCGGACGCCAGGCGGGTGACCACAATGCCGATGGACTTCAGCATCCGTGCCAGATAGGTGGCCGTAGCCTCACCTTCCAGGTTGGGATCGGTGGCGATGATGACCTCCTGGATGGCGCCGTCGTTCAACCGGGTCAGCAGTTCCCGGATCCGGAGCTGCTCCGGCCCGACACCCCCAATCGGATTGATGGCGCCGCCCAGCACGTGGTAGCGGCCGCGGAAGGACCGCGTCCGCTCCACAGCGAGGACATCCTTGGACTCTTCCACCACGCAGATCACGGAAGGATCGCGGCGGGTGTCCCGGCAGATATTGCAGAGCTCCTGCTCGGTCACGTTGCCGCAGACGGTGCAGAATTTCACGCGTTCCTTCACCGTGGTGATGGCGTCCACGAGGCGTTTCATGTCCTGCGGGTCGGCTTCAAGGATGTGGAATGCCAGCCGCTGCGCGGACTTGGGACCCACACCGGGAAGGCGTCCGAGCTCGTCAATCAGCTCCTGGACCGCACCTTCGTACACGTTTCCCTCTTTAGCTTGGCTTGGATGATGGGTGAATCAGTGGTGCCTTTTGCATGGCGGCCGGCGGTGTGGCAATCAGAAGCGGGGAGGCAGCGGGCTGCCATCCAGGGAGCGCTCCTCGATGAGCTTCCCGCCCAGAATACGCTCAATGGCGGCGCGCCCGAACACTCCCGATTCCTCGATCGTTTCGTCATCCGCGCTGGGGATGTCGTGGACATCCGGCACAGCTGCGGCTACGGCCCGTGACGGCGCCTTGGCCCGTCCGGCTTCCGCCTCGGGGCTGTTGGACAGCCGCTGGTAGAGGCTCTGCCGCGCGGCGGCGGCTGCCGGAGTGGTTGCGGGAGACGGCTGCGGAGGCGCCGCGTGCGGGGCCGACGCGGCCATCGCATATTCCCTCACCGGTTCCGGCGCAGGTTCGGGGGCGGGGACTCCCGGGCCGGAGGAACCAAAATCAGAGGAACCAGTGGAGGAAGGGGCAGCCGCTGGAAGTCCCCAGTCGTCTTCTGGCGCCGGCTGCTGCGGGGCTGCGGAAGGCTGTGTTGCGGCGACCTGGGGATCCTGCGCCCCCTGGGGAACCTGGGCCGCCTGGGGAACCTGGGCCGCGGCGGGTTCGTAGTGCGGAGCAGGGGTTCCAGTGGCAGGCGTGCTCTCCGGCTCGGACGGAGCCTGGCTCCTGCCCAGGTTGGTCTCAGTACCAACAACCCAGACCCCCGGTGCCTGTTCCACGGCGCGTGCCCACGGATCATGCGGGGCACCTGCCGCGGATGCAGTGACGCCGGCGGCCGCCGCACCAGGCGACTTGGCGGCTTTCGTGGCGCGCTTCGCTGAGGGCGTTCGCGCGCTGTCAGAACCGGAAGAAGGGACTGTGGCCGCTGGTGTGTGGCGGGGTTCAGCCGCCGCGGACGGGTCCCAGTCCATGGGAGGTTCCTCATCCAGGGGCGGGGCGTCCTCGTCGCGGGGCGGGCCCCAGTCGTCGTCGGAGTAGGCGTAGGTGCCGGCAGTATCGGATTCCTGCAGTGGTGTGGCGGGAGCCCCCGGGGCGGTTGTCGGGAACGGTGCCGTCGCGGGGGCCGTGGCCCCGGCAGGCGTCCCGGGAGCTTCCGCTGGAGCAGCAAATTGTGCCGTGGACGAAGGGATGGCTTCAGAGGCCGCGGCCGCAGTGACTGTGGAAGGAGGCAGCGCGGTTGCAGGGACTGTCGGCGCCGTCACAGGCTGGGCCCGAGGCCCCGCGGCGGGATCCGTGGGTGCCTGTACGGCGGGGACAACGGGGCCATTCGGGGCGCCGGTGTCCTGCGGGGAGGTGTCCCCTGGGTAGCTGTCCTGCGCGGTGGGGGCGTCCGCGGGGGCCAGACCCCATGCAACGTCCGCGGACGTTGCCGGGGCTACCCGGCTAGCGGGTGCTTTTGGGTTTGGCTCAGAGCTCGCTGGACTGTTGCTGCCGCCGGCGACGGCCGTGATCTGGCAGTCAATGCCGACGGTTTTGTGGATCGCCTGACGCAGGTTTTCCGAATGGTCGGCACGGCCGAACGCGCCCGCCAGTCCGGACGTCGTGAACGCGAGCGTGAGTCCTTGGCCGTCGAATGCTGCCACCTGGGCATTGGGCTCTACGAGCGCCCAGGTGCTGCGCTTGATCTTGGACAGCGTCTGGAGGATCTCCGGCCACGCACGGCGGAGAACTTCGACGTCGCCGCCGGGTCCTGCAGCCGCAGAAGGCATCGGGCGGGCTTCGGCCGCAGGGGCTACACCGGGCGATCGCTGCGCGGGGGCCTGTTGTGCACGTGATTCCTGTACACGCGATTCTTGTGCGGGTGGGCGGTGCATCTCAGCCGCTTGTCCGGGCACCGGCCGGGCACCGGAAGGCTCCTCTACCGGCCAGTCGCTGGTGCTGACCCGGGGTGCCGTCAGGGACTGGCGGGTTTCGTCCGCCTGCGCCTGCGGAGGCATTTCCTGCGAAGCAACGGCGGCCGGCGCGGCCCCCGCTGCGGACACGGATGCCGCCGGTGCAGGCGTCTGAGGTTCAGCGCCGGACTGAGCCTGCGCTGGCCGTCCAGGCACTGCTTGTTGTGGGGCCGTTCGTTCAGGGGCCACCGGAGTAGCCGGTGAAGCGGCTGGCTGCGGTGCGGCCGGCATTGGCGCAGGAGCTGCCGGAGTTGTGCTGGCCGGGGCAGCGGATCCCGGAGTTCCGGCGGCAACGCCCGCCTGGGCAGTTCCGGCAGCCGGAACGCTGGATCCTTCCGGGGCGGGAGCGCCGACGTCGTTCCCGGCGTAGCTGAGGCGGCGCTCTAGACGGTCGATCCGGGCGGCGATGCCGCGTTCGGTTTGTTCTGAGCTGGGGAGGAGGATGCGCGCGCAAAGCAGTTCGAGGTGGAGCCGCGGGGACGTGGCACCAGTCATTTCGGTCAGGGCGGTGTTGGTGACGTCCGCGGCGCGTGACAGTTCAGCCGCACCCAGGTTGTGCGCCTGGTTCTGCAGGCGCGCGATTTGATCGGCGGGCATGCCACGCAGGATCGTTTGGGCGCTTTCGGGCATGGCCTGCACAATGATGAGGTCCCGGAAGCGTTCCAGCAGGTCCTCGACGAAGCGGCGGGGGTCGTGGCCCGTCTGGATCACCCGGTCCACGGCGCGGAAGACGGTGGCCGCATCGGAGGCAGCAACTGCCTCGACGACGTCGTCCAGCAGGGAGGCATGGGTGTAACCCAGCAGGGCGACGGCGAGTTCGTAGTCCAGGCCGTTCTGACCGGCCCCCGCCATCAGCTGGTCCAGCACGGACAGGGAGTCCCGGACCGAGCCGGCGCCGGCCCGGATCACCAGGGACAGGACGCCCGGCGCCACCGGCACGTTCTCCTGCCGGCACAGCAGTTCCAGATAGGCCATGAGCGGTTCCGGGGGGACCAGCCGGAACGGATAGTGGTGGGTGCGTGAACGGATGGTGCCGATGACTTTATCCGGCTCCGTGGTCGCGAAGATGAACTTGATGTGCTCCGGCGGCTCTTCCACGATCTTGAGCAGGGCGTTGAAACCCGCCGAGGTGACCATGTGGGCCTCGTCGATGATGAAGATCTTGTAGCGGTCGCGGACCGGGGCGTATGTTGCCCGCTCGCGGAGGTCACGGGCGTCATCCACGCCGCCGTGGCTGGCGGCGTCGATCTCGATGACGTCCAGGGATCCGGAGCCGCCGCGGGCCAGTTCGACGCAGCTGGGGCAGGCGCCGCAGGGGGTGTCGGTGGGGCCCTGTGCACAGTTGAGGCAGCGGGCAAGGATGCGTGCGGAGGTGGTTTTGCCGCAGCCGCGCGGACCGGAGAAAAGGTAGGCGTGGTTGACGCGGTTTTTCCGGAGGGCCGTCATCAGCGGCTCCGTGACATGTTCCTGCCCGATAACGTCTGCGAAGGAATCCGGACGGTATCTGCGGTAAAGGGCGGTTGTAACAGTCACAGAGAAAACCCTACCAATCCGGGCTGACAGTCTGCCGCCCTGTGGGGGAATAGTAAAGACCCCCCATGCACCCGCCAGAGCCCGTCTACCCTTGCTACCTTCCGGTCCTGGGGGAGTTCAACAGGATGACGCCACATGAGGGGCCGCAGATCAGTTTACCCGAACTTTTGGCGTGCCTCGAACCGGCCTCAAACCCCACGCCAGCCGTCCACCGGCCAGCTCATGAACGCGGGCTCTTCATAGGGGTGGGCGGTGCGCAGGGCCAGCACTACGGCGTCGAGGAGCGCACCCTCGACCGCACATTCGATCCTGTCCTCGGCCACCTCGGTGGGCTTGTTCACGTCCCCGACAAACGGCGCCGCTCCATCCCGTGCCGTGAAACGCCCTGTTCCCGCGGTGACGAATGAGCAGTGTGAATAGTTACCGAGCCGGCCGGCCCCGGCGTCGCCGATGGCAGCCAGGACCGCCTCGGTGTGGGTCCGGGGAACATAGGCCACCAGCATGTGGAGCTGTGTCATGGCTCCATCGTGCCAAGGCGCCGAAGGTAACGGGAACACATTTCATTGCTTATCCGGCGGGCAAGCCCGATCATGGATATGTACACCGATTGGGGCAATCTCAAGGTTGTGAGCTGCGGGGCCTGGCTGGAGGGCCGGACCCGGCAGCTCAACGGTGTTTCCGGAGGAATGGACGCATTGGGGGCGTCCATTTTGACGTTAATGAATTCTTCGATGGCCTGGGCTGGACCCTCGTGGCTTTTGGGTTCAGTGGCCGCACGAACAGGCGCTTAGGGCCCAATTGGGCGTTGCCGAAAAGTTCAGGTAGTCTAGTATCTGCTTTTGATTCAGAAGCAGCTGGAGAATTCGCCTAGCGGCCTATGGCGCACGCCTGGAACGCGTGTTGGGTTAACGCCCTCGGGGGTTCAAATCCCCCATTCTCCGCCAGCCAGAAACCCGGTCCTGACCATGTCAGGGCCGGGTTTTTGCATGTCCCGCGCACGAACCCACGCCTCACCGGATCGTCGATCACGCGCCGTAGTGGCCTAGCCTCCGGAGCCGCCGCCGGGCTGCCTGTTCGCTGGGACCCGGCCCCCGTCCAAGGGCGAGATGCACGACGCCGAGAGTCACCTTGGTTGCCAGCTTCACCGGGAGGGGAAACGGGCCCAGCCGCGCCGGCTCGAGGCCCAGCATCCGGCGGTACTTCGGGTCGAGGCTGTAGACGGCGCCGGCGAACACCACTTGGTAGCCCGGGCGCAGCAGGGGGTGCAGGGGCGGGTGACGGATAAACTCGACGGTCTCGGCAACGCGGCTGTCCGCGAGCAGCTCACCGCTGTCATACCAACGGTCCAGTTGCCTGCGCATGTCGGCTTCCGTGAGCGGCGGGTCCTCTACCCCCATCAGCCGTCCGGCCTGTGCCCACTCATGGACGTAGGCGTCCGGGCCGCCGGGGATTTCGCCTCCCCAGATCTTGTGCGCCGTGAGGAAGGCATCCACGAAGGCTATGTGAACCCAGCGGGCAACCTCCGGATCGTTGGCGGAGTAGCTCCGTTCGGTGCCGCGCACGTCGCTGTAGCTTCCGTGGACGGGCTCGTGCAGCCGGCGAACCCGGGCGGAGGCCTCGTCGGCGGCGGCCATGGAACCATACGTGACAGTGAAGATCCACTGGATGGTGCGCGCCAGCCGACGGAGGGGATCCTCGCGGAAGTCGGAGTGTTCCAGGATTCCCGTCAACGCGGCGGGATGCAGCGCCTGCATCAGCAGGGCGCGGATCCCGGCCACGATGGGGGTCATGGAACCGTGCACAGCCCAGACGGCCGAGCCCGGCAGGTGATAGCCGGCGTCGTTCCCCTCTGCCAGCCGCGGCACCCAGCCTGGCAGCACGTCAGGGCTTCCCGTGAACACACGTTTGAGCTCGCCCTGCCATTTCCTGAGGAAATTGCGCATACCACCATTCTTGCTCAGGTACTGGCGGACAGTGGACCCGCGCAGAACCACATATTGTCCGCAGTGGTGCTGAATCGGGGTTCACAGGTCCAGGGCTTTGTGGTCCCATGAGAGGGTAAGTCCGTCCGGAGATCTGGGGTCTGACGGGCCAACCCGGGAGTAAATGAGTGGGCAATCATTGGGGATCCGGCCGCGACAAGGAGTCCGCAGGACCCTGCGCTGTCACGGTTCGCGCGCTGGCCGCGAGTGCCACTGTTGCCTTGTCCCTTTTTGCCCTGGGAATTCCCGGAACGCCCGTGCAACCGGGCACGCCTCCGGCACCGCGCGGGGCGGGCAGCGTGGGCCTTCCGTTGCTCGCCGGTGGTTTCCAGACTGACAGCCGGGCCCTGGTCGCGTTCAGCCGAACGATCGTTACTACTACTGCCAGGGATGGGCACGCCAAGCTCAACGTCGCCTCCGCCGCCCTCAGGCGCCCGCCGGAGGGGTTCCTGATGTCACCCCTGGAAGCGCTCAGGTCAAGCTCGCCATTCGGCTTCCGGATCAGCCCCATTTCCGGAGCCGCAGGGGACTTCCACCTCGGCCAGGACTATGCCGCAGGCTGCGGCACGAGGGTCTATTCGGCCGACGCCGGTGTGGTCCGTGCCGCCGGGTGGCATCCATGGGGCGGCGGAAACCGGGTGGAAATCGACCACGGCAACGGGCTGATCACCACGTATAACCACTTGGAGGCGATCGCCGTCCGGACGGGGGATTCCGTGCAGGTGGGCCAGGTCATTGCTCGGGTGGGCACCACTGGTTGGTCAACGGGCTGCCACCTGCATTTCGAAACCATCCTCCACGGAAAACACACCAGCCCCCTGAACTGGACCCTGCTCCCCACCCGTCAGCTGGACGAGCTGGGGGACATAGTGATGGTCAATTACGACGGCAAGGCCACAGCGGCGCCGCGCTGGGCCATCCCGGTCGCCCACGACCACAGCCACGCCGTCCTCAACGGAGAGCAGGAACTGACCGAGGCGCCGCAGCCGGATCCGGCGCCGACAACAGGGTTGGCTTCAGGAGCTGTCGAAACAGCCACTCCGTCGCCGACAGCGACAGGGGTGCCGACAGCGACAGGGTCGCCTACAGAGCCGGTCACGGCGGAGCCTACGACGACGGCGGAGCCCAGCACGACGGCGGAGCCCACCACGGCAGAGCCAGGCACGACGGCGGAGCCCGCCCCGGAGGAGCCTGCCCCGATGGCGGAGCCCGGCACGACCGAACCAGGCACGACTGAGGAGCCCGCCCCGATGGCGGAGCCCAGCACGACCGAGCCAGACACGACGGCGGAGCCCACCACGACGGCGGAGCCCACGACGACGGCGGCGCCCACGACGACGGCGGAGCAAGATACGACGACGGCGGAGCAAGACATGACCGCGGAGCCCGGCACGACGGAGGAGTCCCCCGCCGCGGAGAAGCCCACGACGACGGCGGAGCAAGACATGACCGCGGAGCCCACCGCTCCGGAGCCGACCACGGCCGAGCCCGCTACAACGGAGGAGTCCATCACGACGCCGGAAGAGCCGCCGGCTGCAGATTCCTCAGCGGCAACGTCTACAACGAAGGAGCCGCGCCGCAAGGCACTAACAGAAAACTCCCAGATTTGACCCGTACCCTTGATGGTTGGCAACGAATCACCTGCATGACCAACCTTTCAAGGACGGCGCTGTGACTACCCTGCACAACATTCCCCTCACCCTCAACGACGGCACTGAGACTGACTTCGGCCGGTTCAAGGGAACAGTGGTCCTCGTGGTGAACGTGGCGTCAAAGTGCGGTTTCACGCCCCAGTACACCGGACTTGAGACTCTCTACGAGAAGTTCCGGGACAGCGGCTTCGAGATCCTTGGAGTCCCCTGCAACCAGTTTGCCGGCCAGGAACCCGGCAGCGACAGCGAGATCGCCGAGTTCTGCGAGCGGAACTTCGGTGTGACCTTCCCGCTCACGGCCAAGGCAAACGTGCGGGGCAAGGACCAGCATCCGCTGTATGCGGAGCTGACCAAGTTCAGGACCGGCGTGCTGCCAGGGCTGGTGAAATGGAACTTTGAGAAGTTCCTGGTGAACCGCGATGGTGACGTAGTGGCACGCTTCGCCCCCTCCGTGGAACCGGACTCCGCCGAAGTCATTGATGCCATCGAAGCGGCACTGGCGGCGTCTGTCGTTAAGGAAAACCCGAGCGGGCTTTCCGCACCGTAAAACTTTTAGCTTTTTCCAACTTGGCCGCGGCAATTTACCCAAAATTTGCCAATTGTCTGATTGGATAAAGGTTACTGAAGGGTAGAAGGGAAACGCCGTTTCCCACCGACCACAGAGGCAGCAATGGAGCACATCGAGGCCGAACATCCCCGGCCACGCCACTTCCTACTCCACCTGAGCGACCCCCACCTGATGGGAGGTCCAGACCCCCTATATGGCGCAATAGACAGCGAAGCCAAGCTCATCCAGCTCTTCGACGAGGTCCGGGCGTCCGGTGCCCGGCCCGAGGCCGTCATCTTTACGGGTGACCTGGCTGACAAAGGCGACCCTGACGCCTACGCGAAGCTGCGCGCCATCGTTGATCCGGCGTGCGAAGACCTCGGCGCAAAGGTCATCTGGGCGATGGGAAACCACGACAACCGCGCCAACTTCCGCGCAGGGCTGCTGGACCAGCCCGCCAATGACGACCCCGTCGATCACAGCTACTTCATCAATGGCCTGCGAGTGATCACCATGGACACCTCTGTCCCCGGTTATCACCACGGCGAGCTCAGCGAAGCCCAGCTGGACTGGCTGAGCGGCCAGCTGGACACTCCCGCGCCGGACGGCACCATCCTGGCACTCCACCACCCGCCGGTCCCGTCCGTCCTGGACCTCTCCGTGCTGGTGGAACTGCGCGACCAGGCAAGGCTGGAGGCCGTGGTCCGCAACTCGGACGTCCGGACCATCCTCGCCGGGCACCTCCATTACTCAACCACGGCGAGCTTCGCTGGAATTCCCGTCTCAGTGGCCTCTGCGACGTGCTACACCCAGGACCTCAACGTTGCTGTGGGCGGCACCCGCGGCCGCGACGGCGGCCAGGCGTTCAACCTGGTCCACGTCTACGAGCATACGATCGTCCACTCGGTGGTTCCGCTCGGCAGCACACCCACCGTGGGTGAGTACGTGGCGCCGGAAGCGACAGCCAAACGCCTGGCCGCCGCGGGCATCCGGATCCCCGAGAAGGCAAAGACCGCCGGGGCTGCCAAGATTGGACTCGGATCCAGGATCTAGCGGGCCCGCCGGTTTAGACCCTGCCGGCCTCAGATCTCCCAGGGCGCCTTGATGGGGTAGTACTTCTCCAGGAAATCGGTCACCAGCTGCGCCCGCTCGTCGGCAGGGACCTCCGGGAAACTGCCGTCGTTCAGGCAGAAGAAGTCAACGTTCCGCTTGGACAGCAGCTTGGGCAGGTAGTTCAGGCCGGTGCGCATGGTGGTGTCCACGTAGCGCACTTTGGCTGCCGTCTGGGTGACGGCCCGGCCCGTGAGCAGCGCGTAATAGTGGTAGAAGGAGTTCGTCACCGAGATGTTGTCCGCGGCGCGGAACCGGCTGGCTGCCGTCTTGCGGAACTCTTCGGGGAACTCCCGCTCCATCCGGGCCACCACACTGCGCCGCAGGGGTGCGGCGGAGTGCTCAAGGTGCCGTGTGGTGATCCGTCCGAAACGGTTCCACAGCAGCTTCCGGTTCACGCGCGCGGCGTTCTCGAAGCCGCTGCGTTCGGCATCGTTGTCGCCCAGCCCGATCCGGGTCTCGGCTTCGATGAACTTGGTGATGCCGCCAGGGGTGAAGAACATGTCCGGACCGACGGGCCGGCCAAAGAACATGTCGTCATTGGAGTACAGGAAGTGCTCTGAGAGCCCTTCGATGTTGTGAAGTTGGCATTCCACCGCCTGCGAATTGTGCGTGGGCAGTACCGACGGATCGGAAAAGAACTCCTCGCTGCGGACTATGGTCACGGACGGGTGTTCGGCGAGCCATGCGGGTGCAGGGGAGTCGGTGGCGATGAAGATGCGCCGGATCCACGGCGCGAACATGTAGACCGAACGCAGGGCGTACTTGAGTTCGTTGATCTGCCGGAAGCGGGCTTCATGGTCGTCGCCTTCGCCGAGAACCACGCCCTGCTGCTGGGCACGGCGGGCCGCAATGTATTCCGGTGAACTGCCGTCAACCCAGGAGAACACCAGATCGATGTCGAAGCTGATGTCGCTTGCGTGGTCCGCGAACATGTTCTCGATGGTGGGCCAGGTGTGCCCGTACCGTTCCACGGTTCCGCGGACGGCGTCCTGCGTCAGCATGGTGCGGCGCGTGAGGGAATTTTCGATGGGCAGGATCAACTGGTCGCGTTCGAAGCTCCACAGCTCAATCTGGACACCCGCCGAGGAACCGAATTCGAAGCCGCCGTCCGGTTCAACACGGGGACGGTAAAGACGGAAAATGCGGGCTTGGCGGTTGGGGGAGAGCTCGCCGTCTGCCACCAGCACGGAGGACTTCTTTTTCGCATCCACAGTCATGGAATACACGGGTTCGTTGCGGCAGGCCTCCACCAGGGCGGCGCGCAGCTTCTTCCGGTCCTTCCAGTCCAGTGCAATGACGGGGCGGTCACTGTTGCCGCGGACCAGGAGGTAGTCCAGCCCGGCGCCGGCCAGCACGTTGCGCAGGAACAGCAGGTCCTCCACCATCGCCTGGTAGGGCGTCCGGTTGTGGTTGATCAGGGCATACCTGCCCTTGTGCCGTACGACGTCGGGACGGTGCTTGAGGCGCGCCTCAGCGGCAGGCGACGTCACCTCCGGATGGGCACCTGTTTCTACGGACGCCTGGCCGCCGTAATAGATTTCATCCTGAACCGGTGTTTCTGTAATGGTTTTCTCCGCAGCTAAGTGGTAAGCGTTCTAACTTGCATAATAACCCTGCCAGTGAAACGGCAGGTTTCGACCCGGGCGCATCAAGCTTTGGCAGGCCCGGCAGCGGCTCAGTTTTCGAGCGCTTCGCGCCAGCTGCGCAGGAAGGCTGCGCCGGCGTCGTCGTGGATCACGTCTTCTCCCAGCCCCAGGTCCACCGCCGTCAGGACGGGGTAGGGTTTCTGCGGAACGCCGTCCGCAGGGCGGACGTCCACATGCTTCACGGCGTGATCGTTGTGGTGCAGCCAGTCTGCCATGGCATAGTCAGTGCGGGAATCCCCCACCGTCCGCCAGGCCTGCGGGGTGATGCCTTGGGCGGCCAGGAGTTCAACCGCGCGGCTTGCGCCAAGGTCCTTGCCGAGCCGCACCGACTCGATGTCCGTGGAAATGATGGTGGGGTCAACTCGGTAGTCCACCTCGTCGTCGGAATTCGGTGCGTGGTGGTCCAGCCGGACCACGCCCAGGCCGTGGCGGGCCATCAGTCCCATGGCGTCGGCGTCGAAGAGCTTCTGCTCGGCCAGGTAGTCGGTGTTGGCCACTTCGATGTGCTGCTCCACGGACACCATGGCCCGTTTGGTCTCGTCGAAGAACATGTGCGCGGAGTAGTCCTCGGCCACCAGCCGGCGGACGTCGTCGCCGTAGGCGGCGGGCACGGCAAGCTCATGGTCCACATGGATGGGTCCCGGGCCCGCGGCGGTATAGCTGAACCAGACGGCGCCCTTCTCGCAGATGGCGTGGATGATGGTTCCGGCGGGTATTCCGGCGGTAATCATCGGTCCCATCACCTGTTCCCGGATGAACGTGTCCGAGCGGCCGGTGTTGAAAATGACGGGAATCCCCGCGGTGGCCAGCGCAACCAGGTCGGCGATGATCCCGGGCTGCACGTCCCGGCTGACGGGGCTGGCCACCGGACCGTCGACGTCGAGCAGCAGGGCCAGGGGCGGAGCGGACGGCAGGCGGACGCCGGGCGTGGTGCCGGCAGGGGATTCAGTCGCAGTCATGCCTCCATTGTGTCAGCCGGGCAGCCGGGCCCACGACGGCCGCTGAAGTTCCCCGCATGTGACAGATGGTCACTGTTTGGCTACAACCTTCCAATGGTGCCGGTGAGGCACTTCTCATGTGCTGCAGAGGTGCCTAGGGTGGCATGGTGATATTCAAAGCTGTGGGCGAGGGTCGCCCTTACCCCGACCATGGATTCAACACGCCCAAGGAATGGGCCTCGCTCCCGCCCCGTCCCGTGCGCCTCGACGAACTGGTGACCACCAAGCGGACCCTGGACCTGGAAGCCCTCCTGGCGGAGGACTCCACGTTCTTCGGCGACCTTTTCCCGCACGTCGTGCAGTACCAGGGCACCCTCTACCTGGAGGACGGACTGCACCGCGCCGTCCGCACCGCGCTGCACCAGCGCACCGCCATCCACGCCCGCGTGCTGGTCATAGATGGCTAGGAAACCCAAGGACGCCAACGTCCTGCACGGCCACCACGTTGTTACCGGCCCCGAACTGCGGGCCACGTTCGAAGCTGCAGGCGAGCCGGACAACCCTATCCGGCTGCGCCGCCGCGTGGTGCACGGTGTGGTTCTGGTGCTGCTGCTGGGCCTGATCGTGGCGGCGGTCATCACCGCGCTGGCGATCATGGACGGCCGGCTCAAGCTTCCGACGACGGAGGCCGGCGACGAACCCGCAGCCGTCTGTCCCGCGGCCACCTTTGACTACAAGCCCAACGACCAGATCAACCTCAACGTCTACAACTCCACCAGCAGGCCGGGCCTGGCCCGGTCGGTGGCGGACGAGTTCCTCGCCCGGAAGTTCGTGGTGGGTGCCGTGGCCAACACCGACGCCGGCTACCGGGGAGTTGCGGCTGTGGTGTCCGGGGCGGCCGGCCAGTCCGCTGCCTTCAGCGTCCAGCGGAACCTGCCGGGTTCGGACTACTTCCAGGACGGCCGGACGGACGCCAGTGTGGACGTGATCCTGGCCGGAGACTACGAGGCACTCACCGCGCCGGAGCTCGTGGACCAGACCCCCGGCCAGCTCAGCTGCCCGCGGGAAAGCCGGCGGATCGCCGACGACGACAAATGGCCGGTCATTCCGACGGCGGGCGCCACCCCCTGACAACCCTCCCTGGCCTGTCGGCAACCGCGGTGGCGCAACTCAGCCGGCCACCGCAGGGAGGGGGCTGACGCGCACGGGCCGGCCGGCGTCGTCGAACCTTGCCCCGGCACCGAGCTGGATGAAACGCACCGTGCGGGAAATCCGCGCCTCCAGCTCCGCCGGCTCATCACTTCCGCGGGCCGCGCTGGAAGACAGTGTGCCGTGGATCAGCTGTGCCTCCTGCCGGATGTCCGCTGCCGGCAGGTAGCCCTGCTCCATGCCGTCACGGAGGATTCCCTGCAGCAGGACGCTGAGCTCACCCACGTGGTCCGCCAGTTTGGCAAAGGACGACGGCGACAGCACCGCCGCCATCGCAGGTCCCGGCGGCAGGTGGCGCCGGCTGAGGTCCTCCACCTGGGCGCGCACGTACAGGGCCAGCCGGTCCACCGGGTTCTCCAGCCTGCCCAGTGACTCCCGCAGTTCGGCAAGGAACCGTTCGGTCTCGTCCAGGGCGTAGGAGATGAGGAGTTCTTCAATGTCGGCGTAGTAGTTGTAAACAGCCGTGCGGCCCACGCCGGCGTGCCGGGCTACGTCCGTCATGGTCAGGCCGGGCAGGCCATGGGTGAACAGCAGCTCCCCGAAGGCCGTGAGGACACGGCGCTGCGTCTCTGCGCGTTGCGCGGCATTGCTGGCCGCCGAAATCCTGGGCATGCAGACACTTTATCGCGATGTGTCACTAAAAATCCCGCCAACACGGCGCGAACGTACAGTTGAGGCCCAGAAATCACGACGCGGATGGGGCCTTAACTGTACGTTCGCGCAGGGTGGTTCAGTCCAGATCAGACAGCGCAGCCGTCCGGGCCGCACGCCTGGCCGTCGGCGGCATCAACGAGCACCAGCGGGTGGGCGTCCTGCCAGGCCTGATCAAGGGCCGCAGCAAACGTTTCGGGCGACTGGGCTCCCGACAGTCCGAACTTCCGGTCGATCACGAAGAACGGGACACCACTGATGCCCAGGGCGCGCGCTTCCTCGAAGTCGAAGCGGACGTCATCGGCATACTTGTCGGTGGAAAACAGTTCCTCAACCTCGGGGGCGTCCAGGCCCAGGTCCTGGCCCAAGGCAGTAAGGTATCCCCGGCTGCCGATGTCTTTGCCATGCTCGAAGTGGTCACTGAGCAGCCGCTCCTTCGCCGCGTCCTGCTTTCCATGCGCCGCGGCAAGGTGGATCAGTCGGTGGGCGGTGAAGCTGTTGGCCACAACCACTTTGTCGAAGCGGTACTCCAGCCCCTCGCCCAAGGCCAGCGTGGCAACGTGTTCGAACATCTCGGAGACCTGCTGCGGAGCCAGGCCTTTGCGGGTGCTCAGGTAGTCGAGCTCGGTGCCCTCATAATGCTCGGGAAGACCGGGATCCAGTTGGTAGCTGCGCCACTTCACCTCGACGGAATCACGGTGCGGGAACTCTGCCAGGGCGGCTTCGAACCGGCGCTTGCCGATGTAGCACCACGGGCACGCGACGTCTGACCAGATCTCAATCTCCATGCCTGCCACAACCCTGGCCGTCCATAGGCCATTCCCCGAGGGCAGTGTCGGATTTGTCACACCGGGGTCTTGAAATGGGAACCGCACGGGGCGATAGTCGGTACAACAGGTTAAGCAGTAGCCTCACAGAACAAGCCCAGTTGCCAGCTTGGGGGAATCTGGCCCTGCCATCCTCCCGGAGGCACAAGCATGCGAATAGGACTAGTTGTAACACCATGGATTCCAATCCCACCCGTTGGCTACGGGGGCATAGAGCGGGTTGTTGACTCGCTTGCCCGGGGATTCATCGCCGCAGGGCATGATGTGTTGTTGGCCGCAGCGTCGGACAGTACGTGTCCCGCACCTTTGGTACCAGGCATGAGGCCGTCACAACGGGCCGAACTCGGGTTCACGCTCTCAGAACTCAGCCACGTCCTCAGGGCCTATGAAGGCCTGGGTGGCGTGGACATCATCCACGACCACACCCTGGCAGGCCCGCTGGTTGCCCGGAGGCCTGCCGGCGTTCCTGTGGTGACGACCATCCACGGCCCGCTCGTTCCGGCTTCGGCTGACGTGTACCGTGCCATGGCTGCCGACACCGCCATCATCGGAATATCGCGCGACCAGACGTCCCACGTGCCCGATGTCCCGGTTACACGGGTCATCCACCATGGAATGGACGTCGCTGCCGTGCCTGTCGGTTCAGGAAAAGGCGGCTATGCCTGCTTTGTCGGCAGGATATGCGCGGACAAGGGTGTCCTTGAGGCAATCCACATCGCGCGCAGGGCAGGCATCCCGCTGCGCATCGCTGCCAAGATGCGCGAACCGGACGAGGTAGCGTATTTCCGCGCCGTCATCGAGCCGATTCTTGGGTCCAACGAGGAATTCCTGGGCGAGCTGGGGGACACAGACAAGTACCGCCTCATGGGTGAAGCGATGGCGTTCCTAAACCCCATCCAATGGTCCGAACCCTTCGGACTGGTGATGATTGAGTCCCTTGCGACAGGCACTCCGGTGGTGGGAACCCCCATCGGCTCCGCACCGGAGATCGTGGACCACGGAAAAACCGGCTACCTGGGCCCGACCGAACAGCTGCACAGTTTCCTTCCCCTCGCCGCAGCGCTGGACAGGTCGCACTGCAGGGACCGGGCGTTCCAGCTGTTCAGCACCGAACGAATGGTCACCAAACACCTGGACCTCTACGCAAAACTGCTGGAAACGGGTCACACTGCGGCGAGCGGCAGCGACGGGCGCTCAGGGAACAGCGCGTTCCAGCACGAAGTCGTGTTCCACGGTGGCTCCCAGCCTGAATGACTTGGAGCCAACCTTCCGGAAGCCCGATTTCCCGTAGAAACGGATGGCACGTGCGTTCTGGCTGTTCACGCCCAGCCAGACGCCGGACCCGCCGGCCGCCGCGGCCGCCTGCAGGCTGGCGTGCATCAGTTCCGCCGCGGCGCGCAGCCCATGATGGTCCGGATGGACGTAGCACTTGCTCAGCTCCACCGAGGGCACCAGCGTCAACGCCGAGGCAACCTCAGGGTCCTGGGCCGGCCGGTTCACCAGCAGGCTATAGCCGCGGAGGGCACCGTCTGCGTCAATCACCAGGACCGTGACGTCAGGGTCGGCCAGGTAGTCCTGGAAGTGCCTTTCGCTGAGCGTGTTGGCCAGGTGCGCCGCAATGTCCTCCGAAGACGACGACGGCGGGCACGCCAGCGGGAAGGTGACTGCCGCCAGCGCGGCGAGCGGGCCGGCGTCGTCCGCTGTTGCTCTTCGTATGGCTGAGGTCATGCAGGGATCTTATGTGCCTCGCTCCCGAGTTTTTGTCCAGATAACGTCCCCAAAAGGCACTTTTGCTCGCGTTATCTGGACAAAAACTCCTAGGGGCTACTGCTTGAAGGCTGCGTCGAAGGAGGTGTTAGAGGCGGGGAAGTCGAACTTCTTCAGGGCTGCGAGGGCTTCGGGGGCGCCGTGGAGCCGGTCCATTCCCGCGTCTTCCCATTCGACCGAGATGGGGCCGTCGTAGCCGATCGCGGCAAGGGCGCGGAAGGAGGATTCCCACGGCACGTCGCCGCGGCCGGCGGAGACGAAGTCCCAGCCCCGGCGGGGGTCGCCCCACGCCAGGTGGGAGCCCAGGACGGTGTTCCGGCCGGTGGGGCGGAGCTTGGTGTCCTTGCAGTCCACGTGGTAGATCCGGTCCTTGAAGTCCCAGATGAAGGAGACGGGGTCGATGCCCTGCCACATCATGTGGGAGGGGTCCCAGTTCAGGCCGAACGCGGGCCGGTGGCCGATCGCTTCGAGGGTGCGCACGGTGGTCCAGTAGTCGTAGGCGATCTCAGAGGGGTGGACTTCGTGGGCGAAGCGGACGCCGCATTCGTCGAAGACGTCCAGGATGGGGTTCCAGCGGTCGGCGAAGTCCTGGTAGCCGGCGTCGATGACTTTTTCCGGGACGGGCGGGAACATGGCGACGTATTGCCAGATGGAGGAGCCGGTGAAGCCGACGACGGTGTCCACGCCCAGTGCCTTGGCGAGCCGGGCGGTGTGTTTCATTTCCTCGGCGGCACGCTGCCGGACACCTTCCGGGTCGCCGTCGCCCCAGACCTTCGCCCCGACGATCGCTTCGTGGCGGAAGTCGATGGGGTCATCGCAGACGGCCTGGCCTTTGAGGTGGTTGGAGATGGCCCAGACCTTGAGGTTGTACTTGTCCAGGACAGCGAGTTTGGATTCGACGTAGCCGGGTTCGTCCCAGCGCCAGGCGTCCAGGTGGTCCCCGGAGACGGCGATTTCCAGGCCGTCGTAGCCCCAGCCGGACGCCAGGCGCGCGACTTCCTCGAACGGAAGGTCGGCCCACTGGCCGGTGAACAGGGTAAAGGGGCGGGGCATGTCAGGCTCCTTCTGGGACGGTGACGGGGGTGGTGCTGCCTTGGAGATGGATCGTGGAGCTACGCTCGGCGGCGGATTCCTCGATGGCGTTCAGGATCCGTTGGACTTCCAGGCCGTCCTCGAACGACGGCGTGGGCGGGGTCCCGCCGTCGACCGCGAGCAGGAAGTCGCGGATCTCGTGCGTGAAGGTGTGCTCCCAGCCGATGATGTGGCCTTGCGGCCACCACGCGTCAAGGTACGGGTGGTCGGGTTCGCTGACCAGGATCCGGCGGTAACCCTGTTCACGGGCCGGAGCCGTGGCATCCAGGAAACGGAGCTCGTTCAGGTTTTCCAGGTCGAAGAGGATGGATCCCTTGTCGCCGTAAATCTCCAGCTGCAGGGAGTTCTTCCGGCCGGTGGCCACCCGGGAGGCTTCCACTGAGGCGATTGCACCAGAGGCGAGTGACAGCGTGGCCCAGGCCGCGTCGTCGACCGTTACCTCCTCCAGCCCGGCCGCGCCGGGGCGGCGCGTGGTGAAGGTGTGTACCCGGCCGGACACCTCGGTGACCCGGTCCGCGAGCAGGAACAGGACCTGGTCGATTGCGTGCGAGGCGATATCCCCGAGCGCCCCGGACCCGGCGGTTTCCTTTTTCAGCCTCCAGGTCATGGGTGCTGTTTCGTCGGCCAGCCAGTCCTGGAGGTATGCGGCGCGGACGTGCCGGACGGTTCCCACCCGGCCTTCGGCGATGAGTTCCCTGGCGAGAGCCAGGGCCGGGACGCGGCGGTAGTTGAACCCCACCATCGACTGGACACCCCTGGCCCGGGCCGCCTGCGCCGCTTTGGTCATGGCCTCGGCCTCGGCCAGGGTGTTGGCCAGCGGCTTCTCCAGCAGCACGTGCTTGCCGGCTTCGAGGGAGGCAGTGGCGATCTCGGCGTGCATCCAGCCCGGCGCACAGATATCCACGATATGGATGTCATCCCGCTCCAGGACAGTGCGCCAGTCCGTGGCCGTCTCCGCCCAGCCGTACTTCCCGGCGGCTTCCTGGACCCCGGCGGCGTCGCGGCCCACCAGGACCTTCTGCTCAAAGGCGGGCACGTCGAAGAAGCTGGCCACATTCCGCCACGCGTTGGAGTGGGCCTTGCCCATAAAGGCGTAGCCGATCATCGCGACACCCAATGGACGCTGCTTGTTGGTTGGGGAGGTCATGATCACACGTCCTGGAGTGTTGCGGTTTCGGGTGCCCAGTCTTCCGGGAGGGCTGGGGATGCGGGGGCGGAACTGGCGACGTCCACAAAGGTGCCGGTTTCCATGGATTCGGTGATTGAGACCATGCTGTCCAGGACGTGGTAGGCGAGGTTGCCGGTGGCGCGGTGGGGGACGCCGGTGCGGAGGGAGCGGGCCATGTCCAGGACGCCCATGCCGCGGCCGTTGACGGGGCCGGTTGCCGGGATGGTGGTCCAGTCCTGGTCGCCTGCCCGCCACAGCTTCAGGTCGCCGTCAAAATTGTTGGGGTCCGGGAGCGAGAGGGTGGCCTCGGTTCCGGTGATCTCCACGAATCCCATCCGGGCACGCGGAGACTCGAAGGAGAAGACGCTGTGGGACGAGGCGCCGCTTTCGAACTGGGCCATGGCGGAGACGTGGGTGGGCACCTCGACGGTGAACTCCTCGCCGGCCTTGGGTCCGGAGCCGATGACGCGGACGTCCTTGGCTTTGGACCCGACGGCGGCGACCTTCCGGATGGAGCCGAAGGTCTGGACCAGGGCCGTGAGGTAGTACGGGCCCATGTCGAAGAGGGGTCCGGCGCCTTGCTGGAAGAGGAACGCCGGGTTGGGGTGCCAGGATTCCGGGCCGGGGGTCTGGAAGGTGGTCATGGCAGTCAACGGGGTGCCGATGTCGCCGCGTTCAATGAGTCGCCGTGCGGTCTGCAGGCCCGCGCCCAGGAACGTGTCCGGCGCGCAGCCCAGGCGGATCCCGGCGGCGTCGGCGGTCTTGAGCAGGCCGAGTCCGGAGTCGCGGTCCAGGGAGAAGGGCTTCTCCGTCCAGACGTGCTTGCCGGCGTTGACGGCGGCCGTGGCCACCTCGACGTGGGCTGCCGGGATGGTCAGGTTGACGATGATTTCGACGTCGGGATGGTTCAGTGCCGCGTCCACCCCGCCCCACTCGGCGATGCCGTATTCCTTGGCGCGGGCTTCGGCGGCCGCCTCGAAAAGGTCGGCGATGACGTGGACCTTGAGGTCCGGGAAGATCGTGAGGTTGTCCAGGTATGCCTTGGAGATGTTGCCTGCGCCGATGACGGCGACGCCGACCGGGCCGCGGCCCGTGGGTGCCTCGCCTGTGCCTGCTGCGCCGCTCATGCCTTTGCGCCTTCGGCGGTGTTGGATTCTGCCGTGTTGGATCCGGCCGCGTTCAGGTAGGCGAGGCTCTCGGCGATGCCTTCGAAGATGTCTCCGGCGTAGTCGTCGAACTCCACCACTCCGACTTCGAGGGACTTCGCGGCCGCGATCACGTCCAGGACCGCCACTTTGCCCTTGCCTGCCGGCAGTTGTGCCTTGGTGTCCGTGTTCAGCGGGCCGTCCTTGATGTGGATCAGCTTCACGCGGTCCCCGAGACGGGCGAGAATCTCCACGGGGTCCTGACCGCCGACAGCCACCCAGTAGGTGTCCACCTCGAGGACAAGTTCGGGGTCCAGCAGGTCCGCGAAGTACTCCAGCGCGGTGCGGCCCTCGATGATGGACTCCAGCTCCCACTGGTGGTTGTGGTAGCCCACGCGGATCCCGTAATCGGCGCCCTTCTTGGCTGCGGCGTTGAGCCCGGCCGCGGTTGCCTGGACGTCCTCGGCCGACTGCCAGCGGTCGGCCGCGATGAAGGGATCGATTACCGTGGTGATCCCCAGTTCCTTGGCGGCGGTAAAAATCTGGTCCTGGTCCTGGCTGAGCAGCGGTGCGTGCCCGGATGGGGCGGTCAGGCCGTTCTCCTTCAGCGCAGCGCCGAGCTCTTTGGCGGTGGCCACGAAGTTGTAAGGCTCCACCTGGGTAAAGCCGATGTCCGCAACTCTGCGGATGGTGCCGGGCAGATCCTCCTGCATCGCATTGCGCAGGGTATAGAGCTGGATCGAATAGTTCATGGGTTCTCCTGACGAAAGACGGGTCCCCCCTAAAGCTAGGACCACTTTTGTCGACCGTCAAGCAAAAGTAGGATGTTTGGCGATAATCTTTTTTTGGCGTGACATGCAGAAGAACGGTGTGTTATTCATGAACTATGAGCCTCACCCCCGGAACTGTGTCCGCCAACCCTGACGGCGGCGGCAACCTGGCGCGTGCCGGTGACCTCTTCCAGCTCCTGCGGGACGGCAAGGCGCGGACCCGCGCGGAGCTGGCCCTGACAACCGGCCTCGCTCGTTCCACCGTCGCTTCCCGCATCGACGCACTGATCGCGTCGGGCCTCGTGGGAGCGGCGGGGGAGGCGAACTCAAGCGGCGGCAGGCCGCCGTCGCGCTTTGCCTTCAACCCGGCGGCACGCGCCGTCCTGGCCGTCGACGTCGGCGCCACACACGTGATTGTTGCCGTGACCGACCTCGGCGGACGGGTCCTGGCGGAGCAGCGGCTGGCGCAGGATGTGGCCGACGGTCCCGAGCCGGTGCTGGGCAGGGTCGTCAAGGAAGGACTCGCGCTGCTGAAGCAGGCCGGGCGGGGCCCGCTGGATCTTGCCGGGGTGGGAATCGGCCTTCCGGGCCCCGTGGAACATGCCACCGGCAGGCCCGTTAAGCCGCCCATCATGCCGGGTTGGGACGGGTTCGACGTCGTCACTCACGTCCAGCGCTCGCTGCCCGTGCCCGTGCTGGTGGACAACGACGTCAACATCATGGCGCTGGGGGAGCGGACGGCGCACTGGCCCGAGCACGAGAATTTCCTGTTCATCAAGGTTGCCACCGGCATCGGCTCAGGCATCATCAGCAACGGCGAATTGCAGCGCGGTGCCAACGGGACGGCGGGCGACCTGGGCCACGTCCGGGTCCCGCGCGGCGACGATGTGCTGTGCCGGTGCGGGAACTACGGCTGCCTGGAGGCGCTCGCCTCCGGACCGGCCCTCGCCGCGGAACTCACCCGTCAGGGGGTGCCGGCGTCAAAGGGCAGCGACGTGCTGCGGCTGGTCGCCGGCGGCAACCTGCAGGCTGTCCAGGTCCTGCGCCAGGCTGGCCGGGACGTGGGCGACGTTCTGGCCACCGTGGTGAACCTGCTCAACCCTTCGGTCATCGTCATCGGCGGGAGCCTGGGCCAGGCAGGCGAACACCTGATGGCCGGCGTCCGCGAGGTGGTCTACAGGCGGTCCCTGCCGCTGGCCACTTCACACCTGCGGATAGCGCAATCGACGGCCGGAGACCAGGCCGCGATCCTCGGCGCCAGCCACTTGGTCACCCAGTTTGTGCTGTCGCCTGCAGCGATTGAGGCCACCCTCCAGGCCGCCGGCTAGCTCCTGCCTACGGGGTGATCACGCGAACAGGTGAACCGGCAAGCCACGCCGTGACGTCCTCGAATGCTCCGCCGTAGAACTGCCGGTAGCTTTCGGTGGTGACGTATCCCAGGTGCGGGGACAACACCGTGTTGGGGGCGGTGAGGAGCGGATGGCCCGCAGGAAGCGGTTCCTGGTCGAAGACGTCAAGGGCCGCTCCGCGGATCCACCCCCCAGCCAGCGCACGGACCAGCGCGTCCTGGTCGACCAGCGGCCCGCGGGCCGTGTTCACCAGGATGCCCTCGGGCCCCAGGAGCCGCAGTTCCGGCTCACCCACAATGCCCTCGGAACGTGCAGACAACCGCAGGTGGAGGGTGGCGACGTCGGAATTCCGAAAAAGCTCCTCCTTGCTGACCCTCTGCACACCGGCCTCGGCGGCAGCATCATCGGTGAGGTTTTGGCTCCAGGCGAGCACCTCCATCCCAAAGGCCTGGCCGTACGTGGCGATCCTGCGGCCGATCTTGCCCAGCCCCACGATGCCCAGTGTCTTGCCGGCCAGCTCGAATCCCACCGTGGTTTGCCACGAGCCGGCCCGCAGCGAGTTCTCCTCGGCAGGGACGTTCCGGGCAGCCGCGAGCAGCAGGGCCCACGTCATTTCCGGTGCCGCGGCAGGGGACCCGGCGGTGCCGCACACGGTGATGCCCAGTTCAGCGGCGGCAGCGACGTCTATGGAGGCATTTGCCATGCCAGTGGTGACCAGCAGCTTCAGTGCGGGCAGCTTCTCCAGCACTGAGCGGGGAAAGGGGGTCCGCTCGCGCATGGCGATGACGATTCCGACGTCCGCGAGGGCCGCCACCAGGGCGTCTTCGCCGGTGAACGGCTCCCGGAAGGCGGTGACGGAGACGCCGTCCTGTTCGAGCGCGGCCCAGTCGGCGAAGCCGTGGGCCACACCCTGGTAGTCGTCCAGGATGGCAAGCCGCTGCTGCATGTCTGTTCCCTTCATCACACTGTCAGACCTTGCTGGTCGAGGGCATGGGCTTATCGTAGCCTCGGCGCCCCGGCTGCCGAGGGCCGGTGCCGCGCGTCGTGAGTGGCTTCTGGCCGGGGTCCGGAATGCCTGGATCCTGCTCGCCTGTCCGTGCTGACGTTCTTCCCCTGCAGAACCCTCGCCGTGCGGCGGGTGCCGAAGGGCCGCTGACGCGTCCCGCCGTCGTCGTCTCTTCCCGTCACCGGCAGCGCCCCACCCGTCCCTGCACCCTGGCCTCCGCACCCTGGCCCCGGCGCGAACGTACACTTCAGGCCCAAAGAACAGCGCGAACGTACAGTTGAGGCCCTGGAATCCGCAGATTCCAGGGCCCCACGTGTACGTTCGCGCGTAGGGGGTGGTTCCGTCGCCGGGCCGGCCCCCGGATCTCGGGGTGCCTGTTGCGAAGGGCGCGCCGGCCCGACGGACGGAAATCGGTTACGCCGCGGCGAGCTCCTCGACGGTGGCCTTTTCGCGGGCCTCCGTCAGGTACCTCGCATAGGCGGGAAGCGTCAGGAAGGACGGGAAATCCTGGGCCAGGGTGACCTCTTCGAAGATGTCGCGCGCGTCTTCGAAGCGGTCGCCGTCGAAGCGTTCCAGGCGTGCGAATTCTTCGTCGAGGAGTTCCTCGATCCAGTGGTGGGTGATTATTTCGCCGTGGTCGGTGATGGCCCTGGCGTACATCCACTGCCAGAGCTGGGAGCGGGAGATCTCGGCGGTGGCGGCGTCTTCCATGAGGTTGTGGATTGCCACCGCGCCGTTCCCGCGCAGCCAGGATTCGATGTAGCGGATGCCTACCTCGATGTTGTTCCGGATGCCCTGTTCGGTGATGGTGCCTTCGGTTGCGGCGACGTTGATGAGGGCGCGGTCGTCCGGGGTGACGTCCTCGCGGGTGCGGTCCAGTTGGTTGGGCCGGTCGCCGAGGATGGTGTCGAACACTTCGCGGCAGACCGGCACGAGGTCCGGGTGGGCCACCCAGGAGCCGTCGAAGCCGTCGTTGGCCTCGCGGGCTTTGTCCGCCCGGACTTTCTCGAACGCGTTGGTGTTTGCGGCTTCGTCCTTGCGGTTGGGCACTGCTGCTGCCATGCCGCCGATGGCCATGGCGCCGCGTTTGTGGCAGGCGCGGACCAGTTGTTCGGTGTAGGCGCGCATGAAAGGCTGGGTCATGGTCACCTGGGCGCGGTCCGGGAGGACGAAGCGGGGGCCGCGGGTGCGGAAGTTCTTGATCAGGGAGAAGATGTAGTCCCAGCGGCCGGCGTTCAGGCCCGCGGCGTGGTCACGCAGTTCGTAGAGGATTTCCTCCATCTCGAAGGCTGCGGTGATGGTCTCGATCAGCACAGTGGCGCGGATGGTGCCCTGCGGGATGCCGAGGAGGTCCTGGGCGAGGACGAAGATGTCGTTCCAGATCCGGGCTTCGAGGTGGTTTTCGATCTTGGGCAGGTAGAAGTAGGGGCCTTTGCCCTGGGCCAGGAGGCGGCGGGCGTTGTGGAAGAAGAACAGGCCGAAGTCCACGATGCCGCCGGCAACAGGGGTCCCGTCGATGAGCATGTGCTTTTCGGGCAGGTGCCAGCCGCGGGGGCGGACCACGATGGTGGGCAGTTCCCCGGCCGGGCGGAGCTTGTATTCCTTGCCCTCGGGGGAGGTGAAGTCGATCCGGCGTTCCAGCGCGTCCGTGAGGTTCAGCTGGCCCTTGATGACGTTGCGCCAGGTGGGGGTGGAGGAGTCCTCCATGTCGGCGAGCCAGACCTTCGCGCCGGAATTCAGGGCGTTGATGGTCATCTTCTTGTCCACCGGACCGGTGATCTCCACGCGCCGGTCCTCCAGGCCAGGGGCAGGGGGAGCCACCCGCCACGACGGGTCATTACGGATACCTTCAGTCTCCCGGAGGAACCGCGGGTCCTGGCCGCCGGCGATTTCGGCCCGGCGCGTCCGGCGTGCCTGCAGCAGATCCTGCCGGCGTTCGGCAGTAGCCCGGTGCAGCTTGGCCACAAAATCCAAAGCATCCGGAGTCAGCACCTCGTTCTGCCGGCAGATGGGCTGCGCGGTCAACGTGATCCCGTTGATGGTGATGTTGTCAGTGAAGGTGTTCATTTCAAGTCTCCTGGTGCTGTGCCCAAACTGGGTAGCAGTAAGTGTCGTTTTGAGTCTCCAAAACGACACCTAGTGCTACTTACTTGGGGAAGTTTCTAGTGGAACTGGCCTTCTTCGGTGGATCCCACCAGTGCCAGGGTGGAGGCGTTCGGGTTGAGCGCGGTGGCGATGTCGTCGAAGTAGCCGGTGCCGACTTCGCGCTGGTGCTTGGTTGCGGTGTAGCCGCGGGATTCGGAGGCGAATTCCTTTTCCTGGAGCTCGACGTAGGCGCTCATGCCTTCACGGGCGTAGCCGTGGGCGAGGTCGAACATCGAGTAGTTCAGGGCGTGGAATCCGGCCAGGGTGATGAACTGGAACGTGAAGCCCATGGCGCCGAGTTCACGCTGGAACTTCGCGATGGTGGCGTCGTCCAGGTGCTTGCGCCAGTTGAACGACGGAGAGCAGTTGTAGGAGAGCATCTGGTCCGGGAAGTCGGCCTTGACGGCTTCGGCGAATTTGCGCGCCAGTTCCAGGTCCGGGGTGCCCGTTTCCATCCAGATCAGGTCGGAGTAGGGTGCGTAGGCCTTGGCGCGGGCGATGCAGGGTTCGATGCCGTTGCGGACCTTGTAGAAGCCCTCCGGGGTCCGCTCGCCGGTGACGAATTCCTGGTCGCGGGGATCGACGTCGGAGGTGATCAGGGTTGCTGCCTCCGCGTCGGTGCGGGCGATGACCACCGACGGGGTGCCGGCGACGTCCGCTGCCAGGCGGGCGGCGTTCAGGGTCCGGACGTGCTGTTGGGTGGGGATCAGGACCTTACCGCCGAGGTGGCCGCACTTCTTCTCCGAGGCGAGCTGGTCCTCCCAGTGCACCCCTGAGGCGCCGGCCTGGATCATGGATTTCATGAGTTCATAGGCGTTCAGGGGGCCACCGAAGCCGGCTTCGGCGTCGGCGACGATCGGGACCATCCAGTCCTCAACGGTGGAGATGCCTTCGGAGAACTCGATCTGGTCCGCCCGGAGCAGGGCGTTGTTGATGCGGCGCACCACGGTGGGGACCGAGTTGGCCGGGTACAGCGACTGGTCCGGGTACGTGTGGCCGGAGTTGTTGGCATCGGCGGCGACCTGCCAGCCCGAGAGGTAGATGGCCCGGAGTCCGGCCTTGACCTGCTGTACGGCCTGGTTGCCGGTCAGGGCACCGAGGGCGTTCGTGTAGCCGCCGGTCTTGTGCTCCTCGATCAGTTGCTTCCACAGCTTCTCGGAGCCGCGGCGGGCCAGGGTGTGCTCTTCGGAGACGCGGCCGCGGAGACGGACGACGTCGGAAGCTGAGTAGTCCCGGGTCACACCTTCCCAGCGGGGGTTGGCGGCCCACTCGAGCTCCAGGGCGGCGGCCTGCGTGCTTGCTGTGTCCTGGGCGGACGGCTGCTGGGTGGGCTCAAATGCTGCAGTCATCGTTGTCTCCTTGATTGAGCTCCGGGGTGGTTATCCGCCGGCCGGGGCTGCGTCCTTGCAGTCCCGGCCGGCTACCCCGGTGCGGTGTTTCTTTCCGTGATCACTACTTTTCAGCACTTCCAAGCACTTCTCTAGAGGAAAATCATGGAAAGAAATGCACTTCTTCGCGTATCCTCAAGAAATGTCCCCTTCGAGCTGGAACCATAAAGCCGCCGCCCCGCCGTCGTCCGCCGCCGCCCCGGAACTGGACGTCATCAGCCTGGGCCGCCGGGTCCGCCACTTGCGCAAGGCCGCCGGCCTGACACTCGATGACTTGAGTGCCGCCGTCGGGACCGCCCCCAGCCAATTGAGCCTGATTGAGAACGGCAAACGCGAGCCCAAACTGGGGCTTCTGCAGCAGCTCGCGGCAGCGCTGAATGTGGGCATCGACCAGCTGCTCGGGTCCGAACCGCCCAACCGCCGGGCCGCGCTTGAAATCGAGCTGGAACGGTACCAGCGCAGCCCCATCTACGAGTCACTGAACCTGCCCAAAATCCGTATCAGCTCGCGGCTACCGATGGATGTGCTCGAGTCCATGGTGGGCCTGCAGCACGAGCTGGAGCGCAAGCTCAACGAGCAGATCGCCACACCGGAAGAGGCCCGCCGCGCTAACGGTGAACTGAGGGCAATGATGCGCGAGCGGAACAACTATTTTCCGGAGTATGAAGCGGAGGCGCAGAAGGTACTGGCCAGTGTCGGCCACACCACGGGCCCGCTGTCCCAGCACGTCATCGCGGACATCGCCGCGCATCTCGGATTCAGCCTGCATCACGTGGGCGATTTGCCGCACTCAACGCGTTCTGTGACCGATCTTAAGAACCACAGAATTTATCTCACGCAGAACCAGCGGACGGACCACGACCCCAGGTCGGTGCTGCTGCAGGCGTTGGGCCACTATGTCCTGGGCCACCAGACGCCCAGGAATTACGGCGATTTCCTGATGCAGCGCGTTGCCACCAATTATTTCGCCG
Organism: Arthrobacter sp. B6; assembly: GCF_001663775.1. Classification (GTDB taxonomy): domain Bacteria; phylum Actinomycetota; class Actinomycetes; order Actinomycetales; family Micrococcaceae; genus Arthrobacter. Next base: position 1,750,749 of record NZ_KV467168.1, on the reverse strand, counting down.
CCGCCCTGATGCTGCCGGAGAAGGCAACGGTGGAGTTCCTTCAGAAGGCCAAGCAAGCCAAGGAAATCGCAGTGGAGGACATCCGTGACGCTTTCGCCGTGTCCTACGAAACGGCCGCGCACCGTTTCACCAACCTCGCCACCCAGCACCTGGACATCCGAACGCACTTTCAGAAGACGCACCAGAGCGGGATCATCTTTAAGGCCTACGAAAACGACGGCGTGACGTTCCCGCAGGACCACACCGGCGCCATTGAGGGCCAACCGTCGTGCAAACAGTGGACCTCCCGGGTGGTCTTCGACGTCCCGGACAAGTTCCGTGCGTACTGCCAGTACACGGACACCCCGGCCGGGACGTATTGGTGCACAGCGCGGACGGAACGCTCCGCCAACGGTGAGTTTTCGCTGTCCGTCGGTGTGCCCTACGCGCACGTAAAGTGGTTCCGCGGGCGGGACACCACCGAGAGGTCAAAGTCCACCTGCCCGGATGAAAACTGCTGCAAGCGCCCGCCGGCGGAGCTGGCCTCGGAATGGGCTGGCAACGCGTGGCCGTCCGCCCGGGCCCATTCGCACCTGCTGGCCGCCATGCCGCCGGGGGCGTTTCCCGGCGTCGACGAGACTGAGGTGTACAGCTTCCTCCAGACGCACTCGGGGAGCTGAGGGACCCTCTTGCCCTGAACATGCCCGTCGGCGTCACTCCGGGCACGCTTTTGGCTCGGCTTGGGCTCTCCTGGCCCGGGAATCCGCGGTTTGACCCGCCCGGACAGCTGGAAAGCCTGCCCTGCGTGACGCTGCCCGGCCTCCGGGAAGCCCTAGCCGTGCAGTTGACGATAGGCGGCGGCTGCTGCAGGGTGCAATGGCAGGCCGGCGGTGTTGATCAGCGACTCCCGGCTCAGGAACTGGACCCCCAGGCTGGAGCGGGGAATCAGTTCCTCGGCATGGCCGACCAGCAGTTCGACGGTCCTCTTCACCGTCCGCTCATCCAGGTCATTGCGGCACAGAAGCAGGTTGGCGACGCCGACCGTCCACACCGCCGGAACGCCCTCATAGGCCCCTTCCGGGATCAGCACCCGGTCGTAGAACGCGCCGCACTTCGCCCGCAGCGCCGGTAGCAGGTGGGCGAGGTCAAGGAATCCGAGCCCGACGTCGTTGTGCGCGGCGGCGATGGCAGCCGTTGGCACACCGCCGGACCAGAACAATGCATCCACAGATGCCTCACGCAGCGCCGCGATCCCTGCGTTGAGTCCGAGGTTCAGCACAGTGACACTCTTGTTGACGCCGGCGGCGGGGGCAGCGCCTGCCGCAGCAGACTCCAGCCCGGCGGCCTCGAGCAGGCGTGGCGTGGTCAAGGAGGTCCCGGAGCCGGGTTCGCCAACAGCTACTGTCCTGCCGGCCAGACCGGCGAGGTCGCGGATGCCGCTGTCTTTCCGTACGACGCAGTGGACGTAGTTTTCGTACACCCTTCCGAGGGCCGAGATGCCACCATCCGAGGTGCTGTCGCTCGGTATCCTCTGCGCCGCGGCGTCGGCCAGCGCCACCGCGAACGTGGCCTGCCCCGTCAGCAGTTGGTCGAGGTTGTCCAGGCTGCCCCCGGTGGTCAGTGCTGCCGCTTTGTCTGCCACGCCATGACGCTGGAGGGACTCCGCCAGTAGCGTAGCGAACTCCAGATAGAAGCCTCCCGGCTCACCCCCGGCCACAGTCACGGTGCCAGGCCGCTGCCCCGAAGTGCAGCCAGTGAGCGCCGGCAACCAGCCCGCCAGCCCGGCAGCCAGTCCGGCTGCCAGGACGGCCCGCCTTGGCGGGAGGCCAGCGGGGACGCCAGCCACACACGCTTTTCCGGTCACGCAGGGCCCCCTTTGCCTGGCTGGACCTCAGCGCGCGGAAACTCGATGCGTGCGATCAGGCCATGCGGCGAGGCTTCGGCCAGCAGCAGGCGGCCCCCGTTGGCTCCCGCCAGTTTGTCCACGATGGTCATGCCCAGCCCGTTGCCGCGCGTCTCCCGGTGCCGCGGGGAACGCCAGAACCGGCTCGGGGCAGCTGACAGTTCTTCGGCAGAAAGCCCGGGGCCGGCGTCGGAAATTTCGACGGCGACCGCGTCCGGGCGAGCCCTGACCGCCACCGTAATGCGGGCACCGGCCGCGTATTTGATGGCGTTGTTGATCAGTTCCCCCGCCATCTGGGCCAGTTCGGCGGCGTTGCAGGCGATGTGCACCGCCGGGTCAGGCGGATCCTCCAACAGGATCGATGAGCCGCTGCGCTGCGCCGCCGGCCCGGCCCGCTCCGCTTCCTCCTGCAGGATCGGGTAGGGGTCAATGAGGGCAGGGATCCCGTGTGAAGGGTGCCCCTGCGGCCCCCGGGCAGAGTCTTCGAAGGCCCTGTGCTCCGCCGCGGCCAGCCGCAGTACGCCGTCCAGGATCTCTTCCACACGTTCCAGTTCGGCGAGAACGCCAGCTGCCGCTTGATGTTCCCGGGCGGTGTGCAGTTCAAGCTGCAGTAAGTCGATCCTCAACCGCAGGGCTCCCACGGGATTGCGCAACTGATGGGAGGTGTCGGCAATCAGCTGCCGCTGGGAGTCGATGCTGTCGCTGACTGTCCGCGCCATTCGGGTGAACGATCGGCTCAGTTCCCGCAGCTCCGGTGGCCCGTCCTCCGGAAGCTGGCCGGTGCGGCCCGTTGCCTCAAGCTCCGTGACCGCCGAATTCAGGCGGTGCACAGGGCGAAGCACCCACCTGGTCACGCGCGCGGCACCGAGCAGGAGCACCGCGGCGAGGGCGGCCGCGGCCACTCCGACGAACAGCCAACGCTCCCGCAGCTTCTGCCGGGCCGCATCCAGGTTGACCTCCAGGACCGCCGCACCAAGAACCTGGCTTGCGCTTCCGAAGGAGCGGGAAATCACTTCAGAACCGCTTCCGAAAGGCTGCAGCGGAGAGAGCGTGGTGTCGTTGAGGTTCAGGTTCGCCCTGGCCAGCGCATCCCGGACATCTGTCCTGTCCTCGCTCAGGCCCCCCGAATGCAGCGTGCCTGTCTGGAGGCGGACCAGAACCCCTTCCCCATACAGTTCCGAATACCTGTCCATCTCGGCCTGCAGCTGCTGGGCATCTCCAACTTCCGTCGCGGCGTCGAACGCCACCTGCGCGAGTCGATTAAGGGCAGCGGCCCGGTTGATCTGGAGTTCCTGGGTGAGCTCGCGGCTGGCCGACGCCAGGATGGCGGTGGAGGCGAAGATGACGATAAGGACGGACAAAACGCTCAGGACACCGAGGACGCGCAGCTTCACGCGGAATCGGCCTCGACCCGGTAGCCCACGCCGCGGATGTTGATGATGAACCCGGGCATCTTGAGTTTCGCCCGAAGGCCCGTCAGATGCACGTCAAGGGACCGTGACGAGGCGAGGAACGCATCGCCCCACAGCGCATCCAGGATCTGCTCCCGGGTGACCACCGAGCCAGCATGGCTCGCCAGGAGCGCGAGCAGGTCGAACTCGGTAGCGGTTAAGGGCAGGACTTGCGGGCCGATCGCGGCGACACGCCGTTCAACGTCCACCTGGAGCTCTCCCAGCACGATGTTCCGCTGCCTGATGTCCTTCGACCGGCCTGCCCGCCGCGTGACGGCTTCGATGCGGGCCAGGAGCTCAACCAGTTTCACCGGCTTGACGAGGTAGTCGTCAGCCCCCGACCGCAGCCCAAGCACCACGCTGCGTTCGTCGTCGCGGGCTGTGAGGATCAGGATTGGAACCGTTGTGACCTGGCGGAGCTTGCGCAGGACGTCGAGGCCGTCCATATCGGGAAGCCCCAGATCGAGCAGGATGACCTCGAAGCGCCGGTGTTCCAGGAGGGCGTCAGCTCCGCGGGCAACCCGGGAAGCCATGTGACCGGCGGAAACCACTGCTGCGTCGAGGGCGGACGCCATGGCGTCGTCGTCCTCGACGATGAGCACATCCATGGCCTGTTCCTGTTCCTGTTCGGTGAAGGGGGCAACTGCAGTCCGCCCGCTTTGGAGATTACCCGTATCCGCAGCAAAACCTGAAGCGTCAGGCGTCAGTCTCAACGTAGGTGATGCTGTGGGCGACGCATAGGAAAGCGCGACGGCGGGTGGCGGCAATGCGGTTCCGTCCGGGACTGGGCCGGGCTCCCGCCGTCGTCTGTCCTGCCTCTGTCCGGCCCGAATGCAGGCGGCCCTACTATATTGGGCCCTGTCAGTAAATCAACTGTCAGCTGATCCAGCCGTCCGCGGGAGTGTGCACTCATGGCCAAGGAACTTGCAACCCAACTCATCGAGCAGCTCCGGGCAGCCGGTGTGCAGAGAATCTACGGAATCGTGGGGGACAGTCTCAACCCGATTGTTGATGCTGTTCGCCAGACGGGCGGAGCGAAGCACGGCGGGATCGACTGGATCCACGTCCGGCACGAAGAGGCTGCCGCCTTCGCCGCCGCTGCCGAGGCCCAGCTGACCGGAAAGCTCGCGGTGTGCGCCGGATCCTGCGGCCCCGGAAACCTTCACCTGATCAACGGCCTCTACGACGCGAACCGTTCCGGTGCGCCTGTGCTGGCCATCGCCTCGCACATCCCCAGCAAGCAGATCGGCAGCGGTTTCTTCCAGGAAACCCATCCGGACCGGCTCTTTAACGAATGTTCTGTGTACTCGGAGCTGGTCAGTACCGCCGAACAGGCGCCGCGCGTGCTGCACAGCGCCATCCAGCATGCCGTGGGCCTCCGGGGAGCCGCCGTCGTGACTCTTCCCGGAGACATCGCAGGCCTGGAAGCAACCGGCACAACGCCGCTGCCGGCCACGTTTCGGCGGGCCACTCTGACCCCCGATCCGGCGAGCGTCCGGGAGTTGGCCGATGCGATCAACGGGGCCGGGAAGATCGCCATCTTTGCCGGGGCCGGAGTCGAAGGGGCCCATGACGAGCTGGTGGCGCTCGCAGAAGTGCTCAAGGCCCCGATCGGTCACACGCTGCGCGGCAAGGACTTCGTCCAGTACAACAACCCCTACGACATTGGCATGACCGGCCTGCTCGGCTACGGCGCCGCCGCCGAGGGTATCGAGGACGCCGACCTGCTGATCCTGCTGGGCACAGACTTTCCGTACGACCAGTTCCTGCCGGAAACACGCACCGCGCAGGTGGACCATGCTGCCCATAAGCTGGGCCGCCGGACGGACGTGGACATCGCCGTCCACGGTGACGTGCTGCCCACGCTCGCTGCACTGATGCCGCTGTTGACGCCGAAAAAGAGCCGCCGCTTCCTCGACCGGATGCTCAAGAAGCATGACCGGTTGATGAACAAAGCCGTGGGAGCCTACACCCGCAAAGTGGAGAAGAAACAGCCGATCCATCCCGAGTACGCGGCCTCCTTATTGGACCAGGTGGCCGCCGAGGACGCCATTTTCACGGCGGACACCGGCATGTGCAACGTCTGGACTGCGCGGTACATCAACCCGCTTGGAACGCGCAGGCTGATCGGTTCGTACCTGCACGGCTCCATGGCCAATGCCCTGCCCCACGCCATCGGTGCGCAGCTTGCCTTCCCAGGGCGCCAGGTGGTGTCAGTCTCCGGCGACGGCGGACTGTCCATGCTGCTCGGCGAGCTCATCACCGTGGCGGCCCACAAGCTGCCGGTCAACGTGGTGGTCTTCAACAATTCCACGCTGGGCATGGTCAAACTCGAAATGCTCGTGGACGGGCTGCCCGATTTCGGCGTGGACGTGCCCGACGCGGACTACGCCGCTGTCGCCCGGGCCCTGGGCATCCACGCCGTCCGCGTCACCGACCCCGCCAGGATCGAGGCGGCGTACCGTGAGGCCTTCGCGCATCCGGGTCCGTCGCTGGTGGAGCTGATCACCGATCCCCACGCATTGTCCCTGCCGCCGAAGATCTCCGGGTCGCAAGTGGTGGGTTTCGCCACGGCAATGTCAAAGGTGGTCCTGAACAGAGGCGCCGGTGAAGCAGTCAGTATGGCACGGAGCAACCTCCGGAACATTCCCAGGAGCTAGGGTTTCCGGTCACGGGCCGGCGCTGCACGTGGGTTGATGAGACCAAAATGAATGCAAAGCGTGACCCTACCGGCATCGCCTGCCGCCGCCGTCGCTGTTTCACTGGGAGCAGGCGGATTCCCGCCTGTGTGTGCCGGGGGAGGCTGCAGCGATGTTTCGATTTCAGCGGGCGATCGCGTTGGGTGCTGTGATGGGACTGGCGGCGTGTGCGGCCCCGGCGCCGCCGGAGTTGCTCACGGCCGAAGGCGTCGAACGGGCCTCAGTGGACCGCACGGCTTACCCTAACGAACTGGCCACGTTCCGCGATTCCGCCCTGAGGCTGGGCGACGCCCTCCTGGCCAGCAGCGAGGGGAACGTCATCGCATCGCCGGGCAGCCTGCTCATTGCCCTGGCCATGCTGCGGGCCGGTGCCTCGGGGGAGGCTGCCGCGGAAATGGACGCCGTGCTGGGACTCCCGGCGGCGGACCGGGACGCGGCCATGAACGCGCTGCTCGCCTCCCTTGAAGAATACGACGGCGATCCCGGGTCAGTGGACGAGGAGAACCCGCCTGCCAAACCGCTGGTCCATACTGCCAACGGCCTGTTCGTGGATAAGAACGTTCCTACCGGCCAGGGCTATCTGGATGCGCTGGCGAAGCACTATGGCACGGGTGTGCATCCTGTGGACTTCCGCGATGAGGCGGTCACCAAGCCGGCGATCGATGCGTGGGTCAACAGGAATACCGGCGGCCGGATCGAGAAAGCGCCGGCCCGCTACGACCCCAGGAACACCTTCAGCCTGCTCAATACCGTCTATTTCGCTGCCGCCTGGGACATTCCGTTCAGCGCGGAAGCCACGTCGGACGAACCTTTTACCACTGCAGACGGCGGGACGGTGAGCGTCCCCATGATGCACGGCCTGCAGGAAATGGCGTACGCCGAGGGCCCCGGCTGGCAGGCCGTGGACCTGCCCTATGGTGAGGGTTTCGTGATGCGGCTGGTGCTTCCGGCCGAGCATTCCGACGGCGGTGCTGCCGCCGTCAACGCGGACCGGCTGGCGGAAGTGGCACGTGCCCTTGAGGCTGCTGACCCTGAAGACATCGACCTGGCGCTGCCCACGTGGGACCACAAGAGCAGCTTTGACCTACGGGCCATCCTTGAAAGGCTGGGGCTGCAGAAGACGTTGACCACCACCAGCGACTTTGACGCCATCCAGCCGGGACTGATGATCACCCAGGCTGCCCAGGACGCCAACATCACCGTGGCGGAGAAGGGGACCGTGGCCGCCGCAGTGACCCAGATCAACGGCATGGCTACGAGTGCTCCGCCGGAACCGGCCCGGTCCATCAGCTTCGACCGGCCGTTCCATTACCAGGTTGTGCACGTCGGGACGGGCCTGCCGCTGTTCATGGGTAAGGTCGCCGACCCTCGGTAGCCGTGCCCGGCGGCCTGTCCCGAGCAGGTGGAACTGCCGGCCGGCGCCAAGCGCCCGGGCTCAGCGCCGGTGGCTCAGCGCGCGGTCTCCAGCGGCCGGAGCTCAGCGCGCCGTCTCGCGGGAATTTCGGCGGCGCATCATGGTGCCATAGCCAGCGAACAGCCGGGGCAGGACGAGGTACACGGCCACGGGAACCACTATGAGCGTCAGGACCAGCGCGCGGAGCACCGGATGCCACCCCTCGGTCAGGGGTGCCGCTGCCATCATGCCCACGGCCACCAACGGAAAGATGGCCAGCCACGTGATGACGGCACGGACGTGGATGGACGGACCCGTAACCGGAGGAACTGGGGCATGCACCGGAACCGCAGCCTCAATCGGCGCAAGGACGGTTGACGCAGGAGCAGCTGTGGCGTTCGAGGTGGTGTTCATGACTAACTCCAACTAATTAGTTGCTTTTGGATATGACGATGCTAATCCGGGTGGACCAAAAGTGCAACTGTCTAGTTGGAAACGGCTAGAATCGGAGGATGGCCTGGAACACTGACCGCACCAAAGCACTATTGCTGACTGCTGCCACGGAGGAGTTCAGCGCCAAGGGCCTTGCCGGCGCGCGGGTGGACAGCATCGCAGCGGCCGCCGGTGTGAACAAGGAACGCATCTACCAATACTTCGGCAAGAAGGACGAGCTGTTCGACGCCGTGCTGGCGGCGGAACTCGTGCGCGTGATGTCCGAGGTCCCCATCGAAGGGCATGGCGCTGCCGCTATCGGCGAGTACGCCGGACGGCTCTTTGACCGCCACACCAGGGACGGCGCTCTGGCCAGGCTGCTGTTCTGGGAAGGTCTGGAGCGTGGGAGTTACACCGTGGACCGGGCCACGCGTTCGGACCACTGCGTCGCGAAGGTGGACCAGGTGCTGGCAGTCCTGCCCGGAATCGACCGCACGGACGCAGCCGACCTGGTCATCACCATCGTGACACTCTGCGACGGCTGGACAGTGCTGCCCCAGATCGATGCGTTGCTGGCAGGCTCCGATCCGGACCGCCGGGACCGACGCCGGGCTTTCATTGTCCGGACGGCCACGCTGCTGGCCGAATCCTTGCTGGACGAAGGTGGGGCGGATAGGGCTCGATAAGGCGCCGGAAGACTCCGGAAACTAGCGCCGGCCGCCCTGCCAGAGTGCGTCGAACGGAGCTCCTGACGCCACCCTGTTGCGGATTCCAGCGGTGACGAAGTCCTTAGCGGCCCGGGCAGCCTCAAGGGGCGTAGCACCCTTGGCCAGTTCCGCCGTTACGGCCGCGGCGAGCGAACAGCCGGCGCCCGACACGGCTGCCTCCCCAACCTTGGGAGCGCTCAGGACTTCGAGGGTTTCACCGTCGTAGAAAACGTCGACGGCGTCGGGGCCTTCGAGCCGCACCCCGCCTTTGGCGAGGACGGCGGCGCCGCTCAGCTCATGAATGCGGACGGCCGCCGCTTTCAGTGACTCCACGTCCGTGATCTCCAGGCCGGACAAGGACTCCGCCTCGAACTGGTTCGGTGTCACAAAAGTGGCCAGCGGAAGGATCTGTGCCTTCAGCGCCTGGTCCGTGTCCAGCGCCTGGCCTTTGCAGATGAGGACCGGGTCCAACACCACATTGCGGAACCGTCCCCCTGCCAGGGTGTCCGCCACCGTGTTGATGGTTGTCGGGGTGCCCAGCATGCCGATCTTCACGGTGTCCAGCACAGAGGGGGCGCCCGACGACGGACCGTACGCCGCCGTCGTCGCTTCCAGCTGGTCAGCGATCACCTGCTGGTCAACCGGCACAAAACGGTGGTTCCATCTGTCGGTTCGGGTCGAAGGAGACGATGCACGTCAGGTTGGCGATGCCAAACACACCGAGTTCCTGGAACGTCTTCAGGTCGGCCTGGGCGCCGGCGCCGCCCGTGGCCTCGGAGCCAGCGATCGTCAGGACGACGGCGGGAGCGGCTGCGGGAGACTGGACATCGGCTGCAACGGGAGTCATGGCACTATCCTGCCACCCGGCGTCGCACGCCCGCTTTGTGTGCCTGAACAGCGGACCGCGCAGGTGAGAGGTCAGGCCCACAACCCATGGGAGAATTTGCGGTGACAGTGCTAATACAGCCGGCGTCCCGCGAACTAGCCCTTGAGGCAGCGGACGCCGAGCGAACCACTACGAACGGACACCCCATGCCTTCCCCCTCAGGCCCTGACGCCCTGCCACTGACCAACAATGCCGGCGCAGCGCCAAAATTCGCCTCCATCGGTTCGCCTTACTTCGGCATCATGCTGGCCGTTATGGCCGTGGTGCTGATCCTGTCCAACATCGGCGCCTCCAAGGGTGTGGCGATCGGTCCGATCATCACTGACGGCGGTTTTTTCCTCTTCCCGCTCGCGTACATCCTGGGCGACGTGATCAGCGAGGTGTACGGCTTCAAGGTGGCACGCAAGGCCATTTTCACCACGTTTGCGCTGTCCGTCTTCGCTTCGCTTTGCTACTGGGTGATCATCGCGCTGCCCGGCTTCGACGACGAGTTCGGCACCTCCAAGCAGGCAGCCCTGGAAGGCGCACTGGGCCCCGTGCCGCAGATTGTCCTCGCCTCGCTGCTGGCGTTCCTGGCCGGGCAGACCATTAACTCCTGGATCATGGTGAAGATGAAAGCCCGCTCGGGGGAGAAATCCCTGTGGGCGCGCATTATGGGTTCCTCGGTGGCCGGTGAATTCGTGGACACGCTGATCTTCTGCAGCATTGCCGCGTCCGTCATCGGCATCACGGACTTCGGCACGTTCGTGAACTACGTTGTGGTGGGCTTTGTGTATAAGACCCTCGTCGAATTCCTGTTCGTCCCGGTGACAGCCCTGGTGATCGGCTGGATCAAGAAGCGGGAACCGAGCTACGGCGCCGCGTAGTCCCGACCGGCCTCGCTTCGCTGCCCCCCGGCGTCGTACGTTCCACGAGCGCCGAGATCGCGGGAACAGTGCTGCGTCGCCGGAACGCTCCCGTCGAGCTCGGTGCGTTCCGGCGATTTCGCCGGCGGGCTATCGCCACAGGGCTGTCAGGATGCGGGATTTGAACTCCTGCTCGCGGAAGAGGTCCTTCCATTTCACGCGCACGAAGGTCCAGCCGTCTTCGATGAGCGCATTTTCCCGTTGCCGCTCCTGGTACAACACCTCGGCCGTTGGCCTGTAGTCGAAGTACTTCGTCTTACCGTCGAACTCGAGTGCGACCTTCTTCTCTTTCCAGGCAAAGTCCAGTCGGTACTGGCCCACCCGGCTCTCCACCACAACCTGTGGTTCGGGCATAGGCAGATTCAACCGTGCGAGGAGTTCACGGGTGAGGGTTTCGCCAGCTGACTCCGACCTCGAATCGGCGTTGAGCAGTGCCATCCGGAGATTCCGAATTCCGCGTCGTCCCGGCAGGCCCTCTGCCATGGCTTCCATCAAGGTTTTGTCTGCGCCAAGCCTGAGCGCGTGATCCACAAGCACAAGGGCCTGCTGGTAACTGAGTACCATGGCGCAGTCCACCACGGTCCGCTCGAGCGAAGTTACGCGGAGATTGCCTATTTTCACGACGTCCGACTCGGTGTAGGGCTGCGTGTGTCCGCGGACGTCCTTGCCGAGCCGTTCGCTGGAAGGGCTGACCCGTAGCAGGAGATGGATCAGGTCGTCCACGTTCCAAAGGAACAAGCCATGCAACCGCGCCGCGGACGTGTGGCTGTAGACGAAATCTCCTGTGGATGTCGTGAGTGTTCCGTGTGCGTGGGCCTGTATCAATTGCTTGCTGCGGGTGGCAGCGGTCTGCTTGTCCCAGAGATCACCGCGGATGTAGCAGCCGTAACGAAGCCGGACGAGTTTCCCATGACGCAGCAACAGTTTGATTGCCCGGGAATTGAGGCCCTTTTCGTGGAGCTGGCCCGTGCGCCACAGGTTTCCGGTGCTCGGGAGCGCGGGGAGGACGGCTTGCTGAGACGGTGTCATCCAGCCACATTGCTGGAGTCCGCGGCAGACAGGTAGGCGCCGTCGTCGTTATGTGGAAAACCCAGCTCGCCGGAACGCGTCCCGGTCGCCCGAGCGCGTTGGATTCGCCCGAGAGCTCCGGCGGTTCGGCCGCGTTCCGGCGATTTCGGCGGCGGGGGCGGTGGCGGCGGTGACGACGGCGGCGGCGGGGGGAGCGCGGCTGGCCCAGCGTGGCTCAGGAGTAGTACTGAGCCAGGGTCTCGGCCTTGAAGTCGAAGAACCGGCCGGCCTCGATGGCCAGCCTGGCGTCGTCAACCATCTTCACCACAAAGCGTTCGTTGTGGATGGAGATCAGCGTCGCGGAGAGCATTTCCTTGGCCTTGAACAGGTGGTGGATGTAGGCCCGTGAATAGTTGGCGCAGGCGTAGCAGTCGCAGCCGTCCTGCAGCGGCCCGAAGTCGCGCTTGTACTTGGCGCCGGAGAGGTTGTACCGGCCGGTGGGCGTGTAGAACGCCGAGTTGCGGGCGACTCGGGTAGGGGAGACGCAATCAAAGGTGTCCGCGCCGTTCTCAATCGCGGTGAAGACATCGTCAGGCTCGGAGATGCCCAACAGGTGTTTCGGCTTATCTTCCGGGAGCTCTTCATTGCACCAGCGCACGATCGTGCCCAGGTTTTCCTTCTCCAGCGCGCCGCCGATGCCGTAGCCGTCGAAGTCCATGGCGCCAAGGTCGCGGCAGGCCTTACGGCGCAGGTCTTCGTACTGGGCCCCCTGGATGACACCGAACAGGGCCTGGTACGGCTTGCCCACCCGGGATGACGTCAGCCGGAAGTGTTCCTCGATGCAGCGCACGGCCCACAGCCGGGTCCGCTCCAGCGACTCCTCCTGGTAGCCGCGGGAGTTTTGCAGCGTGGTCAGCTCGTCGAAGGCAAACATGATGTCCGCGCCGATCTGGTGCTGGACCTGCATGGAAATCTCAGGGGAGAACCGGTGGCGGTCCCCGTTGAGGTGAGACTTGAACCAGACACCGTCGTCGTCAATGTGGGCCAGCCGTTCCTTTCCCGGAGCGACGGCGTCGTCGGGCACAGCCGCGTCCGCGGAAGAAACAGTTTTCATGTCGATGACTTTTTTGAAGCCTGAGCCCAGGCTCATCACCTGGAAGCCGCCGGAGTCCGTAAACGTCGGCCCTGGCCAGTTCATGAACGCGCCCAGCCCGCCGGCTTCGTCCAGGATGTCGGCCCCCGGCTGGAGGTACAGGTGGTAGGCGTTGGCCAGGAGCGCCTGCGCCCCGAGTTCCGCCATGGATTCCGGCAGCACGGACTTCACGGTGGCTTTGGTTCCGACGGCGATGAACGCCGGCGTCCGGATCTCGCCGTGGGGAGTGGTGATGGTCCCCGTCCGCCCCAGGAATTCGCCGCCGTTGGCCTGGACCTGGGCGGCCGACGCCGGGCAGCTGTCGGCGATGCGCGTGCCAACCCTGAAGGAAAACTGCGAGGGGTCAGCCGGCGTCCCGGAAGCGGGCGTCCCGGAAGCGCGCAGGACCGAGGCGGGTATAGCGGAGGCGGGGTTGGCTGGCACGGTACCAGTGTGCCAGTTGTCAGCCCCGTTGGCTCAGTGCAGCGGCTCTGATGTGGGGTAGTTCTCAGCCCGCCAGCCGTCCCACAGGGCCCGGATCGATTCCAGTCTGGATGCGCCCAGGTCATAGGTGGAGATAATCACCAGCGAACCCCCCTTGGGCCGGAGCTCCTCAATGACGGGTTGATCGGCCACAATCAGCAGCCCGTCACCGTGTTCCGCGTAGCCGTGGACGGTGAGTCCCACCTGGTGGTTGCTCCGGTACCAGACCTTGCCCGCGATCTCCTCACCAGTGCCCAGTGTCAGCTCGTACGTCTCACCCGGTTTGGGCACATCGGACAAGCCCAGTTTCTCGATGGCGGAACCGGGTTCCCCGGGAACCTGGAAGAAGGAGGTATGCCGTTTGCCGTGCGGGTGCCGCTCCAGCGCAAAGCGTAGCTGTTGCAGGAACGTCAGCCAGCCCTGGGTGATGTCCTCGTCCCAGGCGGCCCACTCTGAATTGTGGTCCAGAGCTGCCCGGGTGACGCTGACCAGGGTCCCGCCAGGCACGGGCTTGAGGTCGAAAACATCGCCGCCGTGGGTGGTCAGGCTGGTGTGGTCAGGGGCTTCTTCGACGTCGGATGAGAAGTAGATCTCCTTGATTTCGGCGTCCAGGTCATCGGCTTGCCAGCCGTGCCACTGGGCTACTTTGGACGGTTCGCGCAGCATAGTCCAGACCTGCGGCGCGTCGGCATTGATCACCACGCTCAGATTGTTCGTCATAGCCCGAATGTACAACCGACAGGCAGTACCGGATAGGGGGAATTTTCCCCCGCCCGGCGGCGGGCGCGAGCTTTAGGGGCGGACTGCCTCGAGCTCGTTGCTGATCCGACGCTGCAGCTCGCTTGCGCCGATGGTCTCCGAACCCCCGTGCGCGCGCAGGAACAGCAGCGATTCGAGCCGCAGCAGCCGCCACTCGCGCTCGGCCTCGTGGTTGGAATTGTCGATCGAGCGGAAGATCTCTTTGTCATAGAGATTGGGCTCATTCAGGGAACGCTGCCGGACTTTGGCGTTCATCCGTGCCTTGAAAGGATCCGTCTCCTGGGCCTCCGGGGTGCGCAGCAGCTTTTCATACACCTTGGCGCGGTCCACCTGGCCGTCCTGGCGGCAGATGTAGCTGGACAACGCCAACGACGCCTCCACCGATGCCCAGCGGCCGGGGTTGCCGTCATAGGGGAGCACGTTCAGCAGGTCCGCCACGGCCAGCGAGCCGGCGGGGTCCTTGAGCGTGATGAACAATTCGTGGGCCAGATCGCTGAGGTCCTTCAGGCAGCTGCCGGATTTGACGTTGATTCCCTTGGCCAGCCTGTCGGCCAGCAGCATCACGCCCTCGGCGTCCGGGTGGGATTCGGCTGCGGCCTCCACCACGGCTTCCGGGGTTCCCTGCGGGGCGGGAATCAGCGCAAGTTCCTCCTCGGAGGGGCCGGTCACCGCCGGCGGGATGGCGGGAAGCGGAGGTACGACGACGGCGGGAGCCGCCACGGCGGCGATCGCCACTTCTGCGGGGTTCCCGGCACCGGGAAGCTGCGCGACGGCGTCGGGCGCTGCGTCCAGCACCTTGACCACCGAGCCGACGGCGATGCGCACAGTACCGCCTCCGGCGAGGCTGGCCAGGACGATCGCGGGGGTGCCGAAATCGTCCGATTCGACCTCAACGTGCTGGATCCCGGCGGTACGTTCGCCGTCTGGCAGCAGGAGCTCATCACCGGTGGCCAGGGATCCAGCCTGCTGTTCGCTGTAGTGCCGGGCGGCTGGGGTTTCGGTCATGGGAGTCCTTAAGTTCTCTTGCGGTCCGCCCTACAGTCTACAAAGGCGGGCGCCGGAAGTCGGGGACGCCGGGAAATCCGAGAGGGTCAGAAGCCCACGCCGGCGAACGCCAGTGCCTGGCGGATCAGGGCGCCGCGGCCGCCGCTGAATTCCAGCTGGACACCGGGGCTGAGCACTTCCGCGGGGGTCATCCAGGTCAGTTCCAGGGCGTCCTGCCGGGGCTCGCATTCACCGGTCACCGGGATGACATAGGCCAGCGAGACGGCGTGTTGGCGGTCGTCCGTGAACCCGGTCTGGGAGGGCGCCGGAAAGTATTCGGCCACCGTGAAAGGCACCGGGCTGATGGGCAGCTGTGGGAACGCCAGCGGGCCAAGGTCTTTTTCCATGTGGCGCAGGAGTGCCGCGCGGATGGTTTCGCGGTAGATCACGCGGCCGGAGACGAGGGAACGGATCATGGTGCCGTCCTCGTCGGCCTGCAGCAGGGTGCCCACTTCGTTCACGAATCCAAGCGGGTCCAGCCTGACCGGAACAGCCTCCACGTAAACCATGGGGAGCCTCCCGCGGGCTTCAAAGAGGTCCTCTTCGGAGAGCCAGCCGGGATTGGGGTCAGGTGTGCGAACATTCATGGGTTAAGTTCTACCCCATCGGACGGCTGCGGACCGGTGAGGTGTGGGCTCTACGCGTAAAGCGTCGTCCAAAGCGCCGAAACGCCACCCCTCGGTTCAGCGCTTCGAGATCCAGAGGCTGGCCGGCACGTGCGGAGCAGCGCCGGTGCCCGCCACGCCCGGTTCGGCATCCGGGTTCGCCACGTGCAGCGTCCGTCCGAACGCTTCCTCCGTCAGGCGGACCTCATGCCCGGCCTCGGTGAGGCGCCGGTGCAGCGAGTCGAGGTCGCCGTCGTACTCGAAGCCCAGGCCCGCCCGCGGCGGCCCCTCGGCGGGGCGCACCATCAGCACTCCACCGTTCTTCGCGGCAAAATCCGCAGTTTCGTCATCATCAGGGAAGGGACGGAAGCGGGCACCGATATCACGCAACGTCTGCGCCGCGGAGCCTGGATCCTCCGTGAACCAAACCTCGACGACGGCGAGGCCCGGGTCGGCGTCGGCTGATGTGGTCCAGTTGCCGTCCGCAGCCTTGGCGGCGGGATCGGCGAGGAAAATGAACCCGTCAGGGCCGGTGATCCGGCACGACTCGCCGTGGTCTGCCTGGACGAGTTCGGCGGGTTCGGTGCCCGCCTCCTCGCCGGCCAGGTTGGTTCGCCGTGCAAACTCCGCGAGGTCGCCCACCTCCACGCCGAAGCTGGTGGTTCCGTCCTCCGGGGAACCCGGCTCGGCCGCGTGGAGCGCCAGCCGTCCCGAACCGGCGTCAAACTCGCGCCAGGAGCCTTCATCCACGGTTTTGACCAGCCCCAGTCCGGTGAGCAGCCGCTCCCAGGCATCCAGCCGGGACGTGAAATGGACGGGGCGCGAACGCAACATGTGATTCTCCTCGATGACAGGAAACGGCGCAGATACGGCCATCATGCCACGACTTGCTTCGGGTGGCACCGGGGGCAGAATGGGTCCATGGCCATTGAACTGGAGGAACTGCTGGTGCCGGACGCTGCCGCGTGGCGGTCCTGGCTGGAAACGAACCACGCGGACAGTCCGGGGGTGTGGCTGGTGCTCCACAAGAAGGGCGGCGACGTCACCGCACTGGACTATGAAGCGGCCCTGCTCGAGGCGCTCTGCTTCGGCTGGATCGATGGCCAGGCCAGGAAGCGCGACGACGGAAGCTCCTTCCAGCGCATGACGCGCCGGGGGCCCAAAAGCCCCTGGTCGGAACGGAACGTGGCCCGGATTGAGCGGCTGGAAGCAGCCGGGAGGATGACCGACGCCGGCCGGACCGCCGTCGACAGCGCCAAGGCGGACGGCCGCTGGGATGCCGCCTACGCAGGACAGGCAACAGCCGAAGTCCCGGATGACCTTGCCGCCGCAATCGCCGCTGTTCCGGAGGCCCAGGCCATGTTCGACGTCCTCACCAAGGTCAACCGCTTCGCCCTGATCTACCGGACAAACTCGGCCAAACGGCCCGAAACCCGGGCGAAGCGGATCGCCGGATTCGTCGGGATGCTGGCCCGCGGCGAGACCCCGTACCCGCAGAAGAAGCGTCCTGCCGGCACGGTATGAAGCCAGCGGGTTGATGGCGCGGATCCCACCGCTGTTTTAGGGTGGCTCAGCCTCAGCCTGTAGAATTGATGGTTCCGTAGCGCTGGTGCCGTCTCCCGACATGGGGGACGGCACTTGTGCGTTTACCGACCGATTGGCTCAGCATGGCCCGCCTCTTCCCCAAAACCAGCCCCCGCATCAACCTGCGCCGCCCGCTACCCTGGGTGGTCGCAGCCGCCGTGGCTGCCCTCGCCCTCGTGGTTTCCTTCCTGGTCGCCGGCAACACGAGGACAGCTTCCGCAGCCACTGCTGGCCGCATCCTCGACGAGGTCTCGGCAGCGCAGGAAACCGTGCACA
The DNA here is from genome assembly GCF_001663775.1 of Arthrobacter sp. B6. GTDB lineage: Bacteria > Actinomycetota > Actinomycetes > Actinomycetales > Micrococcaceae > Arthrobacter. The sequence continues at coordinate 1,733,503 of NZ_KV467168.1, read as the reverse complement.
AGGACCATGGCACGTACGCGTCCCTGTGGCTGAAGGGCAACGACCGGACCCTCGAGCAACAGGCAGGGGCGCTCGGATCCGAAGGCGCCGAGGATGTCCGCATCATCGAGTGCGGTGCGGGCTGGTTGGCCGGGACGCGGGTGGACGGGAAGGTCTTCCTCCGCAGCAGCGAGGACCGCGGCTCCGTCGAACAGGACCCCACAAAGGTCCGGCTGCCGGAGTGCATCAGCGCCGAGGCCCACGATTCACTGCTGGCAGACCTGGGCGTGCCCCCGCAGTGGCCAGAGCCGGATGCTGCCCGGCTGGCGGCGCCCGCCAAGGACCCCGGTTACCGGCCCGCCTACCACCTGACCCCCGAGCAGCGTTGGATGAACGATCCCCAGCGGCCCTTTTTCCTGGACGGGGTCTGGCACTACTACTACCTCTACAACGCCGACTACCCCGAGGGGAACGGCACCGAATGGTTCCACGCCACCAGCACGGACCTGGTGCACTGGAAAAACGAGGGCGTGGCCATTGAGAAGTTCAAAAACGGCCTGGGCGACATCGAAACCGGCACCGCGGTGGTCGACACCGAAGGGACGGCAGGCTTCGGCAAAGGGGCCGTGATCGCGGTCCTCACCCAGCAGGATGACGGCGTCCAGCGGCAGTCGATGTTTTACTCCACTGACAAGGGCCACACCTTCACCAGCTACGAACAAAACCCGGTCATGGACAACCCGGGGGAGGAACACTGGCGTGACCCCCGGATCCTCCGGGACGAGGACAACAACCAGTGGGTCATGCTGCTCGCGGAGGGCCACAAAATCGGGTTCTACACCTCCGCCGACCTCAAAGCCTGGACGTACGCCTCCAACTTCGAACGGGACGGCCTGGGCGTCCTTGAATGCCCGGACTTCTTCCAGCTGGACGCCGACGGCGATCCCGCCAAACGCACGTGGGTCCTGGCCACCGGCGCCAACGGCTCCGCGGAAGGGCGGACCACCGGAACGGCCTACTGGACCGGGGCCTGGGACGGCGGGAAATTCACAGCGCCGGATGAACGGCATCAGTGGCTCGACGCCGGGCCGGACTTCTACGCAGCCGTGACCTGGGACGATCCGCGGCTGACAGACGGGCAACGCAAGGCCTCCCGGCATGCCATCGGCTGGATGAACAACTGGGCCTACGCCCGCCAGCTGCCCACCAGCGGTTGGTACGGCGCCGATTCGGTGGTGCGGGACATCCGCCTGCAGTCCGGTGACGGCCGGCCCACCCTGGTCTCTACCCCGACGCCGGCCCTTGGATCCCTGGAAGGACCGCCCCGGCAGGTGCCCGCGCAGGACCTCCTGGGCGGCACCGGCGCATCTCTTCCCGTCCCGGACAGCGGAGCCTTCAAAATCGACGTCGAGCTCCAGAGCAGCGTAGCCGACGCCGAGGCGCGGATCCTGCTTCAAGCCGGCGAGGAAACGTATGCCACGGTGGGCTACGACTTCAGGAACGGAACGGCGTTCGTGGTCCGGGACGGCGATGCTGTTTCCAAGGGTGAAGGGGCGAAATCCGTTCGCACCGAGGCCCCTGCGCGGCCGCAGGAGCAGGTGGGCGACACGTACCGCCAGGCCAGCACGGTGGCGAGTCCCGCCGTCGACGGCAAGGTCAGGCTGACGGTCTTTGTCGACCGCTCCTCAGTGGAGGTTTTCACCAATGGCGGGCAGGCCTTAACCTCGCTCGTGTTCCCGCCGGACGGCCCCCTTCAAACCAGGATGTTCGGCGATGGCGGAGCAATTTCCTTGGCCAACGCCACCGTCACGCCGCTGGCCGCGATTAAGTAACCACCATCAGCGCCCTTGGCTACCTCAGCCCGCCCAGTGCCTGCGCCAGTACAACGGCCGACGCCGAGGACCATGCCTGGGGATGGCACGATGCCGGGTAGGGCACAGCGAGGCTGGACTCCGCGGCAGTGACTCCGGCAAAAAGCTGCGGCAGGCGGTAGCCGAAGGCAGCGGAGGCGGCGAGCAGCCCTTCGGCCAGGGCCTTTGCTTCCGAGGTGAAGCCTTCGGCCAGCAGGCCGCGGACGGCGATGGCGGTGTCGTGGCTCCAGACCGAACCGCAGTGGTAGCTGAAGGGCCAGAAACCGGGTGCCCGGTGTGAGAGGGTGTGCAGGCCAAACCCGGAAAACAGCTCGGGGCTGAGCAGCCGGGCGGCAACGTGGCGGGCCTCGGCAGGGTCGAGGATTCCGGTGCCGAGCAGGTGCCCGATATTGGAGCCGGGGACGTCGAGCGGAGAGCCCTGCCCGTCCACGGCCATCGCGGGGTAGGGACCCAGGGCGTCCTCCACCCAAAAGCGCTCACGGAACCGCTGAGCCAGTGCCCCGGCGAAGTCCCGGAGCTCACCAGCCCCCGGTTCGCCGAGGGCGTCCAGCAGCTCTGCCGTGATGGTGGCCGCCTGGTGGGCGTAGCCCTGGGCTTCCGCGAGGGCGACGGGACCCTCCGCCCGCCGTCCGTCCCTGAACTGCAGGGCATCGGCGGAGTCCTTCCAGCCCTGGTGGCCCACGCCGTGCCCGCTGATATTCCGGTATCTCAGGAGGCCGTCGCCGCCAGGCTGGCCGGTGGACGCCAGCAGCCAGTGAGCTGCCCGCTGCGCGGCGGGGAGAAGGGTACGGACGGCATCGTCCGCCTTCCCCGATTGCCACAGCTCGCCCAGGAGGCACAGCCAGAGCGGCGTCGAGTCCACGGCGCCGTAATAGACCGGTGGCAGGTGCAGCCCGTCGTTTTCGAGGACCAGTTCCTTGGCCCGCAGTTCGTGCAGAATCCGGCCCGGCTCTTCGTCCGAATCCGGGTCCGTGCTGGAGCCCTGGATCGTCGCGAGGGCACGCAGGGTTCCCGTGGCGAGGCCGGCGTCCAGGGGCAGCAGGAACCGCGCTGCCCACAGGGAATCCCGGCCGAACAGGGTGAAGTACCAGGGAGCCCCGGCCGCCACAAAAGGAGCATCCGGCAGCCGGCGGGTTGCCATCCGAAGGCCGTCCAGCTCGTCGAGTGAATTCTCCAGCAGCGTGCGCAGCGGCCCTGCCGGCACGGCCATGGCGGGAACGGCAAGGGACGACGGCGCCGCGGCGACCACAGCGCTCTCCGTCTCGTCCAGCACGGCCTGCCATTCGGCGTCGAACGGGCGCCCGCGGCCGGCGGTGCCGTGCCACAGCAGGCGCGGGAGGTCGCTGCCCCCGTCATGGGGGGAGGCGCTCGACGGCGCGCCCGCAGGGGCAGGAGCGCCGCCGTTGGTGCCAGGCGCCGAGATGGAAAGGGTGCGCCCGTCGTTGTGCCAGCGCAGGGAGTGGTCGTCGGCCGCTTCCGGCGGCTGCGGGTTGGCGAACCGGCCCAGGCGGATCTCGGCCATGTCGGTGAAGTCTGCCGCCAGGTCCACGGCCAGTTCAACGTCCAGCGAGTCCAGCGACGTGCCCACCTTCAAGGAATGACGGACTACGCCCGGAGTAACCGTCCAGGTCTGGAGGACCTCCACGGCGGGATCGGCGGTATGCCCTTCGATGCCGCGGATGAGGCCCCGGACGCGGAGGACGCCGCCGGGAGCGGACTCCACAGTGACCTCCTCGGGGCTGAATCCGTTGACGGTGACCGTTGCCTGGCAAAGCATCCGCGTGTCGCCGTGGAAGAGGCCGCTGAAGCCGTCCTGGGCCAGCCGGCCGTTGGCATCGAGCCAGAGCTGCGTGGGTGCGGCCACGGTGCAATGCTGGCGATGGAGCCCCGGCTGAACACTCATGCGCCCCACCTTACGCCCGGCGCTGTCCCGCTCCGCGGATGCTGCGGCCAGTCGCCTGCCGTCCATCCGGACCGGCTTCCGGGACCTAAGCCGATCTCTGGTCAATGGCGGCGGCCGCTTCGAACACCATCCACGCCTGCAGCTGGGTGGAAAGTTCGACGGCGGCACCCGGCGGATACGTGTCGGCCGCCGGTTTTTCAGGGAGGACTGAAAAGAGCAGTCTTCCCGCGTGCCTGGCGAGGGGCTCCGCCGGGGTGACCGCGCGGCGGCCGTCCCACAAAGCATCCGCGGTGTCCAGGACCAGCCGGGCGGCGGTTGCGCGGACGGTTCCGGGGAGACGGGCGTCGCCGGCTGCCAGGGCAAGGTAGCGGGCCAGGATCCCGGTGAAGAGACCGCCGTCGCCCGTTCCATCGCAGCGGAGGACGTATCCGCCCGCCGCATCCCCGCGCGGTCGCGTCAGGGTCCGGGCCACCGCCTCCACCACCGTGGCGGCCCTGGCCAGGTTTGCCTCGCCGCCGAGCTCCAGCAGCGCGCCCAGGACAGGGCCCTGGTTGTAGGTGTAGATCGCTCTTTCCACCACGGCCTCGCCGGTGGTGCTGATCCGGACGCCGTCCAGATAGAGGCCCTGCTCCGGGTCGAAGAGCCTGGCATCCAGCCAGTCCAGCAGTTCCTGTGCCTTGGCAGGGTTTCCCGTCCGGGCGTAGTACAGGGCCACGGGAGCGGTGGCCGGGGTGTTCTTGAAGTCCCGCTTTGTGCTCCAGAACGTGCCGCCGCCAAGGTCGTCCGTGGACGCGGCATCAAACTGCAGGGTGAGGGTCTTGCGGACGTGGGCGTTGCGTCTCCGGCCAGGCCTGCGCGTCTCCTCGGCGAGTTTCTCCAGCCGGAGCGTGGACAGTGCCAGCCAGGCCATGTCGTCGTAGTAGTTGTTGACGAACGTGAGCAGGTTCCGCAGCCGGATTCCTGTCACCAGCCGCGAGGCCAGCTGGCCGGCGCTGGGGCGCTGTGGTCCGTCAAAGCGGGCAGCCGGTGTTGCGCCGTTTCCCAGTTCGCGGCGTCCGGTGTCCACCAGGCAGTCCACGTAGTGTGCCTGCCACCAGTAATGCCAGGGGCGGAAGAGGTTCTCCACCGGCTTTGATGGCCGCTGGACGGCCGCGATGTGGGTCCCGGGCAGGAAAAACAGCCGTTGTCCGAAAATTGCGGTGACGGACCGGGCGGCCTCCGTGGCCCGGGCGGCGCGGTCGTTGGACCCGTCTGCGGGCGGAAGTTGGGCATCCTGCGGCGTCATGTGCTCCAGCCTAGCTGCGCCGCGAACCCCGGCCGGGAAAGCGGCGCATAGTGCGCCCGGTCACAATTTCAGTTAACATTCACTAACTAATGTTCGGTGCCGGGGCGTCCAGTGCCCGGACTCGCATCAAGGAGGATGGATGGACATCAAGGGTGCTGTTGCTCTGGTCACGGGCGGGGCGTCCGGGTTGGGCGCAGCGACGGCAAGGTGCCTGTTCGACGCCGGCGCCTCCGTGGTGCTGATCGACCTGCCGTCCTCCGCCGGCGCAGCCTTCGCCGCCGAGCTGAACAGTGCGGGAGCTCCTGGCCGGACCGCCGTCTTTGCCCCCGCGGACGTGACCAACGAAGCGGAGGTGCAGGCCGCCGTCGACGCTGCCGCTGCCCTGGGGCCGCTGCGGATCGTGGTGAACTGCGCCGGCATTGCCACGCCGGGCAAGGTGCTGGGGCGCGACGGGGTGCTCCCGCTGGATGCGTTCAGCCGGGTCATCCAGGTGAACCTGATCGGCACGTTCAACGTGCTCCGGCTGGCCGCCGCGGCCATGGCCGCCACGGAACCCGCCACCACCGACGTGGGCGGGCCGGAGCGCGGCGTCATCATCAACACGGCCTCTGTCGCGGCTTTCGACGGGCAGATCGGGCAGCCCGCCTACGCTGCCTCCAAGGGCGCCGTCGCCGCCATGACACTGCCCATCGCGCGGGAACTGGCCCGCTCGCTGGTGCGTGTGGTGACCATCGCCCCGGGCATCTTCGAGACGCCCATGATGGCCGGACTGCCGCAGGATGCGCAGGATTCACTGGGCCGGCAGGTGCCGCATCCCTCACGGCTCGGGAAGCCGGCCGAATACGCCAACCTCGTGGCCCACATCGTGGATAACGCCATGATCAATGGTGAAACCATCCGGCTGGACGGTGCCATCAGGATGGGGCCAAAATGAGTGCCGCCCGCGCTGCGGCGGCGGTGCCCCCGCCCGAAGCCCTGCCCGCTGCCGACTTCTTCCTCTTCGAATCCCTGCTGGCCCCGCCGGAGCGGCACAAGCTGGCCGAGCTGCGGGAGTTCCTGGCCACGGAGATCGCACCCCATGCGGCCGACTGGTGGAACAACGCGGAATTCCCCGCGCACATCCTCCCCAAGCTCGCGGCCCTGGAACTGAGCACGCCGGCGCAGCGGGGCTACAGCCACCTGTTCGCGGGACTGGTCATCGCGGAGATGACCCGGGTGGACACGTCAATCGCCACGTTTTTCCTGGTCCACCACGACCTGTTTGTGGAGTCCCTGTACGCCTTCGGTTCGCAGGAACAGAAGGACAGGCTGCTCGCGGACGCCTCCAGCCTTCGGACCACGGGTGCTTTTGCGCTCACCGAGCCGGGACACGGGTCGGACGTCGCCGGTGGCATGGAGACCCGGGCGCGGCGCATTTCCCGGGCCACCGGACAGCCCGACGACGACGGCGACACATGGGAGATTAACGGCGCCAAGCGCTGGATCGGCAACGGGACGTTCTGCGACTACCTGCTGGTGTGGGCCCGCGACGAGGCCGACGGCAGCGTGCGCGGGTTCATCGTCGATGCCTCTCTTCCCGGCGTCAGCCGCAGCCGGATCGAGCACAAAATTGCCCTGCGGACCGTCCAGAATGCAGACATTGTCTTTGAGGACGTCCACGTTGCCGAAGCTGACCGCTTTGCCGGAATCACAAGCTTCGAGGACACCAACCAGCTCCTGAAAGGCTCACGGATCATGGTGGCCTGGCAGGCCGTGGGGCAACAGCTGGCGGCGTTCGACGTTGCCCGGCAGTACGCCGTCGAACGCCGGCAGTTCGGCCGGCCGCTGGCGAAGTTCCAGCTGATCCAGCAGCAGCTGGCCACCATGCTGGGCAACGCCGTGGCCAGCATGGGCATGATGGCGCGGCTGGCCCAGCTGCAGGAGGAAGGCGGCGCGGACATGGCGCAGGTGGCGCTGGCAAAGTCGTACTGCAGTGCCCGGATGCGGGAGACCGTTGCGCTGGGCAGGTCCATCCTGGGCGGAAACGGCATTGTCACTGACTACCGGATGGCGAAGATTTTCGCGGACGCCGAGGCCATCTATACGTACGAAGGCTCGTTTGAAATCAACACCCTCATTGTGGGCCGGGCAATCACCGGGGTCTCCGCCATCGTCTGAAGGACTTGCGGGAACGTACACTTGAGGCCCTCCGCGTGGGGCCACAAGTGTACGTTCGCGCTCAGTTGGCGAGGGTGGGTGCCTTCTCGCCGGCCTCGATCCGGTAGTCGAGGCTGTTGTTCTTCACGGGCATGGGGCACGTCCCGTACGGAGTGAACGCGCTCGGGTAGTTGATGGCCCGGTTGAAGTCCAGGACAACGGACGCGTTTCCTGCCGAATCGACCCGGGGCCTCGCCGTGGACACCTTGCGCCATTCATCCGTCGAGTCGCCATTGGTCTCGTCGTGGAACGTGACCGTGAGGGCGCCGAGCTTCTCCTCCTCCGCCTGCAGGTGGAACTCATGGTCCTTGCCGGGCAGCCGGAACACCAGCTCGCCCACGGACCGGTGCACGCCATCCACCAAGGGGTTCGCGGTGCCGATGGGCACGTCCACCGGCTCCGGATAGGGGCGGAAGCCCGCCTCAACCTCCAGGTCCGGTCGGTAGCCAAAAGTGGGAACGCCGTCGAACTCTGTAAACACCGGCGAGGCGGCATCCCGGGTACGGATGGCATATCGGCCTGCGCGCATCGCCAGCTCCACCATCACCTGCTTGCCGTCAGCACCGCCGAACTGCACCCACATCAGCGACTCCTCGTCCAGCAGTGCTGCCGTCACCGTGCCATCTACCGGCTGCCCGGTCTCCACGAGCGTCAGTCCGTCCTGCGCAGACGCGGTGAGTACCGCCGTCGTACCGTCCGTTGACCACAGGCCCGGGACAAGTTCGACGGCGGCTGGCTGGGTTTCCAGCCACTGGAACGACGTGAGGGTCAGCCACCCGTGGGGTGCCGCGAGTGCCTTGTTGCGGTTGGCGCGGAAACGCTGCCAGCGTTCCAGCCGGGCGGCGGGTGTGGTGTTCATGGTTCCTCCTGGACGTGGTGGCCCCGGCTTCAACCCGGGCAGCCCACGGTTCATTCCATCACCGTACGCTGCCCTTGCCTTGGGGGGACGGCGGAGTAACGTCGGATCCGGACGGTGGCCCTGCAGTACGGGCTGAGAAGGAGGAGCCATGAAAATCGCGGTCCTTGGGACAGGCATAGCTGGCCGGACCCTGGCGGGTGCACTGGCCGGGCTGGGGCACAGCGTGGTGATGGGCACACGTGATCCGCAGGCAACGTTCGCCCGATCCCGTCCGGATGCCAGGGGTGCCCCGCCGTTCAGCGAATGGCACGCCGCCAACCAGGAGATTCCGCTGGAAACGTTCGCCGACGCGGCCGCTGCCAGTGAGCTGGTGGTCAACGCCACGAACGGGGCCGGCGCGCTGAGTGCCTTGGGCCTTACTGGATCCGCCAACCTCTCCCGCAAAGTGCTGGTTGATGTTTCCAACGCGCTTGATTTTTCCCAGGGGATGCCGCCGGTTTTGAACCCGGTCAACACCGACAGCCTGGGAGAAAGGATCCAGCGCTCTTTCCCGGACGCCCGCGTGGTGAAGACACTCAACACAATGAATGCAGGTCTTATGGTGGATCCCGGCCGGTTGGCCGGCGGGGACCATACGGTGTTTGTGTCCGGAGACGACGCGGAAGCGAAGGGGGTGGTCACCGGCCTCCTGGAGGAGCTGGGGCACCGGGACGTCATCGACCTTGGGGACATCACATCAGCCCGCGGCGCAGAAATGATGTTGCCGGCGTGGCTGCGTCTCTACGGTGTACTGGGCACGCTCGATTTCAACTTCAAGATCGTGCGCTGAGGCCTGGGGAACGGCCATGACACTATCTGAGACGGATTCCCCGGAGGCGGCCTCCTGCGGGTAGCATCTTTAGCTAGTAACGTGGCTCACAGGTATCCAGCGCAGTGTACGAGCCAAGTCCGAACCCTCGAAAGATAGTTTCCATGGCTGACACTGCAACAAATTCCGAAACTGACCTTGCCGCAGAGCTGAGGGCCGATGTCCGGCGCGTCTCCACGCTGCTCGGTGAATCCCTGGTCCGCCAGCACGGTCCCGAGCTCCTGGACCTGGTGGAGCAGGTCCGCCTCCTCACGAAGGAATCCAAGGAAGCCGCCCGCGGCGGCGCGGATGCCACCGGCCCGTGGAGCGCCCACGACGTCGTCGCGCAGGTCCGCGAACTGCTCGGCTCCCTGCCCATCGAGCAGGCCACCGACCTGGTCCGGGCATTTGCTTTCTACTTCCACCTCGCCAACGCAGCCGAGCAGGTCCACCGCGTCCGCGGCCTGCGGACCCGGGCGGAGAAGGACGGCTGGCTGGCGAAGGCTGTCTCCGACATCGCCGGGCAGGCCGGCCCGGCCGTGCTGCAGGAAGTAGTGAACGGGCTGGACGTCCGCCCCATCTTCACCGCCCACCCCACCGAGGCCTCGCGCCGGTCTGTGCTGGACAAGATCCGCAAGCTCTCCGACGTTCTGGCCCAGCCCACCCAGGAGGGCACCACGGCCCGGCGCCGGCAGGACCGCCAGCTGGCCGAAATCATTGACCAGATGTGGCAGACGGATGAACTCCGCCAGGTCCGGCCCACCCCCGTGGACGAGGCCCGCAACGCCATTTATTACCTGGGCAGCATCCTGACGGACGCCATGCCCGAGATGCTCGCCGAGCTCTCCGAACTGCTTGGCGAACACGGAGTCACCCTCGCCAACCAGAACGCGCCCATCCGCTTCGGTTCCTGGATCGGCGGCGACCGGGACGGCAACCCCAACGTCACGGCTGCGGTCACCCGTGAAATCCTGCAGATCCAGAACCAGCACGCGGTGCGGATCAGCATCGGCATGATCGACGAACTGATCTCCAACCTCTCCAACTCCACCGCGCTCGCCGGTGCGGACAACGAGCTGCTGGAGTCCATCGAAGCGGACCTGTTGAAACTGCCGGGCCTGGACCGTCGGGTGCTGGAGCTCAACGCCCAGGAGCCCTACCGGCTCAAGCTGACCTGCATCAAGGCCAAGCTGATCAACACGGGCAAGCGCGTAGCTTCTGGTGCCGTGCACGAACACGGCCGGGACTACAGCGCCACGGACGAGCTCCTGGCCGACCTCGAGCTGCTGGAACTGTCGCTCCGGAACCACTCGGCGTCGCTTGCTGCCGACGGTGCGCTGGCCCGCGTCCGCCGCGCGGTAGCGTCCTTCGGCCTGCACCTTGCCACCCTGGACATCCGCGAACACGCAGACCACCACCACGACGCCGTCGGCCAGCTGATGGACCGGCTGGGCGGACCGGGTGTGCGCTATGCGGAACTGAGCCGGGAGGAGCGTTTCGAGGTTCTGGGATCGGAGCTGGCCTCGCGCCGCCCGCTGTCCGGGCACCCGATCAAGCTCGACGGCGTCGCGGACGGCACGTACGACGTCTTCCGGGAGATCCGCCGCGCCCTGCGCATCTACGGCCCCGACGTCATCGAGACCTACATCATTTCCATGACCCGCGGCGCGGACGATGTCCTGGCTGCCGCCGTCCTGGCCCGCGAGGCAGGCCTGGTAAACCTCTTCGGTGAGAACCCGCACGCCAAGATCGGGTTCGCGCCGCTGCTGGAAACCGTCGAGGAGCTCCGGGCCTCGGCGGAGATCGTGGACCAGCTGTTGTCCGATCCGTCGTACCGCGAACTCGTGCGGCTGCGGGGCGACATCCAGGAAATCATGCTCGGCTACTCGGACTCCAACAAGGAGTCCGGTGTGATGACCAGCCAGTGGGAGATCCACAAGACGCAGCGGAAGCTCCGCGACGTCGCCGCGAAGCATGGGGTCCGGGTGCGCCTGTTCCACGGCCGCGGCGGTTCCGTGGGCCGCGGCGGCGGACCCACCTATGACGCCATCATGGCCCAGCCCAACGGCGTGCTTGAGGGCGAGATCAAGTTCACCGAACAGGGTGAGGTCATCTCGGACAAGTACTCGCTGCCTGAGCTGGCCCGAGAAAACCTCGAGCTTTCGCTTGCGGCAGTGCTGCAGGGCTCGGCGCTGCACCGTGATCCGCGGACGTCCGATGACCAGCGGGAGCGGTACGGGCACGTCATGGAGACCATCTCCGACGCCGCCTTTGACCGGTACCGGAAACTGATTGATGATCCGGACCTCCCCGCATACTTCATGGCCTCCACTCCGGTGGAGCAGCTGGGCTCCCTGAACATTGGCTCCCGTCCGTCCAAGCGCCCCGACTCCGGGGCGGGCCTCGGCGGCCTGCGCGCCATCCCGTGGGTGTTCGGCTGGACCCAGTCCCGGCAGATCGTGCCGGGGTGGTTCGGTGTTGGCTCTGGCCTGAAGGCTGCCCGCGAAGCCGGAAACTCCGCCGAGCTGGTGGAAATGATGGAGAACTGGCACTTCTTCCGCTCGGTTCTGTCGAACGTGGAAATGACGCTGGCCAAGACGGACCTGGATATCGCCGGATACTACGTGGCAACCCTGGTCCCCGAGGAACTCCACCATCTCTTCCGTGACATCCGCGAGGAATATGACCTTACGGTCACCGAGATCCAGAACCTGACCGGCGAAAACGTGCTCCTCGACGCCCAGCCCACGCTGAGGCGGTCCCTTGAGATCCGCGACCAGTACCTGGACCCGATCAGCTACCTGCAGGTGGAGCTGCTCCGCCGCGTGCGGGCGGGCCAGGGGGCCGAGGGTGAGAGCATCAGCGGGGCCGAGATCGACGAACGGCTGCAGCGCGCCATGCTGATCACCGTCAATGGCGTGGCAGCCGGCCTCCGCAACACCGGCTAACCACGACGCTCTCTCACTTCCTGCGGGTCTTTCCCAAACGCTCTCTCACCCGGTGCAAGAGCGTTTGTGTTTTTCCTGCAGGAAGTGAGAGAGCGTTTCAGGCTGGGGGGCCGGGAAAATGACGGGATAGGGTTGACGGCATGCCTTCGTTCCAGACGCGCTTGAAAATCACCGCCCTGTTGCCCGGCAACCCGCCGGAAGCAGTGATGGAAGCTGCCGTCGAGGCGTTGGAGACCCGTCACCATGTGGAGTCCAACCAACTGCAAATTGCCGGCGGAGTTCCGCAACTGAACCTGCGTTTCCTCGTGGAAGCCACGGAATACAACGGTGAGAACCAGCAGGCGCGGGAATCGGCAGGAATGATGCGCGACGCCGTCGAACGCGTGGCGCTGACAGGATCGCTAATGGTGCTCCGCCGCAACCGCGGACGCTGGGCACCGATCTAGTTCAGCCGCCGCGGCCTCAGTCGGGGCCTCAGTCGCCGGGGCCTCAGTCGCCGGGGGCGGGTTCGTCCACGGGGGAGCGCGTGCCGCGGCGCCGGGTCACAATGATTCCGACGACGGCGCCGATCACCAGCCCGAGGACCACCCCGATCAGCGAACTCGCCCAGAAAGGCAGCTTGGTGGCGGAACCGGTGAAGTAGCCCAGGCCTACAAGCCAGCAGGCCCAGAGAATTGCGCCGAGGCCCGCGCAGAGGCTGAAGCCGCGGACCGAGACGTCTGCAATGCCGGCAGCCGCCGACGTCGCCAGACGCCCGCCGGGAATGAAACGGGCACCGATGATGGTGCCGTACGTGGAGGAACGCCCGGCCTTGGCTATGGCCTCATGGATGCCGTGGTGGATTTTCCGGCCCCAGCGCCAGCGGTCCAGCACATGGCTGAGGCGGCGTTTGAAGAGCTGGAAGACCACCATGTCGCCGATCCAGGAGGCCACCGCGGACAGTGCTCCCACCAGGAAGACGTTGGCCCGGCCGTCGGCCGAGAGGGCCCCGCCGGTGATGACCACCATTTCTGAAGGGATGGGCGGGAAGATGGCGTCGCCGAGAACAACGGGGATGATCCAAAAATAGATCGCCGCCCCCCAGCTGTCGGCATTGCCAAAGTCCATGGCCACAAAGTACCGCACTTTCGCCACTGCTGGAGGGTGGATACTGCCGGGTCCCTGAACTCCGAGTCAGGCGTCAGTGCGGATGGAACGCCGAGACAAGGTCGCTCATCTGATTCGAGGGTTGGACGCCGAGTTCGCCTTCCAGCAGGTTGGAAAACATCGTGTACGCACGGACGGCGGCGGCTCTGTTTCCGGCAGCCAAATGAGCCTGGACCAGCAGCAGGTGTGCCGATTCCCTCAGCGGTTCGATGCTCGCCGCTGACAACGCCGCGATGACAGCCCTGCCGGGCTCGCCGGCCGCCAGATGGTGACGGGCCATGAGCTCCAGTGCGCTGAGGCGCAGCTGCCGCAACCGCTCCTGTTCAAAGATCACCCAGTCGTCATACCAGCCGGGCAGCAGATCAGCCCGGCTCAGGTCCTCCAGGTAGCTGTCAGGAATCCGGGCGTCCGGCTGAGCCTGTAGGGTGGCGACGTTTCGCTGCAGCGCCGTAACATCTACCCTGACCGATTCGTGAAGCTCCAGTGTGTCCGCCCCTGCCTGCAAGAGATGCGGGAACGCGTGGGAGATGCACCAGACGGAAGTGCGCAGGTTCCCGGCCGCCTGCGTTTCGCTGCTCTTGGGCCACAGCAGGCCAGCCAGGAAACTTCTGTGGCGGCATCCCAATAGGCCCACACAGGCGATGAGCCGTTGTTCCCGGCTTGCCGCGGTGACGGTACTGCTGCCGCAACGCAACCGCCACGCCCCCAGCAGGTTCAGCTGCCAATCCTGTGCGAGAGCCACCGTCATGCCTATCCCTCTCAAGTGACTGGATAACACGCGACCCCCAGATATCCATCGTGGCACTGCGGCGTAACATGTCAAGTCATTTTAGTAACAGGGATTTGTGGGTGGTTATATATGGACAACAAGACCAAATAGTGGTCATTCCAAGCGGCGGTCCCAATGCACGATGGCCCACCCGCATTGCTTCAGTCAATACCTAATTTTGGGCTAGGCGGTGGCAGTGCTCCCAGACGATTCGAGTAAATCGAGCCACCTCTGGACAGCCAGCATGATCTCGTCTGCGTCCCCTGCAGTCTCCACGACTTCCCGGTCCTGGCCCGGACGGCTGGAAATCAGGCGTGCCCGTACGCCATTGTCTTGGGCAGGCTCGGCCCACGCGCGAATTACCATCGTGCCTTCAATGTCCGCCATGAACGGCGCCTGCTTTCCTTGGGTGCGAATTCCGATCCAAAATTACTGTCCAGTATGACCATCCTAGGCACAGTTTATTCAGTGCCCAAGTCAAGTCCGCCACCATTAGTTTCACGAACAACACAAAAATAACGCCGCAGTAACGATGCTGCCACGGCCTGCCGCGTTGACTGATCGGGAGACTTCGAAAGGGGGTGATTGACATGAAGGAACTCACAATTCTTGAACTGGAAGGCCAGCAGGTGGAGCTGTTGCCATCGCGGGAGACGCTGTTTCTGGACACCAACTGGGCAGGCGTCTACGCGACCAACACATCTCTCGCACTGAACGCTGGTTCATTGTTCTCGGTGGCACACAGCTCTGCCGAGCAGAACATCGCCATCCTCCAGCATTAGTCCGTCTATCGTCAGTTAGCTGGATCCCCGGAAAGCCGGGGAAGAGAGGTGAGGTGCAATGACAGCATCAACCGCGCTATTACCGGTGGAACTCGACGCCGAAGTTTTGGAACTGCTTCCCATGCGGGAAACGCTGTTCTTCAACATCAACGTCGCTCCCGTCGTCGCTGTGAATCTTTCGTTCGCCATCAATGCGGCTTCGATCGGTTCCGTTGCGAACTCGGGCGCCTGGCAGAACCTGCTGGTAGTCCAACAGTAGGCCTGCAGGATCTCCAAACCTGGTGGGCATGCTGCAGTACCGGGGCATGCCCACCGTACCTAGCGGCTCAACCTATCGGTGGGGAAAGTGACTACAGCACCAGATGCTGCGTTTGCACGGCGCTGGTCCCCTGCGCCAGGGCTTCTTTTCCTTGGCCCGGTTGAAGGCTCGGGCCTCAAGGACCGCAGCTACCTTCTGCAGCGCGGAGACGGGCAGATTGTCCAGCTCTCGGAGCTTCTCCATCTGGTGATGGTGTCCCTCTCTGCGGAGAAATCCCTCGAAGCCGCAGCCCGCGACGTCAGCGACGCCTACGGCCGCGAACTGGGCGTAAGCGGTCTCCTCCACCTCATCGATAACAGGCTGGCGCCGATGGGCCTGCTTCAGGCAGCCGATGCCGACCTCACCGATGTCCGAACGCCGCCGAAAGCGGACCCGTTGTTGGCCCTGCGGCTGCGGGGAACGCTGCTTTCGGAAAGGGCGGTGAACGCGTTGGCGGGAATCCTGGCCCCGCTGTACTGGGGTCCGGTGGTGGCTGCCGTGCTGGTTGGGCTTGCCGTCGTTGACGTCCTGGTAGTCGCCAGGAGTGATTTCATGGCTTCACTGGAGCAAGTGCTGCTCACCCCGGCGCTGCTGCTGGGCATTTTCGCGCTTTTGACGGTCGGGGCCGTGATCCACGAACTGGGGCATGCCACGGCGTGCCGCTACGGGGGCGCACGGCCCGGTGTGATCGGCGTCGGCGTTTATCTGGTATTTCCCGCCTTCTTCACGAATGTCACCGACTCCTACCGGCTGGGCCGGGCGGGCAGGATCCGCACAGACCTTGGTGGACTGTACTTCAACTGCCTTTGCCTCATTGGCCTGGGCGGGGCATACCTGGTGACGGAGCAGGGATTCTTCCTGCTGTCGGCGGCGTTGATGCATTTCCAGATGATTCAGCAGCTGGTGCCGACGCTGCGCTTCGACGGATACTTCGTTCTGGCCGATATTGCGGGAGTCCCGGACCTGTTCAACCGCATCCGTCCGGTTCTGCTGAGCCTCGTACCGGGCCGCCCCGTGGATCCGCGGGTTACTGGGCTCCGTCCATTCGCCCGCCGCATAGTGACCGCCTGGGTGGTCATCGTGGTGCCGCTCCTGGTCCTGGCACTGGGCTGGTTGCTGCTGAGTCTGCCCGCGATCCTTGAGCAGACGGTTACCGCCATCCGCCAGCACGCGGGGCTCGTCGGTGCTGCGGCTGCTGCCGGCGACGTGGCCGCTGCGGCGCTTTCCCTCTTGTCCATCCTCATGTTGTCCCTGCCGGTGATTGGCCTGGGAATTCTCCTGTACCGGCTGCTGTTTGTCCTGGTCGCCCTGTTCCGGCGCCTCGGCAAGGGCGCACGCAACCGGGCTGCGGAGCAAAAGGCTGCTGCTTCCCGGACCCTGCCGCAGGGGAAGCCACCACAGAAAGGAAGGTCCGAAATGGCTATCGACGTCCCTCCCGCGGCCATTCCCGACGACGACGTTCCCACCCTTCAAAAATTCCTCGCCGACAGGCCCGCACCGCCGGCTCCACTGGCTGAGGTCGGCTGGCAAGGGACCGTCCGCAGGCTCAGCGGAAATTCCATCAGGCTTGGTCCCGGTCGACGGGAACTGGCCCACTTGGATGCTGTGGCAGACGTACAGCGTCGCCTGGACGGGCCCCGGACGGTAGTTGTCGTCAACCCCAAGGGCGGTGCCCACAAGACCACGGCCACTCTCCTTCTTGCCGCCACGCTCGGCATCCAACGCGGTGGCTATACGCTCGCGTGGGACAACAATGAAACGCGCGGCACGATGGGGTGGCGGGCCCCATTGGCCGGGCACACGAGCACTGCGGTTGACCTGATGCAGGAGGTGGACCGTTTCGAAGACCCCGTCCTTGGCCGGATCGGGGATCTGGACCGGTATGTGCGCTACCAGGGATCGGCGCAGTTTGATGTGTTGGCCTCGGACGAGGATGCAGCGGGGGCGGCCACCATTGGCAGCCGGGAATTTGATCGGCTGCACACGGCATTGCGCCGTTTCTACCGCATCATCATGGTGGATACGGGCAACAATATGCGGTCCTCGAACTGGGAAGCAGCTGTGGCGGCGGCGGACGAGCTGGTCATCGTTTCCACGGTGCGTGAAGACACGGTGGCCAGTGCCGTCTGGCTCGTGGACGGGCTGCGTGAGCGCGGTTATGGGGGTAAAGTACGCAACGCGGTGACCCTTCTCGCTGCGCCGTCCCTGCGGACCGACGTGCAGCTTCATGCCAGGACGCGGAGCCACTTCGAGACCCTGACGAGGGAAGTCCTCGATGTTCCCTACGACAGGTCACTCGTCTCGGGCGGACCGCTGAATTATCAGGCACTGCAACCGGCTACCCGGGAGGCATGGTTGCGGGCCGCGGCTGCCGTGATGCGGGGCCTCTAGAGGTGACGCCGCGACCGGCGCGGGGGGCTCGAACTCCGTGCGTGGGACACTGGCAGCATGCGAATCAGGCTTCTCCAGGGCGACATCACCATCCGCGCCGTGGACGCGATCGTTAACGCTGCCAACTCCTCGTTGCTGGGCGGCGGGGGAGTGGACGGAGCCATTCACCGGGCTGCCGGGCCCGAGCTGCTGGCTGCCTGCCGGGCACTGCGCGACACGGCCCTGCCGCACGGGCTGGCCGTGGGTGCCGCCGTCGCCACTCCGGGTTTCCGCCTCCCCGCCCGCTGGGTCATCCACACCGTGGGGCCGAACCGCCACGCCGGGCAGACCAACCGGGCATTGCTGGTTTCCTGCTTCAGCGAAAGCCTGCGGGTGGCGGATTCCGTGGGTGCCGGGTCCGTTGCCTTCCCGGCGGTCGGCGGCGGGGTCTACGGCTGGCAGGGGCGTCATGTCGCCGAAGCCGCGTACGACGCCGTCAGCGGGTTTGGTGCCGCACATCCGGCCAGCGCGCTCGAGTTGGTGGAGTTTGTGCTGTTCAGCCCCGAGATGGATGAGGCCTTCAAAGCCGTGTTCGAGCAGCCTCGCTGAGCTCCAACCGGCTGCGGTACTCCACGGGCCGGCCGGAGATCGGGTCCACAAAACGGATGCCGCGGGCCAGGAGCTGCAGCGGTTTCGTGTAGTCGTCCGGCGCCTTGTCCAGCAGTTCGGGGTAAAACGCGTCGTTCACGATGCCCAGGCCCAGCGATGCCATGTGCACCCGAAGCTGATGCGTCTTGCCCGTATGCGGCTCCAAGCGGTAACGAGCCAGGCGGCCTGGATGGGCTCCCGCAGCGTTGCTGACGGCGGCACCTGCGGGAGTGCCGCCGTCGAACGTTTCCAGCCGTTCGATCCGGGTCTCTGCATTGGGCTCGCCATCGATCACTTCAGCCAGGAGGTAGCTGCGGGACTTGGTCATCCGGTTCCGCACCACCACCGGGTATTCGACGGCGGGATAACCGGGCGCCGGCTCAGCGGCCGAGACGCACTCATATTCCTTTTGGACCTGGCGCTTTTCGAAGAGCACCTGGTACTTGCCGCGGGTTTCCGGGTTGGTGGACAGCAGCAGTACGCCGGCGGTCATCCGGTCCAGCCGGTGCATGGGGATCAGGTCAGGCAGGCCCAGCTGGTTCCGGAGCCGCACCAGGGCCGATTCCTGGATGTATGTGCCGCCAGGCGTGGTGGGCAGGAAGTGCGGCTTGTCCACCACCAGGAGGTGTTCGTCCTGGTGCAGGATGTCCAGTTCCACCGGGATCCGGGTCTCCGGCGGCAGGGTGCGGTAGTACCAGATGAAGGTGTGGTCCTCCAGCCTGGTGGCCCGGTCCAGGGGGATGCCGCCCTCGCCCACGATTTCGCCGGCGTCGAACCTGTCCTCAATGCCCTGCGGATCGATGTGGCCCCAGCGGTGCATCATGTAGTCCATCGCGGTGTCCCACGGCCCCTCGTCCGGCAGGCGCAGGCGGGTGGCGTTGACGCCTTCGCGCACGGGGAGGGGGGATTGCATCACGGGACCATTCTACTTGGCGGGTTCCTGCGGAGGGTTCGGCGTTGAGTCCGCCGGAGTGCTGCGGGTTCGCTGTAGCGTCGGGGCTTGAAATCATTCCAGCGATCCCGGATGCCGACGGAAAAAAAGTTCTTGACAACAAAAGTTGTCGGTGGGCATGCTTTAACCATGTTGGACATCGAAGTGATCGAGGACCCCGCCGCGGCGGAGGCGTCGCTGGATCCAATCCGGACGCGCATTCTCCAGGAGCTCTCCCAGCCGGGTTCGGCGTCGCAGCTCGCTGCCAAGGTGGGCCTGCCGCGGCAGAAGGTCAACTACCACCTCAAAGCCCTGGAGCGGCACGGGCTGGTGGAGTTGGTGGAGGAGCGGCGCAAAGGCAACGTCACCGAACGCGTCCTCCAGGCGACGGCAGCCTCGTACCTGATTTCCCCGGTGGCCCTCGCGTCGGTAGCCCCGGACCCGCACCGGTTCTCGGACCGGTTCTCGGCCTTCTGGCTGCTGGCACTCGCGGGCAGGATGGTCCAGGAGGTGGGCAAGCTGATCGCCGGCGCCGCCGCGGCCAAACAGAAGCTCGCCACGTTCGCGATCGACGGCGAGATCACGTTCCGCAGCGCAGCGGACCGCGCCGCTTTTGCCGAGGAGCTCGGCGTGGCGGTGACCCGCCTGGTGGACAAATATCACGACGGCGGCAGCGGCACCCGCCCAAGCGGCACCCCGGCTGGCGGCGGCCGGAAGCATCGGCTCGTCGTCGCTCTTCACCCCGCTCTCAAGACCTCCATCAAACCCCTCTCAGAGAAGGAGCAGGACAATGACTGACAACCGTGAATTTGAGATCGTCTGCGACACCGAACTGCCGGGCACTCCCGAGCGCGTCTGGGAAGCCGTAACCACGGGCACTCCGGCGTGGATGTTCCCCACGGACCAATGGCCGGACGTCAAGACTGTGCAGGAGTACCCGACGCACCTCGTCTCCAGGATGGACGGACCGGAC
This sequence comes from Arthrobacter sp. B6, assembly GCF_001663775.1. Taxonomy (GTDB): domain Bacteria; phylum Actinomycetota; class Actinomycetes; order Actinomycetales; family Micrococcaceae; genus Arthrobacter. The sequence continues at coordinate 1,713,698 of NZ_KV467168.1, read as the reverse complement.
GGCTGGTTCAACCAGTTGGAGCACGTCCTGGAACCGCTCGACGGCGGCCGCGCCCGGCTGCATTATGTCCACAGCGGGATCTTCGCCGAGAACTGGGATGAGCAGTACGACGGCGCCAGCCGGCACACCGAGTTCTACCTTCACACCCTGGGCCAGTATCTGCGGTACTTCGACGGAAAACCGGTGGTGTTCACGGACATCCAGGCACCCGCGGCGTCCCAGGCCCCGGACGGGTTTGAACGCCTCAAGAAGGCGCTGGGAGTGGACTCTGCCGCCCAGGGCTCCGGCGTTGAGGTGGAGGTCGACGGCGTGGGGCGGCTTGAGGGAGAAGTGGACTTCTCCAATGAGCACTTCCTGGGGCTGAGGACCGCGGACGCCCTGTACCGGTTCTTCGGCCGGAACGCCTTTGGCGCTCCGGTGGGCATGACCGTCCACGACTTCAGCGGCAGCGGCGACACGGCGGCCACCGCCAAGGCCTGGGGCGGCTTCCTTGGGAAGGTCTACGCGTAGGGGGCGCCAGCCGGCCGAACAACTTATCGACGCGCAAAACCCAGATCGACCCGTAAATTACCTGGCGCGGTGGATATACCACTCGCGTCAGGTAATTTGCGCGTCGCGGCGGTATTCGCGCCGCGGGAACGCCTGCGGGGGGTTTGCGCGGGGCTTGAGGGAGCTGTTGCCGCTAGGCTGCCCAGCCGCGGGCCACCGCGTCGAGGGCAGCGCTGTATGCGGCAGCCCAGTCTGCGTCCGGCGGCCCCACCTGTGCCAGTTCCAGGCTCACCAGGCCGTGGACCTGGCCCCAGATTGCGACGGCGACCACTTCCACGGGTGCCTCCAGCAGGGTCCCGACGGCCTGGGCGGAAGCGACGGCGTCCATGAGGGGCATCATGGCATCGGCGGCAACTTCGGGGCTTGGCTGGCAATCGACGTAGGCGGCCAGCGCGCCGCCGAACATCAGCCGGTAGAGGGCCCGGTGCTCCAGCGCCCAGGTCCGGTAGGCCACGCCGAGTCCCCGTAGTCCACCAGGGGCCGCAGCCGCCTGTGAGTCGCGGAAGGACCGGAACCCGTCGTCAACGACCGCGGTCAGGAGCTGGGATTTCCCACCGAACAGCGAGTAAACGGCCGTGGTGGACGTCCCGGCAGCGGCTGCCACGTCTCGCAGGGTCACGCGTGCGGGACCGTCGCGGTCAACCAGGTCCGCGGTGACGGCCAGCAGCTCCTGCCTCAGGGAATCGGTATGGACCACAGGTCTTGCCATGGGGTTCATTGTTTCATAACCTTGTTTTGTAACAATGTTATGGAACGAAGTTTCGGCCCAAACCTAGGAGTTTCCCATGGCGCAGAAGGTATTTCCGGGCAGATACACCGCAGACCCGGACCGGGAATCCGTCACCGTCTTCCTGATCGGGATGCGGGCAAACCGCTGGTGGAAAGTCGGAACCGTCGGCAAGGTGGCTGCCGCCATGCCCAAGATGCTCCAGCATCTGGCCGCCGACCCGTCGGCTGGAATGCTTGGATATGAGCAGTGGTTCGGGCGCACCACCATGCTGCTCAGCTACTGGGAGAGCCCGGAGCACCTGCGGAGATTTGCCGCCGACCGGGAGTCCCCGCACCTCGAACCATGGCGCCGGTTCATGAAGGAACTTGCCGGGACCGGTGATGTCGGCGTCTGGCATGAGACCTACCAGGTGCCTGCCGGCAGCATCGAGGTTGTCTACAACGGCATGCCGATATTTGGGCTGGCCAAGGCCACGGCACATATCCCCGTTGGTGCCGGCACCAACACCGCAAAGCAGCGGATGGGCCGGCAGGCGGGCCGCAGCGGCACCTGAATCCGAAAAAGGCGTCAGGGTCCCATTGACGCCGGGTCCAAGGAGGGCGAAAGTCCCCGAAGCGCCAAAAAGCGCTGCGGCCGGAATGAGTAGCGCGTCAGGCTATAGCGTCAGCCGGCGCACTTTTGAGCGTCCGGCGGAGCTGCGGGGCGGCGTCGAGCCTGTCCTGGGCCGAGCGCAGTGCCCGGACGGCAGTCTCCAACTGCTCCGGCGGCAGGGTAAACGGCACCCGGAGGTAGCGCTCGAAGGCGCCGCCGATTCCGAACCGCGGCCCTGCTGCCAGCCGGATACCGAAATCAGGGGCGATCACCGTCAGCGCCGTGCTGACCGGTGCGGGCAGCCGGCACCAGGCGGACAGGCCGCCGGCCGGGTGGCCCGTTTCCCACGCCGGGAGGTGTGCGGAAAGGAGTTCCAGGAGGGCGGCGCGGTTGTCCCGGAGCGCGGCCAGCCGTGAGGGGAGAGGCTCGTCCAGGGCACGGACCAGGTGGGCCGCAGCCAGCTGTTCCATGACCGGTCCGCCCAGGTCCAGGGACGTCCGGGCCGCCGCAAAGCGCTGGATCATGTCCTCGGAGGCGCGGATCCAGCCAGTGCGGAGGCCGCCCCAATGGGACTTGCTGAGCGAGCCGATGGTCACCACTGCGGGACCGAAGGCTGCCACGGGAGTTGTCGCCGCGCCGTCGAGGTTCAGCTCCCGGAGGGTTTCGTCCACCACCAGGACCGTGCCCGCCGCCGCGGCGGCGCGGACCAGTTGGCGGCGTTGAAGATCGGGCATCAGCTGCCCTGTGGGGTTGTGAAAGTCCGGCACCACGTAAGCGATCCTGGGGCGCTGCTGCACCATGGTGGAGAGCAACGCGTGCATGTCCCACGCCAAGGCGGGAGGGCCGCCGTCAGACCCGCCGGCGCCGTGGGCCGTGGTGAAGGCAACCGGAAGGGCCCGGCAGCCGGCCGCGCGGATGGCATCCAGGGCGTTCGGGTAGCTGGGGTGTTCCACCAGCACCCGGTCCTGCCGGCCCGTCAGGGCGCGGATGATGATGTTCAGGGCATGCTGCGCTCCCGACGTCACCAGGATCTGTTCGGCAGTGGTTGGCGCTCCGGCGGCTGTGTAGCGCGCTGCCACCGCCTCGCGCAGCGGGAGCAGGCCGATGGCGTCGTATCCGAATCCCGGCAGCAGTGCGGGAAGTTCGGTGAGGGCTGCCGCAAAGGCGCGATGCACCACTTCACCGCTGGCGGGCAGTGACGCGTAGGCGAGGTCGACCAGCCCCTCGGGTGCCGCGAGTCCGGGTGCCGCGAGCCCGGGTGTCGTGAGTCCGGGCATCGCGAGGCCGCGAGATGCCGCTCCGGACGTCCGTCCCGCCGCGCCCGCGGCTGTGATGCCCGGGCCCGTGAGTACCGTGCTGCCCAGCGGCGTCAGTCGCGGAATCCGGGTCCGGCCCCTGCTGCCTTGGCCGCTGCTGAGGAAACCCTGCTCGCGGAGGTGGCCGTATGCGGCCGTGACGGTGGTCCGGCTGACACCCAGCGCCTCAGATAGTGCCCGCTCGCTGGGCAGTGCCGTGTCCAAGGCGACCCGGCCATCCAGGACCAAGAGACGCACGACGTCGGCCAGCTCGCGGTAGGCGGGTGCGGCACCAAGGTTCCACTCGCCCAGGAGGCGGGTCAGTGCGGAGGGGTTCAGCGACGGGGACACCATGCCAGTATCTCAGACTGGCTATGTATTTCAATGCCAGTTATGGGTGAGGATGGTCGTTATGCTGACCCGCAGAATCCTCCAGCTTTTTATCGGCCTCGCCCTGTACGGCATCTCCCTGGCCATTTTCATCCGTGCCGGCCTGGGCCTGGACCCGTGGGACGTTTTCCACCAAGGCGTGGCTGGCAGGACCGGGATGAGCATCGGGGGGGTGGTGATCATTGTCAGTTTCCTGGTGCTTCTGCTCTGGATTCCGCTGCGGCAGTGGCCGGGGTTCGGCACTCTGTGCAATGCAGTGCTGGTGGGCGTTTTCGCGGATATAGGCCTGGCTTTGATCCCGGCGTTCTCGCATCTTGGTGGCCAGATTTGTATGCTCGCCGGTGCCGTGCTGCTCAACGGCATTGCCTCCGCCTGCTACATCGGCGCGCGGTTCGGTCCGGGTGCCAGGGATGGCCTGATGACCGGGCTGGCGCGGCGCACTGGCTGGTCCGTGCGGGTCTCGCGCACGCTGATTGAAGTCGTGGTGCTGGGCTTCGGCTGGCTGTTGGGCGGTTCCGTGGGGGTGGGCACCGTGGTTTACGCGCTCGCCATCGGGCCGCTGGTCCAGCTGCTGCTCCCGTGGTTCATGGTGCCGGATCCGCGTCCGGTGAAGGAGGCCTCCCTGGAGCGGGACGACGCGGAGCTGGCCGACGGTGACCCGGCCGTACCGGACCCGTTGGCACGTAATGCGTGACGGAACGCCTATGTGTCATACCGGAGGGAAGGCCCGCGTAGAACAGGGCACTTATGCCAGGACCGGCTGGCACTTCGGGCAGAAATAGATGTCCCGTTCCTCTTCACCGTTGGGTTTGCCCAGCACGCCGCGGCGGATGGGAGTCCCGCACTTCAGGCACGGCTGGTGTTCGCGCCGGTAAACCCAATAGCCCGGTCGGCCCGCCATCCGCCCGACGGGCATGCCGCGCGGATTGAGGATGGTGACCCGGCGTCCCGGTCCCAGGTTGGCTTCGAGCAGCTGCTTGGCGTCCGTCATCAGGGTCAGGAGGTCGGCCACGGCCGATACCGGCGACGCCGGGTGCACGCCGGACAGGAAGCACGCCTCGCAGCGGTAGATGTTACCGATGCCCGCCAGGTTGCGCTGGTCCAGCAGGGCGACGCCGATGGGTACCTCGGGCGCCGCACGCATCCGCTGCTCCGCCTCGGCGGGGTCCCAGTCCGGTCCCAGCAGGTCCGGGCCCAGGTGGCCCACGATGGTGGCCTCGTCCGCGGTGCGGACCACCTCCACGATGCCCAGGGAGAATCCGACGGCGTCGGCCGCTGCCGTGCGGAGGACGCACCGGGCGGTGAATCCCGGCTTCCGCCAGCGTCCGCCCGGCGGATAGACCTGCCAGGTGCCTTCCATTTTCAGGTGTGAATGGATAGTGAGTTTCTGCTGGTCCGGACCCGCGACGCGCATGAGGAGGTGCTTTCCCCGTGGGATGACTTCCTCTACCGTCCAGCCGGCCAGGTTGAGGGTAGCGAACCGGGGGACGCGGAAATCCGACGCAGTGAGTGTCTGCCCGGCCAGGGCCTTATGCAGCTGGTGGGCGGCGCGCCAGACGGAATCGCCCTCAGGCACGGATCCTCAATCCTTTGGGGGTGGAGTAGGCCCCGGCCGCGGACAGTGCTGCTGCCACCGGGGTGTCCAGGATGCCGTGGCCGTTGACTTTCTCCATGATGAGCTTGTCCACGGCTCCCCGCGTGACCACGCCCACCAGCGCCGAGCCGGCGGCCGACAGGACGGATTCGTCGTCGCTGAAGGCCAACAGTGTTTTCCCGCCGCGCTCCACGTAAAGGACCAGGGCACCATCCACCAGCACTACCAAGGCACCCGCCTTGCGCCCAGGCCGGTGGCCGGTTCCGGCCTCCTCATTGAGGGCAGGCCAGGGCAGCGCAGCCCCGTAGGGATTGGCCGGATCGGTGGCAGCAAGCGCCAGTGCCACGGGGTCGGGCTTCTTGATCTGGGTGTCCTCGGAATAGGAGCGCAGCCGGTCCACGGTTGCGGGGACCGCGAACTGCGCCGCCCCGAGATGTTCGATGAAGTAGCCGCGCCGGCAGCGGCCGGCCTCTTCCAGCCGGGCCAGGACCTTGTACATCAGGCCGAAGCCGCCCAGGATCTGCTCGGCCATGACCGAGCCCCGGGTGACAACACCGTAACGGTCCAGCAGGAGCTCTGCAGTGGCACGGGCGTGGATGGTGGGATCCAGCTCGGGCGAGGGCAGGGCGGACCACCGTCCCGCGGCCATTGGCGGTGTGGCCGCAGCTCCGGACGCTGGGCCGTAGCGGCCGCCGCTCAGGCCGGGTGAACCCAGGAGGCCGGTGCCGTGGGACCGGCCAAGCCGGCTCATTCTGGGCGCACGCAGCCGCGGTGCCTTCGAAACCTGGCGGTGGGCCGTATGACCTCCGGCAATGAGGGCCCGCACCGGCGCGAACGTGTCCCCGGTGATCCGTCCTGCCCACGCGAGGTCCCACAGTGCCGACACCACGTCTTGGTCGCTCAGCACCGAGTCCATGCCCCCGGCGACCTCCGTGAGCTGGCGGAAGAAATAGCCTCCACCGTTGTTCCGGAGGTGCTCCAGCAACCGCTGCTGTGCGTTTCCGGGTTCATATTCAATGGCGGGGTTCAGCGTCAGTTCAGCGGATTCGGCCAGGTGCAGGCTGACCCAACCGTCGTTTCCGGGGAGGCCACCGGCGCCGGACCAGAGAACTTCCCCGGCAGCCATCAGTTCATCCAGCATGGCTGGCTGGTAGTTGGAGACCCTGCTGGCCAGCACCAGCGGCTCCCAGGCCGAAGCCGGAACGGGCACCCCCGAGAGTTGGTCGATGGCGGTAACGATTCCGTCCAGTCCGCGCAGCGAAGGCTGCCCCCTGCCGGTGCCTGGCGTCCTGACGTGCTGCCACGCGGGCAGGAACCGCCCGTAGGCTGCGGCGTCCACCGGCTCCACCTCGGCGCGCAGTGCTGCCAGTGACCGGCGGCGCAGCTTCCGGAGGACTTCGGCGTCGCACCATTCGCTGGTGGGCGGGGATACATGCATCTGAACTGGTTCTGCCGGCACGGCCAGCGCCGTCCGTGCAGCGTCCGGATCGGGATGCTCCAGGTCGGCATGGCCCGTGTTTGCGCCGGTCGGGGCCAAGGCGTCCGGTGAGGCCTCATCCAGTAGCTCGTCCACGGGTGGGATGCCCCGAACCGGAGTGGCGTGTGGCCGGAACTCGCCTTCCACCACGCGACCGTCCGCGGCGAGACGCTTCAGCGCAGTGCCGACAACAGCCACGCCCAGCCCCAGCCGCGACGCGGCCTCGGATGCCGTGAACGGTCCATGGGTGCGGGCATAACGGGACACCAAATCACCCAGCGGATCCGCCACGGGTTCGATGAAGGCCAGCGGCACCCCCATCGGCAGCGGAACACCGATCGCATCGCGCAGCCGTGCCGCGTCTTCGACGGCGGCAAACCGCTCCGCTCCGCGGATGTTGATTTTGATGGCACGGTTGGCCCGCTGCAGGGCGGCCAGGTGGGAAGCCGCCAGCACGGTGTCGGCATGCGGGGTTTCGGCGTGCTCAACCACATGCGTTTCGGCAGGCTCAGCCACCGAGGCCGCTTCCAGCCGCGCCGCAACCTCCTCGGTGGCCAGCGGACCCAGGAGCCGGAGGAGGTCGGCGACGCCTTCCATTCCGCGGGCGCGCCGGTCCGGGGCAAGGCGCTGGAGCTCAAGCTCGGTGGCCTCAATGACTCTTGCATCCAGCAGTTCACGGAGTTCCACCCGGCCCAGCAGCTCGTTCAGGAGCGTCGAGTCCAGTGCCAGGGCGGCGGCACGGCGTTCGGCCAGCGGGGAGTCGCCCTCGTACAGGAACTGCGCGACGTACCCGAACAGCAGGGACTTGGCGAAGGGCGACGGCTGCTGGGTGGTGGTCTGCACTATCCGCAGCTCACGGCGTTCCACGGACGCGGCAATGTCCTTCAGAGCCGGGAGGTCGTAGACGTCCTGCAGGCACTCGCGGACAGTTTCCAGCACGATCGGAAACGTGGGGTACTTCCGCGCCACGTCCAGGAGCTGGGCAGACCGCTGGCGTTGTTGCCACAGTGGCTGCCGCTTGCCGGGAGTCTGGCGGGGGAGCAGCAGGGCGCGGGCGGCACACTCACGGAAGCGCGAGGCAAACAGGGCACTGCCGCCCACCTCGGCGGTGACAATCTGCTCCAGCTCCTCCGGGTCAAAAAGGAAAAGCTCGGCACCCGGCGGCTCGTCCTCCATCATGGGAACGCGGAGCACAATGCCGTCATCGGCGGCCATCGCGGAGCCATCCAGTCCGTACCGCTGGTTCAGGCGCTGCCCGACGGCGAGAGCCCACGGAGCGTGCACCGGCATGCCGAAGGGACTGTGCAGGATCACCCGCCAGTCGCCGAGTTCGTCGTGGAACCGTTCCACCACCAGTGTGGTGTCGTTGGGAACCACCTCGGTGGCGAGCTTCTGCTCACCCAGGTACTGGATCAGGTTGTTCGCGGCGTATTCATCCAGGCCGCTGGCCTTGCAGCGGTCGGTGGCCGGCCCGACGTCGGACGCGGACAGTTCCCGCACGAACGCGCCCAGCGCGCGGCCCAGGTCGACGGGCCTGCCGAGGGAGTCGCCTTTCCAGAACGGAAGCTTGCCGGGCTGGCCGAAGGCGGGCGACACGAGGACGCGGTCGTGGGTGATGTCCTCGATTTTCCAGCTGGTGGCACCGAGGGCGAAGATATCGCCCACCCGGGACTCGTACACCATCTCCTCGTCAAGCTCGCCGACGCGGCGTCCGCCCTTGGCAGGGGACGGGGTGGACGCCCTGCCGTCACCCGCAGGCGAGGCCGAACCTTCAACCTCGGTCCCGATGATGTAGACGCCGAACAGCCCCCGGTCAGGGATGGTGCCGCCCGAGGTCACAGCCAGCCGCTGGGCTCCGGGCCGGCCTTCGATGGTGCCGGCGTTACGGTCCCAGATGATCCTTGGCCGCAGTTCGGCGAACTCGTCTGAGGGGTAGCGGCCCGCCAGGAGATCCAGGGTGGCCTCAAAAGCGGAGCGGGGGAGGGACGCGAAAGGTGCGGAACGCCGGACCGTGGAGAACCATTCCTCCACATCGATGCTGCCCAGCGCCGTGGCAGCGACTGTCTGCTGGGCAAGGATATCCAGCGGATTGGCAGGGACAAACAGGCGCTCGATCTTCCCTTCCAGCATCCTTTCCACGGTGATGGCAGTGTGGACCAGATCGGCCCGGTGCTTGGGAAAGAGCACACCCTGCGAGATTTCTCCCACCTGGTGGCCGGCCCGGCCCACTCTTTGCAGGCCGCTGGCCACAGACGGCGGTGATTCCACCTGCACCACAAGGTCCACGGCGCCCATGTCGATGCCGAGTTCCAGGGACGAGGTTGCAACGACGCACCGCAGCCGGCCGGACTTGAGGTCGTCTTCAATCAGGGCACGCTGGTCCTTGGAGACAGAGCCGTGGTGGGCGCGGGCAAGCAGCGCATCGGCACCGGCGGTGCTGCCGGCCTGCGCCATCATGTGCGCCGGCGTCGCCGTGGATGCCGGAACAGCGGCCGCCGGAACACCCGAGGACGCGGGAGCACCGGCGGCCGCCTGCAGCAGAGCGCCGTCCTCGAATTCGCCCCAGCCGCCGCCGACAGCCACAAGCTGCCGCTCGGCGTAGATTTCGTTGAGCCGTGCGGTGAGCCGCTCCGCGAGGCGCCGGGAGTTGGCAAAGACAATCGTGGACTGGTTGGCCAGCACCAGGTCAACGATCTTCTCCTCCACGTGCGGCCAGATGGACGCCTGCGGCTGCAGCCCGGATGCCGGCCCGGAATCGAAGGCACCGGCCGCGCCCTGGAGATCAGACATGTCCTCCACTGGAACGGAGACGGTAAGGTCCCAGTTCTTGCGCGACGGCGGCGCCACGATCTCCACCGGCGCGGAACCGGCCAGGAACTGGGCCACCAGTTCGCGCGGCTCAACCGTGGCCGAAAGCCCGATGCGCTGGGCGGGTTTGGGGAGCAGGGCATCGAGCCGTTCCAGGGACACGGCCAGATGGGCGCCCCGCTTGCTGCCGGCTACGGCGTGGACCTCATCGACGATGATGGTGTCCACTTCCGTCAGCGTCTCGCGGGCCCTGGACGTCAGCATCAGGAACAGCGATTCCGGCGTGGTGATGAGGATGTCAGGCGGGTTGCTGAGCAGCGCGCGGCGGTCCGCCGTCGTGGTGTCCCCGGACCTGACCCCCACGGTGATCAGCGGGGCAGGCAGTCCCAGCCGCTTGGCTGTCTGCGTGATGCCGATCAGGGGCGAGCGCAGGTTCCGTTCGACGTCGACGCCGAGGGCCTTCAACGGGGAGATGTACAGGACGCGGGTCTTGCGCTTGGGCGCCCGCGGGCGCCGGCCTTTCCCGGCGGGAGCGTCCATGCCGGGCAGTTCCGGAGCGGGCACCGGCGCCGAAGCCAGCAGGCGGTCCAGCGCCCAGAGGAAGGCCGCGAGGGTCTTGCCGGACCCGGTGGGCGCCACAACCAGTGCATGCGAGCCGGAAGAGATGGCGTTCCAGGCGCCGTCCTGGGCGGGAGTGGGCTCCGAAAAGGCGCCAAGGAACCAGTCGCGGGTGGGGCGGCTGAACCGGCTCATGGGGGTGCCGGACAGGGCGTCCGGAACGGCTTCCGGCGGCTGCTTCTCCTCCATGCCTCCATCATGCCCTACCCCACCGACAGGATCCCCGGCCCCGGCGGGCAAGGGAACTCCAGGACCAAATTCGCCGGCTCCGGCCCCTTCGGCCGGCGGGATCAACCTTTGTCTGCCCGAGGGAGGTCCTTCGTGGCGGGGCCTTCGAGGAGATGTCCGTCGCTGCTGAAACGGGAGCCGTGGAGCGGGCAGTCCCAGGTCAGTTCGCTGTCATTCCAGGTGACTATTCCGCCAAGGTGGGTGCAAACGGCGGAGAGCTTGCACGTGGTGCCGGCGACGGTGGACACTGCCACCGGCCGCTTGCCGTCGCGGTAGACCTTCCCTTCGCCGTCGGCCGGCGGGGCGCCCCCGGGAGCGGAGCTTGTCGGAGCCCCTGGTTCAGCCCGCTCAGCCACCGACCTGTCGGCCGCGACCTTCCCCCAGCCTGTGGCCAGCCTGGCAGCCACCCGGGCGTTGAGTTTGACGGCCGAGAGCGCGCCGGCCGGGGATGTGACCCGGTGGTGGATGGTGTCCGCCCACGGGAGCTGGCCGCCCAGGATGTCGGCGGAAATACCCAGGGCCGCGGCCACGGCATTCGTCATGCCCCACTTGTTGTAGCCCGTGCCGAACAGGATGCGGCCGCGCCCGCGCGGCATCGTGCCAAAGAACGGCATGAGGTTGGTGGCCTGGTAGTCCTGGGCGGACCAGGTGTGGGTGGGCGTGGCCCCGGGGAAATGGGTTCCGGCCCAGCTCAGCAGTCCGTCCAGGTGTGCCTTTTCCGAGGTTGTCCGCCCCACGTGGTGGCCGTGTCCGCCGACGAGCAGGAGCCTGCGTCCGTCGGCTTCGTAGTCGCGCAGCGAATGCGTCGGCTCCTCAGCCGAGAGGTACATCCCCGGTGGCGGCGTCAGATCCGTGGGCAAATCAAGCGCCGCGGCGTAGGAACGGAGCGGTTTCAGCTTCGCGAAGTAGAGGCCGCGGTCCAGAACAGGGGTCCCGGTGGCGATCACGACGTGCCTGGCGGTGACGTTGCCGCGGTCCGTCCGGACTGTTGTGGACGGGCCGCTCCCGGAGACGTCCCGCAGCCGTGCGCCGCCCACCACCATTCCGCCGCGGCTGCGGAAGTCCGCCAGCAGGGCGTCGAGCACGTCCATGGGATTGATTTGGGCCTGGTCAGCCAGTTTCAGCGCTCCCTGCACCGGGAAAGGAAGGCCCGGGTCACCCACGAAGTCAACGTCCAGGCCCGCGGTGGCTGCGGCAGTGAGTTCCTCACGGATCCGTTCGGATCCCTGGGCCGTTGCCGCGTAGGTATAGGCGTCCCGGCGCTGGAAGGGCACGCCCTGCTCCTCGAGGTAGCGCAGCAACCAGGCCTGGCCCTCCCGGTTGGCCTCCACGTAGGCGCCAACCTGCTTCGCCGAGTACTGCCGTGCCAGGGCGGACAGGACAGTTCCCTGCAGGAGGCTGACCTTGGCCGTGGTGTTGCCTGTGGTCACCGCTCCCGGGTGCCGGGCTTCCAGCACGAGGACCTGTTGTCCGGACCTCGCGAGCAATAACGCTGTGACCAGGCCCGTCAGCCCTGCGCCCGCCACTACAGTGTCATACGCACTGCCGGGCTGGAAGGGGTCGGAACTGAACGATTCCCTGCGGTCCAACCAAATCGACGTCATGCGAGCACACCCTGCTTCCGGTCTGCTGGCCGCTTAAGGCAGCCAATGACGGGACCGACAACGGATTTGAGGGTCCCCGACAATGATAAGTGTACTTATGATGCCGGGAATTGGGGTCCCTAGGAGGCCTGGAAGGCGCCGATCGTCAGCAAACCTACCGCCGCGTTGCTGCAGGCCTGCGTGGGCTGAGCCAGGAACAGGGATGCCGTGTCCTCCGGCGGATAGATGCGGTATCCGGCAGCAGGCACGATGTTGCAGTCCGTGTAGTTGCCCGCCTGCGTGTAGCGCAGCACAGCGGCGCCGGCCTGGCCGGGGGATAGCAGGACGTCAGTGACGGGTGTGGCCTCGTCGCGTTTGGCGGGCGCCCCGATGGGGGCTCCGTTGGCGTCTGCCGTGAGGGAGACACCGGCATATCCCTTGAGCACGCAGGGCTCAGTGCCGGTATTGGTCAGCAGGAGCGTCATGTATACGCTGCCCGCGGCCCCGCCCCCAGTGGGATCGGTGGCGGCGGACAGGGTGGCAGCCTTGCACAGTGCCGGCCCTGCCGTCGTCGGAGAAGCGCTCGACGGCGGCGCGGACGTGCTTGGCGCTGCCGAGGAAATGGCGGGGCTGGCAGAGGAAGTGACGGGTGCCGTGGTTTCCTGCGCCTGCGGCTGGCTTGGACCGCAGGCGGTGAGCAGCAGTGCCGCCGCAGCAGCCGCCGTCGTCATGACAAACCCCTGGAACAAAAGTTGAGACCTCATGGCTCAACCATTGTGGCTGCTGTGACAGGAGTCAATGATGCCACGTGCAGGTGCACCGATTTGATGCCCGGATCGTGATCATCCGGGCATCAAATCGCTGGACCAGGGGACTATTGGAGGGGCAGTTACCGGTTGGGCGTCGCCGCTTCCTGCTTCCGCGTTGCACCGCTGCGGGCGAGCGCCACTCCACCCAGCGCCAGTCCGCCCACGCCGGCGGCCAGGGCGGACCAGCTGCGGGCCTCGGCGCCGCTGAACGGCAGCGCAGAGGCATGCTCTGTGGTGTGCCCCGCCGTGTCGGAGGCATGGGCGTGGCCATCAGCGCCGGCCGGTTCGGTGACGGTGATGGACGGTGCGGGAGCCTTCAGCGCGTGCGGGTCCTGGCCGTCCTTGGCGATCTCCGACCAGTCTGTCTGACCCTCTTCGCAGGTCTGCAGGGTGGGGAAATAGAGCGTTGTGCCGGCTGCGTCGGGCAGTTTCATCGACAGCACCACGGCATCGCGCAGATCGTGTGCCAGCGGCGCCTTGGCCGTGTAGACGATCTGGCTGGTGCGCTTGGTGATGGACGTGCCGTCTGCCAGCTTCTTCGGTGCAGCGAGCTGTTCCGTCACTTTTTCCACCGTCCAGTTGGGATTGACGGTGGGCTGGGCGTCGTTGAGCTCGGCCGGCAGGGTGATGGTCACCTTTGTGGTTCCTGACTCCTCGCAGCCGTGCGGGATGCCGAAGGTCAAAAGGGCATAGGAGTTGGCGGACGTTTTGTCTGGAGTGACTCCGACGTGGGCCGAGGCGCCGGTGGCGGCGGTGAGCAGGATTGCCGCGGTTCCGGCAGCGGCGGCCGCGGTGGTGAGGCTGCGGCGAAGGGTGGAGCTGGTCATGGGTTTGCCTTTCGGGCGCACGCGCCGGTTAAGGGCGTGCGGAGTACGGGTTAAGGCCCGCCACCTGGTGTCCGGTGTCGGGCAGAGTCAGGGAAGCACGACGGCGGAAGGCGGGCCGCGCCGGCTGTCCTGCCTGAGGTTCCGCCAGGGACTCAACGGGGAAACCGGCGGTGGGCCGGGTACCGACGGTGCCGCAACGGCGTCGGACGCTATCGCCTCCGGAAGCCGGACCAGCGGCCTGAGCCAGGCGGCGAGTGCCCAGAGGGCATCCTCGCCTTTGGCGAGGAGCAGGGCGCACGCTGCCGTGGCCACAATGTGCGCCACCAGCATCAGCGTTCCTTCGGCGGAATCCATTGCATGAAGGTGCGCGGTTGATCCGGTAACGGGGGAGGTTGCGCCGGAAGAATGGTGGACATCGGCTTCCACCGCGCCGGCCGCGAGGCCTGGAGCGCTGAAAGCCGTGAAGACTTCGTGGAGTACAACCTGTCCGGCGCCGAGTACGGCGGCCATTGCTGCGGCATTGAGTTTCAGGCGGGTGGCGGTTGTGGCCGCGAGCGCCGTGAGTGCCAGCACCGCCAGCAGGATCCCCGGGGCGGGGAGATCTCCGCCGCCCAGGACGTGGGCGCCGGCAGCGAGGGCCAGGATTCCGGCAGACACCGACGCGGCGCGAAGGAAATGGAAGGGGGTCCGGGCATGGTGCGTCCGCACGGGTCCTCCCTCGTTCTTTGGTGACTTTATCGGCTGCGCTACTGTGCGGCGCTGGGGCCGGCGCGACCTTTAGATTCTACCGGGGGTCCGGTTGTGCCTTATGCGGAGCCGGGAACGCCGGCGAGCAGTTCTGCCAGGACGTCCGCAGCGGAGTCGTGGCGGATCAAAGGTGCTGCCTGGCCAGCCCACAGTGACATGAGTTCGGTGTTTCCCTGGGCGGCGGCTTGGGGACGGAAGCGACCGGTGAGCCAGTTCTGGATCGGAAATGGAGCCGTTACGCCGGCATCGGAGAGTTCGGTGATGATGCGGTTGGGGATGCCGCGGGCCAGACGTCCGCTGAGGGTCCGCGTCAGCACGGTTTCGGCCGCTGCAGGGCTGTGGAGGACTGCACGGTACGCCGGAACTGCGGCCGACTCCCGCGTGGCCAGAAAAGCCGAGCCGACCTGGACAGCGTCGGCACCGAGGGCCAGCGCGGCAGCGTAGCCGCGGCGGTCCGCGATGCCGCCGGCGGCGATCACCGGAATGCTGACAGCGTCAGCCACCTGCGGCACCAGGGCGAACGTGCCGATGAGCGACTCCTCTGCGGGCTTCAGGAACGACACACGGTGTCCGCCGGACTCCATTCCGCTGGCAACCACGGCATCAACGCCGCCGGCCTCCAAGGCAACGGCCTCCGCAACGGTGGTGGCGGTGCCCACCACCACGATTCCGCGCCGGTGCGCCTCCTTAACGACGTCCGGAGCGGGCACGCCAAACACAAAGCTGACGACGGCGGGACGCGCCTCCAGCGTGGCCTCCACCTGCTCCCCGAAATCGGGCAGGTAGCGGTCAGGCATTTCCGGAACGGGCACGCCTACTTCGTCGAAGTAGGGCCGGAGAGTTTCGACGTAGTTGTTGAAGTCCTTCGGGGGGAGGTCGCTGATTTCGTCGCCCGTTGGGACCCAGAGGTTCAGGGCAAACGGCTTGGCCGTGGCCTTCTTCAGTTCAGCCGCAGTGTTTCGGATGGCGTTGGCGCCATAGCCGTACAGGCCGTAAGAACCCAGCCCGCCGCCGTCGCTCACGGCTGCTGTCAACGCCACGGACGACACGCCGCCGAAAGGGCCCAGGACCACCGGAACGTCCGTGCCGAACAGTTCCGTGATGCGGTCTGGCTGGGCGGAAGTGCGGCGCGCGGGCGTCATTGGCTGGCTCCTCGAGTCACGGGCGGTTTCAGGATCAAGTCTCGCAGTGCTTGGTGCCGGGACCCAATCAACCCGCGCGGCGGGCAGGGATCCACCTGCCTTGCCGCGGAGGTTAGTGCAGGCATCCAATGGGCTATGTACCGTCTGATGGGGCAGGGCTAGACTGCTGGCGTAGATGTAGGCGACCTTGAGGAGAACCTGATGGAGTACAACGGAAGCCAATCGGAGAAGGCGGTTCCCGCGGGTGAATTGGACCGTTCGCATATCGGCCACACCGTGAGCTTTCAGTCGAACGATTTTACGATCGTCTTCGGCAAGATCGCAGGCATCGCCCGGACCGACGCGATGGTTTACCTGTCCTTGGATGGAGTGGCGGGCGGAACACACCTGAAGGATGAGTACGACCTTCCCCTCACCCACAACGTCTATGTGCCGTTGGACCCCATTACAAGCGCCGAGACCACCATTAAGGATCTCTTCGGCAAGGTCCAGGAAAACCTCCGCGGCAGCGGCCATAAGGGCGAGGACAAAACGGACAAGCTTTAGGCGCCGGGCTCTCTGACGAACTGGAGTCCGGGCAAGGCAGAGGCCCCTGTTTCCTTCCGAGGAAGGAAACAGGGGCCTCTCCATGTGGCGGCGACGGCGGGATTTGAACCTGTAGACGGCAAGGGGGCCGAATTGGGCTGGGCGTAGGGTGGAAGTTGGACGAAAGGAATACTTCATGAAGAAAATCCTCATGGTACTGACCAGCGTTTCCGAGATCGGCGATACCGGAGAAAAGACCGGCTACAACGTGGCCGAAGCTGCACATCCCTGGAAGGTCTTCAAGGATTCCGGGCATTTCGTCGACTTTGCGTCCATCCAAGGCGGCCAGCCCCCGCGCGACGAGGTGGACTCAGAGGATCCCATCCAGGTTGCCTTCACGGAGGACGAGGCGACACGCGCCGGTCTCTACAACACTGCCCGCGTCGACGTCGTTGATCCCGAACAATACGACGCCCTCTTCCTCGTGGGCGGCCACGGCACGATGTGGGACTTCCCGGACAGCGAAGGCTTGCAGAAGCTGGTGGCCAGCGTGTACAACGCCGGTGGTTTGGTGGGCGCGGTCTGCCACGGACCGGCCGGTCTGCTGAACGTGGAACTTGCCAACGGGCTTCGCCTTGTCGAGGGCCGGAAGGTGGCCGCCTTCACCAACGACGAGGAGGTTGCCGCAGGGAAGGACAAGGTTATCCCGTTCTTTCTGGCTGACCGGCTTGAAGAGCAGGGCGCTACCCATGTCTCCGCTGATGTCTTTGAGGAGAAGGTCGTGGTTGACGATCGGCTGGTGACCGGCCAGAACCCGGCCTCCGCCGCCGGCGTGGCCAAGGAGATGGAGAAGCTCTTCGCAGAGGTCATCCACCAGGAAAAAGCCGAGGAACAGCACGAGGCCGAAGCTCTGCGCGCCGAGAAGGACGCCGAGAAGAACGCCAAGAAGGCTGCCGCGGCAGGCACCGAGCACTAACGCCCGCAACGCACTGAAGCTGGCGGCAGCCCCGAATGGATGGGGAGGCCGCCAGTCGCCGTACGTGACCCGGCAAAGACACTGTGCAACGCAAAGACACTGTGCAGCGCAGGTCGGACTGCGCCGTTCTCCCGGGGTACTGAGCGCAGGGCATCGCGGGAATTTCGTCGCCCATCGTGCCCTTCCTTTGCCTTGGGGTCTGTGCCCGGGTGGCGAGGTAGAGGCATTTCAGCGCCGCCTGCCCGGTGGGGAATGGCCCCGGGCCCTGACTGCGCGCTGGTGGCGGGTGCTATTTAGACAGTCCCCGCTGGCTCCTAGAGGGCTTCTGGCTAGTCGTGTTGGTGTGCTTCTTTCCTGCTGCGCTGAGGTTGCAGCGGCCGCAGGCTGGGCCAAGGTATCCCGTCCTTGAACTGCGAGTCCCTCACCCCGCGGTGCGATTGCTTTGGGGCGTCGGGCGGTTCATAGGGGTGGGTGCTGGCCCTGTCTGGTCCGAGGATGTTCGGTTAGTCTTTTGCGATGGCGGACATGGAGTTTAAGAAGCGTTTGGACCAAGTCGAGGCGTTGTACAACGAGCTCTATGAGTTGCGGCAGCGCGGTAGGGCTTCCGGCCAGGAGGAGGTGGTCTTGGCTGAGATGCGTTTGGATAACGCATGGCGGGAGATGTATGAGTTCATGGAGTTGCCGTTGTCGCCTGACCCCGATCCCAGTGATGGTGCTGAGTAAGTGGTCTTGCTGCTGCATATGGTTGCCGGGTGACTGATGATGCTGCAGACTCTCCGAATCATTGCCCAAACTGCGGAGTGCCGGTGCGCCCGAGGTTCTTGGCTGTTGAAGGGATGGCTGAGGAGTTGACTGTTGTGTTAGCGCTGATCGGATAGCGGCCGGCGAAGTACCTGATGAGAATCCCGTTTCCGAAGAAGTTACTGGACCCGATCACGCCGCACGACCTCCGGCACTCTGCGGCGAGCTTCGCTGCCTCAGCCGGCGCCAATGTTAGGCCGTCCAGAAGATGCTTAAGCAAAGCTCGGCGGCCATGACCCTAGACGTATATGCAGGCCTGTTCGATGGAGACTTTGACAGCGTTTCGGCCCCCCAGAGAACGCTAAATCCCAGAGAACGCTAAATCGCTGGCGAGTGTGGGCAAGACGTGGGCAAGGCACTGAATTTGGCCAAGCAAAAGGCCCCCATTCCCTAATAAACAAAGGGAACAGGGGCCTTTACTCTCTGGCGGTGACGGTGGGATTTGAACCCACGTTGGCTTTTACACCAAACAACATTTCGAGTGTTGCACCTTCGGCCGCTCGGACACGTCACCAACCTGAATAGGTTACCGGAGCATTGCGCGCATCCCCAAAACGGCCAATCTACCGGCTGCAGCAGGAGCGGCCACGAAGGGCGCCAGCGGCCAGCGCGAGGTGCAGTCGATCGAATCTACGCCGCCGTGATTCCGGCCGTGCCGTCCCGGGCGGTGCCGGCCCGCGTTGAGTTATCCACATAGGTCATCTGCTTCTCCGTTACCGTCGGTGCCTCTTGGGATGATTTGGGTATGGAAAGCAGAGCGGCGGCGGTGCGGACTGCGGAGGTCCTGGGGGCCTCCGCCGTTGCGCTTGCTGAGATTCTTTGCCGCCAGGAGGACGCCGAGCACGGGGCTGACCCGGCGCGGCGGTTCAGGGATGACTGCTTGGACGGTCTGGCGGCGGTTGCCAGAATCGAGGCAGCCACGGCGGCGGCGAAGGTTCGGTTAGCTTCCGGCTTCACCGAAGCAGAGGCGGCGTTGGCCCCTCCGGCTGCCTCGCCCCAGGCGCACACCGCCCAGGAAATGGGCGTGGTCGCGGAGGTCGCGTGCGTCTTGACGGTGAGCGAACGCTCCGCCTCGGCGCTGCTGGCCCAGTCCCGTGAGCTCACCACCGCCTTGCCCCTGACCCTCGAAGCATTGGAGGCCGGGGACCTTTCATGGCAGCACGCGAAGGCCATGGTGGATGAAACCGCAAGCCTTGACCCCGCCGGCGCCAAGGCGCTGGAAGCCCACTTCCTGGACCCCGGGGCGCCGAACCCCGCCCGGGGCTGCCCGGCCGGGGAACTCATCCCGTCCCGGTTCCGGCACAAAGCCCGCACCTGGCGCGAACGCCACCACCCGGACAGCATCGAAAAACGCCACACCCGCAGCGCCCAGGACCGCAGGCTCGAATACGCCCCGGACCGGGACGGCATGGCCTGGCTCTCGGCCCACCTGCCCGCGGACCAGGCAGCCGGGATCTGGAACCGCACCACCACCGCCGCCCGCGCCTTGCAGGGACCCGCCGAGTCCCGGACCCTGACCCAGCTCCGCGCCGACATCGCCGCCACCTGGCTCCTCACCGCAGGCCTGGAATCCACCACCACCGGCAACCCGGCCACCAGCACGGGCGGCAACCCGGTCACCAGCACGGTGGGCGTTCCCGCTGACGGGGCGGCCGCTGCCGCCGGTAGCATCCCCGCTGACGGGGCGACCGCTGCTACGGGTCCCGCGGGCGACGTGGGTGCAGCGGGTGATAGTGGTGTGCCCGGCCAGGTGCCCGGCCGTGTCCCCTCGCCCGCGGCGCAGGTCCTGGTCACCGTGCCGGTGTTCGCCCTGATGGGCCTCACCGACGAACCAGCCACCCTGGACGGGTTCGGGCCGATCCCGGCATCCATGGCCCGGAAGCTCGTCGCCGAGGGCGCCACCTCATTCCACCGGGTCCTGACCGACCCCCGCGACGGCGCACCCCTGGAAATCGGACGGGCCAGCTACCGTATCCCTCCCGCCATGCGCCAATGGCTCCGGCTCCGCGACGGCAAATGCCCCTTCCCCGGCTGCACCAACCAGTCCCTGGACAACGAAGCAGACCACCTCCTCGCCTGGGCCGAGGGCGGCACCACCGGCATCACCAACCTGGGCCAACCATGCCCCAAACACCACCGCCTGAAACACACCACAGCCTGGACCCCCACCAAAGCCGGCACCAACACACCACCCGGCTGGACCTCACCCACCGGCCGCCAGTACGCCAGTGAACACCAGGACTGGGAACCACCCCAATGGCCAGCCCAGATACTTGGACTGCTATCAGGCCATGCGGTCGAACCCGTCGAACCGGTCGGACCCTCAAGCCCCCGACCCGGCGACCCCGTGCCCGAAGATCTCCTTCCCGAAGATTTCCCGCTGGATCCTTTGTCGGATTCCGCCCGTCTGCAACAACCGCCAGAAGGACCGGTTGCGGATCCATATCCGGATCCCGATCTGCTCCCGCCCGGCTACTTGTGCCACGAAGATCAACTGCCGGACGAACCCTTGCCCGATGACCAGGGCGAAGGCGACACAGGCCCGGGGACCCGTTCCCGGAGTGGGCCCTGGCCCAGGCCCCGGACGCGTGAGCCACGGAAGCGCGCACAGCCCTCTACTCGCACAGCCCTCTAGTCGCACAGCCCTCTAGTCGCACAGCCCTCTAGTCGCTCAGCCTCCAGGAGAGCAGCGCCGAACGAACGGCGGCTACCAGTGTTTCAACCGCCAGCCCGCGCGGGTGGCTTTCGCCGCAGCCGCCCGGGTACTAGATTCATCAGCAAGATGACTAATCCAGACACAGCAGCGCAGGCAACCGCATATTGGACCACTGGACCGCAGCATGGCGAGCTCCGGCCGGAGGCTCTGCCTGTCCCTGAACCGGGCGAAGCCTTGGTCCGCACCCTCTACTCGGGGATCAGCAAGGGCACGGAAATCGTTGTCCATCAAGGCTCGGTACCGCCGCGCGTAGCCCAGGAGATGCGCGCCCCGCACCAGGAAGGCTCCTTCCCATCGCCAGTGAAGTTCGGGTACCTCTCCGTCGGCATCGTGGAACAGGGACCTGAAGAATGGATTGGCCAAAAGGTCTTCTGCCTCAACCCGCATCAGGACCGCTACGTCACTGCCACAGCTGACCTCACGAGAATTCCCGACGACGTTCCCGCCCGCCGCGCGGTTCTCACCGGCACGGTAGAAACGGCCATTAACGCCCTCTGGGAGGCGGGCCCCAGGCTGGGGGACCGGATCGCGGTCGTGGGTTCGGGCCTGGTGGGCGGCATGGTGGCAACCCTCCTGCGAAGCTTCCCCCTCGCCCGCCTCCAGCTGGTGGACCTGGATCCTGAGCGCAAAAAGCTGGCCGACACGCTCGGTGTGGAGTTCGCCCACCCCGACGACGCCAAACCGGACTGCGACATCGTCTTCCACTGCTCCGCCTCCCAGCAAGGCCTGGAACGCAGCCTGCAACTGACCGGCGACGAAGGCGACGTCATCGAGATGTCCTGGTACGCCAACCGCGATGTCACGCTGCCATTGGGCGAGGACTTCCACGCCCGCCGCCTCGCTATCCGGGCAAGCCAGGTGGGCGTTGTGGCCAGGGCACGGCGCCACCGCCGGACCAATGCGGACAGGCTGGACCTGGCGGTGTCGCTGCTCAGGGATCCGGTCTTTGACGTGTTCCTCACCGGCGCCTCTCCCTTCACGGACTTGCCGGGGGTAGTCCAGAACCTGGCCGACGGCACGCTTCAAGCCCTGTGCCATGTGATCGAATACCCAGGAGCCGGAGAAACCAGCCCCACAACAACCGGGACCGCAAAAACCAACCCAGAAGACAAGAGGTAGCCAGTGTTCAGCCTGACCGTCCGCCGCCATTTTATGGTCGCCCACAGCCTCCCGCGTGAAGTATTCGGCCCCGCCCAGGCCCTGCACGGGGCAACCTTTGTGGTGGAGGTGATGTTCCGCCGTCGTGCGCTGAATGATGATGCGATCGTCCTGGACATCGGGGCTGCGGGGAACATCATCGAGGATGTGCTGGCCGGGCTGAACTACCGCAACCTGGACGAGCACCCGGACTTCGCCGGCAGGCTCACCACCACCGAGGCGCTGGCCGAGTACATCGCCCAGGCCGTGGCCGCGAAGCTCAGGGACACCGACGACGGCCGCGAGCTCACGGGGATCGACGTTACCCTGCGCGAAAACCCCGACGCCTGGGCCACCTACTCGCTGGACCTGACCGTCTGACTCCCGTGGACGTCCGGTTCCTTGTCCCCGCCAATATCCTCCACAACTCCGGCGGCAACGTTTACAACGCGAAGCTCGCAGAGGGCCTGAGGTCCTTGGGCGTTAACGTCGAAATGCTGGCAGTGGACGGTTCCTGGCCGGACTCCAGCGCCAAGGAACGACGCCGGCTGGGCACCCTCTTGGGCGCCTGGGAACCAGGGACGGACATCACGTCAGGCCAGGTCACCATTGTGGACGGCCTTGTCGCCTGCGGTGTACCTGACGAAATCGAGTACGCTGCGGCCGCCGGCAAACGCGCCTGCGTCCTGGTGCACATGCCCTCACTCAGCCATGCCGAGGGCGAACAGCGGGCCCTGCGGGCGGCTGCCGGCGTGATCTGCACCAGTTCGTGGGCGGCGGATGCCATAGAGGAGAGATACGGGATCACCTCCAGCCGGGTTGCCCTCCCGGGGACCGACGCAGCGGCGGTGGCAGCAGGTTCTGACCCGCCCCACATCATTGCGGTTGCCGCACTGCTCCCCGTCAAGGACCAACTGCTGGCTGTTGCGGCATTGGCCGCATTGCAGGACCTTGCCTGGACGGCATCCCTGGTGGGATCGGACGACGCCGACCCCGGCTATGCGGCGCTGGTCAGGACCGCCGTTGCCTCCCAGGGAATGGAACATCGGGTGGAGCTTACGGGCCAGCTCGCCGGGCAAGCACTGGATAACGAATGGAACCGGGCGGATTTGAGCCTGCTGGTATCGCGGGCCGAAACGTTCGGGCTCGTGGTCACTGAGTCGCTGGCCCATGGGATCCCGGTCATCGTGCGTGAAGGGACCGGCGCGGTAGAGGCACTGGGCCTGGCAGGCGGGCAGAAGCAGGCGTCCGAAGGCGAGGCATACGTCCTGCCCGGAACGGCCGTTGAGTTGCCCGGCCCCGACACCAGCCACCCGGACATGCTCGCTGCTGTGATCCGGCGATGGCTGTCAGACCGCCAGCTCCGCAGCAGTTGGCGCGAATCGGCCCTTGCAGCCCGGGAAGGGTTGCCCGGATGGGATTCCACTGCGCGTAACGTGCTGGAGTACCTCGAACAAATCAACTGATGGGACGCCTACCGCGGCGTGAAACACCGGTGGACAATGAGGCATGACAACGGACGCGCCCGCAGCCACCGGCCTGAGCCCACAGACCCCGGCCCCGCAGCTGCTCACGCCTGAACTGCTCAGGGCCTGGGCCTGGCACAAGCAGGGCCTCGACGGCACGCTTCAGGGCGCTGACGCAGCCGACGTGTTCAGCACTGCAGGCTGGGCCCGCTCAGTGGGTGGCGCCAACCCGTACCTCACACTCTTCGCCCGGGCAGGAACCAGCCGCGAACAGGCCGACGCCGACGTCCTGTCCCTGAAGATCCATGAGCTGCCCGCCGCCCGCGGCTGCACCTACGTCCTGGGCCACGAGGACTTCGCCTGGGGCCTCCAGGTGGGCAGGGACGCCGCCGTTGCACCCTTCCGCGTACTCGCCAGGATGGGCGTGGAGCGCGGCGAGATCACGCTGCTGGAGGAGCAGATCCTCCATGCGCTGGCCGAAGCAGACGGCCCCCTTGACCCCAGGCGGCTCAAGGAGCTGCTGGGGGATTCGGTCCGGAACCTCGGCGAAGAAGGCAAAAAGAAGGGCGCCGCAACGACCCTCCCGACGGCGCTGGGCCTCCTTCAGGCGGACGGCCGGATCCGCCGGGTACCCGTCAACGGGCGCCTTGACCAGCAGCGGTACGCCTACATGCTGTGGGGATTGCCGCCAACTGGCATGAACGACGACGACGCCCGCAGCCTCCTCCTGGAGCGCTATCTCGGCTGGACCGGAGGCGCCACCTTCAAGCAGTCGCAGTGGTTCACCGCGTTTACCGTGGCGCACACCAAAGCCGGTCTCGCCGCCGTCGGCGCCGTGGAAGTCCCCACCGCCAGCGGCGAAGTGCTGTGGATGCTGCCCGACGACGTCGAGCGCCTCGCCGCTTTCGAGGCGCCTGCCGAGGAACAGATCCAGCTGCTCTCCGGAACGGACTCCCTCGTGCTGCTCCGGCGCAACTCAGCGGACATGATTGCCGAGCAGGACAAGGACAGGAAAGTCCTCGGCTCCACCCTCGCATTGCAGGCTGACCTGCCAGACCACCCCATCCTGGACCGCGGCCGAATCATCGGGCTGTGGCAGTATGATCCCGGCCAGGCGCGGATTGCCGCGTGGCTTTTTGACGGCCCTACGCCGGCGGCCACCCAGCGGATAGCCCAAGTGGAGGCCTGGATCCGGGATGATTTGGGGGATTTCCGCTCGTTCAGTCTGGACTCGCCCGCCTCCCGCCAGGACCGGATCGACGCGCTGGACGCAGCCCGCCGGAGCGGCTAGGCCCGGCTCCGGTGCGCGGCGAAGAAATCCCTCAACAGGGCCCCGCACTCCTCTTCCCTGACACCGCCGTACACCTCCACCCAATGATTGAGCCGGCGCTCCCGGAGGACATCAAAGACGGAGCCCGCGGCGCCGGCCTTCTCGTCCCAGGCGCCAAAAACCACCCGCGGAATCCTTGCCAGCACCACCGCGCCGGCGCACATGGCGCACGGCTCCAGCGTGACCACCAGCGTGCAGTCCTCCAGCCTCCAGCCGTCCCCGGTGCCGCCGTCCAGCTTCGACCGCACACGCAGCCGTTCTGCGGCTTCCCGGATGGCCACTACCTCCGCGTGGGCAGTGGGGTCCCCCAGCTCCTCCCGCTGGTTCCGCCCGGAACCCAGCACATCGCCGTCGGGCCCTATCACGACGGCCCCGATGGGCACATCGTCGGTGGCCAGGGCGCGCCGGGCTTCGTCCAGGGCAAGACCCATCCACTCGCGGTGGTTCTTTTCTGCGGGGACCATGGCTCAATGATAGTTTCGAGGGATATCCAGCCTTGCAAAGCATCGACGCCGGGGAGGCACCGTGGACAAGGACACCCTCAGGGAACGCCTGGGCCGATGGTTCAAGCCCTATGCCGCGTTGTGGATCACGTTGCTGGTAGGCGGCGCGCTGGTGGTAACTATGGCGCTGCTGGGCGCCGAGGTATACGACGACGTTGTGGATGAGCAGGGCCTGGCCTCCCTTGACCTGCCCGCGCTTGAGCTGTCCCAGAACCTGCGGACCCCTGAACTTGACGCCGGGGTAACGGCGTTCACCAATATCGGTGGGGGCATCGGCATGCCCATCCTGGCCACCATCCTGACCGCCTGGCTCACCTTCCTGAGCAGGACCTGGCGGCCCATCATCCTGGTGGGCGGCGCTGCTGCCGTTTCCACTTTTGCAACCACAGTCGGCAAACGGCTCGTGGGCCGTACCCGCCCGGACCACGCCGAAGCTGTTCCGCCGTACGAAACGTCACCGTCCTTCCCCAGCGGCCACACGCTGAACACCACGGTGGTGATCGGGGTCCTGGTGTACATCATGTGCCTGCAGTTCGAGATCCTCTGGGCGCGGATCACTGCCATCACCGCAGGGGCGCTTTTTATTATCGCGATGGGTCTGAGCAGGGTCTTCCTTGGCCACCACTGGCTGACGGATGTGATGGCCGGCTGGTTCCTGGGCCTGGCCTGGGTGGGCATGGTGGTCCTGGCGCACCGGCTGTTCCATCTGACGCGGAAACGCGAGCATGCCGGGCCCGCTCCAACCTTCGAGCATCCCGTCCTCCGGGAGGACCAGACGGGCTGATCAGAGGGCTGGCTCCGGGCCGGGGGGCGGATGCCCGGGTGATAGTTTTGACCCATGCGCACTCTCGTTGTGGACCACCCCCTGGTCGCCCATAAGCTCACCGTCCTGCGGGACAAGAACACCCCGTCCCCGGTCTTCCGGCAGCTGACGGAAGAGCTGGTGACGCTCCTGGCCTACGAGGCAACCCGCGACGTCCGCACCCAGCCGGTCACTATCGAGACGCCGGTGAGCACCACGGTGGGCACGGCCTTCACAAAACCCACACCCCTGGTTGTCCCCATCCTGCGCGCGGGCCTGGGAATGCTCGAAGGCATGACCAAGCTGGTCCCCACCGCCGAAGTTGGTTTCCTGGGCATGGCCCGGGACGAAGAGACCCTGGACATCATCACGTACGCCGAACGGCTTCCGGACAATCTCACCGACCGGCAGATCTTCGTCTTGGATCCCATGCTTGCCACCGGCGGTACCCTGCGCGAAGCCATCAAGTTCCTGTTCAAGCGCGGCGCCTCGGACGTGACATGTATCTGCCTCCTGGCCGCCCCGGAAGGGCTGGCCAAGCTGGAAGAGGAACTCGCCGACGCCAACGTGACCATCGTCCTGGCATCCATCGACGAAAAGCTCAACGAAAAGTCCTACATCGTTCCCGGACTGGGCGACGCCGGTGACCGGCTGTACGGGATTGCGGGATAGCCGCCAGGACTCATAGGGTGCGCCGGTTCTGGCCCGCCCTGGTTAGTGGTCCGGGGGTTCCGGATTCAGCGGCCCCCCGTTAGCCTGTGCGGATGGACTGGAAACTTGAACTCGTTTTTGTGCCCGTATCCGACGTCGACCGCGCCAAGGACTTCTATGTCAACAAAGTGGGGTTCAACGCCGACTTCGACGAACGGCCCAGCGACTCCATTCGCTTTGTCCAGCTGACGCCGCCGGGCTCGGCGTGCTCGATCAGCATCGGCGAGGGTCTCACGGACGCTCCTCCGGGCAGTGCACCCAACCTTCAGATCGTGGTCAGCGACATCCAGGCCGCCCACGACCACCTCAAGGGCAACGGCGTGGATGTGAGCGATATCGACGTCCAGGACTGGGGACACTTCGTCTACTTCGCGGACCCGGACGGGAACAAGTGGGCCGTGCAGTACATCCCGGGACGGGACGCCTAGGGCAAGATGGGTAGCATGAACCTTCCTGCGACTGCCGCCACCCGTACCCTCACCTGCCGTGCCGTCCTTTTTGACATGGACGGCACGTTAGTGGACTCGACGGCCGTTGTGGAAGCCGTCTGGGGCGAGTTCGCCGTACGCTATGGCCTGGACTTTGCCGAGATCCTGCGCACCTCCCACGGCGTCCAGGCAGGGGACACCGTGCGGCGGTTTGCGCCGGCGGGTGCCGACGTTGTGGCACTGACTGCGGAACTCGGCGCGATGGAAAGGGTACGGACTGCCGGCATCGTGCCGCTGCCCGGAGCGGCCGCCCTGCTCCGGAACCTGCCGGCTGAGGCTGTGGCGCTGGTGACCTCGGCGGACCGGATCCTGGCGGACATCCGCATGGACGCGGCGGGCCTGGCGATGCCGGCCACCGCCGTGACGGCGGACCTCGTGACGCGCGGCAAGCCGCACCCGGAAGGATATCTGACGGCTGCCGGACTGCTGGGCGTTGAACCGGAAGATGCCGTGGTGTTCGAGGATGCGCCGGCAGGTATTGCGGCGGGTGTCGCCGCTGGCATCCGGACCGTGGCCGTGGGCCCCAAAACGGGCCCGTTGCCGGCGGGGGTGCTCCATATTCCGGATTACAGCGCCGTCGCTGTCTCCGTGGAAACCGACCCTGCGGGACAGCGGATCATTTCTTTCCAGCTTTGAGGTCGGCCACGACCTTCGCGATCCGCCGCGTCCTGGTTTCCTCCGTTTTGGCATCCCCAAGCGGCTCCACGTACCGGCGCTGGGCACTGTAGTTCAGCGTGGCATAGAACGCCTGGGCAGCAGGTTCGGCGGCCAAGGCTGCTGCCAGGTCGTCGGGGACCTCGATGATGCGCGGCTGGGTGTCCAGTTCCACGTCCACTTCAACGGTGTCGCCAGCCGCCACTCCGGTGAATTCCCGGTTGGCGGTACTCACGCCAATGAGGTTCTGCCCGCCCATCACCGCGATGCTGCTCCGGTAGCTCTTGCCGTTGATGGTCACCACCACCGGCGGACGCTTTCCCGCGCCGAGAGCCGAGACAACGTCTTCCGGAACCTCAATGCCTGCCTTATTGCCGCTGCCCAGGATGGTGGTGGTGAATTTCATGGCCCAAGTATGGCCCGGAGCCGCAAGGGAGGGAAGCACGGACTGCCGGCCCAGGGAAGGGGCCGGAGCGCCAGGCCGCGCCTCAGCCGCCCTGCATCTCCGAGACGGACAGGACGCAAAAAGCAGCAGGCCCTGAACCGGGGGATTCAGTGCCTGCTGCTTCGGACGGCGGAAGCCGGAGGTGCCGGCTTAATACCAGTTGTTCGACAGGTGGAAGTTCAGTGCGCCGCACGGCGACTGGTAGCGCTCCTGAATGTAGTCAAGGCCCCAGTTAATCTGTGTGCGGTAGTTGGTCAGGTAGTCGGCGCCGGCGCTGGCCATCTTCTCCGCCGGCAGCGACTGGACGATGCCGTACGCGCCACTGCTCGGGTTGGTAGCCGTGGTGGTCCAGTCCGATTCCTTGGTCCACAGGGTCTGCAGGCACTGCATCTGGTCAGGGGACCAACCATAGTTTGCCAGTTGGCTGGCTGCGTAAGCCTGGGCGCCAGCGGGGTCGTTCACGGCGACGACGGGTGCGGGCTCAGGGGCGGGGGCAGGTGCCGGTTCGGGAGCGGGGGCTGGCACGGGTTCGGGAGCGGGGGCCGGAGCGGGCTCGGCCGCCTGCGGGGCTACCTCGACCTCTGCGGCTGGCGGCTGCGGCGCGGGGTTCGCCAGGATTTCGCTCTTCTCGATGCTGACGTTCGACTGCGCATTGGCGGACTGGGTCTCCGTGGCTGCAACCCGGTTGCTGGTCTCCGTAGCCTGTCCGGCCGCTCCTACTCCTATCAGGAGTGCACAGGATGCAGCCACCACAGCGGCGCGCTTGCCGAAGGAAGGACCATGGCCGGCGTCTTGCCCGGCTTGGGGTGCAGATTCGCTATTCGGGCGTGGTTTTACCAGGAATTTGAACATGATGAATCGCCTCTCACACCTGCGGAGTTAGCTGTCGGGTTCGGATGAGGGCATCCGGCCACACGGAAAGATCACGTGCTGGCTTAACCCCAAGGGCAATCGGTGCCCGGGACTGTTGGGTCCCCCGCCTCTGCCTTTGCTCAAGAGAAATCCGGGAAGCGGCAGAGCTTGGCGTCATCCGGATACGCGGTCCGAAAGGGAACCGCACCCAATCGACGCTACAGGAATGCAGAGCTTAAGTCACATTTTGGTAACAGAGATCACGACCGCGGCGCGTCGCCTTGCCCGAAGGCTGCGGGAGCCGAAGCCGTGAGGCGAACTCGGTGAGCCCGGGCTGTGATGCCACCGTTACCCTTCCGTCGGCGTGCCTCATGATGGATTCGGTGCGTTCGAAAGCAGGTTCACCGGGACCTGGCGCAGTTGCGAAGCGTCAGGGTGGTCATGGGCTGGGACTGGCTCGGCACGTGGACCAACCGCACTCTCCTGGCTGGCCGCTGCCGGGGGAGTCCGGCATCCTATTCGACGTGGTTTGTGGCTCAGGGGGCGGAGAGGCCAAAATTTTTGTGGTCCGGATGGCGGTGGAACTGGACATCGGGGCAAACCAGGGAGTGTGTTTCGGCAACACGGTCAATGATGAATCGCAAGGCCGAATTTCCATGTGTTGTCGAAGATTATTCGGGAAAGGCCGTTTTCCAAACAAACGTTCTAGAAAACAAGTGTTATTTTATCCGCCTCTCAGAATCGTGATCTAAACCACATTCGGGGATTTCGTCTCACTATGCGGAACGATGCGTTCATTGTTACTTGCAAGTTCGCATTGTTACGTTGCACACTTCAATTGTGAACAAGAACTCAACAGCACCTGCAGCCGCAGACTATTGGCCCAGCACACCCGCTGCTGCCGACACGCGTTGCTGTTGTCGAATGCACGCCTGACCTTCACACCCCACGAAGTTCTTAGGCATTCGCCCCCAGCCCAGCGTCGGGCGCCCCTCCCCAGATCTCATTGCGGGGAACCAAGCATTCGAGCCGCGATGACGGCCATTCACATTGAGGTAAGCAATCTATGTCAGTTGCATCCGGATACGTCCACATCTCTGTCCGAAACGCCAGCAAGGCTGCCCAGCCCTCCGGCCTCCGCCAGGGTTTCGGAGCCCGCCCGGCGTTCGCCCCTGCCGCCCCCGGCACGAGCTTCCCTGCCCCCGGCTATGCCCCGCAGGGCTATAACCCCAACTCTTACGGCCAGCTCCGCGCCGTGCAGCCCGCCGATGCGGCGCCGGTAACCGCGCCCACTCCGGTAGTGGCAGGTCCCAATACGGTCCGCCCGGTGGCCAACGACAACGTGGCCCGCGGCTTCGTCCTGTACATGGGCATCGACGAGGAGACCGCGGCGGCGGCCGGCACCTCGATTGCCAAGCTCGCCCAGGAAATCCGCGCCTATGCCCAGTCCCTGGTGTCAGGAGCCGAAAGCTACGCGGCCGTGGCCGTGGCGCCGGCCAGCACCCCGGGTTCCGCGCTCGACGTCGTCCGTTCCACATTCGGTGATCCCACGGTGAACGCACGCCAGCGCACCGAAACCGCCCGCCAGCAGCAGGCCCAGGACCCGCGTCCGTCCGGCGTGCTGATCGACCTGGCCCGCCGCGAGGTCCACCTGGACGGCGAATCCCTTAACCTGACCTTCAAGGAGTTCGAGCTCCTGAACTACCTCGTGGAGAACGGCACCCGCACAGTGGGCCGCGACGAACTGCTCGAGGGCCTGTGGCGCAACGCCGAGGAAGTCCCCAATGAGCGGACCATCGACGTCCACATCCGCCGGCTCCGCTCAAAGCTGGGACGCCTCGCCAACACGGTGCGCACCGTCCGTGGCCAGGGCTACCGCTTCTACGAGCACCCGGAAGTTGTTGTCTGGGCTGCTCCGGAATACTCGATTTAGTCCTTAAGCGACGCGCGAAAGCGGCCTTCTCCAGTGGGGACGGCCGCTTTCGCGGCACGATCCTCTGCGCCTGCGCTCGTCCCTCCCCACCGCCTCCCTAGCCTCGCAAGCTCGGCCAGGGAACCCGGGCGGCGTGGGCCCGCGCAACAACGGCGCCTTCGGGATGTCCCGCTTCGCTGCAGCGGCCTTTTTCGTGTGACGCTTTTGCGCGCTCACGGCTCCGGGTATTTGGCCTGCGCGGTTGATGGGGAGTGCCTCTGGTGCCAGCATAAAGCGTGCCCTGCGTGACGCGTGCACTGATGTTCGACGGCGGCGCTAGGCTTGGGGGATGAGTGACCACCACATCAAACGCCTGGTGATTATGAGGCATGCAAAGGCCGATTGGCCGGGCGGAGTTGCGGATCACGAGCGGCCGCTTGAAGAGCGCGGCCACCGCGAGGCGCCCCTGGCCGGCAGGTGGCTGCTCAAGCACGGCATTGTCCCCGACTTCATCCTCTGTTCCAGCGCCCTCAGGACGCGTCAGACCTGCACCTGGGTGTGTTCCGAACTGGGGGATAAGGCGCCGACGCCGAAGCTTGAGGACGGCCTGTACGCCGCCTCCGCGCTGCGCATGCTCACGGTAATCAACCATGTGCCGGACACCGTCACCACGCTGATGCTCATCTCGCACATGCCAGGCGTGCAGGACCTGGCCATGCATCTGGCTTCCCGGGATTCCGACCACGACGCCTACATGGACGCTGCCACCAGGTATCCCACCAGCGCCCTAGCAGTCCTGGAAACCGACAAATCCTGGTCAGAACTGGACGGGCAGGACGCCCGGATCACCAAGTTCAAGGTTCCCCGCGCCCACTGATCTCGCGAAGCAGTCCTGCGACATGCTGGATGCCCGGGCTCGCCGTCATGGTCCGGCGGTAAACCATCCCCACCTGCCTGACCTGTACTGGATTGACCAGGGGTACGAAGGCGACGTCCGGGGGCAGTGCCGGCCGGCCGAGCCGGGGGACCAACGCCACGACGGCCCCCTGCTCCACAAGGGAGATATGGGTTGCGAAGTCGGGATCGTAAACCCTGATGTCCGGCACCCGGCCAAGGTCGGCGAAGATGCGCAACAGCGCCTCGTTGCAGATGGCGCCGTGCGGCGTGCTGATCCACTGTTCATCCACGAGGTCCGCCGGTTCAACCCGGCCGCGGCCCGCCAAGGGATGGCTGCTGTGCACCAGCAGGTCCGCAATGTCCTCGCA
Organism: Arthrobacter sp. B6; assembly: GCF_001663775.1. GTDB lineage: Bacteria > Actinomycetota > Actinomycetes > Actinomycetales > Micrococcaceae > Arthrobacter. The sequence goes on along the minus strand of NZ_KV467168.1, from coordinate 1,681,727 downwards.
CAGCCACTCAAGCCTCATGTGCTCGGGGATCACCAGCGGAACGGAATTCCAGTTGTGCACTATCCCCAGGTCTGCCTCCCCGTTGGCCACCCGCGCCACGGCTTCCCGCGGGTCCTCCGCCAGCACGCTGATGTCCAGGTCCGTGCCTGAGGACGCGAGCTTTCCCAGGAGCGGTCCAACCAGGCCCCGGCAGGCGGTGGAAAAGGAAACCAACTTCAAGTGTCCGGTTGGTTTGGCCGGGTCCGAGAGCAGGGTGGATTCCAGGTCCTCAAGCTCAGACAGGATGCGGCGGCCGTACGCTGCCAGGGTAAGCCCGCGCTCTGTCAGCAGTACTCCACGTCCCCTTCGTTCCAGGACAGCGAATCCGGTCTGCTTCTCCAGCTTCTTGATCTGCTGGGAGACGGCGGAGGGACTGAACCCCATGATTTCCGATGCCGCGACGACGGACCCATGTTGTTCGATCGCTGCCAAGGCACGGAGGGAGCCTATTTCGATCATGAAGCAAACGTACATGGTGCTGCGTTGAATTCAATGCTGGTGCTTCATCGGCCATGTCTGCAAGAGTTGGAGAGTGAACCTCCGCCACTCCCTCCTTGCCGCACTGGTCGCCGTTCTCTGGGGACTGAACTTTGTGGCCATCGACTTCGGCCTTCATGCCAACGGCCGTGAGGTGCCGCCGCTGCTGTTTGTGGCGATGCGGTTCGTCCTGGTGGTCTTCCCCTGGATTTTCTTTATCAGGAAGCCGGACGTCGGCTGGAAGGCGATCATCGGCGTCGGGCTCTTTATGAGCGCCGGCCAATTCGGCCTCCTCTACCTCGCGATGGCGCTCGGCATGCCGGCCGGCCTTGCGTCCCTGGTGCTGCAGGCGCAGGTGCTGCTGACTGTTCTCCTGGCTGCCGGATTCCTGGGCGAGCGGCCCAGTGGCCGCCAGTTGGCCGGCGTCGTTCTTGGCGTCGCGGGCCTGGCAGTGGTGGCCGTGGGCCGCAGTGCCGTGGCCCCGCTGCTGCCGCTCATCATCGTGCTGGGAGCTGCGCTGTCCTGGGCTGCCGGAAACGTTATCGCCCGTCAGGCCAAAGCCGCGTCAGGGCTTGGGCTCGTCGTCTGGTCAGGCGCACTGGTTCCGCTGCCCCTCGCCGGGCTTTCGTTGCTCGTGGACGGTCCGGACGCTGTGCTCGGAACGCTTTCGGACCTGCAGCCCGCCACCATCCTCAGCGCACTGTACACGGCAATTTTTGCGTCACTGGTGGGCTACGGAATTTGGAACCGGCTTCTGGCCAGCTACCCGTCGTCGGCCGTGGTTCCCTTCACCCTGCTGGTGCCAGTGGTGGGGATGAGCGCTGCCTGGCTGGCGCTCGGGGAGGTGCCGACCCCCGCCGAGCTCGCAGGTGGGCTGCTGCTGCTGGGTGGCGTGGCGACGGCGGTACTCACCGGAGGCTCTGCACCGCGTCAGCGCCGGGACGAGGTCCTGGCGCCGCCCGGTTCAGCTGCCGGCTTGGGTGCAGGCTTGCGGACCGGCGACGCGGACGACGACGGCGGCCGCTTGGCTGCGGCGGCAGGGAGCCGCGCCGGCGCGCGGGAGCCGGAAGTGCTGCCCTGAGCGTTCGTCCGCCGGTTGGCTGTTCGTTGATTGGCTGCGCGTTGGGTCGCCGTGCGCTGCGCACTTGAGCGCTGGGCAGTGGTGCCCTTGGCAGCGGGCCGGCGGGCAGCCGACGCAGGCCGGCGTTTCGTCGGAGACGGCTTGCGCCCCGCCGCCCCCAGCCGCCTGCCTGCCGGCCAGGCCGCTCCAAGGAACAGGACCAGCACGGTGGCCACGGCTGAGGCTGCGGCCCAATAAAAGTAGTTGTCCGGATCCCCTGTGGGGAGCGGCGTCCCCAGGAACGAGGACTCCTCGGCAAATGCCAGCTCCCACGTGCTGATGAAGGCCAGTGAAAAGGCAATGGTGAGACTGGTGCCCGCCCCCGTAGCCAGCAGGGCGAAGCGGCGTCCCCTGGCCAGGACCTCCGCGACAGCAGAGATATAGGCCAGAGCCACGAGCCCGAGGAAAGTGACCATGACGGCCTCTTCCAGTGTGATCGCGGTCAGCACCAGCATGCCCAGTGCGGCGACGGCCGCTATCAAGGCGAACTTTCCACTGTTACCCATGTGGCGCATGGGATCAATCATCCACGAGACGGGAGCTACTTCAGCACGTAGCCGCGCATGATTGCCAAGATTGCTGCAACACTTTGGTCACGGGTACGTTCGGGGTTGTAGGTCTGTCTGTCCAGTCCCACCACGAAGCAGGCGCCAAAAATTGCTGTTTCCAGGCTGCCCCTGGAGACGGACCGGTCCACCGGATATGCCTCTGCCACGGACTCGATGGCGCCGCCGATCACAGCCAGCAGCTCGGCCCTGAGTTCGGCGAACGTGTCCCGCCACTCGCTGGGCGTGCGCCAGTTTTCGCTAACCCAAAGCCGGGCGAAGGACGGGTAGTCGGCCATGAAATCCATGGCCTGGCCGATCATTTCCTCCATCACCAGGAGCGGATCACCGGCTGGCTGGCCTGCAGTGCCGGCAGCAGCGTCCCCAGCGCTTCCCGCGCCCACGAGGCGGGCCTTCAGGATGTCCACGCCGTGGCGCAGGAGCTGGGCAATCAGGTCGGATTTGCTCCCGAAGTTGTAATACACGGTTCCCTTGGAGACGCCGGCGGCCGCGGCGATCTCATCCACGGTGACGCCGGCAACACCGCGCTCGCCGATCAGCTCCATGGACGCGTCGAAGAGCTTCTGCCGGGTGGCGTTGGTCCGTGCCGGGCGGAGCTTCTTCCCGGCAGGACCGGCAGGACCGGCATGAGCAGGGCTGGCAGGACCGGCACCGGGCTCCGCCGGACCGGGCAGGCCAGCATCCGGCGAGTGCTGGCTCATACCGCGATCTCGGGCTTCAGCGTTTTGAGTGTCCAGTACTTGCGTTTCCGGACCGCGAGCGTTGACATCACAGCACCCAGCGCCGTGTAACCCAGCAGGCCAAATACCGTGGGCATGATCATGGAGAGGTCCGCGCCGTAGATGAGGTGCCGCATGCCCGAGACGACGTAGCCCATGGGCAGGACCTCATGTATAACGTGGAGGGGCTGCGGCGTGGTCTGCCACGGGAAGGTGCCACCGGAGGAAACGAGCTGCAGGACCAGCAAAATGAGCACCACGAGTTTTCCGGGGGAGCCCAGCAGGGCAACCACGCCCTGGATGATGGCGCTGAAGGCCATGGCCGCGGCCAGCATAAACAGCCACATCAGCAAGGGATGCGCCGGGTTCAGCCCCAGGCCCAGGTTCACCACCAGTGTCAGCAGGGTGGCCTGTACCACGGACACCGCCAGGAACGGGAGCCAGCCGCCGATGGCGATCTGCCAAGCCGGGGCGTTTGAAGCCAGGGCCCGCCGGGTGATGGGACGCATTGCCTGGATAAGCATAAAGATGCCGATCCACAGGGCCAGGGTCAGGAAGAAAGGCGCCAAACCTGCCCCATAGGAATCGGCCTTCGCCTGGGACACGTTGCTCACTGCCACGGGATCCGCGATCACCTCCGAGAGGCTGCTCTTCTGCTGGTCGTCGGGGTTGGGCACCTGGCCCGCGCCCTTCGAGATTTCGCCGGCCAGGGTCCGGGAGCCGTCCGCCGCGGTGCCTGCACCTGCCTCGAGTTGCCCCGCGCCGGCGTCGAGCGTTTGCGCGCCTTCGGCGAGCCTGCCGGCTCCGTCCAGGGCCGACTGCTGGCCGGTGGCCAGCGTGGCCGCGCCGGTGTGCAGCTGGTCTGCCCCGCCGGAAGCCTGGGACACGGCGTCCTTCAGCGCAGGGGTGCCTGCGGCCAGCTGCGCAGCGCCCACGCTGACGGCCTCGGAGCCGTCGGCCAGCTGCTGGATCTGCGCGGCGTCGGCCTGGATCCGGCTCTTTGCGGCTGCCACCGGGCTGGAGGCCGCCACCGCGTCGAAGTCCGCCAGGATGCTGTCCGCCTGCTCCTGGGTCAGCACGCCCGACGCGATCAGGCGGCTGTTGGATTCGATCACCCGTGTCCGGAGCCCCTGGTCGGCGGCATCCAGCTGGGCCACCATGTCCTGGACCCGGGTGTTCAGCTGGGCGTTTCCGGCGGCTACCTGGGCCGCGCCATTCGCCAAAGTCTGCGAGTCGGTGGGCAGGGTGGCGGTCTTGTCCTTCAGCAGGGACAGCCCGCTGCTCAGCTGTCCCGCCCCGTCAGTGAGCTGGTTGGCCCCGTCGCGCAGCTTCAGCTGCCCCGCGTACAGCTCACCCGCCCCGTCGCTTAGCTCACTGGTGCCCGCATGGAGGGTGGCGGTCCCGTCGCGCAGGGTGGCCACGCCGCCTGCCAGCTGCCCCGCGCCGTCGGCCGCTCTGACCATCTGGGAATGGATGGTGCCGAACCCGGTCAGGAGCCGGTTGGCCGTTTCCTCGCCCACATCCTTGGCCACGGTGGTGTGGACCGAAGTGGTCAGCTTGTCCACGATGGTGCTCAACAGGTAGTTGTTGGCATCGTTGGTGGTGACGTTCAACATGGCCTGGCTGGCTGAATCAAAGCTGCCGGGCGATACCAGGTTCGCGGAGAAGTCCTTGGGAATTTTGAGTGCGAACGCGTATTTGCCGTCGCTGACGCCCTGATCCGCTTCCTCTGCGGTGGGGACCGGCTGCCAGTTGAAGACGTTGCCCTCCACCAGGCTGTCTGCCACTTTGGTCCCGGCCTGCAGCACGGAACCGTCGCTGGACGTGGCACCGGTATCCTCAACCACAAGGGCGGCGTCGATCCGGTTCAGGTTGCCGTAAGGGTCCCAGTTGGCATAGAGGTATACGGCGCCATAGAGCAGCGGCACCATGACCAGTGCCAGGATGGTCAGCTTGGGCAGGAGCCCGCCGGTCATCCGCTTGAGTTCGGAACGGGCCAGCCGGAGCACGGTCACTTGGCGTCCTCTGTTTCGCGTAGGAGGTCTTTTTCATCCACGTCAGCAAGGGTGACGTCATTTTCCTGTGCGCCGGACAAGCCGTCATGATGCTGGTCGGCGCCGCCGTCGGGGTGGTCGCTGATGGCCGCGGCGTTGCCGACGGCTGCCGCCGGTCCCGCCCACCCGGCCGGGATGGCAGCCACTGTGGCGACGACGGCCAGCGGCCGCCCGGCGTCGGACGCCAACTGCTCAAGGCGAGGCAGCCAGTCGGCGGTGTCGGCAGTGAACCGGTCCGGGGAATCGACCACCAGCAGGTCGGTGTGCGGGTTGGCGAGAGCCAGGGCAGTGAGCAGTTCAACGCGCCGGTCCGGGGCCAGCTGTTCCGTCCACAGGTCCGCGATGTCCTCGAAGCTGTTGACCTTGAGCCACGGCTTGCTGAGCAGGGCGCCCCGGTAACGGCGCGGGATCAGGGCCAGATCCTCCGTCACAAGGTCACGGACGCTCAGATGCTGCTCCGGCTCGTTGACGCTGGGGGAGTCCACCAGGGCACTGGCCAGGCGTCGGCGCTTTATCCCGGCGTCCCCGTCCCAGCTGACGCGTCCCTGCGTGGGCTTCATCCGGCCACTCAACGTCAGGGCCAAGGCCGTCCGATGGTCCTGGCGGTCGGCTGAGACAAGGAGCAACTCACCCCTTCGGGCCAGCAGTGAGGTGGGCGGGAGCAGATCGTTCCGGCGTCCTTTCGCGTGGAGGTGCTGTACGGAGAGCAAAGATGGCCTTTCGCAGGGACATGGTCTGCGTCCAGTCTAACTAAACTGACCGGTCAGTTCAAATAGCTGCCTGGGTTCTGGCCAAGGCTTTCAGAGGCCGTAATCCTCCAGGAGCCGCAGCCAGACCTCGCTGATGGTGGGGTATGAGGGGACCGCGTGCCATAGCCGGTCCAGCGGCACTTCACCCACCACGGCGATGGTGGCGGCATGGAGTAACTCCGCCACGTCGGGGCCCGCGAAGGTGGCACCCAGGAGTACCTGGCGGTCCTCGTCGACCACAAGTTGCGCCCAGCCTTCGTAGTGCTCGGAATGCAAGGAAGAGCCGGAGACGTTGATGGGCAGTTCCACCGAGGTGGCGTTGTATCCGTCCTTCGTGGCCTGCTCCAGTGTCCGGCCCACGGACGCCAGTTCCGGATCAGTAAAAACGACAGTGGGTACGGCGTGCCGGTTGGCCGTCTGCGAGTACCTGCTCCAAGGCGCCGGCTCTCCGCTCAGTTCCCCCTTGGCGCGCGCGGCGATGGCATCCCCTGTGGCGCGGGCTTCGTACTTGCCCTGGTGGGTGAGCAGGTTGTTTCCGGCGGCGTCGCCGACGGCGTAAAGCCAAGGGTCGCCGTCGGGCAGGCCCTTCACCAGCCCGGTGGAGTCCGTTGCCAGCTTCAGGGGACTCCCCTCGGCTGCACCGAGGCCGATGCTTTCCAGCCCGAGTCCTTCCAGGGCCGGGTGGCGGCCCGTGGACACCAGGACCTTGTCGGCGGAGACTGAGGCCCCGTCACCCAGGCTCAGCGTGAACGTGCCGTCGTCATCTTGGCTGATGCTCTCGGTGCTGGTGTGGAGGCGGACTTCGACGCCGTCCGCGCGAAGGCCGGCCATCACCAGTTGGGCGGCTTCCTCGGGGAAGCTGCCCAGCAGCCGGCCCCGGGTTACGAGCGTGACGTCAGAGCCGAGCCTGGCGAAAGCCTGCGCCAGCTCAACGCCGGCAACGCCGCCGCCGAGGACTGCCAGGCGTTTCGGGACCTCCTTGGCTGATGTGGCTTCACGGGTGCTCCAGACCTGTTGGTCGGCCAGCCCCTCGATGGCAGGCCTGTTGGGCGTGGAGCCGGTGGCAAGCACGACGGCGTGCCGCGCCCTCAGGAGGTAGGTGTTGCCGTCGAGTCCGGCTGCTTCCACGGCACGCGGGGCGGTGATCCAGGCGTGGCCGCGGATCAGTTCAATCCCGGTGTCCTCCACCCACTTCACCTGGCCGTCGTCCTGCCAGTTGGAGGTGAAGTAGTCCCGCCTCTTGAGGACCGCGGCGGCATCAAGGGTTCGGGTGACCGCTTCTTCTGCGCCGGGCACGGTCTGCGCCCCGTGGAGGGCTGTGCCGGGCCGGAGCAGGGCTTTGGACGGCATGCAGGCCCAGTAGGAGCACTCCCCGCCTACCAGTTCGGCCTCCACCAGTACTGCTGTCAGCCCGCCCTGGACCGCCCGGTCTGCCACGTTTTCGCCAGCGGCGCCAGCGCCGATCACGATGACATCGAATTCGCGTTCCAGGGGCTCGGGCGTCATGGCATTAGCCTACGCGCAAGGAGGCCGGCACTGCCGGGGCCAGGGTGCTGCTCCTGGCGGGGTCATGGGGCTGCGCCGGGCGGTCGCGGCGCGCAAGAATGCGTAACTTTTGTCCGACCGCTCGCGGCTTGCCCGCGGAACGTCGCCCTTTAGGAAGGCTGCCAGGCGTTTCCGGGGCCATAAGTTACGCATTCCGGTCGCGGGCCTGAAGGCGGAACCCCTTTGCACCTTCGCCCGAAATGAAGTCGGACAGTTAACGCAAAAGGTCCGCACCGGCGAACCGGTGCGGACCTTCATCTGTGCGCCCAAAGGGATTCGAACCCCTGACCTTCTGTTCCGTAGACAGACGCTCTATCCAGCTGAGCTATGGGCGCATCTTGTTTCTTGAAGAACATCTCTGCTCTCCCCGAACCTCGAATAACTTTACGCGAGGGTTGGCCGTTGTACCAAATCGAAACGTGTGTAATCTAGCCGACTAGACCGGTCTAGGTGACCTTCGTCACTTAATCTCCCTGTTTTGACCCGCTCTTTGTTGAATTTACGCGGTTTCCACTCCAAACGCTCAACAACGAGCAGTCCGGGCCCAAAAATTAGGGCCCTCCCGGCCCATAGCATTTAGCTCACACCGATGAACCCGAGGAAGGGAACCGCAATGGGCGATCTGGCACAACAGCCGCTGCTTGAGAAAGCACCCACCACGCATGCTGCACTGCTGGCATGGGTCGAAGAGGTTGCTGAGCTAACGCAGCCGGACCGTATCCACTGGGTTGACGGCTCCGAAGAGGAAAATACGCGTCTTACCGATGAACTCGTGGCAGCAGGCACGCTGACTCGGCTGAACCAGGAGATCCTCCCGAACTCCTTCGCTGCGTTCTCAGATCCCGCGGACGTGGCCCGCGTGGAAGAACAGACGTTCATCTGCTCCGAGAAGGAGCACGACGCCGGCTTCACCAACAACTGGATGGCCCCGGCCGAGATGAAGCAGAAGCTGCGCGGACTGTTCGCCGGCTCCATGCGTGGTCGCACCATGTACGTCATCCCGTTCGTGATGGGCCACCTGGATGCCGAAGACCCCAAGTTCGGCGTCGAAATCACTGACAGCGCCTACGTTGTCGCCTCGATGCGAATCATGGCCCGCATCGGCACCGACGTCCTGAACCGCATCACCGAAACCAACGCGTTCTTCGTGCCGGCCCTGCACTCCCTGGGTGCGCCGCTCGAAGCCGGGCAGGCTGACGTACCGTGGCCGTGCAACCCGGACAAGTGGATTGTCCACTTCCCCGAGGAGCGTTCGATCTGGTCCTTCGGCTCCGGCTACGGCGGAAACGCGCTGCTGGGCAAGAAATGCTACGCCCTCCGCATCGCCTCCGTGATGGCCCGTGACGAAGGCTGGCTGGCCGAGCACATGCTCATCCTGAAGCTGACCTCTCCCGAGCAGAAGACCTACTACGTCTCGGCGGCCTTCCCGTCCGCATGCGGCAAGACCAACCTCGCGTTGCTTGATCCCACCATCGAAGGATGGAAGGTGGAGACCCTGGGTGACGACATCACCTGGATGCGCTTTGGCAAGGAAGGCGAGCTCCGCGCCGTCAACCCTGAAGCCGGTCTCTTCGGCGTGGCCCCCGGCACCGGCTGGGGCACCAACCCCAACGCGATGCGCGCCATTGCCAAGGGCAACAGCATCTTCACCAACGTCGCGCTGACTGACGACGGCGGCGTGTGGTGGGAGGGCATGACCGAGGAAGTGCCTGCCCACCTCACCGACTGGCAGGGCAACTCCTGGACTCCGGACTCGGACAAGCCTGCAGCGCACCCGAACTCGCGTTTCTGCACGCCGATCGACCAGATCGACATGCTGGCCGAGGAATACCACAGCCCGGACGGTGTCGAGCTTTCCGCGATCCTCTTCGGCGGCCGCCGCAAGACCACCATCCCGCTGGTGACCGAAGCCCGCAGCTGGTCCAACGGCATCTTTATGGGTTCCACGCTGTCCTCCGAGACCACTGCCGCTGCGGCAGGAGCTGTTGGCGTGGTCCGGCGCGACCCCATGGCCATGCTGCCCTTCATCGGCTACGACGCCGGCGACTACCTGAACCACTGGGTGAACCTGTCCGCCAAGGCCAACCCGGAGCGGCTGCCCAAGATTTTCCTGGTCAACTGGTTCCGCCGCACTCCGGAGGGCGGGTTCGCCTGGCCGGGCTTCGGTGACAACGCCCGTGTCCTGAAGTGGGCCATCGAACGCCTCGAAGGCAAGGCTGACGCCGTGGAAACCCCCATCGGCTTTGTCCCCACCGGTGACTCCATCGACCTCAAGGGCCTGGACATGACCCCGGCGCAGGTTGAGGAAGCTGTCCGGGTGGACCCGGCTGAGTGGGAAACCGAGCTCGCGTCCATCGAGGAATGGTTCGCCAACTTCGGCGACTCGCTTCCCGAGGCCCTGCAGGCCGAGCTGGACAGCCTGAAGTCGCGACTGGGCTGACAATCCAAAGTACGACGGCGGCCCCGCACCTTTTACAGCAAAAGGTGCGGGGCCGCCGTCGTCCGTCCTCCTCAGGAGTTTTTGTCCAGATAATGCCCCCAAAGCGCCCGCTAAGTCGCCGTAGGTGGACAAAAACTCCTGAGGGGGAACCCTGGGTCAGCTGGCCAGCCAGATGTCGGGGCCGAAGACCTCGTAATGGATCCTGGTGGCGGGGATGCCGGCGTTGATGGCCTCGTTGCGGATGTGCTTCATAAACGGCAGCGGCCCGCAGAGGTACAGGGATGCATTGGCCGGCAGGTCCACTTCACGCAGCGACATAAAGCCCTCCTTGGACCCTGGCTCCGGCCGCTCAAGCCACAGCTGGAGGTCCGCACCCGCGAGGCGTTCGACGTCGTCCGTCATCTGGCCGCGCAGCGCCCAGTTCTCCAGGGTGCTTTCCGCGTGGAGGACCAGGACCTGCCGGTCGGAACCCGACTCGGCGAGTGAGCGGAGGATGGACGCCGTCGGTGTGCAGCCGATTCCGGCCGATGCAAGGACCACCGGGCCGTCGCCGTCCTTGAGCGTGATCTCGCCGTACGGGTTGGAGATCTCCAGGATGTCGCCGACCACTACCGTGCTGTGCAGGACCGGGGAGACCTCGCCGCCGTCGTCGAGCTTGGTGGTGAAGGACCGGCTGGTGCCGGTGTCCCCGGAAAGGGAGTACTGCCTGACCTGGCGGAGGCCGTCCGGAAGCTGGACCTTGACGCTGATGTACTGGCCGGCAGGGCAGGCGTGACCGGGGTGTCGTCCGCGGGTTCCAGGGTAAAGGTGAGGGAACCGGCGCCCGCGGCGGTCTTGGCAGCCACCTTCCACGGGGTCCACATTTTGCTGTTGGCCTGGGCTGCGTAGAGGCCCTTTTCGAGCTTGATCAGTGCGTCGGCCATCAGCCAGTACACCTCAGTCCAGGCCTCGGCAATCTCCGGGGTAATGACCTCCGCAAGGTCTTCGGCGATGGCCGCGAAAAGGTGCTCGTAGACCACCTGGTACTGGGGTTCGGTGATGCCCAGCGACGCGTGCCGGTGGGCAATGCGGGAAAGCACAGTTTCAGGAAGCGTACCCGGGTGGTTGACGAGGTGGGTGGCGAAGGTTGCGATGCTCCCGGCCAGGGCCTGTTGCTGGTCGCCGGAACGCTGGTTCGAACGGCTAAACAGGCCATCCAGGAGTTCAGGATGGGCGGCGAACAGCCGTGAATAGAAGTTGGGAGTGATGGCGCCGATCCGCGAACCAACCAGCGGCAGGGTGGCCTCAATGACGGGGCGGGATTTGTCCGAGAGCATGTGTACTCCTGAGATAGGGGGCCGGGGCCTTCGTCCGGCCGGGTAATACTCGCATAATAAATGCGAGTATTACGCTCAAGTTCTACACCTTGTAGAACGAGGAAATCAAATCAGGCGCGAACTCAGAGGCCGGGACGCATCCCGATCGCCTGGAATACCGGAGTCATCTGGCGGGAACCCGGCAGTTCGGCAACGATGACGTCGTCCAGTTCGCGATAAAAGGCCTCCCGGGCCCGCGCCATGGCGGTCCGCAACCGGCATTCATTGATGAGCGGGCAATCCCCATTGGGGCCGACGCAGTCAGCCGCGTCCGACCTGGAGTCAAGCTGCCGGAGGAGCTGGCCTACAGTGGCGCGGCTGCCGGCCGCGCTTAACCTCGACCCTCCGGCCCGGCCCCGTTCCACCTCAATCAGGCCAAGGCCCCGCAGCCTGGCCATCGCCTTACTGACGTGGTTGTAGGGCGTGCCCACAGCATCGGCGATGTTCTGGGTGGTCAGGAGGGTGCCGCCCGGGGCGGCGGCGAGCACCATGAGGGCCCGAAGGCTGACATCGGCAAACGCATTGATTTTCATCCGTGGCCGCCGGTCTAGTCCACCCAGACAGCGGGCTCATTGGTGTCAGCCGTGAGCTGGCCGAACTCCCACCCGGATGTTGACGGGTTGGCCGAGTAGGGGAGGACCGCAGCAAAAACCGATCCGTCCCGGTGCTCCGCGGCGACGTGGATGGCGTCCGAGTCTTCCTCCACCAGGAGGATGTCGCAGACGATGGCGGTGGCCCGGAATTCGTGACGGTTCTGGCGCAGGACGTTCGTGAGGTCGCTGATCATGGCGTCAGCATCAAAGTCCGCGTCGGTGCTTTCCTCGGCGTCAGCCGGCGTTACGGCCACCAGCCGGACCTCGCCGTCGTTCTCCACCACGAGGGCGAACGGCAGGAAGCCGCCGTTCCGCTGGAGCTGTTCCTGCGCGGCGCCCACACCCGTCCCCATCAGGTTCTCCAGGTCCGTGGCCGTGGCATCGGGGACGGAGGCCCGCCAGGAACCCGTCGTACCGCCCATAGCGGGCTCGCTATGGCCAGCCATGTTAGCCCTGGCCCCGGACAAGCGACAGAACGCGGTCCCGTACGCGTTCCATGGTGGCCTGGTCAGTGGCTTCGGCGTTCAGGCGAAGGAACGGTTCGGTGTTGGAGGGGCGGAGGTTGAACCAGTAGCTGCCGTCGTTGGCCGTGAAGGTGCTGCCATCCATGGTGTCGATGGTGATGTCCTCACCGGTGAAGTCAGCGCGGACGCGTTCAACAGCTCCGGCCTTGTCCTCGATTTCCGAGTTGATCTCGCCGGAGGAAACATACGGCTCGTACTCGCGGCCGAGCTCGGACAGCGGACCGTCCTGCTCGCCGAGGGCGGCCAGCACGTGCATGGCGGCGAGCATGCCGGTGTCAGCGTTCCAGAAATCGCGGAAGTAGAAGTGGGCGGAGTGTTCGCCGCCGAAGACTGCGCCTTCCTCTGCCATGACTGCCTTGATGAACGAGTGGCCCACACGCGTGCGGACGGCGCGTCCGCCGTCGTGCTCCACCAGTTCCGGCACCGCGCGTGAGGTCAGCAGGTTGTGGATGATCGTGGGCTTCGCCTCGCCCTGTGCCTGGGCGCGGGCGATCTCGCGGCGTGCCACCATCCCGGTGATGGCCGACGGCGAGACGGGCTCGCCCTTCTCATCGATGACGAAGCAGCGGTCTGCGTCGCCGTCGAACGCCAGGCCGATATCCGCACCGTGCTCGATCACGGCTGCCTGCAGGTCGCGGAGGTTTTCCGGTTCCAGGGGGTTGGCCGGGTGGTTGGGGAACGATCCGTCCAGCTCGAAGTACAGCGGGACGATCTCAAACGGAAGCTTGGGCAGGAGTGCGTCGCCCAGCACGGCCGGAGTGGTGAGGCCAGCCATGCCGTTGCCGGCGTCAACGACGACCTTCAGCGGGCGGGACCCGGAAAGATCAACCAGTTGGCGCAGGTACTCGGCGTAGTCCTTGAGGACGTCATGGACGCCGATCAGGCCACGCGTGGGGGCCGCCGGGATGGAGCCGGCGTTGAGGTACTGCTCGGCAAGTGCCTGGATCTCTTTGAGCCCGGATTCGGACGAGATGGGCTGCGCTCCGGGCTTGGACATCTTGATGCCGTTGTATTCGGCAGGGTTGTGGCTTGCGGTGAACGTGGCGCCGGCAGCGTTGAGCGAGCCGCACGCGAAGTAGAGTTCGTCGGTGGAAATCAGGTCCAAGAGCTGGACGTTGGCTCCGCGGGTGGCGGCACCGTCGGCGAACGCTTTGCTGAATTCGGGGGACGAGGGGCGCATGTCGCCGCCAACCAGGACCGTCTGGCCTTCCAACTGCAGGACATCAACGAACGCGGCTCCCACGGCTTCGACGATTTCGGCGGTGATGGAATCACCTACGATCCCCCGGACGTCGTACGCCTTGAAGGATGCCGAGAGGTCAAAAGTCTTTGTCTGTTCGCTAGTCACGGGTCTTATCTTACGTGGACGTACGGGATGCCTGTGGAGGGACAGTGGAGCCTCCGACTGTGTGACGAGGGGGCCGGATGCGCGGCCGTCAGCGGGCTGGAAATTGTCCACATAGGGACCCACCGGCTTTCTGGCTGTCAGTGGTGGCTGGGATACTGAATCAATGGTCGATAACCAGCACGCCGCACTCCTTTCCGATTCAGTCGTTTCCGATTCACAGCCGCATTCCTTCTCAGCCACCCACACCCAGGCCCTGGAGGTTCTCCGGGAACTGGTGGGGAACCCGGCAGCAGAATTCCACGACGGCCAGTATGAAGCGATTGAGGCTCTGGTTGACGGTGGCCGGCGTGCCCTGGTGGTCCAGCGCACCGGCTGGGGAAAGTCGGCGGTCTACTTTGTGGCGTCCCTGCTGCTGAGGCGGCGCGGCGCGGGACCCACCCTGATCGTTTCGCCGCTCCTCGCGCTGATGCGGGACCAGGTGGCTGCAGCGGCACGCGCTGGGGTCCGGGCCGTGGCCATTAACTCGGCCAACCAGTTGGAGTGGGATACGGTGCGCGAACAGCTCGCGGCTGATGAGGTGGACGTGCTGCTGGTGTCGCCTGAGCGACTCACCAACCCATCGTTCCGCGAGAACCAGCTTCCGGAGCTCATCCGGCGGACGGGCCTGCTGGTTATTGACGAGGCGCACTGCATTTCGGACTGGGGGCATGACTTCCGGCCCGATTACCGCCGGATCGCGGACCTGATCACGCAACTGCCGGAGACTGTCCCGGTATTGGCCACCACAGCCACTGCCAATTCGCGCGTGGTCCACGACATCGAGGAACAGCTCGGCGCCGGCGTCCTGACCATCCGCGGAGCGCTGGGGAGGGACTCCCTGCGCCTGGGCGTGCTGGCCTTGCCGGATTCCCGGCAGCGGCTTGGCTGGCTCCTGACGCACCTGGGTGACCTTCCCGGCAGCGGCATCATCTACACCCTGACCGTGTCCGCCGCAGAGGATACCGCCAGGCTCCTGGCGGAGGCGGGGCACAAGGTCCTGGCCTACACCGGGCGGACCGATCCCGCGGACCGCGAACGCGCCGAGCAGCTCCTGAAGGACAACGAGGTCAAGGCGCTGGTGGCCACCTCGGCATTGGGCATGGGCTTCGACAAGCCTGACCTGGGCTTTGTGGTGCACCTCGGGGCGCCGTCCTCACCGGTGGCCTACTACCAGCAGGTGGGCCGCGCCGGGCGAGGCGCGGCGAACGCCGATGTGCTCCTGTTGCCCGGCTCGGAGGACCGTGACATCTGGCAGTACTTTGCGACCGCCTCCATGCCTTCGGAGGACAAGGCGAACGGCGTCCTCACCGCGCTGGCCGAGGCGGGCTCAGCGGTCTCAACCGTGGCACTGGAAGCCAGGGTGGACCTGCGCCGCACCCCGCTGGAGCTGCTGCTCAAAGTGCTGGCGGTGGACGGTGCCGTGGAACGCGTAGGAGGGGGATGGCGCTCCACCGGCCAGCCGTGGATCTATGATGCCGAGCGCTACAGCCGTATCGCCGAAGCCCGGGTGGACGAGCAGGATTCCATGGTGATCTACCAGGACACCGCCGGTTGCCGGATGGAATACATCACTTCGGTCCTCGACGACGAAACGGCGCATCCCTGTGGCCGGTGTGACAACTGCGCAGGCCAGTGGTTCCGGGCGGACATAGCTGCCGAGGCCACCGAGGCGGCCGGCCAAACGCTCAGCCGGGCGGGCGGCGTTCTTGAAGCCAGGCTGCAGTGGCCCAGCGGAATGGACCGCCTGGGCGTCCCGGTCAAGGGCAAGATCAAGCCGGCCGAAGGGCTTGCGGACGGCCGGATCCTCGCCCGGCTCACTGACCTTGGATGGGGCGGGGCGCTGCGGGAACTGTTCGCCGCCGGGGCAACGGACCGGCCCGTGGACCCCGGCATGCTTCAGGCCTGTGTCCAGGTACTGCGCGAATGGGCCACCGGGGACGCACGCACCCCGGCGTGGAGCGGCGTGGGCCGTCCCGCGGCGATCGTGAGCCTTCCCTCACGAAGCAGGCCTGAACTGGTCCAGACCCTTGCCCGCGGGATTTCGGAGATCGGCCGCATCCCCTACCTCGGCCAGTTGGAGCTGGGCCACGGCGGCCCCACCGGCGGGCGTGGCGGCAACAGCGCCTACCGCCTGGCCGGCGTCTGGGACCGGCTGGTGGTGGGACCGGAACTGGAGGCTGCGCTGGCGTCCCTCCGGGGCCAGAGCATCATGCTCGTCGATGACCTCGTGGACAGCCGCTGGACGGTCACCGTCGCCGGGCGGGCCCTCCGGCAGGCCGGTGCGGGTGCTGTGCTTCCGCTGGTACTTGGCCAGGCCGGCTGATCTCTGCGCCGGCATGCCGGTGCAGTGAAAGGCTGTCTGCGGTACTGACCAGCATCAGGACGGCCATGGCCAGGAAAGCCCCACGGAACGGCCCTGCCGGGTCCTGCGGGAACACTGCCAGGCCGTCGAAGATCCGGATCAGCAGTGCCCCCACGGCGATTCCTGCACCGGCGGCCAGTTGGACCAGCGTGGCCGACACGGCATTTGCCGACGTGAGCTGCGCCGGGGCGATGTCCGCGTACTGCACCGAGGCGTAGGCGGAGAACCCGATGGAGCGGAACGCCCCGCTGCACACCAGCAGCGCGAACATGATGGCCTGCGGCGTGTCGGGGGTCAGCAGGGCGCACAGCGCGAAGGTCAGCGCGGACGCGAGGGATGCGAGGACCAGCATCGGCTTGAAACCGAAGCGCCTGATCAGGGAGGTGGTTGCCGGTTTAATGCCGATGTTGCCGATGAAGACGGCCGCTACCATGATGCCGGCGTGCAGTGGCGTCCAGCCGAAGCCGGCCTGGAACATCAGGGGCAGGAGGAACGGCACTGAACTGATGGTCAGGCGGTACACGAACCCGCCGGTTGCCATGGCCCGGAATGTGCGCGTTGCAAAGACGCTGAGATCAAACAGCGGGTTCCTGGCCCGGAGCATCCAGGCCGCAGCGCCGGCCAAGGCGGCAATACCGGCGGCAGCGCACAGACCACCCCAGGGCCCGTCGGGGTGGGCGGTGGAAAGTTCAAGCCCTACAACCAGTGCGCCAACGCCCACCGTTGTCAGGAACAGGCCCAGCCAGTCCAGCCTGCGTTGACGGTCACCCACCCCGGCGGGAACCAGACGTAAAGCCGCGATGAACGCCGCGAGGCCCAGCGGCAGGTTGATCAGGAAGATCCAGTGCCATGACAGATACGTGGTCAGCGCGCCGCCAACCAGCGGTGCCAGCACGGGGGCCAACAGGCCTGGCCACACCAGGAAGGCCGTGGCACGCAACAACTCGGATTTCGGCGTTCCCCGGAGCACCACCAGCGTTCCGACGGGAACCATCATCGCCCCGCCGGCACCCTGCGCGATACGGGCCAGGGTCAGCATCGTAAGGTCCTGGCTCAGCGCGCAGGCCAGTGACGCGGCAGTGAACAAGGCAATGGCCAGGCAGAAGACGCGCCGCGCCCCGAGCCGTTCCGCCAGCCATCCGCTGAAGGGGATGCCCATGGCCACCGTCATGAGGTACGCCGTCATGGTGATGTTGACGTCGGCGGCGGGCACCTGAAAATCCCCGGCGATACTGGGAATGGCGGTGGTGAGGACGGTGCCGTCCAGGAATTCCATAAAGAATGTGGCAGCCACGAGCAACGCCAGGCGGGGGTTCCATGCCTGCCCGCTGCCTGGATCCACGTTCACTTGGTTGCTTTGTGCCATCTGATAATCCTGCCACCGGGCCAGGCAACAGGCCCGCAGTGTCCGCACCACGGATGCGCCCCATCCCAACCAGGTCGCAGCTGATGTCGTTTTCGGCGCCCATAACGACATCAACTGCGACCTGGTTGGGGGCTTCGTGAACGCAAAAGGCCCCGGTCCAGGGACCGGGGCCAAACGCGGAGACGGGGGGATTTGAACCCCCGGTGGAGTTGTGCCCCACACTTCATTAGCAGTGAAGCCCATTCGGCCGCTCTGGCACGTCTCCAATTGCTATTCCTAGCCCACCAAGGATACGCAGAACGGGGCATGCAGCGCAAAACGGCTTGCCACCGCACCGGTCAGGGCCCCGGCAAGCACGGGCTACGAAGCGTCGCCGGCCAGCGTGCGCCAGAGGAAATGCTGGCTCCGTGCCTGCAGCGCTGCCGCCTGCCGGTTGTCCGAGGCTCCTGCGTGGCCGCCTTCCAGCGCCTCATGGAACCAGACGTTGGGGATCCCCATTGCCAGCATCCTGGCAGCCATCTTGCGGGCCTGTACCGGGCCTACCCTGTCATCGGACGTGGCAGTCCAGATAAACGTTTCGGGGTACTCCACCCCGTCCCTGAGCAGGTGGTACGGCGAAAATGTCCTTATGAATTCCCACTGTTCCGCCACATCCGGGTCGCCGTACTCCGCGATCCAGGAATGCCCGGCAGAGAGCCTGGTGTAGCGCCGCATGTCCAGCAGTGGCACGCCGCAGGAGACCGCACCGAAAAGCTCCGGGTAGTTGGTGAGCATGTTGCCCACCAGCAGGCCGCCGTTGGAGCCGCCCACGCAGCCGAGGCGTTCGCGCGACGTGACCCCCCGGGAGATGAGGTGCCGCGCCACGGCAGCAAAGTCCTCATAGGCGCGGTGCCGGTTCTCCTGCAGCGCAGCGCGGTGCCAGCCCGGGCCGTACTCGCCGCCGCCACGGATGTTCGCCACCACGTACACGCCGCCGCGGGAATGGGCAGCGGCGCCCGGCCCGGCGGCCGCTGCAGTCCGCCGCTCCAGCCAGGCCCTGCCCACGGTCCCGCTGTAGGCGGGGGTCCGGGACACCTCGAACCCGCCGTACCCGGAGAGCTGGGTGGGGTTCTGGCCGTCCAGCACCAGGTCGCGGGACGCAACCTGGAAGTAGGGGACCCGGGTGCCGTCGGCTGAGACAGCGAAGTGCTGCTGCACCTCGTACCGGGAGTCGTCAAAGAACGACGGCGACGCCTTCACCGTTGTGTGGCTGCTCACCACGCCTGCCGTCCCGGCGCTGTCGTAGGCACCGTTGGCGGCACCGCCGGAAGGGGTGGAACCCCGTTTCAGCGTTCCCCGCATCAAGGTGCTGGGGGTCGTAAAGCCGGTGGCGACCAGCCAGAAGTCGTCTCCGGCGCCGCCGTCGGAGGGGCCTTCGTCCTCGTCGTCCACCGCATAGGCGTTCACGTCGTGCAGGGGCGGGCAGGCGTCCAGCAGTGACGAGGCCCACGCGCCGGACTCGCCTGACCCGCCGGGCGCGGACGGATCGAGCACGCGGATCTCCGACGAGACGTCGCGCAGGAGGTTCAGGAGCAGGAAGTTCCGGGTCCAGCTCCATGACTGCAGGGATGTGTGGGTATCCGGAGTAAACAGGACCGCCAGGTCACGGGAGCCAGCCAGATAGTCGTCAAAGTGTGCTGTGAGCAAGGACCCGGCCGGGTAAACGGTTCCGTTCACTGCCCAGTCCTGGCGGGGACGGAACAGCAGCCACTCGCGATGCACGCTGATGTTCACGTCGGTGGGAACGTCGATTTCCACCCAGGCCCCGTCCTGCAGGACTGAGGTCCTCTGGTTGAAGAAATCGATGTAGTCCACGGCAAAAGTGCGCTCAAAGCCAGGAGTCGAATCATGGGCCACGACGGCCATCATGTGGTTCTCGGCCACTTCGAACAGGCGGGGCGCGGTGGCAAGCGGTCCACCGCGGCGCAGGGTCACGGCCGTACGGGCGTAGGAGGACGCCGTGCTTGGAAGACCCTCCGCGGTGGAGGCGACCAGCAGCGTGTCCTGATCCAGCCACGAGACGTTGCCCTTCGCCGTCGGGAGGTCAAACCCGCCGTCCGCCGGGGCAACAAAGCCGCGTGCCTCGACGTCGTACTCCCTGTAACGGTTCGCGTCGCCTCCGTCGGGGGAGAGCGCCAGCAGCGCGTGGCGGTGCGGCTCGCCGTCCGCCGGGCGAAGGAAAGTGGCCCCGTGGAACACCCATTCAATTCCTTCTGCCGCAGCGAGGGCATCAACGTCCAGCAAGATGTCCCATTCCGGAGCGTCCGTGCAGTAGCTTTCCCAGGTGGTGCGGCGCCACAGCCCCTTGGGGTTCGCCTGGTCCTTCCAGAAGTTGTAGTACCAGTCGCCGCGCTTGCCCACCATGGCGATCCTGTCCGTGGAATCCAGGACCTCAAGGATGCTGCCTTCCAGTGCCGCATAGTCGGCGTCCTCCAGCAGGTCCTCCGTGCGGGCATTCTGCTCCCGGACCCACGCCAGCTGCTCCTCGCCGTAGATCTCCTCGAGCCAGATGTTCTCGTCGGTGGGTTCGGGGGCGGTGGCTGGAGGGTTGGAACCGGGCGCTGAGTCAGCTGCAGTGGTGGTCATGCGCCCCATCCAAACAACATCTGCACGCACCTAGCAAGTCAAGAGCCCACGGGGCAAGCCGATACTCTGGATGCCGTGGGTACAACGCAGCAGATCCGGACCGCCATCATCGGCGCCGGCCCTCGGGGTACCAGCGTGCTGGAGCGTCTCCTGGCCCACGCCGCGGCCCAGCCAGAGCCCGCTGCCCTCCAGATCCACATGATCGACCCGTACCCTGCCGGCCCCGGCCATGTGTGGCAGCCCGGCCAGTCACGGCTGTACGTGATGAACACCCAGTCGTTCTACCCCACGCTCATACCGGAGGATCCAGCCCTCGCCCCTCCGCTTGCCGGTACCACCTTCAACAGCTGGCGGGCGCGCCAGCAGCGCGCTCCAATGCCATCGCTGACGGCAGAAGAACGGTCCGAGCTCGCCACGCTGGGCCCCGGGGACTTTCCCAGCCGTGCCATTTACGGCCGGTACCTGCGCTGCACCCTTGAGGAACTGCTGGAACGGTTGCCCGACGGCGTGACCGTCCAGTTCCATGCATTGTCCGCCGAGTCGGTGGTTCCGTCCGCAGATGGAACGTTCGACGTCGGCCTGGCCGGCGGCGGTTCCCTGCGCACCGATTCGGTGGTGCTGGCCCTGGGCCATGTCGCTGCCCGGCTGAATCCTGAACAGCGCGAACTGCAGTCCTCCGCCGCGCGGATGGGCCTGCGATACCTGCCGCCGGCAGTTCCCGCGGACGTGGACTGGGGCGTGATTCCGGCCGGTGAGCCTGTCCTGGTCCGGGGCATGGGCCTGAACTTCTTCGACGCCATGGGCCAGCTCACGGAGGGGCGCGGCGGAAAATTCATCGACGCCGGCCACCGGCTGGACTACCGGCCTTCCGGCCAGGAACCGCTGATCATTGCCGCCTCACGCCGCGGCACCCCCTACCGCACCAAGGCCGCCCTGAAGGGGTATTACCCGGCGTCCGTCCGCCTGAGGTACCTGACCGGTGCCGCGCTGGAACGGTTCAGCGCCGCCGGGATCCGTCCGGGATTCGACCACGATCTCTGGCCGTTGCTCCACAGGGACACCCTTTGGGCCTACTATTCGACGCTGGTGCGCTCGCAGCCCGGTGCCGTCGCGGAGCCTGCCGCGTTCCTCGAGGCCCTCGATATCGCGCTGCGTCCCCATGCGCACAGCGCTGCCAACTGGGAGGACGCCATGGCCAGTGTCCTGGCCATCCATGTCCCGCCGCGCCACCGGCTTGACCTCCAGGGACTCGCAGCGCCCCTTGCGGGCCGGTCGTTCGCCTCACGCGCCGAACTGGACGCGGCCGTCGTGGATTACCTGATGGATGACGCCCGCCGCTCCGCCCTCGGGGAGGACGACCCCATCAAGATGGCAATCGGGGCCCTCCACCACGGACGTGCTGTCCTGAAGACCGCGGTGGCCGACGGCGGCATCACCGACGAATCGTGGGTCGCCGGGCTGCGTGGCTGGTTCGAGTCCTTTGTTGAAGGGCTGGCGAGCGGTCCGCCGGCGATGCGTGCCGAACAGTTGGCAGCACTGGCCCGCGCCGGGGTGGTCAGCTTTGTTGGTCCCGACCCCAAGTTTGGGCTGGACCGCCACACCGGGATGTTCACGGCGGCGTCACCCTGGGTTAAAGGCCCGCCGGCCGTGGCCAGGACCATGGTGGAGGCGCTTGCCCCCGCCAACCGGGTGTCCGCCAACGACTCTCCGCTGCTGAAACAGCTCTTGGCGGACGGGCTCGTGCGGCCGCGCCTCATGATGACGGCGGAGGGCGCACCCGTGCAGGCCACCGGGCTGGACGTCAGCCCCCACCCCTACCGGCCCGTGGCAGCCAACGGGTCTGTCACCGCCGGACTCTATGTCCTGGGCCTCCAGCTATCGGCAACCCAATGGGGCACCGCCATCGCTGCTGAGGCGGTCCAGCCCGGCGGTCCAACGTATCCCAGCGGGCAGCGCACGCTCCGCGATGCCGACGAAATCGCGCAGGCTATCCTGGGCAACATCCCGCCCCGCTGACCGGCGGCTCCCATCCCAAATGATCTGGGCAATGGGGGTGCCCGGCTGGAGAATTGGGGAGAACGAAGGAACCCCGGCTCACCAGAAGCTGGTGGACCGGGGTTCCGTTCGCGGAAGGTAAGAGATTCGAACTCTTGGTACGGGGTTACCGCACACTAGTTTTCAAGACTAGCTCCTTCGGCCGCTCGGACAACCTTCCCTAACGAGTAGTGTTTCATAGGCAGTTGGCTGCAACAAAACAGAGTATGGCGTGCGTCCGGTGCACACTGGTTTTGGTGCACGAATCAGCTAGAAACGGGAGTCCTCCATGAAAGCCGTCTACATTTCAGAACCTGGTGGTCCGGAGGTACTGGAAGTCCGCGACGTGGACGCTCCAATTCCGGGGCAGGGTGAGGTGTTGATCGACGTCGTTGCTGCCGGCCTCAACCGCGCGGACGTGCAGCAGCGAAGGGGTTTCTACCCGCCGCCGCCAGGTGCTTCCGAGGTTCCGGGCCTGGAAGTTTCCGGAAGGATCGCCGGTTTCGGCCCCGGCGTCAGCAAGCCCTTCTCCGTGGGCGACAAGGTGGTGGCGCTCCTGGCCGGCGGAGGCTACGCCCAGCAGGTCGCCGTTCCCGCCGAGCAGGTCCTGCGGATTCCCGACGGCGTCGACTTGGTCACTGCGGCGTCGCTGCCTGAGGTGGCCGCCACCGTCTACTCGAACCTGGTCATGACGGCGCAGCTGCAGGCAGGCGAAACCGTGCTCATCCACGGAGCGACCGGCGGCATTGGAACCATGGCCATCCAACTGGCCAAGGCGTTCGGTGCCCGGGTTGCCACCACCGCCGGGAACGACGAAAAAGTGGGCACGGCGAAGGCCTTCCTGGGGGCGGACATCGCCATCAACTACGCCGAGGAGGATTTTCCGGAGAGCCTGCGGCGACAGAACGGCGGCAAGGGCGCCGACGTGATCCTGGACGTGGTGGGAGCGAAGTACCTGTCCCACAACGTCGACGCGCTGGCCGACTACGGACGGCTGATTGTGATCGGCCTGCAGGGCGGCGCGAAGGGCGAATTGGATCTTGGCCAGCTGTTGAGGAAGCGGGCGGCGGTGGTGGCCACCGCGCTGCGGCCGCGTCCCGTGGCGGAAAAGGGCGCCATCATGGACGCTGTCCGGGAGTCGGTGTGGCCCCTGATCTCGGACGGCCGGATCCGCCCTTTGGTGGCCAAGACCTTCCCGCTGGACCAGGTCCGGGCAGCGCACAGGTATTTCGACAGTGGCGAGCACGTGGGCAAGGTCCTGTTGGTCATGTAGTGGTGCGGGCGGACGGATAGGACACGGCTGCTAAATACTCAGTATTGCTTTGCATGCGCGGTTCGGCTACTGTCACTCCATACGCGGTATGCACGGGTCTTGGGGGTCCGTGCATACCGACGCTGACGCCACCGCTAGGAGCATCATGTCTATCCGCCACAGCCTCCTCGCCCTGCTGCAGGACCAGCCGCGTTACGGCTACCAGCTCAGGGTTGAGTTCGAGAACCGCACAGGGGCCACCTGGCCCCTGAATATCGGGCAGGTGTACACCACGCTGGACCGGCTGGAACGCGATGGCCTGGTCAGCAATGACGGCGGGGACGGGGAAGGCCACGTGGTCTACAGCATCACCCCTGCAGGGAAAGCGGCAGTGCAAGGCTGGTTCGCAGCCCCGGTTGAGCGCAACAATCCGCCGCGGAATGAACTCGCCATCAAGCTGGCGCTCGCCGTGACTCTTCCGGGAGTGGATGTGCAGGCAATCATCCAGGCCCAGCGCGTGGCCTCGATCCGGGCTCTGCAGGACTACACCAAGGCGCGCCGGGACACCGCAGCAAACCAGCGGTCGGCGGATACCGCTTGGCTGCTGGTACTGGACTCGCTGATTTTCCAGACGGAAGCGGAGGTCCGCTGGCTGGACCTCTGCGAGGCACGCATGGTGCAGCAGGCACAATCAGCCAACCAGGCAGCAGCACGTAAAACGTCCAACGGGGTCACTGTGGAAGAGGCTGCCCCGCTCATCGCGGATAGCCGCCGGTGAGCGTCCGGGGGCCGCAGCAGGTCCTTGAACTTGCAAAGGTCAGCAGGACGTTCGGTGAGGGAGCGACGGCGGTCGCTGCTCTTCGGGAGGTTAACCTTACGGTCAGTGCCGGCGAGTTCGTCGCCGTGATGGGTCCGTCAGGTTCAGGGAAATCGTCCCTCCTGGCGCTGGCAGGGGGACTGGACCGTCCGACGTCGGGCGGTGTCTTTGTGGAGTCCACCCCCTTGGGCGGGCTGGGACTGAACGAACTGGCACGGCTGCGCCGCCGCGCCGTCGGCTACGTCTTCCAGGACTTCAATCTTGTCCCCACCCTGACCGCCGCCGAGAACGTGGCGCTGCCGTTGGAGCTGGACGGGGCAGCTGCAAGGAAGGCGCAGCGGCAGGCACTGAACGCCCTGCGGCAGGTGGGCATCCCCGAACTGGCCGACCGCTTCATGGACCAGATGTCCGGTGGCCAGCAGCAGCGGGTGGCCATTGCGCGTGCCATCGTCGGCGACCGCCGGCTGATTCTGGCCGACGAGCCAACGGGTGCACTGGATTCCACCACCGGCCAGGGCGTGATGGAGGTGCTGCGCAGCCGGGCAGATGCCGGGGCCGCCGTGATGCTGGTGACGCACGAGGCCCGGCACGCCGCCTGGGCTGACCGCGTGGTTTTCCTCCGGGACGGCCGGATCGTGGATCAGGCAGCGGCCATGCACGATCCCGCCATGCTTTTGGCCCAGGCCGGATACTGACGTGGCGCTGGATCTGAAGCCGGCGCCGGGAGGGCGCCGGCAGGCTTTCCGTGTGGCGATGCGCATGGCGCGGCGCGACGTCCGCCGCCATAAAGGGCGTTCCCTCCTCATCATCCTGCTGATCATGCTGCCAGTGGCAGCCATGACCGGTGCGGTGACACTCTTCCAGAGCAGCCAGGAGACGGCGGCGGAGCGTGTGCAGTACCAGCTGGGCGGCACCCAGGCCCGCTTCCGTCCGATGGCGGTGCCAAACGGCCACATGGTCCAGGACCCCGTCGACGAAACCAGGATTGCCTCCTCCAACAACTGGGACCACGACCCTGAATTCAAGCCGAAGGATCCACGGGACCTGGTGCCGGCAGGGTATTCCGTACTGACCGAATCCACCCTGGACCTGACCGCGGGGTCAGGCGCCGCGCAGGTGCCGGTCGTGGGGCGGGCGGTGGACGCCCTCGCCCCGGCTTTCGCGGGAAAGTACACGCTGCTCCAGGGCCGATCGCCCGGAACCGACGCCGAGATGCTGGTTTCGCCGGGCCTGCTGGAACGGTTCGGACTCGGATTGGGGGAGGAACTCGCAACCTCGGCCGGAACTTTTGTGGTGGTTGGGACACTGCGGGATGCTGGCTACTCGGACAGCAATTCCATCGTGTACCTCAAGCCCGGGCAAGGAGGCCTGGGTGAGGATCGGGCGGAGTCCACCGGTTCCGAGCCGTCCGCGGTGGTCAAGTCCACCCTGTACTACCTGGTGGGACCGGAGCCTGTGACGTGGAGCCAGGTCCGGGAGGCCAACGCTGCGGGGGTGGCCGTGCTGTCCAGAAGGGTGGCCCTGAGCCCGCCTCCGCAGGATCAGCGGGGACCGGACGGTACCCCGGTAGAGTCCAACGACGCATCGCAGTTTTCCGCGTACCTCACAGGGGCGTTCCTTGGGGCGATTGCGCTGCTCGAGGTGGGGCTCCTCGCGGGGGCCGCGTTTGCCGTGGGCGCCAAAGGCCAGGTCCGCGAGCTGGCACTCCTGGCGGCCTCGGGGGCAGAGACTCCCACCATCCGCTCCGTGGTGATGGCCGCGGCACTATGGTTGGGCGGCATTGCCGTTGCCGCAGGTGCGGCCACCGGACTGTCCGCCGCCGCCGTCGTCGTTTTTGTGGCGCGCCTCAACGGATCGGTCCGTTTCCCGGGCTTCCATCCGGACACGCTGCTGACTGCTGTGGCGATGCTGATGGGCTTCACTGCGTGCCTGCTTGCCGCCCTGGCTCCGGCGCGGCAGGTGGCGCGCCAGGCCGTCCTCGGTGCGCTCAAATCCGGGCGGGCACCCCTCACGGCAGGCAAACGGCCAGCCGTCCTGGGAGCAGCACTGCTCGGCCTGGCCGCAGCCGCGTTGGCAGCAAGTAACTGGCTGGCCCTAACCAGCGAAGACCCGGACGTTTTCATCTCCCGGACGCCGGTTATTGCCTGGTTCCTGCTTGGCGGTGCGGTGCTTGGCGTTGTGTCGCTGGTCCTGCTGACCGGCACCGTTGTGGCTTTCCTGGCCGGCCGGGCAGGGGCGCTGCCGCTCGCTGCACGTATGGCAGCCCGGGATTCTTCACGCAACCGCAGCCGGACGGTGCCGGCGGTTGCCGCCGTCCTCGCTGCCGCCACGCTTGCCAGCGCCGCGATGGTCCTGGCTTCCAGCCAGCAGGCGAACGAACAGGAGAACCACTACTGGTCAGCCCTGAGGAACCAGACGGTGGTACCCCTGTTTGCCGGCCAGCCCATGCTGGCAGACGGGACCATGCCGGAGCCGAAACAGATGGATCCCGGCTTGGTGGCATCAGCGTTGGGCGGCGCCCTTGACACGGTCGAGTGGACCCGTGTGCTGAGGACGCCCGGTATCCGCAACTGCGAGATGCGCCCCGAGCTCTTGGACATGTCCCCGGCGCAGACCCCGACGTCCAGCTGCCTGGAATATTCGCTCGCCGTGCCGGAAGGCAACGAGTGCCCGGAGACTGCCGGCCAGCGTGTCCTCGATCCCGATGACTGGCGCTGCCAGGGTGCGATGCGGCCCTATGCGAGCCACGGTAGTGCCGGCTCGATCGTGGTCGGGACCGTGGACGACGTGGAGGCACTCCTGGGAAAGGCGCCGACGGAGGAAGCACGCGACGTATTGGCCGCCGGCGGGATGGTGGTGACCAATCCCGTGTTCGTCCGCGACGGGCACGCGGCCCTGGTCGCGCAGGATGTGCGAAAACCCCTGCCCGGGGTCACCAATGCACAAGCTTTCCAGGGTTACCAGGAAGAAGGCAGGACAAACGTTGCGGCGGCGGTGCTGGAACCGGACGTCAAGGTTCCTTACTACGGGATCCTGTCCCATGAAGCTGCAGCCGCGGCGGGAATGCGCGTGGAAAGTGGCGCCCTCCTGGTCCAACTTAGTGCCTTTCCTGAGGCTGCCCAGACGGATAAGGCGTCCTCCGCCCTCGCCATCGTCTTTGGGAACCAGTTCACGTCAATTCATGTGGAGCGCGGTGCGGAACGGGATGCTTCCCTGATTCTCTGGTCCATTGTCGGGCTGGGGGCGCTGATCACCCTCAGCGCGGCGGGTATCACGACGGGCTTGTCCATGGCGGACTCGCGGAAAGACCATGTGACTCTCGCAGGGGTGGGGGCAGCCCCCGGACTACGGAAGGCGCTCGCAGGTTCGCAGGCCCTGATGACGGCCGGGCTGGGAACCGTGCTGGGAAGCGTGGCGGGAATAGTGCCCGCAATTCTGGTGGTGACGGCCACCGGGCTGGCGCGGACCCCCGTCGTCCCCTGGCTCCAGCTTGCCGCGCTGCTGCTGGCCGTGCCACTGACGGGAGCCGCCTTGGCCTGGCTGTTCACGCGTGCGAGGCTGCCGATATCCCGCCGGGAGGTCGGCACCTGATTCGCAGTGCACAGGGAACTGGACGAACATGTGCGGAATTAGGTCACACAGTTGGGTCTTTTTGATTGGGCCGAACCGGCCTACCGTGGGAGGCAGGACGCTGTCCACCCCGGGCAGCCGGAATACGGAGGAACCTCTTATGACAACACATGTTGCCGATTGCAGTGTTACCCGTTGCTCCTTCAACGACCACGAAGGCTGCACGGCCCACGCCATCACGGTCGCGGGAAGTACTGACCACGCCAGCTGCGCCACCTTCATTGACACCGGCATGCACGGCGGGCTGCCAAAGGTCCTGGCAGATGTTGGAGCGTGCCAGCGCTCCGAGTGTGTCCACAATGACCATCTGATGTGTAATGCCGCTGAAGTCCACGTTGGCCCCGGGGTTGACAACGCGGATTGCCTCACTTACTCACACGCGTAGAAACCCGAACACGAAGAAGCAGCCCGCCGAACCCGGCTCCGAACCGGGACCAAACGTGCAGAAGGCCTCCGTCCGGGAAACCTTGGACGGAGGCCTTCCGTGCGCCCGGGAGGGCATACTTCCCGACGGTTCTTTGGCGGCTTTGGCGGCAGTCGCTCTGCGCTCCTCGGCCGTCGCTCGGCGCTCCGTCCCCGCCGTTCACCGCAGCGACACGCAGCCCGGGGGCGAAGCAGGCTTTCTGTTGCCATGGCATTGGTAGGGTGCCTTGGAGCAAATCACTGATGCAGGAGATCTCAAGGAGGAGACATGGCCGGAATGCCAGACGAACTGGGCGGCCCGCAGCCCGGGGGTGGCCAACTGGCCACCGATCCAAAGCTGCCGGCAACTGCGGTGGACGACGCCGCCCGCGAGGCCGAAGACAAAAACTGGACCCCCGCCAAAATTGCCCTCTGGGCTGCCATCGCCCTCCTCGGCGGCATCGCCTGGTTCATGGTGGCCATTATCCGGGGCGAGACGGTCAATGCGATCTGGTTTGTGTTCGCTTCCGTCTGTACGTACCTCATCGGATACCGCTTCTATTCGAAAGTCATCGAGCGGTACATCACCAAGCCGGATGACCGGCGTGCCACGCCCGCTGAGTACAAGGCCGATGGCAGGGACTACGTCCGCACCGACCGCAATGTCCTGTTCGGCCACCATTTCGCCGCGATTGCCGGGGCCGGTCCGCTGGTTGGCCCCATCATCGCCGCCCAGATGGGATACCTCCCGGGCACCATTTGGATTATTGTCGGCGTGGTCCTGGCCGGAGCTGTCCAGGACTACCTCGTGATGTTCTTCTCCATGCGCCGCGGCGGACGTTCCCTGGGCCAGATGGCACGTGAGGAACTGGGCGTCATAGGCGGCACCGCTGCCCTGGTTGCCACGCTCCTCATCATGGTGATCATCGTCGCCATCCTGGCGCTCGTCGTTGTGAACGCACTGGGGGAAAGCCCCTGGGGCGTCTTCTCTGTGGGTTTGACCATTCCTATCGCGCTCTTCATGGGCGTCTACCTTCGCTTCCTCAGGCCCGGCAAGGTCATGGAAGTGTCGCTTATTGGATTCGTGCTGCTCATGGCCGCCATTATCGGCGGTGGCATCGTAGCCGAAACGGAATGGGGCGCTGCGTTCTTCTCGCTGGACAAGGTGACCATTGCCTGGGGCCTCATTGTGTATGGCTTCATCGCGGCCATACTTCCGGTCTGGCTCCTGCTGGCACCCCGTGACTACCTCTCAACGTTCATGAAGATCGGCGTGATCGTTATGCTCGCGCTGGCCATTATTGTGGTCCGCCCGGAAATCACTGTGCCGGCCTTCAGCGAATTCGCAAGCAGGGACAACGGACCGGTCTTCCCCGGCGCCTTGTTCCCGTTCCTCTTTGTCACCATCGCCTGCGGCGCGTTGTCGGGGTTCCACGCCCTGATCGCTTCCGGAACCACGCCCAAGCTCATCGAAAAGGAGCGGCAGACCCGCTTTATCGGTTACGGCGGGATGCTGATGGAGTCGTTCGTGGCCATCATGGCCCTCGTCGCGGCGATCTCCATAGACCGCGGACTCTACTTCGCGATGAATGCCCCCGTCGCGCTGACCGGGGGTACCGTGGAAACGGCTGCCACCTGGGTCAACAGCCTGGGTCTGGCCGGCGTGAACATCAGCCCGGACCTGCTGTCCGAGACAGCCAGGAACGTCGGCGAGGAGAGCATCGTCTCCCGGACAGGCGGCGCCCCCACCTTGGCCGTCGGTTTGGCACATATCATGCAGCAGTTCATCGGTGGCACGGCGATGATGGCCTTCTGGTACCACTTCGCCATCATGTTCGAAGCGCTGTTCATCCTCACCGCGGTCGACGCCGGGACGCGGGTGGCACGCTTTATGTTGCAGGATTCCATCGGCAACTTTGCCCCGAAGTTCAAGGAACACTCCTGGCGCCCCGGTGCCTGGCTGTGTACAGCCATTATGGTGGGCGCCTGGGGTGCGGTGCTCCTGATGGGTGTTACGGATCCCCTCGGCGGGATCAACACCCTGTTCCCGCTGTTCGGGATCGCCAACCAGTTGCTGGCGGCCATTGCCTTGTCCGTCTGCCTGGCCATCGTCGCCAAACGTGGAACCTTCAAGTACCTCTGGATTGTTGCCCTGCCGTTGGCCTTCGCTGCGGTGGTCACCATCACGGCCAGTTTCCAGAAGATCTTCTCACCGGTCCCGGCTGTGGGTTATTTCGCGAACAACGCGGCCTTCTCCAAGGCCCTTGGGGATGGCAAGACCGAATTCGGTTCGGCCAAGACCGTGGCCGCAATGGAAGCCGTGGTCCGTAACACTGCCATTCAGGGCTGGCTGTCAGTCATCTTTGTGGTGTTGAGCATCATCGTTATTGTCACCGCGATCCTGGCCACAGCCAGGGCCTTCCGCAATCACCGGGCCGGAATTGCCAACAAGGACCACGAGGATGAGGCGCGGGCGTCCAGGGTCTTCGCGCCCGCGGGGCTCATCCCCACGCCGGCGGAACGGGAACTGGTGGCTGAATGGAACGAACTGCCGGCCGACCTCAGGTTCGAAAGGGCCGGGCACCACTGATGGGGGCCGGTCTGTCCGCCATCGTAACGGGATTCCGCGGATTTTCCCGTTACCTCGGCGGTGTCCTGGGTGCGGACGCGTACTCCAAGTACGTGGAATACCACCGCGGGACAGGACACCATGAGCCGCCACTGTCCGAACGTGAGTTCTGGCGGGACCGCACGGACCGGCAGGACTCCACCCCCCAGGGCAGGTGCTGCTGAATTGACGGGCCTGCCCATGGGGGTTGGGATCCGCAGGCTCGGTCGGGAGGATGCGGAGCTCTTCAACGAACTGTCCGAGGCTGACAACCTGTTTGACGAGGACCCGTCCGGGGCGCCGTCGGGGGCATTAACGCTCGACGGCGCCCGGGCCTTCCTTGCCGATCCGTCCGTGCTCTTTTGGGTCGCCGAGGCCGGCACGCTGACTGTGGGCTTCCTGCACTGCATTGTGCAGCGCCGGCGCACCGCCGGCCCCTGGGCCGAGCTATTGCTGATGGAGATGGGCGTCCATGCCCACTGGCGGCGCCAGGGAGTCGGTACTGCCCTGGTGTCAGCCATGGAGCTCTGGATGGCGGAGAACGACGTGTTGGACGTTTGGGTTCCGGCGAACACCTATGCGGTGGGTTTCTACCTGAAAGCCGGGTTCACTGCGGACGAGGGCGCGATTCTGGTCAAGCAGCTTCATTGACTGGCTTTGCGGCCGCTGGCTCATGAGAGTATGAACGCATGGGCGATCAGACAGACACTCAGCCATCAGAGGAGCTCCCTGTTGAGGGAACAACTGTGGAGGGTACACCCCTCGAGGCCGCGGGACCGCCTGTGCCGGCTGACGGCCGGCCGGCTGACGGCGCGAAATCGAAGGCGAGCCTGCAGGACCTGGTGGATGAACCTGCGAAAGTCATGCGGATCGGCACCATGATCCGGCAGCTGCTGGAGGAAGTTAAGGCTGCGCCCCTGGACGACGCCGCCCGGGGACGCCTGGCGGAGATCCACGAGCGCTCCATTAAGGAGCTGGAAGACGGGCTTGCTCCGGAGCTGGTGGAGGAACTGGAACGGATCAGCCTGCCTTTCCCTGACGACGCCGCCCCTTCCGATGCCGAGCTCCGCATCGCCCAGGCCCAGCTGGTGGGTTGGCTGGAAGGCCTGTTCCACGGCATTCAGACCGCCATCGCAGCCCAGCACGCCGCGAGGGAGCATGCGGCAGCCCAGCTCCAGCTCAGGCAGCTTCCGCCGGGAACAGTGATTGCTCCCGGCGTGGTTATTGGTGAAAACGGCGAGCCTCAGCGTGCCTCGGCGGCAGCCCAAAGCCACACCCCCGGGAAACCGGGACAGCCGCAGGACCCGGACCACGGTCCCGGCCAGTACCTGTAGGTTCTTTTTGGGATTCTTTACCGCCGCCCGCCAGGGGCGCAAAGACGACGCCGAACTCGGCAAGGGCCTGTGGCGCCGGGCCCACGACAGGTTCCATCGTGGCCTTGACCGGTATCACCAGGTGCTGGAGGGCGTCGAGGACGACCAGCTGTACGCCGAACTGGTTGATATCGCCAACGAACTGGCAGAACTCCTGGAACGGGTCCGCGTGATCTGCGTGGAGGCCCAGCGCCGTTCGCCCAGCGATGGCCTGGATATTCCGGGACCACTCGCCGGTGTCCACCGGTCCCTGTCCAAGGCCGGAAATTCGTTGGCCACCACCGCAGAGGCCGCCGCGATGCTGCGGCTCGCCGTCGGGCCGGTACCGGTGGGGGCCGCGTCCGTGCGGCGGCGCGCGGAGTCAGTGTTCGAACAGGTGGCCGACGCCGAACGCCGTCTCGCCGAGGACACTGCCGGTCTCTAGCCGGAGAGTATTCCCGGTTACGCGTGTGGCTTAGCGGGCGCCGTTTCGCTTCGGCCTGGGGCGATCGTTTGGCACTATGGCGGAATGACTTCTACCCCCACACTCACTTTTAACGACGGACACACCATTCCCCAGCTCGGTTATGGTGTGTGGCAGGTTGAGGACGGTGTCGCGGAGAAGGTGGTCCGCCAGGCATTCGAGGCGGGCTTCCGCCACATCGACACCGCCAAGATCTACGGCAACGAGGCGGGAGTTGGCCGCGCGGTTGCATCTTCCGGCCTTTCCGCGGAGGACATCTTCATCACCACCAAGCTGTGGAACGCGGACCAGGGCTACGACACCACACTGGCGGCCTTCGAGGAGTCCTTGGACCGGCTGGGCCTGCAATCCCTGGATCTGTACCTCATCCACTGGATGCAGCCTCAGCAGGACAAGTACGTGGACACTTGGAAAGCTTTGATTGAACTCCAGAAGCGTGGCCGGGTGCGGTCCATCGGTGTTTCGAACTTCACGGCTGAAGGCCTGCAGCGGCTTATCGACGAATCCGGCGTGGTTCCGGCCATTCACCAGATTGAACTGCACCCGTATTTCAGCCAGCGGGAACTGCGTGACTTCGGTGCGTCCAAGGGAATCCTGACCCAGGCGTGGTCTCCGCTGGGCCAGGGCGGGGAGCTCCTGGAGGATGCAACCGTGACTGCCATTGCCGCCAAGCACCGGGCCACGCCGGCCCAGGTGGTTATTGCCTGGCACCTGGCGCTGGGGAACGTGGTCATCCCCAAGTCCGTGACGGAGTCCCGCATCCGTGAAAACTTTGCGGCGTTGGAGATCACCCTCGACGACGGCGATGTCCAAGCCATCAACGGTCTGGACCGGACTGCCCGCGGCGAGGGCCGCATGGGTCCGGATCCTGCCGTTTCCGACTTCGCTTAAAGCAGGCCTGAGAGGCACAGCGCTCCCTGGCGGAGTGCCGCCGGCCCCGTCCATCCCGGCTAGGCCGGATTGGGCGGGGCTTCCTGCTTTAGGCGGCGATCCGTGCCTGCTCGATGGCGACCGCGTCAATCACGGCCCATGAGTCCTCGCTGGAGCAGGTGCGGTCAGCGAAGCGCGCCGCTTCTTCCCGCGTGTCAAAGCTCTCTGCCCGGATCCGGCCGCAGTCGGCGTCGAAGTAGGTGACGTGAAATTCCTGAACGAGTTGGGTTTCCATAAATCCAGTGTGCAACCGGGGTCTGACAATAACGGAGCATCAGGGCCGCGTGTTGCCCAACCGGAGGACACGTTCATGCGCCAGCATTGCAGACCGCTGGGCTTTGTCCGCTGCGCGCGCCGCCTGTTTGGTTTCCGCTGCAACAGTTTCCTTCAGCTTTCGCGTGCGTTCCAGCTGTTCCTCCGTGGATTTGAGCCGGGCCCGGAGTTCCTTTGCTTCGTGTGCCAGCCGCTTGTGGTCAGCCTCCGCCGCTTCCAGCTCTTCGAGCCGCTCCTGCGCCTGTCGGGTTGCCTCATCGGCGGCTTCAGCCGCCACGCGTTCCGCTGCCTGGGCCTTTTCCAGGGCCGACGGCGACGCTGGCCGTGGTGCCTGGCGGACCGCCTGCAGGCGTGGCTTGTCTGACGCTGCGGCGGCCGGGACATCCGCCGTCGTGGCCGGCCGGCCCTTAGGGGCCTTGTCCCTGACAGCACTGACCTTCTTGGCGCTGGTTTCCTCGCCCCTGGCTGGTGCGGGGGACAGTCCAGGTTCCGCGGCCCGGGGCGCGGCGACGGCACCGGGCACCGCCACGGCACCGTCGAGGTCAACGGTATCCACGCCGTCGGCCGAAAGGATCTGCAGCAGGCGCCCGCTCTGGACTGCGGCAGCGGCGCCTTCATCGGCCGTCACCGCCCGCAGTGTCTCTTCGACGCCGGTTGCCACGGCTCCGCTGATGCGTCGCCCGTGCTGCTCCGCGACGGAACAGGCAGCATCGACAGCGGCAGCCAGCAGCGTCCTGCGTTCCCGGCCCAAGTCCCTCATCCCGGCCGCGTCGAGGGAGGACTGGGCAGCCCGCATCCGACCGCCGAGTTCGTTGAGCTGATGCAGGATGTCCGGCTGGTGTGCGGCGAGCATGTTGACGGCCCAGGCAGCCACCGAAGGCTTAGGCAGGGCTTTCACGGCGGCCGGCAGTCCTTCTGTGGTTCCGGCGGCCTCCTTCGCCGCCGCTGTGCGGGCTGCTATGAACTCGTCGAGCGGCAGCGCGTAGAGTGCATTGGCGATGCCGGCCAGCTCTTCGTCATCCATGACGCCATCATAGGCATCACCAGCCTACGGCCCCGAGCTGCCAGTCACATGCCGGAAATGGATGCCGTCCGGCGGGTTCCTTGAAGCGGCGGCCCTTGAGTAGACGGAAGCCTTCACCCGCGGACCTTCCTGGGCCGCAGCCGGCGTTGCCGCAGGGTTGCTCCGGTTAGCGGGCGGACGCGGCGCCATGGCCTGTGCGGACGGCGGTCAGCTTCGGCGGGAGGGGGAGCCGAAGCCACCAGTGAGGACCCGTTCCGGTGGCGGCGCAGCCGCAGGACGATGAACACAGTCAAGCCGATCCAGACGAAGGCGACACCGAAGACCAGGATCACCGCAGGAATCGCATCCATGGCTCAGTGTAGGCGCGGGGAAGACTGTATGTTCCGCTCGACTGCAAGGGTTATCAACACGTGATTGCAGCGATGTGGCCGTTACCCGTTCATGACCTAAGTGTGCCCTGGCGCTAAGCAGGGGTTCTGGCTTAACCAGCGAAAAACCCCGGAAACCCCTAAATTTAGGGGCTGTCCGGGGTTTATCCCGAGCTTCCTATCAGAATCGAACTGATGACCTTTTCATTACGAGTGAAACGCTCTACCGACTGAGCTAAGGAAGCACCGCATGCGGTAACCGGACGAATCCGGCTGGTTCATGCAAGAGTCAACTGTAATAGAGTTCCGGCGCCCGGGTCAAAATGGGCGCCGCACCGTGCTCAGCAGACTGTGTTGTCCGCCGGAACCTTGCCCTCAACGAGGTAGCTGTCCACGGCATCACCGATGCAGCTGTTGGCACGGCCATAGGCCGTGTGCCCTTCACCCCGCCAAGTCAGCAGGGAGGCGTTTCCCAGCTGCTTGCGAAGGGACGTGGCCCATTCCACGGGGGTGGCAGGGTCGCCAGTCGTCCCGATGACCACGATGGAGGATTCGCCGGTGTATTCCACAGGGGCCGGTGTGCGCACGCTCTTGTGCGGCCAGTCCACGCAGTTCGTGCCGCCATAGGCAAAGAAGTATCCCAGGGTGGGGGAGTCTGCCATGAGCCGCTGTTGCTCGGCGCGCATCCCCGCGGTATCGGAGACCATTGGGTAGTCCAGGCAGTTGATGGCATTGAACGCAAAGGTTGAGTTGGACGAGTAGGTTCCGTTGGACGTGCGGTCGGCGCCGAGGTCGGCGAGCCGCAGCATCAGGCTCACGTCACCGGTCATGGCAGCGTCGAGGGCCTGGGTCAGGGCGGGCCAGCTTGCGTCGTTGTACAGCGGGGTGATGAGTCCGCTGACGAACATGGTGGCGTTCACCAGACGACCGTCCTTCGCCGTCCGCGGCGTCTGCTGGACCGCACCAATAAGGTCGCGGATCTGCTGGACGCCGCTGTCCACAGTACCGCTCAGGGGACAGCCGTCTTCCTGGAGGCAGTCAGCGACATAGGATCTGATGGCCTTCTCGAAGGCGCGGGCCTGGCCACTGGTGAGCTCTTCGTTGCTGATGGACGGATCCAGGGCCCCGTCCAGCACCATGCGGCCCACGTTGTTGGGGAAGAGCGACGCATACGTGGACCCGAGGAAGGTGCCGTAGGAGTAGCCCAGGTAGTTCAGCTTATCGTCGTTGACCACCGCGCGCAGGACGTCAAGGTCCTTGGCCGAGCTGACAGTGTCGATCAGTCCCAGGGCCGGACCTGTCTGCTCGGCGCACTGTGCAGCGATAACCTTGTTGTCCGCTAAGGCGGCCGCCAGCCCGGCATCGGTGTCGAGGGCATAGATCTTGGCGCGGGCGGCGTCGCGTTCGGCGTCGGACATGCAGGTGACGGGCGAGGACCGCTTTACGCCGCGGGGATCGAATCCCACGAGGTCGTAGCCGTCCCGCACTGGCTTTGAGAAATGCGTCCCCGCGGCATCCTTGACGAAGTCGTAGCCCGAGGCGCCCGGTCCGCCGGGATTGACCAACAGGGTTCCGGACTTTTTGCCCGTGCTCGCGGCCTTCAAGGCGGCAATCTGGATCGTCCCGCCGTCGGGCTTTTTATAGTCCAGGGGCACCGTGACCTTGGCACACTGGAAGCCGTTTTCGCAGGGCTCCCAGACGACCTCCTGTGAGTAGAACGACTCGAGTCCCTCCGGTGCCGTGGCTACAATCGACGGATCTGCCTTGGCGGTGGCGGTGCCCTGCTCCTGCTGCCCGCCGTCAAGAAGGGTGCAGGAGGCCAGCACCATGGCCAGGACCAGGGCGCCGGCGGCCCGTACTCCATTCCCCCGGAATCGGGGGCGTACGGGCAGGGGGCGAGCAGTCATCGAGAGGTCTCCTTGTAAGGGGCTAGATCAGGCTGGCTGCCATGGACTCAACGGTCAACAGCGGTGCAACGTTGGTGGTGGTGATGCGCTCCCGCGCTTTGTTGATCGCATCCATGCGGGCGAGGGTGGTCTCCGGGGTGGACCGGGAGGCGAACTCCTCCAGTTCACCCCTAAGCTCAACGTTCACCAGCTCCACAGCATTCCCGAGCTGGATAATCAATACGTCCCGGTAGAAGGACAGCAGGTCAGTCAGGGTCCGGTCGAGGGAATCCGTGATGGACCGCTTGGCGCGCCGCTTCTGGTCGTCTTCGAGCTGTTTCACCTGGCTCCGCATGGCCGGCGGCAGGGTCCCGGATTCGGGCGCACCCAATGTTGCCAGCAGTGCGGCCTTCTCGGCGGCGTCCCGCTCTTCGTTGGAGCTGTTCGCCTCGGCCGTGGCGATCTTCACCAGCTTTTCGGCCATCATCACAGCGGCGGTGACGCCGCGCAGCCCCAGCGGGAACTTCACCGTTTCCAGCCGGCGCTGCCGGGCTTCGGGGTCGCGGGCCAGACGCCGGGCTATCCCAACATGGCTTTGAGCCGCCCGGGCGGCCTGTTCTGCGAGCGACGGATCAACGCCGTCGCGCTTGACCAGCAGGGCGGCCACGTCAGCGGCAGGGGGCAGGCGGAGTGCCACGGCGCGGCAGCGGGAGCGGATGGTCACCAACACGTCCGCGGGCGACGGTGCACAGAGCATCCAGATAGTCCGCGGCGTGGGTTCTTCGATGGCTTTCAGCAGCACGTTGGTGGTGCGTTCGGCCATCCGGTCCGCGTCCTCCACCACGATGATCCGCCAACGGCCTGACGACGGCCTGTTCCCCGCTGTTGAAACGAGCTCCCGTGCCTCGTCAATGGTGATGGTGACCTTCTCCGTCCGGACGAACGTCACGTCGGAGTGTGTCTCGCCGAGGATGGTCAGGCAGGCGGGACATGTTCCGCAGCCGCGGCGGGTCACGTCCTCCTGGTCGCAGTTCAGGGCCGCGGCGAACGCCTTGGCTGCATTGGAACGCCCAGAGCCCGGCGGGCCAGTGAACAGCCAGGCGTGGGTCAGCCCGTCGCCGAGGGATGCCTGCCGGAGCTGTTCGACGACGGCGGGCTGGCCCTGGAGGTCGTCCCAGACCGTCATGCCGCTCCCCGGCCCGAGGAAGCGAGCAGCGCGTCCACGCGGGCCAGGATCCGTGCGGCAAGCTCCGCCACAGCCAGGTGAGCGGGCAGGACGAGGTAGGCATCAGGGCGGGACGCCGCGAGCTGGAGGAACGCTTCCCTGATCAGTGAATGGAATTCGTCTGCCTCGGATTCCAGGCGGTCCTCGGCAGCATCCCCTGCGGTGCGGCGGCGGCGGCCGTCCGCGGGGTCAACATCCAGCAGGACCGTCAGGTCAGGCTGGAGGCCCTCGGTGGCCCATTCGTTGAGCGAAAGGACCGCCTCGGTGCCAAGCGCACGGCCGGCACCCTGGTACGCCACTGAGGAATCGATGTAGCGGTCAGTGAGGACAATGTCGCCGCGTTCCAGCGCGGGACGAATGACCTGGCCGGCGTGGGCGGCGCGTGAAGCTGCGAAGATGAGCGCCTCGGTGTGGGCATCGATGTGGCCGTTGCCGTGGTCCAGCACCAGGGAGCGGAGCTTCTCGCCGATGGGCGTACCACCAGGCTCGCGGGTCCGCAGCACTTTCAGGCCGCGGGATTCCAGGGCTTCGGCGAGCCGGGCCGCCTGCGTGGACTTGCCGGCGCCGTCGCCGCCTTCAAACGCGATAAATAGCCCGGGGCTCTGGATAGTCACTTAACAAGCCTACCGACCCCACTGACATTCCCCGACTGGACGCCCATCCGCAGCCGGCACGGTACTTGCAGGTAACGGCTTTCTGGAGAGGCGACACCCCAAAGTACGCTAGCCCCATGAGTCTCACCCCCCAGCACGCCGCCTCCCTGTCAGCAGAGACACTGGTGGTCGCTTCAGGCCGGCCGCCCCGCGAACGGGACGAACCGGTCAACCCGCCTATCGTGCTGTCCTCGACTTACTTCGGCACCGGGCCACTGGGCGACGGCGATCGCGGCTACGGCAGGTACGCCAATCCCACGTGGGACCCGTTTGAGGAGGCCCTCGGCCAGCTTGAAGGATCGGAACTGCCAGGCCTGCTGTACGCTTCGGGACTCGCGGCCGTCAGTTCCGCCCTGTCCCTGGTGCCTGCCGGCGGTGTGCTGGTCATGCCCTCGCACAGCTACTCCGGTTCCCTGGTGATGGCCGCTGAGCTGGCCCAGAAGGGCTTCCTCGAACTCCGGACCGTGGACATTGCAGACACGGAAGCAGTCAAGGAGCAGATAGCACCCGCAGGCCCGGACGCCAGGCCCGCCAGCATGCTCTGGCTGGAAAGCCCGACCAATCCCATGCTCGGGATCGCCGACATTCCTGCCCTCGCCGAGGCCGCTCATCAGGTCGGGGCCATCGTCGTCACCGACAACACCTTCTCCACTCCCTTGGTGCAGCAGCCGCTGGCGTTGGGTTCAGACGTTGTCCTCCATTCGGTGACCAAGTACCTGGCCGGTCACTCCGACGTTGTCCTGGGTGCCCTGGTGACGCCAAACCCGGACATCCGCGCCGCACTGTTGCACCACCGGACCATCCACGGTGCAATTGCCGGGCCGTTTGAAGCCTGGCTCGCGCTGCGCGGACTGCGGACCCTGGCCCTGCGCATCCAACGCTCGCAGGATTCCGCGACGGTCCTTGCCGAACGGCTGGGCACCCACCCCCGGATCGAGGGCATCAATTTCCCCGGGCTTGCCAACGACCCCGGCCACCAGCGGGCGAAGGCACAAATGAAGGGCTTCGGATCGATCGTCTGCATCCAGGTTGCGCCGGCGGGTGACCTTAGCGGCCCAGACGCCGCGGATAAGCTCGTCCGCGCGCTGCAGCTATGGCTGCCTGCGACGTCCCTGGGCGGCGTGGAATCCTTGATCGAACGCCGCCGCCGCCACACCGCCGAACCGCTCAGCGTCCCGGAGAACCTGGTGCGCCTCAGCGTCGGAATCGAAAATGTTGAGGACCTCTGGGCCGATTTGAAGCAAGCGCTCGACACACTGGACGGCTAGGCTGGGATGGTGGACGGTCAAGTGATGATTTTTTATGTAGAGCGGGCAGTGTTCTTTGTCCTTGCCGTGGTGGCGCTGGGTCTTGAGCTGTGGGCCCTGGCTGACTGTGCCCGGCATCCGGCCAACGCCTTTGAGGCCACCGGCAAGAGGACCAAGACCTTCTGGCTGGCGCTCACCGGCGGCGCCACGCTGATCGGCGTTATGTCGCTGTTCGGCAGCGGCGGCGGCCTTTTCGGCACGCTGGGCCTTTTCGGACTCGCCGCCGTGGTGGCAGCCTCCATCTACCTCGCTGACGTGCGGCCGGCAGTAAAGGACGCCGGA
This sequence comes from Arthrobacter sp. B6, assembly GCF_001663775.1. Classification (GTDB taxonomy): domain Bacteria; phylum Actinomycetota; class Actinomycetes; order Actinomycetales; family Micrococcaceae; genus Arthrobacter. Next base: position 1,641,279 of record NZ_KV467168.1, on the reverse strand, counting down.
CGCGGAGGAAGCCGCAACACGGGTCCCTACGGGCCCTGGTGACATCCGTACCGGCTCCCTTACCCACAAACACCGCTCAGGGGACCTTCCGGTAGGCCCGCCTAAACTGACGGTGCCACTGAGTCCCAGCCCACCGTGAGTTCGCCCAGGCGCCACCGTGACGGACCATCGTGGACGGGCCAGCCGCCGTCGAGCAGTGCCGTGCACATCGCGTGCCACCGCTGACGGTTTCCGAACGACGCCAGCGGCGCCGATTCCAGCCATGCCCGGTCCATCGCCGCCATGAGGCTGTGGATCCGTTCGCCGGGAACATTGCGGTGGATCAGCGCCTTGGGCAGCCGTTCCGCAGTCTCCGACGGCAGCTCAAAACTTCCGAACCGTACGGACAGGCTTAAGGACAGAGGCCGTTCGCTGTCGAGTGCAATCCAGGTCACACGCCGGCCGATCTCGTCGCAGGTGCCGTCGATGAACAGACCGCCGGGGGAGAGGCGGCCCTGGACCAGCCGCCAGATCCCTTCCACGTCCGCTTCCTCATATTGGCGCAACACGTTGAAGGCGCGGACCAGGACCGGACGCCCGGGCACGGGCAGCTCGAAGCCCCCAACCTGGAAGCTCAGCCCGGGCTCTTCCAATTCCCTGGCGACGCGGACCCGCTCAGGTTCGATCTCGATCCCGCACACACGGACGTCCGGGCGGACCATGCGCAGACGTTCAAAAAGTTCGACGGCGGTGGCGGGCGTTGCCCCGTAGCCCAGGTCGACAACCAGGGGATCCTCCGCCTTGCGCAGGCGCCACGCCTGGGGGCCTGTAAGCCACCGGTCCACGCGCCGCATGCGGTTGGGGTTGGTGGTGCCGCGGGTAATGTTCCCCACCGGTTTGCGGGTCCTGTTCCTGCCGGACATCTGCGCGTCCACCCGTTCAGCTTTTTGAACCACGGCCCAACCCTATCCAACGTGGCGCCTCCACGTGACCCCGCGCTGTAACGCTGGGCGTGCGCCTGCGGCGCTCAGCTAGGATAAAAATCATGACTTACAAGCTGATTCTGCTGCGCCACGGCCACAGCGAATGGAACGCCAAGAACCTGTTCACCGGCTGGGTGGACGTTGACCTTAACGACCAGGGCCGCGAGGAGGCAGCGCGCGGCGGTGAGCTTCTGGTGGAGCACGACCTGCTTCCTGACATCCTTTACACCTCGCTCCTGAAGCGCGCCATCAACACGGCCAACATCGCCCTGGACAAAGCCGACCGCGGCTGGATTCCCGTCAAGCGCGACTGGCGCCTGAACGAACGCCACTACGGCGCACTGCAGGGCAAGGACAAAGCACAGACCCTGGCCGAATACGGCGAGGAGCAGTTCATGGAATGGCGCCGGTCCTATGACACCCCGCCGCCGCCCCTGGACGACAACAGCGAGTTCTCCCAGGCACACGACCCCCGCTACGCCAACCTCGGTGCCGCCCTCCCGCGCACGGAGTGCCTGAAGGACGTCCTGGTCCGCTTCCTGCCGTACTGGGAGTCGGACATCAAGGAAGACCTCAAGGCCGGCAAAACGGTCCTCGTCACCGCCCACGGCAACTCGCTGCGCGCCCTCGTCAAGCACCTTGACGGCATCAGCGACGAAGCCATCGCCAGCCTGAACATCCCCACGGGCATCCCGCTGGTCTACGACCTGGACGAAGACTTCCAGCCGATCAAGCGGGGCGGCACCTACCTGGATCCCGACGCCGCTGCCGAAGCCATCCTCGCGGTAGCCAATCAGGGCAAGAAATAGGGCGTACTGAGCAGTTAACGACGGCGGGCCGGTCACCTGAGGTGACCGGCCCGTCGTTCGTATTGGAGTTTTTGTCCAGATAAAGCGCGCTAATCCCCTCGAAAGTGTCTGTATCTGGACAAAAACTCCAACGTGTCAGCTGTGCTCTGTGCCGTTGGGCTGCCAGGCACCCGTCACGAGGTAAGTAACCTTCTGGGCCACGGAAACGCCGTGGTCCGCGAAGCGCTCGAAGTACCGGCTCGCCAGGGCCACGTCCACTGTGGTGGCGGGGGTTTCCTGCCAGTCGGGGCTGGCGATCGCTTTGAACACGCTCAGGTGCAGGTCATTGATGGCACTGTTCGCCTTCAGGATGTCCCGGGCGACTTCAAGGTTGCGGGTTTCCAGCAATACCGTCAGCTTGGCCGCGATCAGTTGGTCCAGCTCGGCCAACTCCTTGAAGGTATCCGTCATCGAGGCCGGGATCACCGTGGAGGGGAAGCGCAGCCGCGCCAGCTGTGCAATGTGGCGGGCGAGGTCGCCCATCCGTTCCAGGGACGCACTCATGCGAAGCGAGCCCACCAGCATGCGGAGGTCGCTGGCGACCGGCCCCTGCAGGGCCAGGATGTCGATGGCGCGCTCATCGAGGCTGTTTTGAAGGAAATCGATGCGGGCGTCGGCGGCGATCACATCCTGGGCCAAATCCACATCCGCCACCTGGAAGGACGTCGTTGCCTTTCCGATCGCTTCGCTGACCAGCTGTGAGATCTCCACGAGCTGCTCACCGACCTGGGCAAGTTCTTCCTGAAAAACCTTACGCACGTTGGCGTCCTTTCCTTGGAACTCCCGCCGGCCTTGTCCGCCGGCGGCAATTCGTGTCGCCGTTCGGCAGTCCAACTCCATACTCTGCCAGCAGCTGGTGAACGATTGCCACTCGCAAGATGAACGTTAGTTGAACCGTCTCCTCAGGAGGGCCTGATGCGGCAATGCCGCGTTTCCCACAGCATAAGCTGGGAACGTGGATCCTATGCTCATCGGTGTCATTGCAGGCCTCATCGGCCTGTCGTTCGGCACCTTCGGCGTGCTCGCCTTCAGGGTCAGCGAAAAGCAGCGTCAGCTGGTGGACTTCGACTTCGATGAACTCGCCCTGCCTGCGGGCGCCGCGGAGGTGCTCGCCGTCGTCGGACGTGCCTTTGTGGTGGTGGATGCGGTGGACGGCGTGGTGAGGGCAAGCCCTGCGGCCTACGCCTACGGCCTGGTACGTGGCCACACAGTGGTCCACAAGCAACTGCTGGACATGACGGCGGGTGTGCGCCGCGACGGTGTAATCATCGAAAAGCAGTTGGAGCTGCCCCGTGGCCCGCTCGGGCAAGGGACCATCGTTGTGCAAGTGCGTGCGGCCATGCTCGGTGAGGAATATATTCTCCTGCTGGCCGATGACCGCACGGAGATCACTCGGACCGAAGAGATCCGGAACGATTTCGTGGCCAACGTATCCCATGAACTGAAGACTCCCGTGGGGGCCATCTCCCTCCTTGCCGAAGCGATCGAGTCCTCGGCTGACGATGAGGAGGCCGTGCGCCGGTTTGCCAAGCGCATGCACAAGGAGTCCGGCCGCCTGGCCGCACTGGTCCAGGACATCATTGAGCTGTCCCGCCTGCAGGGGGCCAGCGTGGCGCAGCAGGGCAGGCCCGTGGATATCAATGCGGTGATCCACGAGGCAGTTGACCGGTCCCAGCTGCCAGCCGAAAGCAAGAACATCAAGATCGTTGTGGGCGGGCACGTGGACGGCATGGTCCACGGCGACCCTGACCTGCTGGTCACGGCGCTGCGCAACCTGATCGACAACGCCATCCGGTACTCGCCGGAGAACACCCGTGTGGGCGTAGGAGTCCGGGCCAAGGAAGGGCTTATCGCCATTTCGGTCACCGACCAGGGCGAAGGACTGTCCCCGGAGGACCAGGAGCGCGTGTTTGAGCGTTTTTACCGCGTGGACGCGGCACGTTCCCGGCACACGGGCGGAACAGGCCTTGGACTGAGCATCGTCAAGCATGTTGTCTCCAACCACGGCGGCGAGGTGACCTTGTGGTCGCAGCCCGGCCAAGGCTCGACGTTCACGCTGCGGTTGCCGGAGATGGAGGGGCAGGACGTCGAGGAAGAACCTGCCTCCGGTCCGCAGGCCGCACGGTCGCGGCACCACGCCGCCCAGCACAGCCATGAATCCCGCGCCGCCGGCGCACACGAACAAGGAGCTAGCGCTTGAGCAGGATCTTGATAGTTGAGGACGAAGAGTCGTTCAGCGACCCGTTGTCCTATTTGCTGGGCAAAGAAGGGTTCGAAGTGGAGGTCGTGGATAACGGACCTGACGCCATCACCGAATTCGACCGCAACGGCGCCGACCTGGTCTTGCTGGACCTTCAGCTCCCGGGGCTGTCCGGGACAGAAGTGTGCCGCCAGCTCCGGCAGCGGTCCGGTGTCCCGGTCATCATGCTGACCGCCAAGGATTCCGAGATCGACAAAGTGGTGGGCCTGGAGCTCGGCGCCGACGACTACGTAACCAAGCCGTATTCCTCGCGCGAACTCGTGGCCAGGGTACGGGCGGTGCTCCGCCGCCAGGGCGAACCGGAAGAACTGATCTCATCCACGGTGCAGGCAGGACCCGTCCGGATGGATATTGAGCGGCACGTCGTCAGTGTGGGCGGCGAGCAGGTACTGCTGCCGCTCAAGGAATTTGAGCTGCTGGAGATGCTGCTCCGGAACTCCGGGCGGGTGCTGACGCGTGGTCAGCTCATCGACCGGGTCTGGGGTTCCGACTACGTAGGTGACACGAAGACCCTTGACGTCCACGTCAAGCGGCTGCGGAGCAAAATTGAGCCGGACCCGTCGACGCCACGGTTCCTGGTGACGGTACGGGGCCTCGGCTACAAGTTTGAACCCTGAACCGGTTAGCCGGCCAGTACAAGTCGGCTAAGCGCGGTCTGCAGAAGGAGGGGCTCCCCACGGGGAGCCCCTCCTTCTGCATCGTGTTCCGGCCCCGGAAGGGCCTAGTGGGCGCCTAGTGCGCTGCCGCGGCAGAGGACGTCGACGGCGAAGGCTTCGGTGAGCTGGTTCCGGCCGGTTCGCCGCCACCCGGTACGTACTTTTTGTACTCTTCCAGGGTTGCATCCAGTACGGGAACGTCGATGCTCTTTGTTACGTTGGTGCCGCTTTCGGTGATCTTGACCGGCACCAGGGAACCGGGAATTCCACCGCTGGTGCTGAGGATCGCTTCGTCGGTGGAGTCGTTGAGCAGCGTGTAGGAGTTTGCCTTCACGGACACCTGCGTCTGCGAGCCTTCGGCTCCGTTGACCGTCAGCTTCACGTCCTGCGACGAGGAGTTGTACACCGCGCCGAGCAGGCGGCCCGGCCGGTCTTCGCCGGCGGAAACGATCAGGAAGTTCCGCAGCTGCAGGGGGCCCAGGTCCGCGAGGACGCCATCCGACGCGGCGTATTGGTGCGAAGTCTGCTGGGGGGTGATGTAGCCGCAGCCGGTCACGGTCACCAGGCTGAGGCCCAGGGCTGCTGCCGCCAGTGCCAGTTTGCCGCGCTGGGCCCGGTTCATCGCAGTGAAACGCACGTCACGTACTCCTCAAGAGTCTTGGAACATTATTCAGCCCATAGCCTATCCGCAAACCCGCCGAAACGCGGATTCCGGCCGGTCACATTGCCCTTGGCAGGGCCCCTCCGATGCACTATTATCCGCATTCGTCAAGGGGTCCGGAGGGGTCGATTCTGCCCATTTTCCGCGTATTCCTGCGGTTCCGGCCCCCTTTCGCGGCCAGTCATATGCCTGAATCGTGATAAACTGGTCTGCGGGAAAGGGGAATGTTTACATGGTATTTGAGGTCGGCGAGACAGTAGTTTACCCTCACCACGGTGCAGCAAAAATTGAAGAAATCAAGATGCGCACCGTCAAGGGCGAAGAGAAAATGTATCTCAAGCTCAAGGTGGCTCAGGGTGATCTGACCATTGAAGTTCCAGCAGAAAACGTTGACCTTGTTGGGGTCCGGGACGTAGTGGGCAAGGAAGGCCTGGAGCACGTATTTGATGTGCTCCGTGCCGAGTTCACTGAAGAGCCCACCAACTGGTCACGCAGATACAAGGCAAATCTGGAGAAGCTTGCTTCCGGTGACGTCATCAAGGTAGCAGAGGTCGTCCGCGACCTGTGGCGCCGGGATCACGACCGGGGCCTTTCCGCAGGTGAGAAGCGAATGCTGGCCAAGGCCCGGCAGATTCTGATTTCAGAGTTGGCGCTGGCCGAAAAGACCGACGAAGAGAAGGCTGCAAGTGTTCTCGACGAGGTCCTGGCTTCCTAAGAATTGAACCCCGGCGGCACGCAGGTGCCGCCGGGGTTTCTTTTTGCCCGGATGCAGGTCCGGGCGGGGGGAGTCCGGGGGACGTAGGCTAGTCCGCATGAGTGATACACCTACGCGCCTTGTCACCGCCCTGATCCTGGTGGCCGCCGGTTCAGGGCAGAGGCTTGGCTACGGCATGCCAAAAGCTGCGGTACCGCTGGGCGGCGAGCCCCTCCTGAGCCATGCGCTGCGCGGCGTAGTCGCGTCCGGGATCAGCAGCCAGGTATGCGTCGTCCTGCCGGCAGGAGATGACGGACTCCGCCAGCTTTGCGAGGACTTCCTGCAGGAACTGGCCGACGGCGGACCCGTCCTGACCATCGTCGACGGCGGCGCCACCCGCGCTGACTCCGTCCGGGCGGGCATCGCTGTCCTGATGGACGGGATTGAGGCGGTGCTCGTGCACGACGCTGCACGGGCCCTCACACCCGAGTCCGTGTTCCACCGGGTTGCCGACGCGCTGGCCTCCGGGGCCGCTGCGGTCATCCCGGCAATTCCGGTCGTGGACACGGTCAAGACGGTGGCCGCCACCACGGGGCAGGACAGTGTCCTGGCACCGGAGATCGTGACCGGGACCGCGCCGCGGGAGGACCTTCGTGCGGTGCAGACGCCCCAGGGTTTCCAGCTCAGCACCCTCCTGAAGGCGCACAAGGCGGCCCAGGCCTTGGGCGAGGAACAGTCCGCAGCCGTGACGGATGACGCCATGCTCGTCGAAATGCTCGGCACGCAGGTCTTCGCTGTCCGCGGCTCCACCCAGTCCCTGAAAATCACCACACCTTTGGACCTGATCCTCGCTGAAGGGCTCCTGGAGGGGCCACTGGGCACCCGATGGGTGGAAGGCTGAGCATGGGACCGGACGGCATGATCCTGCCGCGGACGGGCATCGGTCTGGATGTGCACGCCTTCGCCTCCGCCGACAATCCACGCTCTTTGTGGCTGGGAGGACTCCTGTGGGAGGGCGAACGTGGCCTGGCGGGCCACTCCGACGGGGACCCCGTGGCCCACGCGGCTGCTGACGCGCTGTTCTCCGCCGCCGGGGTCGGCGACTTGGGGACCCACTTCGGAACCGACCGTCCAGAGTTTGCAGGCGCCTCCGGTGCCACGCTGCTGGCTGAGGCGGCGAGGATCGTGCGGACTGCGGGATTCGAGATCGGCAACATCGCCGTGCAGTTTGTTGGCAACCGCCCCAAGTTCGGGCCCCGGCGGGAAGAATCCCAACGCGTCCTGAGTGAGGCCGCGGGCGCCCCGGTCAGCGTCAGTGCCACCACCAGCGACGGCCTGGGCTTCACGGGCAGGGGTGAGGGAATCTCGGCCGTGGCCACTGCGCTGGTGTATCCGGCAGGCGATCTGCGCACTTCGGCTAATCTGGAGCGGTGACCCTGCGCTTTTACGACACAGCATCCGCCGAAGTCCGAGACTTCGTCCCCCTCCAAGCGGGCAAAGCGAGCCTCTATTACTGCGGCGCTACCGTCCAGGGCATGCCCCATGTGGGACACATCCGTTCCGCGATCGCCTTCGACCAGCTCACCCGCTGGCTGGAGTATCGCGGGTACCGTGTCACCGTGGTCAGGAACGTCACGGACATCGATGACAAGATCCTGGCCAAGTCTGAAGCTTCCTTCGCGCCCGGGTTTACGCCCGAACCAGGGGAGCTGCGTGAAGAAGAATGGTGGGCGCTGGCGTACCGCTACGAACAGGAGTTCCTCAAGGCCTACGACACCCTTGGCGTGTCCCGGCCAACGTATGAGCCCCGCGCCACCGGCCATATTCCGGAAATGCATGCCCTCATCCAGCAGCTGATTAACCGCGGCCACGCTTATCCGGCGCTGGACGGGTCCGGGGATGTCTATTTCGACGTACGGTCCTGGGACAGGTACGGGTCCTTGACCCGCCAGAACATCGATGACATGCAGGGCGCCCAGGACGCTGACCCGCGGGGCAAAAAGGATGCCAGAGACTTCGCGCTGTGGAAGGGTTCCAAAGAGGGAGAACCGACGACGGCGAGCTGGGCCTCGCCGTGGGGCGCCGGACGCCCGGGCTGGCACCTGGAATGCTCCGCCATGGTTACCAAGTACCTCGGCACGGAATTCGACATCCACGGCGGCGGGCTGGATTTGCGCTTCCCGCACCACGAGAACGAGATGGCCCAGTCCCAGGCTGCAGGCCACGGCTTCGCCAACTTCTGGATGCACAACGGGATGGTCACCTACCAGGGCGAAAAGATGTCCAAGTCCGTCGGCAATACCGTCAGCCCCGCCGAGATGCTGGAACTGGCCCCGCCACGGGTGGTCAGGTACTACCTGGGCCAGGCGCATTACCGCTCCGTGCTGGACTACCGGCCCACGTCACTGGATGAGGCCGCCGCCGCCGTCGAACGCATTGACGGGTTCCAGGCCAAAGCTGCGGCACGTTTCGGCAACGACTTCGGCTTTGAACCGGACGATTTCGGGCCATCCACCGAGTCCGTCCAGGCTTTCGCCGACGCCATGGACGATGACCTGAACGTCCCCCGCGCGCTGGCGGCGCTGCATGAGACCGTCCGTGCGGGCAATACTGCCCTTGCCGACGGCAATGACGAGGCAGGCCGACACGCCATGAACGCGGTCATGGTCATGACCGACGCCCTGGGCCTGAACGCTGTCGCAGGTTCCGACGCCGCGAACACCAAGGAAGCGGCCGCGCTGGAGGTGCTCGTCGAAGCCCAGCTCGCGGCCCGCGCGGAGGCCCGCACGTCGAAGGACTGGGCTGCCTCGGACGCCATCCGGGACACGCTTAAGGCAGCCGGAATCGCCGTCGAGGACGGCCCGGAAGGCGCCACCTGGAGCCTGCAGCGGGACTGAACCGGCGATTTAACTTGATTCAGTAGACTGGTAGGCAGACTCAGTCGAACAATCAAGGGTGGAACACAATGGCCAACAATGGTCGCCGATCGGTTAAAGCGAAGAAGGGCCCAACCATCGGAACCGGTGGTCATGGCCGCAAGGCTCTCGAAGGCAAGGGCCCCACGCCCAAGGCGGAGGACCGCCCCTACCACAAGGCCCACAAGAGCAAGCAGTTGGCGGAACGGTCGGCTGCAAAGCGCGGGACCGGCGCCCGCAGCGCTGGCGCGGCACGCACCGGCCCCAAGGGAAGGGCCACCGAAGAGGTCGTGACCGGCCGCAACTCGGTGGTGGAGGCACTGCGCGCAGGCATCCCCGCCAAGGCCCTGCACATCGCCATCCGCATTGAAATGGATGACCGCGTCAAGGAGTCCCTCAAAATCGCGGCTGAACGCGGCATCCCGCTGCTCGAAACCGGCAAGCCCGAGCTGGACCGCATGACCGACGATGCCGTCCACCAGGGCCTGGTCCTCCAGATTCCGCCCTACGAGTACCAGGACGCGTATGACCTGGCCGAGGAAACCGTGGATCGGTGGAAGAAGGGCCACGTCGCCAACGCTCCGTTGTTCGTGGCGCTGGACGGCATCACCGACCCCCGCAACCTCGGTGCGATTATCCGCTCCGTTTCCGCCTTCAGCGGCCACGGCGTCATTGTCCCGGAGCGCCGGTCCGTCGGCGTCACCGCCTCCGCCTGGAAGACCAGCGCCGGCGCGGCAGTGCGGGTTCCAGTGGCACGCGCCGCCAACCTGAACAGTGCACTGAAGCAGTTCAAGAACATGGGCATTTTCGTCCTCGGGCTCGATGGCGACGGCGACGTTTCCCTGCCGGATCTCACCCTAGCCACGGAACCCGTGTGCATTGTGGTCGGCTCCGAGGGCAAGGGTCTGAGCCGCCTGGTCCGGGAAAACTGCGACCAGATCGTCTCCATCCCGATCGACTCGGCTATGGAATCGCTGAACGCCTCCATGGCCGTCGGCATCTCCCTCTACGAGGTTTCCAGGCAGCGCGCCACAAAGTAGCACTGCTGCGAGGATGAAGGGTGGCGGCTGCCCTGCGGGCGACGTCACACAATCGGAAGCACTGGTGTTTTCACGCCGGCGGCTAATATTTAGGTGATGGTCATGCCGTTTTTCGACACTGCTTCCACCATGGACGCCTCCACGGCGCGTCCCCTCGGTGTCAGCGTTCCGCGCCCGGATGCCGGGGGTGGATATGTTTCCCACTCCCGCGCGAACGTGGCCGTGTATGCACCAGGTGTGGCCGGCCTGGAGATCGCGTACAAGGCGCCGGGCGGCGAGTGGCAACTGAAGGCGCTGCCCAACGTCAGCCACGGCGTCCACCATGGCATCGTCGACGGTTTCCCTGTCGGGTCGCGATATGGGTTCCGGCCCACGTCCAAAGAGGAGTCTCTGCCGCTCTCAGTCCCCACGCTTGACCTGGACGACGACGGCGGGCAGCCACTGCTGCTCGATCCCTACGGCCGGGCGGTGGACCAGCGCGAGGGTTTCCTGACGAATGTCAGGATGGCCGGAGACTTTGACTGGGGCAACGACGCACGTCCGCGGACGCATTGGCGGAACACGATCATTTACGAGGCCCACGTCCGCGGCCAAAGCATGCTGCATCCGGACGTGCCGGAGGAACTTCGCGGCACCTACGCCGGCATGGCGCACCCCGCCATCATCGAGCACCTCAAAAGCCTCGGGATCACCTCCGTGCAGTTGCTCCCGGTTCATTTCCACCTGGACGAACCCCACCTGCAGAACCTTGGCATGACCAACTACTGGGGCTACAACACAGCCGCGTTTTTTGCGCCCCATCCCACATACGCCACCAAGGCTGCGCAGGAGTCCGGCCCCCAGGCCATCCAGGACGAGTTCAAAGGTATGGTCAAACTGCTCCATGCCGCCGGGCTCGAAGTCATCCTGGATGTTGTCTACAACCACACGGCAGAGGGCGGGCCGGACCGACCCGCTCTGAGTTTCCGGGGCCTTGGCGAGGACAAGTATTACCGCACGGATGGCCACGGGAGGTACCTGGACACCACCGGCTGCGGCAACAGCCTTAATTTCGGCGAACCCCGGGTAGTGCAACTGGTGCTGGACTCGCTCCGGTACTGGGTGGACGAGTTCCATATCGATGGCTTCCGCTTCGACCTCGCGGTGACGCTCTGCCGCAACGCGGCCAATGAATTTGATCCCCGGCACCCGTTCCTGGTTGCCATCGCGGCGGACCCCGTGTTGTCGGACGTGAAGCTGATCGCCGAGCCGTGGGACGTGGGCTACGGCGGCTGGCAGACCGGGCGCTTCCCCGGCGGCTGGGTGGACTGGAACGACCATTTCCGGGACGGTGTGCGGACGTTCTGGCTGGCTGACCGTGCGGCCATTGAAGATGGCGGCCAGGGCGGTTCGGTGGCCAGGCTTGCGGACGCACTGTCCGGTTCGGCCGGTCTCTTCGAAGGTTCCGGCCGCTCCAGGCTGGCTTCGCTCAACTTCATCACCGCCCACGACGGCTTCACCCTGAACGACCTTGTCTCCTACGACCGCAAGCACAACGAGGCCAACGGTGAGCAGAACCGGGATGGCCACGGGGACAACCGCAGTTACAACCACGGGTTCGAGGGGCGCACGGAGGACGAGGCAATTCTGGCCGGGCGCGCCCAGTCCCGGCGCAACCTTATGGCTTCCCTGATGATTTCCATGGGTGTGCCCATGATTACCGCGGGGGATGAGTTGGCTCGAACCCAGCAGGGAAACAACAACGCCTATTGCCAGGACAACCCACTCGCCTGGCTCGACTGGACCCGGACCCCTGAATCTCATGAAATGCTGCGCAGCACCAAGAGGTACATCCGGCTCCGCAAGGAATTTCTCGCCAGCCAACCCCACGATTTCCCGGTGCGCGACGAGCAGTCCTACCTCTACTGGTTTGACCAGTCGGGTGAGCCGATGTCCATGGACCGCTGGAACGACCCCAGGCACCGGGTCATGCAACTTTTGCTTGGCTCGGATGATGGCACGCTGGCGGGGCTGGTGGTGGTCAACGGCAGCAACGCCGACGTGAAGATCACCTTGCCGCAGGTCAGGAACGACGACGGAACGCCCCACCGCCTGTTCGAGCTGAGGTTGACCACTTCGCCGCTGCATGACCTGCGTCAGGGCGGCGTCGTGGCGTCAGGGGAGACGGACCTCGTCGAGGCCAACTCGATCAACATCTACCGTACGTAGTCAGCAGAAGGCAGCTAAGTCACTCCCATGAAGATCTACTCCGCCGACACCTGGACCCTCGAAGAACTGCTGGAGCAAGTCGCGGACGCCGGCCGCCGCAGCCTGATAGTGCCGGCAGCCGACAGCAGAAAGGCCGTGCTTGAGACCTTCAGTGAAGTCCTGAACTTCCCGGAGCACGACGGAATCAATTTGGATGCCCTGAATGATTCACTCCACGACTTTGCGGACAGCATCACGGACGACGGCGTACTTCCCGTCACCGTACTGTGGCAGGTGGCCGCACCTTTCCGGGGCGACAGGTCCTTCGGCATCATCTGCGAGATTCTCCAGGACGCCGAAAGTTACGCCGGCAAGGACCTGGCGGTCACGGCAGTCCTGCTCTAACTGACTTCGTCCACCGCCTCGGACGTTGCCACAACGTAACGCCGGATGTCAGGAAACGGCTCAGGCGTTGACGATCAGCCCCAGCTCCGCCTTGGAAGCCAGTGCCTCATGCGTGGGCAGGACGCGGACTGTGTAGCCGAAGGAACCGGCCCGATCAATCACCAATGACCCGGTGAACAGGTGCCGTCCGCCGCCAAGGTCCTCCTGGACCTTTAGCTCCATCACGGTGACGTCAGCGAGCGTGTCGTTCTCCTCGGCCCGGCCGTACGCCACCTCCACCGATACGTCCTCCGGAAAGAGCGTGTGCAGGGCCACGTAGGCGTTGACCTGGAGGGTGTCGCCGATCTGTGGGTCTTCGGCAACCCCGACGGAGTCCACGTGCTCCACATGGATCAACGGCCAGGCGGCGCGGACCTGGGCGGTCCAAGCGGCCAGGGACCGGGCCTGGGCGTACGAGTCCGTGACAGCCCGACGGCCCGCCTCGGCTGCCGGGCGGTACAGGATGTTCACGTAGTCGCGCAGCATACGGTCGGCCGAAACAGCCGGTCCCAGGTGCGAGAGCGTGTGCTTGATCATGGAGACCCAGTGCGTGGGGACCTTTTCGGTGCCGGATTCCGAGGGGCCGGCCGCGCCGGCGCCTTCGGACACGGTGTTGCCGTAGAAGCGCGGCGCCACCTCGGTCTCCAGCAGTTCGTAGAGGGCGGCAGCCTCGATATCGTCGCGTTCTTCCGGGGACGCGCCATTGTTGGCGGTGGGGATCGCCCAGCCGTTCTCGCCGTCGTACATCTCGTCCCACCAGCCATCCAGCACCGACAGGTTCAGTGAACCGTTAATGGCGGCCTTCATCCCTGACGTACCGCAGGCCTCCAGGGGCCGGAGGGGGTTGTTGAGCCAGACGTCACAGCCTGGAAACAGCGTCCTGGCCATGGCGATGTCGTAGTTCGGCAGGAACGCGATCCTGTGCCGGACCGCAGGATCGTCGGTGAAACGGACCAGTTCCTGGATCATCTTCTTGCCGGCATCATCGGCCGGGTGGGACTTGCCCGCGATGACCAGTTGGATGGGGTGCTCCTTGTGCAGCAGCAGCGCCTTCAGCCGGGCAGGTTCGCGCAGCATCAGCGTCAGTCGCTTATAAGTGGGCACACGCCGGGCAAAGCCGATCGTCAGCACATCGGGATCCAGCACGTTGTCGGTCCACCCAAGCTCGGCGTCCGCGGCTCCACGCTTCTTCCACGCAGCACGGAGGCGGCGTCGGACGTCCTCCACCAGCGCCTTACGCATGGCGCGGCGCAGCGCCCAGACGTCGGCGTCGCTGACGTTGTATGCGAGGTCCCAGCGGCCGTTGGCCTCAGCCTCCGTGCCGAACTGCTCCCTTGCCAGCTTGGATATCCGTCCGTCCACCCAAGTGGGCACATGCACCCCGTTCGTCACCGACGTAATCGGCACCTCGGAGTGGTCGAACCCCGGCCACAGCGCCGAAAACATGCCGCGGGACACTTCACCGTGGAGTTTGGCGACGCCGTTGGCCCGCTGGGCGAGCCGGAGGCCCATCACTGCCATGTTGAACACCGAGGGGTTTCCGTCGGCATAGTTTTCGCGGCCCAGTTCAAGGATCCGGTCCACCGGCACCGCGGGAGCGAGCCCGGCCTGGAAGAAATGCTGGATCTGCGCGATTTCGAAGCGGTCGATGCCGGCAGGCACCGGCGTGTGCGTGGTGAAAACCGTGGAAGCGCGTCCCGCTGCGAGTGCTTCATCGAAGCTCAGCGCGTTGTCGCCGGACATCAGTTCCTGGATGCGTTCAATTCCCAGGAACCCTGCGTGGCCTTCGTTGGTGTGGAACACCTCGGGGGCGTCCCCGCCGGTGAGGCGCTGGTATGCGCGCAGGGCCTTCACACCGCCCATGCCCAGGAGGAGCTCCTGCTGGAGCCGGTGGTCCCCGCCGCCGCCGTACAGACGGTCGGTGATCCCGCGGGCGGCATCGTCGTTGCCCGGAACGTTGGAGTCCAGGAGAAGGAGGGGAACGCGTCCGACGTCGGCGCGCCAAATGTGTGCCAGCAGTCGCCGGCCGTTGGGGAGCGGCAAGGAGATCTGGAGGGGCCGGCCGTTGACGTCATCCGAGGGTTCGCGCAAGAGGGTCAGGGGGAGGCCGTCGGGGTCCAGCACAGGATACGTCTCCTGCTGCCAGGCGTCGCGCGACAGCGACTGCTTGAAGTAGCCCGCCTGGTAGAGCAGGCCAACACCGATCAGCGGCACACCAAGGTCCGACGCGGCCTTCAGGTGGTCGCCGGCCAGGATTCCAAGGCCGCCGGAGTACTGGGGCAGCACCTCGGTGATGCCGAACTCCGGCGAAAAGTAGGCAATAGAGGTGGGAGCGCCGGGGCCCAGGCCCTGGTACCAGCGCGGCTCGTCAAGGTACCGGTCCAGGTCCTCTTCGGCGCCGCGAACCCGCTCCACAACTGACTGGTCAGCTGCCAAGCGCTGGAACTCTTCGCGGCTCACCAGGCCAAGGAAGTTCACAGGATCCTGGCCGCTCTCCTCCCAGACCCGCGGGTTCAAACCCGCGAAAAGCTCACGGGTGGGCCGGTGCCAGGACCAGCGCAGGTTGGTGGCCAACCGGGCCAGCGGCCTGATCGGTTCCGGGAGAACAGTTCGGACGGTAAATCTGCGGATTGCCTTCACCTGCGCCACACTAACCGACAACATGGGCCGCTGGAACAGCTTTAGCTTTCTTTTAGGTAAATGACAGATGAGGCCCCGAAGAAGTCGAATCGCCTCGCGGAAAAGTGCGCAGGCTTAGCAATCTCGGTGATTTCTCGCTAACGTCGAGCCTGTGACGACTAAATCAGGAACCAGTGCAGCAGCAAAGCAAAAAACGAAGGGCCGAATCACTGACGGTCTGCGGTTTGGCCGTTTTCCCATCACTGACGTGCAGCCCGTGGTCGAGGGGGGGAAGTTTCCTGCCAAGGCACTGCCCGGCGAGGGAATTGTGGTTGGAGCCACCGCATTCCGGGAAGGCCATGACCAGCTCGGCGTCAGCGCCGTTCTCCTTGACCCCAAGGGAAAGGAACGCCAGCGCGTCAGGCTGGCGGCCCCACGCGGGGAACGCGGAATGGGAACGGACCGCTGGGAAGGTGTCCTCACGCCGTCGGGCACGGGCAACTGGTCCTTCCTCATAGAAGCCTGGCACGACCGCTACGGGACGTGGCACCACAACGCCGAAGTTAAGGTTGCCGCAGGCATCGACGTCGAGTTGATGCTGGCGGAAGGTGCGGCCCTGCTGTCTGAAGCCGCCGAGGACTCTTCCCGCAACGCGTCGGACCGCCGCACCCTGCGGATGGCCGCTTCGATGCTTGCCAACCCGGCACTCACCGACGAGGAGCGCCTGGGCGCCGGATTCGGCGCGGATGTTGCCGCCGTCGTGGACCGCCAGCCGGTCCGGGAACTGGTTGCCGTCTCCGAGCAGTACCCCCTGTTCGTCGAACGCGACCTCGCCGGACGCGGCGCCTGGTACGAGTTCTTCCCCCGTTCCGAAGGAGCAGTCCGGGACCACAGCACGGGTGCCTGGACCTCGGGCAACTTCAGGACCGCAGCCAAGCGGCTGGACGCGGTGGCCGCCATGGGCTTTGACGTGATCTACATGCCGCCCATCCACCCAATCGGCGTGCAGCACCGCAAGGGGCCCAACAACACACTCATCGCCGGGCCCCACGATCCCGGCTCGCCCTGGGCCATCGGCGCCAAGGAAGGCGGCCACGACGCCATCCACCCGGACTTGGGCACCTTTGAGGACTTCGACGCCTTTGTGGCCCGGGCCAATGAACTGGGCCTGGAAGTGGCCTTGGACCTGGCACTTCAGGCAGCCCCGGACCATCCGTGGGTGGAAAGCAATCCGGAATGGTTTACCACCCGCGTTGACGGCAGCATCGCTTACGCGGAAAACCCGCCTAAGAAATACCAGGATATTTATCCGCTGAATTTCGACAATGACCCGGAGGGCCTGTCAAAAGAAATCCTCAGGATTGTGCTGCTGTGGGTCAGCCACGGCGTCAAGATTTTCCGCGTGGATAATCCGCACACCAAACCCGTCTGGTTCTGGGAATGGCTCATTGCGCAGGTCAACAAAAAAGCCCCCGGTGTTGTGTTCCTGGCGGAGGCCTTTACCCGTCCGGCCATGATGCACGCTTTGGGGCGGGCAGGATTCCAGCAGTCCTACACGTACTTCACCTGGCGGAACACGAAGAAGGAGCTTGAAACCTACTTCAACGAAGTCAGCCACGAGTCCGCTGCCTTCTTCCGCCCCAACTTCTTCGTCAACACTCCGGACATCCTGACCGAGTATCTCCAGTACGGCGGCCCGGCAGCTTTCAAGATCCGTGCCGCGCTGGCTTCCACCGCAAGCCCCTTGTGGGGTGTGTACGCCGGTTACGAACTGTACGAGCACGTGGCGCGGCCGGGTGCGGAAGAGTACATCGATAACGAAAAGTTCGAGTACAAGGCACGCGACTGGGACGCCGCCGCAGAATCCGGGCGTACGCTGGCGCCCTACATCACCCGGCTCAACGCGATCCGGCACGCACATCCGGCGCTGCAAGACCTGCAAAACCTGACGGTCCATCACAGCACCGATGACGCCACCGTGGTGTACTCCAAGCACAAGACCCTCCCTGACGGCAGCAAAGACACCATCATCGTGGTGGTCAACGTTGATCCTCACGGCACAAGGGAAAGTACCGTCTCCCTTGACCTGGCCGCCCTGGATCTCGATCCGGAAGACCTGTTGCACAATGGAGGCTTCCAAGTGGACGACCTTATCTCCGGTGAAACCTGGGAATGGGGAGAGTACAACTACGTCCGCCTGGACCCGCACATCGAGCCCGCACACATCCTGAGCGTGAGGAGAATGCATCAGTGAGTTTCAATCCGCAGGGCTCCGGCCAGCATTTCACTCCTAAAAGCACGTTCGAGCTGAACGCGCCAGGACTTCAACATGACCCGCATTGGTACCGGAAGGCGGTGTTCTATGAGGTGCTGGTCAGGGCCTTTGCGGATGCGAACGGCGACGGGTCAGGTGACTTCAGCGGCCTGATCGACAGGCTTGACTACCTGCAGTGGCTCGGAGTGGATTGCCTGTGGTTGCCGCCGTTCTTCCAGTCCCCGCTGCGCGACGGCGGCTACGACATCTCGGACTACAACTCGGTGCTGGACGAGTTCGGCACCATCAGCGACTTCAAGCGCCTGGTGGCCGAAGCGCATGCACGCGGTGTACGGGTCATCATCGACCTACCGCTTAACCACACGTCGGACCAGCACCCTTGGTTCCAGGAATCACGCAAGGACCCCGACGGCCCGTTCGGCGACTTCTACGTCTGGAGCGACACGGACGAAAAGTACCAGGACGCGCGCATCATTTTTGTGGATACCGAGGAATCCAACTGGACCTTCGATCCCATCCGGCGCCAGTTCTTCTGGCACCGCTTCTTTAGCCACCAGCCCGACCTGAACTTCGAAAACCCCAAGGTGATCGACGCACTCTTCGACGTAGTGCGGTTCTGGCTGGACCAGGGTATTGACGGCTTCCGCGCCGACGCCATTCCCTACCTCTTTGAAGAGGAAGGCACCAACTGCGAGAACCTGCCGGCCACGCACGACTTCCTGCGGAAGCTGCGGACCATGGTCGACGAGAGCTACCCCGGGCGGGTCATCATCGCTGAGGCAAACCAGCCGCCCAATGAGGTGGTGGAGTATTTCGGTACGGAGGAAGAGCCCGAATGCCACATGGCGTTCCACTTCCCCATCATGCCCCGCCTCTACTACGCGCTCCGCGACCAGAAGGCAGCGCCCATCATCGCGACCATGCACGATACTCCGGAAATTCCGGAGGGGGCCCAGTGGGGGACGTTCCTGCGCAACCACGATGAACTGACCCTCGAAATGGTTACAGCAGATGAACGCGCCGCGATGCTTGGGTGGTACGCACCCGATCCGCGCATGCGGGCCAACATCGGCATCCGCCGCCGGCTGGCACCGCTGCTGGACAACTCCAGGGCAGAGATTGAGCTCATCAACGCCCTGCTGCTGTCCCTTCCGGGCAGCCCGTTCCTGTACTACGGGGATGAGATCGGCATGGGGGACAACATCTGGCTGGAGGACAGGGACGCGGTCCGCACGCCCATGCAGTGGAATCCGGACCGCAACGCCGGATTCTCCAACGCAGACCCCGGGAAACTGTACCTACCGGTGATCCAGTCGCTTGTGTATAACTACAACATGGCCAACGTCGAGGCGGAGGCAGCCCACTCAGGATCCCTGCTCCGCTGGACCCGGCAGATCCTCAGCGTCCGCAAGAACCACCCCGCCTTCGGGCTTGGTGCGTTCAAACACGTTGAGGCTGACCACGACGCCGTGGTGGCCTACCTTCGGGAACTCTCCGACGACAACACCGCCGGGGAGGACGGCGAAACGATCCTCTGCGCCTTCAACCTCTCCCAGCATCCGGTAGCGGCGAAACTCCGGGTTCCCCAGTTTGCGGGCCGCGGGCTCCGCGATGTTTTTGGCGGGCAGCCCTTCCCCGGCATCGATGGGGACGGCACCCTGACGCTGACCTTGGGAAGCCACGATTTCTTCTGGCTGCGGATCCGTTCGGCAGCTTCCAACCCGGCTTCCCCATACACGCAAGCGCTCCCGATCCTGTCCATCGAGAACTGATATGAGCCAGCCGATCCTCACTCCGGCCCTTGCTGCACTGCTGCGGGAATGGCTCCCGCGCCAGCGCTGGTTTCCTGTCAAGACAGCCGATTTCTCGCTGGAACAGGTCGGCGGCCTGGGCCTGGCAGAGCGCTCAGCCATGGCCCGGCTGGAAGTCTTCCTCCTGGCTGTCACATCGGCAACTGCGGACGGCGGACAGCGGACCGACGTGCTCCAGGTTCCGCTGAGCCGGCGTGCGGGGCCTGCCGGCGAACTTGAACGGGCCCTCGTCGGGAAGGATGCCGCGGACTCCGAGTGGCCATGGGTATACGATGCCGTCCACGATCCCGACTTTGTCGCTGCCTGGCTGGAGCTGATCCGCAACGGCGGTGCGGCTGCTGCCGGCAATGCGGCTGGCTACCGTTCGCCGTCGGAATACCGCCTGCCCACGGCGCACGGTGTGGTGAAAGTGTTGTCCGGCGAACAGTCCAACAGCTCGGTGATAGTCGACGACGGCGAGTCGGCAGCCATCGTGAAGTTCTTCCGCGTGCTGTCCAAGGGGACAAACCCTGAAGTCGAGGTGGGTGCGGCGCTGACCGCCGCACGTACCTCCGAGGTTCCGGCCACCCTGGGCTGGGTCCGCGGCGAATGGCGTGTACCGGAGGCCGGCAATGCTTCCGTGGCCGAGGGTGAACTTGCCGTCGCCCACGAGTTCCTTGCCGGAGGGCGGGATGCCTGGCGCCTTGCAGTGGACGCGGCCCGCACGGGGACGGATTTCACCGCGGAGGCACATGCCCTGGGTGCCTCCACCGCAACGGTGCACCGCCGCCTCGCCGAGGCGCTGGGCGTGTCCGACGAAGCGGTCCCCGGAGAAGTAATTGCTCCCGGGGTAGCCGAGCGGGTCCGGAAGACATGGGCCGAGGCCAGCGCCGCCGTCGGGCCTTATGACCAGGCACTCGGCTCCCTGCTCAGCGCGCTCGACGGCGTTCCTGCCGGTCCGCTGCAGCGTATCCACGGGGACCTCCACCTTGGCCAGATCCTCCAGGTGCCCGGCCGCGGTGGGGATTCGCCGCGATGGGCCATTCTGGACTTCGAGGGCGAGCCCCTGCGGCCAATCGACGAGCGCAATTTTCCGGACGTCCCGCTCCGCGATGTGGTGGGGATGCTGCGCTCGTTCGACTATGCGGCAGGAGCTGCCGAACGCGAACAGGAAGGCGCCATCGTCCCGGACTCGTGGGTCGACGACTGCGCGGAGGCGTTCCTGACGGGCTACGCGTCTGTCACACCAGGCACCATCGACCGCCTTTCGCCACTGTTTGTGGCATTGTGGCTGGACAAAGCGCTGTATGAAGTTGTTTATGAATTGCGGAACAGGCCCGACTGGCTGGCCATACCAGTTAACGCCTCCAGGCGGCTGCTCAGCGGTAAAGGCTCCGGCGATCAGGCCGGGGCGGCATCGGAAGGTAACAAAATGACAGCACGTACCGATCGGCCCCGTGTGCCGCTCCATGTGGACCCGGACACTCTGGGCAGGGTAGCGAACGGGGAGCACCACGCGCCGCACTCCATCCTGGGTGCGCACCTGGATGACCACGGACACGTGACAGTCCGTACGATCAAGCACCTGGCTGAAGCCGTGTCGGTGGTGACAGCGTCCGGCACGGTGCCGATGACGCACGAGGCCCATGGCATCTGGGTGGCCGTTCTCGAGCCGGAGCAGCCGGGTCATGTGCCGGACTACCGGCTGGAAGTCACGTATCCGGGCGCCGCGCCGCTGACGATGGACGAACCGTACAGGTACCTGCCCACTGTGGGCGAGGTTGACCTGCACCTCATCTCTGAAGGCAGGCACGAAAAGCTGTGGGAGGTGTTGGGCGCCCATGTCCAGCACTACAAATCCTCGATGGGTGACGTTGACGGCGTGTCCTTTGCCGTCTGGGCGCCGAACGCGCAGGCTGTCCGCGTCAAAGGCGACTTCAACGCCTGGGATGGCCGCGAAAACTCCATGCGGTCCCTTGGTTCCTCGGGCATCTGGGAGGTGTTCCTTCCCGGTGTTTTAGCAGGGGCGTGCTACAAATTCGAGATCAAGACCAAGGCCGGGCACTGGGTGGAAAAGGCCGATCCGCTGGCTTTCGGCACAGAGGTCCCACCGCTGACTGCCTCCCGCGTGGTGGAGCCCTCGTACGCGTTCAAGGACGCCGAATGGATGGAAGCCCGGGCCCAGCGGGATCCGCACAATTCGCCCATGAGCGTTTACGAGGTACACCTCGGCTCCTGGCGGCTTGGCCTCGGCTACCGCGAGCTGGCGAAGGAGCTGGTGGACTACGTCAAGTGGCTCGGGTTCACCCACGTCGAGTTCATGCCGGTGGCAGAGCACCCCTTCGGCGGGTCCTGGGGTTACCAGGTCACGTCCTACTTTGCCCCCACATCGCGTTTCGGACACCCGGACGAATTCCGTTTCCTTGTGGATACCCTGCACCAGGCCGGAATTGGCGTTCTCCTGGACTGGGTGCCGGCCCACTTCCCCAAGGATGCCTGGGCTCTCGCCCAGTTCGACGGCGAACCGCTTTACGAGCACGCCGACCCCAACCTGGGCGAGCACCCCGACTGGGGAACGCTGATCTTTGACTTCGGCCGCACCGAAGTCCGGAACTTCCTGGTGTCGAACGCACTGTACTGGCTGGAGGAGTTCCACATTGACGGCCTGCGCGTGGACGCCGTGGCTTCCATGCTGTACCTGGATTACTCCCGCGAAGACGGCCAGTGGCAGCCCAATCGCTTCGGAGGTCGTGAAAACCTGGAAGCCATCTCATTCCTCCAGGAAGCCAACGCCACCGTGTACAAGACCCACCCGGGCGCAGTCATGATTGCCGAGGAGTCCACGGCATTCCCCGGCGTGACCGCGCCGACCAGCCACAACGGCCTCGGATTTGGGCTGAAATGGAACATGGGCTGGATGCACGACTCCTTGAAATACGCTTCCGAAGACCCGGTAAACCGCAAATGGCACCACGGGACGGTCACTTTCTCGATGGTGTACGCGTTCACTGAAAACTTCCTCCTGCCCATCAGC
Organism: Arthrobacter sp. B6; assembly: GCF_001663775.1. Lineage (GTDB taxonomy): Bacteria > Actinomycetota > Actinomycetes > Actinomycetales > Micrococcaceae > Arthrobacter. The sequence goes on along the minus strand of NZ_KV467168.1, from coordinate 1,618,894 downwards.
CACGATGAGGTAGTACATGGGAAGGGCTCCATGCTCCGGAAGATGCCGGGGGACCGGTGGCAGCAGCTCGCCAACCTGCGTGCCTTCCTTGCCTACCAATGGGCGCATCCGGGCAAGCAGCTCATTTTCATGGGCACCGAATTCGGTCAGGAAGCCGAATGGTCCGAACAGCACGGCCTGGACTGGTGGCTTGCCGACACCCCCGCGCACCGCGGCCTGCAGCTGCTGACCAAAGACCTGAACGAGCTTTACAGGTCAACGCCCCCGCTCTACGAGCGGGACAACGAACCGGGAGGGTTCCAGTGGATCAATGGTGGAGATGCGGACCGCAACGTCCTGAGCTTCGTCAGGTGGGACAAGGACGGTAATCCGCTGGTCGTCGCCATCAACTTCTCCGGAGGACCGCACGTGGGCTACACCCTTGGTGTTCCGTCTGAGGGTGCCTGGCGGGAGGTCCTGAACACGGATTCTTCCGCCTATGGCGGGTCGGGTGTGCTGAACGCAGGCAAGCTAAAGGCCAGCGCCGAGCCGCTGGACGGCCAGCCGGCCAGCCTGACTGTCACCCTGCCGCCGCTGGGGGCTGCCTACTTCAAACCGGGAGCGGCAGCCGACCTCTAGCCGGACTGCTGGCCTGGCTGGACTGGCTGCGAGAAGCCCGGAATCCTTGGGATTCCGGGCTTTTTCTCATCGTCCGGTTGCCCGGCAGGAGACCCTTCCGGGGGCGGTTGGCTATCCGCGCAAAGTGGTGGTAGAGTTTATTTCCGCGCTGCTCCACGGAGTCAGACGGAAAAAACCGACACGAAAGCCTTAGGCTGATGATGGTCGCGGACGCCGGTTTGACAAGAGTGAAGTCAGCGGGTAAGTTTGAAAAGTTGCTCCGGAGCGATCCATGGCTGTTGTTTGGTTGTGGTGGTGCCGGGTGTGTCTGTTGTTTGAGAACTCAATAGTGTGCCAAGTTTGTTGATACCAATTGTTTATTGATTGGTTGTTTTGGCCAGATCGTGCCGCCCCTGTGGTGTGGTTTGGTTTTTACAGCTGGTTTCAAATTTTGTGCAGCCGTTTTATTCCGTTTTCCCGGGGTTGGTGGTTGTGTCTGTTTTTGTTTTACTTCAACGGAGAGTTTGATCCTGGCTCAGGATGAACGCTGGCGGCGTGCTTAACACATGCAAGTCGAACGATGATCCGGTGCTTGCACCGGGGATTAGTGGCGAACGGGTGAGTAACACGTGAGTAACCTGCCCTTAACTCTGGGATAAGCCTGGGAAACTGGGTCTAATACCGGATATGACTCCTCATCGCATGGTGGGGGGTGGAAAGCTTTTTGTGGTTTTGGATGGACTCGCGGCCTATCAGCTTGTTGGTGAGGTAATGGCTTACCAAGGCGACGACGGGTAGCCGGCCTGAGAGGGTGACCGGCCACACTGGGACTGAGACACGGCCCAGACTCCTACGGGAGGCAGCAGTGGGGAATATTGCACAATGGGCGCAAGCCTGATGCAGCGACGCCGCGTGAGGGATGACGGCCTTCGGGTTGTAAACCTCTTTCAGTAGGGAAGAAGCGAAAGTGACGGTACCTGCAGAAGAAGCGCCGGCTAACTACGTGCCAGCAGCCGCGGTAATACGTAGGGCGCAAGCGTTATCCGGAATTATTGGGCGTAAAGAGCTCGTAGGCGGTTTGTCGCGTCTGCCGTGAAAGTCCGGGGCTCAACTCCGGATCTGCGGTGGGTACGGGCAGACTAGAGTGATGTAGGGGAGACTGGAATTCCTGGTGTAGCGGTGAAATGCGCAGATATCAGGAGGAACACCGATGGCGAAGGCAGGTCTCTGGGCATTAACTGACGCTGAGGAGCGAAAGCATGGGGAGCGAACAGGATTAGATACCCTGGTAGTCCATGCCGTAAACGTTGGGCACTAGGTGTGGGGGACATTCCACGTTTTCCGCGCCGTAGCTAACGCATTAAGTGCCCCGCCTGGGGAGTACGGCCGCAAGGCTAAAACTCAAAGGAATTGACGGGGGCCCGCACAAGCGGCGGAGCATGCGGATTAATTCGATGCAACGCGAAGAACCTTACCAAGGCTTGACATGGACCGGACCGGGCTGGAAACAGTCCTTCCCCTTTGGGGCCGGTTCACAGGTGGTGCATGGTTGTCGTCAGCTCGTGTCGTGAGATGTTGGGTTAAGTCCCGCAACGAGCGCAACCCTCGTTCTATGTTGCCAGCGCGTGATGGCGGGGACTCATAGGAGACTGCCGGGGTCAACTCGGAGGAAGGTGGGGACGACGTCAAATCATCATGCCCCTTATGTCTTGGGCTTCACGCATGCTACAATGGCCGGTACAAAGGGTTGCGATACTGTGAGGTGGAGCTAATCCCAAAAAGCCGGTCTCAGTTCGGATTGGGGTCTGCAACTCGACCCCATGAAGTCGGAGTCGCTAGTAATCGCAGATCAGCAACGCTGCGGTGAATACGTTCCCGGGCCTTGTACACACCGCCCGTCAAGTCACGAAAGTTGGTAACACCCGAAGCCGGTGGCCTAACCCCTTGTGGGAGGGAGCTGTCGAAGGTGGGACTGGCGATTGGGACTAAGTCGTAACAAGGTAGCCGTACCGGAAGGTGCGGCTGGATCACCTCCTTTCTAAGGAGCACCTACAGGTTCCTGCTGCGTGTATGCGTTGGTGGGGGTTTGTCAGGAGTATATGCCCGTTGCGCAGACGTAAGTTCTGCGGCGGGTGCTCAAGGGTGGAATATCAACGGATAGCGGCTGCCTGGTTCTTGTCCTGGTCTAGTACGGATGCTCTTTGGGTGTTCTGGAACGGCGGGGTGGGGGTTTGGGTGGTTTAGTGTTTGGCACACTGTTGGGTCCTGAGGCAACAGGGCCGGGGTTCTTCTGTGAGGGAGGGTTCTGGTGTTTGTTTGTTTCTGGTTTCCTGGCTGCATCGATCGCATGCGTTGGCCCTTTGGGGTTGTGTGTGGGGTGTGTGGTTTGGGGTTGTTGTTTGAGAACTACATAGTGGACGCGAGCATCTTTTATAAGAAGCAATTTCCAAGAATATGAACCTGGATCTGGTTCGCATGCCTTTTTGGTGTGTGGAGCGGTTTCTGTGGTTCTCTCGAAAATTACTCCTTGATCTTTTGTGGTCAAGTTTTTAAGAGCACACGGTGGATGCCTTGGCATTAGGAGCCGAAGAAGGACGTAGGAATCTGCGATAAGCCTGGGGGAGTCGATAACCGGACTGTGATCCCAGGGTGTCCGAATGGGGAAACCCCGCCAGGGGCGCGAGTTGCCTGGTGACCCGCATCTGAACACATAGGGTGCGTGGAGGGAACGCGGGGAAGTGAAACATCTCAGTACCCGCAGGAAGAGAAAACAATAGTGATTCCGTCAGTAGTGGCGAGCGAACGCGGATCAGGCTAAACCGTTCCATGTGTGATAGCCGGCGGGCGTTGCATGGTCGGGGTTGTGGGACTTTCCGTACTGTCTCTGCCGGGACAGTGGGGTGTGATGTGCTGGCATAGGTGAACGGTCTTGAAAGGCCGGCCGTAGAGGGTGTGAGCCCCGTAACCGAAATGTTGAGTGCCGCCTGGAGAGTATCCCAAGTAGCACGGGGCCCGAGAAATCCCGTGTGAATCTGTCAGGACCACCTGATAAGCCTAAATACTCCCTAATGACCGATAGCGGACCAGTACCGTGAGGGAAAGGTGAAAAGTACCCCGGGAGGGGAGTGAAACAGTACCTGAAACCGTGTGCTTACAATCCGTCGGAGCAGCCGCACCTTGTGTGCATAGTAGTTGTGACGGCGTGCCTTTTGAAGAATGAGCCTGCGAGTTAGTGTTACGTCGCGAGGTTAACCCGTGTGGGGAAGCCGTAGCGAAAGCGAGTCTGAATAGGGCGTTGCAGTGGCGTGATCTAGACCCGAAGCGAAGTGATCTACCCATGGCCAGGTTGAAGCGACGGTAAGACGTCGTGGAGGACCGAACCCACTTCAGTTGAAAATGGAGGGGATGAGCTGTGGGTAGGGGTGAAAGGCCAATCAAACTTCGTGATAGCTGGTTCTCCCCGAAATGCATTTAGGTGCAGCGTTGCGTGTTTCTTACCGGAGGTAGAGCTACTGGATGGCTAATGGGCCCTACAAGGTTACTGACGTCAGCCAAACTCCGAATGCCGGTAAGTGAGAGCGCAGCAGTGAGACTGTGGGGGATAAGCTTCATAGTCGAGAGGGAAACAGCCCAGACCACCAACTAAGGCCCCTAAGCGTGTGCTAAGTGGGAAAGGATGTGGAGTTGCGAAGACAACCAGGAGGTTGGCTTAGAAGCAGCCATCCTTAAAAGAGTGCGTAATAGCTCACTGGTCAAGTGATTCCGCGCCGACAATGTAGCGGGGCTCAAGTACACCGCCGAAGTTGTGGCATTCAGATATTAGCTAAGCCCTTGTGGTTCAGGCGTCTGGATGGGTAGGGGAGCGTCGTGTGGGCAGTGAAGTCGCGGTGTAAACCAGCGGTGGAGCCTACACGAGTGAGAATGCAGGCATGAGTAGCGAAAGACGGGTGAGAAACCCGTCCGCCGAATGATCAAGGGTTCCAGGGTCAAGCTAATCTGCCCTGGGTAAGTCGGGACCTAAGGCGAGGCCGACAGGCGTAGTCGATGGACAACGGGTTGATATTCCCGTACCGGCGAAAAACCGCCCATGCTGAACAGGGGATACTAACTGCCCGAGACCTGCCCGATCACCCTTGTGGTGTGAGGGTTTTGGTGGAGCGCAGGACCTGATCCTGGGAGGCAAGCGTATTAACAGGTGTGACGCAGGAAGGTAGCCAAGCCGGGCGATGGTTGTCCCGGTCTAAGGATGTAGGGCGAACGGTAGGCAAATCCGCTGTTCATGATGCCTGAGATCTGATGGGACCCCCGTTTGGGGGGATTTGGTGATCCTATGCTGCCGAGAAAAGCATCGACGCGAGGTTTTAGCCGCCCGTACCCCAAACCGACACAGGTGATCAGGTAGAGAATACTAAGGCGATCGAGAGAATTATGGTTAAGGAACTCGGCAAAATGCCCCCGTAACTTCGGGAGAAGGGGGGCCCCAACCTTGAACACCACTTGCTGGTGGGAGGGGATCGGGGCCGCAGAGACCAGGGGGAAGCGACTGTTTACTAAAAACACAGGTCCGTGCGAAGTCGCAAGACGATGTATACGGACTGACTCCTGCCCGGTGCTGGAAGGTTAAGAGGACCGGTTAGCCGCAAGGCGAAGCTGAGAATTTAAGCCCCAGTAAACGGCGGTGGTAACTATAACCATCCTAAGGTAGCGAAATTCCTTGTCGGGTAAGTTCCGACCTGCACGAATGGAGTAACGACTTCCCCGCTGTCTCAACCATAAACTCGGCGAAATTGCAGTACGAGTAAAGATGCTCGTTACGCGCAGCAGGACGGAAAGACCCCGAGACCTTTACTATAGTTTGGTATTGGTGTTCGGAGTGGCTTGTGTAGGATAGGTGGGAGACGTTGAAGCCCGGACGCCAGTTCGGGTGGAGTCATCGTTGAAATACCACTCTGGTCACTTTGGACATCTAACTTCGGCCCGTAATCCGGGTCAGGGACAGTGCCTGATGGGTAGTTTAACTGGGGCGGTTGCCTCCTAAAAAGTAACGGAGGCGCCCAAAGGTTCCCTCAGCCTGGTTGGCAATCAGGTGTCGAGTGTAAGTGCACAAGGGAGCTTGACTGTGAGAGAGACATCTCGAGCAGGGACGAAAGTCGGGACTAGTGATCCGGCGGTACATTGTGGAATGGCCGTCGCTCAACGGATAAAAGGTACCTCGGGGATAACAGGCTGATCTTGCCCAAGAGTCCATATCGACGGCATGGTTTGGCACCTCGATGTCGGCTCGTCGCATCCTGGGGCTGGAGTAGGTCCCAAGGGTTGGGCTGTTCGCCCATTAAAGCGGTACGCGAGCTGGGTTTAGAACGTCGTGAGACAGTTCGGTCCCTATCCGCTGCGCGCGCAGGAAATTTGAGAAGGGCTGTCCTTAGTACGAGAGGACCGGGACGGACGAACCTCTGGTGTGTCAGTTGTACTGCCAAGTGCACCGCTGATTAGCTACGTTCGGATGGGATAACCGCTGAAAGCATCTAAGCGGGAAGCTCGCTTCGAGATGAGATTTCCATACACCTTGTGTGTGAGAGGCCCCCAGCCAGACCACTGGGTTGATAGGCCGGATGTGGAAGCGAGGACTAACGACTCGTGAAGCTGACCGGTACTAATAGGCCGATAACTTACACCACACACCCCTTTCGTGAACGGCATTCAAAAGACGTTCACACCACGAAAAGGGTAAAAAGAAACAAGACTGCTTGCGTCCACTATGTGGTTCCCAAACAACAAACCAAACGTTGCTTGCGGAACACAACTAAATAACAACACCACAGTTCCCTAACAGGAACATGTTGTAACCACAGACTTCCCACACACCCGCCCCCTGGCGGCGTGTGACGGGTAACAGGGTTACGGCGGTCATAGCGTGGGGGAAACGCCCGGTCCCATTCCGAACCCGGAAGCTAAGACCCACAGCGCCGATGGTACTGCACCCGGGAGGGTGTGGGAGAGTAGGTCACCGCCGGACATAAATTAGGCTCAGGCCCCGACAAACACGTCGGGGCCTGACCCATTTAACCCACCACCCATCACCTGCACCTTTTCACGCAACCCCCACCCACACCCTGCAGCCTTCCGCCCGACCCTCTCCCACACCCTGCAGCCTTCCGCGCGACCCTCTCCCACACCCTGCAGCCTTCCGCGCGACCCTCTCGCACCCCCTGCAGCCTTCCGGGCGGCCCTCTCCCACATCCTGCACCCTTCCGCGCGACCCTCTCCCACACCCTGCAGCCTTCCGCGCGACCCTCTCCCACCCCGCGGAACCCGACCAGGGGCACCCCCACCGCACCGCCGTCGTACCCTGTCCGGACGGCACAAAAGCGAGAGAGCATCCCGGCAAAACCCGCAACAAATGAGAGAGCATCACCGAGAAACCTGTATCAAGTGAGAGAGCGTCAGGGTAAAACCGAAGGTTGTCAAGCTGTGTGGAGTCATTGGGTTTGCTGTGTGGGTGTTTTTGTTGCCGGGAGGTTGATTCCTGTGTGGCTGGCGGGGGCTGGTGTGATGGGGCGCTGGTGGAATCGTTCGGGGTTTTTGTCGTAGTAGCGCTGGAGTGCGTGGTCGCGTTTTTGCCAGGTTTCTTTCCAGGAGCCTCGTGGACTTCGGCGGGCGAGAAAAGTGCAATGCCTGAGTGTTTGTGTTGGGTGTTGTACCAGGGCACGTAGTCGGCGAGGTAGGCCCGGGCGGTCTCGAGTTCTTTGAAAACGCGGGGGTAGCCTGGCCTGTACTTCATGGTCCGGAACCCGGACTCTGAGAAGGGGTTGTCGTTCGAGACGTAGGGCCGGTTGTGGGAGAGTTCGATGCCGTGGCTGGTGAGAGTGTCGCGGAGCAGGTTTGATCTCATCGCCGGCCCGGAGTCGGCGTGGACGATGCGCGGGGCGCCGTGCCGGGCGATAGCGGTTCGAACATCTCCACCGCGAGGTGGTCGGCTTCTCGGTCTTCGACCCGCCAGGCAACCATATGGCGGGAGTAGATATCAAGGACTGAGTAGGCTTTGAACGGCTTTCCCCGCCAGGGTGAATACAGATCGGTGATGTCCCAGGACCAGACCTGGCCCGGTCCGGTCGCCATCACAACCGGTTTCTCCCGTGGGGGCCGGTTGTTCCGGCTCCTGGTAGGGATCGTGGGGCGCAGCATCTGGTCCTCGATCTGGGCCGCGACCCGCCACCAGGTCCGGCGGGAAGCGAGGACCACCCCCTTGTCCCACGCGGCCGCGTAGGAATGGTCAACCGAGACCTGGTTGGCCCAGCCGTCCAGAATGTATTCGCAGATCCGGTCGCGATCCCCGGTGCTGATCCGCGATTCATAGGCCCGCTCAGACTGGGCGAGCGGGTCCTGCACGCGTTCGCGGGGGTTCTGCCGGTAGTGCCAGGTCGAGCGCGACACGCCGGCGCACTCGAGGGCTTGCCGCTGCGAGCCGGTGAGCTTTGTCAGCTCCCGGACGAGGAGGTTCTCGGCTTCGATGAACCTTTCGGATCTTTCGTCCGGGCCGTATCGGGCTCTGGCACGTTCAACTCGTGCAAGAGCCCGATAGCTTTTCCCAGAGCAGTATTCGTGCCTTCAAGTTCACGGATACGGCCCTTGAGCTGTTCGACTTCGGACTGGTGTTCAGCGATCTCCTTGGCGCGCGCTTTCTAAAACGCGGACCACTCGCCATTCGTGCGGGCCATACCCCCATGCTCTCGTGGAATCAGATTCCGGTCGAGATCACCCTCTTGCACCATCTTCCGCCACCGCCGGAACGTCCATTCAGTCACTGGCTGAGAGGCAAGCCATTCCTTCCTCGTCCCATACGGCTGCACGTAATACTCATGTACCAATTCCCGAATCTCATCGCGGCTAATACCTCGCGGACCAACAGTCATGGCTGCTCCTGTTCCCTTCAATCACTGACTGACTCACAACCAGCCTGACGTAGAGGGAACCTGCATCAAGTGAGAGAGCGTCCGGGTAAGACCCGCAACAAGTGAGAGAGCGCCCGGGGTGTGAAGATGCCCAGGATTGGCTTCAGTCTTCGGAGCGACTGGTGCTCCACGGGTAAAGTTGCTGTCCATGGATAACCTCTTCAGCCACGCAGGTGGCTCCACTCCGGAACCGGGGGACGCTCCGGGCGCTCTGGACCCTTTGATCCTGACGGTGACCGTACCCGGTCATGTGGCCCAGGCCTTCGCCGGGTTCACCGACCATACCCACCTTTGGTGGCCGCTGGAGTCCCATGGTGTTTATGGAGCCGGCTCCTACGTGGAGTTTGAAGAGAACCTGGTCCTGGAAACCGCTGACGATGGCCGGACGTCCATCTGGGGGACTATCGACGACTGGCAGCCGCCGCTGTCCTTCCATGCCACCTGGCACCCGGGTTCGACAGCGTTGTGGTCAACAGAGCTGCGCGTAGCCTTCCGGGCTGTAGCGGAGGGGACAGAGGTCCGGCTGATCCACGACGGCTGGGAGGGTGCTGAGGATCCTGCAGCCGCGCGGGCAGAGTACGCCGCGGGTTGGCCCATAGTCCTGGAGCGGTATGTGCGCTTTATGGGTGGCAGCCCGGATGAAACGAAGACGGAGGCGCTCTAGCCTGGCGGCACTGCCGTGCTCGTCCGGATAATTAGCTCTGTCGGGTACTCCCGGTCAGTTGCGGCGCCGGAAAGGGCGGGCGTAGCGGAGCGGGGATCACCTGGATTTGTCCCAAGAGTTTCCAGCAGGAGCCGCGCGGCGAGGGCACCTTGGCCGCGGGCGTCCTGGTTGATGGTGGTCAGCCCAAAGACGTCGCCCAGTTCGTGGCCATCCATGCCGATGACGGACAGGTCATGCGGCACCCGCAGCCCGAAGTCGCGGGCGGCGAGAATGGTACCGATAGCCATCTCGTCGGAGGCTGCGAAGACCGCCGTAGGACGTTCAGTCCCCATTCCCAGCAGCTTGCGTGCACTCGTGTACGCGCCCCCGATGGTGAAGTCCGCTGAGATCTGCCATTCCGGCCGGACAGGCAAGCCTGCGGCTTTCATGGCCGCCTCGAATCCGGCCTGTCGGATCCCCGGCAGCTTGAAGTCCTGATTTCGCGCGGGATCGCCGGTCAGATGGGCTATGCGCGTGTGGCCCAGCTGGATCAGGTGGTTAGTAGCCTTGCGGGATAGCTCCGAATCATTGATGCGGATGGTGGATGCACCGGCCAGCGCCCCGCCGATGCCCACGATGGGGCGGTGGATGGCCAGGAGCTGCTGTATCTCGTCGTCGGTCAGCACTAAGGCAACGGCGATCACCGCATCGAGGCGTTTGCGCAGCAGGAAATCGTTCAGGACACTTTGGCGCCGCGCCGGGTGGTCGCCCACGTTGTACAGGGTGAGGTCGTAGCCGGCATCAAGCAGCGTGGCAGAGACGCCCTCCAGCACTGATGAAAAGTACCACCGGTGCACTGATGGCATCACCAGGCCAACATTGTGGTTGCGTCCCGACGCCAGGCTTGAGGCGTGGTAGGACGGCACAAAACCGAGCTCTTCGGCGGCTGCTTTCGCGAGCTTTCGGCTCTTCGCCGAAACGTTGGCTTTTCCGCTGAGTGCTCGCGACACCGTGGCAATGGAAAGGCCGGCACGGTCGGCAACGTCCTTGATGCCTGCCATCCGGACTACTCCGCGTCGCCAGCTACCAACTGCAGCCAGACGGTCTCACCTGAGGCGAGGAAGTGGCCGGACTCCGGGTCCGCGCTGCGGAGGAGTACGTCGCCCTCGGGCATTTCGAGGGGCTCATGGTTCAGGTTCATAAGCACCAGCGTAGTGCCGTTAACGTAGCCGAGCGATGACCCCGTGCACCATTCATCCGCCCACGCGAGGGAACCGCGGCCCAGGCCAACCTCCCGCCGGAGCGCCAGAGTGCGGCGGTACAGGTTCAGGTGCGACGACGGCGATGCAGCCTGGACGTCACGCGCCAGCTCGGTGAACCCGGACGGCAATGGGAGCCATGGCTGCTCTCCGGAGCCGAAGCCCAAATGGCGCTCCGACGCCTTCCAGGGCAGTGGAATCCGGCAGCCATCGCGCCCCAGGCGTTCGCCGCCGGTCCTCGCGAAGGTGGGATCCTGCCTCATACCCTCGGGGATGTCGATCCCGTCCGGCAGACCGAGCTCTTCGCCCTGGTAGAGGTAGGCCGCACCGGGCAGGGCAAGCATAAAGAGTGAAGCTGCGGCAGCCCGCCGTCGGCCAAGAGCAGTGTCCGGCTGCGGATCCGCGGGGCCGATACCGTCGCCGTCCCGAGGGCCGTGGCCGTTGTAGCCGAATCGGCTCGCGTGCCGAACGACGTCGTGGTTGGACAGCACCCAAGTGCTCGGGGCACCTACGGCGTCCAGCACTGTCAGGGAGTCGGTGATGACGGACCTCAGCCGGTACACGTCAAGGCCGGCGTGCAGGTACGGGAAGTTGAAGGCCTGGTGCATCTCGTCTGACCTCACCCAATGGGCAAGGCGGGGGAGGTCGACGCTTGCTTCGGCGCACAGAATCCTGTCCGGACCGTATTCGTCCAGGATCAGGCGCCAGGCACGGTAGATGTCGTGGATGGCCGGCTGACCAAACATGGGGGCTTCGTGACCCGGGAAGCCGTCCGAGCTGCCGCCGTCGGCCCTGCCGCCCCAAGCCGGAAGCCCCGGAGCCTTGACCAGTGCGTGGGCGACATCCACACGGAAGCCGGAGACGCCGCGGTCCAGCCAGAATCGGAGTACCCGTTCAAACTCGGCATGGACGGCGGGGTTGTCCCAGTTGAAGTCAGGCTGGGACGAATCGAAGAGGTGCAGGTACCACTGCTCAGGCTGGCCGTCCGAGCCGATGACACGCGTCCACGCAGGTCCGCCAAAGTGGGACTGCCAGTTGTTGGGAGGTTCGTGCCCGTCAGGTCCGTTGCCGTCGCGGAAAATGAACATGTCCCGCTCGGAGCTTCCGGCGGGTGCGGCCAGGGCAGCCTGGAACGCGGTGTGCTGGTCCGAGCAGTGGTTGGGTACCAGGTCCACAATGACCCGCAGGCTCAAGCGGTTGGCCTCGGCCATCATGATGTCAAAATCGCCCAGGGTGCCGAAGATCGGGTCAACGTCGCAGTAGTCGCTGACATCGTAACCGGCGTCCCGCTGCGGTGACCGGTAGAAGGGGGAGAGCCAGACGGCGTCCACCCCCAGTTCGGCAAGCTGCGGCAGCTCCGCGGTGATTCCGGCGATGTCGCCGATGCCGTCCCCGTTCAGGTCGCGGAAGGACCGGGGATACACCTGGTAGATGACGGCCGATCGCCACCAGCCCGGGGTCTTGTCGGCGTCGTGGATGAGGGTCAGCGGACCAGCCAGCGGCGCGGGGGCAGTGATCACGGAATCAACAGACATGGGAGTCAGCCTAGTTGGGCGGGTCCAGGAATGGAAACGCTTCCAGTGACTGTGAAACAGGCAATGGGGGCCAAATGCGCCCAAGTGAGCCTGACCTGTGGAAACGCTTGCAGTACCGACGAAATATGACGCGGCTGCGGTATTGGTGCCCGCCCTAGACTGGAGGAAACGGCGACGACGGGACTGGAGGCTGCGTGGTCAGCATCGTGAAGGAACTTGAAAAGGCACTCGGGCCCGGCCAGGTCAGTGCCGAGGAAGCCACGCTCGCCCGGTACGCCGTGGATCAGGCCCCGGTGCTGGACTTCCACTTGCCGTTGGCGGTGGTTTTCGCCGAATCCGTGGCGGATGTCCAGGCCGCAGTAAGGTGCTGTTCCAACCGCGGGATTGCACTGGTGGCACGCGGGGCAGGGACCGGGGTCTCCGGCGGCGCGCACGCCAGCCGGAATTCGGTCATCCTCTCCCTGGAACGGATGGACCGCATCCTGGACCTTAACCCCGACGACGAGACCGCCGTCGTCGAACCCGGTGTGATCAACGCCGTCCTGAACGAGGCGGCGGCCGTCCACGGGCTGATGTACGCGCCTGATCCGGCGAGCTTCCGCTCCTCGACAATCGGCGGCAATATCGCCACGAATGCCGGTGGCCTGCGGTGCGCGAAGTACGGCGTCACGCGCGACTCAGTCCTGGCACTGGACGTAGTGCTCGCTGACGGATCAGTCATCCACACCGGACACCAGACGTTCAAGGGCGTCGCCGGGTATGACCTCACCGGGCTGTTCGTTGGGTCCGAGGGGACGTTGGGCATCGTGGTAGGCATAACGGTCCGGCTGAAGTACCTCCCGCGTGACGTGCACACCATCGCGGCGTTCTATCCGGACTTCAGGCTTGCCGCGGCCGGCGTCCTGGCCGTGGGCAGGGCCCGTGTCCAGCCGGCCATCATGGAACTGCTCGACGGCGGCACGCTGGCCCAGCTGGACAGCATTCACGGCTCTGATCTGACCACGCGCGGACGGGCCCTGCTGCTGATCCAGACTGATGGCTTCGGTGCTGCGGCGGAGGCCGAGGTGGTCCGTAGGGTGCTGGCGGCCGGAGGTGCGCTGGTCACCACTGAATCCAGCGCCGAGGCCGAGCAGCTGGTGGAGCTGCGCCGCCACAGCCGTGGCGTCGAAGTGGATGACGAATACCGCGTGGGTGAGGACGTTGCCGTGCCCCGCTCACGCCTGGTGGATTACGTGGCCGCACTGGAGGCGATGGCCGCTGCCCACGCGGTCAGCCTCAAGGTGGTGGCACACGCCGGGGACGGCAACCTCCATCCGACGTTCTGGGTGGACCGGCTGGACAACGCCGTGGATGAAGGCGCCATGGAGCGCCTGAACCTGGCTTTGGATGCCTCGATCAACGCCGCGCTGGAGATGGGCGGCACCATCACCGGAGAACACGGCATCGGGCAGTACAAGCTGCGCTGGCTCGGACTGGAGCAGCCGGAACCCGTCAGGGAACTGCAGCGCAAAATCAAAAAGCTCTTTGATCCGGCCGGCGTCCTTAACCCGGGCAAAGCAATCTAGGCCCCGCCGCTGCCCCATCCAAGTAGCAGTAAGTGTCGTTATGGCGCCGCATAGCGACATGTACTGCTACCTGGTTGGGGTTGATTTAACACAGCCGTGCTAATGCGCCCACGGCCCTTAGCAGGGTCAGTCGTCGACGTCCGGGTACTCGTCGATTGTTTCATCGGCACCGTACCGGGACTCCTCAGTCTCCAGTTCGAGGATCTTCAGCATTGCTGTGTCCGGGTTCAACATGATGGCTGCCTCGTCCCGACGGTGCCGCAGGATGGAGTCGATGTAGGACTGTACTGCTTCGGCAAGCGGGATGTGCCGTTCCTGCTTCTCAGACATGTACCAGCGGTGTTCCAAGACCTCATGGACCGCTTCGGCGGGTTCGAGCTTGCGGGAGAGGTCCCGCGGGATGGAACGGACGATTGGCTCGAAGACCTGGCTGACCCAGAGGTGGGCGCTGTATTCCTCGTCCATCTCCGGGTTGTTGTCCGCCCGGAAGGAATCCATGTCGTTGAGGAGGCGGCGTGCCTGGTTCTCCTGGGCGTCCAGCCCGGTGAGGCGCAGCAGCCGGCGCATGTGGTGGCCGGCGTCCACCACTTTGGGCTGCAGCTGGATGGTGGAACCGTTCTGCGTGGTTTTGATCGCATACTCTTCGACGTCGAAGCCCAGCTCGTTGAGGCGGCGGATGCGGGCCCCAACGCGCCAGCGTTCGCCGAGTTCGAAGGATTCCTTTTCCGTCAGCTCGGTCCAAAGGCGACGGTAGCTGTCCATGATCAGTTCACTGGTGGCAACGGGGTCCACCTTGTCTTCGATCAGGCCGCCGTCCAGGAGGTCCATCAGCTCGCCGGCGATGTTTACCCGCGCGATCTCCAGGTCATATTCACGCTGGCCAGTGGACAGGTCCGGGTACAGCTCGCCGGTCTCGGCGTCCACAAGATACGCCGCGAACGCGCCGGCGTCCCGGCGGAAGAGGGTGTTGGAGAGGGAGACATCGCCCCAGTAGAAGCCGATCAGGTGCAGGCGCACCATCAGGAGGGCCTGGGCATCAATGAGGCGGGTGAGCGTGTCCTTGCGCAGCATCTGGGAGAACAGCGCGCGGTACGGCATGGAGAACTTCAGGTGGCGGGTGACCAGGACCGGGTTCAGGGGCCGGCCGTCGAGCGTGGTCCGGCCGGTGATCACGGCCACGGGTTCCACGCAGGGTACATCCAGCCGGGCGAGCTTTCGCAGCATGTGGTACTCGTGGCGGGCAACATGCTCGGAGGTTTCCTTGATGGCGATGACAGAGCCGCCCAGGTGGGCAAAGCGCACGATGTGCCGGGAAATACCTCGGGGGAGCGCCGCAAGGTTTTCGGCAGGCCAGTCCTCAAGTGCGATATGCCAAGGGAGGTCCAGGAGTTCCGGATCGGCGGCGGCGGCCGTGATGTTCAGCGAGCTGGAGACCGCGGCGAGCTTGCTGTCATTGGCGCTTGCCGCCTCAAACCGTGGCAGTTTGCCGATCTGCGCGTAGTCGGTGGGTTCGTCGTGCCACTGGGCGCTGTTTTCCTCGGTCATGGGTCAATTCTTCCGTACGTGGGGGCAGCTGGCCTAAACATCGGACTTAACGCCGACGGCGGCCCGTCCAATAGGAGGGCCGCCGTCGGTTGGTTAGTGCGCTGGTGGGATTAGTCGCCCAGGCGCAGACCGGTTTTGGTGTCGAAGAGGTGCACGTGGCCCGACTGCGGGCGGACGTAGATGGCCTCGCCCTTCATCGGGGGACGGCGACCGTCGACGCGTGCCACGATGTCGTGGTCCTTGCCGTCGAGCGAGGTGTGGCCGTAGACGTATGCGTCGGCGCCGAGCTCTTCAACGACGTCAACTTCAACCTTGAGGCCTTCACCTGCGGCGACCTGCTCGAGGTCCTCCGGGCGTGAACCGAGCGTGACAGTGGCGCCGTGGGCCTCTTCGAGGATGTTGCGGGGAACCGGGTAAACCGTCCCGCCGAACTGGACGCCGCCGTCGACGACGGGCAGTTCCAGCAGGTTCATGGCGGGGGAGCCGATGAAGCCGGCGACGAAGACGTTCTTGGGCTTGTCGTAGAGGTTGCGCGGGGTGTCAACCTGCATCAGCAGGCCGTCCTTCAGCACAGCCACGCGGTCACCCATGGTCATGGCCTCGACCTGGTCGTGGGTCACGTAGACGGTGGTAACGCCCAGGCGGCGGGTCAGGGATGCGATCTGCGTACGCGTCTGGACACGGAGCTTGGCATCCAGGTTGGAAAGCGGCTCATCCATGAGGAAGACCTGCGGGTTACGCACGATGGCGCGGCCCATGGCAACACGCTGGCGCTGGCCGCCGGAGAGTGCCTTCGGCTTGCGGTCCAGGTACGGCTCGAGGTCGAGAAGCTTGGCTGCTTCGCGGACACGCTCGGCACGCTCTTCCTTGCTGACGCCGGCGATCTTCAGTGCGAAGCCCATGTTGTCTGCAACCGTCATGTGCGGGTACAGCGCGTAGTTCTGGAAAACCATGGCGATGTCGCGGTCCTTCGGCGGAACGTCGGTGACATCGCGGTCGCCAATGAGGATACGGCCGGCGTTGACATCCTCAAGGCCTGCGAGCATGCGCAGCGAGGTGGACTTGCCGCAACCGGAGGGTCCAACGAGGACCAGGAATTCGCCATCGGCGATGTCGATGTTGAGCTTATCGACGGCGGGCTTTTCTGTGCCCGGGTACAGACGCGTAGCGTTATCAAAAGTAACTGTAGCCACAGTTATCAATCCCTTCACCGGCAGGTACGTGCCGGACGATCCGTTGTGAATGGTTCATGTAATTCAGTTATGTACTGCATGATGTACTCCCCGGCCGAGGCCGAGGAGTATCAAATGATGCCGCACGGTTCTTGTGCGCCACATCACAAGCAAGAGTATGTCAGATCAAAGGTGAATTGGACTAAATGTTACGGAGGTCACATGTGAGGTTGGCTACTGGCCGTGTCCGCCGAAGTTTTCAGGTTCCTCTTCAGCCACTGCCAAACTTCGCTCCTGCAGCAGGGTCTCCAGCAACTCGGCCACGTGCACGGGGGCTTCCACCCTGAACTGCGCCTGCGTGAAGTCGAGCCCCACCTTCACGCCAACGTCGCCGGATTCGAGCCGGGCCAAGGCGTCCTCGTCCGTGGTGTCGTCCCCGGCGAACAGGACGGCCGTTGCCCCGGTGATCTGCCGGAGGAAGGTGACGCCCTCACCCTTCGAGGCATTAACCACGGAGGTTTCGAGCACCTGCTTGCCATTCTTGAGGAACACACCGTGGCGGTCCTGCAGAACGGCGCGGGCGGCCGCCACCGCGTCCGCCGCCACATCGGGAGTGGCGAGGCGGGTGTGCAGGACGACACCGGCGGGCTTGTCCTCCAGGAGGGTGCCCGGGGCCTGCTCGACGATTTCTTCCAGGATGCCCCGCACTTCAGCTAACAGCGCACGCTGGTCCTCGTCCAGGGTCAGCTCTGCGGATCCCGGGCCAAGCCAGGCTTCGGCGCCGTGGCTGCCGATCAGGAGCGTGTCTACCGGAGGCGAAGCCACCGCCCGCAGGCTGGCGAGGGCGCGTCCTGAGATGAGTGCCGTCGTCGTGCGCGGCAGGGCGGCGAGCCCGGCAAACGCGGTGGCGGAGCGGGGGAGCGGGCGGGCGTCGCCGGCATGGTCCACCAGCGGTGAGATGGTGCCGTCGAAATCCATGGCCACAAGCAGGTGCTCCGTCTGGGCGATGCGCCGGAGGGCGTCCCGGAGTTCCGGGGAGAGAGTCAGCGGGCTCTTGGCGGGGCGGGCATCAGGAGTCATCTCGGACCACCTTTTCGTTGAGGGCCTGCAGGAAGTCAGCGGACCAGTGGTCCACATCGTGTTCGAGGATCTGCTTGCGCATGGACCGCATCCGGCGGGCGGAGTCCTTGGGGTTCATGTTGACGGCCCGCATGATGGTGTCCTTCAAGCCGTCGATGTCGTGCGGATTCATCAGGAGTGCCTGCTTCAGCTGGTCAGCTGCACCGGCAAACTCGCTGAGGACCAGCGCGCCGTCGTTCTGGGTTCGGGCCGTCACGTACTCCTTCGCGACCAGGTTCATGCCGTCCCGCAGGGCCGTAACCAGCATGACGTCTGCGGCAAGGTACAGAGCCACCATCTCCTCCACCGGGTAGCTGTGGTGCAGGTAGCGCACGGCGGTGTTCTGGATGGTGTCGTAGGTGCCGTTGATGTGGCCCACGGTGCCTTCGATCTCCTCGCGCAGGAGCCGGTACTGTTCCACCCGCTCACGGCTGGGGCTGGCCACTTGGATGAGGGTGGCGTCCCCGACGGTCAGTTTGCCTTCGTTCAGGAGTTCCTCGAACGCCTTGAGACGGTGGCGGATGCCCTTGGTGTAATCAAGCCGGTCGACACCCAGGAGGATGGTTTTGGGGTTGCCCAGGTCCTGGCGGATCTGGCGGGCACGTTCGATGATCTCCGGCTTGTTGGCCAGTTCGCTGATCTGTGCCACATCGATGGAGATGGGGAAGGCCTGGGCCCTGGCGATGTGCGTGATTTCGCCGTCGTGTCCCTTGACGTGCACCTGCTGCTGCTTGACGCTGGCGCCAAGGAACCGCCGCGCCGAGCGCATGAAGTTGCCGGCATCGCTGGGGCGCTGGAAGCCCACCAGGTCTGCGCCCATGAGGCCGTCGATGATGGCCTGCCGCCACGGCAGCTGGGCGAAAATCTCCGGCGGAGGGAACGGGATGTGGTTGAAAAACCCGATGCGCAGGTCAGGCCGGGCCTCGCGCACCATCCGTGGCACCAGCTGCAGCTGGTAGTCCTGGATCCAGACGGTTGCGCCTTGATCGGCATGGCGAACGACGGCGTCCGCGAACCTTCTGTTCACCCTGCGGTAGGCGTCCCACCAGGTCCGGTGGAACTCCGGGGGAGCGATGACATCGTGGTAGAGCGGCCAGAGCGTGGCGTTGGAGAAGCCTTCGTAATACAGCTCAACATCGTCGGTGCTGAGCTGGACGGGGACCAGGTCCATCCCGTCGTGGCTGAACGGACTGACTGTCTCATCCGGGGCGCCGTGCCAGCCCACCCACGCGCCGTCGGTCTTGGTCATCATCGGCGCCAGGGCGGTCACGAGGCCGCCCGGTGAGCGCCGCCAGCCGGAGCCGTCGTCGCCGCTTTCACCTGCAGCGCAACGGTCTACTGGCAGCCTGTTGGACACCACCATGAAGTCGTATTTTGCGCTGTCATCGTGGCCGTGTCCGGCAGGGCCGGAGTCAGTCGCGGCGGTAGGTTTTTCCTGGACGGGTGTTTGCATTGCGGCCCCCTGGGGTTGCTTGTGCCTTTAGGCCCACCCTAACGGGGCGGAATCTTCCGTGCTATTCGTCCGTTGGTCAAGGGGAGGAATAGTTGAAAGCGCAAGCTCCCAGGTTTCTCCCCTAAAATGATGGAGTTGCCACTGAGTGGTCCCCCCACGTCGATCGACCCAAGGAACACATGAGCCCCGCAAATGAAGTACGTAAGTCCAAGGCTGAGCGAACAGCGGAGGCCCGCGAGAAGGCGCGCCTGATCCGTGAAGCGCAGCTTAAGAAGGACAAACGAAACAAGCTGCTGATCGGCTGGGGCATTGTGGTGGCAGTGGTTGCCATCCTGGCGGTTGTGGCACTCGTGGTGACCACCTCCATGCGGGATAGCGCGCCGATCGCGGACCAGGGGCCGACGCCGGCAAACGGCAACGTGCACGGCGGCATCACCCTGCTGGCCAACACAGAAGTGGCCAAGCTGGATCCCGCCACGGTTGACGCCGCCTCCGTGGGCGAACCGCCGGAGACTGCTCCGGCGGAAGTAGTTGCCCCGGGCGCCGAGGCCGAGCCCGGAAAGCCCGTCAAGGTTGTCCTGTACGTCGATTTCATCTGCCCGGTCTGTAAAGACTTCGAGGCGCGCTATGACGAGCAGCTGACTGCCCTGCGCAACGAGGGCAAGATTACGGTGGAATACCGCGCGCTCGGCTTCCTGGATAACAGGTCTTCGACGAACTACTCCTCGCGGGCAGCCAACGCTGCGGCGTGCGTCGTGAACGAGTCACCGGAGAAGTACAAGGAGTTTGTTGACTCGCTGTTCGACAACCAGCCGGCAGAAGGCGGCGCGGGCATTTCTGACAATGATCTGAAGAAGATGGCCTCGGACATGGGCGTCAACATCGACTCCTGCGTGGACGACAAAACCTACCGGCCCTACGTGAAGTTCACCACCAAGGAAGCCGCGGCCATCGGCATCACTGGCACGCCCACCGTATTCGTGGACGGCAAGCAGTGGGGCAAGGGTGACAGCGCCCAGACACCTTTCCCGGACTTCCTGCAGGCAGCGATCGACGCTAAGGCATAACCCGCCTGGTTGCCTTCGGAAGGCCCGGTCCTGGATTCGTTCCGGGGCCGGGCTTTTCCGTGGAACCTTATCCAGGTCCGCAGTTTTTACCAGCGGGCGGACTTGGGCTAACCTTATCTAGCGCCGTTCAGGCGAGGCCCGTCAGGGCACGCCTCCTTAGCTCAGTTGGCCAGAGCACCGCTCTTGTAAAGCGGGGGTCGTCGGTTCGAATCCGACAGGAGGCTCCAGAAACCCCTCCGTTCCGGGAAGTTTGCCCCGAACGGAGGGGTTTTTAACGTGTACGAGCCCCGTCCTTCGGGACGGGGCTCGTACTCGATTCGGTGTTGGTCATGTAACTGGCGAACTGCACGTTGGAGGACCGGCGGCGGGCCCGGCAAGGCCCGGCACACGCGTCGCTTGACCGCAACGTGCGCCTGTTGCCACTAATTGATCGGCGCGGGCGGTCGTTCGTCGCTGAGCACGGCCAGGGTGTTGTCGGCGGCGAGCATCGCCATCGCGGTACGGGTCTCGACGGTGGCGGAGCCGAGGTGCGGCACGAGCACCACGTTCTCGAGCCCGAGCAATCCGGGGTGCACGCTGGGCTCGTTCTCAAAAACGTCGAGCCCGGCGCCCGCGATCTTCCCCTGGCGAAGCGCAGA
The DNA here is from genome assembly GCF_001663775.1 of Arthrobacter sp. B6. Classification (GTDB taxonomy): domain Bacteria; phylum Actinomycetota; class Actinomycetes; order Actinomycetales; family Micrococcaceae; genus Arthrobacter. Next base: position 1,598,349 of record NZ_KV467168.1, on the reverse strand, counting down.
CGCGAGCGCCGCTTCGTCGACAATCGGTCCACGCGCGGTGTTCACCAGGTACGCCGAGCTCTTCATCGCCGCCAGTTGCTCGGCGCCCACCAGATGATGCGTGGCAGGCCCGTACGGGCAGTGCAACGAAACGACGTCGGAGATGGCCAGCAACTCATCGAGATCGACCCGCCGGGCGCCCAGCTCGGCAGCGACCCCTGGATCGATCTCACTGCGGGACTGGTAAACGATCTCCATGCCGAAGGCCTTGGCCCGGCGCGCGGTCGCCTGGCCGATACCGCCCATGCCGACTATGCCGAGGGTCTTGCCCTGCAGGCTGCTGCCGAGCAGGAAGAACATGCCCCACTTCCAGTCCTGGCCGGAGCGGATGAGCCGTTCCCCCTCGCCGAGCCGTCGGGTCGCCGAGAGGATGAGGCCGAGCGCGATGTCGGCCGTGGCCTCCGTGAGCACGCCGGGTGTGTTGGTGGCGACGACGCCCCGTTCGGTGCAAGCGGGCACGTCGATGTTGTCATAGCCGACAGCGACGTTCGCGACCACCTTGAGCTGCGGGCCGGCGGCGTCGAGCAGCTCGGCGTCGATGCGTTCGGTGAGCAGGCTCACCACGGCATCGGCCCCGGCTACCCGGCGCAGGAGCTCCTCGCGGCCAATCGATTCCGGACCCTTCCAGGCATCGACTTCGTGCTCGGTGCGCAGCTTCTCGAGTGCGGCTTCGGGTACACGTCCCGTGACGACAACCCGGCTCATGCCGTCTCGATCCACTTGCGCAGCCGGCCGAGGCCGTCGCGGATATCGGCGACGTCGATGCCCGAGTAGGCGAGCCGGATGTACTGCCGCTCTTCGCCGGGCTGGCGGCGGCCGAAGTGCTCACGTGTGCAGAAGGAGACGCCGGTTTCGTACAGGGCTGCGGAGGCGAACTCGCCCACTGCCGTGTAGCCCATGCGCTCCATCACTTCGGTGACGTCGGGGAAAAGGTAGAACGTCGACTGCGGTACGGCGACGTGCATGCCGGCGATGTCGTTCACGAGTTCGCAGGCGGCATCCCGGCGGACGCGCAGGATGTCGAGCATCTGCTGTACGGGTTCCTGTGTGCCACGGAGCGCTTCGATGCCGGCCCATTGCACGTAGTGCGTCGTGCATGACTCATCGTTGGTGTTGAGGGTGCTGAGAATTTTGGCGATCTCGATCGGGGCGACGGCGCAGCCCAGGCGGGATCCGGTCATGGCGAACTTCTTGCTGAACGTGTAGAGGATCACGGTGCGCTCCGCCATTCCGGGAAGCGACGCGATCGAGCTTGAGACACCCTCATAGCGCGTCTCGAAGTACGCCTCATCGGAGAGTACCCAGAGGTCGTGCTCCTGCGCGAGCTGCGCGATGGCCTCCCGCTCCGCCGCAGTCGACTCTGCCGAGATGGGGTTCTGCAGGTCGTTGTAGATGATTGCGACGGTATTCGGGGTGATAGATGCGCGCACCTGGTCCAGGTCGATCGCGAAGCCCTGGCTCGTGGGCAGGTAGCGGTACGGCACGGCCGTGCCACCGAGGTACTCGATCTGCGATTCGTAGATCGGGAAGCCGGGGTTGGGGTAGAGCACTTCCTGGCCCGGGTTCATGACCGCCTGCAGGAACTTCGTGATGACCGGCTTGCCGCCCGTCATTACGACGACGTTGTCAGGGGAGAACGTGATACCACGGCGGGCGCCGAGATCATCGGCGAGGGCCTCGCGCAGCTGCGGGATGCCGGGGCCTGGGCAATAGCCCGTATAACCGTCGGCGATGGCCCGGTTCATCGCTTCGACAATATGGGGGGCCGTTGGGATGTTGATGTCGCCCAGATGGAAGGGGTACACACTGTTCCCCTTCGCCTTCCAGGCGGCAGCGGCTTGGGCGACGCTGAAGGCGGTTTCGGTGCCCAGGCGTTCGAGCCGGTGCGCGAGTTGCTGCATGCTGTTCCACTCCTCATCGAGTTGACGATCGATCCTCTGCTTTTCAGGTCGACAGGACTAATATATCAGACCGCGCGGGATGATATGCAGAATAATTCTCACGGAATCTTGACCGCGGAATCGGAAGCCCGTTCGATGATTCCCTGCGGTCATGGTTCCTTTGCCGGTATCTGGGGTGGCGACGTTCGTCTGCCCCTATTTCTGGGTCCCGGTGAGGCCTACACTGTTTTGCATCCAGCGGTTGCATGCAAGGAGAACGTCATGGCGGTCATTGAGCAAGTGCGTGAAGGAATGCACGTGGTAGCAGCGGATGGGAAGAAGATCGGAAAGGTTGAGGCCCTGAAGATGGGTGATCCGGAGGCCGTGACAGCGGACGGCCAGGTCGACCCCGAAACCGGAGGCCTTGTCGGTACCGTGATCGATGAATTTGCAGTGACCTCCAAGCTGCCCCACCACACCGCGGAGAGGCTACTGCGAATCGGTTATGTGAAGGTTGATAAGTCCGGTCTGTTCGCTGGACATGCCTACTTCGCCTCAGATGAGCTCGACCGCGTGGAGGGCGACACGCTGTGGGTCAAAGAGGGCGGGCACACCGATCACTGAGGTGGCTCGCGTGACTCACGGGCGCGCCCAGACGTAGCGGTAGCGCTCGACGACGGGGAGCAGCACCCGGCCGCCTGCTCAGTCCGAATCGATCAGGTCCAGCAGTTTCTTGGCGGCGTCGCGGATGTCGTCGTGGCCGTACTGGCCGGCCCGGCTCTCCAATGAAATCACGGCACAGCGGTGGACCTTCTTGAAGTCGCCGAAGGGGAAGCTCACACTTCCTTTCGTGCCGTCGGATTTCTCGTCGTCGCGTCCCAGATGCCACTGCGCGAAGTCGCCAAAGCCGTGCTTGTCGATGAAGGCGTTTTCGTCGTCGGCCGAGGGCGCGTGCTCACTCCAGTCATCGCGGACGTCGCGTTGCACTTTCCCGCTCTTGATGAGTTCGCGCGCGTGCGTCAGGGCCTTGCGGTTGAGTTTGACTGCCATGGGTGCCTCCCTCGGGTCGCGACTGAACTGCCTGCCTTTCAGCCTAGAACTGACGTTCGCGGGGCGCCACAGCAGGGGCAACGCGGTGCACGCTGCGTCAAGGGTTAACGGCCGCGGGACTGCCACGAAACGCGGCCACAACATTCGGCCCGTACTTTCGGGGCATGACTCCTCTTCTGCCGTGGAAATCACAGAACGGTAGCAAATTGTCTGGTTCAGCACACTATTCTCCAAGTCACGGCATAATGACCTAAACTGCTTCACTGAGGTGCCTGAAATGGCGCTGCGCAGCAACGAAAGTGAACACGCTATGGCTACCGATTACGACGCTCCACGTAAGCAAGAAGAAGAGTCTCCCGCAGAATCACTGGAAGCCCTCCAGGCCTCCCGGTCGGGTGCTGCCCAGACCGCAGTTATCGACGTCGATGAGAACGACACAGCCGAAGGCATCGACCTTCCGGGCGCTGACCTCTCCAACGAAGAGCTGACGGTCATTGTTGTTCCCGAGCAGTCGGATGAATTCACGTGCTCGTCGTGCTTCCTGGTCCGCCACCGTTCCCAGGTTGCCCGCGAAAAGAACGGCATGAAGTACTGCCGCGAGTGCGAGGGCTAGACAGCATTCAGTCCGTTTTGCAGGCGCCGCCTCCGCTCAGGGGGCGGCGCCTTTATGCTGTTCGGGACCAACCTCAAAAAGCCGCGTGCCGGCGTCGTTATGTCGCATAACGCTTCCGTCCAGAAACGGTGTTAATTGGGTTTCTTTTACCGCCGCCAAGCCTCCAGAATTACGCCGGCGTGACCGGAACCGGGGGCATTTAACGGTTCCGCCCCGAAGCGGACACAACCCTACTTAAGCGGGTTTCGGGCTCCTACGCTTGAGCTATCCAATCACTCGAAGGGTGGCCCACAATGAAAAAGTTTCATACGTGGCTGACGGTCATCGTGATGGCTGTCGGATTGGGTTTCCTGGCTCCGGGGCCCGCCTCGGCAACCACATCCTATTGCGGACTTGTATGGGGATCGCTGGCCGAATCAAATCCAGCGATGAGCGCCGCATCAGTAACCAACGTGCGGACGGGGCAGCACTACTGCTTCGACCGGATGGTGGTTGATCTCAACGGCCCTGTGGCCGGCTATAACGTCCGCTACGTCGACAACGTGGCGCAGGACGGTTCCGGAAATCTGGTTCCCCTGCGGGGGAGGGCGTTCATCCAGGTCACTGTGACCGCGCCGTCCTACGACAGTGAAACCGGCAGCGCTACGTACAGCCCGGCCAACCAAGCCGAACTGTCCAACGTGGCGGGTTACCAGACCTTCCGTCAGGTAGCTTGGGCAGGCAGCTTTGAAGGCTACACAAACGTCGGCCTGGGTGTCCGTGCACGGCTCCCGTTCCGGGTATTCACCCTGGACGGACCGGGTTCCGGATCCCGGCTGGTAGTGGACGTAGCGCACTTCTGGTGACCTTCCGTTCAACGGTGAACCAGCGTTGAGATAAGCACAGTAAACCAAGAACGGCACCCTGCCCCGGAAATCCGGGTCAGGGTGCCGTTCTGTACGCGAGCGGAGGGGCAACCAGGGTGGCGGCGCCTAGTCCGGCACCACCAGCGCGGGGGTATCGCGGCGGATGGTCTCGCCACGGAAGAACCCGGGCCGGAGACGGGCCATGATCAGCATGAAGACGGCACCGAGCGCCAGGATGCCGATGCCCAAAACAAACACCAGCCCCACACCGAAGACCTCAGAGCCACTGCCGAACTCCGGAGCCCAGCTGTCCACGGCCGTCTGCAGGAACACCACAAACAAACCCACGCCGCCCAGGACCGGGCACAGCAGCCGGAGCACGAAGTTGCGGATGCTGCTGAAAACGCTGTTCCGGAAGTACCAGGCGCAGGCGATGGCAGTAAGCCCGTAGTAGAAGCAGATCATCAGGCCCAGCGCCAGGATGGTGTCATTCAGGACGTTCTCGCTGATCACATGCATCACCGCGTAGAAACCCGCGGAGAGGACGCCGGCCGCAATAATGGCTGTGCGCGGCGTCGAGAAGCGTTTGCTCAGCCGGCTGAGCGGCTTGGGCAGGGCGCCGTAGTGGGACATGGCCAGCAGGCTGCGGGACGGCGACATAAAAGTGGACTGCAGGGACGCCGCGGAGCTGGAGAGGACGGCGAGGGACATCAAGATGGCGAACGGCCCCATGATGGGGGAAGCCAGGGCGATGAAGATATTTTCCTGGTTATCGGGGTTGCTGAGCCCGTTGCCCGTATCGCCGATGCCGGCGAACATCATGGTGGAGATGCTGATCAGGAGGTAGATGCCCAGGACGATTACGGCGGTCAAGGTCCCGGCCAGTCCAGCCGTCTTCTTGCCGTTGGTGGTTTCCTCGTTCACGGTGAGGCACACATCCCAGCCCCAGTAAACAAAGATGGAGAGCGAGATGCCGGCCGCGATCTGGCCGAACGTCTCGATCTTGGTGACGTCAAACCACTCCCAGCTGAACGGGATGGCGGTTTCAGACGTGGACCAGTTGGCGAAGGCCATGGCCACAAACAGGCCCAAGACCAGCAGCTGGAACCCCACCAGGCCGTACTGCACGAGCTTGGTGGTGTGCATGCCGCGGTAGCTGATCCACACCGCCAGGGCCACGAACACGAAGCACGTCAGCACGTTCAGCGGCTTGTTGGCGGCGAGTTCGGCCAGCTCCGGTGAACCCGTGAGCTGGGCGAGAAAGAGATAGAAGAAGTCCACAGCCACTGCCGCCAGGTTGGACAGGACAATGATGTTGGCCGCCAGGAGCCCCCATCCGCCCATCCACCCCACCCAGGGCCCGAAGGCTTTGGTGACCCAGGTAAACGTGGTGCCGCTGTCCGGGGAGTCGGCGTTGAGCTCCCGGTAGGCGAGGGACACCAGGATCATGGGAATGAAGCCGATCAGGAAGATCACCGGCAGCTGGAGCCCGGCTTCATTGATCGTGGGGCCCAGGGCGCTGGTCAACGTGTACGCCGGTGCAATGGTGGATATGCCCAGGACCACCACGGCGAGGAGGCCCAGCTGCCCGCCCTTCAGGCCCTTGGCAGTGATGCCGTGCGATGAACCGGCGGCGTTGTTCCCGCCCGGCTGGCCGGCAGGGGTGCTCTTGCGGATCGTTTGAGTCATTGTCCAGCGCTTTCTACGAGGCAGCAGGCTGCTGTTGGGTGATGCAATGGATGCCGCCGCCGCGGGCGAAGAGCTCCCGCGCGTCGATGCCGACAACGCGCCGTCCGGGGTAGGCCTCTGCCAGGATCTGCAGTGCCTTGTCATCGTTGGGGTCAGCAAAGGTACAAGCGATGACGCCGCCGTTAACCACCACATGGTTGATGTAGCTGTAGTCCACAAACCCCTCGTCATCCCACAGTGTTTCAGGCGCGGGGACTTCGATGATGTTCCACTCCCGCCCGGCCGCGTCCCTCGTGGTCCGGAGGTGCTCGATGATGTCACGGCTCACCTGGAAGTCCGGGTGGCGGGGGTCCTGCTGGGAATGCACCAGCAACGTGCCGGGGGAGGGGATGGCGGCCACGATGTCCACATGCCCGCGCGTGCCGAACCGTTCCGAGTCCCTGGCCAGCCCGCGGGGCAGCCAGACCACGTGTGTTGCGCCAATGGTGCGTGCAAGCTCCGCCTCAACGTCCGCGCGGCTGAGCCCGGGGTTGCGGCCCGGATCCAGCTGTACGGTTTCCGTCACCAGCACGGTTCCCTCACCGTCCACCTGGATGCCGCCGCCTTCGTTGACCAGGGCGGACACGATGTGCCGGGCATCTGCGCGGCCGGAAACCTCGCCGGCGATCAGTGCGTCCTTGTCCCAGCGTGCCCAGTCCTGGGCGCCCCAGCCATTAAAGACCCAGTCGACGGCGCCGAGGCTCCCGTCCTGGTCGAGCACAAAAGTGGGGCCGATGTCCCGCATCCACGCATCGTTGAGCGGGGCGGTGAGTACCTCGACGTCCGGGTGGAGATAGCGGGCGGCGATGCCGACGTCGTCGGGGTCCACCACCATGGTGACCGGCTCGAATTCGACGGCGGCATTGGCCACCGCTGCCCACGTGGACCGGGCAGCGTGGGCAGCGTCGGCCGTATCCCCGAGGGTGTATCCCCCGGTGGGGAAGGCCATCCAGAGACGGTCCTGCGGGGCCGTTTCTGCGGGCATGCGCCACGCGCTCATGAGGTCACCCCCAAATATGCCGGTGCTTCGCCGCCGAGCGGCTGGTCACGTCGCACGGGTTCGCTCAGCCGGCCGTAGGTGTCGGGGCGGCGGGTTGCCAGGAACGGGAAGAGCGTGAGCCAGTCCCGGCGCTGGTCCAGGTCGAGGTCTGCCACCAGGACGGCGGAGGCATCCCGCGGCGCCTGGGCCAGGATCCTGCCGTAGGGATCGGAGATGAATGAAGAACCGTAGAAGTTCAGCGTTCCCTCGCTGCCCCAGCGGTTGGGGGCAATCATAAAGAGACCGTTGGCGATGCCGTTCCCCACGATCACCTGCTGCCACAGCGGCTGAGTGTCGAAGTCCGGGTGGTCCGGTTCGGAGCCGATGGCGGTGGGGTAGACCAGGATCTCGGCGCCGCCGAGGGAGTAGAGCCGGGCCACTTCCGGGAACCATTCATCCCAGCACGTGGGCATGCCCAGCCGGGCACCGCCAAGTTCTGCCGGCGCGTGGACCTCGTAGGCGTCGGCCGCTGCGGGCCCGGGGCGGAAAAATTTGTCTTCGTAGTATCCGGCAGTGACCGGGATGTGCAGCTTGTGCGTGCGGGCCAGCAGTTCACCTTCGGGGGAAACCAAAATGGCGGTGTTCAGCCCCAGGCCATCGTCACTGCCATCCGGGTTCTCGGCCTGCTGATAGAGGGAGGCGTGGACGGACACTCCGTGGCGGCGGGCCGACGCAGCGGCGAAGCGGAAGGTCGGTCCGGTGAGCAGGTCCTCGGCGGTGTCCGACGGCCTCGGCCGGTCCGCCCTTGGCTGTGCGGCTCCATGCCGGGGGATGTCGTTCTCCGGGCGAGTGTCCGCCGGGTAGCGGGAAAGCGTTAGTTCGGGCAGGAATACCACCGAGGCGCCGAGCCGGGCGGCACGGCCGATGCCCTCGTCGAGTTCAGCCTGCAGGACGGCAGTGTCTGCATGCCAGCGGTGCTGCACGACGCCGACCCGGAGGGCAGGGCGTTCGGACGGCATTGTCCGGGCGAGGGAGGCGGGCGAATCGAGGCAGGAAATTTCAATCATGTGCTTACTTCCAGTGAGACGACCGTCACTAAATGAATGACGTTCATTTAGTATGAACGGTGCGGGCCTTTCGCGCAAGGCCCTAAATGAATCACGTTCTTTTAAGTTGCTCGGAGTGCATTAGTAAGCTCACTGAGAAATTTTGCTCCCTCCCGTCAAACCGGCTGATAGCGTCGGGACTACTGGACCAATCGAGGAGGATTCATGAAAGCTTCACCGACCCTGACCAATAACCTCCAGGCTGTACTCGCGGACCTGATCGAGCTGCATCTCCAGGGCAAGCAGGCCCACTGGAACATCGTGGGGACCAACTTCCGGGACCTGCACCTGCAGCTGGATGAGATCGTGGATGCCGCACGGCAGTTCGCGGACGACACAGCTGAGCGGATGCGCGCCCTGCATGCCCTTCCCGATGGCCGCAGCGCCACGGTGGCCAAGAGCACCAGCCTCGCCCAGTTTCCCGAGGGCCTGATTAACACCAAGGACGCCATTGAGCGGATCGTTGCCGCCCTCGAGGCTGCCGTGGGGACCATGCGCAAGGTCCATGACGAAGTGGATGAAGAGGATCCCACCACTGCAGACCTGCTCCATGAATTCATCGCCAAGCTGGAGCAGTACGCCTGGATGGTGAACGCCGAAACGATGAAGGCCTCCGCAAGCGTCACTGCACCGGACGCAAAATAGCGAAGCGCCCGTAGCGGCGCACAGTCAGAGGGCGCCCGGCGTCGGATTTATGTCCGGCGCCGGGCGCTTTTTCGTGCTGGCCTGTGGCCGGGTGCCGAGATGTATGCGGGACCTGGGCGCCGCCGTCGTCTACTCCGCCTTGGGAACGCTGTGAAGCACGACGGCGGCAGCAGCCGCCGCTCCTGCCATCAGTACCAGCGCGATCCCCGCGGTGATATGGACGCCGGAATCGAAGGCCGCGCGCGCTGCGGCCCGGAGGGCTTCCGCGAGCGGCGCAGGCAGGGCCGCGGCCAGCTCGATGGCGCCCGCCAAGGTTTCGCCGGCCTGGTGTGCAGCTGTCCCGGACGTTGCCTCTGCGACCCCGGCGGGAACCAGGAGATTGTGCTGGTACGAAGCCGTCAGGATGGAGCCCAGGACAGCCGTCCCCAGCAGTGACCCCACCTCGTAGCCCGTCTCGGAGATGGCGGCCGCCGCGCCTGACTTTTCGGCGGGAACGGCGCCCAGGATGAGGTCGTTGGAGATGGTCTCTGCGGTGCCCACGCCCAGGGCCAGGATGAGCAGCGCTCCCAGCAGGATCGCCGGCCCGGTGCTGTGGTTGCCGAAGGCGACCAGGCCGTGGCCGGTTGCGCTCAGGGCAAGTCCGCCGGCCACAACAAAACCCGGACGGACCTTTCGTACCAGGGGCACAGCCACCAGTCCGGCCACCACTGTTGCCAGCAGGGCCGGGATCATGGCCACACCGGACGCGGACGGCGTCATCCCCTCCAGGAGCTGAAGGTGCTGGGCGAGGAACAGAATGAAGCCGTTGAAGGAAAACAGGGCCAGGATGTTTGCCAGGATGGCTGTGCTGAACACCCTGTTGCGGAACAATGACATGTCCAGCAGGGGGCTGGCCAGCCGTAGCTGGCGGCGGACAAAAACGAATCCCATGGCCAGGCCAAACCCGGTGAGGAATACAGGGAGGGTTCCGAAGCCCTCCGTGGCCAGTTCCTTGATGCCATAAACCACCGGCACCATCACCAGCAGGGACAGCAGGATGCTGGGGAAGTCCACCCGCCCGGGGCGGGGATCCCTGGACTCCGGGATGAACGCCGGTCCAAATGCCAGGAGGGGCAGCATGATGGGCACTGCGACCAGGAGGATGGCGCCCCACCAGAACTGTTCCACGAGCCAGCCCCCGAAAATCGGGCCAAGTGCGGCCCCGCCGGAGAAGCCCGCCGCCCAGATGGCCACAGCCAGCCGGCGCCGATTGGGGTCCGGAAAGATGTTCCGGATCAATGACAGCGTGGACGGCATCAACATGGCGCCGAAGAACCCCAGCGCCGCCCTGCCCGCGATGAGCCACTCGGCGCTCGGGGCGAAGGCTGTGGCAGCGGAGACTGCCGCGAAACCGACGCTGCCGATCAGGAGCAGCCTTCGGCGCCCGATCCGGTCGCCCAAGCTGCCCATGGCCACCAGCAGCCCGGCAAGAACCAGGGGATAGGCGTCCACGATCCACAGCAGCTGGACGCCTGATGTCTCCAGGCTGCGGGCGATGGCCGGCAGTGCGAATGTCAGCGCTGTGTTGTCCACGGCCACGAGGAGGACCGGGAACATCAGCAGTCCCAGGGCGAGCCAGTCGCGCCACCGGCCCTTGGCGGGAGCCGGTGTTGACCTGTCAGTGGACGGCGTGGCGGGTGTGCTGTGTGTGTTGTGCCGGAAGGTAGCGGACATCGTCATGCAATAACTATACCGTCCGGACGGTATAGTTAATAAATTGAGGTCCGCAGGATGGATGATTGGAACCATGGCCAGAAAACCCGTCGCGCGTGATGCCGTCCTCGACGCCTTTGAAGAACTCCTGATTGACGTCGGGGAGCGGGCTGCCACGCTGGATGCGGTGGCCAAACGGGCAGGTGTGTCCAAGGGTGGCCTGCTGTACCACTTCCCCAACAAGGAATCGCTGATCACCGCCACTCTTGAGCGCCTGGATCGCCTGGCAGGGGAGGATCTTGCCGTTATGGCGGCCGCACCCGAGGGGGCGGCCGCGTATTTCATCCGGTCATCGCTCTGGTCCGACACGCCCATGGACCGCTCGTTTGTTGCTGCGACGCGCCTGGCTGAGGTGGCCCATGAGGATGCCCGCCGCCGCTTTGCGGCCATCCAGCAGCAATGGCTGGACCTGATCGCCGCCGATGTCGGCAAAACCATGGCGAAAGCCGTGCTGTATATGGGGGACGGGCTGTATTTCAACGCCATGTGGGAAAGCGGGCCCTCCGGTAATGCGGACGGAAGGCAGGGCGACGTGGAGGAACTCCTTTCGGCGGTGGAGCGGCTGAGAGGCTAAGCGGCCACGTAGCTGATCCTGCCCATGCGTGCCGTCCCATTTGCCCGAAAGCCTGCGGCATAGGACAATTGGTGATGGCTGTCACCGGCCACCCAAAATGTGTATCCCAATTGAATAAGCCTTTGATCTGCGGCGGGAGAGTTCTGCTAGTAGGTACAGCAGGCGCCGTAGGAGCAAACCCTCCCCAGGAATCTCTCAGGCCCACGTACCGCCGCGGCGAGGCAACTCTGGAAAGTAGCAGGCTGTCCGCCTGGGGTGTCCCGCACTCCGGAACGCCAGGACTGCCCGCTCACCGAAGGTGCAAGCGCGGTTCCGCAGCAGCGGCCCACGTGGAAACTCTCAGGTCCAATACAGAGCGGGGAGGAACCCGAATCGATGTGGCGCACCCTGCGCCGCCTGAGTTATGGAGTTCCTTGTGACCGTCTATCCGGCCTCCGCCGCCCCAGCCACCGCCACCTCAGCGTCCGCGCCTTTTGTCGACCGGCATATCGGCGCCCGCCGCGAGGCCGACGTCGACGCCATGCTCAAGGCTGTCGGCTACGACACCGTTGATGCGCTGGTGGACACCGCGGTCCCGAAGGACATCCGCCAGGACACCGCACTGGACCTGTCGGCTGCGCTGAGCGAGGTGGAAACCCTCGCCGAGCTGCGCCGGCTCGCCGCCAAGAACAAGACCGCCGTTCAGATGATCGGCCAGGGGTACTACGACACCGTGACGCCGCCGGTGATCCGCCGCAACATCCTCGAGGCCCCGGCCTGGTACACCGCATACACTCCGTACCAGCCGGAGATTTCCCAGGGCCGGCTCGAGGCGCTGCTGAACTTCCAGACCATGGTCCAGGACCTCGTGGGCCTCCCCGTCGCCAACGCCTCGCTGCTGGACGAATCCACAGCAGTAGCGGAAGCCGTACTGATGATGCGCCGCGCCAACAAGAACAAGGACGCCCGGGACGGGAAGACTGTCCTGGACGCGGACTGCCTGCCGCAGACCATCGCCATCGTGAAGGGCCGCGCCGAAGCGCTGGGCTTCGAGGTGGAGGTGGCCGACCTCTCCCAGGGCCTGCCCGACGGCGTCATCAACGGTGTGGTGCTGCAGCAGCCCGGTGTGTCAGGACGGGTATTCGATCACTCCGCCGTCATCGCCGAAGCCAAAGACCGCGGTGCCTTGGTGACGGTGGCCGCCGACCTGCTGGCCCTGACCCTGATCACCCCTCCGGGTGAGCAGGGCGCCGACATCGCCGTCGGCTCAGCCCAGCGTTTCGGCGTTCCGCTGTTCTACGGCGGCCCCCACGCCGCCTACATGGCCGTGCAAAAGGGCCTCGAGCGCTCCATGCCCGGGAGGCTGGTGGGCGTCTCCAAGGACAATGCCGGGGTGCCCGCCTATCGTCTTGCGCTGCAGACCCGCGAGCAGCACATCCGGCGCGAGAAGGCCACGTCCAATATCTGCACCGCGCAGGCCCTGCTGGCGATCGTGGCGTCCATGTACGCCGTGTACCACGGCCCGGACGGACTGAAGGCGATCGCCCTGGCCGCCCACGGCCACGCCAGGACCCTGGCCGCATCCCTGAAGGCGGCGGGCCTGGACGTGCTCCACACCAGCTTCTTCGACACGGTCACCGTCTCGGTGCCCGGCAAGGCAGCCGGGATCGTTGCCGCCGCCGAAGCCAAAGGCATCAACCTGCGCAGCATCGACGCCGACACCGTGGGCTTCTCCACGGATGAAACCACGACGGCGGCAATCGTCGACGGCGTGCTGGCCGCCTTTGGTGCCGAGGCCGTAGACGCGGCTGCCGGCACGGACACTGGGTTCGCGCTGGACGCCGCCGTCGGGCGTTCCTCCGAGTTCCTGCAGCACCCCGTGTTCAGCACCCACCATTCCGAAACGCAGCTGCTGCGCTACATCCGCAGGCTTTCCGACCGGGACCTCGCGCTGGACCGCACCATGATCCCGCTTGGCTCCTGCACCATGAAGCTGAACGCCACGGCAGAGATGGAAGCCATTTCCTGGCCGGAGTTCGCGTCGATCCACCCGTTCGCGCCGGATTCCCAGACCGAGGGCTGGCGGGAACTGATCGCCGACCTGGAAGCGCAGCTCACCGAGATCACCGGCTACGACCAGGTCTCCATCCAGCCCAATGCCGGTTCGCAGGGGGAGCTCGCCGGGCTCCTGGCGATCCGCGGCTACCACCGCTCCCGTGGCGATGACCAGCGCAACGTCTGCCTCATCCCGGCCTCAGCCCACGGCACCAACGCGGCGTCGGCCGTCCTCGCCGGCATGAAGGTAGTGGTAGTGGCTACCGCTGCGGACGGAACCATCGACCACACGGACCTCTACGCCAAGATCGAGGCCCACAAGGACGCGCTGTCCTGCATCATGATCACCTATCCGTCCACCCACGGGGTGTACGACGCCGACGTCCGCGAGGTCTGCGACGCCGTCCACGCCGCCGGCGGCCAGGTGTACATCGACGGCGCCAACCTCAACGCCCTGGTGGGCCTGGCCCAGCCGGGCAAGTTCGGCGGCGACGTCTCCCACTTGAACCTGCACAAGACCTTCTGCATCCCGCACGGCGGCGGCGGACCCGGCGTCGGGCCGGTCGCAGCCAAGGCGCACCTGGCGCCGTTCATGCCCGGCAACGCTGCCACCTGGACCGAAGGCGATGACGTTCCGATCTCTGCCTCGCGGTTCGGCTCCGCCGGCGTGCTGCCCATTTCCTGGGCGTACGTCAAGCTCATGGGTGGCCAAGGCCTGACCGAAGCCACCAAATCAGCGCTGCTCGCGGCGAACTACATCGCCGCCCGGCTGAACGACTTCTTCCCGGTGCTGTACACGGGTGAAGCCGGACTGGTGGCGCACGAATGCATCCTGGACCTGCGCGAACTGACCGCTAGAACCGGAGTGACTGCAGAAGACGTGGCCAAGCGCCTGATCGACTACGGCTTCCATGCCCCCACCCTGGCGTTCCCCGTCGCCGGAACGCTGATGGTGGAGCCCACCGAGTCCGAGGACCTCGGCGAGATCGACCGCTTCATCACCGCGATGATCGCAATCCGTGCTGAAATCGACCAGGTGGCCCACGGCGACTTCACCCTGGTGGACAGCCCGCTGCGCAACTCCCCGCACACCGCGGCAGCCGTCATCAGCAGCGGCTGGGACCGCGCCTACCCGCGCGAACAGGCCGTGTTCCCGGTCGCCTCGCTCAAGCAGGACAAGTACTTCCCGCCCGTGGGCCGCATTGACGGCGCCGCCGGGGACCGAAACCTGATCTGCTCCTGCCCGCCGCTTTCCGAGTTTGAGAACTAAGGATTTTTCGATGACTGAGAACTACACAGCCCTTTACGAAGAGCACAAGAAACTCGGCGCCTCGTTCACCGATTTCGGTGGCTGGCAGATGCCGCTCAAGTACAGCTCGGAGCTGGCCGAGCACCACGCCGTCCGCAAGGCCGCAGGCATCTTCGATCTGTCCCACATGGGCGAAGTATGGGTGACCGGCCCGGACGCCGGCGCGTTCCTGGACTACGCGCTGGTGGGCAGGATTTCCGCGATGCCCGTGGGCAAGGCCAAGTACTCGCTGATCTGCAACGAGGACGGCGGCATCATCGACGACCTCATCATGTACCGCCGTCCAGTTGCTGAAGATGGCACGGACCGCTTCCTGGTGGTCCCCAACGCCGGCAACGCCAAGACGGTCGCAGCTGAACTTGTCCGGCGTGCGGCCGGCTTTGACGTCGTGGTGGACGATGCCTCCGCCGAGACGTCACTCATCGCCGTCCAGGGCCCCAAAGCGGAGGAAATCCTTCTCCGCCTGGTCCCCGCCGCCCAGCACAGCCTGGTCACCGGGCTCAAGTACTACGCCGCCGTCGAGGTTCCCTTCCTCGTGGCCGGAGCCGGCCAGGAGCTTCTGCTGGCCCGCACGGGTTACACCGGCGAGGACGGCTTCGAAATCTTTGTGGCCAACGAAGACGCCCCGGCACTCTGGCAGGCCATCGTGGCTATCGCGGATGAAGGGGAACTGGTACCTGCCGGCCTTGCCTGCCGCGACTCCCTCCGCCTCGAAGCCGGCATGCCGCTGTACGGCAACGAACTCTCCCTGGAAGGCGACCCGTTCGCCGCCGGCCTGGGACCCGTCGTCGCGCTCTCCAAGGAAGGCGACTTCGTGGGCAAGGCGGCGCTCGCCGCCAAAAAGGAAGCGGGCGCCGGCGACACCTCCGGCCGCAGGCTCGTAGGCCTCAAAGGCCTCGGACGCCGTGCCGGCCGGGGCCACTACCCGGTCCTCAAGGACGGCGCCGTCGTCGGTGAAGTCACCTCCGGCCAGCCCTCGCCCAGCCTCGGCTACCCGGTGGCACTGGCCTACGTCGACGTCGCGTACACCGAAGCCGGCACCGCCCTGGACATCGACCTCCGCGGAAAGACGGAGCCATTCGAAGTCGTGGCACTCCCGTTCTACAAGCGCCAAAAATAGTTTTCGGGTTGCGTTGGGCCTGAGATCCTCTGCGTGCTGCCCCTTCGTCGCTCTGACGCACGCTGCCGGATCCCAGCCCCAACGCTCTCTCACTTCCTGCAGTGATTGAGCCAACGCTCTCTCACTTCCTGCAGTGATTGAGCCAACGCTCTCTCACTTCCTGCAGTGATTGAGCCAACGCTCTCTCACTTCCTGCAGTGATTGAGCCAACGCTCTCTCACTTCCTGCAGTGATTGAGCCAACGCTCTCTCACTTCCTGCAGTGATTGAGCCAACGCTCTCTCACTTCCTGCAGTGATTGAGCCAACGCTCTCTCACTTTTCGCAAACAAAATTAAGGAAAAGCACATGGCAAAAGTTGCCCCTGAACTGCAGTACTCCGACGAGCACGAGTGGGTGGCCCGTGAGGATGGGAACCTTGTGTCCATCGGCATTTCCGCCGTGGCCACGGACGCCCTTGGCGACATTGTGTACGTGGACCTGCCCGAGGTCGGCTCGACCGTGACGGCCGGTGAGACCTGCGGCGAGGTGGAGTCCACCAAGTCCGTCTCCGACCTCTACTCCCCGGTGACGGGTGAAGTCACCGAGACCAACCCGGCCGTGGTCGAGGACCCAGCACTGATCAACAGCGATCCCTACGGCGCCGGCTGGCTGTTTAAGGTGGCCGCCGACTCCGATGGACCGCTGCTCTCCGCCCAGGACTACGCGTCCAAGAATGGCGGCGAGCTGTGAGCGCCGCAGCCGCAGGTACAAGCACAGCCTTCGAACAGGTCGTTTCGCACAGCCTCGACGCCCAGCTGTCCGAGCTCGATCCTGAGATCGCGGCCAGGATCGACGACGAACTGGGCCGCCAGCGCGATGGCCTGGAGATGATCGCTTCGGAGAACCACACCGCGGTGGCCGTGATGCAGGCGCAGGGCTCGGTCCTGACCAACAAATACGCCGAAGGTTACCCGGGCAAGCGCTATTACGGTGGCTGCGAGCACGTCGACGTGGTCGAGCAGCTGGCCATCGACCGTGTCAAGGCCCTGTTCGGCGCCGAGTTCGCGAACGTGCAACCGCACTCCGGTGCGCAGGCCAACGCTTCGGTGATGCACGCACTGATCAAGCCGGGCGACACCATCATGGGCCTGAACCTGGCCCACGGCGGCCACCTGACCCACGGCATGAAGATCAACTTTTCCGGCCGCCTGTACAACGTCATCCCGTACCAGGTCCGAGAAGAGGACCACCGGATCGACATGGCCGAGGTGGAACGCCTGGCAGAGGAGCACAAGCCGCAGCTGATCGTTGCCGGCTGGTCCGCGTACGCCCGGCAGCTGGACTTCGCCGAGTTCCGCCGGATCGCCGATTCCGTGGGCGCCTACCTGATGGTGGACATGGCGCACTTCGCCGGCCTGGTGGCCGCAGGGCTGCACCCGTCACCGGTGCCCCACGCCCACGTCACCACTTCCACCACGCACAAGACCCTCGCCGGTCCGCGCGGCGGCATCATCCTGACGAACGACGCCGCCATCGCCAAGAAGATCAACTCGGCTGTGTTCCCGGGCCAGCAGGGCGGGCCGCTGGAGCACGTCATCGCCGGCAAGGCTGTGGCCTTCAAGATCGCCGCGTCCGCGGAGTTCAAGGAACGCCAGGAACGCGTCCTGGCCGGTGCCCGGATCCTCGCTGACCGCCTGGTCCAGCCGGACGTCACCGCCAAGGGGATCAACGTGATTTCCGGCGGCACCGACGTGCACCTGGTCCTGGTGGACCTGCGCAATTGCGACCTGGACGGCCAGCAGGCCGAGGACCGGCTTGCGGGAATCGACATCACGGTCAACCGCAACGCCGTGCCCTTCGACCCGCGCCCGCCGATGGTCACTTCCGGGCTGCGCATCGGCACCCCGGCGCTGGCCACCCGCGGTTTCGGCGAGGCAGCCTTCCGCGAGGTCGCCGACATCATTGCCGAGGCCCTGATGGCCGACGCCGTCGCGGACCTGTCCGGCCTGCGTCACCGTGTGGAGGCCCTCGCCAAGGCCCACCCGCTTTACCCGTCAGTCGCCAACCTCGCCTGACCTCCGGAGTTTTTGTCCAGATAATGGGGGTTGGAGGACCTTTAAGTCCCTGTATCTGGACAAAAACTCCTGGGCGGGGCGTCTCTGCCGAAGCAAAATCACCTAGTTAGGAACCTTAAATGGCCGTTGGAGTCTTTGATCTTTTTTCCATCGGAATTGGACCGTCGAGCTCACATACCGTGGGGCCGATGCGGGCTGCCGCGGTGTTCGCTGAGGAGCTGAAGGCCTCCGGTGCGCTGGAGAAAGTGGCTGGCCTTCGGGTGGACCTGTATGGCTCGCTCGCGGCCACCGGGCACGGCCATGGGACCATGACCGCGATCCTGCTGGGATTGGAGGGGTTCCACCCCGAGCTGATCCTGCCTGACGAGGTGGAGGAGCGGCTCGCCGGGATCGCAGAGACGGGAACGCTGCAGCTGGCAGGTTCGATACCCCTGCCCTATGGGGTGACGGACATTATCCTGAGGCCGCTGACCATCCTCCCGCGGCACACCAACGGCCTGAAGTTCGCCGTCACCGATGCCGGCGGCGAAGTCCTTCACGAGGCCACATTCTTTTCCGTAGGCGGCGGCTTCATTGTCCGTGAGGGGGAGGAAGAGGCGGCACTCAAGGAACTGGACGAATCCAAGAAGGAACTGCCGCTGCCCTTCCGGACCGCGGCGGAACTGCTGGGGCGCTGCCAGTCCAAGGGCCTGTCCATCGGAGAGATCATGCTGGTCAACGAACGCGCATCCCGGCCGGAGGAGGAGATTCGCGAAGGCCTGCTGCATATCTACTCGGTGATGGAGAGCTGCGTGCAGGTCAGCCTCAAACGTGTTGGCCTGCTGCCCGGCGGGCTGAAGGTCCGCCGTCGTGCGCCGGACTGGCATGACCGGCTCCTGAAGGAGGACAAAGACCGGGACCCCAAGTACTGGCAGGAATGGGTGAACCTGATCGCCCTGGCCGTGAACGAGGAGAACGCGTCCGGCGGCAGGGTGGTCACTGCGCCCACCAACGGTGCGGCCGGCATCATCCCCGCGGTGTTGTACTACGCACTGCATTTCGCCCCCGGGATGGAGAACGCCACGCAGCAGGACCGCGACGACGTCGTGGTGAAGTTCCTGCTCACGGCCGGTGCCATCGGGGTGCTGTACAAGGAGCAGGCGTCCATCTCCGGTGCTGAGGTGGGCTGCCAGGGTGAGGTGGGCTCGGCGTCGTCCATGGCGGCGGCGGGCCTGGCCGAGGTGATGGGCGGGACGCCGGCACAGGTGGAGAATGCCGCGGAGATCGCGATGGAGCACAACTTGGGCCTGACGTGTGATCCTATCGGCGGGCTTGTCCAGGTGCCCTGCATCGAACGCAACGCCATCGCGGCGGCGAAGGCCATCAACGCCGCGAAGATGGCGCTGTGGGGTGACGGCTCGCACCGGGTGTCCCTGGACGAGGTGATCGTCACCATGCGTGAAACCGGCCGCGACATGAGCTCGAAATACAAGGAGACGGCGATGGGCGGCCTCGCTGTCAACGTCGTCGAATGCTGATTCCTGGGTGAACGGCGGACGTTAGTTGTTCAGCGCCGCCCAGAGGTTCAGGGATGAAGCGAACACAATCCAGGTGACGTAGGGCAGCAGGAGCAGTCCCGCTGCCTGGCTGATGGGTCCAAAACGGAGCACCGTAAACGTCACCGCCACGATCAGGGCGAGGATAATCGCGAAGGCAAGCCACAGCGCAAGTGTGCCAAGCACCGGGTAGAGGCCAAAGAACACCGGTGTCCACAGCAGGTTGAGGGCCAGCTGGATGCCGTAGGTGACCAGCGCCGGCCGTGACTCCGGGACGCGGCGTCGCCAGACGAGCCAGGCGGCGACGGCCATACTGATGTACAGCGCCGTCCAGACCGGGCCAAACACCTCATTGGACGGTGTCCATGGCGCCTTGTCAGCACTGACATACCAGCCGTTGACGTTGTTCGCCGTGGCAAACGCCCCCAGCCACGCCACCAGGGCGGAGGCTCCCAGGAAAACGGCAAATGCAACAATCTGCGCGCCGGTCCCGTAGGCCGCTGCGGCAATCCCGGACCGGTTGCTGGACTCTTCAGGGTGCGGCTCCATGCGACAACCCTTGCGAAGCGCGGACCCTGAGTCAAGGCGGCCCGGGGGATCACGCGGGAAAGCCCGGACCGGTTCAGGCTTTAGACTTGTGGCTACATGTCTGCCCGCAGCCACACCTACAAAACCGCGCACAAGACCAACAGACAGGACACGGCCCCCTTGGGAAAATTCACCGCCCGCTTTGCCACAGGCGAGGAAATTGAGAACTGGGACAAGCACGTCACTGCCAACCCGAACGGCGGCAACATGCTGCAGTCTGCGGCCTACGCCTCGGTAAAGAACGGCAACGGCTGGGACGTCCGCTTCCTGGTCCTGGAGTCCGGCGGGGCTGCCAGTTACAACCTGGTCCTGGAGAAGAAGTTCCCGGTGCTGGGCCGCCTCTGGTACCTCATCAAAGGACCCGACATCAGCGCTGCCGCGGACCTCAGGCCGGCGCTGGGAGCCTGCGCCGAATTTGTGAAGGCACGGAAGCTGAACGTCTTCGCAATCAAAGTGGAGCCGGATATCGTCAACTCCGCGGAGGCACAGGTTCAACTCACGGCCGCCGGCCTGGTGAAGGCCCCCAACATCCAGTCCAACGATTCCACGGCCCTGCTGGATATCTCCCCAACGGAGAACGAGGTGTTCCGCGCCATTTCCTCACGCGCCCGCAACGCCATCCGGCGTGCTGAGCGCGAAGGCTGTCAAGTGGTGCAGGGGGAGCCGGGCCCTGAGACGTACCGCGCCCTCTACGACCTGATGGCGGACACCGTCAAGGCCAAAGGTTCCATGCCGCTTCGCAGCTACGAGTACTACGTCCGGTTCTGGGACGAGTTCTGTAACCGCGGGCAGGGCAGCTTCTTTTTTGTCCACGAGGACGGCAAACCCAGCGTGGGGGCCTTTGTGATCAATTACGGTTCCAAAGCCACCTACAAGGACGGCGGTTCCATACAGAACCGGAAGCAGTACGGCGATTCGCACCTGGTCCAGTGGGCCGCGATCCGCAGGATGAAGGAGCTCGGCTGCACGGAGTATGACTTCTGCGGCACGCCGCCTGCGGCCAGGATCAAGGACAAGTCCCACAACCTTCACGGAATGGGCATGTTCAAAACCAGCTTCAGCAAGACGGTCACGGACTTTGTGGGCTGCTACGACTTCGTGCTGGCCCCGGTCCGGCACCGGCTCTGGGTCAGGGGCGCAGAACGTGTCTTCCGGCGCCTCGAAACCATGCGCACCGGCAACCAGTTCTACTGAGCCGCCACCACACACCCCGTCCACAACAGGTCAGCGCTGCCACCATCCGGCAGCACATCCACAGGTGAGGAACTTTTTTCGTGAATTCAACCAAGGCCGCGACCGAGCTCGAGTTCGCTGTCCTCAGCGACGCCGACTTCGAGGCCTTCTCCGTCACCCATCCGCAGAACAACTTCATCCAGTCCGCCGACTTCGCGCGCTTCCAGCGCGCCCGGGGGCAGGCAGTGGAGCTGTTCGGCGTCCGGCGCAACGGCGAACTCGTGGCCGCCGGCAAACTGAACTACACCACGAACCGCTGGGGCTACACGGTGTGCGAGTGTGCCAAGGGGCCGCTCATGGACTACACGGACGCCCCCCTGGTGCGCGACGTCGTCGAACTCCTCAAGGCAAGGGCAACGGACCGCAAGGCGGCTGAGCTGCGGATTTCCCCTAACCTTCCCTTTATTGCCCGCGACGAGGACGGCGCTGAACACCCTGAGATCACGGACAACCGCCCGCTGGTGGCCAGGCTCGCCGGGCTCGGATTCGCACACCAGGGCTCGGACATGAATTTCGCCAACGTGAACTGGATGTTCATCAAGACCCTTGAGGGCATCAACGACTCCGAAGAGCTCATCATGGGCACCAGCTACCGGACGCGGAAAGCCATCCGGAAGGCTGAGAAGAACGGCGTCTTCCTGGAACAGGCCACGCTGGAAACCCTGGACGAGTTCTATGGCGCCCTGAGCACGGCAGGCGATGAAAAGGGCTTCATCTACCGCGAACGCGAATACTACGAGCAACTGCTGCGGACCACCTCGTCCGAGTTCACCAAGCTCATGATGGCCAAGATCGACATCCCCGCATACCGCAAATCCATCACTGAACGCCTTGAGTCCGAGTCCGCGACAGCGGCCGAACTGCGCCGCGAGGTGGAAGAGACGGGCAGCAAAAAGAAAGCCAACCGCCTCAAGGTGGTTCAGGACCTCGTGGACAGCTACGAGCGCAGCCTCAAGGACATAGAACGGTTCCCCGATTCCGTGGGGGTGGCAACCGTTGCTGCCATCCATTTTGTCTGCTTCGGAGACGAGTTGGTCTGCGTCATCGGCGGCACCAAGCAGGACTACATCTACTTCAACGGTGCCACCTCCCTGTATTGGGGCATGATGCTCCACGCGCTGGAAAAGGGCTACAAACGCTATAACTTCTACGGCACCTTCGGGATCGAGGGGCAGGACGAGGAAGGCCACGGCGGTTATGCCTTCAAGAAGGGGTTCGGCGGTGAGGTGGTCCAGCTGCTGGGAGACTTCGTCATGCCCGTGCGGCCAGTGGTGTTCCAGACCAACCGTGTGGCCCGCGCAGCGGTCGCAGCCGCCCGCACCCTGCTGGGCAGGCTGCCGCTGAAACGCCAGGCTTCTGCTGGAGCAACCGATAACACTGCCTGAACACCATGATTCACCCCCGGGAGGAGGACCAGCGTGACTGATCGACCCGAGGATCCCCGGAAGAGGCCGCACACGGACGGTCTGCCCAGGACCGAGCCGCTCTCGCCTTCCCAGATCCGCCAGAACGTCGCCGCCAAAAGGATGCTGCGGCGCCTGGTCCAAAGCGAAACCCCGCCGACGGCGCCGCTGAGCATCGTGGACCGGCTGGCCGGGAGCCCCTACGCCAACCCGATGATCCAGGTGGGCGGCGTCGACACGTCCGCACGCAAAACCCTGGACTTCGCCCTGCACCTCGCGGAGACCATGTTCCGGTACGGCGCCGGTGCGCTCGAAGTGGAGACCAGCATCATCGCGGTGACGGCCGCACTGGGGCTCAAGAACATCGAAGTGGACATCACCAACCAGTCGGTGGGTATCAACTACGCACCCAAGGACCAGACCCCCATTGCCCTGCTGCGGGTGGTGCGGTCCTGGACCAACAACTACGCCGGGCTGGCCAAGGTCCACCAGCTGGTCACGGACATCGTGGCCGGGGGAGTGGGCCGGGATGAGGCCATCCGCCGCCTCGATGAGGCCATCACCAGCCCCAAGCCCTTCCCGCGTTGGATGGTGACCGTGGCCTTCGGCATTTTTGCAGCAGCCTTTGTTGGCGTCCTGGGTGGCGGTCCCGTCTCCTCAGCCATCGCCTTTGTGGTCAACATCGGCGTGAGCCTGCTGGCGCGCCAGCTGGGCCGCTGGCGCGTGCCCGACTTCTTTGCCACGGCGACATGTTCGTTTGTGGTGACCTTTGTGGCACTGCTCCTGTGGCAGTTCAACCTCACCTCGGCGCCGGCCATTGTGGTGGTGGGAGGCATCCTGCTGCTCCTGCCCACCGGTCGCCTGGTCTCCTCCGTGCAGGATGCGATCAACGGCTTCCCGGTGACAGCCGCCGGTCGGTTCCTGTCCACCCTGCTGACCTTCGGTGCCCTCGTGGCCGGCATCGCCGTCGCGTTCGTGGTGGGTTCCCGGACGGGAATGCCCGAGATCGACGTTACGGAAACTTTCAGCCCCGCCTACGACCTATGGGTGCTGGTGATCTTCATAGCCGTCGCCGTGATGGCCATCGCCGTAACGGAACAAACCACGTGGAAGTTGCTCCTCCCCACTGCCGCCGTGGGGGTGGCCGGGTACCTGGTGCTGCTGGGATCCAGCTCGCTGGGTATCGGCGACAGGTTCTCCCCGGCGCTGTCTGCCGTCGTGATCGGCCTGCTGGCGCGGGTAGTGGCCCTGAAGATGGGTGCACCGCAGCTGGTGGTCGCCGTTCCGGCAACGCTGATCCTGCTGCCGGGCCTGACCATCTTCCGCTCGATGTATGTGCTGACCATCGAGGAGTCGGAGATCCTCCTGGGCGCTGGGGGCATGCTCAACGCGGGTGCGATCGTCCTGGGCGCCGCCGGCGGGATCGTCCTGGGCGATACCATCGCGAGGCCGCTGACCCGCAGCCTGGCAAGCAACGAGCGCAGGCGCGCCCGGAGGCGGTAACCCTCCCAAGTGGGTAGCAGTAAGTGTCGTTATGATCGCCCAGAACGACACCTGCTGCTACCTGGATTTGCCCGGTCGGATTTGCCCGGTCGGATTTGCCCGGTCAGATTTGCCCGGCCAGATTTGCCGGTCAGATTTGCCCTACGGGCAGCTTCTTCTCGGCTTGGAAGTCGTCCTCGACCCTCCCCGCGGCCCAATAACCGGACAGCGACACGTTCTTGCGGTCGAGGCCCTTCTGGACAAAAAACACGTCGCGCAGGCCCTTCATGTAGCCGCGCTCGCCGTGGGCAAAGACGTCGATCTTGCCGGCGGCAGGCCAGTCGGCGTTCGCGACGGCCGACACCAGCAGATCGCCGGTGCCCGCGGGAACGCCGTTGCGCCGGAGCCAGGTGAGCTCCACGCCGGCCGGGGCTGCGACAGGCTGGATGTCGGCGTCGCTGTCCACCTCGAGGAAGGCGACGCCCTTCGCCTCCGGCGGCAGCGACTCCAGCGAGGCGGCGATGGCTGGCAGGGCTGCCTCATCGCCGGCAAAAAGGTACCAGTCGGCGTCGGGCGCGGGGTTGTAGGCGCCGCCTGGACCGGTGAAGGTCAGCGGGTCGCCGGGCTGGGCCGATGCAGCCCACGGGCCGGCCAGTCCCTCATCTCCGTGGATCACGAAATCGATGGCCAGTTCCCGTGCCACGGGGTCCACCCACCGGACGGTGTAGGTCCGTGTGAAGGGCCACTGCTCCCGGGGCATTGTCTCCCGGATGGTCCACAGGTCCAGCGGCCGGGCGTAATCGACACCGGACTGGGGAAACACGATCTTCACGTAGCGGTCAACAAAGTCATTGTTGACGTAATCGGCGAAGCCGTCGCCGCCGGCAACGATCCTGACCATGTGCGGCGACAGCTGTTCGCGGCGGATCACGGCGAGATTGACCTGTGGGCGGGTCTTCTTGGTGGCGCTGGTGGCGGCGGGAACTGTGCTCATAAGGCAAGCCTAAGCTAAGGCGTTGGGGGAAGTTCCCAGGTTACGCCAGGGCTTCCCTGCTCCTCGAGAAGCGCGTTGGCCTGACTGAAAGGCCGGGAGCCAAAGAAACCGCGCGACGCCGACAGCGGGCTTGGGTGCGCGCTGGACACCACCGCGGCGCCCGGCAAGAGGGGGCGGACGGCTTCTGCGTCCTTGCCCCACAACACGGCCACCAGCGGAAACCTGCTGCCGTCCGGCTTCCGCCGCCCGGCCACGGCGGTGACTGCCGCCGTCGTAATTTTCTCCCAGCCCTTCCCACGGTGGGAACCCGCGGCGCCCGCCCGCACGCTCATAACGCGGTTCAGGAGCAGCACCCCCTGTTCAGCCCAGGCGGTCAGGTCCCCGTGCACGCGTGCGGGGACTCCCAGGTCGGCTTCGAGTTCCTTGTAGATGTTGGCAAGGCTGCGTGGGATGGGCCGGGTCCGCGGAGCCACCGCGAAGGACAGGCCGACGGCGTGCCCCGGCGTTGGATACGGGTCCTGCCCGACAATCAGTACTTTGACGTCCGCCAGCGGCCGGCGGAACGCGCGGAGGACGTTCGACGGCGACGGCAGCACCTGGTGCCCGGCCGCGACCTCGTCGGCCAGGAACCGCAGGACGGCCCGCAGATCCTCTTCCACCCGGGCCAGTGCGGCAGCCCAGTCAGCGGCCATCAGCTGGCCGAGCGGCAGGTTGGCCATGTCGGCAAAGCCGACAGCCTCCGCCTCTTCCGGCTCCAGCTCAAACAGGGGCTCCGAATCAAACACGCACCCATTGTCCCAGCACTCGCGTTGATCCTTTGCCCGCGTAACGCGGCGTAAATGACAACACTGTTATTCGTCCGTAGCATGGGGGTGAGACTTTTACCCTTATCCAGCGAAGGAGTGTGCCGTGGCGGAACCAGCTCGGGAACACTTGCCGGAGCCCGAAGAGCGTGGCTCGCTGCTGGCTGACTTTTCGCCCCGCGACTCGCCGCTGAGCGAGCGTGAGCAGCAGATGCTCGCCCTGGAGCGGCAGTGGTGGAAGTATGCCGGGGCCAAGGAACAGGCCATCAGGGAGCTCTTCGAGCTGTCCGCTACCCACTACTACCAGCTTCTCAATGCGCTGATCGACACCGAGGATGCGCTCGCGCACGACCCGATGCTCGTTAAGCGATTGCGTAGACTACGTACGTCGCGACAGCGGGCCCGTACTGCACGCCGTCTGGGTTCGGACGCGTAACCACGCTCGTGCTGAGCCATCAGCAGCAATCAACAAGGATGTCTCTCCATCATGACCAAATATGCTCGGGATGAATTCGACAGGGTTCCGGAGACCGTTTCCCGCCAGGGTGTCCACCGTGCAGCGTCGGCGCCGTCCAGGCCCCGCCTGTGGCCCCTCCTGGCCGTGGGTGCTGTTGCCCTCGCCGTCGGCCTGGTTTCCTTCCTGATCCTTCCGCAGCTGGGATTCACCCAGGCCGGCAGCCAGGCCTCCGCCAGCCTTGAGTCGCCAGCCCAGTCGAACGCGGCCGCGGATCCTTCCCCCAGCGCTGAACCGTCCGCCAGCGCGGAGCCTTCCGTGAGTGTGGAGCCCTCCGCCAGTGCCGAACCCTCCCAGGACCTTGAAGCTGAACCGAGCGAATCACCCGCCACTGCCGCGGTGAACAAATCCCAGGGCCTGGCGGTCTACAACGCGGCAGGGACACCTGGCCTGGCGGGCAGGGTCAGTTCAATAGTCCAGGCGGACGGCTGGACGCTGGGACAGGTCGGAAACTGGGGCGGCGCACCCCAGCAGACGTCAGTGATCTTCTACGCAGGCGTGGCCCAGCAGGCCAACGCCGAGGCCCTCTCTGAACTCCTGAACATTCCGACGATGGTCAACAGCGCCGAATTCCAGGTGCCGCTGGTTGTGGTGCTGGGGCCAGGTTTCCAATAAGCATCCGGGTTACACCTGAATAACTATTGAAGGCGGATGCGGCCCTGCGCCTCGGCTCGCCCGGGGACCATTGGCTAGAGTGATTTCAGGCTTCGGTTCGTAACAAGCGGCACACAGTGGCGTGGGCCTTACGGACGCTACTGAAAGAGTGGGCATCATGGCACTGGGAACCGTTAAGTGGTTCAACGCTGAAAAGGGCTACGGGTTCATTACCGTGGACGGCTCGGGTGACGACGTCTTTGTTCATTGGTCCGCCATTCTCGGCGAGGGTTACCGCGCACTCGACGAGGGACAGCGGGTGGAGCTGGAAATCGGCGAAGGCGAGAAGGGCCCGCAGGCAGAAAGCGTCCGGCCGGCCGAGTGAAGTCCGTGAGTTTCCGCCCTGCATTTGTCCGCGTACCCGCAACGGCGGCTCTCCTGCTTGCGCTCGCCGGCTGCGGCGGGGCAGCGGGAAATGCCCGGCTGGACTCGGTTGAAGCCTCCGGCGACGGAACACTCCGCGTGGGCCTGATCCTGGACAGCACCGGAGCGCAGGAATTCCTCAGCGACTCACAACTTGCCGCGGCCCAACTTGCCGTGCGGGAAATCAACACGACCGGCGGCCACAAGGGCAAGGCCGTTGAGCTGCTGCCCCGGTCTGCCGGCGATTCCGAAGCGCAGGCCACGGCGTTGGTCGCGGCCAAGGCGGACGTTGTGATCGGACCCACGGATTCGAGCCACGCTGCCTCAGCCATCGACGTCCTCTCCGCCGCAAGGATTCCGCTCATCTCGCCGGCGAATTCTGCGGCCGGGCTGAGCAACTACAAAAGCGGTGGCTATTACTTCCGGACCGCAGCGGCCGACGTCGCACAGGCTTCTGTGCTCGTGAAACTCGCCAAAGACAAGGGCGCGAAGAACCTGGCGATCGTTCACCAGGACAGCAGCTACGGCAAGGATGTCTCCGCGGCCGTGGCTACTGCGGCCGCCGGCGCCGGCCTCGACACCACCAGTACGTCAGCTTTCGAGCCCGGCGAAGCGCAACAAGCCGCCACTTCGGCCTCGAAGGGAGCGCCGGACGCCGTGGTGCTTATTGCCAGGGAAGGCGCCCAAGGGGCCATAGCCGAGCTGAATAACGCTGGACTGTCCGGCGGCAAAATCATCCTCAGTGACGGCGCGTTTGGCCAGTTTGGTTCCGGACTGGGGTCCAAGGCCCTCGACGGCGCACGGGCAGTGGTGCCCGGCGTCTTCCCTTCCGCGGACTTCCAGGCCCGCCTGCTTGCGGTCGATTCGCAGCTGAAGGACCTCTCCTTCGCTGCCGAGACGTTCGACGCCGTGACGCTTGCTGTCCTGGCGGCCGCGGCAGCGGACGACGACGGCGGACGGTCAATAGCTGCAAACCTGATTGCCGTCTCGGGCGGCACGGCCCCAGGCTCGGAGGCTAAGCGGGCTGCCGTCCCCTGCAGCACTTATAAGGATTGTGTGTCATCCCTCAGGACCGGATCCACCGCTAATTACGACGGGCAGTCCGGTCCGATCAACTTCGACGCAAACGGTGACGTCACCTCTGCGAACTTCATGGTGTTCACCTACGGAGAAGACAACATGGCCAAGCTCAGCGGGCGTGAATCCTCGGGGCGGGCCGCGGGCTGATCGCCGGGAGCGAACTCAGGCCCGCAGCGGCGTATTCCGGGACTATTCGCTTGCACTCTCACCCATGGAGTGCTAATTATTGACTTAGCACTCTTACGTACCGACTGCTAAAGCGACGCCCGGCCCAGGCCGGTCCCGTGGCCCAGGCGCCGGTCGAGGAGCGAAAGAAATACTTGCTGGAGTGAGATCCGGAACCTTAGGCGTACAGAGGCCGAGGGTGAAGGATCGTCCGTCGCGGGCACTGCAGTGGGTTCATTCTTAACGTCTGTCCCGAAAGGACTACTGCCGTTATGGCCAAGATCATTGCATTTGATGAAGAGGCACGCCGCGGCCTTGAGCGGGGCCTGAACATCCTCGCCGACGCCGTTAAGGTCACCCTCGGCCCGCGTGGACGCAACGTCGTCCTCGAAAAGAAGTGGGGCGCCCCCACGATCACCAACGATGGTGTTTCCATCGCCAAGGAGATCGAGCTGGACGATCCTTACGAGAAGATCGGCGCCGAGCTGGTCAAGGAAGTTGCCAAGAAGACGGATGACGTCGCCGGCGACGGAACCACCACAGCCACCGTGCTGGCCCAGGCACTGGTCAAGGAAGGCCTGCGCAACGTCGCGGCCGGCGCCGACCCGCTGTCCCTCAAGCGCGGCATCGAGAAGGCTGTAGAAGCCGTCACGGTGGAGCTGCTTGCTTCGGCCAAGGAAATCGAAACCAAGGAAGAGATCGCCGCCACGGCCTCCATCTCCGCCGGCGACGACGAAATTGGCGCCCTCATTGCCGAGGCCCTGGACAAGGTTGGCAAGGAAGGTGTTATCACCGTAGAGGAGTCCAACACCTTCGGCCTGGAGCTGGAACTCACCGAAGGCATGCGCTTCGACAAGGGTTACATCTCCGCGTACTTCGTCACCGACACCGATCGCCAGGAAACGGTTCTTGAGGACCCGTACATCCTGATCGTCAACTCCAAGATCTCCAACGTCAAGGAACTGGTTGCTGTCCTGGAAAAGGTCATGCAGTCCAACAAGCCGCTGCTGATCATCGCCGAGGACATCGAGGGCGAGGCCCTGGCCACCCTGATCGTCAACAAGATCCGTGGCACCTTCAAGTCCGTCGCCGTCAAGGCTCCGGGCTTCGGAGACCGCCGCAAGGCGCAGCTGGCCGACATCGCCGTGCTGACCGGCGGCCAGGTCATCGCCGAGGAAGTGGGCCTCAAGCTGGAGACCGCTGGCCTGGAACTCCTGGGACGCGCCCGCAAGGTTGTTGTCACCAAGGACGAAACCACCATCGTTGAAGGTGCCGGCGACGCCGACCAGATCGCTGGCCGCGTTTCCCAGATCCGTGCCGAGATCGAAAACTCCGATTCCGACTACGACCGCGAGAAGCTGCAGGAACGTCTGGCCAAGCTGGCCGGCGGCGTTGCAGTCATCAAGGCCGGCGCCGCAACCGAGGTTGAGCTCAAGGAACGCAAGCACCGCATTGAGGACGCTGTCCGCAACGCAAAGGCTGCAGTTGAAGAAGGCATCGTCGCCGGTGGTGGCGTTGCGCTGATCCAGGCCGGTGCCAAGGCGTTCGCGAACCTGACCCTCACGGGTGACGAAGCAACGGGCGCCAACATCGTCCGCGTTGCCATCGACGCCCCGCTGAAGCAGATCGCCTTCAACGCAGGCCTCGAGCCGGGCGTTGTTGTCGACAAGGTCCGCGGCCTGCCCGCAGGCCATGGCCTGAACGCGGCAACCGGCGAATACGTCGACCTGCTCGCTGCCGGCATCAACGACCCCGTCAAGGTGACCCGCTCTGCACTGCAGAACGCGGCCTCCATCGCCGGTCTGTTCCTCACCACCGAGGCTGTAGTGGCCGACAAGCCGGAGAAGAACGCTCCGGCCATGGGTGGCGGCGACGACATGGGCGGTATGGGCGGCTTCTAGCCCCACCTGCCGGAACCTGTTCCGCAAACCATAATGCGGCCCCCTTCACTGGAGGGGGCCGCATTTTTGTGCGCTGGCTTTTCGGGCGAGTTTTTGTCCAGATAAGGGGACTTTCCCGGGTGGGAAGTCACCTTATCTGGACAAAAACTCAAAGGGGGGCCTATTTGCGGGCCGTTGCCAGCATTCCTTCGACTTCCTTCTTGAAGGCCTCGGCGGCTGCCTGGGGAGTCAACCGGTCGTCCAAGACCTCGTCGGTGAATCGCTTGATGACGCTCTGGACGCTGCCTGCACCCACGGGCGGAACGGGAGGGGCATCTTGATGGCAGGCGCGATGTCCTTCAGGAAGGCCACTACGGTAATGTCCGCGGGCTTAAGGCTGGACGCGATGCTCTCGACGATCTCAGAGTTGCCGGGCACTCCGCGGTCTGTCATAAGGATGGCGCCCGCCGCCGGGCTGTTGGCCAAGTAGTTGATAAAGGTTGCGGCCGCCTCCGGATGCTTGGACCGCGAGGACGCGGACCAGGTTTTTGGTAGGCGGTTTCCCGGAGACGGGCCGGATTAGTTGTCGGCGCCCGTCTGGCAGGATGGTTCCGTGACGATTACTGCAGCGGCCGACGGTTCGGCCTTAGGAAATCCCGGCCCGGCCGGCTGGGCCTGGTACGTGAACGATGACTGCTGGCGGGCCGGGGGGTGGCCTCATGGCACCAATAACCAGGGCGAGCTGATGGCCGTGCTGGACCTGTTCCGTGCCACAGCGCATGTTCCCGGTGAAGACCTGAGGGTCCTGTGCGACAGCCAGTACGTGATCAACTCGATCACCAAATGGATGCCCGGCTGGAAGCGCAAGGGATGGCGGAAGGCGGATGGCAAGCCTGTCCTGAATGTGGAACTGCTGAAGGAACTGGACAGGGAACTCTCCGGCCGGAAATACACGTTCGAATGGGTCAAGGGGCACGCAGGCCATGACCTCAACGAGGCCGCCGATGAACGCGCCAGGGCCGCCGCTACTGCTTACCAGCAGGGCGTTGCTGCCCGCTCAGGTCCGGGGTTCCCCGGCGCCCCGGGCCATCCTGGAGCCGCTGCGCCGGCTTCTGCCCCTGCGCCCGTGGCTGCCCAACCCTCCAGCGCAGCAAGAGCCGCTGACGCGGCTCCTGGGTCCCGGATCTATGGTGCAGCTGAAGGCTTCGGCGGACCTGACCTTTTCAGCGGCCCGGATCTGTTCAGCGTGCTGGAGGAGAACCCCCTTGCCGGGCCCGGTGCTGCGGAAAAGTCGCCGGAGGAGATCGTGGAGGCCCTCGAACGTGAACTCGTGGGCCCGGAGGTTCGTGGCGACATCGGCCGCACCGGAGTCCTGCTGCACCCCGACTTTATGGAGATCGGGAGCTCGGGGAGGGTCTGGACCCGCGACGCCATGATGATGGCGTTGGAGGAGGATCCCGGTGAGCGGACCGAACTGGAAATCCTTGGCGCGGACCGCATCGGCACCAGTGCGGTCCTGCTGACGTACCGGAGCTACGCGCGCTCTGGCACGATTCTGCGCAGCTCGTTGTGGGTCCTCGATAACGGCCGGTGGCGGCTCCGGTTCCACCAGGGCACCCCCGAAGCCTGAAAGCAGGCATCAAGCCGGCCCGAAGCGGAATCTGTGCGCACCACACGGTGCAGGAGTTGTGGCCTCCGCCTGTGAGCGGCATCGTCAGCTGAAACGCTGGGTGTTGCCCTGTTCGGCCTGGGCGTAGGTGGCCGCGGCCGACGCCAGGGCAAGGTTGATTGATGCGAGAGAGGCTTCCACCTTGCCCTGGGTGAGGGTCCATTCGGTTATCAGCGCCTGGAAGTTGGTGGCCGCCGAACCCCGCCACGTGGACTGGAGTTCGTCCAGGCCGCGCTTCATGGTCTGGACATCGGCGCTGATTCGGTCCACGGTCGCCTTGACGTTGGCTGACTTAAGCTGGAGGAGTTCGGTGTCGACGGAAATGATGCTCATGGCTGCTGCCTCTCGGGGTGGTGGACAGCCGGGCTGTCCGGTCCGGTGGCTCCGGACCACTGCTTTGAGCCTACGGAGCGGGGCGTCGGAAGGGCCACGGTGAGTTGCTATATGTGGATAACGCGGCCGTCGTTGGCGCTTCCGCCGTCTCGTCGGTCCTGTACGTCGTCTGCTGGCATTTCGCGGATCCTGCCTCCGCCAGTATGGCTACCGCGCTGCCCACCATTCTGTCCTTCGGCTTCCTCGTCCCGCACGGGCAGGCTGACCACGAGGGTTGCCCCGCCGCCGTCGGTGGCCTGGACCCTGACGCTGCCGCCGTGTGATCCCACGATGGCCGCCACGATGGCCAGGCCAAGACCGCTGCCGCCCGTTTCGCGGGTCCGCGAAGTATCCGCGCGGTAGAAGCGCTCGAAGACCTTGGAGGCGTCGTCGTCGGAAATGCCGGGACCGTGGTCCCGGACTTCGATCACGGAGGCGGACCCGCCGTCGGACGTTCTGACGCCCACGGCCAGTTCGATCGGGCTGCCCTCCGGCGTGTAACGCAGGGCGTTGCCCACCAGGTTGCCCACCACCTGGCGGAGCTTTGCTTCGTCGCCGAGGACGGGGGCGGGAGCCGCGCTGCCGCCGTCGAGGCCGGTCAGAGAGATGGTGCGGGTGCGGTCGCTGGCCTGCGTATCCACCACGGCATCATGGGCGATCAGCTGGAGGTCAACGGGCTTCTGCTGGAGGGGCCTTTGTTCGTCAAGCCGCGCCAGGAGCAGCAGGTCCTCCACCATGGAGCCCATCCGTTTGGCTTCGCTTTCGATCCGGCCCATCGCCGTAGCCACATCCTCATCGGTGGCGAGGGCGCCGTGGCGGTAGAGCTCGGAGAAGCCCCTGATGGTAACCAGCGGCGTACGGAGTTCGTGGGAGGCGTCGGCAGCGAAGCGGCGCATCCTGCCCTCGGAGGCTGTCCTGGCCGCAAACGCCGTTTCGATGTGAGCCAGCATGGCGTTCAGGGAACTGGCAAGCCGGCCGACCTCGGTGCCGGGGTTCTCCACTTCCACGCGCCGGGACAGGTCGCCGGCGGCGATCGCGGCAGCGGTCTTCTCCACCCGGGCGAGCGGCCGGAAGGACCGTGAAACCGTCCAGCTGGCAATCAGCGACGCCAACAGGAGGGTCAGCAGGCCCACTCCGGAAACCACCAAGGTGGCGTGCTTGAGGACGTCATCCACGTCCTGCAGCGGCAGGCCGACCACCACCACCGCACTGCGGCCGTTATTCAGGACGGTCACTGCCACCACCCGCCAGTTTTCACCGTCGGTGCCCCTTACCTGATAGGGGCGGCCGCCCTGGGCCAGCGCTTCCTCGACAGAAATGGAGCTGATATCCGGCCTGTTATCGGCGTCGCCGCCGAAGGGAATGGGCTCCTGGCCTGGAGTGAAGAGGATGAGGGAATAGTCGGTGGGGACCGTGGGTGCCTGCAGTTGGGTGAAGGAGCGCTGCTTGCTGGCGAGTTCGACGGCCGCATTGAGTTTGTCATCCACCTGGCCCTGGAGATAACTGTGGAGCAGCGTCAGCGTGCCCGCGCCTGTCACCGTCAGCGCAACAATCAGCAGCGCCATGATGATGGCGACGAGCTGGGACCTCAGCGAGGCCGACTTCCACCGCTCCAGCAAGGTCAGCGCTTCTCTGCCGTCCGGAGCACGTAGCCCACACCGCGTTTCGTCTGGATCAGGGCAGGTGCCTCGGGATCGATGTCCACCTTGCGGCGGAGGTAGGAGATGTAGGACTCGACAATGGAGGCGTCACCATTGAAGTCGTACTCCCACACGTGGTCCAGGATCTGGGACTTCGAGAGCACCCGGTTAGGGTTGAGCATCAGGTACCGGAGGAGCTTGAATTCCGTGGGGGAGAGCTCGACCACGGTGCCGCCGCGGCGGACTTCGTGGGCGTCGTCGTCGAGCTCCAGGTCATCCACCCGGATGACGGCGTCGTCGTCGAGCAGGGGCTGTGTGCGGCGGAGGACGGCACGGATCCGGGCCACCACCTCGTCCAGGCTGAAGGGCTTGGTAACGTAGTCGTCGCCGCCCACGGTGAGGCCGGTGACCTTGTCTTCGGTGTCGTCCTTGGCGGTCAGGAACAGCACCGGGAAGTGTTTGCCTGAGGCGCGAAGACGCCGGGTGACGGTGAAGCCGTCCATGTCCGGAAGCATCACGTCCAGCACGGCGAGGTCCGGCGAGTGGAGCTCGGCCGCCGCCAGGGCATCGCGCCCGTTGCCTGCCGAAACGACCTCGAAGCCTGCGAACCGCAGGGACGTGGACAGCAGTTCGCGGATGTTGGGTTCGTCATCAACAACAAGTAGCTTCGCCTCTGGGCCGTTCTTATTCATACTCCCATGATGCTCCCAGAGTCTGGGAGTTTTCTGGATGGATGGTGGGTGTTCCGTGAGGTATTCCCACGCGCCCAACAGGGCTGCTAGCCCGCCTGCTCAACGTCTTTGGCGTCCAAAATCCGGTAGGCGTAGCCCTGTTCGGCCAGGAAGCGCTGCCGTTTGGCCGCGAAATCCTGGTCCAGGGTGTCCCGTGCCACCAGCGAGTAGAAGCGGGCAGCCCGTCCGTCTTTTTTGGGGCGCAGCAGACGGCCGAGTCGCTGGGCCTCCTCCTGGCGTGAGCCGAAGGACCCGGAGACCTGGATGGCCACGGAGGCTTCCGGCAGGTCGATGGAGAAGTTGGCAACCTTGGACACCACGAGTGTCTGCACTTCGCCGGCCCTGAAGGCATCGAAAAGCTTCTGCCGTTCCTTCACGGACGTTTCGCCCTTGATGACGGGCGCGTCGAGGCGCTCGCCGATTTCGTCCAGCTGGTCGATGTACTGCCCGATTACCAGCAACTGCTCGCCGAGGTGCTGGGCCACGAGCTGTTCCACGATCCGCGTTTTGGTCTCTGACGTGGAACACAGCCGGTATTTGTCAGCATCCTCGGCCATCGCATAGGCGACTCGTTCGTCACGGGGGAGATCAACCCGGACTTCCACGCAGTCCGCAGGGGCGATGTAGCCCTGCGATTCGATGTCCTTCCACGGAGCGTCATACCGTTTGGGCCCGATCAGGCTGAAGACTTCCCCTTCGCGGCCGTCCTCCCGGACGAGGGTGGCGGTAAGCCCGAGCCGGCGGCGTGCCTGCAGGTCTGCCGTCATCCGGAAGATCGGGGCGGGCAGCAGGTGCACTTCGTCGTAGATGATCAGGCCCCAGTCGTTTCCGTCCACAAGTTCCAAGTGAGGGTAGAGGCCGCCGCGTTTCGTGGTGAGGACCTGGTAGGTGGCGATGGTCACCGGCCGGACCTCCTTGACGGCGCCGGAGTACTCGCCGATTTCGTCCTCGGTCAGGGACGTGCGCTTGAGCAGCTCGTCCTTCCACTGCCGGGCTGCCACTGTGTTGGTCACCAGAATTAGCGTTGTGGTGGAACTGACGGCCATGGCCGCCGCGCCCACCAGCGTCTTGCCCGCGCCGCAGGGGAGCACCACTACGCCGCTGCCGCCGGCCCAGAAGTTTTCCGTGGCGAGCTGCTGGTAGGGACGGAGCTTCCAGCCGTCCTCGTTCAGCGCGATCAGGTGCGGCGTCCCGTCCACATAGCCGGCGAGGTCCTCCGCCGGCCAGCCGATTTTCAGGAGCAGCTGCTTGAGCTGGCCCCGCTGTGAGGAGTGGACCACGATGGTTTCGCCGTCGATCCGGGGGCCAAGCAAGGGCTGGATTTTCTTCGCCCGGATGACTTCTTCCAGCACGGGGTAATCGTCGGTGCGCATAACCAGGCCGTGCTGCGGGTCCTTCTCCAGCCGCAGCCGCCCGTACCGGGACATGGTCTCTTCGACATCGATCAGGAGGGAATGCGGCACCGGGAAGCGCGAGTACTTCAGCAGCGTGTCCAGGACCTTTTCCGCGTCCAGCCCCGCGGCGCGCGCGTTCCACAGGCCCAGCGGGGTCAGCCGGTAGCTGTGCATGTGCTCCGGGGCGCGTTCCAGCTCGGCGAAGGGGGCGATGGCATGGCGGGCCTCGGTGGCCAGTTCATGGTCCACCTCGAGCAGTATGGTCTTGTCGCTCTGGACGATCAGCGGTCCGTCATTCACGAGGTGGCGTCCTTCACTGCCGCAGTTCTTCTGCGGCCTCTATATCAATGATCCGGTGGATGGAAACTACGCGTTCGGTCTCCCGTGCCGGATCGAAGACCCTGACCCGTCCGCCACTTACCGATAAGGGAACAACTGTCTCCAGGTTGGCATTCCCGCCACCGTCCACCACGTTCATGCTGACGGTCTGCTTGAGCCGGATGGCCCGCTGCAGGGTCTCAAGCCCCAGCTGGGTTGCGGTTTCCCCCGATCCGGACCCGGACGCGGACGACGGCGGGGTCCCGGCCCCCGATCCCGGGCCGGCCTCCGATCCGGGCGGGGCCCCGTGGCCATCCTGGCCGACGGGGGAAGAGGGTTTAAGGTGGCGCAGGACAGCCAGCTGGGCATCCATTTCGGCTTCGGCGGGCGCGGTCCGCGGCGCCGTGTACACCGGCCGGGTGCTGACCGGAACCGGTGTGCTGCGGCGCAACCGGACCAGGGACGGCTCGGATTCCTCCACGGACGGGGAGAGGCCCAGGCTGCGCAGGACCTGTGCCGTTTCACGCGGCGGCGCCGTGGAAATCAGGACCGTCGGCGCGATCCTCACGAGGCCAAGCCCGGAGGCCTTTGATTCGGAAGCGAGCTCCAGTACGGCGGTCTCATCGTCGCACTGGACGAAGCTCGCTGCCATGCCAACCCGCAGCCGGCCGTGGCGCGAGGCGGTGTCCTCCACGAGGTATTCCAGCGGCTGCGGCACAGCGGTGGCGGAGTGCTCCCGCAGGAAGCCCAGCAGGCTCGCAGCGTCCTGGCCTGCCTCCAGCGCGCGCCGCACCGACGCGGGGGAGAACCGGTAGATCGTTGCCGGGCCCTGCCCTTCGGCGTCAGCCATGAGCAGCAGTTTTTCACTGAGTTCGGGACTGAGGTAGCCAGGGGCCACGGCTGTGAGGTCGGCCTGGAGCAGGACGTGGTTCAACGCTGCCGGGAGATGCTCACCGAGGATGCCCAGCGCTTCATCGGGGTTGTCCTCGGCGATCGCGCTTCCCAGCTGGCTGAGCGCCCCTGAGCCGGTCAGGCCGAGCAGGTCCGCCTCCGCCAGGACACCCCGGATCAGCGAACTGAACCTGCGCGCCATCCGGGGCTGCTCCCACTCAGCCCGTTGCAGCACGGCGGCGGCGTCCAGGACCGGGGCGTGGGCGTCGGGCGCCGTGGCCTCGTTGGTCAGTTGGTTCAGGATTTCCAGGATCCGCTTCCTGACAACGGGTGCGTCGGGCCGTTGGGCCTCGGCCGAGAGCGCATTAACGGTGGTCCCGGCTGCGCCGCGATGGACAGCCGCGGGCATGCCCGGCTGCCCACTGATGGGCTGGCCCACCAGCGACGGGACGCGTTCGCTCGCCAGCCACGCATTGACCAGCCACAGCCATTGCTCCTGCCTGGGCAGGAGCAGCCATTCCAGCTCCGGAGGCTGGACCCAGGCTGAGGAATCGACATCGAGGCGGATCAGGCCGGAGAGGGCACACAGTTCCACCAGCAGGCCTGCGCGATGCTGCTCAATCCGCAGCGCTTCCGCCAGCCGCCTCATCTCCCGCACGCCCACGCCGCCGGTGCGCAACGTGGCCAGCGGCTGTTCCCTGACCACGTGGAGGAGCTCACCCACAAGCCGAAGGGTCTCCGCAATGGCCCCCAAAGCGGCGTTCCTGCGGAGCGCGGCGGTGGTGTGGCCGAGCTCGGGAACGGGCGGGGAAAGAGTGAAGTCATTGATAATCGCGCCGCCCCGGAGGGAGACACCCACGCTGTGCGGCAGCTCGACATGGGCTGCGTCCAAAGGGACCAGCAGGCCGCGGGCCAGCAGCCAGTCAACGGGCCCGACGTCGGCGGCTTCGTTGGCCACGGAGGCTTTCCGTTGCGCCTGGGGGACGGCACCCATGGCCCAGTTCCCGAACCGGGCGAGCAACGCCGTCGTACGTTCCGGAGCGTCGGCCAGGATCTGCTGCAGCGCTTCCGGCGAGGACGTCCAGTGCTGCAGCGCCAGCGCTGCCTCCATGGGTGTGGTCGCGTCCTGGACGGGCACGCCGCTGCGGTGCAGCTCGCCCACGATTTGGACCACCCGCTGTGCGAACGCCGGCTGCAGGCGCACCAGTTCGGTGTAGCTGCGTCCCAGCCCTGCGGGATAGATGCCCACCACGTCCCGCAGGGATCCGACCGGAAGGTAGAAGCGCTGACGGTGCCCCGTGGGGGCTGTTCCGTGCGGGGGATCCGACCGGTGCACGAGCGCGAGGTCCTGCAGGGACGCCAGAATCCGGTCTACGGCAGCCACCGACGCGCCGGGAATGAACTTTCGCAGGCTGGCCGCGCAGGCGCTGTGGGCAGTATCGGTATTGGTGCACAGATGAAGGGTTTCCAGGACCTGCATCTGCGGCTTGTTCAGACGCTCCAATGCGCGCTGGACGCTCACCCTGGCGCTGGCACGCGCCGCGAGGGCGGAAAAGTCCGGAACGGCGGGCGAAATGAGGTCCGGCCGCGCGGCGAACAGCACACGCAACGACTGGTCGCTGCGTGCCTCCAGTTCTTTGCTCAGCGCGCGGATAAGGGACATCAGTCCAACGTTACCGCCCGCCGGACTTTCCTGCCCGGCGCCGTCCCGCCACACTGTCCAGGATCAGGAAGAGCATCAGCAGGAATGCCAGCGGCAGGCCGTACAGGGCGGTGGAGGTGACCCACACGGGGGCAGCCGAGCCGGCAAAGGCCAGCGCCATCACAGCGCCCACCGCCATGAGCGAGAGCAGGGCGACCGCTGCCGCGCAGATCATCAGTGGACGCCGGTAATGCGAGGGTGTCATGGACGTAACGCTAACAGTCCTCTCGGCAGGCGGCAGTGTGAAGCCCGGGAAAGCAGGAATCGGGCGCCCGGCAGGATAACCTTGAAGCAAAAGGCCCACTCGGCCCGGGCAGTCATACCCTGAACCCGCATATCAATGCGGATGCGGTGACTGCCGGCCGTGTCTCAAGACGTCAGAACGAAGAAGGTTGATTACGTGCCCACCGGCAAGGTCAAGTGGTATGACAAGGAAAAAGGTTTCGGATTCCTCGCGGGCGAGGACGGCCAGGAAGTGTTCCTGCCCAAATCATCGCTGCCTGAGGGCGTTACCGAGCTGAAGGCAGGCACGCGTGTGGAGTTCGGCGTTGCCGACGGCCGCAAGGGCGCACAGGCCCTGGGCCTGCGGGTCCTGGACAAGACACCGTCCATCGCCAAAGCCAAGCGGCCCAGCGCCAGGGACCTGGCGCCCCTGGTGCAGGACCTGGTCAGCGTTCTGGACAACCTCTCCGGAACGCTGTCCGCCGGCAAGTACCCGGAAGGCAACAAGGGCAAGGCCATCGCGGCAGCCCTGCGTAAGGTTGCCGACGAGCTGGATGTTTAGGCCTGCTGATGAACCCGGAAGCTG
The DNA here is from genome assembly GCF_001663775.1 of Arthrobacter sp. B6. GTDB lineage: Bacteria > Actinomycetota > Actinomycetes > Actinomycetales > Micrococcaceae > Arthrobacter. The sequence goes on along the minus strand of NZ_KV467168.1, from coordinate 1,558,401 downwards.
AACAGCCGGAGCAAACGGAAGTGGAGCAGACAGGTGACGTGATTGAGCAGTCTGCTGCCGCGGTGACCGGCGCCCCCGCGACGACCGAAACCAAGCGGCGCGCGGGTGTGCCCGCCTGGCGCACCGGCAAACCGGACGCGTTCCTTGCCGCTGCCATTGACGTGGCACGCACCGCCGTTGAAGGCATTACCGCGCCGTCCACCATTGGCCCCCACGTCGCTGCAAAGAGTGAAGGCGACCGGCTGGTGACGCACCTTTTCGAGTCGCGCCTGCCCGGTTACCAGGGGTGGCAGTGGTTTGCCGTCCTGACGCGCAACTCACGATCCAAGACCGTAACGGTCAGCGAACTTGGCCTGCTGCCCTCCGAGGATTCGATCCTGGCCCCCGAATGGGTGCCGTGGGCAGAACGCGTGCGCCCCGAGGATGCCCAGGATGCGGAGGACGCCGGAGTCAAGGCACCTTACGTCCAGGACGATCCGGATACCGAAGAGCCCGCCACCGATGCGCAGGCAGCCGAGGAATTGGACCTTGACGACCCTGACGCTGAAGAGCCTGACACTGAAGAGCCTGACGCCGAATAATCCGGCGAGTAACAGCAGACGGCGGCGTCCGGGCCTCGGCCCCGACGCCGCCGTCGAGCGTTAAGTACCCACTACCCCCATCGATTGCTCCAACAACGCCCTTTAGGGGCAGCAAAAGGGCGCCTACGGAGCAATCGATGAGTGGTGGGGCCCTACTTGCGGAGTTCGCCCACCACAAAGTCGATGCTGGCCAGCAGTGCCGAGACGTCCGCCGGTTCGATCGCAACGAAGGTGGCGATCCTGAGCTGGTTGCGGCCCAGTTTGCGGTACGGCTCGGTGTCCAGGATGCCGTTGGCGCGCAGCACCTTGGCAACAACGGTGGCGTCAACGGTGTCGTCGAAATCGATCGTGGCGATGACGTTTGAGCGTTCTTCTGGCTTGGCCACAAACGGCGTTGCAAAGTCGGAGGCGTCGGCCCAGCTGTAGACCCGGCCTGCCGAGTCGGCGGTCCGCTTGCTGGCGAAGTCCAGGCCGCCGCTGGCGTTCAGCCACTGCACCTGGGCGTCCAGGGTCACTAGGGTGGAGAGGGACGGCGTGTTGTAGGTCTGGTTGAGGCGGGAGTTGTCGATCGCTGTCTGCAAGTCCAGGAAGTCCGGGATCCAGCGGCCGCTCGCCTTGATCCGGGCTGCACGCTCCAGCGCGGCAGGGGAGAAGAGGCCCAGCCAGAGGCCGCCGTCAGACGCAAAGTTCTTCTGCGGAGCGAAGTAGTAGACATCTGCCTCGGCAACATCAACATCCAGGCCACCCGCCGCCGACGTTGCGTCCACCAGGACGAGGGCTCCGTCGTCGGCACCGGACACACGCTTCACGGGCGCTGCCACGCCGGTGGAGGTCTCGTTCTGCGGCCAGGCGTAGGCGTCGACTCCAGCTTCGGCCTGGGCAACCGGGTGGGTCCCCGGCTCGGACTTGATGATGGAAGAAGCGTCCAGGAAGGGGGCCTTGTTAGTGGCCGACGCGAACTTGGACCCGAACTCGCCAAAGGACAGGTGCTGCGCCTTCTTCTCTACGAGGCCAAAGCTGGCAATGTCCCAGAACGCGGTGGAACCGCCCACGCCCAGGATCACCTCATATCCTTCGGGCGCCCGGAAGAACTGGCTCAGGCCCTCGCGGACCGAACCGACAAGGTTCTTGACCGGAGCCTGGCGGTGGGACGTGCCCAGGATCGACTTCGATGCCGCTGAGAGCGCTTCAATCTGTTCCGGCCTGACCTTGGAAGGTCCTGCGCCGAACCGTCCGTCCCGGGGAAGGAGATCGGCGGGAATAGTGATGCTGTTTTCGCTCACAGGGGCTCCAATTTCGGCGTGGACGTGACTGGCGTCCGGGACGTGGGGTGGCCGGCAGTCGACAATGAATGCAACGAGGACCTCCCTTATTCTGCCTGAACCGCGGATTCGGCGGGAACCGGCACCGTCATAGTCCAGTCATTGAGACGGGCGTGCGGCAGGCTGGTAATTATCCGGACAAACTCAAAATAGGCTAAGCTTTTCCACGGACTACGTCGCTGTTGGGGCGCGATACGGTGGGACAACGCAAGGTACTGCGCTCGAGGAGCTGAGCTGGATGACGGATCTGATCGATACTACGGAGATGTATCTTCGGACCATTTTGGAGCTTGAGGAAGAGAACATTGTTGCTCTTCGCGCACGCATTGCTGAACGGCTTCGGCACTCCGGGCCCACGGTGTCCCAAACCATCGGCCGGATGGAACGTGACGGCCTGGTGGTGGTTTCCGGAGACCGTCACTTGGAGCTGACGGAGATCGGCCGGAAACGGGCCACGGAGGTCATGCGCAAGCACCGCCTCGCTGAGCGTCTTCTTGCCGATGTCATCGGCCTGGATTGGGCCTACGTCCATGACGAAGCGTGCCGCTGGGAGCACGTGATGAGTGAACGCGTCGAGCGGCGCATCTTTGAGATGCTGAACCACCCCACCGAATCCCCCTACGGGAATCCCATTCCCGGCCTGGCGGCCCTGGGTGGCCAGGCATCGTCGTCGTTCACCGATGATGTGATTAATCTCCTGGAAGCCATGAAAGGCTACGGCGAGGGATCGAAGGTGGTTGTCAGCAGGCTGGCAGAGCCTATCCAGGTGGAGCCGGAGCTGCTGACCCAGTTGGACGAGGGCGGGATCCGGCCGGGTGCCGCGATCTCGCTGGAGCGCGTCGGGGACTACATATCAGTGCGTGTGCCGGGGATCGAGGGAGCGTTGGAGCTCCCCCCGGAAGTCGCCGCGCACGTATTTGTTTCCGTCAGCTGAGGCAGGCCTGGAGGTCCTTTAGCCGGGGCGGGGTTACCCCATTGATTGGGCTTTAAGCAAAGATAACGGAATTGTTACTGTCCGGCTTAATCGCCTATAGTTAACCCCAAGCGTCGATACAAAAGCGTTACCTGATCTGGAGCCGAGCTCTGCCAGCAGATTGGGTATGCGAGTCACCAACTGGCAGAGGCGGGGGAACCACAACCGGCAGTCGCAAGGCTGCCTTGGGGTGAAGTCCGTCAGCAGCAAGCCTCTTCCAGCGAAGGATCCTCACGGGATATCTCTGCGCCGAAGCTTGCTTACGGCGGACCGGGTCTTTGAACTCTCTGACCCGAATCCGACAGCTAACTTCGCAGGCTTTCCAGAGAGGAACCGTTCTTGACCATGCAGAATTCCAGGGGCCGCCGCCGTGCGGCCGGCCCCGCAGCGGCGCCTCGCGTCGCTGCAGCCGTGGCCGCGGACAGGCCCCGGGATCCACAGCGTGATGCGCGCCGCCGGCGGGGACCCTTCCGGCAAATCACCGAATTTGCAGCCGCCAGTGGTGTTGGCCAGAAGGCCGGCATTGCCCTCGCAGCCACGGGCCTGGTACTCACTGTCACGGTGCCGGCCACCAGCCCCGTCTTGGCTACGCCTGATGTCGGCCAGGAGTCGGCGGCCGTTTCCGCAGCAGCGCAGCCCGAAATTTCCGCCGAAGCGGCCGCAAGAATCGATTTCAGCCGGTCCTCCGTTGTCACCCAGGGCGATCCCGACGGCAAGCTCAAGCAGCTCCTGAGTGCCCAGTCGGCCGGCTCGATCACCAGGGCTGCGTCCGCCGGGAGCCTCGGGGCCCCACTTGCAAGCCTCGCTACCGCGTCCCCGTTCGGCTACCGCGTGAGCCCAATCACGGGCGGCTCCGGAGACTTTCACCGCGGCCAGGACTACGTGGCCCAGTGCGGCACTTCTGTCCTGGCGGCCGCCAGCGGCACCGTCACGTTCGCCGGATGGCACCAGTACGGTGGAGGCAACCGCGTGGTGGTTGATCACGGCAATGGCCTTGAAACCACGTACAACCACCTGTCGTCCTTCAACGTCAAAGAAGGCCAGACGGTCAGCCGCGGCGAAGTGGTGGCGCTCAGCGGCACCACAGGCGCCTCCACCGGCTGCCACCTCCACTTCGAGGTCCAGGTCAACGGTGAAGTCGTTGACCCTACCGGCTGGCTCTAGTCAAACGATGGAAAACTCTCACATTCTCGTGACATGCCGTGACCTGAATGTGACATTCAATCCGAACTGCTGTACCGTCTAACTTGCGTCAACTTTTCCGAAGTTGACGTTCTTGAGTGGATTGCCTAGCTCTGCCACCGCTCAAGGTCCGTTCGCATCACATCGTCTGGCAGGGGCGGGGGAACCAATTTTGGCCTTCGAAGTTTGGAGGCCTTGGGGTTAAGTCACAAAGCTTCCCAGGAAGCGATGTGGCCGGGTGCACTCCCATCCGAATCCGACAGCTCACCTCGTAGGCATTGGGAGAGGCTACCTTCGTGTCTTCACGCCATAATTCTGCGCGCCACCGCGCGCAAACGGTCCGCACCAACCCGCTGGGCCCCGTGTCCAAAGCTGTCAGTGCGAATGCCGGGACCGTAGGTCGCCAGGCTGCTGTCATTGCAGCCGCAACGGGCATGATCCTGAGCATGGGGCTTCCGGCCAACGCTGCGGACACCACCGCTGGCGTATCCGCCTCCACCGAGTCCGGTTCAGCGCAGACTGCCCTTGCCGTCACGGCTGCCCCCACCGCCACTGTCTCCTTCGAGCGCCCCGTGGTCAAAACCACGCCGGCGCCGAGGGTCGAAACGGTCCGGGCTCAGTCCACTGACACGGAGAGCGACTCAGACGCGACGGCCACAGTAGCCAGCAAGCTGACGGACGCAGCATCGTCGGCAGCAGCATCCGGCCTGGCAGCTATCGCCTACACCGGCATTGGCAACCCCTACGTCTGGGGTGGCACCACTCCCAGCGGCTGGGACTGCTCTGGATTCACCCAGTGGGTCTATGCCCAGGCCGGCATCAGCATTCCGCGTGTCAATGCCTGGACGGCAATGACGCCCACCTCAACACCGTCTCCCGGTGACCTTGTTATGCAGAATGGCGGAGCCCACGTAGGCATTTACGTTGGCAACGGCATGATGATCAGCGCCCTGAACCCCTCACAGGGAACCCTGCTGCACTCGGTGGCCTCCACCGGCACCTCCTCGTTCTTCACCATGAAGTAGAAGAACCGTTCTTCTCCAGAACACTTTTCGCTAAATCCCCGTTCGGGGTGTGCCGGCGTACCCCCAAGATGCCGGCACGCCCAAAGTCTTTGGCCTGCCTGTGCGGTCCTGAGGAATACGAAAGAGAGAAATAATGACTACTCGTGCAACTGTTGCACGGCACCGCGCGGAGGTCACCAAGACCAACTCGCTGGCTGTCATTGCCAAGGCCGTCGGCGACAACGCCGGTGGCGTGGGCCGCCAGGCCGCGGTTATCGCCGCTGCGTCCGGCCTGGTCCTGACCAGTGGTATCGCGGCGAACGCTGCAGACACCAACGTCCAGCGTGAATCCGCCTCCGCTTCGAACCTTGAGGTTGAGGCGTCCGCTCCGGCCATCATTTCGGCTGCTTCCACCATTGCCATCTCCTACGAGAAGCCTGCTGTGACCACCACGCCGGCTCCCGTGGTTGTTGCACCCGAGCCCGAGGTTGAGGCTCCGGCAGCGCCGGCCGCCCAGCCTGTTGCAACCGTCAAGGTAGCTGCGGCAGCCCCCGCAGCCCCGAAGGCGCCCGTTGCTGCCAGCAGCAAGGGGCAGGCCATCCTGTCCGCTGCCTACGCCCAGCTTGGTGTGATGCAGGACTGCACCATGCTGGTTACGAACTCCCTGGCCGCCGTGGGCATCAACTTCCACGACTGGCCCGCAGGCTACCTGTCCCTGGGACAGACCGTGAGCGCCGCAGAGGCTCAGCCCGGCGACTTGATCTACTACGCCGATGGCGGCGCGGGCGTCGCCCACGTAGCTGTCTACGCCGGCAACGGCCAGGCTGTACACGGTGGCTACAACGGGAACCAGACCGTAGTTTTCAGCGCCAACGTTGGCTCCGGCCCGGTTTTCATCCGCGTCAACTGATTTCCCAGCAGCGCTTTGGAGGACCCCCGCCCTTTGGCGGGGGTCCTTCGCGTTAACGGCATTGCCGGACGTTATACCGTGCAGCAGGCCATGGACACGTGCATATTCCAGAACAACGGATTAGTTGATCCCGGGTTTCTTTGTTTACTCTTGTGGTGTCGATCCATAGCCCGGACATGCCGAGGGCAGCCGGCCCTCGCGCCCCTGACGGGTGCGGCCGTGAAGAGGTACGTGCATGCGCACTCTCGTTCTGAATGCTGGATATGAACCGCTGGCGGTAATCACCTTCCGCCGGGCGCTGGTCCTTGTGCTCACAGGGAAGGCAAGCGTTGTCGCGGAAGGCGAGGACCCTGTAGTGGGGCCGCAGGAGATTCTGGGCCGCCCGTCCGTCATCCTCCTGAACCGCTACATCCGTCCCCGATACAACCAGACCACTGCCGTGAGCCGCAGGGGAGTGCTGCGCCGGGACGGACACAGGTGCGCATACTGCGGAAAAGCTGCGCACACCATTGACCACGTCCAGCCCAAGTCCCGTGGCGGCGCAGATTCCTGGGAGAATCTGGTCGCCGCATGCCTGCGCTGCAACAACGTCAAAGGCGACCACACGCCGGGCGAGATGGGCTGGAAACTTCGGTTCACACCCGAACCACCCCATGGCACGATCTGGCAGATCAAGGAGCTGGAGAAACCCACCCCTGCCTGGGACCCGTTCCTGCTGCCTGAACGGGCTGCCTAAGCCGAGCGCATGAAGGAACACGGTCCCAGCCCGGCTAGGCTGGGACTGTGGATTCTGTTGCCTTCGAATATGACGCGGTCATCCTGGCGGGCGGCCGCTCGTCGCGGCTGGGCGGGGTGCCTAAGCAGGCGCTGATCTACGACGGCGCCTCCCTCCTGCAGCGGTCCCTTGAAGCAGTGGCGGGCGCACGATCGGTGGTAGTGGTGGGCCCGGATCCGGGACCCCTGCCTGCGGGGGTCATCACCTGCCGGGAGGATCCGCCTTTTTCCGGTCCGGCGTCGGCCATCGGCGCGGGGCTGGCGGCGCTCGGCCCTGCGGGGCTGCGTCCGCCCTTCACCCTGTTGCTGGCCTGTGACATGCCCAGGGTAGGCCCGGCGATTGATGCCCTTCGGCGGGCTCTCGGTCAGGGCGACGGCGTCATGGCTGTCTCGGCGGACGGACACCGCCAACCCCTGGCGGGCTTTTACAGCACTCCGGCGCTGCAGCGTTCAGTTCAGAACCTCATCTCTCGCGGTGCCTTAATGAACGGCTCCGTGTCCGCTCTCCTTGCTAGGCTGGATGTGCAGCTTGTCACCGTCCCGGCGGGTTCCACGGATGACGTGGATACCTGGGATGATGCCGCCGCGCTTGGAGTGGCCGGCCAGGAACCATGACCAGGTTCCGGACCTGCGTGGCCGCAGTTGATTTGGGAGGCATACAGTGAAAAGCCAGGATGAGACGCTGGAGGAATGGTGCAGGGCGCTCCTTCAGGCCTACGAACTTGAGGACGTTCAGGTGGACGTTAACGCCATCCTCTCGCTCGCGGGGGTGGCGGCGCATTCTGTAGTCCGGCCGGCCGCGCCACTGACCACCTTTATCGCAGGATTCGCTGCGGGGCTGGCCTCAGGCTCGGGGCAGGCAACGGACACCGCTTCCATGTCAGCGGCCATGGACGTGGCGCGATCCCTGGCCGTGGACTACGATTCTGCATCCGCCGGGACTCCTGCCGAATGACCGCCGCCCCCGGCGGGACATCAAACCAGGACGCGCAGGACGAACCCACCAGGCATCTGGCCCACACGTGGGAGGAGGCCCGCCAGGCTGCGTTCGACTGTGCTGCGCCGATACCGGCGGGGCGCGTCCCCTTACAGCAGGCCCTGGGCCGGACGCTTGCCGAGGACATCACCGCACTCCAGGACATGCCCCACTACGCGTCGTCTGCGATGGACGGCTGGGCTGTCAACGGCAGCGGTCCCTGGATTCTGGCCGAGGCGGGCCAGCGTCTGGCGCCGCACCAGGCCAGCCCCATAGTGACCGGTGGCCTGATTCCGGCCGGCGCGAAAGCCGTGCTCCGCAGCGAAAGTGCGGTGCTGGGCACTGACGAGGACGGGCTTCCGGTCCTGATGGTCGGAGGCGGCGCCCGGCCCGGGGAACCGAAGAACGGCCAGCACATCAGGAAAGCAGGCGAGGAAGCGGCCGCGGGGGACGTCCTGGTCAAGTCAGGCGCCACCCTCAACCCGGCCCACATCGCCGTGGCCGCCCTTGCCGGCCACGATGATCTGCTGGTGCAGGGCAAGCCGGTGGTCAAACTGCTGCTGACCGGATCCGAAGTAGTGACTCAGGGTGTGCCGGCTCCCGGACAGGTACGTGACACGTTCGGACCGCAGCTCGCCGCCGTCGTGGAAATGCTGGGCGGAATTCCGGCGGGGCAGGAAAGGATCGGCGACTCCTACGAGGAATGGCTCTCCGCCCTGGAGGACGTTGCCGAGCCCGGAGGTGCGGTCCCGGCCGTCCTGCCTGCCGACGTCGTCATCACCACCGGCGGTACAGGCCGCTCCGGCACCGACCACCTTCGCCAGGCCGTCGCTGAGCTGGGTGGGCGGCTGGTCATTGACGGGATCGCCATGCGTCCTGGCCATCCCGCTGTCCTCGCGGAGTTGCCGGACGGACGGTTTGTCCTTGGATTGCCGGGAAATCCGCTGGCCGCCATGATGGCACTGTCTACCGTGGGTGCGCCGTTGCTCGCCGCACTGGGGCACGGCTCCATGCCGGCTGTGCAGGAGGTCCCGTGCGGAACCACCATCGAGCCTGATCCCGGCCGGACGCGGCTGGTGCCGTTCCGGCTGCTTTATGGCATGGCCTCGCCTGCACAGCACACCGGCCCAGGCATGATGCGGGGGCTGGCATCGGCCCACGGGGTGATGGTGGTGCCTCCCCACGGAGTCCAGCTCGGTGAAGCGGTACCCGCGTTCCCCCTGCCCTGGGGGCCGCCGCTCGCCGTTCCCGAAGCCCCGGGAACCAAGCCCAAGACACCGGCACGCCCAACCCGTAAGGCCGGTTCCAGGTCTGCGGAACCGGCAGGCCCCGTGGACTGGAGCGCGCTCCTGGGCTGACTGCGGGAACGGCTGGCTTAGCGACCGTGCGCTTGCAATGATGGAGTCATGAAAAGGCATCCTGGCCGGGACCGGCAGCTACGGGAAACAATGCGGGGCTTCCGCCGGCAGGACGGGGAGTAGGACATGGGGCGCGTTACGCAACGCCGCAAGGTCCACCGGTACGTGCTGGACGGGTCGCCGCAGGCCCTTGAGTTCCCCGTGCGGCACCGGGAGGACACCCTCGCAGTGGAGGAACCCCTTGAAATCCGGCTGGGCCCGCTCTCCTTTTCGGTGACAATGCGCACTCCCGGCGACGACTTCGACCTCGTGGCCGGGTTCCTGGTGTCGGAGGGGATTATCTGGACTCCCGAACAGCTGGTGTCGCTGCGGTTCTGTGCCGGGGAGGACGAAAACGGGGTGCAGACCTTCAACGTCGTGGAGGCCCAACTGCGCCCCGACGTCGACGTTCCGACTCTCGGCCGGAACGTCTTCACCTCCAGCTCGTGCGGGATCTGCGGCACGGATTCGATTGACGCTGTCCGGAAGTCATCGCACTACAGTCCTGCTGCGGACCCGGTCTCGGTACCTGCGGCCATTCTCGCATCGCTGCCGGGCCGCCTTCGGGAGGCGCAGGCCGTCTTCGACGTGACCGGGGGAGTCCACGCCGCCGGACTGTTCAGGATAGAGGACGACGGCGGGGTGCAGCTTCTGTGCCTCCGCGAGGACGTGGGCCGGCACAACGCCGTGGACAAGGTAGTGGGCTGGGCACTGAGGGAGCGCATGCTTCCCTTGTCCGGGCTGGTGCTGCAGGTCTCCGGCCGTGCGTCCTTTGAGCTGGTGCAGAAGGCGGCGTTAGCCGGGATCCCTGTGCTGGCTGCGGTAAGCGCTCCGTCCAGCCTGGCGGTGGAGCTTGCCGAGGCGAGTGGAGTGACGCTGGCGGGATTCAGCCGGGGAACAAGCCTGAACGTTTATGCCGGCCAGCACAGGATCACGGTCCCTGCCCCGGCTGAGGATCCGGTGGAGCTTCGAGGATAAAACTGGCAGGGAACCGAGCCCGCAGAGGCTTGGTTATTACGCTACTAAGCAGTAGATTTTATCCATCGAATGGACACTTTGATCCAGTTTCAAGCGTTAAAGAGGGCTTACATTGCATGACGACCGCCGGATCACGGAAGTCCGCCTGGACCGTTTCGTACGTGAACGGATCATCCCCGCTGTCTATACACGCAGCGTTCCCCTGACACTCAGCAGCTGGGATGTCCCGGACGAACCTGTGACCGTGATGGAAGCGCTCCGCCACGACTTTGTGCCGCAGGAGCCCGGTGCCGCGTGGGGCAAGCCCTGGGGGACCAAATGGCTGCGGCTGCAGGGCGACGTCCCGGAGTCGTGGGGGACGGACCCGGACACCACGGTGGAAATCGTGGTGGATCTTGGCTTCACCACCGAAATCCCCGGCTTCCAGTGTGAGGGGATCGCGTGGCGCCCGGACGGCACCATCATCAAGGCCATTTCGCCGCGTAACCAGTACATCCCGCTGAAGCTGCTAGGTAGCGGCATGGCCGTGGACTTTTATGTGGAGGCGGCAGCCAACCCCGACGTCGCACAGGGCTGGACGTTCGCCGCCACCCCGTACGGAGACAAGGCCACTGCCGGCACGGCGCCCCAGTACCGGCTGGGAAACATCTCCATCGCCGAACTCAACCAGACGGTGTGGGAGCTCCAACAGGATATCTGGACCCTTGCCGGGCTGATGCATGAGCTTCCCACGGAGCAGCGGCGGCGCCACGAAATCCTCCGCGCGCTTGAGCGGATGATGGACGCCATGGAGCCGGACAACGTCGCAGGCACTGCCTCCGCCGGGCGCCAGGTGCTGGCAGAGGTGCTGTCCAGGCCTGCCTACGCCTCCGCGCACCAGCTGGTGGCCACCGGCCACGCCCACATCGACTCCGCGTGGCTGTGGCCGGTGCGCGAAACCATCCGCAAGTGCGCCAGGACATTCTCGAACGTTGTGGCCCTGATGGATGAGGACCCCGGCTTTGTGTTTTCCTGCTCCTCGGCCCAGCAGCTGGCCTGGATGAAGGAGTTCTACCCCGAACTGTTCGGACGCATCCGGGAGAAGGTCAAAGCGGGCCAGTTCGTGCCGGTGGGCGGCATGTGGGTGGAATCGGATACCAACATGCCCGGCGGAGAAGCCATGGCCCGGCAGTTCATCGAAGGCAAGAGCTTCATCCTTGATGAGTTCGGCATCGAATGCCGCGAGGCGTGGCTGCCGGATTCCTTCGGCTACTCTGCCGCCCTGCCGCAGATCGTCAAGGCGGCAGGCAGCCGCTGGTTCCTCACGCAAAAGATCTCCTGGAACCAGATCAACCGGATGCCGCACCACACCTTCAACTGGGAGGGGATCGACGGCACGCGGCTCTTCACGCATTTCCCGCCCGTGGATACCTATAACTCCGAGCTCAGCGGGCGGGAACTGGCGCACGCGGAACGCAATTACCGCGACCATGGGCGCGGCAGCACCTCGCTGGTCCCGTTCGGCTACGGCGACGGCGGCGGCGGACCCACCCGCGAGATGCTGGCTGCGGCGCACCGCGCCAGCGACCTGGAAGGGTCGCCCAAGGTCCGGGTTGGCTCCGCCGAAAGTTTCTTTACCCAGGCCGAGGAGGAGTACACGGCTCTGCCCGTATGGGTGGGTGAGATGTACCTGGAACTCCACCGCGGCACCTATACCAGCCAGGCCCAGACCAAGCGTGGCAACCGCCGCAGTGAACACCTCCTCCGCGAGGCGGAACTCTGGTGTGCTTCCGCAACCGTCCGCACGGGTGGATCCTTCGTGTACCCCGCAGCGGAGCTCAAGCGGCTGTGGCGCCTGGTGCTGCTCCAGCAGTTCCACGACATCCTGCCCGGCAGTTCCATCGCCTGGGTCCACCAGGACGCCGAGCGGAACTACTCCGCCATCAGCGCAGGCCTCGAAGCGCTCATCGCCCAGGCAGCGGCTGCCTTGCTCGGCGAGGGCCAGCGCGAGTTCCTGCTCAACGCTGCGCCCCACGCCCGCGACGGCGTCCCGGCACTCGGTGCCGCGGAACGCGTGGCTGCCGGCGAGCCCGTAAGGACAGCAGCGGCGGACGACGGCGGATACGTGCTGGACAACGGCGTCATCCGTGCTGTCCTGGATTCCAACGGGCTCATTGCGTCCCTTACGGATTACGCCAGTGGACGGGAAGCGATCGCGCCCGGTCAGCGCGGCAACCTGCTGGAGCTCCACCGGGACACACCCAATGAATGGGACGCGTGGGACATCGACGAGTTCTACCGCCGCAACGTCACTGCCTCGGATGAGGCGCACGCGCTGCGGCTGGAATCGGAGGGCCAATCCGCCGTCGTGGTGGTGGAACGCGTCGCTGGGTCTTCCCCCGTGACGCAGCGGATCACGCTGGCCCCGGGGAGCGATTCGCTGGCGATCACCACGGCCGTCGCCTGGCAGGAGAGTGAGAAGCTCCTCAAACTGGGGTTTGCGCTGGACGTCCGGGCGGACCGTTCGGCCTCCGAGACGCAGTTCGGCCACGTTTTCCGCCCGACACACGTCAACACCTCGTGGGAAGCCGCCAAGTTCGAGATCTGCGCCCACCGGTGGATCCATGTGGCCGAACCCGGCTATGGCGTGGCCTTGTCCAATTCATCCACCTATGGGCATGACGTCACCAGGAACATCCGTGAGGGCGACGGCGGAACCACCACAATTGTCCGGCTCTCGCTCCTCCGTGCCCCCAAGTTCCCGGACCCTGCCGCGGACCGCGGACACCATGAACTGACGGTGACCATCCGTCCCGGTGCCGGCATCGCTGAGGCCGTGGAGGAGGGGTACCGGACCAACCTTGCGCCGAGGGTCGTGCGGGGCGCCAATCCGGTGGAGCCGCTGTTTACTGTGCCCAACCCCGCGCTGGTCATCGAGGCAGTGAAGCTTGCAGAGGACGGCTCCGGAGACGTCGTCGTCCGGCTCTACGAGTCCCTCGGCCAGCGTTCAACCGGGCTGCTGAGTGCAAACTTCGCGGTCAGGGATGTGTACGCCACGGACCTGCTGGAACGGCCCGCGGAAGCGCCCGGTGTAACGCCGTCAGGGCACGGCAGGGTCACGCTGGCCCTGCGCCCCTTCCAATTGGTGACGCTGAGGTTCGCACGCTGAGCGGAAAGGCCTTTAAATAGGCTGAGTGGGGGCGGTCCCCAACGACCGCCACCACTCATCCCCCCAATGCGAGTGAAGGACCCTGAGGCGAAACGTCTAAGAATTTCCCCGTTCGTAAACGCCCGGCGCCTCGCCTTCACACATTCATGATTGTTTCATATTCTAATGAAATTGTGAATCCATCTTTGTTACTTTTCAGTAGAAGGCCTTGAAGTCGATGCACTGCCGCCGTAGCGGACCCTGGCCGCCCAGATGAGCGCCAGGCCCACAATGAAGCACAGCACCGCCGTGTAATTGATGATGAACTCGGCGGGTCCCCAGCTGGGGGGAATCACGGGGAAGAACAGCGTCACAGCGATGGCTACCGCACCAACCGCCAGCAGGCATGCCGCGGTACGGATCGGCAAGGGCAGCGAACTTCGCACCGCACGCACCATGGCCGGCAACAGCACGAGGGACACATAGGCGGGATACGCCCTCCCGGCGGCACCGTAGTACTCCACCAGCAAGGCATCCGTGCCGCCCCGGGCCGAGACTCGAGCCATCCCCGCGGACGAGCCTTCTGAGTCAATCATGAGGAACAGTGCAATGAGGGACAGCGAGATCACGGCGAGGACTGTCATCCCGATCCGGCCCGTCAGCAGCCGGTAGCCACCGGTGGCACCGAAACCACGTGTGACACGGATGCCCACGCAGAGGATGGCGGCGAAGATGACAAAGCGCAGGATGAGGTTCGCGAAGTTGAATCCGCCCAGCGCCTGGTCAATGGCTACATAGGGAGCTTCGATGCTGAGGAGGATGGCGAGGGTCATCAGCGCAAAGATCCAGAACAGAGTCAGGTTCTCGCCACGCAGGGCGCTGGGAATCCGGGCCCCGGCAACGAGGCCGCACACGGCCAGGGTGGACCACTGAAGGATTTCGATCATCCCAGGTTCTCCCAGATCTTGTCGGTTTGTTCTTGGTCGTGTTCCTGGCGTTTCAGGGTTTTGCCCAGCGCCTGCAGCCGGTCGCCCGCCAAGGCGGTCAGCTCGCCGTCGTGCAAGCTGTCCAAGGCAGCCTGGCGGGCATCGGGCGGCCAGCCAGCCTCCGCCTCGGTGATCAATCCCGTGGCGACCAGCCCGCCGGCAGCACCGACTCCCGCGGCAAGCGACGTGGCAACGGCCAGTTCCGGGGACAGGCGGTTCGCCGTCAGCTGTGCCGAATAGTTTTGCGGTGCGACTCCGGTGGCGGCCGAAACGCGGTGCCGCAGCTCGCCGTCGTCGATCGCCTCAACCCAGTTCTTGACGGAGGTGGCGTGCGGTGCCGGGCTCAGCGCCGGCGGTTCGGCTGAAGAGCGGCCGGCCGGATCAACAGTGGAGCGCGCCAGCACGGCCCGCAGGAGGTCCGGCGTGGAGATCTGGCTGACCAGTTCACATCGGGTGGGCGGGACAGGAGCCGCCAGTTCGCGGTAGGCATCGAAGCTGGCGAGTGCCGACACCGGGTTGACGCCGTAGGCGCGGCTGATACTCACCACCGTGGCAACAGCAACTTTCCCGCGGACCAGCTGCTGGGCCAGGGTGGTCCGCTTGATCCCGGAGATCCGGCAGACGTCTGCCGTGCTGGCGTTGGGCGCGATGCCTTGCAGCCAGCGCTGGAACGCCTTGGCGGGGAGGGTCATGAAGGGCTCTCTGCAGAACGGATGGTGGCTCGATTTTACCGCGCCGCACCCAATGGAATTTTACGCGGAGTACGGATTCGACTATGCTTGATGGTCGAGCCCGTTGGTCCGTACACCCCCCAAGTCCGGACCGGCGGGGTCTTTTATGCCCTTCCGCGTGCGGGGCGGAATCACCCGGTTTCCCGCGACTTTCCGCGGTTTTCTGCGGAGTCCCGGAGCCTCATCCCGGGCCACCGCCCCTAAGACGGGGTTTCGCGGTCCGGCAGCATCGAGAGGATCGACCCATGACTGCAACCCTGGTTGCCAAAGACCTTTCCGGAGGCCACGACCACCGGACGCTCTTCTCCAAGCTTTCGCTTACGGTGGCTCCTGGCGACGTTGTAGGAGTGGTGGGAGCCAATGGTGCCGGCAAATCCACGCTGCTGCGACTGCTGGCAGGGGTGGACCAGCCACAGGGTGGGTCCGTCAGCCTCGCCCCGGCAGACGCCTTCGTGGGATGGCTTCCGCAGGAGCACGAACGGGTGCCGGGTGAGACCGTTGCCGCCTACATCGCACGCCGTACCGGCTGTGCCCAGGCCACGGCGGAGATGGAATCCACTGCCGAAGCCCTGGGCTCCGGCGCCCCGGGGGCGGACGATGCCTATTCCTTCGCCTTTGACCGGTGGATGGCCTCCGGGGCAGCGGACCTCGATGAGCGCATCCCGCCCGTTCTGGCAGACCTTGGGCTGGAAACCGGCACTGACGCTCTCATGACGGGTCTCTCCGGCGGCCAGGCCGCCCGGGTGGCTCTTGCCGCCCTGCTGCTCAGCCGTTTCGACATTGTGCTGCTGGACGAGCCCACCAACGACCTTGACCTCGCCGGCCTGGCCAAACTCGAGGCGTTTGTGCAGGGCCTCCGCGGCGGTGTGGTGCTGGTGTCCCACGACCGTGAGTTCCTGGCCCGCTGTGTCACCACCATCGTGGAGCTGGACCTGGCCCAGAATTCGGTTGCTGTCTACGACGGCGGCTACGAGGCTTTCCTGGAGGAACGCGCCGTGGCACGGCGGCACGCCCGGGAACGGTTCGAGGAGTTTGCCTCCACTAAAGCGGACCTTGTCTCCCGCGCCCGGACGCAGCGTGAATGGAGCTCCCAGGGCGTGCGGAACGCCATGAAGAAAAGCCCGGACAATGACAAGATCCGCCGCGCCGCGAGCACAGAGTCCTCGGAGAAGCAGGCGCAGAAGGTCCGGCAGATGGAGTCCCGGATTGCCCGGCTTGATGTGGTGGAGGAACCGCGGAAGGAATGGCAGCTGCAGTTCACCATTGGCCAGGCGCCCCGCTCCAGCGCCGTAGTGGCAACACTGCGGGGCGCTGTGGTGAACCAGGGAAGCTTTACGCTGGGCCCGGTCAACCTCCAGCTCAATGCGGGGGAGCGGATCGGCATCACCGGTCCCAACGGTGCGGGCAAGTCAACGCTGCTTCGGCTGCTCCTGGGCGTGCAGGCCCCGGACTCCGGCCACGCTGCCATGGGCGCATCGGTGGCCGTCGGGGAAATCGACCAGGCCCGCGGACTGCTGGCCGGGCACCTCCTGCTGGCTGACGCCGTCGAGGCCGTCCTTCCGGAACTGACGGCGGCGGAGGTCCGAACCCTGCTGGCCAAATTCGGGCTCAAGGCGGACCACACGGCCCGCCCGGTGGACTCCCTTTCACCCGGAGAGCGCACTAGGGCGGCCCTGGCGCTGCTCCAGGCCCGCGGGGTGAACCTGCTGGTCCTCGATGAGCCGACCAACCACCTGGACCTGCCCGCCATCGAGCAGCTGGAAGAGGCGCTGGGAAGTTATGAGGGCGCTTTGCTGTTAGTAACCCATGACCGGAGGCTGCTCGAGAACGTTCAGCTGGACGTCCGGTGGAATGTGGACAACGGAATGGTGACTGAAGTGATGACCGGCGCAACGGAGCAACACCCATGAGCATGGAGGGGGTGGCCTGGAACTCCCTGCACAAGATCACCAGGGCCAAGAGCGGCTCCAAACCGTTCTCCAAAGCCACTCTAAAACGGGTACTGGGCTTCGCCCGCCCGCACCGTGGCAAACTGATCGCCTTCGTGGCGCTCTCCATCGTGATGGCGTTCCTCGCCGTGGCAACCCCCGTCCTCGCAGGCCAGGTAGTGGACGCCATCGTGGCCAAGGCCGGCGCCGGGGAGGTCATCAGGCTTGCCGTGCTGATCGCCTTGGTGGCTGTGGCCGAAGCCGGCCTGGGACTTGTGAGCCGCTGGCTTTCGTCCACGATCGGCGAAGGCGTGATTGTGGACCTCCGAACCAGGGTCTTTGACCACGTCCAGAAGATGCCCATCGCCTTCTTTACCCGCACCCGTACCGGGGCCCTGGTCAGCCGCCTGAACAACGACGTCATCGGAGCCCAGTCCGCCTTCGCCGGGACCCTCTCCGGCGTGGTCAGCAACGTAGTGGCCCTGGTCCTGACGCTGATCGTGATGCTGGGCACGTCCTGGCAAGTCACCCTGCTTGCGATGGTCCTGTTGCCGATTTTCCTGATCCCCGCGCGCCGGATGGGTTCCCGGCTCGCGGACCTGCGCCGCGAGGCCGCCGAACATAACGCTGCCATGGGCACCCAAATGACCGAACGCTTCTCAGCTCCAGGCGCCACACTGGTCAAACTGTTCGGCCGGCCGGATGAGGAATCCCGGGAGTTCGCGGTCCGGGCCGGACGGGTCCGCGACATCGGCGTCCGCACGGCCATGCTGCAGTTCACGTTCGTCACGGCGCTAACGCTGGTGTCCGCCCTTGCCTTGGCCCTGGTCTACGGCCTGGGCGGCTGGTATGCCATCACCGGGCAACTTGCTGCGGGCGACGTCGTGGTGCTGGCGCTCCTGCTGACCCGCCTTTACGCCCCCCTCACCGCCCTCTCCAACGCGCGCGTGGAAATCATGAGTGCCCTCGTCAGCTTCGAACGGGTCTTCGAGATCCTGGACCTGAAGCCGCTGATCCAGCAGAAACCCGACGCTGTCGAGGTGCCGCCCGGCCCCGTGTCCGTGGAGTTCGACGACGTCAGGTTCGCGTACCCCTCGGCGGACAAGGTGTCACTGGCCTCGCTGGAGGAGGTATCCACCCTGGACACCCGCGGCGGTGAAGAGGTGCTGCACGGCATCAGTTTCCGCGTCGAACCCGGGCAAACGGTAGCGCTGGTGGGGTCCTCCGGCGCGGGAAAGTCCACCATTGCGCAGCTGCTTTCGCGGTTGTACGACGTCGACTCCGGCGCCGTGCGGCTGGGCGGCACCAGGCCGGGCTCGGGGCTGGACGTCCGGGACGCGACGTTCGACTCGCTGCGCGACACGCTGGGCATGGTCACCCAGGACGGTCACCTTTTCCACGAGAGCATTGCCTCCAACCTCCGGCTCGCCAGGCCGGACGCCACCGAGGCGGACATGTGGGACGCCATCAGGCAGGCCCGCTTGGAGACCATGATCCGGTCCCTGCCCGACGGCCTGGACACCGTGGTGGGGGAGCGGGGCTACCGGCTCTCCGGTGGAGAACGCCAACGGCTCACCATTGCCCGGCTGCTGATCTCGCAACCCAGGGTGGTGATCCTGGATGAGGCGACCGCCGCGCTCGACTCCACCAACGAAGCCGCAGTCCAGGCGGCTTTGGGCGCTGCACTCGAGGGGCGTACCGCCGTCGTGATTGCCCACCGGCTGTCCACCATCCGGGCCGCGGACGTCATCCTGGTGGTGGAGGACGGGCAGATCGTGGAACGCGGGACGCATACGGAGCTGCTTGCGGCCGAGGGCCGCTATGCGGAGCTGTACCGCACGCAGTTCGCCGAGGCCACCGCCGTGGCTGTGGAAGCCGTTCCGGAGTTCTAGCGGCTCAACCATTCCCCAACTAAGTAGCAGCAGGTGTCGTTTTAGCCGTCAAAACGACACCTGCTGCGACCTACTTGGGGCCGGGGCGGAGCGCGGCGAGTTCCGGCAGGATGTGGTCCGTCAGCAGCGGCGCGAGGTCCGCGGGAAGTGCCGCGCCCCGAGCCAGCGCAGCCAGGTCCAGCCAGCGGATCTCGGCGATCTCAGCCGAAGGGTGGGCCGTCCAGGTCCCCGGCGCCGTAAACACCGTCGCCTCGATGTCCGTGGCGGCCTCGTTGGCGGCATCCGCGATCCACACGCCCATCAGCTGCAGGTCCTCCGGATCCACGACGATCCCCACTTCCTCCTGGAGCTCCCGCGCCGCGGCGTGGACGGCGCTTTCGCCCGCTTTGGGCTTGCCTCCGGGGTGCATAAACATGCTGGTGCCGCGTTTGCGGACGGTCAGGAGCCGCCCTGCCGCGTCGAAGACACAGACGGCGGAGACAACAATGCGGGCTTTCACGGCTTCGAGCCTAGCCGCCTCAGGGCCGAGGTCAGCAGCAGGTCCTTGCTTGGCCCGCTGACGTCCCAGGTGTAGCTGAAGCGGTCAGACCCCTCATAGATGTACTTCACCCGGTAGGTGTCGGGATCGCACCAGTGTCTGTCCAGGTTGGCCTCCGGGCTGAAGCTCATCCGGTGGAAGGGCCGCCCATCGGCAAAAAACACGTCCAGCACATCGGGCCGGCTGGCGCATTTGAGGAGGTATTCGCGGGAGGCGGGGCCTGTGAAGGTGGGCCAGTTCATGGTTCCTTCCTCGTGGAAGGCCAGGCCGCCGTCGTCCGTGGGAGAAAAATGGACGACGCCGGAAAAGGTTCCGTGGGCGCCTGCCGCCCGGTCCAGGAGCTGCCGTTCTACGGCCCAGTGCCCGGCCTGCGACGGGCCGAGCAGATAGGCGCCGAGTTCGAATGCCGGCCCGGCCTGCGCGGCAGCCTGGGGTTCAGGAAGGTTCAAGTGCCCTCGATTGGAATCGAACCAACGACACCGGCTTTAGGAGAGCCGTGCTCTATCCACTGAGCTACGAGGGCGCGTATCCGTTTGTTCCGGCAGGGCCGGTCCGTCCGGACACGGATATAAGCATACAAGGTGGGAGGCCGTACTACGCTCTTGGCATGAGATCAGGCCCGACGTCCGCTCCAGCGGCCGCCTACATTCCGGACACGGCCTCCACCCGGCAGTACATCGGCGCCTGGTCTGTCCTGAGCGTGTTGCAGTATTTTGCCGCGGAAGCTGCGGTGATTGGCGCGTGGGCCGGACCGCAGCCCTACGACCGTCGGACCGGCTACATCAGCGACCTGGGCGCGGTTAACTGCGGGATCTACGACGGCCGGGACGTGTGTTCGCCGCTGTATTGGCTGATGAATACCTCGTTCGTGGTCCAGGGGCTGGGCATGTTCCTCGGGGCGCTGCTGCTGAGTTCAGGCCTGTTGTGCGTTGCAGCCCGGGCTGGTGTCAGGGTCCCTGTGGGCGGCCGCAGGAAACCACGGCTGGCGGCCATAGGGATGCGGGTGCTTACCGGAACGGCTGGTACAGGCACTGTCATCGTCGGGCTGGTTCCGGAGGATGTCGGGTCCGCCTGGCATTTTGCCGGCGCACTCATGTACTTCATCGCCGGGGCCGTGGCGTTGCTGGTGCTGGGCATCCTGTGGCTGGACCAGACGCCGCTGGGATGGTTCATCCTGGTGTGCGGCGTGGTGTCGGCCGCCGCGCTGGTTACTGGCGGACTGACAAGGATGGACGTTCCGGAGCCGGGCACGCTCGAAAGGCTGATGGGATATCCCGTTACCGTGGGAATAGCCACCGCCGGTCTGGTGATCGCGCAGCGGGTCCACCGGCACCGCCAGGAGCGGCGCGGCCTTGCTACTGCTGGGGCGCGGGCCTAGCGGATCCGGCAGCGGGCCTCTTCCCCATGAACACCGCCGCCGCCCCTGCCAGCAGGCTGAGGACTAACAGGACCCACCCCGCAACGGTGAGTGCAGACGCCAAGGCGACCTGGCCGGCGTCGGGCGTTCCCGCTGCCAGCGCAGCATCGATGGCGACGTTGCCCCACAGCCGGACCACCACGAACAGCAGCGGCACGGCCCAGAGGACCCAGCGGAGGGACTTCCTGGCCACGTTGGTCCCGATCAGCAGCAGCCAGGTGAAGCCGAAAATGAGCGGGAACAGCGTACCGGCGGTCTTGTGGACGTAGTTGAGCTGGCCGCGGGCGTCGTCGTCCATGGCAGCGTTTAGCTCGCCGACGTAGGCGGCATCAAAGCCGCCCACCAGGGAATCCGGCATCGCCAGCCCGCCGGAGAGCTGCCGCAGCTGGTCAAGGGTGAGCAGGTGGACGTACCAGAACAGGAACAGGCTGGCCACCACGCCTGCGATGACGATCAGGTTGCCGTTGTTCCGGGCCTTCTGCGGTGAGCGGTGAGTGGTGGGATTGATGACCGGCGGGAGATGGTGCTGCGGGACAGCCGCCTTGGAGCCGTGCTTCTTGATCCGCTGTGCAGGTGTCTTGGCCATGGCACCATTATCCCGCCCCATAAACTGGGGGCATGACCACAGGCCGGCACAGCGCTGTTGAACTTGACCCCTCACTGGACGACTACCAGCTGGCGTCCGCGCTGGTCCGGGAGGCAGGGCAGCTGGCCCTGCTGATGCGGATGGCCGGCCTGCAGTCGCAGCAGAAGACCTCAGTCTCCGATGTCGTGACCGCCGCGGACCATGCGGCGGAGGCCTATGTCCTGGAACAGCTCCGGCGCTGCCGGCCCGAGGACGGCATCCTGGGCGAAGAAGGCGCGTCGGTCCCGGGGACCAGCGGCCGGACCTGGGTCATCGACCCTGTGGACGGCACGTACAACTTCCTGCATGGCTCCACGTACTGGTGCTCAGCGATCGCGCTCAAGGACTCGTCGGACGTGCTGCTCGGGGCGATTTTCCAGCCTGAAGAGGACAAGCTCTGGCTGGGCGGCAGCACGCGCCACGCAACGCTCAACGGCGAGAGCCTGGGGGTTTTCCGCGACAACAACGGATCCCGCAACGGCACGCCCGTGGGGGAACTCGGCGCGGCAACGTACATCCACCCCACCTGGCTGATGGATCCAATGTGCGCCATGCCCTGGCACGCCGCTGCCACCTCCGCCGCGGCACTGCGGATGCTCGGCTCCGGGTCCTGCGACCTGGGGCGGGTGGCCGACGGCCAGCTGGGATGCTGGTTCCAGCACAGCTGCCCCGAGTGGGACTGGCTCCCCGGGAAGGCAATCGTGCGCGCCGCCGGCGGCGCCACGGACACCGTCCGGATCAACGGCCTGGAATGGTTCATGGCCGGAGGCACGACGGCGGTGCGCGAGCTGCGTGCAGCCCTTGAGTCCGGCTCGGTGGCCTGAGTCGCGGTTCGAGGAGTTTATGTCCACTTACGGCGAGTTTAAGTGGCTGAAAGTCGCCGTAAGTGGACAAAAACTCCTATGACTTTGGGGGATGAGCCAGGGGAATGGAGTAATCCACAGGCCGGAACAGAGTGTCGGCCCCACCGCCTAGACTTGTAGGCACCATGGATATGTTGTTTGACCCGTACTCTGACGGACCGTTCAAGGCCGCCCCGGCGGCCGCCGCCCGCACCAAGTCACGCCCCGAAGGCGTGGCCCAGGCCGCCGAAATGGGCGGGGGCGGCGGTGGCGGGCACGCGGAAACCCGCCAGCCGGCCCACCACCGGCCGGACGCCGCGGAGCTGCTGCAAGGACTCAACCCGCAGCAGGAAGAGGCCGTCAAGCATGCAGGCACCGCCCTGCTGATCGTGGCCGGTGCAGGTTCGGGCAAAACCCGCGTGCTCAGCAACCGGATCGCCTACCTCATCGCCACACGCCGGGCGCACCACGGCGAGATCCTGGCCATCACGTTCACCAACAAGGCGGCCGCGGAAATGCGGGAGCGCATCGAAGCGCTGGTGGGCGGCCGTGCAAGAATCATGTGGATCTCCACGTTCCACTCCTCCTGCGTGCGGATCCTCCGCCAGGAAGCTGCCAACATCGGGCTGAAGTCCAACTTCTCCATTTACGATTCCGCGGATTCGCTGCGGCTGGTCACGCAGGTGTCCAAAAGCCTGGACCTGGACCCCAAAAAGTTCGCGCCCAAGGCCATCCAGCACAAGATTTCGGCGCTGAAGAACGAACTCATCGACGCCGATTCCTATGCCTCGTCTGCCAATTACAACGATCCCTTCGAGTCCGCCGTGGCAGACGTTTTCAAGGGCTACACCCAACGGCTGCGGCAGGCCAACGCCATGGACTTTGACGACCTCATCGCAGAGACCGTCTACATGTTCCGGGCCTTCCCCGCGCTCGCAGACTCCTACCGGCGGCGGTTCCGGCACGTCCTCGTGGACGAATACCAGGACACCAACCACGCCCAGTACGCGCTGGTGCGGGAAATCGTCGGCGAAGGGCCCGGCGCGTCCGAGCTGACGGTGGTGGGCGACTCCGACCAGTCCATTTACGCTTTCCGCGGTGCCGACATCCGCAACATTGTGGAGTTCGAACACGACTACCCGGAGGCGCGCACGATCAAACTGGAGCAGAACTACCGCTCCACGCAGAACATCCTCAGCGCCGCCAACTCCGTCATTTCACGCAACCCCAACCGTCCGGAAAAGCGGCTGTGGACCGCCGAGGGCGAGGGCCATAAGATCATCGGTTACGTGGGCGAAAACGAACACGACGAAGCGCAGTTCATCGCCAAAGAAATTGATCGGCTGCAGGACGAGGACAACCTCCGCCCCGGCGACGTCGCAATTTTCTACCGCACCAACGCCCAGTCCCGCTCCATCGAGGACGTGCTGGTGCGCGTGGGGCTGCCGTACAAGGTGGTGGGCGGCACGCGATTCTACGAGCGCAAGGAGATCAAGGATGCGCTCGCGTACCTTCGGGTACTGGTCAACCCGGATGACGACGTCAACCTGCGCCGGGTGCTGAACGAACCGAAGCGCGGAATCGGCGACCGCGCCGAGGGCGCTGTGGCTGCGCTCGCACAGCGGGAACGCATGTCCTTCATGGCTGCAGCACGCCGGGCCGAGGAAGCTCCGGGCATGGCAACCCGGTCCGTCAACGCGGTGCTGGGCTTCGTGAAACTCCTCGACGACCTCGCGGAAGTAGCGGCCGGTTCCGGTGCTGCCGCTGCCCTTGAAGCCGTATTGGAGCAGACCGGCTACCTGGCCGGCCTGCGTTCGAGTACTGATCCGCAGGACGAGTCCCGCGTGGAAAACCTGGCGGAACTGGTTGCCGTCGTCCGTGAATACGAACAGGAGAACCCCGAAGGATCGCTGGGTGCCTTCCTGGAACAGGTGTCGCTGGTGGCGGACGCCGACCAGATCCCGGACGCCCCGGGTGCTGACATTGACGCTGCCGTGGCGGAAGCGAAGCGGCTTGGAGTTGTCACCCTGATGACCCTCCACACCGCCAAGGGGCTCGAATTTCCCGTCGTATTCCTGACCGGCATGGAGCACGGCTTGTTTCCGCACCAGCGTTCCGCCACCGACCCCAAGGAACTCGCAGAGGAGCGCCGGCTTGCCTACGTGGGCCTCACCCGCGCACGCAAGCGGCTGTACGTCACGCGGTCCGAGGTCCGCAGCATGTGGGGCCAGAGTCAGTACAACCCGGCCAGTCAGTTCCTTGAGGAAATCCCCGCCGAACTGGTGGAGTGGAAACGCGAAGGCACCAGCCGTCAGTCGAGCGGCGGCTGGGGCGGCGGATCCATCGGGTCCAACAGGTACAGCGGATCCTTTTGGGGTGCGGGCACGGCCCGCGGCGCGGCGGCTGACTCGTCAGCCGGCTTCAACGCTGACGTTCCCGCCGCCATCGCCAAGAACCGGGTGCAGCCGCAGAAGGAAATCGTTGCCGTCGGGGTGGGGGACAAGGTCAATCACACGAGCTTCGGCAATGGCACGGTGCTGGCCTTGGAGGGGGCTGGAGACAAGACCGTGGCGAAGGTTAAATTCGATGTGGGGGAGAAGCGGCTCCTGCTGCGGTACGCGCCGCTGACCAAGCTCGACGCCTAGGCACGACGCGTCAGTTGCCAGGGTCACGCCGCACGGGCGGGACCCTTGCATAGCTTTTGCCGCAGGAATAGGGTTCAGGAAGCTTTCCTCGCGGGATCAGCGCAACCGGAGCGGGTTCACATGAACATCCTTTTCGCCAGCCAGGCCGTTGACGGCCATTTCAACCCCATGACAGGCGTGGCGATGCGTCTGAAGGCCCGCGGCCACGACGTCCGCTGGTACACGGGCCCGGTGTTCGCGCCGAAGCTCCAGAGCCTCGGCATTCCGCACTTCCCCTTCCGCCGGGCCATTGAGCACCGGGCGGACAACCTGAACGAGCTGTACCCGGAACGGGCCAAGCTCAAAGGCCCGCTGGCCATCGGCTTCGACGGGGAGAAGATCTTTGCCAGCAACCTCAGCAATTTCTTCGAGGACATCCGGGAGTTGCACGCGGACTTTCCTTTCGACGTTGCGGTGGTGGATAGCTCCATGTTCATCCAGCGGCTTATCTCACATCTGTTGGGAAAGCCCCTGGTGAGTTTCGTGGTGGTTCCGAACATGGAAAGTGATCCGTTGGTGCCGCCGCTGTTTTTCGGGTTCAGGCCACCCCGGAATCCGGTGGAACGGACGATCCAGACTGCAGCGGGCCTCCTTTCCGACAAAGTCATAATGAGGCCCGCCAACCAGAGCTACCGGCGCCAGCACGAGGCCTATGGCCAGGTGGTGCCCCGCCGCGGGAGATTGACGGACGAACCCTACCGTTGTTCGGATGCCATCATCCAGACCGGCCCGGAGTCACTTGATTTCCCCCGACGGCGCGTTAACCCCAGGGTCCACTACGTCGGAGCCCTTCTGCCGCACCGGACCCCCGGCCAGGTTGTTCCAGGAACCGAGGGCGGCGGCGGGTTTCCGCGGTCCTACCCGGCCACACTCGTTGTGACCCAGGGGACGGTGGACAACGCTGACCAGAACAAGCTGATTATCCCCGCGCTCGAGGCACTGAAGGACATGGACGCCCTGGTCATCGTTGCTACCGGAGGACGCGGCACGGAAGCGCTCAAAGCCCGCTACCAACAGCCCAACGTGGTCGTGCGGGACTACGTGGATTTCGCGACAGTCTTTGACTTCACCGACGTCTTCATCACCAACGGCGGGTTCGGAGGCGTGCAGCTCAGCCTGTCCAAGGGTGTCCCGTTGGTGGTGTCGGGCATCAATGAGGGCAAGAGCGACGTTAATGCCCGGGTGGAACATGCCGGTGTCGGCATAAATCTCCGATCCGATTCACCCACGCCCGGAGACATTGCCACGGCCGTCGAAAAAGTTCTGAAGGAACCCGCCTGGAAGGACCGCGCCCGAAAGATGCGTGAGCAGTTCGTCTCGACAGACCCAGCCGAGGCTGCCGCCATCGTTGTGGAGGGTGTGGGGAAGCCGTCCGGCGGGGGACGCCACCCGACGGGCATAATGGAGGCCATGCGACGGACTGTATTGGGGATCCTGGCCGCCCTCTTCCTGCTGCCGGCCACGGCGTGCACCATCACCACAGAGGATCCCGGCTACGTGGCTCCGCCCCCGCTGCCCGCGCTGCAGCAGCTGGAGCAGGCAGCACTCGTTGACCCTGCCCCATTCAGGGCTGGCGAAGACATCCTGTCCTTCGTTACGGAGGACCGCGACATCGTGTGTTCACTGACATCGGCGCGCGGGGAACACGTCAACCTCCCCTATGAGCAGAACAACTTCAGCGACGGCGCGAACAACAAACTGGCTACGGTCCCTGTGGCGCACTGCGAACTCGCGAAGTATCCCAAGCCCGCTGCGGCCGACGTGAAAGACGACTGCGCCGGCACGGGCCTTGGGTATCTCGGCGGGACTGCCCTGCTGACACCCGAGTCCGCCACCTACGGAGGGTGCCGTTCCGGCGTCACACAAATGGAGGCGGCCTACGGGCCGAAGGGGAACAAAACCGGTCCCATCACCCAACTGCCAGTGCTCGCCAAGGGCCAGAACCTGGAGCGGAACGGGCTGCGGTGTTCTGCCTATAACGGTGGCGTGGCATGCGGAAACGTCTCGGCCGGCGTCGGGTTCTTTGTTGCCAGGGAAAGCTACGAACTTATTTCCGAAGGGTCGAAAGCCTCCTCCCCGGCCCGGCCAGGGGCCCCAAAAACCCCGTAATCTAGGGCTTTTTCTACGTTCCATAGAATAGTGTCGTTACTCACATAAGCGGTAGTCTGGGACGGGCCGGTCCCCACAAAGGACTAGAGTTCCCCATGGAGCATCACGCCGCGTGGCTTGTTTCCAACAGGCCTGGCGGTGAGTGCAATTCCGCAGCCCGGTCATCGTCTTCGACGGTGTCCGACTGTACAGAAACTACTTCGACGTAGAAGGACACTAAACCGTGGACCTGTTTGAATACCAGGCGCGCGATATGTTCGAGGCGCACGGTGTACCCGTGCTTGCCGGCATCGTGGCGTACACCCCAGAAGAAGCAAAGGCAGCTGCCGAGAAGATCGGCGGCGTAACTGTCGTCAAGGCCCAGGTTAAGGCCGGTGGCCGCGGTAAGGCCGGCGGCGTCAAGGTTGCCAAGACCTCCGATGAGGCACTTGAGCACTCCACCAACATCCTGGGCATGGACATCAAGGGCCACACCGTCAACAAGGTGATGATTGCCCAGGGCGCCGACATCGCCGAGGAGTACTACTTCTCCGTCCTGCTGGACCGGGCCAACCGCAACTACCTGGCCATGTGCTCGGTTGAAGGCGGCATGGACATCGAACAGCTCGCCGTCGAACGCCCTGAGGCGCTCGCCAAGATCGCCATTGACCCCGCAGTCGGCATCGACCAGGCCAAAGCTGACGAAATCGTTGCAGCCGCAGGCTTCGCTGAGGAACTGCGTGGCAAAGTCGCCGCCGTGATCCTCAAGCTCTGGGACGTCTTCAAGAAGGAAGACGCCACCCTGGTTGAGGTCAACCCGCTGGTCAAGACCGGCGCAGGCGAGATCGTAGCCCTCGACGGCAAGGTCTCGCTGGACGAGAACGCCGGCTTCCGCCACGCCAAGCACGCCCTCCTTGAGGACAAGGACGAAACCGACCCGCTGGAGGCCAAGGCC
Source organism: Arthrobacter sp. B6 (assembly GCF_001663775.1). Taxonomy (GTDB): domain Bacteria; phylum Actinomycetota; class Actinomycetes; order Actinomycetales; family Micrococcaceae; genus Arthrobacter. Next base: position 1,530,491 of record NZ_KV467168.1, on the reverse strand, counting down.
AAGGCTCAGGATCTGAACTACGTCAAGCTGGACGGCTCCGTGGGCATCATCGGCAACGGTGCAGGCCTGGTCATGTCCACCCTTGACGTTGTTGCCTACGCCGGTGAAAGCCACGGCAACGTCAAGCCCGCCAACTTCCTGGACATCGGCGGTGGAGCTTCCGCAGAGGTTATGGCTGCGGGCCTTGACGTCATCCTCGGTGACGAGCAGGTCAAGTCTGTGTTCGTGAACGTCTTCGGTGGCATCACCGCGTGTGACGCCGTTGCCAAGGGCATCGTTGGTGCGCTGGCCGAGCTGGGCCACTCCGCGAACAAGCCGCTGGTAGTCCGCCTCGACGGCAACAACGTTGAGGAAGGCCGCCGCATCCTGGCCGAGGCCAACCACCCGCTGGTTACCCTGGCCGCCACCATGGACGAGGGCGCCGACAAGGCCGCCGAGCTCGCCAACGCAGCTAAGTAAAGGGACGCACCATGTCTATCTATCTGAACAAGGACTCAAAGGTCATCGTCCAGGGCATCACCGGCGGCGAAGGCACCAAGCACACCGCCCTGATGCTGAAGGCCGGCACCAACATTGTTGGCGGCGTCAACGCCCGCAAGGCCGGAACCACCGTCCTGCACGGCGAAACCGAAATCACCGTTTTTGGCACCGTCAAGGAAGCCATGGCCGAAACCGGCGCTGACGTCTCCATCGTCTTCGTGCCGCCGGCCTTCACCAAGAACGCTGTTGTTGAAGCCATCGAGGCAGGCATCGGCCTGGTAGTTGTCATCACTGAGGGCGTGCCGGTCCAGGATTCCGCCGAGTTCTGGGCACTGGCCCAGTCCAAGGTTGACGCCGACGGCAACCAGGTCACGCGCATCATCGGCCCGAACTGCCCCGGCATCATCACCCCCGGTGAAGCGCTGGTTGGCATCACCCCGGCCAACATCACGGGCAAGGGCCCCATCGGCCTGGTCTCCAAGTCAGGCACCCTGACCTACCAGATGATGTACGAACTGCGGGACCTCGGCTTCTCCACTGCCATCGGCATTGGCGGGGACCCCGTCATCGGCACCACGCACATCGACGCCCTGGCGGCGTTCGAGGCTGACCCCGAGACCAAGGCGATCGTCATGATCGGCGAAATCGGCGGCGACGCTGAAGAACGTGCTGCTGACTTCATCAAGGCCAACGTCACCAAGCCGGTTGTTGGCTACGTGGCCGGCTTCACCGCTCCCGAGGGCAAGACCATGGGCCACGCAGGCGCCATCGTCTCCGGTTCCGCCGGAACCGCCCAGGCCAAGAAGGAAGCGCTCGAGGCTGCAGGCGTGAAGGTCGGCAAGACGCCGTCCGAGACCGCCACGCTGCTGCGCGAAGTCTACGCAGCGCTCTAGGCCAGCTCCACAAAGCAGCGCGGGGTCACCCGCCGTCCTTCGGGACGGCGGGTGACCCCGCGTTTTGTGGTTTAAAGTACGACGGCGGGTGGTCGCCTTTTCCGCCGACGGTGACCGTCCGACGTCGTACTTTGTGTGCCTTTTAGACCTTGGCGCTGCTGAGCAGCTCATCCAGCCGCTCATAGCCCTCGGTCATGCCACGCTCCATGCCGGACTGTGCCATGCCGTCCCGTGCGTCCTGCGTGGGGTAGACGGAGTGGCCGCGGATGCGGCTCCGTCCATTGCCTAGGTCCTCGAACGTGAGGAACTCGATGCTGACAACATCCGGGTACCCGCCGAACTCAAAGGTCTGGATTGCGAACTCGTTGTCGCGGACGGTGTGGAAGACGCCGCTGAATTCGTAGGCCACGCCATCGGGCCCCGTGTGCAGGTAGCTGTAGCCGCCGCCAGTGCGGAAATCGTAGTGGTTGATGACCATCTTGAGTCCCCGCGGGCCGAGCCACTGGACGATCAGGTCCGGGTCCTTGTGCGCACGGAAGACGTCCGCGACCGGGAAGTCAAACTCCCGCTCGTAGTCGATGAAGGGGAGCCCTTCGGGGATGCTGAGTTTCAGGTCGTTGCTCATGATGGGTCCTTTGCCTGGGTGCCGCTTGGGGCGGCACTGGATTGGAGCACGGCATCGAGGCTGCGGAACTGCCCCTCGCGGACCAACCGGTACTGGTCGATCCATGCGGTGAGCGTCTCCAGCCGTGCGGGATTCAGGTGGACGGGCCGGCGTTGCGCGTCGCGGGTCCTGGTGACCAGCTCTGCCTGCTCGAGGACCTGGATGTGCTTCGAGACCGCCTGCTTGGTGATCGCGAAGGGTTCCGCAAGTTCGTTGACGGTGGCCGGACCCCGGCTGAGCCGGGCGATGATGAGGCGGCGCACGGGATCAGCCAGTGCCATAAAGGCTGCATCAAGGAGCGCATCGTCGCTGTCCATTCGTCCGCCACCTCCTTCCGCATGCCTTCCGCCCTAATCAATCAAATGCTTTATCAACCTTTTGGTTGTTTAATATTATTCCGCTGCAGATTTGGAGTCAAGGGCTGTGGTCTGAGGCGGCTCGCGAGCATGATGTCAGTATGTCAAGACAAACTTTGACACGGCGTTATTTCTAGGGCAGAGTAGTGGATGTGGCCGCGCTCACTGGGAATCGCCTACCGCCGTTAGCAGGCCGCACGCTGCAGAAGCGCTCCGGATGCCCGGCAACACCAGAAAGGTCTGCGATTACCGTGACCCACGAACTGCTCACGATCGGGCGCATCAGCGTTGATATCTACCCGAACGACATCGGGGTGGACCTGGAGGATGTGACGTCCTTCGGCAAATACTTGGGCGGTTCGCCGTCGAACGTAGCCGTCGCTGCTGCCCGGCATGGCCGCCGGACCGGTGTGATCACCCGCACCGGGGACGACCCCTTCGGCAACTACCTGCACCGGGAACTTCGCAAGTTCAACGTGGATGACAGCTTCGTCTCTGCAGTGAAGGAGTGGCCTACGGCCGTCACGTTTTGTGCGATCAAGCCTGCTACGGACGAGTTCCCGCTGTATTTCTACGGACGTTTCCCCACTGCCCCGGACCTGCAGATCCAGGCCGAGGAGCTTGACTTCGATGCAATTCGGGATGCCCGGATTTTCTGGTCCACCGTGACCGGCCTGTGCCAGGAACCCAGCCGAGGCGCGCATCTTGCGGCCCACGAAGCCAGGCCCCGCACGGCGTTGAAGGATGGCCAGTTCACCATCCTGGACCTGGATTACCGGCCCATGTTCTGGGCTTCCGAAGAGGAAGCCCGGGCCCAGGTGGCCAGGATCCTGCCGCATGTCACCGTGGCCATTGGCAATGACAAGGAATGTGCCGTGGCTGTGGGGGAGGGGACACCTGATGAGCAGGCGGACCGGCTCCTGGCCTCCGGCGTGGAGATCGCCGTCGTCAAGCTCGGCCCGGAGGGTGTGATGGCGAAGACCCGCACCGAGCGGGTGGTGTCGGCCCCGGTTCCGGTGGAGACCGTCAACGGCCTGGGCGCCGGGGATTCGTTCGGTGGTGCTTTCTGCCACGGGCTGCTGTCCGGCTGGCCGCTGGCCGAGGTCCTGGATTACGCCAACGCTGCGGGCGCGATTGTCGCCTCCCGCTTGTCCTGCGCGGATGCGATGCCGACGCCGGATGAGGTCATTTCGCTGCTCGCGGACCGCGGCCGCCTGGTTCCAGGTTCCTCTGTCGCTCAAGGAGCAGCGCTGTGATCCTGACGCCTCTGGCCTCGAATAATGGCCTGGATGATGACCCGCGCCGTTACGCGCACTTGAGCACCATTCGCCTTGAGGATCCGGACGCCGTGGCCCGGGCAGCGAAGGCCCGGCGCCCCCACCCCGGCCTGAAGTACGGCCGGCAGAACTTCATTGTGGCTGCCGACCACCCGGCCAGGGGCGCCCTCGCAGTTGGTTCGGATCCTGTGGCGATGGCTGACCGGCGGCAGCTGTTGGACCGGTTGCAGATTGCCTTGGCGAACCCGGATGTGGACGGCGTGCTGGCCTCGCCGGACATCATGGATGACCTGCTCCTGCTCGGCGCACTCGACGGGAAGCTGGTGTTTGGCTCGATGAACCGCGGCGGGCTCGCCGGGCTGGTCAACGAAATCGATGACCGTTTTACCGGCCATACCGCCGCCGCCCTCCAGGCGCTGGGTGCCGACGGCGGGAAGATGCTGACCCGGATCTGCCTGGGCGACCCGGACACGGTGTCGATGCTGGAAGCGACGGCGAAGGCCATTGATTCCTTGGCCGAGCGGCGGCTGATCGCTATGGTGGAGCCGTTCCTTTCGGTCCGTGAGAACGGCAGGGTCCGCAACGACCTGTCCACGGACGCCGTGATTAAGTCCGTTGCGATTGCCGAGGGCCTGGGTTCCACCAGCGCGTACACGTGGATGAAGCTTCCGGTGGTGGCGGAGATGGAGCGCGTGATGGCGGCGACCACCATGCCCACGGTTCTGCTGGGCGGGGACCCGGACGGGAGCCAGGACGAGGTTTTTGCCAGCTGGGAAGCCGCGCTGGCGCTGCCGGGTGTGCAGGGCCTCACGGTGGGCCGGACGCTCCTGTATCCGGCGGACGGCGACGTTGCCGGCGCCGTCGCCACCGCAGCTTCCCTCCTGACACACGCCGCATCAGCCCACACGGCATCAGCCCACACCGCAGAAGCATCGGAGTAACAATGGGAACCACAACTGGAACACGCAGGATGACGGTCGCCCAGGCCGTCGTTGAATACCTTTCCAGGCAGTACACCGTGGACACGGTGGGCGGTGTGGAGTACCGGGAGCGCCTGATCCCGGGCACGTTCGGGATTTTCGGGCACGGCAACGTCGCCGGCGTGGGCCAGGCTCTGAAGCAGTATCAGCAGCTGGACCCGGCGATCATGCCGTACTACCAGGGCCGCAACGAGCAGGCGCAGGTCCACCAGGCCGTGGGTTACGCCCGGCACACCCGCCGCCGCCAGACGTTCGCGGTCAGCACCTCCATTGGGCCGGGTTCCTCGAACCTGCTGACCGGTGCGGCGCTGGCGACCACCAACCGGCTTCCGGTGCTGTTGCTGCCGTCGGATACGTTCGCCACCCGTGCCGCGGACCCGGTGCTGCAGCAGTTGGAGCAGCCGTACGCGTACGACCTCACGGTCAATGACGCGTTCCGGCCGTTGTCGAAGTTTTTTGACCGGGTGAACCGGCCCGAGCAGCTGTTTTCGGCGTTCCACCACGGCCTGCGCGTCCTGACCGACCCGGCGGAGACCGGGGCGGTGACCATTTCGCTGCCGCAGGATGTCCAGGCCGAGGCCTTCGACGTGCCCGAGGAGTTCCTGGCCGAGCGGGAGTGGCGGATCCGCCGCCCGGACGCCGAGGACGAGGACATCGCCCGCGCCGCTGCAGCTATCAGGGCGGCGAAGCGGCCGCTGGTTATTGCCGGCGGCGGTGTCCTCTACGCCTACGCCAACGACGAACTCGCCAGGTTCGCGGAGCTGACAGGGATTCCGGTGGGGAACACCCAGGCAGGGGTCGGCGTCCTGCCCTGGGACCACGCCCAGTCCCTCGGCGCGATTGGCTCCACGGGCACGACGGCGGCGAACGCCATCGCTGCCGAGGCTGACCTGGTCATCGGCATCGGCACCAGGTACGAGGACTTCACCACCGCGTCCCGGACCGCGTTCCAGAACCCGGACGTCCGCTTCG
>NZ_KV467168.1:1524092-1524859 GCF_001663775.1 Arthrobacter sp. B6 | reverse complement strand
GGAGACCGGGGCGGTGACCATTTCGCTGCCGCAGGATGTCCAGGCCGAGGCCTTCGACGTGCCCGAGGAGTTCCTGGCCGAGCGGGAGTGGCGGATCCGCCGCCCGGACGCCGAGGACGAGGACATCGCCCGCGCCGCTGCAGCTATCAGGGCGGCGAAGCGGCCGCTGGTTATTGCCGGCGGCGGTGTCCTCTACGCCTACGCCAACGACGAACTCGCCAGGTTCGCGGAGCTGACAGGCATCCCGGTGGGGAACACCCAGGCAGGGGTCGGCGTCCTGCCCTGGGACCACGCCCAGTCCCTCGGAGCCATTGGCTCCACGGGCACGACGGCGGCGAACGCCATCGCTGCCGAGGCTGACCTGGTCATCGGCGTCGGCACCAGGTATGAGGACTTCACTACCGCGTCCCGGACCGCGTTCCAGAACCCGGACGTGCGCTTCATCAACATCAACGTCGCGGCGATCGATGCGTACAAGCACGGCACGCACCTGCCGATCGTCGCTGACGCCCGCAAGGCCCTGGATAAGCTCAACCAGGCCCTGGGCGGCTACCGTGTGGGCGCGGACCTTGAGCAGACAATCGCGGCCGAGAAGCAGCGTTGGGACGCCACCGTGGACGAGGCCTTCGACACCCGGTTCACGCCGCTGCCGGCACAGAACGAGATCATCGGCGCCACCAACCGCGCCATGGACGATGCCGACGTCGTCATCTGCGCGGCCGGGTCGCTGCCAGGCGACCTGCACAAGATGTGGCGGGGGACCGGCC
>NZ_KV467168.1:1285407-1524082 GCF_001663775.1 Arthrobacter sp. B6 | reverse complement strand
TCCTGCATGGGCTACGAAATCCCCGGCGGCCTGGGCGTCAAACGCGCAGCGATCGCTGAGGCGAAAAGCACGACGGCGGCAGGCGGGGAAGGCGCGGAGGTGCGGGACGTCGTCGTGATGGTGGGGGACGGCTCCTACCTGATGATGCACACCGAACTGGTCACCGCCGTCGCCGAACACATCAAACTGATCGTGGTCCTGATCCAGAACCACGGCTACGCCTCCATCGGCTCCCTGTCCGAGATGCTGGGCTCGCAGCGGTTCGGCACCCGGTACCGCGCCCTTGACGAGGAGCAGCACAGCTTCGACGAGGGCGAGACCCTGCCCGTCGATCTGGCCCTGAACGCCGAGTCCCTGGGCGTGAAGGTCATCCGGATCGAACCGGGGGAGAAGGTCATCGCCGGACTCGAACAGGCCATCCGTGACGCGAAAGCCGCCCCCGAGCGGGGCGGTCCGATCCTGATCCACGTCGAATCAGATCCGCTGCTGGATGCCCCGTCCTCCGAGTCCTGGTGGGACGTCCCTGTCTCCCAGGTCTCCGAACTGGAATCCACCCAGCAGGCCTTCCAGACCTACACCGACCACAAGTCCCGGCAGCGCAAACTGCTCGGCTGAACCTGCTGGAGCACCGGGCAGCTTCCGGTGCCTCCAGCAGCCCGGCACACTTTTCCCAGCGACAGACCAAGGAAGCCCACCATGTCAACGACGACCACTACCGTCATCAACCAGTTCATCAACGGCGCCGAAACCGCCGGCGAGGGTGACCGCACCACCCCCGTCTACAACCCGGCCACCGGCCAGGTCTCCGCGCAGCTGCAGCTGGCCAACCGCGCCGACCTGGACGCCACCGTCGCCGCCGCCCGCAAAGCCGCCGACACCTGGGGCGATATTTCCCTGGCCAAGCGCACCGCCGTGCTGTTCAAGTTCCGCGAACTCGTCGCCTCCCACGTCGACGACCTCGCGGCCCTGATCACCGCCGAGCACGGCAAGGTCCTCTCCGACGCCAAGGGCGAGATCGGCCGCGGCCTTGAAGTCATCGAATACGCCTGCGGTATCCCCACCCTGCTCAAGGGTGACTACTCCGACCAGGTCTCCACCGGCATCGACGTGTTCAACTTCCGCGAACCCCTCGGCGTCGTTGCCGGCATCACCCCGTTCAACTTCCCCGTCATGGTGCCGCTGTGGATGGCGCCCATGGCCATCGCCACCGGCAACGCCTTCATCCTCAAGCCCTCCGAACGCGACCCCTCCGCCTCCATGCTGCTCGCCAAGCTCTGGAAGGACGCCGGACTGCCCGACGGCGTCTTCCAGGTCCTGCACGGCGACAAGGAAACCGTCGACGGGCTCCTGACCCACCCGGACGTTGACGGCATCTCCTTCGTCGGCTCCACCCCGATCGCCCAGTACGTCCACGAAACCGCCACCAAGCACGGCAAGCGCGTCCAGGCCCTGGGCGGGGCGAAGAACCACGCCATCGTGATGCCCGACGCCGACCTGGACAACGCCGCCGACCACCTCGCCGCCGCCGCGTTCGGCTCCGCAGGCGAACGCTGCATGGCCATCTCGGTTGCCGTCGCCGTCGGCGCCGCCGCGGACCTGATCGTCAAGAAGGTCGAAGAGCGCGCCCTGGCCGTCAAGGTCAAGAACGGCACCGCACCGGACGCCGACATGGGCCCGGTCATCACCCCGGCCTCCAAGGAACGCATCGTGAAGATCGTTACCGAAGCCGAAGCCGCCGGCGCGGCGATGGTGGTGGACGGCCGCGACCTCGTGGTCCCCGGCCACGAAGACGGCTTCTGGGTCGGCCCCACCGTAATCGACCACGTCAAGACCGGAATGACCGCCTACACCGAGGAAATCTTCGGACCCGTCCTGGTTGTGGTCCGCGTCGACAGCCTGGAAGACGGCATCGCGCTGATCAACGCCAACCCCTACGGCAACGGCACCGCCATCTTCACCTCCTCCGGCGCCCACGCCCGGAAATTCCAGCGCTCCGTCACCGTCGGCATGATCGGCATCAACGTGCCCCTGCCCGTCCCGGTGGCTTACCACTCCTTCGGCGGCTGGAAAGCCTCACTCTTCGGCGACAAGCACATCTACGGCCCCGAAGGCGTATCCTTCTACACCCGCGGCAAAGTCATCACCTCCCGCTGGCCCGAACCCACCCACGCCTCCGGCGCCTCCTACAACTTCCCCTCCAACTGAACACTCCCATTACAACCATCGATTGCTCCGCAAAAGCCGTTTTGAGCGTCGCAAAGGGCCCCTATGGAGCAATCGATGAGAAGGAACGGACATGACTGACGTAGAAAACAAGCTGATCATCGGCACCGCTCCGGACTCCTGGGGAGTCTGGTTCGCGGACGACCCCAAGCAGACCCCGTGGGAACGGTTCCTGGACGAGGTGGCCGAATCCGGCTACAAGTGGATCGAACTCGGTCCGTACGGCTACCTTCCCACCGACCCCGCGCGGCTGGCCGGGGAGCTGAAGCAGCGCGACCTGAAAGTCACCGCCGGAACTGTCTTCACTGCCTTCCACCGGGGACTGGACCAATGGGAGACTGCCTGGGAGCCGGCCCGCAGGGTCGCCGAACTGACGGCCGCCATGGGCGGCGAGCACATCGTGGTCATCCCGGCCATGTGGCGCGACGACGTCACCGGTGAAGCCGTGGAAAGCGGGCAGCTGGACCAGAAAGCCTGGAACGACCTCTTCGAGGGACACAACCGGCTGGGCAGGACCCTGCTGGAGGACTTCGGCCTGAAACAGCAGTTCCACTCCCACGCCGATTCGCACGTGGGCGCCCAGCCGGACATCGAAACCCTCCTCGCGGCCACAGACCCCAGGTACCTGAACCTGTGCCTGGACACCGGCCACGCGGAATACTGCGGAGCCTCCAGCCTGGACCTGATCAAGAATTACCCTGACCGGATCGGCTACCTGCACCTGAAGCAAATCAACCCCGAGATCCTGAGACGGGTCAACGAGGAAAACATGACCTGGGCTGCCGCCAACCTCGCCGGCGTCATGACCGAGCCGCCGAACGGTTTGCCGGACCTGCGCGCCGTCATCGAGGCTGTGGAATCCCTGAACCGGCCGATCTTCGGCATCGTGGAGCAGGACATGTACCCGGTAGCGTTCGACGTGCCGATGCCCATAGCCAAGCGCACCCGCAACTACCTGCTGTCCTGTGGGTCCCGCACGGCCGTCAGCTAGCGCCCGCCAGGCCCTTCGAAACGTAAGGAACAACTATGACTGAAACCCTTCGCGTCGCCGTCATCGGCGCTGGCCGCATGGGCGCGGACCATATCCAGCGCCTCCACACGCGCATCCACGGTGCTGAAGTGGCCGCCGTCGTCGACGTGGACCTGGCGCGGGCGCAGGCCGCCGTCGAAGGGATCCCAGGCGCAGTGGCCCTGGCCGATGCCGAGGAAGCCCTCAACAACGGCGATGTTAACGCCGTCCTCATCGCCACCCCCGGTTTCCTTCACGAGGACATCCTGCTCAAGGCCTTGGCTAAGGGCGTACCCACCCTGTGCGAAAAGCCGTTGACCCCGGACGCCGCCTCCGCGTGGCGGATTGTCCAGGCGGAGCAGGCGCTGGGAAGGAAGTGCATCCAGGTGGGCTTCATGCGCCGCTTCGACGCCGAATACGCGGCCCTGGGCAAAGTCATCCGCAGCCGCGAACTGGGCGAGCTGTTGATGCTGCACCACCAGCACCGCAACCCGGACACTCCGCCCGGCTTTACCAACGAGATGCTGATCAACGACTCCGTGGTGCACGAATTCGATGCCGTCCGGTTCTTCACCGGCGAGGAAATTATCAGTGTGCAGGTGCGGATGGGTAAGGCCACCAGGAATGCGCCGGCGGGCCAGCACGATCCACAGCACGTCCTGATCGAGACACAGTCAGGCGTCCTGGCCGACGTCGAAATCTTTGTCAACGCCCGCTTCGGATACGAAGTCGCGGCTCAGGCCACCTTCGAAGAAGGAACAGTCAACATCGGCGGTGACCGCGGCCTGTACACGCGCAGCGGCGGGCGCTGGGGCGGACAGGTCAGCCCAGGTTTTGTGGAACGGTTTGTGGAGGCATACGACGTCGAGGTCCAGGCTTGGGTGGACGCAACCGGCCGCGGCGAACTCGGCGGCCCCTCCGCTTGGGACGGTTACGCCACTGCAGCCTGTTGTGAGGCCGGCGTCGAGGCACAAAAAAACGGCGAGAAAGTAGCCGTTCGGCTGAACCCTAAGCCGGCGCTGTACAACTGACCTGCTTCAACTGATGAGTTTTTGTCCAGATAAGGCCCGTTTGAACGTCTCAAAGGGGCGTTATCTGGACAAAAACTCAAGGGTGAGTGCTACGCGTGCGAGCGCGTGTGGAGCCTCGGGAGGGCGTCCACCAGCGCAGCCAGCTCGGGTACCTCCTGGGCCTCAGCCAGGGCGCGCTCCAGCGTGGTGTCGTGGATTGGGCGGGCCTCCTCAAGCAGCTTGATCCCGCCGGCCGTGAGCTCGGTGTAGATCCCGCGGCGGTCATCGGCGCACAGGATTCGTGTCAGCAACCCGCGGTCCTCCAGCCTGTTCACAAGGCGTGTCGTGGCGCTTGCGCTCAGCGCCGTGGCCCGGGCCAGCTGCTGCATGCGCATGTGCCACCCGTCCTGCCGACTAAGGGCATCGAGCACGGTGTACTCCACAACTGACAGGTCCGCTGCAGCCTGCAGTGAGCGTTCCAGTTCCGCCTCGATCAAGCCGTGCAAAGCCGCCAGCGTTCGCCAGCCCTGCGCCCGGACTTCAACAGCGTCGTCCTTAATGCCCATCAGCCATTCCCTTCAAAGCTCTCGTCCCCAGAACGTGAAAGGGGCACGGTTAATAGTTGCTTGCGCGCGGTATATGCTTGTGCAACAATAAATAACGCGTCTGCAACTATTAGCTTACGCCCCTCCCCGCCCATATGCATTTGAAGGAGCTTCGCCATGCCTGTTGGCCTGTTAGCCCTCGCCCTTGGCGGGTTCGGCATCGGACTCACCGAGTTCGTGATCATGGGCCTGCTGCCCGAGGTTGCCGCCGACTTCAGCGTCAGCGAGGCCTCTGCCGGCTGGCTGATCTCCGGTTACGCCCTCGCCGTCGTCATTGGCGCCCTGCTGCTAACCGCTGCCGTGACACGTTTCGACCGCAAGCCCGTCCTCGCCGTCCTGCTGGTGCTGTTCATCGCCGGAAACCTGATCTCGGCTATGGCCCCTGACTATTGGATGATGATGGTCGGCCGGGTCGTCGCAGCCCTCGCTCATGGCGCCTTCTTTGGCATCGGAGCCGTGGTGGCAGCGGATATGGTGGCCCCCACTAAGAAGGCCGGCGCCATCGCCATTATGTTCACGGGGCTCACCGCCGCCAACGTCCTCGGAGTTCCATTCGGCACCATGCTCGGACAGGCAGCCGGCTGGCGCTCCACTTTCTGGGCCATCACGGGAATCGGCGTCGTTGCCCTGGCCGGTATTCTCACGCTGGTGCCCAGGACCGGCCATGGCGGCTCCACGCCAAGCCTCCGCAGCGAACTCCGGGCCTTCGGCTCTGGCCAGGTCTGGCTGTCCATCCTTGTCACCGTCCTTGGCTATGGCGGCATGTTTGGTGCCTTCACCTACATCGCCTTTACGCTCACCGAGGTCTCCGGCTTCGAGGCCTCCACCGTGCCTTGGCTCCTGATCCTCTTTGGTGTTGGACTGTTCGCCGGCAACACTCTGGGCGGCAGGGCGGCGGACCGAAACGTGGACCGCACCCTCCTGCTGGTCCTGGCCGTACTGGCAGTGATCCTGGTGGGCTTTGCCCTGACCGCCAACAGCCAGCCCCTCACCATAGCTTCAATGGTGCTCATGGGAGGCTTTGGCTTCGCCACTGTTCCGGGCCTCCAGATGCGCGTCATGAAATACGCAAGCAGCGCCCCCACCCTGGCCTCCGGGGCGAACATCGGCGCCTTCAACGTCGGAAACGCCCTCGGCGCATGGCTCGGCGGGGTGACCATCACCGCCGGCTTCGGCTACACCTCGCCCATCTGGGCCGGGGCCGCCATCACTTTCCTTGGCTTCGGAGTGATGATCGTTGCCGCCGCCGGTGCCAAGAGGACTGCCCGGCAGACGGCACCTTCCCCGGCCGCAGGACGCGTCGCCGCCGAGCCGGTCACTGTTGCCCGCTAGGCCGTCCCCCAAGGGAGGAGGACTCCAGGCTATGCCCCGAATGGCAGGCGGGGGTCCACGTCCTGGCCCTCCCAGGTCTGGCGGATCCAGCCGTGGTGCGGATCATCGCTGATGAGCCAGTCGCGGACCGGGCCGGGGCCGGCCATCACGTTCAGGTAGTACAGGTCGTAGCCCGGGGCGGCCATTGCGGGCCCGTGCCAGCCGTAGGGGACCAGGACAACGTCGCCGGTGCGGACCTCCGCCGAGACGTTGATGGGCCGATCATCCGAGGCGTAGACACGCTGGTAGCCGATGGCGTCGCCCTGCGGGCCAGCCGCGGCCGGTCCGCCGGGCGCAACCCGGGTCTCGAAGTAGTAGATCTCCTCGAGGCTGGTTTCGCCGTCCTTCTCCTCGTCGTGCTTGTGCGGAGGATACGAGGACCAGTTGCCCGCGGGCGTGATGACCTCGCAGACGATAAAGCGGTCGGCTTCCAGCGCGGCCGGGGTGCCGAAGTTGTGCACCTGGCGTGAGCAGTTGCCGGCCCCGCGGAGCTCCACCGGGGTTTCCGCCGCGCTTACCAGCCGCGTGGGGTGGGACGCCTGGGCCGGAGCGGTCGCAATGGCTACCCTTCCGCCGTCGGCCGAGCTGATGGTGACGGCCTTCTCCACAGCTGTGTAGAGCACGTCGCTGGGGCCGCTGAAGACGCTGGCCCTGCCGGCCAGCTCGAAGTCCTGGCCGTCGACGGCGGCGCTGAAGGATCCGCTCAGCGGAACCACAATGCGCTCCTCGCCGGCGGCCGGAAGTACGACGGCGGCACCCGCCGCGAGCGTCGCGACTTTCAGGCCCGTGTGGGCCCAGCCGTCCACTTTGAGTGCCGAGTCGGACGTTCCAAGGGAGACGTCCCAGTTGCCGTCGGCGGCGGAACCGAGCGGATAGACCCAATTGGCCATGGATTTGCTCTTTCGTTGAGGGCACAGCTGGCGTTGAAAGCGCCCCGGCGCCGCTGGTGTGGTCCTAGCGCTGGACGAGGGTCATTTCGAAACTGTAGGAATCGCCGCGGTAGACGTGGTGGCCGGTTTCCACATTGCGCCCGGTGTCATCGACGGCGGTGCGTTCCATGGTCACCAAGGCTGAACCCGGTTCGGTCTCCAGCAGGGATGCCTGGTAGTCGTTGGCCACCATGGCCCCGATGCGCTGCGAGGCGAGCCGGAAGTTCACTCCGCCGTTACGCAGGATGCCGTACAGGCCCTGGGCGCTGAGCTGGGCTTCATCGATGGACGTGATGTCATCGCGCACCCAGTTCTCCATCAGCGCCAGGGGCTTGCCGCCCACCCTGCGCAGTCGGGTGAAGTGGTAAACCTTGGCACCTGAAGGAAGCTGGAGGGCTTCGCGGGTGGCTTCGTCTGCTTCGATGTGCGAGAAGCTGAGGACGTCAGTGGTGGGTTTGCTTCCGTTGTTGCTGAGGTCATCGTAGAGGCTGGAAAGTTCCAGGGGCCTTCGTACCTGGCTGGAAACCACCTGGGTTCCGACGCCGCGCTTGCGCACCAGCAGTCCGGAGCGAACCAGCTCATCCATGGCTTTGCGCATGGTTGGCCGGGAGAGGTTGAGCTGGGCTGCAAGGTCTATCTCGTTGTCCAACCGGCTGCCGGGAGGAAGCAGCCCGGTGTGGATGGCAGACTCAATGCCCTGTACTACTTGGTGGTAGAGGGGCACTGGCGAAGAGCGGTCGATGTTGAGATTTAGTTGATTCGCCATTGAGCGCTCCCTCGTGTTCCACGGCTGCCGGTTCTGCCGGCCACCGCGAATGTCAGCCTATGTTCGCTTGATAGGACATACTGCCTTTGGGACGATAGTAGCAAACTCCCTTCGGGCAGCAAAAGACCCGTGATCCAGCCATGGGGCGGCATACAACAGTAGGCTGGGCCGATGAACAACCGATCAGCTGTCCGGTGAACGCCAGGTCCCCGGCATGAACCTCTCCGGCAGCCTGGGCTCCAGCCCGCGGACCCTGGAGGTCGAAAGCCTGGACAGCTTCGACCGACTGGTGGCGGGCGGCGCAGTGGCCATGCACGGCTGGCACGCCCAGTCACTGGACTTGCGTGGGCGTAAAGCAGCGCTGGAGGCCCTTGACGTCGAAGGGGCCATCTTCCTGGGCTGCACTTTTGACCAGGGTGTCGAAGATAACCTGCGACGACGGGGCGCACTGATCTTTCCCCGGCTTGAGGGCGTGCCCTTCGACCCCTACCGGGCACGGCTGTACACGCCTCAAGAGTTGTACGCCGGGCTGGACCATAACCCTTATGAGGAGCTGCCTGATGCACTCGTCTACCAGTGGAGCATCCGCTCCGGGCAACGGCGCCGGCTGGACGCCACCCTGGCTTCGGCGCTGCACGACCACGCCATCGGAGACGCCCTGGACGAATTGGTCCGCTCCGACGTGGCTGCCGGACTGACCGTAGTGGGCGTGATGGGAGGCCACAACGCCCAGCGCGGTACTCCGGAGTTCGCCCAGGCGGCAACATTGGGCAGGCTGTTGGCGGGGAGCGGGAGGCTGGTGGCCACCGGAGGCGGTCCCGGCGCCATGGAGGCCGCCAACCTGGGTGCCTACCTCAGCGGTATTCCCCAGCACGAGTTCGAGGAGGCGCTGGCTTCACTGGGGTCCGTGCCCGGCTTCCGCCCCTCCGTGTCCGCGTGGGTCCGGGCCGCGGCCGCCGTCGTCGAACGTTATCCTGACGGAACGCCCTCGCTGGGCATCCCCACCTGGTTCTACGGTCATGAGCCGCCAAACTACTTTGCCACGCACATTGCCAAGTACTTCGCCAACGCCGTGCGCGAGGCGATTCTGCTGGAGGTCTGCAACGGCGGCATCATCTTCCTGCCCGGAGCGGCCGGTACCATTCAGGAAATGTTCCAGGACGCGTGCGAAAACTACTACAGCGCACGCGAAGCCGTCACGCCGATGGTCCTGGTGGGCAGCCGCTATTGGCAGCAGGAGTACCCTGCCTGGCCCATGCTCCAGCGGCTGGCAGCCGGACGGGCCATGGCGGACCGGATCTTCCTGGTGGACACCGTTGACGACGCGCTCGCCGTGATCGGCGGGTAGCCAGAGGACTTCGCGCGTCTCCGCGGGTGCCGCGCCTACAGGTCTTTCCGGCAGAGGGCACCGGCCAGTTCATACAGGCCGTTGAGATCGCCCGCTGCAAGGCCCTCCGGCGTGCCGATCTCCGGGTACATGAGCTGCCGGTGGTCCTCCACGTGTTCCAGTCCCATGACGTGGCTGAGCTCGTGCAGGATGACGGCCGTGGCGTACAGCTCGCCGTCCGGTTGCCGCAGCTCTTCGGCGATCTGCGGGGCGTCCAGCTCCAGGCTGCCGGTGACGAAAGTCTTGGGCCCGTCGTCGTAGCTGAAATGCGTGCTTCCGCCTGTGCCGATCACTTTGCCCTTGAGGTGCGGAGCCACCTCGGGGGTGGTCCAGGAGACCAGCAGCGGCGCCCAGCGGTCGCCATACTCGTCCGGCTGGTACGGCGCGCGCTGCGCGGAGGGCTGTTCGCTGGTGGGGCCGTCGTAAATGAAACGGATCCCGGTGGCCTGCGACATGGTGTCCATTGCCTCCGGGATGAGGTCCTGCGCGCCGGACGGGACCAGCTCCGCGTTTACCACGTAGTGCAGCGGCCGGCACGGTGAATACCCCACGGGTGTGCCGTCGTCGTTTGTCGCCAGGAACCGGTAGGAATCGCTCACATACGGGGGCCGTTCCGGCGTTCCCAGCGGCGCGTCTTCCTCCTCGAGGCCGGGCGGGGGAGCGTCAGGCCGGCCATCGGCGGCAGGCCGGACGCCTCCGGCTTCCCCCGGTTGGACCGGTCCCGGGCCAATGCGGATATCCAGCAATTCCCCTACGCGTGAGCCGCCGTAGACCACGCCACC
Source organism: Arthrobacter sp. B6 (assembly GCF_001663775.1). Taxonomy (GTDB): domain Bacteria; phylum Actinomycetota; class Actinomycetes; order Actinomycetales; family Micrococcaceae; genus Arthrobacter. The sequence continues at coordinate 1,514,000 of NZ_KV467168.1, read as the reverse complement.
AACCACCAGGGCCGTGGTGCCGGCGGTAATCCCCAGCAGGACGTTCCGCAGGGAACGCCCCGCAGATCGCCGCCCGCTGCTTTGCGGGCGCTGCTGGGTAAGGTTGTCCATCAGCCCACCACAGTGCCGAAGGCCAGGCCAAGCACATAAGTCACTGCTGCGGCGCCCAGACCGATGGCCAGCTGCCGCAACCCCCGCGTCAGCGGTGACGTCCCGGACAGCAGGCCAACGACGCCGCCGGTCATCAGCAGTGCCAGGCCCACCAGGACGCCGGCCACCACCAGGGCGGCCACGCCTGTCATGCCGAAAAGGAAGGGAAGAATGGGCACGATGGCTCCGGAAGCAAAGAAGCAGAAGCTGGACAATGACGCGCCCAAGGCGGTTCCCACGGCTTCGTGCTGGTCCCCTGTTTCGGGGAGCTCGGGCTGCAGGGACAGGCTGGGATCGCAGTCGCAGGAGAGCAGTCCCATGCGTTCCGCCACGCGGTGCTCAGCTGCTTCGTGGGACATGCCACGCGCCAGGTACACGAGCAGCAGCTCGTTATGTTCGATGTCCAGCTTGGGTGCTGCCGCGAGGGTGATTTGGGTGGGCCGGGTGGCCGCGAGGAGTTCACGCTGCGACCGGACGGAGACGAATTCGCCGGCACCCATGGAAAGCGCGCCGGCCAGAAGCCCTGCGATGCCGCTCAGGAGCACCACGCTGCTGGCCACGCCGGAGGCCGCCATGCCCATGACCAGGGACAGGTTGCTGACAAGGCCATCGTTGGCTCCGAACACGGCAGCGCGGAATGTCCCGGCCAGCCGGTTGCGGCCCCGCGTTGCCAGGCCACGGACCACTTCCTCGTGGATCTGTTCGTCAGCGGCCATGGCCGGCGTTGCAGAAGGGTCCTTGGCGTAGGGGGAGCGGCCTTCGGCGCGCTGGGCAAGTGCCAGGACAAAGACCGAGCCGAAGTGGCGGGCAAGGAAGCCCAGCAATTGGCTGCGCAGCGACGCGTGGCGGGATTTTTCGGCGTGTTCGCCCAGGAGGCTAAGCCAATGAGCCTCGTGCCGGCCCTCTGCTTCAGCCAAGGCCAATAGGATGTCGCGTTCTTCGCCGCGCCGGTTCTGCGCCAAATCGCGGTAGACAGCGGCCTCCGCGCGTTCGTCAGCCAGGTACTGGCGCCAGCGCCGGATGTCCGCGGACGTGGGCTGGGTGCTTGGGGGCCGGACTGCGGTTTCGCGCTCCGACGTCGTGGGAGCGGACGGGGCAGACTCCGGGGTGGTGGACTCTGACCGGGCGGCGCGGTGCTGGCCGGGACTGGCGTGCTGAGACACAGAAGCTCCTGAGCTTGATGGGGGATGTGCGGCCCCATTGCAACGCCCAGCTTACCGCGGAATTCCGCGGATTTTTGGCTGGCAAACCTCACTGCGGAGTTTCGGGCTCCCTCAAAGTCAGGACTCTGGCCCTCCCATGCGCGGACCCTTGACCGAGGCCACCGGCGGTGCTGTGATGAAAGTGTGGCGCCCGCCAGCGCCCAGCCGAAAGAGCACGTCAGTGGCGAACAAACGGAGGTTGCACAATGAACACCACCGGACAGCACCCGGACATGCCGCACCTTGATGCCGTAGAAGCCGATCCCGCATATGACTACGCCGAGGATGCGCCGGTTGACGAGAACGACTGGGATGCAGAGGACGAATTCCTGGACGCTGAAGAAATAGTTATCCCGACCCCTCCGGTGAAAGTCGACGCGGAGGAGCGCGTTGTTCCGCTGGATCCCGACGAGTTCCGCGAAGCTGAAGAGGAGTAGGACGGACGACGGCGGCGCCTCCTGTTCGCTGATGAGCGAAAGGAGGCGCCGCCGTCGTGCTTTACCTTGCTTGAACCGGGTCCCTACGTTGATCAGGCCCGTTGAGATCTCACGGCGCCGTGACAGTAACCGGAACTTCGTTTTCCTGGCCGGCCACGCGCCGCACCCAGTTCCGCATGACCTGCGGGTCCGTGGGTTTGGTGAGCAGTGAGACTGCCACGTAGACCACGGCTGAGCTGATGAGGCCGAAGTAGATCGGTTCGTTGGCGAAGACGCCGTCCAGCGGGGCCTTGGCGTTTATCTCGAGCACGATCATGGTGCCAAGCGTCACTACTGAACCCACCGCCATGGAGACAGCGGCGGCCAGGCCGGTGCCGCGCTTCCATACAAGGCCGCCGAGGATGGCAACCAGGAGTCCGCCCACCAGGATGTCGTAGGCGATGGTCAGTGCGGCCACGACGTCCTTGGTGATGACGGCGATCAGGATGGCCACGATGCCAAGTGCCAGGACCCACAGGCGGTTGGCCCTGACGTCGTGCTCGGGGTTGTCGGTGTCACCGGTGTTGATGTCCTTGCCGAACCAGCTGGCAACAAATGGCAGGACGTCGGCGCGGGCCACCGTGGCGGCGGCAATCAGGGCGCCGGAGGCGGTGGACATCATGGCGGCCACGGCCGCGGCGAGTACCAGTCCGCCGATGCCGATCGGGAGGATCGTCTGGGCAACCTCGGCGTAAACATCGTCCGTCGCGGCGATATCCATACCGGACAGGGCAACGCTCGCGGCCATCCCGATCAGGGCGCCGGCAACGCCGTAGAGGATGCAGTAGATGCCGGCGGTGGCGCCGCCCCAACGGGCCACGCCCGGGGTTTTGGCTGTGAACACACGCTGCCAGATGTCCTGGCCGATCAGCAGGCCCAGGGTGTAGACCACAAAGTACGTGATGATGGTCTGCACGCCGATGCCGTCCATCTGGAAGAAGCTCTCGTCAACGCGGCTGCGGATACCGTCGAGGCCGCCTGCTGCGTTGAGCGTGAAGGGAAGCATGAGGGCGAAGATGCCCACGGTCTTGATGACGAACTGCACCTGGTCCGCGAGCGTAATGGACCACATGCCGCCGATGGTGGAGTAGACCAGGACGATTGCTCCGCCGATGGCGATGGCGAGCCAGCGGTCCCAGCCGAAGAGGACCACAAAGATGGTGGCGTAGGCGCTGGTGGACGTGGCGCAGAGCATCAGCGTGTACGCCAGCATGACGATTCCCGAGGTCTGCGTTGCCTTGCTGCCGTAGCGAAGGGTGAGCATCTGGGAGACGGTATAGATCTTCAGCTTCTGGATGGTGCCGGCGAAGAGGAGGCTCAGCAGCAGCACGCCGGCGCCGATGGCCACCACCAGCCACATACCGGAGATGCCGAACTTGTAGCCGAGGCCCACTCCGCCGACCGTGGAAGCGCCGCCGAGGACGACGGCGGCCATGGTGCCGGTGTAGAGGAACGGGCCAAGGCGGCGGCCGGCCACGAGGAAATCGCTGTTGTTCTTGGTGCGGGACTTACCCCACCAGCCGAATGCAAGCATTGCGATGAGGTACACCACCACAATGGCGATGTTGACGAAGTTAGCGTCCATGTTGCGGCTCCTTGGAGCTGATGTGCAGCGTGCTGGAACCCGGAGGCTGCTGGGGAGCCGGTATTCCGCTGCTCTTACGGGGTGGGATGAGGAGAACCCTCAGACGTTGGCTCCCGGAAATATTGCATGGGAGACAACACTTGTTGCCTAGAAGCGTATGCTGTGACCGTGGTAACAGTCAAGGGGCCGCCGCCACTCCGCCGGCTGGTGCGTGGCGGCGTCACATGGGGGAGCGGCCATTAGGATTGCTCCAGGGATGGGGCCGGGCTGCCGGCCATGAAAGGTCTGCACATGAAGGCACTGCCAGTTGAGCCGAGCAACGTTCCGGTTGCCATCGGGTCCCGAATCCGTGCCGCCCGGCAGTCCCAGCGACTCACCATCGAGCAGGTTGCGGATGCCACGGGCCTGACCAAAGGCTTCCTGAGCCGTGTGGAGCGCGACCTGACCTCCCCTTCTGTCGCATCGCTGGTGACCTTGTGCCAGGTCCTGTCCATTTCCATCGGGGACCTGTTCGCTGCTCCGGAAACCCACTTGACCAAGCGCAATGACGGACCGCGGATTTCGCTGGGCGGCGAAGGGATCGTGGAGCGCCTGCTGACGGCCCGATCGGAACGCCGGATCCAGATCATCCAGGCAGTCATTGAACCCCATGGCCGCGGCGAGTCGGAGCTCTATGCCGTGGACTGCGACGTGGATGTGCTGCACGTTATCAAGGGCAGTATCCGGCTGATTCTCACCAACGAGGAATATGAGCTCAGCACGGGGGACACTGTCACCTTCCCCGGCCGTGAACCCCATACCTGGGTCAACCCCACCGATAAGGCCGTCGAGGTCCTCTGGGTGCTGGTTCCCGCCGCCAGCCGGTAGCACCAATCTAAGTAGCAGCAGGTGTCGTTTTGAACGCTCTAAACGGCATCTGCTGCTACTTAGTTGCGCCAGTGATCCCCTGGGGCTTGTAAACAGTTGATGCGCATTAGGAAACTTAGGGGTATGATGGCTGTCACACCCGCCGACCAATCCTCGAAGGAGGGGCTCACTGTGAAAGAGCTGCGCATCGAAGCCAACGGCAACCTTGGCCCTATCGATTCATCCCGCATCCCGCGTTACGCGGGAGCTGCGACGTTTGCCCGCCTGCCCCGCCTGGACCAGGTGGCGAAGGCTGACGTGACGGTAGTGGGCGTGCCCTTCGACTCCGGCGTGTCCTACCGCCCTGGTGCCCGGTTCGGCGCCAACCATGTCCGTGAGGCCAGCCGCCTGCTGCGCCCGTACAACCCGGCGTGGGACGTCAGTCCGTTCGAAAACATCCAGGTGGCTGACGCCGGCGACATGGCCGTCAACCCGTTCAACATCAATGAAGCGATCGAAACCGTCCAGCAGAACGCCCTGGACCTAACGGCCGGCGGCGGCAAACTGGTAACACTTGGCGGAGACCACACCATTGCGCTGCCCCTTCTTCGCGCGGCGGCCGAGCGCGCCGGCGGTCCCGTCGCGATGCTTCACTTTGACGCCCACCTGGACACCTGGGACACCTACTTCGGGGCTGAGTACACCCACGGCACCCCGTTCCGCCGGGCTGTTGAAGAAGGCATCCTGGACACGGAAGCCATCAGCCACATCGGAACCCGCGGCCCGCTCTACGGCAAGAAGGACCTCGACGACGACCACCGTTTCGGGTTCGGCATCGTCACCGCCGCTGACGTCTACTACCAGGGCGTCCTTGAGACGGTGGCCAAGGTACGGGACAGGATCGGCGACCGCCCGCTCTATATATCCGTGGACATCGACGTGCTGGACCCCGCCCACGCCCCGGGTACCGGAACCCCCGAAGCCGGCGGCATCACCAGCCGCGAACTCTTGGAGATCATCCGCGGCTTCCGTGGCATGAACCTGGTGGGCGCCGACGTCGTGGAGGTGGCCCCCGCGTACGACCACGCAGAAATCACCGGCGTGGCCGCGAGCCACGTCGCCTATGAACTGATCACCCTGATGGCGGACAATGCTGTTGAAGGTGACCGGTTCGGGGCGGCCAACGGCTACGCCGCCCAGGCCCTCGGCCAGGAAGTCCGCCAGCCCGCCGGCTTCGCCGCCGGAATCAAGGAGTAACGACAGTGATCGATTTCGATCCCGGCACGGCAGCCCCGACCAAGGGAACCAGCCAGCGCAACGGCGGGGACCTCGTCGTCGAAACCCTTGAAGCGCTGGGCGCCAAAACAGTCTTCGGCATCCCGGGCCAGCACGCGCTGGGCCTGTTTGATGCCATGGGCCGCGGCAACCTGCATTTTGTCTCCTCCCGGGTGGAAAACAACAGCGCCTTCGCCGCGGACGGATACTCCCGCGCCACGGGCGAGGTTGGCGTGCTGTTCCTGTCCACCGGTCCCGGCGCGCTGACGTCCCTCGCCGGCCTCCAGGAGGCCTACGCCACAGGGGTGCCTATGGTGGTGGTGGCCAGCCAGATCCCCTTGGAAGGACTGGGTGCCCGCCGCAAGGGCATGCTGCACCAGCTGGATGACCAGAAGGCTTCGGCCGCGAACGTCACCAAAAGCCAGCGCCTGATCCAGCATGCCTCCGGCATTCCGTCGGCCATCCAGGACGCCTGGACCGAAGCCATCTCCTCCCCGCAGGGTCCGGTCTGGCTGGAGATACCGCAGAACGTGCTGCTGGATCCCATCATGGTTCCCCCGGTAGAGGACGCGCTTGCCGAAGCGGCGGACAACCCGCCACGCGTCGAGCTGGTCCGCGAAGCCGTGAAGTGGCTGTCGGCGGCGGAGCGTCCCGCAATCATCGCCGGCGGCGGTACCCGCCGGGGCCGTGCGGAGAAGTCCCTGCTTTCCATTGCGGAAAAGCTGCGGGCGCCGGTGATCTGCACGCCGGGCGGCAACGGGGCGTTCCCGTGGAACCATGAGCTGTCGCTGCAGTCCTGGATCGAGGACCGGTACATGACCGACGTCCTGGAGGATGCGGACGTCCTGATCGTGATCGGCTCGTCCCTGGGCGAGGTCACCTCCAACTATTTCACCTTCGAACCTCGCGGCCGGATCATCCAGATCGACGCCGAACCCCGCGTGCTGGAGTCCAACCGTCCCGGCCTGGGCATCCGCGCCGACGCCGGCCAGGCACTGGCCGCCCTGGACGAAGCCCTGGCTGCTCCCGTGGACACCACGCGCAGCTGGCACGGGACGTCCCCCGAGAACCTGGTTAAGGAGTCCCTCGCCAAGGTCAGGGCGAGGCTGGAATCGCAGGACCTGGCCAAGGAACTGAAGTTCATGGCAGACATCCGCGAAGCCGTTCCCGCGGACATGCAGACCTATTGGGACATGACCATCTCCGCCTACTGGGGCTGGAGCTGCTGGGACGCGCGGGAGGGCCAGTTCCACTCTGCCCAGGGGGCCGGTGGCCTCGGTTATGGTTTCCCCGCTGCCATCGGCGGCGCTGTGGGGCTCGAAACGGTGGGTAAACCCGCTGGTTCGTCGCGAGTACTCGCCGTGTCCGGCGACGGTTCGGCCATGTACTCCATTTCCGAACTCGCCACCGCGAGGCAGCACAACATTCCTGTGACCTGGCTGATCGTGGACGACGGCGGCTACGGCATCCTGCGCGAATACATGGTGGGCGCCTTCGGCAAAGCCACGGCCACCGAGCTCGCCCGTCCCGACTTCGTCAAGCTGGCCGAGGCCTTCGGTGTGCCGGCCACGCGCGTGGCTCCGGAGAACGTGGGGGACGCCCTCCAGGCGGGCTTCGCTGCCGACGGACCCAACGTCGTCGTCGTCGAAACCCTGCTCAAGATGTTCGGCCCCACCCACCTGGACGGCTAAGGACCCGCTCCACCTGAGCGCGAACGTACAGTTGAGGCCCCATTTCCGCAAGGACCTGGGGCCTCAAATGTACGTTCGCGCTTGTTTGGTTTAAGGGCGCTTAGTGGATTAGTTTCCCAAAGCAACCTTTTTAGGTATATAGTTGCCTAAGGCAAGCAATCTAAAGGAGCGTCAAACCCATGGCAGTTACGCCGGATACTGCGGCAGACCTCGTCTCCCAGATATTTGACCTCCAACGCGCGGTGCGGTGTGTGGCCGCAGCGAGCATTCGCGGTCAGGAAACAGGGGTCGCGCTGCAGGGGGTACTTCGCTTCGTGGGGGAGGGCGAGACCCGTGCCACGCGTCTCGCCGAACGTCTGGGCGTCAGCGCGCCGGTCCTCAGCCGCCATATCGCGGAGCTCGAGGAACAGGGGTACGTCAACCGGCGGCAGGATCCCGACGACGGCCGCGCCCAGTTGGTTGCGCTGACCCGGGAAGGCGCGGACAAGCTCCGCCGCATCGAGGAACAGCGCACAACGGCGCTGCGGGACTATCTCCGCGAATGGAGCCAGGAGGACGCCGAGGACACGGCAAGGACCCTGAGGAAACTCGCCGAATCCCTCAAACATTCAGTCCGGGCAAAGGCGGCCGGACCTGCCACTACAAACGAATAGGAGCAGACTTATGCCCAGTTACGCCGCAGCCCCCACATCAGCAACCGCCCACCCGAACCCCAACACCCCGGTGTTGCCGGCCCCCGGATCCGCTCCTGACCAGCAGCCGGTAATGTCGCACCGCCAGATCATGGAAGCCCTGACCGGACTCCTGGCCGCCTTCTTCACCGCCATCCTGAGCAGCACCATCGTGGCGAACGCGCTGCCCACCATCATGTCCGAGCTGAGGGGCACCCAGACAGACTTCGCCTGGGTCATCACGGCGGCCCTGCTGGCCAACGCCGCCACCACGCCCATCTGGGGCAAACTTGCCGACCTGTTCGACAAAAAACTGCTGGTCCAGCTCAGCATTGTGATTTTTGTGGCCGGCTCCGTCATGGCTGGCCTGTCCGAGACCATCCCGCTGCTGCTGACCGCCCGCGTGATCCAGGGTGTGGCGATGGGCGGCCTGACCGCCCTGGCGCAGGCCATCATCGGTTCCATGATTCCGCCCCGGGACCGCGGCAAGTACTCGGGCTACATGGGCGGCGTGATGGCCGTGGCCACCGCTGGCGGACCGCTCCTGGGCGGCTTCATCGTGGACAGCCCGCTGGGCTGGCGCTGGACGTTCTTCGTCTGTGTGCCGCTCGCCGTCGTCGCCCTGGTCCTGCTCCAGATCACGCTCAAAATCCCGTACGTCAAACGCCCCGCCAAGATCGACTGGCTCGGCTCCATCCTGCTTACGTCCGGCGTCAGCATTCTCCTGATCTGGGTGTCCTTCGCCGGCAACCCCGACTACTACGCCTGGTGGTCCTGGCAGTCAGGGCTGATGGTGGGCGGGGGTGTGGTGCTCCTGGCGCTGCTGGTCCTGGTGGAATCCAAGGTGGAACAGCCCATCATTCCACTCAAAATCATCTCAGAGCGGACCACAGCCCTGGCCATCCTGGCTTCCGTGGCAGTGGGTGTTGCCATGTTCGGTTCGTCAACATTCCTGGGCCAGTACTTCCAGGTGGCCCGCGGCGCCACTCCCACCGAAGCGGGCCTCCTGACGCTGCCCATGATCGCCGGCAACCTCATCGGATCAGTGGGTTCGGGCCTGCTGATCAGCCGCACTGGCAAGTGGAAGCGATACCTGGTGGCCGGCTCCATCCTGCTAATCGCGGGCCTCGGCCTGGCCGGCACCGTGGATCACACCACGGAACTGTGGCTGACCGGCGTCTACACCGCGGTCCTTGGCCTGGGGCTGGGCATGGTGATGCAGAACCTGGTCCTCGCCGTCCAGAACACGGTCAAGGCCACGGACATCGGCACCGCCAGCGCTTCGGTTGCCTTCTTCCGTTCTGTCGGCGGGGCGATCGGGGTGTCCGTGCTGGGCGCCGTTTTGGGCACCCGCGTCACCCAGCTCGCCAACGAAGGCCTGGCAGCCGCCAACATCCCGGTGCAAGGCGACGCGGGGGCCAGCATGGACCTCGTGGACCTTCCCCAACCGATCCGCGACATCATGCGTGCCGCATACGGCGATGCCACGGCGCAGATCTTCCTGATTTCCGCGGTCATCGGCGTGATTGCCCTGGTGGCTGTCCTGTTCATCAAGGAAAAGCCACTCCGCCGTACCGTTGATATCCAGCCGGAGGTTGAACCCGGGCAAGCAGTGCCGGCACCCGCACTGCCGGCGCCCGCGGCGGCGGCAGCCCAGGCGGAAAGCACGACGGCGGCACCCGGGCGGAGTGCCGGCGTCGACAATCCGGACCGTGAGTTCGTCGGGGTGCTGAGGCGGTAGCCAAACGGCGCGAACGTACAGTTGAGGCCCTGGCGTGTGGGCCACAAGTGTACGTTCGCGCCGGTTTGTGGCGGCATCGGCCCCAGCAGGTACGCCGATCGGATGATCTTTGTGCGCGGATGTTTCGCCCGGGCAACGGATTTCGTAGAGTGGGAAGGCTAAGAATGTCAGCCCCGGCTGCTACTACTTATTCTCACCATTTCGCGCTCTCTTCCTAAGGACCCGTGGGCATGCTTCTCACCCTCATACGGCGCTATTCGAAACCGTATACGCCGTACATCGTGGCCGTCATCGTGTTCCAGCTGGCGTCCACAATCGCGGCGCTCTACCTCCCCAGCCTCAATGCCCAGATCATCGATGAAGGCGTTTCCCGCGGGGATACGGATTTCATTTGGCGGACCGGCGGCGTGATGCTCCTTGTCGCCTTCATCCAGGTTGGAACCGCAATCGCCGGGGTGTACTACGGCTCAAAAACCGCGATGGCCGTGGGACGGGACCTGCGCCGGGGCGTCTTTCGGAAAGTCACCAGTTTCTCCGCCAAGGACGTGAACGCCTTTGGCGCACCCACCCTTATTACCCGCGGCACGAACGACGTCCAGCAGGTCCAGATGCTGGTGCTGATGGGGCTGAACTTCATGGTGGCCACCCCCATCATGTGCATCGGCGGCATCATCATGGCGCTGCGCGAGGACATCAACCTGTCCTGGCTGGTCTGGGTGTCCGTACCGGTGCTGATTGTGGTGGTGGGCTATCTGGTGGTCCGGCTGATGCCGCTCTTCCGCTCCATGCAGAAGAAGATCGACCGCATCAACGCCGTCCTGCGCGAACAGATCATCGGCATCAGGGTGGTCCGCGCCTTTGTCCGCGAGCCCTATGAAACAGAACGCTTTGGCGAGGCCAACAAGGAACTGACGGACGTGTCGCTGAAGATCGGCGCACTGTTTGTCCTGATGTTCCCGGCCATCGGTATGATCCTGCACCTGTCCACCGCCGCCGTGCTGTGGTTCGGCGGGCAGCGCGTCGATTCCGGTGAGATGCAGGTGGGCGCCCTGACGGCGTTCCTGCAGTACCTGCTCCAGATCCTGATTGCGGTCATGATGGGCACGTTTATGGCCATGATGATCCCGCGCGCCTCGGTGTGTGCGGACCGCATCGGCGAGGTGCTCGACGTCGAACCCTCCATCCACGACCCCGAACGGCCGGAAACACCGGCCACCCTCGCCGGCGTGGTCGAATACCGGAACGTCACCTTCGCGTACCCCGGCGCCGAGTCGCCGGTGCTGAGCAACATCAGCTTCACAGCCAAACCGGGCGAGACCGTTGCGATCATCGGGTCCACCGGTGCAGGAAAATCATCACTGCTGTCCCTGCTGCCGCGCCTCTACGACATCGCCGAGGGTGAGGTGCTTCTCGACGGCGTGTCGGTCAGCAAGCTGGACCGGGCCGAGATTACCAAGCGCGTGGCCCTCGTGCCGCAGCGCCCGTATCTTTTCTCCGGAACGATCGAGCACAACCTGCGCTTCGGCAAGACCGAAGCCACGGACCAGGAACTGTGGGATGCGCTGCAGGTGGCCCAGGGCGAGGACTTCGTTCGCGAAAAGAAGAATGGGCTGAACGCCCGCATCGCCCAGGGCGGCACCAACGTCTCCGGCGGCCAGCGGCAGCGGCTCTGCATTGCGCGTGCACTGGTCACCAAGCCCAGGGTGTACCTCTTTGACGACTCCTTCTCGGCCCTGGACGTCGCCACCGACGCCAGGCTCCGGTCGGCGCTGAAGCAGACCACCTCCGACGCCACCGTGATCATCGTGGCCCAGCGCATCTCCACCATCACTGAGGCTGACCAGATCCTGGTCCTGGACAACGGCCGGATCGTGGACAGGGGCACCCACGAGGAGCTCCTGGAAACGTCGCCCACATACCAGGAAATTGTTGAATCCCAGCTGAGCGTGGAGGAAATGGCATGAGCGCCCCCAAGAAGGACTTAGCCGGGACCGGCCGCCAGCCCACTGAACCGGCGCCCGTGCCGGGCGCGGACACGGCTGGGACGCCCGAGGTCCTGGAAGATGACGAATTCTTTGAGGAGGAGTACAAGCCCTCGGAGGCCGACGGTGACATGTTCGGCGGCATTCCTGCCAAGAAAGCCGAACATTTCTGGCCTTCAGCCAAGCGGCTGTTGGGACTGCTGAAACCCGAAGCCGCAGGAATCTACGCCGTCATTGCCCTGGTGGTGGTCGCCGTTGTCCTGAACGTCATCGCGCCCAGGATCCTTGGCCAGGCCATGGACGTGATCTTCGGCGGGGTAGTGGGTAAACAGCTCCCCGCGGGTGCCAGCAAGGAAGCGTTCGTGGAGGGTCTGCGCCAGCAGGGGCAGGACAACTTCGCGGACATGATCTCGAAGATGGAACTGGTGCCCGGAAGCGGCATCGACTTCCAGAAGCTCTCTGTCCTCATTGCCGTCGTGCTGCTGATGTATTTTGTGGCCAACATCTTCCTGTGGCTTCAAGGCTACGTCCTGAACCGCATCGTCATGAAGGTCATCCGCCGGCTCCGGGACGACACGGAAAAGAAGCTGAACCGGCTGCCGCTGAACTACTTCGACACCCGCCAGCGGGGCGACGTCCTCTCCAGGGTGACGAACGACGTTGACAACATCCAGCAGGCGCTCCAGCAGGCCTTCGCCCAGCTGATCAACTCACTGTTGACTGTCATCGGCATTGTGGTCATGATGTTCATCGTTTCCTGGCAACTGGCGCTGATTGCCTTGATCGCCCTCCCGCTGTCCGGCGTCGCCGCGGGCATCATCGGGTCCCGCAGCCAGAAGCTCTTCGCCGCACAGTGGAAGAACACCGGCTCGCTGAACGGACAGATCGAGGAGTCCTTCTCCGGCCACGACCTGGTACGCGTTTTCGGCCGCGACGCCGACATGCTGGAGCGCTTCGAAGAGCGCAACGAGGCTTTGTACAAGGCAAGCTTCGGCGCGCAGTTCGTCTCCGGCATCATCTTCCCGGTGATGCAGTTCGTCTCCTACCTCAGCTACGTTGGCATCGCCGTAGTGGGCGGTCTCCGCGTCGCCTCCGGTTCCATGTCCCTGGGCGACGCCACGGCTTTCATCCAGTACTCGCGCGAGTTCACCCAGCCGCTGGGACAGATGGCGGGCATGGCCAACATGCTGCAGTCCGGTGTGGCGTCCTCGGAGCGGGTCTTTGAATTCCTTGACGCCGACGAACAGGACGCGGAAACGGCTACCGGCCACCTGCCGGCCAAGACCGACGGGCATGTGGAATTCCAGGACGTCACCTTCAGCTATACCCAGGACAAGCCGCTGATCGAAAACCTGTCCTTCACCGCAGAACCCGGGCACACGGTGGCCATCGTCGGTCCAACGGGCGCCGGCAAGACCACCCTGGTGAACCTGGTGATGCGCTTCTACGAACTCAACTCCGGGTCCATCACGCTGGACGGCGTTGAGATTACCAAGCTGAGCCGCCAGGAGCTTCGCTCCAAGGTTGGCATGGTGCTGCAGGATGCGTGGCTGTTTGGCGGCTCCATCTACGACAACATCCGGTACGGCAACCTGGACGCCACCGAGGAGCAGGTCATGGCCGCAGCCAAGGCTACCTTCGTGGACCGTTTTGTCCGCGCCCTGCCGGAAGGCTACAACACCGTGATCGATGAGGAAGGCAACAACGTCAGCGCCGGCGAAAAGCAGCTCATCACCATCGCCCGCGCGTTCGTGGCCAACCCGTCGCTGCTCATCCTGGATGAGGCCACCAGCTCCGTGGATACCCGCACCGAACTGCTGGTGCAGAAGGCCATGGCCGCGCTGCGGACGGACCGCACCAGCTTTGTCATCGCCCACCGCCTCTCCACTATCCGCGATGCCGACACCATCCTGGTGATGGAGAACGGCAAGATCGTGGAGCAAGGTAACCACAAGACGCTGATCGCGGCCGAGGGAGCTTACTACCGGCTCTACATGTCCCAGTTCGCGGGATCCAGCGCCGAGGTAACGCCGGTGGATGATTCGACGGCGGTGCACAGCTGACCGCGCAGGATGCCGGTGCGCGCGTCACCGGAGAGGACATCGCCGAAAAGGCCGCGGAAATAGACCCGGCCGGGCCCCGGCGTATCGAGGTGCTCGTCCCCATGCGGTGGGGCGACATGGACGCCTACGGGCACATCAACAACGTCCAGATAGTGAGGATGCTGGAGGAAGCGCGGATCGGTGCGTTTGGGCCGCCACGAGGTGCGGGGTTGCCGGGGATTGAGCCCGCGGTGTCCCTCTTCAACGATCTTCCCGACGGCATCATGGCCTTGGTTGTGGACCACAGAATCCGCTACGTCAGGACACTGGAGTACCGCAACGTCCCAGCCGTGGTCCAAGTGTGGATCGGCGCCGTCAAGGGTGCCAGCTTCGACATCCACTACCTCGTCCAGGATCCCGTCACCGGGGAAGACTGCGTCCGTGCCAGCAGCCACCTCGCTTTTGTGGACGAGGCCACGGGGCGCGTAGTCCGCCTGACGCCAGAGCAAAAGGAACGGATGGCCCCCTTCGTTGTGTGAGCCCGTTGCGCCGGCCGTGCCCACCACCGAAACTGAAGACCTGGACTACGGAAGACCTGGAATGCTGAAACCTCAACTAAGGAGCTCGACCATGGCCAAGAAAAAGACCTGGAAAGAAATGTCACCGGCAGCACGGACAGGGACAGTGCTCGTCGGACTCGTGCAGGTAACCATGATGCTGGCGGCCCAGCGGGACATCTCGAAGCGCCCGGCAGAGCTGATCAACGGTCCCAAGGCCGCCTGGCGGATGGCGGCCCTGATCAACTTCATCGGCCCGATGGGGTACTTTGTGTTCGGCCGGAAACGGCCTGTAACGGGAAAGTAGGCTCGTCCGCCTGCACCCGGCGTGCACCCGGGCCAGGGGCCTTGGAGCGGGCGTTCAGCTTAAGCCTGTAAATTTGAACCCATGACCCCGACCCCCAAAACTGCCATGCCCCGCGCCCTCGGTATCTCCCAGGAGATCGAGGACGCGGCCTGGTTTGTGCTCGGGCCGGGCCTGCAGGGCAAACCGTCCGCCCTGGATGGCCGCACCCTGACGTGGACATCCGAGGCCGCCGCCGAACTCCACGACCGCCTTGACCATGGGGTGGCGGACCCCAAGGCGCCCATGATGACCAACCTGCGCCAGAACCTCCAGGACGCCTCCCGTGCCGCGAAGCAGTTGGCCGTCGAGCTCCTGTTCCTGCAGTCCCTGCCGCTGGCGCACGAGGTCAAGTCGCTCAAGGTCAAGCGCGCCCGCGTGGCCGAGGCCGCCTCCTGGCTGGAACCGCCGCTGGAGCTGCCCGAGGAGCTCTACAAGGGCATGACGGACCACGGCGTAATCAGGGACCGCACCGCCGAATTCAACTGGACCATCTGGGACCACCTCAAGTGGCTCTGCCGCTTTGTGCAGCACGTGGACCAGCAGGTTCCGGCGGCCGTCGGCAAGGCCCTGAAGGACCCGCTGAAGTTCCATGAGCTCGCCGCCGGGACCCCGGGGGACCAGCCCGCCATCCGCCGCAGCGTCGAATACCTGGCCTGGCCCAGCTACTTTGAGCCAGTGGTGGCAGACGTGGAGCGGCAGGAAATCAGGGACGCCTTCGCCTCGCTGGTTGGTGGCGCGAAAGGCGACACCGACGAGGACATCACGGCGGACATCCACCGCATCCGGCTGCACCTGGACGAGCAGGCAGGGCAGCGCATCGACTGGTACGCGCGGCAGCTGGTGAGCCAGTGGCGCAAGGTGGGCGATCCCGGCCGCCGGGCATGGCTGTTGCGCACGCACAGCGACAACGCCGAGCTGCTCGCGGCCTGGCAGGGCGAGGAGAAGGTGACGCTCGACGTCGAACATCTCCGCCTCCTTGACGCCGGCGTGACTGCCGGGCTGGTGCAGCACGCCGTGGACGAGGACTACAAGCACCTGGGCTACGTGGAGCGCGAGGACACCAAGACCGCCGTATTTGCCATCCTGACGGTGATGAAGCCGGGCGACCTGGTCCTGTACCAGAACTCCGGGACGGTACGGCTCGGCGTCGTACTGGGGGAGCCGGAGCACAACGAGGACAACCGCCGGATCCGCCGCAAGGTGCGCTGGTTCGACGAAGCCCACACCACCACCGACCTGCCCCGGCATGTGCAGCGCCAGCTCGCCACGCCGGGGATCATCGTGGACGTCACCAAGGTGGTCCAGGCGCTGCAGGCGCTGCTGCCCGCGGAAGCGGAACCGGAAGACGACGACGCCGGTGCTGCCGCCGCCGTTCCCGTCCAGGAGGGCTTCCGCCCGCTCACCCGGGAGTTCGCGGAGTCGCTGCACATGGATTTGGAACCGTTGCAGGAGATCGCGGAACTGCTGGAGGAAAACCGCCAGCTGGTGCTCTATGGCCCGCCCGGCACCGGTAAGACGTACCTGGCCAAGCACCTCGCCGCGGAGCTGGCTGATGACAGCACGGATGAACGGGTGAAGCTGGTGCAGTTCCACCCGTCCTACGCCTACGAGGACTTTTTCGAGGGCTACCGGCCGGACAAGACCGACGAAGGCCAGGTCTCCTTCAAGCTCGTTGCCGGCCCGCTGCGCCGTCTGGCAGAGGAAGCCGCCAAACCCGGAAACGAAAAGAAGCCGTACTTCCTCATCATCGATGAGATGAACCGCGCCAACCTGGCCAAGGTGTTCGGTGAGCTCTACTTCCTGCTGGAGTACCGTGACGACCGGATCTACCTGCAGTACAGCCCCAACGAGCCGTTCACCCTGCCGGACAACCTCTACATCATCGGCACCATGAACACCGCGGACCGGTCCATCGCGATGATGGACGCCGCCATCCGCCGCCGCTTCGCCTTCATCGAGCTGCACCCGCAGACCGAGCCGGTGAGGGGCTCGCTGCTGCGATTCCTGCAGGCCCGGCAGCTGGATGCGACCCCGGCGCTGCTGCTTGACGCGCTGAACGCCTCGATCGACGAGTGGGATCGGGACCTGATGATCGGGCCGTCGTACTTCATGAAGCCCGCGGCCCAGACCCCCGCCGGGCTGCGCCGGATCTGGAAGTACGAGCTGATGCCGCTCCTGGAGGAGCACTACCACGGCCAGCTGACCCGGGCGCAGCTTGAGGAGCGGTTCGGGCTGGACCAGCTTCTGGGACGCCTTGCTGCCAGTTAGGCCGGTCCAGGCGCCCGTGTTGGGCGTGGCCCCGCGGGGGCCACACCAACCTGCCCGGCACCTGGTCCTGGATGAACTGTCCGGCGGCATCGTGGAGCGGCTCGATGCTGCCAGCGCGGCGTTCCTCAATTCCAGCGGCCTGGCGAAGGCCTCTCCGATGGGCATGGGACTCTACCGGATCGAACCTGTTGGGAAGGTGGGATCGGTCCGCACTTCCACGGTGCAGCTGGACGTCCGCCCCAAGGACCGGCTGGGTTTGAGCCGGCTGCTGTTCCTGCTCAGCTACGCCGGCAACCAAGGCTTCCGCAATGACTCCGTGGCCGCCGCGGAGGACCGCGATCTGTGGAGCGCACTGGCCGAGTCCCTGGTCCAGCTCGGTGAGCGGGCCCTGGGCCGCGGCGTGCTGCAGGGCTACCTCACCGTGGACGAGTCGCTGCGGACCGTGAAGGGCAGGATCCGGATTTCGGACCAGATCTCCCGGCGTCCCGGCATGCTGGTTCCGCTGGAAGTGTCCTACGACGAGTTCACCGAGGACATCGCCGAAAACCGTATCCTTCGCGCCGCGCTGGATCGCATGGGCAAGGTCCCCGGCGTCCGTCCCGAGGTCCTGAGCCGGTTGCGGCAGCTCAAGGGAAAGCTCGACGCCGTCACGCGCCTTGCGTCCGGTGCGCCCCTGCCGCCGTGGTCCCCCAGCCGGATGAACGTCCGGTACCACGCTGTGCTGCGGCTCGCGGAGCTGGTCCTGCGGAACGCGTCCGCGGAGGCAGGGGAGGGGAAACAGCAGACGGCGTCGTTTGTGGTGGATATGGCCCAGGTGTTCGGGGACTTTGTGGGGGCTGCCCTCCGCGAGGCCATGGCGGCGTACCCGGGGGAACTGCGGCTGCAGTACAACGCGCTCCTCAGCGAGGCCGTGCATGATGCCGACCGGCTCTCGGTGCGCCCGGACGCGGTGCATCTTTTGGGTGGTCGTCCGGTGGTGGTCTACGACGCAAAGTACAAGGCTGCCTCCGACATGGGCGCGTCCCTGTCGGCGGACCATTACCAGATGCTGGCCTACTGCACAGCATTGAGGGTTCCCACCGCGTGGCTGGTCTACGCAGGATCGGGCGAGGTGAAACTTCGGCGGATCCTCAATACTGACATCGATGTTGTTGAGTTTCCGCTGGACCTTTCCCGGCCGCCGTCTGACATCCTGGCAGCGGTGGCGGACCTGGCACGGCAGTCGTGGGGCGAGGTAGTACGGTCTGCCCGCGCGGGAGATTAGGCTGCCGCCTGCCCGCGCGGGAGATGCGGCCGGCCGCCAGAACCCTCACCTAGACCGGGACGCGGAACGTGAAGGTGGTTCCTTTCCCCAGCGAGGAGTCGACGTCGATGGTTCCGCCGTGGGCCTCCACGATGGCCTTGCTGATGGGCAGGCCCAGGCCCACTCCGGGGATGGCAGTCCTGCGCACCGCGCTGGTGCGGAAGAACTTGGCGAATACTTCGGCCTGGTCGTCGGCGCTCATGCCCATGCCTGTGTCGCTGACCCGGCAGGTCAGGTGGCCGTCCTTCTGTTCCAGGGACACCACCACGTTGCCGCCGTCAGGCGAGTATTTGATGGCATTGGACACGAGGTTGTCCAGCACCTGGGAGATGCGGGGGCCGTCCACGTGGGCGTCGAGCCGCGCGGGGGTGTCGGCCTTCAGCACCACCCGGGAGGCGTCAGCCTTGGGGCGGGCAGCGGACACCGTGGCGCGTACGAGTTCCGCAACGTCCACGGCGTGCGGCGACACAATCAGCTGGCCGTTCCTGCTGGCCAGGAGATCGGATACCAAGGTGAGCAGGCGTTCTGAATTGCGTCTGATGATCTCCAGCGGGCCCAGCTGGTCATCCGCGGGATCGTCCTCCAGCAGAATTTCGACGTAACCCAGGATGGACGTCAGCGGCGTCCGGAACTCGTGGGACACGCTGGAAACGAATTCGTCCTTGGCAGCCAGTGCGTTCACAAGGTCGGTCACGTCGCCGAAGACAATGACGGACCCAGCGAACTTCCCGTCTGCATCCTTCATGGCGCGGGCGCTGGTGGTGATGGCGCGCTGTTCCTTGCCTGAGCCGAGCCAGACCAGGTAGTCCGTGAAAGTCTCGCCCAGGACGGCCCTGCGCACAGGGCGCTCCTCCACCGGGACGGGAGTGGTGCGGTCCGGGCCGAAGACCAGCAGCTGCGATTCGTTTGGATCCTCGATGTCCCTGGGCCGGGCCAGCTCGTGGTTGGCACGCTGTTTCCGGTTCATCAGGATGTCATGGCCGTCTGCGTCCACCGCGAGGACGCCCAGATGCACAGTGTCGAGAACGGTGTTGAGCAAGGCCTCATGCCGCCGGGTGCGGCGCAAGCCGGCCTGAAGCTGCTCATCCTTCTCCTCCAAGGCACGCTGCTGCCGCGTCATGCTCAAAGTCAGGACGCTGACCGACACCCCGATCCCGAGCAACATGACGGGGAGGAGCAGGGGCTTGGACAAACTCGGGCCTGACAGGTCTCCGCGGATCAGCAACGGAACCCAGATGATGGCCAAGGGTGCGAAAAATGACAGCCACAGCGATGTCCTCGGGTAATATCCTGAGGCGCACAGCCAGATCACGGGGAAAACCGCCAGCAGGCTGATGCCGGTCAGGCTCTCCTGCCCGCCCTCCCTGCCCACGGCTATCGAGACAAAATCCAGGAGCGGAATCAGCAGGAAGCTGGTGTAGGGCAGGCGATCCCACGGCACCAGGTAGCAAAGCGCCATGAGGACCAGTTGCGAGACCAGAAACGCAATAAAAAGCGGGTGCTCCATGGTCGCCGGGAAGAACGCCCACGTGAGAAGTGTCGTGAAGATCGTGGTGACGAACAACGGCATCTGGCTCAGCACCACCCGGTCCGTGAGCCGGTACTCGTGGAACGGCCGGCGGAAGAATCTCAGGCGACCCGAAGCCCACGCAACTGGCTCACTCATGGACAGGTGCCGGGAACACATTTAAGTCAAGACGCATGACAGCAGGATATCGGCAGCCAGCTATATACTTCAGACGTGTCAAGCAGGCTGAGGGGGCTGTAATGAGTGATCCACGCGTGGGGCTCGTCATCGAGGATGACCAGGACATCCGGGAACTGGTGCGGACAGTATTGACGCAGGCAGGCTTTGACGTGACAGTGGCCGGAAGCGGAGCTGAGGGCGTTTTGGCGGCCAAGACGTTGAACCCTGACGTCATCACCCTGGACTTGGGGCTGCCGGACATCGACGGCTTTGAAGTGTCACGCCAAATCCGCGAATTTTCCGACGCGTACATTGTGATGCTCACGGCCCGCACCGATGAACTGGACACCCTGATCGGCCTGGAATCCGGCGCGGACGATTACCTCACCAAACCCTTCCGCCCCAGGGAGCTGCGTGCCCGTGTGGCGGCAATGATGCGGCGACCGCGTGCCGCCGCGGAGCCCGCAGAGCCCGCAGGCGCCGCCGACGCGACCGCCGGGACCGAACCAACTGCGACTGGCCGCGGCAACTACACCCACAACGGACTGGACCTTAGCTACGCGTCGCGCTCCGTGACCGTGGACGGCCAGGAACTGAACCTGACGCGTACCGAGTTTGAACTCCTTTATGCCCTCCTGGAGGCGGGCCGGACTGTCCGGACCAAATCCGACCTGGTGCGGCGCCTGCGGGACGAGGATTACGACGTCGGCAGTTACATCAGCGAGGCGGACGAACGGTCCGTGGAAGTCCACATGGGAAACCTGCGGAAAAAGCTGGGCGATTCGCCGCAGCGTCCGCGCTGGCTTCAGACCGTGCGGGGCGTTGGCTACCGGTTGGCGCCGGTCGAGCGCTGAGCCTGGAGGCGGTGCAGGGTCTGCCGGCTGCACTGGTTGATGGGCTTGAGGTACGCAGCCGCGAGCCGCGGCAGGGCAACTGCAACGTCGCTGTGGGCTGCGTCGCTGCGGATGGCGCTCTCCAGATCCATTGCCAGGCCGGCCAGTCTCTCCGCTCCCACCATTTGGCTGGAGGTCTTGAGGCTTAGGACGGCGTCGACGGCGCCGTCAAGGTCACCGGTTGTCAGGGCCAGGCGAAGCCGGTCGATCCGGTGCGGAAGATAGTCGATGAAGTTCCCCACAAAGACCGTGCAGTAACCTTCGTCCTCGTCCAGTTCCTCCCGCAGCCTTTCCAGGACGGATTGGTCCACCAAGGGCCGCCCGGCATCATCAGATTGCGTCATGACGGTCCTTTCCGCTGGGGCCTCCCGTTCCGAAAGTCCGGCGGTGGCTTGAGGCATCTTTCCTTCTTCAGATTAGGTCCGTTCCCCCGCCCGGTAAGGGTTTTGGACAAGAATTGTGGCTTTCTTGATGAGACTGCGGGTTTTGCGTCCAGGGTCAAAACCGGTGCGGCCGGCACTGCCTTTTGGTGGCCCAGGCCACGCCTTGCTGGGGGCCTGATTGCCCCCTTTTCGTACGTTCAAAACCTTGGTTCTCGCGCTTGGGGGTGCCGACTTGGTGCCAGCCGTGTGCAGGCGTGTGGTCATCCGCATGGAGCCCCCGGAGCTCCCGGAGCACGCCGCCGGACCTGTCCGCGCCGGCGTCGCCCAGCTTCGCACACTGGCCTCCGGAACCGACTCTCACCGCTGCGACCGTCCTCAGCTGCGCTTTGCTGGCCTGGCGAAGTTGCTGGCCTGGCGAAGTTGGAGGGCCTGGCGAAGTTGGCGGAGCTGGCGGACGCGGGAAGGGCACGCGTTCCTCCCCGATAGCCGATCCGGTTGGCCGCTCGATCGGCGCCCACGGCTTCAATCCTTGCCGCTGCTACTCAACATGGACGGCGGCAAAGGATCAAGATCGCCTTAAGTTCCGTCTGTACCGTGACTTGGCCCCTGGCTTGGACCTCGGGCATCGTGGCTCGGACCGTGGCCCTGACCGTGTCCGGGACCATGGCGGGGGATTGCCACGTCGCCGAGGAACTGGACGAGCTGGGCCTCAAGGGCCGAGCCGTCCTTGAGCTCGCATTCCCAAAGTGTCAGGACTTCCCACCCTGCGTCTTCGAGCCGCTTGCGCTGGTCGGCGTCGCGGTTCCTGGTGCGGGTGCGCTTGGTGTCCCAGAAGGCGGCGTTTGCCTTGGGGGCATGCAGGCCAACTCTGCAGTCATGGAAATGCCAAAAACAGCCGTTGACGAAGATGACCTTGCGGCGTCCAGTGAACACCAGGTCAGGGTTGCCCGGCAGGCGGGCCTTCCCGGCTCCGCCGTGCAGCCGGTATCGGTAGCCCTTGGCGTGGAGGAGGCGGCGGACCAGGAGTTCGGGCTTGGTGTTCTTGCCCCGGATCCGGGACATGTTCCAGCTGCGCTGCTCGGGGGTCAGCCTGTCCGCCATAAGTCCAGTCTAGGCAGGCCCTAGATGTCGCGCTCCGGCTGCTCACCCAGCTCGAAGTGCCGGCCGCTCACGGACGTGGGCACGATCTCCACGTAGAAATCCTTGAGCGTGGGGACCCAGGTCTTCAGCCCCAGCTCCTCGATGGCGGCCAGTTCCGATGAGTTGGTCAGGACCCGGGCGGTTCCCCGCAGGACCACGGACCACGCTTCGTCGGACAGGACGCCGTCCGTCTCAAACAAGACCCTGGAGTTGATGGTGAGCTGAGCCAGCTTATTTCCGGGGGCTGTCCGGAGGTAGACCTTCCGGTCGGAGGTCAAGTAGTTGACGGGGAAGATATCGGGCTCGCCCGCTACCGAAACCACCAGGCGGCCGTGCTTTGTGGCGTCGAGGAGCTTCCAGGACTGCTCTTCGTCTAGTTCCAGGACAGGGTTGCCGTCGGCGTGATTAAACATCATGACCCCATTCTTCTACGATCTGTAGAAAATGACCAGAGCCTCCGGCGAATCCTTCCTTTGGGCGCCCGGACGGCTTTTGCTCAAGATGCTCAAGGCGCCATCGGCCAAGATGATCCCCATCACACCCGGAATAGTTGCAGACGCCAGCCAGTTGGGCAGGGCAGTACCACGTCATTTTTGAAAGGAACTGCGCATGCTGTTTTCCCCGTTGACCCTCGGCGAGCTTGAACTTCCCAACCGCCTCGTGATGGCGCCGCTCACCCGCCTCCGCTCCGGCGAGGAAGGTGTGCCCGGCCCGCTCGTCGTCGAGCATTACCGCCAGCGCGCATCCCTGGGCCTCATCGTCAGCGAGGGCACGTACCCCAGCCCCGCCGGCCGTTCCTACCCGGGCCAGCCCGGACTGGTCACCGAGCAGCAGATTGCCGCCTGGAAGAAGGTCACCGACGCCGTCCACGCTGAAGGCGGCCGGATCTTTGCCCAGGTCATGCACGGCGGACGTGTGTCCCACGAGGACATCACAGCCGGCCACCGCATCGTGGGCCCGAGCGCCGTCGCCATCGAAGGTGAAGTCCGGACGCCGACGGGCAAGAAGCCGTACCCGGTCCCGCACGCCCTCACGACAGATGAACTTCCCGTGGTTATGGGGGAGATCGTCACGGCCTCCCGCAACGCGATCGAGGCAGGCTTTGACGGCGTTGAGCTGCACTCGGCCAACGGCTACCTGTTGCACGAATTCCTGGCGCCCAACTCCAACATCCGCGACGACAGCTACGGCGGATCTCCGGAAAACCGGGCGCGCTTCGTCATCGAGACGGTCAACGCCGTCGTCGCTGCGCTCGGTGCCAGCCGCGTGGGCATCCGCATCTCACCGGAGCACAACGTCCAGGGCATCGCCGAAACCGACCTGGCTGACGTCCGCGCAACCTACGAGGTGCTGCTTGACAGCATTGCGCCGCTTAACCTCGCCTACCTGAGCATCCTCCACCACGAGCCCAGCGGCGAGCTGGTCCAGGACCTCCGCGCACGCTTCGACGGGACCTTCCTCGTGAACACCGGCTTTGGCGTTGTCACCACCCGCGACGAGGCCGTGGCCCTGGTGACCGACGGCCACGCAGACGCCGTGGTGGTGGGCCGCCCGGCCATCGCCAACCCGGACCTCGCGCGCCGCTGGAAGGAGAGCCTCCCGCTGAACGAACCGGACGCGTCCACGTTCTACGGTGAGGGCGCAAAGGGTTACACCGACTACCCTGCGTACCAAGCCTAAAATGCACTGAACGACGACGGCGGCACCCGCCTGGGTGCCGCCGTCGCTGGCTGCTCGGTGTGCTGTCCCGGCAGCGCGAGCCAATAAGCCATCCGACGGCTTTCCTGGCTCTTCCTGTAGAGTGGCCCGCCTGGATCCCAGGGGGCCCGGGCGGTAGGTCCAGAATACTCCACCGAATGGAGTATCGCTAGGGTTTTTCTGAACCGTGCGACAACACGGCCCGCGCGTTGGGACGATAGGCTGGCCGCATGACTGACCCCGCTTTCGAAGCAGCGTACCGGGCCGCGCAAAAGAGCCTGGGCGAGGGTGGCATTCCGATCGGGGCTGCGCTGGCGCGCGGTGGCGCGGTCATAGCTGCCGGCCACAACCAGCGTGTCCAGCACGGTGACCCCATTGCGCACGGCGAGATGTCCGCCCTCAGGTCCGCCGGACGGCAGCACAGCTACAGAAACACCGTCCTGTATACAACGCTGGCGCCCTGCGCCATGTGCACCGGGACCATCATCCAGTTCAAGATCCCCAAGGTAGTGGTTGGTGAGGCGCGGACCTTCCCGGGCGAGTTCGATCTCCTCAGGTCCCGTGGCGTGGAGGTGGTTGTCCTGGATGACCAGCGTTGCGTCGACATGATGCAGAGTTTCCAGCGCGATAACGCGGAGCTGTGGGCTGAAGACATCGCCGAGTAGAGGCTATGGAGCACAGCAAAGGGATCGCCGCACAGTGAGAGTGATAGCTAGAGGAGTGCTTCGCGGCCGGTTCCCTCGCGCATCACCAACTTGCCGTCCTCGATGGAAACCAGCACGCTTTTGGGCTTTCCGCTCACCTTGAGGATCGCTTTCAGCCCCTTGTTGGTGACTTCCACGCCCACCTGCGCCCCTTTCGCAGGCAACTCCACTGATGTTTCGAAAGCTTCCCCCAGGATGGGGTTGGTGGAAACCCCGATGTCGCGGCGGACCTCCTTGCCGTTGACCATGACGGTGATGTTGGCTTCGTCGAATCCTTCCTGAAAGACGATGAGCAGTTCCCGCATGGTGGCCTCTTCCTCGAGAATGAATACCGGTGACCGCAACTCCACTACAGCACTTCGCGGCCGGTAGCGGAATACCCGGCCCCGCAGCGCGGATTGAGTCGTCGCTGGAGACCGTCAGGCCCGTAGGGCAAAATGTTCTGGTGACACAACTCCCGCACGCCCCGTCCGCTCCCGCGTCCGCCCCCACACAGGACAGCGCCATCCACGCCCAGATCGCCGCCGAGCTTGGTGTGAAGACCTGGCAGGTCAAGGCTGCTGTGGAATTGCTCGACGGCGGGTCCACAGTTCCGTTCATCGCCCGGTACCGCAAGGAAGCCACCGGGACGCTCGATGACACGCAGCTCCGAGACCTCGACGAACGCCTGCGCTACCTCCGCGAACTTGAGGACCGCCGTCGTACTGTCCTGGAGGCGATTGCCGCCCAGGGGCAGCTGACCGCCGAACTGCAGGCGGCGATCCTGGCCGCGGACACCAAGTCACGGCTGGAGGACATCTATCTTCCGTTCAAGTCCAAGCGGCGCACCAAAGCCCAGATCGCCCGGGAAGCCGGGCTGGAGCCGCTGGCCGATGCCCTGCTGAAGCGGCCGGAACTGGATCCCGAACGCGAGGCTGCCAAGTACTTGAATGCCCAGCATTCCATTGACGACGCCGCTGCGGCGCTCGCCGGAGCCCGTTCCATCCTGGTGGAACGCGTTGCCCAGGACCCTGACCTTGCCGCAACACTGCGGGACAGGCTGTGGACTCAGGGGCGGATGGTGTCGCGGGTGAAGAAGGGCAAAGAGGGCGAGGGACAGAAGTTCGCCGATTACTTTGAGTTCGCCCAGGCGCCGTCGGGGATGCCCTCGCACCGTGTGCTCGCACTGCTGCGCGGAGAAAAGGACGGCGTCCTGGAACTGGATCTTGCAGAGGCTGATCCGAGCAATGACGACGCCCTCATGGCCGCCCGTGCGCGGTATGAAGGTGCGGTGGCCAGATGCCTCGGTGTCGCCGAACGTGGCCGGCCCGCCGACGCCTGGCTGATGCAGACCGCCCAGGTGGCCTGGCGCACGCGCGTGCTCGCCCGTTTGACGGCGGACCTTCGCGGGCGGTTGTTCGCTGCCGCCGAGGACGAGGCCGTCCGGGTGTTCGCCGCCAACCTGCGCGACGTCCTGCTGGCCGCGCCCGCCGGCAACCGCGCCACCCTGGGCCTGGACCCGGGACTCCGGACCGGTGTAAAGGTTGCCGTGGTGGACGGCACGGGCAAGGTCGTCGCCACCGATACGGTGTATCCCCACGCACCTGCGCGGAAGTGGGACGAAGCCCTGGCAACCCTGGTCCGGTTGGCGCAAAAACACAACGTTGAGCTCGTGGCCATCGGCAACGGAACCGCGTCCCGCGAGACTGACAAACTGGCTGCCGAACTGATCAAGCTGCTCCCGGCCGCGGAGAAGAAACCCCAGAAACTGGTGGTCTCCGAAGCAGGGGCGTCCGTGTATTCGGCGTCAGCGCTGGCAGCGGCGGAGTTGCCCGGTATGGACGTGTCCCTGCGGGGCGCCGTCTCCATCGCGCGGCGCCTGCAGGATCCCCTTGCCGAACTGGTGAAGATCGATCCGAAGTCCATCGGCGTTGGCCAGTACCAGCACGACGTTACGGCGTCGAAGTTGGACCGAAGCCTGGACGCGGTGGTGGAGGACTGCGTGAACGCTGTGGGCGTGGATGTGAACACAGCGTCACCCGCGCTGCTGAGCCGGGTGGCCGGCGTCGGGCCTTTACTGAGCGAAAACATTGTGGCGTACCGGAACGAACACGGCCCGTTCGCCAAGCGCGCTGACTTGAAGAAGGTGCCGCGTCTCGGAGCCAAAGCGTTCGAACAGTGTGCTGGCTTCCTGCGGATCACCGGGGGAGCGGAGCCGCTGGATGCGTCCAGCGTGCACCCGGAGGCCTACTCGGTGGCCCGGAAAATCCTGGTGGCTGCCGGTTCGGCGCCGGCTTCGTCCCTGGATCCCCGGGAGTTCGTGGACGGAACCTTCGGGTTGCCCACTGTCCAGGACATCCTGGCGGAACTGGACAAGCCGGGCCGGGACCCGCGCCCCGCGTTTGCCGCGGCGACGTTCTCGGAAGGAATCGAGAAGATCTCGGATCTCAAGCCCGGCATGGTGCTCGAGGGTACGGTCACGAACGTGGCCGCTTTCGGCGCTTTTGTGGACGTCGGGGTGCATCAGGACGGGCTGGTGCACGTTTCGGCGCTGGCCAACCGCTTTGTCTCCGATCCGCGCGAAGTAGTGAAGTCCGGCCAGGTGGTGCGGGTCAAGGTTCTGGAAGCCGATCCCGAGCGGAAGCGGATTTCGCTGACATTGAGGCTCGACGACGAACCGTCACTGTCCAGTGGCGGTGGCACAGGCGGCCGTGCCGGCGGGCGAGGCGCCGGTCGTGGCGCCGGTGGGCGACCGGAAGGGGGTCGGCAGGGTGGTGGGAAGACGCCGCCGTCGGCTGGCGGCCGGACTGTCGCGCCGAAGTCGGCGCCGCAACCCGCGCCGGTGAATACGGCCATGGCGGAGGCGCTTCGCAAGGCTGGCCTCGGTAAGTAGGCGGTTTCTTGGCTCGCTGACGCCCACCTCGGCGGGGACGTGCGGTTCAGGCCAGCGACAGCACGAACGCCAGGACGAACCCGGCTGCTGTGGCGATTGCGACCGCGGGGCCGCCGTGTTCGTAGGCTTCAGGCATGAGCGTGTCCGCCAGCGAGGCGATCACCGCGCCGGCGGCGAACGCGAGGGGCAAGGAAATTGCTTCAGGGTCAGTGCCGGACAGGGGACCGGCGCCGATCACCACGGCGACCACCAGCAGGACCGCACAGGCGAGCCACAGTCCGATGACGCTCATGGATGAACGGCCCTGACTGCGCATTGAGGCTGCTCCAACCAGGGCCTCGGGCAGGTTGGAGACGAAGATCGCGGCGAGCAGAGCCAGCCCGCCCGTTCCCTCACCGAGTGAGACACCGAGGGCGACGTTTTCCGGGACACCATCCAACGTGACTGCCGCCAGGAGTGCCATGCCGGCAGCGCCGCGGGTGGAAGCGGGGGTGGCAGGCTTGTCCTCGGCGGCAGCATCTGTGTCCAGCTTGGCGCTGCCTTGGAATTCATCGGCGGGCGTGGCCTGTTTGCCGGGCTGGGCCCAGCGGTCGAGCATCGCACTGAGGACTGTGAAGACGATAGCGCCGCCCATCAGCCCAATGGCTGCGCGGATGATGCCTCCGCGCTCGTAAGCGTCCTCGAAGAGTTCAAAGGCCAGGGCGGTGATCAAGGAGCCCGCCGCGAAGGCCAGGAGGATGGCCAGGAGCCGTTTTGGCAATTCGAACCGAACACCGATGAAGGCACCCAGGATCAGTGCACTGGATGCTATGGCGCCGAACATCAGCGACATCATCATCCCGACAGTATAGGAGCCGAAGGCCAGCCGAGGAACCTGTAATTGCAGGTCAGCGCGGGCAAGAAACTTTCGGGACTGAGGACTTTCTGCAAGGCTGGAACCATGACCTACTTCCTGGAGTACAACATCCCTCCCGCACCTGATGATGCAGAGTTTGCGTTTCCTCACGACGAAATCAACACGGGTACCACGGTTCCCCTCTCGGAAACCGCTGCAGAGGTCATTCACACGGCCGAACTGCCTGCACGGACAGGCATCATCGGAGCCACCGTCCCAGAGGCGAAGCTCGAGGCCGAGCAGCTCATCACGCATAGCCGCGCCACTGAAGCAACGCTGTACTTCGATCCGTCGAACTCGCTGAAGGCTGGGGTCGGAACGCGTGTGGCCACCTTCAAAGAAGGGCGCGGCTGGCAGGACGCCTAGCCAGGCTTAGGTGGTTGCGCAGCCGTCATGGCGCAGGGAAAGCGCCCACTCCGCGAAAGGGTCCTTGGGGAGGCGCCAGGGACAGGCTCAAGCAGCTGGCCGACTGACTGGTCTTCCGCAACGACAGGGACGGGTCCTTGCTCCGGGAGCAGCCCAAGTATCTGGGGTGGCCACTGGGGTGGTTCCCAGTCCTGGTGTTCGCTTTGGTAGTGGCGGCCGGTTGGTGAGATCCATCCGGGCGGTTTGTCGATGCTGGCGGCGGTGGGTGTCCAGGCCGTGGTGTGTTTGAGTTTGTGGTGCTTGGGGCAGGGTTGGCCGAGGTTGCTGATGCCGGTGGTGCCGCCGTCTGCCCAGGCGAGGAGGTGGTCTGCCTCGTTGTCCAGGGACTGGTTGGAGCAGCCGGGGAACGGGCATTTCCCGTCCCGCATTCGCAGCCATTGGCGCATCGCGGCGGGGATGCGGTAGCTTTCGCGGCCGATCTTCAAGGGTGCCCCGTTGCGGGGGTCAGTGAGGACCCGGTGGAATGAGCTGGGTCCGTCGGCGACGAGCTGGCGTGCCATGGACGCGGGGATCGGCCCGTAGCCGTCGAGGGTGGCGGGTTCGTCGGTGAGGCCCATCAGGGCGAACACTGGCACGGTCACGAGGACCTGCGCCGCCGGTGTGGGCACACGTCCCGCCAGCACGTCTCCCGCTAGGACGTTGTTGCCCGCCACGCTCCCACTGGTGGAGGCTTTTCCTGCTGCGACACCGGGGCCCGGTGCACTGACCGCGGCGGAGTCGCTGGTGTCGCACTCTGAGCCTGTGCCGGCGGCTGTGTCTGTGCCGCGGTCCATTGGGCTGGCCGTGGTGAAGCCGGCGCCCAGGAGCAGGGTGGCTGCGATGTCGGCGCGGATCTGTGTCATGGTGCGGGTTTCGGCGGGGCTCTGGAGAGCCCTCGACGTGGCGGTGATGCCGTTCCAGATCCCGGCCGCCCGGTCCGCGGGGAGATAGGCGGAGAGCCAAGCCATGCCGTCCCGGTCCGGGACGTATTCCAGCCGCCGGTCCAGGACACCCTTGGCATGGCGCTTTTCGATGCTCACCGGGTGATGCCGTTCCCGCCAGGCCCGGGCCTTGTGCCGGAACCTGGACGGGATCAGCTCCCCGGCCGGGCACTCCCGCGCCCGGTCCGGCACGTCCGGGCCCAGGAAACGGGCCTCCAACTCCGCCGCGCCCGCCGGGTCAAGACCGGTTGTTTCATCGACCATGACCTTGGCGTGCTGCCACGACAGGTCCCCCTCCTGCAGGGCGGCCAAAGTCAGCGGCAGGGCCGTGGTCAGTTCATGTGACTGCGTCAGCAAGGCCGAAGCCGTGCGCTCACTCACGGTCAGAGCACACGCGACCTCGGACACAACACCCATTTCCTGGGCGGTGTGCTGGCCCGGGCTCTGCGCCGGCCCGGCCAGGGCCGCGGACTTCGCGGCGAACCCTGCCGCGAAGTACACCTTCCTGGCGGACAGCATGGCCTCCAGCCGGGCCGTCACTTCCAGACCCTCGAGGCAGGCGTCCGATTGGTCACGCAGAGGATTCGAACCGGTGGCATCAGAACCACCCTCGCAGCGGTCCGACAACACCGCAAGCGCAGCCATCGAAGCCATCATGACCTCCACCGCCGTGCTTCCCATAGCCTCATCATCCAGCGAGGCACCGACAAAAACAGCGCAGCAAATGGCCTATGTGGATAACCTCCAGCCCCTTCCCAAATCACCCGTGGCAAGGAATTTCTCGGCCGCGCACGATCAGGCCGCAAGTACGCACCCACTGGTTCGGCAGGGAAGGGCAGGCCGGGTGGGGGCTGGGCTTCTGCTGATGCCGGTGGGGGCTAAGCTTCTGCTGATGCCGGCCGCGAGGACGACGCGGACGGGTCCTTCTGCCATGGCCAGCGTCCGGTGATTTCCAGTTCCAGCGAGAAGCTCAGGAAAGTTCGGATCAGCACGATGATCGCGAGCACCCCGACGCTTTCATACGTGGGTGCCACGGCTACCGTGCGGATGATATCGGCAGCCACCAGAAGCTCCAGGCCCAGCAGGATGGACCTGCCCAAGAGCTGCCGGTACGAACGATACACCGTCAGCTTTTCTGATCCAGCGGGGAGCTTTCGAGGCTGGTAGCCGCGGAGGGCCATGGGAATTGAGACAACAGCGCCGATGACCATAACGGCCACCCCGGCGAAGTCCATGTACCTGCCCACGGCCTCAATAATGTGTTGGAAGTCCACGATGCTCCTCGGGTTACGACAGGTTCAGACGCAGGTCGATGCCAACGGCCTGGGAGTCTGCTGTTTGACCCCAGTGTATGTTCGCGCGAGACGGTAGGGCCGCAAGTGGACGTTCGCGCGAGGGGCTACGGGTGGCGCACGCCTTTACCCGCCAGGATGTCGCGGTAGCCTTCGCGGAAGGACGGGTAGGCGAAGTTGAATCCGGTGCTACGAAGCAGGGCGTTGCTGCAGCGTTTATTTCCGCCCCGGGCCTCTCCCGCGGGTCCCGTTGGCGGTTCCGGATGCGCCATCTCGGAGGCCAGGAAACGTAAAACGTCGCCGAGATCCGCCGGATCGTTGTCCACGCCGACGTATACCGGTGCAGGCATGGATTCCAAAGTGCCGAGGTGAACGATGGCCGCCGCCGCGTCGTCCCGGTGGATCCGGTTCGTGTAGCGCGGTTCATCCGGGACGACTGCTGCTCCGCTACGGACCTGGTCAATGAGCCGGGTCCGCCCTGGCCCGTAGATTCCGCCGAGCCGCAGCACCACCGGTGTGGTTCCCGTGCCGCGCAATCGCGAAAGCAGGAGTTCCTCAGCCTCGCGGAGGATGCGCCCGGAAAAACCGCCGGGAGCCGGCGTCGTGCCCTCATCAACCCAACCGCCGCCCGCGTCCCCGTAGACGGCGGTGGATGACACAAACAGCACCCGCCCCGGCGCGACGCCGTCGCGCCTCAAAGCGTCCAGGACATGCGCCAGCCCATCCACGTAGGCTGCCCGGTAGGCGGTTTCGGTGGGCGAATCGGCCGCCACGGCAATGACGACGACGGTGGTGTCCGCCGGGATAGCCGGAAGGTCCGCGGTGGACAGGTCAGCCGCGACCCCTTCAATTTCCGCGGGCAGCTTGTCCGGGGAACGGCGCCAGCCCACCACCCGGTGTCCCGCCGCCGCGAAGCGCAGCCCCGCTTCGGTGCCCAGATCGCCGCAACCGGCCAGGAGAATGGTCATGCGGTCAGGGAGCGGGGACCGGGAAGAATACCCGTGGATCCTGCAGGAGCGCCGGGTAATCGAACGCTGACCGGTCGATCACCTCGGTGACGCTGAAATTACGGCCGAAGCGGCCGTCGTCGAGCGTTATGGGCCGGCCCAGGACCTGGCCTATGGCGAATTTGGCGCCATCCTCGGACGCAACCGCCACGGTGGTCTTGCCTGGGAGGGTGGCAAACGCTTCCTCTTGGGCCTGGCGCTTCCGCGTGGGCTTCTTGACCTTCGGCTTGGGAGGAAGCTTCCGGGGCTGCTTGGAGGGCCGGCGGGATCCGTCGTCCGCATAAACCGGAGCGTAGTCATCCTGCTCGGCTCCGTCGGCGTTGCTGCGGCGGACCGGCGGCAGGGCGACTGTGTTGAGCGTCTCGGGGCTGAACTCAGGATGCGGGGAGCGCAGGATCCAAAGAATTTCACCTTCGGGATCCTCGGGCAGGAACTCATGCTTCGGCTCGGGCCAGATGTAGTCGATGTTCGGTATGGCGTCCGGGAACACTGACCTGTAGAACTTGGGTTCCTTGCGGAGAAGCTTCGAACGGTGGCTTAGGTGGAAGTCCGGGTCCCCGAGCCACGGCGGCATAGGGATTTTGGCCGCATAGTCCGGGTGGGCCGCCTGGGGTGCGAACTCGGTGATGTTGGCACGGGTATTGTCCGGGTGGCCACGTTCGGTCCATTCGTCCACCATTGCCAGGCCGTACATGGTCAGTGCCGGAACATGGCCCATCCACATGCGGACGGCGGGATGGGTCTGCCAGCCGTACTGGGGGATGACCAGTGCCCGAAGGGTTTGAAGCGCCTCGACGCGCTGCTTGCCCAGTCTGGCAGTGTCCAGTGCGGCGGCGCTCTGCCGGAAATCGGGGTACGGAAGGAAGGTTTGCATCCCTTCAGTCTGACGGCATGCGGCCCCAGAGCCAATTGCAGTGCCGGACGCCACAGAGACGAGGCAGCGAATGTTCACATAGTGGACCGATGCATACAGCAGGTGGTGCTACCCACTAAGATCGCCGAAAACACCCCAGCGTCCTGGAAGCCTTAACATGACAACCACACCTGAAATGACCCCCGGTACTGCCCAGCCTTTCGCGCCCAAGTTCGGCCAGATGCTCAGTCCGGAGGCCAAGGGCATCCTGGTCCTTGATGAATTTACGATCGACCCCGCCGCGGCCCGCAAGGACCAACACGGCTTCCGCGCCGCCCTGGCCTCCGTGGCCCTGACCCTGCGCAGGATCGCCGCCCTTCGGGTCATCATTGCGATTGTAGCCATTGGAAACCTCCCCCTGTTCCTGCTCTCCAGTGGCTGGTGGATCTACGCCGTCTCCCTTGCCCTGGTGATCGCTGTGCACGCGGCTGTGTCCTGGCTCAACAAGCACGAACCCAAAGTCCGCCAGCGCCAGACCCTTGAGCTCCACCTTCACCGCGAACGGAGCGCCAACTACCGCAAAGTCCGCGACGCCGTGAAGTACATGATCGACACGCCAAGCCGCATGAACGAGCACCTCTACCTCGAACTGCTGGCAGCCAAGCGCGTGGCACTGAACGTCGCCCACGGCACGGTGGCCCTCCTGGACACCAGCGACGACGCCGCCTGGAAGGTGCGCATCATCCGTGAAATCCCGGCCGCCGCCTAACCGCAGCGCCCAGCCACAGTTCAAGACACAACAACGACGCCGGAGCTCCCCGCTGGGGGGACGCTCCGGCGTCGTTGTTGAATGTTCTTGTTACGCACCTTGTTGGGCGGGGCCCGTGTAGGTCCCGTTGTTACGAAGGCTCCTGCCCGCCGGGTCCGTGAAGGGCCTAGGCCGGAAGCTGGAGGATCTGCCCCTCGAACACGAGATCCGGATCCGCGATGGTGTCCATGTTGGCGTCGGCGAGGCTCTGCCAGCCGCCCTCGATGCTAAGCTTTTCGGCTGCGGAGCTGAGCATGTCGCCGGCCTCAAGCGTGTAGGTTTCGCCGCTCAGCGCCACTGGCGCGGCATGCCGGGCGGAGTCCACGGCACCAGTCGGGGCCGTCACCGGAACGCTTTGGACCGGAACGCTTTGGACTGGAACGCTTTGGACTGGAACGCTTTGGACTGGAACGCTCTGGGGAGCAACCGCCGTCGCGCCGCCCCCTCCGCTCAAGCCAAGCTGGGACGCGCAGGACGGCCAGGCACCCCAGCCCTGGGAGGCCTGGACCTGTTCGGCGACGGCGATCTGCTGTTCGCGGGTGGCATCGGCCGCGGAGCCGGTTCCGCCGTAGGCCGCCCACGTGCTGGCGCTGAACTGCAGGCCGCCCGTGTAGCCATTGCCGGTGTTGGTGGACCAGTTGCCGCCGCTCTCGCATTGCGCCAGGGCGTCCCACGTTGAGGTGCTGGTGGCAGCGTTGGCGGCTGTTGCCGAGAGTGCGAGACCTGCTGCCGAGACGGCGGCCACGGTGATTCCACGGCGTGCGGCAGTACGGAAAGTGGTGTTTTTCATGTGGTGATGCTCCTGAAGGCCACCTGCGCTCGATCCGTCCCTGGAGGTCGTCGCGCCACTGCCCGCCCCTGACGAATAGAGGTCATTGTCGGTGTCTGCCGGCCGGGCAGTTCTGGTGGAGGCAGCACCGGGCATTCATGTCGCCCGCTTGGCGGGCTTGCATTTCACGCTAGGACATCACGCGGCCGTTATCAAACCGAGATGCTTTCTGGGTGTCGGCTGGTGCCCTGCTGGGGAAGTGCCGCCGCCAGGTAGGGCGCGGTGCGGCTGTGCGCGGAGCGTGCGACGTCGGCGGCGGTCCCGGAAGCGACGATCCGGCCGCCGGCGTCCCCACCCGACGGGCCCAGGTCAATGACCCAGTCGGCCGCCGCCACGACTGCCATTTCATGTTCCACCACTACGACGGTGTTGCCGCTGTCCACCAGTCCGTGAAGCTGGGCCATGAGCAGCTGGACGTCGGCGGGGTGGAGACCGGTAGTGGGTTCGTCCAGGAGGTAGAGTGTGTGGCCCCGCTGGGCACGTTGAAGCTCGGTGGCGAGCTTGATGCGCTGGGCCTCGCCGCCGGAGAGTTCCGTGGCGGGCTGGCCCAGCCGGAGATAGCCCAGGCCGACGTCCCGGAGGCTCTTCAGGCTGCGGGCCGCGGCGGGAATATCGGCCAGGAACCCGGCGGCCGCGTCCACCGTCAGGCGCAGCACCTCGGCCACGTTCTTCCCGCGGTACGTCACCTCCAGGGTTTCCGGGTTGTAGCGGGAACCGCCACACTCCGGGCATGGACCGTAGCTGCCAGGGAGGAAGAGTAGTTCCACGGCCACAAACCCTTCGCCTTGGCAGGTTTCGCAGCGTCCGCCCGCCACGTTGAAGGAGAACCTCCCGGCGCCGAATCCGCGTGCCCGGGCCTGCTCCGTGACGGCGAATTCCTTGCGCACGGCGTCGAAAAGCCCCGTGTAGGTGGCGAGGTTGGAGCGGGGCGTGCGGCCGATGGGCTTTTGGTCCACGGTGACCAGCCTGTCAATCCGCTCCGTGCCGCTGACCGGCCCCACGGACAGCCGCGTAGCCGGCCCCGCCGCGTCCGGATCTGCAGGCTGTGCTGACTTTGCCGTTTGCGTTGATTTTGCTGTTTGCTCAGCCTGGTGCGTGCTGAGGCCGGATCCGATGACCTCCCCGAGGACATGGCTCACCAGGGTCGACTTACCCGAGCCGGACACCCCGGTGACTGCCGTCAAAACGCCCAACGGGAACCGCGCATCAAGGTTTTGGAGGTTGTGGCGGCTGATGCCGGACAGCTCCAGCCAACCATCGGGCTGGCGGACGCCGCGCGCACGCGCGGCCGTGCCTGCCTGTGGCGCGTTGCCGCCGTCGGCCGAGCCGCCGCTGGCCGAGCCGCCGCTGGCCGAGCCGCCGCCGTCGAACAGGAACGGGCGCGTGACGGACCCTTCGATGGCAGCCAGGCCCGCAACGGGACCGCTGTAAAGCACCTCGCCGCCGCCTTCGCCGGCGCGTGGGCCCACGTCCACCAGCCAGTCGGCCCGACGCACGACGTCCATGTTGTGCTCCACCACGAAGACAGAGTTTCCGGAAGCCTTGAGCTGGTCCAGGACTGCCAGGAGCGGCTCGGCGTCGGCCGGATGCAGGCCGGCGGACGGTTCGTCCAGCACGTAGATCACACCGAACAGCCCGGACCGGAGCTGCGTGGCGATCCTCAGCCGCTGCATCTCGCCGGGAGAGAGGGTTGGGGTGGCGCGGCCCAGCGCCAGGTAGCCCAGGCCCAGGTCCAGAAGCACGCTGATGCGCTGCAGGAGGTCGGCCGTGATGGCAACCGCCACCTCGTTCTCCTCTCCCGAGGCCTGCCGGCGGGAAGCGGTTCCGGCTTCCTTCAGCCCGGCGGTCGGGCGGATGATCTCGGCAAGCTCCAACATTGGCGCGGCATTCAGCTCGGCAATACTCCTGCCTGCAAAGGACACGGCCAGGGCTTCTGCCCTGAGCCCGGTGCCGCCGCAGCGCGGACATGACCCGGACTCCATAAACGCCAGGACACGCTCGCGCATGGCAGCGCTCTGGGAATCCGCAAGGGTGTGCAGGACGTAGCTCTTGGCGCTCCAGAAGCGCCCCTTGTACGGTTTCGCCACACGGTCGCGTTCGGGCGTGACTTCCACGACGGGCTGTTCGTCTGTGAACAGGATCCAGTCGCGCTGATTCCTGGGCAGTTTCCGCCAGGGCACGTCCACGTCGTAGCCCAGGTGGCTGAGGATGTCGCGGAGGTTCTTGCCCTGCCAGGCACCCGGCCAGGCCGCGATGGCACCTTCCCGGATGGTCAACAGGGGGTCCGGAACCAGGGATTCCTCACTGACAGTATGAGCGACCCCCAGCCCATGGCATTCAGGACAGGCACCGGCCGCGGTATTGGGCGAAAACGCGTCGGAGTCCAGTTGCGCGGCGCCGGGCGGGTAGGTTCCGGCCCGCGAAAAGAGCATGCGGAGCGAATTGGAGAGTGTGGTCACGGTGCCCACGGTGGAGCGGCTGCTGGGTGCGCCGCGGCGTTGTTGAAGCGCGACGGCGGGTGGCAGCCCCGAGATCATCTCCACCTTGGGATTGTGGCCCTGCTGGATGAGGCGGCGTGCGTACGGGGCCACGGATTCGAAGTAGCGCCGCTGGGCCTCCGCATAGATGGTCCCGAAAGCCAGCGACGACTTCCCCGAGCCGGAAACCCCCGTGAACGCCACGATGGAGTCCCGCGGCACATCGACGTCCACGTTCCGCAGGTTGTTCTCCCGGGCGCCCCGGACCCGCACAAAGCCGTCCGAGAGGTGGTCAGGAGTGGGAAGGGAAAGAGGGTCAGCCTGTTGGGGTTTCCGCATTGATCCGACTCTAGCGGCGAATCGGCCGGCGGGCGATATCCTGACCGGATGGACAATTACCGGGACACCGCTGCCGATCCGCTCACTGAGACGGACCCCACTCAGACGGACCTTCCTGAGCCGGAACTGCAAGAGTCGGAACTGCCTGAAGCGGCTGTGAGGATGCTTCCCGTCGCCGAGCTCCACCTGCACATCGAGGGCACCCTGCAGCCGGAACTGATCTTCGAACTTGCGGAGCGCAACGGTATCTCCCTCCCGTATTCGGGCATTGACGAGCTTCGGGCACTGTATGAGTTCACCGATCTGCAGTCGTTCCTGGACCTGTACTACGCCAACATGGCGGTGCTGCAAACGGAACAGGACTTCGCCGACATGACCCGCGACTACCTCGCCCGCGCCGCCGCCGCGGGAGTCCGGCACGCGGAGATCATGATGGACCCGCAGGCGCATTTGTCCCGGGGCATCAGCCTTGAAACCTGCGTCAACGGGGTGGCATCCGCCCTGGCGACGTCCGTGAACGACTTCGGCGTCTCCACCTTCCTGATCGCCGCGTTCCTCCGCGACCTGTCCGAGGAGTCCGCGCTGGAGGTCCTGGACGGACTTCTGGCCATGAACGCACCCATTGGCGCGATCGGCCTGGACTCGGCCGAGGTGGGCAACCCGCCGTCGAAGTTTGAACGCCTGTTCGCCAAGGCCCGGGAAGCGGGCCTGCGGCTGACCGCCCACGCGGGCGAGGAGGGACCGGCGTCATACATCCTGGAGGCGCTGGACGTTCTGGGCGTGGAGCGGATCGACCATGGCATCCGGTGCATGGAGGATCCCGACCTGGTGGAGCGGCTGGTGGAAGAGCGGATTCCGCTGACGGTCTGCCCCCTGTCCAACGTCCGGCTGCGCGCCGTGGACACGCTGGCGGACCACCCGTTGCCGGCCATGCTCGCCGCCGGGCTCAATGTCTCCGTGAACTCCGATGATCCGGCGTATTTTGGCGGCTACGTGGACGACAACTTCGCGCAGCTGGAAGCCGTTTTTGGGCTTTCCGACTTTGACCGTTCGCGGCTAGCAGCCAACTCCATCCACTCGTCCTTTGCCTCGGAAGAGCGCAAAGCCGAGCTGCTGGACGAGCTGAACCGGGCGTAACCGCGCAGCGCCATTAAGGCGGCCGGTCCAGCCTGCCGCTAAACTGGTGCCGCAAAGCGTGTTTGGGCAGGGAGCGGCGGAAGCCATTTCAGCGCCCCGGGGTTAAGCAAACCGCCCTAACCTGAGACTCCCGCCTCACTTCCGGGAGTTAACCGCGTCATAGTCGGTCACGACACGCAGAGTTAACCAATTAAAGTCGTGCGATTTAACAGGCTGTTGGCATGATGCCTAATGACCGATCGCTTTACAAAGGGGAACCATGGCCAAGTCCACCGCAGAAAACACCAACCTTCGACTCAAGTCCGTGCTGGATGTCCTGACGGAAGGCACGTGGACCGGTGAAGCGCTGAACGCGGGAGGGGTGCTGGCTGAAGCCACCGTCCGCGTGCCGTTCAGCCCGCACGAGGCCGAGTTGCTCAGCGGCGGAATTCCCCGCGGCCACAAGACCCTCACCTCCGCTACTGCGAAGTTGGTTAAGGCCGGCTGGCTGGTCAAGGGCCGTTCCGGCTGGACCGTCACCGAGGACGGGATGCGCGCCACCGTGGCCTTCCCGGATGCCGAATCGTTTGCGGCAGCGCTCGACGCCGGAACTCCCGTTCCGGCTGACACCCCCGTGCCGGTGGCGCCCGTTGCCGCACCCGCCAAGGTGGCAGCGGCCAGGACCACCCGCAAGTCCGCAGTGGTCAAGAGCGCCGCAGCCGAGGAGGAAAGCGGGACGAAGGCTCCCGCCAAAAAGGCCCCCGCCAAGAAGGCGCCGGCGAAGAAGGCTGCCGAGGCCGTCGGCAAGGCCGCCAAGAAAATCGAAGAGGCCGTGGAACCGGTGGTCAAGGCTGTCCGTACGCGCAAGGCAGCCCCGAAAACGAAGTCGGAAGCCGCCGTGGCGGATTCGCTTGAAGGACCGGACGTGGAGACCTTCCCGCAGCCGGAGGCGGTTGCCGTTGCGGGCGACTTCAACACCCTCCTGGGCGCTCCGGAGAACTGGGCGCCGCAGTACGACGAGGCCCAGATGCAGTTTGATTTTGTCGCCCAGCAGTGGAAGATCAGCGCCGAACTGCCCGCCGGCTACTACACGTTCAAGATCGCGCTGAACCGCTCGTGGGAAGAGAACTACGGTGCATTCGGCACGTTTGACGGCCCCAACCACGAACTGCACCACGACGGCGGCACCGTCACCATCCGTTACGACCACCGCACGCGGGACATCGTGATCAACTGATCCCGCCCGGGGAGTTTTTGTCCAGATACGGAGATCTTAGGGTGCCTTTGGGCTCCGTATCTGGACAAAAACTGCGGTGTGACGCACTGTGGGTTTTGGTCGCTGTGACCGGTTTCCACCCACCCTAGGAGATGCGGAAATGACTCTTCCCACAGGAATCACGCCGGGCGTCTGGACGTTGGACATGTCCCACAGCGAGATCGGCTTCACGGTCCGCCACGCCGGCATCAGCAAAGTCCGCGGCCGTTTCACGGATGCCAGCGCCGAGGCCCGGATTGGCGGGTCCCTGGCTGATGCCTCGTTGCACGCCACCGTCAAGACAGCCAGCTTCGATTCCGGCGATGCCAACCGGGACGGCCATGTGAAGGGCCCGGATTTCTTCGACGTGGAGAACTTCCCTGAGATGACCTTCCGTGCCACGTCGGCAGAAGGCGATGGCGAGGACTACACCCTTACCGGCGACCTCACCATCCGCGGCATCACCAAACCCGTTGAACTCGAAGTCGAATTCACCGGCGTTGCCGTTGACCCGTTCGGAGCTACCCGCGCCGGCTTCTCCGCGGAGGCGGAGATCAGCCGCAAAGAGTTCGGCTTGACGTGGAACGCGGTCCTGGAAACGGGCGGCCTGCTGGTCAGCGACAAAGTCAGGATCAACGTCGAAGCGGCGCTGGTCAAGCAGTCCTGACGCGATGGCAGCGTCGGCAGGAAGGCACTCCGCAGGCCGGGACCAGCCAGGACCGGAATCTGCAGGAGGGGACGACGGCGATATCCGGCTCTCCGCGCGTGTCTTCGGCGTGGTGCAGGGCGTCGGTTTCCGCTTCTGGACGATGGGGAAGGCTGAGGAGCTGGGCCTGACGGGGTTGGTGAAAAACCTCGACGACGGCTCCGTGTCGGTGATCGCCGAGGGGCCGCAAAACCGCGTGCAGGATTTGCTCGACTGGCTCAAGTCGGACAACACCCCCGGCCGGGTCGAACGGGTTGAAGACACACTGTCCGCGGCCGAGGGCGGTTTCCGCGGTTTCAACGCCCGCTGACAGCGGCTTTTGAAGGTCTGCCCGGCCGCTGCCCTCTATGCCGCCGGTGGTCGGGCGCCGCTGGCTGTGGCGCCGCTGGTCCTGGGGCTCAAACCGATAAACGCCCCGAGTTCCTCAAGCACCTCTGGTTTTCGGGGCATGTAGTTGGTGAGCTCGGGGGAGCGGACAATCACTGACCGCCACTGGCCCCGGGACACAGCCACGTTGATCCTGTTGCGGTTCAGCAGGAACTCTGCCCCGCGGGGGGCTTCGGCAACAGCGGAGCAGGCCATGGACACCAGGACAACGGGAGCCTCCTGGCCTTGGAACTTGTCCACGGTTCCCACCCGCACCGCGTCAAGCCCTTCCTGCTGGAGTGCGTGGCGGATCAGCTGGACCTGGGCGTTGTACGCGGCCACCACCAGGACGTCTCCGGCGGCCAGGGGCCGGGCAGGCTGGTCGCCGCCGGCAATCCACTTCAGTCCAATGTGCCGCTGCGCCTGCCTGACCACTTCGGCGGCCTCTTCAGACGATGCTGTGGTGTTGCCGCTGTGCTCAACGAACACCGTCTCCACGCCGGGAGGCAACTCGGCCAGGCCCCGGAGGGAGGCTGCCGGTGCCGATTCAAGCTTGCCGTCGTAACTCAGGACGGACACCGCGCGGCACAGTTCGGGGTGCATGCGCCAGCTGTCCGCGAGGAAATAGCCCAGCTCAGGGGGCAGGGTGGCGTGCCCGGCGGCGAGCCAGCCGAGGGCGGACTCGTCCACAGGCTCCGGGTGCGAGCCCTGTGTGACCTGCGGAAGCTGCTGCGGGTCACCCAGGAGCAGGAGGCGTTTGGCTGAACGTGCCACGGCCAGGGTGTTGGCCAGCGAGAACTGCCCGGCCTCGTCAATCACCAGCAGGTCCAGGGACCCGGCAGGAACCGACTTGCCGGTCATGGTCCACGCCGTGCCGCCCACCAGGCAGCCGCCCCGGGAGTCCAGCAGCGCGGCGACGTCCGTCTCCTTGATTTGTCCCCACGGCACATCGTGTTCGGCAGCAAGTTTCTTGGCCACCCGGGCCGGGTCAACCCCGGCGGTTTTGATTGCCGTGCAGAGCATGTTCTCCACCACCGCGTGGGACTGGGCAACGACGCCGATCTTCCAGCCCGCGTCCACCAGCCGGGCGATGACATGGGAGCCGACGTAGGTCTTGCCGGTTCCGGGCGGCCCCTGCACGGCGAGGTAGGAGCGGTCGAGGTCCTGCAACGAGGTGGTGATGGCCGTGATGTAGTCCGCCGCGCCGGAGCTGTCCTTTCCGACGAAAGCGGGGCCGGGCAGCGAACGGAACCGCGGCGGAGCTTTGCGCAGGATGTCCACGCCAGGGTGCTGCGGCAGCGACGGAACCGAGGCTCCGACGTGCTGCGCCAGCTCCGCCAGGGCCGCCTCGATATTCACTGTGGGAACGGGCTGGTCCTCAGTCAGCGCCACCGGAAAGTGCGGGTACGCGGGGACCCTGCCGGTCTCCTTCTCCTCAATGGTGATGATGGTCTTGCCCGGAGTGTCCGAATGGTCCTCGACTGCGGTGACCACGGTGCCGAAGGCATAGCCGCGCGCCAGCAGGTTTCCCTGCGGGTCCTCCAGCCCATCCGGCACGGGCGAATCGTAGAGCCGGCACCATGTGGTGCCGGGCTTAAAATCGGAGCCCTCGCTCATGGTTCCGCTGAGCCTCAGGACACGGGTGCGCATCCGCACCGTGGGCTTGGCGAGCAGCCAGTCCGTGACCACGTCGGCGGAGTCCACCACAAACACGTTGCGGTGGTCTGACCAATGGTCGATCTCGGATTCGGTCCGGTCGAAGTGCTCCCACCAGAACTGCTTCCGTTCGCGCCGGTGGTAACCGGTGGCGGCGGCAACCATGGCGATGGCACGCTCATCGTTGGTCCAGGGCCGGGTGTCCGGGAAGCCGGCAAGGTACTCCTGGAGCCGGAGCTCCTCCGGCGAGGGTTCTGTAGTCTCCGCTCCCCGAACTGCCAGCTGCCGGGGCGGCGCCCCGCCGCCGTCGGCCGTTCCTGCAGTTGTGGACCCGCCCGGGCGGGCGGCGCCGGGAACGTCCGGGCCTGATGAGCGCAGTCCCAGCAGCCAGTCGCGGAGGCGGAGGGTGGAAAGGCAGTCGTATTCGTTGTAATCCGAAATCGAAGCCAGGATTTGGGCGGCACTGGCGGCATCGCCGTCGTCGCGGGCCGCGCAATAGGCGGCGTACGCCACCACCGAAGCACCAGCGTCCTTTACGTCGCCGGAGCGGAGATTGCTGCCCATATAGAGCGGCTCGAGTTTCTTGATGGAGTAGGAGGGCTCGGAGATCCTCAGTGAGTGGCGGGCGGTGGCATAGAGGTCCACCAGCACGCCTTTACGGAGCCAGTCATCCACGATGTCCTCGCCCGCCAGATGCGTCACGGACAGGTTGCGGAGCGCAGATTTCTCGTACGCGGCGTAGTGGTAGACGTGCATGTCCGGGTACCGGGCGCGGCGTTCCTCCACATAGGCCAGGAAGTCCAGGAACGCCTGACGTTCCTCGGAGCGGGAATGCGCCCAGAACGGACGGAACACCGGCCTGTCGGCGGCATCGGCGGCGGCATCCGGCGCCTCGATCACGCCGAACAGGTACTCCAGCCCCCACTGGCCGGTGGCCGGATCCTGCCAGAGGGGGTCGCCCTCGAAGTCGAAGAAGATGTCGCCCGGGCTGGGCGAGGGTATGCCAGCCAGGGCGTTATCCGGCAGCACCTTAAACGCCACTGTGTGGTCCTCGCCGTCCTTGGTAAAAGTCCGCGAACCGTGCGGGATATCCCGGCCGAGCTGCATCCGTGCTTGATCGCGGAGCCGTACCAGCGAACCGGTTGCCTTGTCCGGTGGAAGGTCGGCGAGGGCCTCAATGGTGGTGATGCCCTCGGCACGGAGCTTCTTCCGGCGGAGGGTGGACATTCCGCCGACCATCAGGAGATCCCGATGCGCCTGGACCTGCCCGGCGCAGTAGTTGCACCGACCGCAGTACGTGATGCCAGGCTGCATCCACTGCACCTGTCCGCCGCCCTCCCGGTGCCCGGCGGTCAGGGCACGGAAGCGGTCGCGGCGCTCGCGGAAGACCGGCAGCAGATCGGGGAGGGAATGGACGCTGCGCACGTAGTCGCCGTCGACCACTGCGCCCAGCACCAGGGTGACCTTGGGGGAGGGTTCCAGGCCCATGCCGATGAGCTGGTCACCGTAGGCGGCGAGCTGCAGGAGGGCGCCCACCTTGGCGTGCCGGGCCAGCTTGGTGTCCCAGACCTCATAGCGTCCGGGGCTTCCGGTGCCGGCGGCCTCATTCACGATGAAGTCTGCGTATCCCAGGAACTCGCCGTCGAAGAAGGTTGCCTGGAACACCACATCCGCCCCGGCACGCAGCGCCAGCTCGGTTTCGGCCTGCTTGGCCACAAGGTCAGCACGGACGTTGTCGCCGCGTTCGATCGAATACACGCCGGCGCCGCGGCTGGCATCCCATTCGCCGTACTGGGCGATGAGGCCCGCCAACACCTTCGCCTCGTGCTTGTCGCCCAGGGCACCGGCGCGGCGCTGCATCTCGTCGTCGGGGAAGTCTGCCTTCGGGGAACGGCCCAGCTTCTCGTCCAGGACGCGGAGCGTGCGGTACTCACACTCGCTGGCTGCCACGAGGTCGCTGGCGGAAAACACCAGGTCCCGGGGTGCGTCCGGAGCTGAATCAGCGCTGGCAGGATCGAGCAGGAACATGGGGCCTCCCCATTGACTGATCTGGCTTGGGGACGGTTCCCCTTGCCTGGTTCGAATCTAGCAAGAGGGGCTGACAATAAGGGCCGGCCAGGCCCGCCCACGCCCGGCCAGAAAGCCAG
Organism: Arthrobacter sp. B6; assembly: GCF_001663775.1. Lineage (GTDB taxonomy): Bacteria > Actinomycetota > Actinomycetes > Actinomycetales > Micrococcaceae > Arthrobacter. The sequence goes on along the minus strand of NZ_KV467168.1, from coordinate 1,469,396 downwards.
CCTGGCGCGGCCGGCCCGGCCGGCCCGGCCAGTCAGGCCCCTGCTAGCCCTCGGCGTCTGCCCGCACGTGGGCTTTGTCGTGCTCGGCGTGGGCGCTGCGGATCAGCGCAAGGAACTCGGTCTCGTTACGGATGAGCCGCTTGTACTTCTCGGGAAGCTTGCGGATCTGCTCTTCCTCCCGCACCATCCGGGCGAAGATCTTGTCCCTTTCTGCCATGTCCGTTTCGTAGTTGAGGTCCAGGTACTCGGTGGCGTGCCGCTTCGCACCCGAGACCGCGTTCTTGGCCTTGCCCTTGGGGCTGAAGATGGACGCGAAGATGGTGACCAGCAGGACGCCCAGGATCACTGTCAGCGAAATCTCGGTGCTGACTTCAATCACGCTGACGTGCTGGCCGTCGTTGATGAACGCGAGGTTGTTCTCGTGCAGGGCGTGCAGGATGAGTTTCACGCCGATGAAGCCCAGGATGGCTGCCAGCCCATAGGCGAGGAAGATCAGGCGGTCCAGCAGGCCGTCTATGAGGAAGTACAGCTGGCGCAGGCCCATCAGGGAGAACGCGGTGGCGGTAAAGACGATGTACACGTTCTGGGTCAGGCCGAAGATGGCGGGGATGGAGTCGAGGGCGAACAGGATGTCCGTGCCGCCGATGGCCACCATCACAAGGAGCATCGGGGTGAGGACCCGCTTGCCGTTCTCCCTGGTGAAGAGTTTGTCGCCGTCGTAGTGTGCAGACGCCGGGAGGTACTTCTTGGCGAGCCGGACCACCAGGCCCTCTGAGTGTTGGTCGTGGCCTTCCGGCCGGAGCAGGTTGCCGGCGGTAACCAGGAGGATGAGCCCAAAGATGTAGAACACCCAGGCGAAGCTGTTGATCAGGGCAGCGCCCAGGAGGATAAAGCCGGTGCGGGCAATCAGCGAGAAGACGATGCCGAACAGCAGCACCTTTTGCTGGTCAGCCCTGGGCACCCTGAAGCTGGCCATGATGATGAGGAACACAAAAAGGTTGTCCACGGACAGCGCCTTCTCCGTGACGTAGCCGGCGAAGTATTCCGTGCCCATGGTGGGGCCGCCGAACATGAGCACGCCCAGGCCAAACAGAAGCGCTATCCCCACGTAGATGGAGGACCAGATGGCCGACTCCTTCAGCGAGGGGGTGTGGGCCTTCCGGACATGGAAGAAGAAATCGAAGGCCAGCAGGCCAACAATTCCTGCAATGGTCAGGATCCAGACAATGGAGGGAACTTCCACGTTGGGGGCCTTTCGTTGGAGTCTTCCTCCAGCCTACCTAAGCGGGCTTCAGCAGTTTGCCCTCCAGGACAGCCTTTCGGGAGAGTGTTTTATAGCCTTCCCGCTCAAACAGGACAGTGATCACGTCTTCCTCGCAACGCATCACCAGCCCGGCTCCCCACTTCTTGTGGGTCACCGGCGACTGGACAGGAAACGGAACATCAACAGCATGGCCGGCAGGGCCGCCGTCGTCATCCTCAGCGCTGGCCTCCCGTACCGGGCCAGGCCGCTGAGCCTCGGTGCAGGCATCGCAGTTGCCGCACGGCGCTGGAAGGTCCTCACCGAAGTAGCCGAGCAGGAACTGCCGGCGGCAGCCGTCCGTTTCGGCATAGCCACGCATCATGTTGAGCCGGGACTGGTCCACGCGTTGCCGCGCTTCGGCCAGTTCGACGGCGCGCTGCACCAGTGCGGACAGCTTGGCTTTGGAGGTGAGGCGGACGCCCCGCTTGCCGGAGGTCACGGCGCCGGCCTCCTGCAGCTGGTTCAGCAGGCCCGTCACCCGCCGGGGCCTCAGGCCGGTGAGCTCGGCCAACGACGACGGGAAAACGGGGCCGTCCGCCGAACGGAGGACCTTGAGCACGGCCGACAGCGAATCCGGGTCAGGTGAGTGCGTGCCGAAGAATTTGCGCAGGCCCACGTCGTCGGCCCGGTAGTGCAGTACGGCCGCCGCAGGCTCGCCGTCCCGCCCGGACCGGCCAACCTCCTGGTAGTAGGCGTCCAGTGATTCGGGGATGTCGGCGTGGATGACGAACCGGACGTTGGGCTTGTCGATCCCCATCCCGAACGCCGTCGTTGCGACCACTGCGTCCAGTCGGTCGTCCATAAAGAGCCCGAGGATCCGCTCACGGTCCGCGGAGGAACGGCCGGCGTGATAGGCCTCGGCGCGTAGCCCCTGCGCAGCCAGTTTGGCCGCATACTTCTCTGTGTCCTTGCGGGTGGCAGCGTACAGCAGCCCCTGCTGGGCGCCGGCGGCGCTTCCCTGGACCAGCGCGCTGACCTGGTCCACCACGGCGAGGCGCTTGTCCTTTTCCTCGTGGTGCCGGATCACGTCCAGGCTGATGTTGGGCCGGTCGAAGCCATGAACCAGAACCAATGCATCCTTCATGCCCAGCCGCTCCACAATTTCGTCCCGGACGGGAGGGGAAGCTGTGGCCGTCAGCGCGGCAACCGGCGGGTTGCCCAGGTGTTCCCTGACCGTGCCCAGTGTCAGGTAGTCGGGCCGGAAATCGTGGCCCCAGGAGGAGACACAGTGAGCCTCATCCACGACAAGCAGTGCGGGGCGCATGGCGGCAAGCCGCTCCACGGTCTCCTTCTTGGCCAGCTGCTCGGGTGCCAGGAACAGGAACGCCGCCGTGCCTGCCTCCGCCTTCTGCCACGCCTCTTCCAGTTCCGCGTCGCTGTGGGCGGAATTGATGGCGACGGCGGCGTCCGCCCCGAGTGCCCCGGTGAGCCCGTCGATCTGGTCCTCCTGGAGGGCGATCAGGGGTGAAACCACGACGGCGGGGTGTCCCGTCTGGCGGTGGAGGTGGGCGGCGGCCACCTGGTAGACGGCGGACTTGCCGTAGCCGGTGGGCATCACGGCCAGGACGTCGCTGCCGTTGGCCAGGGCGGCCATACCGGCGAGCTGGCCCTCGCGCAGTTTCGGAAGGGAGAAGGCAGAGGAGGCGAGCGCGCGGAGCGCAGGATTCTGGGGCATGAAACGGCTCCGGAAGGTGGGTCCTGCGGCCGCTTGCTTCAGCCGTGGTGACCAGCCTACGCGAGGTGGGCGCCGCCGTCGTGCGCTGTGCAGCTCCGACGCTTCATGAGCTGCTGTGCCGGGCGCGTCCTTGACTTCCGTGGCCCCCTGATCAACTGTGGGAAGTGACCGTTCCGCTGATGCAGCCGGCGGGTTTTTCGGTTCCGCAGGACAAGGAGAATGCAGCGTGACGCGTAAAAACCCCAAGGTGGAAGAGGCCGACGAGGCTGATATCGAGGTCAGCGGCCACCCGAAGGCATGGGCAGCGGGGGTGCCCGGTGTTTACCACTCCATGCAGCCTGCCTTGAAGCACATGGGCGCGGGCCGGGCGGCGAAGACGCTGCTGGCGCTGAACCAGAAGGACGGCTTCGACTGCATGAGCTGCGCGTGGCCGGACCCCGGACACCGCAAGACCTTCGAGTTCTGCGAAAATGGCGCCAAGGCGGTCACCTGGGAAGCGACGCCCGTGGTGATCGGCTCCGACTTCTTGGCAGGGCATCCGGTGAGTGAACTCCGGGAACGGTCCGAATACTGGCTGGGGATGCAGGGGCGCCTCACCGAACCCGTCCATAAGCCAGCGGGGGAGGACCACTACCGCCCCGTCAGCTGGGAGCAGGCATTCACCATAGTGGCGGACAAGCTCAAAGGCCTCGCGGACCCCAACCAGGCCACCTTCTATACCAGCGGCCGCACGTCCAATGAAGCCGCGTTCCTCTACCAGCTGTTCGTCCGCGCCTACGGGACCAACAACCTGCCGGACTGCTCCAACATGTGCCACGAATCCTCGGGCTGGGCCATGGGCCAGACCATCGGCATCGGCAAGGCCACCGTCTCCTATGACGACTTCGCCAAGGCGGACCTGATCATCATCATGGGCCAGAACCCGGGCACCAACCACCCGCGGATGCTCACAGCTTTGGAAGAAGCCAAGGAGGCCGGAGCCAGCATTGTCGCGGTGAATCCGTTGCCGGAGGCCGGGCTGATGCGCTACAAGAACCCGCAGAAGGTCAAGGGCATTGTGGGCCGCGGCACCGACCTGGCGGACCAGTTCATGCAGGTCCGGATCGGCGGCGACATGGCGTTGCTGCAGGCTGTTTCGAAGCGGGTGCTGGACGCCGAGTCGAAGAATCCCGGTACCGTGCTGGACCACGAGTTCCTCGACGAACACTGCGAAGGGCTGGCGGAGCTGCGGGCCCATCTTGCCGCGCTGGATGAGTCCGCAGTCCTGGAGGCCACCGGACTGCGGGCCGAGGAGATCGACGAGCTGGCGGACCGTTACCTGAGGGCCGAGAAGGTCATCATCACCTGGGCCATGGGCATCACGCAGCAAAAGAAGGGCGTGGCCACCATCAAGGAGATCATCAACCTGCTGCTGCTGCGCGGCAATATCGGCAAGCCCGGCGCCGGCGCCTCGCCCATCCGCGGCCACAGCAACGTCCAAGGCGACCGGACCATGGGCATCTGGGAGCAGATGCCGCCAGCCTTCCTGGACGCACTGGGCAAGGAATTCAGCTTCGATCCGCCCCGTGAGCACGGCGTGGACTCGGTGGAAACCATCCGGCAGATGCGCGAAGGCGGCATTAAGGTTTTTGTGGGGCTGGGCGGCAACTTTGTGGGAGCCATTTCGGACACCCAGGCCGCGTTCGCGGCGATGGAGAATACTGAGCTTTCCGTGCAGATCTCGACCAAGCTCAACCGCTCGCACACCGTCACCGGTGCGGAGGCGCTGATCCTGCCCACCCTGGGCCGGACCGAAATTGATGTCCAGGAAACCGGGCCGCAGTTCGTTTCGGTTGAGGACACAGTCTGCGCCGTGCACGCCTCACACGGGACAGTGGACCCCGTGGCGCCCGGACTGCTGTCCGAAGTGGCCATAGTCAGCAGGCTGGCCCAGCACGTGGTCGGGGATACGGTCCACGCGAACTGGGCGGGTTTCGAGAAGGACTACAACCGCATCCGTGAGCACATCTCCCACGTGGTGGTGGGCTGCGAGGACTACAACCGGAAGATCCGGCAGGACGGAGGCTTTGTGCTGCCGAACGGTCCCCGGGACTCCCGGACATTCAGCACCCCCACCGGCAAGGCCGTCCTTACGGTTAACGACCTGGAACACGTGGAGCGGCCTGCCGGGACGCTGATCCTGCAGAGCATGCGGTCGCACGACCAGTTCAACACCACCATTTATGGCCACAACGACCGCTACCGGGGCATCAGGAAGGGCCGCGAAGTGGTGTTTGTCAGCCCCGAGGACCTGGCTGAGCTCGGCTTCAGCGACGGGCAGCACGTGGATATCCACGGGGTGTACGGGGACAAGGTTGAACGCGTGCTGCGGAGCTTCCGGGTGGTGTCCTACCCCACAGCCCGCGGGTGCGCGGCGGCGTACTATCCCGAAGCCAACGTCCTTGTTCCGCTGGAGAGCGTGGCCGAGGGCAGCCAGACGCCGGTGTCCAAAGCCGTCATCGTCAGGCTCGAACCTGCCAGGGAACAGGCAGAGGAATGGGTCCCGGAGCCCGAGGCGGCAGGATGAGGACACGGCAGCCGTCCACGGGCTGCCAGAAGGAATAGAACTGCGCCAGCATGAGCGGCCCTGGCCCGTAACAGCGGTGTTGGCCAGCACCGTTTGCGCGGGCCAGCACCGCTGATTGAGGCCGGCGTCCTTACTGCCCTGTGTCCGCCCAGCCTGCAGCAGCCGGGCCGCCGTCGTGCCCGTCCTCGCACAGTTTGAAGGCGACGTCGGCCGCCTGGGAAACTGCCGCGGCGGACGCCTCCTTGGACCCGGCGCTTCCATTCCCGGCGGCGAGCCCTGCCGCGTAACCCACCAGGAACGTGGTGACCGGGGCTGCGGCGTGGATCACGGAACCGGCGGATTTGCGGGCCAGGTCCAGGAGAAGCTCCTGGTCCACGTCAAGGTCCAGGATCTGCAGTGCCTGGGCCAGCCGCTGGGTCCACTGGTCCAGTACCACCGCTTCGTCGTCGTTGACCGCCATGTTCTCTCCCTTGTTTCCTGGTTTGCTGGTGCCGATGCCCACGACACTACAAGGCCAGGCGGGCTGAGTCACCCGGTGCCGCAAGCGTTCTTGACACTCCCAACAGCCCTGAGGAACATCGAAGATGCCGGTGCAGCCGGCGGTCTCTTCGAAGTCCAGCTGCAGACCGGCCCCTTGAAGGGACACGGGATGCAGGCAGCCGTTCATGGTTTCAGTTCCTCCCGCCTCGCGGCCGCCATGGTTGCTGCCGCGCTGGTCGCCTCACTTGCAGGGTGCACCAGCGTCCCCGATCCGCCTGACCAGCAATCGCCGACCGCTCAATCGCCGACAGCGACAGCCACGGCGACGGCGAGTGCCCCTGCGCAGCCTGCCTTCGTGGCCGTGCTGGAAAAGTACAGCGAGCGCATGCGTGCCGGGGGAGCAACCGCCGTCATCATCCAGATGAAATCACGGGTGGGGGAATGGTCCTCAGCCGAGGGTGTCCGGAACCTCGACACAAACGAACCCGTGCAGCTGACCGACCAGACCCATGTTGGGGACATCACCATGTCCATGGTGGCGGTTTCGGTCCTGAAGCTGGTTGAGGAAGGAAAGATCCGGCTTGATGACCCCATCCAGGACCACCTTCCGGACTTTGAGAGCATCATCAGGCCACCCGGACCCATCACCATTCGCAGCCTCCTCAGCCACCGTTCCGGCATGCCGGACTACTGGGGGTCGCCCATCGACATAGGGAAGGGGCCCTTCACCCATGCCGAACGTGTGTCGTTCGTTGCCGGCATGCCTTGGACAGGGGGATCAGGCAGCCTGTACAGCTACTCCGCCACCAACTATGCGGCGTTGGCCCTCCTTGTTGAGAAGCTGCGGGGAAAGGACATCGGAGCGGTCATTCACGACGATAGCGTGGAGCCCTTGGCGCTGCAGGACACCCTGATGACGGGTGACGAGCCTGGTCCGCGGAGGATGGTCCACGGCTACACCCGTACGGAAGGCGGCGACCTGGAGGATAACGCGCTGGTGCCTTTCCACAGGGGCTCCCCTGACACTGGGATGATTTCCACCGTTCCCGAACTGAATACCTACTTCGCCGCCCTGCAGAAAGGGACCCTGCTGACGAAGCAGACCTTGGAGGAGATGCATCATCCAAAATACGAACAGTTCGGCCTTGGCCTGGTCCGGCGGTACGACGCATGCTCCAACAACGCGTATGTGGGCAATATCGGCGTGGTACGTGGCTACGCGGCGCTGGCGTTGATCAGTGCCGACGGATCCAGGCAGGTGGCCATGGCAGTGGCCCGCGCTCCGAAGCCGGACCTGATTGGTTTCGATGATCCACAGTCGATCGAGATGGCCGAAGCTGCCGTGGATGCCCTCAACCTCGCGTGCTAGGCGCTGACGAAATAACTGCGGGGATACCGAGGTTAGGCTGTACCAAAAGCCGAACCGAGGAGACCGTCGTGAATGATGTCACTATCCGCCACAATTCCGGCCGCGAGCGCTTTGAAGTGCTGGTAGGCGGAACCGTGATCGGGAAGGCAGCCTACAAGAATTACGACGGCGGCAGCTCACCGCAGCGGATTTTCTACCACACGGTGATCAATGAGGAATACGGTGGGCAGGGGCTGGCAGGCAAGCTCGCCGCCGTGGCGCTGGACGAAACTGTAGAGTCGGGCTTCCGGATCGTCCCGATATGCCCGTTCATCAAGAAATACATCACCAAAAATCCTCAGTACGCCGGTGACACCGCCCCTGTTGCTCCGACGCACCTGGAGTTCCTGAACGACGCCCTGGCGCCGAGGGCCCGCGCATAACGGAATCTATTCTGCGCGTTGTTCGGCTCGGAGTTTTTGTCCACATAACGCGACTTGTGGGGTGGTTTGGGGACTTTATCTGGACAAAAACTCCAAGGAGGGGGCAGGCCGGTAGTGGATGCCGCCGTCGGAATCGCCGGAACGGTGCCCGGACGCTGAACCGTTCCGGCGACGCCGAACCGTTCCGGCGACGCCGCATCGTTCCGGTGACCCCGCATCGTTCCGGCGACCCCGGACGTCCCGGCGACGCAAGGTTTTCCGCACAAGCAGGGCTGGCTACAACCGTTTAGCGGGCTCTTCCAGCAGCCACGCCATGGCATCGCCCCGGGATGTGAAGAACCGCGTGGGGCAGGGCGGGACGTGCAGGCTGAGGAAAAAGTTGGCGAGCACCCGGTCCACCGGACTTGAGCCCAGGAGGGCGATCCGCGAGGCCGCGCAGGGGATGGAAAAGACAGCCCGGGCCTGGCGGCTCACAGACTCTGTGGTGGCCATGTCAACGAGCATCGGAAACTCGGATCCGTCGCCCACGACGTTTACGGCCTCCATGGCGGAGAGCGCGTCGTCCACTTCAATCCGGACACTGCGGTTCCAGACCAGGTGGATGTACCTGCCATCCTTCAGATCCACCGTGCCTTTGCCGCCCTTGACCGTGATCGGTTCCACTGCCGCCCCCCAAGAGTATCAGTTGAGTTCATCCTAGTCCCCGCCCTCGCCGACGGTCACAGGAATCGCGGTTTGAAAGGCCACTACGCCAGACTGTTTGCGTGAGCGACAAACCCCGGACCGGACTGGCGGTGGCAGGCCTGAGCCTCGGCACCGCGCTGAACCCGCTGAATTCCTCCATGATCGCGGTCGCACTGGTGGTCCTGCGCGCGGACTTCGGGCTCGACGTCGCCACCGTCACCTGGGTGATAACGTCCTTCTACCTCGCCTCCGCGGCGGGCCAGCCGCTGATGGGCAGGCTGGCGGACCGGTTCGGGCCACGGCGGATGTTCACGCTCGGCATGGGCGCCGTTGCCATCACCTGTGCACTCGCCCCTTTCTCGCCCAACTTCGGCCTGCTTTGCGTCGCCCGGGCCGTGATGGCGCTCGGAACCGCCACGGCCTATCCCAGTGCGGTGGTGATGATCGGTGCCATCGCGCAGCGGGCCGGGACGGAATCCTCGCGGCCGCTCGGCAGAATCCAGATGGCAAACACCTCCGCGGCGGCCGTGGGACCAGTGGCGGGCGGACTGCTGGTGGGCCAGGTGGGCTGGGAGGCGCTGTTCCTGGTCAACGTTCCGTTGGCGCTGGCAGCACTCTTCATTGTGCGGCAAGTGGCCCCGGCTGACGGGGTCCGCGAGCGCGGCAGCATCGCCCGGCTGGCCAGGGATTCGGACATTCCCGGGATTGCCGGCTTCATCGGCTCGCTCCTGCTGGTCATGATGGCACTGCTGGACGTTGCCCCGGGATTCCGCTGGTGGATGCTCGGAGCCGGGACCGTCACCGCCGCGCTGTTTGTGTGGCGTGAACTGCGCTTCAGCCCGCCGTTCCTGGACCTGCGGCTGCTGGGCCGGAACCGGCCGCTGATGCTTGTCTACCTGGGGTTCGCCATCTTCAGCAGCGTGTACTACTTTGTGTTTTTTGGCCTGCCGCAGCTTCTGCAGGAAGCTGGCGGCTATGACCCAGGGCTGGTGGGGCTGCTCATGCTGCCCCTGGCCGCGATGTCCGTGCTGGCCACACCGTGGGCTGTCCGGGCCATGGGAAAATTCGGCGTGCGGCGTGTGCTGATCGCCGGCGTCGTGCTTCTCACCACGGTGGCCGCGCTGATGTGGGTGCTGACCGGATCCTTGGCGATACCCCTGGTTTTGGCGCTCACTACGCTGATGGGCGTCCCGTACGGAGCGGTGGGCATTGCCTCCAACCAGGGCATGTTCCTCTCCGCCGGGCCGCAGGAGCGGGGCGTGGCAGCCGGGATATACCAGACCTGCCGCTACGTGGGAGCCATTACCGCCACGGTGCTGATCGGTGTCTTCGCCGGTGGCGGGGTGGACCAGGCAAGCTGGGGCCTGATGGTGGTGGCCATGCTTGTCCTCAGCGCGGTGGCGTTCGGCGTGACCCTTCTGTGGCGGGAGCCGGCGGACTAACCATCCAGACTAACTATCCGGCGCGAACGTACACTTGTGGCCCCACTTTTTGGGGCCACAAGTGTACGTTCGCGCTGCATGCCTACTCCGCGCGGCGCTGCGGGGGTCCGCTGGATTCGCGGGGAATCAGTGTGGGCAAGGCCTTCCGGATCCGGGGGTCCTTGCCGGGGTTCACAATGAGATCGATCGCGCTGCCTGCAATCTGGTCCAGCGGGACCCGTACGGAGGACAGGGGAGTGGCGAGCCGCGATGAGAGGGGGATGTCGTTGTAGCCCACCAGTGCCAGATCCCGTCCCACGATGGCCTGGCAGCGGTGCGCGGCCGCGATGATGCCCATCGCAAGGTTGTCGTTCGCGGCGAATATGGCGGTGGGGCGCGGGCCGGACCCACCCAGCAGAGTTTCCCCGGCCGCGAAGCCGTTTTCGATGCCGTAACCTGCCGCCAGCAACCACTCATCCCGCGGGATGACGCCGGCTTCTTCCATGGCCCGGCGGGCGCCGGCCAGGCGGGCCGTCCCGGTGGAGGTGAAGGCCGGACCGGTGACCACCGCGATATCACGGTGGCCCAGGTCGATAAGATGGCGCGTGGCCAGGTATCCGCCCACCTCGTCATCGCCGAGTGCTGACGGGCTCACGCCGTCGGTACGCAGCACCAGGGCGTGAGCCACGTTCCGCTGCCGCAGCAGCTTGGGCAGTTCGTCGTCGAGCCTGGCCGTGGCCAGGATCAGTCCGTCAACGTTGCGGTCCAGCAGTGTTTCCGCGGCGCGGCGTTCATCATCCGGGTCGTCTCCGCTGGTGGCCACCATGGCGAAATAGCCGCGGTCCGAGGCCGCCCGCTCCAGTTCTTCGAACATCAGGGCCATCACGGTGTCACTGAGGCGCGGGACCAGCACTCCCAGCGTCCGGGTCTCGCCCCGGCGCAGGCTTGATGCGAACGAGTTCCGGCGGTAGCCGAGCTCCTCGGCAACCTTGCGGACGTGTTCCGCCGCCGCGGAGCGGGATGCCGTTCCGCGTTCATCCAGGGCCCGGCTGGCCGTGGACAGGCTCACTCCGCTGGCGGCGGCAACGTCCCGCAGGGTTACGGTGGTGCCTGATGCGACCGGTTCCATGGGTGGTCTCCTGTTCACGATTGTCCTAGAAGACACTCTATTTCCTCCGTCTTTCACAATTGGCCCTTGACAGTGAGCTGGAGCACGTCGCACAATGAAAACGTTCCCGCAAACGTTCTCACTCTAGCGGGGCCACCGACTAACAAGACAGAGGTAATTTCAATGACGATCGATCTCCGCGGGCTTGTTCCCGCTCCCGTAACGCCGTTCACCCGCGACGGCAGCGTCGACGTCGACGCGATCCACCGCCTCGGCGGCTGGCTGGCCAGCGTCGAAGGCGTCAAGGGCCTTGTAGTCCTCGGCCACGCCGGCGAAGGCACCTTCCTGACCCAGGACGAGCAGGCACTGGTCATCCGCGAATTCAAGAACGCAGTCAAGGGCGAGATCCCGATCATCGCCGGCATCACCGGCGAAGGAAACACCGTCGCCGCCCTGGAAGCCAAGCGCGCAGTCGAGGCCGGCGCCGAAGCCGGCCTGGTCTACCCCTCACACGGCTGGCTCCGCTTCGGCTACCAGCAGGGCGCACCGCAGACCCGCTACAAGGAAATCTACGAAACCTCCGGCCTGCCGCTGATCCTCTTCCAGTACCCCGACGCCACCAAGGCAACCTACGACCTGGAAACCCAGCTCGAGATCGCCGGCATGGAAGGCGTATTCGCCACCAAGAACGGCGTCCGGAACATGAAGCGCTGGGACACCGAGATCCCCGTCCTGCGGGCAACGTACCCGGACCTGCAGATCCTCACCTGCCACGACGAATACCTGCTGCACACCATGTTCGACGTCGACGGCGCACTGGTTGGCTACGGCGGACTCGCACCCGAACCGCTGGTGGAACTGATCGCCGCCGGCAAGGCCAAGGACTACGCTGCGGCCCGCGCCATCCATGACCGCCTCCTTCCTGTCACCAAGAACGTCTACCACCGCGGATCGCACATGGAAGGCACCGTCGCCCTCAAGGAAGGCCTCGTTGCCCGCGGCATCCTGGACCACGCCACCGTCCGTCCGCCGCTGCTTCCCCTCGCCGAGGGCGCAGGAGCTGAAATCGCACTGGCCCTCAAGTCCGCCAACCTCGGCAACGTCACCGTTCCTGCTTGACATCGAAGGGCGGCGGAGCAGCCCTCCGCCGCCCTTCGCCCAAATTTCACTCTCCAACCTGGTCAACGACGACCCCCAGCACTGAAGCTGGAGAAGGAGGACTCGCCATGCGCGAGCAGAATAGGATCATCCACACCCGGGACGAACAACGAGGTCAGATGGTCACCCCCGAAAGCACTTCCCTCACCAGCCCGCCTGCCAAGCGCCGGTCTTTCCTCGGGTACCTGGCCCTGATGGGTCCGGCGTTCGTGGTGGGAGCCTGGCAGTTCGGGCCCGGCAACCTCACCACCGCCGTCCAGGCCGGGAGCCGGTTCGACTACAGCCTTGTCTGGGTCATCGCCATCTCAACGATCTTGATGATCTTCTTCACCGACATGAGCGTCCGGCTCGGCATCGCCACCCCGACGTCGTTGATCACCTCCATCAAAGACCACCTGGGCAAATGGGTGGGCGTCCTTGCAGGCTTCGGCGTCTTCGGCATCACCCTGATGTTCTCTGTCGGCAATGCCGTCGGCTCCGGCCTGGGCCTGTCACTTGTCTTCGGCGGGTCTCCGGTCCTGTGGACCGTTGTCTGCACCGCCGCCGTCGGCTTCGTCCTGGCCTTCAAAAATGTCTACGGAATCGTTGAAAAGGCCCTGCTGGTCATCGTCGTTCTCATGGGCATCGCGTTCATCGCCAGTACCGTAGTTGCCCAACCGGACTGGTACCGCTCCATGGAAGGCATGGTTCCAAGCCTGCCGGCAGGAAGCGAGATCCTCATTGTCGCCCTCGTGGGCACCAACTTCTCCATCAACGCCGCCTTCTATACCTCCTACGGCGTCAAGGAACACCGCCGCACCCGCAGCGACTACCGCGACATCACCCTCGTGGACACCATCCCCGGCATCATCGCACCCGGCATCATGACAGCGTTGGTCATCCTGGTGGCCGCCGCCGTGCTGGGCAAGACCGGCGCCGAAGCCGGAACCATCAACGCCCTCGCCTCCGTTTTCGCACCACTGGCCGGTCCCGTCGGATCCATGCTGTTCGCCCTGGGCCTCTCCGGTGCAGCCTTCTCATCCATGATCGCCAACGCCACCGCCGGAGGCACCATGCTCTCCGACGGCCTGGGCCGCGGCGCCAAAGCAGGATCCCCTACTGCCCGCATCATCACCGGCATGATCCTTGCCTTCGGACTGATCATCACGCTCACCTTCCAGTCTTCACCCGTGGCGCTGATCGTCATCGCCCAATCCCTCACCGTACTCATCGCCCCCATGCTCGGCGTCCTGATCGTCATCATGGCCAACAGGGCCTCCATCATGGGAGAGCTCCGCAACAAATGGTGGCACAACCTCTTTGGAGCCATCGGCCTCGTTGCCATCGTCGCATCATCCGTCCGGCTGATCACCACTCTGCTCGGCTGAATTGGCATCCGAAAGTCCGCAGGCGGGGCCCTCACGCGGGGCCCCGCCTGCTGTGGTCTTGGATCAAAGAACTACAGTGCCGCGCCGGATTTGCCGATCAGGGCTGAGCTGATCAGACGGGTGATGCCCGGTACTTTGGACAGCCGGATTGCGGTGCGGCGGACGACGGCCGCGTACCGGGTCGCCGGAACGAACCACTGGGCGGCCGCTGCGCCGGCCTTCTGCTGCCGCCCAACCGGCGGCCGCACGCGTGCTTCGAAGGATGCCAGTGCCGTGCCGATCTCCGGACGTTGTCTAAGCTCTTGCGCCAACGCCTCGGCCGCAGCCATGCCGAGGGACGCGCCCTGGCCGGCCAGGAGCGACACCGCAGAGGCTGCGTCGCCAAGCAGGACCACGCGGCCCGTGTGCCACCGGGGCATCCTGATCTGGGCAACCTGGTCGTAATAGAGGTCTTCGGGGCAATGCTCGACGGCGGCAGGACAGATCCAGCCCAGGCTGCGGTATCTGGATCTCAGCAGGGCCGGTGGGTCGGCCGGAAGCGCGGCGCTGGCTGTCCGGTGTATCGCCATGGCGGTGATCCGGCCGTCACGCAGCCGGTAGAAGAACATGGCTTCACCGCGGGTGTCGGTGGCCGCCACCCGGTCCCCGATGGACTCCGCGAGTTCCGGGTCGCTGAAGGAGTAGGCACCCACCTGGAAGCCGAGGTAGTGGAAGAACTCCTCTTCCGGTCCGAAAACCAGCTCCCGGACCGCCGAGTGGATCCCGTCAGCGCCGATGAGAAGATCGGCGTTCAGCACCTGGCCGTCATCAAGTGTCAAGGTCACTCCGTCCCTGCTCTGCCCGACAGCCGAAACGGTGCGGCCGTACCGGAGGTCGACGTCGTGAGGCAGTCCCTCGCGGATGGCCAGCTCCAGGTCCGGGCGCAGGATGCTGGTCAGTCCGCCATTGGCCACCTGGGCAAGCCTCGCGAAGGGCAGGGTGGCTTGGGTTTTGCCGTGCCGGTCGACGTAGTCCACCCTCGGGATCTGGTAGCCCAGTTCGCGGAGGCGGGGAAGGATGCCCAGGCTGGCGGCTGCCTGCCATCCCGGGCCAAAGAAATCAATCATGTACCCCTGCGGGCGCGGCCCCCTCGCCTGTTCCACAACGAGCACCTGCCATCCGTCCCGGGCGAGGAACGCCGCTGCGGAGAGCCCGCTGATCCCGGCACCGCAAATGACCGCCTTCACTGAGAGCTCCCTCCTGCTTCGATTCTCCCTCCAGCTCCGGATTTTGGCGCCTATCGTGGTATGGAGTTCCTGAGAGGGCCCTTCTATCTGGACGTCGCCGCCAAAGGACTGTGCTTTGTGGGCGTACTGCTGATGATCTTCGGTCGGGACAGAGCCATGGCTAGTCCAGTCCTTCCTCATGCCTGGCACGCGGCCAGGGCGTCAGGTATACATCAGCGAACCCGGCGTGGTCAGTTTCTCGCCCGTCTCGAGCCAGGTCTTGAGGCCGGAGAGGATCATGGGCCAGCCGCCGTAGAGCTGTTCGTTGGCACCTTCGCGGAGGTCGCTGTGCGTGACGGTGAGGTGGCATGAGTCGCCCACCGGTTCGATCTCCCAGGTGATGGTGGACCAGCCTTCGGCCTTGACGTCCTCGCCCCACAGGGCGCGCATGGACTGGACGAGCTTCCGGGGCGGATCCACCTCTTTGTTCTCGCCTTCTCCCAAGAGGTCTCCGTCGTTGGGTGACATCTCGAACCGGGACCCCGGCGTCCAGTCCGAGGTGATGTTCATCCCGAACTGGTATTTGCTGCGGATCCCGCTGTCCGTGATGGCTTCCCAGAGCCGTTCCGGGGTGGTCTTGATGTAGATTTCGAAAATTTTCTCCATGGGACTTTCCAATCTGGATTTGAGGTCGCTGAGCGCAGCGGCCCATGGTTCTGCATACTTGCTCACCCAGCGGTCGTGGATGAGGCGGATGGGCACCGGATTCAGGAAGTGCAGTTTCTCGCGGCCCCGACGACGGGTGACCACCAGGCCGGCAACTTCGAGCAGCTTGAGGTGCTTGGCGATCCCAAAGCGGGACATCTCGAAACGGGCCTCCAGGGCACCCAGCGACTGGCCGTCCTCGCGGAAGAGCTCATCGAGCAGGTCCCTGCGGGTGGGGTCGGAAAGTGCCTTGAAGACAGCGTCCATGCGGTTAAAATAGGTGACCAAATGGTCACATGTCAATGGTTTTCCCCGTCGGGATTGGGCTGAAAACGCACTGGTGATGGCAGGATGACCGGGCAGCTGCCGGTGTGCTCGCCAGATCAAAGGCTCTTGACCGCGCTGGACGGCGTGGACGTGGCGCTGGTCCAGAGCCAGTCCATAGGGTACGACGGCGTTGCTTCGGTTCTGCCCGACGGTTGCCTTTTCGCCATCGCGGCAGGGGTCCATGAGCCGTCCACCGCCGAACTTGCGTGGGGGATGATGATCTCCAGCCAGCGTGGCATGCCCGACTTTGTCCGGAACCAGGAAAAGGCACCTGGGACAAACAGCCAGCGCCCGAGCCTCGCGGACCGCCGGGTACTGCTGGCCACGCCTATGCCAAAAAGTGCTGAAGGGCCTCAACTGTACGTTCGCGCACCTCCGGCCGCTGCCATAGGGAACTAAAGTGGGAATACGTTCGGGTCCTGGTTTCACGCCAAGCACGTAGCGACAGTCAGTCTTCCAGGACCAGGCTGAGAATCATGACGACGATGGATAGGGTCGATTCATGCATTCCCGCGACGAGCCTCTTCCGCACCGGCCGAAGCGCGTTCTCGTGGCCGGCGTGTCGGGTTCCGGCAAGACGACGCTGGCTGGACGGATCGCCGGGATCACGGGAGGTCCGCACATGGAGATTGACGCGATCTTCCAGCTGCGGCGCGAAGAACTGTGGAACGGCAACCTTGAGGCGCCGCTGCGCACGTTCTTCACCGACCGTGACCACATAGTCCGCTGGGCTATCCGGACGCGGCGGAAATACACCGAACTGATGCCGCACTTCGTCAACGACTACCCGCATGTCTGCGTCGTCAGGCTGCGTGGGCAAGCGGAGGTTGAAGAATGGCTCCGCCGATCATTGATTCCTGCCATCACTGGCTGATGGGAGTTGCGGCAGAATGGGTGCGTGACCTCGCCTAACGCCACAGTCAACCGCAAGCCGAAACATTCGTGGGGGATGCGGGCCAACCTTGCACTTTCGGTACTGGTGATTTGCCTTGGACCGATCCTTTTCGTCGTGGGCACTGCCGATCCCGGCCAGGCCACGGCGCTCGGATTCGAGAGCGACGGCGTCTTTTATCGGGGGATCGGAACCGTCCTGACAGGCATCTTCGGGAGCATAGGCCTTTTCCTGGCCGTCTGCTACTGGCTGGGCCGAAGGAAGGACCGAAAGAAGCGCGCCAGCTAAGTCCTACTGAAAGGTAAGGGAGCAACATGGCTGAAACTGCTGAGGCCGTCCTCCATGACGGTTCGATCATCCCCGTGACCATTCACGGCGACGGGCCGGCGCTGCTGGTGCCCGCCCGACTGGAACCGTATGATTCGACCGCGGCCGAGACCATGCGCAAGTGGGGCGGGGACCCTGATCTGGGTCCGGCTATGGTCCGTAGGCTTTCCCGGTCAAACCGGGTGATCGTGGCTGACTACGAAGGCCACCGGATGTCACATCCCGCGGCGGAAACCCTCACCCCGGACCACCTCGCCGCCGACCTGCTCGGCATTGCGGACGCCGCCGCAGCCGACGAGTTCGGCTACTACGGCTACTCCTGGCTGGCGCTGAGCGGGCTGCAGCTTTCCCTCCGCACGAGCCGTCTGCGGGCCTTGGCCATGGGTGGATTTCCGCCCCTGGGCGGCCCTTACCAGAGCATGCTGGCGGTCACCCGCGCCGCGCACGCGAAGTCCGCCCAGAAGCCTGACCCGGCCTGGGTCCCGATCGACGACGCCGAGCCGGGGGACTGGGACGCCGCCGCCGTCCAGACCACCGAAGCCCAAACACTCCAGTTCGTCACCCTCTACGAAGCACTCCAGGACTTCGACGACTCCGTCGCCGAAGTTCCGCGTGACCTGCCGCGGCTCGCGTTCGCCGGGGCCGACGACCAGATCGACTACAGCCCGCAATGGGGCGGCGTCCAGGTGCTGATCGGTGAACCCCTGGCCAGACACCAGGAGGCACTCGTCGCCGCCGGCTGGGATGTGCAGGTCCTTCCCGGACTCGACCATCTCGGCGCGATGCACAGTTCGGTGGTCCTGCCCATCCTGACCGGCTGGCTCCACAAAGTCGGCTGGGTCAAAGATTAGTCTGGGGAAGATGGACTATCAGCTTCGCCGGGCCACTCCCGAGGACGCCGAGGCGGTGGTGGGGATGCACACGCTGGCACATGAGGAGTGTTACCCGCACCTGCTGTCCAAGGAGTTCTTCCGTGCACGCCGGGCCAATATCCCCGAGCGTGTGGAACGGCGTCGGCCCCACCTGGATGTCCCGGACCCGCGGATCATTGCCCTGGACGCCGACGGCGAAGTGGTGGGATTGGCCGACGCCGGTCCGGGCCGCGACGAGGACGGCCCCGAAGAGCTTGAACTGTATTCGATCTACACGCTCAAAAGGACGCACGGCACCGGACTTGGGGCGGCCCTGATGCGCGCAGCTATTGGGGAGTCCCCGGCCTACCTCTGGGTGGTTGAGGGCAGTCCCCGGGCGGTGGCCTTCTATCTCAAACACGGATTCCGGCCCGACGGAAAATGCGGGCAGCTTCCGCCTGAGTGGGAAAGCCTGCCGGAATTCCGGATGGTCCGGTCAACCCCTCCACCGAAGCCATGAACCGTGTCCCGAGTAGGAGGCGCGTCGCCCGTGGAGCGCGTGGCCTGGCCTGCGCTCCACGGGGGGAGAGGTGGGTTTACTTGGCTTCGAAGACCGCAACCGTGCGGGCTGGAACAGTGAACGTTCCAGAGGCCGTATCGTGCGTGGCGGTCTTCACGACGGGGTCCTTACCGCCTGCCTGGACAGGGTGGAGCGAGTAGCTCTTCCCCTCAGTACCCGCGACATTCTGTGTTGTTGCTTCGTCGGAGGCATTGAAGATGACAACCAGGCCCTTGAGCTTGGGGTCCACGTCCGGACCGGCGGTGTCGTCGATGTTCATGACTACGACTCCGGGGGTCTGCGTTGGTCCTCCAGTGGGGAAGGAGACCTTCTGCTGGACGAGCGCTGCGGTGCCAAGGCGGAACAGGGGACTGCTCTTCCTGAGCTGTTGCAGTTCGGCGGCGCCGGCCCGGGCGGCGGCCATGTCTGCCGTCCCGGGCTTGAGTGCCGGGTCTTCGAGCAGCGGCTTCATGAACGGGTACTTGTCCCCGTTATCGACCACAGGCGGCAGGCCCCGAGCGAAGCCGTTGGTTGCGTCGGTGTGGTCAAGGACGTTGAACCAGTCGCCTGAGTCATAGCTGTTCCGATCCAGGGACTTACTGCGCAGGGCTTCCGCTCCTGCGTGCCAGAACGACAAGCCCTGCCCGAGCGCGGTGGTGCCCAAGGCAAGGTATTGCATACGGATCCTGTCGGCCATGCTGGTGCCCTGGGGCAATTTGAAGGCCAGTGCGTCGAACAGGGTTTCGTTGTCGTGGGCCTCGACGTACGTGATGGCTTCCTGTGGATCGTTGGTGTATCCAACCGGCTGCCCGTTGTAGAGGATGTCGGAACCCTTGGCGGTCGCACCGGTACGGTCCGTGAAGGTGTAGTCGGCCAGGTTGCCTGTCAGTCCAACCTTGAGCTGGTCCTGTGCCAGCAGCAGGGTTTCGCGCTGCTGCTCCGGTGTTCCGTTGGCGGCTGAGTCGTTGGGGTCAGTGAACAGTCCGGTGGCGAAGCCTTGGATGCGGGGGTCGTCATCGAACGGCGTGCCGCCTCGCACAGCGTCGCGGAGCCTGTCGTTGAAGCTGCCGATCCCGGTTCCGGCCATGTTCGCCTGGGTTGCCTGGACAAACCTTGCGTCGTTGGCGACCTCACCGAATTCCCAGCCTTCGCCGTACAGGTAGATGTTCTTCCCATCCACGCCGTCTTTGTGCAGTGTGAGTTTGTCCAGGGCGGCCCGGACGTCCAGGATGTTCTGCTTGGAGTGGTGGCCCATGAGGTCAAAGCGGAAACCATCGAGTTTGTAGGTCTTGGCGAGGGTCACCAGGGAGTCTGTCATGAGCTTGCCCATCATGCCGTTCTCGGTGGCAGTGTTGGCGCAGCAGGTGGAGGATTCCACAGTGCCGGTGTCCGGGTTAAGCCGGTGGTAGTAACCGGGAACAATGCGGTCCAGGTTGTGCGCGGAGTTCTGCCCAGCACCGGAGGTGTGGTTGTAGACAACGTCCTGGATCACACGTGCCCCGGCGTCGTTCAGGGCCGCGACCATTTCCCGGAACTCGACGGTGCGGGTGGCGCCCTCGGGGTTCGTCGAGTAGGACCCCTCTGGTGTCGTGTAGTGCAGTGGGTCGTAGCCCCAGTTGAAGCCATCCTTAGCCGCTATCGCGGCAACACATTCCTGCTGCTCCTCGCTCGCGGGAGGCAGGGACGGCAGATCGCAGGCCGGGTCCTGGTGCAACGATCGCCGTTCCTCTATGGTCGCGATGTCGTTGACGGGCAGGAGGTGAACTGCGTTGATACCGGCGCTGATCTGTTCTTTGAGACGCTTCATTCCGTTGCTGCCGGCATCCGTGAAGGCCTTGTACGTGCCCCGGTGATGCGCAGGGACGCTCCGGTCACCGATGGAAAAGTCCCGAACGTGGAGTTCGTAGATGGACAGGTCCTCAGGCTGGGCCAGCGCGGGTTTGGAGATCTTGTTCCACCCGTCGGGGGCCTGGGCCTTGTCGTCCGGGTCGAGGAAGAAGCTGCGCTCGGAATTTGTTGAAAGCCCCAGGCTGTAGGGGTCGGTCACCGTGTTGCGTTCGACTCTCCCGGTTTCGGGAACGTAAACCTCAACCTCATACACGTAGTAGGAGCCTTTCCAGCCCTTGTCTCCTTCGACTGTCCAGACGCCGTCTTTGTCCAGCGTCAGCGGGACAGCGGCGCTCGGCTCACCGCTGGCTCCGTTGGCGTAAACCTTGACCTGGACGCTCCGCGCAGTCGGCGCCCAGAGCGCAAGCTGAGGTTTCTGGCCCTTCCAGCGCAGCCCAAGCTCGCGCTGAAGAGCGCCGGGATACACGTTGTCGAGGACACCGGGCGTCTGCACCCCGCTCGTCGCGACGACGTTACCGGAGGCGTCCAGGGCCGCGAGGACCACCTGCCCCTTCAGCAGTTCTTTGGCACGGCCCGCGTCCCCGTCAGGAATGGTCAGGACTGGAAAGCCGGCAAGGTGCGGGAAGCGTGACGCCAGCTCGCCGCTGAGGCCAGCGGCCTGACGGCTGAGCTCGATGGGTTCTCCACCGCTGAGCTGAGTACCCGAGATTGTGATTCCGCCATCCGCTGCGGTGTAAAGCCGGTAGCTCGCTGCGGCTTCCGTGGAACCCTTCCACGCGATCGTGTTGCTGCTGAGCCAGTGGGCGCCGGCCACATTGCCCACGGCGTCCGGCAGGTTATCGGTGATCAGGTGCGTGTTGTGGTCGTAGAAAAAGGTCACCGATCCACCCGGTGCTGTCAGGGCTAGATTTGCCCCGCCTGTGGCCCCGGCCGCTCCATAGTTTTCTTCCCATGAATTGTTGAGTGCGATTTTGAACTCGTATCCACCGGCGGGGACATGAAAGGTCCCTTGATAGAGGCCGGGTGAACCGGCCACAGGCTGGAGCGTGGTGGCGCCACATTCAGGCTGCCAGTCGCCGGGGCAGCCGAGTTCGGACTGCAGGGAACCGACCACGGTGACGCTGGTCGGGGCCGGGGTGTGGTCCGCGAGGGCAGGGCCCGCCAGTCCTCCCAGAACAAGGGGAGCCATACCCGCGGCTGCTATGGCTGATAGGTAGGCCTTGCGGCGTGAACCGTGTAAAGAGGTTCGAAGAACCATGGGAAACCTTCCGTGAAATGACCCAGACCGGCATCATTGGTGAGCTGTGGGTCCGTCAACGATAGAAATGTGAGGACAGGCACGTCAAGGATTTGCGTAAATCTTACGTCGTGTTTTTGTAAATAGGTCGCGCGAGGTCTGCCTATACTGGGCGTACTACGATCCGTCCAGATCAGGAGCAGCCATGAAAAACGCCGTCGCGCAGAAGGGCAGCGGCGCCCCGGAGCGGCCACGCCTTGAAGACCTCGCTAAGCATGTGGGTGTCAGCGTAGCCACGGTGTCCCGGGTGCTGAACGGTCGAAACGGGGTCTCCCGCCAAGTGCGGCAGTCGGTTCTCACGGCGATGGATGATTTGGGCTACGAGCGCTCTGACCGCGGCGCGGGCACCACCAAAGGCCAAGTTGGCGTGATCGTCGCAGACCTCATCAACCCGATATTCACCGCCCTGGCGCAGGGCGTGGTATCCCTGCTCTCGCAAGAAGACTTCATTCCGGTCCTGTGCGCCCTTCCTGGCGGCGGACGGTCAGAGGACGAATATATCGACCTGCTGATTAAGCAGGGGTCGGCAGGGATTGTGTTCATCTGCGGGGCGCATGCGGACGGACAGGCCAACATGGAGCGCTACCACCGCCTCCAGGGCCGTGGGCTTTCCTACGTGCTCATCAACGGCAGCAGGCCGGAACTTGACGCAACGTCGGTTGCAAATAATGACGCGAAGGCCATCTTTGATGCCGTTCAGTATCTGGCCTCGCTGGGACATACCAAGATCGGCTTATCGATTGGCCCGCACCGCTTCCTGCCCAGCCGCAACAAAATCGACGGCTTCCGCACTGCCCTGGATGAGCTCCTGAACGAACAGGACGTTGAGTCGCACATAGCCACCAGCATGTTCACCATCGAAGGTGGCCAGAGCTCGGCTTCCGAGTTGCTGAGGACAGGGCACACCGCCCTAGTCTGCGCCTCCGACCTTATGGCGCTGGGAGCCGTGAGGGCCGCCCGCGCCGCCGGCCTGCGCGTGCCGGAGGATGTCTCTGTGATCGGATTCGACGACTCTCCACTGATGGCGCTTACGGATCCGCCGCTCACCACCCTTCGTCAACCCGTGGGCGCGATTGCCCATGCCGCGGTTCAGGCGCTCATCACCGATATCTCCGGCGAATTCAGCGGACCGTCCGAGGTGTTGCTCGAGTCTGACCTCGTCCTGAGGGCGTCCACCGGTCCAGTTCCCAGGCCGTAATCTCGAACGAAGGAACCCTGACTCAAGGGCCCGCCTGAGGGCCTAAAGTGCCTTCCAATGCCCGCCCGGTGGACGCGGCAACCCAAAACGGTTGTAAACAAGACGTATTCCTTGCAGCAAAGGTTGACGCCCAGTTGCGGCGGCGTTTACTCTTATTGCCATGTCCGATTTGGGGGTCAAGCAAACATCTCTGAATGCTTGACGCAGATGGTGCTCCGACAAGGTTCGGACGCGCCGCTACATGTTAGGAATTTGCCCAATGGAAGCATCCACGCCTGTCAGCCCTGCTGCTTACGCCATCAGCGATTCATGGGAGCCGGCAGCCCGCCGCTACAGGGACATTGAACCAGGCCCCCACCAGGTGGCTGCAGCTTCGCCAGCTGAAGCAGATTCCGGGCCTACCCCCGGGCTGACTGGCGATGTGGGCCAAGAGTGACCGGGATGTTGTCGAATAGCCGGAGCTGACCCTCATCGATCAACAAGGGCGCTATTGGAGGGAGCGCCGGTTGCGTGCCTGGCGGACCAGCCTCAGGAAAGCAAGGATGAAGCCGGCTTCGATCAACGCCATCACTCCGAGCATCAGCCACTGGCTTTCGCTGATGAAGTAGATGACCCCCAGCAGGACCAGGACGGTTCCAAGGACCAGCGCGTACACGGCGAAACCAAGGGCCACCCTCGCGCTTCGCACGCCCGTGCGGAAGCCAAAGCCAATGGGCTCTCCGCCGGGGTAGCCCTCCACGCGGTCGCGGGCAGCGGGCTTGAGCCTGTCGAACTCATCCCACAGCTCATGGTCCTGGTCCGTCATACGTCCATTATCCCGCGCCGCACGCTGGTTAGCCGAACTCGGAAAGCGGCCGCCCGCCGTCGTCCGTTCCGCGGGAGGCGGGATCATCCGGCTCCCAGCGCAGCAGGTCGCCGGGCTGGCATTCCAGCACCTCGCACAGTGCCTGCAGCGTGGTGAAGCGCACCGCCTTGGCCCGCCCGTTCTTGAGGACCGCAAGGTTGGCGGGCGTGATACCCACCCGGTCGGCGAGGGTGCCCACGGGCATCTTCCGCTTGGCCAGCATCACATCGATGTCGACGACGATCGGCATCAGATCACCTCGTCGAGTTCGCTGCGCAGGTGCTTCGCTTCGGCGTCGCGGGCAACGGCCTGGGCCAGCAGCGTGCGCATCACCAGGACGATCAGTGCAACGCCGGCGATCATGAGGGACGCTCCGCAGACCAGGCCCACGATGCCGGGCGCGGTTTCGCCGGGCGCCAGGATGACCGCGATCCCGAACATGAGCAGTGAGGCACAGGCGATCGCGCCGAAGATAATGTCCACGTACCGGAAGGCCCCGTGGGAGAAAACCGTTCCGCGGCGCACCAGGGTGAGGAGCCGCCACACGCACACTGCGGTGACCTGAACGCACACGATTCCCAGGACGATGATGGCCAGCAACGCAACACGTGGGCCATCGGGTGCGCCCGCCTCAACGAGGTCTGCCGAGATCAGCGGCACCATCCACACCTGCACGAACAATGAGCCGGCAAGCACCATCGCAATCACGATGCGTAACGCCAGGACGGTGAGCTTTCCCATGAGGTCTCCTAGGGTGTCGATTTACAGTTGGATAGTATCGATAATCGACAGGTTCGGCAAGTTGGGAGCTCTGGCGGTCCGGACGCGTCCGGGCCTACGGTTGTGGCATGGCTGATACTTTTTCGAACCTTGTGGACACGTTCAAGAACGTCGGCGTCACCAGGGCGTACGGCACCCCCGTCCAGCTGGGCGGGCAGGAGGTCATTCCGGTGGCTCTCGTCTCCTTCGGCTTCGGCGGCGGCAACGAGGGCGACGACGGCGCATCGGGCGGAGGGGGCGGCGGCATGGTCCTGCCGCTGGGCGTTTACCGGAACGTCGGCGGCGACGTCGCGTTCCGGCCCAACACCGTCGTCACGCTGGTGTGCCTGGTTCCTCTGGTCTCGGTCCTCGGCGCCGCCATCCGCCGGGCCATCCGCGCAGCCAAATCCTGAGGCTTGTTGGCGCGAACGTACACTTGTGGCCCTGCGGCGAGGGCCACAAGTGTACGTTCGCGCTTGAACGAGGGCCACAAGTGTACGTTCGCGCCGGGGTGAGGTTCCGCGCCCGCCCCTCTTACTGCTTGTCTCCCCCTACGCTGCGGTGAGGAATCCGGTCAGGGAACCCAGTTCGGCAGAGGTGGGCGGGTTGGCCCCCGCCGGGCGCAGCCGACGGCGACGTTCAGCGGGCTGCCGCCCGGATGTGTCTGTGTGGGAGCAGCCATCTGCGGATCTCGGATGGTATCGACGAGGGATTCTCCGATTACGGTGATCATGGTCATCGGCCCGGATAGACCACGGCTTTGAGCTGGCGGGGCTGTTTGCCGGCTTTGAGCGCTGCTTCGGATTCGGCGAGGGCGTACTTGCCGGTGACCAGGATGTCGAGGTCCACTTTCCCGTCGGCGATCAGTTGGATGGCCAGCGGCCAGGTGTTGGTGTAGCGGAACACTCCGGAGAGCCAGATCTCCCGGTTCTGGATGAAGGAGACGGGGAGTTCGACGTCGTCCGCCCCGAGCCCGACGAGGATGACCCGCCCGGCCGGCCCGACGGCCTTGATTCCGGAACGGACCGCCTGCGGTGCGCCGGACGCGTCAATGAACGCATCGACGTCGAGCCCTTCCATACCGTCCGTCCCGGCGTGGAGCGCGTGCGTTGCCCCGTGTTCCAGGGCGAACGCGAGCCGGTCCTCGGCGATGTCGCTAATGAAGATTTCCGTGGCGCCGAATGCCCGGGCGGCCTGGGCGGCGATGATGCCGATCGGACCGGCGCCGGCGATCAGGACCCTGCTGCCCGGTTTGATCTCCGCGCGCTCGCAGGCCCAGAGACCCACCGAAAGCGGTTCGATGAGGGCGGCTGCCTCGTCGCTGACGCTGTCCGGGATGTCGTACGCGAAGTCAGACTGGATGGTGACGTATTCGGCGAAGGCGCCGTCGATCGGCGGGGTGGCGTAGAACTCGACGTCCGGGCAGAGGTTGTAGCGGCCGGCTTTGCACTGTTTGCATGTGCGGCAGGGGCGCTGGGGTTCGACGGCGACGCGGTTGCCGATGCGGGAAGAGTCAACTGCGCTTCCGACGGCGGCGATCCGGCCGGAGAGTTCGTGGCCCAGGATCAGCGGGTGGTCCACCACATAGTCGCCGATCCTGCCGTGTTCGTAGTAGTGGACGTCGCTGCCGCAGACTCCTACGGCGGCCACCTGGACCAGGACCTGGTCGGCGTCGAGCGTGGGCAGGGGCAGGGTTTCCATCGCCATGTCGCCCTGACGTTTGAGGACGGAGGCGCGCATGGTTGCCGGCAGGTCGGGGTGTACCAGGGGGAGGACCTGGGCGGTAGATGTTGTCATTGAAGTGTTCCTTTGAAGAGTGGAGCGGGCCGGGTTATTTCACGGCGCCGAGGGAGAGGCCCTGGACGAGCTTGTCCTGGGCGGCGAAACCTGCGAACAGCACCGGCAGGGAGATGACGACGGCGGCCGCGCAGACCTTCGCCAGGAACAGTCCCTGCCCCGAGACGAAACCCGTCAGGAAGACGGGGGCAGTGCCTGCCACGACGCCGGTGAGGACGCGGGCAAGGAGCAGTTCGTTCCAGCTGAAGATGAAGCAGATCAGGGCGGTGGCGGCGATGCCTGGCATGGCCACGGGCGCGATGATTTTGCGGAGGATGAGCAGGAGGTTGGCGCCGTCGATTTGGGCTGCCTCCAGCATTTCTTCCGGCACTTCGGCCAGGAATGAGCGCATCATCCATACGGCGATGGGCAGGTTCATGGACGTGTACATCAGGATCAGAAACCAGATGTTGTCCAGTGCCCCCACGGTTCTGGCGAAGAGGTAGAGCGGCAGGATGGCTGCCACGACGGGCATCATTTTGGTGGAAAGGAAGAAGAACATTACGTCCGTCCACCTCTTCACCGGCCGGATGGAGAGCGCGTAGGCGGCCGGGAAGGCCAGGAGCAGCACGAGGACCGTAGACAGGATCGATGCGGTGGCTGAGTTGATCAGTGCCGGCCACGGGCTGACGCCGGATGTTTGGCCGAAGAATTCCCGGTATGCGTCCAGGGTGAGGTTCGCGGCCAAGGAGGGCGGGTTGGTTGCGGCGTCGGTCTCGGAGTGGAACGAGGTGAGGATCATCCACAGGACCGGGACCGCGAAGAGGAGTGCGAGCAGCCAGGCCGCGATGCCGGCGGCGGTGTTGTTGCGGGTCGGATCCATGCGTGACTTGCCGCGCCGGAGTGATCCGGTGGTTGACGTGGCACGGGCGGGGGTTGTCTTGCTGGGTGCGGCAGGAGTGAGGGTGCTCATCGAGCTGCCTCCTTCTTGAAGAGCGAAAAGACGGTGCGGAGGGCAAAGGTGGCCACGATGATGGTGCCGACGACCACCACGACGCCGGCGGCGGATGCCAGGCCGTATTCATTGGCGAAGTAGAACGTCTGGTAGATCGCGTAGGGCAGGTTGGCAGTGCCCAGTCCGCCTGCGGTGAGGGTGAAGACGGCGTCGAAATTCTGCACGATGTAGATGGCTCCGAGCAGGCCGCCCAGCTCCAGGTACTGGCGCAGATGCGGCAGGGTCAGGTGCCGGAAGATCGCCCAGGGCGTGGCGCCGTCCATCTGGGCAGCTTCCACGGTGTCCATGGGGCGGGACTGCAGGCCAGCCAGCAGGATGAGCATCATGAACGGCGTCCACTGCCACACCAAGGAGAGTATTACAGCCATCATTGGAGCCTGTGAGAGCAGGTCCAGTTGCGGCGCCGTGGGGCTGCCGAACAGTGACCATATCCAGGTGAGGACGCCGTTGATCAGCCCGTAGGTGGGGTTGAGCAGGGCGTGCTTCCAGATCAGGGCCGCTGCTACGGGTACCACCAGGAAGGGTGCAATTAGCAGGGTGCGGGCCAGTCCGCGGCCGATGAATTTCTTGTCCAGCAGCAGGGCCAGGCCCAGTCCGATGAGGAGGCTGATCAGCACTACGGAGACGGTGAGCAGGATGGTGGTGAAGATTGCCTGGCGCAGGTCCGGGTCGGTGAGGACGGTCGCGTAGTTCTCCAGGCCGGCGAATGCAGTCTTGTCAGGGCTGAGGCTGTTCCAGTTCAGGAACGAGATAATCAGCGTCACCACGAACGGGAGCTGGGTGACCAGGATAAGGAAGACCAGGGCGGGAAGCAGCGGTGCGCGCCGTGCCCAGGCCAGGGCGCGTTCGCGCGACTCGGCATCTCGTGAAGGTTTGGCTGCATTGCGTCCCGGGCGGGAGATGCGCGCCGTTGCGGTAGTCATGATGTTCTCCTGCGATTCGGTCGTTGCTACTTGTACCTGTTGCCGATTTTTTGGGCCGCTTCCTGGCCCTTGGCCAGCGCATCGGCAACGGTGCCCTGGCCTGCGATGGCGGAGCTGACACCCTGGGAGACGTTGGTGCCCAGTGCGGCGAACTCGGGGATGCCCACAAACTGGATTCCGACGGCGGGACGTTCCTGCACGCCCGGATTCTTCGGGGCGGCGTTCTCAATGGCGAACCGTTCGGCTTCGAAGAACGGCGCCGCCTTCTGGAATTCGGCATTCGCGTAGGTGGAGATCCGCTTGCCGGAAGGAACCTTCGCCCAGCCGAGCTTTGAGGCCACGAGTTCCTCGTACTCCTTCGAGCTGGCCCAGGAGATGAATTTCGCGGCAGCATCCTGCTTCTTTGAGGCTGCCTGAACAGCCCAGGACCAGGTCCACAGCCACCCGGAGGACTTGGTTTCCTTCACCGGAGCCTGGGCGTAGCCGATCTTGCCCTTCACCGGGGAGTCCTCGGCTTCCAGGGCGCCGGCGGCAGACGTGGCGTCGTACCACATGGCCACTTTGCTTTGGCTCATGTTGTTCAGGCACTCGGTGAAGCCTGCCTGCGCGGCTCCTGCTTCCCCGTGCTCGCGGACTAGCTTGGTGTAGAATTCGACCGCTGCGGTGAATTCCGGGGAGTTGACCTGCGCGTTCCAGTCCTTGTCGAACCAGGTGCCGCCGTAGGTGTTGACCACGGTGGTAAGAGGAGCGAAGACCTGGCCCCAGCCCGGCTGGCCACGGAGGCAGATGCCCTTCATGCCGGGCGCCGCGCCGTCGGCCTGGGCGGCGATCTCGGCCACCTCGTCCCACGTGGGCTTCTCCGGCATGGTGAGGCCCTTGGCTTCCAGGATGTCCTTGCGGTACATCAGGAACGAGGACTCGCCGTAGAACGGTTCGCCGTAGAGCTTGCCGTCCGTACCAGTGAGTGACGCAGTGTAGGCAGGGAGGATGTCGTCCTGGTCAAAATCAGGGTCCTGGGCCACGTCGTGCAGCGGCGCGAGCCAGCCGTTGGCCGAGTAGAACGGGATCTCGTAGTTGGACAGCGAGGCAACATCGTACTGGCCGGCTTGGCTGGAGAATTCCTGGCTGATCTTGGCCCTGACGTCGTTCTCAGGGAGGATCGTGTAGTTGACCCTGATGCCGGTTTCCTTGGTGAAGTTGTCCGCGGTGAGCCGCTGGAGGTCCTCCATCTGGGGGTTGTTCACCATCAGGACATTGATGCTGTTCGGGTCTCCGGCGGAATTGCCTCCGCCGGCACCGGCACAGGCCGAGGCGCTCAGCGCGACGCACAAAGCGCCGGCGGCCAGGGTCGCAGCACGCATTTTGGGGCGCATTAAGGACTCCTTTGTTCTTCAGGGGTGCACAGTCACCGCACCTCGACTGCTGCGTCGACGTACCGGACCGGGGCGAGGCAAGTGAACGGGAATTCCGATGTGCCTCGTTGATGTTCCTCAACATTAGGCCTGTGGGATAGGGCGCAACTAGCGCCCTGGTTGCCAGTTTCTGATACTAATTTTCCGCTGCCGTTCCGTGTGGCAGGCGCTACCCTGGGAGAAAACCCTGAGGTGCTGTCTAGATTTCATAAGCACCCGAACGTACGGAGAACCCCATGACAGCCGCGGACACTGCCGACGGAGCAACGGCGAGGCTGGCCGAAAGGCTCCTGGGGATGCGGGCCAACAGGGAAGTCATCCCGCCTGATCCCGACCACTCGGTCCGGTGGGTTGAGCACAGTTACCCCAGCCCCGTGGCACGGTGGAATTACCACCCCGAGTACGAGATCCACCTCATCCGCAAGGGCACCGGGAAGTTCATCGTCGGAGACCATATTGGCACGTTCGAGGCCGGCCACGTCTCACTGGTTGGATCGGGGCTGCCGCACGACTGGGTCAGTGACCTGGAGCCAGGCGAAGTGCTGGAGAACCGGGATGCCGTCATCCAGTTCGACGGGAAGTGGGTGGAGCAAGCGGCTTCCCTGGTCCCGGAGTTGGCCGAAGTGATGCCGCTGCTGGAACAGTCGGCGCGGGGGATCGAGTTCCTGGGGCGCTCAGCGGAGACGGCGGCCGCAGCCATCGAGGCGATGGGCGCCACCGCCGGGCTGGAGCGGCTCCAGCACCTGTTTGCCCTGTTCGGGATCCTGACGCGGGCACCCCAGGAGGAACGGCGCTACCTTGCCGAGGAATGGTTCAGACCGCAGCTGGATGGCCAGGCGGCCGCCGTCGTCGACATTGTCCTGGAGTATGTGTTCAGCAACCATGCCGGCAGCGTCAAGATGTCCGAGGCCGCTGCCCTGGTGGGGATGCCGGATCCGACGTTCTCGAAGTACTTCAAGCGGGCCACCGGGCAGAACTTCAGCGACCTGGTTCGCAAGCTGCGCCTTGCCCACGCGCGGCGGCTGCTGGAGCGCAGCGACAAGGCCATCTCCGAGATCTGCTACGAAGTGGGCTTCTCCAACCTCTCCAACTTCAACCGGCACTTCCTCAACGACGCCGGTGAAACGCCAAGGATCTACCGCCAGCGCGTCCAGGCCTAACCCCCTTGCGCGAACGTACAGTTGTGGCCCTGCGGCGAGGCCACAAGTGTACGTTCGCGCTTGTGCGGGGGCCACAAGTGTACGTTCGCGCTTGAGCGAGGGCCACAAGTGTACGTTCGCGCAACGACGACCAGGCGCAGATGGCGGAGACCGCCACGCGGGTCGCTCACTTGCTGGGTGCTTAGGCCGCGGCGCGCCTTCCAGGAAACGCTGTGCGCACCTGCTGCCGGAAGGTCAACGGACTGCGGCGGTTGACGGCGATGACCGCGCACAGCCCGGTCAGCAGCACGATGCCCCCAGCTGTGGCCACCGACCAGCGGGCACCGAATTCGGTGCCGATCCACCCCAGCAGCGGCGCCCCCAGGGCGGTCCCGCCCTGCAGGATAGCGAGGTACAGGGCAAGCACCCGGCCGCGGAACTGCGGCTCCACTGACAGCTGGATGCTCGTATTGCAGCTGTTCAGGAACGTGATCGTGGCCAGGCCCACCGGGATCAGCACGGCGGCATAGAGCCAGAACGACGGCGACACGCTGGCCAGCAGCGAAAAGAAACCCGCTCCGAGGGCCCCGCCCAGGAGGAAACGCAGCCGCGGGCCTGACCTGCGGGCGGCAAGCAGGGCGCCGGCGAGCGTCCCGACGGCCATGATGGAGCCCAGAAGCCCGAATTCCCCGGGCCCCGCCTGGAACTCCACGGTTGCCATCAGGGCATTGGTGATGGCGAAGTTCATGCCGAAGGCCCCGATGACACTCACCATCACGAGGATGAGCACAAGGTCCGGCCGCTGCCGCACGTAGCCCAGGCCGTCCATCACCGGGTGCTTGCTGCGACTTGCCGGCGTGGCCAGGCTCAATTCAGAAGTGCGGATCCGCGGCAGCGAGATGATGACGCCGGCAAAGCTCAGTGCATTGAGCAGGAAGACCGGTCCGGTCCCCACCCAGGCGATCAGCACGCCGGCGATCGCGGGGCCGGTGAGCCGGGCGGTGTTGAAGGACGCGGAGTTCAGGGAAACTGCGTTGGTGACGTGTTCCCGCCCCACAAGTTCGGACACGAAGGCCTGGCGGGCCGGCGCATCAATCGCGCTGGCCAGTCCCAGGCACAGCGCGGCCACATAGGCATGCCACAGCTGGGCGCTGCCCGTCACCACCAGGAGTCCGATGGCGAGCCCGCAGAGACCCATCGCAACCTGCGTCCACAGCAGGATCACGCGCTTGCTGTACCGGTCCGCGAGGACGCCCCCATACGGGCCAAGGAGCAGGCTGGGGAGGAACTGGAGCCCGGTGGTGATGCCGACGGCGGTGCCGGAGTGGTTGGTGAGGACCGTCAGTACCAGCCAGTCCTGCGCGATCCGCTGCATCCAGGTGCCGATGTTGGAGACGAACGCGCCGCCCGCCCAGATCCGGTAATTGCGGTTTTCGAGTGCCCGGAACATGGCGCTCATTTGGCGCTCATCTCCTGCATGATGCGTGCGGCCCGGCTGAGGATGAGGCGGTCCTCGTCGCTGAGCCCGGCGACACGCTGGGCCAGCCATGCCGTCCGCTGGCTGCGCGCCTCGGCCAGGACCGTCTCGCCGGCTGGAGTAATGCTCACTTGGACCTGGCGGCCGTCCTCGGGATGCGCCGACCGGGACGCAAACCCCTGGTCCGTGAGTGCATTGACGATCCGCGTCATGGACGGCGCCTGCACGTGCTCACGTTCCGCCAATTCCCGCAGGGTCTGGGATTCATTCCGGAGGTGCGCAAGTACCGTGTACTGGCCCGGCGTGATGACATCCCCGGTGGCTTCAATGCGCAGCCGCCGGGACGTGCGCATCACGGCAGTCCTGAGGTCGATCGCCAGGATGTCCGGCTTGATGCTGTCAGCGGACGATTGATCCGTCTCTTTGGTGGTGGTCATGGGGTTTCGGAGTCCTCCCACATATAGTTAGCACTGCTAATTAGCCCTGCTAACCATTATGCGGGGCTGGCTGCGCGGGAGGCAAGTAATGTCCGGCACCTCACACTGTCCTGCCTGGCGGTGGCGAGGAGTGGGCCCCCAAAACGGGGCACTTCGACACGGACACGCCGGCCGCGTCGTCATTTGCGACGCCCACGGCGCCAAAGTGCCCCGCGACGGACGATATGCACGCCCATTGGCATTCGGTGCCAGTGGAACTGAAACGCCCTGCACCTACTCCGGCTGCTTGAGCTTTCGCCAGCCGCCGGCGCGGTTGTTGGCGATAATCGCCCGGAACAGCTCCACCAGTGCTTCCTCATTCACGGAATCACCCTCGTGGATCGCAATCGTGCGGCCGGTTTTGTTGCCGTGCCCGCCGGTGATGATGTTGTGCGGATCCGGGGTGATGCCGCCGTCATACAGGAAAACGTTGACGTGGTCCTTCGCGGCGAGGAGGGCAATAACGTTGCCCTGCAGGACGAAGTACGGCTGGACGGTTCGTTTGATGGTTTCCTCGACGTCGGGATCGGCGGTGTGGACCAGGTCCCGGATGCTGTGGCAGATGTCCTGCTGCCAGGCCGGAAGGGCGTCGATGTACTGGTCAACGCGGGGGTCTTTGACGTAGTCCATGGCTTCAGTCCTGGAGGAGGTGGTATGTGCTGGAAGTATCCCAAGCCGCGGCGCCCCCGGCAATCAGAAACTCTAAGCGCCGGCAGCCGTCAACAGCATGCTCAGGAATAGAATGGCCGGCATGGGCACCGTTGACGATTCCTTGGCCGAGCGCGGAGATCCAATAGCAGGCCGAGCTCAAAGGGGACCCGATGAAAACGAGTGAACTCCTGCTGGACGCCTTTGGCCGGATCCGCGAGACCGTTGAAGCCATTCTTGAGGGGCTCGACGACGGGTCGCTGGTCCGCCGCCCGGCCGGCACCGGGAACTCAATCGCGTGGCTGATCTGGCACCTGGGCCGCGTGGAGGACGCACAGGTGGGCTCCGCCGCCGGCGTCGAACAGGTTTGGACGGCGCAGGGATTTGTGGCCCGTTTCGACCTGCCCCTGCGTGCCCGCGACACAGGCTACGGCCACTCCACCGAACAGGTGGACGCCGTCAAGGCAAGCCCGGAGCTGCTGCTGGAGTACTACGATGCGGTCCACCGGCAGACCGTCGCGTTCCTGCAGACGCTCGACGACGGCGACCTGGACCGCGTCGTCGACACCCGATGGGACCCGCCCGTCACCCTCGGCGTACGGCTGGTCAGCACCATTGCCGACTGCCTCCAGCACGTCGGGCAGGCGGCGTACGCGAAGGGCTTGGACCCGCATCGCGGGCAGTAGAAATCCCCTATTTCCGTAGCCGCAATTCGGTTCCATAATGGCCACATAAGCTTCGGGGACCCTCGTGCCGTGAAGGCTGGCGGGGCGTCGCAGGGTCCCAGGTGGCCGCCCCGGCACTCGGCGGAACGGGCGGCCACGCGGCACCGGACAAGCACGTTCCGGGGCCGGCACCCGGGGGAGAGCATCGCCATCAACGCCATATCTCAGCGCAGAGGAAATCATCATGCTCAACAATGCACCCGTCATGGCTGTCCTTCCCGCGAAGGACATCAACAGGGCGAAGGCCTTCTACAGCGACAAGCTGGGACTCGAGCCGGCCCAGACCATGGAGGACGAGGCCCTGATCTACCAGTGCGCAAACGGCACTGGCTTCATGATCTACCAGACGGACAACGCCGGCACGGCCAAGAACACCCAGATGGGCTGGGACACGGATGATTTCGACCGCGAAGTTGAGGAGCTTCGGGGCCGTGGCGTCGTTTTCGAAGATTACGACCAGCCCGGGCTGAAGACCGAGAACGGCATTGCCGACAGTGAGTGGGGGAAGGCCGCCTGGTTCCTGGACACTGAGGGGAACATCCTCAACATCACCCAGCGGAAGTAGGAACAGTACGACGTCGGCGCTGGCCGCCGGCAGCCCGCGCGAGCATGGTGCCCGCGCGGGCTTGGCCCGCAGGAGATGAGGAGGCAACCTGGGCACCCTCGAACACTCAGTGTGGATCCTACTTCGGACTGAAGTTCGACGTCGATACGCGCCTTCTGTCCGAAGCCGGCGGCACTCAGATGCAGCTTCTCGCCAAAACACACTGGCCCCGTGGGCTGGGCCTCGTTGGCAAGCTGATTAAACGCGCCATCCTGAGCGGTTCAGAAGCACGCAAGGAACTCACAAACCTCAAGACCCTCGTCGAAGAGGAGGCTGGGAACCCGCCCGTACAGCCGCCCGAGTGATGGGTCGGCGCTGCCAAGTTGCATACGCGTGCGTGGCCAAGCCTGGGCTTAAGGGCGCTGGTCGTGCTGGTAAACGTCCGGGATGCCGTCGTCGTTGGCGTCGACTTTCTCTTCGGCTTCCGCAACGCGGTAGTAGCGGTTCCGGGTGCTCAGTACTACCGCCGCCAGGAGTGCGGCTATCACTGATGCCGTGAGGATGGCCACCTTGGCGTGGTCATCGTGGTCACTGCTCGGACCGAAGCTCAGTTCGGCCACGAGAAGGGAGACGGTAAACCCGATCCCGGCGAGGAGCGAAACCCCGAAGACATCGATCCACTTCAACGACTTGTCCAGGGACGCCCTGGTCACCTTCGTCAGGAGCCAGGTGATTCCCATAATGCCTATGGGCTTGCCTGCAACAAGGGCAACGATGATGCCCAGGGCAACAGGATCAGTCAGGGCGGACATCAGGCCGTCCCACCCGCCAACGGCTACGCCGGCCGAGAAGAACGCGAAGATGGGAACCGCTACGCCTGCCGAAATCGGCCTGAAGCGGTGTTCAAAGATCTCAGCCAGGCCCGGCCCGGCGCCCGGTCCTCCGCTGGCTTGCGAACGGAGGACGGGAACGGCGAAGCCAAGCAGGACACCGGCAACCGTGGCGTGGATCCCGGAAGCGTGCACAAGCGCCCAAACGACCATTCCGAGGGGAAGCAGGATCACCCAGGGAGCCAGGGGATTGGTCCCAAAGAACCGGCGGTATTTCTGCGCCAGAAAGGTATAGGCCGCCAGGGGGATCAGCGCGAAGAGCAGCGGGGAGACCTCAATGTCGCTGGAGTAGAACAGCGCGATGATGCTGATCGCCAACAGGTCATCCACCACGGCAAGGGTCAGCAGGAAGATCCGCAGGGCGCTGGGGAGGTGTGAACCGATGATCGCCAGAACCGCGACGGCAAACGCGATGTCCGTGGCTGTGGGAATGGCCCATCCGCGCAGGGTCTCGGGGCTGGTCAGGTTGATCACCGTGTAGATCACTGCCGGAACAACCACACCCCCGGCTGCCGCTGTGATCGGGACGATGGACTTACTCAACTGCCGGAGGTCTCCGGCGACGAACTCCCGTTTGAGCTCCAAACCCACGAGGAAAAAGAAGATCGCCAGAAGGCCGTCCGCTGCCCAAGCCCCCAGGCTGAGTTCAAGGTGCCAGGGCTCGTAGCCGACCTTGAAGTCGCGCAACGCGAAGTAGCTGTCCGAAGCTGGTGAGTTGGCCCAGATAATGGCGACGGCGGCGGCAGCTACCAGCAGGATGCCGCCGACCGTTTCCTTCCGCAGGATCTCTCCGACACGAAGTACCTCGGAGTAACTCCCGCGTCCGAGGACGGAAGGGCGCGGAGGGGCAGGGCGATTCTCGTTCATGAAGGTCCTAAACGTTGGGTCCACAAGTACACATGCCGACCAGACTTCCCGGCTCACCTTCGAGCAAGTCTACGCGAACCGGTCCCGGCTATCTGCCCGGTTCCTCCCGCCGCCGGCGCCTGTGGTGCAGCTCGTAGCTGTCGAATACCGCGGAAGACGTTGATCCCGAATGGCCGAACTTGCCTCGAAGCACATCCGCGAGGTCGTCCAGCGCCGCATGCAGCATCCGTCCAGCGAACTGGAGTTCGGAGCTTTCGCTGCCCTGGGCCTCGGAGGCCAGCCGGTGGGCGTAGGCAACCGTGGCTGGCAGGGATCCCCGCTGCGCAGCTTCGTGGAAGTAATAGGTTTCGTGGAACGAAAGCAGGTCTATGCTCACTGAAGCCACATTTCCGGCCATTGCTTCCAGTAGCCCGGCCGCGTGTCGCGGATCCAGTGAAGATACGCCCGCTGGTCCCGCAGCTTCCCTGAAAAGGTTCAGCTGGTGGGCCAGTGCCCGGCGGCGGCTGAGGGCCGGGTAGGTCTGCAGAATCCAGGAGACCGTCGCCGTTAACAGCCCGAATCCGGTGACTGCTTGGAGTGCCACTGCAAGCCTGAGCATCGGATCCGCCGGCACCACGTCACCGAAGCCCACGGTGGAAAGACTGACAAGGGAGATGTAGAGCGCTTCAGCAAAGTCGCCGCGCTGGGGAACCCCGGGTCCGTAAACAAAGCCCCCCGGCAGATGGGGGAGGTACAGCAGTGCCCAGCCGATTGCCGCCAAACCTGCCCAGGCGCCGATGACGGCGGCCATGGCCAATGGTGCTGCGATGGTGGAGCCACTGCCCCGCAATCCTTTCGACACCAGCCAGAATCCCCGCATGATGGTCCGGCCCACAGGACCGGAACCGTGCGGATACAGGAGCGTGTGGAAGACGTCGGCGAGCATCAGCAATATCAGCCCGGCCCCTGCAACCGTCCAGAGCGCCGACTCGAAGTCCATGACTCATCTTAGAGGCGGCACCGCGCTGTAAAAGCAGTAAACCGGAACCGGTAGAATTGATGGCACTATGGATGACCCTCCTTCACATATGCCCTTGCCCCTCAACCTTCTGACCGGTTTACCGGCCAACGCGGGAGAGGGGCGCCCGAATGTATGAATGGATCATGATCGGGATCGGTCTCATCCTCACCGTCGGCACGGGGTTGTTTGTCGCCTCCGAGTTCGCGCTGGTGAACCTGGACCGTAACGATCTGGAAGCCCGCCAGGCCCGTGGCGAGAAGCGCCTGGGCCCGACGATCAAGGCCCTGAAGATCACCTCGACGCACCTTTCCAGTGCGCAGCTGGGTATTACGCTGACCACCCTGCTTACCGGCTACACCTTCGAACCGGCCATCAGTTCGCTGCTGCGCGGGCCGTTCCTTGCCGCCGGCCTGCCTGAGGCCGTTGTGCCGGGGGTAGGCGCTGTGGTGGGCATCTTCATCGCCACCGTCTTTTCCATGGTGATTGGCGAGCTGGTGCCTAAGAACTTCGCCCTGGCGCTTCCGCTGGCGACGGCCAAGGTCGTTATTCCGTTCCAGGCCCTCTTCACCGCGGTGTTCAAGCCCATCATTCTGCTGTTCAACAACACCGCCAACAAGATCATCAGGTCGTTCGGGATCGAGCCGAAGGAAGAGCTCTCCGGGGCCCGCAGCGCCGAGGAGCTCAGTTCCCTGGTGCGCCGGTCAGCGCTTGAGGGCGTCCTGGACCAGGACCACGCGGTTCTGCTCCACCGGACGCTTCGCTTCTCAGACCACGCAGCGGCCGACGTGATGACACCCCGGGTCCGGATGACTGCGGTGAACGAAGATGACACCGCGGAGGAGATTGTCGCCCTCGCCACTTCCACCGGATACTCCCGATTCCCCGTCATCGGCCGGGACCGCGACGACGTCCAGGGTGTCCTGCACCTGAAGCAGGCGTTCGCCGTTGCCCTGGAAGACCGAGCGAGCGTGACCGCCTCACAGCTGATGATTGACCCGCTTCGGGTGCCCGAATCCATGGGCGTAGATACCCTGCTGGTCCTGCTGCGCAAGCAAGGCCTCCAGGTGGCCATCGTCGCCGACGAGCACGGCGGAACCGCCGGCATCGTCACCCTTGAGGACCTAGTGGAGGAAATCGTCGGCGAGCTTGAGGACGAACACGACCGCGCTCGGACCGGTGTGGTCCGCACCGGCCGCTCCATCACGTTCGACGCTTCGCTGAGGCCCGACGAACTCCTGGACAGGACCGGCATCACCGTGCCCGACGGCGAAGAGTACGACACCCTCGCCGGCTTCGTCACAGACCAGCTGGACCGCATCCCCGAACTCGGCGATGAAGTCACCGTGAACGGCGGAATCCTGCGTGTTGAACGGGTCGTGGGCACCCATGTGGAGCGCCTGCGTTTCACCCCGGATGAATCTCAGGAACCGTCCAAGAGCGCGCACGACCGGATCATCGACAACCTCACGCAGGAGCTGACCCATGAGTGAATACCTTCCCGGCATCATCTGGCTGGTGGTGCTCCTGGTGGTCAACGCCTTCTTCGTCGGTGCCGAATTCGCCGTCATCTCCGCCCGGCGTTCCCAGATCGAGCCCAAGGCCGAGGCCGGCAGCAAGGCCGCGAAAACCACGCTCTGGGCCATGGAACACGCCACGCTCATGCTCGCCACCAGCCAACTGGGCATCACCGTCTGCTCCCTGGTGATCCTGAACGTCTCCGAACCGGCCATCCACCACCTGCTGGAGATACCACTCGGCCTGACGTCGCTCTCCGGCGAGGCCATCGGAATCATCGCCTTCATCACAGCCTTGCTGCTGGTGACCTTCCTGCACGTGGTCCTGGGGGAGATGGTGCCCAAAAACATCTCGTTCTCCGTACCGACGCGCGCAGCCCTGATCCTGGCCCCGCCGCTGGTCATGGTTGCCCGCATCTTCAAGCCGGTGATCTGGACGCTGAACGGGATCGCGAACTCCATCCTCCGGCTGTTCCGGGTGGAGCCCAAGGATGAGGCCACCAGTGCCTACACCCTGGACGAGGTGGCGAACATCGTGGAGCAGTCCACCAGGGACGGCATGCTCGATGATGCCAGCGGCACCCTGACCGCCGCCTTCGAATTCACCTCCAAGACCGTGGCGGACGTGGAGGTTCCCATCGCCGAGATGGTCCTGCTTCCGGCATCCTCCACGCCGGCGGACATCCAGCGCGCCGTGGCGCAGCACGGCTACTCCCGCTACATCCTGACCGACGGAGACGGCGCGCCTTCCGGTTACCTGCACCTCAAGGACGTCATGGACCTGACATCCGCGGAGAAGTTCAGCCAGCCTGTGCCGGCGAAACGGATCCGCCGCCTGGCGTCGGCCTTCAGCGGCAGCGAACTGGAGGACGCGCTGGCCACCATGCGCCGCACCGGAGCCCACGTGGCCCGGGTCTTCGACGCCCAGGGCAACACCACCGGCGTGCTCTTCCTGGAGGACATCATCGAGGAACTGGTGGGCGAAGTGCAGGACGCCACCAGCGCCTAGCCGAACGGGCGGCCAAGGCGGACCTAAACGCCCTGGCCGCTCAACCGTCGTCGGGCTTTACCCTGACGGGCGTCACCCGGATCCGGGCGATGCGCAGCCGGTCCATCGCGATGACGGTCAGCACGTGGCCGGATATCTCCACCCGGTCACCTGCCTGCGGCAGGCGGCCGAGGCGGTCCATGACGAACCCGGCCACTGTTTCATAGTGGCCGTCCGGCAGCGCGATGCCGGAGGCTGACTCGAATTCCTGGAGGATCAGGCCGCCGTCGACGTCCACTGCCCCGTTGGCGATGCTGATGCGGTCCTCGTGGTCGGCCCCGGCGTCGTACTCGTCGTAGATTTCACCCACCAGTTCCTCCAGCAGATCCTCCAGCGTCACGATGCCGTCCGTGCCGCCGTATTCGTCAACCACCAGCGCGATGTGATGCCCCAGCCGGCGCATGCGGGACAGCGAAGGCAGCACCCTGTTCGTGCCCGGCAGCGGAAGAATCTCGCGGACAATGTCCTTCACCATCCCGTCGTCATACGCGTGTTCCCTGGACATCAGGTCGCGGAGGTGGACAAAACCCAGGACGTCATCCGGGGACTTCCCGATCACCGGATACCTGGAAAACGGACCGTCCCGGACCATGCTGCGTGCGGCCGCGATGGTCATGGTGCCGTCGATAAAGGTCACCTCAGTGCGTGGCCGCATGACTTCCTGCAGCGAACGGTCCCCGGCCCCGAACACGTCCGTCAGGATGTTGCGACTGTGTTCTTCCAGCGTGTCGCTCTCCACGACCATGTCCCAGAGTTCCTCCGAGCTGACGCCCTCCTGCTTCGCGTGGGGATCACCGCCGAAGAGCCTGACCACCACATTGGTTGAAACCGACAGCAGCCAAACGACGGGCCGCATGATTTGCGAAAGGATGATCAGCGGGGGCGCCAGAACCTTCGTGAAGCCAACAGCGCTTTGCATGGCAAGTCTTTTGGGCACCAGCTCACCCAGCACCAGCGAAAGATAAGCCACCAGCAGCGTCATGCCGATAAAGGCCACAGGTTCAGCCGAAGATCCCAACCCCGCCGCCTCCAGAAGGGGCTCCACATCCGGGGCAATCGTGGCGGCACCATACGCGGCGGAGAAGAAGCCCGATAGCGTCACGCCGATCTGGACTGTTGAGAGGAAGCGGTTGGGATTCCGCGCCAAAGCGGCTATCCGGGTCCCGCGCGTGCCCGTTCTTTCGATCTGGCGGACCTGGCTCTCGCGAAGGGA
This sequence comes from Arthrobacter sp. B6, assembly GCF_001663775.1. Classification (GTDB taxonomy): domain Bacteria; phylum Actinomycetota; class Actinomycetes; order Actinomycetales; family Micrococcaceae; genus Arthrobacter. The sequence goes on along the minus strand of NZ_KV467168.1, from coordinate 1,428,364 downwards.
AACCAGCGCCAACTCCGTGCCGGCAAACACTCCGCCCACCAGCACAAAGAGGAGAACCCAAAGGAAATTGACCAAAGTGCCGCTGTCCATGACCTGACACTACCGAACACACCGAAACCCCCTCACCAGGAAGGTGCGGGCCAGCGGTCTCTTCCTCGCCCGATCAGGTGCTTGTAAGCTGTGGATCGGAGAGCCGGGAAGCCTGGTCGGCCCGTAGGCAATGCCTGCGGAACGTCCCGGCGGCCGCCTCGGACGTTCACGTGATGACCCGAGGAGCGGACGGCTCGTGAATGCAGCAGCAGAACCTGTCATTGAGACTCTTGGCCTGGTCAAAGACTTTGGCAGGACCCGGGCACTGGACGGCCTGGGCCTGAGCGTCGCCGCCGGGGAAGTCCACGGATTCCTGGGCCCCAACGGTGCGGGCAAATCCACCACACTGAGGATACTCCTGGGTCTCATCCGCCCGACGGCCGGCACGGCCCGGGTGTTCGGGCTGGATCCCTGGGCCGATCCCGTCGGGACCCATCAGGACATCGCCTACGTCCCCGGAGATGTGAGTTTGTGGCCGAACCTTTCCGGCGGGGAAGTCATCGATCTGCTCACCGGCCTGCGCGGCGGCGCCGACGCAAAGCTTCGAGCCCAACTCATCGAGGAGTTCGAGTTCGACCCGCGGAAAAAGGCCCGGACCTACTCAAAAGGCAACCGGCAGAAGGTCGCCCTGATCGCCGCATTTGCCCGCCCCGCCCGCCTGTATTTGCTGGATGAGCCCAGCGCCGGCCTGGACCCCCTGATGGATGCGGTGTTCCGCCACCAGATCCGGCGCGTCAGCAGGGACGGGGCCACAGTCCTGCTCTCCAGCCACATACTCAGCGAGGTCGAACAGCTGTGTGACCGGATCACCATCATCCGGTCCGGAACCGCGGTGGAGACCGGGACCCTGGGCGAACTCCGGCACCTCAAACGGACGCATTTCCGGGTCACCGGCCTGGCGGATCCGGCACGGCTGGCGGCGCTGCCCGGCACGTACGGGGTCAGCGTCGACGGCGCCGCCGCCGAGTTCGAGGCGGACGCTGCCGACCTCGGTGCCGTCCTGGCCGGCATCGCCGAGCCGGGCATCAGCGGACTCACAGCCGCACCGCCGTCGCTGGAGTCACTGTTCCTGCGCCATTACAGCGACAGCGACGGCAGTGAGGTGCGGTGATGTCCGGCGTGCTGCGCCTGGCACTGTTCCAGGCACGCCGGGACCGGGTGACGCTGCCCGTCTGGATCCTGGGCATCGCGCTGCTCGGCTTTGCGACCTCCAGCGCGGTGGTCACGCAGTTCGGTGACGAGGCCGCACAGGCTGCGATCCTCACCCTGGCAGCATCGAACCCTGCCTTCCTCTTCCTCCGCGGCCTTCCCGACGGCACCGGCCTGGGGGCTGTCGTATTCTTCCAGGGCTTTGCGTTCACGGCGGTCCTGGCAGGACTGATGAGTACTTTCCTGGTGGTGCGGCACACCCGGACCGATGAAGAGCTCGGACGGGCCGAACTCCTGGGCTCGGTTCCGCTTCCGCGGGCGGCGGCACTGGCGGCGACGCTTTTGTTGGGCGGGGTCGCAAACCTGCTGCTGGCCGCGTTTGCTGCCGCAGGTTTCGTCGCGGCCGGACTGCCGGTTTCCGGCGCTGCGGGGGCGGGTGCCGCCGTCGGGGCGGTCGGTATCTTCTTTGTGGGCGTTGCCGCGCTCATGGCCCAGGTCCTGCCCTCGGGCAGGAGCGCGAACGGCGCGGCGGCCGGCCTGGTCGGGGCGGCCTACCTGGTCCGTGGTGTTGGTGACGCACTGGGAACTCCGTCGGCGGACCTGCTGCACGTGAGCAGTGCGTGGCCTTCGCTGCTGTCGCCCATCGGCTGGGGCCAGCGGTCGCGGCCGTTCACCGCGCCGGACCTGTCCGCGCTGCTGGTCCTTCTCGCTGCCGCGCTGGTCCTGGGCGCAGTTGCCATGCTGATCCGGCGACGGCGGGACGTGGGCGCCAGCCTTCTGCCCCAGCGCAGCGGCAGGGAACGGGCCGGAGTCGGGGGTAGGTCATTCGTGGGCCTCGCCTGGCGCCTGCAACGCTCCACGCTGGCCGGCTGGAGCATCGGGGCGGCGGCCCTGGGTGCCGTGGCCGGCGCGCTCGGCCCCCTGGTTTCCGAGACCGTGTCCAGTGTGGCGCCATTGAAGGAACTCATTTCCCGCCTCGTGCCCGGCGGCCAGGCGGGGCTGATCGACGTGTTTGTCACGGCCCTGCTCGGTATCGCAGGGGTTTTCGCCGCGGCTGCGGGCATTCAGGCGGTGCTGCGGATGCGCGCTGAGGAGGCGGAAGGCAGGGCGGAGTTTCTGCTCTCCGTGCCGTTGTCCCGGTCCCGGTGGCTCGGCGCGAACCTGTTCATCGCCGCGCTGTCCGCGGTGGTTGTTTCCGGAACTGCCGGCGTCGCCGCTGCTTTTGGCCTGGGACTTTCGGGCACATCCAACGGTCCCGCCGTGTCCCTGGTTCCGGCTGCGCTGGCGCACGTTCCGGCTGCCCTGGTATTCCTGGCAGCGGCCTCGCTGGTCTTCGCTTCCGCGCCGCGGCTCAGCGCTTTGCTGGGGTGGGGGATGCTTGCGGCCGGGCTGGTCCTGGGCGAATTCGGGGAGCTCTTCGGGCTGCCCTTGTGGCTGCAGGACCTGAGCCCGTTCCGTCATTCCCCGGCCATGCCCGTGGAACCCTTCGACCCCGCAGGGGCGCTGGCCCTGGCCGTCATTGCAGGCGCCCTGGCGGCCTTGGCCGCCTACTCGATCCGGCGCCGGGACCTCACTGCGTGAAACCGGGCGGCTGCCGGCGCCGCCCTAACGGGCCCTCTCTCGCCCGCTTGCAAGGATCTTGGCGAGCAGCCAGACCGTCCGCGGGACCGGCCAGAGGATGGCCAGCGCGAGCACTGGCACCAGCGAGACACCGACGTCGGGAAACTGGCGGATGATGACCGGCAGGCTTGTGTCGAACCGCGCGGGTGCGTAGAGGAAGCACAGCCACAGGGCGAACCCGTCCAGGGCGAGGGCGACGGCGGCCCAGGCCACGGGAGCCCAGAGCTTCTTCTGCGGGGCTTGCCTCCGGAGCAGGAACCGGAGGGCCAGCCACAGGCTCAGCAGCTCCGCCAGCAGCAATGCCAGCGAGACCGCCCAGCTGTAGCGCTGCAGCCAGTCCTCGTGCACCACCGCGGGCACCGGGGACTGGCCGTGGAGGATCCGCAGGACGTTGGTGTCGATGGCCTTCAGGCGAGACGGGGCAGCTGTGTCGTTTCCGTTGATGACCAAAGCGACGCCGAGGCCGGCTGACGGCACCATGGCCAGGTAGGTGTGGCTGTTGCCCCATTCGCCCTGATGTTCCAGGAGCCGCGGCAGGTCTGAGTCCGGGACGGGAGGCGCCGCCGGATCCACGGACTCCACCAGCGGCCGGGTGAACCAGCCCATGGCATAGCCCTTTGACTCGTCCACCTGCACGCGCGGCTCGAACATCGCCGCCACGCTGTTGGGCTGGAGGATCCGGGCGTCACCGTACTGGCCGCCGTCGAGCAGTGCGGTCAGCATATGTCCGAGGTCCTCGGCCGAGGCGTACATGGTGGAGGACGGCATCCCGGTGGTGGGTGCAGGCACGTCGGTCTGGAGCCAGAACGAGCCGAACCATCGCGAGTAGCCGGCGGCCGCGTCGTCAGCGCGTGCGGCAGCCCGGGTCGGATGGCTGTGGGCCATCTCCAATGGTCCGAATACGTGCTGCTCCATGTAGTCCCCGAACGGCTGGCCGGAGACGGTCTGCACCAGGAGACCCAGGATGTTGAAGTTTGCATTGGCATAGCCGAATGCAACACCTGGCGTGCCGGCCAAAGGGGAGTCCGACAGGGCCCGCACCCCTTCCTCAAGGGCCTCGGGGTCCTGGGAGTCTGAGCCTTCGAAGGCCGTATCCTTCGAAGCCATGCCGCTGGCCTGGTGGAGCAGGTGCCGGACCGTGATCGCGGACGAGCGGCTGTCGTCCAGCGTGAACCAGGGCAGATACGTCTGTACGGGCTCATCCAGCCGCAGCCGGCCGGCCTCCACCTGCTGCATCACGGCGATGGCCGTGAGTGACTTGCTGGTGGAGGCCAGCAACACCGGCGTCTGGGCGGTCAGCGGCCGCCCGGAGTCGTCGGCGCGGCCAAACGCGGCGGAGTGCACCTGGACGCCGTCCCGGACGACGGCGACGGCGGCGCCCGGAATTCCGAGGCGGTCGATCTGCTCCTGCAGGAAGGAGTCCACCGCCGCATATGCCTGCTCCTGGACCGCGGGACTTGTGGGCGGCCCGTCGGGAGGGGCTGGTTCCGGCGTGGCGACGCCGCCGATGATCCCGGCGGCAACGAGACACAAGAGGAGGCAGCGCGTAGACCGGAAGATAGTCCGCATACCCACACCTGCGTTCGCCTGACGGTCCTCTCACGGTAGGGCCTGGTAAGGCGGAAAACAATGCACGGTAGCGGGCGTTGGCCCTTGACGGCGGGCCACACCACCTCTAGGTTATTGAATATCGATATTATCGATAGTCAATAATCTTTGGGGAGGCATGAAACAAGTACACCGCGCCTTCGGAAGAACATCGGGCGGCAAGAGGGTTGTGTCCAACACTGACGCCTTGGCGGTGATGATCGTCGCAGCCATTGCGGCCGTTGCCACAACGGCTGCGACGGTCTCCGGCGTCATTGCCTCCTTTGTGGGCCCTGTGACGCTCACCCTTCCGCTTGCCACCAGATCCCTGCGCCCGACCGGTCTGAGCCTCGGAGCGGAGGCACATTTCACGTCCGTTGAAGCGTTCATCCCAGCGCTTCCTCCCTCTGAGGCCTCCCTGCTGGCATGGGCGGGGGTGCTGAACCAGGTCAGCATTTTGGCTGTGCTGTCCCTCCTGTTCCTGCTCGCGTTCCGGCTGCGGGGAGACAACCTGTTCACCGCGGGTTCGGTGGGGATCATTGGCCGCTGCGGGGCAGTCCTGGCTGTGGCCGGAACTGTCGGCCAGGTTCTCGATCAAATCGCCCGCAGCCGCCTTGCGGAAGCGATTGGGGCAAACCAACGGACGGCGGAAGACGGCATCATCTTCATGGGGAACCTCGACATCGGACCGGTGATGGCCGGCATGGTGCTCATTCTGGTCGCCGGGGTCTTCCAATTCGGCGGCCGCCTGCAGAAAGATACCGAGGGCCTGGTCTGATGCCTGCCGAAGACGCCACCGGCATTCACTGCCGCCTCGATGAGCTCCTGGAGGCGCGGGGCATGACCCTGACGGAACTGAGCAAGCGCGTCGGTGTGAGCCTGGTAAACCTGTCGGTACTGAAGAACGACCGGGCAAAAGCGATCCGGTTTTCCACCCTGACCGCGATCTGCCACGCCCTGGACTGCCAGGTGGGTGAACTGCTGGTCGCCGAGCGGTGATTGCCGGCCGGATTCCGATCTGTCGCCCGGCGGACCTTCGAAGGCCAGGCCTTAGCATTGGGCAGATGAAGGTTGGTAAGGTCCACGGATGCTCAGAGCGGAAACTGCAATGACCAGGGACAGGGATCGGGATGCATCAAGGCGCCCCCGGCAGGCCCGGCCGCGTGACGAACTTGGGAGGCCGCTGCCGTACGGAAGCGCTGGCGTGGAGCCTGTCTCCGAGGAGCCGCTGCCGCCGGCGGAGACGTTGGCCTCGGCCCGGAGCCTGGTGGAAGCGGGCCGGCCCTTCGCCGCGCACGAGGTACTTGAGGCCCGCTGGAAGGCCGGGCCGGCCCAGGAACGCAACCTTTGGCAAGGTCTCGCCCAGATCTGCGTCGGGCTCACCCACGCCGCCCGGGGGAACAGCGTTGGCGCGCTCCGGCTGTTCGAGCGCGGTGCGGCCCGACTCGAGGAGTACGGTTCCGGCGACGGGCCGACCTACGGGCTCGATTTGTCGGCCGTGGTGAGTTGCGCGCGTGATCGGATGGGCACCGGCCGCTCAGCCGGCGACCAGCGCTAGGCCCGCGGGAACCCGACGTACCGGGGCACCCTTTCGGCGTAGTCCGGGTAGGACTGCGGGAAAAGTTCTGCCACCACGGCTTCTTCACCAAGGACAAAGCGGTGTTCCACAAGCAGTTCGGCCGGCAGCGTCACGAGGACCCAGGATGAACCGGCGAGGGTTCCTGCGCCCAGTTGGATGAGCCACCAGCCCACGTACATGGGATGGCGTGTGATTGCATACGGGCCGGTGACGACCAGCTCTTCCGGCTCCTCCAGCGCGAAGGGGCCCGCCGAGCGGCGCCGCCGTTCCGCCAGGGCCCAAAGATTCAGGCCGACGCCGGCGAGCACCAGTGCCGCCCCCTTCAGCCGGTGCAGGGAGCGGGGGCCGGGAAGCGGCATTGGACGGAGCCTGGCCAGGAGGACATCCAGGGCCATCGCTGCGATGGTCGGCAGCGGCAGCGGGAGGTTTTCGTAGGTCGCCTTCAACTTACTGGCCAGGGTTCCGGCGGGGCGGCCGGTCCCAGGGTGTCTGACGGACGGCGGGCGTCGCGCGAGGGAGCGGAAGAACGCCGTCGTATCCTCTGCCACTAGCTCCGGACACTCCCACAGGACCATGTGCCCCACGTCGGGGTAGACCAACAACCCCGCGCCGGGTATCCGGGCCGCCAGCGTTTCCTGGTCGCTGCGCGGCAGCAGGTTGTCCCGGGCGCCCCACAGGATCAGCGTGGGCGCCTGGATGGTTCCTGATTCCGTGGGCGGGCTGGCCTCGCTTAACCCGTTCAGTAACCTTTTCCACGTGTGCGCCGGCATTTTGAGGCCGTCGCGTACCCGGTCCTCGATGTACCACGGGGGAACCTCGTGCAGCAGCGGAAACCAGGACAGCGAATCCCGGACCCAGTCCTCGTCGATGGGGTCGGTCAGGGTGTCCACTTCGTCGGCAAAGGGGGCCCGTCCGTGGAGGCTCACGGGACAGCCCACCAGCACCAGCGCCGCAACCTTTTCGGGATGGACGACGGCGAGTTGCTGGGCCACGTACCCGCCGCTGGAAGAGCCGACGACGAAGGCCCGCCGCACGTTGAGGGCGTCCAGGATCGCAGCGGCGTCCTCGGCCTGTTCCGCCAGGGAGTAGCCGCCCTCGGGCTTGTCCGCTTCGCCCTGGCCGCGAAGGTCCGGGGCGTAAATCCGGAAGCCGGTCATCAGGGGTATCAGGCGGTCAAAGCTTCGGCGCGATTCACCCCACGGATGCAGCAGCAACACCGGTTTCGCACCGGCGTCGCCCTGCACGAGGCACGGCACGGTGATGCCGGTGCGGAGCCTGAGATCCCGGACTTCGGATTCCATAGCTACAGGCTACGCCGGCCTTTTAGTGCACCCGGATTCCAGGGTGGCGTAGGCTTTCCGGCATGGGACTTATCATCACACTGCTTATCATTTGGCTTGTTCTGTCGATCATCGGCTTCGTACTCGAGGGATTGCTGTGGTTGGCCATCATCGGCCTGGTGCTGTTCGTTGGTACAGCTGTCTGGGGCTGGGTGAAGCGAAAAGCCAGAGCTTAGCGCCTAACCTCGTCCGCGCGACCCTGGGTGGCCGCCTCCAGCAGCGGTGCCGTCGGCCAGTGAACTCAAACCATTGCCGCGATTTCTTCCGCAAACGCGGAGGGAGGCTGCCGTCTCGGTGACGGCAGCCTCCCTCGAGTTATGCGCCTATGGCGTCCACACGGCAGGACTCAGTGGAGTGATAGTGATTGACCCCGTTCTCGCCGTCCCCCCTTCTGCGCAGGGGAGACGTCGTGTCACTTTGTCTCCTCCTGGCGCACGAAGTCGGACTCCCAGTTGTCCTTGGCCGCCTGGTCCTCGGTGACGGCTGTGGTTCCGGGCAGCGCCCGGTTCAGGTGCAGGAATTCGAGGTGTGTCTCGTAGTGGTCAAGGACATCGGTGATGACCTGTTCCTTGCTGTAACCGGCGAGGTCATAGCTGTGGCTCCCCTCGAGGGAGAAAACCTCCATCCGGTAGTACTTCGGGTCAAGCGCGGCATTGCCCGGCGCATAGGACGGGGTGTCGTACTGGACCGGGTAGATCTGGTACTTGAACGGGCGCTCATCGCAGAGCCGCACCAGCAGGTCGACGTGGCGGATGCCGCAGGTCTCAACAATGCCCGTCGTCAGGCTCACGTTGGCGTCCTGCGCCTTCAGTTCGTCGTACACCTCCTGCAACGCGGGCAGCGCCACGGTGTCCACGAAGCGGTTCGCATGCTCCGGGCCCGGATAGGTCATGGCCCGGTTGAGGCGCTGCCGCCACGTGCGGGACGACGATCCGTCCGCGCTGTGGCCGGAGATGATTCCCGGCAGGCTCGCGCGGTAGCTGTCGGCCAACGAGTTCTCCACGCGCAGGGCCTTGTAGAGGCCCAGCATGATGAACAGCAGCAGGATCGAGAGCGGTAGACCCATGATGATCGTCGCGTTCTGCAGCGTCGTCACACCGCCGACGGTCAGCATGGCGAGCGTCAGGAGACCGGTCACCAGGGCCCAGAAGACGCGCAGCCACTTGGGTCCGTCGGCGTTGGCGTCCTTCAGGTGGCTCGTGAAGTTGGCCATGACGAGGGCACCTGAATCGGCGGAGGTGACGTAGAAGAGCAGTCCGGTGAAGGTGGCCACACCGATGATCAGCGGCGCGGCGGGGTACTGCTCGAGGAGGCCGTAGAACGCCCGCTCCGGCTGGGCCATCGCCGTCTCCCCGAAGGCAGCATTACCGTTCATCACAATGTCGAGGGCGCTGTTGCCGAAGATCGAGATGAACACCAGGATGAACGCGAAGGGGACCATGAGGGTGCCCAGCACGAACTGACGGATGGTGCGGCCGCGGGAGATGCGCGCGAGGAAGAGCCCTACGAAGGGAGCCCAGGCTATCCACCACGCCCAGAAGAAGAGTGTCCAGCCCTGCAGCCAGTCACCGGGCCGGTCATAGGCGAAGGCGTCCAGCGTCATGGCCGGGAACCGGCTGAGCACGTCGCCGGTGTTCTGGATGATGCCGTCCAGCATGAAGCTGGTCTTGCCGCTCAGGAGGATGAACACCATGAGGGCGAGGGCGAGAATCACGTTCAGTTCGGCGAGCCGGCGGATTCCCTTTTCGACGCCGGAGAGCACGGACGCGGTGGCCATGACAACGGCCACAACGATCAGGCCGATCTGCACGGCGACGTTCTCGGGCAAGCCGAACATGAGGCTGAGCCCGTAGTTGAGCTGCACGACGCCGATGCCCAGGGAGGTGGCGATGCCGAAGATGGTCCCGAGGAGGGCTGCGATGTCCACGCCGTCGCCGAGCGGACCGTTGATTTTCTTGCCGAAGATGGGGTACAGCGCGCTGCGGATACTCAGGGGCAGATTATGCCGGTAGGCGAAGTAGCCCAGGGCCAGTCCCATGAGCGCGTACAGGGCCCAGCCTGTGATTCCGTAGTGGAACAGGGTGAGGACCATGGCCTGCCGGGCGGCCTCGACGGTGCTGCCATCACCCTGCGGGGGAGCCAGGTACTGGGTCACGGGCTCGGACACCGAGAAGAACATCAGGTCGATGCCGATCCCCGCTGCGAAGAGCATTGACGCCCAGGTGAACATGCTGAACTGCGGCTTTGAATGGTCCGGGCCGAGCTTCGTCTTGCCCACCCGGGTCAAGGCGAGGACCAGGACGAACACCACCACGAGGGTAACGATCAGGAAGTAGTACCACCCCATGTTGGTGGATACCCAGGTGACCATGGACCCGATCAGGGCCTCGGCGCCTGCGGCGTCGCTGATGGCCCAGATGGCGATCGCGAGGATCCCGGTGGCCGACCCGATGAAGACGGTCCAATTGACGCGGGTTCGAGCCGCAGGGGTCGTGTCACCGCCTCCAGTAACTGTTACGGGCGGAGCGTCGGCTATCTGACTCATGTCGTCCCTCTCATTGTGCATCGCACATCATGACGGTGTTTCGTCCGGGCGGAAATGGCGCGGGGCAAGACCCGATCCGGGCAGATGGTGTCAACCGCGGACATTCGACGTGGGCTATCAACCCAGCCGAACCCGTCCATGCCGCTTGACTCAATACTTTTGCGTTCCAATATCTGGACTCCTCAGTCGGAATGCATGATGGTGATTACCCGTGGCCGCCATTGGACGCGGGTGTATCAACGGCAGGGCAGCGATGGCGGGCCCTCGGCCGTTTCCCCCAAGTTTTTTCGCCTCATTTGGCTGTGCCTACGCCGGTTCTCCGTGAGAGGAGCCCCATCGACTCCGCTGGTGTGGCCTAGGTCATATGAGGAGATTAGTTCACATTGAACATGTGTTCAAGACTTCTGGATAAAGAATGTTCAAGATTAATTCCCCTTGGCGCGATAGACCCGGGCTGCTGCGGAAAGACCCGGTGGAGGGGGCGTGAGGCATCCCTCCACCGGGTTTGGCATCGGCTCCGGAGCCCGCTGTGGGGCGCGCTGCTGGTCAGGCCAGGGGGGTCAGGCCAGGGCCGCGCTGAGCTCCGCCTCGGCCGTCGCTGTTTCCCCGGTGCGACTGGCGCGGATGAGGTCCGCGCAGCGTTCCCCGATCATCATGACGGTGATGTTGGGGTTGACCGTGACGTGTTCGGGCATAACGGAGGCGTCGGCGACGCGCAGGCCGGTGACGCCCTTGACCCGAAGCTCGGGATCGAGCGGTGACATCTCGTCGTCGGCCGGGCCCATGCGGACGGTGCCGACCGGGTGGTAGACGGTGTTGTGCGTCTTGCGGATGTAGTCCTGCAGTTCCTCATCGGTCTGCGCGTCGATGCCGGGCGAGAGCTCCCGGCCGGTCCATTCGGCCATGGCAGGCTGGGCGGCGATTTCTCGGGCCTTGCGGATGCCGGCGACCATGACGCGCATGTCGTGGCCCTCCGGATCAGTGAAGTACCGCGGATCCACCATCGGCTTGTCGCGGAAGTCCCGGCTGCGCAGCCGGACTGTACCGCGGGAGCGGGCGTGTGTGACGTTCGGGGTGAGGCTGAAGCCGTTCTCCGTGGTCGGGTAGCCGTACCGCAGCGTGTTCATGTCGAACGGGACGGAGCCGTAGTGCATCATCAGGTCCGGGCGGTCCAGGCCTTCCTCGGTGGGCGTGAAGATGCCGATCTCCCACCACTGCGTCGAAGTCTGTACCATCGGCTGCCTCGCCTCGAACTGCACGACGCCTTCGGGGTGGTCCTGGAGGTGCTCGCCGACGCCGGGGGAGTCGACCAGGACCTCGATGCCGTGCCCCGAGAGGTGCGCGGCGGGTCCGATGCCGGAAAGCATGAGCAGCTTGGGTGAGTCGATGGCACCGGTGGACAGAACAACCTCGCAACGCGCGGACAGCCGGTGGGTCCGGCCGAACGCGGAATCCACGACATCGACGCCGGTGCACCGCTTGTCCGCGTCGAACACCAGTTGGCGGGCGCGCAGGCCGGTCAGCAGTGTGAAGTTCTCGCGCTCGATGATCGGGTGAATGTAGGAGACCGAGCTGGAGGAGCGGGTGCCGTCCACGCGGCGGTTGATCTGGAAGAAGTTCGCGCCATTGATCACCGTGGTGCCGGCGTTGAATTTCGCCCGGGGAATTCCGGCCTGTTCGCAGGCATCCAGGAGCGCGACGCCGGCGGGGTCCGCCGGGGGCACGTTCATCAGGTGCACGGGTCCTGAGTCTCCGTGGTGCGGCGCGTCGGGGCCGGCGTCGTCGTTGGTCTCCAGCCGCTGGTACAGCGGCCAGGCGGCCTCAGCGTTCCAGCCGGTGGCGCCGTACTTGGACTCCCACTCGTCCAGGTCTTCGCGCGGTGCCCAGAAGGCGATGCAGGAGTTGTGGCTGGAGCAGCCACCCATGACCTTGGCACGGGAGTGGCGCATGAAGGAGTTGCCGTTCTCCTGCGGTTCGATCGGGTAGTCCCAGTCGTAGCCGGATTCGAGCAGCTCCATCCAGCGGTCCAGCTGCAGTACTTCGGGCACCCCGCGGTCGTCCGGGCCGGCCTCCACCAGCGCCACGGACACGGCCGGGTCCTCACTCAGCCTGGCGGCGACTGCGGCTCCGGCGGATCCGCCGCCGACGACGATGTAGTCGAACCCGCGGTCGTTGAGGTTCTCAACGTTGTCGATGTGCATCTAGTTCTCCTTGCCGTGGTCAGCGAACCAGCCCGTTACCTGCGGGCTGGTGTTCTGGTAGATGTGCTTGGACTCCTGGTATTCAGCCAGGCCGGTCGGCCCGAGCTCGCGGCCGACGCCGGACTGGCCGAAGCCGCCCCATTCGGCCTGCGGGAGGTAGGGGTGGTAGTCGTTGATCCAGACGGTGCCGTGCCGCAACCGGCCCGCCACACGCTGCGCCTTGCCGGCGTCCTGGGTCCAGACCGCCCCGGCCAGCCCATAGATGGTGTCGTTGGCGGTCGCGACCGCTTCATCCTCGGTGCGGAAGGTCTCAACGGTCACTACCGGGCCGAAGGCTTCATCCACGACGACGGACATCCCCTTCTGCACGCGGTCCAGGACGGTTGGCTGGTAGTAGAAACCGGCGTCGTACTGCTCTCCAACAGGTGCCGCGCCACCGCACCGCAGCCGCGCACCCTCCTCCACTCCGCGCTGGACGTAGGTGTGTACCTTGTCCCGGTGGGCCGCGGAAATCAGCGGTCCGGTTTCGGCAGCTTCATCGAACGGGCCGCCGATGCGGATGTCCTGGGCGCGGCGGACCAGCTCATCGACGAAGCGCTCGGCGATCGATTCCTCAACCACCAGCCGCGCCCCGGCGGAGCAGACCTGCCCGGAGTGCACAAACGCCCCGTTCAGGGCATTGTCGACGGCGGCGTCGAAGTCCGCGTCGGCGAATACCACGTTGGGGTTCTTGCCGCCGAGCTCCAGCGCCACCTTCTTCACGGTGCCGGCAGCAGCCGCGGCAATACGCTTGCCGGTCTCCAGCCCGCCCGTGAAGGAGACCAGGTCGACGTCGGGGTGTTCCGAGAGCGGCGCCCCCGCCTGCGCGCCGGCGCCGGTTACGAGGTTCGCAACACCGTCCGGAAGGCCCAGGTCCTGCAGCAGCTGCATGGTCAGGATCGCGGTGGACGGGGTCAGCTCGGAGGGCTTGAGGACGAAGGTGCAACCGGCGGCCAACGCCGGGGCGATCTTCCACGCGGCTTGAAGCAGGGGGTAGTTCCAGGGCGTGATCAGGCCGCAGACACCCACCGGCTCGTAGACAATCCTGCTAACGACGGCGGGGTCCCCGGCGTCGACCACGCGGCCCGACTGCTGGCCTGCGAGCCTTCCGAAATATTCGAAGCAGGCGGCGATGTCGTCTATGTCAATGCGGCTTTCGATGATGCGTTTCCCGGTGTCCAGCGATTCGGCGCGGGCGAATTTTTCGCGGCGGTCACGCAGTTCCGCGGCGACCTTGAGGAGGAAGGCGCCGCGCTCAGGGGCCGGAACCGAGGACCAGGCGCCGGAGTCGAAGGCTGCGCGGGCCGCAGCGATGGCGCGCTCGGCGTCTTCCCGCCCGGCCTCGGACACGGTGGCGACCAGTTCGCCGTCGGCCGGGTTGCGAATTTCACGCACCGCGCTGGACGCGGCCGGCTCCCACGAGCCGTTGATGAACAGGGTGGATGCGGTATCCGTCATGGTTCTCCTTGGGTGGTGCGGGGATGAGTAGTACGGCCACGGTCTTGTGGTTGGCTCCCGATCCGCCGCGGCGGGACGATGTGCCGACCTGCTGCAGGGGTGCCACGGTGCCGGTGCTCGGGGCGCATGCCGTGCAGGGGCCACGGGGCTGCATCGTGGCTGTCCTGGTGGAGGACGCTTGATCGCTAGGACTGCCCGCCGCCCGCTGCGGCCCGCGTCGGCGTCCTCGAAGTGAACTGTGTGGCGTAGGTCATACAATGAAGATTAGTCCATCTTGAACAAACGTTCAAGAGTAAATCTGAACAAATGTTCAACAGTGGGCACAAAGGTCCTTCCGCTGGATGAGGGGGTAGTTAGGACTCTTTGGACTCGCCCAGCCCGCGCTCCTTCTTGCGCGAAGGGGCGAAGGCGATGTCCTCCGTGTGGGCGATGTTCCGCTGGATTGATGCCTTATCAACGCCGAGGAGAGCGGTTAGCCACATGCCGTTCTGGACGACGACGATGTCCGCTGCCCGTTCCCTGCACTCATCGCGGGAGAGCTCGGGATTGGCATTGCCTATCAGAGTCGCGAGACCAGCGAGATACCGCTCGAACGCCTCCGCATTGATTTGTGCGAAGTCTTCACTGGCCTGGGCGAGAGCCCAAAGGTGGAGACGCAGGGACAAATATCGTGTGGTCAGGAGTTCCGCGCCCGCAACGCGCCGGAGAGACTTGCGGAGCTGTTCGTCCGGGGCTGAATCAGGGTCGGGCTCGACCAGCATAAGGTCGTGCTCGTCGATTCGATGCAGGGCCGCACGGATCAAGCAGGACTTGTCTTCGTAGTAGTAGTTGACGAGCCCCAGTGCTACTCCGGCTTCGCGCGCCACGGCGCGCATGTTGACACCTGAGATGCCGTGGCGCGACAGCAGATCCATCGCCGCTTCGAGAATGCGCGACTGCCTGTCAATCTGTTCGCCGGACCTAACGGTGCTTGTACCCACTTGGCCACCCTATGGTGAAACGCCGATGGGTGCATCTCGCGGCCCAGAAGAAGAAGGTCGCCGTCCGGCGATGTTGTTGCCTGTGAGTGTCAATAGTGGGAGGTATTGGTGCATCGCAGCGGAGATCAGTACGCGGCGGGGGCGGGTCGGCGAAGGAACAGTGCCACCAGGAGCGCTGCTGCCAGGCAAAGGGCGGCGTTGATTCCGATGGCGGGCAGTACCGCTCCCAGTACTTGCCGGGGTGCGCCGTGGTCGCCGTGCCGGAGCAGGGACGCGGCGATGATGGCGCTCATGACGGGAATGCCCATGGTGATGCCGATTTGTTGGCTCATGGTGGTCAGACCGGTGGCGAGGCCCTGTTCGGTGTTGGGGAGCCCGGTGGTGGCGGTGACCATGAACCCGACGATGGCGGCGAGGTTCGCGACGCCTCCGATGAACGTGGCGACCAGCACGATGATCAGTGATGTCTGATCGGTGTTGATGAAGAGCAGGGATCCGGTGGCGGCAGCCTGGATGGTGAGGCCGGTGATGATCGTGTTCCTGCTGCCGAGCCTGCCGATCAGTTGCGGGGCAATGATCCCGCCGACAACGGTGCCGATGCCCAGGACGGCGAAGGCCAGCCCTGCCCCGAGCGGGGTATAGCCCAGGACCTGCTGGAGGTAGAGGGTCAGGACGAATACCAGCGACGTTTCGGTGGCGAACGCCAGGATCCCGGCGATGTTGCCCCACGCGATGTTGTTCCGCCTCAGGACGGCCACGGGCACCAGCGCGTTTGAGGTGTTTTTTTCGATGAGGAAGAACACGACGAACAGGGCAAGGCCGGCTGCCAGCGGTCCCCACGCCAGAGGTTCGGCCCAGCCTCGCTCACCGGCGCTGGTCAGGCCGAAGACGAGCAGCAGCAGTGCCAGGGTCACGGTGACCGCGCCCGGGACATCCAGTTTGGTCCGGTTCCCACGCGCTGTTTCGGTGAGGAGTTTCGGAGCGAGGATCAGGACGAAGACGGCGATGGGGACGTTGATGAAAAACGCCCACCGCCAGGACAGCAGGTCGGTCAGAAGCCCGCCGAGGACCGCGCCGGCGGTGAACTCGGCGGCCATCAGTGACCCGTTCAGGCCCAGTGCTTTATCCCGCAGCGGACCTTCCGGGAAGGACGTGGTGAGCAGCGACAACGCGGCCGGAGTGACGGCCGCCGTCGCGAGGCCTTGGGCGACGCGGGCGGCAAGCAGAAGCCCGGGCTCAGTGGCGAGGCCGCCCACGAGCGAGCCGATCCCGAGCAGCGCCATGCCGCCGATGAAAAGCCGTTTACGGCCAAACAGGTCAGCCACCCGGCCAAAGAACAGGGTGAATCCGGCCGCGCACAGTGCGAAGGAGGTGGCGATCCACTGCAGATGCTCCAGTGAAAACCCGACGTCGGCTCCGATCCGGGGGAGCGCGACGTTCAGGATGGAGAAGTCCACCGCGAGGGTGAAGCTGGCAGTCAGCAGCAGGACCATGGTCAGCCGCTGACGCCTGGTCATCCGGACAGGACCCGGTTGGATCGGCGATGTGGGCGCTTCTGGTTGTGCCGTGAGCTGGGGGAGTGGCGTGGTGTCGTTGGCTGTCATCGCGGGGAATCCAATCTGGGTGTGCGGGCGGGTTTTCCACTCCACCCTGCCGACGCCGGGCAGGAACAGCCACGCCGTGTTGTGGGTAGCACTGGCAGTGCTACCCACGTTCGGGAAAGTTCGTGAATACTTCCAGGTATGAACCAACCAGCAGCCATGGGCGACTTCCTCCGCAAACGGCGGGCCGCCCTCAGCCCGGCCGACGTCGGCCTGATGGACTACGGCACCCGCCGGGTGCCCGGCCTGCGGCGCGAGGAAGTGGCCATGCTGGCCGGCATGAGCGTGACCTACTACGCCCGGCTGGAACAGGGGCAGCACGCCAACGCCTCCGACGCCGTCGTTCATTCCCTGGCCCGGGCACTGGCCCTGACCGACGTCGAAAGGAAACACCTCGCCGACCTCTCCGGCATCAAACGCCGCAACCCTAGAACTTCGCGCGACCGGCCGGACCACGTGCGGCCCGGGACAAAGCGCCTGGTCGATTCGATGGGCGGTGTCCCCGCAGTGGTGCTCGGCAAACGCACCGAAGTCCTCGCCTGGAACCGGGCCGGGCACCGGCTCGTGGCTTCGCACGTTGATTTCGACGCACCGGACACGCCGTCCGCACGGCCGAACATCACCCGGATGCTTTTCCTGGACGAGGCCACCCGCAGCCTGTATCCGCACTGGCGCTCGGAGGCCGGCCGAGCCGTCGCGTCACTCCGGCTGCTCTCCGGACGGTTCGCCGACGATACCGGCCTGGCCGCGCTCGTTGGGGAGCTGACCCTCAAAAGCCCCGAGTTCGGCGCCATGTGGGCAGAACACCCGGTGGAGAACTGCATGTCAGGGCAGAAAACCCTCAACCACCCCCAACTCGGCGCACTGCTCGGGTTCGAGGTCCTGACCATGCCCGACGATTCCGGACACCGCATCCTCACCTACACCGCAGAGCCGGACAGTGAAGCAGCCGCAGCCCTCACCCGCCTGCAACGCGCGCCCCTCACCATTGCCCCCGAAGGGGGCAGCATTGACCGGGCAGTCTGAAACAGCCGCGAACAGCCACCACTTCAGCACCCAGCTCCACCAGTCCTGAGAGCCGCTCTGCCGGCCCTCGGCAAAGCGGGCTGCCGTGGGTACGGTTGCCTCATGCAGAAAATTTCGATCGATGCCCTGGCCCGTCAGCAGATCACAGCCGCCGTGGCGGCACCCAGCGGAAGGGCCGCTGACACGGCCTACGGCGGCCATGAGAAGAAACTGCGCCAGACCGTCATGGCCTTCCGTGCCGGTACGCAGCTCAGCGAACACCAGAACCCCGGCGAGGCCACGGTCTTTGTGCTGAAGGGATCAGTCTGGCTCAAGGCCGACGGCGAGGCCTGGCAGGGCAAAACGGGGGACCTCCTGATCGTCCCGGACGGGCTGCACAGCCTCGAAGCCGAAGAAGATTCGGCGGTGCTGTTCACGGTGGTCAAGACCGACCGGTAGCGGCCGGAAGGGGTGCACGTGCGTGGCTCAGGTTAGGGGCACACGGCCCTACATAAACGACCCGCTGCGTGGCATTCTGGTGGTGTGGGAGGCCTGCTGAAGCTTCCGTTTTGTAGGAGGCCGAGGACATGAGGACCGTCGCAGCACTCCACGATCTCCAGCCCGCCGACCCCGCCCTCTGGGGGCGCAAGGCAACCGCACTCGCCCGCCTTGCGAAGGAGGGCCACTTCAAGATCCCGGCCGGGGTCGTCCTCTCCGCCGACGGGACGGACTTCACAGGGGAGGAACTCGACCTGGCGCATAGGTCAGTCCGCGACGTCCTCGGGGACGTCGACCTCGCCGTCCGCTCCTCCTCGGGTGACGAAGACACAGCTGAGGAGTCATCGGCCGGAAAGTATGCAACAGTTCTCGGTGTGCGGGGAAGGGACGCGCTGGCAGCGGCTGTCCGGGAAGTCCTGGACTCCGCGGACGGAGCGCCCATGGGAGTTCTCATTCAGGAGCTCATCCACGCGGATGCCGCCGGTGTGGCATTCAGCGCCAATCCTGTCAGCGGTGCCAGGGACGAGGTGGTTGTGAACTCCGTGCCCGGACTCGGCGACCGGCTCGTCTCCGGCGAGCTCACCCCCGAGTCATGGACTGTGAAAGCCGACGGCACCGCTAACAGTGATGACGCCACCGGCGTCATCACCCCGGATGATGCCCACCGCATCGCTGAGCTGGCGAGGAAGGTTGAAGCCGCCGAAGGCGCTCCGCAGGACATCGAATGGGCGCTCGCCGGCGGGCAGCTCTATCTTCTGCAGGCCCGGCCCATCACCACCCTGGTGGAACCGGTGCCGGTGCCGGTCAGTGTGCCGCACGGGTACTGGGAACGGGAAACCACCCACGCCGCCATGCCGTCGACGCCGATGACGGACTCGGTCATGGACATTGGTCCCAGCATGCGGCACCTCGCCGAGCGTTTCGGCCTCATCGCCCAGTTCGACTTCCGCGAGATCGGCGGCTGGACGTACATGGGGATGCTCCCGCTGGGAATGGAGCCTCGAACCGACAAGGCCCCGCCGCTGCCAGGCTGGGCGCTGGCCCTGGTCCTGCGCCTGGTACCTGAGGGGCGGCGCCGTATTCGCGCGGCACGGCAGCAGCGTGAAGAGGACCTCTCCATGCGCATCGTCGACGACTGGAACAACCGCCATGTGCACCGGCTCCGGGCGCGGATCGAGATCCTCAGGGCGAAACACCTGGAGGCTCTCACCGACGAACTTCTGGCCTCCCACCTGGCGGCGATACGCGAGTTCCTGGCCGAGACAGTGCCGCTGCACTTTCTCACGTCGATGCCCCAGTTCCTCGAGACGACCCGGCTCGAGCTCTTCTGCGAAGAGCACCTCGGGTGGGACTACCCCGACGTGCTCAATCTGCTGGCCGGCACGTCCGAGATGTCCTCCGAGCCGGCCAGGGAGCTTCGCCGCCTCGCAGACCGAAGGCTCGATCCGGCGTCGAAGGAGCGGGCCTTGGAGGAGTACCGGCGCGTCTATGGCGCACGAATTCTCTCCACCGAGCTTGCCGAGCCGACGTTCGGGGAGAGCCCCGGGCTCATCGCCGCGCAGCTTGAGGCCATGGAGGGCCCCAGCAGGGTTGACCCGGCAGCTGAGCAGCGCCGACTGCGCGAGGAGACCGCGGCCCGGGCACGGACCCAATTGAGCGGCCAGGCGCTGGAAAGATTCAACACGCTGCTCGAACGGGCGCTCCGCGCCTACCCGCTCAGGGAACACAACGTCTTCTACACGTTGGACTCCCCGTTGGCGCTCGTACGGTACGCGGTCCTGGAGGCTGGCCGCAGGATGCAGCGCGTCCGTGCGATCACGGCGGTCGATGACGTCTTCTACTGCACTGCGGACGAAGTCCAGGAGTGGCTGGGCGGCAACTACGGGGACATGCGCCCGGCCGTCCGGCGCAGGCGCGGCGAACGTGCCTGGATCCTCGCCCATCCTGGACCGGCCAGCTACGGGACGCCCCCGCCGCCCCCTCCGACAACCAGATGGCTGCCCGCCGATGTGCGCGAAATGATGGAGCTGATGATGCGCGCCGGCGAGCGGATAGTCGCACCGGAAGAGAGTTCCCAGGTACAGACGGTGGACAACGGTATGCTTCAGGGCACACCGGCCTCGTCAGGGACCTACACCGGCGCGGCACGCATCATCGCCAGCGAGCGGGAGTTCTCCCGGATCCAGCCGGGCGACGTGCTGGTCTGTCCGACGACGCGATCCTCCTGGTCGACGGTCTTCGCGACAATCGGCGCTGTCATTACCGACGCCGGCGGGGCCCTGTCCCACCCGGCGATCATCGCCCGGGAACAGCGGATCCCCGCTGTAGTCGCCACGGGAAACGCCACGAAGATCATCCGCGACGGGGCCCTGGTCACGGTCAACGGGACGACTGGGGCGATAACTCTGCTGGGTACCCATTGAATACGTCCGGACAACAGGAGGGTGCATGGATCAGCTAAGTGAAGTCCCCGGGGACAGGACAGCCTCGCGCTTCGCTTATGCGGCCGCGGTGACGGGCGCCATAGGCGTGGTAACCCTGGGCGCGATGTACGCCGTCGAAGTTCCGCGCGGCGGCCCATATGTCTTCGGCACCATCAATGACGCCACCGGCGCGGTGTTCAATGTGCTGGTCATCCCGGTGATCCTGCAGGTCCACCGCCGGGTGCCGCCAGCGCCTGGGACGGAACCGATGAAATGGATCACCGTTTCGGCCTGTGCGGCAGGCGCGGCCAGTTCGGCGCTGCTCGTCTTCAAAGTCCTGGACTTCAACTCCTCAACAGCCATCTCCATAGCCGCCATCACGGTGCAGGGCGCCTGGTTTTTCCTGATCCACGGCCGGCTCCGGAAGGTGGAGGAGTATCCCCGCAGCCTTTCGCGGCTGGGGAGGTTCATCGGCGGTGCAATGCTGGTGGGTCTGCCGGCTGCCGGCGCAGGCTACGCGTTGCAGGGCCCGGAATGGCTGCGGATGGCGCTGATGGGGGCCGGAATTACGGTGGGTGCCGCAGCCTGGCTGGCCTGGCCGTACTGGTATTTCCGCGCCGGGCAGTATTTCGGCCACAGGCTGCACCGCGGGGCCACACCGGCAACTCCCAAGCCCGGGGTGAAAGGCTGAGGCGCACGGGTGCAATAACAAGTGACTCAACGACGTCCGGTGCGTGTTTCAGTTCAGTCACGGGTGTTGAACGGGCTCCCGGCGCCCGCCTAGCGTGGGAAGTGAGGGAAGAACGTCGAGTACCGATACAGCCCCTTCCTGGGCGCTGTTGGGGCGCTGCCCTCAGGTGCAACCTCAGACCAGAAGGCCACAAGCACCACGCTGACGGGGATGTCCCGTGCCGGCCGTTGAGCCGGGCAGTGGCCGCCGAAGAACGGGAGGAGAACCACGATGGGACACCACGCAGGCGAACTGGTGAAGCTGGGTGATACCGGCAAAACGGTCGCAGGATCGGCAGAAGACATCCGCGGATACACCGTCAGGACAGAATCGGGCGAGGAAATTGGGCAGGTGGAGGAACTCCTGGCGGACGTTGAAGAGGAGAAGGTCAGATTCCTCATCGTGGCCTCGGGAGGGTTCCTGGGAATGGGTAAGGACAAAACCTTCATCCCTGTGGACGCGGTAACCAACATCCAGGACGGTGAAGTACTTATTGACCGGTCCCGTGATCATGTTGCCGGGGCGCCCGAATACGACCCCGAGCTTGCCGAGGACCAGTCCTACTACGAGAGCGTGTACGGCTACTACGGCTTTTCCCCGTATTGGAGCCCAGGCTACGTTTACGGCGGATTCCCTTATTACCCCGGAACGCCCAGGAGATGACAGGAGCGCGGCTCGCAGGAAGGCAGACGCCGGTGGACGCAGGGTAGCTTGGAGATTGCACACAACAAGGAGGAAAGCATGGGATACGCGGACCGGATCAGCATCGCGAGAGCACGGACCAGGCGGGCAGTCCTGTTCCCAAGGTTGGCAGCGGCAGGAGTGGTGATCGCTGCTGCGTCTGCTGTCGGCGGGTGCAACACTTCCGGGCCGGAAACGGGAACTGAAATTGAAGATGTTCATCTTGACGCCATCAGGGAAGTGGTACCGGATGCCGATCTGGAGTACAAGAGCGTCACTGTTCCCGGCGACGTTAACGAAGTGATATCCCCGGCTTCCTTCTCCATTATCGATCCTGGGCAGCCCCTGGTGGACCCTCTCCTTATCGTGCACAAGAACGATGTCGCAGGGGCAGAGCCGGCCGCGCAGGTCAAGGTCACGGGCATCGTCTACCGGGGTTTTGACGCCGCGGAAGTGGAGAAGGAAACCGGAATTGATCTGGATGAGGCCCTTCACCAGGAGTGGCAGGGCGATTCCTACATTGTTGCCTCCGAGGTCAAGCCGGAATAGGGCGGCATCGCCGGCGGGCACATGGCCGCTTCACCCGATCCCAATGCCGGATAAGCATCACCCTGCTGATCAGGAGAAACCGAAGACCGGCGGGAAGACCACCACCACGACGGCGGCCCACGCACCGTAGACCGGCAGGTACGTCGTCTGCCAGCGCTCAAGCTGTGTGAACGGGCGCGCGCGGCGCAGGAATCCGACGCCGAGCCAGGCTGCCCGGAGCAGGTGCACCAGGAGCAGGAGGTTCAGGCCGAGGGCGGCGATCTTGTTGGGGCTGAAGCCGAATTCGGCGATGCGGGTCAGCATCGCGGTCAGCATGACGGCGTCGACCGCGAGGGCCGCGACGACGAGCACCAGTTGCAGGGCATCCGGCAGCCCGGGCGGTGCGAGCGGATCGCGGGCGGAAATCGAGTAGAGCAGCAGGCACAGGACCAGCACCAGGATCGCGTCCATGAGGATCAGCAGGTCGCGGTTGACGTCGACGAGTCCGCCGGCAGCCGTGAATACGACCAGGAGCGTCAGCAGCATGACGATCGTCAGGGGCGTGAACACGCTGGTGAGGACGGGGGCGATATTCTCGACGACGTTCTGCTTAGCCTCCACGAGCCACGCGGCGATGATGAGCGCCCCCGGCATGGCGAACGGCAGGATCCACTCCGCCAGGATGGGTTCAAGGTCGACGCCGACCACCTGCAAGGCCGCGAACGTGAGCCCCACCAGGACGGCGCCGCCCAATGCCAGCAGTGTGTAGTAGATGGCGAGCTCACCGGTGAACCGGGCGAAGTCCATGCGGCGGCTGTCGGAACGCCAACTCCCTCCGGCGTACGCCACCCCAGCCAGCAGCCACAGGACCACCGGGGCGTGCAGGACGGCGAGCAGCTCGGTGGAACCGCCGGAGGCGAAGGGGTAGACGTTGACCACGACCGCCAGCACGGCGAAGGGGACTAGCAGCATCGCCGCCACGCGCGGCGGGAGCCGGCGGGACCACACAAAGTAGCCGGCAAGGAACGGGAAGACCAGTAGGCCGAGGTTGCGCGCCTGGGCTGCGCCGTCGTCGAGCCAGGCCATTCCGGCCTTGACCGCAATCCCGGCCCCGACAGCGAACGCCAGGACCACGGCCAGCTCGCGCCACGGGGGCGCGCCGGCGTCGTCGGACTTTTCCGGGACGAGCACGAGCTGCTTCCACAGCCGGTCGGAGTGCTCGCGGGCAAACTCGCGCGAGACGGCGTCGAGGTTGCCCAGGCGTTTGATGGCCACGAGGAAGGCCTCCTCGTCATCAAGCCCGGACGCCTTGCGGTCGGCGATCTGCTCGCGCAGGTGGTCCTCCAGCTCGTCGACGTCGGCGGCGGAGATCGCCTGGCGGCGCTGGACATACCCGCGCCACTGCTCGATCTGGGCTTCCAGTTCTGCGTGCTCCATCATGCCCATCCCACGGCCGGGGCGGGCGGCTGCTGCGCGGCCTGCCACACCTGGCGCAGTGCGGCGGCGACGACGGACCACTGCTGCTGCCGGCTGGCGAGTTCATCCCGGCCCGCCGGCGTGATCGCGTAGTGCTTGCGCCGGCGCCCCGCTTCCGATGTGCCCCACGACGACGATACGTAGCCCAGCCGTTCCAGCCGGTGAAGCAGGGGATAGAGCATGCCGTCGGTCCACTGCATGCCACCGCCCGACAGCTCGCCCACGCGCTTGAGGATCGCGTAACCGTACAGGTCGCCCTCCGTCAGAATCCCCAGCACGAGCGGGGTTGCCGAAGCGGCGACAAGATCCTTATCAATGCGCATGGCGCCTCCTATACCTAGCACTGTAAGGCATTAACCATAGTAGTTCTAGGTATAGCAAGGTCCAGCGCATTCCCGACGTCTTGAAGGACTTTGCCACCACGTCGTATTCTGCACGGAAGAGCAGCGGGGCATGCCTGCCTTGGTTTAGGGAGTGCGCGGATGAATCTACTGAGCCAGATTTTCGCCGGGGCAACCGGTGTGGCCCTGATCGCCGTCGGCATGCTGGAGATTTTCTTTCACGGTGATCGCCGCTTATACCGGCTTTTTCTGATCAAACCTGAAGAAGTTCAGGCCGTGCGCATGTGGGCCATGAACATTGGCGCCTACAACATCACGTTCGGGCTGGGCCTCGCTTCAGGACTGTGGATGGTGAATTTTTCCGACAACGCCGCCAGTGGTACCGCAATAGTGATCTTCTGCTGCGCCAGCCAGTTCCTCCTCGGCATCTGGCTGTGGATCACAGAGAAGCGCCTGCTCGTCAGTGCCATGGGACAGTCACTCGGTCCCGGCCTGGCGTTGCTCTTCTACTTTTTCTTCCGGTGAGCCCCGCCCATTCTTGGCCGACCATCAAAGGCTTTGTTTGGCAACCGTGACGTGCCATTGTCCTAGGGTGTGGCCGGGACCGAGGGCAGGTATGGCCTGTAGGCCTCGAGGGTTCCGTCCAGAACCGGGACCTGGAGTTCTTCCTTGTCCCCGTCGGCCGAAACCGTCAGTGTCACCAGGGACCCGGGGATGTTTTCGATCGAGTCGAGTATGGCGGGGTTCGGTCACCTCGCATGATGCCTGTGACTGAGAAGCGGAAGCCGTGCTTTGGCTGGTTGCCTCCTGGGGGAACGGTGCCGTAGGCGGGCGTCAATGATCCGCAGCTGTGCGATACGAACTGCGCCGACGATTGCCACGAGGAAGCCGCCTGCGACAGCAGCGATGGAAAGAGCGATGCCAAGGGGTACCGACCCTCCGAGCCCGAGATACTGCACGTGTACCGGTTCCTGATTTTGGAGGATAAAGACGATCAGCAGACTCAGGACTACGAGGCCCGCTACCGTGGCCGCCCAGACAAGGGCGGCCCGAGTGGGGGGTGCAGGCTCTCCGCTATAGCGCGCCCGGGAAGGATCGTCGCCGATTACCGGTGGCCGTGCAGGTGGTGGGGGAATGGACGTTTTAGGAGTTGACGGATTGGTTTGCATCTTGCCACCGTCCTTTCAGGTGTGTGGTCTCTTCTCCTGCCCGTCATAAAAGCGGTAGCCGTCGAGGAACCAGTGCGCCCCGGCGATCATCAGCACAAAACCGCCCACGCCGATAATGATGATCTCTGTCGCAATGCCCACGATAACGAGCGTGAATCCGGCCACCAGTGTCAAAACCCCACGGACCACCGTGGCCGCCTCCCTGTGGTCCTTTCCGCGTGGACCGGCCTGCAGTTTCCGCTCCAGATCCGGATCGCTGGAGGCCAGTTGCTGTTCAAGCATTTCAAGGCGTCTGCGCTCTTCTTCTGACAAGGACATGGAAACCCCTCGTTAACTTTCAAAAATCGAGGCTGATTGGGAGTCGCTGATGTGCAACGAGTTTCCGGCCGCGATGACTTTCCTGGTACTGGCCGGGATGGCTACTGGGGTTGAAACTCAGGGCAAGTCATCCCGGCGTTGATCAAAGCTGAACCCGCACGCGCACCGGTAGGTAAGCAGGCTGTCGTCGTTTACTGCTGTAGTTTGTTCGACCGGAAGGGCAGTGGCCATGCCGACCAGCTGCATTTCCTGGCCGCAGTGGATATGTGAGGTCATCATGCGGCGCAGCTCCGGGTCCTCCGGAGGTCTTCCACGAGCCATGCCTCTTAGTTGTTCTTTCTGGCGCGCACGACGAGCTACCCGGGACGACTGTGGATGTGTCATTGGTTTACTTTCCAGGTATAAAGCAGGGTTGATGAAGTGGCACGGCCAGCCGCGTCTACGTCCTGCTGATGGAAAGCCTGATCACTGTAAGCCCCGGCAAATCCGGATCCGGAGGCACGGGCGCGGAGAGCATCCCGTCCCCGGACCGCTGGCCGGTCAAGGACGGCGGATCCACTGCGCCGGTCCGGAGCGGCGCTGGTTCACTGCGGGGCGCCTGGCGCCGTTCGCAGCAGTCCTTCTCCACTTCTTCAGTCCCGGCTGTTGGCCCGGCCTGGTGGACGACGCCGGTTAGCAATGCGGAAGCTGAAGTTTCAGCAGGACTGGCGGCAGTTCCTGCGTGCAGCGGCACTTTTTCAGCTGCCTGCCCGCCCGTGGACTGGGCGGGGCCGTGATTGGGAACGATGGCATACCGGCTGCCGTGCGTGTAGGAGGCCGCTCCCGCCAGCAGCAGGGCCAGAAGGAGCCACACGAAAACGCTCCGCAGCGAAACGGGGCGGCGAAGCACTCCCAAGGGGGACCAGCTCAGCGCGGCCATCCCCAATTCCCGGTAGTCGCCATGCCACCAGCCTAGCTACGGGCGTTTATCAGGTGGTCACGCGCGTATTACTTTTGAGCTTCAACTTGAGCGACCATGATGCACCGACAAAGCCTTGGGGCGCGCGTCGGCCTCTACTTGCTGGTACCTTCATGTTCCTTGACGGGCCGCGGGCTCTTCCACACTGACTCGCGCGGGCCCGGCGGGTAGGCCACCGTCTTTCCGGCGTAGGCGATCACCAGTGCCGCGATGACGGGGATGGCCGCGGCTGCCGGGACCAGCAGCGGGCCGGCGACCACCAGCGCAGCCGAACCATAGAGGGCGCCGATGGTGATGCCCAGCTGGATGGTCAGGACCGTGAGCCCGTTGGCGGCGTCCTTGTTTTCGCGGCCCGCGCGAAGGATGGCCGACTGGTTGTAGATGCCGATGGCTCCCAGCCCGGCGCCCCATACCGTCATCAGCACCAGGGCGAAGGCAAGGCTGCCGCCCACAAAAGGCAGGAGCAGCATCGAGACGGCGATTGCCGCCGTCGTAATCAAAAGCGAACGGCGCGGGTGGGAATCGACGGTGAGCCCGGCGATCCAGATGCCGAGCAGGCCGGAGACGCCCAGGACGGTGAGGGAGAGGCTGATGGCGTAGTCGGGCAGGCCGGCGTCGCGGATGTACGGGGCGATGTAGGTGAACAGCGCGAAGTGGGCCAGGACCAGCAGCGGCCAGGCGATGGCCACCGGCTTTACGCCGGGCTGGGCGATGGCCGCGCGCAGTGAGGGACGGGTTTCGCCCGCGGCGCGGCGGGAGGACGGCAACAGCCAGAACGCGAGGACGCCCAGGAGCACGCTGAAGCCGGCGAGGGCCAGGAACGACGCGCGCCAGCCGAGGAAGGTGCCCAGTGCGGTGCCGATCGGCGCGCCGATGGCCAGGCCCAGGCTGTTGCCGCTGAAGACAATGGCCAGGGCCTTGCCCACCTTGGCTGCCGGGACCACGCGGGAGACGTAGGGGGCCATAGTGGTCCAGAGCAGTCCGTGGGCGAGGCCGCCCACCAGCCGTGCGACCATCGCGGAGGTGAAGTCCGGGGCGAGTCCCACCAGGGCGTTGCTCAGCGCGAAGGTCAGGACGAGCGCCACCAGCAGGGGCCGCCGCGGGACCCTGCCCAGCAGGCGCGCGGCGGGCACCACGGTGACCACGATGACGGCGGCGTAGGCGGCAGCAAGGTAGCCGGCCACCGGTTCGGACACGTTCAGGCCGGTGCTGATCTGGGGGAGCAGGCCGGAGGGGAGCAGTTCGGTGGTGATGGCGGTGAAGGCGATGGCGGCCAGGACCATCATGGCGGCCAGCGGGAAACGCTGGGGCGCCGGCGCGGAAATCGCGGAGGACATGCGGGAGGGTTCCATTCAAGGAGGAGGGGGATGGAACCGGGCTCTGTGGGCCTAACAATTCCTCCATAAGTTTACCCGGTGAACGAAGGGCTCCCGTACAGTTCGGGTCGCAGGAGATCAGCCTTCACGTGCCCAGGTCTCCGGGGCCGGGGCAAGGATTCCACCCCGCCTCAGCGGGGGATCCGGTGCCCGCCGGAGCGGCGGTTCAGAAACAGGAGCAATCCGGCCACGGCCAGCAGGACCGGTGCGACGCCTATCAGGATGCCAAGCCCCTCGACCGCGAGGCCGACGATCAGCATCACGACGGCGGCTACGACTATCGCTATTGTCAGCTTTTTCATCACTACCACCTGGAGCTGCCGGGACATTGTTCGGGGCTAGGGGCCCCGGGGCACAGCGTTTGCGAGCCACCCTACTCCTTTTCGGAGTGAATGGCCCCGCCGCTTCAGGCCTTTCAGGGGACGGCCTCGTTGGGCGAGGTACACCGCTTATTTCACCAGCACATCACTCCGGTGAAACGAGCGGCGGACGGTTTTCTACGGATTTTCCTGGCGGCCATGCGCAGTGTCGTTGCGCCGGGCGATGAGCACCGGACCTTGGGCATGGTGCAGGACCGCATGGGCGGTGGAACCGATAGTGCCCTTGATGAGTCCATGGCCTTTGGTCCCCACCACGGTGATGCGGGCACCCTGGGACGCTTCCAGGATGGCCCGGGGGACGGACGTCTCGGTGAGCAGCCGTTTTTCGACGGTAACTCCGGGCGCCAGGGCGCGCGCAGTGCTGACGGTCGAATCCAGAAGGGCCTCTGCGGCAGGGTAGGAGTCCACGGGATCGCGAAGCATCCTGTAACCGGGCGGGGCGTGCACGACGTGAACGATGATGAGGTCCGTTCCCGTGACGCTGGCAAGGGTGCAGGCATCTTCGAGTGCCGCTGCCGAGCCCGGGCTGCTGTCCACGGCGACGACGACGGGCCCGGCAGGGTGTTCGTTGGACCGGATCACTGCAACGGGACAGGCTGCCGTGGCTGCCATTTCCAGGCTTACGGATCCGACGAGCAGCCCGAGGAACCCGCCGATGCCGCGGCTTCCCACCACGAGCATTTCTTCGCCCGCCGAAATTTTGGGCAGGTGAACGCTAGGCCACCCGTAGACAAGGCTCGTCCTGACTTCCACCCCCGGAGCGGCCTTTCTGACGTGTGCCAGGCCCTCTTCGAGGGTGGTTTGCGGGGATCGATCCTGTCCGGGGACTGCTTCGCCGGGGACAGGATCGGGGCCGTGGTCCGGCAGGGGCCACAACGTGCAATGCACCAGATGCAAGGGACAGTCCCGCTGGGCTGCCTGCTCGGCAGCCCAGCGGACGGCTCTGGCCGCTTGAGCCGACCCGTCATAGCCGACGACGACGGTTTTGGATTCCTGCACGGTATCTCCCTTGCCGGTGTTTCACGTTTGCCGAGGGCCCCGCGATCAGGATGCACTGCAGCAGCCTCCGCACGGGACCCATCTGTTGGTTAGTAGCGCAGGAGAGCTACCGCATCGGCTTCCTTGGGGAGTTCGTCTGCTGACATAACGTGGACATCCCCTCCGTTTTGCAGCGTCTTCATTGCAGCGATGCCCAAGAGATCTTCACCCGAGGATTCAAATTCGGGCCCTGTCTCGAGGTTGTCAGCCTCGCTGTCGTAGCGCCCCCAGACCGGCTCGCCGTCGGGAAGGAGTAGAGTGCCGACCCGGCCCTGGTGTGATGCCCGGACAATGTCCGCGATACGCGTCGTGGCTGTGTGGTCTCCCCGGCCCAGGAGTTCTGCCGCGTTGGCCAGGGCTTCCACCCGTCCGCGGTCCAGACGCTCTTTCACCTGCGGATACGCTAAGCCGTGCAGCGCGGAAGCATCGAGTGAGTTCGGATTGATCTCCACCACCCCTGCCAGGTGCTGGCCAAGGTCGCTCGCTTGCTGGAAATGCCCGCCAACCTCAGCATCGGCGACGAGTACCAGGGGTTGGGGGCTCGCTGAGAGACGGCTTTCTACGGCTTTGGCCACATCCGCGACGAATTCCAGGAGACGCGCTTTCCTGAAATCGGGAGGGCTGTCCCCGTAAACCTGTGCATTGGGAATGTTCGCTGTTCCTACATTCGGACGCGCGGGTGGGCTGGCCTGCACGGGGTTTTCATAATCGTTTTCCACAGACGGTCTCTCGGGAAGCCCGGCAGTCTTTTCCTCAACCAGTTCGTAGCGGGACGCGCTGAAGAGGGTAGCTTTATCAGCCGTGACTGTCAGGACGGAGAAGTGTCCGTCTGCCGCCAGTATGGGCAGCAAGGGCCTCAGGTGAAATTTTCCTCCCACCACCACGCGTTCCTCGAGGGTCAGGGGAACCCGGTATTCACTTGTTTCATTCTCGTTGATGAAAAGGGCCAGGCCGGTGCCCTGGTGCTGCCAAAATTCTCGATCTTCCAGAAGGGCTGTTGCGGGCTCAAGAACAGAGCCGGCGTCTGCTTCGGACATGCCAGCTGCAATGAGCTTCGATCGGGCGTCGGCCAGCAGGTTCTTCAGGCGGATGGGATCCTGCCTGACCTCTTTTCCTTTAGGATGCATCGGCATGAAAATCGATACAGCGGTGGCAGATTCGGTGGTCATCAGTCGGGCCAGGTCGGTTTGCGTAAACACTTCTTCGTCCTTTCGCAGTGCGTGCTCGATGCCGATTATCGGCGGCCGGGTTGGAAGTGGCGGACCCTTAGGCAGCGGCCGGGCCCTCCCATCGGCTGGTTTCTTTTACGCCGATCCGGCTTGCAGGTGTGCTGCTGACAGTGGATCCGATCTTACGGGCTGATTGCTCACTGCCCTCGACGCCACTGTTTGTGCTGACCAGGACTTCCACGGGCGGTCCCCCTCTCTTGACTTCCACATCAGGCAGGGCAAGAAATGAACACCGGGTGAGTCGATCCGCCGGTACTCTCGGCGGCCCTGACTGATTATCGGCTGGTCATTCGATCCTAGGGCGGCAGGACGAGGGTGGCCAGTGACATCTTTCAGTTGGAGTTGTGCTTACTCCGTGACAGCCGCCGGAACCGGCTCGCCGTCGCGCACAGCAGGAGCGCTGCGGCGGCGCCAGTACGCGGCCAGAACCGCACCCGAAACGTTGTGCCAGACCGAGAAAATCGCGCCGGGCAGGGCCGCTTCCGGAGTCAGATACTGCCGTGCCAGGCCTGCCGCGAGGCCTGAGTTCTGCATGCCGACCTCAACCGCGGTGGTACGCCTGGACGGAATCGGCAGCCGGAACAAACGGGCCGCACCGTAACCGAGGGCGTATCCCAGGCCGTTGTGCAGAATCACCGCAGCGAGAACCAGCAGCCCTGCGGAGAAAATGGCCTTTGCGCTTCCGGCCACCACCGCCACCACCACGGTGGTGATGGCGAGCACCGAGATCCAGGGAAGGGCAGGCAGCGTCTTGTTGACCAGGCCCGGCAGGAAGAGCCGGAGGACGAGTCCCAGCAGCACAGGGAACAGCACAATCTGGACGATGGACCACGCCATCGAACCGGCGTCCACCGGCATGTACTGACCGGCCAGCCACAATGCCAGCACCGGGGTCAGCAGGGGAGCGATCAGCGTTGACACGGTGGTCATCGCCACGGACAGGGCGACGTCACCCCTGGCCAGGTAGGACACCACATTGGACGCCGTTCCGCCGGGGCAGCAGCCCACCAGGATGACGCCCGCGGCCAACGCAGGCGGCAGCCCCAGCGCCGCCGCGATCAGCCAGCCCAGGAGCGGCATGACGGCATACTGCGCCACAACGCCGATCACCACCGGGACAGGACGCCTGGCAATGACGGCGAAGTCCGGAGGCGTGAGGGTCAGCCCCATGCCGAACATGATGAGTCCCAAGAGGGGGTTGATCCAGGGGGCCAGCCCGGTGAAGGCTGTGGGGGCAGCAAGCGCTACGGCGCCTCCGGCCAGGATAAGCACCGGGAAAAGGGTGACGGCGATTCGGGCGCTGCGTTCTTCCCCGGCCGATGCCGTGGTGGAAGATTCGGATAAGGGAGACATACCTACCGGATTACCACAGTCCGGGTTGGGTCCCGGAATCAGCGCCTGATGATGACGGCGGAAGGTACGACGGCGCCGCGTGCAGTTCCGCATCTACGTCGCCGGGCCCTGTGGTCGCCGGGGAGGGGGGGTGACCGTGCGCCGCGTGAACGGCGCGGCGCACGGTCAAATGCGCGCTAGATCCGCGCGGATTCCTTCTCGCGGTCGGCCGGCTTGTAGGACTCCCAGAAGGTGGCTCCGGTGATGCCGAGGGGCTGCGGGTCGAAGACCGGGTCGAGGCCGAGTTTCTGCTGCCTCTCGAAGTCCTTGAGCGCCTTGAACGCCGGTTTCTGCAGGATCAGGATGCCCACGATGTTCAGCCAGGCCATGAGGCCGACGCCGATGTCGCCCATCACCCATGCGTCGGCGGCAGTGTTCACGCAGCCGTAAGCGACGGCGATGAGGATCAGGACCTGCAGGGTCATCGTGGTCACGCGGCCCACGCTGGCCCGGACACCGGGAATCATCGTGTTTGAGGAGTTGCCTACGAGGAAGCGCAGGTTGGTCTCCGCCATGTAGTAGTAGGCGATGACCGTGGTCAGGCAGAAGAAGATCAGCGTGATGGCGATGAACGCGGCGCCGAACCCCGGAAAGACGGAGTCGAATCCGGTCTGTACGAACTGGGGCCCAACGCTGGCCGTGGCCGAAAGCAGGCCGCCCTCAACGAGGACCTCGCCGTCTTCGGTGCCTCCGGAGAAGACGCGGTAGGCGCCGGTGGAGAGGATCAGGAAGCCGGTGGCCGAGCACACGAACAGGGTGTCGATGTAGACCGCGAAGGCCTGGACCAGGCCCTGCTTCGCCGGGTGCGACACCTCTGCGGCGGCCGCGGCATGCGGACCCGTTCCCTGGCCGGCCTCGTTCGAGTAGATGCCCCGCTTGACGCCCCACATCACGGCCAGGCCGATAACGGCACCGAGGGCGGAATCCATGCCCAGGGCGCTGCGGAACACCAGCGCGAGGATCTCCGGCAGCTGGGCGGCGTTGATGAAGACGACGACCATGGCAAGGACGATGTAGCCGACGGCCATGAACGGCACGACGAACGCCGCGACGCTGGCGATGCGCTTCACTCCGCCGATGATGACAAACGCCAGGAGAATGACGGCGCCGACGGCCACCATCCACGGTTCGAGGGTCCAGGCGCCGCCGATCGCGGTGGCCATCGAGTTGGCCTGGACACCCGGCATCAGGACACCGCAGGCCAGAACGGTCACGGCTGCGAAGACGTAGCCGTAGATCTTGAAAAACTTGGCACCCTTGGTGTGGGCGAGCGCGCGGGAGAAGTAGTAGGCCGGGCCGCCGCGGTACTCGCCGGTCAGCGGGTCGCGGGTCTTGTAGATCTGGCCGAGGGTCGACTCGACGAACGACGTCGACGCGCCCAGGAAGGCGACGACCCACATCCAGAACAGGGCGCCCGGTCCGCCGAAGGCGACCGCGGTGGCGACGCCGGCGATGTTGCCGGTACCGACCCGGCCGGACAGGGACATGGCCAAAGCCTGGAACGAGGAGACGCCGGAGGCAGACTTCTCACCCCGAAGCAGCTGCTGGATCATTCCCTTGACGTGCCGCACCTGCAGGAAGCGCGAACGGACGGAGAAGTAGACGCCGGTGGCAAGGCAGAGATAGACGAGCCAGTCGCTCCAGATCACGCCATTGATGGCTGACAGGACATCGCTCATAAGTGTGGGTTCCCTCCATGGAAGAGCGTGGGTGGTGCGGTGGGTGCTGCGCGTCGTCGTGTAGACGTAGTGGCGCGCACCACACCAAAACCTGTGAAGTGTCGCACAAAGTACCGGTGTTAGTCCATTTGGCCGCATGACTGGCGGCATCCAGGAAGGGATGAAGAATTTGTGCTGGCCTACGTGATCGGGGGTTGTGAGGTGCACAACCGCACATAAGCCAAGCGCCGCCGTCGTGATTAAAGACGGCGGCGCTTGGCTCGCGGTTCCGGGCCTTCGGGCGTTATGGACCGGCCGGCTGCCGGCCGGGCCGGAGCAGCAGCACGACGCTGGTGGCCAGGACCCAGATCACGAAGAGCAGGAAGCCGGCGAAACCGGCGATGTCGACCACGCTTCCCTCGGTGTCGGTCTGGAAGACTCCCACGAGGGAAATAAGCAGCAGCACGGCTGTGGCGGCAGCCAGCCAGCCCAGCCAGCGCGGTAGCGCCCGGGTGGTCAGGATGGCCACCGCCGCACCGAGGAACATCGCGATACTGGCGGGCACAATGGCACCACCCACCCAGTCGTTGAGGACGGTGAGGGCGCGAAGCGCCACCGGGTCGGGCTGGCCACCGGAGGCGTACTGGAGGAGCGCCATGTACAGGCCCCCCGACACCAGCATGAGCGCCGCCACGGCAGCGCCGGCGGTGAGGACCAGCGCGGAGAACATCCCGGCCGGGCCCTCCCATCGGCGCAGCCTGCTCCAGAGGCCGGCCAGGAACACCAGGAAGGCGATGTCGGCGAATAATCCCAGCAGCAGCGAAACCTGGTGGGCGGTGCGGTCGCCGGCAAGCTGGGCAGCGATGTCCTCCGCCGGGCTGTCGGTACTGGGCGTGTCGGGCGTGAAGAAGCTGGCCACCACCAGGGCGGTGAACACCAGGCCGGCCACCGCGGCCCAGACGTCCGGCCTCCCCGTCACCCCTGCCGGTCTGACCGGGCCGGGGGTGGAGCGGTCCAGCGGCTGCGAATTCTCTCTGGCATCCATGGCGTTCCCTCCTTCGGGCTGCGCCCTTGAGCGTACTGGGAGCACGAAGGGTGCAAACCTACGATCATTTTAGACCTTTTGGGGGTGTCAGCGCCCTTCCGCGTTGACCTGGCCTACGGTGCTCTCCGGGCGCCCGCCGGTCGTGGTCATCCGGACGCGCCGGAAGGTTCGATGCCGGAGGCCACGATGTACGAGTCGCCCTGCCACTGCTCGTGCAGGGCTTGATCCAGGTCGATGCCCGTTTCCTTTTCTACCTCCGCTACGTCAAAGCCGCGGTATACCACCCCTGTGACCTTGACTCTTGCTTCAGGGCTGATGCCATCCAGTGCCGTTTCATGCACGATGAGAAGTTCCTCGACCAGTGGATCCTCAGGATCAACGATGGAGAAGCTAGAAGGGGAGATGATCCGTTCAACTTCACCGGGGACGGTCACCTTCGTGTACTCCTCCACGTCGGGTACTACTTCCCTGATGGCATCGAGGTGAACCTCTTCGATCTCAACCGTGCCCTCCGGTCCCGGTTCCGAAGTGCTGCACCCAGCGGGTGCAGTGGCGGCAACGATGAGAGCCGCTGCCGTTGCCACCCTGGCAAGGAGGGCAGCCGGCGCGGTCCGTGCAGTGCCGCCGGTCCTGATCCTGGCCTCATGTCCCATGGTCTCTCCTTGGTCCTTCGTGCAGCGTGCCGCTGGTCCATCTGCAGACCAGCGGTGCTGCCGTCGTAAGTTCCAGGCGGTTGCCTGACTATTTCCCCTGGCCGGTCTGATGGTTTACTGCAGCCTGGTCAACCCTGCGGTGGAAGCGCATGCCCATCTGTCCGCCGAGAACAGCTCCGGCCAAGGTCACCAGAGCCGCGATGAACAGGAGGGTAATGCTGCCGGCCGTGAGGGCTTCCTCATTCGCTGCTAGGCCGGGAAAGGCTGTGGCGTCGAGCACGTTATTGAACTGTGTGGCCAACGCCGCGAGAGTTGCAGCGACGATTGTGGCGATGACAGCCCACAACCAGACGGCGAGGCCTTGCTTGGCCCCGTCAAAGCGAGCCATGCGTCCGGCGACGTAGCCTCCGCAGTAGTAGGCGATGAACAGCACCACGGCCAGGATGATTGCTCCGGTGATACTGACCATCTGGAGGTTCTCTGACGCCTGGTTCAAGACGGTTGAGGGCTCAAAGTTGCTAGTAGCTCCTGCCGCGGCCGCGACAGCCGTGATCAGTGCGGTGAGCAATACCGAGATACCCATCGCCGTCATCCAGCCGAAAAACGCGGAACCAGGTTTGATCCCGCCGAAGCGGCCGCGCTCCGCGGCCACGGAGTCATCTCGAATGTCCTCGGGGGTGGTCGCCCCGGGTGTACGTGGTTTCATTGTTGTTCCTTCCCTGCGCTGAGGTTTCCCTGCACTGACCCGGCCCGCGGAAGCGGTGTTCGGCAGCCCTCCCTGGCAGGCGGGGCCGGGGCTTCCGTAGTTTCACTAGTCGGGAAGCTCCTGGACCTGGTCGGCCACGACGGCGAGGTCCTGTTCGTATTCGACGACGAAGGTGTCCTCATCGTCGTTGAAATCTATCCCGTAGTCCTTTTCCACATCGGCTTTTATGAAGCTGCGGACAGTGCCGGTGACTTGTACTTTGTTGCCCTCTTCCAGGCCTTCACTGATTCCTTTGCCCAGGACCAGAGTGTCTTCCTCCAAGTCATCACCTACGGTAAAAGCGTTGGGGCCGACTACCTCTTGGACCTCTGATTGCACGGTGACGGTCGCGCCCAGAATGGCCGCTTCCGCGGTCGGTCCCGCTTCCTGGGCTTCTTCGACCACTGTTCCTTCTCCGCAACCTGCAAGGAGGCCTGCCACCATGGCAGCTCCTGCCATCAGGACGCTTGCTTTGCTTTTCATTCCCATCACCATCACTTTCCTTTTGCCAATGCCGGCAGGATGTCCCTGCCAGCGTCGGATTTCCTGCCCTGCCTTAGACGCCGGCGCGGAGGGCAGGGCCGCCCCGGCCGAAACGGATTCCCTAGCGGGGCGGGAAAGGGTACGCCGGGTAGACGTAGCCCGGCGTCCAGTAGGGCTGGTAGCCGTAGTAGCTGTACACACTTTGGTAAAAATCCCGCTCTGCTACGAGGTCGGGATCATAAGCAGGCGCTTCCGCCACGTGATCCCGTTTTTGATCCAGATGAACCTCGTCAGAGGTGATTCGTGAAATCGTCTCGACGGGGATGAAGGAGTTCGTTTCCCCGATCCCCAGGAATCCACCCGAGGCAACGACGAGAAACCGGACCTTGTTTTCTTCCGGGTCTATGAGAAGGTCATCGACTTTTCCAAGGTCGTTCCCGTCCCGGTCTTTCACATCACGGCCACGGATGTCATCGTCTCTTTCCGCAACTGTTTGGGCGGTGTCGCTGAGTTTCCTGAGTTCTGCCATTTTTTCATCGGACATGGTGTTGTTCCTCCCTGTGGGCGCATTGGAACACACCCGCGTGCGGGTCGAGGCCGGAACTGCCGGCGGCCGTTGCCGACCGCCACCGGCTAAGCCCGTGCGCGCATCTTGTTGTGTGTCCCGGATATCTCACGGGTCCCGTTGTAGGGATGACAGGTTCTGCATCCTGTCCGCATTCGGTTCCGGTAGCGGTTCCGCAATGCACTTCACTGAAAAGGCTACGTGCCCGATCTGCCTCGGCAACCCCACGTTATTTACCTGTGATGGCCAGGGGTCATTCTTGACGGACTCGTAACTCACTCAGAGTGCGCAGGAGCTGTGCTCGAAGGAAGTGACCCGAGCCGATGGCGCGGACCGCCAGCAGCGCGAGTGCCGTCAACCCCTCGAGGAAGGCCCCGTCCGAGCCTTCAGCCACCTGTCCTCTCAAGTTGAAGCCCAAAAGTGACACATGTGTGACCATCCGATGGGCGCCGGTAGCTAGGCTCTTTAAATGACACATACCGGGATTCGGAGATGGCCGCGCTGAACTGGTCCTCACCAGGAATGCCTCGCAGCCGCGTTTCGCTGCGAAGCCTATTCGTGTGGCTTCTTCTGACCCTTCTCCTTACGGGAGCCGCTTCCTATACCTCCGGCAGCCGGTACGCTATCGTTCCCGGGTGCGGCCCGGTTCAGGCAGCAGACGATCTGGTTTCCGAGGAAGTGCCGCCGCAAGCGGAAGCCGCAGCCAGCCCCACTGGTACTTCACTGTCGACCTCGCAGGCAACGGGCGCCGTACACCGCGCCGCGCCATCGCTGGGGACTGAAGAAACCGAAAAGGACTGCTGCCAACGGCGTCATGCGCCGCGCGGCGAACCAGCCCCGATGCGGACTGGCGCCCCGGACCCGCTACGTGTAACTCACCAGCAGCCCGGCAGCGCGTTGCTTAACGGCGCAGCGCCTCACGAGCCTGGTCTGCCAGCGCTTACAGTGGTCGAGCTTTCCATCAGCAGGACGTAGAACGGTCCGCCGTTCAACCTCCTCGAACAGCCGCATTCACCCTTGTCATCGTAGGCATCGCAAAAGAACTCATTATTGTCGGCACCGTCGGCTTCCTGCTGATGATGGCCGGCGCTCAGTGGCTCATTAAAGGCCTCGGACTTCAAACAGGGCCAGAGGAGACACGCCATAAAACCTGAAAGGAAGGTGGCAACATGCAAACAAATCCGCTAACTCCTCGAACCTCCATCCCTCCACCGCCTGCACGGCAACCGGCGACAGGCGAACGCACGCCCTCCGAGGGCCCCGAAGGGGGCCCGCGGCACCCCACCCGGGCCGCTCTTGTGTGGATGGCCACCGTCGCTGTCCTTGTACTCCTGGGACTCCTGATCGTTTTCATCCTTCAGAACCAGGAACAGGTGCACGTACAGTACTTCGGGCTCGTGGGCTCGGTGCCCCTCGGCATCGCCCTTTCCATCGCCGCGGTCATCGGCGGACTCCTCGTGGCAGTCACCGGCACAATCCGTATCGCGCAACTGCGAACCGCCGGCACTCGCCTACGACATCGCTCCCCGACGAGGCCGCCAAAGATACGCCATCAATTGTTCAGGCACGGACACCCTGCCAGGTGATGGAAGCAGCGAAGTAGCGGGACCTGACGCACCTCTGGCCCCGCGCCTACCAAATCATATTTTCTACCGGCTGGCTGCTCAGGACCTCGATCTTGACCCGGCAGGGAGGATGGCCATCATGGCCGGACATTTCGAACTGTTCACCGATGATCAGTTCCACATACGTTTCCAGCTCCTCGCGCCCGACGGTAGCGTGCTAGCCGTTTCGGGACCATTCGGCGACAAACGCGCTGCCGCAGATGCAATCATCCAAGTCCGTGAATGCGCCGGTACGGGGCTGATCCAGGACCACTGCAGAAAGACCACGACCATGGCCGTACCGAAACCGGATTTGGCTCTCGAACTGGAGGACCTCATTTTGAACGACGGAAAACTCGAGGATTTCGTGGAAAACCTGACCGCCGTCGGCGCAAACATTGTGAACTGCGACAGCTCCGACACCGCCTGCGGCATATCAATCAACCGCCCGAAAAAGCATCCGATAAAGGCCTCGAGCGGACTCTTGGCCCGGTCACTGGACCAGTTGGAGGACGACTTCAAACAAGGTCCAAACCTGACAGCCTTGATCGAGCAACGCACGGTCCATGCCTCCGACCTGAGCGGCGATGACCGCTGGCCCCGCCTTGCTCGATCCGCCACCGAACGAGGCATCAGATCCTGCCTGAGCATCCCCCTGGAGGTGGAAGGCCCAAACCAGGCAGTCATGGGCCTAACTGCCCTCACGTCGGATGCCTTCTCGCGTAACGACATCTATGCCGCTGAGGCATTCGCCGAGGAGGCCTCAAGGATGCTCCGCTCTGCCCTGCGGATCACCAAGCTTACGGAAACCGTGCACGATTTATACGCAGCACTTGAACATAGAACGGTCATTGATTCAGCACTAGGGGTGGTGATGAGCCAGAACCACTGCGACCACGACACCGCTTTCAAAATTCTCCGCAGTGCTGCCAGTTCCAGAAACCTGAAACTACGAGACCTGGCCGCCTCCGTTATCGCATCGGTCTCCGGCGACACCAACGTCTACTTTCACTTTGACCCATGACCTTTGGGACTGTCTGAATAGCGGTGGATCCAGGGTTGACCTGACACGCCGTCATCGGGGAGATGACCGAATGGCTGCCTGCGAAAGTGACGGGCCTTCGCCTGACAGCCGCCGCAGATCCGGTCAGACCAGCCATTTCCACCAGCGTGATTTCTCCGGTTCCGGCATTGGTTCCGGCTCCGGCTCCTCGCCCAAGGCCAGCGCGGCCTCGACGATGTCGTCCGTGGTGAGCGTCATGACGGCCTCACGATCGAGCGCGTCGAGACTTTGTTCCTCGTCGCGCGACAGGCGCAGCGCCTGGCGGTTGAGCGCCTGCTCGAACAGCGTGCGGGCGAACCGTGCGTTGCCGGAGTCCTCGCCCGCGTGGAGCCCGGCGAGGATGCGGCGCAGCATCTGGTCCGCACCCGGCTCCAGCGTGTACTCGTGCTGGGCCAGCATCTGGTGGAAGATCGTCTGGAGTGCGTCGACGGAGTAGTCGGGGAACGTTATCTCGCGGGCGAACCGGGAGCGCAGTCCGGGGTTCGAGAGCAAGAAGGACTCCATCAGCCGCGGGTACCCGGCCACGATCACGACCAGGCGATGGCGGTGGTCCTCCATCCGCTTGAGCAGGACCTCGATCGCCTCGGGGCCGAAGTCCATCCGGCCGTCCTCCGGGGCCAGCGCGTAGGCCTCGTCGATGAACAGGACGCCGTCCAGCGCACGCCGGATCACCCTGTCCGTCTTGATGGCGGTCGCGCCGACGTACTGCCCCACCAGGCCCGAACGGTCCACCTCGACCAGGTGGCCTTTCTGCAGCAGACCGACCGCGCGGTACATCTCGGCCAGGAGCCGCGCCACGGTGGTCTTGCCCGTGCCTGGGTTTCCGAGAAACACCAGATGCTGTGATGTGGCCACCTCCGGCAGGCCGTGCGTCTTGCGGCGGGCCTGGACCTGGAGCAGTGCGACGAGGGCCCGCACCTGTTCCTTAACGGTCTCCAGTCCGACCAGCGCGTCGAGCT
Organism: Arthrobacter sp. B6; assembly: GCF_001663775.1. GTDB lineage: Bacteria > Actinomycetota > Actinomycetes > Actinomycetales > Micrococcaceae > Arthrobacter. Next base: position 1,387,858 of record NZ_KV467168.1, on the reverse strand, counting down.
CGGCCTGCACCTCGGACAGCGGCCGGGCCGGCCCGGGCCTCGCACCGATGAGTTCGCCGACCACGTCGTCGACGCGCTCCGAACCGTGCAGCCTGAGCTGATCGGCCAGATGGCCGATGGTTTCGCGCAGGTCGTCGAGCGGATTGCGGCTGGCAGCCATGCATCCACTGTAGTACTCGATTCCCGACCGGGGGCTGGGGCAGCTGTGGGCGTCAAATCAGGAATTCGGCCAAGGGCTCACCGATTGGGGTCGGATTCCGCAAGGGGCTAGTGCGAAACCTGCTGGTCCAAGTTCTCATACTGTTGAGGGATGGGGGACGAACAATTTATGACGAGAAACGGCTGGGTGGCGGTGCCTAACGCCAGGATTTACTGGAGGCCACGGGGGGAGCCTGATGGCATCCCAGTGCTTTGCCTTCATGGAGGTCCTGGTGGTTCTGTTGGCAGGGGTGGTTACCGTAAACGCCACGACCCTGGCCGATTCCTGACTATTGGCCTGGACCAGCGCGGTTTTGTCTGCTGTCCTTATGAAGCTGAGCGGACAACGCACCATTCGTTTCCTTCCGGATCCTGCAGCACCTGGAAGGTGCCAACGGCATCTCTGTGGATCGTGCCGATCCTGACAGCTCCGAGGGCTTCAGCTGCGGCCGAGGCCGCCGGCACGTCGTCCACGTGCACATCAATATGAAGGCGGTTCTTCCCTTGCTTGCCCTCGGGGACTCGCTGGAAGGCCAGCCGTGTCCATCCCGGCGGATCAATGAAGGACCACGCATCGCTCCGGTGCACCGGTTCGCCACCGAGGACCGAGGACCAGAACTGGGCCAGTCCGGCGGGGTCCTGGCAATCCACTACGACTTCATCAACTCGTCCGATCATGGTCCGAGCCTAGTGCCGGTCCGCGGTGTGCTTTCCCCTCGTAGACCGGCAGGAAGCTGCGCCTCGATGCCCTGCGGGGAGACACTGACTAAGGCTCTTGACTCGGGCCGGCGGCGTGAGGAGCATCTGAATATGGGCGTGCGGGGCCAGCAGCTAGCGCATTTTTGCCCCATGCAGGAGAGGTTGCCGGGATGTTGCAGAGCCGGAGTCATGGTGCCCTTGGACGCACCTTTGCGTTCGGCCTTGCTGTCCTCCTGCTGGTACTGACTGGCTGCTCCGCCGGACCAGGTCCGGCTCCGACGCCTTCATCGTCCATGAACGAATTGAAGGCTGACCTGGAACAGTTCAGTGGTGACCGGTTGGCAGCGGGAGCCTCAGCGGTCCTCATCCAGGCGGTGCTGGGTGGGGACGTCTGGTCAAGTGCGTCGGGCGTCCGGGACCTTGAGACGAACGTTCCTGCCGCGCCCGATGATTCGTTCCACGTGGCCAGCCTGACAAAGTCCATGGTGGCCACCTCCGTCCTCAAGCTAATTGAACAGGGCAAGATCCGGCTGGACGGCCTGGTGAGCGATTACCTGCCGGAGTTCGATTCGGTCCTGCACCCGCCCAAGCCAATAACTGTCAGGATGCTGCTGGACCATACATCCGGGATGCCGACCTTCGAGGAACCGCTCATCAGGTCGGGTCCCCTGAAACAGCTCCTGACCACCCCGCTTACCGCCGAGCGAAGGCTTGAACTGACAGGTACCGTGCCATGGGACGCCGGTACGGTTGGCTTGTACGAGTACTCAAGCTCCAATTACGTGGCGCTGGGACTCCTCGCCGAGCGCGTGACGGGCCGCAGCATGGGGGATGTCCTGCGGACTGACATCGTGGAGCCCCTCGGTTTGGGCGGAACGCTGCTGACCGGAACCGCGAACGCTCCCGACACCATGGTCCACGGCTATGTCATGATCGACGGCGAACGGGTGGACGCCGCCGAGGCCGGAGTCCAGAGCGGGTCTGCCTCCGGCGGCATGATCTCCACAGTTCAGGACGTGAACATGTTCTACGCTGCCCTGCTGTCGGGCAAGCTGGTGAGTCCCGCACTGGTGGAGGAGATGCAAAGTCCCAACTCCTCCGAGTACGGGCTCGGCCTGGCCAAATGGTGGGACAGCTGCACGAGCGATTTCTACTACGGACATCTCGGCGGAGCACCGGGCTATGCTTCCATCGCGATGATCAGCGCCGATGGCTCCAGGCAGCTGGCCGTGTTTGTGGCCCACGCTGCCGAACCCCTCAGCGCGGATGCGCCTTCACGCGATTACGGGCTCGTGGAGTTTGCGCAGAAGGCGCTGGACGGCAGCTGCCAGTAGCCCGGCGCTGAGGCCGGGGAGTACGACGGCGGCACGCGGCCAGGGTGCCTTGTCTTCCCCGGTGGATACGGGCTAAGGGGAGGGGTCGGCACCACGTTTCGTCGGCCGGTAGCCGGCAAGTTCGGCGCGGATGTCGCCCTCCTCGTGCCCGCCCTTCTTCTTGCCGAACGGCAGCACGTTGAGCAGCGGATGCACGATAGCCATGATGATGAGGCCCCAGGCGAGTCCGATGACGGCCGAGCACAGGGTGTTCACGAGCCAGGCCAGGAAGGCGCCCACGGCAGGGATCCCAGTGAAAGGTCCCTCGAGGACATGGACTAAGTCGTAGGGCGCGTGCCAGCCGAGGTCGTAGGCCCCCTGCAGCATGATGTGGCCGCCAACCCAAAGCATGGCGATGGTCCCGATGAAGGTTATCGCGGCCAGCACGGCGGGCATCCCCTTCACTAGCAACTCGCCCACCCGCTGGGAACCCGCGGACTTCCTGGCGGCCAGGTGCAGGCCGATGTCGTCCATTTTGACGATCAGTGCGACGGCGCCGTATACGAGCACCGTAATCGCGAGCGCCACGACGACCAGGATAATGGCCCGGGACAACAGGGAATCACCGGCCACCTCGTTCATCGAGATAACCATGATCTCGCAGGACAGGATGAAGTCGGTGGTGATGGCGCCCTTGATGACCTTGGCCTCGGCCTCCGGACCGCGCTCGACCGCCGGCGCCTTTTCGTCCGCGGTGTGGTGGCCGCGGAGCTTGTGCCAGACCTTCTCGGCACCCTCGTAGCAGAGGTACGTGCCGCCGAGCATAAGGATGAACGGGATGGCCCATGAGGCGAAGGCGCTGATGAGCAGCAGGGCCGGCAGGATGATCAACAGCTTGTTCCGGAGCGAACCCCAGAAGATCCGCTTGATCATCGGCAGTTCGCGCGACGGGTCCGCCCCGGACACGTACTGCGGCGTGACGGCGGCGTCGTCGATTACCACGCCGGCGGCCTTGACCCCTGCCCTGCCAGCCCCGGCAGCGATGTCGTCCACCGAGGCGGCCGCTATGCGGGCCAGGGCTGCGACGTCATCCAGCAGGGCGACGAGACCGCCGCTCACAGATCGTTCCCGGGCTGCTCGGGGGTGGACGGCTGGGTGTGGGTGCCTAGGTCGAGGCGCGTGAATGGCATGTTTGGAGTATATCGACGGCGGCGGGCAGTCCGTCGACGCCGCGGAGGGGGCGGCCGCCACCACTGGGCTCCGTGCTGTGCGAATGGCCGAATGTTCCGATACGCGAACTGCTCCAGGACTTGACGCCCGCGCCCTGAGTGCCTGGCGATATAGAACATGATGCCCTCCTGCCCGAACTTCCTTGCCGGCAGTGAACAAAGCGACTCCGTTCCCAGCGGCGGCGCCAAAAATCTATAGTGAGACATGGCCATGTTGAGGGTCTCTCTTCGGTTGTCAGCAGTGTCGTTTGCCGTGACCGGTGTGTTGCTCATCGCCGTGACGTTCTTGCATCCGAGCATCTTCGACCGGCCGGTCAGTGACGTGGTCCTGGAATCGGCGGCATGGTGGGTTCCCGTGCACCTGGCCGGCCTGGTTGTCTTTGTTCTGACAGTTTTCGGAGCGGCCGGCATTGTCGCCGCCCACGGGGACCAGATGGGCAGGCTGGGGCGCGCGGGCCTGGTAGTCACCCTGGTGGGTGCGGGCTGCACCGGCGCCCTTTCCGCCGTCGAAGCCGTGGTGTTTCCCGTGCTTGCGGAACGGGCTCCTGACCTGCTTCGGCTGGACGGGCCGCTGCTGGCTTCCTGGCCGATGGTCGTCATTGGCGTTGCAGCCCTCGGATGGTTTTTGGGTCTGGCGATAATCGGCGCCGCGGCGGCCCGTTGCTCCGTTTTCCCCCGCGCAGCCGGGATGCTGCTGGCTGTCAGCAGCCTTCTGTTCCTGGCCCTTGAGGGTCCGTTCGTTCCGGTGTTGGGCCTGCTCGCGGGTGTGCTTTATGGGGCCGTCCTGATCTGGTGGGGCTGGCTTCTGGGGAAAGCCGCTGCCGCGCCTTCCCAGATGCCGTCGCACTGACGCCTCCGGCGCCCGGCGTAAACCAGCTTTCAAACGGCCGGCCAGTTCGCGGCGCCCGGTCCGTCGAACAGCGCGCTGGTGCTGCTCTGGGGTACTACGACGTGGACGGCGTTGCGCTGGACGGTGAAGTCGGTGGGCGTGGTGGTGGCGATTTCGCCGTCGAGGTTCACTGGTAGCGGCTGCTCGGTGACCACCCGGACAGCACGGCTGGTCACGTGGTACACCCTGTCGTGTTTAATGAAGCTGCCGTCCTTGAGGAACCGTGCGATACTCACGTGCTCCCGGAGCGGCCCCGCCAGGATGGCGTAGATATCAAGGGTGTGATCGTCGATTCCCGCCGTCGGGGAGACCGTGTTGCCGCCGCCGTAGTGCCGGCCATTGCCGACCGCCACCTGAAGCAGGTCGTCGAACTCCATCGTCTCGTGGTCCCCGTCCGGGAATTCGAGCCGGGCCCGGAACGCCTTGTGCCCGGCATAAGCGCGCAGCGTGGCAATGCCGTAGGCCAGCGGCCCGAGAATCCGCTTCAGGCGGGGGCTGAGAGCTTCGGTGACGGCCACCGACAGGCCCACGGATGCGACGTTGAGGAAGGGCTCACCGTTGGCCCGGCCGAGGTCGATGTCCACGACCTTCCCGTCTGCGACGGTAGCGCACGCCTCGGCAACGCTATTCGGTATCTCCAGCGTGCGGGCGAAGTCGTTGGCGGTGCCCAGTGGAAGAACGCCGAGCATGACGTCGGTTCCGGCAATACGACCGGCGGTGAAGGTCATTGTCCCGTCGCCGCCACCGACAATGATCAGGTCGTGCCCGTCCGCCACCACTCGGTCCAGTGTCACGGCCAGCTCGCCCCCGGACAGCACGTGGTGCACGGCGGAGATCGGCACGCCTGCTTTTCGCATCGTGTCCACAGCAACTTGGTGTGCCGCCCCGCGGCGTGATCCGGCGTTGATCACTACGGCGGCAGAGCGGGCGTCCCGGGCAGACTTCATGTGGGACATGGTAGGCCGCGGACCTGTGAACTCCCGGTGGGGACTGGGCGGATCGAGTGCGTGCCCGGGGACTGAGCCCGGGAAATCCGCGCGTATTGACTGCCCGTTGCCCGAGGAATAACGTCTGCCCTAACGGGGTCATCCACCCCGTTTCCACGGGATAAGGGGCCGGATCTGGGCCGCTCCTGCATGGCGATGGAGCCAGCTGAGGAGGAGTCTGTGTGGACGTCATCCTGCACCACAGTTCCATGGCGATGAGTGGCCCCTGGGACAGGAATCCAGGAAAGGAATGACAATGCCGAAATATCTGTTTGAAGCGACGTACGTGGGCAACGGCATCAAAGGGCTCATGCAGGAAGGCGGTACCAAGCGGCGTGATGCGCTGACGGAGGCCCTCAAGTCTATAGGCGGATCGCTGGAGTGCTTCTACTACGCTTTTGGCTACTACGACGTCCTTGGCGTTTTTGAGGCGCCGGACGATGCAAGTGCTGCAGCGTTGTCGCTGCTGATCAATTCGACGGGAAGCGTCAACGTCCGGCTCAAGCCGCTCCTGACCGTGGAAGACCTCGACGAAGCCGCCAAAAAGACACCGTCCTACCGGCCCCCGGGACAGTAAAGCCCCGGACAGGAGGGGAGTCTGGCACCCTGGCCAGCGGGCCGCCGTCGTAATGTACGACGGCGGCCGCTGGCTTTGGCGACCCTTACATTCCATGGAGCCTTGTTCCTGAGATCGCCCGTTCGGGCGGAGTGGGTCAGCGCTGCAGGCCGGCCCTGATCTGGATGAGGGTGAGGTCCAGCAGTGGCGTAGGGACGTTGAGGCTGCGGGCCCTGCCGGCGAGGTCACCGAGGATATGCTCCGCTTCCGAAGGGAGCCCTGCGGTGAGGTCCCGGTACAGGGAGGACGTGAAGGCCGATCCTGGCTCGGTGAGTATACCGACCGCTTGTGCATGAGCGGTGTTGGGAACGGGATGTCCTGCCGCGGCCGCCACCGCTTCGGTTTCGCTGACCGCCTCCAGGATCCTGGACTGCCCGCCGGCCTCGAGGATCCGTCCCACCGGCGCCCGGAACAGGCAATTGACGATCCCCGCGGCAGCGATGAAGGCCCATTTGTCCCACAGTGCGCCCACTACGTCGTCGGCTACCGAGAAGTCGACGCCGGGCACGTCCAGAGCCTCAGAAACCTCCGGAGGGACAGCGTTTCCGTTCAGCCCGCCCACCATGAGGGAAGTGAGGGGCACCTGCTGGCGGACCACATCGCCGTCGAGCGTGGCGACGATCCGAGCCAGGCCGCCGAGCACCTGGCCCGGGTACTGCTGCTCAAGCCGGTCCACGTGGGCCATGCCGTTGAGGATGGGAATGATGGTGGTTCCGGGCCCCACGAAAGCGCCAAGTTCGCCGAGGACGCCTTCGAAGGCGGTGGCTTTGACCGTGACGAGGATCAGCTCGAAGGCCTCTGACCCGTCCGGTGCCGTGATTGTTTTCACCGGGTGCGTCCGGTCAGCGGTGGGGGAGATGAATCGGAGCCCGTCGCGGCGGAGGACCTCCTGCTTGCGCGGCCGCACCAGGTACGTGACATCCCGTCCCGCTTCCTGCAGCAGCGTACCGAACGCCCCGCCTGTGGCTCCGGCTCCGACGACGAGTATCCGCATGGGTGCATACCTTTCCGGGGGTGCTGCTCAAGGACGTTTCCGGGAACAGGAGCCTGAGTACAGCTGATGAGCCTTGGATCCGATGCTCCAAGGCTAGGCCGTTTCAGCAGGACGGCCCACCCGCCGCACCCAACCGCGGCAACCTGGGACCGGGGTTCACATGGCCGGGCGGCGGGTGGCGATCATGGCACACCTGTATCCTGACAATGCAGGTTGGATGGCTAAGTGCCATCAACCACGCTCGGTTCGCGGCCGGATGACGGTCCGGAATCTGGGGCCGTCGCCTTCCACGTCGTGGATCACCGCCGCAATCGTCAGTCGCCGATCGGCTCCTCTGACGCTTGGAATGGATCTTTATCACTGCCGACACTCCAGCTCCCGCAGGAATCCCGACGCCGGTCCGCAAGCCCGCGGGCCCAGCTGCGGTAAATGATCCCGCCGTCGTGACCTGGCTCGAGGCTGGTAAGACCATGACCGCGCGGTGGCGTTCGGCGAACGGCAGACCGGCGCCGACGCGCGTCGAAGTGGTCTCCGACTCCCTCGCGGCCGATGATGCGAACCGGATGGCGTCACAGGGGATCGCGATGCTCTGGCACGGTGACTTCCACAACGCACGGCAGATCCTCAACGCCATGGACCGGCGGATGGGCGCCGGAAAGAAAGAGGTTGCGGCAACTCCGGCCGAAAAGTTCTACCGGCACCGCCAGTCAGCCTCGCACCGTGCTCGCATTCTTGGCCTGCTGCTGATTCCCCTTGATCCGGGCCCGGTGGTGCCGCTGCGCCGCGCACCGGACATCCGGCAGGCGGCCGCTGAAGCGTACGGCGATATCGGCGAACCGTCCGTTGTGTCGCTGCATGAGCTTGTCGGGGCCATTGGCGCCCACGAGTGGCGGCGGAAGGGTGTCTACGTCGATGCCCTGCAGGGGCGCATCCACCCGCACTACGGCACGTTCTTCCCCACCCGGAGCGAGTATGTGGATCTCGTGGCCGCCGCTGCGCTTCCCTCTGACACGCTGGCGTTCGACGTCGGAACCGGCACCGGGGTGCTCGCTGCCGTCCTCGCGCGCCGCGGCGTCCGCCGCGTGGTGGCGACGGACAATGAACCGCGTGCAATCGCCTGCGCCGCTGAGAATTTCCGGAACCTCGGCGTCGAGGACCGTGCTGAGGCTGTCCTGGCCGACATGTTCCCGCCCGGGCGGGCACCCCTGATCGTGTGCAACCCGCCCTGGATTCCGGCCACGCCGCATTCCACCCTGGACAGCGCTGTCTACGACCCGGGGAGCAGGATGCTGTTCCGCTTCCTGAATGAACTCCCCGACCATCTAGAACAAGACGGTGAGGCCTGGCTTGTCCTCTCCGACCTGGCCGAGCACCTTGGCCTGCGGACGCGTGACGATCTGCTGGGCGCCATCGGGGCCGCCGGGCTGAAGGTGGCGGAACGGCTGGACACCAGGCCTACGCATCCGAAGGCATCGGACCGCGACGATCCTCTGTTCGAGGCGCGTTCGGCCGAGGTCACGTCGCTGTGGCGGCTTGTTCGCCGGTAGCCGCAAATCTGCGAGCGGCGGAGTACGACGGGGGCGGTCACCTGCCCAGTGGTGTCCCTTCTGGCTTCGTTGCCGTTACCGGCTCGTGTGATTACGGCGGGACCGGCCGTGGTCGCCAACAGACAGGTGACCGTCATCGGCTGATCTATTCGTCCGCGGGAGTAACACCGGTGATCTGCTCCAGGGCATGGACCCCGGCGGCGAGCCCGTTTTCGGCGCGGACTGCGGCGCCCAGCTCATTGGCACGGGAGGCGTAAGAGCCGGTATGGACGAGGTCGCCCAGACGTTCGGTCAGGGCTGTGCCGAGTTGCCTGGGCGGGAGCGGGGCGGGTCCGATGCCGAGCGCATGGACCCGCGCACCCCAGAATGGCTGGTCCCCAAGGAACGGTACCACCAGCGTCGGCCGGCCTGCCCGTATGCCGGCCGCCGTCGAGCCCGCACCGCCGTGGTGCACGACTGCCGCGACACGCGGGAAGAGCCATTCGTGGGGTGCGCCCTCCAGGACCAGGACGTCGTCGGTCCCGGCCTCGCCGGGGGCGATGCCGCCCCACCCGGTCGCGACGATCCCGCGTAGACCATGAACCCGCAGTGCGGCCAGAACGGCGTCACGTCGCTCGTTCGCTCCCTTGCCGAAGCCCATGGAGCCGAACCCGACATAGACCGGAGGCTCGCCCGCTGCGAGGAAGTCCACCAGTTGCGCGGGCAGCTCCCGGTCATCGTCGTCGCCGTTGTGATCCAGAAACCAGTAGCCGGTGACGTGGGCCGAAGGCGGGTAGTCCTCGGGGACAGGCACAACGTGCCTGCTGTAGGGGTACAGGATGTGGACCGGACTGCCGTCCGCATTCCTGAGCGGGTCGGCGAGACGGCGGACGGGACCCAGGCCGACCTCGCGCCGGAAGTTGTTGATCATGCCGCCGTAGATGGCCCCACTCATCCTCCGGAACGCGTAGGAGGCGCGGTTTCCCAACGCCCCGAAGGAGGCGCCGCCGAAGAACGGCATGGCATGCGCACGCGTCGGGGTGAAGAATGGCAACGGGAGGGAAAGCACGCCGGGCACCCCCAGCGCCTCGGCGATGTGCGGCCCGGCAAGACACTTGGGGTGGTACACGACGACGTCGGGGCGCGCCGCCTGGGCGGCAGCCCAGCACTCCGCGTTCAGCTCGCGCATCGCGGAGGTCATGATCCCCAGTGTCCGCAATGCATCCCGGGGACCGCTCAGCTCAGGCATGATTTCCTGAACAAGGCGCAGCATGGCGGAGCCGGCGGGCTGGTGCCTGATGGTCCCGGGGCCGTCGCGTGGCACGAGATCTGCGAATCCCGCAGGGACAGCGAGGGTGACGTCGTGCCCCGCGCGGGCAAGTGCACCGGCGAGGGCGGCGTAGGGCTGAATGTCGCCGCGGGTCCCGAACGACATGATCAAGACATGCATGGCAGGCTCCTTTAGACGGATTCCCTTGCCGCCCAGAGGCGGGGCGGCATCGCCGCCGACCAGGCTTCCCGGCACACCATTTTGGATGCTACACCCTCAACTGCGATGAGCCGGATATGTAGGGCCCACGGCCCCGCTGGCACAGGCACCGTATGACCTGGTCCGTGTCCTGAGACACCTTTCGTGCGGCTTCCTGATCACGACCGAGGTGTTCCCCTGGCGAATAGGCCAGTCAGCCGGTCAGGGCGGGAGTGCGGCGCAACCACCACTCGCCGAGGGCGACGTGCATGGTGAACGCCAGCCAGAAAGCGATGCCGAACATCGTGGGGTCCGGGGCACCCGGAGTCGTCCCACGGGAGATTGCTTGCTCGACGCCCTCGAAGATCCCAACCCAGATCCTGATGGTGCCGACCGCGACACCGACGGTGAACGCGCGAATCATCCAGCGCCTGTGCTGCCGTACGTCATCATGCCGGATCGCCCGGAACGCGAGGACGAGGCAGGTCAGGAACCAGCAGCCGAACAGCACGGTCGCGACGGCTTCTGGTGCGCCTCCCCAGGCGTGGGGCACGCCGAAGAGGAAGGCGAACAGCCCGGAGATAAGCGCGCAGGTGAGAAGTATCCGCCCGAGCCGCCGGTGCACGCCGTAGTGGCGGGTACGGAACCGCCGCGACAGTTGCAACGGCGCTCCCAGGAGGTAGACGACACCCGGCGCGATATGAAGGTAGGCCAGCCACGGGTAGGCGACGTACCGCTCGGCGAAGTCGTCATCGCCCGGTGTGGTCCCAGCGACGATGTTCGGCCAGTCGATCGCCACACGGATCGCCGCGAACACCATCACGATGGTGACCAGCACGCCGATCGCCACCGCGGTACGACGCACGAGCCGCGGATTCGCGGTCGGCACCTTCTGCGTCACGAGCGGAGCTTCGCACCATGTAGTGCCGGTGTCAATGGCCCGCGTTGACTCATGGAAGATGCGCGCGTACGAGCTACTAAGGCAGTTAGCTTTCCGACGGAGACCATTTACGACGGCGGCGCCCGGGTCGGGGAGTGACTCCGGCCCTAGACCCGGGCAGCTGCAGCGGCGTGCAGCTGGCTAGGTTAGCCCGCCTACCCAGCCACCGCCGCCTTCGCCTCCTGCTTGGCCTTCATCCACTCGCTCATCCACGGCGCCCGGACGCTTGAGGTGATCCGGCAGTCGGCCACGAAGGTTCCCTTGGCGCCGGCGTCGATCCACTCCTGAAGGCTGGCAAGGTCCGCCAGTGACCGGATGATCGCCGACTTCGCACCGAGCGCGCGGGCGATGCCGCTGAAGTCCACCTCGGGGATCAGCATGGGCTTTTCGGTCAGTCCCTGGGAGCCGTACTGGTGGATTTCGGCTCCGTAGGCGGCATCGTTGTAGATCACGACGACGGCGCTGCTTGCCGTACCGATCAGCGACTCGAGGTCCGGCAGGCCCATCAGGAAACCGCCGTCGCCGGAGGCCAGCACCAGGGTGCGGCCGTCCTCCACCGCGCGGGCCGCCCCGACTGCGCTCGCAAGGCCCAGCCCGATGGTCTGGTAGGCGGTGCCCACCATGACCAGGTCCTGGGGCCGCGGGATGCGCCAGTACATGGGTGCCCAGCCCATGAAGTGCCCTCCGTCCTGGACCACCGTGCGGCGCTCCGGAAGGATGGCATCCAGTGCCGTGGCAAGGGAGCGCGGGTCCAGCCGGCCGTCCGGGGTCTCCGCGGATCCTGCCTGGTGGGCCGGTCCGTCGGCCAGGCGCTTGCGGGCTTCCGCGCGCCAGGCCTCTGCTCTGGGTTCCGTGAGCCGGGCTTCCGGCGAGGCCTGGCCATCCAGGATCCGGAGGAGTCGGCCCGCAGCAGACTTCACGTCCGCGCTGACGAACATGTCCACGCGGGGGTTCGTGGGCTGCAGGGCGGTGTCGATCTGGATGACCGTGCTGTCCGGGCCGAGCAGGTGCCCGAAGCGCATGGTGAAGGGGGTCAGGCTGGCCCCGGCCACCAGGACCACATCGGCCTCACCCATGAGTCCGGCCGCGGTGTCCGTGCCGAAGCCGCCCGCGACGCCGAGGTACCCCTCGCCCTGCAGGAGGTTGAGCGCCAGTGCGGTTCCGGCGGTCAGGGCGCCCAAGCGGTCGGCGAGCTCCCGGAGCTCCGGGCCGGCTCCGGCGAGATGCGCACCGCGGCCGGCGAGGATCAGCGGCCGCTTCGCCCCGGCGAGCAGGCGGGCTGCCTGCCCAAGGCCGCCGTCGACGTCGTCACTCACCGCGGGTGCCGACGGCTCGGGAAGCTCTTCTTCCGCAGCCTCGAGTGCCGCGAGGTCGTAGGGAATGGCAATGACGACGGCGGTCCGCTTGGTGAGTGCGTACTCCACCGCCTGCCGGGTGATGGAGCCCGCGGCTTCGCGGGTGACGGTGAACGTCGCCGCTCCAAGGCCTGCGGCGATTGCCGCCTGGTCCACGTCCCAGGGCCGGGCACCGCTGCTCGGGGCGTCCCCGGTGACCAGCACAGCGGGGATCTGGGCCTGAACCGCCTCGGCGAGGGCGGTGAGTGCGTTGGTGTAGCCGGGGCCGTAGGTGGTGGTGCCTGCTGCGAGACGTCCTGAGGTCCGGTAGTAGGCGTCGGCCGCGGCAATGGCGGCGCCTTCATGGCGGACAGGGGAGAAGCGGAGGCCCAGCTTTTCCGCGGCGTCCAGGAAGTGGACGTTTCCGTTGCCCATGACGCCGAAGACATCGCTGAGGTAGCTGCTGAGAACCTGCGCCACGCGGCCGGAGACGGTAAGTGAAGTCATGCAGGAATCTTCTGGGTTGCTATTTGGATTAGCAATAGAGCGGATTCGTATTGGGATATTTGGCAGTGGAATGGGATACCAACTGACAATATGCCCACCAGTGGCGCGCATCACTCCTAGTTAGTTGGAAGGCCGGGATTCCTGCTCCGACAGCCGGCTGAGGAGGCCGTCGTAGCGGGGCGGCATGAGTTCCAGCACGGAAATGGCCGTGCTGGTCCGCTGGATCCCCTCGATTTCCAGGATCTGGTTGGTGATGCGGTAGAGATCGGCGGTACTGCGTGCCACCACCTTGGCCATGAGGTCCGCGTCCCCGGTGGTGGCGTGCACTTCGATGACCTCGGGAATCGCGGCGAGCCCGTCTTCCACCGCGCCGGTCCGCGTCTGGCTGATGGCCAGCGAAAGGAAGGCCATCAGGTCATAGCCAAGCGCGGCGGGATCCAGCCTCCGGCTGAAGGAGCGGAGGGCGCCGCTGCGCTCGAGCCGTGCCAGCCGGGCGTGGACCGTGTTCCGTGCGACGCCGAGCGTCCGGGAGAGTGCCAGCGCGCTGGCTTCCGGGTCCTTGTCCAGAGCGAGGATGATCCTGCCGTCGAGGGAATCCAGGGTGCGAGAGTTCTGAATGGTCATATTTTCACCACAGTCAGTAGAAGTTGAGCAGAAGTCCCAATGGGTTGAGGGTATCTTGCATTGTGCGCCGGGTCACATCCATGATCGGTCCTCATGACCCGTGATCAACTCCTGACCGCGCCGGACACCGCGCTCCCCACCCTTCGCGGCGCGGTGGCCGGCCTCCCGCCTTACGTCCCGGGCCGGCGCAGCGCCGGCACGGACATCGCAGCCCTCGCCAGCAACGAAAGCCACTACGAACCACTGCCCGCAGCCACCGCTGCGGTGGCCGCAGCGGCCGGTACGATGAACCGCTACCCGGACAGTGCCGCCGTCGAACTCCGGGAACGGATTGCCCGCCACCTGGGCGTCACGGCCGAAGAGGTGGCGGTGGGACCCGGCAGCGTGGGCGTCCTCCAGCAGATCATCACTGGGCTTTGCGATGCCGGGGATGACGTGATTTTCGCGTGGCGCTCGTTCGAGGCCTACCCCATCCTGGTTGAGCTGGCAGGCGCCCGGCCGGTCCGCGTTCCGCTGGACGCCGCCGAGGGCCACGACCTCGTTGCCATGGCAGAGGCCGTCACTGCCCGTACGAAGGTGATCCTGCTTTGCACGCCCAACAATCCGACCGGTGTGCCGATCAGCCATGACCGGATCGAGGCCTTCCTGCAGTCCGTCCGCTCGGACATCCTCGTGGTGATCGACGAGGCCTACGTGGAATACGCCGAAGCGGGCAGCGGCCCCGATTCGCTGGCGCTCTACCGCCGGTACCCGAACGTCTGCATCCTGCGCACCTTCTCGAAGGCCTACGGGCTCGCCGGCCTGCGCGTGGGATACGCCGTGGCGGCGCCGGCCATCGCCGAGGGACTGCGCCGGACCGCCCTTCCCTTCTCCGTGAGCGCGCTCGCCCAGAAGGCTGCCATCGCGTCGCTGGACGCGGGGGAGGAGATGGAAGCGCGGGTGGCTGCGGTCAAACAGGAGCGCGCCCGGATGGCCGCGCAGCTGGAAGCCCAGGGCTGGAAACTGCAGACGAGCCAGGGCAATTTCCTGTGGATCCGTGCCGATGACGAGCTCCGGGCGAGGCTGGTGGACGCGTTTGACCGCGCCGGCATCCTGGTCCGGGCGTACCAGGACGACGGCGTGCGGATCACCGTTGCGGACCCCGCCTCCAACGACCGCGTGCTCCGGCTCCTGGAAGCCCACACGGCCTGAAACTCTTTGACCCTCAAACCCAATCCGTTCCACCTATAACCAGAGGAATCCCCATGGAACAACAGACAAAGACGTCTGGCCGCGCCCTCGGCGCCGCACTCAAACCCCGCCAGCTCACCATGATGGGGCTCGGAAGCGCCATCGGCGCGGGCCTTTTCATCGGCTCCGGCGCCGGCATCCAGGCTGCCGGCCCGGCCGTGCTGATTTCCTACCTCGTGGCCGGCACCCTCATTATCCTGGTGATGTGGGCCCTGGGCGAGATGGCCGCCGCCAACCCGGACAGCGGCGCCTTCTCCGTCTACACCGCCAAGGCCTACGGGCCGGTAGCCGGCGCCACGGTGGGCTGGCTCTGGTGGATCCAGCTCGTGGTGGTCATCGCGGCGGAAGCGCTCGGCGCGGCAGGGCTGCTTGCCACCATCTTCCCCGCGCTGCCGGTGTGGCTCATGGCCTTCATATTCATCGTGGTGCTTACCGCTGTGAACCTCACCAGTGTGAAAAACTTCGGTGAATTCGAGTTCTGGTTCGCCCTGCTCAAGGTGGCGGCGATCGTCGCGTTCCTGGCTGTGGGCGCTGCCCTGCTGTTCGGCTGGGTGCCGGGCGTCCAGTCGCCGGGCCTGTCCAACTTCATGGGCGAGGGCTTTGCGCCGAGCGGTTTCGCCGGCATTGCCACGGCACTCTTTGTGGTGGCGTTCGCGTTCGGCGGCACCGAGATCGTATCCGTAGCTGCAGCTGAGACCGCGGAGCCGGCCCGGAGCGTACAGAAGGCAGTCCGCACGGTGCTGTGGCGCATCCTGGTCTTCTACATCGGTGCGATCTTCATTATCGCGGCCGTGGTTCCCGTAGGTTCTGAGGGGCTGAAGAGCCCCTTCGCCGCGGTATTGGACGCCGCCGGGATGCCCGGTGCTGCCACCGCCATCACCCTGGTAGCCGTCGCGGCACTGCTTTCCGCCCTCAACGCCAACCTCTACGGTGCCTCCCGGATGGCGTACTCCCTCGCCGAGCGAGGTGAAGCACCACGCTTGCTCGCCTCGGTGTCCAAGGCGCGGGTCCCGGTGGTCGCAGTCCTGGCCAGTGTTGCCTTCGGCGTTGTCACGGTGGTGCTGGAGCTGGCTTTCCCCGAGATGGTCCTTGGCGTCCTTCTGAACATCGTCGGCTCCACCTGCCTGCTGGTGTGGACGTCCGCGCTGCTCGCCCAGCTCGCCCTGCGGCTCCGCGCCGACCGGGAGGGAACGGAGCTTCCGCTACGGATGCCCGGGTTCCCCTGGCTCACGTGCTTTGGCCTGCTCATCCTTGCGGCGATCTTCACGGTGGGCTTCATCGGTGAGGATTCCCGGCCCCAGCTCCTGAGCACCTTCGGCCTCGTCGCGGTTTTGGCGGTGGGGTGCTGGCTGAATCACCGGTCGGGGAAGGTTTCGCCGGTTGTCGAGTCTTCCGAGCCCGCCAAGCAGTCGGTGCTCATCGACTGAACCATGAGCGGTGAACCACTCGCGGGTTCAGAACACACGAAGGGGCGCGTCCGGCTTTAGCCGGGCGCGCCCTTGGCAATGTATGCCGGGCATCGAACTGAGGGCCTGGCACCACGGAATGCTAGCGCTGCCCTGCGGCTGTGGTCCCGAACATCAGCGTCCGTCGGGGCACATCGTAAAACACGGTGGCTGCGGCTGAGAGAAGGCCTTGGAGGTTCTCGGCATCCTGCCCGTCCAGGGTAAGGACCTCTTCCGTCGCCCCCTGATCAAGAACCAGCTGAAGGGTCCAGGTTCCCGGCTTTCCGGTGTCACCGGCCACCCAGGAGAACTGGTAGTGGCTGACCTGCCGGACCTTGATGCTGTCATCGGTCATAGCCTGTTTAGGTGCCGGGCTCATAATGTCCTCCTAGACACGTCGGGCCGGTTGCTCCGGACGTGCAACCGGATATTAAGCAAATATAGGCGCGGGAGCGGCCCCGATCCAGAGCCCTAGGCGGATCAAGGTCAGCTCCTCCGGGCGGGTCAACGCCGACGGCGGCGACCGTGCTCTGAGCTGGGCTCGGTACCGGCAGTGGCCGCTCCAGGTAATGCATTTTCAGAAGTGGTGCCAAAAGCGGCATCATGGCTCATGTGGCGGGCGACAGGATCGAAAAGCAAGTTTGAAACTCGCCTGAGAGCGTCTCCTGTCTACGGCGTGAAAATCCAGCGCGTCCTGACCGGCAACGGCGCCTGCTACCGTTCCCGCCCTTTCGCGGAAGTCCTCGCCGAAGCCGGCATCAGCCACAAACGCACCAGACCCTATCGTCCACAAACCAACGGCAAGAGCATCGAACGCTTCAACCGCATCCTCCTGGAGGAATGGGCCTACGTCAGCGCCACAGCTGAGAAAGTGAAGGCCAGGCCTGTTACTAGGGCTTCATCGAGCACTACAATCAGCGCAGGCCCCACACCGCACTCAAAGGCGCCTCACCTGCCAGCCGCGTCACCAACGTGGCGGGTTAGTACAACTAGGGCTCGCACGTGCTCGTAACGGGGCCTGCGAGAGCTCTTCTTGGGAGGCTTAGAAACACGCACGGAATACGCGGGGCGAAGTACCAGAACCTGCCTCGGCCGATTGGTTTATCGGGCGGAGAGTACTTCTTGGATCCGGATTAGGTAAGTCCTCGAATGGCTTTCCCACCAGTCGTTTGGGTCTGCCGCGAAGGTGGCATTCCCGGGGAGTTCCAGAACAGCTCCGATGGTGAGGGTGCAGCCGTTGGGCGTCGGTTCAAGCCGATAGGTGAAACGCTGGTTAATCTCGTTCTGAGCAATTGGCCTTGTGGTTGCCCACCAGGGGCTTTCTTCGCCAATGACTTCGACAATGGAGACAGATCCGTCCCGATTGATGAAGCACTGCTGTTCCCCGACGCCTGATGGCGTACCCGGAACCGTAAATGCACGCTGTGCATCCGAGAGCAACACTGCGCTCTCAGCTGGCCGAATGAGCGACCAGACAGCGTAAGGGTCATGTTCGTAGGAGGCAGAGGCATGCAGGCTGTGGATTTTTGCGGGGGCGTTAGCCGCGACGACTCTTGTTTCTCTCGCGAAGCCGACCGTCGGCTTATCTCTCCTGTTTATTGCGACCGAAACTACGAGGAGGAGAAGGTACATCGCGGTGGCAATCGCGAAGATCGCGAGTCCTACTTCTTCACGGCCATAGTGACTGATTACGGCTGCGAGCACAATTGTGGATAGGTAGCCAGCAATGAATAGGACATTGTGAAGGACTCTGAAAATGGTGACCACTCAGTCATTATGGATGGAGTTCCGGCAAATAGGCGTAACATGAAAAAATTTTGGGCAGAAACACACCGGCACAACCATCCACTTAACGGCGGCCGGGGCAAGCGGGGCCGCCGTTAAGTCGTCGGTCGCGGCGAGGATGGGCGGCCGTCGGCGCAACCTGATGGTTGCGTAGGAAAAGGTCTCTGCGACTCTTGAATATGACGTTCCCCGCAGGATCACATCAAGATTGGCGCAGGTTCGCCGGGGCTATGGCGACCAGCGGATACATTCATTCGGGGGAAATCTACGACGCTGTGTTGCGCCAAAGGAATACTCCGAAGTTCCAGTAAACGTACCTAGGAGAATTATGAAATATCGCAGCATCGCAGCGCCGCTACTTTTGCCTCTCGTCACTTTCGGCATCTACTCCCTGGTTTGGAGTGTCAAGACGAAGAACGAAATGAATAATTACGGCACGGGGATACCCACCGCTTGGTTGCTGATCGTGCCTATTGCCAACATCGTTTGGCTATGGAAATACTCCGTGGGAGTCGAGGTCTTCACGCGTCGAGGCATGGGACGCCATGCGGCTTTTTGGCTGATGCTCCTTCTCGGGACCATCGGCTCAGCGATTGTTCAGCACGAGTTCAACCGCAAAGTTGCACCAGCCTCGGTGAATGTCTCTGTTTCTGCCTGATCATGGATGCTCTCGTTGACGCGTTCGTGCGCGATGCTAGGAAGATCCCAAAGGACCGGTACGAGGTGTACCAAAATGGTTGGGAAGGGCAATTGGGGATGGCGTTGCTGGATGCCGTTTACTCCAAGCAAACGCTATATAGGACGAAGCGAGGCAAGGGCCTACTCCCGCGGTTGCTGGCCTTCCATAACAAACATGAGCCGGCACGTTCGGACCTGCGCGAGTTGCTCAAACTGCCGGAAACTGAACTGAAAGACGTTCTGGGCAAGGGGGTGACCAACGGAAGAACTAAGGCGTCAGCCGTACTGGAAGCGGCAACAAAGCTTGTCGCTTGTTCGGTGTATACGCACGAACAGTACGATCACTCAAACTCTTCCCACCGACGCGCTTACCTTGACGTTCACGGATTAGGCCCTGTCACCCATAACTACTTTGGCATGTTGCTCGGCTATCCCGATACGAAGCCGGATACGTGGATTATCCGCGCGGTTCAGCGGGTTGCAGATGCTGAGAACCTAGGAACTGTAGTCAACTCAAAGCTGGCGAGGACTGTAGTCACTGAGGCGCATGTCATTACAAAACTAGGAAAGACCGTCACCCATATGGACCACGCCATTTGGCTGACTGAACGCGACAGATGACCGTTAGGTCAAGAGTGAGCAGCCGTAGTAACCCGCGGGATACGAAAGCGGCAGCCCGGTTTCAACTTCGGATCCGGGCTGTCGACGCGGTCGTTCCTATCTCAAAATAGGTGAAGGTGGCTATCAGCGGTTCCAGAGCTGATGCCTGTATTCGTTGATCAGTCGAGCCTCCAGCTGAAGGGCCTCGGCTCTGGTCTCGACCGTCTGCCAGCGAACTTCCAGTCCTGCGTGGTCAATTGCTGAACGCGCAGCCGCCTTCGCCCTCATGGGATTGCCTGCAAGAGCGTCGTCCAGACGTGCCTGAAGCCACTTCGGATCTTCCAATGCCCTGTCAAAAGCATGTTCTCCCAAGCCGGAGCCGGCTCCCTTGCCGCTTGCATAGATTGCCAGCCGGCCACGGAGCCCATTGCCTTTCCTTTCCCCTGCCATGCCTATGTAAACAGGGCCACGGTGAGGTTCCGCTGCAATCCGGAACATGTAAACACCCGGGAAGCGGGGAGCCACCTTAAGGGCTTCACTGAAGGGAATCCATTCGGACCACGTGCCATGAGACGGGTTGGGAACTGCATCGGCGAAGGCAGACTGGGGACTAGGCTTTTCGACTGCAAGCAGACGGGGTGACGTCAGGCGGTCGCGTGCAAGTGCCGAGCGGTTGGGAATACGCCGTCCACGTTGAATTGCGAGTTGCTCGACGTAGCTTGCCTTGAGGAACCAATTGCCTCCATGTTGGGGAGGAATCTGTCGGGCACCTTCAGGGCGTTCGTCACGCAGCCTTTGCCGTAGCGTCTTTGCGCTCATCCCGAGAAGGGCGGCAGCTTCTTCAGCTCTGACTGAATAGTCGTCCACGTGGACATCCTGCCCTACCGCGTGAGCTCTGCAATACAAGGCGCGGCGTAGCGTAGCGAATTAGCAATCCGACGCCGAGGTGTTTGGGGCCATAACCTACTCATTCAGCCATGTGCACCGGCTTCAGCTCTGCCGTCCGCAAGCCCCATAAACATCGTCCGGTGCAGGATGTCCACGTGCTTGCGGGCGATCTCCACGGCTTCGGACCCGTTGCCCGCGCGCAGGGCCGCCACCAGCGCCACGTGGTCGCAGTTCGACTTGTGCAGCAGCTCGATGGGGTAGGGGATGAAGTAGGCATAGAGGTCGGCCAGCGCCTCGTGGTAAACCTCGACGGCGGTGCCCAGGCCTGAGGCGGTGCCCACCAGCTGGTGGAACTGCTCGTCCCCCCGGTGGTAGTCGGACCAGTCGGAGGACTCGGCCATGTCCCGGGTCAGCCGCTCCAGCTCATCCAGCTGTTCGGCAGTGGCGTTGATCGCCGCATAATGGGTCACTGCGCACTCGAACAGAAGCCGCCGGTCCACCAGGCGGTTCACGGCCTGGGACTCCGCCGGTGACGCCGAGAGTTCCGCCAAAACATCCGTAGGTGGCGAATCCGCCACGAACGTTCCTCCGGCGCGGCCGCGGCGGCGGACCACAACGCCCTGTTCCGCCAGGCTCGCCAGCGCGCGGCGGGCGGTGATCGGGCTGACCGACAGGCCCAGGGCCACGTCCTCCTGGTCGGGCAGTCGCTCGCCGGGTTTTAGCAGGCCCAGGGAGATGGCCATGCCGATCCGCAGACGGACGGCGTCGATGGCACTGCGGCGGTCAATGCCGGCCAGCCTGCCGGCGCCGATGGGCGACGGCTCGGCGGTGTCCTCCAACTGACGGGTCATATCCGCTACTTTACGGCCCAAACCTGCCTCTTCCCATAATTGGATCATTCTGATCTAATATAAGACAGATCACATCCCCAACGCGGAGATATCCCATGCAACGGACCCTTCCCCTCATCGCTGCCCAGGCCCGGCCCCGGCTCATCGGCGAACCCGTCTCGGCCTTCGCGGACGAGGTCAAAGAAGCCCTCCAGGCCCAGCCGCACACCAAACTGGTCGTCTTCCCCGAGCTGCACCTCTTCGGAGATGAGAACCCGGACCTGCAGCGCATCGAAATGCTCCAAGAAAGTGCCGAACCCCTAGACGGCCCAAGAGTCAAAGGGCTCATACAGCTCGCGAAAGACCTCAACATCTGGCTTGTCCCGGGCAGCGTGTGCGAGCGCGGCCCGGAGGGCCAGCTGTTCAACACCCAGCTGATCCTGTCCCCGGAGGGGGAGCTTGCCGGCTACTACCGGAAGATCTTCCCCTGGCGCCCGTTCGAGCCCTACGATCCCGGCGACAAGTTCACTATCGTGGACCTGCCCGGCATCGGCAGGGTGGGACTGAACATCTGCTACGACGCCTGGTACCCGGAGGTGTCCCGCCAGCTCGCCTGGATGGGCGCCGAGGTAATCATCAACGTCGTCAAAACCACCACGCCGGACCGCAAACAGGAACTGATCCTCGCCAAGGCCAACGCCATCGTCAACCAGGTCTTTGTGGTCAGCGTCAACTGTGCCGGCCCCACCGGCAAAGGCCAAAGCATCATCGTGGACCCGGAGGGCAACACCCTCGCCGAGGCCCCCGACGACGCCTCGCAGCTGCTCACAGCGGAACTGGACCTTGCCGCCATCGACCGCGTCCGCACGCACGGCACGGAGAACCTCAACCGCCCCTGGTCGCAGTTCCGCGAGGGGGAGGCCGCCGTCGAACTTTCCGTCTACCAAGGCCGGATTAATCCGGCCACCTGGACACCGCCGTCCTACAAGCCTTAAGGAAACACCGTGACAACAACCCTCACCCGCACGCTGAAACTGCCCTCGCTGGTCCTGTTCGGCCTGGCATACCTCACTCCGCTGATCGTCCTGGGGATCTTCGGCATCATCGCCGAATCCACCGGCGGCGCAGCGCCCGCCGCCTACCTCGTGGCGCTCGCGGCCATGCTGTTCACCGCGCACAGCTACGGCCGGATGGCCGTGGCCTACCCCGTGGCCGGCTCCGCCTACACCTACGTCCGCAAGTCCATCGATTCCCGGGTCGGGTTCATGGTGGGCTGGGCCATCCTGCTGGACTACCTCTTCCTGCCCATGGTCATCTGGCTCATCGGCGGGTCCTACCTGACCGCGCAGTTCCCGGGCATCCCCATCGGGCTCTGGATCGTGGGCTTCATCCTCATCACCACGCTCCTGAACATCCTGGGCATCAAGGTGGCGGACAAGGCCAACTACGTGCTGATGGCCTTCCAGTTGCTGGTCATCGTGTTCTTCGTGGCGCTGTCCATCGGCAACGTGGTGTCCGCCTCCGGCGCCGGCGGACTGGCGAGCACGCAGCCGTTCTTCAACGACACCGCCAGCTTCGCCACCATCTCCGCCGGTGCCGCCATTGCCGCGTACTCGTTCCTGGGGTTCGACGCCGTCACCACCCTCACCGAGGAGACCATTGAACCGCGCAAGAACATGCCCCGCGCCATCATGCTCATCGCCCTGATCGGCGGCGGCATCTTCGTGGCCGTGTCCTACGTGACCCAGCTGGTCCACCCCGGCGGCGTGTTCGAGGACTCGGCCTCCGCGGCCAGCTCCATCGCCCTGCAGATCGGCGGACAGCTGTTCGGCGCGGTGTTCCTTGCCGGGCTGGTGGTGGCGCAGTTCGCCTCCGGCCTGGCCGCGCAGGCCAGCGCGTCCCGCCTGCTGTACGCGATGGGCCGCGACTCGGTCCTGCCCAAGGCGGTCTTCGGCCGGCTCAGCGAGAAGTTCCACACGCCGGTGGCGAACCTGGTCATCACGGGCATCGTGGGCCTGATCGCGATCTTCCTGGACGTGGCCACCTCGACGTCGTTCATCAACTTCGGTGCCTTCACCGCCTTCACGCTGGTGAACGCCTCGGTAGTCTTCCACTACGTACGCCAGCGCCGGGCCGGGCACCAGCTCAACCCGGTGTCCTACGTGGTGGTCCCGGTGATCGGCGCCCTCATCTGCGCCTACCTGCTCTCCCGGCTGGACAGCAACGCCATTACGCTGGGAGTGTCCTGGCTGGTGCTGGGCGTGATTGTCCTGGCCCTGATCACCCGCGGTTTCAAGGCGGCGCCGCCGGAGATGACGGCCACCGAAAAGGCGACGGTGGAGGCCGCCGCCTGAGCCTTCTGGTTTAACTAGGCCGATGCGTAATGTAAGGGAAGGAGCAGCCGTGAGGATAGCGCTCGGGCAGCTGGAGTCGGGCACCGACATCCACGCCAACCTCGCCGCGATCGACCGGTTCGCCGCGGAGGCGGCGCGCGCCGGCGCCGGGCTGGTCGCCTTCCCGGAGTACGCCACCTACGAGAAGAAGACGGTGGACGCGACGTTCCCTGCGATGGCCGAGCCGCTGGACGGTCCAGTCTGCCGGGAGCTCGCCGAGACCGCCCGCCGCCGCGGCATCGCCCTGGTGGCGGGCGTGGTGGAGGCCTCGGAGGAGCCGGGCAAGGCCTACAACACGCTGGTGGCTTACGGGCCCGACGGCGGCCGGCTGGCTTCCTACCGGAAGATCCACCTTTTCGACGCGCAGGGCTACGGGGAATCTCAGTTCATCAAGCCCGGACCGTCCACCGACCCCGCGGTGTTCGAGCACGGGGGAGTGCGGTTCGGGCTGATGACCTGCTACGACCTTCGGTTCCCGGAGCTGGCCAGGTCACTGGCCGACGCCGGCGCGCAGGTCCTGCTGGTCTGCTCATCCTGGGTGCCGGGCGAGCACAAGACGGAACAGTGGCTGGCGCTGAACACGGCTCGGGCCATTGAGAACAGCGTGTACGTGGCCGGGGTGTGCCAGGCGCCGCCGGTGTCGGTGGGGCGGAGCGTGCTGGTGGATCCGATGGGGGTTGTTGAGGCTGACCTTGGGCTGACGCCCGGTGTTCGGTCGGTGGAGGTTTCACTGGAGACCGTGGACCGGGTGCGGGAGTCGTTCCCGATGTTCCGGCAGCGGAGGTTGTAGCACCCCTGTATCCTGACAATTTGGTTCAAGGGCTCCAGCCGCCATCGATCAAGAAGCTCCGTTCGCTGCCGGATGACGGTCTGGAATCTTGGGCCGTAGCCTTGGACGTCGTGGAATCGCCGCCGCAACCGTCAGTCTCCGATCCGCCCGCGGACTCTTGGAATGGATCC
Source organism: Arthrobacter sp. B6 (assembly GCF_001663775.1). Classification (GTDB taxonomy): domain Bacteria; phylum Actinomycetota; class Actinomycetes; order Actinomycetales; family Micrococcaceae; genus Arthrobacter. The sequence goes on along the minus strand of NZ_KV467168.1, from coordinate 1,363,726 downwards.
TTATCAGTACCGACATGCCAGCTCCCGTGGGAATTCCGACGCCGGACCCCAAGGCCTCGCGCACAGCTGCGGTGATTGAGCGTGCCCTCGTTTCCTGGGCCGAGGCCGGTGTCAGCATGACCGCGCGGTGGCGTTCGGCGGCAGACCGGCGCCGACGCGCGTCGAAGTGGTCTCCGACTCTCTCACGGCCAATGAGGCGTACCGGATGGCGTCGCAGGGGATCGCGATGCTCTGGCACGGTGACTTCCACAACGGGCGGCAGATCCTCAACGCCCTGGACCGGCGGATAGGCGCCGGAAAGAAAGAGACCGCAGGAACTCCGGCCGAAAGGTTCTATCGGCATCGCCAGTCCTGCTCGCATCGAGCACGCATTCTCGGGCTGCTGCTGATTCCCCTTGATCCGGGCCCGGTGGTGCCGTTGCGCCGCGCACCGGATATCCGGGAGGCCGCTGCTGAAGCGTACGGTGATGTCGGCGAATCTTCCATCGTGTCCCTGCATGAGCTTGTCGGGGCAATTGGCGCCCACGAGTGGCGACGCAATGGCGTCTACGTCGATGCCCTGCAAGGCCGCATCCACCCGCACTATGGCACGTTCTTCCCCACCCGCAGTGAGTATGTGGATCTCGTGGCCGCCGCTGCGCTGCCCTCTGACACGCTGGCGTTCGACGTTGGAACCGGTACCGGGGTGCTCGCCCGCCGTCCTCGCGCGCCGTGGCGTCCGCCGCGTGGAGGCGACGGACAATGAACCGCGTGCGATCGCCTGCGCCGCTGAGAATTTCCGGAACCTCGGGGTCCAGGACCGAGCTGTGGCCGTCCTGGCCGACATGTTCCCGCCCGGGCGGGCACCGCTCGTCGTGTGCAACCCGCCCTGGATTCCGGCCACGCCGCATTCCACCCTGGACAGCGCCGTCTACGACCCCGGGAGCAGGATGCTGTTCCGCTTCCTGAATGAACTCCCCGACCATCTAGAACAAGACGGTGAGGGGTGGCTTGTCCTCTCCGACCTGCCCGAGCACCTTGGCCTGCGGACGCGTGACGATCTGCTGGGCGCCATCGGGGCCGCCGGGCTGAAGGTGGCGGAACGGCTGGACACCAGGCCTACGCATCCGAAGGCATCGGACCGCGACGATCCTCTGTTCGAGGCGCGTTCGGCCGAGGTCACGTCGCTGTGGCGGCTTGTTCGCCGATAGTCGTCCTGCAGATCGGCGGGCAGGTGTTCGGCGCCGTGTTCCTGGCCGGCCTGGTGGTGGCGCAGTTCGCCTCCGGCCTCGCCGCGCAGGCCAGCGCCTCCCGCCTGCTGTACGCGATGAGCCGCGACTCCGTGCTTCCCAAGGCTGTCTTCGGCCGGCTCAGCGAGAAGTTCCACACCCCGGTGGGCGAACCTGGTCATCACCGGCACTGTGGGCCTGATTGCCATCTTCCTGGACGTGGCCACGTCGACGTCGTTCATCAACTTTGTGCCTTCACCGCCTTCACTTTGGTGAACGCTTCGGTGGTGTTCCACTTTGTGCGTCAGCGCCGGGCCGGGCAGCAGCTGAACCCGGTGTCCTACGTGGTGGTCCCGGTAATCGGCGCCTACCTGCTCTCCCGGCTGGACAGCAACGCCGAGCCCACTCATCTTCTGTAGATTCGAGAGGAACTGGCGGAGCAACTAAGATTTTGAGTTTGAACCGCTTAGGACAAAGTTTGGGTCTCGTGCCTGGGTTGACCAACTGCAAAAGTTTTTACTGATGGGGAACAACTATGGATTGGCTTTACGACGATAGAAGTCAGTGCTGGTCGGTTTTAACGACTTTGCCTGTCGCGGACTATATCTCGCTGGTTGATGATGCTCACGCGGCTCAGGGAGCCTTGAAGGGGCAACGGGGAGTCCTGACTACCACGACGGCCAAGAGAATACGCTCCAGAATGGTCGAAGATCTGAAAAAGGGCGCTGTTCTGCCACCTATAGTGATCGGCGCCGTGTTGGAGAAAAACCTATTTGACGCGCTGCCCAAGTTGGAAGCGGTAGGTATTAACGAATTTCTGCCGACTGCCCATGGATCGCTTTCGATTATTGATGGAATGCAGCGAACTGCAGCTTTGAAAGAAGCGCTTTCTGACCATGTCGAAGTCGGAACAAGAGGAGTGCGCGTTGAGTTCTGGCTAACAAACAGCGTTCGCGCAATGATTTACCGGATGCTCGTGCTCAACACGTCTCAGGTTCCTTGGACAATTAGCCGACAACTCTCTGTAGTTTTTGCACCGTTGCTTGATGAGATCAAGCGGAACGTAGAAGACCTTGATAAAGTCACTTCTCCTGACAATCCTGGGCGTCGCGTGGCCCCCGCTCAATACTCGAGTGACGACTTGGTTGAACTCTATATTGCATTTTCGCTCCGAAAGACAGCCGTTGACACCAAAGAAGCCATTTCTGATGAATTCTCGCGGCTTGACTTTGTAGATAACCTCGCAGATGAGTCATTTCAGGACCACTTCTACACGGCCCTGTCGATGCTTGCTCGCTTGGACGTCGCCTTCGGTAAATACCTCGGGGAAGATGGGTCTCCCTCCGGAAGATTCATCTTTGACAGACAGCCGGCTCGGATTGGTCTCATTGTCGCACTCGGAAGTTCCGTATTGGGCCGGCCTGGTGCCGACCGTTCGAGAACGCAGCGGATGGCGCGTATGGAAGAACTAGAAGCAGCACAGCAGCGTTTGGTCTTCAGGTTGCATGGCATGAGTAACGAGCAGTTAGAGGACTTTCTTCGTTTAGACGTTCTTAGGGAAGTGCTCGACAAAAAGGTCGGCCAGGTCGGTAGATACGAGCGGTCAGTTTTCTCGGAAGCGTTCAAGGTCTTGGTTGAAGAGGAATTTGACCTTGAAAATATGGAGCAATGCTGGCGGGCAAGCTAGTGAGTAGAAGCATGAGGGATGCAAATGCATCCTTGTTCACGATCTTGGCGACGTATTGTGAGAAGCGAAACGATCCTATTAGCGATACATCCTTTCCGCGATGGGTTCAGAGTAACAAGACTGAGAAAGAATGGCTCAAGTACATTTCGGTCCTATCCTTCCTCGGCTTCGGCCGGCACCGCTATCTTACGTGGCTGGAACTCGGCGAGGACGGCCCTCACTACATAGGATTAGTCGGTTTCGAGTATGATCCGGATTATCCGGAGCTCCCGTTGATAGAGGTAAACTCGGGGCTTACTGTCTCCTTGATCTCCGAACTCGGAATCCAACCAAATGTCCCAACGGGGGTCGTGCGCAACGTTGTTGAAGTTGGAGCAATGGGCGACCCGGGTTATGAAGGCCATGACCACTCCCAGGTGGCTTCGCTATTCCCAACGGTGAAGGCATTGAGAAGTGAAAGCCCACTGGATAACACAACTGTTTGGCCGACGTTCTTGCGTTTGAGTGTGGACGAATGCAGGCTAGGTAGTTCATGGATCGATGATGAACTTGCTGCCTCGCTCTCGACCCTCGCCGATCTGAACGTGCCTTCTCTTCCCTACGCTGAATTGTGTCGATCTGTGTTCGATCTTGATCCTAGAAGTCTATTTATGTCTTTGTATCGATGCATTGAAGCCACTTATGCTTACGACACCAGTTCAAAATTGGGAACAGCGCTAGCCCTGGAACTTCCTTGGCATGAGATTGCAGCAGTTTTGGAAAGCAAAATTGGGTGGCATCCGCAGGAGGCTAGCAGCCTCAACGTCGCTCTAAAGCAAGCTAACCGTGCGGATCTTGCAAAGATCTGTCGTTGGCTCGAGTCTGGGCCTAAGGCGGATCCGGACGATTCTAAAGAAATTACTCGCTTGAGTGAATTGGAAGCGATGGATGAACTGGACGTCTTAGCTGGACGGGCGATCTATAAACTCCGAAACCAAATTGTTCACTACCGGCCCTCGGAAGAATCGCTGGATATAACCGCAATCAACTGGAATCCCTTATGCAATGCTCTCGTTTCAGTCGCCTTAGATGTTTTTAGTCATGCTTATAGTGGCTAGCCGGATAGCCCTTGGCAACTGCGGGTTGCGTCTTGATATCGCAGTGAATGAATGCGGGCCTTGATCTTCGTTTGACCTAGTTTTGCCTTAAACCAGAATTAGATGCACTCGTCCTTGCCCTGCTGCCGCGGAAACTGCTCTTCGCGAATGCGTTGCGAATGCCAACGCGGCGCTTGCGGCGGTGGGCCCCTTGCGGGCGACTGCGATGACGGTCGGTATCTGGGAGCTTCCCGCGATTGGAGATGCAGGGCGTAGGTCTGTCGCTGACTCCTAACATAAGTTACATCTACATCAGATGTTGTTGGAATCACTAGTAGCCTGGGGCAGTGACCGACTTTATTGGGGGAGAGGGAGCCAATCAGCTGCCCGAGGGTTTATACGAGCTTCTCAACACCGATGACCTCGTTTCAGATGTTGAACGGCTTTCGGATCTCCAACCAGTCTTCGAGATTGTTGATGAGGAGGACACACCCGATGTCCTCTGCCGCCACGTCGCGGGTGCTGTCCGCCGAGCCCTGGCCGCAGCCAAACCGGTCGACCGCGTGGCCCTGGCCAACCGCCTCCTTCGGGAACTGGACGTCACGGAACGCATCGCAGAGGGACCCTGCCAGCTCCAGTCACTCCACCGGCCGGAAACCCTAAAGCGCCGGCGGCTCCGTCGCCCCACCATAAAGCTGAGCGATTCCGCGCTCCTCACCAACAGTAAGGACGATCCCAATCTCGCCGCCGAGATCCGGGCCGAGATGGAGTCCGCCAACACCGTCGACCTGCTCTGCGCCTTCGTCCGTTGGACCGGCCTCCGTCTTCTCCAGCCGGCGCTCGAGGGGCTCAAGGAGCGCGGCGCCAGGATCCGCGTCATCACCACTACCTACATGGGCGCCACCGAACGCCGCGCCCTTGACGAGCTCGTCGACAGGTACGGGGCCGAAGTCAAGATCAGCTATGAAACCCAGGCCACAAGGCTGCACGCCAAAGCCTGGCTGTTCCGCCGCAACACCGGTTTCGACACGGCTTACGTGGGCAGCTCCAATCTGAGTCAAGCTGCGCTCCTGGATGGGCTGGAATGGAACGTGCGGCTCAGTTCTGTCGCCACCGCGGCACTTCTGCAGAAGTTCGAGATCACCTTCGACAGCTACTGGGAGCAGCGAGCCTTCCAAAGCTACGACCCCGAACGCGACGGCGAAAAGCTGGACGCTGCGCTGGAACGCAACGGCGGCCGCCGTACTGCGGCCCCGGATGCCGCTACCGGTCTCGACGTTCAGCCGTTCCTCCATCAGGAGGAGATGTTGGAGGACCTGGAAGCGGAGCGACTCAAAGGCTTCAACCACAATCTCCTAGTGGCGGCCACCGGCACCGGGAAAACAGTCATCGCCGCACTGGATTACAAAAGGCTTTCCAAAGCTGCCGGCCGCGATCTGAAGCTGCTGTTCGTGGCCCACCGCCAGGAAATCCTCAAACAGGCGATGCGCACCTACCGCGACGTCACGCAGGACGGCGCCTTCGGTGAACTCTACGTGGGGGAGCACAGGCCGCAAGAGTGGAAGCACATCTTCGCCTCGGTCCAATCACTGTCCTCGCTCGGTATCGAGCAGCTGGAACCGGACTTCTTCGACGTCGTGGTCATCGATGAGTTCCACCACGCCATGGCGCCCACTTACCGGCGCCTGCTGGACCACCTGCAGCCGCAGCAGCTCCTCGGGCTCACGGCTACACCGGAACGCGGCGACGGAGTCGATGTAGCCAAGCAATTCTTCGACGGCCGCACCGCCAGCGAGCTAAGGCTGTGGGACGCGCTGGATGCAGACCTGCTTGTGCCCTTTCACTACTTCGGCGTTTCGGACGACGTTGACTTGAGCCAATTGGAATGGAAACGCGGTAACTACGACACCACACAGCTGAGCGCCCTCTACACCGGAAACGATGCCCGCGCCGCAAAGGTAATCCGCGAGCTCAGGGACAAGGTCGCCAGCACAGCTCAGATGCGGGCCATCGGCTTCTGCGTCTCGGTCCAGCATGCCCAATACATGGCTCAGGTGTTCAACCGTGCCGGCATTGCCTCGGTTGCCGTCGACGGCAGCACTGACGATGTCGACCGCGAGGAGGCCCTGCGACGCCTGGGTGAGCGGGAGATCAACTGCATATTCGCCGTCGACCTCTTCAATGAAGGACTGGACCTGCCGCAGGTGGACACCATCCTGCTGCTCCGGCCCACGCAGAGTGCCACGGTCTTCCTCCAGCAGCTGGGACGCGGTCTGCGCCGTGCCGAGGGCAAAGCGGTACTGACGGTCCTGGACTTCATTGGCCAGCAGCGCCGGGAGTTCCGCTTTGATCTGCGCTACCGGGCACTGACCGGCTACGGGCGCAAGGAGCTGGAGAAGGCTGCCGAGGACGAGTTCCCGTATCTGCCGTCCGGCTCGCAGATCGTGTTGGACCGCGTCGCTCAGAAGGTGGTGCTGGACAACATTAAGGCTCAGCTCCGGTTCAACCGGGCGCAGCTGGTCCGGGATATTGCCTCGTACGCCGAGACCGAGCTCGAGGCCTATCTGGAGCGGTCGGGGAACGACGTGAAGACGATCTACCGGTCCACCCGGGACTCGTGGACCGGTTACCTCCGGCAGGCAGGGTTGATTGACGGGTTCTCGCCCCTGGAGACTGTGCTCCGCGGGAAAATTGAGGAGCTGTCGGACGCGGAGGAGAAGAAGCTGCTGGGCCGTATGGCCGCGCTCATTCATGTGGACGATCCGGAACGCGCTGCAGCCTATTCGATGCTGGTTGCTCCCGACGCACCCCGTTACGCTGAGCTGGGCATGCGCGAGCAAGCTTTTGCACGCATGCTTTTTTACACGCTGTGGGATGACGGCGGCGGATTCAGAACGTACGACGACGGTCTGGACCACCTGCGCGGCTACCAGTTTGTGTGCCGCGAGATCCGCCAGGTCGTGAAGCTGGGGTTGGCGGCATCAAAGCATGCGGCTAAGAGCCTCGGTACGGGGCTGCAGCATGTCCCGCTGCTCTCGCACGCTACCTACCGGCGCGAGGAGGTTCTCGCGGCGCTTCAGTACGGCTCGCTCGAGCAGGGCAAGAACGTGCAGCACCGAGAGGGCGTTGCATGGTGTCCTGCGACTTCGACGGACGCCTTCTTTGTCACCTTGAACAAGGATGACAAGAAGCACTCGGCAACCACGATGTATAAGGACTACGCCATCAGCCCGGAACTGTTTAACTGGGAGTCGCAGAACGCGACCTCGCCATCCAGCCCGACGGGACGGCGCTACCTTGACCGAGCCTCCCACGGCTCGCGAGTTCTGATCTTCACAAGGGACACGGCGGATGACGAGACCGGGCTGACAGTTCCCTACACGTGCCTGGGGCAGGTGGACTATGTTCAGCATTCAGGCCAGAAGCCCATTGCCATAACCTGGAAGCTGCACCGGCCTATGCCAGCTGATGTCTACGCGGACGCCGCGGCGGTTGCCCATTAGGTGGAGCGTGACATGTTTCCCCACGAAGAGAATGAGATGGGCAGCTCAAGGCGATCAGGAATTACTCACGCTTCAATGAATCTCGGAACGCTGCGTTTCGTGTCACCTTCCCACCCTTGTCGGACCGATCCATTACGCTGAGCTGAGCAAGATGAGACCGGAGCTCGGAAACCCGGTACCGGTGGTCGCCCAATGCGGCCAACACGACATTGACGACCGCAGAAGAGAATGTGATGGTGAGCTCAACCGACATGGTTGACCCGACGACTCAGGATGATGCAGCCCAGCCGAGCGGGGAGGCTGACAAGCAGGTCCACTATCTCGACGAGGGCTACCTCGTCGACTTCCTTACCGATAGGCCGATCAAGGACACCCCAAAAGAGCAGGTCCGACAGCGAATAGTGCGTGTGCTGTTTCACGAGTATCAGTTCGCTCCAGAGGACATGGAACTTGACTTTGTGGTCCAGGTCAATACGGAGAATGGGAAGCGCCGCAAGAAGATTGACATTGCAATTTTCGCCTCTGGCAGCGAGCACACAGCGGACAGCTTGCGCCGCGTGGTGGTGACTAACAGGGAGCCCAAGCGCGGCAAGAATGTCATTAAGCTGCGCACTTACGACCAGATGAAGTCCGAGATGGCCTTCGTTCAGGACTTGCTTGGCGACGAGGACTACCCCGAGCGTGCGTGGGGCCTCTGGACCGACAACGTGGACTTCTTCTTCGTTGAGAAGGAGACGAACCGTTGGGGTGCAGAGTTTCATGAGCGATCTGACTGGCCCTTGTCTGACGGGACCTTGGGCAGCGGTCAGGTAGTTTCCGCTCAGCAGCTTCGTCGCGCCGAACCGGAGATGCTCAAGATCACGTTCCGGCGCTGCCACAACTATGTCCACGGAAACGAGGGCATGGCTAAGGACGCGGCGTTTTGGCAGTTCCTTTACCTGCTCTTCGCGAAAATGTACGACGAGCGGGCCGTTCGCAACGGCAGCTCTCGTCGCTTCTACGCCTCTATGAGCGAGCCGTACGACGATGATGGCCGCAGGGCAATTCGGCAGCGGATCCTCGATCTTTTCGAGGACGTAAAGAATCGGTACGCCGATTCCGGGCTCTTCCGAGGTAATGACGAGATCACCCTGTCGGACAGAGCACTTGCCTTTATCGTTTCCGAGTTGGCCCCCTACGACCTCGGTCTGACCGACATCGACGCCAAGGGGCTGGCGTATCAAGAGCTCGTCGGCACAAACCTGCGCGGAGACCGAGGTCAATACTTTACTCCTCGCGGCGCCGTGAAATTGATGATCGACATCCTAGACCCGCAGGAGGACGAAACCGTCCTCGATCCGACCTGCGGCACAGGGGGCTTCTTGCATGCCACCCTGACACATTTGCACCACAAAATGCAGGATGAAGACGGCAGCCGCGGCCTTCCGGATTCCCCAGAGCAGGCCGAGCGCTACCGCGACCGCCTGCGCAAGTACGCTGATGGACACCTCTTTGGCGCCGACTTTGATCCATCTCTCGTGCGAGCCACTGCGATGAACATCATGACGCTCGCCGATACTCCCGGCCGCGTCTTTCACATGGATTCCCTTGCCTTCCCGAAGGGGCATCTGCAGGGCGTCGCTGGAGCAAGCACATCCATTCCGTTGGCCAAGGATCGTCGCGATGGCGTCGTCGACGTGCTTCTTACTAACCCACCCTTCGGCGCGGACATTCCGGTCAACGACGAGTCAGTACTCGCGAACTTTCGCGAGGGTGTCGCCCGATCGTGGTCGCGCGATAGGAAGACCGGTAAATTGGTGGCCAGCCCAAACCTGCCCAGCTCCATGGCGCCCGAGCAGCTCTTCGTTCAGCGGGCAATCGAGTGGGTTAAACCCGGTGGGCGACTCGGTATTGTCCTGCCTAATGGCATTCTGTCGAACCCCGGCCCGGCTGACGAAGGCATTCGCCAGTTCATCCTGCAGGAGTGCTGGGTTCTTGCCAGCGTCGAATTGCCTGTTGAAACTTTCATTGTTGAAGCGGACGTCAACATTTTGACGACATTGCTCTTTCTCAAGCGCAAAACGCTCGACGAGAAGATCAATGCCAAGCTCAACGGCGAGGTGTCTTACCCGGTGTTCATGGCTGTTGCAGAAAAGGTGGGCTTTGACCGGCGCGGCAACGAACTTTACAAGCGTGCTCCTAACGGTGATGTCATCACCGAATCGTTCGAAGAGACCGAGTACATTACCATCGGCGGTACCCGTCGTACCCGCACAGTCAAACGTAGTCGTCCTGTTATCGACAATGACTTGCCGGTAATTGCTCAGAAGTACTGGGAGTTCCGTGCGAGGCATCCCATACCTGGCTTCGACTCTCGTGACGTCGGCAGGGCTGAAGCATGAAGATCGCCAGCATAGAGAACCCGGTTCGAGCTGACTGGTTCTTCGAGCAAGGCCTCCGCCTCGATGCGAGTCCGTACCTCTCGGGTGCGATAGAGGCGCGGAAGCGCCTTCAAGCGCTTCCGAACACAATGCGACTCGATAGTGTCACCGCGGGACACAACGGCGGGATTTACAATGGACCGAAGTTCATCCGCACCTACCTGACTGATCCCGAGCATAGCGTGCCGTTCCTCGGCAGCACGGACATGCTGGAAGCTGATTTCAGCTTCCTCCCTAGGTTGCGAAGGGAGACAGCCGACCGGTTACGTTACCTTAAAGTCGAGCCGGGAATGTCCCTTATTTCTTGCTCGGGAACCATCGGGCGAATGAGCTATGTACGGCCTGACATGGCCAGCTTCTGGTCCTCACAGGACGTCATGAAGGTGCAAGCCAACCCTCACCGGATTGCGCCGGGTTACCTATATACCTTCCTCCGCAGCCGCTTCGGCGTGCCGATGATCGTAGCCTCGGCCTACGGCGGGATCATTCAGCACATCGAGCCGAACCATCTAGTGGATCTGCCAGTGCCCCGGTTCGATTCTAGGCTGGAGCAGAAGATTCACGACCTGGTGGAGGGGGCCGCCCGATTACGAGCCGCTTCCCAGGCGGCCCTCGTCGCTGCCACCGATGATTTCTTCCAAAGTGTCGGACTGCCCGAGCTGATAGACCAGCGCTGGCACGACCAGGAACGTGACCTTGGCTTCCAAGTTACCGACTTAGGCTCTCAGTCCATTCGAGCACTCAACTTCTCACCTCGAGCCCGCCGGATCGTGGCCAAGCTATCTTCCGTGGAACACCGCAGGCTGGGTGACATCTGTGAGGGCGGTTTGCTGTCCCGTGGTGTCCGGTTTAAGCGGATCGACAGTGACGCAGAGTTTGGGGTGACGCTCGTCGGTCAAAGGCAGGCGTTTTGGGTTACTCCTGAAGGGCGAAGGGTTAGTGCAGGGACCTTGCCACCGCAGGTGTTCGCGGAGGACGAGACTATCCTGATGGCCGCTCGTGGAACCCTTGGAGAGAACGAGGTTTACTGTCGGGCAGCTTTCATCACAGGAAGTTGGCTGGATAACGCCTACTCGGAGGACTTCCTTCGTATCGTGAGCGGTACTCGAGAGATCTCGGGAGCCTACTTGTTTGCGTTCCTTCGCTCTGATGCTGCATTTCGCGTCTTCCGCTCTCTCAGCACAGGCGGTAAACAGCAGGACATTCACGAAGGACTACGGCGAAAGGTCCCAATCCCGTTGGCTCCGAAAGCTGACCGTACGCGCATTTCCGAGAGAATCCGCCAAGCGTACAGAGACCGTGACCACGCTGATGTGCTAGAGAATCAAGCGCTGGCTTTGCTGACGCATGCGATTGAGGGGGCGTCGGCCTAATGGCGAGGATTGTCCCTATAGGCCGCCCCGTGAACGATGCGGAGCGGGCAGTCATTGCTCACCTGCGTGACCACGGGCCGGACGAGTGGACGGTCCTGCACTCCCTGGAGATTCCCGACTCGCGGGGCCGACTTTTTGAGGTCGATCTGGTAGTCGTGACCAGACATATGGTTTACGTGATCGATGTGAAGGGCACATTCGGCCGGATCGATGTGCAGGGGTCGCGGTGGATGCCGGCAGGACGGTCGCCCTTCCATACACCATTACCGAAACTGCGAGAGAACGCTAAGCGCCTGAAGAGCCTCCTCGAGGACACACACCCGCAACTCTCTCGGGTCTACATCGACGCGATTGTTGTCCTTCCGGCGCCAGACGCTCGGCTGGTCGACCGCAACACTCCGCAGCGGGACGCCGCTTCGACGGTCAACCTGCAGCACTTGGTCACGCTGCTGTCCGACGGCTCCCGGGTGCCGACCGGTTCGTTCTCGGTCGACGCGGACATCGAACGTCATCACGAGAGGATCGTGGAGGAGGTCAAACGGATAGGTCAGGTTTCGACCGGACCGCTGCATTTCGGGAATTGGCTGGTGCTGGACACGCTGAGTGAGACCATCCACGCCGACGGCATCGACGTTGTGGGGGAGTACCGTGCGAAGAACGCCAACGCCGTTCAGGGCTCGGGCACGGTGCGGCTCGTGGTGCGGCAGGCCGACTTGTACGCCCCATCATGGGAACGCGAGAAGAAGCAGAAACAGATCGGGATCGCATATGAGGCGCTCGGTAAGCTGCCGCCGCATCCGGCTATTGTCGGGGTGAAGGACTTTTTTCCCGACCAGGAGGACCGTGGGTTCGTCACGGTCTACGACGATATCCCCGGTCATGCCTTGCGGTTGCATCTTGGAGATAATCCGGTCGAGCCGCTGACCCGGGATCGGAAGCTGTTGATCATGCGGCAGGTGCTTGCCGGGCTGTCGCACGCACAATCCCGCAAGATCGTGCACCGGGCGCTCAGCCCGGCCACGATCTTGCTGACCCAAGACGGCAGGGCGATGATCACCGGCTTCGACTACGCCAAGACCGCACAGATGCGTGCGCACACGGTTGCGGTAGATGCCCACGCGGCCGCGGACAACGCCTATCTCGCTCCCGAAGCACTCGAGAACCCCACCAAGATGACCGATAAGGCCGACATCTATGCCCTTGGCGTTATCGGGTTCGAGATGCTCACTGGCCACTTACCCTTCGGGTCAGTCACTGCGCAGGTCAAAGCCGCCGGTGTGCTTCCGGAGAAGGACTTGGAGCAGGCCGACGTGCCCGCTCCGCTGCGTCACTGGTTCTCCCTGCTATGCGCTGCCAAGCCCGAGGACCGGCCCGACGCGCGTGAGGCGATCCGCCGCTTCGACCTGGCCATCGGCGAGCTTAACCGGCCCAAACGTCGGGTCGTCGCAGGAAACGGGGGGGAATCATCGACGCCCGCAGCGGCGTCGCAGGCCGGTGACGACGACAGGCGCCGCGACCTGCTGGACTGGCGGAACCTGCCGCGGGACTTCGCGCTTGGCACGAAGTACATCGTGCAGCAGCGACTCGGTAACCCTGGATCGAGCGGCGTGGCCTACAAGGTCTTCGACACCATGCGAAACGTCGACCGAGTGATCAAGTTGATCCTGCGCGACGAGGAGGGCACCCGCGAGCGAGCCCGACGTGAGGGCATGGTGCTATCTCGGCTCCAGGATGCGGAGGCGCATCCGAACGTGGTTCGAATGCTCGACGTCGACGTCCTGCCACAGCCGTATCCGTACCCCTTCCTCGTGTTCGAGTTCGTTACCGGGGAGGACCTCGGTGCAGTCATCCGAGGTGGCACGCTCACGCCGAGTGACGTCTTGCGAATTGGCCTGGACGTAGCCGAGGGGCTGAACTATCTGCACAGCCTGGACGTCTGGCACTGTGACATCAAGCCCGGCAACCTGCTGTGGACCGAGGACGGGGTGAAGATCCTCGACTTCGGCATCGCCAAGACGCCCGAGACCACTCAGGGCCACACCGCGAGCACTCCTCGCTACACCCCGCCCGACCTCGACCAAGTGCCTGCCGGTGCGTCAGGCTACATCGACCGGGACCTCTACGCCCTCGGGATCACCCTGTACGAGGCCCTCACCAATGCCTACCCGTGGGCCGGCGCCAATACGCCGCGGCCGGCGTTGCCGGCCGACGATCCGCGCGAGCGCTTCAGCATTTCTGGTGTACCACCCAAGTTGGTCGAGACGATCCTCAGGGCTATCGCTCCAGAACGTGGTAGCCGGTTCACCAGCGCCCAGGAGTTCATTACCTCGCTAATGGCCGCGATCGAGCAAACGAAGGCGAAAATGGCGGAGCCAATGAAGCCCGCTCCAGTCCTGGCGACTGATGACGAAGAAGCCTCGTCAGAGCGTAACCCCTTCGTTGCTTACCTTCAGACCCTTTATAGCCAGAGTAGGCGCAGCAATCGCGGTACTCGCGGAATGGATGCCGCCAACCTTCGAGTATATGTGCCTACTGGGCTAGATTTAGCTCTTACGCCGGGGGTCCTCGAAGGTAGGCACTCTTTGGTGATCGTCACTGGTAATGCCGGTGACGGCAAGACCGCATTTCTTGAAAGTCTCGCCGCGACCGCGCGCGAGCGGGGTGCTACCTTCACCTCGGACCGGGCCAATGGGGCCGACTTTGAGCTTGACGGACGCCACTTCCACACCAACTACGATGGCAGTCAAGACGAGGACGGGGTCGTTAGCGACGAGGTTCTTTCAGCGTTCTTCGCTCCCTTCGCTGGCGCTGACCAGGTTGGTGAGCTGATCGGGGAGACGCGGCTAATCGCGGTCAACGAGGGCCGCTTGGTCGATTTCCTCAGCCATCACGCCGAGCAGTTCGCAGCTCTCACCCACATCGTCGAGGTGGGGCTTCGTGGTGAGGACGACAATCCGGGGCCAGTGGCGGTGGTTAACCTCAACCTCCGCGATGTAACCGTGCGCTCAGCCGACACGCTCACGGGTGGAGGTCTTAGCGACTCAATCCTCGAACGGATGCTCGACTCGATGGTCCGCCCGGAATTTTGGGCCGACTGTGAGGGCTGTGCCCTCGTCGAGGGCTGCTACGCTCGGCAGAACGCGGCCACCATAGCCCATCCCGTCGTGGGGCCGCAGGTCAAGGAGCGCATGCGGCGGGTTTACGAGGTCGCCCAGCTCCGTGGCCGACTGCACATCACCCTACGCGACCTCCGCTCTGCACTCGCCTACACCCTGACCTCAGGGCGCGACTGTACCGAGATACATGAGCTCTACGAGGCACAGCAGTCCAGCCCGATCCTGGCCAGTCACTACTTCAACGCATACCGAGGGGGTGATGCTGCGACCGAGCGCGACAGGTTACTCATTCAGCTTCGTCACGTCGATGTCGCCCGACCCCCTCAACCGGTGCTCGACAGACGGCTGGCCAACGAAGGCCTACTGGAGCACTACCTGGTAAGTCCCGACGACAGAGTCACTCCAGAGCGAGACCTGCTCCGTGAACTGCACGCCGAAGTTAGTGGCGCCGACAGCAGCCCTGATGACGTCGTCAGATTCGTGTCGGCAGCCCGCCGGTTGTCGTACTTTGAAATGCGTGACCCCGGTGAGGCAATAAAAATGCTGCCCTACGCCTCCGTGCAGGCCTTCCGCGAACTGCTCGACGGAAAGCGGCCAGTGCCGACCGAACTTTTCCTCAAAGCACTAAACCGCAGTGAGGGTGTCGTCTCGACGGAACTTTCAGCCGGTGGGCTCGTCATCGGGGTCCGCAATGTCGTACGCGGCACTATTCGCAGCCTGCGCCGGTTTCCGGGTAAGGGGTTCCAAGCCGGACGGATCGGCAGCGACACCCACCCGTACCTCGAGACACGACCGACGGCGCTTCGGCTGACCTACACTGATCCAGACCATGCAGGGATCCCATCGGCCGAGCTGCGCATCGGGTTGGATCTTTTCGAGCTGATCGAACGGTTTAGCCGCGGCTATCAGGCCAGCATTGACGATGATCAGGGCTATGCGCTTGCCCTGACGGTCTTCAAAAACCAGCTTGCCGTCGTGCCCTACCAGGCGGTGCTGCTGACCGTTGACGGATCGGCGATGCACACCGTGCGGCGCGACGACGGCGGCGTGCTCCACCTGATCACCCAAGAGAAGATCGTGCCCGAGACCCAGGAGGCGGAATGGCGCTAGACGGTAAGGACCGCGCCTTTCGATGCGACGCGATCAGCCGTATCGATTACAAGACGCTTACCATGGACCGTGTCCTCACGGCGTTCCTTGCGAGGCTGTGGCACGGTGGCGTCAGCAGCCGGGTCCGACGCGCAACCGACCTGGATGTCGACGCCTACCTGGAGCTGCTGGTAGACGACAAGTTCGGCCGCTTTAACGGGTTCGCAGATAATGAGGACGTCAGCCGCCGTTGGGTTGAGACCCACCTGCTCGATATGGTTAACCGCGGCCGGACAACCGAGGCGGTGGCCGGGCCGCGTCCGCTCCATGGCTTCGCCTACCGGCTGCGAAACTCCGCCCGCTCACGTCCCTATGGTGCAGACGAGCAGCTCTACGAGTTACTCTCGGTCAACGACCTCGCCCTGAACGGCTTGCGGGAGTTCTTTTTCTCTGATATAGACCCTGTTACCGGCGAGGCGGCGCCCGGCCCGGACATTGACGTGGAGTCGCAGGCATTGCTCAGCATGGTCGAGGCTGTCCAGGGCAAGGCACAGGATCGCCCCGACAGTTCAGCCCGTCGTGAGCAGAAGCAACTGTGTCGCCAGTCGGGCGAGCTGCTCGGTGAGGACGTGCTGCGACTGCTGCTGCACCGGGCGTTCATGCCGCGGACTGTTCTAGTGGAGCACCTCAAGATTCTATTCTCGTTCCACCTGGCTCTCTACCACCTGCGAATGCTTAAGCTCGTTCCGGCTGCCATACGTAACGGTGCTGTTGACCATGCCTGCACCAGCGGTCACAAGCGCGGTGAGCAGTGTCGCTTCCAGCCGCATCTCTTCGTGGACGTCGCAGGCTCGGAGCCTGGGCTGCCAGCGGAGTACGCGGCCAAGAGCGCCTCGACCTGGTATGGCCGGCTACCGCAGTTTGTCCGCGGCACATTCGCAGTGCTAAAGCTGGCCGACTTCGCTAAGGATCTGCACCGGCAGGGCAAGTTCGCGAGCCCCGGCAGGGAGGACCTGCCCGCCTCCGAAGCGATCGCCTTGTTAGATACGAAGTACGAGGCCGACCGCGAAGTCTTCTTTGACATGCGGGTGCGTAGGATACTCGACGACGAGGAGGAGCCGCTTGCCCCCGAGCTGCAGACCATCATGGACCTCGACTTGAGCCGCCTCGACACGTACCTCGAACTGATCATGCACTACCGCGGTGCCTTTCAACGGAAGTATCTGGTCGAGTGCCTGGACTCAATGTTCCTTAAGGGCCGCCCCGGAGAGCTGTTGACCCAACCCCGGGGCAAGTCCGGCGCACGTCGCTTCGTGCTTGATTCACGGCTGTTGGAGGTGCTGTTGCAGGTGTGCTTGGTACAGCCCGACGAATCAGGACGGATGCGAACTCGACCGATGAGGGTGGATGAGATCCTCGAAACACTGCGGACCCGCTACGGGCTGTATATCCATACCCTCCCTACGGAGGACGGTTTCCATGGCCCGGACCTGCCTGATCAGGCTGCGCTACGAGCTAACACTGCCGCCTTCGTTGACCGGCTCCGCGAGATCGGTTATTACCGTGATCTTTCCGACGCCTACCTGACCCAGACCGTCACTCCGCGCTTCATCATCGGAGCTCACCAGGAGAGGAGTCCACGTTGACGGCTACAGCCGCCGGGCTCGTTGAGCCCACCATCCTTGACGTCCGCAGCGCTCTGGAGGACGTGCTCGTCCCCCACTTGCTCGGGCTACTTACAAGCCGGCAGGCCGGCCACTGCATGCGTGTCACCGAACTCGACGGTGAGCTGGGAGCCCGCCTTGTACACCGGCTGCGTTCTGCTACCCTGCCAGGCACAGTGGTGTGCCTGCTGGCCTCCGACGAGAAGGTCGCCAAGGGGGACGATACCCTGGTGACCAGCACCCAACTCGTGGAACTTCGCAACCGACCGATCGAGGAGACCTCCGGACCGCTGCTTGTCTTCGTACCCCCGGGATTGCGCGCCAGCGCCGAGGACTCTTTCGGGGTGGCTACCTTCGAGGAGATCGAGGTCGGCAAAGCCTACGCTATGCTTCGGAAGGAGCTGATCAACCGGGTGCCGGCCTCGCTTCGAGATGGGATCAGCCGCCTGGAGCAGGTCCTCGCAAGCAAGAAGGACAATCGCTCCAGCGACCAGGCCTGGGTGCGTTACCTGCTTACCCTCGCCGCCAACGACTACGAGGCCGACGCGGCCGGGGCAGCGATCTACTGCTTCGGCCTGGTGCCCGACCTGGCGCTTTTCACGAAAGTCGCGGATGTACCTGAACGGGTTGGTCGTAACCGGGTCCACGTTGACGACCTCAGCCGCAGCGAGCTCGACGAGCGGCAACGGGTACTCTCCCTCGGACTGTCCGACCCCGACTTCACTTCTCGTCTCGCCCGCTTCGCCGGTAAGATCGGCCTCGAGGACCGCGTTGTTTGGACCCGACGGATCATCACCGATCGCGACAACCGCGTCTTGACTTTCGACAAGTGGCCTGCGCCCAGCGAACGCGAAGTGCAACTCAAAATCGAGGTCCACGTCGTCGGCCTCTCGTTTGTCGGTGACGATCCCGAGCACCTCAGGACCTACCCGGTTTTGGAGGCCCTAGCCGGACAGCCGTATCTAGTTGCCGGTCCAACCGGCGCGAAAGACATTGCCGCGACTTTTTCCATCGACCCGGTGTTGACCTCAGCCGACGGTTTGCTCAAGCTCCGCGTCGAGTTGGTCTCCGAGGACGGTGAACCGACAGGCAAAGCCGTTAACGTAGCGATGGGGGCGCGTCCTAAGAGCAGCTACAAGGGAACCATCCGTAACTTGCGCAAGGCTCAGCTTGACGAGGGCTGGCACCGCCTTATTGTCACACCAATTGCGGAGATGGACCGCCGTATCATCACCGCCCCCACCTCGGGCATGAGTGAGCTCTTTTACGTCGTCAACGCCGACGAGAGTGAGGAGCCTCCCGAGACCCGAGCCCAACGCTACGAAAGTCTGACGCACGCCATCCAGAGGCTCGGCTTCGGCCGCCTGGCGGAAGGACGCCCTGTCAGGGACCTCACTCCCGGGGCGGTCTCGTGGGTCAATGGATCACGCACTTCGGCTTTTGCCAGCGCCAACATACACGTAGCCGGTGGCGGCGGGGTCGAGATAAGGCTCTCACGACTGCTGACCCAGATCGAACGCGATACGTTAATCAGCCCACGGGAGCTCGGCATGTGGCAGCTTGCCGTTAGCCAGGAGGGATCCCCCTCGGCTCAGGTTCGCGACGAGACCACATGGGTCGATTCGCTCGGGCCGGTGGCGGAACAGGCCTTCGCCGATTTCATTGGCGTTCGCGACACCCTGTTCCAGGCGATTGCGGATGCCAGCGCACCATATGACGACGAGCCCATCAGTGTCGTCGAGACAACCAACCTCATGCCACTCTCAGCTGAAATCGTTGCCTATGCAGCCAGCTACCAGCGGCTGGTCGCAGCGCAGACTGCCCATGCAGCAGAGGTCACAAGGAATGAGCGGGGAGCGGCGCTGCGGGCGCTTGGCGGTCTCCAGCAGATCGATGCCGTCGCAACGCGCTATCTCGACGCCCTCGGTGACTTCCACCAGGTCCTGCTGGTCGGGCCGACGCACCCGTTGCGTTTGCTGTGGTTCTCTGAGTGGAGCGCTGTAGGTGCAGCTTGGCGCGGGGAGCTTGGCGGCCACAACAAGGAAGCTGCCGCCGATGCGGCAGCGAGTTACTTCCACAAGCTTGATTCCCTTGGCTTCCCCTTCGCCGTGCCCCGCCAGGACAACCACCACCTGCTTGCCGCCGTCGGCAACCTGACGCCCTTCTGGACAGCAATGGTCCACTCACGGACCGATGATGCGATCGGACTCCTCGGCAAACTGTCCAACGCGCTCGGTATACCGGATGCACCCCGAGCCCCCGGCCGCATCCAGGCCGGAATCGTGCTGGCCGACAGAGTGGAACGGTACGTCCGGCAGCACGCCTACATTCGTACCTTGGTTATCAACGTGATCAACCCAGGCGAAGCGGGACTCATTGTCGAGATGCTCTTGGAGCTCCAACGCCGTTCGACGACCAAGGAACTGACCTACGATCTACGACTATGCACGCCTAACACCGCCATGCCCGGGATCGGCGAGGCCGTCGCCGACCTGACCCGCTCAGATAGCCGGTTCAATAGCGAAGAGGCCGGTGCATTTGGATCCCGCCACGATAGTAGCGTGCCCAAGCTGGCCTACTCCATCCGCTCTATAGACGAGTTCGAAAAGTGCCCGACCGAGTTCGAAGCCCACCTGACGATCTTTGTCGACGCCTTCTCGGGCGAGGAACACGAGACCGGACCGGTCCAGCACATAGCTCACGCCCCCGCATACGGGCTGATTCAGCAGGCGGCAACAGCGTTCGACGTCGGAGATGACGGGGCCAGCGTCACTTGGCGAAAGACCCCTGTTTTCGCCCGACCCGCTGCCACGGAAAGCCCTCTGAGTGACCTGCTCGCCCACCTGCCGCACACGCTTGCCCGTGCCGCAGCCAGTGTCGCCACTGATGGCACTGGGACCGGGCATGTGCCCACTGCCACCCTCAACCTCGACGGTCAACAGCGGTCCTTGTTGCATCAGGCCCACGACGTCAGTGACTGGGTGGTTATCATAGACCGGACGCTTGGATTGGAGTACTTCGACCGCACGACCGAGGGCGGCGGCCGCAACGACTTCGTTATCGACTACGTCGCCGGCAGCGTCGGTCTCGGCCGTCAGGTGTTGGTCAGCTCGCGCAAGGTCGAGGAACTTCGTGGACTGTTGGCGCCTGTTATTGTCGATCATGGTATCGCCGTCGACGATCGGCATCTGCAGACTTTCTTCGAGCAACTTCGGCTGCTGTCGGGCAGTCTCGCCTTTAAGCTCTCCTCCGCTGCCCGCAACCAGCGCTCCGAGGTGCTGGGACTCGCTCTCGCGAGGCTCTACCTCGAGGGCCAGCAGGCGCTGGGCGACCAAATTGTGATTCCCCTCGATGCCCACCAAGACCTCTACGCGGAGACCCGACGCCGAACGGCGGCAGAAAAGTCGCTACGACGCACCGACTTAGCGCTATTTTCTTTCGACGCCGTTGCGAGAACCATCACCTGCCGTCTAGTCGAGGTCAAGGCCTATTCAAGGATCCGTAACGTCACCGACCACGAGGGGCTGCAGCGATCAATTATCGAACAGGTTGAGACCTCGCAGAGCGTCCTGGCGAGCCAATTCGACCCAAACGCTGCCGACCCCGATCGGGTGGACCGGGCGGTGAAAAACGTTGAGCTCTCTGCGCTGTTGCGGTTCTACCTCGAGCGCTCGGAGCGATACAAGATGGTGCGGCGTTCCGTAAGCACGCATGCTCGTCGATTACTTGAGACACTTGACGACGGGTTCACCCTTTGCTTTGACCGGGTCGGGCTCATATTCGAGCTTTCAGGGGAGAGTAGTGCCCCTGTGATCGTCGACGGTGTGGAGTTCCACCACATTGGGCGGAGCGAGATCGACGAGCTCCTCTCCGCTGTGCCGACCGAGCTCGACCTGCCCCACGATGCGACCGAGCCCTACTCCGTCACGGTCCCGGCGTCTACCCATCCTCGTCGTGATGAGGCTGCCTTCCGGGCCCCAACGCTGGATGTACTCGAAGACGAGCCCCAGGAAGTTGAAACCGATTGGGGCGCTACGGTGGTTGCGCCTCCTGCTGAGCTAGATCCAAAAGCAGCTGCCCCTGCCGTTCCCGGGGACGTTTACTCACCACCACCCAGTGGCCTGTCCGGTGAGGCAGTCGAAGGCTCGACACATGTCCCCGTCGATCGTGAGGGCCTCTCTGCTCTCGAAAACCTGTTGGCTGCTTCCTCGTCGCCCGTCAACCCGCCGGTGCTGCTGGGCGTTACGGATAAGACTCCGCAATGGGCGATGCTTGGTGAGGCAGCGGGCGGCCGAAAGACAGGCATCGATCTAAATGAGACCCACACCATCAGCCTTTTCGGTGTTCAAGGCGGGGGCAAGAGTTATACCCTCGGATCCCTTATCGAAGCTGCAATCCTGCCTGCTCCCGGTGTGAATGAACTGCCGCACCCACTGGCTTCTGTCGTTTTCCACTACAGCCGGACACAGGATTACGCGCCCGAGTTCACCTCGATGAAGTACGCGAACGATGTCGAAGGCCAAATCGCGTTACTTCGTGATCGTTACGGCGCTGAGCCCGCTGCACTGGAGGACGTGCTGGTACTGGTCCCGCGGGACCAGCTCGGGGAGCGTCGTGAGGAGTTCCCGGATCTGGACGTTCAGCCGCTTTTATTCGCATCCTCCGAACTGCAAGCCTCGCACTGGCGCTTTCTGCTGGGTGCTGTGGGCAATCAGGCGATGTACATTCGTCAGCTCATGCAGGTACTCAAGGCCAACCGCAACACCCTGAGCTTGACGACCGTGAGGCAGGGTGTTGAGTCCTCCAACATGGCGGATAACCTTAAAGACCTTGCCCGGCAGCGGCTCGACCTTGCGGCAGATTATATCGACGACTCCGTGCGGATTTCAGACTATTTGCGACCAGGACGGCTGATCGTCGTGGATCTCCGTGATGAATTTATAGAGAAAGATGAAAGTCTTGGCCTCTTCGTCGTCCTCATGCAGCTCTTCTCGGAGGCCAAGGCCGACGGCAAGCACTTTAATAAACTAGTGGTATTTGACGAGGCGCATAAATACATTGACAGTCCCGAGCTGGTCGATGTGCTCGTGGAGTCCGTTCGCGAGATGCGCCATAAGGGTATGAGCATCCTGGTTGCCAGCCAAGACCCGCCTTCTGTGCCCGTATCGCTCATCGAGCTTTCGGACGTGGTCGTGCTTCACAAGATGACGTCACCGGCGTGGCTCAAGCACATCCAGAAGGCCAATGCGGCACTCAACAGCCTTCGACCCGAAAGCCTAGCCCACCTCCAGCCAGGGGAAGCGTATGTCTGGGCAGGTAAGGCCGTAGACCTCGCCTTTACCCGTAATGCGGTGAGGGTTACTTTGCGCCCAAGGGTGACGCGGCACGGCGGCGGTACCAAGACGGCCTCACAGTAATGATTGCAGTTGTGAGCAACTGGATCTTTGCTGAGGAGAAGGCCATATCCAGCGCAGGGGTGTCGTAGGTGCCCGAATATTGGTTTCCCCGTGCGCATCTTGTGCCTTACCTCCGTTACCAACGGGAGGGCAAATTACCTGGCTGCGGGAAGGGCCTTGGCCTCCACGAGTTGTAGCGTGAACACCCACGGCGGGATGTCCTCGCCAGGCACGTACCAGTCCCGTTCCGGCGCGCGGCGGAAGCCCAGCGACTGATAAGCCGGTGGACCAGTTCCATGAAGGTTGCACTCGTGATGCAGATAGCCCTGATGCCGGGCAAGCTCCACGATCTCCAGCACCACCGCGCGGCCCACGCCGCCGCCCTGGCAAATCATGATCCTCGGAAAGCATCCGGAACTCCAGCTCCCCGACCCGGGCGACCTCCGTGTAGGCCGGCCCGCCAACGTCAGCGTCACCGCCGCCATCACTGCTCCGGCCGTCTCCGCCGCCCAGACCTGTGCGTGCTCCGCGCCGTGCTCCACGTCCTCCCGGACGCTCATGTATGGATGGTCGGCGGCGAAGTAGCCTGCCCGGAGGTAGGCATCGCGGGTGATGCGCCGGACTTAGGGAAGTCCGCCGGCAGTGCCCGCCGGAAGATAACAGTCATGATGAAGCGCCGGAAGCAGCAGCGGTCCGCTCCACGTAATGGCCAGTTGAACCAAATCCGGGTGAAAGGACGGATCGCCCACAGCATCGGCGCCCACGGCATTCGCCACGGCCAGCGCCCGGGTATAATCCAGCCCGCTCCGCAGTGCCAGGACCAGGGCGGCGCCGAACGCGCCGCCGGCGCCCACGGTGTTCGCCACCGCCACCTCTGCGGAGGGTGCCTTGGCCACCTTCCGACCGTACTTGGACATCGCCGAGCCGCCCCCGCCGTACGTCACGGCCACCCGTTTGGCTGACGCCAGCGCCGGGATCAGGGGGCGTACTCGTTCTCGTTGACGATCACCAGGCCGCAGGGAATCCTACTGTCCTCCCGCCGGTGGGTGTCCCAGGATCGGCTCAGTACTTGGACAACTATCGCCTTCCGCGGCTGGCTGAAACGAGGCATCCTCAAGGTGGCGGGAAGCGAGTTCGGGCGGGCTTAGGGGTGGCCGCTCCGTTCCCGGCACTGTTGTCCACGGCGGCCCCTGAGAACGGCCTCCATTCTTCTGCCTTGGCTGCGATCTAGGGCTGTTCCCTAATCGCCTTGTTGACAGGAGGGCTGCGGCGCCCGTTCTCACTCGATGAGGCCCCGCTTCAATATGTTGAACTCTTGCTCACTGAGTACGCTACTGTCCCTTAACGACGCAAGTTTGGCCAGTTCATCCGCTAGTCCACGAGTCGTTGGAATGGAGCCAGTCGCTGCCCAACGCCCTAACTGAACAAGAGCCAAGCACTTGATATACCGATGCATATGCTCGTCACTACTTTTTCCTTGAGCTATCATGTCCTGTGACCGAAAATAAAGACGCCTCCTCGCAAGTTCCGCCGACGCAAGTAAGTGAGACTCTCACCGGATCTGCAAGTAGGGGAACGCATGTTATGCCAGTGAGTTTGTTGCCCGAGGGTTTCGTTCCGCCCTCTGCGGCACTTAAGCCTGCAGAGCAAGTGTCAAATCAAACCCCTAAGCTAAAGAACTAGGGTTGTTGCCAGGTAGCCTGTGGGCTTTTCTTGCACTGCTTGGCCTAGTTCCTGGTTGGATATTTTTGATCCGACGCGAAAAGTACCTTCGCGGAGCTTCGCGCAGTGGCTTAGGGGAGCTTCTGCAGGTTTCCGCCGTAGGGGTCGGCCTCACGGGAGCGGCGCTGTTACTGTGGGCGTTGTTTGCCGAGCTTCTGGCCCCTTTCGGCTTCGTAAGCTTGGATGAATTGGCTCGGTTAGGTGGCGCTTATATGGCTTCACACCCCCGGCACGTCATATCTACATTTGCTCTTGTTCTGGGTGGGGCGTGCGCCCTTGCCTGGGGGCTCACCTGGCTTGCTTACCGGTCACTTCACGATGCCTATAAGCCAGGTTCACCATGGGAACAGGCTTTCACCGGCGTAGCAAAAGGCACTACCCTCTGGCTGGGAATCGCCATGAAAGAGGGCCCCTTGGTGGAAGGAGTTCTCCACAGCTTCGATATAGGAGAAGCCAGTGAGGGAAATCGCGATATCGTACTTTCGCGGCCCATATATGTCACTGAGAAGGAAAACCGCAGTCTTACAAGTCTTGACCGTTTAGTGGTCTCGTCTGATGAAATTCAATACCTGAGTGTGGTTCACGTTGCAGCGAGCGATGCGGCGAAAGAGGCAGCAGGAAAAGCCTGAAATCGCTCAATGGGTGCTTATTATCATGGTCTCGCGCGAGTTCGCGCGCTGCCAAGGCATGAGGCAACTTTTCGCCCTGCCTGCCGCAAGTCCCCGAAGGGACGTCTCGTGGCCGCCGGGTCTCACTTCGTAAAGCTCCATTAGATTAATCGGCAGACGGAGAGCGGTGCAGAGATACTGCTGAGAGCAGGCAGGTGCGGATCTTGCTGCCCAACGACTCACGCCCAATGACGTCCAGACAGTCGAAAGAGCCGCCAGTCGTCAGGCGCGACCTCCATAGCTTGGCCTAAGTCTTCCTGCCAACGCGGCCAGTCAACTCGTAGTTCCTCTTCATAAGCATGCCCGGACTCGTCGAAGCAGCCCTGGCTTACCGCAGCCCTAGCTGTTAGAAATGCTTCCCAGACGCTGTGCTCATTCCGCAGTGCGGCATGGAAGACGCATGCAAACAGACCAGCGACCACGTCGTTAATGGGGGCAGAGGTTGAGACGACCGTCTGAGCGCCAGCTTCGATGAAAGCCACGTCCATGGGCACGTTATCGACCAGTTGGCTTGGTCCATAATCTGCCCTACCCGTCGAACAAGCAGAAAGAAAAACTATCGTCGTCCTGGTGCAATCTGCCTCAAGGAGCACCTTAGATGCCGACAGATAGTCATTGGGATGTGGACCCAAATCCATTCCTACCTGAAAAGATGATGAGCCGGAGTACCCATGACCCGCAAAGTGGACGATAGCGGGCAGTGGCGCGTTAAGGATAACTTCCCTAGGTTTAGATGAGTAGAGTCTGGCCACGATGGATAACTCGAGCTCTACTTTAGGAAGATATCCATCACCCTTATCTGAGTAGCCGGCGACTAGTACTCCTCGATTGTCCTTTTTGTCGCTCTTCGGCGAAAGGCTTGAGAGGCTATGTGTGTAGCTTACTTCCGAAAAACCCATGGCCAACATCGCATCGTGCAGGGGTATGTTATATGCATCCGGTCCCGGATTGATCACGAGTTTATCTATTCCGCTGCTGGCAAGTCCGCTTAGGGAACTCAGCCCGTCACGGTAATAGTTGCTGCATCGGGCGATATCATCGAAATGAACGCGTGTATCAATGTCACCAGAGAAATCCATGGGGTAACAATGGGTCTGGCTGTCGCTGTCCACGTAAGCAACTAGGGCGTTGAGAAATCCGTTCATTTGGAAGAACTGCACATAAGCCCTCCCGTCTCCTAGATTGCTCAGGTCGAGCTCCCGAGAAGATCCTCGCTCAAGCCGGGTGAGTGAGACCCGCAGAATTTCATAGGCCTCAGTCAGAGTAGACAACTCAAGGGCAACTCCGCGTCGGACATCAAGTGATAATTCGTGCATCACACGAAGGAACTTGAGATAGCCGCTTGTGATGGGCGAGTTTGGCGCTTCTGCTCTTTCTCGTTGCAGGAACTTTAAATTTTCAAAAAGGTTTTTCTCAATCAAGCTCATTTCGTCCAAATAGTGCAACGTAGTTTTTGGAACAAGAGCCTTGACCGTTGGCTGGTTGGATTCGAGGTAGTCCTGAATTACGGCTCTACCCTTAATCACCAACTCGAAAGGGAGGCGGCTTCCGAAGGCGAAACAGTACTCGATACCAAATAAAAGATTTAATCGATAAACGTCAATTCGTACAATGCCGATAGCAAGTAAAGCTTGTAACCAATAGAGACTAACGGTGTCTGATATGTCGTATCTATAACTAACGTGGGCCTTCTCGCCGCGATCGCCGAGGTGGAAAGCGAAGCCAATGGTGAGAATACTGTCATTTTCCTCTCTTAGGAAAAATGCGAGAGACGAAGATTCTTCATAAATTCCATTCATCTCCTCGTTTGACTCGACGGTGATAAACCATCCAGGCACAAATCCACTTGTTGAGTGACTGAAGCGTGCACCTCTGTTGCGCACAGAGTCGATAACCCACTCCGGAACGCCTCCGGGCCCGGGGCGCGGCCACCCGCCGGGCTGGCTCAGATAAACGTGATGGTACTGACTTGCAAGCGCAAGCGCTTCATCTTTCCACAGGTCTATGTCGTTGTCCGGATAGCAACCTAGTAGCTCCAAAGGCGAAAAAATCGCATAGGCTGCTTCAGGATTGGTCTGAGCGAGGCTAAGCACTACGTTGAGATGGCTCTCGGCGTAGTCCAGCCCAAAATCTAGATTCTGCGGCAAGGACAAGGAGTTTTCTAAGGCGTCAGGGTGTTCACTGAAGTATGTGAGCACGCCGTGGTCTATGTGTTCTGGATCCAAATTGGCGGTTGTTTGCTTCCTCATCCATATACCAAGCGGAGATGCATAGAACTCTAAGAGGAGCTCGGTTCTAGCCTGCTCAAGATCACGACCAAGGCGGAGCAAAGTCAACCAGGAAGACTCTAAAAGGCTGCTGATACGAGGGTCGAAACCTGAATCACGCCATCGTGAAATTACGCTTGTGCATAGTTCAGGCTCTAGGTAGCCTCGGATTTGGATGTCCCCGTCATCGACACCGTGGATATGACTCAGTCCTATGTGGATCACCGATAATGCTTTCTCGACTTCGGTGAAATCTGACAGTCCCGAGATACTATACGTTTCCACGTCATCGAGGCGGGTTGAGAATAGCTTTTTGGCGACCCATACAAGCCACTGCGTTCGCGCGGCGATCAGTTGCTCGATGTTAGTGAACGACAATAGTCCTCGCGAAGAAAGTAGTTAGGGGTCACGCAATTGGTGCCGTGGTTCAAGAGGGGTTTTCCTCACCGCATAGCTCTCCATTTTTGCGGAGGGCTTTCGATCCTCATAGAAGTAAGCTTACCCACCGTGACTTAGCCGGAAACCGCTGCCACCTCAACCTGTACCCGCGTCCCGGAACTTCTGCACCTGCTCAGGGTCGGCGCCGTTGTCCGTCACCAACGTCCACGGGAGCGCCAGACGGGCCCAAGCGTGGAACGGCCGCAGGCCCAGCTCGGACGAGTCCGCAAGACATAAACCGAAAGCCCGCGCTCGGCCATGAGCTCCTTGAGCCGGGTCTGGGCGTGGTCGGCTTCGCAGATACCGTCCTCGGCGGTGACGGCGTCGGCGCCCAGGAACGCCCGGTCAAAGCTCATGCGCTCCAGCGCCGCCTCGGCCAGCGGCCCCACGAAACTCTGCGACACGCCCCGCAGCCGGCCGCAAAGGCAGTCCACCTCGATGCCCTCGCAGTCGGCCAGCTCCTGCAGGGTGTTGATGCCCGGTGTTGTCACGGACAGCGGACCGGACCGCGCAGTTCATGGGCCAGGGCACGTGCCTTGGAGCCGGCGTCGAGCAGGATGTTCTCCCCGGGCTGGATTACGGACGCCGCCCAGCGGGCGATCGCGTGATTCTGCTCGAAGGCTTCGCATGCGGCAGGCTCACCCGGAGACCGCGGCCACCTCAACCAGTACCCCCGCGTCGCGGAACTTCTGCACCTGCTCAGGGTCGGCGCCGTCGTCCGTCACCAGAGTCCAGGGGAGTGCCAGCCGAGCCCACGCGTGGAACGGTCGGAGCCCGAGTTTGGACGAGTCAGCCAGGACGTAGACTTCCCGGCCGCGGCGGGCCATGAGTTCCTTGAGGCGGGTCTGGGCGTGGTCGGCTTCGCAGATGCCGTCCTCGGCGGTGACGGCGTCGGCGCCCAGGAACACCCGGTCGAAGCTCATCCGCTCGAGCGCAGCCTCGACCAAGGGCCCCACAAAGCTCTGCGAAACGCTGCGGAGCCGGCCGCCCAGGCAGTCCACCTCGATGCCCTCGGAATCGGCGAGTTCCTGCATGGTGTTGATGCCCGGGGTGGTCACAGACAGCTTCTCGAACCCGCGCAGTTCGTGGGCCAGGGCACCTACGGTGGAGCCGGCGTCGAGCAGGATGTTCTCCCCGGGCACGATCACTGAGGCGGCCCACCGGGCGATGGCATGCTTCTGCTCGAATGCCTCGCCGGTGCGCTGCCGCAGCGACGCTTCCGGGTGCGCGCCCAGGGCCATCGCCCCGCCGCGCCGTAGGTGCGGGCTAGCCTGCCCTGGCTGTTCAGCAGCGCAAGGTCGCGGCGGATGGTGGAGGCCGCCACCTCGAACCGGGCCGGTGGCTAAGGGGTCACAGCAAGGACTGTTGATGTGCACCATGGGGAGCCAGGTTTCGACTGGCTCAACCACCGCATTAGACGGGCTCAACTAGTGTTCCGGTTCAGCCAGCGAGTTCGAGCGTAAACACCCACAGCAGCACATCCTCGCCCGGCACATACCAGTCCCGTTCCGGCGCCCGGCGGAAGCCTAAAGACTCATACAGGCTATGAGCACGTTCCATGAACGTGGCGCTGGTGATGCTGATCGCCTCGATGCCGGGCAGCTGCCGGGCGTGCTCCACAATCTCCTGCACCACGGCCCGGCCCAGGCCGCTGCCCTGGTGTGGCGGGTCCACGGCCAGCATCCGGAACTCCAGCTCCCCGTCGGCTGCGATCTCGCTGTACGGTTGGCCGGCGAACGTCAGCGTCACCGCCGCGACCACCTTTCCGGCGGCCTCCGCCACCCACACTTGCGCGTGCTCGGCCCGGTGCTCCACGTCCTCCAGCACGCTCATGTACGGATGGTCGGCGGCGAAGTGCCCGGCCCGGAGGTAGGCGTCGCGGGTAATGCGCCGGACATCCGAAAAATCCGACGGCAACGCCCGCCTGAACGCGAGGCTCACCGAGCAGCCTCGGCAACGGAGGTCCGCTCAAGGTAGTAACGCAGCCGTGCCAAATCCGGCTGCGAGGAGTGATCGCCCACGGCGTCCCCGCCCACCGCGTTGGCCACCGCCAGCGCCCGGGCATATTCCAGTCCCTGCCGGAGTGCCAGGACCAAGGCGGCGCAGAACGCGTCCCCAGCGCCCACAGTGTTCGCCACCGTCACGGCGGCCGACGGCGCCTCCGCCGCCTTCCGGCCGTGCTCGAACATCGCCGAGCCGTCCCGGCCATAGGTCACGGCCACCAGTTTGGCCGAGGCGAGGGCCGGGATCAGGGCGTATTCGCTCTCGTTGACGATCACCAGGTCGCAGCGTTCCAGCAGCTCCGCCGGCAGGTCCATAGCCGGAGCGGCGTTTAGCACGAAGTACCCGGTGTGCCGCCGGGCGGCCTCCAGCACCACGGTCAGCCCGACCTCCAGCTGGCACAGCACCGTCTCCTCTGGGTCAAACGCCACCCCGTCCAGCCACAGGTGCGAGTTGGCGCCCGGGCACACCACAACCTGGTTCTCGCCGTCGCGGTCTACCACAATCAGGGCCGTCCCGGTCGGCTCCGGCAGGACCGCCACATCAGCGGTGTCCACGCCGGCAACCGCCAGCGCGTCCAGCATCCGCTGCCCGTGCGCATCATCGCCCACGGCGCCGATCATCCGGGCGCTGCCGCCCAGCCGTGCTGCAGCCGCGGCCTGGTTGGCGCCCTTCCCGCCGGGCTGCTCGGACAGCACCGCGCCGCCGATGGTTTCACCCGCAGTGGGCAGCCGCTTTGCGGTGGCGATCAGGTCCAGATTGATGCTGCCGACAACGGTGACGGCAGGAGGTCGAATGCTCATGGGAAGTCCTAACGGGGGATGGGCCGGAAGAGGCCGGATTGAGAAATAGTGTAGATCATGGTTGTACTTGTCCGTCATACATGGTTGTATAACAACTCACATCCCAAGCGCAGGACCCGCCTGCAGAACAAAGGAGTTTGATGTGAACGCCCCAACCCCGGCGGCCGCCGCGCCTTCCGCGGAAGCCGCATCCGCCGTCGTACTTCCCGACGAAGCGAAATTCGCCGGCCGCCGCGCGGCCCTGCTGATCTCCACCCTGCTGCTCGGCGTGCTGTCCTTCCAGCTCAACGCCAGCATGGTCACCCCTGCACTGCCGCAGATCGCGGCCGAGTTCGGCCAGGGTGCCGACAGTGCCGCCCCCGTCCAGTCCATGTTCTTCCTGGCCGGCGCCATCGCCGGGCCCGTGATCGGCCGGTGGAGCGACTTCATCGGCCGCCGCGCCGCCCTGCTCCTGGTCCTCGGCATCATGGGCGCCGGCACCATCCTCTGCATCACCGCCCCCACCCTGCCGCTGCTGGTCACCGGCCGGTTCCTGCAGGGCGTCTCCAGCGCCGTCTTCGCCCTCGCCTACATCGTGCTGAGCGAAAACCTGCACGCCAAAGTCTTCGGCACCTCCGTGGGCATCATCGCCGCCATCAACGGGGGAGTGGGCGGCGTGGACGGCTACGTGGGCGGACTCATGGCCGAGACCCTCGGCTTCCGGTCCATCTTCGTCGTCGTGCTGGTCCTCACCGCCATCGCCGCTGCCTGCATCATCAAAATCGTCCCGGCCGGACGCCCTGCCGGCGTGCGCGGCGCCATGGACTGGTGGGGCGCCGGATCCCTCTCGCTGTTCCTGGTCTTCATCACCTACTTCGTCTCCGGCGGATCGGCCGCCGGCTGGCTTGCACCCAGCACGCTGGCACTGCTCGCCGGCACAGTTGCCTCCTTCGCCGCCTTCTGGATCATCGAGAAGCGCCGCAGCCACCCGCTGATCGCCGTCCACCACCTGCGCTCCCGCCAGGTGTGGCCGGTCATCGCCACCACCGTCCTCACCCTGGCCGGCATCTTCGCCATCATCAACTTCACCGTAGTGCTGCTCAGCCAGGACCCCGACGGCGGCTTCGGACTGACCGCCTCCATCTCCGCCCTGCTGTTCCTCACCCCGGCCGCACTCATCGGCGTCTTCGCCGCCCCGCTCGCCGGCTGGCTGGCCGACCGCCGCGGCTGGATCAAAACCCTCCGCATTGGCACCGGCCTGAGCCTGGCCTGCGCCATCGCCGCCGCCACCTTCTCGGAGAACCTGACGGCGGTGCTAATCGCCGTCGCAGCCCTGGGCATCTTCTACAACGGCTTCTTCCTCACCGCCATCAACGGACTCTCCGTGCTCCTCTCACCCAAGGAAGCCCCGGCCGCCCTGCCCGGCATCAACGGCGCCTCCTTCGGCATCGGGGCGAGCCTCGGCGTCGTCCTCGTGGCACCGTTCGCCGCCCAGGCCACCGACGCCGGGTACGCCACCGCCCTCTGGATCTCGGTGGCCATCACCGCCGCCGCGTTCATCGTCAGCCTCTTCGTCGCCGCCCCCAAGGGCGAGACCGTCTAACCCCTTTTACCGTAGGAGAACCACCATGACCACGCCCTCCCCGTTCTACCTGGACTGCGACACCGGCATCGACGACGCCCTCGCCCTGGCCTACCTGCTGGCCTCTCCTTTCGCTTGCGTGAAGGGCATTGGGACCGTCAGCGGCAACGTCAGCGCCGCCACCGGCGCGCGCAACACCCTGGACCTGCTGGCGCTCGCCGGATCTGCCCACATTCCCGTGGCTCTTGGTGCGCACGACCCCCTTACCGGTTCCTTCGGCGGCGGGGCACCATGGGTGCACGGCGAGAACGGGATCGGCGGGGTAACGCTGACGACGGCGGCCGCTTCCGTTGCGTCCGAAAGCGCGGCTGAGATGCTGGTCCGGCTGGCCCGTACGTACCCTGGCACGTTGAAGGTGCTCGCCATCGGGCCACTGACCAACATCGCCGAGGCGCTCCGGCTGGAACCTTCGCTGCCGTCTTTGGTGGAGTCGGTGACTGTGATGGGCGGGGCTGCCCTGGCTCCCGGCAACATCACCCCGATGGCGGAGGCCAACATCTTCAACGACCCCGAGGCCGCCGCCCTGGTGCTGGCCGCCGACTGGGACGTGACCCTGGTGCCGCTGGACGTGACCATGGCGTCTGTCCTGGAGGAGCCGCACCGGCAGTCGCTGCTGGCCTCCTCTTCGCCCGTGGCGCAGGCGCTGGGGGAGATGCTCGGCTACTACTTCCGGTTCTACGAGGACATTTACGGCCGGCCCTGCTCGGCGATGCACGATCCCCTCGCGGCGGCGCTCGCTGTCGGTGCTGTTAAAGCTGCTGCTGCTCCCGTGGTGCGGGTCGCCGTTGACACCTCCGACGGGCCCGGCCGCGGCCAGACCATCTGCGACCTCCGGGGACTGTATGCGGGCTACCCTCCGGTGCAGGGCGCGCGATGCCGCGTGGTGCTCTCGCTCGAGGAGGACTTCGCCCCGCACCTGGTGGAGACGCTGCTTGGCTCCGAGGAGCGTACGACGGCGGCAGTCGCCTCAACGGGGGCCGTCGCCTGACGCAATAGGGCCCCGGTCATGCCATGGAAGCCATTGAGCGGGAACTGCAGGCTTGACGGGGTTTCTACAGTGAAGCCTCCACCGCCCCCAGCGCGTCCAGGACCGGGCGCAGAAACCTCAGCGATTCGGACGGCAATTGGATCTGGGTGCGCAGCGGAATGTCTGCAGGCTCGCCCGGCAGGCTGGCTGCAGCGTTGGCTGGTTCGTCCGCCGGTATGGCGATCCGCCGTACCGCATCGCCGTCGCGGACCGTGATGATCGCAATCATGCTGTCGGGCAGGACCTCGTTGTCCAGCTGCTGGTGGGGCACCGCCGGGACATCGTCGCTGAGCAGGCCCGCTTCGGCGGCGGCCTCGAAGACCCGGCTCGCCAGCTGCTGGTCCACGGTATGGCTGGTCTCGTCGTTTCCGCCCTGCTGCAGCTCATCCAGCACGCTCCGCTGGGCGGCGCCGTCCCCGCTGACGCCCAGCCGGTACACGTAGCGTTCACCGGGCGCACCGCCGCTGACTTCAAAGGCCACCTCGGTGTCTTCCGCCCCTGCGGGAGCGTCACCGCCCGAGGCCATGCCCCGCAGCCTTTGCAGGACGGCGGCCCGGGGTTCCGGCTTCAGGTTATCGATGTTCTTGAGCGTCATTACAGCCTCTTCGGGGACCTCGGGCGGCTCGGATGCTCCGGCCGCCGGCGCGTGGCCGGCACCGTGGAATCTGGTGATCCGGTTGTAGTGCCGGGCAACGGTCTCGGTATTATCCGCCATGACAGTGCCCGTGTTCACCGGGTTCCTGGCCGGGCACGCCGCATCCGCGTATTCGTCGGGATGCCCCAGCATATGCCCGAACTCGTGGGCGGCTACATCACCGGAGTCGCTGGTGTCCCAGAGCCGCATGTTTGAACGCGCGGGCCCTGGCTGGACGCGCACCACATGGTGGGCCCCGAAACCAACCCATTGCACGTCAAAGGTGAGGGGTTGGCGGCCGCCGTTCGGCGCCACGCAACTGAACCTGTCCGACCAGGTGGCGATAATGCCGTTCCGCCAGGTGGTACGCAACGCGTCCATCGTGGCTGTGCTGATCCCCGCATCGGGGCTCAGCTGGATCCTCACGGTGACCCGGGTTCCGGACTGGTGATAGGCGGCGGTCCAGCTGTAGACACACTCGCTCACCGCGAAGGACACCTCGCCGGCGGGTTCCGGCTGGTAGACCCAGTATTTTTGCCAGACGCTGCCGTCGGTGCCGCGGACGAAGACGTGTTCGTGGTCCGGGCCCATGGAGCCGAGCGCTGGTTCGGAGGTGAGGACGCCGCCGTCGTTGTGCCGTCCCCAGGGGTGCCAGCTGTTGGCGAAGTAGGCGCGTTGCCAGAGGGCACCGTCATTGCCGCGGACGTAGACGTTGCACACGTCCTTATTGCGGGAGATCGTGGCGGGGCCTCCGCTGAAGCCGCCGGCCGGGGCGCCGATGTTGAACCAGCCGCTCCATCCGCCGGCCTTGGTCCAGTATTTTTGCCAGACGTTGCTGTCGGTGCCGCGGACGAAGACGTGTTCGTGGTCCGGGCCCATGGAGCCGAGCGCTGGTTCGGAGGTGAGGACGCCGCCGTCGTTGTGCCGTCCCCAGGGGTGCCAGTTGTTGGCGTAGTAGGCGCGTTGCCAGAGGGCACCGTCGTTGCCGCGGACGTAGATGTTGCACACGTCCTTGTTGCGGGAGATGGTGGCGGGGCCTCCGCTGAAACCGCCGCCGGGGGCACCCAAATTGAACCAACCACTCCAACCCATGTCCACTCCGATCTCAACCCGGCCGATGTGTATGCCTGCCTCATTCGACCCCGCTGCGCGTTACACGGGCGTTACTGAGGCACTGGAGGAAGCGCCGTTCCGGACTGGAACGCCGAACGTCCACGGGGTACGACATCGGCAGCGGCACGTCGATGGCCTCGCCCATTGTTGCTGCTGTTGCGGTGCTGGTCTGGAGCACCGATACCGGCACCACAAACACGGTCGTCGGGGAGAAAGTCGAATCATCGGCCGAAGTGATCAAAGGCACCAGTACCCAGTGGAGGCACGGCCGCGTGAATGCGTGTGACGCTGTCGGTTGGGTACGGCCCAAAACGCGTCCTGGGTCAGGACTGCAGGGACTGCATCACCGAGAGGTGCCCGGCCCGGGCAGCGATCAGGCATTTGGCCAGGTAGAAGGGCTGATTGCCGTATCGAACGTACTGGGTGAGGACCAGCACGGGATCGGACGGGCGGAGCTCCAGCAGCTTCGCGCGGCTGGGCCCCACCTGGCTAAGGCTGATCTGGCATTCGCCCGGCCCGGGCAGCCTGCCCAGCTGTTTGTTGAGTGCGGCAAGCAAGGTGGCGCCGCCGTCGTCCTTTATGTCCAGCGGCGCGGCGGGGCCGTTGCCGAGGCTGACGGGATGGGCGGAGATGTTTTCCTGCAGGTGGGCTATGGCTTCGCCGTCGCGGATCAGGACCGATTCCCAGAGCCAGCAGTCGGTGCCCGGATCGACGCCGACACCGGGGGCGGCGAATTCGGACGCGGGCTGGCGCACCACCTGGACGCGCTTGATCTCGAGCTGCTGGCCGGGGCTGCCGAGGACTTCCTCGAAGGGGCGGATGCGTTCGATGCCGATGCGGGGGAGCGTGTCCGAGACGAAACGCCCGACGCCGCGCCTTGCCCTGATGAGGCCGTCCTCTTCCAGCAGCATGAGGGCTTCGCGGACCACGGTGCGGCTGACTTTCATGTCCGTACCGAGTTCGGTTTCGGTGGGGATCATGGAGCCGGGCGTGAGGAGGCCGTTGCGGATGGCCTCGGCGATCCGGGAGTACACCGCGACGCGGAGGGGTGAGCCGGGCTGGGCGGCCACCGGCTGGGACAGGAACCGGGCGGCGTCCTGGTGCACGTTATGCCTCGCTACTTAGTGGGTCTGGGTTTTCCAGCCTACCGGTGTGACGGGTTTGTTGGACAAGCGCGGGCGGTGAGGAAGCTGCAGCAGTAATACCAGCTGATCTGGTCCTCCAGCCGTCCCCACGTCGGATCGTCCGTGGCGGGCGGGGAAAAAGCGGTGGATGCGCCGCATGCCGGCCGTTCCCGCAGACAGGACGGGTCCTGGCGGCAAAGGCGCCGCGGTCTCGCCGGGCTGCATGGTGAAGAAGTCAGTCATTGGATGGCCCCTAACGCTAGTCACTGCGACCAGGGCCTCTCCCCGGCAGCATCGTATCGTCCACCTGATGCCGCACATTGGCGAGAGGCCGGCGGCGGCTATCCCACTGTTGCGTCATCGTCGACAACGCCGTCCGGTGCCTGGCAAGCAACGTGGCGACGCCGGCGCAACTGCGTACGTGGATGTTCGGTTGAGCAACGTCGGAAGAGCAGCCAGTGCGTGCGCCGTCCTGCTGCCTAGGTTTCAGCTTCTATGAGTTCCTTCATCCGGCTGAGGCTGCCTTCGATCATCGTGGGGTCCATCGAGGCTTCCATCGCCGGCACGTCAAGGTAGATAGTCATTCTGGTGCTGGCGCCCTCGTCCAGGGACTCCAGGGTTGAACGCGAGTTGACTTCCAGCGGTCCGTTGGGTGTTTGGTCGAGAATGTGGAAGCCCATGGACTGACCCGGTTCGAACTCAACGACCTCCATCGTGCCCTTAATGGCGGCGCCGATCCGCGTGTGGCGGCGCTGAAACCGCGTGCCGACGCCCACGGGTCCGTCCGTAAGGCTGCTTGAGGTCCATGTGAGGATCCCACCGTGGATGGTTGTGCACATGGTTCACGGCGACAAAATCAAAAACGACCGACGGCGGCCGGTTAATGACAATGGAGCGATCAAGTTTCATGGCCGTCCTGCCGATTCAATTGGTGGGATTGATAGGCGCAGTGCAATCCCGGGCTTAGGAATCCACGAGAGCACGTGGAATGAACTTGTGCGTAGGTGTCTTGGAGGGCGCCTCACTTGGGGGCGTTCAGGGCGTCGAACTGCTCCTGCCAGAGGAACAGCTCGCGGTCCATGTACTGCCTGCGTGCCGCGGTCCATTTAGGCCAGATGTCGGACGTGACTTTGGCTTCCGCCCGCTCGCGGACGGGGGCCACTATAGGCGTCGGCTTCGGCCGCGGGATCGCACTGGACTTTCGGGCAGCGGGCATACTCACAACGGGCATTGGGCGAGTGAGCCGGGGCTTCAGGTCCATGATCCAGAGCACCAGATTGCACAGGACCCAGATGATGCCGGCGAGGACCAGGGCGCCAAGTAGGAAGCCCACATATGCCAGCCAGCCGAGGGCTAGAAAGACCAACATGGTCCATTTTACCCACCAAACGCTCGTTTAGTTCAGGTCTGCCTCCGGCACTTGGCGGTGACCGCTGACCAGCAACCGGTGGTTGTTAACAGAGCAGGATTAACCGTTGCGCGGAGGGATCCGGCGGCACAGACTTGAGCTCAGGAGCTGAGATAACATTGCGACAGCTGCCGCCGCACCAGCCGCTCGCCGTCGAGAAATCCAGGGTCGCCGCAGCGTCCGGGCCTCATGGGCAACCTCACTGTTGACCGGCTTTCGCGCTCCATTGCGTCGAGAACTCGTATTCATTTGTGCCCCCAGAATTCAGATATCGATGCGAATTGCCTGCCGAGCGTAACACCGTATCTTGGGATGAAAATAGCCTCATGAGCATTACAAATTTAGTCAAAGGGAGCAGCATGCTGGGTTCCAGGTTTTCGCCTGTGCTGTCGTGCATTCGTGAGTTACGTAAAGTCCTCGAATTCGGCAATTCACGCGCGGAACCTTGAGAGCAAAAAAACCTAAGAGAGCCACAAAACCTCAGGATCAGCTCAAGAAAGCCTGAATGTTGACTGAGGATTCGCCCAGCACTGCGGCCGTGGCCCGCAAAGCAAATAGGCTCATCTTCGACGAGGTTGTAGCGACACCGGGCACATTGGTGAATGTTCGCAATCTGGCCGGATGCCAGAACTGATGAGATTCAACTCCGTGACCGACTGGCAGTCAAAAAGAAGCATCTGCACGAAAATTGGGGGCAACACTCGTGACCGAAAATAATCCCTCTCAAGGGATTCCTGAAAGGCCGGCAGCGCCGCCTAATCTTCAGACAGTTGAGCATCTGCCGACTCGTCCTGCTCGCACTACTTCCGATGTCACCGGCAGCTGTTATTGGGGAATTAACGGTACTGGCTCCAACGGTGGCGACATTGTTGACAATGATATCGTCTCCGGCGGCCGTCCCTCAGTGACGCTCTCGTCAGGTAGGACTTCAAAACCTCTCGCTGTGGTTCGTGGCTGAAACAGTAACTGCCACAACACACTACCGACCTGAGCTTGCAATCTGGCTGAAGTCGAAATTGAACACACTAATAGAAATATGGGGGAACAAATGTCACATCAACAGGATTACCAGCAGACGGCACCCGGGCAGCCTGGGCAGCCACCTCTCGCACAGCCGGGTTATAGGGGGCCAACGCAGCCGTTCCCGCCCCAGCCGACGAAGGCAAAGAAGCAGTTGAACGTCGTCGGGCTCATCGCACTCGTCACAGCGGCGCTCGGGTTCATCTTCGCCTGTATGCCCGGTGCCCTCATCGCTGGCTGGATACTGCTGCCAATTGCATTCGTTCTGGCTCTCGTTTCACTGTTCCTAAAGGACAAACCCAAAGGGATGGGCATCGCTGCCTTGATCCTGTCAATCGTTGGAACAATCGTCGGGGTCGTCGTGTTCTTTGCCGTCGTCGGGTCCTCCATCGACAACGCCCTAGGCAGCGGCGACACCAAAGTCGTAGCACCGTCCGGCGACGCTGGTGCCACTGATGGAGCAGCAGATCCGGCCGCCGAAGCCGGAACTCGCGGCAATCCGTACCCAATCGGCTCGGTCATCGAGTCTGACGACTGGCGCGTCGTGATCAACTCCGTCACGCTCGCCGCCACGGATGCTGTAATCGCTGCCAACTCATTCAATGAACCGCCGACTGAGGGGGCGCAATACATCCTCGTGAACTACTCCACCACTTACATTGGCGATGACCCTGACGGGCAGATGCCGGCCTTTGTCTCAATCGAATACGTGACAGTAGACGGCACGACTGTCAATGGACTCGACAAGCTCGTCGTCGCACCGGAGCCCGTCGACACCACGAGCACGCTCTACAAGGACGGCACAGCAACAGGCAATGAGGCTATTGAAGTGCCGACCGCTACGGCTGGCCAAGGTGTCCTCGCCGTCAGGCCGGGCATGCTCGCCGACAAAGTTTTCGTAGCCGTTCAGTAACACTCACAGGACAAGTGCAAAGCCTCCGGGTGCATCACCCGGGGGCTTGCTGTGCCGCACCTGGGGAGCCTTGGCCACCCTGGTTGCGACAGCCAACTCCAGAAGAGCGGATGGCAATGGCCTACCGCCCGGCGCATAGTCCCTGATGACGCCGGCCTGCTCTGTTACAGTCAGGCCCCATGATCGAACTTCGCCCCGGCTGTGCCGGTACCGTTGGTTTCCTCCACACAGCGCAGGTCCACGTGGCGACGTTCGAGGCCCTGGCCCAGGAGCTCATGCCGTCCGCCCGCACAGTCCACCGGGTGGATCCCGAAGCTTTGGAGCTTGCCAGGCAGGTCGGAACAGCGGAGCGCGTAGGCGCCGTCGTGGCCAGCCACCTTTCGGAGCTCCGGGAGGCCGGCTGCGAGGTAATCCTCTGCACCTGCTCGACACTGGGCGAGGTCGCGGAAGGACTGTCAGCAGACGGCGTGGACGTGATCCGGATCGACCGGCCCATGCTTCGCCGGGCCGTCACCCTTGGCCCGCGGATCGGCGTTGTCGCGGCGCTCACAAGCACTGTTGAGCCGACCGCACGCGTCCTTGCGGAGGAGGCTGCGGCCACGGATTCCGCCACATCCATCGAGGTCAGCCTCGTGGACGGGGCATGGGACGCCTTCCTCAGCGGAGATGCTGGGCAGTACAACTCCCGGGTGGCACAAGCGGCCCGCGTGCTCTCAAACCGGTGCGACGTCGTCGTCCTCGCCCAGGCGAGCATGGAACCGGCTGCCGCCCTGCTGCGCGGGCTCTCCGCTCCCGTCCTGACGAGCCCGCGCTCCGCCGTCGAAGCGGTCGCAGCGGCCATCCCGTCCCGCCGGCGGGGCGGCTCCGAATAGCAGTGGGAGGTGGAGGCAAGTGAACGGACCGTCCGCGCAAAGTGGACCGCACTGGCGCCGGGTGATGGCGGCGCTCGCCAACCGGGACGCGCGCACCGCGTACGGGCAGATCGTGCTCGGTGAGGAAGTCCTCGCCGACGCGAAGGAGCAGCGCCGTAACCGGGCCATCGCCATCCTGCTGGAGGCCGGACTGGTGGAGCGGAAGGGAAGCAACGCTTATCAGGCCTCGGACACGATCTTCCACGACCTCCTGTCCCAGCAGCCCAAGCGGCAGCCGAAGACCGGGGTGGACCGCTTCCTGCGCCTGGGCCGGATCGACAGGTACCCGGCCAGCGCGGCGGACCGCCGCGAGCTCCTGGCGTGGATTGTCGGCGAAGCCATCCGGCCGGGGGAGGACCTCACCGAGAGGCAGGTCAATGAGCGGCTGCTGAGTTACACGGACGACGTGGTGCTGCTGCGCCGGTACCTTGTCGACTTCGGGCTGCTGGAGAGGACCGCGTCGGGGTCCTCCTATTCCCGGCCGGAGAACTGAAGTTCCCGAGCCCGGACACAACGGTGGCCGGCTTCCCGGTGGTTCTACGCCGCAGCACGCCTATACGCCGCGCAGGAAAGCGAGGCCCCTGGCAGCCAACTCGTCCTGGCTCGGGGCCAGCGGCCGCCAGATGGAGGCCGCAACGGCAATCGCGGCGTTCTCCGCAGTGAAACTTTCAATGTTCAACGGTCCGCTGTAGCCCACCTCGTCCAGGGCCTGCAGGAAGCCCGCCCAGTCGGTCTGGTCCCCGCCGGGGGCGCCTCGGTCGTTCCCGCAAACCTGCACGTGAACCACGTGTTCTCCCGCCGCCCGGACCGCGGCGGCCAGCGAGCGCTCCTCGATGTGAAGGTGGTAGCTGTCCAGGGCAAGGCCGACGCCGTTGCCAAGCAACGGCTCCAGCGCCTCGAGTGCCTGCTCCACCGTGTTGATCAGGGAAGTTTCGTACCGGTTCAGCGGTTCGATGCCCAGCACCACGCCCACTTCCCGGGCCCGGGCCGCCACCGGCTGCAGATTGTGGCGCAGCTCGGCGTAGGCCTCCCGACGCTCCCCGGGCGACATCCGCCAGACCCGGCCGGTCTGGGCGTAGAAAGGACCGCAAACACTGGGCGAACCGATGCTGCCGGCCATGGAGACGCAGGCCATGAGGTAGGCCTGCGTCCTTTCCACGGAGGCCGGGGCCGCGGCCACGAGGTCCCGGCCCGGCGCCATGGCACCGACAACAAACGGGGCAAGCCCCGTGGACTCCAGCGATTCGCGCACGACGGCGGGCGTGAAGTCGCCGGCGTTTCCGAGGGGCAGTTCGACGGCGTCAAACCCCATCGCGGCGATCCTCGCCAGGTGCCCGCCCAGGTTGGAGTCGGTCAACGGAGACTCCCAGACCCATGTGCTGATTCCGATGAGACGCTTCACGCCGCCCCTTTCAACGCCGCACCCTCCCACGCCGTACGCAGAGTGGTGTCAGGGCATTTGCCGCTGCTGCCAGACCTCCGGGTAGCCGGGAAGGTCTTCTCCGCCGAACTTGGCATAGTGCCCGCCGGGCATCCCCTGGTTGCGCTGCAGCCAGGAGTCCAGCTCGTCCGCCAGGATGGGCTCCTGCGGGAGAATCCATTCGGCCGGGATCTGCTCACCCTTGAAGATCTTTTCCAGGGCCAGCAGCGGGGTGCGCCACTGGAAGTTGGAGTAGACGGGAGCCATGGCATCGATTCCGGTTTCCTTCCACTTGGTCAGGAAGCTCATCTCATCCTCGCCGGTCATCACCGGCAGGTCCTTGCCCGCATCCTCGAAGGCCTCGAGGGCAGCCACCGCACCGTCTCCGGCGTCCATCCAGACGCCCTGGACGTCGCCGGTGGCCAGTTCATCCGAGATGATTTTCTTGATCTCGGTGGGGTCAGCCCCGGTGAAGTAGTCCCTGGCCTGGATTCCCTTCTCCTCAAAGATCTTCTTTGCCGCCGCCCAGCGGTGTTCCAGCACGTCCACGCCGGGAAGGATGCGCAGGGCCACCACCTTGTCACCGGACTGCAGCCTGTCGGTCAGGAACGTGGCGGTGTCTATGCCCCAGGCAAAGCCGCCGATCGGGTGGATGAACGTGGTGGCGCAGTCGGTTTCCACGCCGCGGTCAAACACCACCACCGGCTTGCCGGTCTCGCAGGCACGTTCCACCGCTTGGGTCAGGGCCGCCGTGGAGTTGGGCGAGATGACGAACGCGTCACAGTTGCCCTCGTCGATGAAGTAGTCGATGTCCGCGATCTGCGTGTTGTCGTTGTCCTTGGCATCCCGGGTCTCCATCTCGGAAATGACCCCCGAATCCTGCAGGACCTTGAGCTGCTGGTTCATGGTGATCCAGCCGGTCTGGCGCCACGGGTTCGAGATGGAGGCATTGGCGAAGCAGACCTTCTTCGCCCCGGGTGAGGCGAACTTTGCGGTGTCCGTCATGTCGCCGGCGATGTACTGCAGGTAGGGCTGCTCCGGGTTCCCTTCAAAGGTGGCCGAACGCTGCTGAAACTGCGCGTCGTACAGCGCCTGGTCAAACCATTCCTGGCTCGCCGGACTGGTTTCTGCAGGTGAACCAGGAGCCGTCGTTTCGGTAACCGACGGATCCGTGGTGGTACAGGCAGTCAGCACCACCAGCGGCAACGCCGCCCCAAGCGCGATCGCGCGAATAGAGTGTTTGCGCATCAGATTCGATCTCCTCCTTGTTCGGTGCCCTCGTGGGGCATGGGTGCTGCACTAAGCCTGTGCCGTTCATCATGGGCAGCGGCAGTTGCTCCCTTGCGCTTGCGCTGCCATGACTTGGACGCTGCTGCCACAGCGACGATAATGATGACCCCCTGGACCGTGTCCCGCCAGGTGGCCTGGACGCCCATGAAGTTCAGGAGGGTGAACAGCGCCTCGAGGGCGAACGCGCCGGCCGCCGCAGACAGAACCCAGCCGCGCCCGCCTCCCAGCACAACGCCACCGAGGACGACGGCGGTGATCGCCGTGAACTCGTAACCCCGCCCTACCGACGGGTGAACTCCCGCGTAGCCCACCAGCAGGATGCCGGCCACGGTGGCCGACAGCGACGAGATGATGAACGCCCGCGTCCGCACCCACCAGACGCGGGAGCCGGCCAGCTCAGCAGCCCTCGGATTGTCACCGACGGCGATGAGCATGCGGCCGAAGGGGCGGCGCATCAGGACGA
Source organism: Arthrobacter sp. B6 (assembly GCF_001663775.1). Classification (GTDB taxonomy): domain Bacteria; phylum Actinomycetota; class Actinomycetes; order Actinomycetales; family Micrococcaceae; genus Arthrobacter. The sequence continues at coordinate 1,320,351 of NZ_KV467168.1, read as the reverse complement.
ACGCCAGGATGGCCACCGCGGTCAGGATGATGACAGGGTAGGGAATGATGTCCAGGACCGGGACATCCTGGATCCCGCCGCGCCCTATCTGGCGGAAGCTGTCCGCCGGGTTTCCCTGGGCCGCGCCGCCGGTCCAGTAGAGGACCAGCCCGAGCAAGGCCAGCATCATGCCCAGGGTCACAATGAAGCTGGGCACCTTCAGCAGCGTTGTGATCAGTCCGTTCACCAGTCCGATGAAGGCGCCGAGCACAAACATCAGGACCAGGACCGGAATCACCCTGGAATCGTCCTGCCGGATCAGGTTACCGGCAACGATGACCTGCATGGTCACCACTGATCCCATGGACAAGTCGAATTCGCCGCTGACAATAACGAAGTACTGGCCGACGGCGGCGATGGCGATCGGGGCCGTCCTGCCGATGAACCGGATGAAGGAGCCCGGCTCTCCAAAGGAGGGATTCAGCGCGATGATGGCCGCCAGGAGGCCGATCAGCAGGATAAAAACAGCGCCGCCGGGGGTGCGCACAGCCCTTAGGAGCCGCTCGGAGCGGCTGGCGCGGTTCTGCCGGAGGACGGTGCTGCGCCCGGAGGGCAGGACTGTGCTCATGGCCGCTCCGCGCGTGCGGGCTCTGCGGCGGGCGATTCCGCAGAAGCCTTCGCGCTGAACCGCTCCGGCCTGGTGACCGTCCTGCGGCGGGCATACACGGCGACGGCGACGACAATCACCACGCCCCTGACCACGTCCTTGAGGAAGGGGTTGATTTGCATGACGGACATGATGTTGTCCAGCATGGCGAAGATGAGGACACCGCCCAGGGTGCCGGTGATGGTTCCTTTGCCGCCGGCCAGCAGGGTGCCGCCGAGGACCACTGCGGCGATGGAGAGCAGATCGTAGCCGCCCTGGGAACCCACCGTCGGGCTGCCCACGCCCAGCCGGCTGGCGAGGAGAAGCCCCGCCATTCCTGCGAGCAGTGAACAGATCACATGGGCTGTGATGACCGGCAAATCCACGCGGATTCCAGAGGTCCGGGCGACGGAAATGTCACCACCGACGGCGTAGAGGTGGTGGCCCATGCGCGTGCGGTGGAGCAGCAGCATAGCCAGGCCCGCGCAGGCCAGCATAATGATGGTCGAGATGGGAACAGGCCCCAGGCCCGTCGCACCGATCAGCCGGAACGACAGCGGGGTCTGGCCGAAGCTGCCCTTGAAATTGGTGGCGAGGAAGCCGCTGATGATCAACCCCATGCCCAGCGTGGCGATGAACCCGTGCACATTGAGGCGGGCCACGATCAGCCCGTTCGCCAGGCCGATGACCGCCGCGGCACCCAGCGTGAGCACGACGCCGGGCAGGACGTTGCCCGGGTTGTTCGCCATCACGCCGGCGGCAACAAGGCTGGCCAGGCTGGTGACATAAGGAACCGAGAGATCCAGGCTGCCGGCCAGGATGACCAGCGTCTGTCCGATGGCGATGAAACCCAGGACGCTGGTTCCGGTCAGGATGCTGGAGATATTGCCCTGGCTGAAGAAGTTCCGTCCGATCGAGCCGACGAGCACGGCACCAACGATCAGCGTCAGCAGCGCCACGAGGTACACGATCTGTGTGGAGGAGAGGCGCTCGATGAAGCTGCCACGTTGTTTCATGTCCCTCCTCCAGGTGCAGTCCTGGCGCCCGTTCCCAGCTGCAGGACGGCTTCCTCGGACGTTCCGGCCGGAAGCTCGCCGGCGAGGCGCCCGTCGCGCATGACCAGGATCCGGTCGGACATGCCGATGACCTCCGGCAATTCGCTGGAGGCCATCAGGATGGCTTTGCCTTCGGCGGCCAGCGTGCGCATCAACCGGTACACCGCCACTTTGGCTCCCACATCTATGCCGCGGGTGGGCTCATCCAGCAGGACCAGTCGGGGGCGGATGGCCAGCCACTTGGCAAGGACCACTTTCTGCTGGTTCCCGCCGGAGAGGTACTGCACCTCCTGGTCCAAGTCCCGCGCCACAACCTCGAGGGAGGAAAACACGCCGGGGATCTCGGTTTGGACCGCTCCGGTGCGGCGCGGGAAAACTGATCTGATGACGGTCAGCGCGTTGTTCAGGATGGACTGGTTCAGGCTCAGGCCCTCAGCCTTGCGGTCTTCGGTGATGAGGGCCATGCGCGCCCGGACCCCCTCCCTTGGCGTCTTGGGCAGGACTTCCCGGCCCTCCACCTTCATGGTGCCGCGGTTGAAGGGGGCGGCGCCGAAAATGGCGTGCAGCAGTTCCGTCCGGCCGGAGCCCTGGAGACCGGCGAGCCCAACAATCTCACCCGGCTGAACGCTGAAGCTGATCCCATCCAGTTGGCCGTTCCCAGCACCCTGCAACTCGAGGATCGGCTTCGCGGAGACAACGGCACCTTCAGCGTTTGTGCCTTCAGCATCGCTGTCTGTCCGCGGCAGCTTGTCCGGGAAGAAGGCCCAAATGGGCCGGCCAACCATCAGCCGGACCAGCCGTGCGTCGTCGAGTTCGGAGGCCGGGCCGGTGCTGACCACGCGGCCGTCCTTCAGGACGGTGATGACGTCGCACAGGTCGAAGAGCTCCCGGAGCCTGTGGGAGACATAGAGGATGCCCGTTCCGCGGTCCCGAAGCCGGGACACGATCTGGTAGAGGAGCTCAACTTCGGCGCCGGCCAGCGCGGCGGTGGGCTCATCCATGGAGACGATCCGGGCGTCATAGCTGACCGCCTTCGCAATCTCCACCACCTGCTGCTCCGCCACGGTCAGGCTCCGCACCTGCGCGGTGGGCCGGATGGCGGTGATCCCGAGCGACTGCAGCAGCTCCGCCGTTTTCCCGTTCATCAGAGACTTGTTCACCAGGACTCCGCGGCGGGGCTCCCGGCCCAGGTAGATGTTCTCGGCCACCGTCCGGTCGGGAAGGAGGTTGAACTCCTGGAATACCGATGACAGACCGGCTTCGTGGGCCTTTGTTGGGTGGCTGAACCTGACTTCCCGGCCGTCCAGGAGCACTGTTCCCGCGTCCGGCTGGTACACCCCCGCAAGCACTTTCATCAGGGTGGACTTCCCGGCGCCGTTTTCGCCCACAAGCCCGTGGACCTGGCCCCGGTGAAGGGTAAGGTGGGCGTCTTCCAGGACGGGAATGCCGAAGAAACTTTTGGTCAGTCCACGGACTTCCAGGAGGGGCGTTGGGGCCGCGGAACCTTGGGTGAGCCCACCGGGGATCGACGCCGTGCCATTCAGCTCGGGGTTCTCCATCGATCCGCCCACGCCTAACTGTTACAGGGCCGGTTCTGTTCCGTCAAGGGATAAACGATTGCTTACTACCACGGCTGTTTTGGCCGGGTTTTTCGGCTATGTAAAGGGTCAAAGCGAGGGTGGGGGGAGTCGACGGCCGGTACTACGAAAGTAGTGACTTGTGGTGAAGGAAGTAGTACCTTGTGCCTATGACGGGAACCTCTCTTATCCCAACGTCTATGGCGCAACTCCTCGAATTGTGCCCAAGCATTCCCGAGGGCTGCATCTATGCGACAGCGTCCTCATCGGGCCAGGAAACCAGGTGGCTTCAAAGGAGCATCCGATGCCTGTAGTGGAAGAATGCGTGGTTGTGGCCAGGCCACCCCAGGAAGTCTTCGATTTCCTGGCGAAGTTCGAGAACCTCTCGGTCTACGACGCCTTCGTCACTAAGTCCGGGCCGGTTGGGACGGTCCCCCCGGGGCTGGGAACCCGAGGCTGGGGAACAACCCGCTTCATGGGCCGTGAGTTCGACTGGATGGTCGAATTCACGGAGTTCGAGCCGCCCCGGCGGATGGTGTCCCGCTCGGTCGGAGGAGAGCGCGACCTCACTGCGACGTTCATGCTGGAACCGAACGGCGGCGGCACACGCGTCACCGAGCGGCTCGTGACCGGCTCGATGGGCGGCCTGCTGGGCAAACTGCCCGATCCGCTGGTGAACCGGCTCCTGGGCAGGTCCCTCCGTCGCAACCTCAAGACCCTGACCCGGGTAGTTGAGGAACGCCCACGCCCTGACGGCCCGTGACGGCCGCTGGGCACCCGCCGTCGCACCCGCCGTCGGGCGTTTCAAAGCAGGCTGAGAATGCGAGGTCTCACCGGTATGGCTAGCCCGGAACAGTTCTATGACGACCTTGCGTCTGAGTACCATCTGCTCTTCGCTGATTGGTGGTCAGCGGCTCTGTGGCATGGGCGGGTCATCGCAGACATCCTCGCGCAGCGGGGGATCACCGAGGGTCGCCTGCTGGACTGCACGTGCGGCATCGGAACCCAGGCCCTGCCGCTGGCGGCGCTTGGTTACAGTGTGACAGCCACCGACGTGAGCCACGCGGCTGTTGACCGGGCCCGGGTGGAGGCGGCCGAGAGGGGAATCGACGTCGATTTCAGGGCCTGTGACGTCCGCGACGTCCGTGAGAACGTCGAAGAGACCTTTGACGTGGTCATTTCCTGCGATAACGCACTGCCGCACCTGCTCACGGACGAAGATCTGCAACGTGCCGTGCGCAGTGTCCGGGCGTGCCTGCGGCCGGCCGGGCTGCTGCTCGTCTCCCTTCGCGACTATGACGCGTTGCGGCGCACCCGACCCGCCGGGGTGCCGGTCTCGGTCCACGGGGACGTCGGGTCGCGGCATGCGTCGGGCCAGGCTTGGCGGTGGTCGCAGGATGCGGAGTACGTGGACATCGAGTTGTTCACTTTCACCGAAGAAGCGGCTGGATCATGGCGGGCACGTTCGGGGACCACCCGCTACCGTGCCCTGCAACGCTCGCAACTCGAAAGCCAGCTGGTCTCGGCCGGGTTCACCGCAGCCGAATGGCTCATGCCCGACGTAAGCGGCTACTACCAGCCGATCATGCTCGCGAAAGGCTGAATCCTGCACCCGGAACTCCACCATTTGAGGTCCCAGTTGCGCTCCTGCTAAAGAGTTTCGGGGATCGGCCTTCCCGGGAAGAGCGTCGCGTATTGCTTGCGGTACATCCTGCGGCCGATGAGACGGTAGCCCAGGCGGGCTGGGGCGGGAATCTCCTCAAAGAATATTTCCCTTCGGTCATCGGGCGGGTTCGTGGCCAGAACCATTCCGAGGTAGGTGACGAGGAACTTCTTGTCGTGCTGCTTGACCCCGTGCTGAATCATCGCTTTCAGTTCCTCCTCCGTCACGACCCGGTCGACGGCGGGCATCACTTCGTTGACCTCGCGGCGCAGATGCTCGCTGAGAACTGACTGCACGTCCTCGTAGCCCTTTGCCAGCACTTCCCGGTTCTCTTCGTCTGCAGTCTGCATCCAGCGCTTACGGACGGGCTCGATGCTCTGGACGCGTTCCCGAATTTTCCTGTGCTGGTCAAGCATCTGCTCCACGTGCGGCGCACTTGCCGGTGCCCGCTGCGCCAGTTGCGGGTACATGAACAGGTCCTGGCCTTCCTGGTGGATCAGGAGCACCTTGTCGAAGTTCCCGAGCACTTCCCCCACGTAGGCGGCGCGGAAAGTGTCTCCGGGCGCTGCCGAACGCACCAGGCCGGGCGCCTCCTTGTACGCCCAGTGGAGGAAGCGGTGAACCCGCCGAATGCCAGTCGAGCCTGACGACAGGACCGGTCCCGGCGGCACGGGAGGTCCCGGCGGCACGGGAGCTGCGGTTTCACCGGGATGCATGGTGAAGAAGTCTGTCATTTGGATTACCTCCATTTCAGAATCACGCGAGCCATGCAAACAGGTTACTACTTATGTAGTGGCGATGTCACTACCTTTGTAGTATGGAGTATGTCCATTCGTACACGGATTCTCGATGCTGCCGTGGAGCTGCTTGGCACCCAGGGCCTGAAGGCTCTTACCCACATCAGGGTTGACGTGGAGGCCGGGGTTCCAAGGGGTTCGACGTCGAACTACTTCCGCACCCGTGCCGCCCTCCTGACCGGGGTGGTCGAGTGGCTTGCGGAACTTGACCTGGCTGACCTGGTGAGCCGGCCAAGCCCGCCGGCTGATGTTGGCGCCTTCGTCGCTCTGCTGGCCCACGCCGTCGAAACCGCCACCACAGCATCCCGGACCCGGACCCTTGCCCGGTATGTACTTTTCCTCGAAGGCACGCACAACGAGGACGTCCGCCGCCCCCTGCTCGCCGGACGCGCGTACTTCCGGTCCTTCGTCGAGACCACCATGGAGCGCCTCGGAGCGCATGATCCCGCGGCGGCGGCCACTGCCATCACCGCAGTGGGCGAAGGCATGATCATCCAGCGGGTGACTGTGGACCCCGGTGCAGACGTGTTCGCACCCATTGATGCCGTCGTGCGAGCGTTTGTGCCGTGTGGGCACACCCGGGCATCGGACTGATCCGCCGCCCGGCGTTGACCTGGCGCACTGTCGATACCCTCGACGCGCCGTCGCCAACGCCCCGGAGGAGCGGGACGCGTCAACTAGCATTGCTCCCAATTGGCCAGCGACGGAAGGAAGCCGTGTCATGCACTACGTGGTCCTGCAGGTGATTCTTAAGGAGAAACTGTGGGGAACCGGTTCGGGCAACCTGACTTCCCTGGAGAAGACGATCAACGATCAGGCTGCGAAGGGCTATCGGCTCCACACCATCACCACCGCGAGCAGCGGGAGCAAGGGAATGATCGGCGGCGGTGACCGCATCCAGGCAACACTGGTGTTCGAGAGCCTCGGCTAATCGCATCGCGAAACGGATCTTGAGGCACCAGGATATCCAAGACGTCAGCATGGAGGACTACGCGAGCTTCTTGTCGCCTTCCCGAAGGAAGTCACTTGTGCCCCCGGCCTCGGAGTGGTGGGCCTGGAGGAACCATCGGGTCCACCTCCTCCGGTTACGGGACGCCAATGCCACGGTTCGGATGCTCGTGGTCCATGGCGCGGGAGCCCATGCTGCGGCGCTCTGGCCTGTTGCGTCCCTCCTGGCAGGCCGGGGCGTCGATCTGACTGCTGTGGATTTGCCTCTCTACGGCCGAACGGTGACAACGTCGCGCGGAACAGTGACCTACGAGGACTGGGTCGACTTACTGGTTGACGTCATTTCAGCTGAAGACGACGGCCGTCCCGTCATCCTCTTCGGGGCCAGCATCGGGGGTTTGCTCACGGTGGAGGCAGCGGCCCGTTCACGCCGCGTCACGGCCGTGGTCGCCACCTGCCTGCTCGACCCACGAGAGAAGTCCGCCCGCTCAACGATGACGCGGCTCAAATCTTTCGCGCTGGTCTTCATGCCACTGCTCAAGCTGGTCCGCGGGCCGATCGCCAGGGTCCCCGTCAAGGTCTCCTGGATCGCCGATCTCAGGAGCATGGGGCTGGACCCCGGCCTGGGCCGGCTCTGCGCGAAAGATGCACGCGGAGGCGGCGGATGGGTCCCTCTGGGGTTCCTTGCCAGCTATATGCAGCATCCACATGCCCAGGCACGCACGGCACTCTTCCCAGTCCACCTGATGCACCCGAGCTCGACGAGTGGACCCCAGTGGAGCTCAGCGAGGGCACTCTGCGAACCTTGCCCGGCCCCACCACCAGCCAACTGCTGCGTGGTTGCGGCCACTTCCCCCTCGAAGAGCCCGGGTTGCAGGATCTCCTGACCGGCCTCGAAAAGGTGGCAGCCGACGCAGGGTCAAGCATCGCGGGGTCGCCAAGCTGATAGCGGCGGCGCCGGGGTCTTGTCTGGCGCACGACGGCGGGGCGCGCACCTGGGTGCGTGCCGCCGTCGTCAAGCGGGTGCCAGAGGAAAGCAGCCGCAGTTCACGCTGCCCGGCAGCAGTCCAAAGATACTGCTGGAGTTTTCAGAAGTGGTGTGCGCTGCAAATGTCAGTATCCGGCTGCATCACCGTTCCTTGTCCGTACGCGGGGTCGTCCTCGCTTCCGGTCCAGATGGCACCGCCTCCAGGGCACGGCCTCACCTCGAACGCCCGGCCATCACGCTGGGCCCGCAGGTGGCGCCCGTCATCCTCGACCACTTCCCAGCCCGCCGCTGGCAGCGCCGCGCGGTAGTGCTGCAACACATCGACGTCTCCTGAGAGCACAAACCAGCGGGCACAGCCGCCCACACCAGATCAGGAGCACATAATTGTCCATTCGTTGTTCTTGTGTCCGCTATGTAGCCTTTGCAGTTGAAGGCCCGCCGTTTCCCCCAATTGCGGGCCTTCTTCGCGCCCGGCGCGTCCCGGTCCCGGCTCTCGGCCTGCGTTGAGGAGTCGCGTCATGGGGCTGGTTCCGGTCTGAAGATCACTGGACCTGCTGAAGCTGTGGCCAGGTAGATTTCCGCCGCATTGCCAAGGGTTGCGATCCGTAGTGCGGAGATCTTGTACTCGCCGGGTGCGGAATTGCCGGCGGCAGCGGACGTGACGGGTGCTCCGGGTTGGTCGGGTTGGACGTTGATGGTGAGGGAAAGAACCCCTGCCAGGGGATCAAGGATGGCGTCCAGTTCTTCCGTGACTCCGTCGGCGGCTCCCTCTATTCCAGTCACAGCTGTTGGGATCACTCCGCTGGTTCCCTGCAGGGCCGGAACGAGGACTCCTTCAACAACGGTTCCTGTTCCGTTGTTCAAGGCAGTAAGGATCGGCGTAAGCAGCGTATCCAGGCCGGATAGGGCTCCGCTGAGGACTTCGGTGGTGATGGTGGGCTGGGGAGCAGAGCCGTCCAGGAAGGCCCCCAGTGTGGTTGCGTAGCCAATGCTCAGCCGGGCTACATCGACTGTGCCGAGCAGGGGTACGTCTGCCCGGAGCACCACTTGGGTCTGCATGGTAAAAGTGGCTGCTTCCAGGGCCTGTTCCAGCGCAAGGGCCATCCCGGAGGACCACTCTGCCAGCAGCACCGTGGTCCGCTGGCTGACTTCCTGAAGCAGTGCCTGGTCGATGCCGATGACGGTGTTGGGCGGAAGGCCATTGAACCCGTTGGCTCCTCCCCGGAGTGCGGCGAGGTTGACCGTGGCGCTGCTGTTGCTGAGGTCAATGGTGACGACACCATCGCTGATGGTTCCCGTCAGCAGGGGCTGGACTCCGCTCAGATCGAGGGTCCCGATGGTGATGACGGTGTCCACGGTGCCCAGTGTGAGGCTCCCGGCCGCGCCCTGAACGAGCGCCCTGATTCCGGTGTTGATCGTCGTGGTGACCTGTCCGCCGGGGTCGTCGAGGGCGGCAAGATCATCCACCGCGTCGTCAATGGCCGAAGTTGTCGCCGCCGCCATGCTTTGAACAGAAGGGACTCCTGCTTTCAGGTCCGCTCCGGCGATCCCGTATGTGCGGTTCTCTACCGGAACGGGATTTGGTGTGGGCCAGCCATTGACCAGCAGGCATGCATCCACCTCGGCGGAGCTTGCGACTGCGCCGATGTCCAAGGTCATGTCGGCCGCGGAGGCTGGCACGAGCGAGGACAGGTTGATGCTCGCCGACCGGGGCATAGTGGCTGATCCGTCGGCCGTCCCGGTGGCATCAATGGCCCCGGATTGGTCGTTTACCGTTCCCGCGGCAGCGGCCGCCTGGCCACTGCCTGTGGCGCGCCCCCACTGGTTGTAGGCACCTGCCTCTCCAGCGGCCGCATCGAGTCCCAACGTCGCCGAAAGCAACGGACTGCCCAGCGCGCTGGCCTCAAGTGGAGCGCTGAAAGTAACGGGGTTGATCTGGATCGCCGAAGCAGGGGTCACTGACACTGTTCCCCTTGCATTCTCAACGGAGAGCCCTTGAAGTGCCGCAAGGGAATCCAGTTCATCTGCTCCCAGCAGGCCAGAGAGTTGCCGGGCTGCTGATTCTGTCCGGAAGAGGGGCGTTGTACTGCAGTTTCCGGCGATCATGACCCCCGCAGCGGTGCCGACGTATTCATCGTCCGTCCAGGCAGCATCAGTGCCCGAACTCAAACTCAGGAATGCTGCTGCAGCAACGATAATTGCGGAAGTTCCGGCTGCGGCCTGGCGCCTCAGTGTGGGGACTCTCATGGTTGCCTGGTCACCCGTCCGAACCGGATCAGGAGTGCCCCCAGCAGGGTCAAGCCTGCTGCGCCGACGAGATAGGGGAAAACGTTCGCGCCTGTGATGGAGAGATCCTCAGCCGGGGGAGTGCGGTCGCCGTCACCGGCGACAATGCCAATCCCAAACGCCAGCGTCCCATCGGCTCCGGCAGCAGTTGCGGGACGTTCGAGCCGGAACAACAACCACGGATGATCGGTACTCGTGAATCGACCCAGCGGATAGGCCGTACTTCCGCCGCTGCTGAAGGAATCGACGGCGAGTATCTGCCTTGCGCCTGGCCCGCACAGCAATGTTGCATTCCTTCCGCTGGTTCCGGACCACTGGACTGGGCAGGACTGCGCCGTGACCGTGTAGGCCTCCGGCCCGGCGGACAGGGACCCCGAACCTTGAAGTTCCACCGTGGCGGTGGCTGATTCGGGGCCGTCCAGCACGGCTCCAACCTGCCAGCTGAAGGACTCACCGGGCCCGAGAGACGGGATGTCCAGAGGGTAGACGGAGGAGGTCAGGCGGAGCATTGCGTCACCTCCGGTCTGGGGCACAGGCAACACCGGGTCCGCGGCCCAAACTGGACTCTGCCCCGCGACGGACAGGAGCACGCAGGAAGCCGTAACCGCGGCACGGAGTACAGTGCGGTTCTGGCGAGGGCACCTGCCGAGGGAGCCGGATGGCCGGCGGCGCAGCCGAGGGCGACCTGTCATTCGCTGATCCAGTCCGTCATGGGATTCGGGTCGTGTCGGGGATCTGGAGATTCTTTCGTTGTGGCGTGGGACCTGTGCTGCGGGGCCAGAACGACCAGGCCACAAGGGCGGCAACAAGCACCGTGCTGGAACCCAAAACCACGGGGGATCTCAGATCCATGACCCAGCTGCCCAGTCCTGGTACGACGAAGAGCATCTGCCGCGCCGTGGCTACCCGGTATTCCACAGGGTCCGGGGAGCGGTTGGCGTCTCCTTTGAGGACAAGAATTGTGTGGCCGGCCAATGCCGGATCCGGCGTGACGCTGACTACGCGGTGGGTAATCGGTGTCGAGGCAGGTGTCCGCGATACGGTGGCGACGTCGCCGGGTTTCAGCGATGAGGCGGGCACTTCGCTGACAGCGGCGAGGGCGCCAACAGGGTAGGCCGGTTCCATGGAGCCGCTGCGGAATACGACAAAGGTGATGTTGAAAACGGCAGCAGCGATCATTGCAGCGATACATAGCCCGCCGAGCACGGCAAGGATCGTGAGTACACTCTCCCGGACTCCTGTCCGGAAACTCTTTGCCCGCCGCGCTCTCGCCTCTGCCCCGAATCCCCTCACGGACGTCATGGCTCCGCCTGCTATGAACCGACGACGCTTGTGAACCGCCAGAGTGGGATGACGTTTTTGCCCTGAAGCGTGACATCCGAAGTGCCCGCGGGAAGTGTCAGTGCGAAGCACAGATCCACCGGGGCGCCGGCGGCACCAGCGGCCCCTGCCAGGAGATCAAAGGGCGCTGCGCCCACTGTGTCCAGGTCGGAGGCGGCGGCCACGAGGACCTCCCCACCGGTCTGGTCACCACCATCGCTGCAGTCAGCCGCCCCGACGTTCACCCAGGCCTGCACCGTCAGCGCCTCATAAAGTGCCGTGCTGTTGGCGTCGCCGACTGCCGGAACCGTCGCCTGCCGTGCCTCCGCGAGGCTGACCGTCAGCGCTTCGGACCCGGCCTTCGCACGGAGTTGGAAGGGAGCGTAGACCGTGTCCCCGGGAAGCAGGCTGGCAGCTTGGACGGTGAAGTCCAAGTACCCACCGTTGGCTTCCGGCTCATCCGTCCACGTTCCGGCCGCAAACGGCGCCACAGTGTTTTGCTCCATGGCATAGACCTTGGTGCCTGGATTATTGTCATCCGGACCTGCGCCGCCGAACACCCATTCATTGTCCGTCCAAGCCGCCAGCGTGTACGCTGCTCCGATCCCCAAGACCAGGCCGCCGGCCAGCAGGGCACGCACCTTATCTTTACGGCGCGAATCGAACGCCGTTGTGTCTCTGTCATTCATTTTGGGCCCCCCAAAAAAGGTGTAAGGAATCTTGCAGTCCATGGAAAGGGCAGATGCGGTGAACGGATCCTCGGAAGGTTGCCGCCATAGGCATCTGGGTCCTCTGCAGACGATCCTTCAAGGAGCCGATCAATATCCGGACAGGAACGCCGCAGGATTGTCCAAGGTATTTGCAAGGTGATCCCGTCAGGAGTTGCCCTGTCCGGCATGCTCGGCTGCCCGCCCCGGTTCAGTGTTTGGGCCGCCCACTGGATCTCTCTGTGTGGCGTACTCCGCCGTGATCCGGCGCCGGCGCCGGTAGCGCCATTGGAGCAATGCGGCGGTAACCAGCAGCACGACCAGCACCGCGACGGCAACATACAGCCATCCGGAGTCGGGGGTCTTCGTTTCCACTGGGGGCGATGACCCGGCATCGGGGAAAGTGATGGTTGCTTGGGCGCTGCGTTCGAGCAGTCCGCTATGCAAGGTGATCCCTGCTTGCCAGGGGCCGGCGGGTACCTGCTTGTCCAGGACGATCGTGACGGACTCGGTGGCACCGATCGCCACGGTCGTGCCAAGACTGGCGGGGAACGGTCCCGCGCTGAGTCCGCCCGGACCGCCCGAAAGTTCCAAGGTTCCGAACATGTCCAGTGCCCGGCCGCCGGTGTTGTGGACGGACGCACGGACAGATGGCCGGCCGTCGGGGGTGCGCTCGGCCGTTAGCGAGTCGACCGTGAAGTTGGCCGCGGGCGCCCCGCCGGGCCCAACGGACAGATAGAGACGGATGCCGACGCGGCTGATTTGAGTGACGCCGCCGCCATTGGTGGGATCCACACGCGCCTCGGCCCAGACAACGCCGTACTGCTCCCCTGGAGCTGCGTCGAGGGGGACGGCAATGGTTACAGTGGCCGTCACGTTTCCGCCGGCCGGGACCGTGGATGAGCCCGGATCGACAGACGTCCACGTGGATAGGTCGTTAGGCGTGTCGCCGGGGGCGCCCAGGAATGAGCCGCCCGCAATGGAGGCTGCGGCAGGGTACAGGACAACAGGGGTGGATGAAGCGGCTCCGTTCGAAACCTCGACCCGCCGCTGTATAACCGTTCCAGGGGCGAGGTGGTCCACGATGTAAAGCTGTGCCCGCGGATCGTTCGCGGGTGCCGGACGGGGCGTCGAGGAGCCGCAGCCCGAGGCCTGCGGCAGGGCGTTGGCTTGCCGGGGTGCCCGTGGACGCGTCCACGGGTACCCCGGCAACTACGCACAAACCGACGCCGGCGACAATGCACAACATGAACCGCATGATGGGTAGCCATGTGTGCGGGAGGAACGCGGGGCGTCCCTCCCGCGAGTACGTGCCCAATCGGTGCCTAGAGAAGGGAGTGGGTGATTGTCGCCGAGTAGACGGCGGCGACGGTGCCCCCCGGGACCGCGACGCTGATCGCCGGGTTCCATGTCGCGGAGTTGTCCCCCGTGATCCCGGTCGCCGTGACCGCAGGAACTACACCGACGAGGCTGGCCGGGTCGTTAGCTGTGTAGGTCGCTGTGCCCACTTTCGCGATAGTTCCGGCCGAGTAGCTGACAGCGCTGGCAGCGATTGCTGGTCCAGACGCAGGAGTGAAGGCGGTGGAAATGACGCTCGCAACCCAGCCGGAACCGGCAGCGGCGCTGCGCGCATCGTTGACCTGCACCTGCCCCAAGGCTCCGCTGATGGTCCCCCCGCCAACAGTGTTCGCGCGGGTGCCAAGGCTACCGGCGTCGGTAGGAACGCTGATTGCGAGGGCACCTCCCGTGACCTGGATGGTGGCGGTTGTCGGATCCGCCGAGGCGGGCAGCGCCGCACCCCCGGCGAGGGCTGCGGTGAAGGCGAGGACGAGTGCGGAGCGTGTGATTGAACCCATGAGTGGGACCCCAATTTGCTAAAGACAGATGAGTGTTGGACGAGGGTGAAGCGCTTGACGCGTCTGTCGACATTCACTGTGGACCGGAAGGAGGGTCCAGCGATCTGCTGGTTGCCCGCTTCTAGCCTGCTGTTCGGCTCATCGCGTGAGAGCAAATAGGAAATCCGTTCTGTAGCCCCCACCATGAACGGATATCACCAACGACGTGGTGTGTAACGTCACTGTGTGCCTCTTTTGACTGAAAGTCAACAAATCCAGTCACAATAGATTTCTCGGTGCACCTTTACGGAGTCCGGTCAGGCAAAGCAGGGTTCGTCGAGTAATTCGACGGAGAGCAGGTCACCCGTGACAGTGCCGGGGAGGGCATGGACAGCGAACACGAGCGACCCGGACGCTTCAGTCCTTGCCTCTGCGGGGACGCCGTATTCGGCAACCTCGGCGCCCTGCTCGATGCGGGAGCGCAAAGCCTTGGCCAGCGGCACGCCATTGAGGCTGATCCGCTGCCCATGTCCCGTGCCAGGCCGCATCCTTACCCGCACGGAGCCGGCCTCGCCGTTGGAATCCTCGAGGACATAGGAGAACCAGCCCGTGGCGTTGCGCCAGTGCACACCGTCCTGACCGCCGGCCCGGGTGGCTTCGCCGGCGAAGAAGTGGTCGGCCTCCGGCTGCTGCTCACCCGCGGTCACGGCGTCGACGACGCCCCTCTTGTCCGCCGCCGCGTCCGTTGCGGCAAGCTCTGCCGTCCGCGCCTCGGCGGAGGCACCCGTGGGCCAGTACACGGTGTAGCGCTCGTCGTGGATCCCGGCAAACGGCTCGAGCTTGAGCTGAACGGTTGCGCCGTTCCGGACGGCGGTCAGTTCCGCGGTGATGGCCGCCCGGTTGGACAGTTCGACGGCGGCTGCCGGGTCTGCGGCAACCACCACCGGAGTGCCGGCCAGGGGATCCTGGAGACCGGAGGCAACGTGGCCCATCCGCTCGTCCCGCGCCTCCACGGCTTCCACACCTGCGGTTCCCTCGCGCGCGGCGAGGACCACTGGCCCGTAGAGGAAGGAAACCCACGGTGAACCGTCAGGCAGGGCTTCGGCCAGGATTTCGGCCTTAAGCCGGACGGTGACCGTGGTGGTTCCCTCCCACACGCGATGGACGAAGCCGGCGTTCCCCTTCACTGCCTGCGCTCCCTGTGGCGTTCCGCCGGCCGCGTCCGTTTCATGAACCTGAATCTCCATGGCCGTTGCCCACTCCGGGCGGCGCAGCTGCAGGGTGAAGGCTGTTGGGTTGTCCGCTGTGACGGTCAGATGGACGGTGTCCGAATGCGGGAACTCTGTTTCCATCCGGACCTTCACCCCGCGTTCGGCCCAGGTGAGTTCCGAGGCGATGTAGAGGTTCACTGCCAGGTTGCCGCCGCTGTGGCTGTAGATCAGCTCGCCATAGCGGGCATGGTTTTCCAGGCCGGAGCCCACGCAGCACCACATGGATTCATGGACGGTGGAGTACACGCGGTAGTGGGACGGACGCATCGGCGTGAAGTACACAAACCCGCCGCGCCCGGGGTGCTGCGAGGAGAGGATGTGGTTGAACGTGGCGCGCTCGTAGAACGCCATCGCTGCGGGATCGCCGGCCCGCTCGTACCGCAGCTTGGCGAGCTTCAGCATGTTGTAGGTGTTGCACGTCTCCGGCCCCTGGACCTCAAGGATCATGGGCGTGAAATCGCGCGACGGGTGGAAATGCTCCCGGACGCTGTTGCCCCCGATCGATACGGTCCGCTCACGGGTGACTGTCTGCCAGAAGAAGTCGGACGCCTCAAGATGCTCCTGGCTGCCCGTGGCCTGCGCGTACCGTTCGTACCCCACCACCTTGGGTATCTGGGTGTTGGCGTGGAGCCCGTCCAGCCGGTCATGGCCTGCGGCAAGCGGTTCCAGGATGGCCCGGTGCGAAAAGCGCTTAGCCTCGCGCAGGTAGTCATCCCGCCCGGTCAGCTGGGCAAGGGACGTCAGGGTGTCGTTCATTCCGCCGAACTCAGTGACCAGGACTTCCTCGAACGAGTCATCGTCCAGGCCGGCGGAAACCGTGAGCCACCAGTCCGCCAAACGGGTAAGCATTCGCAGGGCAGATTCGGCCCCGGCATACGAGTAGGCGTCGAGAAGCCCGGCGAAGGTCTTGTGGAGGCTGTACAGCGGGACCCAGCGTCCGTTGAGCGTAAACACGTCGGCATCAATTTCTCCTGCCCGGAGTTCTTCGCCGAGGCGGCGGCCGCCGGGAACCCCGCCCAGGTACCCGGTGCCCGCCGCGTTCTGGCACTCTTCGAACACGTCCAGGACGTAGTGCAACCGCTCGAGCAACCGGGCATCGCCCGTTGCCGCAAACAACTGCGCGCAGGCCGAGAGGTAGTGCCCCCCGATGTGTCCTCCCATGCCGTCGGATTCCCACCCGCCGTACCCAGCCGCCGTCGTCGTAAGTCCTGCTTCCCTGCGGTAGGGCGCACAGAGGCGGTCAGCGTCCAGTGCCAGGACGTAGCGGATATCGGTGTCCTGGGCCGTCTTGAAGTCGCTGGGCAGCAGCCGGACGCTGGTCAGGGGAAAGGACGACGGCGGCGCGGTGGTTTCCACGAAGGCGGTGGTGGAGTGCATGGGAAGTGCGGCTTTCTTGGCTTGGGTCTGTGGGGAGCGGGACGGCGTGGTTCTTAGCCCTTGACGGCCCCCGCGACGAGGCCCCGCACGTAGTAGCGCTGGACGGCGGCGTAGAGGATGAGGCAGGGGAGCATGAGCAACACCGCGCCTGCGATGACGTAACCGTAATTCACCGTTCCGAACGCGCCGGAGGCGACATTCTCCACCGCGACGGGCAGGGTGAAGAGCTCCTGCCTGGTCAGGAAAGTCAGCGCGCCCAGGAAGTCTCCCCAGGCGCCGAGGAACGCGAAGAGGAATACGGTCACGGCCCCGGGGACAATCATGGGCCTCAGCACGGAGAACAGGATCCGGAGGGGACCCGCGCCGTCGATCCGTGCCGCTTCCACAACCTCTGCCGGGATCTGGGCGAATGAGTTTCTCATCAGGAAAACGCCGAAGGGGAGGTTGAAGGTGAGGTGGAAGACGATGATGCCGGCCAGGGAGTCTGTCAGGCCCAGGGCGTTCATCTCCAGGAAGAGCGGCGTCAGGATGGCCTGGAAGGGGACCATCATGGTCAGCAGGATGAGCGCGAACGCCACGTTCGATCCCCGGAACGGGTAGTTGACCAGGGCGTAGGCGGCAAGAGTGGTGATGACGACGCTCAGCACCGCGGAGCCCAGCGCAATGGTCAGGCTGTTCCAGATGTAGGAGCCGGCGCCGATGTTGTTGATGAGGCCGACGTAGTTGTCGAGGGACAGGTCCGTGAACGATTGCCCCGCCGCAGGGCCGGCAATCTGGGCTCCGGGCTGAAGGGAACGAAGGACGGACCAGAGCACCGGGGCAACGAAGAGTATCGATACGACGGTGCCGATCACCGCGTACAGTGCCGTCCTGAACCGTGCCGAG
Organism: Arthrobacter sp. B6; assembly: GCF_001663775.1. Lineage (GTDB taxonomy): Bacteria > Actinomycetota > Actinomycetes > Actinomycetales > Micrococcaceae > Arthrobacter. The sequence continues at coordinate 1,303,017 of NZ_KV467168.1, read as the reverse complement.
GCAGGTGCTTTCTTGGCGTTCGGGGCGTTGGGGGGAGTACGGGGCAGCCGCGGCGTAACCGGCGGCGCTTGGGTGGAAGTTGTCACGAAATCTCCTTTGATCGGACTCGGCCGAAGAGTTTGTGCTTCTCAGTCCTCGCGCATGACGCGGAACTGAATGAGGGTGAGGCCTGCTGCGATGACGACGACGACAAATGACAGGGCGGTTGCGTACCCCACCTGCAGGTCGCCGAAGGCCTTGTTGTAGACGTAGAGCATGGTGGTGAGGGTGCCTGTGCCCGGGCCTCCGCCCGTGATGATGAAGAACTGGGTGAAGGCGAGGACGGCGCCGATGAAGCCCATCACCGTCAGTAACCCGAGGTACCGCTTGAGCAGCGGAACAGTGACCAGGAATTCCTGCTTCCACCGTCCGGCGCCGTCTATCTGGGCGGATTCGTAGAGTTCCTCCGGGATGCTCTGCATGCCGGACATCAGGATGATCATGGTGAAGCCGGCGCCCACGTAGGTGCCCAGGAGGACTATCAGCACGGTGGCGCTCGTACCGTCCAGGAGCCAGGCCGTGGGCGCCGAGGTGATGCCAAGGTTAAGAAGCAGCTGGTCGAGCGCGCCGCTGTCGGGCCGGAACTCCAGGATGGCCACGAAGCTTAATGAGGTGATGCCGATGACGTAGGGCAGGAACACTGCAGTGCGGATGAGCCCGGCACCCCGGCGGTTGGAGCGGACAAGCATGGCGAGCAAGTAGCCGACGGCGATGCCGAGGGCCGTGGAGATGACGGCAAAACCCAGCGTGTAGAGGATGGATCCCCAGAAGACGGTGTCGGCGAAGGCGGTGACGTAGTTTTCGACGCCGTTGAACTTCACTTCTCCGACGAGCGGCCAGTTGGTCAGGGAGATGACCACGGCAAAAACCAGCGGAACGATGACGAAGACGGCTACGAGGAGCACGGCCGGGGCGAGCATAAGCATCCCGGTGTAGGAATCGCGGCGCGATGCGCGCCGGGGTGCCTTCTTCCCGGTCTTCCCGCTCTTCCCGGTCTGGAGCTGGGTCTGGTACGGGGTTGTGGTTGTCATGCCTGATTCACCTTCAGAACTCGGGCAGTCTCTTCATGGCCCCGCTGAAGAACGTCGTCGAGGGCTTCCTGGCTGAAGACTGCTTCGCGGAACATCGCAAGCCAGGGCGACTGCACGGTGTTGGTGAGCTGTGTGTAGAGCGTGGTGGGAGCGGCGAAGCCTTCATTCATGCGCTCCATGCCCGGGACCATAAGGGGGAATTTCTCGGCAAAGCCTGTCTTGAGGATGTCGCTGCGGACCGGGTACCAGCCCAAGGCGGCCAGTTCCGACTGCTGTTCAAGCTCGCCCACGAAGCGGATGAAATCCCAGGCGGCCCCCGGATTGGCGGCGCCCCGGGGGATGGACAGCACCGCTCCGCCGGAAAATTGCGAAACGTTTCCGTCGGGGCCAGGGAAGGCGCTGACGCCAAGCTTGTCCAGGAACTCCGGTGTGGCACTCCCCACCACCAGGTCGTAGGACCCCGGAAAGAGCCCCACAGTTCCTTTGAGGAAGTCTTGCCCCCACGCCGCCCCGGAGTCTGCCTCCGCCCCTGGCTGGGCGAGTCCTTCCCTGTAGAAGCTGCGGTAAAGCTCCAGCGTCCTGCGGAGCGGTTCATTGCCCAGCACCGCCGCCTGCTGGTGGCCCAGCGGCCCGTTGTAGAACGGGCTCCGGTCCGCCCAGAAGTGCGGTTGGATCACGTAGCCAAGGATGCCGGCGGAGTTACCGGTGAAAGTCACTCCGGAAACCCCGTTGATGGACTGGACAGCCGCGGCGTGCTCCAGGTATTCCGCATAGTTGCCCGGGCCCTTTTCCGGATTCAGCCCTGCCTTCTCGTAGAGCTCCTTGTTCCAGAACAGTTGCGAGACATTGGAAAGAGCCGGGAGCCCGTAGATTTTTCCGTTGAAGGAGGCCACGTCAAGGAGTGGCTTGTTCAGGTACTCCGCGTAGGGGAGCCCATTGATCAGCGGGGTGAGGTCCGTTAAGGCGTCCCGGGTGCTGAAAACGGGAGTTGTGACGGAGTCAGGGGCTACGACGTCCGGCACGGAACCGCCCCGGATCGCGGTGGCGAGCTTTGTTGTCATCTGGCCCTCCGGCAGGACGGTGAGATCGATCCTCACTGCCTGCTGGGCCCGGTGGTATTTGTCCACGATGAGCTGGGCGGGCTTGAAGGCCGTGGCCCGGCACCAGAAGCGGATGGTGCCGGACGGGTTTTTCCCGAAGTTCGCTGCCGCCACATCTGTTTCCGGCAGGACAGCTGAGCATCCTGACAGGCCGAACGTCGCTGCCACGGCTGCGGCTCCGAGCATCAGTGCTGAGCGGCGGCTGAAGTCCCGGCTGCCGCCGTCGGGGGAATTTTGGGCGCGGCGGAGGCCGGCCGGTGGGGAGTGCATCATTGGTCCCTCGTGGTCGTTGACGTTGGTGGGGCTGGATGGATGTTAGGTGGAATCGCGGACGATGAGCTGGCACGGCTGTGCTTCCACACCGGTCCTGCTGTTTCCGCCGATGGCTTCAAGGACGCGTGCCCCTGCGGCGCGGCCCAGTTCCTCAAGGTTCATGTCGATGGTTGTCAGGGAGGGCCTGCAGTTCACGGCCGCTGCTGCCCAGTTGTCGAAGCCGATGATCGCGACGTCATGGGGCACCACAATGTTTGCCTCGCGGAGTCCGTCAGCCACACCGCGGGCGATTTCGTCACTGCCGCAGAGAACGATGTCCACAGGTTCCACGCGCTGGCGCAGCATCTGGGCGGCTTGCCTGCCCCAGGCCTCGGACCAGTTTCCGTAGAGGGGACGGTCGCCCGCCAGGGTGAGCCCGAAGGCTCCGGCGTGTTCCTGTACGGCCTCGGCGCGGATGCGGGCTGAGTAGTCCTGGCGCGGCCCCGCTACATAGGCGATGTTCTGGTGGCCCAGGTTGGCTGCGTGTTCGAGTGCGAGGAGCATGCCCTGCACCTGGTCAACCACTACGGACATGTCTTCGGGGTCGGAAGAATGTCCCATGACATAGACGATCGGGACCGATGTCGGGGGCAGCGGGGCCCGCGGGCCGGTGAGGTTGGTCATGACCACGATCGCATCGACATTGCGGGAGGCCAGCGTTTCCACGCAGTGGCGCTCGCGGACCAGATCGCCCCGGGAGTTGCTGATGAGGACCGATGCCTGCTCCGGGCCGAACGAATCCTCCAGCCCGTACATGACGGGGATGCTGAAGCGTCCGATGTCGTCCGACGTCACCAGGCCGATGGTGAGGACGTCGTTCCGGTTGCCTTCCGCAACAGAGGGCTCGAAACCGAGTTCGCGGGCGGCAGCCAGGACGCGGTCCCGGGTATCTTCACGAAGCTGGCCCCGCTTGTTGAGTGCCTTGGACACCGTGCCTATGGAAACACCGGAGGCGTTGGCTACGTCGGCCATGGTGACCCTGCGGGACGTGAAGCTCATGAATCCTCCTGGAAGTGATGAGATGTGCAACACATTCAGAATATGTTGCGGAAACTTTTCCTGTCAATAGGAAACGTTTCTTATGGTCCTTCATCAGCCGTCTTGGACTAGCCACACGGGGGAGTCGGTTATGGCTGAACGGAGGCTCCGCGGATTGCCGTTAGCTCCCGTTCCGGCAGCAATCAGCCCGGCGGCGCGTGGACTACAGCGTCTCCGGAATCGGGCGTCCGGGGAAGAGCGTCGCGTACTGTTTCCGGAACATCCTGCGGCCGATGAGGCGGTAACCAAGGCGGACCGGGGCAGGGATCTCCTTGAACATTTCCTTTTGGTCTTGGCGTGGATTCGTAGCCAGCACCATCCCGAGGTAGCCGATCAGGAATTTCTTGTCGAGCTGATCGATCCCGTGCTTCCCGGCCTCCTGCAGTTCCTTCTCGGTCATTACCCTGTCCACGACGGGCATTACCTCAGTGACTTCGCGGCGCAGGTGAACATTGAGGACGGACTTCAGGTCCTCGTAGTGCGCAGCGAGTTCCCGGCCAACGTCTGCGTCTGCGGTCTCCATCCAGCGGAGGCGGATCGGCTCGATGCTCTCCAGGCGCTGCGTCACCTGCCGGTGCTGCTCAAGCATCTGCGCTACGTGCAACGCACATGCCGGTGCCCTTTCCGCGAGCTGCGGGTACATGCTCTGGTCCTCACCCTCGTGGTGTAAGTGGAGCACCTTGTCGAAGTTCCCCAGCACTTCGCCCACGTAAGCGGCGCGGGGGATGTCGCCGGCCGCGGCGGACCGCACTAGTCCCGGCGCCTCGTCGTACGCCCACAGGAAAAAGCGGTGAATGCGCCGCATGCCGGCCGTCCCCGCACACAGGACGGGTCCCGGCGGCAAAGGCGCTGCCGTCTCGCCGGGCTGCATGGTGAAGAAGTCAGTCATTGGATTGCCCCTAACGCTAATCACTGCGACCAGGACCCCTCCCCGGCAGCATCGTATCGCTGGCCTTCATGCCGCACAATGGCGGGCCGAGCCAGGGTGGCGAGTGCCGCCGTCGGCCGCCATTCATTCGGGCTCCGAAGACCCACTTGCCGCTCGGATTCTCTACGGACAACCCCCGGATCGCGATAGAATAGCGGGCAAATGACATCTCGGCGGTGAGGTGAAATGCCCAAAGAGCAGAAAGCGTCCAATAAGTCGGGCGCGGCGGTGTTCTGGCTCGTGGCGATCCTGATATGGCTCGTCGTCACCCACCCATGGCTGCTCCTGTTCCCGATCGTGTTCTGGCTTTGCATCATCCTTCCCAACCGCCCGAAGCAAGTACGCAGTCGACCTCGCCCCCAGGCAATCACCCCCGCGCCGTGGCCCCGGACCAAAGTTGCAAGGCCTCCCACGAGGACAATGGCACCCGCGCCGATGCCAAAGGCCGCCCCGCAGCCAGTCAGACCCGCCGCGCCCGACTTCATTCCTAAGGACCGCGAATACAACAGGTCCCTGGCCAGGACCTGGGACGAGGAGTTCGAGGCGCTGGTAAGGAAGCGCGAGCAGTACCCACAGCCCTAACGGCCTTAGCGTTCCATTGTTGAGACGGAACGGGGAAGGGATGGGGTCGCCCTCGGGGATGGCAGTGCGAGGAAGCCATGGACGGACCTGGTGCCAGGAACGAGTTCATCGTCGTCAGCGGGGAGGCGGCGGGGAGCAGGATTGCCATTCCGCACGGGAACGTCACCATCGGCAGCGACGATGCCTCCCGGATCCGCCTTCCGGTCTCAGGGGTCAGCCGCCGCCACGCACTCCTGACCTCCGCCAACGGCCGGACCATCCTCGCCGACCAGCAGTCCCGGAACGGCAGCTGGGTGAACGGTCACCGCATCAGCTCGCCCACGGAACTGACTGACGGGGACCTGGTGGAGTTCGGCCAGGTCGGGCTGCGGTTCATCGACAGGACGGCCGACGGCGGCGGCGCACCTCACGGGAGCGGCGGCACGAAGCGGACGGGGCCGGCCCCGCAGCCGTCCGGGGGACGGCTGGGAACGGCCCTGTTGTACGCAGCCGGCATCAACGTCGTCGGGATTCTGGGCAACAGCCTCGCCGCGTTCCTCACCGAGCTGACGCCCACTTTGACCTGGTTCATCGCCCCCTTCGTTGGATTGCTGGTTGCCCTGGTCATTGAAACGCTTGGCCATTACCGGAAGGGCCAAGGCGCCCCGCCGCGCCCGCCCGCCGGCGACGAACCCGGGCCCGACCAACCGGGGTCCCGCCGGGCACCTGCGCCCCGGCGGCCGCTGGCGGCCACAGTGCTGCTGACGTTGCTGCTGCTCGGAGGCGGCGGGTGGCTGGTCGCCGCAGGGGTGAGTTACGCCGTCGGCTACTTCTCAGGCAACGAAGACGGTGTTGAGCGGCTGGAAAGCCAGGTGGTGGCCGAAGCGCAGGGTGTCACGGTGACTGTCCTGGGCGTCCAAAGCACGGCCCATTTCACCCGGGTGGAGATCCTCGTCAACAACGGCACGAGCAACTCGATATCCCTGCCGCTGTTCCAGAACGCGCTGCTCACGGGGCCGGACGGCACCACGTTCGACGCGAGTGCCTTCCGCAGCAACTGGCAGCCCCAGATCCCGGCCGGCGGGCAGCGCAGGGGAACCCTCAACTTCGAGAACCAGCTGCCCGATGGGTCCACGAGGGTGACACTCAGCTTCGCCACGGTCTTTCTGCAGGGCTTCGACGGACCCAGGTCCATCACGGTTCCGAACATTCCGCTGGAGCCGCTGGACGCCGAAGTTTCGGCGTTGCCTGCCTAGCGGGGCAAGGGGGGTCAGAAAGGGGCCGACGACGGCTGGGGGTGGTAGAACGCGGTCTCAGACGTCTACCCTCGACGCCGGCCCCGGCCTCTGCGGTCCCGGCCAAAGCCGGGACTTCTGGTGTACTCCAGAGCCTGCAGCCCCGGCTGCCGCCGGAGCTCTCCCACGACCATAAGCGCAAAGGGGCACCGGGCACACGAGTACCGACTACCTGCTTTGTTGTCTGTGGATACTCGTCAGTGCACCACGTACTAACCTCAAATATCGGAGTCCCGCGGGAGTCGTAAGCTCGTGTCTAAGCCATACATGCGACTGGACCGATTTTGGAGGATCGCAAGATGCACGATGTGGATGTCGTCGTCGTGGGCGGGGGCCTGGCTGGCCTGAGCGCAGCCCGCACGCTGGTTGAGGCCGGCAGGACAGTTGCCGTGCTGGAGGCGCGCGACCGGGTCGCCGGCCGCACACTGGGAGGCTTTCTCAGCAACGGGGTTCCGGTGGAGATGGGCGGCCAATGGGTCGGCCCGACACAGGACGTGGTGCTCGGGCTCATCAACGAACTGGGCCTCAAGACCTTCACCACCTACGACCAGGGCGACGCCTTGACCGTTTTCGACGGCAACGTGGTCCGGAACGCCGACGAGACCTTCGGCCTTCCGCCGGAGTCGGCGACGGAGGTCGGCCGGCTCTGGGAGGACCTGGAGAGCCTGGCCTCGACGGTAGCGATCGAGGCGCCGTGGGAAACTGATGGCGCGGAGGACCTGGACCGGCAGACGCTGGACGCGTGGCTGGTTGCCAACACCAAAGACAGCATCGCGCGGAGGTTCTTCCGCCTGGTGGTGCCTGTCCTGTTCTCCGCCGAGTCTCCGGAGCTTTCGCTCCTGCACTTCCTCTTCTACGTCAGGTCCGGCACCAGCCTTGAGGCACTGATGGCGATAACAGGGGGTGCCCAGGAGAGCCGCGTCGCCGGCGGCACCCACCAGATCTCCGAGCGGATGTCCGCCGAACTGGGCGGCTCGGTCCGGCTCAATGCCGTGGTCCGGACCATCCGCCAGGATGACACGGGCGTACTTGTCGAATACGACGGCGGCAGCGTCACGGCCCAGCGCGTCGTCGTCGCCATACCGCAGACTCTGGCCGGCCGGCTGCGCTACGTCCCGCCGCTGCCCGCGCTGCGCGACGGGCTCACCCAGCAGATGCCGGCCGGGTCTGTGATCAAGCTCCAGGTCGGTTACGACGCCCCGTTCTGGCGCGAGGACGGGCTGAGCGGAACGGTACTCAGCCTCGACGACGCGTTCAACATCGTCCTGGACAACACCCCGGACGACGGCTCCTGCGGGGTGTTGGTTGGCTTCCTCGAGGGCGCGCACGCCCGCACCGCGAGCCTGATGAGCGCAGCTGAGCGACGCGAGCTGGTTATCGGTGCACTGGTGAAGTACTTCGGGCCGAAGGCGGCGCACCCGTTCGACATCGTTGAGCAGGACTGGACGGAGGAAGAGTTCACCCGCGGCTGCTACGGTGGACGACTCGGCGCGGGCGCCTGGACCCAGTACGGCACGGCCCTCGCTGCCCCCGTGGGCCGGATCCACTGGGCGGGCGCAGAAACGTCCACGGTCTGGAACGGCTACATGGACGGTGCCATCCGCTCCGGCCGCCGAGCCGCCGACGAGATCCTCAAGAAGCTCTCCTGACCAGCGGGTTCATATGTCGGTCGCGGTAACCGGTTTGCGTAACTTTTGGCCGAGACGCAACGGGCCACCCGCGGGAACACGGGAGATTTCCGTGCCAGTGAATCCAAAAGTCACGCATTTCGGTTTCGACCAACCGCAAGTCGCTCCAGCGCCCAGTCCCAGCGGATGAGCTCCTGCTCCAGCCTGACGGACGGGCCGTAGGTATTACTGCCAAGCGCTGCATAGAGCGCCGATTCCTCGGCTGTCAGCCTGGTCAGCACCGCCCGGGACGGCGACGGTTCACTGCCCCACACATCCCGATGGGCCAACAGCGTGGCCTCATCCATCAGTACGCTGACCACGTGCGGGTGGACGGCCCGCAGCTCATCGAGGATTCGGAAGCCGTGCGTGTCCAGGTCGCCCCAGTACAGGACTTCACAGTTCCGCAGCCAACCGGCATCGCGCAGCGACGAAAAACCGTACCCGGCGCCGTAGATCGCCAGGGCCTCCGGGCGCTCCGGGAGTGCGAGGAAGTTCACCAGGTTCTCAGTGACGATCACCGTCTTCACGGGCAGCCGGAGCGTGCTGAAGGCCTCCGCCGTCACCGTCAGATCGCGTGCCTCGCCCAGCAACGGCACGTCATTGTCCAGCGCCCGGAACCGGACGAGTTCGGGCTGGTGCAGGAAACCGTGCCGCGCCGCAAACCGGGCTGCAGGAGTCCGGGCGGCGATCTGGCCCAGGAGGGATCCGGGCTCAGCTGGCGCACTGGGAAGTGTCTCATCGGCGGACTCAACTCCGGTGCGCCCGGCATCAGGCCGGAGGGCCTCCACCAGTTCACCAATCACCTTCCGGTGGTTTTCGATGAACTTCGTGTGCACTCCGGGCAGGCTCAGCTGACGGACGTAAACGCCTGGCTCTGGAAAGTCGCGAAGCCACAGGGCCACCCGGGCCGCGGTCAGCGCGTCCGCGTCCAGCTCCAGCAGCTGCAGCGGCCGCCGCAGCGCCCACCCGCGGAACGCAGCGTCCAAGGCGCGCAACCCCTCAGCCAGCCCCACGAACCGGGCCGCGTCCTTCGCCTTACCGGCAAACCCAATCTCGTCGTCCACCGAAGCAAACACCGCCGCCGCCGGCAGCTGGTTGGAACCGATCGTCGTGCGGCCCACCTCGGCGGTCTCCAGGCTGAAGGGGCCGACGGCGGCAACAAGCTCAGCTGCCCACACGCGGGCGGCGGCATAATCGCCCAAAAGGCTTGCCGCCGTCGGCCGCTTCAACGGACGACGGCGGGGATACAGCCCGGAGGGCTCCAGCAGCTCGCGTAGCAGCGCGCCGCTGCTCCAGGCCTTCAGTGACTGCACGCGTAGGTCCGCAAGCGTTGTCCAGCCCTGGGCCCGACCAGCCTTGGTCCCGCCACCCGAGGAGTCAGCGCGGAGGTCCCTTCCCAAACCTCGCAAGCTCCCTTCGGGGCCCTCGGGACGCCGCTCAGGCACGGCGGTCCCGCTCGTCGCGGTACTCCTGGATGGTCATGTTCCGCAGTTGTGAGTCGTTGCCGTTGGTGTTGGCGACGAAGCCCACGTGTGCCACAAAGGGCTCGATCACGTGGATCTTCTGCAGCGGAGTGACGATCAGCAGCTGGAGCTTCATCCGCTGGAACAGCTCCAGCCCGTACCGCGCCGACTCGTCGGAGCCGCGGCCGAATGCCTCGTCGATCACCACAAACCGGAAACTGCGGCCCTTGCCCGCGCTCCGGCCCGCGCCGGCACCCGCGGCAGTACTCTGCCCGGCACCCAAACCGAACTGGAACGCCAGTGCCGCGGCCAGGATGGTGTAGGCGAGCTTCTCCTTCTGCCCGCCGGACTTGCCGCCGGAATCGGTGAAGTGCTCGAACTCCTCGCCGGTCTCCGTCCACTTTTCCGAGGCGGAGAAGGTGAACCAGTTCCGCACGTCCGTGACTTTCGCCGTCCACCGCTCATCCAGGGCTGTGAAGCCGTCCCGTCCGCGGAACCGTTCGATCAGCCGTTCCACCTGCAGGTACTTCTGCTCTGAGTACTGGTCATCGTCCCCGATGGTCCCTTCCGAGCAGGCCCGCAGGTCCGTCCCGAACTGCCGTACGTCCAGGTCCGTGCTGTTCTGGTGCTCCAGCTGGATGTGCCGGCCGCGGTTGTATTCGATGGTGGCCAGGGACTCATTGATCTTGTTGATCCGGGTCACGATGTCCTGGCGGCGGCTGTCCAGGAACGCGTTGAACGCCACCACCTCGTGGATGGTGTTCTGGTTCAGCGAGTCCTTGAAGTGGGCCTCGAACTTGGGCAGATCGTTCTTCTCGAGCTGGTCCAGCAGCCGTTCGTAGTCGCCGGCGGCGTCCAGGGAGGCGTCGATTTCGGTGGTTTCGTTGGGGTACCTGTTCCGGAAGTCGGCCATCAGCCGCACCGTATTGGCCTCCGCCGTCGCCAGCCGCTTGGACAGGGCGTCGATGGTGGCCGTGAGTCCGGACCGCACCAGGCTCTCCACCGCCACCGTGTTCTTGTAGGTGAGGACCTTCTCCCCGGGGGCCGCGGCGGCGAGGCCGGCCACGGAAGCCAGCACGCCGGCGTCGTCCGTCAGCGGCTGTTCCTGCAGCAGGGAGCGGCACTCGGCGATGGCCTCGGCAAGGTTTTCGGCGTCTTTTTCGTTGGCTCCGAGGCGCTGCTGGAGCTTGCTGGCCCGCTCTTCGAGCCGGCGCAGCTCCACGTTCAGGGCAGTCTCCCTGGCCGCCAGTTCCTGCAGGATGTTGCTGGCGGATTCGAGCGCACGCCGCTCTTCCTTGAGCGCCTCGATCCGCCGGGCAGTGAGCTGCCAGCTGATCTCGCCGAAATCCGCCACGGAGCGCACGGTGCCGAGCTGCTGGTACTTCCGGCCGGTGTCGCCCAGCTGCCGGTCCACTTTTGCCAGCTGCGTCCCCGCCACCTGGAGCTGGCCCTTTGCGTCCTCCAGCTCGACCAGGAACCGGTTGATTTTGTCCTGGTTGTCCCAGCCCAGCACGTAGTTCCGCCGGTCCGCCAGGTCGTTCCGGTCATCCTTCTCATGCCGGCCGCGGCCGCCCTTGAGCTGGCCGTTGGCCGTGAGCGCCTTGGGAAAGCGGCGGAAATCCGCCAGCGTGTCACAACAGACGTAGTCGAATCGGCCCGCCAGCTCCTCCATCAGGAAATCACGGAAGGGGGTGCCCTGCTTGATGGCGATCTTGGCGGCCAGCGTCCCGGGCTCCGCGGCCCTGGGGGAGTACGACTCGCCCACCTTGAGGTAGACCAGCTTGCCCTTCAGGTTGTTTGAGTCCACCCAGCTGCTGACGCTCGCGTAGTGTTCCGACGGCACCAGCAGGGACAAGGCAAAGCCACGCAGCGTCCGTTCCGCCGCACCTTCCCAGGCGGCCTCGCCGTCGCGGACCCGCAACAGCTCGCCGGCGAACGGCAGGGCCTTCTCCGCCACTCCCGTTCCTTCACACAGCCGACGCCGGATCTCCAATTGCTGCAGTGGCAGCAGGTTGCGCCGTGACTGGAGGCTGGTCAGCTCGGCTCTGATGTCGGCGGCCCGCCCGTCGAGGACCGTGCGCGTCATGGTCAGTTCGGTCCGCTGCTCCTGAAGTTCCCTGTGCTGCTCGGCGAGGGCGGACTCCACAGCGGCCAGGCCGTCCCGGTTGGCGTCGAACAGCACCCTGTCCTCCGGCGCGTTGAGGCCCAGCTCCGCCGCGGCGGCGGCGTAGGTCTGGTAGCGGGTCCGCTGGGCTGCGGCTTCGTTGCCCAGCCGGGTGACGTCGGCGTCGATGGCCGCCAGCCGGCCGCCGCCGTTGGAGCGGATGTCCTCGGCCACCGCGCCGAGCTGGTGCCGGAGCTCCGTGATCCGGGCGGTAAGGGACGCGTTGTCCTCGCGGAGGCGGTTCCCCGTGCTTTCCAGCTCCGCCTGGTGTTCCAGGCTCAGGATGAGGCGCTGGTTGGTGAACCAGGGGTGCAGCTGGTCCCGCTGGGCTCTGGCCAGCTCGTCCTCGACCGTCAGTTTGGCATGCCGGGCGGCGCCGTCGCGGATGGGGGTCAGCAGCGCGATCTGGTCCTTGGCGCGCAGCACGGCACCGTGGGCTTTTTTAAGGTCATCGAAGTGGCTGATCAGTTTGCTGATCCGGGTGTCGACGTCGTCCTCGTCCAGCATGTTGGTGCGCACAAAGTGGGTGATGTTCTCCACCTGCTTCATGGAGACAGTCCGGTGGAACAGCTCCATGGCCTGGTTCCCGCTGATGCCGAACTGCCGTTTGAAGGCCGCCGCGTACGGCTCGAAGGTGTCATGGACCGTCACGCCCGCTGCCTTGAGCTTCTTCTTCAGCCGGGCGGGGTCCTGGCCGAAATTGGAGAAGTCCGCGGCGATGGACTGGTCCGTTTCCGCCAGGGAGTAGAAACGGTTGGGCTGGCCCGCCTCCTGGACTGCCCAGAGGGTGATGGCCAGCGTGACCGACTTGCCCAGCACGGCGTTGCGGAAGACGGCAAGCACCACGGTGAGCGCGCCCGTTCCGCGCAGGGACACCGGCTTGGAGTTTTCACCGCCGGTGCTGCGGGTGCTCTTGTGGTAGCCCCGCACGTAGGACATGAGGCTGCGTTCCTTCTTCTGCGCGCCCGCGGCCTTGTTGTACTCGATCTTGTTGGCGGGCAGCAGGAGGGTGGTGATCGCGTCGACGACGGTCGACTTGCCCGAGCCGATGTCGCCGGTGAGGAGGCTGTTGGCGCCGTCCAGGCGGAACGTGCGCACACCCTGGTGGAAGGTGCCCCAGTTGAGCAGCTCCAGACGGTGCAGCCGGTAGCCCGGGGGAGTGCCGGCGTCGTCCGTTGTTTCCCGTTCTGTTGGCTCCAGGCTGAACAGGCTGTCCTGCAGGTCCGCGGTCACGGGTGCTCCCCTTCGTCTTGGTTGGGTGCCGCAGCGGTTTCCGAAGCTGCGCCCGCTGATCCGTCCAGCGACGCGCGGTAGTCCGCCAGCCGCGCGTCGAACTCCTCCAGCCATTGCGCATCCACGTACGCCTTTAGGATCCGGGCAACCTCGTACGTGTCGGTCTGGCCGCGGAGCCTGCGGAGGAAGCCGAGCTCCACCACCTTCTTGATGTTGGCGCCCAGCCTGTCCATGATCCGCGCCTGGTTGGAGGATTCGGGCAGGAACACGGCCACCATGTCCGCGATCTCCTGCTCGGTCATGATGAGGCGGAGCTCGCTGCTGTTGGTGTCGAATTCGAGCATCCGGCCGCGCAGCAGGGCCAGCAGGAGGCTGACGTCGAAGGTCAGCCGCCGGCGGGGGATGAGCCGGGGAAGGTTGCCGTCCGGGTCCTCCCGCGACCGAAGGAACGCGTAGCCCTCGGACTCGTCCAGGATCAGGTCCAGGCCAAGCACGGCCACATAGTCACGGGCCTGGGACTCCAGGGCGATCAGCGACTGCCAGACCTTCTCATCCGCTTCGGCGTAGACCACACCGCGGAACAGCCTGGTCACCACTCCTGGCAGTTCCTCGGGCGTCCGGGCTGCGGTGTCGGTGGTTTCCGTCGGGTTCATGCCGGCCTCACAAAGATGATCTGGTCAATGGTTGCTTCGCGGATGCTGCCGTCCGCGAGCTGCCATTGCAGCTGCACGGGCACTTGGTCATGGATGCTGGCCCACTCCGACTCGCTGGCCAGCTGGTAGTACGCCACAATTTCGGCGAGCCCTTGCTGCAGCGGATGCGCCTGGGTGACCTCCACCAGGGTGGCCTGTTCGGCGTCCGCCAGGACGGCGTCCACATTGGCTTTCAGGCGCTCCTTGTCCACATGGAACTGACTGAACAGGGCACCCGCGTCCACGTCCGCGTCATCGGCGGTGACGACGTCGTCGTCCACCATCACCTTCTGGCTGGGCTCATACAGCGGCCGCTCGAAAGGCAGTGCCACGTCCACCGACTGCGCGGCGATCTCCATATAAACGCCCGACGGCGGCGCCTCCCGGGTGCCCAGCGCACCGGATTCGATGCTGCGGATCAGCCGCATGATGCGTTTGTTCTCCAGGAAGACCTTGTCATCGAGGAGCCGGCGCATCTGCTCGGAGAGCTGCCGGACGGTGGCCTGGGTCTGGTCGACGGCGGGCAGCCAGTCCTGGTGCAGTTTGGTCACTGCGTGCAGGTCCGCCACGCCGGACAGTGCCTCGATCTGGGTGGCGCGTTCCAGCAGGTCCTGCAGTTCGGTGCGCAGCTGAGGCGACATGAGGTAGTCCCAGAATCCCTGGAACGTCCGGCCCTGGAGGGAGCTGCTGATGCCCTGCTGGTTGGCGAAGATGGTCTCCAGGAGCTCACCCTGGCCGCCCTCCCAGGTGGCGATCTGCTCACGCACCTGGCGGTCCAGCTTCCGGAAGTTCTGCTCAACCTCACGGAAATCGGCCAGGAGGTCCTTGGCCAGCGTGGTCAGCTGCTGGAAGTGGTCCAGCGCTTCCGGGGCCGTCATCACCTTAACGTTGCCGTCCCGGATCCGCTGCATCTCGGCGTCGATCCCGTCCCGCTGGCGCTGGAGCTCGGCCAGCCGCACCTCGGGGTCGGTCTCGGACTGTTGGACCAGGGCCTTGAGGACCGCGAAGATGCTGGTCAGCCGGGACTGCGTGGCCACAAAATCCCTGCCGCGCAGGCTCTCCACCCAGCGGACCACGTCCTCGGCGGCGGGGGTGAGGTCGTAGCGCGGCTCGTCCTGGGCGGGCACGTAGTACTTGCGCAGCCAGGCCCGCTCCTGGGCTGCCCAGTCATCCAGATACTCCGAAGCGGGACGGGGGAACTTGTCCTCGCCGTAAACGTCCCGGAGTCCGAACAGGACGTCGTCCAGGTGGTCCACAAGTTCCTGCCGGCCGATGTCCCGCTGGTTGGGGCCGGTGAAGGCCTTCATGAAGAAACTGATGGCCAGCGGGGCGTTTTGTGCGCGGAGCAGGGACCATCCTGGGTGGTTCTCACGCAGGTTGTTGATGGCGTAGAAATCCAAGGCGTCCTCAGTGGGCTTCCGGCGGCGGGATGACTTATCTGCCCAAGCTACACGCCGCCGCCGACAATTTCCGTGGAGGAAGAATGATTGCTGCCTGATTACGGCCCGGTGCGCTCACCTGGCGACAGGACGTTCAGGCCGGCATCAACAGCTGCGGCCAGGAGTTCTGCGTCGTAGGCCACGAGAAGATCGGCCTGCAGGCGGATTGCGGAGGCCAGGTTAATGGCGTCGGCGCTGCGCAGCCTGCCAGGCAGGGCGGCGGCATACATGAGGTCCGATCGTGCAAGGTCCACAAGATTGATGCCGCCGAGGGTCGCATTGACCAGCTCGCCTGGAAAACCGCGGCGGCGCGCTGCGCAGTGGAGCTCCGTATAGAGGAGCATCGAAGCGACCAGCCTGTCATTCCGGGACGCGGCGGCTGAGAGGTACTCCGCTGTGGATGCTGATTCCCTTTCCTCCACCATCAGTTTGAGGGCGGCCGAGGTATCCACGTAGATGATCAACGGTCGCCACGAAGATCGTCCAGAATTTCCGCCGTGCTGGATGCTGAGGTAACACGAGGCAGGGCGCGGAAATCGACAGGTCCCGTGGCCGGGCGGACCTGGCCTGCCAGGAGCAGACGTTCAAAGGGCGAGGCCGACGGCGGGATCAGCGTCGCAGCGATCTCTCCATTGTTGGTGACATCGATGGTTTCGCCGTTTTTTACGCGTTCAAGAATCTTGCTGCTCTGGTTGCGCAGCTCGCGGTGCGGAATAGTTGTCACGATTGCCTCCGTAGCAATCGTAGCAACCTCAATGCCTGAAGATAAGTCTCAGCCGGGGAACGGTTACCAGGTTCCGTTCTGCGCTAGCGGCTGTCTTCTTCAAGGCGATGGTGAAGGGGCGCTTCACCTGCCAGGACATCGGCGTAGCCCGAATCGGCGGACGAAGCGGAGGGGGGCTGCGTCGAGGAACGCTCGGGCCACAGGACCAGAGCGATGGCGGCGGACCCGAGGATCAGGCCGGCGAGGGTGGCGGGAGTGAACGGTTCCCCGAACAGGAGGGCCCCGGCGACGGCGGTGGTTGGGGCGACCAGGAAGAGGAGGGCATTGAGCGCGGTGATGCCGATCCGGCGCAGGAGGAACCAGTACAGGCCGTAGGCGATGAGGGTGGGGACGATCGCGATCACCAGGGTGGAGATCCAGAACTCCGGGGTGGCCGGCGGGGCGAGGGTTCCGTCGAGGGACGCGAGCAGGGCGACCGCGACAAGTGAGACGGCGGCATGCGTGGACAGGGTGGCAGGAACGCCGAGGCGTGCCGAGGTGCGGCGCTCCAGGAACGTGGCCGTGACGAGGCTCGCGAGGGCGACCAGCGGAAGCAGATAGGCGGCGCCCGGAGACGCAGCTGCGGACGCGTCCGAAACCACGATCAGGGCGACGCCGCCGGCGCCGAACACGAGGCCGAGCCATTGGAGGGCACGCACGCGGAGCCCGAGGAGCGGACCGACGAGGGTGGCGACGACAAGGGGCTGGATGGCGTCGATGAGTGCGGTGGTCCCCGACGACACGCCGGCGGCGATGGCCAGGTAGATAGGCACGACGTAGCCGAATTGAGCGAAGAAGCCTATGACCAGATGGGGGCGAATATCGCGCCAGGCGGGCAGGTCCGCACCAGGAGGGACCGGGCCTCGGGAGGGTCTCCCGGGACGGTCTTTCGACGCGATGCCATGAGCCCGACGCCGGGTGATGTTGGCTCGGACAGCGGTCGCCGCGAAGGCGAGCGCCAGGATTGCCACAACAATGAGGAATCGCCAGAAGACGACCGTGAGGGCGGGGGCGCCGGAGGTACCGATCTTGGCTACGAGAAAACCGGAACTCCAGCTGAGAACGAACGCGACGGAAGCTCCGATCAGGACAATGCGCCGAGGTATACCGTTCTGTTTACTCATGCAGATTAGTATACAGAACGGTATAGTAGATGCATGATGATCGAAGATCGCCATGAAGAGCTGCCCCGGGACGCGAAAGAGCCGCCCAAGTTCACAAAGGGAGCGGAACGGGTTCTGCGCGCCGCCTCCGAGCTGTTCTATCGCGAAGGAATCCACGCGGTAGGGGTGGACACGATCGCCGCGGCGGCCGGTGTAACCAAGAAAACCCTGTACGACCAGTTCGGTTCGAAAGAGGCGCTGGCCGTGGCCTACCTCCGGCGGCGGGACGCCCGGTGGCGCGAGTACCTCGAAAATGAACTAGCGCAGGTACCTGCAGGCGGCACCCAACGGATCCTCGCGATCTTCGATATCTCCGGGCGGTGGGCCATCGACAACAGCGACAAAGGGTGCTGCGCGATCAACGCGCGGGCCGAGACTGCTGACCCGGGAAGCCCGATTGCGGCCGAAGCGATCCGTCAAAAGAAATGGCTGCGGGACCTCCTGGAGGAACTGTGCAGGGAAGCGTCCGTTGCTGATCCTGCCCATGCGGCCGACTCATTGATGCTTCTGTATGAGGGCGGCCTGGTGACAATGGGAATGGGTACCTTCCCGCAGCCCTTCGCGGTGGGGCGGGACGCAGCAGCCAGACTGCTCGCCATGAGCTAGCTCGTGTCCTCTCAATTGACTGCAAAGTCAGGTGCCAGCGGATGCCTCAGTGCTGCCTTCCGCCTGCTCCCAGTGCCGCCGGAGCAGCTCCGCCAGCCGCTCGGGCTCGATCC
>NZ_KV467168.1:1152094-1285397 GCF_001663775.1 Arthrobacter sp. B6 | reverse complement strand
CGCCCCCCCCAGCCGCTCGGGCTCGATCCGGTGCGGCGGGTCGAAGTGGTGGCGCTTGGGGAACACCTCCAGATGGAAGTCGGGGAAGAAGACCCTTGCCAGGCGGCTGGCGATCTCGCCGTAGTCATCCGGGTTGCTCAGCCCGCCCAGGGCGAAGAACACGGGCTGGCGGAACTTGGCGAGCCGCTCCCTTTCCAGGTCATAGCTCTGGAAGGTCCGCAGGAAGGCTTTGATGCCCGCGGGCCGCTTAGCCATCCACGGCGGCGGGGGACCTGGCGGGGGCGGCGGCGGCAGGACGACGTCGTGCCTCACTCCCAGCCGCATGAAGGTGGGCAGGAACTGTTCCGGAGGAAGTGCTTCCAGCTGCTCATACTGTTTCCGGATTTCGGCGTGGGCGGGGCTCCAGTCCCAGTTTCCGGCCCAGGCGGGCTCGAGCAGCGCCAGGCTGAGCAGCCTGTCGGGGTGCTTGGCGGCGAACGCCAATGCCGCCGCGCCGCCACCGGAGTATCCGACAAGGTGGAATGTCTCCCACCCGAGGCGATCAGCCTCGCGCAGCACGCCGTCGACCTCTGTGTCCAGGCTCCAGCCGGGCGGAGGTTCGTCGTCCGCGTAGAGCTCCAGGTCCTTGGCGACGGCCTGTACATCGGGTCCGAGGGCTTCCATCAGCGCGCCGTACGCCGGCTGCGCGGGGAGAACAGAGCCCGGAAGCAGAATCACCCGAATCGGTTCCATCTGCGGCTATTTCCTGGCGGTCTTGGGCTTGGACGCCTTCGGTTCCTTGGGCGGCAGGGTTGCGGCATGGTCAAACGCCTTCTCCACCCACGCCCTTATCCGGGCGTCGTCGCCGTCGCCCTCCGCGTTCCACACTTCCGGCAATCCGCTGTAGCCGGCCATGGGCCGCTCGGCAGGCCCGAACGGGACAGTCCGCTCCGTGCTTTCCAGCGCCACCCTGTCCTCATCACCGAGCTTCACTCCGATGGTGGGGCCGAACAGGCCGGCGAACATGTTGCCGTTTACGAACGCCCCGAGGTTGCCGAACATCGGCTTCACCACCACGTCCGGATGGTCCGGCATCGCCGAGCGGAAACGTTCCTTGTCGGCGTCGGACGGCTTGGGCATCTCCATGGTTTTCTCCCGGGGTAGTGGCGGGCTGGATCTGTTGGCAGGATATGCCCGTGGCGGCCGGTGGTAAATGGTGTCCGGAATCTCCTGTACAGTGGTTCTTGTTGTTGTGTTTATGCAGTTGGTAGTTCAGGCAGTACGCGCGGTCGAAAGTCCGCGTTCTTCTGAAGTAGCGGTTTTGAACACCCCACACCGGAGGACCCGAAAGTCGGGACTTTTCCTCCACCTTCACGAAGGACAAAAATAATGGCTACTGGTACCGTCAAATGGTTTAACGCTGAAAAGGGCTTCGGCTTCATTTCCCCCGATGACTCCTCACAGGACGTTTTCGCACACTACTCTGCGATCGCTTCCTCCGGCTTCCGCTCACTCGAAGAGAACCAGAAGGTCTCCTTCGAAACCGAGCAGGGCCCCAAGGGTCCCCAGGCCGTAAACATCCAGTCCCTCTAATTCTTTAGAGAAACTGGGGCCTTAGGGTTTCATATTTCAAAGCAGGGCCGGTCATTGACCGGCCCTGCTTTTTGTTAACCCGGCTGTGCTTTTCCCATCTCAGGGCACTGACAGTTGGATGGGCGCCGTGGTGACAGGCCCGCCGCACTGTTCCGTTCCGCCCACCCTGGTCCAGACAAGGTCATGCTCCGGCTCGGCCAGCACTGTGCCGTCCGCGGCGAGGGCGCGGACTGTAACTTCCGACGGCGAGCCGAAGGTCACGCCGCAGGGGTTTCGCGCCCCACCCCGCCCGGACATCGCAAGCCTGCCAGGGAACGCGGCGGGAGCGGGCCAAGGGTCAACCACCGCGGCCGTCCCGGTCTGGCACAATGGCCACCATGCAACCAGCCGGTACCGTCCCAGCCTTTGACCTCCGGATCAGCATCGAGGATACCGAGCCGCTCATCTGGCGCAGGCTGAAAGTGCCAGTGACGCTGACCGTGGCCGAGTTCCACCTGGTAATCCAGGCCGCTTTCGGCTGGGAGAACCGCCACCTCTAAGCTGTCCGCTCCGTGGACGGCAATGGAACCCCGCGGGTGATCATCGGTCCCGACGAGCAATCGGAAGATCTCGACGCTGAGCCGGCATCCGGCGTCGTGCTTTCCGACCTGCTGCATGCCGATAAACCGAGCACCGCGCTGGACTATGAGTACGACCTTGGTGACGGCTGGACGCATCAAGTGGAGCTGATTGGGCCCGCAGAGCTGCCGGTTGGGGAAGTCGTTTGCGTCGACGGCGCCAACCGAGGACCGGTGGAGGATTCCGGTGGACCCCACGGCTACGGCCGGCTCGTGGAGATTCTCGGGGACCGGGCTCATCCGGAATACCAGGACGCTTCTTACTGGACCTTCATGACCACCGGCGAGTACAGCCCAGCGGCCTTCGATGCCACTGACTTTGACCTCGGCGCGGCCAACCGGAAGCTGAGGCTGCTCAGCCTCCAATGGTGGCCGCGGCCACTCACCGATGAGGAGCGCGACGCCGTGATCCGGCCGGTCCGCTGGCTCCTCGAAAAAGCTGCGGGCGGACTGGAACTGACGAAGGACGGCTACCTGAAGCCAGCCACTGTCCAGAGCGCCCTAGACGAGCTGGGCTGGCGCGATGGCGTGCTGGGCAAGGGGAACCGCGAGGCAAATGCGATACAGGTCCGAGAGCTCCGGGAGCACCTCCTGGCCTGGAAGCTGCTCCGTAAGTTCAAGGGCAGCCTGGTACTCACCCCTCGCGGAAAACGCGGACTGGAGCGGCCTGGGGACCTGTGGGACTACGTTGTGGAATCTATTGCGCGGCCGGAGCACGATGCCGTGCGCCTGGCCACGCGACTGTACACGGAGTGGCACCTCAGCGGCATCGCGCCGCCGTCGACCCACCGTTTCGAGGTGATCCGCGATGCCGTGGAGGCCGCCGGCTTTGTCACCCGGTCCGGACATCGCATCCCCGACGACTGG
Source organism: Arthrobacter sp. B6 (assembly GCF_001663775.1). Taxonomy (GTDB): domain Bacteria; phylum Actinomycetota; class Actinomycetes; order Actinomycetales; family Micrococcaceae; genus Arthrobacter. The sequence goes on along the minus strand of NZ_KV467168.1, from coordinate 1,282,341 downwards.
GTCACCGACATCAACCGGGTGGTGATGTGGAACCTGAAGTGCCTGCACGTGATGGCCCCCAAGGTGCGCTACCGCGACAGGGCGCTGCTTACCGACGGCGGGGTGAAGTTCCTGCTGGAGGTCCGGGAGATTGACGCGGTGTTTTCCCGCAGCCGATCCCAGGAAGCAGGGCCGGTCATTTGACCGGCCCTGCTGTCCACACCCGCTTAGCTACTTGTCCGGATTAGGATCCCGGACGTCTTTTTCGCCGATGTCGGCCGCACCCAAGGCTGCCGCCGCCGGGCTGTGGACGGCTTCATGCTCGCGGACCCGGATCTCGGGGTGGTGCAGATCCAGTGCGGGGCGTTCCGAACGGATCCGAGGCAGCGACGTGAAGTTGTGGCGCGGCGGCGGGCAGGACGTGGCCCATTCGAGCGAGGCGCCGAAGCCCCACGGATCGTCCACGGTCACCTTTTCGCCGGCCCGCCACGTGATGTACACGTTCCAGAGGAACGGAATCATCGAGGCACCCAGCAGGTAGGAGCCGAGGGTGGAGAACTGGTTCATCCACATGAAATTGTCTTCCACCAGGTAGTCCGCGTAGCGGCGGGGCATGCCTTCGACACCCAGCCAGTGCTGGATCAGGAACGTTCCGTGGAATCCGAGGAACAGCATCCAGAAGTGGATCTTCCCGAGCCGCTCGTTGAGCATGGTGCCGGTGAACTTTGGCCACCAGAAGTAGAAGCCTGCGAACATGGCGAACACCACGGTGCCGAACACCACGTAGTGGAAGTGCGCCACCACGAAGTACGAGTCAGAGACATGGAAGTCCAGCGGCGGCGACGCCAGGATGATGCCCGTCAGGCCGCCGAAGAGGAACGTGACAAGGAAGCCCAGGCTCCACAGCATCGGAGTCTCGAAGGTCAGGGACCCCCGCCACATGGTGCCGATCCAGTTGAAGAACTTCACGCCGGTCGGAACCGCGATCAGCATGGTCATAAAGGCGAAGAACGGCAGCAGCACCGATCCGGTCACGTACATGTGGTGCGCCCACACGGTCATGGACAGGGCGGCGATGGCGATGGTCGCGTAGACCAAACCCTTGTAGCCGAAGATTGGCTTGCGGCTGAACACCGGGAAGATCTCCGAGACGATGCCGAAGAACGGCAGGGCAATGATGTACACCTCGGGGTGTCCGAAGAACCAGAACAGGTGCTGCCAGAGGACCGCGCCGCCGTTCTCCGGGTCATAGATATGCGCGCCGAACCTGCGGTCGGCACCCAGGGCGAACAGGGCCGCGGCGAGCGGCGGGAACGCCATGATCACCAGGATGGCGGTGACAAGGGTGTTCCAGGTGAAGATCGGCATCCGCCACATGGTCATGCCCGGGGCGCGCATGCAGATGATGGTGGTGATGAAGTTGACGGCACCAAGGATGGTGCCGAAGCCGGACAGCGCCAGGCCGAACACCCAGAGGTCTCCGCCAACGCCGGGGCTGAACGTTGTGTTGTTCAACGGCGCATAGGCGAACCAGCCAAACGACGCAGCGCCCTGCGGGGTGATGAATCCCGAGACCGCGATGGTGGACCCGAAAAGGAAGAACCAGAACGCCAGGGCGTTCAGCCGCGGGAACGCCACGTCCGGCGCGCCGATCTGCAAGGGCATGATCACGTTGGCGAATCCGGCAAACAGCGGGGTGGCGAACATCAGCAGCATCATGGTGCCGTGCATGGTGAACAGCTGGTTGTACTGCTCCTTGGTCTGCAGGATCTGCATGCCGGGCTCGAAAAGTTCGGCACGGATGAGCAGGGCCATGACACCAGCCATCATGAAGAACACAAAGGACGCGATCAGGTACATGTACCCGATGACCTTGTGGTCCGTGGAGGTGAGCCAACTGACGACGAGGCTGCCTTTGCGCCGGCGAACTACGGCGGGCGCTGCGGTAGCGGCGGCCCCTTGTGATTGTCCGGTAACGGCCATTTTCCACCTCACAGGATCCTGTATGGCGCGAACGGAGCCCGTTGCATGAGCACCTAATTGCAGGCTACTCAGGAACGCGGCGTCCGGGAAGAGGTGAAGCTAGTGCAGGCCCATCGCGTTCCGGACCTCGTCCAGGATGTGGTGCATGGCGGTCTCCGCCTTTACGGCATCCCCGCCGGCCACCGCGGCGGCAACGTCCTCGTGTGCCTGCAGCGCTTCGTTCCGGGGCTTGAACGGCATGAGGCCCTGCTTGGTACGGCTGGTCAGCACTTCGGCCACCATGCCCTCCAGCGCCGTGAACATCTCGTTGCCGCAGCTTTGCAGCAGCAGGCAGTGGAACTCGATGTCCGCGGCGAGGAAGCCCTCGAGTTCGCCGGCCTCACCCAGTCGCCTCAGGTCGGCGGCCAAGGCAACCAGCTTGGCGCGCTCGGCAGCGCTCGCCCGGCGGGCGGCCCCGGCGGCGGCAATGGGTTCGACGGCGATGCGCAGCTCGGTGAGGCTGCTGTACTGGAGCTCGCGCCGGTCCGACGCCAGGCGCCAGCGCACCAGCTTGGGATCGAAGACATTCCACAGCCTGGGTTCCTGGACCACGATGCCCACCCGACGGCGTGAATATATGAGGTTCATGGATTCCAGGACCTTCATGGTGTCCCGCGCGACGGTGCGGGAAATGCCGTACTCCTGCTGGATGCCCTCAAGGGTGAGCCGGCTGCCGGGAGGAAGGGTCCCAGAGGCGATGGCCACGCCAACCGCCTCGAGAACGCGTTCATGCATGGCGGGGGAGGCCCCGCCGTCGTGCGCGTCATCCGCGTCCGCTGGTGTCGCCGTCGACATCTTGCCTGCCTTCCTCTGCGCGAGCGCGCCTTCCTATCGTACCGACAAAATGCTAAAGGTATGATCTGTGACACCAAAAGATAGTATCTATGGCGTAGAATGGTGATATCTTATCTTCAGTGCATCTCACTGTGAGCTGCACAACGAGCTTTCTCCCCTAAGCCAACGGCGTCTTCTTCGGAGGTAAAACATGCAGTATCCAGCCACCCACCTGGTGGTGATGGGCGTTGCCGGTTCCGGCAAGTCCACCATTGCGGCAGCTCTTTCCCAGCAGCTTGGCTGGGCCTGTGCCGAAGCGGACGAGTTCCACCCGCAGTCCAACATCGACAAGATGACCCAGGGCATCCCCCTGCAGGACGAGGACCGCTGGCCCTGGCTGCAGGAAATCCAGGACTGGATGAGCGCCCAGGCGGCAGCCGGGAAGAGCACCGTGCTCACCTGCTCGGCGCTCAAGCAGAGCTACCGCCAGCTGCTCGCCGAAGCACAGGGCCGGGTCCTGTTCCTGCACCTGCACGGCGGGGCCGACCTGATCGGCCAGCGCATGCAGGGCCGCGAAGGCCACTTCATGCCCCCCACCCTCCTGCCCAGCCAGCTGGCCACCCTGGAACCGCTGACCGATCAGGAAGTGGCCGCGGGCAGCCTGCGCCTGGACATCTCCAAGTCCCCCGAGGAACTGGTCAAGACCATCATCGACGCCCTCCAGCTCCCTGCCGACCAGGCGCCCTGCTGAGCATGCGCGCCCTGCCGAGCCTGCGCTAAGGCTTTTCACTTTTCAGCTTCACAATCCCCAATCAATTCTGTTTCAAAGGAGAACCATGGTCATCGAAGGATGGACCCAAACGCTGGGAGCGGGCCCCCTGCTGCTCATCGCGGCGGCGGCGATCGCCGTGCTGCTGTTCCTGATCATCAGGCTGCGGATGCACGCGCTGGTCGCGCTGATCGTGGTCAGCCTCGCCACCGCGTTTGCCACCGGAATTCCCGCCAACCAGGTAGTACCGGTGCTGATCAACGGGTTCGGCACCACCCTGGGCACCGTGGCACTCCTCGTCGGCCTGGGCGCCATGCTGGGCCGCATCGTTGAAACCAGCGGCGGCGCCAAGGTGCTGGCCGACTACCTGATCGGCGTCTTCGGCGAGAAGCGCGCGCCGTTCGCCCTGGGCCTGGCCTCGCTGATCTTCGGCTTCCCCATCTTCTTCGACGCCGGCCTGGTGGTGATGCTGCCCGTCGTCTTCGCCGTTGCCCACCGACTGGGCGGGGGAGTGCTGCGCTACGGCCTTCCCGCCGCCGGTGCCTTCTCCGTGATGCACATCTTCCTGCCGCCGCACCCGGGCCCGGTTTCTGCCGCAGCCTTCTTCGATGCCAACATCGGCCTGGTCATGATCGCCGGCCTCATCACCGCCATCCCCACCTGGTACGTCACCGCCTACCTGTTCGGCCTGTGGACCGGCAAGAAGCTGGTCCTCCCCGTTCCGGAAATCCTGGGCCACGCCAGCGCTGAAGCCGAGGCCCACCCGCCGCGCTTCCGCACCATCATCGGCCTGCTGCTCCTGCCGCTCGTGCTGATCTTCCTCAACACCGGTTTGAACACCCTCGCTTCGTCCGGCGTGCTGTCCGAGGCCGTCAGGAACGAGCAGTGGTTCCAGATCCTGCGCACCATCGGTGAAACCCCGGTGGCCCTGCTGATCGCCGTCCTGGTGGCCGTGTTCGTCCTGGGCGCCCGCCGCGGCAAGGACGCCGGCGCCATCGAGAAGCTGCTCGAATCCTCGCTCGGCCCCGTCTGCTCGGTTATTCTCATCACCGGCGCCGGCGGCATGTTCGGCGGGGTCCTGCGCACCTCCGGCATCGGCGCGGCCCTGGCCGACGTCCTGGGCGACGTGGGCATCCCGCTGATCCTGGCAGGCTTCCTGATCTCCGCCATCCTGCGCATCGCCCAGGGTTCGGCCACTGTGGCGCTCACCACCACTGCCGGCCTCATCGCCCCCGCGGTGGCTCTCGCGGGGCTGAACGGCATGCAGGTTGCCGCGCTGGTCATCGCCGTTGCAGCCGGCTCCGTGGTGGTCTCCCACGTCAACGACTCCGGCTTCTGGCTGGTGGGCAGGTTCTTCGGCATGGACGTCAAGACCACGCTGAAGACCTGGACCGTCATGGAAACCCTCATCGGCGTGATGGGCTTCGCCATCGCGGCGGTCCTGTTCCTCCTGGCCGGGGTGGTTGGCTGACGCCTGAACCCCGCCCCAACTAGGTAGCAGCAGGTGTCGTTCTGAACCCTCAAAACGACACCTGCTGCTACTTGCTTTTGACGGGAGGAGGGGAACCTTCCCTAAGGCTCAGTGCTCGTCGTAATGCCCTTCGTGTTCGGCGTGGCGGTGGCCGTCGTGGATGTAGTCAACGTGGTCCCCGTGCTGGGACTTTTCGTGGGTGCAATCCGGGCCGCCATGCTGGTGCTGCGCAGGGGTGTGCTCGGCCGGATCGTCGTGCTCGTCGTAATGGCCTTCGTGTTCGGCGTGGCGGTGGCCGTCGTGGATGTAATCAACGTGGTCCCCGTGCTGCACGGTCACATGGGTGCAGTCCGCTCCGCCGTGCTGGTGGTCCGTGAGTGTGTGTTCAGCCTGGATTTCCTGAGTCATCATGCTCTCCTTCGGTAGGGCGGAAACTTCCGGGTAGTGCCTGTGTGTACGCAATGGTTCCACCCGGCATCTGCCTTGGCTAGTGTTCATTGCGGCTGGAAAGGGTCCCGACGCCCTGGCGTGCGGGAACACCCGCTGGCCAACGCTCGTTGTGCCAAAGGCAGCGTGTTCCACCCAGACGCTGAATCGCAACCAAAGGACACCCCTTGACCCAACGCACCATCGTGATCACCGGCGCCAGCGACGGCATCGGCGCAGCAGCCGCGCGGAAGCTGGCGGAGGCAGGGGACCGGGTGGTCGTCGTCGGCCGTTCCGAGGAAAAGACGCAGGCCCTCGCCAAGGAACTCAACGCGGACTACTTCGTTACCGACTTCGCCGAACTGGGCCAGGTCCGCACACTCGCCGCGCAGCTGCGGGACGACTACGACCGGATCGACGTCCTGGCCAACAACGCCGGCGGCATACGCGGCGGGCACAAGCTCACCGTGGACGGAAACGAATCCACCTTCCAGATCAACCACCTGGCACCGTTCCTGCTCACGACCGAGCTCATGGACGTCCTCACCGCCAGCGACGCCAAGGTCATCAACACCTCCAGCGGCGCCAACAACTTCGGCAAACTGGACCTCTTCGATCTCAACGCCGAGCACAGCTACTCCACCCACCGCGCCTACGGCACCGCCAAGCTCGCCAACATCCTCTTCACCTCCGAACTGCACCGCCGCTTCGGTGAGCAGGGAATCACGACGGCGGCATTCCACCCGGGCGTGGTCCGCACCAACTTCGCGGCGGACTCCACCAGCCCCTGGCGGCACGCCTACAAGACCCTGCTCAACCGCTTTATGCTCAGCCCGGACCAGGGCGCCGACACCCTCCTCTGGCTCATCAACGGCACCGCCGGCACCGACTGGGTCTCCGGCGCCTACTACGCCAGGCGAGCCCTGGCCAAGGCCAATACACAGGCCTACGACGCCGAGCTGGCGCGAGGGCTGTGGGAGGCCAGCGAGGCGCTGGTGTCACGCTAGGCCGGCTGGCGGCGGGTCACCGAAGGTAATAAGCGTGCAATATGAACAAGTTGGCATGACTTTAACGAGCGAAATTCGGTGATTGTGCTAATTTCTCTCTGTTGACGTGCATATCTTCGTGACCCCGGACGGGGCAGGGGAGTGCGCCCATCTGACGCACACCTGCTGACCACCCTCCCTGGAGACGCCCGTGGAATCCCCATCACCCCTGACGCTGGAACCGAAGACCGCCGGGCCTGGACCAACCCAGCCCGGACTCCGGCGCTCCATGGGCCCCCGGCACCTCGTGATGATCGCGATGGGCGGCGTCATAGGGTCAGGCCTGTTCCTCAGCTCGGGATACACCATCTCCCAGGCCGGTCCTCTGGGCGCCGTGCTCGCGTACCTGGTGGGCGCCTTCGTGGTGTACCTGGTGATGGCATGCCTGGGCGAACTGGCCGTCGCTTACCCCGTGTCCGGCGCGTTCCACATCTACGCCGCCCGCTCCATCGGGCCCGCCACCGGCTTCGCCACCGCGTGGCTGTATTGGCTCTGTTGGGCCGTGGCCATCGGCTCCGAGTTCACCGCGTCCGGCCTGCTCATGCAGCGCTGGTTCCCGGACGTTGAGGTCTGGGTCTGGTGCCTGGTGTTCGCCGCCGTGCTGTTCGGCTTCAACGCAGTGTCCTCCAAGTTCTTCGGCGAGTCCGAGTTCTGGTTCGCCATCGTGAAAGTGGCCGCCATCATCGGCCTGATTGTCCTGGGCGGCGCCGCGCTGTTCGGGTTCCGCCCGCTCAGCGACGGCGGCAGCCACCCTTTCCTCTTCGAGAACTTCCACACCGCCGGAGGCCTGTTCCCCAACGGCTTCACTGGAGTCCTGGTCACCGTGCTGGCCGTGTTTTATGCTTTCTCCGGCTCGGAACTCATCGGCGTGGCGGCGGGCGAAACCAAGGACCCCGGCACCGCCATCCCCAAGGCCATGCGCACCACGGTGATCCGCCTGCTGATCTTCTTCGTGGGCGCCATCACCGTCATCGCCGCCACCATCCCCTACACCGAGGTGGGGCTGGACGAGAGCCCGTTCGTCACGGTCTTCTCCTCCATCGGGATCCCGTTTGCTGCCGACATCATGAACTTCGTCATCATCACGGCCCTCCTCTCGGCCGGCAACAGCGGCCTCTTCTCCTGCGCCAGAATGCTCTACTCCCTGGCCGACGAGGGGCACGCGCCCCAGGCCCTGAAGAAGCTGACCCGCCGCGGCATCCCGCTGACCGCGCTCTCCGTGAGCATGGTGGGCGGCATCGCCTCGCTGGTCAGCAGCGTGGTGGCCCCGGAGACGGTGTACCTGGTGCTGGTGTCCGTTGCCGGATTCGCCGTAGTGGGCGTGTGGATGTCCATCACCGCCTCGCACTTCTTCCACCGGCGCGCCTTCGTGCGGAACGGCGGAGACGTTGCGGCCCTGGCCTACAAGGCCCCGCTGTTTCCCCTGGTGCCCATCCTGGCGTTCACGCTGTGCGTCATTTCGCTGGTGGGCATCGCACTGGACCCCAACCAGGTGGCCGCCCTCTACTTCGGCGTCCCGTTCGTTGCCGCCTGCTACGGCTACTTCCACCTCCGGCACGGCCGGAAAGGGACGGTCAGCGCGTCACTGCGGGGCTGAGTCAACGATCCGGTAGTCGATGGCCGTGTGGCCCACCACTTCGTTGGAGCCGAATCCGAAGGCTGCATAGGTCATGATGGTTCGTTCGCCGATGACCAGCCCGGTGTCGGGGTCAATGATCATTTCCGCCCTTTGGCCGGCGCGAAGGGGTTCCGTCCGTCCGATCGCTATGCCAACCTTGCCGTCGAAGTTGGCTTGCTCGCTCGCGTTGACCCCGGGGATCAGGGCCAGAGCCTGGTAGAGACCTGCGCGCAGGTCTGCAGGAATGAGTCCCATCCTGAGGATGTCGGTGATGCGGACGAAGTTGTTCTCATCCCGCGACGCTGATCCTCCCTGATAGCTGGAGTTGAAATGGTCGTACAGCGCCTGCCCGTCCCTTGGCAGGGCGGCCAGCTCGTCGTCTGACATCAGGGTCCACGGGCCGCCGTAGAAATGTCCGTCCTTCGCGCGGATGACCTCAATCTCCATGGGCACCGGGTGGGCGTCACCCCAGTCGCGCCTGAGGACCCAGTCCGCATCGGGGTCGCTTGGCCGGTAAACGTCGATTGTCTGGGCGTTCATGCTGTTTTTCATATTCCCAGCCTCGTCGATTCCGGAGACGAGCCAGTTGGCGTGCGTGTGCACGAGCAGGTATTGGCCCGGACCTGGCGCGGGATCGACGAAAGTCATGGACTGGTCCGCTGCTGCCCGCAGGACCCCAGCTGCGTGCGCGCTTTGCGCGGTGACGCTTATCTGCCCAACAGCCAGCGCGCCGACGGCCGCTGCCGCTGCCATGAGCAGAACCCGCCGGGTTGGCCTGGGACGTGCCGGCGGAGAGACCTCCACCGTGGCCTCGGAATATCCGGCCCGGCGGTTTCGGCGGTGGTGGCTGGGCGCCGCCTTGCCGGGCCTGTATCGGAGCGGGTCCTCTGCTCCGGTGAGCGTGGGCAGTTCGACGAGCTGCCGGCGTAGGGCTTCACGCCTGTCGGACTGGAATTGGGAGGTGTTCATGATGTTCTCCGTCCAAGAATTGCCTGAGCGTCAGGCTCATGTTCCTGCACCATCTGGCTGTAGAGGGCGCCGAGCCGGGACTTTGCCCTGTGGAGGCGTGACTTCACAGTTCCGTCCGCGATGCCCAGGGCTGCGCCTGCCTCTTTGGCCCCCAGGCCCTCGAGGATGCACAGCGTCAGCACGTCCCGCTCTTGTGGCCTTAGCCGGGTGAAGGCTTCCCTCAGGGCGGACGTTTTGTGACGGGTATCGTCGGCGTCCGCTATGTGCTCTGCAATGTCGGTTTCGTCTGCGGGTGCGGGGAGCTGGCTGAGGAAGTGCCTGTAGCGGCGTTGCTGGCGGACGTGGTTACGAAGGGTGTTGTTCGTCGTAACCAGCAGCCAGGGCAGTATCGAATCGTTCACCATGCGGATACTGCTCCGCCGGCGCCATGCCTCGTAGAAGACGACCGCAGTGACGTCCTCGGCCACATGGGGCTGGCGCAGCACACTGAGGGCGTGCCGCCAGACCCGGTCGTGGTGGCGGTCAAAAAGCACACCGAAGGCGTCGCCGTCACCGTTGACAACCTGGCACCACAACACCTCGTCCGAGACACCCGATTCTTCGCCCATACCTCATAGTGTCCGGTCACCTTGGCCGGTTCCATGATGGGGGGAACTATTTTGGCCGCATACCGCCGAAGCGGTCAGGCGGGGGGAAGGTCCGACGGCGGCAGGCCGGTGTCCAGCCCATGTCACCTGCGTGACCGCTCAGGCCGCCGTGACCGCCCTGGCCGCCCCGGCGGCCGCGACCGCTCAGGCCACCGTGGAAGAATAGGGCGGGCACCGGCAGGAAGGGGTAAGACGCGTGGATTCATCCGCCGAGGCGTCATCATTAGCGCAGGGGCTCCGGATTGTCCGGCTGGTGGTTGACCGGGAGAAGCACGCGCGGCAGCCGTTGGGCGTTTCCCAGCTGGCGGCGGAGCTGGACATGGACCAGAGCCGCGTATCCCGGCTGGCGCAGGAACTGTGCGATCTGGGTCTGCTGGAGCGGGCAGACCGGGGACCGTTCCGGACCGGGCCGCGGTTCTTCAGCCTCGCCGCTTCGCTCAACACCGGCTGGGTGCGTGAGGCCAGGCCCGAACTCGAGTCGCTCGTCTCCGCCCTGGGGCTGCGGGCGCGGCTCTCCGTCCGGGACGGCTTCCGGGCCATCCTGCTCCGCGCCTCCAGTAACGACGCCGCCTTGGGCAGCTTCGTTGCGCCGGGCATGGTGACACCGGTGTGGTGCACCGGCGCCGGCAGGGCTTTGCTCTGGGACCATGACCGGCCTGCCCTGGACCAGCTGCTGGGCGGGGTGAACTTCATCGGCGTCGGCGGCCCCGGCGCGGCGCACGCCGTGGAGGAAGTCTGGGAGCTGATGGGCCGTGACCTGTCGCGCGGCTACATCACCTCCGACGAGGAATTCGAGCACGACATCGTGGAACTGGCCGTCCCGGTCCGGAACGCCGGCGACCACATCCTGGCTTCGCTCAGCGTGCTGGGACGGCGGGCCGAAGTGGGCGATGACGCCGCGGATATTGCCACCGTCCTGCGCGGCGCCGCGGACAACATCGCGTCCTTCGCCGCCGCAGGCTAAGCCTGCAACCCGCTAAGCCCCCACCGCTAGTCCCGGCCACCTTCCGAAGGCTGGTAGCCAAGCCTGGCCTCCAGCCATCTTCCCTGTTCCACCAGCGCCGCGGCGCACTGCGTCCGGCGCGGCTCCAGGCGCGCCTTGGTGCCCACGATCTGCAGCGCCGCCGCCACATCGCCCTTGAAATCCCGGACGGGGACGGCCAGCGAATAGAGCCCAGGCTCCGCTTCCTCATCCACCACTGAGTAACCCCGCACCCGCGCCGCGGCCAGCCGCCCGAGGAAATCGTCGACGTCGGCCGGCGTATTGGGGCCGTGCCGTACAAAGTCGACGCCGGCGAAAACCGTCCGCACTTCGGCTTCCGGCGACTCCCACAGCACAGCCTGGCCGGCGTCGCTGCAGTATGCGGGGTAAGGCCGGCCCAGCCATGAGCCCACCAGGTTGCTGCTGGCCGGTACGCTTTCGCCGATGGTCAGGGTGCTCGCGCCGTGAAGCACTCCCAGGAAGCAGCCCTCATCGGTCTCGCGGGCCAGCTGCTCCAGCGCCACGGTGCCGTCTGTGTGCAGCCTCCGCGCCGTCAGCTGCTGCGCGTCGGTCATGATGGACCAGTCCAGGGCGTAGGTCCGTTCGGCGGTCCTGCGGAGGAATGCCTCCTGCTCGCCGCTGCGGAGGCTCCGTGACACCTGGCTGCGGTCCCTGCCCAGGTCCGCGGCGACCCCGGCCGCGGTGCCGCCGGGAAGTCCGGCCCCATGCCGTGCACCCAAGACCAGGATGGCCATCATGCCACGGCCCATGCTGGAGGTTTTCGACATAGGCCAGAGTCTAGTGGAGCCGCCCGGAGCCGGCCCGGTCACCGTTCGTCATGCTCATTAACAGCATCGCCAATTGCTTATGATGAACACAACACCATTTCCCGCCCACTTTCGGAGCTCACGCCATGCCCCGCAACACCACGCTGTCCCGGCTGCTTGATGCCGGGGCTTACCTCACGGCCGACGGCGCCCTCGCCACCGAACTGGAGTCGCGCGGCTGCAGCCTGGATGACCCGCTGTGGTCGGCCAAGGTCCTGCTGGAGCAGCCGCAGCTGATCCGGGATGTGCACCGCGACTACTTCGAGGCCGGCGCCAACGTGGCCACCACCGCCAGCTACCAGGCCACGCCGCTGGGGTTTTCGAAGCGTGGGCTTGCCGAGGATGCGGCACTGGACCTGGTCAGGCTCTCGGTCAGACTGGCAGACGATGCCCGGCGCGAACACCGTGCCGGCCATCCGGACGCCGGGCCGCTGCTGGTCGCGGGGTCAGTGGGACCCTACGGCGCCTACCTCGCGGACGGCTCGGAGTACCGCGGGGACTACGTCCTGGACGCCGAAGCCTTCAAGGACTTCCATCGGCCCCGCATCGCCGCCCTGCTGGAGGCTGGAGCCGACTTCCTGGCCTGTGAGACGCTGCCGTCCTTTGCCGAAGCAGAGGCGCTGCTGGCACTGACGGGGGAGTTCGACGTCGAATCCTGGTTCTCCTTCTCGCTGCGGGACGGTGCGCACATCAGTGACGGCACTCCGCTGGCTGCGGTGGCGGAGCTCTGCGGGTCAGAGCCGCGTGTGGTGGCGGTGGGTGTGAACTGCGTGCCGCTGCACCTGGTCCCGGCAGCCCTGGCGGCACTCGGAGAGGCGGGCTCCAAGCGGCTGGTGACGTACCCGAACTCCGGCGAAAGCTACGACCCCGCCACCAAGACCTGGGCAGCCGCACCGGGCAAGGCCGGGGAATCGGGTGCCGGTGAAGCGTTCAAAGCCCGGCACGACGGCCTTGCAGCCGGGGCCGGTGCCTGGCGGGAGCTCGGTGCCCGCATCGTGGGAGGCTGCTGCCGCACCACACCCCGGGACATCGAGGCCCTGGCTGCCACGGTGGCTTCCGGCCGCCCAGCCTAGTCCCCAACTAGGTAGCAGCTGATGTCGTTATGAGGGCTCATACCGACATCTGCTGCTACCCAGTTGGGCAGGCCGGGGTAACGCGTGAGCTGCGGTCCTAGGAGGATCCGCTCTCTTCCCGGGGTGGATATCCAAGGTGGTGCTTGATCTCTTCGAGCTCACTCTTGAGCTCCTCAACCTGGAGCTTGTACTTGAGGAATTCGGCTTTACGGCGTCTTGCGTCGGCGTAGCTGACAATGAGGGCGGCCAGCCCCAGTGGCACGGCAAGAGCTAACGCCCAACCTGCTGCGACGAAGAATTCCATGGCCACCGGAAGAGCTGCCTGGAAGTCGACAAATTGGTTGACGCTGTCAGCCACTCCGCGAATAGCGTCCTCCAGGGAACCCAGAAAACGTCCGACCATGGGGGTCTCGGTGAGCGTGGGAGCGTTGATGCGGTCCTCGGCTTTGCTGCCCCAGCGGGGATCGCCAACATGATTCAGGACGTAGATGCCTGCGCCGGCGTTTGTCACCGCAAAAACGATCACGGAAGCGAGTGCGGCCAGATGGAGCCGGCGTTGGCGCCAGAGGGCCAGCAGCAGTCCGGTGGCGATGGCAAAGATCCACGTAAGTGCCTTGAGCCAGTCAAGGCTGATGCCGCTCATGATGTCCACAGTTACCGCGATTCTCTAGGACTGCCCAGTTGAGGCTAACCCGTTCCCCTGCCCACGGGACAATCAGGCCGAAAGCCGGAACTGCACCCGGACACTGCGAAGGGTGCACCCCATTGTCAGAGGTGCACCCTTCGCCGTTGTTCGGTCAGTCCTTCTTGAAGGCGTCCTTAACCTTCTCGCCGGCCTGTTTCAGATCGCCCTTTGCCTGGTCGGTCTGGCCTTCGGCGCGCAGACTGTCGTCGCCCGTCGCCTCGCCGGCAGCTTCCTTGCCTTTGCCGCCTGCCTTCTCGGCAGCGTTCTCGATCTTGTCGCCCAGTCCCATGGTGTTTCCTCCTCTGGTTGGCAGCTGTCCTATCCGGACACGATCACATCATAAGCATGCTTAGAATTATTCTTCCAGCCAGGCGAGGTCGAGCCCGGCTGCGGGCGCGGAGGAGTGACCGGAGGAGCCGGCAGCGGCGACTCTCCTGACGAAGGGCTGCGCAACCGTCGAAAATCCTCTAGTCTGGAAATTCGTAAGCAAGCTTCCTATTTACTGAGGAGTGGTTTGATGCGCAGCACATCAGCGTTGGGGCTGGCAGCCGCAAGCGTTCTGGCCTTGGCGGCCTGTACCGGGGGAGGGGACGGACAGGGAACGTCACCCACAGCCACCGCCACCACCAGTGCGGCAGCCGAGGACAAGGTCTACACCGAAGACGAATTGCGTGGCCTCATCGCCGGCATGCGGGACGCGGAGGGCAATGAACTCAAGCTCTATTCACAGGACCAGGTGGACCAGGGCGGCAACATCGCCAACCTCCTGATGAGTACGGCGAAGGTGGATCCTGAGGACTGCAAGTCAATAGCCACCGCCGGGCTGCTGGACAAGGTCGACGACGGGGATGTGGCAGTTGCCATCTCCGAGAGTTCCCAGCCGCGTACCCTGTCTGCCCAGTCGGGCAGCGAAGGCGCAGACGCCGTCGAACTTCTCCGGGAGATCAGCGGCAAGATGGACCAGTGCGCCAACTTCAGCGTTGAAGCACTTGGCGAGCGCTACGACGTGTCCAGCGAGGAACTGCGGGCCGAGACGGACGGAGAGGAAACCTTCGCCACGGTGAGCACCCGGGGGCAGGGCACCAACGAGATGCTGATGCAGGTCTCCGCCGCTGAGGGGAGGCTTCTGGTCATCGCCACCAAGGGTGGTGCGGACCTCGGCGACGACGACCAGAAGGAACTCGAGGACCTGGTGGATGAGGTCCTCGCCAAGGCTGACGGCGGCACGGCCACCGCTTCGCCGACGGGCACGTCCACCGCTTCCCCGACGGGCACCTCCACCGGTTCCCCGACAGGCACGTTGAGCCCCACAACAACCGCGTCGCCTACCGGCACCGCAACGGACGGCACGCGGAGCCCCTCACCCACAACGTCCGGAACGTCCACCGCAACTCCGTAGGAGTCTGTGAAGGGTCCGACGGCGGCACCCACGGAAGTGCCGCCGTCGGCCTTGTTGCCGGGAGGGCGGATGCCGCCGGCAGCACGCCGGCCGATGGGTGGCGCCGGCTGGCCCGCCTAAAAGCGGGACGGCCGTGCCCGCTCCACGTCGGCGGCGCTCGCCGAGTGCCCACGGGAGCTGAGCCCGGCCACCACGCCGTCGATGTCGGCGTCGGGCCGGTTCTGGCTCAGTTTGGCCTTCGCCTCAATCCGCGTGATGACCAGTTCAACACCCACGATGGCGCGCAGCTGGCCGGAGATGTAGCGCTCCGGCGCGTCGTCCACGCTCCACGGGTGGTCAAAGCCGGCTTCGTGGACGCCGGTGAGCCGCCTGACCTGGCCGGCGAGCCAGGCCGGGTCGTCGTGGATCACCAGGTTGCCGTACACGTGCGCCGTGGAGTAGTTCCAGGTGGGCACCACGCGCCCGTGCTCGGCTTTCGACGCGTACCAGGACGGCGACACATATGCGTCTGCGCCCTGGATGATCACCAGTGACTCCCCGGTGGCAGGCTCGGACCACTGCGCGTTGTTCCGGGCCAGGTGCCCCTGGAGCGCGCCGTGCTCACCGGCGTCGGGATCGTAGACAAAAGGCAGCAGCGTAGCCAGCAGGCCCTGGGAGGTCATGGTGACCAGGTTGGCTGCGCCGGGGCGGATGAGCAGGTTTCGGATGGCCTCGGGGCCGGCTTCGAAGTGGGCTGGAACGTACATGGTGCTAGTCCTTTGCGGGCTGGAGGGTTTTGGTGGCGTGGGTGGCAGGCTGGGCAGGGACTGGCTTGAGCCGGACCCGGACAGCGGCGCCCGCACAGAAAATGACGGCCAGGCCGCCCACGATGGTCCCCCACGTGAGGGCCTCGCCGAGCAGGAGGGCTGCCCAGCAGATGGTCAGCACCGGCTGGATGAGCTGGATCTGGCTGACCTGGGCGATGGGGCCGATGGCCAGGCCGCGGTACCAGGCGAAGAAGCCCAGGAACATGCTCACGACGCCGAGGTAGGCGAACGCCAGCCACTGGACCGTCGTTGCGGTGGGCGGCTCCTGCACCACGGACACCGCCGTCAGCAGCACCATCAGCGGCGACGCGAGCACCAGCGCCCAGGACACGGTCTGCCAGGCGCCGAGTTCGCGGGCCAGCAGGCCGCCTTCCGCGTAGCCGATGGCCGCAGCCAGCACGGCACCGAGGAGCAGCAGGTCCGCCCAGTGCAGCTGTCCGAAGCCGGACTGCATGGCTGCGAACGCGATGGCTGCCACCCCTCCAGCCCCGGTGATGAGCCAGAACGCGAGCGGCGGACGTTCACGCCCGCGGAGGACTGCCGCCGTCGCCGTCGCGGCCGGGAGCAGGGCGATGACCACGGCGCCGTGGCTGGCCGGAGTAGTGGTGAGCGCGAAGGACGTAAGAAGCGGGAAGCCGACGACGACGCCGGCGGCCACCACTGCGAGCCGCGCCCACTGCACGCCGCGGGGGAGCCGCTGCCGGGTGAGTGCCAGGGCGAAGGCTGCGAGGATGGCGGCCACTACAGCGCGGCCGGAGCCGATGAACAGCGGATCCAGGCCCGCGACCGCGACCCTGGTGAACGGAACTGTGAACGAAAAGGCTGCTACTCCGATGAGGCCCAGCCAGAGGCCGGAGGGCTGGGGCTGCGATAACACTGGGCGCCGAAGTAGAGTAGCGCTACTATTGTCTCTCATGAACAACGATAGCAGTTCCCGGATTGTGGCGCAGCTGAAAAAATGGATCGCCCTGGCCGCGCCCGGTGCGAAGCTGCCGTCCACCCGGTCGCTCGTGGCCGAGTACCAGGCAAGTCCCGTCACCGTCCAGAAAGCCCTGCAGACCCTCACCGCCCAGGGCCTGATCGAGAGCCGGCCCGGAGTCGGAACCTTTGTGCGGGCCGTCCGGACCGCGCGCCCATCCGACTACGGCTGGCAGACGGCGGCCCTCCGGTCCCCGCTGGCGCCGCTGCCCCCGGCCTCCAGCACCATGCGCAACGTGCCCAATGACGCCATCTCCTTCCACTCCGGTTACCCGGACCGCGAACTCCTGCCGGAACGGCTGGTGCGCGCTGCCCTCGCCCGCGCGGCCCGCGGCGATGCAGCGCTGTCCCGTCCGCCCGCGGCAGGCATGCCGGAACTGCAGTCATGGTTCGCCCACGAACTCGGTGCCTCGACGCCGGCCGGGACCACACCGCCGAACCCGAGTGACGTCGTCGTACTTCCCGGAAGCCAAAGCGGGCTCAGCTCCATTTTCAGCGCGCTCGCGGGCCGCGGGCAGCCGCTGCTGATGGAATCGCCGTCCTATTGGGGTGCGATCCTGGCTGCCGCCCAGGCGGGCGTCCGGGTTGTCCCGGTGCCCAGCGGACCGGACGGACCGGACACGGCGGAACTCGCCCGGGCCTTTGAGGAGACCGGCGCGCGGCTCTTCTACGCCCAGCCCAACTACGCGAACCCCACCGGAGCCCAGTGGTCAGCCGAGCGGCGCGAACAGGTCCTGGACGTGGTACGCGCGAAGGGTGCGTTCCTGGTGGAGGACGACTGGGCGCACGACTTCGGCATCACCTCCAATCCCGTGCCCGTCGCCTCCCGCGACGATTCCGGCCACGTTGTCTACCTGCGCTCGCTGACCAAGAGTGTGTCGCCGTCGATCCGCGTCGCTGCGGTGATTGCCCGCGGCCCTGCCCGGGAACGAATCCTGGCGGACCGGGCGGCCGAGTCGATGTACGTCAGCGGGCTGCTGCAGGCGGCAGCGCTCGACGTCGTCACGCAGCCCGGGTGGCAGACGCACCTTCGCAGCCTCCGCCACCAGCTCGAATCCCGGCGCGACCTGCTGGTCACCAGCCTGCGCCGGCACGCACCGCAGGCTCACCTCGAGCAGGTGCCCAAGGGCGGCCTGAACCTGTGGGTGCGCCTGCCGGACGGGACCGATCTCGACCGGCTGACCCGCGACTGCGAAACCGCCGGCGTCATCATCGCAGGCGGCAATGAGTGGTTCCCGGCCGAACCGGCGGGCCCGTTCATCCGGCTCAACTATTCGGGGACCAATCCGGGCGCCTTCCCGGAAGGCGCCCGGATCATTGGGGAGGCACTGGAAAGGAACAGGGGGTAGGGCTTGGTGGCCGCGTTTGCCCGGCGCTCATGCCGTCGAACCCTCCCCAGGGCCACTGGCGGCGCGTTCCATGCACACGAGCCCCGGCCGTTCATCCCACGAGGGCACAGCGACGAACCCTCGAGATTCGTACAGCCGCCTCGCCTGGGTCCGCCAATCCCATACCGAGAGGCGCACCACGCCAGGGCTTTCCCGCAGGACGGCATCGAGCAGCGCGGAGCCTACGCCTCGACCGCGTACCTGCGGGTCGGACCAGAGCCGCTTGATCTCCGTAGCGGCCCCGACTTCCTTGGCGATTGCAACACCGACGGCTTCGTCATGGATCTCGGCCAAGTACACCGACGCGTTCTCGAAGGCGGACTCGGGATGATCGACCTCGGCCTGATATTTCGGAGGGAGTTCCTCCTCCTGCTCAAGGGGCGGAAGTGACAAGTTCGCTCCCTTCTCACGTTCCGTCTGCCGGAGGTACGCCCCAACGAGGAGTCCAACCTGCTCGGAACCGGCCCGGAGACGATGGCACGGCGAACTGTCAGCAGAGATGAAGAATCAGGCATATCCCCACTCTAGGCACCGACCCGCCCGCTGCCGGCCACTACCGGGTGGGTCATGAGGGTCAGCGCGTCCAGCAGCCCGGCGAACAGCAGCTGGCGGGTGACGGAAATGCTGCCATACAGCGATCTCGCCGCCGTCACGCTGCTTCAGCTCCGCCACGAAATCTTCCAACGGTCCCTCAATCAGGTGCGAGTTCTGCCACTCCAGCGGCTCAGTCAGCGTCCGGGGAGCTGCGGCAGGGAAAGTGCCCGCGGACGTGACACCCTCCTAGGACGCTGACCGGTATGCGTAACTTTTGGCTCGGCGCGCACCCGCCACCCGCGTGAATCCGGCCTTGGCCATTCCGCCGCCGCCGATAAATCACGCATTTAGGGCGGAGTTTAGGGTCAAGGAAATCCTTTCCCAATCCGGTCCGGAGTTAGGTTCGTCACCACCGCCTGCGTGTTGCCGGGATCCGCGCCCCGGCAGCCCCATACTGGTGTTGATGCGGCCTGTCGCCGCAGCCCCCGGCCAGGCAGGAGGAAGTGCATGGAAACCCTGAAGAAGATTGTGAAGAACGAGTATTTTCCTGCTGCCACGGTGCTGCTGGCGGTGGTGCTGTTTTGGACCATTGCCATGTTCGGCGGCCTGTCGCTGCTGAACAACAACCAGCCGCCCATGGCCACGCTGACGTGGATGCTGTTCGTCTACGCCGCCGCAGTGCTGACCCCGCTCGCAGGGGTCCTCGCCGCCCTCAACATCGTCCGCCGGTGGCAGCGCAACCGGCAGTACGCGCAGGCTGTCGCCGAGGCCGAAGCAGAGTTGCCAGACGAGGTTACCCTGGCGGAAGAGCCCGAGATTGCAGCCGCGCTGGAGTCCGAACCTGCATCCGAGCCCGCAGCCGCGTTGGAGTCCGAGCCCGCAGCGGAGCCTGCAGCCGCGTTGGAGTCCGAACCTGCAGCCGTAAAGCCTGAACAGGGACGCCCTGCACAGCATGGCAATCCTGCACCCAAGCAACCGGCCATGAACCACCAGGCACCGAGCCAGGCAGCGGCGAAGAACCACCAGGCAAAGAGCCAGCCGCTCAAGAAGCCTGCCCAGACGAAGCAGCGCAAGAAAGCCGCGTAGCCAGACGGTAATGTCTGTGCCCCTGCATAGGCTTCCCCCGGAAAGTCAGTCAGTGCCTAGGCCCTTGGGCCGCGGCGCTTTCACAAAAGGGGGAAATCGTGATCTCTGGTTCAGTGGCGGCCATCAGTCAAAACCTTCAGCTGCGGCCCACCAGCATTTATTGCTTTGCCGTCTCCGTCCTCGGGATTGCTACGATTACGGGCTCATTGAGCGGAGGGACTGGTTCGCCGGTCCTGGAACTTGGCAAGTGGTGGACATTCTTTACCGATGAGCCCGCCACAGGGCTGGGCGCCGCACATGTCTGGCTGACTCAGCGGGAAGAATTCTTCTCCGGGATCTCCTGGGTTGTGTTGACCAGCATTGCTGTTGTTCTGGCCATAGCCGGATTCCGATCTGTAAAAACGTTGGCGGGCCCGACGTTAGTACTTGCCATCGCGTTGGGCTCATCGGTCGGGATGGCGTTGGCCTGGCAACTTAGTGCTGCAGGCGCCGTCTGTGCAGCCGCCCTACTTATCCGGCGCTTCCTTGCAGCCAACGCCGACGTCTCGGTTGATGACCTTGGCGGAATCGTCATTGCAGTAGTAATGGCATTCGGCTTCGCCCCGGTTTTGCTTTTCCAATGGCTCACCGGCGAGGTCGGCTCGGAGACCGAACAGCTCACGCGGCGGCAGGTTGCAGCCTTGGAAAGGATAGCCCGCAGCGTTAGCGACCCGGACGCCGCGACAGGCGCGGTGGCTGTCAGAGCGGCAAGTCTTCCACGGCGGGCGTAACTCCACCCGGCACAGCGGCGTTACAGCGCCAGTTCCACCCGGTTCCGGCCGGCCGCCTTGGCAGCATAGAGGGCAGCATCGGCTTCACCCAGGAGGGTTTCAGCGTCAGCCTGGTGATCCGCCCTGAAGGCAGCAATGCCGGCGCTCAGGGTCAACTGCCGCGTGGGGTCGCCGGAGTGGGCAATTTCCAGGTCCCGCACGCAGTCCAGCGCCCGCTGCATAAATGCCTTCGCGCCCAGCCGCGACTGGTTCGGCAGGACCAGCAGGAACTCCTCGCCGCCGTACCGGTAGACGCCGTCACTCTTTCGTGCCGCGCCCACGAGTGCGGCCGCCACGGCCCGCAGCGCGAGATCGCCCGCCTGGTGCCCGTAGATGTCGTTGTAGCTTTTGAAGTTGTCCACGTCGCACATGGCTACGCAGTATTCCTCCGCATAGCGCTGGCTCCGGGCGTGCAGTTGCTCCAGGTCCTCGGACAGCTTCAGCCGGTTGTGCAGTCCGGTGAGCGGATCCGTCCTTGCCTGCTGCGACAACACCTTCCGGTAATGCGCCAGGTCGGCGTGAAGCGTGGTGACCCGCAGCGCCACCAGCAGCCGCGCGTGCAGCACGAACGGGTCCAGCGGCTTGGTGACGTAGTCGTCCGCGCCGGCCTCCAGCCCCGCGAGTACGTCCTCCCGGGACCCTTGCGAGGTCAGCAGCACAACGTACGTGTACAGGTCCGCAGCCCGCGCCCGGATGGCCCGGCACAGCGCCAGTCCGTCCATCCCCGGCATCATCCAGTCAGTGACCACAACGTCCGGCTGGTGCTCCAGGTACAGGGCCCAGGCCTCGTCCCCGTCCGCTGCTGCCAGGCAGTCATGACCGTAACGCTCGACGGCGGCCCTTGCCACCAGCAGCGAACCCGGATCGTCGTCGGCCACCAGAACTTTCACTGCGCCACCTCCAATGCCGCATCAAGTTCACGGTCCACGTGCACGAGCTCGGCTTCAAGCCGGCTGACCAGTTGCGCGCCGCCGTCGTGCGTACCGCTGCGCCCCATCTCCTCCAGCTCGCCGCACAGGGCGGCGACGGCGGTGGCCCCGATGTTGGCCGCTGCGCCCTTCAGTGCATGCGCGGCCTGGGCCAGGCCGGGCCCGCCGCCGTTGTGCACAGACTCCCGCAGCGCCGCGAGGCGCTGGGGAGCGTCTTTCCGGAACGCCTCCGCGGCAGCCGGCAGCAGGCCCAGGCCGTCCTCAGGACCGAGGTCGCGCAGCACGGCCAGCCGGTCCGGATCGACCGACGGCGGCCGTCCGCCCGTGACGGCCAGCAGCTGGGGCGCCTGGCGGGGAACCCAGCGGGCGAGCGCAGCTTCCAGTTCCGCGGCGTCCACCGGTTTGGCGAGGTAGTCGTCCATGCCCGCGGCAAGGCAGCGTTCCCGGTCGCCGTCGAGGGCGCCGGCCGTCATGGCGATGATGGGGAGGCGGCTGTGCTTGCCGTCGCGGCCCCGGATGACCCGGGTGGCCTCAAAACCGTCCATGACGGGCATGTGGCAGTCCATGAGGACAGCGGCGTACTGGCTGCGGGCGGTAGCTGCAACAGCCTGGGCACCGTCCGCCACCACGTCCACCGCGTAGCCGAGCTTTGTCACGGAAGCGCGGGCCACGAGCTGGTTCACCCCGTTGTCCTCCACCACCAGGATGCGGCCGCGGGACAGTTCCCAAGGGGACGACCCACCCGCGGACGACCCATCCGCGGACAACCTATCCGCGGGAAACCCAGCGGCAGACGGCTCCGCAGGGGCCGGCTTCAGTGAAGAAGGAGCAACCGCTGCGGCGGGCGCGGCATGTTTACCGGTGGACATCAGGCGCACCAGGCGGTTGTAGAACTCGGAGCTGCGCACCGGTTTCATCAGCCATTCGCGAACCCCCGAGCCGGCAATCTCCGCCGCGTCAACCTGCATGCTGGAGGTGAGCATGATGAGCTCGATGTCCGCCAGCCCGGCGTCGGCCTTAATTTTGCGGGCCAGTTCGAGGCCGTCGGTGTCCGGCATGCACAGGTCCAGCACGGCGAGGTCGAACGGCTCCCCAGCCGCTTTTGCCGCGCGTGCCCGGGCCAGGGCCGCCTCGGCGTCCGGAACTGCCTCCGGCTGCAGCTTCCAGCCACGCAGCTGGGACTCCAGCACCAGGCGGTTGGTGGCGTTGTCGTCCACCACCAGCACCCTGAGGCCGGCAAGGAAGCCGGCCGCGGGCAGCGGATCGGTGGACGGCGGCGCCACCGGAAGCGGGATCCGGAACCAGAAGGTACTGCCCTCTCCCGGGACGCTGTCCAGCCCGATTTCGCCGTCCATGGCTTCGGTCAGCCGGCGGCAGATGGCCAGGCCCAGGCCAGTGCCGCCGTAACGGCGCGTGGTGGAGGCATCCGCCTGTGAAAACGACTCGAACAGCCGTGCATGGTGGGCGGGATCGATGCCGATGCCGGTGTCACGGACTTCGAAGTAGACCATCGCCGTGGCTCCGGACTTGGCGTCCGGCGTGTCCACCTTCACCCGGATGGACACCTCGCCGGCGGCCGTGAATTTCACGGCGTTCGAGGCGAGGTTCAGAAGGATCTGGCGGATCCGGCCCGAATCGCCGTGGAACCTGGCCGGAACGCCGGGTTCGCAGTAGGCGATGAGCTCCAGGTCCTTGACCTGCGCAGGTTCGGTCAGCAGGCCCGCCACCTCCTCCACGAGGACGCGCGGGTCGAACGGCCGGACGTCCAGGTCCACTTTGCCAGCCTCCAGCTTGGAGAAGTCCAGGATGTCGTTGATGAGGGCAAGCAGCGCCTCACCGGCTCCTTTGACACCCTGCGCATACTGCTTCTGTGTCTCGTCCAGCGGCGTCTCGAGCAGCAGTGCAGTCAGCCCCACCACGCCGTTCATGGGGGTGCGGATCTCATGGCTCATGGTGGCCAGGAATTCGGATTTAAGCCTGCTGGATTCCAGGGCCGCCACCCGGGCAGCCTGCAGTTCCTGTTCGGCTGCCCGGCGCAGGGTGATGTCCCTGGCAATGACTGCGATCCCACGCACCTTCCCCGCCTCGCGGATAGGGGAGATGGTCACAGATACCGGGATCACCGTCCCGTCCTTCCGCAGGTGCTCGGTCTCGAAGCTTACGGCCTCGCCGCTGCCGCGGAGCTGCTCGAACACCTCATCGTCGCTGTAGGGGTTGCCCGGCGGCAGCAGGAAACGCGCGTCGCGGCCGACTACCTCCTCGGCCGTGTAGCCGTACTGCCGCTCCGCTCCCGGGTTCCAGCTCGTGATGATGCCCTCCGGCGTGGTGCTCAGGATGGCGTCCGTGGAGGAATTGACGATCGCGCCGAGCCCCTCGAGCTCTGCTGTCCGGGCAGCCACCTCCTGCTCCAGCCCGGTGGTGAGGGTGAGGTTTTCGATGATGATCAGGACCTGGCGGAGCAGGATGAGGGCAACAGTCGTTCTGGCCACCACCAGCAGGAAGGCACTCATTTCGTTGGCGTACGGTGATGCCACCGTCACAACTGCCACCAGGATCGGTGCGTAGGGCAGCAGCTCCAGTGCCAGCGCAAAGGCCTTGCGGTCCGGCCGGGGTTTCTCCGCATAGGGGACTAGCGGTGCCAGCGCAATCAGGAGGAAGGCGCCGATCCAGCCAAGGGCGAGGGGAGACCCGGTGACTCCCGTGACGCCGTCGAACGTCAGCCTGACGTAAATGCTGTCAGTGATGGTCAGGACCAGCAGGCCGCCGCCAAAACACAGCCACGGCAGCCGTTCACCGGGCTGCCGGCGCATCCCGAGGGCCAGTACCAGGGACGTCATGACCACATCCACCACGGGGTAGCCCATGGTGGTCAGACGGGTCAGGAAGTCGCCCTCGGAACTTATGGCCGGGCCCAGCGCCGTATACCAGCTGATCACCAAAACGGAGCCGGCAATCACAGCGGCGTCCAGGGCAGTCCGGACCAGCCCCACCCGCGTGGTGCCGCCGGGCCGCTTAAAGCTGAAGAGGGCGATGGCGGCCGGCACGGAATAGGCGAGGAACAATGCATCGGCCAGGGAGGGGAACGGGTACACATGGTTGTTGGCGAGGCCGAAGTACGTCCAGACGGCCATACCGGCCGCCCACACATAGGCCGCCACCGACATGAGGGTCCAGGCGCGGGCGTTCGCGCCGCCGCGCAGGGCAGCGCGGCCACAGCTGAAACCGGCCAGCAGGGCAGCCGTAAGGATGGCGAAATCCCCCGCCACGATGGCTACGGCAGTGCCGCTGTTGGCACTAAAAAACAGTCCAAGAACGCCCAGCACCACGGCACCAGGCACCATCAGCCAACCCAGTTTGGCCATACTCCCGCCAGTGGCGGGACGATGTTCCAGGAGACCTTTCTGAGGCACGCGGATCCCTCCCCATAGGTGCGCCCGTCACCCATAAAACCCGAGACCTGGGCCCGCCCGAGACCTGGGCGGAGACGCTTCCCTATGATATCCCTCACAGCTCAAGAAGGGCCGTACTTCGCGTCCACGTGGACCACGTCCCGTCCCGCGCGCTGCAGCAGGCTGGCCGCCACCCCGGAACGGTATCCGGTGGCACAGTGCACCCACACCGTGCCGGCCGGAATCTCGGCCATCCGCTTCAGCAGCTCATGCAGCGGGATGTTGACCGCCCCGGCCATGTGGCCGCCGTCGTACTCGTCCGTCCGGCGCACATCCAGCACCACGTCCCCGACTTTGCGCCCCCGTTCCAGGCCGGCCCAGTCCACGCGCGGATAGTGTACGACGGCGGTGCCGGGCGCGAGCGCCGACGGTTCCGTTCCGAGGGCGGCGTCGGGGGAGTCGATGCCGATGCGGGACAGGTCCCTGATGGCTTTCGCGACGTCGTCGCGGGCTCCCACGAGGGTCAGTTGCCGGTTCCACGCCAGGACCCAGCCCAGGTAGGCGGTGAAGCTGGAGCCGCGGCCGTACTCGAAGCTCACGGACCCCTGGAGATGGCTGCTGGCAAAAGCTACCCGGCGGCGGAGGTCCACCACCCACTCGCCGTCCGCCAGCCGGCGCGAGAGTTCGTCCGGATCGAGCGACTCGGGCACGGCAAGGTCCGCGGGGCCGGGACCCTTCCGGTTGGCCGGGGCCATGTGTGCGTAGTAGGACGGGTAGGCGGTGAGGTTGGCGATGAGGTCCTGCACAAAGTGGTCCTCGTCCGGATCCGTGAAGGCGTGGTTGGTGCCCTGCTGCTCGCCGATAGTGGACTCTTGGACGCCCGACGCCGGCCCGGACGAACAGAAGGAGCCGAACCCGTGCGTAGGGTACAGGGCAGCGTCCGGCCCTACTTCTGCTGCCAGCCGGCGGACCGACGAGTACTGGGCGTGGGTCAGCTGTTCGGTGTCCTCCTCACTGACCAGATCTGTCCGACCTACCGATCCGTACAGGAGACTGCCGCCCGAAAACACGGCCTGCTCCCCGCCGTCGGTCACGACGTAGCTGAGGTGGTGGTGGGTGTGGCCGGGCGTGGCCACCGCCCTGACGGTGAGCCGTCCCACCTGGACCGTGCCGCCGTCGGCTATTGGCTGGCGTTCATACTCGACGGCGTCCGCTCCGTTCACGAGGTACGTTGCGCCGTGCGCGCGGGACAGGATGAGGCCCCCGGTCAGGTAGTCGTTGTGCAGGTGCGTTTCGGCAACGTGGGTGATCCTGACGTTGGCTTCCGCCGCCGCAGCCTCCACCCGGTCGGTGTCCCGCTGCGGATCGATGACCAGCGCCACCTCCCCGTCGTGGATCAGGTAGCTGCGGTCACCGAGCGGCCTTGTTTCGATGACAACGACGTCCATGGGACCATTCTCCTCGCTCGGGTTCGCGTCCGGGCCCTGTTAAGGCCACGTGGCCGCTGTTCAGGCCTGGCCCGTCCGGCCGTCCAGCGCGTCGATCGCCTGTTCCGCTTGCCGCACGGCCAGCTCCAGCCGGCTCCCCAATTCCGGAAGCGAGAAGAGGTACCCCTGCAGGGAGTCGCACTCGAGCGCCGTCAGGTAGTCCGCCTGCTGCGCCGTCTCCACGCCCTCGGCGGTAACGGTCAGGCCCAGGCTGTGTGCCATGTTGATCATCGAGCTGAGAATGGGAAGCCGCTCCTCACCGGTGCGCACCATGGACACGAAGGTCCGGTCGATCTTCACAGCATCCACGGGGAGCTCCTGCAGCCGGCCCAGCGAGGAGTACCCGGTGCCGAAATCATCCAGCGCCACGCGGACGCCGGCCTCCCGCAGGCTGCTCAGCTGCCTGATCAGGCTCGGGTCGGCGTCGAAAAAAACACTCTCGGTGACTTCGAGGACGAGGTGGTAGGCGCCCACGCCTGCGGCCTCGGCAAGGCGAAGGACGCCGTCGGCAAAGTGGGCATACTGCAGCTGCATCCCGGAGACGTTCACCGCGAGTGACCGTGACGGGTCTTCATTCAGCCACGGTGCCAGCTGCACCAGGCCGAGCGCCATCACTTCTTCCCCGATCTCGCTGATCAGTCCGCTGCGCTCCGCCAGGGGGATAAAGACCGACGGCGGGACGCGCTCGCCGCCGCGGTCCCACCTGGCCAGCGCCTCGAATTGCACCACTTGCCCCATCCGCGGCGACACGATGGGCTGGAAGGCGACGTAGATCTCGCCGCGCGGGACGGCCAGCCGAAGCCCGGCTTCCATGTTCGTGCGATGCACAAGGGCTGCCATCATTTCGGGATGGAACCGCAGGAAACGGTTCTTGCCCGCCGCCTTGGCCGCGTACATGGCAATGTCGGCCTGGCGCAGCAGCTCGGACGGGCTGATGGCTTCCGAGCCGGCGGACGCAATCCCCAGGCTCAGGCTGGGGCGGAACACCGTGCCGCTGATGGTTACAGGCACGTGCAGGCACCGGACAATGCAGGCGGCAATGGCGTCAGCGTCGGGACAGGCCGTCAGCAGCACCACGAACTCGTCCCCGCCCAGCCTGGCCACCACATCCGCCGTGGGTACGCAGCCGCGGAGCCTGCGCGCCACCTCCACCAGCATGTCGTCGCCGGCCTGGTGGCCCAGGATGTCGTTGACTTCCTTGAAGTCGTCCAGGTCGATCAGCAGGACATCCACGGTCTTGAGGCGGGGCTCGCGCAGGGAAGTTGCCAGGCCGTCGTTGAAGACTGCCCGGTTGGCCAGCCCGGTCAGGGAGTCCTGGAAGGCCAGGGCCCGGAGCTGCTCGGCCTGTGCGGCGAGGTCCTGCATGGCCTGCTGTGCCTGCTCCTGGGCCTTCCGGCGAGGGGTGACGTCGCGGAAGCTCCACACCCGGCCCACGATCCTTTCGCCGAGGCGCCGTGGCCGGGAGTACTGCTCAAAAGTCCGGCCGTCCTTGAACTCCAGCACGTCTTGGCTTGCCGAGTCGGGGCTGTCCTCAACTTCGGAGAGCCGCCTGGTAAAGGTCTCCGGATCCTTCACCTGGGAGACGATCAGGCGCATAACGGGTTCTCCACTGTCGCCCTCCAAAAGCTCAGGCGGAATGCCCCACATCTGCAGGAACTGGTCATTGAAGCCCGCTACGCTGCCGTCCGAGCTGATCACCAGGATGCCGTCTGCCGTGGATTCAAGGGTTGCCGTCAGCAGTGACATGGCCTCACGCAGGTCTGCGTCCGCTGCCTTCCGGTGCGACGTGCTGCGGATGGACACCAGCAGCAGGGGTCCGTCCGGGGATCCAAGGAGCGAGCCGGCCATCTCGGCGGCGAACTCGGTGCCGTCGCTGTGGACCCCGAAGACTTCACGCGGCTGGACCGGCTCCGGGCCCTGGAGGTGCCGGAAGATCTGTGCGACTTCGTTCCGGAAGCCTGCAGACAGCAATGCCCGGTGGTCACTGCCAACCAGCTTGTCCTCCGCCACGCCGAACAGCCGGGATGCGGCGGCGTTGGCGATCCGGATGCTGCCGTCTTCGGCTATCGCCAGGAGGGCATCGGGGCTCGCATCGAACATGGCACTGCTGCCTGCGGATGCTCCCGCAACGACAGGGAGGCCCTTTGACTGCGACCTTCCTGCGGCGTCAGCGTCATCGCCAAAATCCTCAGCGGACAAATCTTCGCTGTGCCGTCCGGAACCCGCCATGACGTAACCACCCCCACGCACATCATAAAGTGCGGATCCTGGATATCAATGCGGCAGATGGAATCGCTTTCCTGCCTTTCCGGGAACAATATGCCGACACAGCGAAGGCGCCGCCCCCGTCTCGGGGTACGACGCCTTGGCATTGTTAGGTAGCGGTTAGACGCGGCTGCCGCGCCTGGTAACCATGCCGTAGATAAGCAGGACAATGATGGAGCCCAGGATGGCCAGCAGCCAAGTCCGGAGGTCGAAGAATTCAGCCAGTCCGCCGCCGAAGATCAGGGAGCCGATCCAGCCGCCCAGGATTGCACCGACGACGCCCAGGACGAGGGTGATGAGCCAGCCTCCTCCTTGCCTGCCGGGCAGGATGGCCTTGGCAATTGCTCCAGCTATCAGGCCCAAAATGAGAAATCCAAGAATTCCCATGATCACACTTCCTTTTCGATAAGTGGTGCCGACGCCTCACCCCGGTCATCCAATTCAATCAGTGTGCTTACTACACCGCAAGGATTCCCCGATATCAAAAAGGCGACAATTGGTTCCCGGCAACCCTAATTACATTCGCCGGGGTCGCCGGAACCGTGCGGGCCCGCCCTTCCCTTCCGGCGATCTGGCAGGGTTCCGGCGGGCCCGGCGTGAAACTCTTACATCAGAGGGTTCCGGGGACCCCGGCGTGGAACTTTCACATCAGGGCTGCGGCGGGGTGGGGCAGGGACTGCCGTCCCAGGCCCCGGACCACCCAGCCTTCTGCCTGCCACGCCGCCGTGTCCAGGACATTCCGGGCATCCAGCACCACCCTCCGGCGGACCAGCCCGCCGGCAACAGCCGGGCACAGGCGCCGGTACTCCTCCCACTCGGTGAGCAGCAGCACCAGCTCGGCACCCTCAAGCGCGCGCTGCGTGGATACCTCGAACCGCAGCTGGGGGTAGCGCATCCAGGCGCTGTTGATGGCTTTCGGGTCCGTCACGGTCACGTGGGCGCCGGCCGCGGCGAGCTGGGCCGCAACGTCCAGCGCGGGGGAGTCCCGGATGTCGTCAGTATCCGGTTTGAAAGCGGCACCCAGGACAGTGACAGTGCGCCCGGCCAGGTTCCCGCAGAGTTCACGGGCCAGCTCCACGGTGCGGGAACGCTGGCCCAGATTGACGGCATCCACCACACCCATCCACTCGTCCACCGAACCCACCTTCAGCGCTTCGGCCTGTGAGCGGAAGCTGCGGATGTCCTTGGGCAGGCAGCCGCCGCCGAACCCCAAGCCCGCATGAAGGTACCGGCTGCCGATCCGGGGATCCAGCCCCATCGCTTCGGAGAGCTCGGTGACGTCGGCGCCGGCGGCATCGCACAGTTCGGACATCGCGTTGATGAAGCTGACCTTGGTGGCCAGGTACGCGTTGGCGGCCGACTTGATCAGCTCCGCGGTGGCAAAGTTGGAGACCAGGCGCGGAATGCCCGCAGTGAGCAGCGGCTCGTAGACCGCATCCAGGGCGGCCGTCACGCCCCGCGGCGCACGGGTTGCGGGATCGAAGGCGGCGGCCCGCCCTCCTGCCACGCCGTAGACCAGCCGGTCCGGAACCAGCGAATCCTTGACCGCCGTGCCCTGCCGCAGGAACTCCGGGTTCCAGCCCAGCAGCACGTCGGCCCGCCTCGCCATGATGCCGCGCAGCATGTCCACAGTGCCCACCGGGACGGTGGATTTGCCCACGACGACGGCGCCCCTCGCCAGGTGCGGAAGCAGCGCCTTCGTGGCGGTCACCAGGAAGGTGAGGTCGGCGCCGTCGGACGTTTTGGACTGCGGCGTACCGACACACAGGAAATGGACCTGCGCGCGGGCGGCATCCGCGAAGTCCGTGGAGAACGTCAGCCGGCCGGTGGCCTGCCCGTCCCGGAGCAGTTCGTCCAGGCCAGGTTCAAAGAAGGGAGCCAAACCGCGGCTGAGGTGGTCCACTTTGGCGGCATCGACGTCGATGCCCACCACCGCGTGGCCCATCGACGCGAGGGTAGCGGCGTGGACAGCGCCGAGGTAGCCACAGCCGATGACCGAGATCCTCACAGTCCCCACCCGTTCCCTGACCTCGCAGGCTCGGCCAGGGAACCCGGCGGGCGTGGGCCCACCTCAACCCAGGGTTCGCCGGTGACCACGGAGCGGTAGTGCCGCACGAGTTCGGCACTGAGCGAAGGCCACGTCCGGTCCTGGACCGAGGCATGTGCTGCCGCTGCGAACGCGCGGCGCTTGGCGTCGTCGCCGATCAGGTCCATCACATGCCCCCGCAGCCCGGCCAGGTCACCGGGCTGGTACAGCCACCCCGTGCGGGAGTTTTCCACCAGGTCCAGGGGACCGCCGCGTCCGGTGGCCACCACGGGAACGCCCGATGCCATGGCCTCCTGGATGGTCTGGCAGAAGGTTTCGAACTCACCGGGGTGGACAAAAAGGTCGAACGACGCCACCGTCCGCGCCAGCTCCTCGCCGTCCAGGAAACCGGTGAACACTGCATCCGGCAAGGCTTCCTCCAGGGCCGACCGCTGCGGGCCGTCACCCACGATCACCAGCTTCGCGTTGGGCACGCCGGCCAGTGCGGCGAGGTCCTCCACCTGTTTCTCGATCGCCAGGCGGCCCACATAGCCGATGATCCGCTCCCCGCCGGGCGCGACGGCAGCCCGCCATCCGTCGTCGCGCTTTCCGGGCGAAAACCGGGCCGTATCCACTCCGCGCCGCCACATGTCCACGCGCGGAATGCCGCGGCCGCGGAGCTGGTTCAGGGCGAAGGTGGACGGGACCAGTGTCCGGCTGGCCAGCAGGTGGATGTTCTCCACCCGGTTCCAGGCCCAGTTCTCCAGGAACGGCACACCGTACCGGGCGGCGTAGCTGGGGACTTCGGTCTGGTAGATGGCGACCGTGGGGATGCCGAGCTGGTGTGCAGCCTGCACCGCCCGCCAGCCCAGGACAAAAGGTGATGCCAAATGGACGACGTCCGGTGCGTAGTCGGCAAGGATTCGCTTGACCCGGTACACACCGCCCATCGCCACGCGCACGTTTGTGTAGCCGGCCAGCGGGACCGAGGGAAGCCGGTGCACCAGGGCACCATGCACAGCCTCGGGGACCGCGGTGTCCCTGGTGTCCAGCGTTGAGGGGGCAATGACCAGGACCTCGTGGCCCCGCTCCTCCAGATGCTCCAGCACGCGCAGGATGGAGTGGGTCACCCCATTCATCAGTGGCAGGAATGATTCAGCGACAATTGCGATCCTCACCCCTCCACGGTGGGCGCCCGGGCTGACGGTGCGGGGTCGCGGGGGTAGAGCGCAGGGAAAGGTTGGGTTAACAGATCAGCGGCGCCGTCCGTCAGCCGGGAGCCACTGCAAGCGTGGCTATTGGCCGAGGATCTCGCGGGCGGCCCGCTGGGCCTCAAGCTGTTCAGGGGTCACCGTGGTTCCACGGAGGTAGCCCGCGTTGGCAATGATGCGCCGCAACTCGGCCTCGCTCCGCGGCGAGCTGACCCCGTGGTGGGCCATGGCATGGCAGTTGGCGCACAACGGAACCAGGTCCGTGAGCGGGTCCATCACGTAGCCGTTGCCAAGTTGGGACGCAGGCACCACGTGGTGCACGTGGATGAAATCGGCGCCAACCTCGCCGTAGGCCATTTCGAAGGAGAACCCGCAGGCCGCGCAGTTGATGCCCCGATGCGCGATGCAGGCCCGCCGCGCCTCGGGGTCGCGTTCGTACCGGTTGACCGCGATCCGGGCGACGGCGTCACCGGGGTAGGTGCCGGGCACCGGTTGGGTTGGGTCGGACTGCGGCAGCGGACCGTAGTCGGCCCAGAGCGCGCGGATGGTCGCCTCGTGGCCGGGCTCAAGTGCCAGGCCGGTGGTTTCGGGGCCGGCCCATGCGACGTCGGGCATCGCCTCCCGGAGGACCCCTGCCGGTACGTGGTCGCCCAGCGGCAGGAGCGCGTCAAACGCCACCTGCACGGTGAATTCGGGGCCAGCCGGCGTGATTGCGGGCTCCGTCTGCAAGGGGACGTCCAGCTCCGGCTGTCCGGAGAAGACAACGCCATGACCGATCAGGCCGGGGCTGTGGTCTCCCAGCAGAAGCAGCCACGCGTCAGTGCCTTCGGCGACGCTCCGGCCAATTCTCCACGGCTCCAGGTGCAGGCCGGCAACGGCGACCCGTTCAACAATGGCCGCGTAGTTCCAGCGGTTCCAGCGGGCAGGATCCCAGCCCAGGATGATGGCGCTCATGGGGCCATTGTTCCAGCGGCCGGCCCCGGCCGCATGTGGCTGGCAGTGCCGCCCCCATTAGGCGTGCCGGCTGGCTGGGTGGGTGGGGCGGCCCCCAGCGCCGCCCCACCCAACCTTTGGCCTTAGCCGAGGCTGCGCATCGGGTCCGGCCAGTTGCCCACGGTCGAAACGACTTTGGCACGGTTGATCCCAGCGATGTTGGTGGACATGACAGTTACTCCTGACTGAACGTGGTACCCGGGCGCCGGTGGCGCGCGGTGGTCATGTTCTGCCGCGAAGAGGGCAGAGGTGACCTGTTCAGTCGGGTGAGGACCCGGGGTCGTAGGACGGGCTGGCCGGCGGCGTCTCGGCGCCGGACAGGTTTGGTCCAGAGGTTCCTGCGGGGAGGGCAGGCCAGGGCCCGGACAGTTCGGCGGCGCCCTCGAAGCCGGCGGACGCGGTGTTGCCCGTTCCTGCCCCGTTTGCCACGGCCGGAAGATCCAGCCTGGCAGGATTCTCCGCCCCGCCGTCTGTGCCTGAAGTGCCCGCCGTTACCCCGGGAGGCGAGGCAAAGCCGGCGCGGTCCTGGGCAGGCGCGAAGCCGAACCTCAGGGTGCCGGGCCCGACCGCTGTCCCCGCCGGTCCGGCGGGGACAGCGGGGATACTGGCGGACAGCGAACCCGGAATCGCAGGGATGGTCCCGTCCGACGCCGGGAGGCTGGGTGCCGCCGTGGGCACCTGGCCGGGTGCCGGCGTCGTCAGCGGTGGCAGGTTGGGCAGCGGCGTTGAGCCGGGAACGGGCAGCAGGTCGGGCAGTGGCGCGGGCAACGGCACAGGGGCGGGCAGCGGTTCCGGAAGGAGCGGCGGCAACTGCTCCGGCAGGGGCAGCACGTCCGGCAACGGAAGGGGGAGGGGCGCCTGCACAAGAGGCAACTCGGGAAGCCCGGGCACCAGGCCAGTAACGGTATCAACAGTGCCGGAGACCAGCGGAACGGCCGGGGCTGCCAGGCTGCTGACGAGGCCGGTCGCTGTATTCGTCAGCGCGGTGGCCGCGGTCCTTGCGGCGTCGCCCGCGCTGACCGCGGGGGGAGGGGCCGGAAGCGGAAGTGGTTTTGCAGCAACGGGCGATGCATGCTTGACGAGATCCCCGGTGTCGGGGAGTCCGGAAGCCGTGGCCGTCCCGGCTCCCCACACAAGCCAGGCGAGTGCAGCCAGGAGTGCCAGCAGGACAGGCCGGAGGGCAGGGCGGCAAAAAGTCCGCGCTATCGCCCCCATCCGATCCACCCCCTCGCCGATGGGCACCAGCGTACGCCGACTGGCACCGTTCGTCGAGCCTTTTTTGTGCGGCTCCGCTGCCCTGGGACGCGAAAGGGAAAAAATACTAAGTAGGCTTTGCAATCGATGCTAAGCATGCTTATCGTATAAGGGCAGTTACAGCGGAAACCTCAAGACGATGGGGCGGATGGCACCCTGGCCGGACAAAAGAAGTCCGTCCCCGGACGGGTGGATCTACCGCAAGCCAAGCCCAGCGCAAAGACACCATCCAAAGGAGAAGTCATGCTCACGAGGGAAAACATCGAAAACCTGCTCAACAGGGGCGGAAACGTGATCGGTACCGACGGCGAGAAGATCGGCACCATCGGCCAGCTCTATGCCGATGATGACACCGGCGAGCCCACCTGGGTCACCGTCAAGACCGGGCTGTTCGGAACGTCCCAGTCGTTCGTTCCGGTTGAAGGAGCCCGGGCCGAGGGCGATGACCTGGTGGTCCCGTACACCAAGGACCATGTCAAGGACGCCCCGCGGGTAGACACGGACGGGCATCTGGAACCGGACGAAGAGGACCGCCTCTACGCCCACTACGAGCAGGGTAGCCGCACGTACACCGAGGCGCGCTCCGACGCGGACAGGGACGTTGACTACGCGGGCGACGCCGACCTGAACGCGGGCACGCGGACTGCGGGCGCCGTCGGCCACGACACCTCCGGTCCCACCACGGACGACGCCATGACCCGGTCCGAAGAACGCCTCAACGTGGGCACGGAGCGCGAGGCCGCAGGCCGCGTCCGGCTTCGCAAGTACGTCACCACGGAGAATGTCACCAAGACCGTGCCCGTGCAGCGCGAGGAAGTCCGCCTGGAACGCGAGCCGATCACGGACGCCAACGCGGGGGCCGCAATGTCCGGACCGGACATCAGCGAGGAGGAGCACGAAGTGACCCTCCACGAAGAGCGCCCAGTGGTCGAAAAGGAAACCGTTCCGGTGGAGCGCGTACGCCTCGACAAGGACGTGGTCACCGAAGACGTCACGGTCAATGAGGAAGTCCGCAAGGAACGCATCGAAACGGACGGCGTGGACGGACCTCGCCGCTGATTGAGCGCGCCGTTGCGCGTCGAGTCCGCTAGGGAATGACGCCGCTGAAACGAACGACGCCGGGAGCCGCCTTGAGCGGCCCCGGCGTCTTCGTGCCGCCGTCGGGAGTGCCGTTGTGCGCCGTCGAATCGGCAGGAGGCAAACGAAAGCCGGTGCAGCTATCCGCGTCACCGCGCCAACTGCACCAGCCCTTAGGACGAATATTCAGAATTTATTGACTTAACCTCATACGCGGCTCCTATTTTCCCGGGGTCGATTCCGGGTTACCTTCTGTCGCTGGCCATGTTGCGGGACAACAGCCAGCCACCAGCAATCATCACTACACCCAGCACCAGGTGGGTCCAGTTGTCCATCATGTTCAGCGACAGGAAATTGGCCGCCGAATCCACTCCGACACTGAGCCCGAAAATGCTGAGGACGATGTACAGCGCGCCGGCGCCCAAGAGGAAATTACGCGCGCCATGTTCGGTCCGGGACATCGCCCAGCCCGTTGCACCAATGGCCAGCTGCACAATGTTGAGCAGCATGGACACCTGGAACAAACCAAAGAGCATGGCGTGGGACGTAGGCCCAAGGAACATTAATTCGCTGTACTGCGTGGTGACGCCCGGGATAAAGCCCAGGATGCCCACCACGATCAAGAGGATACCTACACCTATGCCGGCATTCTGGACGTCTGCACGCCCAAAATGAACGCCGTGTGCATGTGGGGATGCGGTAGTCATTTCTGCCTCCAACCACTGATTGCGGACATTCCAATTTTACGGCGGACCTGTGGAAAAAGCTCCGGGCGTGCTCAGGTGAGGCGCGTCTCGTGCGCTGGTTGAGCCTGTCGCAACGGGCGGAAAGGCCGCGCCGTGACACCATGGAACACGATGAAACTGCGCGCTGATCAGACCGGAGACCGTGGCCTTCCCATGCCCCTGTGGCTGCAGGGAGCGCTCGAGACGGCGCAGGCAGCCATTATTTCGGCGCTCGCGGTGATCGCTCCGATCGTGGCCGTCTGGGCCACCGCCGGTTTCCAGAACTCGGCGTTCGATGTCCTGGCCCGGCTGGCCGGGCAGGCGTGGCTGCTGATCCACGGTGTCCCCCTGGAACTGGCCGATATGGGATCCGGGGCGGCCGGCAGCGCAGGGTCCGGCATGCTGACCCTGGTGCCCCTGGGCCTGACCCTGATCCCGTTCCTGCTCGCCTGGCGGGCGGGGCGCCGGCTGGCCCGCGCTTCCTATACCGACCAGTTGTGGCAGGCCCTGCTGGGATCCTGGGTGGTCTACGCAGCGTTTGGAGCGGCCACGGGATTCGTGTGCCGCACAGCCGACGTCGTCATTAACCTCTG
Source organism: Arthrobacter sp. B6 (assembly GCF_001663775.1). Classification (GTDB taxonomy): domain Bacteria; phylum Actinomycetota; class Actinomycetes; order Actinomycetales; family Micrococcaceae; genus Arthrobacter. The sequence continues at coordinate 1,246,104 of NZ_KV467168.1, read as the reverse complement.
GTACGCCATGCTCGTCCCGCTGGTCCCTTACGCACTGGGGATGGTGGTCGGTGCACGACGCGAGGCAGGTTCATGGAGCAGGCTGATCGGCGTCGACGCCGTGGCCTGGATTTCCCGCACCAGCCAGCACTCCCGCTGGGCAGGGTCCTACCTGGCCTCGGCTGCCAAGGCCGGTTTTGTTGCGCTGGCCTCTGCCCTTGCGCTCTCGTGCGTGCTGCTCGCCGCCGACCTCTTCATCCACTGGAACCTGGTGGTGGCCGTTTATCAAGCGCTCGACGCCGGCGCCCTGGGAGGTGCGGCACTGACCATTGCGCAGCTCGGGTACCTCCCCAACCTCGCGGTTTTTGCACTCGCCTGGGCGTCCGGGTCCGGTTTTGCGATGGGTGTTGGCTCGCAGGTGGGTCCGCTGGGAACCGCCACCGGGCCGCTGCCGTCCATTCCCGTTTTCGCTGCCATCCCCGCCGGTTCCCTGGAGTATGGGTTCGTTGCACTGGTGGTGCCGGTCCTGGCAGGTTTGCTGGCGGGCTGGTGGTTCCTGCGCGAAGGGGAGAACCATTTCGACGAGTGGCTCTCCATCAAGATCCATGCCCGCTGGTTCACGGCGACTGCGTCCACGCTGGCGCTCGGTGTGCTGATCGGTGCAGTTGCCGGGCTGCTGTCCGCCGGACTTGCCTGGCTGGCACGCGGATCCGCCGGCCTGGGACGCCTGACGGACATCGGGCCTGACCCGTTGTGGACGGCGGTCTGGGTTGCCGCGGAGGTGGGCATCGGCGTCGTCATCGGTTACGCGGCCGGGCCGTGGCTGGAACGCCAGCAGCAGGTCGAAGAGGAAGCCGAACTGAAACTGTAGTTTGACGCGGACTCAGCGAAGCTGCGGCAGCGAGTTCTCCACCTGGACCTGGCACGCAGACCTGGCCTGCTCGGTGAGGGCCTGGCGGACGCAGGTCTGGTAGTCCCGGAACTCATCGAAGAACACGGACACAGCCAGGATCACCACGACCATCACCAGGGACACCACCAGCCCGGAGATGGTCCCGATCAACACCAGCTTGGACTCCTTGAGCCGGACCGCGCGGATCAGCAGCAGAGTGCCCAAAACGAAGCTCGCTGCCGTAAGAATGCCGGTGAGCCAGAGATAGCTGACGTCGAGCTGGAAGACGAAGAACGCGCCCAGCACCGTGATGATGAAGATCCGGAACAGGTTGTGGGTGATGCTCAGCGAGCTCTTGGCTGCCTGGCTAAGTTGTGGTTTGGTCCGCTGCTGGCCAGCGGGTTCCGGGGTGGTGTTCATGTTTTCCAGCCTACGCGAGCCTGCCCATAAGCTAGACCCATGCGCATCGTAGTCCTCGTTTCCGGTACCGGCTCCAACCTCCAGGCAGTTATTGACGCCGTCAAGGCAGGGGAGCTGGACGTGGAAATCGCAGCGGTAGGCGCCGACCGCGAGGGGACGTACGGCGTCGAACGCTCCTCAGAGGCGGGTCTGGAGACCTTTGTGGTGAACTTCAACTCCTTCCCCACGCGCACCGAGTGGGATGAGGCGCTGACCGCCAGGGTGGCTTCCTATTCCCCGGACGTTGTGGTGTCCTCCGGCTTTATGCGGATTGTCAGCGCCGAGTTTATCGAGACCTTCAACGGCAGGTACCTCAACACCCACCCCGCCCTGCTGCCTGCCTTCCCGGGCGCCCACGGGGTCCGCGATGCCATGGCGTACGGCGTGAAGGTCACCGGCTGCACGGTGCACTGGGCCGACGCCGGCGTGGATACCGGGCCCATCATCGCCCAGGAAGCCGTGGCCGTTGAGGACGCCGACACCGAGGAAAGCCTGCACGAACGCATCAAGGTGGTGGAGCGCCGCCTCCTCGTCTCCACGCTCGCAGCCCTCGCCGCCGCCGCCCCGCCCAACTAGGTAGCAGCAGATGTCGTTTTGAGGGCTCATAACGACATCTGCTGCTACCTAGTTGGGGCCGTGGGGGCCGGCCTGTGGATAACTTCCACGGTGTGGCGCAATTTTTGCCACGATGGGCCCATGAAGTCTCCCAGCCACTGCCGGAACCGCTGGCTTCCGCTGCGTTTACTTTCCAGGAAGCGGTCGACGCCGGTGCGACAGTTGGGCGGCTGCGGCACCGTTCGTTGGTGGTACCGAGCCGGGGGATCAGGCAGCCGGCGCACCTGACGTTCACCGAACAATCGTCGATGATCCGGCCGCTGACCTTGATCACGGAGTTCTCGGCCGCCTCCCATGCGACGGCCTTCACGTTGTGGTCCTTCCCGGGCTTCCTCCCGGGCGCGGACGGCGCCATCACCCACATCTCCAGGCCGGACACCATGGCTATTCCGCGTCGGGCGGGAGTTCGGGGACACCGGGGTCAGTTCTTTGCCGACGAGATCGTCACTCACAAAGGCCTGCTGATCACGTCCCGGACCCGCACGTGGCTGGACTGCGCCCGCAGGATGAGCGTCGAGGAACTGACGGTGGTTGCTGACCACTTGCTGCGGATCCCGCGGCCGGACTTTGAGGGCCGAACCGAGCCCTACGCAACGCGCGAAGACCTTGCGGACATGCTCGACCGGCACAAAGGAACGCCAGGCATTCAGAAGGCACGCCTTGCCCTTGAACAGGCGCGTGTGGGGTCCGACTCCGCGCCGGAAACGCGGCTGCGGCTGGCCCTGGAATACGCGGGTCTGCCCGAGCCGCAACTGAACATGCCCGCTGACCTGGGTGCCGCCGTCGTACGTCAACCGGACCTGGCCTATCCGGCACAGAAAGTGGCCGTGGAGTACGAGGGCGAAGGGCATTCCGAGGCGGCCCAGATCATCAGGGACATCGCCCGCGAAGAGGATTTCGGCCGGGCAGGGTGGGTGGTTGTCCGCGTCTCCAAACGGCACATGGAGAACGAGGCCCGGGCCGCCGTCGCGAAAGTCCGTTCCGCTCTCGCCAGCCGTGGCTGGTCACCCAAGTAAGTAGCAGCAGATGTCCTTTTGACCCCTCAGAAGGACATCTGCTGCTACTTACTTGGGGAGGGAGGCACCTACTCGAGGAGGCACTTACTCGAGACGGCGCTGCTTGGTCTCCGGGGAGAAGAACGCCATCCACAGCACAGCCACCAGCACAAGACCGCCGGCCAGCGCGAAGGACGTGGCAAGGCCCAGCTCCGGCCAGAAGTAGTTGGCAAAGATGAGCGGACCGAAACCTGCGCCCAGCCGCGAGAACGTCGAGGCCCAGCCAAACCCGGTGCCGCGAAGTTCCGTGGGGTACAGCTCCGACACGTAGGCGTAGAGCACCGGGATGGCAACCTGCACCACAAAGCCGAACACGAGGAGCCAGAACACCGCGGCCGTGGGGATGTCCACCACAAAGGCCACAATCACCAGTGTCAGCGCGGACAGCGGGCCGGTGATCGCCAGGATCCACTTCCGGCCAACCCGTTCCACCAGGAGCGCGGCCACAATCACGCCCAGGAGACCGACGGCAGCCATGGACGCGGTGGTCACAAACGCCTTGTACTCCGCGAAGCCCGCGCCGATGAGGATCCGGGGCATCCAGGTCAGCGACAGGTAGTACACCAGCAGGATGCTGAAGAACAGCGCCCAGGCTGTGGCCGTGATCTTCCAGTTGAACTGCCACACGAGCCGCAGCTGATGCCACGCACTTCCCGCGGAGAGCCTCGGAACCTCCTGCGCATCGGGGAGGCTGTACGCGCGGGCTTCGGCGCCGGTGGCGGCCACCAGGCCGTCGATGACCTTGGCGGCTTCCTCACGCCGGCCCTTCCGGATGAGGAACAGCGGGGATTCCGGAACGCTGCGCCGGACCCAGAACACCAGAAGCGCCGGCAGCACCATGACCAGCATGGTCCAGCGCCAGTCGCCGAACACGGCCACCAGACCGGCCGAGACGAACCCGGCCAGGGCCGCGCCCACGGGCCACCAGCCGTCCATGGCCGTGAGGACCTTTCCGCGCTGCTTCCGCGGAGTGAACTCACCTACCAGGGCATAGTCCACGGGGATGCATCCGCCCAGTCCAAAGCCGGCCATAAAGCGGAACACACAGAACCAGATGAAGTCGGGGGAGAAGGCACCCAGTACCGTGAAGAGCGAAAAGATCAGCAGCGTGGCCGTGAACGCCTTCTTGCGCCCGATGGTGTCCGCGATGGTGCCCCACACAAAGGCACCCAGGGCCATGCCGATCAGGTTCGAGGTACCCACCCAGGCAACCTCGCCCGGAGCAAGTGCCCAGTGCATGGACAGCAGGGGAATGAGGATGCCGTTCAGCGTCACGTCCCAGGCGTCGAACATAAAACCCAGGCCGCCGATGAGGAAAATCCGTCCCTGGACTTTCCACCGCCACGGCAGTTCCTGGACCACTTGTTCGCCGCTGGGCACAGTGGTGTAAGTATTCATCTCAGCCTCCTGGGAAAACTCTAACCGTGCCCACAGACCTTCACACTCCAGCAGCCAAACGGGGCAGCCTCCGCAACGCGATAAACTGGCCCTATCCCCACCAACCGCGGCACTGTTCCGCGAGATAAGACGGAGACTTTTGTGAGCTTCACGCAGCTTGACCGTGTTCCCATCCGCCGGGCCCTCATCTCGGTTTACGACAAGACCGGTCTGGAGGAGCTCGCCAAGGGCCTGCATGCAGCGGGAGTGAAGATCGTATCCACCGGCTCCACGGCCAGGAAGATCGCCGAGGCCGGCATCCCGGTCCAGGAAGTCGAGGAAGTCACCGGCTCACCGGAAATGCTGGACGGCCGTGTGAAGACCCTTCACCCGCGCGTGCACGGCGGAATCCTGGCCGACCGCCGCGTCCCGGCACACATGGATACCCTCGCCGGCATGGAGATCGAAACCTTCGACCTGGTGGTGGTGAACCTCTACCCGTTCGTGGAGACGGTCAAGTCCGGCGCTGCACAGGACGACGTCGTGGAGCAGATCGACATCGGCGGTCCCGCCATGGTGAGGTCGGCAGCGAAGAACCACGCCGCCGTCGCCATCGTCGTTGATCCCGGCTTCTACGGCGAGGTGGTCACCGCCGCAGCTGAAGGCGGCTTTGACCTGAAGACCCGACGCCGGCTCGCGGCCAAGGCGTTCGCCCACACGGCCACCTACGACAACGCAGTGGCCACCTGGACCGCCAGCCAGTTCCTGGATGAAGACGGCGACGGCGTCATCGACTGGCCTGCCTACGCGGGCGTGGCACTGGAGCGCTCCGAGGTCCTCCGCTACGGCGAAAACCCCCACCAGCAGGCCGCGCTGTACGTGGACAAGGCAGCCCCGGCCGGAATCGCCCAGGCTGACCAGCTGCACGGCAAGGCCATGAGCTACAACAACTTCGTCGACGCCGACGCCGCCCTCCGCGCCGCCTTCGACTTCGCCGAGCCTGCCGTCGCCATCATCAAGCACGCCAACCCGTGCGGGGTGGCCGTCGGTGCAGCAGATGCCGAAGACCCCATCGCCGACGCGCACGCCAAGGCCCACGCCTGCGACCCCGTCTCGGCCTTCGGTGGCGTCATCGCAGCCAACCGCACGGTCACCGCCGGCATGGCGAACACCGTCAAGGACATCTTCACCGAAGTGGTCATCGCCCCGGGCTTCGAACCGGAAGCAGTGGAGATCCTCTCCCAGAAGAAAAACATCCGCCTCCTTGCCCTGCCCGAAGGCTACGACCGCTACCCGGCGGAAATGCGCCAGGTTTCCGGCGGCGTTTTGGTGCAGATTTCCGACAAGGTTGACGCCGACGGCGACAACCCCGCCAACTGGACACTCGCCGCGGGTGACGCTGCCGACGAGAAGACGCTTGCGGATCTCGCCTTTGCCTGGACCGCCTGCCGTGCAGCCAAGTCCAACGCCATTCTCATAGCCGCCGACGGCGCGGCCGTTGGCATCGGGATGGGCCAGGTCAACCGCCTCGACTCCTGCCGCCTGGCCGTGGAGCGGGCCAACACGCTGGGCGTAAAGGTGGAGTCCGACGTCGAAGGTGCGGGCGGTGCCTCGAATGCCGACGCGAGCGGCGCACCTGAGCGGGCACGCGGTGCCGTGGCCGCGTCGGACGCGTTCTTCCCGTTCGCCGACGGCCTGCAGATCCTGGTCGACGCCGGCGTCCGCGCCGTGGTCCAGCCGGGCGGCTCCGTCCGGGATGAGGAAGTCGTCGCGGCAGCCAACGCGGCCGGCGTCACCATGTACTTCACGGGTGCCCGCCACTTCTTCCACTAAGCAGCGCTTCATCGGTTGATCCCCACCGGCACCCTCGCCTCGCAGGCTCGGCCAGGGAACCCTGCCGGCGTGGGCCCTGCGCCCTTTTCATCCCTGAAAACGGCGCGTAGGGAGCAATCGATGAAGGAATTAAACGTCGACGGCGTCCGTTCCCGGAAAAGGGGACGGACGCCGTCGGGCTTTAAAGTGGCTGTCAGGGCTCAGTTGTTGAGGATCCGCGCCCCGCTGCTTGAGGCGCGGACCCCTCCTCCGGAAGCCGAAGCTCCCGGGGCCTGGCTTCCGCCAGCCGCTCGTCCGTCCAGTACGCGAGGATCCCCTCGTGCGACTGGCCCGGTTCGCTGTGGCTGACGGTCTCCTCTCCTGGCGGGGATTCCTTAGGACGCGGCTGCACTGGCATAGGTCTCCTGGATGACGGTTCCCCAGTACGGGCCGTACATCACGGGGGACCGGTTGTACCCGTAGCTGTTGACGGAGTTCTGGAGACCCGCAGCGTTGCTTCCGATGAACCAAGGACCGCCCGAGGATCCACCGGTCATGTCGCAGCTGATGCCCTGCGTCAGGAACTGCGGGTTGTTGGGGTCATTGGATGCCGGGCCGTAGCAGCTCTTGAGGCTCTCACCGTTGAACGGTGACGAAGCCGGATAGCCGTAGGCCTTGTAGGTCAGGCCACGGGCCGCGTTGAACTCCACTCCGGATTCGGCAACAACATCGGTCAGGTACTTGCCGTCGAGGGTGTTCATAACAGCGAAGCCGGTGTCGTACTGCATGTCGCCTTTGCTGCTCCAGGCACTGGGCGCGTGGTAGGCCCTGGCAGTCCACTTCCCGTAGGGGGCCGCACCGTTGAGGTAGGCAGGCACAAAGATGAAGTTGGTGGCAAAAGCGCCGGGGCCTTCGTTGAGGCAGTGGCCGGCCGTGGCCACGGTGCTCCTGTTGGCTGACGCCACCGCATTGCCGGAGCAGACATAGTTGCTCCCGTCGAGGGTGAAGAAGACTTTCCCGATGTGGTCCACGGGATTTTCACTGACGGCAATGGTGGTCTTGCCCTTGCCGCCCTGGACCTTCGTGTTCTGGCCCTTTTCCACGGTCGCAGCGCTGGAGGTGTTGCCGCGCTCCAGTGCCTTGCCTGCCAGGACATCACCGGGGATGGCGCTGCGCATACGGTCTTCGGTCCAGTACTCTGCGGCTCCCGTGCTGTCCACGGTGGCGCTGGTGACGGAGGGCTCTTTTTTGTCGCCGGAGACGGCGGGTGCGGCAGTTGCGCCGCCGGCCGCGGTCAACGCCAGCAAAGCGGCGGCGGAAAGGCTCAGAAAGCTGGTAGCCAGAGACCTCGTGCGTGTCATGGTTGTCCTGTCTAAACGGGTGGGGGAGGGCTCCAGTCAAGCCCGCCGAGTGACCTACCGAATTTATCCGGATATGACAAGTTTGTAAATAGTAGTGACGCCTCATGTAGGGTCCGCCCGGCCCCGGGTGAAAGCCGCAGCGGGGCCACAAAAATCCCGCAGAAAGCCCTGAAGCCACGGGTTTTTTCTGGCGGCGGCTCCGGATGGTGGAGTAACTTTGAGGCACAGCAATGGCTGTCCGACTGGGCTCCGGACACGTACGAGATTGGGGCCCTCATGTTTCGCTTCCGCAAGTCCGGCAAAAAGTCCGCCGCCGACGGCCGTCACTTCACATCTGCCGAGTCGCAGGAGGGCGCCGCGGACCTGGCAGCGCAGGCCGACGCCTTCCAGTTGCGCGACGTCGACCCGGTACACACCTTCACGGCAACGGAGGAGTTGCGCCGCCGCGAACCCAAGTATGTGCAGGTCTGGCCCAGTGATGTTCCCCACAGGCGCCGCTGACTGAGCGGGTGCCCTGGCGGGCTACTCCCTAAAGCACACCCCGACGGCGGCCTTCCGCCCGTGGTGCGCGCCGCCGTCGTACGTTTTCCAACGCTGTAATCCGGCAGTAACGGAGCGGCGCCTATGGCTGCGGGTAGGGTTCAAAACCCCGTCCTCGGGTAAGTTAACCATGGTGAAATAGACCGGATTTTCAAAAATCAGCCGACCTCCAGGGAGACGCCCGCGCATGTCCAAGATTATCTATACCCACACCGACGAAGCGCCGATGCTGGCTACCTATTCGTTCTTGCCGATCATCGAGGCGTTCGCTTCGACCGCAGGTGTGGAGGTGGAGACCCGTGACATTTCGCTCGCAGGCCGCATCATCTCCGTGTTCGGTGACTACCTCACCGCGGAACAGCAGATCGGTGACGCCCTTGCTGAACTGGGTGAACTGGCAAAGACGCCGGAAGCCAACATCATCAAGCTCCCCAACATCAGCGCCTCCATCCCGCAGCTGAAGGCCGCCATCGCCGAGCTCCAGGGCCAGGGCTACAACCTGCCGGATTATCCGGACAACCCCTCCTCCGACGAGGAGACGGCCATCCGTTCCCGCTACGACAAGATCAAGGGTTCCGCCGTGAACCCGGTCCTGCGTGAAGGCAACTCGGACCGCCGCGCCCCCCTGTCCGTCAAGAACTACGCCCGCCAGAACCCGCATTCCATGGGTGCCTGGTCCGCGGACTCCAAGACCAACGTGGCCACCATGAACGCAGATGACTTCCGTTCCAACGAGAAGTCCGTGGTCATCGAGTCTGAAGGCACCATCGCCATCCAGCTGGTCCGCGAAGACGGTTCAGTCAAGGTCCTGAAGAAGGCCTTTCCCGTCCTGGCCGGTGAGGTCATTGACGGCACGGTGATGCGCGCCGCCGCGCTGGACGAATTCCTCGCCGCACAGGTGGCCCGCGCCAAGGAAGAAGGCGTCCTCTTCTCCGCACACCTCAAGGCAACCATGATGAAGGTCTCGGACCCCATCATCTTCGGACACGTGGTGAAGGCCTACTTCTCCGAACTGTTCGACACCTACGGCAAGCAGCTTGCCGCCGCCGGGATCAGCCCCAACAACGGACTCGCCGCCATCCTGAGCAGCCTCGAAGACCTGCCGGAAGACGTCCGCGACGGCGTGCAGGCACTCATCAAGAAGGGCCTCGAAGAGGGTCCGGCGCTGGCCATGGTGGACTCCGACAAGGGCATCACTACCCTGAACGTCCCCAGCGACGTCATCGTGGATGCGTCCATGCCCGCCATGATCCGCAGCTCGGGCCACATGTGGGGCCCGGACGGCAAGGAAGCCGACACGCTGGCAGTCCTGCCGGACAGCTCCTACGCCGGCATCTACCAGGTTGTTGTGGACGACTGCCGCGCCCACGGCGCCTTCGACCCCACCACCATGGGCACCGTCCCGAACGTTGGCCTCATGGCCCAGGCCGCCGAGGAATACGGCAGCCACGACAAGACGTTTGAGATCCAGGAAGCCGGAACGGTGCAGATCGTTGACGCATCCGGTGCCGTGCTGATCGAGCACGAGGTTACCCCCGGTGACATCTGGCGGGCTTGCCAGACCAAGGATGCCCCGATCCGGGACTGGGTCAAGCTGGCCGTCACGCGCGCCCGCGCTTCCAAGACTCCCGCCGTGTTCTGGCTGGACGAGACCCGTGCCCACGACCGCAACCTCATCGCCAAAGTCCGCGAGTACCTCAAGGACCACGACACCGAGGGCCTGGAGCTCGAGATCATGTCCCCGGTGAAGGCCACGGCCTTCACCCTGGAGCGCATCCGCAAGGGCGAGGACACCATCTCCGTGTCAGGCAACGTGCTCCGCGACTACCTCACGGACCTGTTCCCGATCCTGGAACTGGGCACCAGCGCCAAGATGCTCTCCGTGGTTCCGCTGATGAACGGCGGCGGACTCTTCGAGACGGGCGCCGGCGGTTCCGCCCCCAAGCATGTCCAGCAGCTGCTCAAGGAGAACCACCTGCGGTGGGACAGCCTGGGTGAATTCCTTGCCCTGGCTGTCAGCTTCGAGCACCTGGCCAGCACCACGGACAACGCCCGCGCCCAGGTCCTGGCTGACACGCTGGACAAGGCCACCGGGACGTTCCTGCTGGAGAACAAGTCCCCGAGCCGCCGTGCCGGCGAACTGGACAACCGCGGCAGCCACTACTTCCTCGCCCGCTACTGGGCCGAGGAACTGGCCAAGCAGACCGATGACGCCGAACTGGCGGCATCGTTCTCCTCCGTGGCCAACGAGCTGTCGTCCAAGGAAGAAACCATCGTGGGCGAACTGGCTGCGGTCCAGGGCTCACCGGTGGACATCGGAGGCTACTACCGTCCGGACGAGGCCAAGGCCTCGGCTGTTATGCGTCCGTCGGCCACGCTGAACAAGGTTATTGCGACCCTGAACTAGTTCCGATCCAGACGAACAAAGAGACGGCGCTCCGGGAAACCGGGGCGCCGCCTCTTTTCAGTCGTCGTCTTTGTCTTTGCCCTTGCCTTCGTTTCCTTTGCCGTTGTCGGCGGGCGCCGGAGCCACCGGTGCGGGGGCTACGTGGGCGGCCTCAGCAGCAGCGGCTTCTGCCGCAGCCTGCTCCTGTGCTGCCGCGGCTTCCGCAGCAGCTTTCGCTGCCGCGGCGTCGGCCACCGCCTTGGCTGCGGCCAGGTCAGCACGGACGGCGGCGGCGGCCGTCATGATGCTCCGCCTGCGGTCCTCGGAGACCTGCCCGGTTCCGACGGCGGCGGCCAGGTCAGCCTCAAGGCCGTCCAAAGCCGCTAGTCCGCTGGCGGGGTCATTGCCGGCCGCAGCCTGGGAGACGCCGAGGACGCGTTGCTGGAGTTGCCGGGCGGCGTCGTGCTGGAGGCCCGTGTTGGCGGGTCCGCAGGCGGCAATAGATCCGGTGAGAAGAAGGGCCGCTGCCGCTGCCAGGCCCCGGACCGTGGCCAAGCGCCGGCCGTTGTTCTGTGCAGAACTCATGGTTCAACGCTCTCCTGAAGTTCCTTGAGGTGGTCACCCAAGGTGCCGGTGACCGTGGGGTAGGGGACGACGTCGGTCGCCGTCTGGGCTGACAGGCTGACGGTCAGTGCAGTTGCAATAGCTCCAACGCCGAGGAGGCCCAGGACAACCACGAGCCAGATGCGCTTTCCGGTACGGCGGAGTCGGGAGAATGCCGGGACCCTGCTGCCCGGGGTGGAACCGCCGGGAAGGTCCAATTTGCCCGGGTCGGCCTCGTAGGCGGGCAGCTCGGTTTCAGCGGTGATTGACGGGGGCCTGAAAGGCATGGCCGGCAGCACGCGCGTAGTTTCCGGAGCGAGCTCACCCGGAGCGGAGACCGGCGAAACCAACGCTTGACGCAGCGCGGCTTCCACGTCTGCCGCGGCAGGGCGTTCCAACGGTTCGATGGCGGTCATGGAGCGGATGAGGTCGGCCCATTCCGGCGGCACGTCCGCGGGAATTTCGGGTGCCCGGTGCAGCCTGGCAACAGCGGATTCGACCGCGCTGCCCGGGTACTCCACCGTCTGCTTGATGCATTCCAGAAGGACAAGGCCCAGCGAGTAGATGTCCGTGGCGGGCGTAAGGGGGGAACCCATGGCCTGCTCCGGACTGAGGTACGCGGCAGTGCCCACCATTGTTCCGGTGGTTGTCAGCCGTGTTGAGTCGGCGATCCTGGCGATGCCAAAATCCGTCAGCTTGGGCCGCAGCGGTTCACCCGCGCGGATCTGCACCAACAGGATGTTGCCCGGCTTGACGTCCCGGTGGATGATGCCCAGGCTGTGCACATAGGCCAGCGCGTCAGCGATCCCTGCACCGATGACGGCGAGCTCGTCCAGTGGAACTGCGCTGTGCCTGATCCGGCTGCGAAGGTCCTGGCCCTCCACGAGTTCCATCGTCAGGAAAGGCCGCGGTTCGTCCGGGATGCGGGTATCGATGCCGGCATCGAACAGTGTGACCAGGCTGGGATGGTTGAGGGTGGCCAGCAGCTGGATTTCCGCCTCCTGCCGCTTGAGCTCATCGGCGTCCGGAGCCTGCGGCGCAAAGAGTTTCAGTGCCACATCCCGGCCAAGATGCTCGTCCCTGGCACAGTACACCGATGACATGCCGCCGCGGCCAATCACTTCTCCCAGCCGATACCGTCCGCCGACCACTTCATTCTTGATGGAGCTAGGCGAATCCGCCACCATGACCAGTTCCCTCCGGTGCGTTGCGGCACTATTCTTCCTAAATTATACGGGCCGGTAACGCCTCCTGGAGTGGTCATTGTGCGCGCCGGCGGTCCGGATACGAAGGCTTGGAGGCCTACGCACCCGGACCACAGGCTACAAGGACAAGTGCAATCTGGCCCGTCGCCACCTCCTTCCGTCAGTTGCCGTTGGTGATTCAGCTTCTGTCTAGGTCGTCTTGCGACGCAGGAGCATCAGCAGGCCTGCGACCAGCAGGAGCAGGGCGATGGGGATCAGTGAAGCGTCAATTCCCGTCTTGGCCAGGGTGGCGGTACCGCCCTGGCCCGTGGTGCTGCCCATGGTGCTGGCTGCGGCCGTTACCGAGCCGGCAGCATTGCCTGAGGCAATAGTCCCAGCCGGGGCTACAGTGATCCCCGTCGTGACTGAGCCGGTGGTGCCCGAGGTGGTGCCGGTGCTTCCGTTGGTGTTCGACGTGCCCGTTCCGGGCGTGTCGGTACCGGCGGCTGCGCCAGTGCCACCCGGGTTTTCGGTGCCGGGGGTCTCAGTGCCAGGTGTTTCTGCGCCCGGTGTTTCCGTGCCCGGGGAGACGCTTCCGTCCGTGGCGCCGTCGATGATGACGGATCCACCGACGCCCACCGTGCCGTCATTCACGAGGCCACCGATGGTGCCGATGACGTTGCCGAGGCCGATTGCGATGTCGGCTGCGGCGGCCACGTCAGTGGCGGTGTCGGTGCCTGTCACGTCCCCGAGTCCGAGGTTGATGTCGACTGCGGCGGCGACGTCGGCGGTGGTTCCGTTGGTGTCGGTGCCACCGAGGACGCCGTTGCCGAGGCCGATTGCGATGTCGGCTGCGGCGGCCACGTCAGTGGTGGTGTCGGTGCCGCCGAGGATGCCGTTGCCGAGTCCGATTGCGATGTCGGCTGCGGCGGCCACGTCAGTGGTGGTGTCGGTGCCGCCGAGGATGCCGTTGCCGAGTCCGAGGTTGATGTCGGCTGCTGCTGCGACGTCGGCGGTGGTTCCGTTGGTGTCGGTGCCACCGAGGACGCCGTTGCCGAGGCCGATTGCGATGTCGGCTGCTGCTGCGACGTCGGCGGTGGTTCCGGTGCCTGTCGCGTTGCCGAGTCCGAGGTTGATGTCGGCTGCTGCTGTGACGTCGGTGGTGTCGGTGCCTGTCGCGTTGCCGAGGCCGAGGTTGATGTCGGCTGCTGCTGCGACGTCGGCGGTGGTTCCGTTGGTGTCGGTGCCGCCGAGGACGCCGTTGCCGAGGCCGAGGTTGATGTCGGCTGCTGCTGCGACGTCGGCGGTGGTTCCGTTGGTGTCGGTGCCGCCGAGGACGCCGTTGCCGAGGCCGAGGTTGATGTCGGCTGCGGCGGCCACGTCGGTGGTGGTGTCGGCACCTGTCACGTTGCCGAGTCCGAGATTAACGTCGACTACAGCGGCAACATCCGCGGTGTCAGACGGCGTTGAGCCACCCAGCAGGCCCAACGACGTCGTGTCGGCGGATGTCGCCGCTGAGACCAATGCGGATGCGGTGAGGTCCGATCCGCTAGTTGTATCCGCAGCGTTGGCTGCGGTGGCGCCGAGGGCTAAGAGCCCGCCGGCGAAGAGGGTGCTAAGCAGCCCTCTGCGAAGGTTGGATTGCATGATTTGTCTCCTGGCAAGTTGATGTGGGGCGCAGTTCAGCACCCTGGGGCCGTGTTCTGCCGTGGACGGCAGGCAGGCTCAACTAGTCAGGAGAGGAACCGGGGTCGAATGACACCGGTGAGGGGGCATGCTCAGGGGATCCGCTGATCCGGAAAGTGCCGGGCAGCGTGGGTTCAAGATCGAGGTCGTGCAGGCAGGCTGCAGAGCCTGAGGGACCCGACGGAGATGCGCCGCTTCCGGCCCCCGAGCTGGGCCCGGCAGGCGCAGGGTAGGGTGACGGGTCGCCCGGCAGCGGTAACGCCGGGCCCTCTGAGTGGAGGGTAGTCGTTGGCGCGGCGGGGCCGGCAGACGTTCCGGCAAGGGCTACCGGCTGTGCCGGGGAGCCTTGTTCTGTGCCTGGGCCGGCAATGGGAATCTGTTCCGAGACAGTCGCGGTGTGAACGTCAGAGACGGAATGAGCAGCCGCTGAAGAAGTTTCAGCTAGCTTGCTGGCGTGGTCAGCATCAAGTAACCCATTGTCTGGCACGCCGGGCAACGTAACGGGCAAAGGAGCAGCCCCTGTCACAAGCTCCGAGACGGGCTGAATCACAGGTTCAAGAACCGGAACCGCCTCAACAAGCGGGGGAGCCACGGTATCCACCACGCCCGCGGCGGCATCATCGGCCACCACGGCAACAGGGACGGCCACCGCGGACACCGAGCCTGCAGGGACGACGTGGTTCACGACAGGAACGTCCGCGACCAACTGGTCTGTGGGACCGGCCACGGTGCCTACCACGGGCTGCAGGAGCCCGGGTGCAGTACTGGCTGGAGGAGCGGGGGGCGCAGCTTCGGGCAGAGAAGGCAGCGCGCTGGTCAGCGGCGCCGCGAGAGACGAAACCGACGAAGTCACCCCGCCCAGAAGCGAGCCGGACTCCGTTGAGTCTGCGGTCGCAGCAGTACTGGAAAGCGTCAGCCAGGTGAGCGTGGCGGCCCCAGCGAGGAGAACTGGCCGGAGCGCACGCCATGGCGATAGACCTCTAGCCATGCGTACCACCCCCAGTACCGATGAACCGACGATGTTTACATAGTAAGACTACTTATTGATGGAAGTCTAGGAAAACAATCCACATATTCCCGTCAAATTGACTTCTTTGTCACTCATATTCACGGGCTTTAGGGCGCATCGTTTGGGTAGCTGACACCCATTTGAGCTCGAACCCCATCGAAAAGGCGCATGGTGTTCAGGGAGTCCTCAAGCGGCATGACAGGGCTCTCTGTCAGTCCCTGCTGGATGCAGCGCGTCACCTCGCGAAGCTCGTACGTGTAACCCCGCCCGACGGCGTCGAACGCTTCTCGGCGGGATTCTTCGCGGCCGACGCAGACCAGCAGTTCCCGCGGATTGTTGATGGACCCCACACTCTGCAGGTATCCCCGACTTCCGGCGACAGTTGCAGTCCGGGGCCCGTGGGCCAAGAGGGAGGACGTCAGTTGGACCTGGGCGCCGTGATGGTAGCCGAGGGTCATCGCATTCTGGGAGTCCACGCCGTCGTCGTTGACAACCCCCGTTGCGCTGACCGTTTGCGGGAATCCGAGGGTTCCCAGCGCCCAGAGCAACGGGTAGACGGAGATGTCCAGCAGCGCCCCGCCGCCGTCCTGCCTGGCCCACAGCCTGGACGTGGGGGAGTAGTGTGCGGGGAAACCCAGATCGGCGCTGACCCAGTGCACGTCACCGAGTTCTCCTGAGGCGGCGATGTCGAAGGCCCGCTGCATCGCAGGGAGGAACCGGCTCCATACAGCCTCCATCAGGAAGAGCTTCTTCTTGCGGGCCACATCAATGAGCTCACCGGCTTCGCGGGCGTTGATGGTGAAGGCCTTTTCGCACAGAACGTGCTTTCCGGCGTCCAGGGCAGCGAGCACAATCTGGTGGTGCTGGGCGTGCGGTGTGGCGACATAGACCACGTCCACCGAGTCATCGGCGAGGAGCCTCTGGTAGCCGTGGACGCCGTCGTCGTCCCCGTACCCCTTGGCAAAACCGTAGGCTGCGGCGAAGCTGTCGGCAGTTTCCTGGCCGCGGGAGCTGACGGCGTAGAGCTCGGCGTCAGCCAGGAGGGCAAGATCCTCGGAGACGGACCGGGCGATCGCGCCGGTGGCGATGACTCCCCACCGCAGGGTGTTGCCGGTAGCGGACCTGGGGTCCTGGTCGGACTGGCTGGACAGCCATGGCTTGGCAATGGGGGCACTCATGACAGTCATCCTCTCATTGCGGTGAGAGAGGGATTGGGAAAAGCACGCGGAAAGTGAGAGAGGGATTGGGAAAAGCACGCGGAAAGTGAGACAGGGTCCGCGTCAGGCCGTCCCTCCTCATCTGTGGCCAGGCCGAGGAGGCCCTCGTGTCTACGCCGAGGCTGCCGCCGCGGTCCGGGCTGAGTGAGCTGAGGAGCTCGATGATGTGGTCACCGGTCTGCTCGTCCAGGCTGCCATGTTTGCGCTGTGACGTCCGATCCATCTGCGGGTGGAGGGCCCGGCGTCGTAGGTTTTCCGAACACACACTAGTTTCCGGAACGCACGTTAAAAGGGGAATGCCCCAGGTCCCTGTCGGACCGGGGCATTCCCTGTACTACTTGGCGATCGGTTACTTGGTGATCGGGCCGAGTACCGGATCGTCCACGTAGGCCGTCTTCACGTTGGCGGCGGTAACGATGGCCGGCGGCAACAGGTAGGCCGGAACGCGTTTGAACTCGTTCTTGTAGTTGCGGTTGTCGTTGATCTCCAAGGCAAGACCCTGCTGGAGATCCTTGATCATGGTGATTGTGTGTTCGACGATCTTGCGGGTGTCCTTGTTGATGGTGGAGTACTGCTCCCCGGCCATGATCGATTTAACAGACTCAACCTCGGAGTCCTGTCCGGTCACCACGGGTACGGACTTGCCGGCGCTCTTGATGGACGTGATGATGGCGCGGGCCAGGGTGTCGTTGGGGGAGAGGACGCCGTCGAGCTCAGTGGAGGCATAGCTGCCCGAAAGGAGGGAATCCATCCGCTCCTGGGCGTTCTCCGGCTTCCAGTCCTGTGTGACAGCCCTCTGGAAATCGGCCTGGCCGGACACGACTTTCAGGGTGCCGTCGTCGATCTTAGGCTTCAGCACGCTCATGGCGCCGTCGAAGAAGACCTTCGAGTTGGCGTCGTCCGGCGACCCGGCAAAGAGCTCAACGTTATATGGGCCCCCCTTCTTGGCCTGCATGCCTTCCAGCAGCGCCTGGCCCTGCAGCTCACCGACCTTGAAGTTGTCGTAGGCCACGTAGTAGTCGACGGCCTTGGTGTTTGTCAGCAACCGGTCGTAGGCGATGATGACCGCGCCGGCGTCCTTGGCCTGCTGCAGCTGGGTGCCCAGCTGGGCACCGTCCACAGCGCCGACCACAATCACCTTGGCGCCGGAGGTGATCATGGTTGAAATCTGGTTCTGCTGTTCGGACACGCCGTTGTTGGCGAACTGCACGTTGGGCTTGAAGCCGGCCGAGGTAAGACCTTCATTAAACAGTTTCTCTGCCAGGGTCCAGTTCTCGCTGGTCTTCTTGGGGAGGGCGACGCCGATCACGGCGTCCTGGGGGAAGCCGGACAGGGCGGTGCCCGCCTTGGCCGCTTCGGCGTCGACGTCGGACCGGCCGCACCCTGTCAGGGAGAGCGTTGCGACGGCCGCGAGGACGGTCAGGGTCTTTGCGATTTTACGCATGTGAGTTTCTCTTTCTGGGTCCAAAGGCAGCCGGGGGTGCCGGCCGCCGTCGCGGTCTATTTGGAGGTTCCGGCTGGTTCTGCGGGAGCAATGATCTCGGAGGTCTTGGCGATCTCCTTATCCGGTGTGGGCGGCTGGTTGGAACGAAGACCGTTCATCAGCATCCCGATGAGGGAGCGCCGCCCCTGGCTCTTGTTGTAGACATCAATGGCCACGGCGATCAGCAGCACCAGGCCCTTGATGATCGACTGCATGTCCGCGCCCACGCTCAGCAGCTGAAGGCCGTTGTTCAGGACAGCCATAACGAGGCCACCCACGATGGAGCCGATGACGGTGCCAACGCCGCCGCTCACAGCCGCACCGCCGATGAAGACGGCGGCGATGGCGTCGAGTTCCCAGCCCACGCCGTCGGCGGGTCCTGAGCTGGTGGACCTGGCCACGAACATCATGCCGGCGAGTGCGGCCAGGATGGACATGTTCATCATGACCAGGAAGTTGACCTTCTTGGACTGCACCCCTGACAGCTCGGCGGCGTGGCGGTTGCCACCGACCGCGTAGACGTGGCGTCCCAGGATGGTCTTGCTGGTGATGAAGACATAAAGCGCCACCAGGCCCACGAGTATAAGGCCGGAGACGGGGAACGACGTCCCGTAGCGTCCGGTGGAGAACAGCCAGGTCACGTAGAGGACTGCGCCGGCAAGCAGGACCAGCCGGGTGACGGGTACCCAGATCGGATCCACCGTGGCACCGGTGCGGGTTTCGATGCGGCGGTTGCGGAACTCCAGGAGCACCACGACGGCGATCAACAGGAAGCCGAGGATGACGGTGGGGGCGTTGTAGCGGGCGAAGTCGCCTATTTCGGGCAGGAAGCCGGCGCCCATGGTACGGAATTCGTCCGGCACCGGCACTGTGAGCGACTTGCCAACAAACTGGTTGAGGCCGCGGAACAGCAGCATGCCTGCCAGGGTGACGATGAAAGCGGGAATTCCCACGTAGGCCACCCAGAACCCTTGCCACGCACCGATCACGGCGCCAAGGACCAGGCCAAGGAGGATGCCAAGGTACCAGGGGATGCCCCAGTCCCGCATGGCAATTGCCACCACGATGCCCACCGCAGCGGCAACGGAGCCTACAGAGAGGTCGATGTGGCCGGCGATGATCACCAGCACCATGCCGATGGCCAGGACCAGGATGTAGGAGTTGCCGTTGAACAGGTTGATCATGTTGGTCGGCGTCAGGACTTTACCGCCTGTGAATAACTGGAAAAACAGCACGAGCGCCACGAGAGCAATGATCATGCCGAACTGGCGGGTGTCACCGCCGAAAATCCTTTTAAGTGCTTTCATAATTGTTCCGTCCTCGGGCTTATGCGGTTTGTGCAGTGGGGGCGGCGTTGTTGCCGGCGCGGGTGGCTGAGGTCATGAGGCGCATCAGGCTTTCCTGGGTGGCGTGTTCTTTGTCCAGGACTCCCGTGATGGAACCCTCAAAGATTGTGTAGATCCGGTCCGACAGCCCGAGCAGCTCGGGCAGCTCGGAGGAGATCACGATGACGCCCTTTCCCTGCTGCGCCAGCTGCTGGATGATGCCGTAGATCTCGTACTTTGCGCCGACGTCGATTCCACGCGTGGGCTCGTCCAGGATGAGGAGGTCCGGGCCGGTGAACATCCATTTCGCCAGCACCACCTTCTGCTGGTTGCCGCCGGAGAGCTTCGACACACCTTCGTTGACCGTGGGTGCTTTGGTCCGAAGGCTCTTCCGGTAGCCCTCGGCCACCGTGAATTCCTTCCGCTTGTCCACCACGAGGCCTTTGGTGATGGCCTTGAGGTTGGCTGAGACGGTGGTGCTCTTGATGTCATCGAGCAAGTTGAGGCCGAGGCTCTTGCGGTCTTCGGTGACGTAGGCCAGTCCCGCCTTGATGGCCTGCGGAACGTTCCGGATGTGGATCTCCTGGCCGTTCTTGAAGACCTGGCCGGAGATGAAATTTCCGTAGGAGCGTCCAAAGAGGGAACGAGCAAGTTCGGTGCGACCGGCGCCCATCAGCCCGGCGAACCCGACGATCTCGCCGCGGCGCACCGTGAAGCTCGAGTTTTTGCAGACAAGCCGGTCCGCCACCTGGGGGTGCCCGACTGTCCAGTTGCGCACCTCGAACAGGACGTCGCCGATCTCGGGGGTGTGCTCCGGGAAGCGGGACTCGAGTGAGCGGCCAACCATCCCCTTGATGATGCGGTCCTCGTCCACGCCATCTGCGACGATGTTGAGCGTTTCCACCGCTTTGCCGTCGCGGATGATGGTGATCTCGTCCGCGATCTGTTCGATCTCGTTGAGCTTGTGGGAAATGATGATCGAGGTGATGCCCTTGGCTTTGAGGCCGAGCATCAGGTCCAGCAGGTGCTGGGAGTCAGATTCATTCAGGGCGGCGGTGGGCTCGTCCAGAATGAGCAGCTTCACAGACTTGTTCAGGGCTTTGGCGATCTCCACAAGCTGCTGCTTGCCAACGCCGATTTCCTTGACAGGGGTGTCCGGATCCTCCCGAAGGCCAACCCGGGCCAGGAGTTCGATGGAGCGCTTGCGGGCTTCTCCCCAATTGATCACGCCGCGGTGTGCGGGTTCGTTGCCCAGGAAGATGTTCTCCATGATGGAGAGTTCCGGGATGAGGGCCAGTTCCTGGTGGATGATGACGATTCCGGCTGCCTCGCTCGCACGGATGTCCTTAAACTGCTGGACCTCGTTCTGGTACACAATGTCACCGTCGTAGCTGCCGTACGGGTAAACGCCGGAGAGCACCTTCATAAGCGTGGATTTGCCGGCGCCGTTCTCGCCGCAGATGGCGTGGATCTCGCCGGCCTTAACCCGGAGGCTGACCTCCGAAAGCGCCTTCACGCCGGGGAACTCCTTGGTGATGGAGCGCATCTCGAGGATTACTGGATCACTTTGCGTGTTCTGGGACGTCATAAGCCCTTACGCCTCCAATGCATGACTTCGTTGTCCGTCCCCGCAAACCGCGGGGCCGTCTGATGAAAAAGTAAACTGGATCACGGCCGTTGTCGTCAAGTCTTTAACGCAAATGGCCGCAGTTAGTCAGTCTGCATGCGCCGCATCCCGGCGTGTTGGAAGACCAGTGCAGCAGCCCCGAGCGCTTCGGCCCGGTCGCCGAGTGAGGACATCGTGAGGGCGGTGGTCTCGCCGATGACGGGTACGGCATGCCGGACCAGGCCCCGCCTGATGGGGTCCAGGAGAAGGTCGCCCAGGCCGGCCAGCGGACCGCCCACCACGATTACTTCAGGGTTGATGAGGTTGGCCACGTTGCCCAGCGCGCGCCCCACAGCCAGGCCTGCATCGTCCACGACGCGCAGGGTGGCGGGGTCCCTGGCCAGGGCTTTCCGGACGATGTCCGCCGGGGTCAGCGGCCTGTCCTCGCCGCGGCTGAGGAGCTCGATCATGGTGGTGGTGGATGCGATGGTTTCAAGGCAGCCGCGGTTTCCACACCGGCACACCAATCCCTGCTCGTGGATGGTGGCGTGGCCGATTTCGCCGGTGATGCCAATGTTTCCGTAGTACGGTGCGCCGTTCAGGATCAGGCCCGCACCGATGCCCGATCCGATCTTCAGGAACATCAGGTTGCTGGCCCCGGTGTGCCGCCCCCAGGTCACCTCGGACCAGGCCCCAAGATTGGCGTCGTTGTCAACGTAGACGGGGACTTTGAGGGTCTCCTCCAAGTGCTGGAGAATGTTGATCCCCACCCATTCGGGGAGGATCGCGCCCTGTGCCACGGTTCCGGTCCGGCGGTCGATCGGGCCCGGAATTCCGACGCCGGCGCCCACCACGGCGCTCCGGTCCACTCCGCTTTCACGCAGCAGCTTATCCAGCAAAACCACCGCCGCCTGAATGCCTTCCGCTGACTGGTGGCCCAGCGGAAGCATCACGGATTCCTCCGCGATGACGTGGTAGCTGAGGGACGCCAGGACCACCCGGAGGTGCCTGCGCCCGAAGTCGATTCCGACGGCCACGGCACCGTTGCTGTTCAGCCTGACGTTCAGCGCCCGGCGCCCGGAACTGGTGATCGGCTCCGTCGACGCCAGCCCCGAACCCTGCATGATTTTGACGATGTTGGAGACCGTCGCGGTGGAGAGGCCGGTCTGCCTGGCAAGCTCAGCCTGGGTGGCAGGTCCGCCCATCAGGGTCTCAATGATCCGCTGCTGGTTCAACTGCCGCAGGGCGGATTGCGATCCTGGATTTATGGGCTTGCTCCTCGTCGAGCGCGGTGTTGCGGGCATGAAAAGAAGAGTGCCCTACTTTGACTCTTGTAGTCAAGAAGTTAACGCAAACCATCTGCCGAACGGGCCGGGAAGGCGGGACAATCCGTCCGGATTGAGGCCTCAGCAGGTGCAATTCGCCCGGCATGCCGCCAAGGCCGGTGGCTAGGCTGGAAGGGCGGACGCACTCTTCCCTATGCCGTCCCGATCATGTGAGGTGGTAACGGTGCTGCTGGCCCTGATGCAGGCAAACGCCCGCGTACTCGACGTTGATGCCAACTGCGCTGCCCTGGATTCGGCTGCCAAAGCGGCCGCCGCGGAAGGTGCGGCCGTCCTGGTGACACCCGAACTGTTTCCCGTGGGCTATGCCCCGCTGCGGCTCCGTGCGGACCTGGACCCCGATCGGCTTCCCGCCATCAGGGCGAAACTGTCGGGCATCGCGCACCGGCACGGGATCGCCCTGGTGTACAGCCTGCCGACTGTCACGGCCCGAGGCAGCTGGCACATCACCTCCACCCTGGTGGACGCCACCGGGGCCGAGCTTCTCAACTACGCCAAAGTCCACCTCTTTGGTGATGATGAACGCGCGGCTTTCAGCCCTGCCGAAGCGGGTCCCGCCGTCGTCGACTTCAACGGATTCCGGACATCGATGGTGATCTGCTATGACGTGGAGTTTCCGGAAACTGTCAGGGCTGCGGCGCGGGCCGGGGCAGAGCTGCTCCTGGTGCCCACCGCACTGGCGCACGGCTTCGAAACCGTTCCGCAGGTGCTGCTCCGGGCCCGCGCGCTGGAAAGCCAGCTGACCATCGCCTATGCCAACCACTCGGGAGTGGAGGAGGGCTGCGAGTTCCTCGGCGGCAGCGTCATTGCCGGACCGGACGGTTCGCTGCTGGCGACGGCCGGATCGGACACCGAACTCCTGTATGCGGAGGTGGATCCGGACGCCGCCCGTAAAGCCCGTGACCTGGTGCCATACCTCCGCGAACGCCGCCCCGAGCTTTACCGGTCCTGGGGACTCTGAAGCACGTCGTCCCCCGCTCCGTCCACGTACTGCAGGGCAATCCACAGTTCAGCCCGCACCTGCGCGGAACCAAGGTCCATGTCCAGCAGCTCGGCCAGCGCGTTGACCTGGCGCCGCACGCTGTTCCGGTGCATCCCCAGCACTTTTGCTGTGGCATCCCAGTTGCCGTTTTCCCCCAGCCATGACTTCAGGACCCTGAGAAGGGAGCCGCGGCGGTCAGGCTCCTGCGCCAGGACCGGCCCCAGCAGCCGGGAGGCCAGCATGGTGCCGGCGCTGCGGCCCAACAGCCCCGTGACCGACCAGGCAACGTCATCTACGCGCACGCTTTCTCCGCTTGCCTGGACGCGGGAACGCAGCGCCCCGGCGCGCTGGTAAGCGGTAGGAAGCCCGGCCATTTCCGTGGGATCGCCTACTACCAGGCGCCAGCCCAGGTCCTCCACCTCACGCAGCAGCGCGTCGTCTACCTTCAGCCGGGTGACTGCGGCAAACCCGTAGTCCGTCAGCTCCACCATCTTCGTGTCGAACAGCCGGCGCCACTGCAGCAGTTCCCTGACCGGGCCATCCGCGGAGGCAGGCGCCGACGCGTCCGCCCGTACGCCCTGGACCACCCGGAGGGCACCGGACCGGGTTCCGGAAACGCTCTGCGCCAGGAGGTCCCGGAGGACGTTCAGCTGCCTGGTTGAGCCGGCGGTCAGGGTCTCCGGATGCAGCAGGAGTGCTGTCGCCAGCTGACTGGGAGCGAGCGAGCCGCTGGTGCGCTGGCGGACCAGCAGTTCCAGCAGCCCTACCACCGAGGACACCACGCTGTTCTGCGCCGGAGTGAGCGGCTTGTCAGTGCCCAGCATCAGCGCCCCGAGGGTGGCGTCCTTGGTGCTCCGCAGGGGGTGGCCGAACACCAGGGCCGAGCCGTTGTCCGGAAACGAGTCCGTCTCCACCCGAGGGCCGTTGCCGGCCAACAGCCGCTTGAGCATGGGCTGCAGGGCAGAAGGCTCGACGGCGGCGGCAGGGATGGTCCCGCCGGTCCCGGTTGCTGCGGCGCGGGCACGCACCCGGCCGTCGGCCCCAAAGAGCTGGGCCCACACCGGGACCCGCTGTGCCAGGGCCGAAAGGAGTTCATGCTCTGGCCTGGCGGACAGCACGGCCCGCATCAGCTGCCGGTTGGTGTCAGCCAGTTGACGGAAGACCCGGGCGTTGCCGGATTCCAGGAGCTGGGAGAATTCCAGGCCGATGGCGGCGAAGGGGACGCTGCCGGGGATCTGCACCAGGGTGAGCTGATGTGTCCGGCACGCCGACAGCAGATGGTCCGGGACGGCGTCGAAGTATGGCTCCAGTCCAAACCCCAGTGCTGCCACGCCGGCCCCGACCAGCCGCCGGACGTACGCTTCCGCTCTCTCCTTGCCGCCGTCGTCCAGGAACGGCAGTCCAGCCGTGAGGACGAACTCCCCATCCAGCAGATACGGGGTGGGATCCTCCAGTTCGCTGGGCTCCACCCAGCGCAGAGGCACACCGGAGTTGCCGGCGTCGTGGAGGACTGTGAGGGACCGGGGGAGCGCTGCCAGGAATTGACCCAGGGTTACGGCGTCCAGGCGCTCCGTCGCATCAGAGTGCAGGCCGGACCCCGTGATGGCGTGTTCGGCACTGTCCACGCCTGGTGCATTACGTCTCATGATCGACAATTATAGGTCAATTTGCACACCCTTGAGATCCGGCTCACACGCCTACGCTGGATGGGGGAACCCGACAACTACTCAGGAACGGACGTCAACGATGACTGTGCCAACACTTACCGGACCGGCCACGGGCCGTGCCGCCGGCCGTCCCGGGCTCGGCGCGCAACTGCTGCGCCGGAAGCCGATCGGACAGATGGTCAGCGAAGCAGAAAGCGGCCAAAGCGGACCCCGGCTTATCCGCAGCTTCGGCGTTCTGCAGCTGACCATGATCAGTGTCGGCGCCACCCTGGGGACAGGCATCCTGGTGATCCTCGGCGAATCCGTTCCGCTTGCCGGACCGGCGATCTGGATCTCGTTCGCCATCGCCGGGCTGGCCGCGCTGCTTTCCGCCGTGTCCTACGCAGAGATGGCCGGCATGGTCCCCGTTGCCGGTTCCAGCTATTCCTACACCTACGCGACCATGGGCGAAGGTATGGCCTGGATCTGCGGCTGGTGCCTGGTCCTTGAATACGCTGTTTCGGTGGCTGCCGTGGCCGTGGGCGCCGGCCAGTACGTCAACGAGACCCTGGCCGTGTTCGGGCAGGTCCTGCCCGACGCTGTTTCGCAGCCCCCGGGCGACGGCGGTGCGGTCAACATCCCGGCCATGGTCATCGTGGTGCTGGCCACCATCCTGCTGGTCCGCGGTGCCAAGGAAAGCGCCTGGATCAACACGTCCATCGTGGTGGTCAAGGTGGGTATCCTGCTTTTCTTCTGCGCCGTGGCGTTCACCGCCTTCAACGCGGGCAACTTCGAACCGCTCCTGCCCATGGGCGCCGCCGGGGTCTCCGCCGCAGCGTCCCGGGTGTTCTTTTCCTACATCGGCTTTGACGCTGCCTCCACCGCCGGCGAGGAGGCCCGCAACCCGAAGCGGGACCTTCCCCGGGCCATCATGCTCTCCATGGTCATCGTCACCACAATTTACGTCCTGGTGGCGGTGGCAGCCATCGGTGCCCGCCCCTGGGGATGGTTCGACGGCACGGAAGCAGCCCTGGTGAAAATCCTGGAGGAAACCACCGGCCAGCCGTGGATCGCCCTGGTCTTTGCCGTGGGCGCCGTCCTGGCCATCGCCAGCATTGTGCTGACCGTCCTGTACGGCCAGACCCGCATCCTGCTCTCCATGTCCCGCGACGGGCTGATCCCGAAGGTCTTCGGCCGCGTCTCCCGCCGGACCGGCACCCCGGTGGCCGGCACGCTCCTGGTGGGCATCGCCGTCGCCCTCACCGCAGGGCTGGTCCCGCTCGGGGCCCTGGCGGACGCGACCAGCATCGGCACCTTGTTTGCCTTCGCCCTGGTGAACGTGGCCGTTATTTACCTGCGACGCACGCGGCCCGAGCTGGAGCGCACCTTCCGGGTCCCGTTTTTCCCGCTGACGCCGATCCTCGGTGCACTGATGTGCGGCTACCTTATGGCCAACCTGGGGGCCGACACCTGGGTGACATTCGGAATCTGGATGCTGGTGGGCCTGGCGGCCTACTTCGGCTACGGGCGCCGGAACTCCAGGGTGGCGGCGCTGAGCCACGAGGAATACCGTGAGCTGAGCAGGTCGGAATCTTCAACGTTGTCCACCACCGAACAAACGAAGGCAGAGCTTTCATGACCGTCGCCACCGAACTCCCGGTCTCTGACCCGTCCAGCACCCAGTCCGTCCCCATCACCATGCTGAACCCCGATTTTCCGTTCAGCTACGACCACTACCTCGCACATCCGGCAGGGCTCGGGGCGGTTCCGCCGGAGCTGTACGGCACCGAAGTGGCTGTTGTGGGCGCGGGGCTTTCGGGCCTCGTCACGGCCTACGAGCTCATGAAGCTGGGCCTGCGTCCGGTCGTCTACGAAGCGGACCAGATCGGCGGCCGGCTGCGCACTGCAAGTTTCCCGTCCGCACCCGGCGTTGTGGCGGACCTTGGCGGCATGCGTTTCCCGGTGTCCGGCAAGGCTTTTTACCACTACGTCGACCTGCTGGGGCTGGACACCCAGGATTTTCCCAACCCGTTGGCACCCGTCACGTCGAGCACCGTGATCGAACTGGCCGGCCAGAAGCACTACGCTGAGACCGCGCAGGACCTGCCGCCGTTTTTCCGTGAGGTGGCGGATGCCTGGAAAGCCGCCGTGAATGACGGCGCAAAGTTCGTCGAAATGCAGGAGGCCATCCGGGCGCGGGACACTCGCCGGATCAAAGACCTCTGGAATGAGCTGCTGCCGCTCATGGACGAGCAGACCTTCTACGGCTTCATCGCCGGGAGCGAGGCCTTCAAGGAAGCCGGCTTTGCGCACCGCGAGGCCTTTGGCCAGGTGGGCTTCGGCACCGGCGGCTGGGACACTGACTTCCCCAACTCCATCCTGGAAATCCTCCGCGTTGTCTATACGGACGCCGATGACCAGCACCGGCTCATCAGTGGGGGAGCACAAAGGCTCCCGGAGGCACTGTGGCAGGACACGCCGTCGGGCATGGCCCACTGGCCGGACGGCACGTCCCTGGCGTCCCTCCACTCCGGCTCACCCCGCGGGGCTGTGGGCCGGATCAGCCGGGATGCCAACGGCGACCTACGGATCCGGGAGCGCTGGGGCCGCGAAGCCAGCTACCCCGCCGTGGTGACCACGTGCCAGTCCTGGCTGCTGTCCACCCGCATCCACACGGAGGAGGCACTCTTCCCCGCGGAGCTGTGGACCGCCATCGAGCGCTCGCACTACATGCAGTCCTCCAAGACCTTTGTGATGGTGGACCGGCCGTTCTGGAAGGACGTCGATCCGGACACCGGCCGTGAGGTCCTGTCCATGACATTGACGGACCGGCTGAACAGGGCCACGTACCTGCTGGATGACGGTCCGGACAAGCCCGCCGTGATCCTGCTGTCCTACACCTGGAACGATGACGCGCTGAAATGGCTGGCGCTGGACGCTGATGAACGTGTTGAGCTGATGCTGCATTCGCTGGAGCAGATCTATCCTGGCGTGGACATCGCCAGCCACATCGTGGGCCAGCCGATCACGGTTTCCTGGGAAGCGGATCCGAACTTCATGGGCGCCTTCAAGGCAAACCTGCCGGGGCACTACCGCTACCAGCAGCGGCTGTTCACGCACTTCAAGCAGGACAAGCTGCCCGATGCCCAGCGCGGTATCTTCCTGGCGGGGGACGATGTGTCGTTCACCGCGGGCTGGGCGGAAGGGGCCGTGACCACCGGCCTGAACGCCGTGTGGGGTGTGGTCAACCACCTGGGCGGGTCCTCGGCGGCCGGCAACCCCGGTCCGGGCGAGCTCCTGGACTCTATCGGACCCATCAGCCTCGACTGAAACAGCTTGATGACGCAGAATCGGTCCGGGGACACCCGTTTTCGGGCGTCCCCGGACCGATTGCGTGTCCTCGGACGGGAAGCGCGTCCTAGGAGACTGCTGAATTAGTCAAGGTTGGGGCGCGTCGGCTGGACTCACGTGTCTGGTGGTTAAGACTGGTCTTATGCAGGGACGCGAGGACGCGCAACGCGGGTATTTGGATGTGGAGGCGCTGGCCGGAGAGTTGTTGGCTCCGGGCAGTGTCTTCGCTTTTCTGGCCAAGCATCGGGGGCGGTTGTTTCCGGATTCGATGATGGAGGACCTGTTTCCGTCGCGGCGGGGCCGGCCTTCGGTTCCGGCTCCGGTGATCGGCTCGGTGCTGGTGTTGCAGTCGTTGCAGGGCCTCTCTGACCGGGAAACAGCCGAGGCTTTAACCTTTGATCTGCGTTGGAAAGCCGCGTGCGGGTACGGGCTGACCGATACCGCGTTCCACCCGAGCACCCTGACGTACTGGCGCAGGCGTCTGGCCGGTTCCGGGAACCCGCACCGGATCATGGAAGCTATCGCCGAGGTCGTCGCGGAGACCGGGGTCCTGAAGGGCAAACGCCGGCGGGCTGTGGATTCAACAGTGTTGGATGACGCGGTCGCGAGGCAGGACACCATCACGCAGCTGATCGCGGGGATCCGCCGCTTCGGCCGTGACCTCCCCGGCGGCCGGGAACTGCTGGCCAGCCAGGCCACAGGCTATGACTACACGCGCACCGGCAAACCGGACATCGCCTGGGATGACCAGGATGCCAAGGAAGGGCTGGTTTCGGCGCTGGTCACCGACGCGCTGGCGCTGCTGGCCGCGGTCGATCCCGAGACCTTGGACGGCAGGGCGGCCGATGCGTACGCGCTGCTCGCACTGGTCGCCGGGCAGGACGTGGAACCGGCCGAGGATTCGGACGGGACCGACGGGCGGTGGCGTATCGCCCGCAAGGTCGCCCCGGACCGGATGATCTCCACCGTGGATCCGGAGACCCGGCACGCGCATAAAACCCAGTCCCGGCAGCAGGATGGATTCAAGGCCCATCTTGTCATCGAGCCCGATACCGGACTGATCACCGCCGTGGAGCTGACCAAGGCCTCCGGGCCGGAGAACAGTGACGGGACCGTTGGTGCCCGGCTGATCTCCATGGATCCCACGATCGCCGGCACCAGCGTGGACGTCCTGGCCGACTCGGCCTACGGTTCCGGGGAAATGCTCGCCGCTCTCGCCCGCACCGGCCATACCCCGGTGATCAAACCGTGGCCGCTTCGCCCTGCCGTCGAGGGCGGGTTCACCCTCGATGACTTCACCGTCGATGAAGCAGCCGGCACCGCAACCTGCCCGAACGGTATCACCAGGAACATCACCGCCAAACGGCGGGTCACGTTCGGCGCCGCCTGCACCGGCTGCCCCCTCCGGCACCGGTGTACCGCCTCACCGCGGGGACGCAAGCTCGATCTCCACGAACACGACGCGCTGCAGCGCGAGCACCGTCAACGCGCCGCGGACCCGGCCTTCCGGGACGCTTACCGCAGGCACCGCCCGATGGTCGAGCGGTCCATCGCCTGGCTCACCCGCGGCAACCGACGCGTTCCCCACCGCGGCATCAAACGGAACAACGCCTGGCTGCACCTACGAATCGCGGGACTAAACCTGCGACGCCTGCTGGCCCTCGGACTCACCACGAACAAGGGATCATGGGCGCTGGGATGAACCGCCCGCCGGACCGGATCCATCGGTAAAAATCGCTGGATGACACCCCAGATCTGCGGCAGAATGTACGCAAGCGGGCGGAACGACCCCGTTGTCGCACCCAAGGGTGCTGACCAGAACACGCCGCTAGACGGCCATTGGCGGCGTTCCGCCCGCCCCAACATCCCGCTAATTCAGCAGTCTCCTAGCCGTGCAGCCCGCGGTGCGCCCGGGCCAATTCAACGTAGCGGGCGGCGTTCTGCTTCACGCCGTCGAACTCCTCATCGGTGAGTTCCCGCCGTACCTTGGCGGGGACGCCGGCCACGAGCGACCGGGGCGGCACTACCGTGCCCTCCAGGACGACGGCACCGGCCGCCACGAGCGAGCCGGTGCCGATCACCGCGCCGTT
Organism: Arthrobacter sp. B6; assembly: GCF_001663775.1. GTDB lineage: Bacteria > Actinomycetota > Actinomycetes > Actinomycetales > Micrococcaceae > Arthrobacter. Next base: position 1,216,103 of record NZ_KV467168.1, on the reverse strand, counting down.
CAGCACGGTGGCGCCCATGCCGATCAGGCAGTCGTCCTCCACAGTGCAGCCATGGACGACGGCGGCGTGGCCCACGCTGACGCCCGCCCCGACGCTGCAGGGGAAACCGGGGTCTGCGTGCAGCACCACGTTGTCCTGCAGGTTGCTGCCGGCGCCCACACTGATGGCTGCGGTGTCAGCCCGGACCGAGACGCCGTAGAACGCGCTGGAGTCTTCGGCGAAGGTTGCGTTGCCGATGACCGAGGCTGTGGGGGCGACAAACGCGGAGTCGTGGACAGCCGGTGACGCGCCGGCGAAATCATAAAGAGGAGCCATGGCCCAAGCCTAGGACATCCCCCATCCCAACCAGGTAGCAGCAGATGTCCTTATGAGCCCCCAACACGACATCTACTGCTACTTAGTTGGGGGAGGCGGGGGTGCGGAGGATCAGGAACTGGTAATGCTGTGTCCAGGTGCCGGCGCCCGGGCCGGATTCCTCACCGGTGCCCTCGGCCCAGGTGACAAACTCCTCGATCCTGCCGTGCTGTCCGAAGACGTGCCGGACTGTTTCGTCGCTGCGGCGGCTGAAGAATCGCCGGGGTTCAAGGTCGTCCTCCGGGTTCAGCACCTCTTCGTCGTCACCGGACCAGAGTCCGACGGCGATGGGCGAGTTGGGTGCCGTGACCCGCACCAGTTCACGCAGGACCCCGTCGATATCAGCGGCCGGGATGTGCAGCAGCGTGCTCATGGACCACACTGCGGGAAAGGCCCCCTCGGCGAACGGCAGTCGCCGCACGCTCGCCACCGACACGTCCAGGCCCTTGGACCTGGCCTGCCGGACGTGCACCTCCGAGAGGTCCACCCCGGTGTAATGGATGCCTGCCTGGACAAACTTCAGGCCGTCCAGGCCGGGGCCACAGCCGATCTCCAGGACGTCGTGGCGGCCCTCAGCCTTGAGCAGGGTGATGAACCGTTCGCGCTCTTCCACCCGCCGCGGAGCAATCGGATGATCCCAGCCGGAAGCGGCACGGCGGTTGTAGAACTCCGCGAGACGCTGTTCGCTGCCGGCTTCCTCCATGCCCTCAGATGCTGCGTCCATGGTTCCCGTCCGTCCGTCGAACTCCGTCAGTTAAAAGGGTGTCAGTTGAAGACCACGGTCCGGTTGCCGTCCAGCAGTACGCGGTGCTCGGCATGCCACTGCACTGCCTGTGCCAGCGTGCGGCCTTCCACGTCCCGGCCCATCTGCACGAACTGCTCCGGCGTGCGCGCGTGGTCCACCCGGATCACTTCCTGCTCGATAATAGGTCCCTCATCCAGGGCAGCGGTGACGTAGTGGGCGGTGGCACCGATCAGTTTCACGCCGCGGGCGTGGGCCTGGTGGTACGGCCGGGCGCCCTTGAATGAAGGCAGGAACGAGTGGTGGATGTTGATGGCCTTGCCGGTCAGGTCCGTGCAGAGCTCATCAGACAGGATCTGCATGTACCGGGCCAGGACAGTCAGCTCGATATCGTGTTCGGCAATGATGCCGCGCAGCTTGTCCTCGGCCTGGGCCTTCGTGTCCGGCGTGACCGGGATGTAGTGGAAGGGGATCCCGTAAAACTCGGCAAGCCCGGCCAGGTCCTGGTGGTTGGAAACGATGGCGGGAATATCAATCGGCAACGTGCCGGAGCGCTGCTGGAACAGCAGGTCATTCAGGCAGTGGGCGGAGGTGCTGGCCATGAGCAGCGTCCGGACTTTCTGGCCCACGGCGTTGAGGCTCCACTGCATGCTGAACGCATCAGCCACCGGTTGCAGCGCGCCCCGCAGCTCAGGCGCGGAGGCCGCCGTCGTGACCTCCACCCGCATGAAGAAGTTTCCGGTGGCGGTACTGCCGTACTGCTGCGAGTCCGTAATATTGCATCCCGCCACCAGCAGGGCACCGGTCACGGCGTACACAATTCCGGGGCGGTCCGGGCAGGACAGGGTTACTACATACGCTTGGTTCAGCTGCTGTTCACTCACGCCTACCAGCCTACCCGCGCCGGCCGGCCGTGTTTGGTAGTCTGGTGGGGTCGCAACTGGCGTTGGGTGGCTAACCACCAGGGAGCGGCAATCACGAAGACCACGGATCGTACGCCTGGGCCGAGGGTCATGTCTTGCCGGACAAATGCTGCATCCCCGAGGGGAAACAGCGCCATCCTGCGCGCTCTTAGGCTCCTGTCATCAAGGGGCGGCGGCGTGCGCCAGCCGGTAGCCTGACCTTAGTACTGCCCGTATCCCTAGCCAGGAGTTTTCGTGACCTCTACCGCCACCACAACAGCCGCAGTCAGCAACCAGCCGCTGGCCGAGCTCGATCCCGAAATCGCCGCGGTCCTTGACCAGGAACTTGGCCGCCAGCGCGGCACCTTGGAAATGATCGCGTCCGAAAACTTCGCCCCTCGGGCAGTGATGGAAGCCCAGGGCTCCGTCCTGACCAACAAGTACGCCGAGGGCTACCCGGGCCGCCGTTACTACGGTGGCTGCGAATACGTGGACATCGCCGAGCAGTTGGCCATCGACCGCGTCAAGGCACTGTTCGGCGCCGAGTACGCCAACGTCCAGCCGCACTCCGGTGCACAGGCCAACGCCGCCGCGCTGTCCGCCATGATCACTCCCGGTGACAAGATCCTTGGCCTGTCCCTGGCCCACGGCGGCCACCTGACCCACGGCATGAAACTGAACTTCTCCGGCAAGCTCTACAACGTTGCCGCCTACCAGGTGGAGCAGGACAACTTCCGCGTGGACATGGACAAGCTGCGCGAGCAGGCCATCGCCGAGAAGCCCCAGGTCATCATCGCCGGCTGGTCCGCCTACCCCCGCCACCTGGACTTTGCGGCTTTCCGTTCCATCGCCGATGAAGTGGGCGCGCTGCTCTGGACCGACATGGCTCACTTCGCCGGCCTCGTGGCAGCAGGCCTGCACCCGAGCCCGGTGCCGCACTCCGACGTCGTCACCTCCACCGTGCACAAGACCCTCGCCGGCCCGCGTTCCGGTGTGATCCTGGCGAAGCAGGAGTGGGCCAAGAAGCTGAACTCCAACGTCTTCCCCGGCCAGCAGGGCGGCCCGCTCATGCACGTCATCGCTGCCAAGGCTGTTGCCTTCAAGATCGCCGGCACCGCGGAATTCAAGGAGCGCCAGGAGCGCGTCCTGGAAGGCGCCAGGATCATCGCCGACCGCCTCAACCAGGCCGACGTCGCCGAAGCCGGCGTCTCCGTCCTCACTGGCGGCACCGATGTGCACCTGGTCCTCGTTGACCTGCGCAACTCCCAGCTGGACGGCCAGCAGGCCGAGGACCTCCTGCACTCCGTGGGCATCACCGTCAACCGCAACGCCGTTCCGTTCGACCCCCGCCCGCCGATGGTCACCTCCGGCCTGCGTATCGGCACCCCGGCCCTGGCCACTCGCGGCTTCGGCTCCGCGGAGTTCACTGAGGTGGCCGAGATCATCGCCACCGCACTGAAGGCCGGCTCCGCCACCGATGTCGAGGCCCTGCAGTCCCGCGTGGACAAGCTCGCCGCCGACTTCCCGCTGTACCCGCAGCACGAGCAGTGGTGAACGCGTCCGTGGCCCAGACCGCGAAGATCCTTGACGGCAAGGCAGCCGCCGCCGCCATCAAATCCGAGCTGGCTGAACGCGTCGCGTCCCTGAAGGCCCGCGGCGTCACTCCGGGCATTGCCACAGTCCTTGTGGGCGCGGACCCTGCCTCGCAGCTGTATGTGTCCATGAAGCACAAACAGTCCATGGAGATCGGGATGAACTCGATCCAGCGGGAGCTTCCAACGGACGCCACGCAGGCGCAGGTTGAGGCCCTCATTGACGAACTCAATGCGGACCCCGACTGCCACGGGTACATCGTGCAGTTGCCGCTGCCCAAGCACCTGGACACCGACGCCATCCTTGAGCGGATCGACCCCGCCAAGGATGCCGACGGCCTGCACCCGACCAACCTTGGCCGGCTGGTGCTCAACGTCAACGGCGAGATCACCTCGCCGCTGCCGTGCACGCCCCGCGGCGTCATCGAGCTCCTGGAGCGCAACGGCTACAGCCTCTCGGGCAAGCACGTTGTGGTGGTCGGCCGTGGCGTCACGATCGGCCGTTCGATCGGCCTGCTGCTCACCCGGAGGGCCGTGAACGCCACGGTGACGCTGACGCACACCGGCACCGTGAACCTCCCGGAGCTGCTGCGGCAGGCGGACGTCATCGTGGGCGCGGCGGGTGTCAAGCACATCGTCAAGGCCGCGGACGTGAAGCCGGGCGCAGCCGTACTCGACGTCGGCGTCACCCGTGAAACTGACCCGGAGACGGGCAAGAGCAGGGTCCACGGCGACATTGATCCCGCCGCCGCCGAGGTGGCCGGCTGGATTTCGCCGAACCCCGGGGGCGTCGGTCCCATGACCGTTGCGCTGCTGATGACCAACGTGGTCGAAGCCGCGGAACGCGAGGCGGGAATCGCCTAACACCTGGTCAACACAGCAACGCCCGACGGCGGCAGTCCCCTTCGCGAAAAAGGGGACTGCCGCCGTCGGGCGTTTTCATGCCCTGCTGCAGTTGTCCGCGGATGTCGCCGCCGGCTTTTCCCCGAGCCCAACTGCAAGTCCCCTTTCACATTCGGGGGGCCTCCACTAGTCTGCGGAGGGTGCACAATAAAGCCATCGTGTCCTCCAACCCTCTCGCCGACCATCCCGCCAAGCAGCAGGCTGTCATCGCCGCGAAGGACCTGCGCAAGACCTATGGCGACGTCGCTGCCGTCGACGGGATTTCCTTCAGCGTTCCGGCGGGGGAGTCCTTCGGGCTGCTCGGCCCGAACGGGGCCGGCAAGTCCACCACCATGAAGATGATCGGCGCGGTCACGCAACGCACGTCCGGCGAGCTCAGCATCATGGGCCTTGACCCCGACAGCCACGGGCCGGAGGTCCGTGCGCATCTGGGGGTGGTGCCGCAGCAGGACAACCTGGACGAGGAACTCAAGGTCCGGGACAACCTCCTGGTCTACGGCCGCTATTTCGGCCTGCCCATGAGCTACCTGAGGCCAAAGGCCGACGAACTGCTGGAGTTCGCCCAGCTCACAGACAAGGCCAAATCCAAGGTCGACGCGCTCTCCGGCGGCATGAAACGGCGGCTCACCATAGCCCGTTCGCTCATCAACGAGCCGCGCATCCTGCTGCTGGACGAACCCACTACCGGGCTCGACCCGCAGGCACGGCACATATTGTGGGACCGGCTGTTCAGGCTCAAGGAACAGGGCGTCACCCTGATCCTGACCACGCACTACATGGATGAGGCGGAGCAGCTCTGCGACCGGCTGATCGTGGTGGACAAGGGCAGGATCATGGCCGAGGGATCGCCTGCGCAGCTGATCCGCGAGCACTCAACCCGCGAGGTGCTGGAGCTGCGGTTCGGATCGGAGCGGAACGGCACCATTGGCGCAGAACTGCAAGGGATCGGGGAACGCCTCGAACTGCTTCCGGACCGCGTGCTCATTTACGCGCACGACGGCGAGGCCGCCCTTGAGGAGGTGTCCTCCAGGGGACTGCGGCCACTGACGTCACTGGTACGACGGTCCTCGCTGGAGGACGTCTTCCTGCGGCTGACCGGCCGGAGCCTCGTTGACTGAGGGGGGCTGGGTTGACTGAGTCCGGTGGGTCGGCTGAAACAGCAGGACTGACGGCGGCCACGGCACGGGCGCACTCCCCGGAAACCTCCGCGGCCAGGGCGCGCCGGTGGGGTTCCTTCTACTTCGCGGAACAGGTGCTTCGGGTGATGTGGGGCTACGCCTGGTCCATCCTGATGTACAGCGTGGGGCAGCCGGTGGCCTATCTCTTCGCCATGGGCGTGGGCCTTGCGACGCTGGTGGACGCCGAAAGCGCAGGGGTCTTCGGCGGCGTCAGCTACCTGACGTTCATAGCCCCGGCGCTCCTGGTCTCCGCCGCTGTCATGACGGCCGCCAACGAGTTCACGTTTCCCGTGATGGCGGGCTTCAAGTGGCGCCGGACCTACTACGGGCCGCACGCGTCGCCACTGGCGCCGGAGCAGATTGCGGCCGGACACATCATGGCGGTGACCCTGCGTTTCCTGGTGCAATCGGCCATCTACTTCGGGGCAGTGGCCCTCTTCGGAGCTTCGCCCGCTGGCTGGGGGTGGGTCTCCGTCCTGGTGGCTACGGTGGCCGGGCTGTCCTTCGGCCTGCCGTTGATGGCGTACTCGGCATCAATCAAGGACGACAAGGGACAGTTTGCCCTGGTGATGCGGTTCATCGTGATGCCGCTCTTCCTTTTCTCGGGGACGTTCTTTCCGCTGGACACGCTTCCGTTGGCCGTCCGCTGGATCGGCTGGATCTCCCCGATCTGGCACGGTACCGAGCTTGGCCGCGTCTTCACCTACGGCTACCAGGAACCGCCGCTCCTCACTGTCGTGCATGTTGTGGTGCTCGTGGCGCTCGCCGTTCTGGGTTGGTTCCTCACCAAGCGGCAGTTCGTCAAAAGGATGGGCCAATGAGCGTCCTCACCGATGGCCACAGCGTTACGGAGGAAGCCCGCAACAGGACTTTCGGGCCCCTCTACTCCCGCAATGCCAAGGCAGTGATCGCCCGGGGGCTAATGGCCACGAAGAGCAGCAACTGGCTCGTGATGCTCTCCGGATTCTTCGAGCCCGTCCTGTTCCTGGTCTCCATGGGAGTAGGCCTCGGTGCCATCGTGGGGGCGGTGCAAGGGCCGGACGGGGCGGAGATCAGCTACGCAGCCTACATCGCCCCGGCGCTGCTTGCGGTCTCCGCCATGAACGGCGCGGTCTACGACTCCACCTGGAACGTCTTCTTCAAGATGAACTTCGCCAAGCTCTACCAAGGCATGCTCTACACCTCCCTGGGGCCGCTTGATGTTGCCCTGGGCGAAATCTTCCTGGCCCTCCTGCGCGGGCTTCTGTATGCCACCGGGTTCACTGCGGTCATGGGCCTGATGGGACTGATCACCACTCCATGGGCCCTCCTGATGGTCCCGGCGTCGGTGCTGATCGCCTTCGGATTCGCCAGCCTGGGGATGGGCATCACCAGCTTCCTGAAGACCTTCCAGCAGATGGACTGGATTAACTTCATCATGCTGCCGATGTTCCTGTTCAGCGCCACGTTCTACCCGCTCAGCGTCTATCCCCAGTACATCCAGTGGCTCATCCAGGCCATGCCGCTCTGGCACGGCGTCGAGCTGCTGCGCCAGATCAGCGTCGGTGCGTTCACCCCCGCCACGGCCATCCACGTCGGGTACTACGTGCTGATGACGGCGCTGGGGATGCTGCTCACCACCGTCCGCCTGCGGAAACTCTTCCTCAAGTAGCCCCTGACCCAACTAAGTAGCAGCAGATGTCGTTATGAGGGCCCATAACGACATCTGCTGCTACTTAGTTGGGCGGTGTTCGCCGGGGGTGGAAGGTACGTAGCGTGCCGCGGCGTTTGAGACAATAGAGGAATGCAATCTCTGGGTAACCCTCACTCTGCGTCCAAGCCGGCCAAGGGCGGCTTCTCCATGCTCCGGATCAGTGGCCCGGGCATGATGATTTTTGTCATCGCCTTCGTTGTCGCGGTCATCTTTGCCGCCAACCAGAACGACGTCGTGGGCTGGGTTGTGGCCATCATCGCCGCCTTCTGGCTCGCACTGGCCGCCTTTGTGGTCTTCAGCATCCAGAAGGCCGCGAAGAAAGCCGGCGCCAAGCTGACCGAGGCCCAGAATGCGTTCAACAGCGCAGCCGGCCGAGCACCGTCGTCGTCCTCTGCAGACCATGGCGGCACCCGAGTGGTCCGCGAGCGATCCGAAGCAGACGAAGTCCGCGACCTCAAGCTGGACCACTCCTTCAAGATCGTGCAGGTGCAGGTCCGGGTGGTGGAGCAGGAGCGCGCCAAGGGTGACGCCGGCGACCAGGAAACCATCCGCCGCGCCCTCGAGACCATCGAAATCACCGCCACCAACGCCCGGGACATGATCCGCTCCTCGGGCGGAACGGAGGAGCCGGTGACCGGAACGGTCATCGACTAGAGTAGAGCGGGTGAGCTCGGCATTGAAGAAGGACCACCTTCGCATCGCATCAGTAAACGTCAACGGCCTGCGCGCTGCCTACAGGAATGGCATGGCGGAGTGGCTGGAGCCCCGCGAGGTGGACATCCTTTGCCTCCAGGAGGTCAGGGCGCCTGACGCGATCGTCCGGCAGCTGCTCGGTGACGGCTGGCACATTCTGCACGCTGAAGCCGAGGCCAAGGGCCGCGCCGGTGTCGCGATTGCCTCCCGCGAAGAACCGTTGGAGACCCGCAACGGAATCGGTGATGACTACTTCGCCACAGCCGGCCGCTGGGTGGAAGCGGATTTCAGGCTGACCGACGCGGCAGGGATCCCCGTGCAGCTGACCGTTGCCAGCGCCTATGTGCACTCCGGTGAAGCCGGCACCCCGAAGCAGCTGGACAAGTACCGTTTCCTGGACGCCATGAGCACCCGCCTGCCGGAACTGACCAAGCACAGCGACCACGCCCTTGTGGTGGGTGACCTGAACGTGGGTCACACGGAGCTGGACATCCGGAACTGGAAGGGCAACGTCAAAAAAGCCGGCTTCCTTCCCGAGGAACGCGCATACTTTGACCGTTTCTTCGGTGAAGAGATTGGCTGGAAGGACGTCCACCGCGGACTGGCGGGCCACGTGGACGGCCCCTACACCTGGTGGTCGCAGCGGGGCCAGGCCTTTGACAACGACACCGGCTGGCGGATCGACTACCACCTGGCCACCCCGGAACTGGCTGCATCCGCGTTCTCCGCAGTCGTTGACCGGGCACCGTCGTGGGACACCCGCTTCTCTGACCATGCACCGCTGGTAGTGGACTACCGGCTCTAGACTTAAGGCCCCAACGAATGACCACCTCCTCAACAGTCACCGGTCCCGCTGCGTCCCCGGCAGCTGACACCGTGACCGCCCAGGCAAAAGCGGACCAGCCCGCCACCGGTGTCCGGCACCGCATCCTGTCCGGCATGCAGCCGTCCGCTGATTCGCTGCACCTCGGCAACTACCTCGGCGCCCTGGTGAACTGGGTCCGAATGCAGGACGAGTACGACGCCGTCTTCTTCATCCCCGACCTGCACGCGATCACCGTCCCCCAGGATCCTGCCGAGCTGGCCCGGCGAACCCGGACTACCGCGGCCCAGTACATCGCCGGCGGGGTGGACGTCCACAAGTGCACCCTGTTCGTCCAGTCCCAGGTGCCGGAGCACGCCCAGCTTGCGTGGGTCCTGAATTGCATCACAGGCTTCGGTGAAGCGTCCCGGATGACCCAGTTCAAGGACAAGTCCCAGAAGCAGGGCTCTGACTTCGCCAGCGTGGGCCTCTTCACCTACCCCGTCCTGCAGGCAGCCGACATCCTCCTGTACCAGCCGCAGGGCGTCCCGGTAGGGGAGGACCAGCGCCAGCACGTCGAGTTGAGCCGCGACCTCGCTACCCGCTTCAATTCCCGCTTCGGCGAGACATTCACGGTGCCGCAGCCCTTCATCCAGAAGGAATCCGCGAAAATCTACGACCTGCAGAACCCCACGGCGAAAATGTCCAAGTCGGCGGAATCGCCGGCAGGACTGATCAACCTCCTGGACGAACCCAAAGTCACCGCCAAGCGGATCAAGTCCGCCGTTACCGATACCGAAACGGAAATCCGCTTCGACCGGGAAACCAAGCCCGGAGTCTCCAACCTGCTCACGATCTTCTCCGGCGTGACCGGGCAGAGCGTGGAGCAGCTGGTGGAGGCCTACCAGGGCAAGATGTACGGCCACCTCAAGGTGGACCTGGCAGAGGCGGTGGTGGCCCACCTGTCTCCTATCCGCGACCGCGCGAACGAGCTCTTGTCGGACCCCGCCGAGCTGGACCGGCTGCTGGCCCACGGGGCGGACAAGGCCCGGGAGATCGCGGCGGCCACGCTCAGCGATGTCTATGCCAAGGTGGGGTTCCTTCCCTACGGCGGCGCCCCGGGAGCCCGCTAACCCGATGTCTGACCCGAGCAATGTCAGTGAAGGAATGAGCGTAGGCGTCATTCTGGGGTTCCCACCTGCCATCGCGGAAGAACTGCAACGGTGGCGTGCGTCGTTTGGGGATCCCATGGCCGGTGTGATCCCAGCCCACATCACCCTGGTCACCACCACTCCCACGCTGGACTGGGAAACAACGCGTCAGCACGTCCGTGAGGTCGCACGGGCCCAGGCGCCCTTTATGGTGACCATTGCCGGGACCGGCAGCTTCCGGCCTATCTCCCCGGTGGTGTATATCAAGGTGGAGGACGGCTTCGACGCCTGTGTGGACCTGCACGAAAAGCTCCAGACCGGGCCCCTCCAGCGTGACCTGCCGTTCTCATACCACCCACACGTGACGGTCGCCCACGATGTTGCCCCCGAAAGCCTCGACGAAGCCGAAACGGTGCTGAAGGACTACAGGGCGACGTTCCCGGTGGTTAGCATGGGACTTTACGAGCACGATGCTGACGGCATCTGGCAGCTACGGGAAGAGCTGGACTTTGGGACCGAAACCGACAACGACGCCGGGGCCTGGGCCGCGGACGCAGCCGCCAACTCCGGGGGACCCGCCTCTTCCCACTGAACAGGCGCGGCTGAAGCTGGCCGTCATCCGGAAGCGGATGGAGTGGGGCAAAGCCAAAAGGTCCGACGGCGGCCCGGTGGCCAGCAAGATGGCTATGTTCCAGTGGATGCTCGCGCGGCTCAATACGCTGCGGCCGATGAGGACACTCAAGCACTACGCCCTCCAGCGCGGTCCGCTGTTGAGTGCAGGCATCGGGTTCAGGATGTTCTTCTCCATAACTGGCCTCCTGACCACTGGCTTTTCGGTCGCCGGGCTGGTGCTGCCCAGCCAGCCGGCCCTCCTCGACCGGATCGTCAGCACTGTGGACCAGAGCGCGCCGGGGCTGCTGAAGGTCGACGGCGGCGAAGGTCTGGTTGATCCGGCGGACCTCCTGAATCCGGAGGGACTTGGGTGGACGGCGCTGATCGCCGCAGTGGTAACTTTCGTCATCTCGCTCGGCTGGATCGGCGGCGTGCGCGCAGGCCTCCGGGTGATAATGCAGCTCCCGCCCCTGAGGTTTAACCCTTTACTGCTCAAGCTGCGCGATGCCGCCATCCTGCTTTTGCTCGGCGTGGCCTTAGTGATCAGCGCAGGAGCGTCACTGGTGTTCGGCACCGCCGCAGGCTGGGTTTCGGACTTCCTCCGGCTGGATCCGGCCTTCTCCGGTCCGCTGACCACCTCTGTGAAAATCGGTGTACCCCTGGTCCTGAGCTGGGTCACCGCCGTTGTTATGTTCCGGCTGGCCGCTGCCCTGAAGTTGTCCCGGCGGGCGCTTCTGGAGGGCACCATCCTCGCTGCCATCGGGACAACCATCCTCCAGGTCTTCAGCACCGAACTGCTCGCCGGGGCCGGGCGGAACCCCATCCTCGCGCCGTTCGCCATCATCATCGGGTTGCTGATCTGGTTCAACCTGGTCAGCCAGGTGTACCTGGTTTCGGCTGCTTGGGCCGCCATCCGGGAGGGAGACCTGAGGAAAGTTCCCGCTGCCCATGAAAAGGCCCGCTGGGGTCCGCGCCAGGTCCAGCCCGGCAAGGTTCCGGTTGAGCTGGCCGAGGCCTCAGCCGCTACTGCCCGGCGTCGAGATATTGGTCGGCCCAAGCAGAGATGATCCTCGCCGCCCGGGCAGCCTGGCCCTTGGCTGTCAGCAGGTGGTCGCTGCCTTCAAGGGACACGAAGTTCCGCGGGTGGCGGGCCGCCTGGAAGATGGAGCTGGCGTTCTCGATGCCCACCGTGTTGTCGGTGGGGGAGTGGAGCACCATCAGCGGCTTGTGCAGCTGCCGGATGCAGTCGGTGAGATCAGCGTTTTCCAGGTCCTCCACAAAGTGCTTGCGGATCTCCAGGCGCTTACCGCCGAGGTTCACTTCGGCGCTTCCTTCACTGAGGATCTTGTCCAGGGCAGTGTCGAAGACGTGTGCCACGTGCTTGGGCGAGAAGGGGGCACCTACCGTTGCGACGGCGTCGAGCTCGGGGATCTGGCGCGCAGCGGACAGTACTGCGGCCCCGCCGAAGGAGTGGCCCACGAGCAGGGAGATGGCCTTGCCCTGGGCGCGCATGAACTCGGCTGCCTTCACGGTGTCGGCCACTTTGTGGCTGAAGGAGCCCTCCGACCAATAGCCCGCGGAGTCGCCGAGCCCAAGGTTGTCGAAGCGGAGCATGCCGATCCCGGTGTCAGCCAGGGCCTTGCACATCCGTGAGGCCGAGGGGCTGTCCTTGCCCAGCGTGAAGCCGTGGGAGAACACTCCCCAGCCCCGCACGGGGCCCTCCGGGATGTCGATGATGCCTGACAGGAGTTCGCCGGTGGAACCTTCGAAGCTGACTTTTTCGGAGCGGGACACGTGATTCCCTTTCGTTATGGCTCTGGTGTGTTAAACAAACGACGGCGCCGCATCCCCGCCAACTGGGGGACGGCGCCGTCGTCCGCTTGATCCTGTATTAGATCTTGCGGGAGAGAATTGCCTGCTTGACCTCGGCAATTGCCTGGGTAACCTGGATGCCGCGGGGGCATGCTTCGGAGCAGTTGAAGGTGGTGCGGCAGCGCCACACGCCTTCCTTGTCGTTCAGGATCTCCAGGCGCATGTCGCCGGCGTCATCGCGGGAATCAAAGATGAAGCGGTGGGCGTTGACGATGGCCGCGGGGCCGAAGTACTGGCCATCGGTCCAGAACACGGGGCAGGAGGACGTGCACGCGGCGCAGAGGATGCACTTGGTGGTGTCGTCGAAGCGCTCACGGTCCTCGGCGGACTGCAGACGTTCCTTGGTGGGCTCGTGGCCCTTGTTGATGAGGAACGGCATGACTTCGCGGAAGGACTGGAAGAACGGTTCCATGTCCACGATCAGGTCCTTCTCAACCGGCAGGCCCTTGATGGGCTCAACGGTGATGGGCTTGGTTGTGTCCAGGTCCTTCAGGAGGGTCTTGCAGGCAAGGCGGTTGCGGCCGTTGATGCGCATGGCATCGGAACCGCAGACACCGTGGGCGCAGGAGCGGCGGAACGAGACACTGCCGTCGATCTCCCACTTGACCTTGTGCAGGGCATCCAGCACGCGGTCAGTGCCGTACATGGTCACTTTGAAGTCGTCCCATGTGGCGTCCTCGGACACCTCGGGGTTGTAGCGGCGCACACGAAGGGTGACATCGAATGTGGGGATCTCGCCGCCGCCTCCAATGTGTGCGGGCAGTTCGATCTTTGAGGCTGGCTCAGCAAGTTCGGCGGACATCTTAGTACTTCCTCACCATCGGCTCGTAGCGGGTAAAGACAACCGGTTTGGTGGCCAGGCGGATGCCGGCTGTTGTTTTGGCGGTCCCCGCCGTTCCGTCAGCCGGGGCGTGGTCGTCCTTGTACGCCATGGAGTGCTTCATGAATTTTTCGTCGTCGCGGTCCGGGAAGTCCTCGCGGAAGTGGCCGCCGCGAGATTCCTCACGGTGCAGGGCCGCCACCGTCATGACCTTGGCAAGCTCCAACAAAAAGCCTAGTTCAACGGCTTCGAGGAGGTCCAGGTTAAAGCGCTTGCCCTTGTCCTGGACGCTGATGCGCCTATACCGCTCCTCGAAGGACTCGATATCCCTGAGGACCTGGTTCAGGGTGTCAGCGGTGCGGAATACCTGCATGTTGGCGTCCATGGTGTCCTGGAGTTCCTTGCGGATCACCGCCACCTTCTCGTCGCCATTGCCGTTGCGGGCAATGTCGAGCAGTTCGATGGTGTACGCCTCAGGGTTCTCCGGAAGCTCCACGAAGTCAGCCGTCTTGGCATATTCAGCCGCAGCGATGCCGGCGCGCTTGCCGAACACGTTGATGTCCAGCAGCGAGTTGGTGCCCAGGCGGTTGGATCCGTGAACTGAAACGCATGCCACTTCACCGGCGGCGTACAGGCCCGGCACCACGGTGTCGTTGTCCTGCAGGACCTCGGTGGTGATGTTCGTGGGGATCCCGCCCATGGCGTAGTGGGCCGTCGGGAACACCGGCACAGGCTCCGTGTAAGGCTCTACACCCAGGTAGGTGCGGGCAAACTCGGTGATGTCCGGCAGCTTCGCATCGATGTGCGCAGGCTCCAGGTGGGTCAGGTCCAGGAGGACGTAGTCCTTGTTCGGGCCGCAGCCGCGGCCTTCGCGGACTTCGTTGGCCATGGAGCGGGCCACGATGTCACGGGGTGCGAGGTCCTTGATGGTGGGGGCGTAGCGCTCCATGAAGCGCTCACCCTCGGAGTTTCGCAGGATGGCGCCCTCACCGCGGGCAGCCTCGGAAAGCAGGATGCCCAGGCCGGCAAGGCCTGTGGGGTGGAACTGGAAAAACTCCATGTCCTCCAGGGGAATGCCGCGGCGGAACGCGATGCCCATGCCGTCGCCTGTCAGGGTGTGGGCGTTGGACGTGGTCTTGAAGACCTTGCCGGCTCCGCCTGAGGCGAACACCACGGACTTGGCCTGGAAGACATGCAGCTCACCGGAAGCGAGGTCGTAGGACACGACGCCGGCAACACGCTTCTGCTTGTAGGGCGTGCCGTCCGGGCGGACAGCGTCCTCTTCCACGGTCAGGAGGTCCAGGACGTAGTACTCGTTGTAGAACTCCACGTTGTGCTTGACGCAGTTTTGGTAGAGCGTCTGCAGGATCATGTGGCCGGTGCGGTCTGCGGCGTAGCAGGCACGGCGAACGGGTGCCTTGCCGTGGTCACGGGTGTGGCCGCCGAAGCGGCGCTGGTCGATGCGGCCTTCGGGCGTGCGGTTGAACGGCAGGCCCATCTTTTCAAGATCCAGCACGGCATCGATGGCTTCCTTGGCCATGACTTCGGCGGCGTCCTGGTCAACCAGGTAGTCGCCACCCTTGATGGTGTCGAAGGTGTGCCACTCCCAGTTGTCTTCCTCGACATTGGCGAGTGCCGCGCACATGCCACCCTGCGCCGCACCGGTGTGCGAGCGGGTGGGGTAGAGCTTGGTCAGTACTGCTGTGCGGGCGCGCTGACCGGATTCGATCGCGGCGCGCATGCCAGCGCCACCGGCACCGACGATGACGACGTCGTACTTATGGACCTGCATACCAGACGCTCTTTCTCTCAAAATTCTCTATAAAACAACGGGCCGGCGAAGCCTGCTCCGCAAAACACAGCCCGCGGCTAACCGCGGGCTCCAGATGTTCTTGTTAAGCAGCGGGGCAGAAGCCACCCGGCAGCGGGATGCCGTTGACGTCCAGCGGGCACGGGTTGAAGGTGAAGATCACCAGGGTGCCGAGGATGATGATGACGGCGGTGGCAGCGTAGAGGACTGCCTTAAGCCAGAAGCGGCTGGAGTCCTTCTCTGCGTAGTCGTTGATGATGGTGCGGACGCCGTTGGTGCCGTGCAGCATTGCGAGCCACAGCATGGCCAGGTCCCAGAACTGCCAGAACGGATCGGCCCATTTGCCGGCCACGAAACCGAAGTCGATGGCGTGGATGCCTTCGCCAACCAGCAGGTTCACAAAGAGGTGCCCGAAGATCAGGACAACCAGGACCACGCCGGAGAGCCGCATGAACAGCCAGGCAGCCATCTCGAAGTTTCCCCTCGATGCGCCGCTGCGGCGGTACTGCGGGGAGATCTTGCCGCTGCGCGGGCTCTGGATCTGAGTTGCAGTCATGGCTTAGTGACCTCCGAGGGCGAGGGAAAGGTGGCGGATGGAGAAGCCGACCATTACGACCACCCAGAGGGCCAGGACCGTCCACAGCATCTGGCGCTGGTACTTCGCGCCCTTCTTCCAGAAATCGACGGCGATGATCCGCAGGCCGTTAAAGGCGTGGAAGACAATCGCGGCGACCAGGCCCGTTTCACCCAGGGCCATCAGGGGATTCTTGTAGGCACCGATTACAGCCGTGTAGGCCTCGGGGGACACGCGCACCAATGAGGTGTCCAGCACATGGACCAACAA
This sequence comes from Arthrobacter sp. B6, assembly GCF_001663775.1. Taxonomy (GTDB): domain Bacteria; phylum Actinomycetota; class Actinomycetes; order Actinomycetales; family Micrococcaceae; genus Arthrobacter. Next base: position 1,200,135 of record NZ_KV467168.1, on the reverse strand, counting down.
GAAGAAAAAGATCACAACACCGGTAATACGGTGTCCTACCCAAGACCACATGCCTTCACGGCCGCGGTACAAGGTGCCAGCTGGTTTTGTCGGCACTGATTAAACCTCCCTGCAACACAGCGGCGCTGGCATGGGATCCACGCGGGGGGAACGCCTGCTGCGAGAGCACTCGTAGCTCAGCCTAAATCTAGGCTTCGCTGACAGCTTATTCAATTTAGGAACTCCTGGCTCGGATTTACGCCGGTTATGAGACGAAGACCACACCACCCCCGCTGTCGATGACGTTAGAGGGGAGCTCTGCGGCAGGTCCGCTAAAGTAGGCGGTGATGAGTACAGACAAAGTGATAAGCCCGGATTCACCCCTTAGCCGCTTTATTGCGGTGATTCCGGCAGGCGGAGTGGGGACCCGCCTCTGGCCCCTGTCACGCGCAGCAGCTCCCAAGTTCCTACACGACCTCACGGGGTCGGGCAGCACTTTGCTGCGTGCCACGTATGACCGGCTTGAGCCCCTGGCGGGCAGGCGCGTGCTTGTGGTCACGGGCACGGCGCACCGTACTGCTGTGTGCCGCCAACTGCCTGAGGTCCAGGACTCCGACCTCGTGCTGGAGAGCGAGCCGAAGGATTCCGGTGCCGCCATCGGCCTGGCTGCCGCCATCCTGCACGAGCGGGATCCGGATACCATCATGGGCTCCTTCGCGGCCGACCATGTGATCAGTCCGGACCATCTTTTCCAGGAAGCCGTCCGCGAGGCCATCCACACGGCAGCGGCCGGAAAGATCGTGACAATCGGCATCAAGCCAACACACCCGTCCACCGGCTTCGGCTACATCCGTGCCGGGCAGGAACTCCACATTGAAGGTGCGCCCAGCGCCCAGGCTGTGGTGGAGTTCGTGGAGAAGCCGGACGAGGAAGTCGCCCAGCAGTACGTGGACAGTGGCGACTACGTCTGGAACGCGGGCATGTTCGTGGCACCGGTGGCCCTGATGCTCAAGCATCTTGAAGCCAACCAGCCGGATCTTTTCAAGGGGCTGCAGGAAATCGCCCAGGCCTGGGACACCCCCGAACGGGATGCCGTCACGGCCCGCGTGTGGCCTACGCTGCCCAAGATCGCCATTGACTACGCAGTGGCCGAACCTGCTGCTGCCGCCGGCGACGTCGCCGTGGTTCCCGGCACCTTCGGCTGGGACGACGTCGGCGACTTCGCTTCCGTGGGCCGCCTTAACAGTGCTCGCGAAGTGGATGACGTCACCGTTATCGGCGAGGGCGCCCGCGTCTTCACCGAAAACGCCAGTGGCGTAGTGGTGTCGGACACGAAGCGCGTGATTGCGCTGATCGGCATCAAGGACGTTGTCATCGTGGACACCGGGGACGCGCTTCTGGTGACCACCAAGCAGCACGCCCAGCGCGTTAAAGGTGCCGTTGATGCACTGAAGGCCAGCGGCGACACCGATGTCCTGTAGTCCGTGGTCCGGGTCGCACCAGTAATCCGTAACGCGCCGCCTGTGATGCCGCTATTCCGTGGACGCTCGCTAGAGTAAATCTGTGCGCAACTACACTACTGAAGCTGAGCCCACCGCGTTGGTGGGGCCATGGCTGGAGCCGCTCCTTCCCGAACTGATCGACTTCCGCCGGGACCTTCACGCGCACCCTGAGCTGTCCTTCAAGGAATTCCGCACTACTGACCGGATCGTCGAGCGGCTCGAAGCTGCGGGGCTGCAGCCGAAGCGGCTGGACGGCACCGGAGTGACAGTTGACGTGGGTGATGGCCCTATCGCCACTGCCTTGCGCGGCGATATTGATGCCCTTCCCATTATTGAAGAGACAGGCCTGCCGTTCGCGTCCAAAAACCACGGCGTGACCCATGCCTGCGGTCACGACGTCCACACCACCACCATGCTGGGCATCGCCCTGGTGCTTCACCGCATGCACCTGGAATCGCCGCTGGGCGGCACCGTCCGGATCATCTTCCAACCCGCAGAAGAGACAATGCCTGGCGGTGCGCATTCCTGCATCGAGCAGGGTGTTCTGGACGGCGTCCCCCGGATCCTGGCGCTGCACTGTGACCCGCGAATCGACGTCGGGAAGATCGGAACGCGCATCGGGGCCATCACGTCGGCGTCGGATACCATCCGGATTGAACTGTCCGGCCGGGGCGGCCACACGTCCCGTCCGCACCTGACAGAAGACCTCGTTTTTGTTCTGTCGCAGATAGCAGTGAATGTTCCCGCCGTGCTGTCCCGCCGCGTGGATGTCCGCAGCGGAGTTTCGGTGGTCTGGGGGCAGATCTCCGCAGGTTCCGCCCCGAATGCCATTCCCGGCAGCGGCTACATGGCCGGAACCATGCGCTGCCTGGACCGGGACGCCTGGCACAGTGCAGGGGAACTGCTGGACGAAGTGGTCCACCAGGTGGCCGCTCCCTACGGAGTGGACGTGCGCCTGGAGCACACCAGGGGAGTTCCGCCCGTGGTTAACTCCGAACATGAAACGGCGCTCATCGAAGCGGCCGCGCGTGCAGAAATCGGCGAGAGTGCCGTGGTGCTGACGCCGCAGTCCATGGGAGGAGAGGACTTCGCCTGGTTCCTGGCAGAATTGCCCGGTGCCATGATGAGGCTCGGCACGAAAACCCCCGGCGGCGAGGAATACGACCTCCACCGCGGCGACTACATCCTGGACGAACGGGCTCTAGGCTTCGGCATCCAGGTCCTGACGGCCGCAGCGCTCCGGACTATCCGCGACCTCCAGACCCCCTGACACCTGGCGCGAACGTACACTTGTGGCCCCTCTTGCCTGCGCGAACGTACAGTTGTGGCCCCACTTTGGGGCCACAACTGTACGTTCGCGCTTCGCTTTGGATAGGTAAGTTGTGCACAATTAAATTGTGGACTATCGTTTAGGTCATGACTGAAGCTCCGCGCCTTGACCGCCAGGTGTGCTTTGCCCTTTACTCCGCTTCCCGTGCGGCAACCGCGGTCTACCGGCCAATGCTTGAAGACCTCGGCCTGACTTACCCGCAGTACCTGGTGATGCTGGTCCTCTGGGAGTCTGAACCGAAGGGAGTCAAGGAACTGGGGGACGAGCTGGGCCTGGACTCCGGCACTCTGTCCCCGCTGCTCAAGCGACTCGAAGCGCTTGGTTTCGTGGAGCGGCGCCGGTCCGGCGAAGACGAACGCCGGGTTGCCATCCATCTGACCCCGGCCGGACGCACGCTCAGCAGCAAGGCCAGCGGGATACCCCAGCATCTTGCCGACGCTGCCGGACTCTCAGCCGAGGAACTCGAACAGCTCCGCACAACCCTGGGCAGGCTGACGGAAGCCCTCCATCGCTCGAACTGACCACCCGGATTTTGCGCCATCCACACCCAACAGGACGGACCACACATGAAGACTCTCTACACAGCCGAGGCCCTGGCTTCCGGCGAAGGCCGCGACGGCAACGCACGCACCAAGGACGGGAAGCTTGACGTCAGCCTGGCCAGCCCCGTGGAACTGGGCGGCAACGGACAGGGTACTAACCCGGAACAGCTTTTCGCTGCCGGCTACGCTGCCTGCTTCCACTCGGCGCTCCGCCTCGTCGGCCGAAAAGAGGGCGCCGATCTCACCGACTCAGCGGTGGCTGCCAAGATCCACTTCGGTCCGCTGGACGACGGCGTGGGCTACGGCCTGGCGGCGGAGCTGGAAATTGCCGTCCCGGCCCTGGACCTGGCCAGTGCAGAAAACGTTGTAGCCAAAGCGCACCAGATCTGCCCCTACTCCAACGCCACCCGCGGAAACATGGCAGTGGACATCAAGATCCTGGAGTTCGCAGCGTGAGCCCGGTTACGGCGCTGCCAACATCCACCCGCGAAATCCGCCTGGCATCGCGCCCCACAGGGCGCCCCGTCCCGGAGAACTTCCGCCTGGCCGAGTCGCCGCTGCCGGAGCTTCAGGATGGCCAGATCCTGGTCCGCAACCTCTATATTTCCGTCGACCCCTACATGCGCGGACGAATGAACGACGTCAAGTCCTACTCCGCGCCTTTCGCGCTGGATGCAGCGCTCGACGGCGGGGCCGTGGGTGAGGTCATCGCGTCCAGGGCCGAGGGGCGGAAGGTGGGGGACGCCGTCGTCCATCAACTGGGCTGGCGGGAATATGCTGTCCTGGATGCTGACGGAACGTCCGCTGCCCGCACGGACCTCGCGCCGGCGCCGGCGTTCCTCGGCGCGCTGGGCATGACCGGCCTGACCGCGTATGCGGGGCTGCTCAAGGTGGCTGAGTTCAAAGCCGGGGACGCCGTATTCGTTTCCGGCGCTGCGGGCGCCGTGGGCTCCCTCGTGGGCCAGATCGCCAAGGCGATGGGCGCTTCCCGGGTCGTTGGCAGCGCCGGAACTCCGGAGAAAGTGGCACGGCTCCTGGAACTGGGCTTTGACGCGGCATTCAACTACCACGACGGGCCGGTGCGGGAGCAGCTTGAAAAGGCCGCAGGACCGGCAGGCGTTGACGTGTACTTCGACAACGTGGGCGGCGAGCATCTGGAAGCCGCCCTGTCGGTGCTCAATGTCGGCGGCCGCGTGGCGATGTGCGGTGCCATCGCACAGTACAACTCGACCGAACCCACGCCTGCCCCGCGCAACCTGATGCTCGCCATCGGCAAGCAGCTCACCCTTCGCGGATTCCTGGTGGGTGGACAGCGTCAGCACAGTGCGGAGTTCTTCGGGAAGATGTCCGCCTGGCTGGCAGACGGTTCAGTCCGGTACGACGAAACGGTGGTGGACGGCCTGGAGCACGCCCCGCAGGCTTTTATGGACCTGCTTGACGGCGCCAACACAGGCAAGATGCTGGTCCGCCTCTAGGCGCGTCCTCCTCCCACGGAATCAACCGGCGCGAACGAACAGTTGGGGCCCTTTTCGCAGGGCCCCAACTGTTCGTTCGCGCCTAAACGAGTGGCTACGGGGGCCGAGGGCAGCCGCTCCCTACTGGTTGGTAACAACTTCTCAACGATCTTCGGCATCCGGCGCAAATGTGTTACCGCACGTGTCGCAGGCCACTAAAGTTGCCACTATCAGAGCGCTTAGGCGCAGTGCTGCGGACCGTCAGTGAAAACAGAATTTCAGGGTTGAAACAGACACTCATTGAATTCCCGTCGTAGCGCATCTCTCTTCATCCTGGAGGAATCTTGAAGACATCACTGCGTGACCACCTCAAACGCGGTTCAGTCGCAGGCCTGGCCACCATGGGTGCTACCGCACTCCTGCTGACCGGTTGCGGTGCGCCTCCCGAGGCCGGCGGCCCGACTGCGACGGCCACCGACTACACCGGCTGCATCGTTTCGGACTCCGGCGGATTCGATGACCAGTCGTTCAACCAGTCCTCGTACGAGGGGCTGAAGAAGGCAGAGGCCGAGCTGGGCATCAAGGTCAACCAGGTCGAGTCCAAGACCAACAACGACTTCGAGCCCAACCTCCGCGCCATGGTGACGGCGGGCTGCGACCTCACCGTGACGGTGGGCTTCCTGCTCGGCGATGCCACCAAGGAGCAGGCTACCGCCAACCCGGACAGCCACTTCGCGATCGTGGACTTCAACTATGAAACGCCCATCAGCAACGTCAAGCCGATCGTCTACGACACCGCGCAGGCAGCATTCCTGGCAGGGTACCTTGCGGCCGGCACCACCAAGACCGGCACTGTTGCCACCTTTGGCGGCGTCAACATCCCCACGGTGACCATCTTTATGGACGGCTATGCGGACGGTGTTAAGTACTACAACGAGCAGAAGGGGACCGACGTCAAGGTCCTCGGCTGGGACAAGGCAGCCCAGGACGGCAGCTTCACCGGCGACTTCGAAAAGCAGGACGTGGGCAAGCAGCTGACCCAGAACTTCCTGGACCAGGGTGCTGACATTGTGATGCCCGTAGCCGGCCCGGTTGGCAAGGGGGCTGGAGCAGCCCTGAATGAAGCGAAGGCGGCCGGCAAGGACGTCAAGCTCATCTGGGTGGACTCCGACGGCTTCCTGACCGCGCCGGAGTACAAGGACATTATGCTTTCCTCCGTCATGAAGCAGATGGGTGACGCTGTTGAGAACGTCGTGAAGGAAGACGTAGCCGGCAATTTCAGCAACACGCCGTATGTCGGCACCTTGGCGAACGACGGCGTGCGACTGGCACCCTTCCACGACTTCGACTCCCAGGTTCCTGCCGAACTGAAATCCGAGCTGGACCAGCTCAAGAAAGACATTGTGGACGGCAAACTGAAAGTCGAGTCAGAGGCAAGCCCCAAGGCTTAATCCTCACGCGAAGCGCCGCCACCCGGATGGTCATCGACCGGCCGGGCGGCGGCGCTTTTCGTTGATCCGCCCGAGGGCGGACGTCCGCTCAAGTCAGGACTGCAGGCACTAGGCTGGTGCTGCAGCCACATATCCCGTCCGGTCAGCCAACGGACGCTTCGAGATTGGTCAGAGTTTTGAAACTTGAACTCAGAGGGATCACCAAACGTTTCGGCTCCCTGCTCGCCAACGATCACATCGATGTGGTGGTTGAACCCGGACAGATCCACTGTCTGCTCGGCGAGAACGGGGCCGGCAAATCCACCCTGATGAATGTGCTGTACGGGCTCTATGAGCCCACCGAGGGCGAGATCCTCATTGACGACAAGCCGGTTTCCTTCCGCGGCCCGGGTGATGCCATGGCAGCCGGGATCGGAATGGTGCACCAGCACTTTATGCTTGTCCCCGTATTTACCGTTGCCGAGAATGTTGCGCTCGGCGCCGAATCAACGAAAGCCGGCGGATTCCTCAACCTGGATGACACCCGGAAGAAAATCAGGGAAATCTCGGACCGGTACGGTTTCGACGTCGATCCTGACGCACTGGTGGAGGATCTGCCTGTCGGAGTCCAGCAACGCGTGGAGATCATCAAGGCCCTGGTCCGCGATGCCAAGGTCCTTATCCTTGACGAGCCCACCGCCGTATTGACCCCACAGGACACCGACGAACTGCTGGACATCATGCGCCAGCTCAAATCTGCCGGCACTTCGATCGTGTTCATATCCCACAAGCTGCGCGAAGTGAAAGCCATTTCGGACACTATCACCGTCATCCGGCGCGGGAAGGTGGTAGGGACCGCAAGCCCAACTGCCTCAACTTCGGAACTCGCGTCCATGATGGTGGGCCGCGCTGTCAGCCTGAAGCTGGAGAAAGCCCCGGCCAAGCCCCAGGAAAAGACCTTCCAAGTCAAAGACCTAACGATAATCGCGCCAAGCGGCCAGCACGTGGTGGATGGCGTCAGCTTTGACATTGCCCGGGGCGAAATCCTGGCCATCGCAGGTGTGCAGGGGAACGGCCAGACTGAACTGTCCGAGGCCATCCTCGGACTCCAGGAGCGCGCCCACGGCTCAATTCTGCTCGACGGCGAAGAGCTCGTAGGCCGCAGTGTCAAGGGTATCCTCAACGCCGGCGTTGGCTTCGTGCCCGAGGACCGGTCAGTTGACGGCTTGATCGGTACCTTCTCGATCGCCGAGAACCTGATCCTGGACCGCTACGACCAGCCGCCGTTCGCCAAGGGCATCAGCATGAGCCCCGCGAAGGTCCTGGAGAACGCGAAAACGCGGATCGACGAATTTGATGTCCGCACGCCGTCGGGGATGTTGGCGGCCGGCACCCTCTCCGGCGGAAACCAGCAGAAGGTGGTGATGGCCCGGGAACTCTCCCGGCCACTGAGGCTGTTCATCGCTTCCCAGCCCACCCGCGGCGTCGACGTCGGTTCCATCGAGTTCCTGCACAAGCGGATTCTGGCCGAGCGTGACCGGGGAACACCGGTCATGATCGTCTCCACCGAACTCGACGAAGTGATCGAACTCGCCGACCGCATCGCCGTCCTCTACAAGGGCAGGCTGGTGGGAATCGTCCCTGCCGGTACCGGCCGCGACGTCCTGGGCCTCATGATGGCCGGGATCTCGCCGGAGGAGCACGCGCAGGCGGACAAGCCACTGACGAACACTTCGCACGCCAACCAGGCGGGGCCGACCTCCAGCTCCAGCGCCGAAGGAGGCGACCATGACTGAAAAGCATCCCCACAAACATGCAGCAGAACAACCGGACGGAAAATCCCACGAGGCCAGTCCCTCTGAGGAAGAGACTTCTGCCGCGGTGACGCTTGATACTGCCGGCGGCGCCATGGGCCCGTCCGCCGTTCCGGTCACGGCGCAAGGCGGACAGCTCCCAGGCGGCCCGGATACCCTGGTCCGGAAAATCTTCACGGGCAGCGGCATGGTCTCGGTCCTGGCCGTACTGCTGGCCCTCATCCTCGGCGGACTGCTTATTGCCAGCACCGACAGGCAGGTGGGAACAACTGCCGGCTACCTGTTTGCCCGGCCCACAGACTTCCTCTCTGCCGTCTGGAACGCGGCCACCCGTTCTTACATCGCCTTGTTCCAGGGGTCCGTCTTCAACCCCCGCGGCAGCAGCCTGGCGGGGCAGTTCGCTCCGCTGATGGAAACCCTGACGATTGCCACACCCCTCATCACGGCGGGCCTGGGTGTGGCGCTTGCCTTCCGGGCCGGGCTGTTCAACATCGGCGCCCAAGGCCAGATCATCATGGCCGGCATCCTCGCAGCCTGGGTGGGCTTCGCCCTGCACCTCCCCATGGGCCTGCACCTGCTGCTGGTCCTCGTGGCAGGCATCATCGGCGGCGCCGTCTGGGGTGGCCTGGTAGGTCTGCTCAAAGCCCGAACCGGCGCTCATGAGGTCATCCTCACGATCATGTTCAACTACATTGCGCTGTACTTCCTGCGATACTTACTGAACACTCCGGCCTTCCAGCGGCCCGGTGAGTCCAACCCCATCTCGCCCATCCTCGACCCCAGCGCTGTCTACCCGCAGATTTTCGGCTCGCAGTACCGCCTGCATCTCGGCTTCGTCCTGGCAATAGCGGCCACGGTCCTTGTCTGGTGGCTCCTCAACCGCTCTACTGTCGGCTTCGAATTCCGGGCCGTGGGTGCCAACCCGAAGGCTGCGCAGACCGCGGGTATCAACGTTTCCCGCTCCACCATCCTGGTGATGGCCATTGCCGGTGCCCTCGCCGGACTCTCGGGCGTAGCCCAGGTAGCGGGCACCGAAAAGGTGCTCACTGACGGCGTGGCCGCCACCTACGGATTTGACGCCATCACTGTTGCGCTGCTGGGCCGTTCGACGCCGTGGGGCACCTTTGCTGCCGGGCTGCTGTTCGGCGCCTTCCGCGCCGGAGCCGTCCAGATGCAGATCCAAACCGGCACTCCCATCGACATCGTCCTGGTGGTCCAGTCCCTGATCGTCCTCTTCATCGCGGCCCCGCCGCTGGTGCGGGCCGTCTTCGGGCTGAATCCGCGCCGCAGGAAGCCGGCGTCCGCCGGTCGCTCCCAGAAGGCAGCAACCACCGGAGGTGCAGCATGAGCACAACAGCGACATCGCCCTTGCCGGGACCCGGCGGACCGGGAAGCAGGCAGTCCGGTTCGGATGATGCCCTGGCAACTTCGGCCAAACCCGTGACCTGGAAAACGCCCGTGTTGCTCAGTGTCCTCGGGCTCATCGCTTTTGTTTTCTTCGGCCTGATGGGCCCGCAGCAGACGGCGAGCTTCGGAATTTCCACGAGTGGAGATTTCTTCCAGCTCCCGGCCCTTCAGGTGCAGGCTTTCCTCGCGGGCCTTGTCCTGTCCGTCATCATGCTGGGGTTGGCCGGATATGCCATTTACCTCAAGACCAAGGACCGGGCCGCCCCGTCATGGCTGCCGATCCTGTTCATCGTGCTGTTCGTTGCGGCCTTCCTCATTTGGGTAGTGGGCGGGGCGCGCACACCCAGCATTTCCTTGGCCGGCCTGATTGCCGGCTCGGTGACACTCGCGGTCCCGCTGGTGTTCGGATCACTGTCCGGGGTTTTGTGCGAGCGCGTCGGCGTGGTCAACATTGCCATCGAAGGGCAGCTCCTGGGCGGCGCCTTTACCGCTGCCATGGTGGCAACCATGACTGGCAATCCGTTCATCGGTTTGGTCGCGGCAGCAGTGGCCGGAGCCGTCGTCTCCATGGTGTTGGCGGTCTTCAGTATCAAGTACCTCGTTAACCAGATCATCGTCGGTGTTGTGCTGAACGTGCTGGTTTCGGGGGTCACCGGCTTCCTGTTCAGCACGGTGATGCAGGCCAACAAGGCCCAGTTCAACACGCCTGACCGGCTGCCCATCATCGACATCCCGGTTCTGTCGAGCATCCCCATCATCGGTCCCATCCTCTTCCGGCAGTCCCTGGTGGGCTACCTGATGTACGTCGCCGTCATCGTGGTCTGGGTGGGCCTGTTCAAGACCAGATGGGGGCTCCGGGTGCGTGCCGTGGGCGAACACCCGCAGGCGGCCGACACCATGGGCATCAAGGTCAACGCCACCCGCTTCTGGAACGTCACGCTGGGCGGAGCCATCGCCGGCATCGGCGGTTCCTTCTTCACCCTTGTGGCCATCGACAGCTTTACGAAGGAGATCTCCGGAGGACGCGGGTTCATTGCACTGGCCGCCCTGATCTTCGGCCGCTGGAACCCGATCGGCGCCTTCTTCGCGGCCCTGCTGTTCGGCTTCGCGGACAACCTGCAGAGCATCGTGACCATCATCGGAACCCCGGTGCCCAGCCAGTTCATGTCCATGCTGCCGTACCTGGTGACCGTCCTCGCCGTCGCCGGACTGGTGGGACGTTCCAGGCCGCCGGCGGCCAGCGGCATTCCCTATGTCAAGGGCTGACGTGGCTCAGGACGAACCGGCCGCCGTAGACTGGGCGGCCCTTGAAGCCGCCGCAGTGGGCGCGATGCAGAATGCCTACGTGCCGTACTCGAAGTTCCCGGTGGGGGCAGCCGCCCTCACCGACGACGGTCGGATCGTCAGCGGCTGCAACGTGGAGAACGCCAGCTATGGCCTGACGCTCTGCGCCGAGTGCGCGCTTGTCGGGAACCTGCACATGACGGGCGGCGGCCTGCTTCGCGCCTTCTACTGTGTTGATGCGGCCGGCCATGTATTGATGCCGTGCGGCCGCTGCCGCCAGTTGCTCTACGAATTCCGCGCTCCCGGCATGGAGCTGATGACCACCCAGGGCATCAAGACAATGGACCAGGTGCTGCCCGATGCATTTGGCCCCCAACATCTGGAGGACTGAACGTGACAGGAGCTGACGCGTTCGACGCCGTCGACATCATCCGCGTCAAGCGGGACAAGGGCGTACTGAGCCCCGAGCAGATCGACTGGACCATCGACGCCTACACCCGCGGTGCGATTGCCGACGAGCAGATGGCGGCGCTGAACATGGCCATCCTGCTGAACGGCATGAATCGTGCGGAGATTTCCCGTTGGACCGCTGCCATGATCGCTTCGGGGGAGCGGATGGACTTCTCCGGCCTGCGGCGTCCCGACGGCGGCGTGAAGGCCACCAGCGACAAGCACTCCACCGGCGGGGTGGGGGACAAGATCACCCTCCCGCTGGCGCCACTGGTGGCCGTGTTCGGTGTTGCGGTGCCGCAGCTGTCCGGCCGCGGCCTGGGCCACACCGGCGGCACGCTGGACAAACTGGAGTCGATCCCGGGCTGGCGGGCGGCGCTCAGCAACGAGGAGATGATGGCCCAACTGCAGGACGTCGGTGCCGTGATCTGCGCAGCGGGTGCCGGCCTCGCGCCGGCGGACAAGAAGCTTTACGCCCTCCGGGACGTCACCGGCACCGTGGAGGCCATTCCCCTGATCGCCTCCTCGATCATGAGCAAGAAGATCGCCGAAGGCACAGGATCGCTGGTGCTGGACGTCAAGGTGGGCAGCGGCGCGTTTATGAAGGACGAGGCGCGGGCCCGGGAACTGGCGGAGACCATGGTTGCCCTCGGGAAGGACGCAGGCGTGAACACCGTGGCCCTGCTGACCAACATGAACACGCCGCTGGGCCTCACCGCCGGCAACGCGATCGAGGTGGAGGAATCCGTGGAGGTGCTGGCCGGCGGCGGCCCGGAAGACGTCGTCGAGCTTACCGTCAGGCTGGCTGAAGAGATGCTGGCGTGCGCCGGCATCCAAGACGCCGACCCCCGGGCTGCTTTGAAAGATGGCCGGGCCATGGACGTCTGGAACCGCATGATCCAGGCGCAGGGCGGGGATCCCCGGGCGAAGCTGCCTGTGGCCAGGGAATCCGAGACAATCTACGCACCGGCGGACGGTGTGCTCGTTGAGCTCGATGCGCTGTCGGTGGGTGTCGCGGCGTGGCGGCTCGGCGCCGGCCGTGCCCGTAAGGAGGACCTTGTCCAGGCCGGCGCGGGTGTTCGGATGCATGCCAAGCCGGGTGCGGTGGTCCGGGCCGGTGAGCCGCTGCTGACACTGCTCACGGACACTCCGGAGAAGTTCACGCGCGCCAAGGAAGCACTGGAGGACGCGGTAGTGATCGCTCCGGAAGGCTGGCGCCCCGCACAGCAGCTCGTCATCGACCGAATAGCATGGTGACAATGCAGGCCATCAACGATTTCATCCTCGCTGCCGCCGGGCAGCCCTGGGTGCTCTTCCTCGTCCTGGCCTGCTGCCTTATTGACGGTTTCTTTCCCCCGATACCCAGTGAATCCGTGGTGGTGGGACTGGCAGCAGTGGCGGCCACCGCGGATGTTCCCAATCCCTGGCTGCTGATGCTGGTTGCGGGCCTGGGTGCCTTCTCCGGCGACAACATTGCCTACGTTATCGGGCGGAGGGTAGGAACCCGCCGCTGGTCCTGGATGCGCGGCCCCCGCATGCAAAGCGCCTTCCGGTGGGCAGGAGGGGAACTGCGGAAACGGCCTGCGTCGCTGATCCTTGTGGCCCGGTTCGTGCCCATCGGCCGGGTGGCGGTGAACCTCACCGCCGGCGTGACGCACTATTCGCGGCTGCGGTTCGTCGGCCTGACAATACTGTCGGCCACCCTGTGGGCAAGCTATTCGGTGGGCATCGGCCTGTTCTTCGGACAGTGGTTCGAGGACAACCACCTGCTGGGCGCCGTCATCGCGATCATCTGTGCCGTGGCGCTCGGCATCATTGTGGACGTCGTCATCAACCGCATCCGCGGGCGGGTTCCGGTGGTTGAACGGATGAAGGACCCCGAAGCCTCAGCCGACGGCGGGACTCCACCCAGGGACTGACGCGCCGGCCCCGCGGAAATCAGCCCGCAGGACGACGACGGAACCGCCCGCCCGCCGCTAGGTTTGGAAGCGTACTTCCACGGCCGGGGCGTAGCGAACGACGCCCTGGCCGTGGGACACTGAAGAGCGATTTGCGTCACTTTGCCCGCGTCATTTTTTCGTCTAGGAGCAGGACCCGCGTGGAGTTTATCAATGAGGCCGTGCTCCATGCAGCGGGCCAGTGGTGGATTTACCCAGTGCTGCTGGTTTTCTTTTTTGTGGACGGCTTCGCGATGGTGGTCCCCAGCGAGACCCTCATCGTCGCGCTGGCTGCGTTTTCCCGCCACGGCGGAGAGCCCAACCTGTGGATCCTTGGCGCCACAGCCCTGATCGGCGCCATCGCGGGGGACAACATGGCCTTCCTGCTGGGCCGCAGGATCGGCCTGGACCGCTGGAAGTGGATGCGCCGCCCCAAGGTGAAAAAGGCGTTCGGCTGGGCGAGGTACGAACTTGAAAAGCGCGGTGCCGTCCTCATCTTCACGGCCCGGTACATCCCCTGGGGCCGCGTGGCCGTGAACTATGTCGCCGGCAGCACCGGGTTTGCGCACCGCCGGTTCTTCCTGCTGGATGCCTTCGCCTGCATCACGTGGGTGGGCTACTCGATCGGCATCGGCCTCCTGGCCAGTTCGTTCCCATGGCTCCATCACAACCCACTGCTGAGCGCAGGCATTGCCGTGGTGTTCGCGATCGTCCTGGGCATTGTGATCGACCACGCCCTGCGCTGGTGGCACAAGCACCTGGCCCGCAACGACGCCGAGGTGGTGGATGAATGGCTCGACGGCGGTCCGGAAGGCTCACAGCCTCCGCGCTCCGGGTCTGCCCCGCTCCTCGCCTCGGCGGCCGGGGACGCTGAGCCCGGCACCCAGTAGCGGCTGGCGCTGAGAGTCCGCCGACCCTAAGGTTGGTACGTGACTGAGCCCATTGTTGACGCTGCCCCTGCCATCGATTTTGACCTGAAGAACCTGCCCAAGGTTTCACTCCACGATCACCTGGACGGTGGTCTCCGTCCGGCCACCATCATCGAGCTTGCGGAGGGGGTTGGCCATACCCTTCCCTCTACCGATCCAGTGGCACTGGGCGAATGGTTCCGCGAGTCCGCTGACTCCGGTTCGCTGGTCCGCTACCTGGAGACTTTCGACCACACGGTGGCCGTGATGCAGACCAAGGAAGGCCTGTTCCGCGTCGCCAAGGAATTCGTGGAAGACCTCGCGGACGACGGCGTGGTGTACGGCGAGGTCCGCTGGGCACCCGAGCAGCACCTGCAGAACGGCCTGACCCTGGACGAGGCGGTGGAGGCCGTGCAGGAGGGCCTCGAAGCCGGTGTCGACGCCGTGGCTGAAACCGGGCGCGAGATCCAGGTCGGCCAGCTCATCACAGCAATGCGGCACGCCGACCGCGGCCAGGAGATAGCCGAACTTGCCGTGCGCCACCGCAACAAGGGAGCGGTGGGATTCGATATCGCCGGTGCCGAGGACGGTTTCCTTCCAGCCCGGTTCAAAGACGCCTTCACGTACCTGGCCGAACACAACTTCCCAGCGACGGTGCATGCCGGCGAGGCCGCCGGACTTGAGAGCATCCAGTCCGCGCTGGTTGACGGCCGGGCACTGCGCCTGGGCCACGGCGTCCGGATCGCGGAGGACATCATGGTGGAGTTCGACGACGAGGACGCAGAAAGTGACGAGGACAGCATCGGCCTGGTCACCCTTGGCGACCTTTCCAGCTGGATCCGGGACCGCGGCATCGCCCTGGAGATCTGCCCCTCCTCCAACCTCCAGACCGGAGCGATCGCCGGTTTCGGAGAGGGTATCGAGAGCCACCCGCTGGACATGCTCTACCAGCTCGGCTTCAACGTGACCATCAACACCGACAACCGGCTGATGAGCGGCGTCACCCTGACCGACGAGTTCGAGCTCCTTGTGGAAACATTCGACTACGACCTCGATGACCTCCTCGAACTCACCCTCAATGCCGCCGAGGCATCCTTCCTCCCGCTGGAGGAAAAGGAAGCGCTGGTGGAATACATCAACGACGCCTACGCCAACCTTGGCTGACCAGACTCCCGTTGAGCGGCTGGTCGTCGTGATTGGCCAGCTGCGTGAACACTGCCCGTGGATGGGCGCCCTCACCCACCGGTCCCTGGTGGAGTACCTCCTGGAGGAGTGCTTCGAGGTGGCCGAGACCATCGAGACCGGTGCGGACGACGCCGAACTCCAGGGCGAGCTTGGCGATGTACTGCTCCAGGTGGTGCTGCACGCCCGGCTTGCCCAGGAGCGGGGAAGCTTCACGTTCGACGATGTTGCCCGTGGGCTGTCGGCCAAAATGGTCCGGCGCAACCCCCACGTCTTTCGGCCCGACGGCTCCCTTCAGGACAGCTTCCCGGCCACGGTCGAGGAGATCGTGCAGAAATGGGACGCCATCAAAAGGGTTGAACGGCCTGAACGCAAGAACCCGTTCGAGGGGATCCCCCATGCGCTGCCGGCCCTCGCAAAGGCACAGAAGGCCCTGGACCGGGCAGCGCGCGCCGGGTCGGCGGGCCCGAACCGCTCCCTAACCCCGCAAGACCGGCCAGGGAGCCCTGCGGTCGTGGCCCCGGAAACCGAGGAGGAGCTCGGCGAGCTGCTGCTCGCCGTCGTCGGTTCTGCCCGCAGGAAAGGATTCGACGCCGAACGTGCGCTCCGGGGCGCTGTCCGGCGCTACCAGGCCGCCCATGAAGGCAGTAATGCGCCATCATGACGTCCGGGGGATGGATAGGTTTCCGTAACCTCTGCCACTCTCGACTACGCTTGTCCCTGACGAGGACGTCGAGTTTTCCGCTAGTTTTCCGCTGTCAGACTCCCAGTTATCGCCCATAAGGAGCATATTCATGGCGCTTATCGATGCCATCCACGCCCGCGAGATCCTCGATTCCCGTGGCAACCCGACCGTAGAAGTTGAAGTCCTGCTTTCCGATGGCCAGATCGGCCGCGCGGCAGTTCCCTCCGGCGCCTCCACCGGCGAGCACGAGGCCGTAGAGCTCCGTGACGGAGACAAGGGCCGTTACCTCGGCAAGGGTGTCCAGAAGGCCGTTGACGCTGTCATCGACCAGATCGCTCCGGCCCTGACCGGCTTCGACGCCACCGACCAGCGCAGTATCGACCAGGCCATGATCGACCTGGACGGCACCGCCAACAAGTCCAAGCTGGGCGCCAACGCCATCCTCGGCGTCTCCCTCGCCGTGGCCAACGCGGCCGCAGCCTCCGCTGACCTGCCCCTGTACAAGTACCTGGGCGGCCCGAATGCCCACGTGCTGCCCGTGCCGCTGATGAACATCCTCAACGGCGGCTCGCACGCTGACTCCGACGTCGACATCCAGGAATTCATGGTTGTCCCGCTGGGCGCCGAAACCTTCTCCGAGGGCCTCCGCTGGGGCGTCGAGGTCTACCACGCCCTCAAGGCCGTGCTCCAGGAAAAGGGCCTCTCCACCGGCCTTGGCGACGAAGGCGGCTTCGCGCCGAACCTGCCGTCCAACCGTGCGGCCCTGGACCTGATCCAGGAAGCCATCAAGAACGCCGGCTACATCCCGGGCAAGGACATCGCGCTCGCGCTGGACGTTGCTTCCTCCGAGTTCTTCACGGACGGCGCCTACCAGTTCGAAGGCAAGGCACTCTCCGCCACCGAGATGAGCGCCTACTACGCCGAACTCGTCGCCGACTACCCGCTGGTTTCCATTGAGGACCCGCTGGACGAGAATGACTGGGAAGGCTGGAAGACCCTCACCGACACCATTGGTGACAAGGTCCAGCTCGTTGGCGATGACCTCTTCGTCACCAACCCGTCCATTCTGCAGCGCGGCATCGACAACAAGACCGCCAACTCGCTGCTGGTGAAGGTCAACCAGATCGGTTCCCTGACCGAAACCCTGGACGCCGTGAGCCTGGCCCAGCGTGCCGGTTACACCACCATCACCTCGCACCGCTCCGGCGAAACCGAGGACACCACCATCGCTGAC
Organism: Arthrobacter sp. B6; assembly: GCF_001663775.1. Taxonomy (GTDB): domain Bacteria; phylum Actinomycetota; class Actinomycetes; order Actinomycetales; family Micrococcaceae; genus Arthrobacter. The sequence goes on along the minus strand of NZ_KV467168.1, from coordinate 1,182,997 downwards.
ATCTCGGTTGCCACCAACGCAGGCCAGATCAAGACCGGCGCCCCGGCCCGCTCCGAGCGTGTTGCCAAGTACAACCAGCTGCTGCGCATCGAAGAGGAACTCGACGACGCCGCACGCTACGCCGGCCGCAGCGCGTTCCCGCGTTTCAAGGGCTAGTAGCCGCATAAACAACTGACCGGTGGCTATGGTTGAAAGACCATAGCCGCCGGTTTTTGTTTCGCGAACTGTCCAGCCGGCACGGTTTTGTTCAGCCCAGACAGCTGCTGCCCCAGGCAGGCCGCACGTTTCAGGAGTGTCATGGCTACCCGCCGTCCCAAAGTTCCCAGGGCCACCTCAGGGCGGCCCGCCACAACGGAGCAAGCCACAACGGCGCCGGCCAAGGAAGCCGCCGACGTCATCCAAGCCGATTTCGGCAGTGCCAAGGCCAAAGCGGCCCCGGCGAAAAGCACCGGCGCACCCAGGAAGGACACCCCGACGCCGTCCACAAAAACACGGGGGAGTAACGCCGCCGTTCCCAGCAAGGCCGGGACTCCCAAGGGCGGCCCCGCCCGGAAGACCGTCCAGGACGACGTCCATGACGACAGCCAGCCGGTTCCGGCCAAGGCCTTCTCCGGCCGGATGCTCGCGCTGGCGGTGGTCATGATTGCGATCACCATCATGCTGGCCCCCACGGTGAAGATCTTCTTCGACAAGAGGGCGGAAATCGCGGCCCTCAACGCCGACATCGCGGCCAGCCAGGCGCAACAGGACAGCCTCAGGCAACAGGTGTCCCGGTGGCAGGACCCCAACTACGTGAAACAACAGGCCCGCGACCGCATTAACATGGTTATGCCGGGTGAGACCGGCTACTGGGTATTCGGCAGCGACCTGCCGGCCGGTAGCAGCAGCCAGTCCGGTGCTGCAGCACACGACCCCGCCGATCTGCCGTGGGTGGATTCCCTGTGGGAGTCCATCAGGCGTGCGGCCACAGACTGAACCGATAGAGGAAGGATGGCCGCGCCAGTGGAAGAAAACACGGCAACTGCGCCGGAGGAGTCCCGCCAGCCATCAGCACACGATCTCGAAGTACTCAGCCGCCAGCTGGGCCGGCCGGTCCGCGACGTGGTGGAGATCCCGGCGCGCTGCGTCTGCGGCAACCCCCTCGTCGCGGCCACCGCCCCACGGCTTGCCAACGGGACACCGTTCCCCACCACGTTCTACCTGACGCATCCGGTGATCACCTCGGCGGTCTCCCGGCTGGAGGCGGCCGGGCTCATGAACGAGATGAATGAACGGCTGGCCGCTGATGGGCCCCTGGCAGCTGCCTACCGGTCTGCGCACGACGAGTACCTTGCGGCACGGACAGCCATCGGGGAACGCTCAGGAGTGGGTCCAGTCCCGGAGATTGACGGCATCTCCGCCGGAGGCATGCCCACCCGGGTCAAATGCCTGCATGTCCTGGTCGGGCACTCGCTGGCGGCTGGCCCGGGTGTTAACCCGTTGGGCGATGAGGCCATCGCGGACATCAGCGAATGGTGGACTGCGGACCGTTGTTATTGTGACGGCGCCTGGGACACGGCGGGGGAGGCCCCGTCAAGGGACCTCAGCAGGCACGGACCCCAGGGGCTGCCCGACATTGTTGGCCGTCCTGCACCTGTCCGGAAGTCCGCAGGCACTGCCGAGGCAGCATTATGAGCCGCGTCGCCGCCATCGACTGCGGCACGAATTCCATCCGCCTGCTGATCGCTGACGTCGACCGCAGCAACGGCTCGGCGAAGCTCACCGACGTTGTCCGCGAAATGCGCGTTGTCCGCCTGGGTGAGGGCGTGGATGCCACCGGTGAACTCGCTCCGGCAGCGCTGGAACGCACCTTCGCCGCCACGGCTGACTACGCCCGGCTGATCCGCGAACACGGCGCAGCCAAGGTCCGGTTCGTCGCCACCTCCGCCAGCCGTGACGCCCGCAACCGGCAGGTCTTTGTGGATGGCATCCGCGACCTTCTCGGCGTCGAACCAGAGGTCATCACCGGTGACGAGGAAGCGGCGCTGTCCTTCGCCGGCGCCGGCAGCGTCCTGCCCATCCTTGACGGGGCCCACGTGCTGGTGGTTGACCTCGGGGGCGGAAGCACCGAATTCGTGCTGGGCACCGCTGACGGCGTGACCGCCGCCAAATCGGTCGACGTCGGCTGCGTCAGGCTGACTGAGCGCCACCTGCGGGAGGATCCGCCCACCGCCGCACAAATCGCCGCCGCGGAAGCCGACGTCGACGCCGCCATCACCAGGGCGGTACTGGACGTGCCGCTGGAACGCGCCACCGCCGTCGTCGGCGTCGCCGGATCCATCACCACCATCACGGCCCACGCAATGCGCCTGCCCGAATATTCTCCGGACGCGATCCACGGCTCGGAACTGCCCATCGACGACATCAGCAGGGCTGCCACCGACCTGCTGAAGATGCCCCGGGCGCAGCGCGCAGCACTGCCGTACATGCACCCGGGACGCGTGGACGTCATCGGCGCCGGAGGCCTGGTGTGGCGGCGCATCCTGGAGCAGCTTGGCGGGCTCAGCGGCGGCCGCATTGTCACGGCCACCGCCAGCGAACACGATATTCTTGACGGTATTGCCCTGAGCATCAGCTGAGAGGCAATGGCCCCGGCAGCGTCAGCCAGACGCAGCGAGCAGCCGAGTTCATGTCACCGACCATGGGACCCCAAATGACCAGAGCAACAGCCCGGCTCCGCCGGACCGCCTCCGCTCTCCTGGCGGTGACCCTGGCAGGAGCCAGCCTGGCTGCAGGCCTCGTCGCAGCACCCGCGGCACGCGCCGACGCTGAGCGCGACAAGCAGTACTGGCTGGCCGAATCCGGAATCACGAAGGCCTGGGAGGTCTCCAAAGGCGCCGGCGTAAAAGTCGCCGTGATCGACAGCGGCGTGGACGGCCAGCACCCCGATCTGAAGGGAGCCGTCACCGGCGGGTTCGACGCGTCCGGATCCGGAAATCCGAACGGGCAGAAGAGCATCGGCGGCAAGCCGGAACACGGCACGCTGGTAGCCACCATGCTGGCTGGCCGCGGACACCAGCCTGCGAACTCGACGGCCAGCCCCAGTCCGGCTCCGTCCGGCGCGGGCCCTGACGGAATCGTGGGGGTGGCGCCTGAAGCGGAGATCCTGTCCGTCTCCACGTGGCTGGGTTCGCCGAACCCCGCCGGGAAGAGCGACCAGGACCAGATTCCCGAGGCGGTCCGCTGGGCCGTGGACAACGGTGCCAAAGTCATCAACATTTCCCTCGGCAGCACCACGCCCCAGTGGCCACAGAGTTGGGATGCGGCGTTCCTCTACGCCGAGCAGAAGGACGTCGTGATCGTGGCCGCCGCCGGAAACCGGGTGGGTGGCAACATCCAGGTGGGCGCACCTGCCACCATTCCCGGCGTGCTGACCGTAGCCGGACTGGACCGCAAAGGTGTGGCGAGCATTGATTCGTCCTCACAGGGAATCAGCATCGGAGTGGCGGCCCCTGCTGAAAACCTGCTCGGAGGGGTGCCCGGCGGCGGGTACGCCGAGTGGGCAGGAACGTCCGGGGCCACGCCCATCGTGGCCGGCGTCGCGGCACTGATCCGGTCCAAGTGGCCGGAGATGAGCGCAAAACAGGTCATTAACCGCATCGTCAGCACCGCCAAGGATGCTGGCGCGCCGGGCAAGGACCCGCTCTACGGCTTCGGCGTGCTCAATGCCGAGGCCGCGCTGAAGGATTCCGTTCCCGAGGCCGCCATCAACCCGCTGGGTTCCATCTCCGACTGGATCCGCGTGCACCGCCGCGGAAACCTGGCCACGCCCGTCCCGGTACCCACCACCGACGTTCCCAGCGCCGTGCCCACGCTGCCCGAGCCCACCGTTCCGGCTGCTGAGGCTCCGTCCCAGCGTGACACTGCCCTCGGCGCCGTCGTCGTTATTGGCTTCGCCATACTTTTTGTGGTGATCATCGCAGCGGCTGTTATCCAGCTGCGCCGGGCGGCCCGCAACCCCCGCCTGACTCAGGAAGAGCCCGATACCGGGGTGCTGGATGCCGTTGATTCCGGCGGTAAAACGTAGCCAGGGGGTAGTTAGTGAAGATTTTCACAAAGTACTGTATTCTTGAATCATGGCAACCACCCCAGAGCTCCAGGACCGTCCCAGGGTACTCGTCGTCGGCGGCGGGTACGTCGGCCTGTACGTAGCACTCAAACTGCAGAAGAAGATCGCGAATGCCGGTGGCATCGTCACCCTCGTTGATCCCCTGCCCTACATGACCTACCAGCCGTTCCTCCCCGAGGTTGCGGGCGGCAACATCGAGGCCCGCCACGCAGTGGTCTCCCACCGCCAGCACCTCAAGCAGACTGAACTGATCCAGGGCCGCGTCACCTCGATCGACCACGCCAACCGCACTGCCGTTGTGGCTCCCGCGGACGGCGGCGAGAACTTCGAGGTTCCTTACTTCGACGTCGTGATGGCAGCCGGCGCCATCACCCGCACCTTCCCGATCAAGGGCCTCGCGGACAAGGGCATCGGCCTGAAGACCATCGAAGAGGCTGTGGCCCTTCGCAACAAGGTGCTGGAGCGCATTGAAGCTGCCTCCACCATTACCGATCCCGCAGCACGCGCCAAGGCGCTGACCTTCGTGGTGGTGGGCGGCGGGTTTGCAGGCATCGAGTGCATCACCGAGATGGAAGACCTCGCCCGCGCTGCAGTCAAGAACAACCCGCGCATCAAGCAGGAGGAAGTCCGCTTTGTCCTGGTTGAGGCCATGGGGCGCATCATGCCCGAGGTAACGGCCAAGCAGGCCGAATGGGTGGTGGAGCACCTCCGCAGCCGCGGCATCGAGGTCCTCTTGAACACCTCCCTGGACAACGCCGAAGGCTCCATCAAGCTCATCAACCTCCCGGACAAAACCCCGGCGCAGGACTTCGAAGCAGATACCCTCGTGTGGACCGCCGGTGTGCAGGCCAACCCGATGGTCCGCTCCACTGACTTCCCGCTTGAACCGCGCGGCCGCATCCGCACCCTTCCCGACATGCGCATCGGAGGGGACGAGGGAATCGTCGAGAACGCCTGGGCTGCAGGCGACATCGCCGCGGTTCCGGACCTCACGGGCAGTGGCCTGCCGGACGGTACCTGCGTGCCGAACGCCCAGCACGCCCTTCGCCAGGCCAAGCGCCTCGCGAAGAACCTGTGGGCTTCCCGCTGGGACAAGCCGCTGAAGGACTACAAGCACAAGAACCTGGGTGCCGTGGCCGGCTTCGGCGAATGGAAGGGTGTTGCCAACATCAACCTGATCGGGAGCATCGGCCTCAAGGGCCCCCTCGCCTGGCTGGCCCACCGCGGCTACCACGGCATGGCGATGCCCACGTTCGAGCGCAAGTTCCGCGTGATCTTCAACTGGATCATCAGCTTCTTCGCAGGCCGCGACACCACCCAGCTGATCGACCTCGACAACCCGCGTGGTGCCTTCGTGGCGGCAGCCTCCCCGGCTCCCAAGCCCGCCGCGGCTCCCGTTGCGCCGGCCGGTACGCCGGGGGACGTGCCGGTGCCCGGGACACCCGGAAGTGCAGAGAAGACCAAGGTTGACCCGAAGCAGTCAGTCACGGCTGACGCCAAATAAGCCCGGCGCTCCGAGCAGCCCGCTGCCCTAACGCCCGACGGCGGCTGTCCCCCTTGGGGGATGGCCGCCGTTTGCGTCGGCGGGCATCCCCGGAGCGCCCCCGTTGCCGGGGCGGTCCGTCCTCCTAGACTGGCAGCATGACTGGCGAAGTGAACCTCCCGACCCTGCTGGCCTCCATCCACCCCGTAGTGCGCGAAGGGGAGTACGTCTACGTCCTGTGGCCCCACGGCCGGCCGCTCGCCGCCGGAATCGAAGCCGCTGTCCGCGAGGCCGAAGGCCTCACCGTGGTCCTTCCCCGGGAAGAAGCGGACCGCCTGGGCCTCGCCTACGATTTCGTGGCGGCGTGGATAACGTTGGAGGTGCATTCAGAGCTTGAGGCAGTCGGCCTGACTGCCGCCGTCGGAAAGGCACTGACCGACGCCCGGATCAGCTGTAACGTGCTCGCCGGATTCCATCATGACCACCTGCTGGTTCCGGTTGCCGACGCGGCCCGTGCTGTCGAGGTCCTGGCCGAACTGTCCGCGGAGAGCCGCCATCAGCCCCGGCCGGAGCTTGTGCTGCGCAACGAAACGAAGGCTGACCGCGCCGCAATCCTGGCACTGACTGCTGAGGCCTTCGCCATCTCGCCGGCCACCGGACTGCCGGCGGAGGGAGAGCCCGTGGAGGTGGAACTGCTCCGCCAGTTGTTCGACTGCGAGGAGTACCTGCCGGAGTTCAGCATTGTGGCAGTCCTGGACGGCGAGGTGGTCGGCCACGTCATCAGTACCCGCGGCCGGGTTGCCGGGCATGAGCTGCTGGGACTTGGCCCGATCGGAGTGACTCCCAGGCTGCAGCGCCACGGCATCGGCAGCGCACTGATGTATGAAACCATCTCCCGGGCCAACGCTGCCGGGGAGAGCGGCATCGCCCTGCTGGGAAGTACGGAGTACTACCCACGCTTCGGCTTTGTGCCTGCCACGTCCCTCGGTGTCCTGCCTCCCGAAGAGGTTTGGGGCGATAACTTCCAGCTCCTGCCGCTGGCGGTATGGCCCGGGGGAGTACATGGCACGTTCCGGTATGCTGAGCCCTTCGACCGCCTGTGACGGGATACCATTGAGCGGGCGCCCCAGTAGCCCAATTGGCAGAGGCAGCGGACTTAAAATCCGCGTGTTGCGAGTTCGAGTCTCGCCTGGGGCACAATTTCCTCCAGCGGGGCTTCTATTCGTCGTTGCACTGCGTGTCTCCTTGACCCCAACAAACTATCCTGTCCGGAGATTTCGCATATGCAACGACTGTTATAAGGATGTGACCTCAGTCACTTATATCCGCCTTGGATATGGACTAGCTTGAAAGTTAAATCAGGAACACCTGATCATCCGCATCAAAGGCCGTTCGCACCTTTCGATCCAGGAGATTGTCAATGATTTCACTTTCCCCGGCGGCACCCCGTATCGCAAAGCTCACAGCGCTTAGCGTCGGCGTCGCTTTTCTGGCTACAGCTTGTGGTGGTACCTCCACGCCGAGCTCGACGGAAACCACCACCGCTCCCCCAGGCGCAATCTCCTGCCCCGCGGGTTCCGGTGCCGGTGCCAGCACCTCGGCACCGGCAGCTCCCAGCGGTACCGTTCCACCGTCCACCACCACAACGGACACGCCGCTGAAGCTCGGATCGCTCCTGCCCACGACCGGCAACCTGGCATACCTGGGCCCACCCGAGATCGCTGGCGTTAACCTCGGCGTCCAGGAGGTTAACGAAGCCGGCGGTGTTCTGGGCAAGCCTGTGGAAGTCATCCATCGCGACTCGGGCGACACGAAGACGGACATCGCCACGCAGTCCACTACGGCCCTGCTTGGCCAGGGAGTCAGCGCGATTATTGGCGCAGCTTCCTCCTCTGTATCCAAGACCGTGATCAACCAGATCACCGGTGCAGGCGTCCTCCATTTCTCCCCGGCGAACACCTCGCCGGACTTCACTACGTGGGATGACAAGGGCCTCTACTGGCGCACCGCCCCCTCAGACGTGCTTCAGGGCAAGGTCCTGGGCAACTACATGGTTTCGTGTGGAGCACAGACCCTCGGCATGATGGTCCTGAATGACGCTTATGGAACTGGCCTGCAGAAGAACGTCAAGGAAGCCTTCGAAGCAGCTGGCGGCAAGGTCGTCGCGGAGCAGCTGTACAACACCGGCGATTCACAGTTCAGCAGCCAGGTTGACGCGATTGTCGCTGCCAAGCCGGATGCCATCGCCCTGATTACCTTTGACGAGGCCAAGAGCATCATTCCGCTCTTCACCGGCAAGGGCATCAAGGCAACCCAGCTGTTCATGGTTGACGGCAACCTCTTTGACTACAGCAAGGATCTTGCGCCGGGGACTCTGAAGGGAGCGCAGGGCACGCAGCCCGGAACGTTCGCCAAGGAAGACTTCAAGAAGGAGCTCCTTGCACTGGATCCGGCGCTGGTGAGCTATAACTACGCGGGTGAGTCCTACGACGCCGTGAACCTGATTTCCCTGGCCGCCGAAGCGGCGGAGAGCACCAACGGAGCCGACATCGCGGCCAAGCTGAAGGAAGTTTCCGAAGGCGGCGAGAAATGCAACAATTACGCTTCGTGTGTGACGTTGCTTCGAGATGGCAAGGATATCGACTACGACGGCCAGTCGGGTCCGATCACCTTCTCCGATGCTGGGGACCCGACGGAAGCCTATATTGGCATCTACGAATATGACGACACGAACAAGCCACAGCCGGTGAAGGAAGAATTCGGCCAGCTGTAGACCGCACATCCTTAGCAGGCACCTAGTGAAGGCTCCCGTCCCTGGACGGGAGCCTTCCTTGTGTTCCGGCTGTGGACGCGCGTCAGATGACATGTGGTGCCGCGGCGGCAGCGCCTCAAGGGGGCGCGCATCGAAGGAAAGCTGAAGGGCCGCCACCCGCAGGTGACGGCCCTTCAGCGGGCTCCGCTCCGGACTCTAGGCCGTATCGTCGGCCAAAGTTCCGAGGTAGAGCTGGATGACCTTGGGGTCCTTCATCAGCTCACGGCCGGTGCCCGTGTATGCGTCCTTGCCTTGGTCCAGGACGTACCCACGGTCACAGATCTGCAGGCAGCGGCGGGCGTTCTGTTCGACCATAATGACGGAGACGCCGGCCCTGTTGATCTCGTGCACGCGCAGGAAGGTTTCGTCCTGCTTGACCGGGGAGAGGCCTGCGGATGGCTCATCGAGCAACAGGACGGCAGGCTCCATCATAAGAGCCCGTCCCATCGCCACCATCTGGCGTTCACCGCCGGACAGTGAGCCTGCGCGCTGGGCCCGCCGCTTGCCAAGCTCCGGGAACAAGCTGGTGACGAAGTCGAACCTTTCGGCAAAGTCCTTGGGCCGCTGGAACATCCCCATCTGCATATTTTCTTCGATGGTTAGGGTCGCAAACACGTTGTTGTTCTGCGGCACAAAACCAACACCCTGGGTGACCAGCTTGTTGGCCTTAAGTCCGGTGATGTCTTTTCCGCGCACAACAACCGAGCCGGAATGTACTTTTACCAGGCCGAACATGGCTTTCAGCAAGGTGGACTTGCCGGCGCCGTTGGGCCCGATGATGCCGATCAGCTCGCCCTTCCGGGCCTCGATGCTGCAACCATTGAGGATATTTACACCTGGGAGGTAACCGGCCACCAGATTGCTGACCTTAACGACGACGCCATCAGCCGATGCTTCCTGGGCTGCGGCGGCTGCGCTGGTGGCACTCATTCTTTGTCCTTGTCTGTGGGGCCAGGCTCTGCCAAGCCGGACTCGGGGGAGTTGGGCTCATCGGCATCCGGGACCTGGAGGGCTTCCGGGCCGAGGTCAGGCTGCTTAATGTCCGCGCCCCTGAGATCCGGGGCCACTGCGTCCACAGCGATGATGCCCGCGTTCGCCGTACCCACGATTGATTCCTCATCGGCTTCCAGTACCGCTTCCAGTTCCTTGATCCCTTGGGTGTCACCAAGGTCGACGTCGTGGTGAGCTCCCAGGTAGGCGTCAATAACGGCCGGGTTCTTCATGACGTCGACGGGCGGACCTTCGGCCACGATCTTTCCTTCGGCCATCACAACAACCCAGTCGGCTATGTGCCTGACCATGTTCATGTCGTGCTCCACGAACAGTACGGTCATGCCTTCTGCCTTGAGGTTCTTAATATGGTCCAGCAAGGACTGGGTCAGGGCCGGGTTGACGCCGGCCATTGGCTCGTCCAACATCACCAGCTTGGGCCGAACCATCAGCGAGCGCGCCATCTCCAGGAGCTTGCGCTGGCCGCCGGACAGGGAAGCTGCATAATCGTCCTTCTTGGTGTCGAGCTTGAATTTCTCAAGCAGGACGTCGGCCTGGGCGGTAATCTCCTTCTCGCGGCCGCCCCAGATCCCTTTGAAAAGAGCCTTTGAGAGGCGTTCACCGGGCTGGCTGGAGCCGCCGAGGCGCATGTTTTCCATAACAGTGAGCTTGCCCATGACCTTGGTGAGCTGGAAAGTGCGCACCATGCCCATGCGGGCAAGCTTGTAAGAGGAGACGCCCTGGATATTCTTTCCCTCAAACTGCCACTTGCCGGAGTTAGGCGTATCGAAACCGGTAAGGAGGTTGAAGAGGGTTGTCTTCCCGGCTCCATTGGGGCCGATGAGTGCGGTGATCTTATGGCGCGGGATTTCAAGATATTCGACGTCGACGGCGTTGATGCCACCGAAGCTCCGAGTGATGTTCTCGGCCACCACGATGGGGTCCCGCTTCTTGCAGCCGGGGGCTATCTCCCCGGCCGCAATCGGGCTGGTGTCCGTCATGTAGTCGACGCTGCCTTGTTTACCGGTGTTATCTACTGAATGTGCGCTGTGGCTCATGCGAACGCCAGCTCCTTCTTGTTGCCGAAGACGCCTTGCGGCCTGAAGATCATGAGCAGCATCAGCGCTACCCCTACCAGGATGTAGCGCAGCTGGCCGGCCTGGACTGTGGTCAGCCAGGTCACTGCGCCGGATTCAATCAGGCCGTAGAGGATGCCTTGGGTCAGCGAAAGCACCACCCAGAAAATCATCGCACCAACGACGGGGCCCAGCACAGTGGCCATGCCACCGAGGAGGAGGCACGTCCAAAGGAAAAATGTCAGTTCCGTGCCGTAGTTGGCTGGCTGGACTGCGCCGCGGGGAAGAGTGAACACCATGCCAGCGAGGGCCCCGAGCACACCGCCGATGAGCAGTGCCTGCATTTTGTAGGCGTAGACGTTTTTCCCCAGGGAACGGACGGCGTTCTCGTCCTCGCGGATGCCCTTAAGCACGCGCCCCCAGGGGCTGCGCATCAACAGCCATATGACAATGCAGCACACGATGACCAACGTCCAGGCTACGACCCGGATGAAGAAGTCGCGGTTGTTCATGCCCATGTATGAGCCTTCAGGGAAGGGGTTCATGGAATAGAAGCCGCCTTCGAAGGCGCCCAGGCCGTCGGCTGATCCTGTGACTGCATCCAGCTGGTTGGTGGTGACGACGTACCGGACAATTTCGGCTGCGGCGATGGTAACAATGGCCAAGTAGTCGGCCCTCAGCCGCAGGGTAGGGATACCCAGCAGCAGGGCGAACAGGCAGGAACAGATGATGGCGATGAGCAGTCCCACAAAGAACGGCACATCGAAGGTCAGGGTCGAGATGGCAAAGCCGTAGGCTCCCACTGCCATAAAGCCGGCCTGACCGAAGTTCAGCAAGCCGGAGTAGCCGAAGTGGACGGCAAGGCCCAAGGCGGCCAAACCGTATGCTGCCGTCGTCGGGGTGAAAATCTCACCGAGGGCACTGAGAAAAATAAAACCGAAGTCCATGGCTGTCTCCTAACCCACACGCTCGCGCCGGCCGAGGATTCCCTGCGGGCGGAACAAGAGGACAATGATCATGATGAAGAGGGCGCCCACGTACTTCAGGTCGGCAGCCAGTCCGAAGACGGTGGTCAGTTCAACAAATATTCCGACGATGATGGATCCCACCAGGGCACCAAAGACGGTTCCCAGACCGCCCAGGGTGACGCCGGCAAAAATGAGAAGCAGGATTTGCGAGCCCATGTCGAAGGTGACGCCCGGACGGTAGTACGCCCATAGGATGCCGCCCAGCGCTGCCAGCATTCCGCCGGCGACCCATACGATCCGGATCACGGAGTCGACGTCAATGCCCGAAGCGGCGGCCAAAGCGGGGTTGTCCGCCACCGCCCGCGTGGCCTTTCCCAGACGGGTTTTGAGCAGGACGATACCGATCAGGACTATAACAACGGTGCTGATGATGAGGGACCACAGGTTATTGGGCGAGATGGATACCGGGCCCAACTGAATCTCCGGGGACTGGGCGAACGGCAGTTGCTGGGTGGCGCCACCGAAGTTGAACTGGATGACATAGCGGACGGCAAGGGCGAGGCCGATGCTGACGATCATCATGGGGACAAGCCCTGATCCGCGGGCACGGAGTGGCCTCCACAGGCCTGCGTCCTGGACATACCCGGCCAGGCCTCCGATCAAGAGCGCCAGAAGTCCGGCGAGCCAGAAGGGCAGGTTCATGGCGCTGAGGCCAAACATTGCAACGGCTCCCAGCGTGACCATTTCACCATGGGCAAAGTTGGTGAGGCCGGTGGTCCCGAAGATCAAGGACAGCCCCACCGACGCCAGCGCCAGCAGGAGGCCGAAGCTGAGTCCAGCCACAAGCCTGTTGAGCAGGTTTTGGCCGAAGTCCTGCTCCTGGACCACGATGCCCTCGCCGAAGGCGAAAATCACCGAAAGGTTGGAGGTCTGGCTGAACGTAACGCTGCGGGGATTCTCCTGGCCGTCGGCGAGCCTGATGCCTTCGGGCAGGGTCGATTCGTCCAGTTCGATCTCATAGGTGCCCTGCTCCGGGACGCCGATGCTCCAGGACCCGTTCGCGGCGGATGTCGCGGTCCCTTCGAAGTCTCCGCTGCGGGCGGTGATGGTGACATCGGCGATCGGCGCACGGGCGTCGTCCCGAAGGAAGCCGCTGATGTTGTTCTGGAAAGTCGTGACCGACGGGGATGGTGTCGGCGACGGGGAAGTGGCCTGTGATGCCGGAGCGGCGACGAGCAGGATTGCCATTATGGAGGCCGCAAGGGCACCCATCAGGTAGAGCAATCCGCCGCGCCGTCTGTGCAGCAGGCCTTTGGATGTACTTCTCAAATTGAAAACCTCCACTTGGGGGTGGTCTCGGCTGCGCCATTGCAGCCGCTGCGAACGTAGCCGGGGCGGACGGTAATGCAGTGCTGACATCGGAGAATGCTGCAACTCTGTGATTTCCATCACCCGGCCTGGCCTTATGTTACAGCGCGTTGCGGGCGAAAAATGCCCTGCAAAGCGGCCTTCGGGTCGCGATCGGATAACGACTGTGTAGCGGAACCTGCCCCGATCCGTAGGGCTACTAAAGAAACTTTTGTTGATCCGGGGTATTTCTTAACGGTTGCACTCCGCTGAAAGGCGGAGCCGGGCGCCCCGAAGGCAACGTCCCAAGTCACAGTTGGGTTGCGCCCCGCATCCGCAGGGAACTTTCGGCAGCAGCGACGCGTGGGAATTGATAACGTGGATCGTAAGGTTCAACACCTATCCCTAACTTGGAGGACACCAGCAATGGCACTTGGCGGAAACCCGATCTTCAACGGAAAGAATTTCCGTGAAGCAACGCAGGCGCCGCCTGTCCCGCAGGGGCCCTATGGACAGGCACCCTTCGGCCAGCAGCCCTATGGCCAGCCTTACGGACAGCAGTCGTTCGGCCGCGCGCCCGGCCAGGTGATGGACGGCCAGGGCGGTTACGCCCAGCCGAACATGACCAACGAGCAGCTCCAGCAGATGTACAACCAGCCGGCAGCGGGTCCCGCAGACACCGGCCGGATGACGTACGACGACGTCATCGTCAAGACAGCCGCCTGCCTCGGAGTGCTGCTCGTGGGTGCCGCTGTGACAATGTTCGTCAGCATGGGCCTCGCAACCCTGCTGATGATCGTCGGCGCCTTGGGCGGCTTCGTGCTCGCCCTCGTCAACACCTTCAAGAAGCAGCCGTCGCCGGCGCTCATCCTCGCCTACGCCGGTCTTGAAGGGCTCTTCCTCGGCGGCCTCACCCGCGTCCTGGACACCATGTACCCGGGCGTGGGGCTCCAGGCTGTCATCGGCACGCTGTCCGTCTTCACCGTGACGCTCCTCCTGTTCAAGAGCGGCAAGGTACGCGCCACCCCCAAGGCCATGAAGTTCTTCATGATCGCCTTGGTCGGCTACGCCCTGTTCTCCGTCGTGAACCTCGTCATGATGCTGACGGGCCTGACCACGGAACCCTTCGGGCTGCGCAGCGGCATTATCGGCGTCGTCATCGGCATCCTGGCCATTGGACTCGCGGCCTTCTCGTTGGTCATGGACTTCACCAGCATCGAGGCGGGTGTCCAGAGCGGCGCTCCGCAGCGCTTCTCGTGGACGGCAGCGTTCGGCCTGACAGTCACGCTGGTTTGGCTGTACGTGGAAATCATCAGGCTGCTAGCCATCCTGCGGGGCGACGACTAGCGCCCCAGGCGGCGTCCGCCGTCGAACATAAACACAAAGGAGAGGGTCCCCGCCGTGTGCATCTGGCACCGGCGGGGACCCTCTCGCTTTGGTCGGTAAGGCCCTACGAAAGGCGCATCGCTCCGGCGGCAGGGGTGACGGTGAAAATATCAGGAGCCTTGTACCCGGCCTCCGCAAAGGCGCGTTCGACGGCGGCACGCACCTGCTGCTCCAGCTCCACCGGGGTGAGGGCAATGGCCGCCCCGCCGAATCCGCCGCCGGTCATCCGGGCGCCGATTGCCCCGTTGGCGCGGGAAGAGGCCACTGCCGTGTCGAGTTCCGGGCAGGAGATCTCGAAATCATCGCGCATGGAGGCGTGGCTGGCGTCCAGCAGGGCGCCGATGGAACCCGGGCCCTCGCTGGCCAGCAGCTCCACGGTCTGCAGCACGCGGGCGTTCTCGGTCACCACGTGGCGCACCCGCCGGTAGGTGACCTCGTCCAGGAGTCCGGCGGCTTCCTCCAGATCCTCCACCCTGACGTCCCGGAGTGCCTTGACGCCCAGGACCTCTGCGCCCAGTTCGCAGGACGCGCGGCGCGAGGCGTAACCGCCGTCGGCATGAGAGTGGGAGACCTTGGTGTCGATTACCAGCATCACCAGCCCGGATTGGTCGGCGTCGAAAGGAACCAACTGGACGCTCTGGTCGCGGCAGTCCAGGAAGACGGCATGGCCCTTGGAACCGCGCAGGGAGGCTGACTGGTCCATGATGCCCGTGGGGGCGCCGACGAAGTCGTTCTCAGCGCGCTGTGTGGCGAGGACCATCTCTTCCGGCTCCAGTCCGGCACCCGTCAGGTCGTTGAGTGCGGAGATGACAGCGCACTCGATCGCGTGTGACGAGGAGAGGCCCGCGCCGAGGGGAACGTTGGAATCGAGCAGCAGATCCAGGCCCGGAACGGTGACGCCCCTTTGCTGCAGGGCCCACATGACGCCCAGCGGATACTTAGTCCAGCCCTTGGCGGAAGCGGCGTCGAGCGTGCCAAGATCCGCTCTGACCAGGCCCTGGTCCCCATAGGTGGAAAGAAGCCGGAGGGCCGAGTCTGTCCGGACTCCAATGGCCACCCGGGCGGTCTTGTCGATCGCGAACGGAAGCACAAAGCCCTCGTTGTAGTCGGTGTGCTCGCCGATCAGGTTGACGCGGCCCGGCGCCTGCCAGACGCCGTCGGGACGCCTGCCGAACTCCCGCTCAAAGCGGGCGGCCAGGTCCGCGGCGCTGCGCGGGGCCTGTGTGGTCAGCGGGTCAGGTGCGGCGCTCACGCGTGGGCTCCTTCGGGTAGGGCCCCCAGAGGGGCGGCAGAGGGGAGTGGGGTTGTGGCGGCGGGGGAGGGCGTAGACGCCGGGACGGTAACGGCACGGAGCCGTTCCGCAACGCTTTCGGGAGTGGTGTCGTTGATGAAGGCGCCCATCGCGGCTTCCGATCCGGCCAGGTATTTGAGCTTGTCCGCAGCCCTGCGCGGGGACGTCAGCTGCAGATGCAGGTAGCCGGCAGGGCGCAAAAGATCATCCAGGGGGGCCTGGTGCCACGCGGAGATGTAGGGCGTGGGCGTGGGGTAGAGGGCATCGAGCCGTTTGAGGAGGTCCAGATAAACATGGGCCAGCTCGTCCTTTTCCTCACCGCTCAACGCGGCGAGGTCAGGTACCTGCCGGTGCGGCACCAGGTGGATCTCGAGTGGCCAGCGGGCGGCGAAGGGCACATAGGCGCTGAAGTTTTCGCCCTCCATCACCATCCGGCTCCCGTCCTCCCTTTCGGCCCGCAGCAGCGACCCCGTGAGGGTCTGCCGCCCGCCGGAGCCATCGTAGAACTTCCGTGCCGCGGCGCCCAGGACCGCGGCCCTGGGCGTGACGTACGGGTAGGCATAGATCTGCCCGTGCGGGTGGTGGAGGGTGACGCCGATGTCGGCACCCCGGTTCTCGAACGGGAAAACCTGTTTGATTCCCGCCAGCTTACTGAGAGCTTCCGTGCGGTGCGCCCATGCCTCCACCACCGTGCGCGCCCGGGCTTCGCTCAGTCCGCTGAACGATCCCGTGTGATCCGGGGTGAAGGACACCACTTCGCAGCGCCCGTACGCGGGGCCGGTGGTTCCCCATGCCGGGGCGGCCGGTACCGGTCCCAGGGCCGGGCCCAGTGATGGGAAGCGGTTTTCGAACACCACAACGTCGTAGTCCGGCGCGGGTATCTCGGAGGGGTTGTTCCGTGTGGTGGGGCAGATGGGGCACTGGTCTGCAGGGGGCAGGTGCGTGCGTGACTGCCGGTGGGCTGCGACGGCCACCCATTCATCCGTGAGGGCGTCGAACCGTACTTCGCCGGGCTCGCCGCGCTCCGGCAGGGGCCGACGGTCCGTGGTGGTTTCTGCGGTGCGCGGCTTCGGCGTTGCGGTGTCGTCGAAATAGATCAGCTCCCGGCCGTCGGCGAGGTTCGTGCTGGTGGTACCTGTCATGGCGTTATTCCTTTGGCTGCTGATGGCTGGGGTGGCCGGGTGTCAAGGGGGAGGCGCTGGCTGATTCCGCAGGCCCGCGGGGGCTGTCTGGAATCCTTGCCGTACGAATGTCGGGGACAGCTTGTTGGAGGGCGGTCAGGGCGCCGGCTGGGGCTTTGCGGATCCCGCTGTCCGTGACCAGTGTGTGGATCGCAGACAGGGGGCATATTCGGGCCAGGCCGACGAGCCCGTGCTTGCTGGAGTCCGCGAGGATCGCCAGCTGCGCAGATGCTCTGACCATGGCGGTGTTCACCTCGGCTTCGAGGAGGTTGGGCGAGGTAACCCCGGCCCGGACGTCCAGTCCGTGGGCGCCCATAAAGCAAAGATCGGCGGCAATGGTGCTGATGGCCTGGACAGTCAAGGGGCCGACGAGGGCCTCGGACGGTGTCCGCTCCCCGCCCAGCACGAGCGTCCGAATGCCGCCGGTGTCCCCGGCCGTATCCGTGGCCGCAAGCGAGTTGGCTACCATGACCGAGTTGGTGGCCACGGTGAGACCGTAGTTCCGGGGCAGGATCCTGGCCAGTTCAAATGTTGTGGTTCCCCCGGAAACGAGCAGCGTCATCCCGGGCTGGACCAGTTTCAGCGCTGCTGCCGCGATGGCCGCCTTGGCGGGCTGTTCGCGCGTGGACTTGCTCGCGAACGCAGGTTCGAGCGCGCTGAAGCTGTCCGTCCGTGCTGCTCCGCCGTGGACCCGCAAAACCAGTCCGCCGGCGTCCAGGGCCTCGATGTCGCGGCGGATGGTCATTTCCGAAACGTCCAAAAGTGCGGCGAGGGCGGTTACCCGTACGGTTCCCCCGCTGTGGACCTCCTGAAGGATCACGTGCTGCCGTTGTGCCGCGAGCATGCTTTCCTTCCCGCCTCGCTGGTCCTGGTGCCAGCACAATTGTTACACGTTTAGATCAAAAAAGAATAGTTTCAAACAAAAGACAACAAGCGTGGGCAGTGGGACTGTTGGCGCCGCGCCATGTACGGTGGTGCCCATGACTTCACCTTCCCTTCCGGGGACCAGCGTCCCCTCCGGCTTTCGGAGCTACGCCAGCGGACGGCAGTACGAGCTCCGGCGCGGGGATGCGTTCGCCGTCGTGACCGAGCTGGCGGCGGGCCTGCGCCTCTACTCCCGGGACGGCGTGCAGCTCACCGAGACCTATGGCGATTCCGAGATTTCTCCCGGGGCCGCAGGCATCACCCTCGCACCCTGGGCAAACCGGGTGGAAGACGGCGTCTGGTACCTCGATGGCAAGAAACAGCAGCTGGACATCACCGAAGTGTCCCGCAACAACGCCAGCCACGGACTGCTCCGGAACGCGTCCTACAGCCTGGTGGACGAATCACAGTTTTCCGTGACGCTGGAAGCGACCGTTTTCCCCCAGCATGGCTACCCTTTCCTGCTGCGGCATCGGGTGCAGTACCTGCTGGGCGAGGACCTGGGTCTCGTGGTCCGGCAAACACTGGCCAACGACTCCAAGGCGCCGGCCCCCTTTGTCCTGGGCGCCCATCCTTACCTGAGGCTTGGGGACACCAACCTCGACGAACTGCTGCTGACGGTGTCCGCTGGCACCCGGCTTGTCGCCGATGAGCGGAAGATTCCGCGGAGCTCCGAACCCGTCAGTGGAGACACGGACCTCCGCGGGGGCCGGCGCGTGGGAAGCCTGGACCTCGACGTCGCCCTGACAGACATAACGTTCGACGGCGGCACGAGCCGCCATACGCTGACCGCCGCGGACGGCCGCAGCGTCAGCCTGTGGCAGGACGAAGCGTGCACGTACGTCCATATATTTGTCACAACGACCTTTCCAGGCAGGGAGCGGGCGGTTGCAATCGAGCCAATGACTGGACCTGCCAATGCCTTCAACTCCGGGGACGGGCTCCGCTGGCTTCCGCCAGGGGAGAGCTTCACGATGTCGTGGGGAATCGATGCCACGCTGGGAAAAGCCGGGTAGCGGTTTCCCATAAACCCGCAGCTGGGGAAGTATTAGGCTATGACGCCAGCTGAGGACGCCAAACCGGTCGACCGTCCCGCCACCCCGAAGCCAGCAGGCAGGTTCTCGGCCGACCCGGCCGGGCGTTCTGACGGTGCCCCTCCGCTGCGGGTCCAGGCCGACCGTGATCTGGACCGCGACATCCCTTACGGCGTCCGCATCGCGGCATCATGGGCTTGGCGGCTGGGACTAATCCTCTTGGTGGGAAGTGCGCTGATCTGGCTCCTCAGCCGGATCAGCTTCCTCCTGATCCCCGTCATGGTCGCCGCCCTGCTGGCCGGCCTGCTTAGCCCCATTACACGCTGGCTCAGGGCGCAGCGAGTGCCCAATGGGGGTGCCGTGGCGATTACTGTCCTGGGCTTCCTCGGGCTCATCGGCGGTGCCCTGGCGCTCGTGGGGCGGCAGCTTGTGGCGGGATTCAGCGAGCTGTGGAGCGAGGCGCTGGCCGGAATCCAGCAGATCCAGGGCTGGCTGGCGGAAGGACCGCTCCACCTGACAGCGGCCCAGATCGACCAGTATCTGGAGGAGGCAGCAGCCGCGCTGCAGAATAACAGCAGCAGCATCCTGAGCGGCGCCCTCTCCTTCGGCAGCACTGCGGGGCATTTTGCAGCGGGACTTATCCTGGCGTTGTTCATCCTGATCTTTTTCCTCCTGGAAGGTGACCGGATCTGGGCTTTCCTGGTCCGGCTGCTGCCGAGGAATGCCCGCGCTGCCACCTTCGGCGCCGGCCGCAAGGGCTGGGCATCCATGGTCAACTACGCCCGCATCCAGATGTTCGTGGCTTTTGTGGACGCCGTGGGAATCGGCGTGGGTGCCGCCATCATCGGGGTTCCGCTGGCGCTTCCGCTGGGTGTGCTGGTGTTCATCGGCTCCTTCATCCCCATTGTCGGCGCCCTGGTCACCGGAGCTGTGGCTGTGCTCCTCGCCCTCGTGGCCAACGGCTGGGTCAACGCGCTGATCATGCTGGGGATCGTGCTGCTGGTCCAGCAGCTGGAAAGCCATATCCTGCAGCCGCTCGTCATGGGCAAGGCTGTGGCCCTGCATCCGGTGGCCGTGATCCTGGCAGTGGCAGCGGGTTCCTACCTCGCCGGCATCCCCGGCGCACTCTTCTCCGTGCCCATCCTGGCCGTAGCAAACTCGGCGATTCGATATATTGCTGCCAGAACATGGGAACATGAAGGAGTGCTGGCGGCGGCGAGCCCGGGTGTACCCGGGGGCTCCGGATCCAGCCAAGACACTACCTTCAAGGATGTCTACCTTCCCGGTGCGAACCGGGGCCGCGGCAAGGGCGCCGCACAGTCAACGGGAACTCCCGCCGGTCATTCCGGCCCGGATGCCCCAGCCGAATTTCCTAAAGGAGACTAGTTCGTGAAAACCCTCAATAGCCTGCCCATCACGCTGGACAATGTCCTGGAGGCGCAGAAGCTGCTTGAAGGGATTATTACGCGGACCCCGGTGGAATCTTCCCGGGCGTTGGGCGGCATGGTGGGCGGCGACGTCTTCTTTAAGTGCGAAAACCTCCAGCGTGCGGGCTCCTTCAAAGTCCGCGGTGCCTATGTCCGCATGGCCAAGCTTTCCAACGAAGAGAAGAAGCGGGGCGTGGTTGCTGCGTCGGCCGGAAACCACGCGCAGGGGGTTGCCGTTGCGGCCAAGAGCCTGGGCATCAAGGCGCGCATCTACATGCCGCTTGGTGTCGCGCTGCCCAAGCTGGCCGCCACCCGCAGCCACGGCGCAGAAGTAATCCTGCACGGGCACAATGTGGACGAAGCCCTCGCCGAAGCCCAGCGCTACGCAAATGAGACCGGCGCAGTCTTTGTCCACCCGTTCGACAACGTGGACGTTGTAGCCGGACAGGGCACAGTGGGGCTGGAAATCCTCGAACAGATCCCCGACGTGGACACTATCCTGATGGGAGTCGGCGGGGGCGGCCTGCTGGCCGGCGTGGCCGTCGCCGTAAAGGCGCGGGCAAGGGAACTTGGCCGCGACATCCGTATCATCGGCGTCCAGGCGGAGAACGCGGCCGCGTACCCGCCGTCGCTGGCCGCGGATGCCCTTGTTCCGCTGAAAAGGGTTTCCACCATGGCCGACGGCATCGCTGTGGGCCGCCCAGGCCAGCTGCCGTTCAGCATCATCCGCGAGCTTGTGGATGACGTTGTCACGGTCAGCGAGGATTCCCTGGCCCGTGCGCTGATCTTCCTGCTGGAACGGGCCAAGCTGGTGGTGGAGCCCGCCGGGGCCGTGGGCGTTGCCGCACTGATGGACGGCAAGATCGAGAATCCGGGCACCACAGCAGTGATCCTGTCCGGCGGCAACATCGATCCGATGCTGATGCTTAAGGTGATCCAGCGCGGCCTGTCCGCCGCCGGGCGATACATGACCGTGCGGATGATGCTGGATGACCGGCCTGGCTCATTGGCCACCATCGCCCGGATCATTGCCGAGAACGACGCCAACGTGACCGGGCTGGACCACACTCGGGTGGGCGGTTCCATTAGCATGGGCGACGTGTCCATCACCGTCAATCTTGAAACCAAGGGACATGAGCACTGCGAGCAGGTGCTCGGAGCACTCCGGGCCGAGGGCTTCCAGCCCATCGTGGTGCACTAGGCAGCCATGCTGGATGCACTGGGAGACGGAAAGCCACGGAGCCGTGAAACAACCGCCTCCCGCGCCAAGGGCGGGCTTCTGGTGGTGGGCAGTTTTGTGCTCGTCCTTTTTGTCATCGAGATCGTCAACATGCTGACCCTCCATTCGCTGAACCGGACTTTCGGCCTACGGCCACGGAGCCTGGACGGGCTCCTGGACATCTTCACCTTCCCGCTGCTCCACGCGAGCCTGAACCACCTGCTTTCGAACACCCTGCCGTTGATAATCTTCGGGTTCCTGGTATTTCTTTCCGGGCTGCGTGTCTTCCTCACGGCCCTGGCTTTCAGTTGGCTGGGCTCCGGGGTGGCAGTGTGGCTGATCGGCGACGGCGGTGTGACCGTGGGCGCATCCGGACTGGTCTTTGGCCTCTTCGCTTTCCTGCTGGTGCGGGGTTTCTTCAATCAAAGCTGGGGCCAAATCCTGCTGGCCGTCGTGCTGTTTATGGCCTACGGCAGTATCCTGCTCGGCGTGCTGCCCTTCGTTGCGGCGTACATTTCCTGGCAGGCGCACCTGGGCGGGGCCCTGGGTGGAGTGGCTGCCGCCCTCCTGATGCGGCCGCGGGACAGAATCTAAGAAAAAAGAGCCGGCCACCTGCTGGTGGCCGGCTCTTCCTGAGGATAAAACTTCTTACGCGGCGTAGGGCTTGGCCGAGAGGATCTCCACGGTGATGTCTTTGCCGTTCGGTGCCGTGTAGCTCAGCGTGTCGCCCTCTTTGTGGCCCACGATCGCCGCACCGAGCGGTGACTTTTCGCTGAAGACGTCAATGTCGGAGTCTCCTGCGATTTCGCGGGAGCCCAGCAGAAACGTCTCTTCGTCACCGGCGATCTTGGCAACGACAATCATGCCGGGTTCGACGATTCCGTCGTCGGCGGGAGCTTCCCCCACATGGGCATCACGCAACAGCGCAGTGAGCTGGCGGATGCGTGCCTCGATCTTGCCCTGTTCTTCCTTCGCAGCATGGTAGCCGCCGTTCTCCTTGAGGTCACCCTCCTGGCGGGCTGCTTCAATCTTCTGGACAATTTCCGCCCGGCCAGCGCCGGAAAGGTGGTCCAGCTCTGCCTTCAGGCGGTCAAAAGCTTCCTGTGTGAGCCAGGCTGCAGGCGCGCTGTTGGTGGTCGACACGGACTTCTCCTTTTCGGTCATACATGCAAAAGACCCCGCCACGGTGGCCACTTGTGGAACTCAGTAACCAGCTCAGCGGGGTAAAGGTATTGCTCCATTGTAGTCAATCCTCTGGATATAACCCAACAAGCAAGCGGCGCAGATCACATTCTGCTATTTGCTGCCGTCCGGAATCCAGCAGCTGTCAACCACTCCGGACACCGACAGCGACTCGGTCTTCAGCACGGCGCGCTGGGAAATGGTCCGGCCGCCGTCGGCTGTCCCGTCGGCCTCGCCGGCCGGGATGTCCACAACCTTCCAACCCACCACCGCAAACTTCGAATCCAGCGCCTTGACGGCACATTTGACAGCCGTCCCAGGCTCCCGTGTGACCTGGAAATCCACTTCCGTCTGCGTGGCGTCAGTGGTGCTGTAACCAATGTCCTTGAACGTCACGCCGGAGACGGCTGAGGACGTGGACACCCAGGCCATAAAGCCGATTCCGCCCGCCAGCGCCGCGGCGCCAATGACGCGCTTCGCCGGGCGGGACAGCCTGCGCTTTTGAGGGCCATAACGATTGGCTAGGCTAGTGTCTGCTGGCGCGGAAACGGCGGGCTGATCCTGGGAAGTCACCAGTCCAGTTTAGTGCGGATTCCGGGCCCCGGATTTCCGGGCCTGCCAGTCCCACCAGTACAAGCGGCCAGCACAAGGGCTGCATGACATAAGGAACCGTCCACCAATGACAGCGTCCAGTTCCACCGCGGCCACGCTCCGGCTGCTTGCCGTCCATGCCCACCCGGACGACGAGTCCAGCAAAGGCGCGGCGACCATGGCCATGTACGCGGCCTCCGGCGTGGACGTCATGGTGGCCACGTGCACGGACGGGTCCAGGGGCGATATCCAGAACCCCGCCGTCGAAGGGGAACCCCACCCGAAACGGGACATGGCAGGCGCACGGCGCCTCGAGATGGAACGGGCGGCCCAGGTTCTGGGCATCCGGCAGCGCTGGCTGGGCTTCGTGGACTCCGGACTCCCCGAGGGTGATCCGCTCCCGCCACTGCCAGCCGGCTCCTTTGCCACACAGCCGCTGGAGCGCGCGGCCGCGCCGCTGGTGCGGCTGGTCAGGGAATTCAGGCCGCAGGTGATCATCAGCTACGACGAAAACGGCGGCTACCCCCACCCCGACCACATCATGGCCCACAGGGTGGCTGTGGAAGCCTTCAAGTCTGCCGGAGACCCGGACCGCTACCCGGATGCCGGGGAGCCATGGGAGCCCAGCAAGCTTTACTACGACCGTGCCTTCAGCCCGGAACGGTTCCGTGCACTGCATTTCGCCCTGGAGGAGGCAGGACTCCAGTCGCCGTACGCAGAACGGCTCGCCGCCTGGCTGGAAACGGACGCCGAAGGACACACTCCGCCGCCCGCTGGCCATCCCACCACAACCCAGATCGACTGCGGTGACTACTTTGAAGCCCGCGACGACGCCCTCCGTGCCCATAGGACACAGGTGGATCCGCTGGGCTTCTTCTTCGCTGTCGCCCCCGAGATGCAGCGCCGCGCCTGGCCGTGGGAAGACTACTCGCTGATCCAGTCGCGGATCCCGGCGGAACTGCCGGAGAAGGACCTTTTCGCGGGGCTAAGATAGAGACAGCAGGCATTTCTATGCCGCGTAGAAGTGTGGCCCGCTGTGACTGGATCTTCAGTCCGCAGCCGGATGCCTATCAGTTTCCATAGAAGGTTTATACCGTGCATCACTTGCTCCTCGCCCTGGCCACCACACCGTCTCCACTGCCCACGCCTTCGCTGCGTGAGGGCGTGTCCGAGGACCAGATCACACCGGGCCTGTGGGGCTTCATCATGACTGCCTTCTTTGTGCTGGCAACCACACTGCTGATCGTGGACATGGTGCGCCGTATCCGCCGGGTCCGGTACCGTGCGCAGGTGGAGGAAGAACGCCTGGCGGCCGCAGCGGCCGCGGATGTCGAAGCCGCCGACGCTCATGACGGCATGGCTGCTCCGGAGAGCAGTGCAGGACTCGAGGGAAACGGTCAGGGCACGGCCGCTGACCGTTCCCAACCGCGTGACTAGAGCGGGCCGAACTCCCGCACTTCCTGCGGGGTACGGTCAGCCCAAAGACCCCACTTTAGGTTTGGAAAAGCTTTCACCCCTGTTGAACCTTTCGAACGCACGCCACGGGGGCCGCCGCCAGGCACGCACACTCAGCTGAGGACGGCAATGGCGATGGCCGCAAAGTGCGCGGCAAAGGCCAGCACGGTGAGCGCGTGGAACAGTTCATGGAAGCCGAAGTGCTCGTAGCTGAAGTTGGGTTTCTTGAGGGCATAGAAGACGGCCCCGGTGATGTAGAGAACGCCGCCGACGCAGATCAGGAGGGCGGCGGGAGCGCTGGCCGCGAAGAAGTCGGGCAGGTAGAACAGCGCACCGCAGCCCAGCGCGATGTAGATCGGCACGTACAGCCAGCGTGGGGCATGCGTCCACAGCAGCCGGAAAAGCACGCCCAGGATGGCCCCGGACCAGATGACCCACAGCAGGAGCACGGCTTTGGGGCGCTCCAGCAGTGACCAAGCCAGCGGTGTGTAGCTGCCCGCGATGACCAACATGATGTTGGTGTGGTCCAGCCGTTTAAGGACAATTCTTACGCCGGGCGACCAGTTGCCGCGGTGGTAAACGGCGCTGATGCCGAAGAGCAGGACGCCGGTGGCAGCGTAGATGGCCGAAGTGATCTTGCGGTCGGCCGTAGGGGCCAGGAGGATCAGGATGGCGCCCGCGATCAGGGCCAGGGGTGCCGTGACAGTGTGGATCCAGCCGCGCCATTTGGGTTTGATCGTGAGCAGTTCGGCCAGGCGGACGGCAGCGTCATCAAGGGGGCCTGAACCGGCTTCCGGCGCTTGGCCCGGCGGGCCGTCGGGAGTCTTGCTGTTCATGGCTCCAGAATAACCTACGCCCCAGTAAGTTACTCCCGGGTAATATTGGGTCGCTGGTCACACGGCCGCCCGGCTCCGCCCTTCCGCTTCCGGACGGTAGCCTAGGATGTGCAAGGCGTCGTACAGCAAGGGAAGTCAGGTGAGTCTCCGCGTGGAATTGCCCGGGTTCCTCTATGGCTTCTACGAGCGCAGGCTGCTCAGGGACCTTGCCGGCGACCGCATCCCCAGGCATATCGGCGTGATGGTGGATGGCAACCGGCGGTGGGCAAAGCAGTTCAATGCGCCAACCAGCCAGGGCCACCAGGCAGGAGCGGACAAGATCCACGAATTCCTCGGCTGGTGCCAGGAACTCGGCATAAAAGTGGTTACCCTTTACATGCTCTCAACGGACAACATGAGCCGGTCCAGCGAAGAGCTGGACCTCCTGATGGGGATCATCGCCAACACCCTGGATCGCCTGGATGAGGACGCCAACATCTCGGTGCACGCGATGGGCGCGCCGGAATTGCTTCCCGGCTACCTTGCTGAACGCCTCAACAAACTGACAGCCCGGACGCCCGTGCGGGAAAAGATCCACGTCAACGTGGCCGTGGGTTATGGCGGTCGCCGGGAGATCGTTGATGCGGTGCGGGAGCTGCTCCACGACGCGGTTGCGAACGGTGCGGATATTTCGAAGCTGGCAGACAGCCTGAGTGTTGATGATATTTCGCGTTTCCTGTACACGCGTGGCCAGCCCGATCCCGACCTGGTGATCAGGACCTCAGGTGAACAGCGGCTGTCCGGATTCCTGATGTGGCAGAGCGCGTACAGCGAGTTCTACTTCTGTGAAGCGCTGTGGCCGGCCTTCCGCAAAGTGGACTTCCTTCGGGCACTCCGGGACTACGCGGGCAGGCAGCGGCGCTTCGGCACCTGAACCGCCGCAGTTCACCCGGAGTTCACGTGGCCGCAACAGGAATCGCCGACGGATAAAGCCGGAAATTAGTTGCAGTGGATTTACGTTGTAACCATCAGCAGGCAAAACCGCCGGCTGATCGGGGAGGCCAGTACATGGAGCGATGTTTCGCACCGGTTGTATGGGAGGCCGAGTCCGGCCTCCAGGCCGAGCCGCCTCACCAATAACAATTCCGGGCACGCCCGGGGCTGGAGTCGATGTGGCTATTTCTGAACAACTGCCCGAGGTCGTTTTTGATCAGGGACAGAAAGCTACCTCTCGCGCCACGCGAGCAACCTCAACAACCGGTGCAGCAGACGAAAAGCCTGCGGCCGGTTTTGCTGTCTCCGGAAGGGATGCCACCATCAGCAGCTTCGTCATTGACACGTCCGTCCTGCTCTCTGACCCGCGGGCGCTGCTGCGCTTCGCCGAGCACGAGGTCATCGTTCCGATCGTGGTTATCAGCGAGCTGGAAGGCAAGCGGCACGATCCCGAACTCGGCTATTTTGCCCGCAAGGCCCTGCGTCTCCTCGATGACCTCCGCGTTAAACATGGCGGCCTCAACCAGCCCATCCCGATTGGTGACGACGGCGGTAGCCTCATGGTGGAGATGAACCACATTTCGGCTGAGGTGCTTCCGATGGGCTTCCGCAGCGGGGACAACGACAGCAGGATCCTGGCTGTGGCCAAGAACCTTGCCAATGAAGGCCGGAACGTCACCGTGGTTTCGAAGGACCTGCCTATGCGCGTCAAGGCCTCCGCCATGGGGCTGACCGCAGACGAGTACCGCAATGAATTGGTGAAGGACTCAGGCTGGACCGGCGTCGGGGAAGTGGAAGCCAGCGAGGAGGAAATCTCGACGCTGTACGGCCACGAGCCCGTTTTCATCCCTGCGGCCGCGGAAATGCCAGTCAACACGGGACTGGTGCTTCTCTCGAACAGGGGCTCGGCCCTGGGGAGGGTGGGCGCCGACAAGCAGGTCAGGCTCGTCAAGGGGGACCGCGACGTCTTCGGCCTGCACGGGCGCTCGGCCGAGCAGCGGCTGGCCATCGACATGCTGATGGATCCCGGCGTCGGAATTGTGTCTATCGGGGGACGGGCAGGAACCGGCAAGTCGGCGCTTGCCCTGTGCGCGGGCCTGGAAGCGGTACTGGAACGCCGCGAGCACCGGAAGGTCATTGTTTTCCGGCCCCTCTATGCCGTGGGCGGCCAGGAGCTCGGCTACCTGCCCGGCTCCGAATCGGAAAAGATGAACCCCTGGGCGCAGGCGGTCTTTGACACCCTGGGCGCCCTGGTCAGCCAGGAGGTCGTGGAAGAAGTCATGGACAGGGGGATGCTGGAAGTCATGCCCCTGACCCACATCCGCGGACGCTCACTGCATGACGCCTTCGTGATTGTGGACGAGGCCCAGTCACTGGAGAAGAATGTGCTCCTCACGGTGATGAGCCGCATCGGCCAGAACTCCAAGATCGTCCTCACCCACGACGTCGCCCAGCGTGACAACCTGCGCGTCGGACGGCATGACGGCATCGCCGCCGTCGTCGAAACCTTGAAGGGCCACCCGCTCTTCGGCCACATCACCCTCACCCGCTCCGAACGCTCACCGATAGCAGCGCTGGTGACAGAACTCCTGGAAGGCGCCGAAATCTAGCCACTTACGGTATGTGCGGGGCCGTGGTCCAGTTCGTCGGGCCACGGCCCGGAACCTAACCGATGCCGAGATACTTGGCCGCCGCTTCGTGGCCCTCTACTTGGAGGGTCCAGTCGGGGCGCTTGAACGTCGCCGGGGTGAGGCGGACTTTTTGGACTTCCTCTGCTTTGTCGCCCCAAGCGGTCCTGGTGACGCCGTTGAGTTCGTAACCGAGCGCGCGGGAAACGCCCAGGGATGCGGCATTCCAGGCTGCGGCCTCGGACTCTGCCACTTCGGCTTTGAGCCAGTCGAACGCGTAAAGTGCGACGGCGGCGCGCATCTCCTTGCCGAGCCCCCGGCCGTGAACGGACTGCTTGAGCCACGAGCCCGTGCTGACGGTTTTGAGGGCGGCGAAGTCCTTGGCGCCGATGTCCTGGCACCCGATGAATTCATTTTCGTGCCAGATGCCGAGGAGCAGGGTCCAGGATTTCGGCGTTACTTCGCTCCGGCAGCGCCAATAAAACTGCGCCATTTTTGGACCGAGCTCCCCGGCAGGGAGCTCCGCCCAAGGCGTGCTGAAGGGGTTCCGGCCGGGCTCGTGGACTCCGCTCCGCGCCGCCGCCAGGGCAGCCGGAATGTCGTCGTCGGTGATGGGCCGCAGCACCAGCCGGGGTGTGGTCAGCGTCAGGCCGAAAAGCGGCCACAGGGAAGTCAGCTCGGTCATCAGGGAAGCCTAGCCCACGGCCGGCCGTTCAGCCCGTCAAGCAGCAACCCCAGGCGCGATGCCAGCGCCTGGCTCAGGCGGAGATATCCCAGCTGATGTGGCGCCGGACGTCCGTAAGGTTCATCGACTCCGCCAGGAAGAGGTCATCCAGCATGTACTCATCAACCGCGATGACCCGAAGCCAGTGTCCGTAGTCACGCGTCGCTGCCTCCAGCGACTGGCTGGACACGCAGACGCCCGTCTCAAGGTCGATACGTATCCGATTGCTGCCCGGCATGCACAGCGGTGCGGCAGGGTCTGCGGCGTGATAGGCGGCTGTTGGAGTCACGATGGCCTCAAGGGCCTGCCGCCCGTCGTGGTCGACCCGGCGCACGTCAGTGATGTCCACGGAGTTGCTGCCCGGAAATTCCATGGGGACGGGGGCGTTCCCCGCCAGCTCGACAGGATCGAGGGCGGCTGAAAAGCGGCCGTTGCCGAAACCTGGTTCACCGTAGGCCGCTTCGGGGCGGCGCCTCACCAGGCCGCCGTCATCGTAAACGGGCGCCACCAGGTGCGGCGGCAGCAGCCACGACTTCCGGGTTGCGCTGACGTAGAACCCATCCTTGGAGTCATTGATCCCTGTTGTGCTGTGGAGGACAAGTCCGTCGGCCGTTTCCAGGCGGAGGGCACCTGGCCGGCGCAGCCATGCGCGCACCAACGGTGCAGAAGGATCGGGGGCCTCGGCAAAGGGCTCGTCCCAGTACTCAAAGCGGAGGCTCTGCCATTTCCAGGGCGAAGACCTGCAGAGGTTCCGGAACACCGTGGTCAGGTCCGCGGGAGAATCGCCGCGGTCCGGATCCGGCCGGCGCCTGGTGTCCCATGTCGACATATCCACAGTTTACGCGTGGGCCCTCCGGCCGGAAGCGAAAATCCAGTAGCATCCGAGGGGTGATCCGACGACTGGACGAACTTTGGGAAGCCGCCCCGCTGGCCTTCTGGCTGGTCTTGGCGGCGTGTGCCTATTTTGCGGTGATGGCGGTACGGCTGACCATCATCGACGTCCGCCATCATCTCCTGCCCAACCGGATCGTTTTTCCGTCCTACGCTGTGGCGGGCGTCCTGCTGGCGGCGGCTGCGGTGGTCCCCGCGATTTCCGGGGCCTGGGCGCTGCCCGCCGGCCCGGACGGCGCGGCAGCCCTGTTCGGCCTTCCGGCCCTGCGGATCCTGGCCGGGGGTGCGGTTCTTTGGGGCTTCTATTTTGTGCTGCGGCTGGTCTATCCGCCCGGGATGGGATTCGGGGATGTCAAGCTCGCGGGAGTCCTGGGCATGTACCTGGGGTACCTGGGATGGACGCACCTTTTTGCCGGCACTTTTGCGGCGTTCCTGCTCGGCGGCCTCTGGAGCCTGGCCTTGCTTGCGGCCCGCCGGGGTACGTTGAAATCCTCCATCCCGTTCGGTCCGTTTATGTTGGCCGGTGCGGCCGCCGCCATGCTGCTGCCGGCCTGACGCAATCCGGGTTTCCCCGCCCAGCGTGCCCCAGTCCGGCGTGCCCCGTCCGGCACGCCCTCGCGCCGTCGCCCGCGCCGGCCCGTTAGGCTGTCAGCATGCCTGCTCCTGACTACATCCTCAAGCTCCGCGAGAAGGTGGGACACGACCCGCTGTGGGTACCCGGTGTCCGCGGCGTGGTCTTTGACCACTCGGGCCGGGTTCTTTTGGCCCGGCGTGCCGACAACGGCCACTGGGCACTCATCACCGGCATGTTGGATCCGGGCGAACCGCCGGCGCGTGGTCTCGTGCGCGAGATCTTCGAGGAAACCGCAGTTGTGGCGGAGGCAGAACGGGTTGTCTCGGTGGGCACCGTCGGCCCGTTCACCTATCCCAACGGTGACGTCTGCGAATTCCTGGATGTGGTGTTCCGCTGCCGCTACGTTTCAGGCACTGCGCGGGTAAATGATGACGAGTCCCTCGACGTCGGCTGGTTCAGCCTGGACGACCTGCCTGAACTGATGCCGGGCCACCTCACGAGCATCCGCCGTGCCCTGGCTCCGGCGGAGGCAGCCCACTTCGAACCCTGACCGGGGTAGCAGTGCGCGAGCGTACACTTGTGGCCCGCGCTTCCGCGCGAGCGTACACTTGTGGCCCGCGCTTCTGCGCGAGCGTACACTTGTGGCCCGCGCTTCTGCGCGAACGTACACCTGCGGCCCGACTATGCGCGGGGTCTTAAGCGCACAGTACGACGGCGGCCGCCCGCCTTCGTTGTGAAGGTGGGCGGCCGCCGTCGTACGGGGGGCCTCCGGTCGTCTGGGGACCTATGCCTTGTGCGGCGGGC
>NZ_KV467168.1:1044506-1152010 GCF_001663775.1 Arthrobacter sp. B6 | reverse complement strand
TGGGGGGGGGGGGGCCCGCCGTCGTACGGGGGGCCTCCGGTCGTCTGGGGACCTATGCCTTGTGCGGCGGGCGGGTCATGGACATAACGTCCAGTGCCGTGTCCAGCTGCTCTTCGGTTACTTCGCCGCGCTCCAGGAAGCCCATGGCCACCACGGTTTCACGGATGGTGAGGCCCTCGGCCACTGCCTTCTTGGCGATCTTCGCCGCGTTTTCGTAGCCGATGTACTTGTTCAGCGGGGTGACGATGGACGGTGACGCTTCGGCAAGGAAGCGGGCGCGCTCCACGTTTGCGGTGATGCCGTCAATCATCTTGTCGGCCATGACGCGGCTGGTGTTTGCCAGCAGGCGCACGGACTCAAGCAGATTGGCGGCCATCACGGGGATGCCGACGTTCAGTTCGAAGGCGCCGTTGGTTCCGGACCACGCAATTGTGGTGTCGTTGCCGATGACCTGCGCGGCCACCATGATGGAGGCCTCACAGATGACGGGGTTGACCTTGCCCGGCATGATCGAGGATCCGGGCTGCAGGTCCGGAATGGCGATTTCGCCCAGGCCGGTGTTTGGACCGGAGCCCATCCAGCGGAGGTCGTTGTTGATCTTCATGAAGGAGATCGCAATGTTGCGCAGCTGGCTGGACGCCTCGATGAGGCCGTCGCGGTTGGCCTGTGCTTCGAAGTGGTCGCGGGCCTCGGTCAGAGGGAGGCCCGTGTCGGTGGCGAGCAGTTCAATCACCCGCTCCGGGAACCCGGCCGGGGTGTTGATGCCGGTGCCCACAGCCGTGCCGCCGAGCGGAACTTCAGCGACGCGGGGGAGCGAGGCGTTGATGCGCTCGATGCCATAGCGGACCTGCGCAGCATAGCCGCCGAACTCCTGGCCGAGCGTCACCGGAGTGGCGTCCATGAGGTGGGTGCGGCCCGACTTGACGACGTCCTTGAACTCCACGGCCTTGCGCTCCAGCGACTCGGCCAGGTAGCCGAGGGCCGGGATGAGGTCGTTGATCAGGGCCGAGGTGGCCGCGACGTGGACCGAGGTCGGGAAGACGTCGTTGGAGGACTGCGAGGCGTTGACGTGGTCGTTCGGGTGCACAACTTTGTCGCTGCCCGCAGCCTTGAGGGAGCGCGTGGCCAGTTCGGCGATGACCTCGTTCGTGTTCATGTTCGACGACGTGCCGGAGCCGGTCTGGAAAACGTCGATCGGGAAGTCGCCGTCGTATTTGCCCGCAGCCACCTCATCGGCGGCCTCTGCAATCGCCTTGGCCAGCTCGCCGTCGAGCACTCCAAGTTCTGCGTTGGCCTGGGCCGCTGCCTTCTTTACCCGGGCGAGGGCCTCGATGTGGGCGCGTTCCAGGGTTTTGCCGGAGATGGGGAAGTTTTCAACTGCACGCTGCGTCTGTGCTCGGTACAGGGCGTTCACGGGGACGCGGACTTCGCCCATCGTGTCGTGTTCAATGCGGAATTCTTCAGTGGAAGTCATGGGGCTAGCTTAGGACGCACCAACGCCGCATCGAAAACCGTGAACCGCATGCTACGGGCAGCCTTTCAGCGGGCGTTCAGAGCTCGCCTATCCCGGAAACAAGGTCCGCGCGGCCGTCGGCGAGGCTGTACGAAAGTCCGATGACCGCTGCCCGGCCGCTCTCGATTGCGTCCGAAATCACACGGGAGCTGTCCACGAGGCGGTGGGAGGTCTGTTTGACGTGCTCCACCACCATGTCGTTCACGTCTGGTTTGTCATTCCGGAGGGACGTCAGCACGGACGGTGTGATGCGCTCGACAAGGTCCCGGATGAAGCCCACCGGCATCTGTCCGGTTTCGACGGCGGACTTTGTGGCACTCACGGCACCGCAGCTGTCGTGGCCCAGCACCACGATCAGCGGCACCCCCAGCACGCCGATGCTGTATTCGAGTGAGCCGAGGACGGCGTCGTCGATGACCTGGCCCGCTGTCCGCACCACAAAGACGTCACCGAGTCCGACGTCGAAAATGATCTCGGCGGCGAGGCGGGAGTCGGAGCAGCCAAAGATCACGGCGAAGGGATGTTGGTTCTCCACGAGCGAAGACCGCCGGGAGGCGTCTTGGTTGGGGTGGGAGGATTCGCCGTTTATGAAACGTTCGTTGCCTTCGCGAAGTCGTCGCCAGGCCAGGGCCGGAGTCAGGTAGGTTGCCACGGCCCTACCTTACGATGTGGGGCCCGCCGAGGGGGAAACCGTGACGGCAGGGTTACTTTCCAGGGACTTCACGACGGCGTCCGCCAGCACCGCGAACTCGTCGAGTTTTGCGGGTCCACTGAGGACAACGGTGGTGCCCCGGTAACTGAGCACCATGCTCCTCTCGCCCTTGCCAGTATCCCGAAGTTCCCATTCCTGTCCGCCTGCACTGCGCGACCCCGTGACAGGGGCGTTTCCTGTTTGCTGGAGGAGCCAGGTGGGATTGGCCTGACGGGTCTGGACAAGACCGATGAAGGACTCGTCAGGTGTCAGGAAGCCGACTTCCCAGGTGGGTACACCGCTGCCGCTGCCGGACTCCCAGCGGGCGTAGTTGGAACTGAATGTGTCACCAGTGTCCGGCGCCACGGGTGTGAATCCTGCCACATCCGTAGCGTTCCGGGCCACCGCGCTCACGTCGATGTCCGGCCGGAAGCCGTCACTCTTCGGGAGCGGGTTCATCAGGACGACCGGCAGGAACGCGGCGATGCTGACCAGAAGCGCGATGACCATGCCGATGACTGACGCGTTCGCGCGTTTGGCCGCTGCCGCCGGGATTACGGGCTTGACGGGCTGATCCCCGCCGTCCTCCGTGGCCTTGCCGGCGCCCCCGGAACCGGAGGCATCGTGGTCCGGGCTGGTCTTTTCCTGCATATCACTCACCCCTCTATAGTCGCCCATGCGGGCGTCCAACTCACACTCCGGACGCTGGTTGTGCGGGAGGCCGCCCCCACAGCGCACATTGCGGGCGCGCGTCATGCCATGCCCGGAACGCGATGCCCCGACTATGATCGTTAGCAGAGGAATCACCGTATCCGCCTGAACAGGGGGAACAGGTCCAATGATCGCCACTCAAAGAAGAGGTTCACGTGTCACCAGCGCCTATGACCCAGCAATACTCCACGATTTCACCGTCCCTGGCTGTGGGGATCGACGAGCCGGACCGCAACCTTGCCCTTGAACTCGTCCGCGTCACCGAAGCCGCGGCCATTGCCGGTGGCCACTGGGTTGGCTTCGGTGACAAGAACAAGGCCGACGGCGCCGCCGTTGACGCCATGCGCTCCTTCCTCCACACGGTCCACTTCAACGGCGTTGTGGTCATCGGTGAAGGCGAAAAAGACGAAGCCCCGATGCTCTTCAACGGCGAGCACGTCGGCGACGGCACCGGCCCTGAATGCGACGTCGCCGTAGACCCCATCGACGGTACCCGCCTGACCGCCCTCGGCATCAACAACGCCCTGGCCGTGCTGGCCGTGGCCGAGCGTGGGTCCATGTTCGACCCCTCCGCTGTGTTCTACATGGAGAAACTGGTCACCGGCCCGGAGGCCGCTGACATGGTTGACCTGCGTTTACCGGTCAAGCAGAACCTGCACTTAATCGCCAAGGCAAAGGGCGTGAAGGTCAACCAGCTGAACGTCATGATCCTTGACCGTGACCGCCACCGTCCCCTGGTCGAAGAGATCCGCGAAGCGGGCGCGCGTACTAAGTTCATCATGGACGGAGACGTTGCCGGCGCCATTGCCGCGGCCCGTTCCGGTACAGGTGTTGACGCCCTGATGGGCATCGGCGGCACCCCGGAAGGCATCGTGGCGGCCTGCGCCATCAAGTCCCTGGGCGGCGTCATCCAGGGCCGGCTGTGGCCCACCAGCGACGATGAGAAGCAGAAAGCCATTGACGCCGGCCATGACCTGGAACGCGTACTGTCCACCAACGACCTCGTGTCCAGCGACAACTGCTACTTCGCGGCCACGGGCATCACGGACGGCGACCTCCTCAAGGGCGTCCGCTACTCCAAGGACAAGGTCCTCACCCAGTCCATCGTGATGCGCTCCAAGTCGGGGACCATCCGTTTCGTTGACGGTGAGCACCAGGCCAGCAAGTGGGAAGGCTACGCCCGCAAGAGCTAGGTTCTTCGGCTCCCCCCGAAGACGCGAACGTACAGTTGAGGCCCCGGATCCAAGCGGATCCGGGGCCTCAACTGTACGTTCGCCGGCCGCCAGGCGCCTGTCCCCAACCACGTTCATCCTCGGGCGACGGACTGATGCTCCGTCTGGCTCTCCGGCAGTCGTCGGGTGGCTGCCCTGACTTTTTCCAGGACAAAGGGCTTATCACCCTCGAGGTCCTCCTTGAAGACCCTGATTTCAGTCCAGCCCAGCCGCTCCGTGGTCGCCCGCCTCATTTCATCGAGTTTGATCTGGCCGGGATCCGAGTGGTGCCCGCCGTCGTACTGCAGGGCAATACGATGTTTCGGGTAGGCCGCGTCCGGCCAGACAGCGGGGTAACCCCAGCTGTTGCGGACCACATGGTTTAGCAGCGGCTCGCCAAGGTTGGATCGAGCAAGGGCCAAACGCATTCGTGTTTCCTGCGGTGAATCTGCGCCAGTGCGTATTTCCTCGAGGGCCAGCCGCGCGGTCTTCACGCCCCGCATGCCCGGGTGCGCAGCGATCATCCTATTCAGGTCAACTATCGTGGCCAGAGGCTTCTTTGGTCGCGGGAATTCAGGCCCGTGGGCCGCCACCACGGAATCTCCTGCCGCAATCAATTCATCAACGGTGAGCAGGCTTGCAAGATCCAGCCACGTCCGCGCCGGCGAGGTGACACGGACGCCGTCGTGCATCACCACCTCGCCTGGCTGGAACGTCATCCGGTGGCCAATGACGTTCCTGCGCCTGGGCTTACCGTCTGACCGGCCGCGCGCGATATGGATCCGCCAGTCTTCCTCGAGCCAGGCAGGTAGGCCGAGCGCCCAGATCCTGCCTCCAGAATGGTGTGTCAAGGTCGATGACTTGTCCAGCGTCGTATAGGCACGAAGGTTGGCGGGCACAGCCGCGTTTCCGTTCATGGGGATGCGGATGCCGCGGGACGGAATGAGGACGTCGGGCTGCCGCTGGCGCTTTCGTGACACGCCGGAGCACGCGGCGATAGCCGTGGTAAACGAGCCGGCTAACAGTTCGTCAGGGAGCGGTGAGAGTGCCATGCTCCAGTGTGCAAGAAAATCGCAGCGGTCGTGAGGGTTATCCACAGGCCAGCGACGCTCAATTACGCGAGCGTACACTTGGGGCCCCAGAATCTTCCGGCGTTTTCTAGTGGGTCGTTGAAACTCCAAGGAGTCTGGGTCTTGGATAGGGCCACAAGTGTACGTTCGCGCCAGCGGACAGGGCCACAAGTGTACGTTCGCGCCAGCGGACAGGGCCACAAGTGTACGTTCGCGCCAGCGGACAGGGCCACAAGTGTACGTTCGCGCCAGTGGGAGGGGCTTAAGTGTTCGTTCGCGCCAAGGGGGAGGGGAGTGTCCGCAGCCTGTCCCGCAGCTTGCGCGCCAACTGGTACGCGTTGTACCGGAGCTTTTTTACCGGGAGGTCCCAGGCACCGGGGTACGAGATTTCGCGGCCACCGAAGGATTTCTTGAAGGCACTGAAGCCTGACCACTTGTGGTCGGGCTGGTCCGCCGGTGCCACTCCCCAGAGGTCCACGTGCTTCAGCCCCCGGTCCTTCGCGTCTGCCATGAGGGTCACCAATAGCGGAATGCCGGCACTGAGCTTCCGGTGGGTGTCGTCCAGGGCTGCATGGGCGTAGGTGCGGGTGTCGGCGGAATCGTAGGCCAGGGCTGCGGCGATGGGCTCTCCCTGCAGTTCCGCGATGAAGAGCGTCGCGGCGCCTGCGGGCATCATGGAGGTCACCACGCTGGTCAGGTAGTCGTCGCTCTGCGGCTTGAATCCGTTGCGCCGTGCCGTCATGTGGAGGAACTTCAGCAGGATGCCAATGTCATCCGGGTCCTGCGACGTCCGGAAGGTGACGCCCTTCTTGTGGATGTTCCGGTACAGGTTCCGGTTTACGGGCTTCATGGCGGCCAGGACGTCCTTGAAATCACCGTCCAGGTCCACGATCCAGCTGAGTTCGGGTTGTGGGTTGCTCGGTGCCGGCTGGAGGCCCCGGCGACGGAGCTCGTCCGCCGCCGCCGAAACCCCAAGTCCCGCGGATACCGGTTCGATCCGGACAAAGACGGCACCGCAGGAGCGGGCCAGTTCAATGAGGGCGGCGAGGGCGGCGTCGAACGCGTCAGGGGAAGAGGCCACCGGGCCGTAGGGCGCGTACAGCACCTTGCCGGCAGGGTTGGTCTCCTCAACTGCCAGGAAGCTCCAACCGGGGCCGGATTGCTGGTGAACGGTACGGCCGAGCGATGACAGGACGTCCGCCCAGGCGGGAGTCTGGAGGAAATACTCCACCGGTCAGGCTTTCATGGAGGTGGTGACGGCGAAGGCAACTGACGGTTCCTGCGTCCCGGAAACGGGGTGGACGTTCACCGGTGCTTCGGACGCAGCCAGGAACGCGCTTCCGCCGCGTGCCAGCTGCAGGTCGCCCTTGGGTGAGTCGAGGTACACGGTTCCCTCGACCACAATCACCACGGCCGCCCCGGACTGGGCCAGGGGAACCGGCGGTGCTCCCGGGGCCAATTCGATGCGCTGCAGTTGGAACTCCCGGAACGGCGGCTGGTAGAGCTCCTGGCCGAGTTCGGAAAACTCCGGCCTGAGCATCGGTACCGCCACCGGCCTGAATTCGATGGTGCGCAGGAGCTCGGGGACATCAATGAACTTCGGTGTCAGTCCGCCTCGGAGCACGTTGTCGGAGGAAGCCATGACCTCCACGCCCATGCCATGCAGGTATGCGTGCACGTTGCCCGCGGGGAGGTACACCGCTTCACCGGGGGCCAGCGAAATCCGGTTCAGCAGCAGCGAAATCAGCACACCCGGATCGCCCGGGTACTTTTCGTTCAGGCTGAGCACCGTCGACAGCTCGGACCGGTACGGCTCAAGGGAGGCGCCGGAGACGAGCACACCGGCGACCAGGGCGGTAGCCTCAGCCACGGCGGGCCCGCCTGAAATCAGCCGTTCGAAGGCCATCCGCAGCCCGGTGCTCTCGTCGGAGTTTCCGAGGTCTTCCAGAAGTTCAGTCAGCAGCGGAGGCCGGTCGGCCTCAACTGCATCGAAGGCGGCTGCCAGGTGGAGCAGGGTGGCACGCGTGTCAGCCGCTGGCCGGAAGCCGCACAACGCCTCAAACGGCGTGAGCGCAAAGATCATTTCAGGCTTGTGGTTGTCATCGCGGTAATTCCGGTTGGCCGCATCGGGAGCCACGCCTTGGGCATTTTCCCGCGCGAACCCGGCCCTGGCCTGCGCGCTGCTGGGATGGACCTGCAGGGAGAGTGGCTGCGCGGCCGCGAGAACCTTAGTGAGGAACGGCAGCCGCGGTCCGAAGCCGGCCACGGATTCAGCGCCGAGGAAATGCTCCGGATCCTCGGCGATCAGCCGGTCCAGCGGCACATCCGAACCGTCAGGGCGCCGTGCGACGGAGGGCGAGTCCGGGTGCGCGCCAATCCAGAGTTCGGCTTCCGGACGGCCGGATTCGGGGCGTCCCAGAAGCCCGGCGATCGCCGTCGTGGATCCCCAGGCATAATCGCGGAGGACGTTCTCAATTTCGTACACAGCCGTGTCCATTTCTTGGTCTTCAGGTTTAGGGCATGCGGTCACGGGGAGTGGCGCCTACAAGGGCGCGCACAGGCCGTTCGAGGCGACCAGCTCACGCAGCGCCTGCTCGTTGCCCTCGCTCTTGAGCTGGTTCAGCATCGCCTCGGTGATCGGTTCGCCGTAGGGCGTGGTGGTCACCGGTGTGAAGTCCGACGGCGGTGTGGGCTGCTGCGCCTGGGCGCGGCCGCCTGCCAAAACAGTAGGCGGAAGCGTCCCGGACGCCTGCAGGCGGCCGCCGCCCGCGGGGACCGGCACCATGCCGTCAACAGGCAGGGCGGCCTGTGGCCCCGACGCGGAAGCGAGCAGCTGATCCACCTTGTCGTGGATGACGTCAAAGTCAGGAACGGTGGAGAAGGAGACATCAAAATCGGGTGGCCCGATGGTGAGCCGCTTGACGTCCTGGCCCTTGGCTTTCATGGCGAGGTCAACGAAGCTTCCCAGCTGCGAGGAGGAGATATTCGAGTCCACGACTTTGGTCCCCGCGTTGGCGATATCCTCGAACTTGGCCAGCAGGGTGGCCGGGTCCAGCTGCTTGAGCATGGCCTGCTGAACGCACTGCTGGCGCTGGATGCGGGCGTAATCGTCAACAAATTCACGGGATCGGCCGTACCAGAGGGCTTGGTCGCCATTGAGAGTCTGTTCACCGGCGGGGATCCAGCCCAAGGGCATGCCGTGAACGCGGCTGACTTCATCAAATATGCCGCTCATGGGAACCCAGCCGCCGGCCTTGATCCTGATGCCGCCCATGGCATCGATGAGCTTGGCGAAGCCTTCCATGTCTACCAGGACATATGCCTGGATGGTCAGGCCGAGGGTACCGGAGACGGCCTCGAGGGTTGCCTGGGCGCCGGGGTCGGCTACTCCCGGGTAGAGGTCGGCGTGCTCGTTCGTCACCTCAGTGTTGATGGCGTTGATCAGGCACTCGTCGCCGCAGTTGTAGCCGTCCGGATAAATCTGGCGCATGGGGGAGCCCTCACTGAACTGGGCGTTCTGGAGGTTGCGCGGTACGGAGATGATGGCGGTCTGTCCGGTCTTGGCATCGACGCTTAGAACCGAAAGGCTGTCCGGCCGCCGGCCGGTGCGGTCATCACCCGCGTCGCCACCCATCATCAGGAAGTTGTAGCGGCCTTCCACGGGATCGATGGCCGGGCCGGAGGAGAAAATGCTGCCGATGGCGTTACGGCCCACATTGAGCAGGTAGGCGGCGTAGCCCAGCGAGCCGCTGCTGAGGATGAGGGCCAGGACCAACGCAATTCCGACGGCGGGACGCGCCCCCGGCGCCAGCAGCACGGGCCGGATCAGCCGAAGGGTGTTGATGAAAAGGAACGCCCAACCGAGGGCCAGGGCGACGAGGACCAGGATGATCAGGAGCGAAGTGAACGGGTTGGTGATGACGTTAATCAGCAAAGGCCGGTTGAGGACCAGCAGCAGAATGGTGGCGAGCAGCAGCGCCCAGACGCCGAAGGTGACCCGAAGGGCAAGGCGGCCGAGCTTACGGTCACCCGCCACAATTTGGGCACTGCCGGGTACCAGGAGGGTCATCAGCAGCAGGACAAAAGCCCGCTTGGTCCGGACGGGGGCCGAGGCGCTGGACGGATACCGGACAGGATCAGTCATGACCCCTCCGGTTGAGGGCTGCTGCGTTTCGCTTCTGGACATTTCCGGTACCTTAGCGGGCGCCCCGGAGGACACCATTGCCGTCAGCGAAGACTTCGCTGACCTTCTGCCGGAGGTTGGCTCCCTTTCGGGCAGCGACGTCATTGAGCTCCTGGGCGAAATCCAGGAGGTCGGCGCGAAGCGAGGCTGCCAGGTCGTCGGTGCCGGACGCAAGGATGCGGACGGCAAGAAGGCCGGCATTGCGGGCGCCGGCGATGGACACGGTGGCCACTGGAACGCCGGCCGGCATCTGGACGATGGACAGGAGGGAATCCATGCCGTCCAAGGTCTTGAGGGGGACCGGAACACCAATAACGGGCAGGGGCGTCACGCTGGCGAGCATGCCGGGGAGGTGCGCGGCCCCGCCTGCGCCGGCAATGATGACCCGCAGCCCGCGTTCATGGGCGCTTTGGCCGTACCGGATCATTTCGGTGGGCATCCGGTGTGCGGAGACAACGTCGGCTTCAAAGGGAACACCGAACTCGGCCAACGCCTCCGCCGCGGCCTCCATGACCGGCCAATCCGAATCTGAGCCCATAACCAGCCCAACGATGGGGCCGGCGCCGGTGTCGCTGATGCCGGAGGTGGTTTCGGTGGTCATGCGTTCTCCTCGGAAATCCGTGCTGATTCTTCGGTGGGGACCCGGCCGTCTCGAATGATGCCGGCCACCCGCGTTGCCCGTTGCCGGACCGCGTCCACGTCGTCCGTGGAGGTCCCCACGAGGTTGACATGGCCAATCTTGCGGCCGGGACGCACCGACTTGCCGTAGCAGTGGACCTTGGCGGCCGGTTCGCTGGCAAGAGCGGCCGGGAAGGCCGAAAACAGATCCTCGTTGTCGCCGCCGAGGAAATTCTTCATCACCACTACGGGGCCGAGGACATCGGTAGCGCCCAGCGGCAAGTCCAGGACTGCCCGCAGGTGCTGTTCAAACTGGCTGGTGACCGAACCGTCCTGGGTCCAGTGGCCGGTGTTGTGGGGCCGCATGGCCAGTTCGTTAATGAGGAAGCCGACGCCGGAACCCGGGGTTTCGAAAAGCTCTGCCGCCATCACTCCGGTCACACCCAGTTCCGTGGCAACGCGGAGGGCTGCGTCTTCCGCGGCCGCAGCAACCTCAAGCGGGATGTTCAGGGCAGGGGCGATGACTTCGTCACAGACGCCGTCCACCTGGATGGTGTGTACCACCGGCCAGGCCCGCGCTTCGCCACTGGGGGTCCGTGCCACCAGGGCGGACAGTTCCCGGCTGAAGTCAACCTTGGCTTCCGCCAGGAGCGGGCTCATGGCTTCGAACCAGGGAGCGGCCTCCTCGGCAGCGTCGGCGGAGTCGATGATTCGAACGCCCTTGCCGTCATAGCCGCCGCGTGGCATTTTGAGGACCACGGGCCAGCCGATCTCATCGCCGAACCTCACCAGGCCGGGAACGTCAGCCACTGCGGCCCATGTGGGGTTCGGGAGCCCCAGCCTGTCGATGGCCGCCCGCATCACGAGCTTGTCCTGGGCGTTGACCAGGGCGTCCGGACCGGGCTGGACGTTAACGCCAGCGGCCAAAAGCTCACGGAGGTGGTCCGTGGGCACGTGTTCGTGATCGAAGGTCATAACATCGAGGCCGTCCGCGAAGTCGAGGAGGGTCTGGAGATCCTTGTAGTCACCCACCGGGGAGGTGGCAACGGCTGATACGGCTGAAACGTCCTCAGCCTCAGCCAGGACGCGGAGTTCAAAGCCTAGTGCGGTGGCGGCTGGGGCCATCATGCGCGCGAGCTGGCCGCCGCCAACCACGCCGATTACTGGAAAAGTCACAAGTGCCAGCCTACAGAAAAGCGGGCCGGATCCCGGCTTTCTGGCTCCACTTGGCCTGAGTTTCGGGTAATTACGCCGCCTGCTTCCCCCGGGTGCGGCGGCGCATGGGGTGAATTCAGCGCTAAAATGGACCTTTGGCCGTGTGGCCCACAGTTCTGACGGCCATGGAGGGTCATGTTTAGCTCAGTTGCAGATCGTATCCGGGGGCTCGCCTCGCTGTTTTGGCGTGAGGTGGCCAAGTTCGGGGCGGTGGGCGGTGTGGCGTTCGTCATTGA
Source organism: Arthrobacter sp. B6 (assembly GCF_001663775.1). Classification (GTDB taxonomy): domain Bacteria; phylum Actinomycetota; class Actinomycetes; order Actinomycetales; family Micrococcaceae; genus Arthrobacter. The sequence continues at coordinate 1,140,562 of NZ_KV467168.1, read as the reverse complement.
CTCGGCTGTCTATATCTGGCTGTTCACCGGACCGATGCACGGCAGCGAGGTCTGGGCGAAGGCTGTGGCTACCATCGTGGCCAGTATCTTCTCCTGGATTGCCAACCGCTATTGGACGTTCCGCCACCGGAAGCAGGCCAACGTTGCCCGCGAAGCCGCGCTTTTCGCCGTGATGAACCTGGTGGGGCTCCTGATTGCGTCCGGCTGTGTTTGGTTCGCGAAGTACATCCTGGACTTGAATGACAAGCCCTCGCTGTTTATTGCAGGCAGCGTTGTGGGCCTGGTCCTAGGCACTATATTCCGGTTCTTCGCCTACCGTTTCTGGGTCTTCAATGAAGAACTGGACCAGGAGCCGGAGTTCTCACACGACCACGAACTCATCGAGCTCCACCACCACGAAAAGACGGCCGCGGCGGCAGTCCAGGGCGGAGAACGGCTCGACGGGGACGCTCCCGAAGGCCCCCGGCCGTCCTAGTCCTGGGTACGCAGGGCGTTCTGCGGCCACGATCAGCGGCCGGCGCCCTACCAGCCGGCGGCCTACTTGCCGTGGATGCGTTCGGCGGCGAGGAGCTTGTCCGTCAGCTCAACGTCCGGGTGCGCCATCAGCACGGACCCGCCGCTCTTCCAGGCACCCAGGGAGTTGGACAGTGCTGCTTCCAGGCCTTCGGCGGCAGGCACCAGAAGGCGCACCCCCTCTTCGTGCGGGGCGGCAAAGCCGGTGAGCAGGCCCTCATGGAGGTGCTGCCGGCCGTCGCTGCCGCGAATGGCGCAGCCTGATTCCGAGGGATCCGTGTGGGCCATAAACACGTCTCCGTGCGAACGGACCTCCGAGGCGTAGTCGATACAGCCGCCCGGCAGCTCGCCCGGCCACCGCATTGCCAGGGCCGGGAGCGCAACGGCAATCACGGCGTGGTGCCGTCCCGTTGAGTCCGGCCGATCAGTTACGAGATAGTCGGCATCGCCGCCGTCCAGCACGGTTTCCATTCCGAGCTGCCAGGCGGCCAGTGCCCAAATGACCGACTTCCAGTGGGCCGGAAGGTCAAGGTTTACACGCATACCGGGCTCGGCGTCGAGTTCGTCCTGCAGCAGGTTGCTGGTTTTGGCGACCCAGTTGTCCAGCACCCGTCCCGACAGCTCGACACGCTCTGAGTCCGGCCCGTACCAGGTCAGGCGCGGTGAGGTGGCATGTCCGGAGCGCAAAGTGGTCATCAGTTCGATCGCTGGGATGCTCATTGCTACATCTTGGCACGAGAGCCTCAGCCAGTCACCGGAAATCGTGCGCTGGCGATGGGATGAATAGTGAGGCACCGAGCGTCGAAGTTGCTGTGATGTTACTCACACGAGTTTCTCATTTCGCTTGCGTTATTCACGCAGAGGCTGTATTTTCTGCCGGAATCCATGGGGATTTGGCGGAGAAGCCCGCACTCCGTTGGTCCATGTCGCATGCGCGGCAGGCGTGCCCGTAAAAATTCCCGGGCGTGGCGTGCCCTGAGTTGGCCGGGACTGTTGATTATTATCCCTCCACGGCTTGACTCGCCTGTAGTTACACACGTGTAATTAGATATCGAAGGCCATTGCGCAAATACCGGCACACAACCGAGTGTCCAAGTATCCAGGCAGGGGCAGCAACATCAGGAGGGTCGCCGTGGGGCAAGCAGAGCGTATCCATGAAGATGCAGTCGTCGCCGGACAGGCAACGGCGAAGTACCGTTCACGAGGCGTGCCGAGCGATTGGTATGTGGATCCAGCGGATCCGGACGCCGCTGAGCGCTACAACCGCAATACCAAAGAGACTTTTGAGGATCAGGCCACTGCGTTCCTCGCTGCCCATGAAGCGCTGCTCGACGGCGGACATGACCAGGACGATGACGACCTGGATCCGCCCATGGAACTCCAGACGCTTACCGGGGGCACCACTTCGCAGCCCGTGTGGATCGGGCTGCCTTTCCAGCAGGATTTCGACGACGAAGGCGAACTGGGCTGGCAGACCGATGCTCTCTGTGCCCAGACGGATCCGGAAGCATTCTTCCCTGAAAAGGGGGGATCCACACGCGACGCCAAGAAGGTCTGCGGTGCGTGCAATGTGCGGTCCCAATGCCTTGAATACGCGCTGGCGAACGACGAACGGTTTGGCATTTGGGGAGGCCTTTCCGAGCGTGAGCGCCGGCGGCTAAGGAAGCGAGCAATCTAATTCTTCAGGAAGTGCACGTCACTGCCGTTGTGGTGTCCCACAACGGCAGTGCCTATCTCCCCAGAACCCTGGCTGCCCTGGCGGACCAGACCCGGCCTGTCGATTCGGTCATTGGTGTGGACACAGGATCCAAGGACGACTCTGAGAACGTGTTGGTGCGGGCCCTCGGCGAAGCCAACGTCATCACGCATCCGCAGGCCAAGGCCGGAATGGGCGGCGCCATACGTGCCGGGCTCGAGGCCCTGTCACCCTGGGACGGACATCCTGGAGGTTCGGGCACGGAGTGGATCTGGCTGCTTCACGACGACGCCGCGCCCGCACCGGAAGCGCTGGCCGAACTGTTGGGCGCAGTGGAACGTGCCCCCTCGGTCACGGTCGCCGGCTGCAAACAGCTAGACTGGCACGAAGGGCGCCGGCTCATCGACGTCGGGCTTTCCACCAGCAGATGGGCCGAGCGACTCACCCTGATTGACGCTGACGAGCTGGACCAGGGCCAATACGATGGCCGTACCGACACCTTCGCCGTGAACTCCGCCGGAATGCTGGTTCGCCGGGACGTCTGGGAACAGCTGCAGGGGTTTGATCCCGCGCTGCCCGGCAGCGGTGACGATATCGACTTTTGCTGGCGAAACCGCCTTGCCGGACACCGCGTCGTAGTGGTGCCCACCGCCCGAATGTTCCATGTAGCGCACAGGCCGCACGCCCTCGGGAATGCCTCGGCGGCCCGGAAAGCACAGGTGCACCTGCGGCTCAAGCACACCCCGCTGTGGAAGGTACCCCTGCACGCGGCGGGCGCGCTCCTGGGGAGCATCTTCAAACTCGTCCTCAGCATCGCGGTCAAGGATCCCGGATACGGCTTTACCCAGTTCGCGGCCACCTTGACGGCCTTGGGCAGGCCGGGTGCGGTGGCGAAGGCGCGCCGGACAGCCGCCCGGACGCGGCGGATCCGCCGCTCGGTCGTCGGCAAGCTTCAGACGTCCCGCCGGGAGGTTTGGAGCCACCGCCGTTCACTGATGGAGGCGCTGGGATCCGACTCCTCGCCCTCGGAGGGACTTGAAAAGGACCCCCTCGCCGACCAGCCGAGCGGGGATTCAGCCGATGATTTCGCAGCCCTGACCACCAGCGAACGTGGCTGGGTGGGGAACGGCGCACTGGTGGCGGTATTGATCGCCTCCGTGGCGTCACTCACGGCACTCACCGGCCTCTTTCGTGCAGAGTCCGCGTCGGGTGGCGCGCTGATACCTGCCTCGTCGACTCTAGGCGAGATCTGGCACCACGCGTCCAGTTGGTGGATCAGCCTGGGCGCCGGGCTGCCCGGCAGGGGGGATCCCTTCGGCTATGTGCTGTGGACCCTTGGCCTGTTGGGCGGCGGCGACGCAAACAGCGCCATCGCCTGGCTTCTCCTGCTCGCCGCCCCGCTGTCCGGTCTGGCGGCATGGTATGCCTCCGGTGCCCTGACGTTCCGGCGCCGCTTCCGTCTTGTTGCCGCCCTTTTCTGGGCCGGCGCTCCGGCTTTGCAGGTCGCCTTGAACCAGGGCAGGATTGGCGCCCTGGTCGCCCACATCATGGTCCCCCTGGTGGTTCTGGCGCTGCTCCGCGCCACTGGAACCGCCCTGGGTCATGGGCGGTTCCTGCTGCCATCACCCGGTGACCGGCGGTTCACCGAAAGACCACCGGAAAAGCCGGGAATCAACGGCACGCCGTCCTGGACGGCGGCAGCGGCCGCCGGCCTGGCCCTGGCGGTTGTGTCCGCCTCCGCACCGTCGCTGCTGGCCCCGGCCGCCGTCGTCATTGTCCTGTGTGGGCTCCTGCTGGGCCGGCGCGGCCGCACCGTGTGGTGGGCCCTGCTTCCGAGCGCCGCCCTGTTCATCCCTTTCGGCCTGTCCGTGCTGGACCGGCCGCGCGCCCTGCTCGCTGATCCGGGCGTCCCGCTGGGCTTCGCCGGCGCCCCGTTGTGGCAGCAGATCCTGGGCCAGCCGATCCGGTTCGCCCCGGACGGCGGGCTGTCGGGACTGCCGTTTTTTAGCGGCGCTGTTCCGTGGGCCCTGCTGCTCGCCCTGCTGCTGGCCGTGCCGGTGCTTGTCCTCGCCCTTGCGGCGATCCTGATGCCCGGAAAACGAAGCGGTGCGGCCCGTGCCCTCTGGGTGGCCGCCCTCATCATCCTTGCCGGCGGCTGGCTGGTCAGCCACGTGGCCACCGCCGTCAACGCAGACACGTTGGTGACACCCTTCACCGGCCCGCCGGTCTCGGCAGCCGGCTTCGCCCTGCTGGGCGCCGCGCTGATCGGCGCGGAGCGGCTCCTGGACGCGGCGGACAGGGCGTCCGTTGCAAGCAGTCCGCAGAAAATCCTCGTGCGTTCCGGGGTCGCACTGGCCACCGTCCTCCTGCTGGCCGGCCCCTTGGCCGGAATGGCGGCCTGGTCCGCCCAGAACCTCCTCCGGTCAGCCACGTCGGCCGGCCCGGCTCAGGATGCAGCGGGCGACCCGCTGGGCGTGCCCCGGCTGGTGGAGGCCGGCGATTCCCGGATCCTCCCCGCCACTGCCATCGACCGCGGTACTGGCCCGGAGCAGACCCGCACGCTGCTGATCAGTACCTCGGAAGACGGCACGTTCAACGCTGCCCTGATGCGCGGCGCGGGCACCACCCTGGACAGCCTGTCCACCATCGCGTCCGCCCGGAACATCATGGGCGCGCCGGGCACCGAGACAGTACGCGACGACGACAGCGTCACCGCAGCCGTCCGCGGTGTCGTTGCAACCATCGTGGCCGGACAAGGAGTGGACCCGCGCCCCGAACTGGAGCAGCTGGGAGCGGGGTTTGTCGTCTTGCGCTCCGCCGATACTGCCGCCCAGCTCACCGCCAGCAGGATGGACGCAGTGCCTGGTCTCATCGCCGTTGGACAGACCGACGTCGGGTGGCTCTGGCGGATCGCTCCGCTGAACCAGCCGGTTCTGCAGCAGGCAGACGTTGCCCACCGTGCCCGGATCGTTGACGGCACCGGCGCCACCGTTGCGTTGCTTCCTTCCGGCTTGGACGACGTCGACACGGAAGTTGCGGAAGGACCTGACGGGCGGCTGGTGGTACTCGCCGAACGTGCCGATCCCGGATGGAGCGCCTGGTTCGACGGCCGGAAGCTCACATCCACCACCTCCGGCTGGGCACAGGCCTTCACGCTGCCGCCTTCGGCCGGGCAGCTCACCATCCGCTACGAGAACCCTTGGGCGCTGTGGTCCGGCATCCTGCAGATCACGGTCATCGGCCTCACCGTCATGCTCGCGATCCCCATCCCGGCCCGCCGGTCCAACACCGGGCTGTCCCGGGACGAGGGCTCCTTGCGTAAGGAACACCAGAATGCATAAGGACACGTCCCCGGAAACGGGCAACCCGTCTGGTAAAGGCCTTTTGACGGGCCTGGTCTCGGCCGCAGCGATTATTGCAGCCGCCGGGGGAATCATTGCCGCGGCCACGCTGGCTCCGGAACCTGCGGGCAGCCGGAGCCTGCCGGCCGCACTGGCTGCCGTGCCAGCCGGTTCCAGCGTTGGAGTCTGCCCGGGTCCGGCCCGGCTTCTGAAAGGCACCGAAGCCGGGACGGATCCCCAGTTCAGCCCGGAATCTGCAACTGCCCGCAGCGCCGTCTCAGGTGCAGTAATCAGTGCTCCCGGCGGCGTCCTGCCCGCCAGCCGGCTTTCGGCCCTCGACGGGACTACCACCGTCGTGATCGCCAAGGACAGCGCACAGGCCAGCGGGGCAGCCGGACCGCAGGAACTCAAAGCCGGCGTCATCGAAGAACAGGCCGTGGACGCCGCGAGCGTCCTGAGTGCCGATGCCCGTGAAGGCCAGAAACCCTCTGCGGCAGCCCTGATGAAGTATTCGGCCACCGACGGCGACCTCCAGGGTTCCGCAGCTGCCAACTGCCAGCAGCCTTCCAACGACGTTTGGCTCGCCGGGGCCAGCACCACGTTGGGGCGCACGTCGGTCCTGATCCTCAGCAACGCCTCCACCACGCCTGCCACCGTCAGCCTGGAACTGTACGGCACAAAAGGCCAGATCCAGGCCCCCGGGAGCCGCGGCCTCCTGGTGGCACCGGGCAGTACCAGGTCCATCGTCCTTGCAGGGCTGGCGCCCGGGGAGGCCCAGCTCAGCGTGCACGTGCGGAGCGCTGGCGGTCCCGTGGCCGCAGCGATCCAGCAAAGCGTCCTCAGGGGACTGACACCCGGCGGCGTGGATTTCATTTCCCCGGGAGCCGGCCCCGCCGCTCGCCAGGTCATGACCGGAATCGACATCCAGGACGCAGCTTCCCTCGCGTCCCTCACCCGGGAAAAGGGCTACGAGGACGCCGGCCCCGCGCTGCAACTTACGGTCCCCGGCCAGTCGGATGCTGTGGTGGAGATCAAGCTGTTCGGGCGCGACGGCCAGCAGGCATTGCCCGGCGGGGGAGTGGTCACTGCCAAGGCAGGCTCTGTAACCGAAGTGTCCCTGGCGGGCGTTCCGGCAGGCCACTACACATTGGCCGCCAGCGCGGATGTGTCGTTTGTGGCTGCGGCGCGGGTAACGCGCGGGCTCAAGGAAGATCAGGCCTCCGACGTCGCGTGGGCGGCTGCAGGGGTCAGGCTTGGGAGCCAGCATGTGGTGCCGGTGCCCCAGGGTGGCAAACGCATCCTGGTTTTTGGAGCCTTGGAGGACCGGGCCACCATTTCATACTCCGCCATCACGGCCGACGGCAAGATCCAGCCTGCTTCCACCGCGGACATCGCCGGGGGAACCACCACGTCCATCGACGTCCCGGAGAAGGTCGGAGAATCGGTGGTAGTGGGGTATGTCGTGTCTGCCTCCGGCGACGCCGCCTACGGCGCCCTGATTCTCCAGCAGGATGGACGGGATGACATGTCTTCGCTGGCACTCATGCCCGCCGCGTCAGGCCAGGAACAGATTCCGGTCACGCTCGGGTACTGACGGAGTAGTGCCGGTTAACACGGCAGGCAGAGGGACTCAGTACCGGCGGCGGTAAACCGGATCCAGGGTCTCGGGTGCAACTCCAAGCATCTCGGCCGTGTGTTCCACAACAACATCGTGGACCAGGTCCTGGAGCTCTTCACGGCTGGCGCAGCCCTGTTCCACCACGCGGCGGTAAAGGGTGATGATGGGTCCCTCATCAGCGGTCGCAGGAGTATAGGAACCCATGGGGGCAGCACCTGCGTCCGCCACGAGTTGTTCCAGCTGAGGGGGTATTTCGTCGACGGCGAACCGGACACCGTCAAGGGTTTTGCCCCAGATGTCGTGCAGCCGCTGTGCGGAATCCAGAACCATGTCATCGAAGCGGTCCGACCGCGTACGGTAACCGGGATGGGTGGGCAGCATCAGCTCACCCCGCAGGCCGCGTCCATGCCTGTTCCGCCGGCGCATCGCGAAACTCCTGCCCGGGGAGCCCGAACCGGTGTCCCCACTGCGGACACCCGGGTCAGCCAACCGGACCGTAAAAGCCGAATCATGGTTCGATGACTGCATACATTGACTCTAAACCCGGCAGCTCAATTGCGCGACATAAAAGGGCGCGGACCGCGTGGCGCGGCGCGAGGGGCAATGCGGCAAACCGGCCGGGACACCGAGTAGTCTGGGATGTCGTGGGAGCTATCCGTCAATGTTCAAGGTCAGGCTGCCGCCAGTCGGCGGTAGCTACTCTGACGTACGTATATGCCGACTCCACTGCCGTCCTTGGCCCCCTGGCAACATACGCTGAACCGCATTGTTACGATTTGTGCGAGCAGCATGCCGGCTCACTGACAGTGCCCCGCGGCTGGGAAGTGCTCCGGCTGGCCATGCCGTCAACTCCCCACCAGCCCGGGCCGGACGACCTTCTGGCACTGGCAAATGCCGTCCGGGAAGCCGCAGCCCTCCCTCCGCAGGCCCCTGCCTCGCAGGCGCAGCGTTCCACCCACTCGGCGCTCGAAGCGCCGGCAGGGACGGATGGTGCCCGCCGTGGCCACCTCCGCGTGCTCCGTGAACCGTCCTGATGCTGATCTGGCGGTAGGCTGGAAGCTGCTAATCAGTCAGCCACCGGGGCAAACAGGCCCCTCAGGGAGCATCAACCATGCCAAAGATCAGTCCTGAACTGTTGTCAGTCCTGCGCTGCCCCGTCACCGGATCGAAGCTGGTCCAGGAAGGCGAAGAGCTCGTCTCGACGGCGGCTGGGGACTCGGGCGAAAAGCTCCGCTACGCGATCGAGGACGGCATTCCGCTGCTTCTGCCGCCGGAACTGCTGCCGGCCGCCAACGCCGCCAGTTCGGACCAGCACGATTCCCGCCCCGGTCCTGCCGGTCCGGCTGCCGCAACCGGTACCGCGTAAGCCTCCCATCACCCGCACCACCCCGCAGGCGCATTGACGCCTTCGCCCTCATCGGACAGAGCAAAGGATCCCCATGACTTTTGATTACAAGGTCGCCGACATCTCGCTGGCAGAGGCCGGCCGCCACCAGATCCGCCTCGCGGAGCACGAAATGCCCGGCCTCATGTCGCTCCGTGCTGAATTTGGACCCACGCAGCCGCTCAAGGGTGCCAGGATCGCCGGTTCCCTCCACATGACGGTGCAGACCGCCGTGCTGATCGAGACGCTCACCGCCCTGGGCGCGGAGGTCCGCTGGGCCTCCTGCAATATCTTCTCCACCCAGGACGAAGCCGCCGCCGCCGTCGTGGTGGGCAAGGGGACAGTTGAGGATCCGCAAGGGGTTCCCGTATTCGCCTGGAAGGGCGAAACGCTCGAAGAATATTGGTGGACTGCCCAGCAGATCCTGACCTGGCCCGGTGCCGACACCAATCCTGACCTTGGCCCGAACATGATCCTTGACGACGGCGGCGACGCCACCATGCTGGTCCACAAGGGTGTTGAGTTTGAGGCGCTCGGCGCCGTTCCGGCCGCAGCCGCGGACGAGTCCGAAGAAGGCATTGTCTTCCTGGATGTCCTCCGTGCATCCCTGCAGGAGGACCCGCGAAAGTGGACGCGCATCGGTTCCCGCCTCCGCGGCGTCACCGAGGAAACCACCACCGGCGTCCACCGCCTCTACCAGTTGGCTGAACAGGGCAAACTGCTGTTCCCGGCCATCAACGTCAACGACTCCGTCACCAAGAGCAAGTTTGACAACAAGTACGGGATCCGCCATTCGCTGCCGGACGGCATCAACCGCGCCACCGACGTCCTGATGGGCGGCAAGGTCGCCGTCGTCTGTGGCTACGGCGACGTCGGAAAGGGCGCCGCTGAGGCGTTCCGGGGCCAGGGTTCCCGGGTCATTGTTACCGAGATCGATCCCATTTGCGCGCTCCAGGCAGCCATGGACGGCTACCAGGTGGCCAAGCTGGAGTCGGTGCTGAGCGAAGGCCACATCTTCATCACCACCACAGGCAACAAGGATGTCATCCTGGCCGAGCACATGGCCGGCATGCGCGACAAGGCCATCGTGGGCAACATCGGCCACTTCGACAACGAGATCGACATGGCAGGACTGGCCCGGATCCCCGGAATCAAGAAGGTGGAGATCAAGCCCCAGGTGCACGAGTGGGTCTTCGAAGCCGACCCGGCCACGGGACAGGGCAGCCGCTCCATCATCGTCCTGTCCGAGGGGCGCCTGCTGAACCTCGGCAATGCCACCGGCCACCCTTCGTTCGTGATGAGCAACTCCTTCGCCAACCAGACGATCGCCCAGATCGAGCTGTGGACCAAGCGTGACCAGCCGGAAGGGGAACGCGAGTACGACAACCAGGTGTACGTCCTGCCGAAGATCCTGGACGAAAAGGTTGCCCGCCTGCACCTCGCGGCACTGGACGTCGAACTGACCGAACTTTCCAAGGAACAGGCCGACTACCTTGACCTCGACGTCGCCGGCCCCTACAAGCCGGAGCACTATCGTTACTGAGGTGTGACGCCCAGGGCGCTGGCCGTGCCCGGGGTTGTTACCTGCAACCCTTAAGATCGGTACATGGAGCCTGACGACAAACCGCGCCGCCCCGGAACCGCCAAGAAGATTCTCCTGGTGGCGATGGTGTGCGTCCTGGCGGCAGCCGGCGGGGCTTTCGCAGCTGTAGCGCCTGGCCTGGCGAACGCTTCCCTGGAATCTGAAGCGGGCTCCGCCGTCCGGTCCGCCCCCGGCGTGGCTTCGCCCGTGGTTGCTCCGGTGACGCTTGACGTAGCACCGGCCGACGGGGCCAAACAGGTCAATCCCGCATCACCGGTTTCCGTCAAGGTCGGCAATGGGCGGATTGAGAGCGTCACCCTCACCAGCACCGCCGGGGACCCCGTTCAGGGAAACTTCGCCGACGACGGGAGCAGCTGGACCGCGTCCGAACCCCTGAAGTTCAACACCGAGTACAGCTACACGTACGTGGTCACCGACGGCGCCGGCCGGGAGACCAGCACCACGCACTCGTTCAGCACTGTTTCAAGCACGCACGAAGCGGATGCCGCCATCTATCCCCTGGACGGTATGAAAGTCGGCGTGGGGCAGCCGCTGCAGGTGATTTTCAGCGAACCCGTGCTGAACCGGGCTGAGGTGGAAAAAGCCATCAAAATTACTTCCAGTGCCGGTCAGACCGGCGCCTTCCACTGGTTCAGCGACACGATGGTCCGGTACCGGCCGGAGGCCTTCTGGGCGGCGAACTCCACCGTGACCATGGACATGCAGCTCTTCGGCGTTGACCTCGGCAATGGCCAAATCGCCAACTTCAACAAAAAAGTCAACGTCAATTTCGGAGACAAGAGGGTGGCCATAGCTGATGCTGCTGCCCACACCTTTACCCTGAGCGTCAACGACCAGGTGGTCAAAACGCTCCCGGTGAGCATGGGCGATGAGCGGTTCCCCTCCGCCCGCGGTTATGCCGTGCTGATGGAGAAGAACCGGTACGACCACTTCAGGGCCGCGAGCATCGGCCTCAAGCCCGGCGATCCCGCGTACTACGGCAATGTGGATGTGGAGTATGCGATCCGCCTGACTTTGAGCGGCGCCTACATCCACCAGGCACTGGAGTCCGCCTTCCCGTACATCGGGAACAAAAATGTCTCGCACGGTTGCATCGGCTTCGCCCCCGACGGCGCCGCCTGGGTCTTCAACAACATGACCACCGGAGACGTCGTGCAGATCATCAACACCGAGGGGGACTACGCCGCGCACGAGGACGGCTACGGTGACTGGAACATCCCGTGGGCCGAGTACGACAACTGACCGGTCAGGACCCGAACGGGAGCCGTTCCAGCCGCTCGCCCACTACGGAATTACGACGACGGGCCTCCCGAAGCCGGGACAGGTCGCGGTTGCGGCGCTCAGCAACCACTGCGGCCAGGTAGTCGTCGGGGCCGGTTCCCGGGGGCGGGGGAGGCGCGACGTGCCTGGCGAGTTCCGTGGCAATCGAGGCAGCCATGCCGGCACGGGACAGCGGTGACATCATGCCCGCTTGGCGGATGAACTGCGACGCCTGGCGTGCCGTGGCGTCCGGGATGCGGCCAATGTCGGCTGCTGCCGCCCAGGCACTCAGGCGCGGTGGCATAAACACCGGTGCGGCGCCCTCGACCGGCACCCGGCTCCGCAGGGCGTACGTTCCCGCCATGATGTCCCCGAGCCGCTTGGACCTGTCGTTGAAGAGGGCCACGGCAATGGCCAGGCCGCCCAGCGTGAGGTAGATCTCCAGGAAACCGGTCAGCCCGCGGATGACGGCGTGCCGGAAACGGATGGCGCCGCCGTCGTCACGCACCACCCGCAGTCCTGCCGCCAGCTTTCCCAGCGAGAGTCCGCGGCTCAGGGTTTCCACCGCCACCGGGACAATGACAAAGCAGAACACCACGCTTGAGAGCATGAGGGCGCGTGCCGCGGCCTCATCGAGTTCCGCGCTGGCCGCGGCCACGCCGAAGAGCATCAGCACCAGCAGGACCACGTTCACCATCACATCCAGCAGCAGCCCCAGGGCACGTGCGGCGAAGGACGCGGGGCGCAGTTCAAGGACAACGGCCTCGCCCGTGACGATTGAGCTCAAAGCAGTGTTCCGTTCCACGCGAATTATCCTGCGGACCCTCACAGTCTAATGGCGTGCGGTTAGGCTGGAGCCGTGGATATGGATGCCTTCTCCGCCGTCAACGGGGACACGTGGTCGAGGCTGCACAAACTTGCGTTCAAACGGCGCCTCAGCGGGGCTGAAGCCGACGAATTGCTGCGCCTGTACCAGCTGACCTCCGCGCACCTCTCGCTCATCCGGTCAATCGCCCCCGAAAGCGGGCTCTCGGCGTCGCTCTCGGCAACCCTGGCCCAGTCGCGGACACGATTCACCGGGGCTCGTTCGAACTTTGCAGCCGACCTGGCCCGCTTCTTTGTGGTCGCGCTGCCTGCCGCGCTGTACCGGCTGCGGTGGCTCACGGTGGCCTGCGGGGCAGCATTCATCCTGATAGGCGCAGCCTATGCGCTCTGGATAGGGACTTCCCCGGAGGCACTGCGTGCCGTCGCCTCGGAGGAGGACGTCAGGCAATACGTCGAAGAGGACTTCATTGACTATTATTCGGAAAACCCGGCGGCGTCGTTCGCCGGTGCCGTGTGGACCAACAACGCCTGGATCAGTGCCCAGGCTGTAGCCCTGGGGATTACCGGGTTCTGGGTACCCATGATCCTGTTCAGCAACGCCCAGGGTGTGGGCATCGCTGCGGGCATTTTTGCGGCGTCCGGCAAAACCGACGTTTTCTACAGCTACATCCTCCCGCACGGACTCATGGAGCTGACAGCCGTGTTTATCGCCTGCGCGGCCGGGCTGCGGATCTTTTGGGCCATGGTGTCGCCTGGCCGCCGCACGCGCGGCCGTGCCGTCGCCGAGGAAGGCCGGTCCCTGATCACCGTGGCGCTGGGACTGGTGCTGGTGCTCTTCGTCTCGGGCCTGGTGGAAGGATTCGTCACGCCCAGTCCGTTGCCCGTGTGGATCAAGATCGGCATTGGGTCCGCGGTGTTGGCCCTGTACTGGCTGTATGTGCTGGTATGGGGCCGGCGTGCCTATCTGGCCGGTGCCCGAGGCGACCTGGGCACCGAAGATGCCGGATACAGCGAAATTGCTGCCTGAATCCGGGCCCGCCCGGGGTGGCTCCTCGCCCTGCCGGAGGACCGGACTGTAGGCTCGTGAAGAGATACTTGTGCCGCCCGGACCAGAGCCGGCAGCACGGACCCCAACGGAAGTGACGCTGCTGTGAATGACAATTCTCCGACCCCTGCCAAACGCAAGGAGCCGCAGCCGGATCCCCTCCTGGACACATCGACGGATTCGGAGGAGCCGGCCTTTTCCTGGATGAGTGGTTCCGCTTCAAGTGGGACAGACAGCAAGAGGCCGACAAAAACTGCAGACAGCGCCGGGTCCGAAACTGCTCCGCAGCCCGAAAGCCGGGCCGACCGCAAGGCTGCCGAAGCCGCCGTCGAACCGACCGGTGAGCAAAGTCCGCCGACGTTCAGCGAGCCGCTGCCCACCTCCGCGCTCCAGGTCCGTCCGCCGAAGGAGGAAGTGGAGCGGCGCAACGCCGAGCGTGAGAGTGCAGCGAAGGCCAAGCCGCTGGCACCGCGGGTGATGCAGGTTCTCCTCGCGATTTTTTACCCCGTCATCCTGCTGGTTCTGGCGGTCCGGGCAGTCACCAGCCCCCTGTTCCTCTGGATTGAGTACAACCGCCCCGGATTTCCAGGCGACGGCTACGGGTTCAGCACAGACGACAGGATGACCTACGGCTCCTACGCCGTTGACTACCTCAGCAACTGGTCCGGGCCCCGCTACCTGGGTGAACTGGTAAACCGCAGCGGGGACAAGCTCTTCAAGGACGGCGAGGTCAGCCACATGGCGGACGTAAAGCTCGTGATCCTCTCCGCCTTCGGCGCCGGCGCCCTCCTGATCCTGGTCAGCATCATCGCCATCGCCTACCTCCGCCGCCGAAGCACCGGCGGCGTGCGCCGGGGCCTCTTCGCGGGATCCATCCTGGCCCTGGCGATCATCCTCGGCCTCGGTGCCCTGGCCGTACTGGGCTGGCAGCAGTTCTTCACAGAGTTCCACCGGATCTTCTTCGCCAGCGGGTCATGGACCTTTGCGCTGGAGGACACCCTGATCAGGCTGTTCCCCGGTCAGTTCTGGATCGACGCCGGAATCGTGATCGCCGCGCTGGTGTTCCTCGTGGCGCTGGTGACCCTGATCCTGACGTGGCCCACTCGCCGCCGTCGCGGCCTGGCCGGAGCCGAGCCGGCGGCCCCGGCCCAGGCGGAGGCACCGTAGGGCTGGCGGACGTAGCCGCCCACGGGTTGTTCAGCTGTACAGCTTGGTGATCTCCGCGTCGAGGTCACGGACGACGGCGGCGCGCTTCAGTTTGAGCGACGGCGTCAGCTGCCCGGAAGCAAGGGTGAACTGGGCGTCCACCACGGTGAAGCGGCGGATGGATTCCGCTTTGGAGACCAGTGCGTTGGCCTGGTCCACCGCTTCCTGGATGGCCGCCCGCACGCGCGGATCGGCGGCGGCATCACGCAGGGACAGCGCCGGCAGTTTGTGCAGGGCACACCAGTTCTCCAGGCCTTCAGGATCCAGGCTGACCAGCGCGGCGACGAACGGCTTTCCGTCTCCCACCACCACGGCATGGCCCACCAGCTGGTGTGCGCGGATCTTTTCCTCGAGGGGCCCGGGAACAACGTTCTTCCCGCCGGCAGTGACCAGCACGTCCTTCTTACGGCCCGTGATGGTCAGGAAGCCCTGGGGATCCAGCTTGCCCATGTCCCCGGTGCGGAAGAAACCGTCAACAAATGCCTCGGCGTTGGCGGCCTCATTGGCGTGGTAGCCCTTAAATACGCCGATGCCCTTCACCAGGATCTCGCCGTCCTCAGCGACGCGGATGGTGGTGCCGGGGATGGGTATGCCAACGCTGCCCACTCTGGTCATAGTGGGGGTGTTGGCTGTGCAGGGCGCGGTGGTCTCGGTCAGGCCGTACCCTTCCAGGACGGGAACTCCTGCACCACGGAAGAAGTGGGCTTCTTCGATGGCCAGGGGGCTGGCCCCCGAGACGGTGTACCGGATCTGCCCGCCCAGTGCCTGGCGGAGCTTGGGATACAGCAGCCGGTCGAAGACGGCATGACGGGCACGGGAGAGGAAACCGGGCCCGTTGCCCTCGCCCCGGGCGGCTGCGTCCTGCTCTTTCGAAAAACCGATCGCAGCGGCTGACCCGGCATCGAAGATGCGTGACTTGCCGGCCAGGGCGGCTTTGTGGGCGGCGCCGGCACGGACTTTCTCAAAAATGCGCGGCACCACCAGCAGGAATGTCGGCCTGAAAGTCGCCAGGTCCTCCAGTAACTGTGCTGCGCTGCCGGTATGCCCCAGTGTCGCGCCGGCACTCAGGCAGACAACCTGGACGGCGCGCGCCAGCACATGCGCCAGCGGCAGGAACATCAGGGTCCGGGCGTTCTCCTGCATCAGAAGCTCCGGAAGGAACGCCACGATGTTTTTTGCCACCAGCGCGAAGTTTCCATGGGTGATTTCGCAGCCCTTGGGGTTGCCGGTGGTGCCGGACGTGTAGACCAGGGACGCCACGTCTTCCAACACCGCCGCGGAACGGTGCCGTTCAAGCTCGGTGTCCGTAACCCCCGTCCCGGCAGCGGCGAGGCTGGCGAGGTCCGGGGCCACGCCGTCGTGATCCATTCTCACCACGTTCACCAGGCGGTCCTTGAGGAGTTCGGACGCAGCCAGGACCTTGACTACCAGATCCACTTTTCCGCGGTCCTCCGCGAAGACCCTGAGCGCGCCGGAGTCATGCAGTATCCACTCAATCTGGCTTGCGGACGACGTTTCGTAGATGGGCACCGTAACGCCACCGGCGAACCAGATGGCAAAGTCCACCAGTGTCCACTCGTAGCGGGTGGCGGACATGACTGCCACGGTGTCGCCAGGCTCCAGCCCTCCCGCGATCAGCCCTTTCGCCAGCGCACTGACATCCTGGAGGAACTTCTGGGCCGTGACGTCCGTCCAGCCATTTGGCCCCTTGCGTGCGTACAGCGCGTGGGCAGGGTTAGCCGCATATTGTTCCAGCAGGAGGTCCGTCACGTTGCTGGCAGGATCGAGCTCCACGAGCAGTTCTGTGCTTGCTTCTCTCACAGGCGGTCTCCGTTCGGCTGCCACAGCGCGGCGAGGCAGAAATTGTCAGGGTCTCCTGCAATCCTGCCCTAGATCCAGGAAGGCATCCACATCCTGTAGCGCCACTCCTGGTAGGGAATGACTTCGGCAGCCCACACGGGGTAGAAGAATGCGGACAGCAGCAGCGTCCCGGCCACAAAGAGTGCTACCAGGTAGAGCCCGGAGCGCCGGCGCCACGGTGGATCAGTAGTCCGGCCAAGGACGAGGCCCAGGCAATACACCAGGGCCAGCACCAGGAACGGCTCAAAGGAAATGGCGTAGAAGTAGAACATGGTGCGCTCCGGATACAGGAACCATGGGAGGTAGCCCGCACCCACCGCGGCAAGCACGGCGCCCGCGCGCCAGTCGCGGCGTCCTGCCCACCAGAAAAGAAGCACTGCCAGCGAGATGGTGGCTCCCCACCACACGAGGGGATTCCCCACCGAGAGGATGGCTGAGGCGCAGCTGGACACCTCACACCCCTGCGTCCCCTGTTGGGGCGACTCGTAGAAGAAGGATGTGGGCCGGCCCATCACCAGCCAGCTCCAGGCGCTCGCCTCGTAGGGGTGCTCGGAGGCCAGCCCCTGATGGAATTTGTAAGCCTCCAGATGGTAGTGCGCCAGGGACCGGACAGAATCAGGGAGCCAGCCCCAGTCGGGCGAAG
The DNA here is from genome assembly GCF_001663775.1 of Arthrobacter sp. B6. Lineage (GTDB taxonomy): Bacteria > Actinomycetota > Actinomycetes > Actinomycetales > Micrococcaceae > Arthrobacter. The sequence continues at coordinate 1,123,568 of NZ_KV467168.1, read as the reverse complement.
GATTGGACTCAGCCCAGCGCCGGAAGTAGGCGTCGTCGGAGCGGAACCAGCCAGTCCAGGTGGCGGCGTAGACGACTGCCGCGACGGGCACCATGCTGGCGAACGCCGGCAGCCCGTCCTTGATGATGCCCCCGCTGAACCAGCCGCGGATTCCCGCGGCGCGGCGGGCCGAGAGATCCCACAGGACGGACAACAGGCCGAAGGCGGCCAGGAAGAACAGCCCCGACCACTTCGTACCCACGGCCAGGCCCAGGCACACGCCGGCGACGATCCGCCACCACCGGATGCCCAGCCACGGACCGGCCAGCAGCTGGCCGGCGGAGGGCCTGCCATCCTTCCCGGCTGCTGCTTGCCCGGCGAGCCGGGCCGCCAGCCTGAGGCGCCCGTCGTCACGGTCCATCAGGAGGGCCCCGAAGGCCGCCAGGATCCAGAACATCAGGAAGATATCCAGCAGCGATGTCCGGGACATCACCAGGTGGTGGCCGTCCACCGCCAGCAGGATCCCCGCCGCTGCCGACAGGGGCAGGGAACGGAACAGCTTCTGCGCGATGAGCGCGAGCAGCAGGATGGACACGGTACCGGTCAGGGCAGCGGCGAAGCGCCAGCCAAAGGGGTTGTCGGCGCCAAAAAGCCACATTCCGCCGGCAATCATCCACTTGCCCACCGGAGGGTGGACCACATACTCGGGCGTGTCCAGGAGGACGGAAGGGTTCCCTGCGTTGAAGGAATCGTTTGCCTTGTCCGGCCAGCTCCGCTCATAGCCGCTGACCAGGAACGAATAGCCGTCCTTGACGTAATAGGTCTCGTCAAAAACCAGGCTGTGCGGATTGTCCAGGCGGGTGAAGCGGAGGAACCCACCAATGACCGCCGTCAGCAGCGGAACCAGCCAGAACCACAGCCGGAGCGACGGCGGGTAGTCCCGCCAGCTGCGGACGCTGCCGATCAGCCGCTTCCGGAGTTCTTCGGCGGAGTAAGCCGCGGCCGGCCGGACGATCCAGGGCCTGCCGGCGCCGGCCTGCGCCTGTGCGGTGCGTTCCGGGGAGCCGGCGGGCTGACCTGTTGGCCGGGACTGGCCTGCCCCGGCGGGCCGCGTGGGGGTCTGGGTCACGTGCCCCATGCTACCTTTTGCAGCTGGTCCGGCCTGCCAGCAGTAGGCTGGTGGCGTGGACCCTAAACCCGAAACCCTCCCCGACTCCAGCCTGCCTGACGCCGCCGGGCCCAACGCCGGAGCTGCCGGACCGGGCAGGATTGTGCTGGCCGCCACGCCGATCGGCAACTCCGGCGATGCTTCAGCACGGCTTGTCGAACTGCTGGCCACCGCTGACATCGTCGCCGCCGAAGACACCCGGCGCCTCCACCGCCTGGTCCAGAACCTCGGCGTTACAGTGTCAGGCCGCGTGATCAGCTACCACGAGCACAATGAGGCAGCGAAGACTGCCGAACTCCTTGAGGCGGTCCGGGCCGGGAAAACCATGGTCATGGTCACCGACGCGGGGATGCCTTCGGTTTCAGACCCGGGCTTCCGGCTCGTCGAGGGAGCTGTTGCCGCCGGGCTCACTGTCACAGCCGCCCCCGGCCCGTCCGCAGTGCTGACAGCACTTGCTCTCTCCGGCCTGCCCACGGACAGGTTCTGCTTTGAAGGCTTCCTTCCCCGGAAAGCGGGGGAACGGGCGTCGAGGCTGGCCGATCTTGCTGCCGAGCGTCGGACGATGGTGTTTTTCGAAGCTCCGCACCGGCTGGAAGCCATGCTCAGGGCATTGCGCGAGCGGTTCGGCGCCGAACGCAGGATTGCGGTGTGCCGGGAACTGACCAAGACCTATGAAGAGGTCATCCGCGGGACCGTGGGCGAGCTGCTGCTGTGGGCTGAAGGGAACGAGGTCCGGGGTGAGATAGCGGTAGTGCTCGGGGGAGCGCCGGAACAGGCCCCTGGGACACCGGAGGATCACGTGGCCGCAGTCAACGCGCTGGTTTCGCAGGGAATCCGGCTCAAGGAAGCCGTGGCCGCGGTGGCTGAAGATGTCCGCGTCAGCAAGCGGGAGCTGTATTCAGCGGTCCTGGCGGCGCGCTGAACCCGGCACGTGGGTTGCCGTCCTGAACGCGGATGCAAACCCAGCGTCGGCCAGCCACCGGACTGCTGTGCACCTGCACAGCCCACGACTGATTCTGTAGTGCGTCCAGGCGTAGACCCCCCGGCTGCGGCAGCAGTAGTCTGACAGTTAATCAGCCCCAAAGGCAGGTCGTTCCGGCCGCCGGTGCGCGGCTGGAAACAACCCTACTGACGAGGGAGTCACCGTGACTGTCACTGCACAGCCAGCTGTTACCGCAGAGCGCGAGAGCGAACTGCTGGCCTCTGTTCCCACCGGCCTGCTTATCAATGGTGAGTGGCGGCCGGCCGCATCCGGGAAGACGTTCGACGTCGAGGACCCCGCCACGGGCAAGGTGCTGCTGAGCATTGCCGACGCCGGGGCCGAGGACGGCAAAGCGGCGCTGGACGCTGCCGCTGCGGCGCAGGAGTCCTGGGCGAAGGTCCCGCCGCGTGAACGTGGTGAGATCCTGCGCCGTGCCTTTGAGCTGGTCACCGGGCGGGCAGAGGACTTCGCCCTGCTCATGACCATGGAAATGGGCAAGCCGCTGGCGGAAGCCCGCGGTGAAGTCACCTACGGGGCGGAGTTCCTGCGCTGGTTCTCCGAGGAAGCCGTCCGCGCGTTCGGCCGGTACTCGGTTTCCCCGGACGGCAAGTCCCGGCTCCTGGTAACGAAGAAGCCGGTGGGTCCGTGCCTGCTGATCACGCCGTGGAACTTCCCGCTGGCGATGGCCACCCGCAAGATCGCACCCGCCGTCGCCGCTGGCTGCACCATGGTGCTCAAGTCCGCCAACCTCACGCCCCTGACCTCGCAGCTCTTTGCCGCCGTCATGCAGGAAGCGGGCCTGCCCGCCGGTGTCCTGAATGTCATCCCGACCTCCACGGCCGGCGCCACCACCGGTCCGCTGATCAAGGACTCCCGCCTCCGCAAGCTGTCGTTCACCGGCTCCACCGAAGTGGGGCGCCGCCTGCTCTCCGACGCGTCTGAGACCGTCCTGCGTACCTCCATGGAGCTGGGCGGCAACGCCCCCTTCGTGGTCTTCGAGGACGCGGACCTCGATGCCGCTGTCGCCGGTGCCATGCTGGCCAAGCTGCGCAACATGGGTGAGGCCTGCACTGCAGCCAACCGCTTCATCGTGCACGAGTCTGTCGCGGACGAGTTCGCGGAGAAGTTCGCCGCGAGGATGAAGGACATGACCACGGCCCGCGGCACCGAGCCGGACTCCAAGGTGGGCCCGCTGATCGACGCCAAGAGCCGGGACAAGGTCCACGAACTGGTCTCCGACGCTGTGTCCTCCGGCGCCAGGGCCGTCCTGGGTGGCGCCCCCGCGGAAGGCCCGGGCTACTTCTACCAGCCCACCATCCTCACCGGCGTCACAGAAGGAACCCGGATCCTGTCCGAGGAAATCTTCGGCCCCGTGGCACCGATCATCACGTTCGGCACCGAAGAGGAAGCCGTCCGACTTGCCAACAGCACCGAGTACGGGCTCGTCGCCTATGTCTTCACCCGCGACCTGAACCGAGGCATCCGGATGGGGGAACGGCTCGAGACCGGCATGCTTGGCCTGAACGCCGGCGTCATCTCCAACGCCGCCGCACCTTTCGGCGGCGTCAAGCAGTCCGGCCTGGGCCGTGAAGGCGGCCTGGAAGGCATCGAGGAATACCTCTACACGCAGTACATCGGCATCGCCGACCCCTACGCCGGCTGACCGGAGTCACGCGAAAAAGCGAGCTAACTACCCTTCGCTTGGACGCCGCAGGCCGTCGCGCGCCCGTGACCACGAGCGTGCAGCGGCCTGTACCGTCCGCCGCACCTGCCGGCCGATGAACCGGAATGGCGCCGTCAGTATCCGTCCCCAGAGGGCCAGGACCGACGGCGGAAGCCAGTCTGCGCGCAGACGGCGCCCGCGCGTGACATTGGCCCTCAGCGCGGCCTGGAGTGCGGCAATCCGGGCGGCGGCGGGCTTCTGCCTGCCCGGGGATTCGCCGGCCGGTGGGCCGTACGTGTGGCGTTCGAAGTCGGCGGTGAGGGAGATGACGGCCTGGTGTGCGGCGTCGTCCATTCCACCGGGTTCACCCAGCAGACGCGAGCCGCGGAGCCGGGCCGAGTATGTCCTGGGCGTCTCGCTCGGTCCTGGCGGCAGGCCATAGTCCGTGCCGAGGTCGCGGAGCTCTGACCACGCCATATGGACGGCCGCCGGCGACGGAGGATCAGTGATACGCAACCTGCCGGCGCGGACACCAATCCGTACCAGCCGCGGGGAAGATACCAGCAGGAGCAGCCCGGCCGCCCCGGCCAGTCCCAGCAGCCACGGCAGCATCTGTGACCCTGCGTCGCTGCCCGGTCCGCCACCCGGAAGAGGCAGCGGCGTGGCGCTGGGCAACGGCGTGGCTGACGGATCGGTCCCCGGAATAAGATCGTCGTTGTTGTCCAGGGTTCCGGGCGCGCCGAATGTCGAGCTTTCCGTGGCATACTCGGGGACCACACCGCGGGACGGGGTGGGCTCAAACGGCACCCAGCCCAGCCCCTGGAAGTAAAGTTCCGGCCAGGCATGGGCATCGCGGGCGTCCACTTCGTACTCGGAGAAGACTCCCTGCCCGGCCACGGTCACCGTGGCTCCTGTCAGCCGCCCAGGGGCGTAGCCAACGGCGATCCTGCTCGGAATGCCCTCAAGCCTGGCCATGACGGCCATGGCGGAGGCGTAGTGGATGCAGTAGCCGCTCTTTTGGGCGAGGAAATCGGCGAGCACGGACAGGCCGTTGCCGTCATAGCCGCCCTGGACCGGGGACTGCAGGGAATACGTGAAGTCGGCTGACCGCAGGTATCTCTGGATGGCCATGGCCTTGGCGTAGGCGCTGCCGCCGGATCCGGTGACAGAGTCGGCTGTGGTCCTGACGATGTCGGGCACGTTACCCGGAACCCGGGTGAAATCCTCCGAAATGCCCCGCACTGCTGCTGACGAGCGGTCCAGTAGGCTGGCAGTGAGGCGGGGCACGGAGGAGACTACGGTGTACTCTTGGCTCCGCGAGTTGGTATCCACGCCCTTGATGCTCAGGGTGGCGGGGTCCCACGACCAGCGCCCGTCCAGGCCCCGGATCGACTCGGGGGCGTACGGCACCGGCAGGTACGGGCTCGTGAACGCGCCCGTGTCCACCGCCGTCACCTGAGTGAGCTGCTCATCGGCGAGGATCTCGTAGCCGGTCTCGATCTGGCCGGCCACGGGCTGGCGTGATGCGTCGCGGTCGTCCGGCCCCCAGGAGTCGCCGTCGAAATTGTCAACCGTGACCGAGCGCAGGTACAACGGCGTGACCGCGTTGGTGGCGTAGGTGATCCGTCCGGTTCCTGCGGGGGTCCTAAGGCTGTTTCCGAGCGTGATCATGGGATTCAGGCCCGTGGAAGTGCCCCAGGGGTTCACTCGGGATCCTTGCGGAAAAGTTCCCCGGTCGAAGCCCGGGATGGCCATCGGAATGATCAGGGTGGCCACCAGGGCAACGGATCCCGTGAGCGCGGCTCTCTTCAGCTGGCCAGGGTTGCGCGCGGTATCGGCCGGTGTGTGCGCGTCCGGCGCGAACCACTGGCTGCACGCCAGGATCAGCAGGTACCCGGCCACTGCGGCACTGAAGCCCCAGACGCCCACGCTTTGCGGCTTCACCATGGCCGGCACGATGAGGATGGCGAACAGGCCCAGGCCTGTGGTGGCCGGCATGCCAAGGGGCAACGCCAAAGCATCGATGAGGATGACCGTCAGGCCCAGGACAGCACAGGTAACCATGACGATTCCGGCGTTGGGGGCAACCGGGGCGCTTTCGGCGAGCACTGTCTCGCTGGCGCGGCGGATGAACCTGCCCAGGTCCTTCATGGTGTCGCCCGACGGAATGATCCCGGCAATGCCTGTGCCGCGGAAGAATGTCAGCGTCAGGATTGCTATGAGTGAGGCGAAGCCGCCGGCGGTGACCAAGAGGGGCTGCGCCCGGACGGCCCGGAGCGCCGCCATGGTCAGGCACACCACAAAAACGGTGGTCAGGACGGGCAGGTACCACGCCCATCCCCGCAGGACACCGTTCAACGACAGGGCAGCGCCACACACGGAGATCCCCAGGGCGCCCGCCATCACCCACGGGTAGGCGCCCACACGCGCTTTGCCGGGTGCCTTGCCGGAGGGCAGGGGAAGGGGCTGCGCGGAGGGGGAGGTGCGTTTCTCGGGGGCGAGTGTCATCGTGCCACTCCCGCGCCGCGCCGAACGTCAGCTGCCGCCGCATCCAGCGCTGTTCCGCCCTGGTCAAAATGGCTCCAGGCCGCGGGCACCGGAACCGCCGGCGACACCGCAACCGCGCGCCATCCTCCGCGCCGGAGCTCTTCAAGCTGGTCGTGGAACTCCGACGGCTTCTCCGCCACGATAATGGCGAAGGCATTCGCTCCGTAACCCGCGGCCGGGGCCAGGGCATTGGCTTCCGCCAAGGACAACCTGCCCAGGATCGCAATGATCGGCCCCCGCATCCGGTGTGCCGAGAGCTTGTCCATGAGCCCGTCATCAAAGGGTGCCGGACCGGAATCCTGCGCAAAGCCGTGGTCGCGTCCGGTACCAACGTCCCTGCGGGCAGGGACCGGGCTGTGATGGCCGTGATGCGGCCCGGAGAGCTGGATGGCCGCCAGGCTTTCGGCGATGGACTGCAGCCCGCCAGTACCCACGTACTCGTCGGTTTCCGGTTCGGGCGCGGAGGGGGAACGAAGGAAGGCCGGTTCGCCCCGGGCATCGAGCAGCCGCAGCGCATAATTCCGCTCGGCAAGGTGGGTGCTGATGGAGATGGCTGCCACCACCGCCCACTCGAAGGTGCTGCTGGTGAGCATCTCGTGCCCGTCCATGGCTGCCGCCCCGCCAAAGCCCGTTCCGGGGCCGCCGGCGAAGGCTACATAGCGCTGATCAAGGATGACGGTGGCCTCCGGCGTGGTGACCGACTCCTCCTGCCTCACCATCAGGGCTCCGTGCCGGGCAGTCGCCGGCCAATGGACGCGGCGCATTGGGTCGCCGTGCCGGTATTCGCGGGTCATCACATCGTCGTCGCTGGGGTTGGCCCGGATCCGGGTGGCAGTGACGCCGTCGCTGCCACGCGCCCCCGCGAGTCCGGTGACCGGGAGTTCGACGGCGGCAGGCGTCACGGTGAGCGTGTCGCCGTCGTCGATTGCCTGCCGGTGCAGGGACAACCCAAACGGGTCCGTGAACTCTGCGGTCACCGGTCCGATGACAAACTGCCCGCGCTGGCTGGAACGCAGATGGTATTCATACCGGCTGGTGCCCCCGGTTGCAGACCGCGCAGGAAAGTGGAACGCAGGCGACTCCCCGAACCGCGGCGGCAGCCTTTCCTCCATGATGGCACGGCCGGTGCCCTGTCCGGTCCGCGCTACGGCAAGCCGGACGGTTGTGGTGGAAGAGGTCTCCACCGGCGAAGGATTGAACTCACGGTAGACCTGGAATTTTGGCTTCACCAGCCGGATTCCCGCCAGCGAGATAAGGGGAAGCACGATCAGCAGCACGCTGAGGCTCAGGAGATCCCGGCGGCCCATGATCTGGGCAGCCAACAGCGCCACAGCACCGGCCGCGAGGAGGCCCCAGCCGCGCTGGCTGAAAAGGTGGCGGGGCAGTCGGTCCAGCAGTGCCATGGGCTCTGCCTAGTGGTTCCTGCGGAACCCGGAGCCCGGTGCCGTCCGGGCATCCGGTTTCGCCGCGGTCCGTGCCGGCGCGCCGGCGAGATCCTGGCTGACGGGCAGCCTGTTCAGGATGCCGCGGATAACGCTGTGCGGGGTTTCCCCGGCGCTGGCGGCCTTGCGGTCCAGGATGATCCGGTGGGCCAGTACGGATTCAGCAACGTTCACCACGTCATCGGGAAGCACAAAATCACGTCCGTCCAGTGCCGCTGTGGCCTTGCCGGCCCGGAGCAGCTGCAGCATCGAGCGCGGACTGGCTCCCAGCCGGAGCAGGGGACTGTCACGTGTGGCCCTGCCCACGGACACGGTGTATTCCTTGACCGCCTGCGACACGTAGACCTGCTGGACGGCGGCGATCATTGCCGCAACGTCCGCGGCGGTGACCACGGCGGACACCTTGGACAGCGGCGACGTCGCCTGATGGGTCTCCAGCATCTCGATCTCGGAGGCCTTGTCCGGATAGCCCATGAAGATGCGGGCCATAAAACGGTCCCGCTGGGCTTCCGGCAGGGGATAGGTGCCCTCCATCTCGATCGGATTTTGCGTGGCAACCACCATGAACGGCTCGTCGAGTTTGTAGGAGTGCCCGTCCACGGTGACCTGGTGCTCCTCCATGCATTCCAGAAGGGCGGATTGCGTTTTCGCGGAGGCCCGGTTGATTTCGTCACCGATCACAATGTTGGCGAATACCGCGCCCGGGCGGAACTCGAACAGCCGGGAGGACTGGTTGTAGATGGACACTCCGGTGACGTCGGACGGCAACAGGTCAGGGGTGAACTGGATCCTGCTGACAGTGCAGTCGATAGTCCGTGCGAGGGTCTTGGCGAGCAGGGTTTTGCCAACGCCCGGCACGTCCTCAAGCAGGAGGTGGCCCTGGGCCAGCAGGACGGTCAGGGCCAGTTTCGCGGCCTCCGACTTTCCATCGATGACCGTATTGATCTCCTTCAGGATGCGCTGGCTTGCAGAGTGGAAGGCGGCAGCGTCCATCGCCTGGACCTTGTGGCCGTTCAGCTGCGTGACCGGTTCCGCAATCCCTGCGAAGTTCCGGCTGGCGGTTTCGATCTCATTGACGGCCGTGCGTCGGTGGGAGTCCATCGGCAACCTTTCAGCCCGGTTTCGACTGGGACGGGACAGCAAGCCTGCCTTCGCCCCTCGGTGGGCGTTCGCATCTGTTGGTAACAGACTACTAACAGAACTGCCGTGCCTGACAGAGAGTTCCGGTAAATCGCGGTGCTTCGGCCGCAGCTAGGGTAGGGGGATGCGCAATTCCCTGGTTCCCGCCGCTTACCGTGCCCCCGGATCGGACGCTTCAGCCCCGGCAGGGGCGGCGGGTGGGCGGGGCTTTCCCCCGGCGCCGGAGCCGCTGCCACTGCCCGTGATGGATAACCACACGCACCTTGACTTTCCCGACGGCGCCGCGCCGGTGGGGATCACCGCTGCCCTTGACGCTGCCCAGGCGGTGGGAGTCCAGGGTGCGGTCCAGGTGGGCTGCGACCTCGAATCCTCCCGCTTCACCGTCCAGGCGGTGGATCTGGACAGCCGGCTGTTGGGGGCCGTGGCACTTCACCCGAATGATGCACCGGATTACGCCGCCCGCGGCGAGCTGGAGGACGCGCTGGCCGAAATTGAACGGCTCGCCGCCCATCCCCGCATTCGGGCCATCGGCGAGACCGGGCTGGACTTCTTCCGCACCGAAGGGGAAGGGCTGGTGCACCAGCGCTACTCGTTCAGGCGGCATATCGACATTGCCAAGAGGCTGGACCTGACCCTCCAGATCCACGACCGCGATGCCCACGACGACGTTGTGCAGGTCCTGCGTGAGGAAGGGGCTCCCGAGCGCGTAGTCTTCCACTGCTTTTCGGGGGATGAGGAGCTCGCCCGCCTCTGCAACGAGGAAGGCTGGAGCATGTCATTCGCAGGGACTCTGACCTTCAAGAACGCCCACAACCTTCGGGCGGCGCTCGCGGTGGCGGACCCCGGGCTGGTGCTGGTGGAAACAGACGCGCCCTTCCTCACCCCGCACCCGCACCGTGGCCGGGCGAATGCCAGCTACACGGTGCCGTACACCGTCCGGGCCATGGCGGAATTGACAGGCACTGACCTTGCCCGTCTCTGCCACCAGATCAGCGAAAACACGGTGCGGGCATACGGGTCCTGGGACTGAGCTACCTCCGGCCGCGAGCCTCGGACACATACGTCGTATGCAAAATTCTTGGCCACTTTATAACGCTACGGTTACAGTGGGAAACTATTAGCCGGGGTCGGGGAAGGCCTTCGGATAATTTCACTTCATCCGCTGCAGGATCATGAACGGCTTTGATGCCGCATGCCTGCCGCTTGGAGTATGGCGGCGCAATGATGCCCGGAGCTGACCTCAGGGGTTCTGCGCCGGGTGTTTTACTGCGTTTTTCCCCGTGCCCGGACGGTCCTAAAGTTACGGGCAATCGTGGTCAAGCTTTTCACATCTGACGGCAAGTTCAGTTTCGTCAAGGTTGGTACCCAGCTGGTGGTGCTGTGTGCACTCGTTGTTGGGCTCGTAGCCTTCGTCGGAAATAACAAAACAATCACGCTCAATGTGGACGGCAAGGTGAGTTCGGTCCAGACCTTCGGCGGCACAGTAGGCCAGGTTGTCAAAAGCGCAAAGCTGGACCTGAAGCCGGCGGACCGGGTGTCGCCCTCCGTCGATGAGACCGTGAAAAACGGCACCGTTATCAACGTGAATATGGCCAAGGCCGTGAAAGTCAGCCTCGACGGCACTGAACGGACCGTGAGCACCACCGCCCCGGACGTCGCCGGGCTCGTGACCGAGCTGGGTGTAGCCAGTTCGTCGTCCGTTTCCGTCCCGAAGGACGCAGCGTTGGCGGTGGACGGATCGTTCGTTTCCATTTCGACCCCCAAGACCGTCAGCATCGTCGCCGACGGACAAGTCACAGCGGCAACCACAACGGCGTCCACCGTGCAGGCTGTCCTGGACGATGCCGGCGTAAGCCTTGGCGTCAACGACCGGACGTCACAGCCCGGCAACGCTCCCGTCGTCAACAACATGGTGGTCAAGGTTTCCCGGGTGGACACCGGCCAAACGGCGGCCACCACCGAAGACGTCCAGTTCGAGACGATGACCTCCGAAAGCGCGGACCTGTTCAAGGGCGAGAAGAAGGTGACCCAGGCCGGCGCCGTCGGAAAGGTTGAGCGGACCTTCAAGCTGGTGCTGGTTGACGGCCGTGAGGCTTCCCGCACGCTGGTTTCCGAGACGGTTTCCGTCCAGCCCGTGACGGAGCAGGTCACCATTGGCACGAAGGCGAAGCCCGCAGCAACCGCCACGGCCGGTGCCAACACCGGTGCCGCTGCCCCGGCCATGATGAACGAGGCCATGTGGGACAAGATCGCCCAGTGCGAATCCACTGGCAACTGGTCAATCAACAGCGGCAACGGCTACTACGGCGGCCTCCAGTTCGACATCCAGACGTGGATCGGCGCGGGCGGCGGGGCCTACGCCCCCAACGCCAGCCTTGCCACCAAGGCCCAGCAGATCGACATCGCCAACCGCGTGTACGCACAGCGTGGCCTGCAGCCCTGGGGCTGCGGCTGGGCAGCCACCAGCTAGTGGGCTTCGCTCTGGCCGGATCCAGGATCCGCCCCTGCGGCAGCTGACCACAGCCGTGCAGAGCATGACCAACAAAGCCCAAGGCAATGGCCGGACCCGGATTCCCGGGCCCGGCCATTGCCGTTGACGCCACCTGGCGTGCGTGGCGTCCGGGATAGGATACCTAGGTGACTGAACCGAGCCCCGCCGCGCCCGCACCCCTCTTCGGTGCCTCCGACATACGCCGGCTGGCGGAAGAGATCGGAATCCGGCCCACGAAGACGCTTGGGCAAAACTTCGTCATTGACGGCAATACCATCCGCAGGATCGTCTCCGTCGCCAGCATTGGTGCTGAAGAGACTGTCCTCGAGGTCGGGCCCGGGCTTGGCTCGCTGACCCTGGGACTGCTGGACGCTGCAAAGTCAGTGGTCGCCGTCGAGATCGATCCGGTCCTGGCCGCGAAGCTGCCGCATACGGTCAGCGAGTGGCGGTCCGAGGCGGCTGATGATTTCCACCTGGTCCAGGCTGACGCGATGAAGGTGACCTCGCTGCCGGTGGAACCAACCGCCCTCGTCGCCAACCTTCCCTATAACGTGGCCGTACCAGTGGTCCTCCACCTGCTGCAGCACTTCCCGAGCCTCCAACACGGCCTGGTGATGGTGCAGGACGAGGTTGCGGACAGGCTCGCCGCGGGACCCGGATCGAAGACGTATGGCGTGCCGTCGGTCAAGGCGGCGTGGTACAGCAGCATGCGGAAAGCCGGGGTGATTGGCATGAACGTGTTCTGGCCCGCACCCAAGATCCACTCAGGGCTCGTGGCGTTCACCCGGAGGGAGCCGCCCGTCACCACGGCCACCCGCGAACAGGTCTTCGCCGTGATTGACGCTGCGTTTGCGCAGCGCCGCAAAACCCTGCGGGCGGCCCTCGCCGGCTGGGCAGGTGGCGCCGCAGAAGCCGAGCGCTGCCTGGTGGCAGCGGGCGTCGATCCTACAGCCCGGGGGGAAGTCATCGACATCGCAGCGTTCGCCCGGATTGCCGAAGCCCGTGAGGCCAACGCGTGAATGCGCTGGCGGGAAGGTTCCCCGCGCGGACCGTCCGGGTGAAGGCCCCGGGGAAGGTCAACGTTTCCCTGGACGTCGGGCCGCTCCGGCAGGACGGCTATCATTCGGTTGCCAGCGTGTACCTGGCCGTCTCGCTCTATGAAGAGGTCTCGGCCACCAGCACGGTATCCCCGGGTATCACCGTGAGCATCAGTCCGGACAGCACCCTTGACCTGGACGACGTGGACATTCCTCTGGATGAGAACAACCTCGCCTACAAAGCCGCTGCCATTATGGCGGACGTCTCCGAACACGCCACCGGGGTCCACCTCGAGATCACCAAGCGGGTGCCCGTGGCCGGCGGCATGGGCGGTGGCTCGGCGGACGCCGCTGCGACGCTGCTGGCATGCGACGCGCTGTGGAACAGCGGACTGTCGCGGGAAGAACTGGCGCACCTTGCGGGGGAGTTGGGTGCCGATGTTCCGTTTTCCCTGCTTGGCGGGACGGCTGTGGGGTTGGGCCTGGGGGACGAGTTGTCGCCTGCGCTGGCCAAGGCGCAGACAGACTGGGTCCTGGTGGCAGCCGATTACGGGCTGTCCACCCCGGAGGTATACCGCACCCTGGACAGGCTGCGTGAAGCCGAAGGCGTGGTCGCAGCCGAACCGGAGGCAGTGGACCCCAAAATCCTGCAGGCCCTGCGGAGCGGTGACGCGGACGCTTTGAGCCGGGTCCTGGTCAACGACCTGCAGCGTGCCTCGATTGAACTGGCTCCGGACCTCCGCGTGACACTGGGGATGGGCGAATCACTCGGCGCTATCGCGGGCATCGTTTCCGGCTCCGGTCCCACAGTGGCGCTGCTGGCGCACAGCCCGTCGGCAGCGGAAAGCCTCGCCGAGGATCTGCTGCACCGTGGGATGACGGCCTGGGCAGTCCACGGGCCCGTGCCCGGGGCCCGGATCATCTCCGATACCCTCCTTTAAGAGCCCCCTTCGTATTCAGCAGTAGAAAGCAGTCCTCTTGGCACACCTTCTTGGCGGCGAGAACCTTACGGTTTCGTACGCGACGCGCACCGTCCTGGACGGCATCACCCTCGGACTGGAGGAGGGTGACCGGATCGGCATGGTGGGCCGGAACGGCGACGGTAAATCCACGCTGATGCGCCTGCTGGCCATGCGCTCCACCCCGGATTCGGGCCGGGTGACCAAGCGCAGCGAGGTCAACATCGGATACCTGGATCAAAGTGACGTGCTCGACGGCGACCTCACCGTCGGAGCGGCGATCGTCGGCGACCAGGCCGACTATGAATGGGCCCGCAATCCGCAGATCCGCGAAGTCATGGGCGGACTGGTGTCCGACGTCGACTGGCACGCCAACGTCCACGCCCTCTCCGGCGGGCAGAAACGGCGCGTGGCGCTGGCGAAGCTGCTGATCGAGGATCATGACGTCATCATGCTGGACGAGCCCACGAACCACCTCGACGTCGAAGGCGTCGCGTGGCTGTCCCGACACCTGAAGACCCGCTGGCGGGCCAACCAGGGTGCCTTCCTCGTGGTCACACACGACCGCTGGTTCCTCGACGAAGTCTGCACCAAGACCTGGGAAATCCACGACGGGATCATGGACCCGTTCGACGGCGGCTACGCGGCCTACGTCCTGGCCCGCGCCGAGCGTGACCGCTCGGCCACCGTGATGGAAAGCAAGCGCCAGCAGCTGGTGAAGAAGGAACTGGCGTGGTTGCGCCGCGGCGCCCCGGCCCGCACAGCCAAGCCCAAATTCCGGATCGAGGCCGCCAACGCCCTGATCGCCGACGTCCCGGAGCCGCGCGACTCGACGGCACTGAGCAAGATGGCCACGGCACGCCTCGGCAAGGACGTCCTGGACCTTGAAAACGTTTCGCTGGACTTCATCGGCGGCGACGAAGGACAGAAGCTCTTTGACAACATCACGCTGCGGCTGGCACCGGGTGAGCGGCTGGGCCTGGTGGGCGTCAACGGCGCCGGCAAGACCACGCTGCTCAAGCTCCTCAACGGCCAGATCGAGCCCACTTCCGGCAAGCTGAAGCGGGGCAAGACTGTGGTCACCGCGGTGCTGACTCAGGAGGTCAAAGAACTCGACGATGTCTCGGACCTGCGCGTCATCGAAGTGATCGAGCGCGAGAAGCGGTCCTTCAATGTGGGCGGCAAAGAGTTCACGGCGGGCCAGCTCGTGGAGCAGCTTGGCTTCACGAACGAGAAGCAGTGGACCCCGGTGAAGGATCTTTCCGGCGGTGAGCGCCGGCGTCTCCAGCTGCTGCGCCTGTTGGTGGGGGAGCCGAACGTGCTGATGCTCGACGAACCCACCAACGACCTCGACACCGACACCCTCGCCGCCGTCGAGGACGTCCTGGACGGCTGGCCGGGCACGCTCGTGGTTGTAAGCCACGACCGCTACTTGCTGGAGCGCGTGACGGACCACCAGATGGCCCTGCTGGGCGACGGCAAGATCCGCGCCCTGCCGCGCGGCGTGGACCAGTACCTGGAGCTCCGCGAATCAGCCCTGGCTGGTTCCACCATCACCGGTGGCGGCAACCCCGTCACCGGTCCCAGCGGCAGCTCCGCGCCCGCAGCATCCGGCGCCTCCGAAGCCGAAAAGCGCGACGCCCGTAAGGCCAAGAACCGGATCGAACGCCAGCTGGGCAAGCTCGAGCAGCAGGAAAAGAAAATCCACGACCAGATGGTCAAAAGCACAGCCGAAAACGACTTCGATGCCCTGGCCGAGCAAAACAAAAAGCTCAAGGACCTCGCCGGCGATCGCGAAGCGTTAGAACTCGAATGGCTGGAGGCCCTGGAAGTCCTCGGCGAGTAGGTATATCGGCGCGAACGTACACTTGTGGCCCCGGTTCCTGGGGCCTCAAGTGTACGTTCGCGCTCAGTCCTCGCTCGCCAGCTCCGGGTCTTTCTTCAGGCCGGTCAGGCCGTTCCACGCCAGGTTGACCAGGTGTGCTGCCACGGTGTGCTTGTCCGGGCGGCGGCTGTCCTGCCACCACTGGCCGGTCATGGCCACCATGCCCACGAGCATCTGTGCGTACATGGCGCCGTCCTCGGCGCTGAAGCCGCGGCGGTCAAACTCGTCGGACAGGATGTGTTCCACCCGGGCGGTCACGTGGGACAGCAGGGTGGAAAAGGCGCCTTCCGGCTGCGACGGCGGGGCGTCCCGCATCAGGATCCGGAAGCCGTCGGTGCGGTCCTCGATGTAGGTCAGCAGGGCGAGGGCGGCCCGTTCCACCAGGATGCGCGGCTTGGCTTCTTCGGTCAGGGCGGAGTTGATGGCGTCAAGCAGGATGCGGAACTCGAAGTCCACCACCTGCGTGTACAGGCCCTCCTTGGAACCGAAGTGCTCGTAGATGACAGGCTTGGAGACCCCGGCGCAGGCGGCAATCTCCTCAATGGTGGTTCCATCAAGCCCGCGGATGGCGAAGAGCCCGCGTCCCACCTCGATCAGCTGGCTGCGCCGCTGCAGGCCTGTCATCCGGATCCGGGGAGGGTCGTTGCTCACATTTCCATCATGCCTTACCGCCGGGAAGCCCCTGGATGGAGGCGGATTCGGGCCCATGTCGCATCGAGCCCCGAACCCATGGCAAAATAAATACTTGTGCCCGGGCCTCGTGCCGGCGGCATGGTCCGCTCTGGTGTAATGGCAGCACCCCGGCCTTTGGAGCCGTGGAGTATAGGTTCGAATCCTATGGGCGGAACTGCTGTGCGATGACCGTCCAGTAGGATGAACTCGGTGTCGCACCGGCCGCTGGCCCGGCCGGCGCCGCGCCCAGCGCACCGCGCACCCAAGCACAGCGCAAACAAGCAAGGAGAGCCCGTACGTGATCCTCGAGACTACCGGCCCAGCCGCCGTCATCGTTCTGGCAGCAGGCGCCGGTACCCGGATGAAATCCCGTACCCCCAAGATCCTCCACGAAATCGGCGGCCGCTCCATGGTGGGGCACGCGCTGCTGGCCGCCCGCAGCATCAACCCCCGGCAGCTGGCCCTTGTGGTCCGCCATGAGCGTGACCTCGTGGCCAAGCACCTCGTTGACCTGGACCCGGACGCCGTCATCGTCGACCAGGACGACATTCCGGGCACCGGCCGCGCCGTTGAAGTTGCGCTCTCGGCCCTCGACGCACACGAAGAGCTGGCTGGAACGGTCGTTGTCACCTATGGCGACGTTCCACTGCTGACTGGCGGACTGCTGGCCGAACTGGTAGCAACCCATGAGCGTGAAGCCAACGCAGTGACCGTCCTGACGGCTGTCCTTGACGACGCGACCGGATACGGCCGGATCCTCCGCGGGGACGACGGAACGGTCACCGGCATCCGCGAGCACAAAGACGCCACAGAAACTGAGCGGCTCATCCGTGAGGTCAACTCGGGAATTTACGCTTTCGACGCCGCCGTCCTGCGCGACGCGCTTGTCCACGTCACTACCGACAACTCCCAGGGCGAAAAATACCTCACGGACGTCCTGGGGCTGGCCAGGGAGGCAGGCGGCCGGGTTGCCGCCGTCGTCACCGAGGACCGCTGGCAGGTGGAGGGCGCCAACGACCGCGTCCAGCTGTCGGCCCTCGGCGCGGAACTGAACCGCCGGACAGTTGAGGCGTGGATGCGGGCCGGTGTCACCGTGGTTGATCCTTCCACCACGTGGGTCGATTCCACCGTCACACTGGATGAGGACGTCCGGATCCTGCCCAACACCCAGCTGCACGGCACCACCACGGTGGCGCGGGACGCCGTCGTTGGTCCGGACACCACATTGACCGACGTCAGCATCGGTGCGGGGGCAAAGGTGACCCGGACGCACGGTTCGGGTGCGGTTATCGGCGCGGACGCCGCCGTCGGGCCTTTCACGTACCTCCGTCCCGGCACTGTCCTGGGCGAGACCGGCAAGATCGGCGCCTTCTACGAAACCAAGAACGTCACGATCGGCCGCGGCTCCAAACTGTCCCACCTGGGTTATGCCGGCGACGCCGAAATCGGCGAGGACACCAACATCGGGTGCGGCAACATCACCGCCAACTACGACGGCGAGAAAAAGCACCGCACCGTCATCGGGTCAGGCGTCCGCACAGGTTCAAATACGGTGTTTGTCGCCCCTGTCACCGTGGGCGACGGGGCCTACAGCGGCGCCGGCGCCGTGATCCGCAAGGACGTTCCGGCGGGTGCCCTGGCAGTGACGCTCGCCGCGCAGCGGAACTCCGAAGGCTGGGTTCTGGCGAACCGGCCCGGCACGCGCTCCGCTGAGCTTGCCCAGGCGGCCACCGAAGATTCCTCAAGTACCCAGGCACCTACAGAAGAGGGCAAGCAACAATGACCGAAATTACGGCGCGCGGCGAGAAGAAGCTGGTGCTTGCCGCAGGGCGGGCACACCCCGAGCTTGCCCGGGAGATCGCCAAGGAACTGGGAACCGAGCTGCTGCCCATCGACGCTTACGACTTCGCCAACGGGGAAATTTACGTGCGTGCCGGCGAGAGCGTCCGCGGCACCGATGCCTTCGTTATCCAGGCACACCCTGCACCGCTCAACAACCACCTGATGGAGCAGCTGATCATGATTGATTCGCTGAAGCGGGCATCCGCCAAGCGCATCACCGTGGTTTCGCCTTTCTACCCCTACTCCCGCCAGGACAAGAAGGGCCGCGGCCGCGAGCCGATCTCGGCCCGCCTGGTTGCCGACATGTACAAGACCGCCGGTGCCGACCGCATCATGAGCGTTGACCTGCACACGTCGCAGATCCAGGGGTTCTTCGACGGCCCCGTGGACCACCTCATGGCCATCCCGCTGCTGGCCGACTACATCCGCACACGGGTCGCAGCGGACAACATCACGGTGGTCTCCCCGGACACAGGCCGCGTCCGGGTGGCCGAGCAGTGGGCAGAGCGCCTGGGCGGCGCCCCGCTGGCGTTTGTCCATAAGAGCCGCGACCTGACCGTTCCGAACCAGGCCGTGTCCAAGACCGTCGTGGGCCAGATCGAAGGCCGCACCTGTGTCCTGATCGACGACATGATCGACACAGGCGGAACCATTTCCGGTGCCGTCCAGGTGCTCAAGAATGCCGGTGCCAAAGATGTCATTATCGCGGCCACCCACGCCGTCTTCTCCGACCCCGCGGCCCGCCGGCTGTCCGAGTCGGGCGCCCGTGAAGTGGTTGTCACCGATACGCTGCCCATTCCCCCCAACAAGCGCTTCCCGCAGCTGACCGTGCTGTCCATCGCGCCCCTGATTGGACGCGCCATCCGCGAAGTGTTCGACGACGGATCCGTCACCAGCCTGTTCGACGGCAACGCCTGACACTCAGACGCCCCCCGCGTGGGGCCCGTTTTCAGTAAGTGGGCCCTGCGCTGGTAAGCTGATCCACGAAACCTTGGCGAGGGAGAGCATCTGGTAGCCGTATCCACGGAAACCGGACTGCAGGTCTCCGTTATCGACTGGGTCTGAACCTCCCTTCTTGAAGGGCAGCCTGCGGGCCGCCCGGCGTTGAAGGTCGCAACAGACCTCCGCCCTTGCTGAACACCGTTTAGTCTTCAAGGAGAAATACATGTCTGAGCAGAAGCTCGCAGCAGAAGTCCGCACCGAATTCGGCAAGGGCTTCGCCCGCCGCGCCCGCATGGCCGGCCAGATCCCGGCCGTCATCTACGGCCACGGCGCAGAGCCGATCCACATCACCCTGCCGGCCAAGGCCACCACCCTGGCTGTCCGCACCGCCAACGCCCTGCTGTCCCTGGACATCAACGGCGAAGGCCACCTGGCACTCGTCAAGGATGTCCAGCGCGACCCCATCAAGCAGATCATCGAGCACATCGACCTGCTGACCGTCCGCAAGGGCGAAAAGGTCACCGTTGACATCCCTGTGCACGTTGTTGGCGAGCTTGCTCCGGGCAACGTCTACAACCAGGAACTCACCGTCATCTCCCTCGAAGCTGAGGCAACCCACCTGCCCACCGCCGTCGAGGTGAGCATCGAAGGCCGCAGCGCCGGCGAGCACATCCACGCTTCCGACCTGGTCCTCCCGAAGGGCGCCGTCCTGCTGGCCGACGCTGACGCGCTGGTTGTCAACATCTCCGAGGCCACCGAGGTCACTGACGAAGAGGCATCCGAAGGCGCCGCTGAGGCGTCCTCCGAAGCAGCAGCCGAGTAATTTCGGACCACACCTGCAGTGGCCGGATCCCCACAGGGATCCGGCCACTGCCGTTTTCCCACCTTAGGATTGACGCATGACTGACACGTGGCTGATCGTTGGCCTCGGGAATCCCGGGGCCGAGTACAAAGGCAACAGGCATAACGTAGGCCAGATGGTCCTGGACGAGCTGGCCGGCCGGATCGGCGGCAGTTTCAAGACGCATCGTGCCCGGGCCCAGGTCGTCGAAGGCCGCCTTGGGATCGGCGGTCCCCGCGTCGTACTGGCCAAGCCCATGAGCTACATGAATGTCTCCGGCGGCCCCGTCGCAGCACTGGCAAACTTTTACGGCATCTCACCGGACCATGTCGTCGCAGTGCACGACGAGATCGACATACCTTTTAACACCGTCAAATTGAAGTGCGGCGGCGGTGAAGGCGGGCACAACGGACTGCGCGACATGTCAAAGGCCCTCTCCACCAAGGACTACCTGCGGGTCCGGGTGGGAGTCGGACGTCCGCCGGGGCGGATGGACACCGCCGACTATGTTCTCCGTGATTTCGGAACGGCGGAGCGCAAGGAGTTGCCGTTCCTGCTCGATGAAGCGGCAGACGCTGTGGATGTGCTGGTCAGGGAAGGCCTGACCGCCGCGCAGCAGAAGTTCCATCCGGCAAAGTCCCAGCTCTAGCAAAATAAAACTTAATCGCCTGTTTGCTGTCTAGTAGTCAGTACCTCGGGGTAGTCTTCTTCGTAAGCGGGGGAGCGATGGGGCTTTATCCCCGCTAGAGCGGGATCTAGGGGATAAGTTCATGTCAATCGAGCCACTCAGCTGGGGACGTGGGTCAACGCTCAACGATGTTGAGGTGCACACGGACACAGCCGCACAGTCCGAGCACCAGCGATGGTCCGTACCTGCCCGGAGTGCCAACCTCGAAGCCGTTCGTACAGCCCTGACCAGCAAAAACTCCTTGGGTGTGATCATCACCGGCGGCCGGGGAGTGGGAAAATCCTCCTTGGCGCGGACGGCGGTTGCCGAACTGGGCCCGGACATCTGGGCTCTCCAGCTGCGCAGCGGCCATCCTGCCTCCAAGACCCCCTACAGCTGCCTGTCCTCCCTGCTGGCGCGGCTTCCCCAGGCTTACATGGGTTCCCCGACGGCCATCCTCCGTGGCATCACGTCCCTGATCAGGAGCGACGCAGCGGGGCGGCCCTGCGTTATCACCCTGGACACCGCGGGCAGCATCGATGACATGAGCGCCGGCGTCCTCTTGAACATCCTCCTGACCGGGACAGCCCGGATCGTCGCTGTCGCGCCTAAGAGCAGTGACCTGCCGGCGGATTTCCATTGGCTGCTCACCGAGCGCCGCCTGACCGAAGTCAGGCTGGACAACCTGAACGAGCTGCAAACCCGCCAGGTGCTGTTGTCCTTGCTGGGCCACCGCGTTTCGGCCTCCCTGGTGAGCATCTACCACAGCATGGTGGGCGGAAACCCCCTGCTGTTGAAAGCCCTGGTGACGGAGCAGCAGCTATCCGGGAACCTGGTGCTCTCGGATTCCGTTTGGACCCTGCGTGACAAGGTAGTGCTCGACGGCGCGGCCAGCCTGGATGACATCGTGCGTTCCAGGTGGGCGCGGAAGACACCGGAGACACGTGGCGTCATCGAAATGCTCTCCTGTGCCCGCAGCGTGGAACTGTCCCGCCTCACGTCGATCTTTGGTGCCGGCATCGTGGCAGACATGGAAGACGCATGCCTCCTCAAGATCGATGGAACTGACAGCCGCTGGGTCTCCCTCCGTGAAAAGTACCTTGGCGACGTCGTCCGCTCATGGCTCAGCATCGCCCGGCGCCGGGAACTCCGGACGCAGTTGCTGGGCGGCAAGGAACCGGACCCCGCCTCCATGACCGTGGAGGAGCTGATGGCCTTTGCGGCCTGGACTCGCGAGTGCGAGGCGGAACTTAGCCCCGCCATGGCTCTGGCCGCCGCAGAAGCCTCCGTCCAGCTCTTCGACCCGCATTCTGCCCTCACCTACGCCGAGACCCTGACCCGGAATGACCCCCAGTGGGTGGCTGGACAGCGGCAGAAGGCCGCGGCGTACCTCCTGCTGGATCTGCCCATTCAGGCCATGGCCGCCCTCGACGACATTACCCAGCCTCAGCTGGACAACCTGGACGCAGAGGAATACGCCCAGGTGGTGGCGGCCAAGTCCACGGTTATGGTCTGGCTGCCGGAACATACGGGGAAGGTACCGGGCATGCTGGCCGAGGCAAGGACACGGCTGGGTGTGGGCCCGGAGCTGGCGGCCGGTTGGCCGTCCGCGCAGGCCGTGGCCGCCAACCGCATCAGCCTCAGCGAATTTGAATACAAGGCTTTCGTGGGCGACTTCGCGTCCATGGTTCCCGCCCTCGAAGCTGCCTCTGATGCCGCCAGCAACCCCGACGTCTCGTTCAGGATGAATGCCTCCGTCATTCTCATGACTGCGCTGTCCCTGACCGGGCGCGAAATGGACGCCCTGAGCCTGATGCGGGCGCTCGGCGGGCAGATCTCGGACGCTGCGGAGATCGTGGGCCTCCGCGAGGAGTACACCAGCCGCGCGTACTCTGTCCTGCTGATCGCTGGGCAGTGGCGCCGCTGCATCGACCTCCTTGATCCGCCCGGGACACGTGGGGCGCACCGGCTCCCGTACCGGAGCGCCGCCACCGAGCTGGCTGCGGGCATAGCCTACGTATATTCCGGGAGGGGAGCCGCTGCCCTCGATCCGTTGCTGTCCGCCGCGGCCCAGCTGGAGCTCCGGCCCGTGCAAAGCTCCCTCCGTTCCGCCTACGCCGCGACCGCTTTGGCGTACGCCCAGATCGGGAACGCAGGCCAGGCACGCAGGTACTTGGAGAAGCTTCACCGCTCCGCGGGCCCGTGTGACTTCCTGACCGGCAGCATCATCGAATTCTGCGCTGACATGGCGGGCCGGTGGCTCGGGGAGAACGACGCCGCGACCCGGCTCAAGGAGTCCGCGCGCCGGAACATCGAGGCCGGACGATTCACACTGGCCGGCATCAGTCTGCTGGGAGCCACCATCAACGCCACCGATGCCGAGTTCAGGCTTATGGAGCAGGTGGCGGCACACCGGCAGGGGCCATTGGCGGAGATCTCCCGCCTGATCGCCGTGGGCAGCAGGACCAAGGACGCGAAGGTCCTGCTGACCGGCGGCGAGCTCGCGGCCACCCTCGAACTGGACGCCGTGGAAGCACGGTGCATGGCGCTTGCCGTGGACTACGCACGCCAGGTCGGTGACTCCGTGTCGGCCAGGACTGCGCAGGCGCGGCTGGATATACTGGCTGCCACCGTCGCCAACCTTCCGATTGTGCCGAGCAGCGGCAGCCCCCTGCTGACAAGCAGGGAGCGCCAGATTGCACGGCTGGCCGGAAGGGGAGCGTCCAACCGGGACATCGCACTTGAAATGGGCGTCTCGGTCCGTACCGTTGAAGGCCACCTGTACCAGGTCTTCACCAAACTCGGAGTAACTTCCAGGGGTGATCTGACTGGACTCGTCTAACGGCAACGCACCCAGACCGGGCACGGCGGCCCGCCTTCTTACGGGACGGCGGGAGCCGCTGGACCGCATCTGCAACATCATCCGCAGCCGTACCAGCCTGGCCGTCTTCCTGATGGCAGGGCCCGGCATCGGGAAGTCAGCCCTGGCCGAAGCCATCACCGAGCGACTATCCCCGGAAATGATCGTTTTGCGGATTCACGGCAGTTCGTCCCTGTCAGGCGTGCCCTTTGGTGTGCTGACTCCGTACACGGCAGAGCTGACGGCGGAGGACTCCGTCTCCCCGGTGGCCGTACTCCGGTCCGTATGGACGTATTTCGAGAAACTCAAGAACGGCAAAGACACCCCGCTGCTGCTGGTGGTCGACGACGCCCATCACCTCGACGACGCCAGTGCAGGCATAGTGGCAGACATGATCTCGGCCGGCTGGGCGAGCGTCGTGGCCGCCGGCAGGCCGCGCCCTGGGCTGCCGCAGCCACTGGACCAGCTCTGGTACGACGGCCTGGCTGACCGGGTGGACCTGCGGCCGCTCAACCGGGAGCAGATCGAAGAAGTCCTTGCGCACATCCTGGACGGCACTGTACCCGCCGGGACGGTTGACTCCATCTGGAGCGCCTCAGGGGGCAACCCCCGGATCCTGGACGCCCTGCTCCACGACGCTGCAGAGCAGGGGGTACTCGCCAAACGGAACGGCATTTGGATGCTGCTTGGGCCGCTGCCTTCCGACGGCGCCAGACTTACGGCCGTGGTCTCCAAGGACCTCCTCCGGCGCCGGCCTGAGGAACAGGAAGCACTGAAGCTGGTTGCGCTGGCCGAGCCCGTGAGCCGCAAGGTGATTGAGGACATCTGCGGAGCCGAGCTGGTCCGTACCCTCTTGGACCAGCAGACGCTCGTGGAAGGCAACGGCAGCCCTGCCGTGCTGAGGGTGTGGAACGCCGTCATCGGTGAGGCCGTCAGGAAAAGCGTGTCCGTCTCACGCAGCCTGCAGCTGCTTGAAAAGCTCCGCGCCCAGCAGGAGGCTCCGCCGTCGAGCGCGGAAGGCAGGCTGCGGGCCGCCGAATGGGCGCTGGAGTGCGGGCTAAAGGTGGCAGAACCTGAACTGCTTGAGGCGGCTGCCACTGCCATCGCCGGGTTCCGGAACCGGAGCGCCCGCACGATGGCCGCCAGGGTGCAGGATCCCCTTCTGGCACCGCGCGCCCGCGCAATTCAGGCAAGGGCCCTGTTCAACGAGGCCCACTATGCCGAGGCAGCCAATGCGCTGGATCGGTGCTGGCTGGAGGTTACGGACAGTTCCGAGGCGGCCCACGTCCTGCTGCTGCGCATAGCCGCTCATCAGGCCCTGGGACAGCCAGTGGCAGCGATTGTCGCTGAATCCCGTGAGCTCCTGCGCCAAGCCGGACTGCTGCAAGGACCTTCCTCCGCCCGCCCGGCGGAAGCGGAATC
Source organism: Arthrobacter sp. B6 (assembly GCF_001663775.1). GTDB lineage: Bacteria > Actinomycetota > Actinomycetes > Actinomycetales > Micrococcaceae > Arthrobacter. Next base: position 1,099,029 of record NZ_KV467168.1, on the reverse strand, counting down.
CGGCACGCCAAGCCATTCCCCTGCTTATCCCGACCTCGGGCGGCCCTGGCAGGACCAGATGCTGCACCTCCTGGAGCTCGGCGAAGCCGGCGACCACAACGCCCTGGGTGAGGTTGTCCAGGACATTAGGGGCCGCAACCCCGCAGAACCGGCTGATGACGCCCTCCGGGCCATCGGACTCGCGCTTCACTCCCATGCGCTCTCGGCGGCGGGACGCGGCGTCCAGGGCCTCGATGCCGCATTGCTGGCCGCCTCGGAACTTCCGACGCTCCGCGACGGTGTGTTCTTTTTCAACGAATTTGTCCTGGGCCGCCTGGTCATGGACTACCTGGCCGTGGGTGAGTGGGAGTCGGCCGAACGGGAGCTGGCCAACTACGCGAAAGAGCAGGCCGCCGGGGCAGCGTGCTTCAACGGCGGTGTTCAGCTCCTCAGGGGTTACTCGCTGCTGCGGCAGGGCCGGATAGAACGTGCCTACCAGTTGCTGCTTCCGGCCGTCGAAGCACTCAGGCTCAATGACCCGCTCCAGCTGTTCCGGTTCGGTTCATCGCTGGGCTTCTACGTTGCGGCACGGCTCGGTGATGCCGCGCAGGCCGCGCGGCTGGAGCTGGACTACAAAGGCGCAACCACCGGCACACCCGCCAACGAGCTCCTCGCGAAGGCGTATGCCGCTGCGGCGGCAGAGTACGTGGCCCGTGACGGAAAGGGCCTGGCCTCCATCCACACGCTGGCAACCACCTCTGAAGTCTCGATCCGGGAGGGGATGAACCTTGAGCTACTGGCCATTTGCTGGGACTTGGGTGACCACTCCGTTATTCCACTGGTGCCGGCCCTCGCGGGGAAGGTTGAAGGCCGGTGGGCGGCAGCCCTGCTGACGCTGGCCCGGAACTGGGAGTCCGAAGACGCCGATGCCCTGATGGACTCTGCCGCGAACCTTGAAGCGAGCGGATTCGTCAACCTGGCCCGGGAGTCCTACGCCAGGGCCAGCACTGTTCTGGAACAGTCCGGCGAACGGCGGCGGTCCCGGCAGGCAATCGCCCTCCGGGAGAAATGCGACCACGAATTGGGTGAGCGGTTCCGGGAAGGGCACTTCATCGCCGCGGCGCCGGCAGTGCACCTGACCCGGCGCGAGCAGGACATCGTGGAGCTGGCCGTACAGGGCCTCACCGACCGGGAGATTGCCCAGCGGCTCATGGTGTCAGTGCGCACAGTGGAAGGCCACTTGTACCGAACCTATGTCAAGCTGGGCGTCCGCAGCCGCGACGAGCTGGCCTCGGCCCTGCCAAAGTAGGCAACGCAAACAGAATTCCCGCCCCAGCCGCCATTTCCCGCCGGTCGCGGGGTGGTTGGGTGTGCCCGGGGACCTCCTAGGTGGTTGGTTGCCAAATGCGCGTATCGGCACCGCGTAACCCGTAGTAACGGCGCGAAAAAGTCGAGTACCCCCTACTCGTGTACTCGGCGGCCCGGCACGATTTACTAATACAAGCAGGAAGAAAGCGGATCGAAACAAGCCGCAGACCCCGCTGCCAGACTTAGTAAAGGCCTCTTCGCACTACAACTTCCGGCTCCCAAGGGCCGGACCGAGACGGGGCCGGCGACGTCAGAGTCTTCTGAGACCGAGGCTCTCCCCCCAGCCGTCGCCGGCCCTCCACTCTCCGGCTGAAGCCCGGAACGACTGTGGCGGCTGCCCCCGCAGGGGCGCCGCCACAGTCGTGCTGTGGGACAATTGAGTGTCATCCATTGACATCTCAAGGAGTGAGTTTTGGCCGTAGTAACAACCCCAGCCACGCTGGAACGGGCTTTGCCGGCCATGGACAATGCCGAAGTGATGCGGATCCGGAACGACTTCCCCGTGCTTGGGCAACTGGTGAACGGCCGTCCGCTGGTGTACCTGGATTCCGGCGCTACCTCCCAGAACCCGCTTAGCGTGATTGAGGCGGAACAGGAGTTCTACGAGCAACGGAACGCTGCTGTGCACCGCGGTGCCCACTTCCTTGCCGTGGAAGCCACCGAGGTCTTCGAAGACGCCCGCCAGACTGTGGCCGACTTCATTGGCGCCGACTACTCCGAAACGGTGTGGACGTCCAATGCCACCGAGGGCCTCAACCTTGTCAGCTACGCACTGTCCAACGCTGCATTGTGGGCAGCGCACGGGCGCGGCGATGCCAGGCTCCAGGAATTGGCTGTAGGACCGGGTGACCAGATTGTGGTCACGGAGATGGAGCACCACGCCAATCTCATCCCCTGGCAGGAGCTTGCCTTCCGGACCGGTGCCACGCTCCGTTTTATCCCCATCGACGATGCCGGCAGGCTGCGGATGGACCTGGCCGCCGAAATTCTGGACAGCAGGACGAAAGTCCTTGCCTTCACCCATGCGTCCAATGTGCTGGGGACCATCAATCCCGTTCAGGAACTGGTGGCACTGGGCCGGAAAGCCGGGGCCCTGGTTGTCCTGGACGCCTGCCAGTCCGCTCCGCATCTGCCCTTGGACGTGAAGGCCCTTGACGTGGATTTCGCCGTCTTTTCCGGCCATAAAATGCTTGCGCCCACAGGAATCGGGGTGCTGTACGGCAAGCAGGAGCTCCTGGACGCCCTGCCGCCGTTCCTGACCGGTGGCTCCATGATCACTACTGTCACCATGGAGCAGGCCGAGTACCTCCCGGCTCCGCAGCGGTTTGAAGCCGGAACGCAGCGGATTTCCCAGGCGGTTGCCCTCGCGGCAGCGGCGAACTACCTCACGGAAACCGGTCTGGACCGCGTCCATCGGTGGGAGTCTGAGCTGGGCCAGCGTATGGTGGCGGGCCTGGAAAACATCCCGGGGGTACGGGTCCTGGGTCCTGCCGCAGGGCAGGAACGGATCGGCCTCGCGGCTTTCGACGTTGAGGGAGTGCACGCCCACGACGTCGGCCAGTTCCTCGATTCGCAGGGCATCGCCGTCCGGGTGGGGCACCACTGCGCCCAGCCGCTGCACCGCCGCCTGGGACTGACCGCAACGACACGGGCCAGCGCGTACCTGTACAACACCACCGACGACGTCGACGCGTTCCTGGAATCCGTCGCCGGAGTCCGGTCCTATTTCCGCGTCTAGAGCGAGTACCGAAGGTAACTGAAAATGAGCCTTGACCAGCTGTACCAGCAGATCATCCTCGACCATTCCAAAGTCCGCCACGGCAGCGGCCTGGCCGGCGTGGCCGCGCCCGAGGGCGCGGCCACCGGGCAGTCGCACCAGCTCAATCCCGTGTGCGGCGACGAGGTCACCCTTCGCGTTGCGGTTGAAGACGGCAAAGTCGCACAAGTTTCCTGGGACGGTGAGGGCTGTTCCATCTCCATGGCCTCAGCCTCTGTCCTGAGCGAGCTGGCCGAAGGGCTCTCCGTAGCAGAACTCCACGCGGTCATCGACAGTTTCCGCGAGGTCCTGCGGTCCCGCGGCAAGATCCACGCCGATCCTGAGGTTTTGGGCGACGCAGCCGCCTTCGAAGGCGTGGCCCGTTACGCCGCCCGGGTCAAGTGCGCCATGATCTCCTGGGTGGCGGCCGAGGATGCCCTGAACCAGGCGGCTTAGCCCAGCAGGGCTATTATCCCGATCACTGCCGTTGCCGCCCCCAGCACCATCGAGATGCTGACGAGCACCAGGTGCACATTGAGGAACTTCGTTGCCTTGCCGGCGGCGTCCCGCGCCCGGGGATCCTTCATCACCCGGCGCAGGAATTGCGGCCAGACTGCCAGCGACCAGGTGCCTGCGATGATCAGCAGAATGGCCGCGAACAAGGGGAGCTGCATGGCGTCAGTGGCTTTCCAGCCAGGCCTGGGCCTGCTGTGACTGGATGTTCAGGGCCTTCGCGACCATGGGCTCGGCAGCATCGGCGATCTTTCCGCCGAGGAAGGGGACGGACGAGGTCACGTTGCCTTCCAGCTCAACGCGGGTGCTGCCGCCTTCTGCAACGAGCCGCTGGACTGCCGTCACGTCAAGGGGAGCGCCGGCGATCTTCAGCGTGATGTTACTTTGGCGGGAACCGTCCGCAGCAGGGGCGTCCCAGTTCTCCACCTGGGTCACCGTGAGCTTGTCACCCACGAACTTGCGGGCGATCTCCGGCAGGCGGGTAGTGGGCAGGGTGCGGACGGAGGTGGTGCTGAAGGCTCCTGCAGTATCGCCGTCCACCGCGAAGGACTCCAGTGTCCCGCCTACAAATTCACTCGTGTGCCGCTGGAAGTCCTCGTTGATGAAAACGGCAGCGACGCTGTCGACGGCGTGGGGAAGGGTAGTGGTTGCACTCAGTGCCATGGGTCCTCCGTAGGATCTGGGGTCAGAACGCTTTTTGCTTCCCACATCCTACGGGGTTCCAGGCGCCTCTTCCGCACTGGCAAGTTTCCGGGCGGCGGCCGTGATATTGCGCGACATCGCCGGAAAAATAAGGCTGTGGAAGGGAAGCACGGCCAGCCAGTAGAGCCTCCCACTGAGGCCCTTCGGGAAGAAAATGGCCCGCTGCCGGTAGCGGCTGCCCGCGCCGTCGGGCTCCACGGACAGTTCCAGCCAGGCGCGTCCGGGGGCGCGCATCTCTGCCCTCAGGCGCAGCATTTTGCCGCGGTCAATGTGTTCCACGCGCCACCAGTCCACCACTTCGCCGGAAGCGAGACCGCTTGGGTGCCGGCGTCCGCGCAGGAGCCCCGCGCCGCCGGTGAGCTTATCCAGCCAGCCCCGCACCTGCCACGCGAGCGGCAGGGAGTACCAGCCGTTCCGGCCGCCGATGCCCTCGATGACGGTCCAGACATGGGCAGGATCAACGTTCCCATGGAAGGTCTTTTCGTCCACGAAGACCGTGTGGCCGGCCCAGTCCGGATCGCTGGGCAGGGGATCGGCGTCGGCTCCGGCATTGGCCCAGGTGGTCTCCACCTGGCCGTCCCGCTCCTTTCCGAGGGCGAAGGCAACCGCGCGCCGGTACGGAGTCAGTCCGCCCGCAGGCACGGGGATGAAGGAATCAATGTCGTGCTCGCGGGATACGGCGTCGTGTTGCAGTGATTCGACGAGCGGCAGGGACATGGACAGCGGGATGGGCGTGGTCAGGGCCACCCACATGCCGGCGAGCCGGGGCGCGGGAATGGGCAGGGCGAGCACTACGCGGTGCGGCAGGCCGGCTTCGACGGCGTACTCCTTCATCATGCCCGCGTAGCTCAGCACCTGCCGGCAGCCGATGTCGAACGTGCGGTTGACCGGCCCCGCCAGGGAGGCGGCGCCCACGAGGTAATGCAGCACGTCCCGGACGGCGATGGCTTCGATCTTGTTGCGGACCCAGCTGGGCGCCGGCATCAGCGGCAGGGCTTCGGACAGGTGCCGGATCATCTCGAAGGAGGCAGATCCCGAACCGATCACCACCCCGGCCTGGAAGACCACCGCGTCCACGGGACTGTCAAGGAAGGCTTTGCCGACAGCTTCCCGGGAGCGCATATGGGTCGACAACTCCCCGCTGGAGGGGTGCAGGCCGCCCAGGTAGACGATCCGGCTGACCCCCGCATCGGCGGCCGCATGGGCGGCGGTCTCCGCCATGGCCTTTTCCTTGGACTCGAAGCCTGCGCCGGCGGCCATGGAATGGACGAGGTAGTACAGCACGTCGACCCCTGTCAGCGCCGTCCGCAGCGCCCCGCCGTCGTCAAGGCTGCTCTGGACCACCTCAACGTCATCCAGCCACGGCACGCCGGCGACCTTGGCCGGTGTCCGGACCAGCACCTTCACCGTGTGGCCGGCCTCCAGGAGCCGCGGGACGAGCCTGCCGCCGATGTAGCCGGTTGCACCCGTAACCAGCACGGTTTTGGCTGCGTCACCTTGTGATCTCTCAGTTGTGCCCGTCATGCTGGCTCCTTCGTGTCACTGTGCGATTCGGTCACTGTGCGATTCGGAGCGGCAAGGCGTCCGGACGGCCATCGGTCCTGAAAGCGTAATCTGTCGTGTGGCAGGGGTAGGCTGGGACTACCCGGGATTCGAAAGCGAATTTCGGGTTTTCGCGTTGCCTGCGATCCCCTTGAAGACCCACAGGAGTTTCTGCCATGAGCCCGAGCGCCTCCCGCACCGGTACGTCCCATCCCGGTCCGCCGCTTGATGGACTGCGCCGTGTCCTGGCCGAGGACCAGTCTTTCGCCCGGGTCAGGGCCGAGGCCGCCAGGGGTTTCGACGTCCGGGGCCAGGACTACCAGATCAGCGCACCGGCCGGCCTCCGTGCCGTCCTGCTGGCAGAAATGGCAGACGGCCTGGCCGCAGCCGGCGACGCAGGGGGAACGTCCGACGGCGGGAACCCGGCTGTGGTGCTGGCAGTCACCGCGACGGGACGCGAAGCAGAGGACCTGACAGCCGCCCTGCGTGCTTATCTCCCGGCCGATGCGGTGGCTGAGTTCCCCAGCTGGGAAACCCTGCCCCACGAGCGGCTCTCGCCGCGTTCAGACACCGTGGGACGGCGGCTGTCCGTCCTGCGCCGGCTGGCGCACCCGGAAACCTCGACGGCGGGAGCCCTGCGGGTGGTAGTGGCGCCGGTCCGCGCGGTGGTCCAGCCCATCGTCGCCGGATTGGGTGACCTGGTTCCGGTCACCCTGACCGTTGGCCAGGAAAAGCCGTTCTCCGATGTTGTGCGGAGCCTCGCCGACGCTGCCTACGCGAGGGTGGACATGGTCACGCACCGTGGCGAGTTTGCCGTCCGCGGCGGCATCATCGATGTTTTCCCGCCCACCGAGGACCATCCCATCAGGGTGGAGTTCTTCGGTGACGAGGTGGACCAAATGCGCTGGTTCGCCGTCGCTGACCAGCGCTCGCTGTCCTCACCCGGCCTGCATCACCCCACTGTCCTGCACGCCCCGCCCTGCCGTGAAATCCTGATCACGCCGTCGGTGATGTCCCGGGCGGCGACCCTCAAGCAGCAGCTCCCCGCGGCCGCTGACATGCTGGAGAAGATCGCCGGCGGGATCACCGTGGAAGGCATGGAGTCACTGGCGCCGGTGCTGGTGGATGCGATGGTCCCGTTTGTGGAGCAGCTGCCCGCCGGTTCCATCTCCGTGGTCATAGAACCGGAAAAGGTCCGCACCCGCGCACACGATCTTGCCGCCACCAACGAAGAGTTCCTCGAGGCGGCATGGTCCACCGCGTCCGACGGCGGAACAGCGCCCCTGGACTTGAGCTCGCAGGCATCAGCGGCCCTGCACTCCGCCAGCTTCCGGTCCCTGGCCGACACCCGCAGCTCCTCCCTGGACCACGAGGTCTCCTGGTGGTCCATTACGTCCCTTGCAACGGACGAGGAACTGCTGCCGGAGATCGATGTCCTGAACCTCCACGCGCGGGAACCCCGCGGGTACCAGGGCGACGTCGCCGAAATGATGGACTTCATCGGCTCGCACGTCCGGGACCAGTGGCGCATCGTGGTGGCCACCGAAGGCCCCGGACCTGCCCAGCGCCTGGCGGAACTCTTCCACGACGCCGACATCCCCTGCGCAAGGGTGGACACCCTTGACCAGGAACCCCAGGCGGGCATCATCGAAGTGACCACCGCCGCCGTCGGACGCGGTTTTGTCCTGGACAGCCTCAAGCTGGGCCTGCTGACCGAAGCCGACCTGCTGGGACGCACCTCTGCCAGCTCCACGAAGGACATGCGGCGGATGCCGTCTAAGCGGCGGAACGCCGTGGACCCGCTGCAGCTGGTGGGCGGCGACCACGTCGTGCACGAACAGCATGGGATCGGCAGGTTCGTGGAGCTGATCCAGCGCAGGGTTGCCGGTGGCGGCGACGGCGTCCGCGAGTACCTGGTCCTGGAGTACGCCCCGTCCAAGCGCGGCGCCCCCGGGGACCGGCTGTTTGTCCCCACGGACCAGTTGGACCAGGTCACCCGCTACGTCGGCGGCGACACGCCTGTGCTCAGCAAGATGGGTGGTTCGGACTGGGCCAGTACCAAGTCCAAGGCCCGCAAGGCCGTCAAGGAGATCGCCGGCGAACTCATCCGGCTGTACTCCGCGCGGATGGCCTCCCGCGGCCACGCCTTCGGGCCTGACACGCCCTGGCAACGGGAGCTGGAGGAGGCCTTTCCGTATGTGGAGACTCCGGACCAGCTGACCACTATCAATGAGGTCAAGGCGGACATGGAGCGGGAGATTCCCATGGACCGCCTGGTGTCTGGCGACGTCGGCTACGGCAAGACGGAGATCGCCGTGCGGGCCGCTTTCAAGGCGGTCCAGGACGGGAAACAGGTGGCGGTCCTGGTGCCCACCACGCTGCTCGCCCAGCAGCACTATGAGACCTTTACCGAGCGTTTCTCCGGTTTCCCGCTCCGGGTCAAGGCACTCTCGCGTTTCCAGGGGGCCAAGGAATCCAAGGAGACCGTGGAGGGCGTCAAGAGCGGCTCCGTGGACGTTGTTATCGGCACCCACCGCCTGCTGTCCAAGGACTTCGCGTTCAAGGACCTGGGCCTGGTGATCGTGGACGAGGAGCAGCGCTTCGGGGTGGAGCACAAGGAAGCGCTGAAGAAGATGCGCACCAACGTGGATGTGCTGGCCATGAGCGCCACGCCGATCCCGCGCACGCTTGAGATGTCCCTGACGGGTATCCGGGAAACGTCCACACTCGCCACGCCGCCGGAGGAACGCCACCCGGTGCTCACCTACGTGGGCCCGTACACGGACAAGCAGACCTCGGCAGCCATCCGCCGCGAACTGATGCGCGAGGGCCAGGTGTTCCTGGTGCACAACCGCGTGTCCACCATCGAACGGACGGCGGCGAAAATCCGGGAACTCGTTCCGGAAGCACGCGTGGAAGTGGCGCACGGGCAGATGTCCGAGAGCCGGTTGGAGCAGATCATCGTGGACTTCTGGGAGAAGCGGTTCGACGTGCTGGTGTGCACCACCATCATCGAAACAGGCCTGGACATCTCCAACGCCAACACCCTGATCGTGGACGGCGCTGACAAGTACGGCCTCTCGCAGCTGCATCAGCTCCGTGGCCGGGTGGGCCGTGGCCGGGAACGTGCCTACGCGTACTTCCTGTACCCGTCCGAGAAGCCGCTGGGCGAGGTGGCACTGGAGCGGCTCAAAGCCGTGGCCACGCACAATGAACTTGGTGCCGGCATGCAACTGGCCATGAAGGACCTCGAAATCCGCGGCGCGGGCAACCTGCTGGGTGGCGAGCAGTCCGGCCATATCCAGGGTGTGGGCTTCGACCTCTACATCCGTCTGGTGGGGGAGGCGGTGGCAGATTACCGCGGCGACGCCGAGGAAAAGGCCGCCGAGATGAAGATCGAGCTGCCGGTGAACGCCCATCTGCCGCACGACTACGTGCCGGGGGAGCGGCTGCGCCTGGAGGCGTACCGCAAGCTGGCCTCCGCCATCACCAACGAAGCCATTGAGGAGGTCCAGGCCGAGCTTGTGGACCGCTATGGGGAGCCCCCGCTGCCGGTCAAGAACCTCATCGCCGTGGCCCGCTTCCGGGTGGGGGCCCGCGAGGCCGGGCTCTCCGACGTCGCCCTGCAGGGTAACTTCATCAAATTCTCTCCGGCGCAGCTGCCGGAGTCCAAGGTCATGCGACTGGCCAGGATGTACCCCGGCGCGCAGCCCAAGCCTGCCCTCGATGCCGTTCTGATCCCGAAGCCGAAGACCGCGAAGATCGGCGGCAGGGACCTGCAGGATGCCGAAATCCTGGACTGGGCCAACGGCGTCATCCGCAACATCTTTTCCGACGCCCCGCTGGCGGTGGGGTAGGACTTGATGGGAGGACATCACGCCGCGTCAGGGGCCGCGGCGTGGGTAGCTATTGCCTCGACCGGGCCGTACACGCTGGGCTGGTATCCCCTTGATGCCACCGGAATCCTGATCGGCGGAATGGCGACGGCGGGGACCGCGCTCGTGTGCGACTGGGACCACCGGCACAGCACGGTGGCCAACTCCCTGCCGCCGCTGTCCAACATGATTGCCGCGGGCATTGAGAACGCCAGCGGCGGGCACCGGCAAGGCACCCACTCCGTGCTGGGGGCGGCGTTCTTCGTCCTGCTGGCCATGGTGGCCGGGCAGATCCAGCTGCAGACAGACTGGGGACTGCTGTCGGTGGGTGCCGGGCTGCTGTGCATGTTCATGATCAACATCGCCGCCAAAGCGCTGAAGCTGTTCCCCAAGTCCGGCTTCATCAGCAACTGGGTGTTCGCCCTGACGATGGCAGGACTGGTCACGTGGTTCGCCCCCGACCAGTGGACGTGGCTGCCCGTCTCGATGCTGACCGGGGTGGTGGTCCACATCGTGGGTGACATGATCACCACCGGAGGCGTCCCGCTGCTCTGGCCGATCGTCATCAAGCCGCCCAGGTTCCTGAGGAAACTGCCGGTGATCAACGACGTCTGGAGGGCCAACGGCGCTTTTTCTGTCCCGCTGCTAGGCCGGGCCGGCTCCCGGCGGGAATGGCTGGTGCTGATCCCGGTGAGCGCCTACGCCATGGTGGGAATGTGCGTGGCGGCCTCGGCACTGGCGGCGACGCACTTCCCGGTGGCGATGGCACTGGGAACGGGCGTGTTTGGCCGTTTCTTCGGCGCCGGCTGACGCGGATTGGCTTAAAAGGCCGAGGCCCCCGGAAAGATCGGGGGCCTCGGCCTTCGTGTCTCAGCAGGGTCTTTAGTGCTCGCCGGCGGAATCGGAGCGGCCGGTAATGGTCTGCGGGATCCAGAACGCCAGGGCGAAGAGGCCCAGGCAGACGGCCATCGGCCACGGGTTGCCAAGCGTCAGGAACGAGAGCGAGTAGATCGCGCCCAGGAAGAACGCCATCATGACAGCAAACAGAAGGATGCTGGTGACGAGGTTGTTCTCGTTCTCGGGGGTCTGGACAGTGGTAGCGCCGGACGCTGTGGTCTTGCTGGACATTCATTCCTCCTTGGCCCCGCGGGGCCCAAATTGTGGCGGCTTCCGGACCGGTGTCAGTAGCCGGATGAACCCTGTTCACCCTTGACGATCGCAATTCCGGAGCTGGCACCAATACGTGTTGCACCTGCAGCAATCATAGCCTGCGCGTCGGCGAGGGACCGTACGCCGCCGGAGGCCTTGACGCCGAGATCCGGACCCACCGTCCGGCGCATCAGCGCGATGTCCTCCGCCGTGGCGCCGCCGCCATTGAAACCGGTGGAGGTCTTCACAAAGTCAGCACCTGCCTCCACTGCCGCCTCACACGCCAGGACCTTCTGGGCGTCGTCAAGGAGGGCCGTTTCGATGATGACCTTCAGGATGGCCCCGCTGGCGTGCACCGCTTCCGCCACAGACGTGATGTCTTCGACCAGTGCGCCCTTGTCGCCGGCACGGGCGGCGGCGATGTTAATGACCATGTCGACCTCGTCGGCGCCGTCCAAAACCGCTCCGCGGGCCTCGAAGGTCTTGACGTCGGTGGGAGTGGCTCCCAGCGGGAACCCGACTACCGAGCAGGTCAGGACGCCGGATCCCTTGAGCGCTGTCTTGGCGGTTTTCACCCAGACGGGGTTGACGCAGACTGATTTGAACCGGTACTCGGCAGCTTCGGCGCACACCTTGAGGATGTCCGCCTCGCTGGCCTCGGGCTTGAGGAGGGTGTGGTCGATGAAGGATGCGATATTGCCGGAACCTGTGGTCCCGGTTCCCGCAGTGTGAACGGAAGGGGTGGCTTCATTGTTCATGTTGGTCCTCTCCAGGCGCCCTGTGGGCCGCAAATGCCACGGTGCCCGTGGCTGGTCAGGTGACCATCTTGCCATAGCCGGTCAGGCGGCGGTCTGAAGCACCGGGGGAGCGGAAGCCGCCGTCAAAAGCTGGGTGGCGCAGGCCCCGGCTGCAGAAGCCGCAGCAACCAGCAGTCCCAGGCGGACGCCGTCGAACGCCGCTGCGTCGCCGATGGCCCAGACGCCGGGAACCGAGGTCCTGAACTCCTTGTTGATCGCGATTCCGCCGTTGGGGGCGGTGGCGAGTCCGGCGCTGGCGGCGAGTCCGTCGCGGGATACACGCTCTTCAGCCAGGACCACCAGGTCACCATTCATGCTGCTGCCGTCCTCAAAGACGATTCTGGCCGCGGCCAAACCCGATCCCGCGATGGAGGGCACCACAGCGTCCGGCCGGACCGTTGTCCGGATGGGCCTGACCCCGCGGGCGCGCAGCACCGCCTCAGCCTGCCGGGCCGCGGGACCGGTGCCCACCAGAATCCCCAGCGGCCGCCTTCCCAGCTCCCGGGTGACTTCCTTAACGGCGTCGCCGATCCGGGCGGCGTCATCGATGGTGGAGTAGCTCAGGCACCGCCCGGCGCCTTCCACCGGTGACGTGACCGGAGCCGATCCGGTGGCGATGACCAGTTCGTCGTAGCTGAATTCCATGCCGTCCGCAGTGGTGACAGTTCGGTTGGCCGGGTCAATGAAGCTTGCGGGCTGGCCGAACCGGACCGACACCTGAGGTAGTTCTGCAAGGTCCAGGAGCTCTGCCGGAGCATCATCCCGGTTGCTCAGTACGGTGATGGTTCCGCGGAACCTGCCACCGTCCAGCTGGCGGACCAGCGCCTGCGCGGCGGGCCCTGCACCGGCGATGACGATGCGCGGGGCCGGGGAAACGGAAGAGGACGGTGCCGGAGCGGACATGTGCTGGCCCTTTCGCAGGCGGCCGCAGGGGCGGCCGGGAATTCGTTGGTGAACCCCAGCGTAGGCGGCTGGCTTTTCCAGCGTGTTTCCCAGCCATTACGGACTTTTCCCCGCCTGTTCGCTGCCCGTTACCAGCCGGTAATAATAGGAGTTTTTGTCCAGATAATGCACTCAAAACGAGGCTTTGGACGCATTATCTGGACAAAAACTCCTTCGGGGGAACTAGACGCGGATCCGGTAGCCCCTCTTGACCACAGTCTCCACCAGGCGGCCGTCCGGCAGGGAGGAGCGCAGGCGGCTGACAGTCATGTCCAGTGCGTGGACCGAGCCCCTCAGTTCGAGCAGCTCCGACAGCGATTCGCGGGAGAGCACGGCCCCGCCGGCACCGAGCAGGGCACGCAGCAGCAGCAGCGGCGCGGGGGCCAGCTCAACCTGTTGCCCGTCGATCCGCAGGCTGCGGCCGCGCAGCTCGATGTTGCCTGACCTCGTGTCAAGCCTGCGCACGTGGTTAAGTGCCAGGTGCTCACAGACCAGCCTGATGAGTGCGCCCATCCGGAACCGTTCCGGGATCAGCGGGGTCACACCGGCGTCGAGCAGGGGCTGCGCGGTGACCGGGCCGACCACTGCTGTGGTGACATTGGTTTTCAGGCTTTCGATCAGCTGCTTGTACACACCCATTTCGTGGGCGGTGCTCCACATCGCGTCGACCGCGGGTGCGCTGGTGAACGTCAGGACATCCAGGTTCCCGCTGCACGCAGCTTCGATGAGCCGGGGAAGCCTGTCCTCTCCGTCGGGCTTGACCCAGCGGTACGGCGTCACTGTCAGGACGGTGGCGCCGGACATGCGGAGACGCTCCAGCTGCCGGACATCCGTGTAGCCGTGCAGCTGGACAGCCACGGTCTTGCCGCGCACGCCTTCGGCCAGCAGCATGTCCACCAGTGTTGCGGTGGTTTCGTCGCTGCTGATTCCGACGTCGGCAAGGCCGGCCGCGCGGACGGCGCCCCGGGCTTTGGGCCCACGGACGAACATCCGGCAGGCTGCCAGGGTGTCCAGCAGGTCCTCGCCGATGCCAAACGAGTCGGCAGCCTCGCACCAGCGACGCATGCCGTAGGCAGTGGTGGCGATGCAGAGGTCCGGGCGTGCGGCGATGACGGCTTTGGTGTCCTCAATGAGACGGATGTCCTCCTGCACCGGGGCGATCTTGAGCGCCGGGGCATGCAGGACCTCAGCGCCGCGGCGTTCCAAGGCCTCGATGAGGTCCCGGGAGCGCCGGTGTGAGGTCACTCCGATGCGGAAACCCTCCAAGGGGGAGTCCGCAGCGTCCTGTCCGGAGGTTTCTTCAATCTGGGGTTCTGCGGGTGCCAGTGCGTTCATGTGGTTCGATCCTTTCATGAACCGAGCAGCGAGGCCGCCAGCCTGTCCAGGTCGGCGGCGGCCTCAGCATGCCCACGGTTGGCTTCAGCCACCCGTACCACCTCGCCGATGACGAGCACCGCAGGGTTGCTGCAGCCGGCAGCGGCGGAGGTGATGGTGCCCAGGTCCGCGATGGTGGTCCGCTGCCCGGGGCGGTAGCCGCGTTCCACCACAGCCATGGGCATGTCGGGACGCATCCCGGCCTTGCGGAGCCCGGCCGCCAGTTGGTGCAGTGTTCCGATGCCCATCAGCACCACAATAGTGCCGCCGAGGCCGGCGAGGTGTTTATGTTCCTTCTCGGTCAGCGGCGCGTGGCCGGAGACTACAGTGAACATGTGGCTGACCTCGCGGTGGGTCACGGGGATGCCGGCAGCGGCAGGGACGGAGATGGCGCTGGTGACACCGGAGATGACCCGGACTTTGACACCGGCGGCCACGCAGGCGGCGACTTCTTCGCCGCCGCGGCCGAAGACGTAGGGATCGCCGCCTTTGAGCCGGACCACGTTGTTTCCCGCGAGGGCGCTTTCCACCATCAGCTTTTCGATGTCGGACTGGCCCACCTTGTGGTGTCCCGGCTTCTTTCCGACATCCACCAGTTCGGCCGAGGTGAGGGAAGGCAGTTCCTGGCAGGGAGCCAGCCGGTCGTAAAACACGACGTCGGCATCCCGCAGCGCCTTGACGGCCGCCACGGTCAGCAGTTCCGTGGTGCCGGGGCCGCCACCGACGAGGGTGACGTGGCCGACCGGCCCGGCAGCCGGCTCGGTGGAAACGGGAATGCCGGTTTCGCGGCACCGCTCAAGCAGGGCCTCCCAGCCGGGCTGGCCGTCGTCGACCGCTGCAACCAGGAAAGGACGCTCGGGCAGCGGGCCGTCATGCCCGGCACCCTGGGGGGTGCTGAGGCGGTAGACGACGGCGCCGGCTGCCTCGAAGCGGCGGACCGCCTGGCGTGCGGCGTGGTCCGAGCCGGTGACCAGGACTTCGCGGCCGGTGAGATCAATGCTGAGCTGCATGCCTATACCTCGTTCTCGTCGCGGGGCCTCATGGGGATGGAAGCTCCGATCAGGACCTTGCCTTTTTCCTCCGGGGTCGCGGGGCGCATCTGGCCACGCTCGTCCGGAACAAAGCTGATGGAATCGTCCTTCTGGTCGGGGGCGTTGACGAAGGAGCGGAACCGGCGCAGGCGCTCGGGGTCCTTCAGGGTGTCGGCCCACTCGTCGATGTAGGTGTCGACGTGCTTGGCCATGGCAGCTTCGAGGTCCTCGGCGATGCCCAGGGTGTCATGCACCACGACGTCCTCAACGTGCTTGATGCCGCCGTCGAGCTCCTCCTGCCAGCGCGCCGTGCGCTGGAGGCGGTCGGCGGTGCGGATGTAGTACATGAAGTAGCGGTCGATGTACTTGATCAGGGTCTCGTCGTCGAGGTCCTTGGCCAGGAGCTGGGCGTGGGCCGGAGTGGCGCCGCCGTTGCCGCCGACGTACAGGTTCCAGCCGTCGGCGGTGGCGATCACGCCAACGTCCTTGCCGCGGGCTTCGGCGCATTCGCGGGCACAGCCGGACACACCCATCTTGAGCTTGTGCGGGCTGCGGAGGCCGCGGTAGCGGAGCTCGAGCTGGATGGCCATGGCCACGGAGTCCTGGACACCGAAGCGGCACCAGGTGGAACCGACACAGGACTTCACCGTGCGAAGGCTCTTGCCGTACGCCTGGCCGGATTCGAAGCCGGCGTCCACCAGTTCCTTCCAGATTTCCGGAAGCTCCTCCAGCCGGGCACCGAACATGTCGATGCGCTGGCCGCCGGTGATCTTGGTGTAGAGGTTGTACTTCTCAGCCACGGCTGCGATGACGCCGAGCTTCTTCGGGGTGATCTCGCCGCCGGCGATGCGGGGAACCACGGAGTAGGTGCCATCTTTCTGCATGTTGGCCAGGGCGCGGTCGTTGGTGTCCTGCAGGGTGCCGCGGCCGCCGTCAAGGACATAGGCGTTGTGCTGGCTGGCCAGAATGGAGGCGATGGTTGGCTTGCAGATGTCGCAGCCGGCACCGGTGCCGTATTTGGCCATGATCTCTTCGAAGGAGGTGAGCTCCAGGACGCGGATGGCGTCGAAGAGCTCCTGGCGGGACAGCTCGATGTGTTCGCAGAGGGCCTTCGAGACCTCCACGCCGGACTTGGTCAGCTCGCCTTCCAGGAGCTTCTTCAGCATCGGGACACAGGAACCGCAGCTGGTCCCGGCACGGGTGCAGCCCTTGAGCTCGCCGAGCTCCTGGACCGGCGCGTTGCCTTCGCAGGCGCCGCAGCCGTTGACGGTGTCGCGGATGGTTCCGGCCGTGACGTTGTTGCAGGAACAAAGGATGGCGTCATCCGGCAGTTCGGTGTCGGGTGCGTCGCCGCCGCCGGCAGCGGTGAGGTAGGCGCCGGGCTCAGCCGAGAGTTCGCGGCCCAGGAGCGGGCGCAGGCTGGTGTAGGGGGCGGCGTCGCCCACGAAGATGCCGCCGAGGAGGGTCTTGGCATCGTCGGTGGTGACAATCTTCTGGTAGACGCCGCGGGCCGGGTCCGCGTAGACGATTTCGAGGGCGTGCTCGGTGCGGGCGAACGCGTCACCGAAGCTGGCGACGTCGACGCCGGACAGCTTGAGCTTCGTGGCGGTGTCGAAGCCGGGGAAGGTGGCCTCGCCGCCGTGGAGGCGGTCAGCGACGATCTCCGCCATGGTGTTGGCGGGAGCGACCAGGCCCAGGCACATGCCGCCGAAGTTGGCCACTTCACCGATGGCCCAGATTCCCTCGACCTCAGTTGCGCAGTAGTCGTTGATGACCACGCCGCCGCGCTGGCCCAGCGAGAAGATCTGCTCCTCGCCCTCTGCTGCGCGGAAGAGCTCGTCGCGCGGCCTGACACCGATCGCAACGATGACAAGGTCAGCGTCGATGGTGCGGCCGTCAGCCATGAGGACGCCGGTGACCTGGCCGTCGTCGTCGGACAATACCTCGGAGGGGAACACGCCGCTGTGGACTTCGAAGCCCTTGGCCTTGATCAGGCGGCCCATCGCCTGTCCTGCACCCTCATCGAGCTGCGTGGCCATCAGCCACGCGGCGCCGTCGATCACGATCGGAGTGGCTCCGAGCTGCTCCGTGCCGGCAGCGGACTCAAGGCCCAGCAGGCCACCGCCGATGGTGACTGCCTTGACCTGGCGGCCGAGTTTCTCGGTGAGTTCGGCAATGGCTTTATTGATCGCCCAGACGTCTTCGAGCGTGCGGTAGACGTGCGTGAGCTCGGCGCCGGGGATCGGGAGGCGGGCCGCATTCGAACCCGTGGCGACCACCAGGTCGTCGTATTCGAAGATGCTGCCGGCGGCGGTCTCCACGGACTTGGCTTCCGTGTTGACCTTGACCACGCGCTCGCCGGTGCGCAGGTCCAGGGCCTCGTGGTCCCACATGGACGCCTCGCCCAGGGTGAGGTCGTAGTCGTTGTCGGTGAGGGCCTTGGAGAGGGCCACCCGGTCGTAGGGGAGGTGGGCCTCCTCAGTGAGGACCGTGACATGCCAGCCTTCGAGGCCGCGGGCATGCATTGCGTCCGCAAAACGGTGGGCCGCGGGGCCGCCACCGGCGACGACGATGCGGCGCGGAGTCTCTGTGCTTGAAGTCTGTTCGGTCACTGTGGGCCTTTCGCATGGGCCGCAGACGGTGCTCTGCGACCTTCTCTGACGAGGTGTCCATCCAGACTAGGGAGCCGCAGTTTCGCTTCAGTTTCCCAATTGTTTCGTGAACTTAACTTCTGCATCACGAACGCATTTCCGGCCGGGTGAGGTCTCTTTTACGCGCCGGACACATTCAGCGCATGCCCGTGAAACACCCGACGCCTAGCTTGTTAGTACGGCCATACAGGTGGCCAAGCAAGCACAGGGAGAGGAGCCGACATGACGGCAACACTGGAACTTGGGGCAGTCGCCGCCGAAACTTACACCGCCACCGGCTGGCACCGCGTCTGCGCCGTGGAGGAGCTGGAACTGTCCTGGGGCGAGGCAGCGCTGATTGCGGGCCGCCAGGTGGCTCTCTTCCGGACCGGCCCCAGCGAGATTTTCGCGGTTGCCCACGAGGACCCTGCAACCGGCGCCCACGTGATGGCCCGTGGCATCCTTGGCTCGCGCGGCACCCGCCCCACCATTGCCTCGCCCCTCCACAAAGAGGTCTACGACCTGGAAACGGGCGAGTGCTTCGGAACGGCTGAGCTCCGGCTGGATACTTTCAACACCCGCATCACCGACGGATTCATCGAAATCGAGCTCTAGGCTGCTGCTAGAGGCCGAGGGCCTCCCGCACGTCGCCGAGCACCTGGTCAAGGGCGGCGCGTGCGGCTTGGCGCGCCTCAGGGAGTTCCGCCGCGGACTCCACACTTTTGATCACTTCCAGGTAGCACTTGAGTTTCGGCTCGGTGCCGCTGGGCCGGATGATCACCCGGGTCTGGTCCCGGGTCACGTACAGAAGTCCATCCGTGGGTGGCAGCTGTCCGTTGCCCTCCGCGAGGTCCACAAACGTCTCCACGGCTGAGGAGCCGAAGGACTCAGACGGGCTGACGCGGAGCCGGTTCATCATGGCATCCAGCAGGCCCAGGTCGGCCACCCTGATGCTCAGCTGGTCGCTGGCGTGCAGGCCGTGCTGCAGGTACAGCTCATCCAGGGTGTCGAAGACCGTTTTGCCGCCTGCCTTGGCCGCAGCCGCGAGCTCCGCTATCAGCACCGCGGCGGAGATGCCGTCCTTGTCCCGGACCAGGTCAGGGGCAACACAGTAGCCCAACGCTTCCTCATAGCCGTACAGCAATCCCGGAACACGAGAAATCCACTTGAATCCCGTCAGCGTTTCCTCATGCGCGTACCCGGCCGCGGCGGCGATGCGCGACAGCAGCCGTGAGGAAACCACGGAATTGGCGAAGACGCCGTCGGGCTT
This sequence comes from Arthrobacter sp. B6, assembly GCF_001663775.1. Classification (GTDB taxonomy): domain Bacteria; phylum Actinomycetota; class Actinomycetes; order Actinomycetales; family Micrococcaceae; genus Arthrobacter. Next base: position 1,080,101 of record NZ_KV467168.1, on the reverse strand, counting down.
TTCCTCACCGCCGGCCGCAAGGCGGGCCACAATGTGCGCTCCGAGGAGTGCCCCCACCTCATCACCGCGCAGCATGCGCCAGGCATTTGTGTCCGGATCCTTGGCCGCGACTGCCGCCCGGTCGGCGTCGGGATCGTTGGCCAGGACAATATCGGCGTCCACGCGGACGGCCGCCTCCAGGGCAAGGTCCAGCGCACCGGGCTCTTCCGGATTCGGGAAACTCACCGTGGGAAACTCGGGGTCCGGCTCCGCCTGTTCGGCCACCAGGGTGACATCGGCGAAACCGGCCTCGTTCAGGACAGCCACGGCTGTATCCCCGCCGACGCCGTGCATGGGCGTCAGGACGATCCGCAGGTCACGCGACGGAAAGCGTGCCGGATCGGCGAGCGCCGCCGTCGCGCGCTGGTAGTCGTCCGCAACAGAAGGGTCCAGCACGGTCCAGCCGTCCGTGGCGAGGGCGATTGAGTCCAACGGGCCCACTGCATCGATCCGTGCCGCGATTCCAGTGTCGTGGGGTGCCACGATCTGGGCGCCCCGTCCGCTTTCCTCCACGGCATGGCGGCCAAGGTAGACCTTGTAGCCGTTGTCCTGGGGCGGGTTGTGGCTGGCGGTGACCATCACGCCGGCGTCACAATCGAGCGCCCTCACCGCGTAGGCCAGCAGCGGAGTGGGAAGTGCCGAGGGCATCAGGAAGGTCTCGCAGCCGGCGGCGGTGAAGATCGCCGCGGTTTCCTCGGCAAAGATATCCGAGTTGTGGCGGGCGTCGTAGCCGACGACGGCGCGCGGCCGGGTGCCCGGTGAAGCGTCGCGCACGGCGTCGCCGAGGAAGCCGGCCAGGCCTGCCGCAGCGCGGCGGACCACCACACGGTTCATCCGGTTGGGCCCGGGGCCGAGGGCCGCGCGCAGGCCGGCGGTGCCGAACTGGAGGGTGCCGCTGAAGCTGTCGGCAAGTTCCTGCCGGGCTGCGCCCGCTCCGTTCGCTGCCAGCTGGATGAGGTCAGACAGTGCAGCGGAGGTCACGGGATCCGGATCCTCAGCCGCCCACTCGCGGGCTTGGCTGAAGAGGATGGACTCGGCATCGGGGGACGTCATGGGGACCACGCTATCGTCATTGCCGCGAAGAAGAGTCCCCGAACACTCCTGCACAAGCACGGGAGCACCCTGAAGCCCCCGCGAAATCCTTGACAGTAAATTTTCTGGACAAGTAATGTCGCGAATATGAAGATGGGTCAGGGTGTGGAGTGGGCGTTGCACAGCTGCGTCAACATGTCCTGGACCCCTGTGGGGGAGGCCGTCAGCAGTGCCCGCCTGGCCGAGTTCTACCACTTGCCGGCCGCCTACCTGAACAAGCAGCTCCAGGCACTGGTCCGGGCCGGCATCCTGGCGTCCGTATCCGGTCCGAGGGGCGGCTTCCAGCTGGCGCGCCGGCCGGAGCGGATCTCCGTCCTGGACGTTGTCCTCGCCATCGAGGGGGATGAGCACACCTTCAGGTGCGAAGGCATCCTCAAGGACGCGCCCGGCGGCAGCATGGACGCTGACTACGCGCGGACCTGCCTGATTTCACAGACCATGCGGCACGCCGAGGTCACCTGGCGCACCGAGCTTTCCCGGCAGTCTGTCGCCGGCATCGCGCAGGCCATCGAACGCAGGTTTCCGGAAGCACGGCAGGACACGGTCAGCAGGCTGACGGGCATCCGCACCTGACCCGTCCTACAGCCGGGCGATGATCTCTGCTAGGAGCTTGGAGATGCGCGGTCCGGCAGCCTGTCCGGACTCGATGACTTCCTGGTGGCTGAGCGGGACGGGACTGATACCGGCCGCGAGGTTGGTGACCAGTGATATGCCGAACACTTCCATCCCCGCATGGCGGCCGGCGATGGCTTCCAGCGCCGTGGACATGCCCACCAGGTCCGCACCGATCCGTTTGGCGTACTGCACCTCGGCCGGGGTTTCGTAATGGGGTCCGGTGAACTGCGCGTAGACCCCCTCATCCAGCGAGGAATCGACCTCACGGGCCAGTCCGCGGATGCGGGAGGAGTAGAGATCTGTCAGGTCAACGAAGGTTGCACCCTCCAGCGGGGACGCCGCGGTGAGGTTTATGTGATCTTTGATGAGGACAGGGGTGCCGGGCGTCCAGCTTTCGTTGAGTCCGCCGCACCCGTTGGTGAGGACCAGGGTAGTGCAGCCGGCGGCGGCTGCCGTCCTGACGCCGTGGACTACGGCGCGGACGCCCTTGCCCTCATAGAAATGCGTGCGGGCGCCGAGCACCAAGGCCCGCTTGCCTCCCTTCGTGAGTACGGAGCGGATGGTGCCCACGTGGCCTTCCACCGCCGGGGCATGGAAGCCGGGAACCTCGTCCGCGGACAGCGTGGCGGTGGTATCGCCAATCAGATCCGCGGCTTCGGCCCACCCTGAGCCCAGGACCAGCGCGACGTCGTGGCGGTCCACACCTGTTTCCCCGGCAATGTAGTCGGCGGCGGCGCGGGCGGCGGCAAAGGGGTCAGTGGTCAGGAAGTCTGTATTACTCACTGGTACAAGTTATCGTGCCGCTGCCCGTGTGCACAGCGTCACGCATGCCGGTGACCGGCACCATGGGCAGGGCTGTTTATTGGTGGTGCGGGGCCACATGCGCGAGAATGGTTGTTTGTGACTACGCATCCTGATTTCAGCTCACCCCGGATCGCAATCCTTGGAGGTGGCCCGGGCGGATACGAAGCAGCCATGGTCGCTGCCTCGCTCGGGGCGCAGGTCACCATCATCGAACGCGCCGGCCTGGGCGGCTCCGCGGTGCTCACCGACGTCGTGCCTTCCAAGACCCTGATCGCGACCGCGGACCTGATGACCCGTGTCGGCGAGGCGGGCGAGCTGGGAGTGAAGTTCGACGTCGACGGCGGCGACTTTGTGCCCGTGATGCGCGCGGACCTTAAACACATCAACGACCGCCTGCTGGGCCTGGCCCGCCAGCAGTCCCGCGATATCTCGTCCGGACTGGAACACCAGAACGTCCGCATCCTGCCGGGTTCGGGCAGGCTCGTGGACAGCCACACCATTGAGGTCCTGACCGCTGACGGCACGGAGATGGTGGAGGCGGACACCATCCTGCTGAGTGTGGGGGCGCATCCCCGGGAACTGCCCACGGCGCGTCCTGACGGCGAACGCATCCTGAACTGGGCCCAGATTTACAACCTCGATGAGCTTCCCGAGGAACTGATCGTAGTGGGGTCCGGTGTGACGGGTGCCGAATTCGCGTCCGCATACAACGGCCTTGGCTCGAAGGTCACGCTCATTTCCAGCCGCGACCGGGTGCTTCCCGGTTCGGATACCGACGCCGCCGAGGTGCTGGAGGAAGTCTTTGAACGGCGCGGCGTGCGGGTCCTGTCGCGTGCCCGCGCCGAGAGCGTGGAACGGACCGACGACGGCGTGCTGGTCACGCTGGGTGACGGCTCCAAAGTCAGCGGCAGCCACTGCCTGGTCTGTGTGGGCTCGATCCCCAACACCGCCGGCATTGGCCTGGAGGAGGCCGGCGTGGCGCTCACCGAGAGCGGCCACATCAAGGTCGACGGCGTTTCCCGCACCACCGCGCCGAACATCTACGCCGCCGGCGACTGCACCGGCGTCCTCGCGCTCGCCTCCGTTGCCGCAATGCAGGGCAGGATTGCGATCGCTCACTTCCTGGGCGACAGCGTGACGCCCATCAAGCTGCACCAGGTGGCATCCAACATTTTCACCTCGCCGGAGATCGCGTCAGTGGGCGTCTCCGAGGACGAGATCCAGTCCGGCAAGTACCAGGGCGACATCGTCAAGCTCTCACTCAAGAGCAATGCACGCGCCAAGATGAGGAACGCCAAGGATGGCTTCGTCAAGATTTTCGCCCGCAAGGGTTCGGGCACCGTCATCGGCGGCGTTGTGGTGGGACCGAACGCGTCTGAACTGATCTTCGCCATCTCCATCGCGGTGAAGCAGAAGCTCCACGTCGACGACGTCGCCAGCACGTTTACGGTGTACCCGTCACTGAGCGGCTCCATCTCCGAGGCCGCCAGGCGCCTGCACGTCCACATATAACCAGCCTTGGTGGTTGAGCATTGCCCGCGGTGGTTGAGCTCGTCGAAACTGAGCCGCCGGGAATTGGATGTCAGTTCCGCCTCACCGGCCGGACGAGTCTGCCTATTCGGGAGCGGGGCTGGTCGCGGTCCCCAGGATGTGCGCTACGGGCGGGATCAGTGGGTGGACGGCAAAGCTGAACTGCCGGATGGTCCGGACCGTGAACCCTGCCCTGATGATGGCACTGAGGGTGTCCCGGTTGGGGTGGCACCCGCCGGCTATCCGCTGCCACGCCGGGCTCAGCATGTCCTCGGCCGCGGCAAGCAGGCGGTATGTGGAGCGGACATGCTCGTAGAAGGCCAGAGTGCCTCCCGGAACCAGGACACGGCGGATCTCGGCCAGGGCCTCGTCCTGGTCCGCGACACTGCACAGGACGAGGCTGACCACAACTGCGTCTGCGCTGGCGTCTTTCGCCGGGATTTTTTCGGCCGTTCCGGCCATGACAGTAACCGGGCGCGGGGCGGAGGCAGCCTTGGCGGTGGCAAGTTTTCGGAGATGGTCGTCCGGTTCGAAGGCCAGGACCCTGGCCACCGTTTCCGGGTAGTGGGCGAAGGATGATCCCTCGCCTGCGCCGACTTCGATGACCGTCCTTTGCAGCCCGGCGAGGAGGTCGCGGCGGTGTTCGGCGCCGCCGCGGCGGTTCATGCCCTCCACGGCCCGGGCGTAGGCGCGGGCAAAATGTGGATGTTGCCTTGCCGCCGGCCCGCTCTCGGGGACGGGGGCGGGGCTTTCGTTGCCGATGCCGGTCATGGCGAACTCCCGCGCGAGGCTTGTCGGTTCTTGATCCGTTGTTCCTGCCATCCTTGCATCTTCGCGGCGGATGCACTTCTCCAGGCCGCTCGCGAGGATAACAATTTCACCCCGCTACGCTATGCCCATCACCGAAAGATTCCGGTAGCGTGGCGGCATGACTACAGCTCTGGAGCGGCCGCGCCGCGGAAAAATCATCGGTGGCGTCTGTGCTGCCCTTTCGGCAAGGTTTGGGCTTCCGAAATTCCTGGTGAGGCTCGGTTTTGTGATCTTCGGCCTGGTGGGGATCGGCGAGATTGTTTACATCGCGCTGTGGATTATGATCCCCAAGGCTCCGGCGTAGCCCGCCCAACTGAGTAGCAGCAGGTGTCGTTATGAGGGTTGAAAACGACGTCTGCTGCTACTCAGTTGGGAAGTAGGGGTTCAGCTACGGTCGTTGGCAACGTCAGGCGGCGGGAGCCGCCTGGAAGTGTTTTTCGATGAGCCCCTTGATGTCCTCATGGCAGCCGCCGCAGCCGGTTCCGGCGCGGGTTGCCTTGGAGACCTCGGCCACCGTGGAGCAGCCTCCCTCCACGGCATCCTGGATCCTGGCGCCGCTGACTCCGGCGCAGCGGCACACGGTGCCTGCCGGATCTGCCGGGCCGGACGCGGCCAGCTGGTCGGGGCCGTCCAGGCGCAACAGCAGCGAACGGTCGGCCGGCAGTTCGGCGCCGCGCTCGAACAGCCCAACAAGCTCGGCCGCGGTCCGCGGCATACCTACCGCCACGAGACCTTCCAATACTCCGCCGCGGGTGGTCATCTTGACGTAGCGGCCGTGTTCCGGGTCCGCCCACTGGGCGATCTGCAGGCGGGGTCGGCCGTTCACCGCTCCGGCGGTGAGTGCCTCCTCGTCCCACGGCTCCGCGCCGTTGTCTCCGGCCACCGCCATGTTCATGCCCCGCGCCTTGAGCACAACAACGCCGGCCTGTTCCGGGGGAAGCTCCTGCAGCGCGTCCGCTTCTTCCTGCGTGCCGGCGGCCAGCAGGGTGAGGTATTCGGCCAGCCACTCTGCCTGCCGCCAGCCCGGGCCCACCAGGCCGGAGGGGCCTTTGGCGGTGCGGCACTGCCCGCAGGCAGGATCAGCGCAGCGGACTTCAGCGCAGTCTCCGATCGCGAAGATGTGCGGTTCATGGTGGGCCCGCAGGCGGTGGTCCACCAGGATTCCGGTCCCGGTGGACAGGCCGCACCCTTCGGCGAGCTCTGTCCGGGGCCGTACGCCGCAGGAGATGACCAGGAGGTCGCCGTCGATCGCCGAACCGTCGTCAAGCAGCAAAGCCGAGAACCCGCCGTCGGGCGCGTTGTGTTCCACGCCCGTGGACCGGGCGTTGCCGGCCATCCGGACGCCGCACTGGCGCAAGCTGGCCCCGAGGACCGCTCCGCCGCCGCGGTCGATGTTGCGTCCCAGGGGATGCGGGCCGTTGTGCACCACCGTCACGGTGGCGCCTTCCTCGGCCGCGGCCAAGGCTGTTTCGAGGCCCAGCACACCGCCGCCCAGCACCACCACGCGCTTGCCGCCGTCGACTGCCTGGCGCAGCACCTCGGCATCCCGCAGGTCGCGGAGTGCCGTGACACCGGCAGGGAGCACAGGGGAGGTGGGATCGGGGTTGATGCCGGTGAGGTTGGGAATGACCGGACGTGAGCCGGTGGCGAAGACCAGGCGCTCGTAGCGGGCGGCGGTGCCGTCGGTGAGGATCACCTGCTGGCGGGCGCGGTCAACCCGGCGGACCCGGACACCGAGGCGGACGTCCACTCCTTCGGCGGCCAATGCCTGGGCGTCGGACAGGGCCAACGCATCGGCGGTGGTGCGTCCTACGCCGAGGTCGGCAACCAGGACACGGTTGTAGGCTGCCTCGGTTTCCTCGCCCACCACGGTCAGGCTGACTTGTCCGTCGCGGACCGCCGGCATCAGTTCATCAATCAGGCGGGCGGCCACCGGGCCAAAACCGACAATGACAATCTGCTCACTCATGAGGCCTCCGTCGTCTGCAGAACACTGTTCTGGGGCTGGTTCGTGGCCTGGCCGGCTGCCAGCCGGACCCAGACCTTGTTGAACTTGAATTCGGGCATCCCGGAGATGGGGTCCGTGGCGGCTTCCGTCAGCCGGTTGGCGCTTTCGAGCTCGGGAAAGTGGAACGGGAGGAATACCGTTTCCGGGCGGATCGCCGTGCTGAGCTCGGCCCGGCAGACCACCTGTCCGCGTTCGTTGGCCACCGACACGAAGGAACCCTCGGTGATGCCCATCGAAGCTGCGGCCGCCGGATGGATCTGGACTTTCGCCTCCGGCTGGCTTGCCAGCAGCTCGGACACGCGCCGGGTCTGCGAACCGGACTGGTAGTGCTCCAGGAGGCGGCCGGTGATGAGGGTCATGGTTTTGGCCGCCGGGTCCGTGTTGAGGGCGGGGGTCCGACGGCGGCGGGGCGCCACCGGGGTCATCACCGCCTTGCCGTCAGCGTGGGCAAACGCGTCCAGGAAGAGCCGCGGTGTGCCAGTGCTGCCTGCGGGGTACGGCCAGTAGGCGGCTTCGCCGCGGTCAAGCATGGCGTAGTCGATTCCCGAATAGTCGGCCAGGCCGCCTGCAGAGGCGAGGCGGAGCTCCTCGAAGACCGTTTCGGGATCCTCGCTGTAGGTGGACGGTGCCTCCAGGGCCTCGGCCAGCCGCGCCATGATCCACAGTTCGCTGCGGGCGCCGGCGGGGGGCTGCAGTGCACGGCGGCGGCGCAGCACGCGTCCTTCGAGGTTGGTCAGGGTGCCTTCCTCCTCGGCCCACTGGAGGACAGGCAGGATGAGGTCTGCCTCGGCCGCCGTCTCCGACATGAAGAAGTCGCAGACCACCAGGAAATCCAGGCTGCGGAGCCCCGCGATGACCGAGTTCGCATCGGGGGAGGCCACCGCGATGTTGGAGGCATGCACCAAAAGGCAGCGGACGCCGTCGGGCTGTCCGAGTGACTTGAGCAGCTGGACGGCGGGGAGGCCAGGCCCGGGAATTGTCTCTTCCGGGACGCCCCAGACGCCAGCCATGTGGGCGCGGGCAGCGGGGTCAGTGATCTTCCGGTAGCCGGGGAGCTGATCGGCCTTCTGGCCGTGTTCGCGGCCGCCCTGGCCGTTGCCCTGGCCGGTGAGGGTGCCGTATCCGCTGCGGAGCGATCCGGGCAGTCCCAGGAGCAGGCTCAGGTTGATCGCGGCAGTGGCGGTGTCGGTGCCGTCGACGTGCTGTTCCACGCCGCGGCCCGTGAGGATGTAGCTGCCGCCCTTGCGTGCGCCGTCGGCGAGCCGGCGGGCCGTTTCGCGGATGAGCTCCGCCGGGACGCCGGTGATCGACTGGACGCGTTCTGGCCAGAAGGCGTTGACGCTGCGGACCACGGCGTCGTAGCCGGAGGTGCGCTCCGCGATGAAGGCGGCGTCGGCCAGGCCCTCGTGGATGACCACATGCGACAGGCCCAGGAGGAGTGTCAGGTCGGTGCCAGGCAGGGGCTGCAGGTGGATGCCTCCGCCGTCGGCCGTGAAGTTGGCCGTCGCGGAACGGCGGGGATCAACGATGATCAGGCCGCCGGCGTCGCGGACGCCCTTAAGGTGCTGGACGAACGGGGGCATGGTCTCGGCAACGTTGGAGCCCAGCATCATGATGGTGCCGGCATTGTCCAGGTCCTCGAGCGGGAACGGGAGCCCGCGGTCGACGCCGAAGGCCCGCATTCCGGCGGCCGCGGCGGAGGACATGCAGAAGCGGCCGTTGTAGTCGATGCGGGAGGTGCCCAGGGCCAGGCGGGCAAACTTGCCCAGCATGTAGGCCTTTTCGTTGGTCAGGCCACCGCCGCCGAAGACTCCGACGGCGTCCTTCCCATAGCGGGCGCGGGTTTCCTTCACGGCCGTGGTGACCATGGCCAGTGCCTGGTCCCAGCCGATGGGACGGTGGATCCCGTCGTCGCCCTTGAGGAGCGGTTCGGTGACGCGTCCCGGGTGGTTCAGGAGGGTGGCGGAGGTCCAGCCCTTACGGCAGAGCCCTCCGCGGTTGGTGGGGAAATCCCGCCCGCTGACTTCCAGCAAAGGAGTTGCCGCAGCGGCCAGGGCAGCGGCTTGGGCGGGCACGGGGACTGACCCCGGCTCTGAAGCCGGGGTCAGTTCCGCTGGAGACTTGAGCGTCATGGCGCACTGCAGGGCGCAGTAAGGGCAGTGCGTGTCGGCGCTTTTGGTCATGTTAGACGTGTCCCATCGCATTTCGGTTGGCGTTGCGGATGTAGAAGGCCCAGCAGACGATCAGCATCAGGACATACGCCCCGACGAAACCGTAGAAGGCCGGTGTGTAGGATCCGCTGGCACCGTTGGAGGCGTTCAGCACCTGCGGGATAACAAATCCGCCGTAGGCGCCGATTGCGGAGATGAGGCCGAGGGCCGAGGAGGCGAGGCGCTGGGTTTCCACGGTGCTGGCACCGGCCTTCGCCGCCCGGCTGGACGTGGCGAAGATGATGGGGATCATCCGGTACGTTGCGCCGTTGCCGAAGCCGCTGGCCGTGAAGAGCATCAGGAACAGGACCAGGAAGAGCCAGAAGCTCTTCAGCGGAAGGGTCCAGATCATGGTGAGCGTGATGATGGCCATCGCGGTGAAGGAAGCCACGGTCATCCGGGCGCCGCCCATGCGGTCAGCCATGCGTCCGCCGTACGGACGTGCCAGGGAACCGACCAGCGGGCCGAGGAAGGCCAGGGACAGCGCCACGGTGCCCACGCCGATGGAGGAGAAGGCGGGGAAGTAGTCCTTGATGAGCTTGGGGAAAACCCCGGCAAAGCCGATGAAGGAGCCGAAAGTGCCGATGTACAGCAGCGCCATGATCCACAGGTGCGGTTCCTTCAGGGCTGCGATCGAGCCGGCCACATCCCCCTTGGCGCTGGTCAGGTTGTCCATGTACTTCCAGGCGCCGAAGGCGGCGATGAGGATGAACGGGACCCACATCCAGCCGGCCATCGGCAGGTTGACGCTGCCGACTGCCAGAAGGGTGATGGCGATTGGCACGGCGAGCTGTGCGACGGCGGCACCCATGTTGCCGCCGGCGGCGTTCAGGCCCAGGGCCCAGCCCTTCTCCCGCGCCGGGTAGAAGAACGTGATGTTGGCCATGGAGCTGGCGAAGTTGCCGCCGCCGAAGCCTGCGAGTGCCGCCACCAGCAGCATCACGCCGAACGGTGTTTCAGGGTTGGAGACGCAGAGTCCCAGACCGATGGCAGGTATCAGGAGGAGAAGCGCGGACACGATGGTCCAGTTCCGGCCGCCGAAACGGGGAACCATAAAGGTGTAGGGGATGCGGAGCGTGGCACCTACCAGGCTGGGCATCGAGATCAGCCAGAAGATTTCTGAGGTGGTGAAGTTGAAGCCTGCACCGGGGAGTTGGACCACAACGATGGACCAGAGCTGCCAGACCACGAAGCCGAGGAATTCAGCGAAGATGGACCAGTTCAGGTTGCGGCGGGCGATCGCGCGGCCGGCGGACTCCCACTGCTCTTTGTTCTCGGCGTTCCAGTTGGCGATCCACCGGCCGGGGCGGAACTCAAGGGCGGGGGCGTCGGTTGTACGCGTCACGGGCTGTGCGCCGGCGGATGAGGATACGCCTTCACGCAACGGGTCGGTGTCTATGTCTACGGAATTGCCGGTGCCGGCATCTGCGCTGCGATCAACAGTCACGGGGTTACCTCCTCGGGGGGATGTTGTTCCTCCACGGTAGAGAAGGCGCGTTTCACGGACGGTCGCCGTTTGTTAACGCGCTGTGACATTTGCCTATCGGGCTGTTTGGGGTGGCGTGAGGACCGGAAAATGAGACAAATCCATGCGTCCGCATAATGGACCTTTTGTCCATTCGCTGGACGACGGGAACTAATATTGAACTCTATTTGCTGCAGCCGGGCCTACCCGCGCCCGGTCGGTTCTCACGAAAGTGTTCATACATGTCATCTACTGAAACCTCAACGGAGGCTGGGTCCGCGAAGCCGCTGAACTCAAAGGGCAAGGTCATCTTTGCCAGCCTCATCGGCACCACTATCGAGTTCTATGACTTCTACATCTACGCCACAGCGTCGGTACTGGTCTTCCCGAGGCTCTTTTTCCCGCAGGCCACGGACATCAACGCACTGTTAAGCTCGTTTGCCATCTTCGGTGTCGCTTTCATTGCCCGCCCGGTGGGTTCGGTTGTTTTCGGACACTTCGGCGATAAGTTCGGACGTAAGGGCACTTTGGTCGCCTCGTTGCTGACCATGGGCATCGCGACCTTCCTGATCGGTCTGCTCCCCACGGCTTCGCTTCCCGGCTGGGCGATCCTGGCCCCCCTGATGCTCGTGGTCCTGCGCTTTGCCCAGGGTCTGGCCCTCGGCGGCGAATGGTCAGGGGCCGCTCTTCTGGCGACCGAGAACGCCCCCCAAGGTAAGCGGGCGGTCTACGGAACGTTCCCGCAACTCGGGGCGCCGATCGGCTTCATCCTCGCAAACCTCCTGTTCATCTGGCTCAACTTTGCCCTTTCCCCGGAAGAGTTCCTCGCCTGGGGCTGGCGCGTACCCTTCCTTTTGAGCGCACTCCTGGTGATTGTTGGCCTCTATGTCCGGCTGAAGCTCGTTGAAAGCCTCAGCTTCCAGAAAGTTCTGACCGAAGAGAAGGTTGCAAAGGTTCCCTTTGCGGCCACCTTCAAGAACCACTGGCGGCCGGTGGTCGCCGGAACGTTCATCATGTTTGCCACCTATGTCTTGTTCTACGTGATGACCTCCTTCACCCTGACCTACGGGACCAAGCCCGCCTCTGTGGAAGCTGCGCAGGCGGCAGCGGAGAAGGCCGGCAAACCAATGTCCGCAGTGGAGATCGCGGACTTCGTTCCCGGGCTGGGCATTCCCCGCGGCGATTTCCTCTGGATGCTGATTCTCGGCGTTGTGTTCTTTGGCATCTTCACCCTGGTCTCCGGCCCGCTGGCGGAGAAGTGGGGTCGCCGTAAGTTCCTGCTCTCCGTCACTGCGGGCATCTTTGTCTTCGGGATCCTCTGGTTCACCATGTTTGGTCCTGGCCAGGTTGCAGCCATCATCGGACTCATCCTGGGCTTCACACTGATGGGCCTCACCTTCGGGCCGATGGCTGCCATCCTCCCCGAACTGTTCCCCGCCAACGTCCGCTACACCGGGTCCGCGGTGGCGTACAACCTCTCCAGCGTGATCGGTGCCGCCCCGGCGTCGTTCATTGCCATTGCGCTGTGGCAGGCAGCCGGCGGCAGCACCTGGCTGGTGGGCGTCTACATGGCTGCCGCAGCGGTACTGACCTTCATCGCGCTGTGGATCACCCGCGAGACCAAGGACACCGACTACGAGAACAACGTGGCCTGACGTTCCAACCCGCTTACTGCGGAAATGCCCGGCGCGTTCCCTGTTATTCCAAGGAGTGCACCGGGCATTTCTGCGTTCAGTTGCCGTAGCGGGCCACGAAGTTCTTCAGGATGTTCATGGGCTCCGTGACGGTGAAACGACGGGCATTCGCCATCAGCTCCTCCGCTGACTCGGGCGGGAAGTACCCGGCATGGCGGTAGATGTCGATCCGGGTGACCAGGCCCTCGGCGTCCAGTTCGGGGTGGAACTGCGTGGCGTAGAGGTTCTCCTTGATCCGGAACATGTGTACAGGGCAAGCCTGGGAGGACGCCAGCAGGACGGCGTGGGCGGGCAACGAGGAACAGGCCTCCTTGTGCCCGGTGAAGGCGGTAAACCGGGCGGGCATTCCGCGCAGGAGAGGATCGGCCAGCCCGGCATCGGTGAGTTCGATTTCCACCGCGCCGAGGGGTTCGCCGAAGGTCCGGTCGATCACGGCACCCTGGTGCGTTCCCAGCGTCCCCACTCCGTAGCAGGCGCCGAGGAAGGGGAAATCCTGGTCCACGATCCGGTCCAGCAATCCGGCCAGCTCCCGCTCCACGCGGTGCTGGGTGTCGCTCTTGCGGTCGCTTGGGTCGCTGGACGTGAACGGGCTTCCGCCGACAATTATCGCGGAGTAGTCGTCCAGGTCCAGGTCCGGCAGCGGCGCCGCTTCCAGCCGGATCCGCCGCAACTGCTCCGGCGCGAGCCCGCCGTATCTCAGGTAGGCCGCGTATTCGTCCTCGGCAGCGGCGTCTTCAGCCCGGGATGCGAGCAGCAGAAATGGCTTCACAGGCTAAGTGTGCCTGTGGCACGTGCCGGGCGCCAGAGGGGCGCCCGCTTTCAGTGCCCGGCAGCCCGGTCCGCAGGCTGTGCCAGGGACCGCCGGGACTGAGGCCGTGCAGCGGGGTCGGCATGCCGGTGGACCAGCTTCCAATAGCCCTCTTCGCGGCGGAAGACACTGGTCACCCGGAGCGCGAACTCCTCCGCGACGCCGGCCCCGTCCAAGCGGGCCCTGAAGTGTTCCGTTTCCACGAGGAAAGCCGTGTCACGAGCCGTGTAGGACGTGATGGTGTCAAACCCCAGCATCTCGCCCTCCTGGAATTGCCGGGAGGCCTGATCCAGCCGTGCCTCCACCTGGGCCCAGCCGCGGGCAATGCCGCCAAAGGGGTTGGCCAGGGTGACATCGTCCAGCCGGGAGTAGAGCTCCTTCACGGGCCCCGCGTTTCCCCGGGTGATTTCCGGAACCGCAAGGTGGTAGCGGTCTACTTCTTCTTCAAAACTGGGTGCGAGCATGGGTGCCTCCGGCGGTAACTAGTCTTCGATCGTGGCGATGACGGCGCCAGCCGACACCGTCTCGCCGGCTGCGGCGATCAGCCCGGTGATGGTTCCGGAGCGGTGCGCAGTGAGCGGCTGCTCCATCTTCATCGCCTCGAGCACCACAACCAGGTCACCTTCGGCCACAACGTCGCCATTGCTGACAGCCACCTTGACGATGGTGCCCTGCATGGGGGAGGCGAGTCCGTTGCCGGAGGAGGCGGCTGCGGCAGCGCCTGAGCGGGAACGCTTTTTGGACTTGGCAGGCTTGGCTGCGGCGGAGCCCGATCCGGACCCCAGGGAGCCCATGGATGCAGGCAGCACCACTTCCAGCCGTTTGCCGCCTACTTCCACCACCACACGCTGGCGTTCGCCGGCGTCGTCGGCCTGGGCATCGGTGCCGGTGGGCGTCCAGGCGGGGATGTCGTTGATGAAGTCTGTCTCGATCCAGCGCGTGTGGACCTTGAACGGTCCTTCTGCCGGAGCAAAGTCCGGGTTGCTGACCACTGCCAGGTCGAAGGGAATGACGGTGGGGATGCCTTCAACCACCATTTCCTCCAGGGCCCGCCGCGAACGCTGTAGCGCCTGGGTGCGCGTGGCTCCGGTGACGATCAGCTTGGACAGCATCGAGTCGAAGTTGCCGCTGATGACGTCGCCCTGCTCAACACCGGAGTCAATCCGGATACCTGGGCCCGTGGGGTTCTTCAGCGTGGTGATGGTGCCCGGCGCCGGCATGAAGTTGCGGCCCGGGTCCTCGCCGGTAATGCGGAATTCAATCGAGTGCCCGCGGACCTCGGGGTCGCCGTAGCCGAGTTCCTCGCCGCGGGCCAGCCTGAACTGTTCCCGGACGAGGTCGATTCCGGTGACTTCCTCGGAGACGCAGTGCTCCACCTGGAGGCGGGTGTTGACCTCAAGGAAGGAGATGGTTCCGTCCTGGCCGACCAGGAATTCGCAGGTCCCGGCGCCGAGGTAGCCGGCTTCCTTCAGGATCGCCTTGGAGGATTCGTACAGCCTGGTGTTCTGTTCCTCCGTGAGGAACGGCGCGGGCGCCTCTTCCACCAGTTTCTGGTTGCGGCGCTGCAGCGAACAGTCGCGGGTGGAAACCACCACAACGTTGCCGTAGGCGTCCGCCAGGCACTGCGTCTCCACGTGGCGCGGGGCGTCCAGGAACCGTTCGATGAAGCACTCGCCGCGGCCAAAGGCGGCCGTGGCCTCACGGACGGCAGATTCGAATAGTTCGGGAATTTCCTCGCGGGTGCGGGCCACCTTGATGCCCCGGCCGCCGCCGCCGAAGGCGGCCTTGATGGCGACGGGAAGGCCGAACTTGTCGACGAAGTCAAGGATTTCCTCGGCCGACTCGACCGGATCGGCGGTGCCGGGCACCTGGGGTGCGCCGACCTTTTCGGCGATGTGGCGGGCCTGGACCTTGTCACCCAATGCGGAAATGGCATCCGGGGAAGGGCCGATCCAGGTGATGCCGGCTTCGATCACCCTCGCTGCGAACTGGGCGTTTTCGGCGAGGAAGCCGTAACCGGGGTGGATGGCGTCGGCGCCGGACTGGCGGGCGACGTCGATGAGCTTGTCCATGACCAGGTAGGACTCTGCGGCGGTGTTACCACCGAGGGAGTAAGCTTCGTCGGCGAGCCGCACGTGCAGGGCGTCCCGGTCCGGATCGGCATAGACAGCCACGGAGGCGATGCCTTCATCACGTGCGGCGCGGATGATCCGCACGGCGATCTCGCCACGGTTGGCGATCAGCACCTTGGTGAGGTTCGACTGCACGGGACTTGCGGAATGCTCCAACTTTGCTGACAAGGCGTCTCCTTCTTTCCTTCAGGGAGCCTAGCGTGATTTTGTGGGTTCCGCCGATGTTACTGGCGGAATCCGCGTGTAAACGGGCAGAGCTTTGTAGGGAAGCTACAACTCTCCGTTAAATTACTTCCCTCTAGTCCGTTGGCCAAAGCTCGGTGATGCGAACATTGGCCTGCGCCAGCAGGCCCCGCAGCGTGGAAACGGAAAGCCCGACGACGGCGTGCGGGTCCCCGTCCACCTTCCGGATGAACGCCCCGCCCAGGCCGTCGATAGTGAACGAGCCGGCGCAGTGCAGCGGCTCCCCGGTGGCGATGTAGGCGTCGATCTCCTCCGGTTCCATCTCCATGAAATGAACTTCGGCTGAGGCGACCGTGCCCAGGGTGGCGCCCGATCCGGGAGCCGCCATCCCGCCGTCGGGAGTTGTGTCCCGGCAGTCCACGAGCCAATGCCCGGTGTGCAGCACCCCGATGTTTCCGCTCATCCGGAGCATCCGCTCGCGTGCGACGCCGGCGGTGTACGGTTTGCCGTGCGCCTCCCCGTCGAACTCAAAGACGGAGTCGCAGCCCAGCACCAGGGCGCCGTCGGCTTCCGGCAGCGCGGCCACGGCCTCAGCCTTGGCCCGCGCCAGCAGCAGGGCGGTGTCGTGCGGATCCGTGACTCCGTAGCGGGCCTGGACTGCGTCCTCGTCCACGTCGGACACCAGCACGGTGTGCCGGATGCCGGCCTCGGCCAGGAGTTTGGTGCGGGCGGGGGACTGGGAAGCAAGGATGAGGCGGGTCACCGTTTCAGCCTAATGGACAGGCTGGCTGACTTTATTCTGCCCGCTCTGCAGGCGTTCCAGCTTGGCGCCTTCGACATCCACGTCCGGCAGGATCCTGTCCAGCCACCTGGGTAGCCACCACGTCCTCCCACCCAGCAGGTACATCACCGCCGGAACGATGGTCATCCGGACCACAAAGGCATCCAGCAGCACACCGAAGGCCATCGCGAAGCCCAGCGGCCGGACCATGGTGAGGTGGCTGAAGATGAAGCCGGCGAAAACGCTGACCATGATGATCGCGGCTGCGGCGACCACTGCTGCCGCGTGGCTGAAACCGATCCGGACGGCGTGTTTGGCGGAAGCCCCGTGCATGTAGGCCTCGCGCATGCCCGAGGCGATGAACACCTGGTAGTCCATGGCAAGGCCGAACAGCACACCGATGAGGATGATGGGCAGGAAGCTGAGCACCGCACCGGGGTTCGCGACGTCGAACACGCCTCCCAGCCAGCCCCACTGGTACACCGCCACTACCAGTCCGAAGGAGGCGGCCAGGGAAAGCAGGAAGCCGCCGGTAGCCAGCAGGGGAACCACGACGGACCTGAACACCAGCAGCAGGAGGATCAGGGAAAGCCCGACGACGATTGCCAGGTACGGCGGCAGGGCTTCGCCGAGTTTCGTGGAGACGTCGATGTTGCCGGCCGTCTGCCCCGTGAGGCCAATGGTGACCCCGGTTTCGGACTGGATCTCCGCCCCGCGGTCCCGCAGTTCGCTGACTACCTGAACGGTGCCCGCTTTGGCAGGACCCTCTTCCGGAATGACCTGGAACACCGCTGTCCGGCGGTCCTCGCTGAGCGCCACCGGCACGGCAGCCACGACGTTGTCCACGCCGCGGATCAGGTCCGCGACGTCGTACTGCAGCGACTGGGCTTCAGTTTCGTCCAGGCCTTCCGGGAACTCGCCCACCACCACAATGGGTCCGGTGACACCTTCGCCGAAGCTGCGTGCGGTCAGGTCGTAGGCCCGGTATGCCTCGGAGCCGACCGGCTCGGATCCGCCATCAGGCAGCGCCAGCTGCAGCTGCGCAGCGGGGAGCGCCAGGACGCCCAAAAGGAGGACACCTGCCGCGAGTGCGACGACGGGGTGCCTGGTGACCAGGCCACCCCAGCCGCGGGCGCTCCTTGCCTCGTCCCGGGCTTTGTCAGCAGCTTCGTGTCCGGCCTCGGCGTTGTGGGTCTCGGCCCTGGCCCAGGCCCGCTTGGAGATGATGCGGCGGCCGATCAGTGACAGCATGGCCGGCGTCAGGGTGAGCGCCACGAGGACGGCCACCGCCACAGTGCCGGCCGCCGCCAGGCCCATCACGCTCAGGAAGGGCAGTCCGGGCACCACCAGGGCTGCCAGGGCGATGATGACCGTGAGCCCGGCGAAGAGGACGGCGTTGCCTGAGGTTCCGGTGGCGCGTGCAACCGACTCCTCGGGATCCATTCCGGACCGCAGCTGGGTGCGGTGGCGGTTGACGATGAACAGGGAGTAGTCGATGCCCACGGCCAGGCCCAGCATGAGCGCCAGCATGGGGGAGATGGAGCTCATCTCGAACATGCCGGACAGGGCAAACGTGATGCCCACGCCGACGCCGACGCCGATGATGGCCATCAGGAGCGGAAGGCCCGCGGCGATGAGCGTGCCCAGCATGAGAATGAGGACGAGCGCGGCTACGGCGACGCCGATGACCTCGGCTGCACCGAAGAGCTCGGAGATATCCTCGGTGATTTCCTTGCTGGCAAGCGCGGTGACGCCGGCAGCGGAAGTCTCGTGGGCGATGTCCTGGACCTGTTGGCGCACGTCCGGGCTGAGGCCGTTGATGGAGGAGTTGAACTGTACCTGGGCCACCGCGGCCTGGCCGTCCGAGGACACAAAGCGCAGCCCGGAGGAGGCCTCCGCTTGGCGTTTGCCGAGCTCCAGCTTCGCCCTGGCGGCCTCAAGTTCCTGAGTACCGGCGTCGAGCTGGGCCTGGCCCTGCGCGAGCGCGGCCTTCTGCTGTCCCAACTGGGCCTCTACGACGTCGGCTGGTGCACCGGCTGCCGTGAGCTGCTGCTCCGCGGCGGCAACCTGTGCCTTGCCCGCTTCCAGCTGGCTGCGGGAAGCATCCAGCCGGGCCTGGTTTGCGGTGATCTGCTGCTCGCCCACAGTGATGGCTGCCGCGCCCTGGTCCACCTGGTCCTGGGTAGCGAAGGGGTCCACCGTTGCCTTGACATCAGGCACGGTTTCCAGCTTCTTCAGTGCATCCGTCACGGCGGCGCGGCTCTCCGCTGTGAAGCCGCCGGCGGGTGCTTCGAAGACAATGCTGGCGGAACCGCCTGATGCCGAGGGCAGGTCCTGCCGCAGTTTGTCTGCGATCCGCTGGGTCTCGGTGCCCGGTATCTGGAAGTTGTTGGACAATGCGCCGTGGAAGGCAGCGGCGGAACCGCCGACGGCCACCAGGACCGCGAGCCAGAGCGAGATGACCAGCCAGCGGCGTCGGTAGGAGAACTTGCCGAGCCGGTAGAGCAACAAAGCCATGTCAGAGCCGATCTTTGAAGGGGGTGGCAGTGGAGGAGTGTGCGGGGCTGGCGAAGCCGGCACCGAGGTGGCCGATGGCGTCGATCAGCAGTTGGCGGAGGACGGAGAGGGAGGCAGGGGACAGGTCGGCGCCGCATTGGGCGAACCACACGTCCATCGCGGCCTTTCCGCACGAGATGACTGAGCCGGCGAGGGCCCGGAGGTAGAGCTCGTCGATCGCAGCCCCGGGAGTTTTGGCTACCCTTTCCTTGGCCGCGATGATGATCTGCTCGGTGCAGTGGTCCCATGCCTCAAGTTCGGAGCGGACCAGTGACGAGTTCTGCTGTGTCAGGGTGAACAGCTCCGCCATCGGCGCAACCGTCATGGGGTCGGCCAGCTGCATAAGGGCAGCACGGGCCGACTCCAGAATGGGCTCCTCGGCGGGACGCAGCCGGAACTGCCGGAGCGCATGATCCAGGAAACCGTTGGTCACGGAAGCCAGGGCCGCCTCCGTGCTGCTGAAGTAGTTGAAAAAGGTGCGCCGCGATATTCCGGCGGCTTCAGCAATGTCCTCAACCGTGAAGTTGCCAGGCCCCTTGCCCCGGAGCAGGTTCAGTGCGGCATCGGCGATGGCCTGGCGGGTGGCAGCTTTGTTCTGTTCGCGGCGGGAGGGCGTAGGCGCGGCCGGTTGGGGGACTTCGTCGGAACTGATCACATGATTACACTATGTGCATTTTTGCACTCTGCGCAACTATTTCTGGGTTCGGGCTGGACAAGGCCATATCCGTGGGCAGACTCACCCAGGCAGAGGCCGATGCCGTGACCAAGGCTATGGAGAATTGCGTGACCGGGGGAGGCTGCCGCTAGGACTTGCCCGCCGCCACTATGGCGCGAACGTACAGTTGAGGCCCCGAATCCGAGCGGATCCAGGGCCTCAACTGTACGTTCGCGCATCCCGGCCTGTTCAGCCTTTGGCGGGTGTGTCCCTACGCCTTGGCGTCGGCGAGTTCCCGTCCCTTAGGACCGGAAGAAGCTCCGGTGTCGGCTGCGGACGGATCTGCGGCAGGCTCGGCGTCGTCATCCACAAACGGTGTCCCGTTGCGAGGTGCGTTGTAGAGCGCTTCGTCCAGGATGCCCTGGCGTTTGGCCACGATGGTCGGGACGAGAGCCTGGCCTGCAACGTTGACCGCCGTGCGGCCCATGTCCAGGATCGGGTCGATGGCCAGGAGAAGTCCGACGCCGGCCAGCGGCAGCCCCAGCGTGGAGAGCGTCAGGGTGAGCATCACCACGGCGCCGGTAGTGCCGGCCGTCGCGGCTGAACCCAGCACGGAGACGAGGGCGATCAGCAGGTACTGGCTGAAGTCCAGCTGGACGCCGAAGAACTGGGCAACGAAGATAGCGGAGATGGCCGGGTAGATGGCGGCGCAGCCGTCCATCTTCGTGGTGGCGCCCAAGGGCACGGCGAAGGAAGCATACGCCCGGGGCACGCCCAGGCTGCGCTCCGTGACGCGCTGCGTCAGCGGCAGCGTGCCGACCGAGGAGCGGGAGACGAAGGCCAACTGCACGGCAGGCCACACCCCGGAGAAGTACTGCTTGACGGAGAGGCCGTGTGTGCGGACCAGTGCCGGGTAGACCACAAACAGTACGAGGGCCAGGCCAACGTAGATGGCAAACGTGAACTTGCCGAGTGAGCCGATGGTGTCCCACCCGTACACAGCAGTTGCGTTGCCGATCAGGCCTACGGTGCCCAGTGGCGCGATGCGGATGATCCACCAAAGCACCTTCTGGATGACGGCCAGGGCCGAGGCGTTGAGGTTCAGGAACGGCTCGGCGGCCTTGCCGACCTTCAGGGCAGCAACGCCGACGGCGATGGCGATCACCAGGATTTGCAGCACGTTAAAGCTGACGGCGGTGGTGACAGCGCCTGACTCGGCCACGGTGGAGCTGGCACCAAGTCCCAGGAAGTTCTTGGGGAAGAGGCCCACCAGGAACGACCACCAGTCGCCGGACTTGCCGCTGTACTCGGCTTCCCCCGTGATCCCGGTATTGGCACCCGGCTGCAGCACGACGCCGAGTCCGATGCCGATCAGCACCGCGATCAGTGAGGTGATGGCGAACCACAGCAGGGTGTTCCACGCCAGCTTGGCCGCGTTGGAGACCTGGCGGAGATTGGAGATCGAGCTGACCACAGCGGTGAAGATCAGCGGCACCACCGCGGTCTGCAACAGGGACACGTAGCTGGAGCCGATGGTCTGCAGCGTGGCGCCCAAACCGTTCGGGCTGGCCTTGGTGCTGCCGGTGTACTTGGCCAGGAGGCCCAGGCCCAAGCCCACGATGAGGGCGGCGATGATCTGGAAGCCGAACGAGCCAGCCCACTTGGGCAGCTGGAAGCCGGTGTTTCCTGCGGATTCGGGGGTGCGGGTTTGAGTGCTCACTCGAACACGCTAGGCCGGTTCCGCATATCACGACGAACAGATGTTGAGAAATATTACGCGGCGGAATCACTCCCGACAGTAGGCGATCCCCGCCATTCCGGCGTCACACCAAGCAATTATGAAGTTATTCCCACTCCAGCTGTGGCAAACATCTCGCCCCCTCCGAGGAGTTTTTGTCCACTTAGAGCGAGTTTGGCGGCCGCCAAGTCGCTCTAAGTGGACAAAAACTCTTTAGGTGAGGAGCGCCCGGCGGAGGGTGTCCAGGCCGACGGAACCTACGTCGAGTGCCCGGGTGTGGAATTCCTTAAGGTCAAACCCTGGCCGGGCTTCGAGTTCGGCGCGGATCTGCTCCCAGAGCCGCTGGCCCACCTTGTAGGACGGCGCCTGGCCGGGCCAGCCCAGGTAGCGCGTAAATTCGA
Source organism: Arthrobacter sp. B6 (assembly GCF_001663775.1). Classification (GTDB taxonomy): domain Bacteria; phylum Actinomycetota; class Actinomycetes; order Actinomycetales; family Micrococcaceae; genus Arthrobacter. The sequence goes on along the minus strand of NZ_KV467168.1, from coordinate 1,058,580 downwards.
AGTTGAGCTGACCTTCACTGATGGGCAGGTTCGCCTTCAAAAAGTCATAGCCCTTCTCCGGTGTCCAGGTTCCCGTGCCCCATCGTTCCGGGACAGCGAGTTCCAGGTGGACGCCGATGTCGAAGACCACCCGGGCGGCGCGCATCCGCTGCATGTCCAGCATGCCCATGTAGTCACCCGGATCGGAGAGGTAGCCGAGTTCCTGCATGAGCTTCTCCGCATACAGCGCCCAGCCTTCCCCGTGGCCGGAGGTCCAGCAGACGTTGCGGCGCCAGTTGTTCAGGAGTTCCTTGCGGTAGGTGGCCGTGGCAACCTGCAGGTGGTGGCCGGGGACGCCTTCGTGGAAGACGGTGGTGGTTTCGGCCCAGGTGGTGAAGGTGTCTTCCCCTGCCGGGACGGACCACCACATCCGGCCGGGGCGGCTGAAGTCGTCGGAGGGCCCGGTGTAGTAGATGCCGCCTTCGTCGGTGGGTGCGATGAGGCACTCGAGCTTTTTCATTACGTCCGGGATGTCGAAGTGCACGCCGGCAAGGTCGGCGACGGCTTTGTCCGAGAGTTCCTGCATCCAGGCTTTGAGGGCATCGGTGCCTTTGATCTGGCGCGCGGGGTCGTTGTTGAGGATTTCCTTGGCTTCGGCGATGCCGGCGCCGGCCTTGATGGTTTCAGCCACCTGCTCCTGCTCGGCAATCAGGCGGTCCAGTTCCTGGACGCCCCAGTGGTACGTCTCTTCAAGGTCAACCGTGGCACCCAGGAACGAGCGCGAGGCGAGGGCGTAGCGCTCCCTCCCGATGGCGTCCCTGTCCGGCGCGGCGGGCAGCAGTTCTGTGCGGAGGAAGTCGGCGAGGCGTGTGTAAGCACCGCGGGCGGCGGCAGCACCGGCGTCGAGCTTTTCCTGCACTTTCCCGTCCAGCGGACCGTCGGCTGTCTTGGCGCCCGCGGCGAGTTTGGCGAAGAACCCGTCGCCGGCCGCGTACTTGGTGGCCTGCTCGATCACGATCTTCACCTGGCGGCCTGCCGAAACCCTCCCCGCGTCACGGGCCTTGCGGAGGGATGCGATGTAGCCGTCGATGGCACCGGGTACGTTCAGGGCCCTGCCGGCGATGTGCTCCCAGTCCTGCCCTGTTGCGGTGGGCATGAGGTCGAAGATGGCGCGGATGTCCTGGGCCGGGGAGGCGATGTTGTTCAGTTCCGCTTCGTCCCAGCCTGACTCATGGATTTCCAGCTGCAGCCCCAGCCGCTCGCGCATGGCGTCCAGCGTGACCGCGTCGACGTCGTCCTCGGCCTCCAGGCCGGCCAGGGCGGCAAGCGTCTTCCTCGCTTCGGCGGCGAACTCGGCGATGCCCGCGGGGGAGAAGTCCTGGTATTCCGTCTCGTGTCCAGGCAGGCCCAGCGTGGTGGCGAAGGACGGATTCAGCCGAATGAGTGTGTCCGTGTAGTCATCCGCCGCAGCGTCGATGGCAGTGCGCGTACGGGCAGGGGGTGCAGTTTCGATAGTCACCCCACGAGACTAGCCGTGCCCTTGGCGAATAGGGAATGTCAGCCGCGGCTGCGCTTCCACGCTCCCGGGCCGGGAGTAGGTGCCAGCCGCAGTTGCTGCCTGCGCACCCAGTGCCGGGCAGTGGGCTTCCGGACGCCGGCCGTCTCCGGGCCTCCCAGGGAAAGCACGACGGCGGTCAGCGCGGCCAGCTCCTCCGCCGACGGTTGGCCTTTCACCACCGACAGCAGGGGCTGGGCGGGCTCGGCCTGAGCTTGCGAAGGCTGGGAGCCGGTGGGGCCTTGCGAGGCCAGGGGGCGGTTGGGGATCACAGGGGGATGTTCCCGTGCTTCTTGGTGGGCAGGGCGGCGCGCTTGTCCCGCAGGGCACGCAACCCCCTGATGATCTGCGGCCGGGTTTCGGACGGCGCGATGACTGCGTCCACATAGCCAAGTTGCGCTGCCTGGTAAGGGTTGAGAAGCTCTTCCTCATACTGCCGGATGACCTCAGCGCGCCGGGCCTCCACATCACCGCCCGCCTCTGAGACGGAAGCAAGGTCACGGCGGTAAAGGATGTTGACGGCGCCTTGGGCGCCCATGACACCGATCTGGGCCGTCGGCCATGCCAGGTTCAGGTCCGCCCCGAGCTTCTTGGAACCCATCACGATATAGGCGCCGCCGTAGGCCTTGCGCGTGATCACGGTCAGCTTCGGAACAGTGGCCTCAGCGTAGGCGTACAGGAGCTTGGCGCCGCGGCGGATGATGCCCTGGAATTCCTGGTCCTTCCCGGGCAGGAACCCCGGAACGTCAACCAGCGTGATGATGGGGATGTTGAAGGCGTCGCAGTGGCGGACAAAGCGTGCAGCCTTCTCCGACGCCGCGATGTCGAGTGTGCCGGCAAACTGCAGCGGCTGGTTGGCCACAATCCCCACGGTGTGGCCTTCCACCCGGCCGTAGCCGATCATCACGTTGGGTGCGTACAGCGCCTGCATCTCGAGGAAGTGTGCGTCGTCAACGATCTGCTCGATCACGGTGCGCATGTCGTAGGGCTGGTTCGCTGAATCGGGGATCAGCACGTCCAGGGCGAGGTCGTCGTCGTCGACGTCCAGCTCCTGCTGGTGTTCCAGCACCGGGGCCTCGGACAGGTTGTTCGATGGCAGGAAATCCAGGAGTTCGCGGACGAACTCAATGGCATCGGCTTCATCGGAGGCCAAATAGGTGGACGTGCCTGTGGTGGCGTTATGCTGGCGGGCGCCGCCCAGCGTTTCCATGTCCACGTCCTCGCCGGTGACTGTCTTGATGACGTCGGGGCCGGTGATGAACATGTGGGAGGTCTTGTCCACCATGACTACGTAGTCGGTGAGGGCGGGGGAATAGGCCGCGCCGCCGGCGGACGGCCCCATGATGAGGGAGATCTGTGGGACCACGCCGGAGGCGTGGACGTTGTTGCGGAAGATGTCCGCGAACATGGCCAGCGAAGCGACGCCTTCCTGGATGCGGGCGCCGCCGCCGTCGAGAATTCCCACCACGGGGCAACCGTTGCGCAGCGCGAATTCCTGGACCTTGACAATCTTTTCGCCGTTGACCTGGCTCAGCGAGCCGCCGTAGACGGAGAAGTCCTGGCTATAGACGGCCACCGGGCGGCCGTCCACGGTGCCGTAGCCGGAGACCAAGCCGTCACCGAGGGGCTTCTTCTTGTCCATGCCAAAGGCGGTCGAGCGGTGCACGGCCAGCGCGTCGAACTCAACGAATGATCCCTCGTCGACGAGCAGGTCGATCCGTTCGCGGGCGGTGTTCTTGCCGCGGGCATGCTGCTTTTCGATGGCTTCGGGGCCGGAGGGCTGTTCTGCACGGGCCTGGCGGTCGCGGAAATCGGCGATCTTTCCCGCTGTCGTTGTCAGATCGTGGCTCATGAAGTGTCTCCGGCTCTGTAGCTGATGGTGGCTGGTCCCGCGCGCGGTGGCGTTTAAGTAGCTTCCGCACAATCACAGGACCCTGCTGGCTAGTCTAGTGACGCCTTTCGCCGGGACCGCTGTAGAAAACCTACAATTTTCTGCGGTCGAGTAACCCCTACCGCAATGTTACTCATCAGTAACTTACTTGGGTTACAGTGGAGCCATGACTTCGAGCAATGATGCTTCGGGTGCCGCCGCAGCGCCGTATCAGGCCGCCGGTTCCCTGCAGGGCCGCACCCTGCTGATCTCCGGCGGAAGCCGCGGGATCGGGTTGGCCATCGCCATCCGCGCCGCTCGGGACGGCGCCAACATTGTCCTCATGGCCAAGACCGGCCAGCCCCACGCGAAGCTGGCCGGGACGGTTTATACCGCCGCGGAACAGATCGAGGCGGCGGGCGGCCAGGCGCTGCCCTTGGTGGGCGACGTCAGGAACGACGACGACGTTGCCGGCGCCATAGCTGCTGCGGTGGAACGGTTCGGCGGCATCGACGCCGTTATCAACAACGCCTCAGCCATCGACCTGTCCCGGACCGACGATGTGGACATGAGGCGCTATGACCTCATGCAGGACATCAACGTCAGGGGCACCTTCCTGCTGTCCAAGCTGGCGCTGCCGGCCCTGCGGAAGTCCGACGCCGGGCATATCCTGACGCTGTCACCGCCCCTGAACCTGGACCCCAAGTGGGCAGGGAAACACCTGGCCTACACCATGGCAAAGTACGGCATGAGCCTGACCACCCTTGGGCTGGCGGAGGAACTCAAGGCGGACGGCATCAGCGTCAACTCGCTCTGGCCGTGCACGCTCATTGACACCGCTGCCATCCGCAACATGCCCGGCGGATCCACCATGGTCCAGGCCGCCCGCGGCCCCGCGATCATGGCCGATGCCGCGCACGCCGTCCTGACAGGCGGCAACCTCGCTGCCGGGGGACCGTCCACCGGTAACTTCTATACGGACGAGCAGGTGCTTGCGGCGGCGGGGGTTGCCGACTTCCGCCCGTACAGCCTGGGGGCGGCCGAGGACGAGCTGGTTCCTGACATCTTCCTCTGAACCTGCGTTCCCGGCCGCCCGGGGGCGGGCAAGTCGATAGGATTCAACCATGGATGACGCACACGCCCCGGGCACACCGTTAAACCGCGGAGCCCTGGCCGACCAGGATTTCCTGTCCGCCACGGGCATCGCCAGGCTTGAGGTGGTGGACTCCACCGGTTCCACCAACGCCGACCTCCTGCACTCAGTCACCATGGAGCCAAAGTCCTGGCCGGACCTTTCCGTCCTGACTGCCGAATACCAGACAGCAGCCAGGGGCCGCCTTGACCGGAAGTGGGAAGCCCCTCCCTTAAGTGCCGTGTCGGTCTCGATCGTGCTGCGGCCCGCCAACGCCGAGGGGCGCCCCCTTCCGACGCAGACCTATTCCTGGCTGTCCCTGCTGGCTGCCGTCGCGCTGCGGGAGACCCTGCTGGAGACCGCGGGTATCCCTGCCGAGCTCAAGTGGCCCAACGACGTCCTGGTCCGCGGTCGGAAAATCGCCGGCATCCTCGCGCAGCTTGGTCCCATGGGGGATGGCTCCGTGCCGCCGGTAATCCTGGGCACCGGGCTGAACGTCAACCTCAGTTCCGCTGAGCTTCCCGTTCCCACAGCCACCTCCGTGGCGCTGGAACAGCCCCGGACTGTTGACCGGACCCTCCTGCTCAAGAGCTATCTGTCCAACTTCGCAGTGCTCTACCGCAGTTTCTGCAATGCCGACGGCGATCCCGCCGCCGGGATGGCCGGCGGTCCGTCACTGCACAAGCGTGTGGAAGCTGTCATGGTGACCCTCGGCAAGCAGGTGAAAGCCCACTTGCCGGGTGACCACGAAATCATCGGTCGTGCCACGCGGCTGGACGACTACGGCTCCCTGCTGGTTGTGGACGGATCAGCGCACGAACACGTAGTGACCGCCGGCGACGTTGTCCATCTCCGTCCCTGGACCCCGCCGGGCCAGGCCTCGGAGCAGGGGACTGAAAGCGGATATGCGTAGAGACCTCGTGCCGGGCGAGCAAGTGATAGTCACCACGCGCCCGCAGCCGAGGAAGCTGACCGCTCCCGCCGCAGCTTTTATCGCCGCTCCCGCGGCAGCCGCGTTCGCCAGCGCCTGGATCAGCCGGGGCGAAGCGGAACGGCTGGTCCCAGCACTTACTTCGGAATGGTCCCCCTGGCTGGTCACGGGATGCATCCTTGGCGTCGCATGGATATGGTTGGCATACTGCCTCCCTCGCCTGCTGAAATGGCAGGGTACCCGCTACACTCTGACCAGCCGCAGGATAGTTGCCAGATACGGCATGCTGAAACGGCGGGACCAGCAGGTGAACCTGGCGGCCGTCCGCAATCTGTTGCTCACCCAGTCCATGGGCCAGCGCATATTGCGATCGGGGAATATATCCTTGGAAACCGGGTATCAGGGGGCTGTCACGTTTGTTGATGTGCCGGAAGCCGTTCGCTTCCGGGACTTCATCCTGGACGCCATCGACGAACTGCCGGGCGATGTGGCATACGGGGCAGGAGATGTTGGGGACCATTCACAGGGCACGCTGCCATGGGAGTTGAGAGAAGGTGGAACAGATGAACGATGACGAGCAGCACGGGCAACCGGCCCCGGCGGAGCCCGGCACCGTCCACCCTCCCACCGGAACGCTTTCCGCTGAGCGGCTGGCCGCGAAAGCACTCGAAGCCCGGCTCCTGGGCGGCGAACGGAAACTCAGGCGCCGCGAGATCGCAGCGGGCGCCGGACTGTCCCTTCTCTCGGCGCGCAAGCTGTGGCGTGCCCTCGGATTCCCGAATTTCGGCGACGAGGACGTTGCCTTCACTGAACGCGACCAGGCCGCCCTGTCCACGGTGGTGGACCTTGTCCGCACCGGCAAGCTGACCGAGGAAGCCGCGATCTCCGTGACCCGTGCCATCGGACAGATGACCGACCGGATGGTTGTCTGGCAAATAGAGGCCCTGGTTGAGGACATGGTCCACGAGCAGGGCGTCACGGACGCGGTCGCGCGCAAAAGACTGGTGAATGAACTCCCGGCCCTGGTGGACGCCCTTGAAGAGATGCTGGTTTACAGTTGGCGGCGGCAGCTCAACGCCGGTGTCCAGCGGCTGGCCGTGCGGGCGGAAGCGGGGCTCCAAGCCAGCGAAGAGGGCCGCGAAGGCGACGAGGATGACGCGCCGCTGCCGTTGGCGCGCGCCGTCGGATTTGCTGACCTGGTGTCTTACACAAGCCTGTCACGGCGGATGAATGAGAAGACCCTCGCCCGGCTGGTCCAGCGCTTCGAGAACAAATGCGCCGAGATCATCTCCGTAGGTGGTGGCCGCCTGGTCAAAACTGTCGGCGACGAAGTCCTCTATATTGCAGAGACTCCGGCGGCCGGAGCCGAAATCTCACTTGCCCTGGCCCAGGCTTTCACCGAAGACGAGATCCTGCCCGAAGCCCGCGTGGCGATGGTTTGGGGCCGGATCCTGTCCCGGCTCGGCGACATTTATGGCCCCACGGTGAACCTTGCCGCACGGCTCACCACACTGGCGGACCCGGGCACGGTGCTGGTGGATTCCATGACGGCGTCGGCGCTGGACCAGGATGAGCGGTTTATCCTGCTCCCGCAGCCTGCGGAAAATGTCCGTGGCTTCGGGGAAATCCACCCGGTCCGCCTGGCCAGGGGTCTGGGTAAAGGCCTGGTCCTGGACTAGGCGGAGACGCAGCGAAACGACTTTATCCATTTGATGGCGGATCGCGATATAGTCGTGAATGCCCGGCGATAGCTGGCCGGAGACCGGCCCTGCCGGAGTCTTACCTGGGGGAAATACAACCGTGAATCTTGGCAGACTTGCGCGTGCGCAAGGAACACCCACCACCGGAGAGCGCATCCGTTCGCGGCGTCTGTTGTCGGGGACGGCGTTTGGTGCTGCTGTGGTGGTGTTGGTGACGGGTGCTGTGTTGTATCCGGGGTTTAAGACCACTGAGGTGGAGTTGAACGACGGTGGTGTGTGGGTGGTGTCGAAGTCGAAGAATGCTGTGGGGCGGTTGAATTATCCGTCGCGGGTTCTTGATGGTGCGGTGACGCCGGCGAGTACGACGTTTGACGTTTTGCAGCATGCCGGGGATGTGTTTGTGGATGATGAGACGGGTTCGACGTTGAACCAGGTTTCTCCTGCGAATATGCGTTTGGGTGGGGATAAGCAGTTGCCGGGTTCGGCTGATGTGAGTTTTGGTGCCGGGGTGATTTCGGTGACGGATCCGGTGTCGGGCAACGTGTGGGCGGTGTCGCCGTCGACGGTGAATGGCTTTGATGAGGAAGCGTCTGAGCCGGTGCTGGTGGGCTCTGAGGGTTTGGTGTCGGCGGTGGGTGCTGATGACCGGATTTATTCGGCGGACCCGAAGACGGGTGCGGTGTCGGTGACAGCCGTGGATGCGAATGGTGTGGTGGTGTCGTCGGAGTCCGGTGTGTGGGGTGAGCTGAAGGGTTCGGGGGATTTGCAGATCACGGTGGTGGGGGACCGGCCGGTGGTTTTGGATGCTGCGGCGGGGAAGCTGTTTTTGCCGGGCGGGAGGCGGCTGCAGCTGGAGAATGCGCGGGATGCGAAGTTGCAGCAGGGTGGTCCGGGCAGTGATTTTGTGGCGATTTCGACGCAGAAGGTGTTGTTGAAGCAGCCGTTGGATGGTTCCACGGCGAAGACGGTGGGCTTTGATGGTGAGGGTGTGCCGGCGGCGCCGGTGCAGCTGGGCGGGTGTGTGCATGCGGCGTGGTCGGGGGCGAACAAGTATGTCCGTGACTGTGTTAATGATGCTGATGACAGGAACGTTGAGGTGCCCAAGGCGAGTGCGTCGCCGTCGTATGTTTTCCGGGTGAACCGGGCCCTGGTGGTTTTGAATGATGTGAATTCCGGGAATGTGTGGCTGGTGAACCAGAACATGCAGCTCGTGAACAACTGGGACGACGTCATCCCGCCGAAGGAGACATCGGACGACGCCGACAAGGACTCAGCAGACGAGGTCCAGCAGACAGTCCTGCCGGACCGCACCAAGCCCAACAGCGCACCGGTGGCCAATCCGGATTCCTTCGGCGTCCGCGCCGGCAAAACCACCGTCCTCCCAGTGCTGGACAACGACACCGATCCCGACGGCGACATCCTCACCGTCCGTACACCGGATGCCCTGAAATCCGGGTCGGTTTCGCCCATTTACGGTTCCACAGGCTTCCAGGTCACCGTGCCAGCCGACAAGGCCGGCAGCGAAACGTTCAAATACACCGTGGACGATGGCCGCGGACTGTCTGCAACCGCCGACGTCGCCTTGAACATCGTGCCGCCCGGGGAAAACTCAGCGCCGCGGCAGAAGCCGAACCGCAACAGCACGCTTGTGCTGCAGGCCGGCAAAAGCATCACCCAGAACATCCTCACCGACTGGATCGACCCGGACGGCGACGACCTCTTCGCTGTGTCCGCCAGCAGCACCGATCCCCAGGACCAGGTGAGGATCAGGCCCGACGGGCAGCTCACCTTCCAGGACTCCGGCACCGCACCGGGCCGCAAAGTCCTGACCATCACAGTCTCGGACGGCCAAGCAACTGCCGAAGGAAAGATCACCGTCGACGTCCGCCTGCCGGGAGCGCTCCCGCCCATCGCCAACGCCGACCACGTCGTGGCCGTCGCCGGCGCGGACACTGTTATCACGCCGCTGAAGAACGATTCCGACCCGCAGGGCGGAGTGCTGAGGCTTGCCCAGGCGACTGCTGATCCCCAGTCGACGGCCACGCTCAATGCCGACCAACAGACCTTTACCTTCAATTCCAGCTCCCTGGGCGCCCACTACGTTTCCTATCTCGTGACCAACGGCCCTGCCAGTGCCCAGCAGCTGGTGCGCGTTGACATAGTCCCAGGAGACCACGAGGGCGCGCCGGTTGCCGTGCGCGATATTGCCCTGCTGCCCACGGGCGGCGACGTCCTGGTGGACGTCCTGGGCAACGACTCTGATCCTTCAGGCGGGGTCCTGGTAGTGCAGTCCGTGACCGCCGACGCCGATCTGCCGGTCAGTGTGGCCGTGCTGGACCACTCTGTGGTCAGGATCACGGATATTCGGGCCCAGGGCCAGCTGAGCATCAAATACACGGTCTCCAACGGCCGATCCTCCACGACCGGCGAGATTTCCGTCTTGGTGGTCCCCGCGCCCACGAAGCTCGAAGCGCCCCAAGCCAAACCGGACGAAGCCACCGTCCGGACCAACGACGTGGTCAGCATTCCGGTGCTGGCCAACGACACAGACCCCAACGGCCGCAAGCTCACCCTCGTTCCGGAGCTCGCCCAGCAGCCGGACGCTGCCGACGGACGGATCTTCGTTTCCGGGGACTACCTGCGGTTCGTCGCTGGCCCGGAGCCAAAAACCGTGTACGCCATCTACAAGGTCCGGAACGAGTCCGGCCAGGTGGACTCCCAGCAGGTCACCATCCGGATCCAGGCACGTGATGACGAGCGCAACTCCAGGCCGGAACCGCGGAACCTTACCGCCCGGGTTGTAGCCGGAATGGTGGTGAAGATCCCCGTGCCCCTGGACGGCATCGACACCAACGGCGATTCCGTCCAGCTTCTTGGCATCGACAAGGCGCCCGGCATGGGCACTGCGGTGGTCAAAGACGGATACCTTGAGTTCACTGCCGCCGGCAACGCAGCGGGAACAGACACGTTCACGTACCGCGTCCGTGACCGGATCGGGGCGGAGAACACCGGAACGGTCATTGTGGGCATTGCCCGGCCTGAACCCAATAACCAGAAGCCCATTGCCATTGATGACGCCGTGGACATCAGGCCCGGACGAAATGTGGCTGTCGAGGCACTGTCCAACGACTCCGATCCGGACGGCGACGCGATATTCCTGCTGTCCGGCTCTTTTGAAGCGAAGCCGGACCTCCAGGTTGAGGCCACCAACACCTCCAAGGTCCGCTTCACTGCTCCGGCAACAACCGGCAATGAGAGCATCCGGTACTCGATCCAGGACAATAAGGAAGCCCAGGGCACTGCCGTCATCCGCATCCGGGTCAGCCCGGACGCCCCCCTCCAGCGCCCCATTGCCAAGGACGACAGGGTCACCCTTGCCGAGACACTGGGTAAGACTGCGGTGGACGTTCCGGTCCTGAAAAACGATTCCGACCCGGACGGTGTGGCCGAAGAGCTGAAGATCACCCTGCCCGACGGCAACCCCAACGCCCGCGATGGCGGCTCAGGAAACGTTGTGGTGACGCTCACGCCGCAGGACCAGATTATCCCGTACACGGTCACTGACGCCGACGGACTGGCCTCGACCGCCGTGATGTGGATCCCGGGCCAAGGAGCCCAATACCCCACGCTGGCCCGGACAGACACCGTGGAAGTGATGGCAGGCAAGGAAACTACGCTGGACCTCAACGAGTACGTCCGGGTCCGCGAGGGCAAGCGTCCCCGCATCACCGTGGCGGATTCCGTTAAGGTCCAGGGTGCATCCCCGGAAGGCGTGATCGCCGGTGACGGGACCGCGCTCCGGTACGCCGCCAACGCAGACTACGTGGGTCCCGGTTCGCTGACCTTCGAAGTTACCGACGGCAAGGGGCCTGACGACGCGGAGGGCCTGAAGTCCACCTTGGTCATCATGACCCGCGTTATTCCCGATCCCAATGCGAACCACCCGCCCACCTTCAGCGGGGCATCCCTGGATGTCCCGAAGGCCGAAACTGCGTCCCTGGACCTGCGGCCCCTCGCTGTAGACGTGGATGAGAAGGACAAGGACAACCTGAAGTTTGAGCTCGACGGCGATCTTCCCGCCGGGTTCTCGGCAAACCTGAACGGGACCATCCTGACGGTCACCGCCGAAAATACGGTCCCCGCAGGATTCACGGGGAACATCCCGGTGCGCGTCACCGACGGCCGGTCACCGGCCGTCAGGGCCAGTATCTCTGCACGCCACGTCGCCTCCAACCGGCCTATGCCTGTCGCCAATGACGATGTGGTGGATAAAGCCAACGCAGGCAAGACGGAAACCGTCAATGTCCTGGCCAACGACGTCAACCCGTTCAGCGATACCGCGCTCAAAATCGTGGCAGCCACCGTGGAAACCGGGTCCGCTGCGGGCCAGCCGACTTTCGCAGGAGATTCGGTCACAGTTACACCCGCCTCGGGGTTCAAAGGAGTGATGGTGGTCCGCTACACCGTGGTGGACAAGACCGGCGACGTGTCCCGGCAAACCGCCGGCCGGATCCGGCTCACCGTCCGCGACGCACCCGATGCGCCGTCGGCTCCCTCCGCCACTGACGTCCGGAGCAGGACCGCAGTCCTCAAATGGGCTCCACAGTCGGACAACGGCGCGGCCATCACCGGGTACACCGTGCGGTCAAACAACGGGTTCGAACAAAAGTGCGCCACCACTACCTGCACGCTGTCCGGGCTGACGAATGACGTGAAGTACGTCTTCACTGTTTCCGCAACCAACGAGGTGGGCACTTCCCAGGAATCCGCACAATCCAACGAGATCCGGCCTGATGAGAAGCCCGCCCCGCCAGAGGCGCCGCAAGTCAGGGCCGGGGACAAAAACATGGTCATCAACTGGCCGGCAGCCAAGACCGAGGGCTCCGCTGTCAAGCACTACAACCTTGAGATCTCACCGCCGCCGTCAAACGGCATCGCGGTCAAGAACGAAGTGCCAGGGCTGAATTACACCTGGCCCGGGCTGACGAATGGAGTGAAGTACAAGGTCCGGGCCCAGGCCGTCAATGAACTTGGTCCCTCGGAGTGGGGCACCTACTCGGTTGAGGACAACCCCGCCGGCGTGCCTGCAGCGCCGGCGGCTCCGACATCCGCCGTCGCTTCGTCTGTAGGCACCCAAAACCAGTTGAGGGTGAGCTGGAACGAACCAAACACCAACGGCGACCCCATCAGCAACTACTACGTCACCATGAGCGGGGGAGGGCGGGCCGCCCAGACACAGACGGTTGCCGGTACCGTCCGGACGGCGACGTTCACGGCCGACAATTCCGAAACGGCCTATAGCTTCACGATCCAGGCCGAAAACAAGGCCGGAAAGGGCGCCGTCAGCCAGCCCTCGGCACCCCGCCGTGCCACGGGCAAACTCAGCACGGTCTCGGGTGTCAGCGCCACGCCGGCCAATACCGATGGAGCCGGACGGCAGCTCACCATCAACTTCAAGGAACTGACGGCGGCCGAACGCAACGGCTCTGCCAGGGAAGAAGTCAGCTACAGCTACAACGCCAGCAACGGCACCAGTGGACCGATAACCCCGGGGCAAACGGTGGGCGGCTTTGCCAATGGCGCGGCCGTTAATATCACCGTCGTGGCGAATTCGAGTGTCGCACCCAGTTCCGATGCCAGCGCCCGTGCCACGGCCACTCCGTACGGGTCGCCGGGAACCCCGTCAGCCAGCGGCAGGAACGGTGCCCTGAACGACCAGACCGTCACCCTGAGCTGGTCCTCCCCGTCCACGTCGACCCATGACGTTGCGGTGACGAAAATCCGGATCAGCCCCGGCGGCTGGGAAACCGTTGGCCCCTCCGGCAGCCGCATCATCAACACCGGAGGTTGGGAACAGACCCGGACCATCACGGTCCAGACCTTCAACTCACTGGGAACGGCCAGTGCCGAGGTCAGCGCCAGTGCCACCTCCGGCAGGCAGGGCCAATGGGAAACCCGCTTGACCCCGGGAACCGGCCTGGTCCGGTCCTGTACGTACACTCTGGGTGGGGCCAACTACAGGCCCGCGCCGTACTACGACTGCGACGGCGTCAACGCCCACCGGGAACCGTGGCTCTACGTCGCCGACGCCGACAGGCTTGTTGTCCGCTGCTACATCATCCAGAGCGACCACTGGACGCCGGATCCAATCCGAAGCTGGTACAGGATCGAAGCGGGCTCAACCCGGAATGTGGGCCGTTACGTGGTGGCGGGATCCACCACCCTGGGGGAGCCCGGAAACTCGGGAGTACCGCCGTGCTGACCGGGATGACGGAAGGTCGCGCACGCCAGTTTGAAGGGGAGGTCTCCCCATCGCGACGTTCGCGCGGGTTGGGTAGGCTGACGCGGGGAACAGAGAGCCCGGTACCGGGTCTTTGGACAGGCCGGCCTGGGGGCCGGCACAAATTGAGGGAAAAGTAACGCTGTGACAACTCTGCTGGGGAAGCTTGGGCTGAAAAGGCGCCACAACAAACTCACGAAGCGCAACAAACGTCTGTTGTCGGGGACGGCGTTTGGTGCTGCTGTGGTGGTGTTGGTGACGGGTGCTGTGTTGTATCCGGGGTTTAAGACCACTGAGGTGGAGTTGAACGACGGTGGTGTGTGGGTGGTGTCGAAGTCGAAGAATGCTGTGGGGCGGTTGAATTATCCGTCGCGGGTTCTTGATGGTGCGGTGACGCCGGCGAGTACGACGTTTGACGTTTTGCAGCATGCCGGGGATGTGTTTGTGGATGATGAGACGGGTTCGACGTTGAACCAGGTTTCTCCTGCGAATATGCGTCTGGGTGGGGATAAGCAGTTGCCGGGTTCGGCTGATGTGAGTTTTGGTGCCGGGGTGATTTCGGTGACGGATCCGGTGTCGGGCAAGGTGTGGGCGGTGTCGCCGTCGACGGTGAATGGCGCAGGTCCT
>NZ_KV467168.1:635064-1044459 GCF_001663775.1 Arthrobacter sp. B6 | reverse complement strand
GTGTGGGCGGTGTCGCCGTCGACGGTGAATGGCTTTGATGAGGAAGCGTCTGAGCCGGTGCTGGTGGGCTCTGAGGGTTTGGTGTCGGCGGTGGGTGCTGATGACCGGATTTATTCGGCGGACCCGAAGACGGGTGCGGTGTCGGTGACAGCCGTGGATGCGAATGGTGTGGTGGTGTCGTCGGAGTCCGGTGTGTGGGGTGAGCTGAAGGGTTCGGGGGATTTGCAGATCACGGTGGTGGGGGACCGGCCGGTGGTTTTGGATGCTGCGGCGGGGAAGCTGTTTTTGCCGGGCGGGAGGCGGCTGCAGCTGGAGAATGCGCGGGATGCGAAGTTGCAGCAGGGTGGTCCGGGCAGTGATTTTGTGGCGATTTCGACGCAGAAGGTGTTGTTGAAGCAGCCGTTGGATGGTTCCACGGCGAAGACGGTGGGCTTTGATGGTGAGGGTGTGCCGGCGGCGCCGGTGCAGCTGGGCGGGTGTGTGCATGCGGCGTGGTCGGGGGCGAACAAGTATGTCCGTGACTGTGTTAATGATGCTGATGACAGGAACGTTGAGGTGCCCAAGGCGAGTGCGTCGCCGTCGTATGTTTTCCGGGTGAACCGGGCCCTGGTGGTTTTGAATGATGTGAATTCCGGGAATGTGTGGCTGGTGAACCAGAACATGCAGCTCGTGAACAACTGGGACGACGTCATCCCGCCGAAGAACGAATCGGACGAGCAGGACCAGGAATCTGCCGACAACAACACCATCAACGTTCTCCCGGACCGCACCAAGCCCAACCGGCCGCCGGAGACGAAACCGGACGCCGTGGGGGTCCGGCCAGGACGCACTACCGTCCTCAGCGTCTTGGACAACGATTCAGATCCCGACGGCGATGTCCTGACTGCCGCCGTCGGCAACGCGGGGCCCAAGGCCGGGAGCCTTGAAAGCATCTACGGCGGTACCGCCTTCCAGGTCTCGGTGCCGGCGGACGCGCAGCCGGGCACCGAAACATTCGACTACAACGCCGCTGACGGCCGCGGACTCTCCGCGGGCGGCCAGGTGACGATCAGCGTGGTGGGCCCGGAGGAAAACCGTCCGCCCCAGTTCAAGCGCGGCGGTGACGCCACCACCATGCTCGTGGAACAGGGCAAGACCGTCAGCCAGAACATCCTCACGGACTGGATCGATCCCGACGGCGACGACCTGGTCCTCATGGACGCCAAGGCGGACAACGACCAGGACCAAGTCAAGGTCCGCCGCGACGGCCTGCTGACCTTCCAGGATTCCGGCGCCACGGCCGGCAAGAAGAACGTCACCGTGACCATCTGGGACGGCCGTGCCACAGTCACCGGCAAGGTCGTGGTCAACGTCCAGCCGCCGGGTGCACTGGCCCCCGTTGTCAACGCCGACCACGTCACCGCGGTGGTGGGCCAGGACCTGGTGATCGCGCCCCTGAAGAACGACGTCGACCCCAACGGCGGTGCTCTCCGGCTGGCCCAGGTGGAAGCCAACGGCCCCGCCGAACTGGGCCCCGTGACCGATGGCGGTACCTTTACTTTCCGGAGCACCACTCCCGGACCGGTCTACCTGACCTACATAGCCAGCAATGGCCCGCAGAGCAGCCAGGGGCTCATCCGCGTGGACGTGGAATCCGGCAAGGACACCGGCGACCCCGTTGCCGTGCATGACGTTGCCCTCATGCCGACCGGCGGAAGCGTACTACTGGACCCGCTGGCCAACGACTCGGATCCATCCGGCGGGGTGCTTGTCCTGCAGTCCGTGAAGCTCCCCGACAACATCACTGCCTCCGTCAGCGTCATCAATCACAGCGTCCTGCGCATCACTGACGTCCTGGGCACGAAGGACCCGTTCCTTTTCGAATACACCATGTCCAACGGACGCAAGTCTGCTACCGGCAGCGTCTCTGTTGTCCCGGTTCCGGCTCCCGCCGTCGTCGAAGCCCCGCAGCCGAAGCCGGATGAGGTGAACGTCCGCGTCAACGACGTCGTCACTATTCCCGTCCTGGACAACGACACCCACCCCCAAGGCGAAAAGCTGACCGTGGACCCTGTGCTGCCACAAAGCGTGGAAGAACTGGACGGCAAGAGCTTCGTCTCAGAGAACACCCTGCGTTTCATCGCGGGCTCCCAGCCCAAGACCGTGCGCGCGATTTACAACGCGGTGGATCCCCAGGGGCAAAAGAGCGCCGCCGCCGTGACCATCCACATCCTTCCGCTGGAGGGATCGGAGAATTCCCGCCCCCAGCCGCGGAACCTGACCGCACGCGTAGTAGCTGCCGGGACCGTGCGCATCCCTGTCCCGCTGGACGGTATCGATCCCGACGGCGACTCCGTGCAGCTGACCGGCATCGACAGTACACCCGCGATGGGAACCGCCACCGTGGGCAGCAACTTCATCGACTTCACCGCTGCCGGCGACGGTGCGGGGACGGATACCTTCCGTTACAAGGTGGTGGACCGCCAGGGCGCGGTCAACACCGGTACTGTCACTGTTGGCATTGCCCCGCGCGGCGAGACCAACCAGAACCCCACGCCGGTGGACGACGAAGTCAAGGTCCGTCCCGGCCGCCAGATCGCCGTCGACGCCACAGGCAACGACACTGACCCTGACGGCGACCTCATCCGCATCCTCTCCGACGGCATCGAAGCCGATGACGCCCTCCAGGCAACTGTCAGCAAGACCAGCGGGCGCATTATCCTGCTTGCGCCCGGGGCCGCCGGGACAGTCAACGTCCGCTACACCATCGCCGACGACCGCGGCGCAACAGCCCAGGCCACCATCCGCGTCGTGGTGGACAACGAGGTCCCGCTGCAGGCCCCCATTGCCCGGGACGACCGCGTGACCTCTGCCCAGACCATGGGCAAGACGGCCGTAGACGTGCCGGTCCTGAAAAACGACGAAGATCCGGACGGCGTGGGCGAGAACCTGTTGGTCAGCACGGAGGCCACCACAGCACGTCCAGGCGCTGACGGCAACATGATTGTGGACCTGACCGAGGAGCCGCAACTGATTCCCTACACTGTGGAGGATGTGGACGGCCAGAAGTCCACCGCCATCATCTGGGTGCCGGGCATCGGCCAGCAGGTCCCCACCCTCGCGAAGGACGAAGTGATTGAGGTCATTGCCGGCCAGTCCGTCACGGTTGACCTGAACGAATGGGTCAAAGTCCGGGAGGGCCGCTCCCCCCGGATCACCCAGACAGACCGGATCAAACTCATCGGCGCCGATGGCGGCGACCCCACGGCAGGCAGCGCGACATCGCTCAAATACACCGCGGGCACAGACTACGTGGGACCCGGCTCGCTCAGCTTCGAAGTGACCGACGGCACCGGCCCGGACGATCCCGAAGGCCTGAAGTCCACCCTCAGCATCCGCACCAAAGTCCTGCCCGATCCCAACCGCAACAACCCGCCTACCCTGCTGGGTGCCACCGTTGACGTGCCGAAGGGGGACAGCGCCAGCATCGACCTCGGCAAGCTGACCGCCGACCCGGACCGCGACGACCTGGAAAACATGAAGTACGAAATCGTGGGAGGAGCGCTCTCCGGTTTCAGCACAACCGTCGAGGGCAAGAGCCTGAAGGCGTCCGCTGCCGACTCCAGCGTTACCGGTGCTGCGGCCGCCGTTCAGGTCAAGGCCCGGGACCCGCGTGGCCTCGAGGCAACAGCCACGTTCCAGTTGGCGGTGACGGCTTCCAACCGGCCCAAGCCGGTGGCCAACGATGACCTCGAGCCCAACGCGGCCGCCGGGAAGCCGGTCACCGTGAACGTCTTGGCCAACGATTCCAACCCGTTCCCCGAGACAGCCCTGAAGATCATCTCGGCTACCACCGAGACAGGAAATGGCAACGTGGAAGTGTCCGGTGATTCCGTGGTGGTAACACCGGCTCCGGGATTCTCCGGCTCCATGGTGGTTTCGTACACGGTTGCGGACAAGACGCAAGATACGTCCAGGCAGGCTACAGCCCGCATCCGGCTCACGGTCAAGGACAAGCCGTTGGCACCCACCACGCCCCAGGCGCAGAGCGTTGGCGACCAGACGGCACTGCTGAACTGGTCCGCCCCGGCTGACCGCGGTTCCCCCATCACCAAGTACACGGTGTACGGCGAGTCCGGCTTCAGGCAGGACTGCCCTGCCAATACCTGCACTCTGAACGGGCTGGTCAACAACACGAAATACCACTTCGAGGTGACGGCGACGAACGAGTTTGGCGAATCGGACCGGTCTCCAGCCTCCGCCGAGATCCGTCCGGACGTCAGGCCGGACACTCCGCTTGCGCCCGCCCTCAAGTTCGGTGACAAGCAGCTCTCCGTGAGCTGGGCGGCTCCTGCCAGCAAGGGCTCGCCCATCAAGTCCTACGACCTGGAGATTTCGCCCGCACCGCCGGGACAGAACGCCCAGATCCAGAACCTGACCGCTGTCAGCTACGTCTGGAAGGGCCTCCAGAACGGCGTGTCCTATAAGGTCCGCGTCCTGGCCCGCAACGACGCCAAGGATCCGTCCGAGTGGAGTACATACTCCGCCGCCGAGATTCCCGCCGGAGTTCCGGCCACGCCGGGGGCGCCCACGGCTTCAGAGGCAGGTGCCGTGGGCTCCCAAAGCCAGCTGAAGGTCAGCTGGGCTGCGCCGGACAACAACGGCGATGCGGTCTCGTCCTACACCCTCACCACCCTGCGGGGCGGAGCTGTGGTGGCAACCCAGCCGGTTGCCGGGGCTACGACGCAGAACGTCACCGTGGACAATTCCGAAGCGGGCTACACGTTCACGGTGTCGGCCACCAACAAGGCGGGCACGTCCGGCACCAGCGCGCAGTCCGCGGCCGTCCGTGCCGTGGGAAAGCCAGGCATGGTGAGCCAACCGACAGCAACCCTGATGGACACCGGCGGCGATGGTGGAAAGATCGACGTCAGGTTCACTCCGCTGACCGATGCCCAGCGCAACGGGTCGGCCGCCAGCGAAATCACCTACAAATACAGCCTGACCTCCGGCGGCAGCAGCGGAAACATCAACGCAGGGGGCGGAACCGTTGCAGCAGCCAACGGCACCGATACGGCAGTTGTCGTCTGGGCAGTCTCGTCCCGCAGTACCACTGCCGGGGACGCCAGCCCTGCCTCGAACAGCGTCAATCCTTACGGCCTGGCCTTCGCTCCGACGGTTACCGGAAGCAAGAGCAGCGGCGTCGGCGACAAGACGGTCTCATGGACCTGGAACCAGCCGAACGGCAACGGCCGGGCAGTCACCGGCTACCAGTACAGCGTCGACGGCGGTGGCTGGCAGGACACCACACAGCGATCATTCTCCAAGACGGTCGGTTACAGCGAGACAGTGGAACTCAGGGTGCGCGCCATCAGCGCCAACCAGCCCGGCCGGATCGGGAGGGATACCTCGCGCAGCGGTGCTGAGCCGCCGCCACCGCCTCCCCCCGGTCCACAGACGTGGGGGGCAGTGGTCAACGTCAACAGCTGCCTCGAGAAGGCAAAAGGCAGTGGTGACCACTGGAACGGTGATTCCTGTTCCTCATACAAGATGCCGCAAGGGTCCAATCTGCGGCTTGAATGCTACCGGGATGGCTGGGGATCCAGCCGTTGGTATTACATCTACAGCAAAGACGGCAGCCGATGGACGCATGAGTACCGGTTCATCCGGGCCGACACAGTCAATGGCTCATTTGGCGGCATGAGCAGCTGCCCGGGCAGCTATTAGGCCCTGGCCGCTTGAGCGAATTCTCCCAATCGAGTCATCGCTCCCCAGACACCAACCACAACAAGAAGAGGATCCACTTCATGACCATGACCACCGAGCAGGCCGAATGGTTTGCAGGCACCTTCGAAAAGCTCGTTGCCAATGTTGGGCAGGCGGTCCTGGGCAAGGAACACGTCATCCGTCTGACCTTCACGGCGATGCTCGCCGAGGGCCACGTATTGTTCGAGGACGCTCCCGGCACCGGCAAGACCTCACTGGCGCGTGCCCTGGCCGCCACTGTGCAGGGATCCAACAACCGCATCCAGTTCACCCCCGACCTGCTGCCGTCGGACGTGACCGGCGTGACCATCTACGACCAGAAGACGCAGAAGTTCGAGTTCCACAAGGGGCCGATCTTCAACAACATCGTCCTGGCTGACGAGATCAACCGTGCCTCGCCGAAGACCCAGTCGGCGCTGCTGGAAGTCATGGAGGAATCCAGGGTCACCGTGGACGGCGTTACCTACGAGGCCGGCCGGCCGTTCATGGTCATGGCCACGCAGAACCCCATCGAGCAGGCCGGTACCTACCGGCTGCCCGAGGCGCAGCTGGACCGCTTCCTAATCAAGACCTCCATCGGCTACCCGGACCACGCCTCAACGGTCCGGCTGCTGGGCGGCGCCAACCTGAAGGACCGCTCCAAGGAAATCTCCGCGGTGATCACCACCCAGGCCGTGGCGGATATGGCCGACCTCGCGGCCACCGTCCATGTGGACACCGCCGTGCTCGAATACATCTCCCGGCTCTGCGAGGAAACCCGCAACGCGCCTGAGACCCGGCTCGGTGTCTCCGTGCGTGGCGCTATCGCCATGGTCCGCGCCGCAAAGGTCTGGGCTGCAGGCCAGGGAAGGAACTTCGTCCTGCCGGACGACGTCAAGGAACTCGCCCCGGTCGTGTGGACGCACCGGTTTGTCATGGACCCTGAAGCCGAGTTCTCCGGCGCCACGGCCGAGGCTGTGCTGACCCGCGTCCTGGCCGACGTCGCCGCCCCGCAGCAACGCGCCACCGCCTGACGGTTCCAGGACCCCACGACCACCACCCAGCGCAAACAAAGGCACATCTATGTCCAGCAGCACACCGTTGACCCGGCTTGCTGAGCGTCTCCGGCTACTTCTCCGCCGGAACGGCAAGCCCACAGGGCTGCACCCCCCGGCTTTATGGGCCGAGGCCACCAGTACGGCCGTTCTGGCCCTCGCCCCGGCCTGGCAGAAAGCCCGGGGCTTGTGGCTCCGTTATGTGTGGCCGGTGCTGTCAGTGGTAAGCGTCCTGGGTTGGTCCATCCTTGGCGCCTCCATCCTGCTGTGGGCTTCCGGCCAGGCTTTCGGCTGGCAGGAAGCCAAAGCGGCGGCTATCGCGGCGTTTGTGCTCTTCCTCATCGCTGTCGGCTTCATCCTGGGCCGGTCGTCCTACGGTGTGGTCCTGGACCTCGCCCGTACCCGCGTCGCGGTGGGGGACAGCGCAGTGGGCAGCATTGCGGTTTCCAATACCTCCGCCCGTCCGCTGTTGCCGGCCGCCCTGGAGCTGCCCGTCGGTGCCGCCACGGCCGTTTTCCACCTCCCGAGAATGAAGCCCCAGCAGGTCCACGAGGACCTCTTCACCATTCCCACGGCGCGCCGAGCCGTCATCGTGGTAGGCCCTGTCCGGTCCGTCCGGGCGGACCCGCTGCACCTGCTGCGCCGGCAGGTGCTGTGGACTGAGCCGGAGGACCTTTACGTCCATCCCCGGACTGTTGCCCTGGCAGGTTCCGCCGCAGGGTTTATCCGAGACCTCGAAGGCATGCCCACCACGGACCTGTCCAGCGCCGACGTATCGTTCCACGCCCTGCGGGACTACGTGCCGGGGGATGACAGGCGGCACATCCACTGGAAGACCACGGCCCGGACCAACAAGCTGATGGTCCGGCAGTTCGAGGAGACCCGCCGCGCCCACCTGGCGGTTTCACTGTCCATCAACACGGACGAGTACGCCTCCGAACAGGAATTCGAGATGGCCATCTCGGCGGCCGCCTCGATCGGCCGCCAGGCCATCCGGGAGCAGCGCGAGCTGGACGTCCTGACCCAGAAGGGGCCGCTGCGCTGCGAAACCGGGCGCAACATGCTGGACGACATGACCAGGATTGTCGGGGCACCCATGCGCCGCACCGCCGTCGACCTTGCGCGGTCCCTCGCAGACACGGTCCCCAACGCCTCGGTGGTGTTCTTTGTGGTGGGAAGCAACGTCACGCCCACCCAGCTCCGCTCGGCCGCCGCCTCCGTCGCCCCCGGAGTGCGCAGCCTTGCGGTGCGGCTCCAGACCGGCGCCGCACCGTCCCGTGCCAACATCGCGGACCTGACCGTGCTGACGCTGGGTGACCTTGCCGACCTCGCCATCGTCCTGAGAAAGGCGGCCGCATGAGCTCCGCATCGGACCTCCGCCCGCGGACCCCACGGCAGCAGCGCCAGCAGCAACAGCAGCAGTCAGCGTTCGCGGACGGGCAGCCGTCCTGGCACTTTATGGTCGACGCCGGTGCGCTCACCGTCCTGCTCGGGCTGGGTGTGCTGGGCTTCAGCCTCAGCTTCGGAGGGGACGCCTACTATCTCATTTCCGGGTTCGGCGGCATCATCGTGGGCCTCGCCCTCGCCGCCGCCAATTCCCACCTCCGGCTTGGCCTGCTGATCACCACAGCACTGGCACTGGGCGCCTACCTTGTCCTGGGAACCGTGCTGGCCGTGCCGGATGCGGCCATCGCGGGCTTCGTCCCCAGCCTGGACTCCCTGCGGACACTCCTCCTGGGCGTTGTGTTCGCCTGGAAGGACATGCTGACCGTGGGTGTGCCGGTAGGTACGGCCGGGGGAGTGCTCATTGTCCCGTTCCTCAGCTCACTGATCACCGCATTGGTGGCCGGAATCCTCACCTGGCGGGCCAAGGCACCCTACTGGCCGCTGCTCCCGGTGCTTGCCCTCTTTGTGACAGGCATAGCCTTCAGCACCAATGCCGCCTTCCTTACCGTGGAGCGTGGGATCGCCCTGACGGTCTTTGCGATCACGTGGGCCACGTTCCGCCGCGATGCCCTGCGCCGCAGCGACACGCGGAAAGTCTCCGTCAACCGCCCGCAAAGCGACGCCGGCACGGCCCAGCGTGCCAAAATCCGCAGGCTCGGTACGGCGGCGGCGGTCATCGCCGCCAGCGTGGCGGTCACGGCAATTGCCGCGCCCCTGGTCACCGCCAGTGATGACCGGAAAGTGCTCCGCAACGTGGTGGTTCCGCCGTTTGACCCCAAGGACTACATCACGCCGCTTGCAAGCTTCCGGACCTTCGTCAAGGACAAGAAGGACGACACACTGTTTGTGGTCAAGGGCCTGCCGCGGGACGGCCGCGTGCGGCTGGGGGCGCTTGACGCGTTCAACGGCACCAACTACAACATGGATCCCAACGGCTCCGGCAGTTTCAGCAAGGTGGGGGACACCAAGTCCATCAACACGCTCGCCGACACTTCAGGCGTTGTGCCCACCAACGACTACTCAATAGACATCACCATCGAGGACTACCAGGGCTACTTCGTTCCCGGCGGCCGCAAAACAACGGGCCTGAGCTTTGACCAGAGCGCGTCAGCGGCTGCCTCGGGCCTGTACTTCAATTCGGGCACCGACACCGCAGTGACCACGAAGGGACTTTCCAAGGGTGACTCCTACAGTGTCCAGGTATCCGACCCGGTCAAGCTGGAGCACGGCCAGCTGACGCAATACGACTTCGCCAAAGTTACCCTGCCGGACGCCTTGGAGGTGCCACCGGTGGTCGGCTCGCAGGCCAACGACCTCTCGGCCGATGCACCCACGGCGATCGACCGCGTCCGCCAGATTGAGGCCCACTTCCAGAAGACCGGGGCCTTCAGTAACGGGCTGGTCACCGAAGGCCAGCTGCCCAGCGTCTCCGGGCACAGCTCGTCCCGGATCAGGAACCTCCTGACCGCCAAGCAGATGCTGGGCGATGACGAACAGTATGCCGTCTCCATGTCGCTGATGCTCCGCCACCTGGGGATCCCCTCGCGGGTGGTCATGGGCTTCTACCCCGATCCAACCAGCCCGGAGAACGGTGCCGGCGAGGTGAAGATCACAGGCAAGGATGTCCACGCCTGGGTGGAAGTCGCCTTCGACCGCGTGGGTTGGGTCAGCTTTGATCCGACACCGCCCAAGGACAACATTCCCATCCCGCCGGACCCGGAAAACAGGTCCAAGCCGAAGCCCCAGGTGCTTCAGCCGCCGCCGCCCCCGCAGGAACCGGCAGACCTGCCGCCGGACTCCTCCCCGGACGCGCTGGATGCGGACCAGAAGAAGAACAACCCGTGGCTGTTCTGGGGGGCCCTCCTCGGCGCCCTGGGGATTGCATTGATTCCGGTGTCTGTCCTGGCCTTGCCGCTGCTGCTCATCGCCCTGCTCAAGTCACGACGGCGGAAGTCCCGCTTCACGGATGGCCACCCGGCGCAGCGCGTCGGCGGGGGCTGGAACGAGGTGCTGAGCCTGGCGACGGACATGGGAGCCGGGATCGACACCCGCGCCACCCGTCGGGAAAGCGCTGCGGTCGTCGCCGTCGCCTTCCCCACGACAGGGACCACCACCACCATGCTGGCCCGCCGGGCGGATGCCTCGATCTTCGGCGCCGGGCAGCCCAGTGAGGAGGAGGTCAAGGAGTACTGGACCATTGTGGACGGCTCCCTCAAGGAAATGACGGCGACCGTGGGCTTCTGGCGACGCCAGCGGGCCAGGTTCTCGCCCAGGTCCCTGCTGGCGGACGGGCGGGCCGCCCTGAAACTGCGCAGCACCGGCCTGGGTCTGGCCTCGCTGCGGCGTCCCGGTTCCGCCGCTCCCCAGCCCGGGTCCGCTGCAGCGCAACCGGCCGAAGGTAGGGTGGAGAGCGGTCCGGTGGCACCTCCCGCACGCCCCTCCGAACCTGATGATTCCACCGTTCTGCGGAACCCTGGCAGGAAGAACCACACCGAACCATGACGCAAGACTCCGAGCGCTGCCAGCGCTGCCAGCAGCTGATCCGCGCCGGGGCCACGTTCTGCACCGCGTGCGGTGCCCCGCTGCCCAACAGGGCTGCCCGGAACGCACGCAACCTCGACCACGCGCAGCAGGCATTAATGGACCGTTCCGCTGAGCATGCGGCCGCGATTCCCGGTACTATCCCGGTAGTACAACGGGGCCCGGCTGACAGCGGTCCCGGAATGGCGCAGGCCGTCCACGGTCAAGGGGGAGGAACGGGCATGGCAGTGAATCTCGGGCTTGTTCCGGCCACGGCGGGCAAACGGCTGGGGGCTGCCGTGCTGGACTGGCTCGCTCCGTCGGCGGTTCTGGTGGTGGCATTCGCCATCGGATTCGCGGGGGTGACGCGCACCCAAAGCGGTGGATTCATTATCTATGACACCGGGTCCCTGGTCCTGTTTGGCGGCACCGGCCTGGGGCTGACCGTCGCTTACACGTTTGTCCTGCTGGGCATGGAGGGCCGTTCGGGAATCACCATCGGAAACCGGCTCATGGGCATCCGCAGTGCCGACAGCGACGGCTACGCACCGGGCGCGGGAGGAGTGTTCCTCCGCGGCCTTATCACCGGAGCCGGGATCCTGCTGACGGTTGTTGCAGCAGCGATGGTAGTCATCTTCAAGTGGTTCGACGCAGCCCTCTTCATCCTGGCGCCCCTGGCATTGGCAGGTGCCGGCTGGGCGGTGCTTGTGGTGGTGTCCAACACCTGGGACAGGAACGGCAGACTCCGGGGCTGGCACGACACCGCCGCGAAAACCCTTGTCTTTGACGTGAAGGCCGGACGGAACCCCATTGCCACGGGCGGTATCCAGGGACCCTACAGTTTCGCGCCGCTGGACCTGCCGCCCGTGCAGCAGGTTGCCTCTCCCGTGGCCGGCCCAGCCAACACGCCGCAGGTCATCAACGCCCAGGCTCCCCTCAACCCCATCCAGTCGCAGCCCCCGGCGGGGCGGCCGGCTGACCGGGCACCGGACGCCGCTTCCCAGGCCTTCGCTCCGCAGCCGTTCACACCACCCGCTCCCACTGCTGTACCGCCCGCCGCGCCGGCCACGGCAGCCCACCCTGCTCCGGCCGCGTACCCGGCACCTGCGCAGCAGCCCGCCGCAGCCCACCCCGACGACGACCATGACCGCACGCAGATGCGCGGCGGATTCCGTGAGCCGGCCCCGGTGGCCGTCCTGCGGATCAGGCTCGACGACGGCCGGGACTTCCAACTTGACCGGAACGTCCTGGTGGGCCGTAACCCCGTGGGCCAGTCGGGCGAGCAGCACGCCCAGCTGCTGGCCGTGGACGACCCCGGCCGGTCGATCTCCAAAACACACCTCCACGTCCTCACGGACGGCGCGGGCGTATGGGTAACGGACCGGAACTCCACCAACGGCAGCGCCGTCACCACTCCGGACGGCCTGCGAACCCCACTCCAGCCGGGCGTGCCCGCCTTTGTCAGCCCGGGATCCACTGTCCACTTTGGTGACCGCTCCTTCCACCTAGGACAGGCATGAATTCCCAAGCCGCCAGCGTTCCCGCCGCCGCAGGCCACGACTCCGGGCTGAGCCTGAGCTACGGCTACGGAACCGACCGAGGGCTGCGGCGCGAACTCAATGAAGACTCCTTTATTGCTTCCGATCCGGTTTTTGCCGTGGCCGACGGGATGGGAGGCCACGAGGCCGGAGAGATTGCCAGCGGCATGTGCGTCCGCGCCTTGGCTGCCATGCCGCAACTGGCCACCGGTGAACGGAGCGTCACGGCCGCCGTTATCCAGCAGTACCTGATGAAGGCCGACAGCTCGATCCGGGAGGCAACCGGCGCCCGGGCCGGCACAACCCTGACCGGCGCCGTGGTGGTGGAACAGATGGGCATGCCTTACTGGCTTGTCATGAACATCGGTGATTCACGGACCTACCGGCTGAGCCAGGGCCAGTTCGCCCAGGTCAGCGTTGACCACTCCGAGGTCCAGGAACTTGTGGATGCCGGCGAAATAACGCCGGAGCAGGCAACAGTGCACCCGCGCCGGCATGTAGTGACCCGTGCCCTCGGCGCCGGGGATGAGACAGAAGCCGATTACTGGCTGCTCCCGGTGGAGGAGGGGGACCGTATGCTGGTCTGCTCGGACGGGCTCAATGCCGAGCTGTCGGACGAGCACATGTTCCGGATCCTCAGCACTGTGGGCCATCCCCAGGACGCGGTGGATGCGTTAATCCAGGCGGCCCTCCGGAACGGCGGCCGGGACAACGTCACGGTCATCGTGGTGGACGCAAAGAACGTGATGAACGACGGCGGCATCGCCACCACCGCGCCGCGGCCAGGTTCCGACGCGGAGGACGAGATCACGCTGCCGCGGTCCCAGGTCGTGGAGGCGCCCCGGCCGGCAACGGCAGGCGAGGATGAAAGCGGGGAGCCTGCAGATGGCCGCGAATAACTACGTGCCAGGCCCCTGGCATGGCATTGTCCGGTCCCGCACGGCCGTTCTTCTGGGACCTGACACGCCCCCGCAGCTGGTCCACTCCCTGTGGGCGCTGCTGGAAAGCGGCCCCGAAGTCCACGAGCTGCTCCATGCGGTCACCAGCAGCTTTGGTGTGTCGCTGGCCCAAGTTCCGCCCTTCGGGATCGTTGATTTCAAGGACACGCTGCGGGTCTTCCTGCGCGGAGACATCGACCTGACAGTGCAGCTGCCCGGCGGGCCGCTGGAGCTTCACGGCCGTGACGTGACAACGTGGGCCGAGCGGCACCTCGCTGCCCCCGAGTGGTACCGCATCAGCGTTCCGGGCGATGAGACCGCAGGCAAGGCGCTGCCCCTCCAGGAGGGCGTGGTCCTGCTGCAGTCACTGACGGCGGACCTGGACGGCACCGCTGACGCTGCTGCCTTAACGCCGGTTGCAGTGCCTGCGGTAATACTGCCGGTTGCTGAGATGCCTGCGGTTGCAGCGCCCGTTGGTGACGGCCCTGCGGCGGTTGAGGTGCCTGCTGTTGCACCTGTAGCCTTAGCCGCAGCACCGGCAGCGGAGCCGGCAACGCCGGCCGGTAATCCCGGGACTGCTGTGGCATCCGAGCCGGAGCCGGACATGTTTGGGGAACCGTCGCCGGCAGCCGAGGCTGGGGGCGCTCCTTCCACGGATACCCCCGAGCACGGTGCATCGGCCGAAACCGTCATCGGCATCTTGGACGAAGAGTTCGACGACCTTCCCGCCGAAGACCCGGGCGCCGGGACGGCTGAGGAGGCAGTCCTGCATGCCGGCGACGCTGTCGCCCCTGCGGAGGAGGAGCCGCCGTCGGACCAGGCAGTGCCGGCCTCTGAGCAGACCAGCACCTACGATCATCTCTGGGAACGCACAGTGGTCCGCAGCATAGAAGATGCTGCTGTCCGCGACGATCCCGAGGCCCTGATTGGCCACGCCGAGCCAGGAAAACCTGCCGCAGCGCAGGCTGCAGACGTGCCGTCCGCCGACGAAACGCCGTCAACTGTGTTGCAGGCACAGGAACCAGTACCCGCACCGTCTGTGGGACTGATCGATTCGGTGCCGTGGAACACCGGTGGGGGAATTGGGGTGCCCGCGCCGTCCAGTGATGACGGTGACCACGATGGCCAGACCATCATGAAAGGCGACCTCGCCGGGATGGCCGGGCATCCGGTGCCCCCCGCTGCTGGTACGGACGCCTCGGGATCCGCCGGCCCCATGGTGCTGGCGCGGGTCTGCGGGCAGGGCCACGCGAATCCGCCCACCCACGCGCAATGTGCGGTGTGCGGGCAGACTCTGCCGTCCGACGCCGTCCAGGTATCCCGGCCCCGGCTTGGCCGCGTCCGGATTTCCAGCGGGGAGCTCGTGGACCTCGACCAGTCACTGGTGATCGGCCGCCAGCCGTCAGTCTCGCGCGTCCAGGGCGGCGTGATGCCGCGGCTGGTACAGGTCGCCAGCCCCAGCGGCGATATCTCCCGCTCGCATGTGGAGGTGCGTCTTGAGGGCTGGCATGTGATGCTGTGCGACCTGAAGGCCACCAACGGCACCGTCCTGGTCCGGGAAGGCCAGCAGCCCAGGCGCCTGGCCCAGAACGAAATGGCCATCCTGCTGGATGGCGACATCGCAGAACTGGGTGACGGCATTTCGCTGCGCTTTGAGGAGATTCTTTGAGTTCCAAACGGCCCGTTGCGCCGCCGCCCCACATCCCGGGGTTCACCTACATCAGCCTGCTGGGTTCGGGCGGCTTCTCAGACGTCTACCTTTACGAACAGGACCGGCCCCGGCGCAGGGTGGCCGTCAAGGTCCTGCTCTCGGACCTGAAGACGGAGGGCGCGCGCCGCCGCTTCGAGTCCGAGGCAAACCTGATGGCCCAACTGTCCTCGCACCCCTACATCGTGACCATCTACGAGGCCGAGGTTACCGACGCCGGACACTCCTATTTGGCCATGGAGTACTGCTCACGCCCCAGCCTGGACGTGCGGTACAGGAGACAGCGCTTCAGCGTCGACGAGGTGTTGGCGGTGGGCATCCAGGTGGCCTCCGCCGTCGAGACTGCACACCGTGCCGGTATAGCCCACCGGGACATCAAACCCGCCAACATCCTGGTGACCGACTACAACCGGCCGGCGCTTACGGACTTCGGTATTTCCGGAACCCTGGGCGGTTCCGATGCTGATGATGACGCCGGAATGTCCATCCCGTGGTCCCCGCCGGAGCAGTTCACGGACGGCGGTACCGACGGCGTCATGGTGGATGTCTGGGCGCTCGGCGCGACGCTGTACACGCTGCTGGCAGGCAGGTCGCCGTTCGTGATGCCCGGGGCTGACAACTCACAGCGGGAGCTCATTTCACGCATCAGCACCATGTCGCTGCCACGACTTGGCCGTGCGGACGTTCCGGAATCGCTGGAGTTGGCGCTTTCCACGGCCATGGCCAAATCCCCGGCATCCCGATATTCCTCCGCCCACGCCTTCGCCCTGGCCCTGCAACGTATCCAGGCCGAACTGAACCTGTCGGTCACGCCGTTCGAAGTGCTGGAGGAGCCGCACCCCGAGGAGAGCCACCCGGACGACGGCTACGAAGAAACCCGTGTCCGGAGCATAGCGGCCATCGACCCGGAACGGACCGGCAGCGCCCCCACTTTCCCGGCGCGAACCCGGCCGCAGGGCACGGACAGAGCCCCGGCGTCGTATCCGCCTGCCGGCGGGCAGCCTGCCCCACAGTCACAGACCCCGCACCCGCCTGCGGCGGAACCGTCGGCTCTGCAGGCGGTCCCGCTGCAACCCCCGGAGGGGCGGGGAGCACCCGTTCAGCCGCAGGTCCCCGGCAACCTCTTCGCCGGCCCCCAAACCGGTAGCCAGCCGGCCGCTGAGTGGGCACATGCCACCATGCTGCGGGGCGCGGCATCCGACTACGGGACAGCCGTGGGCGCGCAGGATGCCACCATCCAGCGTCCCGGGCTGCTGCCGGCCCGGGCGGGAGGCCAAGGAGGGGAAGCCGGTCCGGGTTCGTCCCGCCGTCGTGAGCCAGAACTTGACGCGACCGTCAGCCGTCCGGCCCGTACTGAGGAACCCGTCGCGGAGCCCGCCCCGGATCACGGCAAGAGGAATCTGTGGCTCGCCGTGTCGGGTGCCACGGTGCTGGTCCTCGCCGTGATCGTGGGGATTGTCCTGGCATCAACCGCCCCTTCCCCGAAAGTCGCGGAAACGGAACAGGCCAGCGCGCCCCCTCCGGACCCTTTGGACAACGGCACCGTGCCGGACGTTGAGCTGCTCCACGGTGTCTCGGATTCCGAAGGAAAATTTACGTTCTACTGGTCCAACCCGCAGCCCAAGGATGGCGACACCTACAAGTGGCGGATCTATCCGCTGGGGGGCGACGGTGAGTTTCAGTCCACTGCCGAAAACCAGGTCCAGGTGGAACCCAACCCGTCGGAGCCCACCTGCATCCAGGTGATTATCGTCCGTTCCGATGGTGCGTCTTCGCCCATGGAACAAGAGTCCATCGCCTGCGCCAGGGCATTTTGACCAGGGAACAAGGGATACACAGATTTACTGCCCTAAAGGAGGCACGGAAAATGGGGGATCTGGCAATAGATTTCTGTGGCGAATGGTATGAACCATCCGACGAGGACGTTTTCAACATCGGCCGCGAAGGCGACCTTGAAGTGGACGACAACCCGTACCTGCACCGGCAATTCCTGCAGGTGGCCCGCTATGACGGGATCTGGTGGCTCAGTAACGTGGGCAGCATGCTCTCGGCCACCGTTGCAGACGGCTCGGGCGGCATGCAGGCCTGGCTCTCGCCGGGAGCCCGCATACCCCTGGTGTTCAGCCACACCAACATCATTTTCACGGCCGGTCCCACAACCTACGAATTCGCCGTCCACCTTAAGACGCCTTCGTTCCGGCAGGAAGCACGCGACGATGACAGCAACGGGGACACCACCATCGGGCCGGTGGTCTTCACCGACTCCCAAAAAGCCCTCATCGTGGCCCTCGCCGAGCCAATGCTCCGCCGCGAGGGAACAGGATTCAGCGCGATCCCGTCCTCGGCGGCCGCAGCCAAAACCCTTGGCTGGGCCCTCACCCGCTTCAACCGGAAACTGGACAATGTCTGCGACAAGCTGGACCGGGTGGGCGTTGTGGGCCTGCGCGGCGGGGGCGGAAAGCTCGCCACCAACAGGCGCGCCAGGCTCGTGGAGCACGCCGTGACATCCCACCTGGTCACCGCTGATGACCTGTACCTGCTTGAAAAAATGAGGGGCGTGGACGAAGGATGAGAATCCGGCTGACGCTCCGCCGGGACCCGGCGGAGACCAAGGATCTCGCCGTCACCGTTGACGGCCTGGCAACAGTGGCGGACATCGCCACCCAGCTCTGGGCGGCGGATCCGGACCGGAAGGGGACTCCGGCGCCGGACAAGCTCTCCCTCCGGATCGATGAGGCGTTTGTGGCCGGCGGGATGCGCGGCAACGTCCTGACCCGCACCGACAACCTCCTCGAATCCGGCCTGCGGCCCGGGTCCGTGGTGTCGCTGACCCAGGTCAGCGAGCACTTCGACGTCCCCGGCGCCAGCCGGGGCCCCGCGGCCGCCACCTTGCGGATCCTTTCGGGTCCCGACGTCGGCCAGGAGTTTTCCCTGCCCTCCGGCACCAGCTACATCGGCCGCGACCGTGACGTGGACATCCGGCTCTCCGACCCCCTCACGTCCAAGCGGCACGCCCGCATCACGGTGGGCGAGAGCATTGAGATCGTGGATACGAACTCGGCAAACGGCCTCCTGATGGACGGGTTGCCGGTCACCCGGGCCACGCTGAACTCCTCAGACACGGTGACCCTGGGCGACACCACCGTGACAGTGGTGCCGCTGGGCCGCAACCATGCGGCAGCACCGACGTCGCCCCTTGTCGATTTCAACCGTTCCCCGCGGGTGGTCCCGCGCTTCGACGCGCCCAAACGCGTCCTGCCTGCCGGACCCAAACGGCCAGACCACCAGCCCTTCCCGTACATCATGCTGCTTGCCCCGCTCATCATGGGCGCGGTCCTGTTCGCCGTCACCCGGAACATGCTTTCGGTGGTTTTTATGGCCATGATGCCGCTGTTCATCGTGGGCCATTACGTGGACCAGAAGATGCAGGCCAAACGTCTGCAGAAGGAACAGCTCAAACATTTCCGGGCCTCCATGGCCGCTTTCCGGCAGGACATCACCGAACTGCAGCATGTGGAACGCGCCGTACGCCTGCAGGAAGCACCCTCCGTCAGCGACACCGTGGACTCCATTTACAAGCTCGGCCCGTTGCTCTGGACGCACCGCCCCGAGCATAAGGGGTTCCTGGGCTTACGGTTCGGACTGGGCACGGCGCCGTCACGCATCATGTTCGAAGAGCCGGCCGACAACGGCACCGAAGTCGAATACATGCGGGAGATCCAGGACTGCATAAGGCAGTTCAAGGACATTGAAGGTGTGCCCGTTGTGTCGCAGCTGCGGACGGCGGGCTCATTCGGTGTCGCAGGCGCCCGTGGCCTGGTTGACGACGTGGCCCGCGGCATGGTCCTGCAGCTGGTGGGCCTCCATTCGCCCGCAGAGGCCGTGGTCACGGCCATCACGTCCGCGCAGTCCAGGGAACGATGGAACTGGCTGCAATGGCTGCCCCACGTCGGGTCTGGCCACAGCCCGCTCAGCGGCGACCACCTGGCCGCCGGCTCGGCCAGCGGCTCGTCGCTCCTGGCCCGTCTGGAAGACCTGCTGGACGCCAGGGAAGCAGCAGCGGGGCGGTCCGGGCCGGACCTGCGCCCGGACATCAACCCTGCCAAGGACGAAGTACCGGGGCCAATGCTGCCGGCCGTACTGGTCATTGTGGAGGACGATGCCCCCGTTGACCGGGGGCGCCTGACCCGCCTCGCGGAACGAGGACCTGATTCGGGCGTCCACGTCATGTGGGTGGCCACCGACATCCAGGCGCTTCCTGCCGCCTGCCGCGACTTCATGGTGGTGGACGGCGACCACGGCACCACCACCGGCCAGGTCCGGCTGGGCCGCCACAGCTACCCTGTGAGCTGCGAAAGCCTGGACGCCGAACTCGCCGGCCAGCTGGCCCGGATGCTTTCCCCGGTGGTGGACGTCGGCAAGCCGATCAGCGATGACTCCGACCTTCCGCGGGCCGTCTCCTATGCCACCCTTATCGGCAAGGACTTCCTGGACAACCCGCAGGCCGTGGCGGAACGCTGGACAGAGAACAACTCCGTCCATGCCACGGCTGTTGCGAACCGCAAGGATAACGGAACACTCCGCGCCCTGGTCGGTTCCAAGGGCGTCGAACCGCTGTACCTGGACCTCAAGAACGAGGGCCCGCACGCACTGGTGGGCGGCACCACCGGTGCCGGAAAGTCCGAGTTCCTGCAGTCCTGGGTCATGGGCATGGCCGCGGCCTACAGCCCGGACCGGGTGAGCTTCCTGTTTGTGGACTACAAGGGCGGCGCCGCGTTCGCCGACTGCCTTCACCTGCCGCACACCGTGGGACTGGTCACGGACCTTTCCCAGCACCTGGTGCGCCGCGCCCTGACCTCCCTCCGGGCCGAGCTCCACTACCGTGAACACCTCCTGAACCGGAAGAAGGCCAAGGACCTGCTCGCCCTCCAGCGCGAAGCCGACCCCGACGCCCCGCCGTACCTGATCATCATCGTGGACGAATTCGCCGCCCTGGCCACCGAGGTTCCCGAATTCGTCGACGGCGTGGTGGACGTCGCAGCCCGCGGGCGGTCCCTTGGCCTGCACCTGATCCTGGCCACGCAGCGCCCCGCCGGAGTGATCAAGGACAGTCTTCGGGCCAACACCAACCTCCGTGTCGCCCTGCGCATGGCGGAC
This sequence comes from Arthrobacter sp. B6, assembly GCF_001663775.1. Taxonomy (GTDB): domain Bacteria; phylum Actinomycetota; class Actinomycetes; order Actinomycetales; family Micrococcaceae; genus Arthrobacter. The sequence goes on along the minus strand of NZ_KV467168.1, from coordinate 1,024,373 downwards.
GAGGACGACGCCAGCGACATCCTCGGCGTGCCCGATGCTGCGTACTTCGATCCGTCGATCCCGGGCCGTGGCGCCGCCAAGACCGGGCCCGGGCGGATCCAGGGATTCCAAACCGGCTACGCCGGCGGGTGGACCACCGAAAAACCCCAGCGGCCCCAGATCGACATCGTGGAGATGGCGTTCGGATCCGGACCCGCCTGGGACGTCCCCGCGCCGGAAAAACCTGTCCGGGAAGAACCCGCCGGCCCCAACGACATCGCCCGGATGACGGCGAACATTGTCAGGGCCGCTGAATCCCTCGCGATCCGTCCGCCGCGCAAGCCCTGGCTGGACGAACTGGCCAAAACGTACGACTTCTCGAAGCTGCCGAATCCCCGCACGGACGAGCGTCTGCTGCTCGGCGTCGCGGATGATCCCGCCCGCCAGGACCAGCCCACCGTGTTCTACGAACCCGACAAAGACGGCAACATGGCCATCTACGGCACAGGTGGTTCCGGCAAGTCTGCGGCCCTGCGCGGAATCGCCATCGCCGCGGCCGTCACGCCCCGCGGCGGACCGGTCCATGTCTACGGCATCGACTGCGGATCCTCGGGGCTCAAGATGCTTGAGGAGCTGCCGCACGTCGGCGAGGTCATCGGCGGGGACGACGTGGAACGAGTCGGGCGTCTGCTGCGCCTGCTCCGGGACATCGCCGACGAACGTTCCGCCCGGTTCGCCGAGGTCCGGGCCTCCACCATTGTGGAATACCGGAAACTGGCCGGCCGGCCGGACGAAAAGCGGATCTTTGTGCTGGTGGACGGGATGACATCATTCCGTGAAACGTACGAATACAGCCGCCTTTCCGCGTTGTGGGACATCTTCCTGCAACTGGCCACCGACGGCCGTCCCCTGGGCATCCACCTGGTAGTGACCGGTGACCGTCCCAACGCCGTGCCGGCGTCGTTGCTTGCTTCCATCCAGCGCCGCCTGGTCCTGCGCCTGTCCTCGGAGGACGACTACCTGTCCATGGACGTTCCCAAGGACGTCCTCACCAGCAGCTCACCTCCCGGGCGGGGCTTGCTGGGCGGCCACGAAGTCCAGCTCGCAGTGCTGGGAGGCGACTCCAACCTTGCCCTGCAGGCCAGAGAGGTGCACAAACTCAGCGAAGCCATGCTGCGGCAGGGGCTGGACAGGGCCCCCCGGATCCAGCGGCTCCCGGACCAGGTTGACCTGGATGTGCTGCCCGCCGGCAGTCCTGACCTTCCGGTCATCGGCGTCGACGACGAAACGCTGCAGCCCGCCGAAATCATGGCCAAGGGCCCGTTGCTCCTTGCCGGTCCTCCCGGATCAGGCCGGACCGTTGCCCTCGTGACGCTGGCGTATGCGCTCCGGCGCTCAAACCCGGATACCGAACTGGTCTACATCGGCTCCCGCCGGTCCGCCGTCGCTTCGCTGCCCCTCTGGAACCGCTCCGTTGTGGGGGCGGACGACCTTGCCGAAATCATTGAGGACCTGACTGAGCACTCCTCCGGCAACCCCGGCAGGCTGGCCATCTTTATCGAGGGGCTGACGGAGTTCACGGACACGGTGGCGGAATCCGGGGTCGCGCAGCTCGTGACGGCGTCCATCAAGGCCGACCAGTGGGTGATCGGCGAGTCCGAAACGTCCACCTGGTCCTCGGCCTGGTCGCTCTCGCAGCCCTTCAAATCCGGACGCAGGGGACTGCTCGTCAACCCCGGCGACATTGAAGGGGACAGCCTGCTCAACACCTCGCTGGGCCGGGTCAGCCCGGAGTTCATTCCGGGCCGCGGCTACATTGTGGGCCGCGGCAAGGCACGCAAACTCCAGATCGCCCTGCCACCGGAAAACAGGGATTAGAAGGGACCGGAGCAGGCGTGGGGGAGCCCCAAACCCGGGGGATTTGGGGCTCTTCGGCGTGGCATAGCAGACTACAGGGAGCAGTCGTAGCAGACTGCCGGGGAAAATAGTTCGGCGCGGAGGGGGCCGCGCGCTGTCGAAAAAGGTATTCATGAAACGATTGCCGTCCGCGCTCCGTGCCCTGCCCGCGACGGCGGCAGCTGCGGTTTTGGCGCTTTCGGCAGGCCTGTGCGCAGTGGCGCCTGCGAACGCTGATACGTCCGAACCAACACCCACCTGCGGACTGATCTGCCTTCCGGGTCAGTACGAACCTGACCCCGACGATCCACGCACTCCTCGCCCGAAACCCACGTCGCAGGAACCCTCCGCCCCGCCGGCCCCGGCACCTCCAGCGCCGCCGTTGCCTGCGGAACCCGCCCCTGCGCCAGCTCCCACCCTTGCCCCGGAGCCTGGTGCAGCCGCCGTCGAGGAGACGCCCGTTGTGGAGATGCCCACTGAAGTGACCACCAGTGCCCCGGGCGCCGTTCCGTCCGCCGCAGCCCCTTCCACGGAATCGAACTGGAACAAACCGATCACCAAGTCAACCAAACAAACCCCAGCCGCCGCCGTCTCCACAGGCGATGGCCCCGGCTTCGGGGACACGGGGTTGCTGACCATTATGTTGGGGGTGCTGCTGGTGGGCCTCGGCGGCCTGGCCTTCGCCTGGTGGGGCCGGAGCCGGACCTCCACCCACTGAGTAAAGGCTACGGGCAGGGCCCGGACAGTGGGTCACATCGTGGGACACGGCAAAGCACGCCAAGGCAGCTCCCGCCGCCTCGTGACCGCTGCCTGGGGCGGGCTTTATACGTGAAGGGCGGTGAATCCTCGGGATTTGCGGCCACTCGGCGTGTTGTAGCAGACTACCGGGAACACTAGTTGCCGCGGAGGGGGTGCCGCGCGCTGTCGAAAAGGTAACCATGCTCCGATTCTCCCCAGTGCTTCGCGCCGTCCCAGCGACTCTTGCGGCTGGCATCGCACTGGCAGTCGGCGTCGGCGGGGTGGGGGCGGCGTACGCGGAATCGCCGACGGCGGGGCCCACCGAAACAGCGTGTGCGTCGTGTCAGCCGGCGACCGGGCCCGAGGTCGACAAGAAGCCGGAGCCCAAGCCCACCCAGACCCAGGAACCGTCGGTCCCGGCTCAGCCGGAAGTTCCCGCGCCGGCGCCGCCGGCCCAACAAGTGCCGGCGGAACCGGAGCCGGAGCCGACCCTCGCGCCCGAACCGGCGCCACCGCCCGCGACCCAACCCAGCGTGACCGTTGAAGAGACAGCCGCGCCGGAGGCCACCACTGCCTCGCCCAGCCCCACGCCGTCAACCGCCGGCCCGTCGGCCGAGTCCAACTGGAACAAGCCCATCAAGAAGTCGGCCAAGCCCACCCACGCGGCGGCCGTCTCTGAGGGCGATGGACCCGGCTTCGACACGGGGCTTCTGCCGATCACGGCCGGCGTGCTGCTCATAGGACTGGGCGGGATCTCCTTCGCCTGGTGGAGCAGGAGCCGCACCTCGGCCCACTAGGGCCTGACGCCCGCCACCTCCGCGAAGGGGAGTGCTGCATGGGCAGCGGTCCCCATCGACAGTGTTTTGGGGCCGGGATAGGTTCTAGGTAATGGATCTTCCGGATCAGCCGGGGGCCGCTGGGGATGCCGACCTTGATCGGATCCAAGACTAAACGAGGAGAAACTGATGGCTATTTGGGGCGCAGATGTAGAGCAGCTCAGGACTCTTGGCACGAAGCTGCAGGCCGGTGCTTCGGAGATCGAGCAGCAGAGGACCAACCTCACCCGCGTGCTGGACAGCACCACCTGGGAAGGCCCGGACGCGCAGAACTTCCGCAGCGAATGGTCAGGCAACCACACATCGGCCCTGAACCAGGTCATCCAGGCGCTCAAGGACGCAGGCCAGAAGGCCACCAAGAACGCCAACGAGCAGGACCAGGCTTCACGCTAGCCACCGCAGCGCTGCCCGCAGCACCGCAGGCCCCGGACACAGCACAGTGTCCGGGGCCTGCGGGAGTTCCGGCCTGATGTCCGTGGCATGAGGCAAGATAGGTCTGTGAGCACAGCATCAGGCCCCGCAGAACAAACCACCACCAGGACTGAGCCCGGGATCACCGATCCGGAGGTGATCCCTTCCGGGTCCGTGCGCGAGGAGTACGAAAACCTTGCAGACCTGGTCAGAAAATACAGGTTTGCGTACTACCAGGAAGACACGCCCCTGGTCTCGGATGCCGAATTTGATGACCTCTTCCGCCGCCTGGAGGAGATCGAAGCCCTGCACCCTGAGCTGGTGTCCAATGACTCGCCCACGCAGGAAGTGGGCGGTGAGGTCTCAGCGGCGTTCGCCGCCGTCGAACACCTGCAGCGTATGTACAGTCTCGAGGACGTTTTTTCCCTTGAAGAGCTGGAGGCCTGGCTCGCCAAGGCCGAAGCGTCCATCGCAAAAATCGGGAACGGCACGGCCGGACCTGCCTGGCTGACCGAACTGAAAATCGATGGCCTGGCCGTCAACCTGCTCTACCGCGACGGGAAACTGGTACGCGCAGCAACCCGCGGTGACGGTTTCACGGGGGAGGACATTACACACAACGTCCTGACCATCAAGGAAATCCCGCAGGAACTCAGCGGAACCGGCTTTCCGGCCGAAATGGAGATCCGCGGTGAAGTTTTCATACCGTCCAAAGCCTTCGCGGAATTCAACGAACAGCTGATCGAGGCGGGCAAGGCTCCGCTGGCCAATCCACGGAATGCCGCAGCCGGCTCTCTCCGACAAAAAGACCCAGCCGAAACCGCCAAGCGTCCCCTGCGGATGTTCGTCCACGGCATCGGCGCCCGCGAGGGCCTGGACGCGCTGAGCCAGTCGGAAACCTACGCCCTCCTGGAGAAATGGGGCCTCCCGGTGAGCCCGTACTTCGAGGTCCTGGGCAACCTGGACGAGGTCCTCGGCTTCATCAGGAAGTACGGTGACCAGCGGCACAAGCTCCTCCACGAAATCGACGGCATTGTGGTCAAGGTGGACAACTTTGCCACCCAGCGGGCGCTGGGATACACCACACGGGTGCCGCGCTGGGCCGTGGCCTACAAATATCCGCCCGAGGAAGTCCACACCAAGCTCCTGGACATCGCCGTCAACGTCGGCCGGACCGGGCGGGTGACACCGTTCGGCATTATGGAGCCGGTCAAGGTGGCCGGCTCCACAGTGGGAATGGCCACCCTTCACAATCAGGACGTTGTGAAATCCAAGGGAGTGAAAATTGGCGACATCGTCGTCCTGCGGAAGGCAGGCGACGTCATTCCCGAAATCGTGGGCCCAGTTGTCGCCCTGCGTGACCAGCAGGATCCGCCGGTCCGCGACTTTGTGATGCCCACCGAATGCCCCTCCTGCGGAACGCCGCTTGCCCCCGGCAAGGAAGGGGACGTTGATATCCGCTGCCCCAACGCACGGTCCTGCCCGGCCCAGCTGCGTGAGCGGGTCTTCCACCTGGCCGGCCGGGGCGGGTTCGACATCGAGGCACTCGGCTGGGAAGCCGCCATCGCACTCACCCAGCCTGCCGAGCCCGAGGTGCCGCCGCTGACCACCGAAGCCGCCCTCTTTGACCTCACTCCGGAGTCCTTGGCGGATGTGCGGATCAGGCGCGAAAAACGTTCCAAGGGCGTGGCTACCGGCGAGTTTGAACTGGTGCCGTATTTCTGGAGCAAAGGCACGGCCAAAACACCCTCAAAGCCCACAGCCACAACCGAGAAGCTGTTCCGGGAGCTAGAAAAAGCCAAGTCCCAGCCGCTGTGGCGGTTGCTCGTTGCGCTCTCCATCCGTCACGTTGGCCCGCGGGCCTCCCGGGCACTCGCGCAGGCGTTCGGCACTATGGACGCTATCCGGCAGGCCTCCGAGGAAGAACTCGCCCATGTAGACGGCGTCGGTCCTACCATCGCCGCTGCGCTCAAGGAATGGTTTGCCGAGGACTGGCACCTCGAAATCATCGACCGCTGGGCCGCTGCCGGCGTCCGGATGGAGGACGAACGTGACGAATCCACGCCCCGCACGCTGGAAGGCCTGACCGTGGTGGTCACCGGGTCCCTGCCGAACTTCAGCCGGGACGAAGCCAAGGAAGCCATCCTCACCCGCGGCGGCAAGGCAGCCGGCTCCGTGTCCAAAAACACCAGCTACGTGGTGGCAGGCGAAAACGCGGGCACCAAGCTTGACAAGGCGGAGCAGCTCGGTATTCCGGTGCTTGGCGAGGACGGGTTCCGCGAACTGCTGGCCAACGGCCCCGCCGCCTCTTCCGCTGCCGAAGCGGGCGAACCGGAACAGGTGCCGGAATGAGCCAGCCCGAACTCACAGCTGAACTGCTGGCGGTTGCCCGGCAGGCCGCCGCGGCAGGTGCCGCTGTCCTGGCTTCCCGGAACGGAGACGCCCTGGGAGCCACCAACAAGGGCGACGCGGGTGACTGGGTCACGGCCTACGACGTCGCGGCCGAGGACGCCGTCCGGCGCGCCATCACCGCTGCCCGGCCGCAGGACACCATCACCGGAGAGGAACACGGCACCACCCTGCCCGAGGCTCCCAGCGGCTACCGCTGGTCCATCGACCCGCTGGACGGAACCACCAACTTCATCCGGAATATCGTCTACTACGCCACCTCGGTGGCGGTGGCCGGTCCCGACGGCGCCTGGCTGGCCGGCGTCGTTCACGCACCGGCACTGGACCGCGTGTACTACGCCTCCCGGGGGAACGGCGCGTGGCTCGAGGCGCGGGGCAGGGTGAGCCGGCTGGAAGGCCCGGTGGCCGGGCGGAAGGGCCAGATCCTCGCCACCGGGTTCAGCTATGATCCAGCCGTCCGCGCGCAACAGGCCGCAGCCCTGGGCGGACTCATGGACGGTTTCGCGGATGTCCGCCGGCTGGGCTCCGCCGCCCTCGATCTGTGCATGGTTGCTGACGGGACCATTGACGCCTTCGGGGAGCGCGGCCTCAATGAACATGATTTCTCCGCCGGTGCGCTGATCGCTGAGGAAGCCGGCTGCTGGGTCCGGCGGCCGCGGCTTGCCAGCCCGCTCAGGGGAGGGCCCAAGGACGGGGACAGGCTGGCGGCATGGACGTGCGCGGCGAGCCTGGAGCTGTCGGGGAAGTTTCCGCTGTGAACTGCGTGATAGTTCAATCACGGAAAGCCCTGATTAACAGTTCCCGGGGGACTGCCGCGACTAGCATTGTCAGGTGCAGCCGCAGATAACCGTCCGTCCCGCCGTCGAGGCCGATTACGACGCCATCGCCCGGATCACCCGGGATTCCTACCTGGCCGCGGGCTACTTCGACAGTCCGGACCACCCGTACATGCGCCAGGTCCAGGAAGTCGCCGAGCGCGCGGCGAAGGCCACCATCTGGGTAGCCGAGCGTGACGGGCAGGTTGTGGGTTCGGTGACGCTGGCGGTGGTTGGGGAGCCATACGCGGACATTGCCCTGGCCGATGAGCTGGAGTTCCGGATGCTGGTGGTGGACCCGGCAGTGCAGCGCAGTGGTGCAGGCAAGGCCATGGTGGAAGCCATCATCGACCATGCACGGTCGCAGGATGGCATCAAGGCGGTGGCGCTCACCACGGGAAAAACGTGGGAAAGCGCCCACGGGTTGTACCGGAAGACCGGGTTCCGGCGGGTCCCGGAGCGTGACTGGTTCATTCCCGGTACCGACATAAAGCTGCTGGTTTACCGGCTGGACGTCTAGCCGCCCTAAAGTGGTGCCGACTCATTTCAGGACTGAAAGGCCCACCATGCGCAAAACATTCGGCACCGGCTCCGTCTGGGAACAGACTCTCGGCTACTCCCGCGCCGTCCAGGTGGACAACACGCTCTACATTTCCGCCACGGCCGCCAGCGGCGAAGACGGCATTGTGGGCGAGGACTTCTACACCCAGACCCAGTACATCCTGCTGAAGCTCGGCACCGTCCTGGCCGACGCCGGCTTCAGCTTCGCCGACGTCGTGCAGTCCAAGCTCTACGTCACGGACATCAGCAAATGGGAAGAGGCGGGCCGCGCGCACGGCGAAGTCTTCGGCGAGATCCGCCCCACTCTCTCCTTGGTGCACGTCCTGCCGTTCCTGGACCCGAAGATGCTCGTGGAGATCGAACTCGTAGCCCAGAAGAGCGCCAGCTAAGTTCCCTCACCACCCCGGCGCGAACGTACACTTGAGGCCCCAAAAAACGATGCTTTTGGGGCCTCAAGTGTACGTTCGCGCTTCATGGGGGGCTTAAGTGTACGTTCGCGCTTTGGTGGGGGTGGGTCAGGCGGTCGGGAGGCCGTAGCGGTGTTCGGGGCGGCCTGTGGTTCCGTAGCGCAGCTGGATGTCGACGGCGCCGTCGTCGGCCAGCGCGGACAGGTACCGTTGCGCCGTGGCCCGGGATACGCCCACCCTGGTGGCCACTTCGGCGGCCGAATACTGCTCGCCGGGGACGAGTGACTCCAGGACGGCGGATTCAGTGGCGGAGCGGGATTTGGCCGACGGCGCTGCCTCGCCTGGAATGAGGGCCCGCTTCGCCCGTTCCACCGCGTCCTGGTCCAGTGCACCTGGCTGGCCCAGAATACGGCGGTACCGGGCATAGGACCGCAGCTGCTGGGACAGGGATTCGGCGGTAAACGGCTTCAGCAGGTAGCCCAGGGCGCCCCGGCGGAACGCCATCCGGAGCGAGGCGGCGTCCGAGGCCGCACTGAGGATCATGGTGTCCACATCCAGTTGCTGCAGCAGGTCCAGCCCGGACCCGTCGGGCAGGTAGACGTCCAGCAGCACCAGGTCGGGGCGCAGGCTGTGGATCGCCTGCAGCGCCAGCGACGCCGAACCCACCGGCGACAGCGCCATAAACCCCGCCGCCGAATCCACGTATGCGGCGTGGAGCTTGGCGACGTGGAAGTCGTCGTCCACAATCAGCACCCTGAAATCCTCAGGCATCGTTGTCCTCTCCAGCTGGATCCTTGGCACCGGCGGTGTCGGTCCGGGCCGTGGTCACACCTACCGCCTTGGTCCCGGGCGTTATTCCGGCCGTGGTGTTCGGCAGGGAAGCCATAAAGACGGCGCCCGGTCCGCCGATGGATCCCGGCTCCAGTACTTTGACGTCCCCGCCGCGGCGTCGGGCCAGCTGCCGCGCCAGGGCGAGCCCCAGCCCCTGGCCGCCGGCCCGGGCGGGAGCGGACGACCCCGGGGCCGCCGTCGTGAATCCTTCCGCGAACACCACTTCGGGGTCCGTTTCGCTGCCCAGCCCGTCGCCGGAGTCGGCGACGACGATGTGCAGGGTGCCGCCGCCGTCGTCGGGTTCATCCAGCACCTCCAGCTCCACCCAGCGGTCCTTGGAAGAGCCGGCGACGGCGGCGTTCACGGCGTTGTCGATCAGGTTGCCGAGCACCGTGGTGACGTCCTGCGGCTCGGTGACCTGGCCGCGGACGAGCGTTTCCGGTCCGATGCGGAGCGTGACTCCGCGCTCGTCGGCCTCGACGCCCTTGGCGCCCACAAACGCCTGAAGGTAGGGGTCCTGGAGCAGCTCGGCCTGGTCCACCGGGAACTTCAGCGGGCCGGTGGCAGCCAGCCGGGCCAGGTAGTCGCGGGCCTGGTGGTGCTGGCCGATGCTCATAAATCCTGCGATGGTGTGCAACTGGTTGGCAAACTCGTGGCGCTGGGCCCGCAGTGCCGTGGACAAGGTCCCCACCGCGTCCAGCTGCCGGGTGAGGTGCTGCAGCTCGGTGCGGTCCCGCAGCATCACCACCCAGCCCAGGTCCTCGCGCCGGTGGAGTGCCTTCCGTGCGCTGGCTACCAGGACGCGCCCGCCCGCGACCAGCTCGATGGCGTCCGCCTCTTCGGCGTCCGGCAGTGTCAAGGATTTCAGCTGGGCCGGGACCGGAGCGTCCGCCCACAGGCTCCCGGCCAGGTCGGGCTGCCCCAGGAGCCGCTGGGCTGCGGGGTTGAACACGCTGATCCTGCCGTCGGCTGATACTCCGATGACGCCGTCGTCCACGCCTTGCAGCACCGCCACCTGGTCATGGACCAGCGTACTGATCTCCTCCGGTTCCAGTCCCAGCGTGAGGCGCTGCAGCCTGCGCCGCAGCAGGAAGGACGCGAACCCGCCTGCCAGCAGTGCACCGGCAGCGGTGAGTGCAACAGGCCCGATGTCCCGTTGCACGCTCTGGCCCACCGTTTCCATGGAGTAGCCAACACTGACTTCGCCTACCACGGTGTCCGTGCCGGGCGCGTACACCGGAACTTTGGCCCCCGCTGACGGGCCGAGCGTCCCTGTGTTGCGGGTGGTCACCTCCTGGCCCGCCAGGGCCTCGGAAGGATCAGTGCTGACCTTCTCGCCGAGGCGCGCCGGGTCCGGATGCGCAAGCCGCAGACCGGTTTCGTCAGTGATCACCACAAAAAGGGCCCCGGTCCGGGTGCGTGCGGCTTCAGCGGCGGCCATCACGGGTCCGGCGGCAAGTTCGGCGGCCGGGGGAGTGCCGGCCTGCTCACTGATGGCCAGCACATCGGCACGGACGGAAGCATCGGAGGCGACAGTCCGGGCCAGCGTCAGGGCCTGGTTTTCGGCTTCGCTGCCGATCCTGTCGTAGGTCAGCCAGGCGTGGACCGCCGCGCTGAGCAGAACCACCAGAAGGACCACCCCGAGCTGCAGGAGAAGTGTCTGGGTGGAGAACCGCAACGGCGGCCGTGGCGCGGAACGTCGCATAATCCTCCTTGATTTCCGGGTTGGCTGGCTGACGGCAAGCCGTGAGCACAATGCGCAAAATGCTCGCAATAAGCAGTATGCCAATCAATTGAGCCAAAGGCACAGCGGTGACGGCCGCCACTATAACGTCTGTAGCACGCGTCACACTGCTGTGTCGCTGTTCACAAGAAGGAGCCGGCCGTGCTGGTATTACTTGGATTCGCCATGATCGCGGTATTCATGGTGCTGATCATGACGAAGAAGTTGACGCCAGTGCTGGCGCTGATCATCGTCCCCACCGTTTTTGGCCTCTTTGCAGGCGCCGGGCTGGGCCTCGGGGACATGGTCCTGGATTCGATGAAGTCCATGACGTCCACCGCGGCCCTGCTGATGTTCGCCATCATCTACTTCGGCCTGATGATCGACGTCGGGCTGTTCGATCCGCTGGTGAAGTTCATCCTGCGCAAGCTGGGCAACGACCCCGCCAAGGTGGTGCTGGGCACCGCCATCCTGGCAGCTGCGGTTTCCCTGGACGGCGACGGCTCCACCACCTTCATCCTCACCACCGCCGCCATGCTGCCCATCTACCTGCGCCTGAAGATGAGCCCGGTGGTCCTGACCTGCGTGGCCGGCCTCGCCAACGGCACCATGAACATCATTCCGTGGGGTGGCCCCACGGCCCGCGCCGCCACGGCCCTCAACCTTGAAGTCAACGACGTTTTTGTTCCCATGATCCCGTCCCTCATCGCCGGCCTCGTGGTGGTCTTCGCGTTCTCCTGGCTGCTGGGCCTGCAGGAACGCAACCGCCTGCGCGCCACCGAGCCGGAAATCTGGAGCGTGCCGTCTACGGCAGAACCTTTTTCTCCGGAAGCGTTCGACGGCGGCACGCCCGGTGGCGGTTCGGGAACCAACCGCACGGGGTCACGTACCCCCGGAACCGGAAGCCCCGCCGTCGGCGGTTCCGTTGCAGTCCTGGAGCGCACGGAGATCCTCGTGGACGAGCACGACTCCGCAATGGCCGACACCGCCCTTGACCCCAACCGCTCCACGCTGCGCCCCAAGCTGATCTGGTTCAACCTTGGCCTGACCATCGCGGTGATGGTGATGCTCGTGGCCGACCTCGTGCCGCTGCCGTTCGTCTTCATGGTCGGCTCCGCCGTCGCGCTGGTCGTCAACTTCCCCAACGTCAAGGAACAGGGCACGCAGCTGATTGCCCATGCGCCGTCCATCGTGGCCGTGGTGAGCATGGTCATGGCCGCCGCGGTCCTCACCGGTGTCCTGACCGGAACCGGCATGGTGGAAGCTATGTCCGCCTGGCTGGTCCAGATCATCCCCACGAGCATGGGCCCCTTCATGGCAGTCATCACAGGTGTCCTCAGCATCCCCATGACCTTCTTCATGAGCAACGACGCCTTCTACTTTGGCGTCCTGCCCGTGCTCAGCGAGACCGCTGCGCACTACGGCATCAGCGCCGCCGAGATGGCCCGCGCCTCCATCACCGGCCAGCCGTTCCACCTGCAGAGCCCGCTGGTTCCGGCCATCCTGCTGCTGGTTTCGCTGGCCAAGGTGGACCTGGGCGACCACCACAAGAAGGTGCTGTGGCGCACAGCCGTCATCTCCCTCGTAATGCTTGGTGTGGGAATGCTGACTGGAGCCATTGGTATCGGTTAGTCTTGTGCTGCCTGTGGCCTGCCCTCGTGGCCGGGACCACGGCACCGACGTGCCCGTCTGACGCCCGCTGGGGGTCGTCAGACGGGCACCGACGTTTCCCCACTAGACTGGTCCGGAAAACAATTCGAACTTGCAGGGGAGATCCATGGCTGCGATCAACCGTGACGACGTCGCGCACCTCGCGCGGCTCGCTCACATCGAGATGAGTGCTGAAGAGCTGGACAGGATGGCGGGCGAACTCGCCGTCATCGTTGAGTCAGTTAAATCCGTGAGTGAAGCCGCCGGCGACGACGTCCCGGCAACCTCCCACCCGATCCCGCTGAGCAACGTGTTCCGCGAGGACGTCGTGGGCCACACCTTCACCGCGGACCAGGCACTTTCGGGGGCTCCGGATTCCGACGAGAACCGCTTCAAGGTCCCGGCAATCCTGGACGAGGCATAAGGCACAATGACTGAAACTAACAGCACCCAGCTCATCCGCCTCTCCGCTGCCCAGCTGGCCGAGAAGCTCGCCGCCCGCGAAATCACCTCCGTCGAGGTTGTGCAGGCGCACCTGGACCGGATCGCAGCGGTCGACGGCGGCGAACGCGGCGTGAACGCGTTCCTGCACGTCAACACGGAGGAAGCGCTCGCCGTCGCCGCCGAGGTTGACGCCATCCGTGCCGCCGGCGGCGCCGCGGCCGAGGAACTCCACGAGCTCGCGGGCGTGCCGATCGCGGTCAAGGACCTCATCGTCACCATTGGCCAGCCCACCACGGCCGGCTCCAAGATCCTTGAGGGCTGGCACAGCCCGTATGACGCCACCGTGGTCAAGCGGCTGCGTGACGCCAAGATGCCCATCCTGGGCAAGACCAACCTGGACGAATTCGCCATGGGCTCCTCGACGGAGCACTCAGCCTACGGCCCCACCAGGAACCCGTGGGACCTGGACCGGATCCCCGGCGGCTCCGGCGGCGGTTCGGCTGCCGCTGTGGCCGCCTTCGAAGCTCCGCTGGCCCTCGGCACGGACACGGGCGGCTCCATCCGCCAGCCCGGCGCCGTCACCGGCACCGTGGGCGTCAAGCCCACCTACGGCAGCGTGTCACGGTATGGTGCCATCGCCATGGCCTCCTCGCTGGACCAGATCGGGCCGGTCACCCGGACAGTTCTGGACTCCGCGCTGCTGCACGAGGTCATCGGCGGGCACGACCCGTTCGACTCCACCTCCCTGCCCGACCCCCTGGAAGACCTCGTTGCAGCCGCGCGGCTGGGCAATGTGGAGGGCATGCGGATTGGCATCATCAAGGAACTCCACGGTGAGGGCTACCAGGCCGGGGTCGAGAACCGCTTCAACGACTCGCTGGAACTGCTCAGGCAGGCAGGCGCGGAAATCGTTGAGGTGTCCTGCCCCAACTTCCAGTACGCCCTCGGCGCGTACTACCTGATCATGCCGTCGGAGGCCTCCTCCAACCTGGCAAAGTTCGACGGCGTCCGTTACGGCCTGCGCGTCCTTCCCGAGGACGGACCCATGACCATCGAACGCGTCATGGGTGCCACGCGCGCCGCCGGCTTCGGCGACGAAGTCAAGCGCCGCATTATCCTTGGGACCTACGCCCTGAGCGCGGGCTACTACGACGCCTACTACGGCTCGGCCCAAAAAGTGCGCACGCTGGTCCAGCGCGACTTCGACGCCGCGTTCACGGTGGCCGACGTCCTGATCTCGCCCACGGCCCCGACCACGGCCTTCAAGCTCGGCGAGAAGCTGGATGACCCCCTGGCGATGTACCTCAACGATGTCGCCACCATCCCCGCCAACCTGGCCGGAGTCCCCGGCCTGTCCCTGCCGGGCGGCCTGGCTGACGAGGACGGCCTGCCCGTTGGCATCCAGCTGCTGGCACCGGCCCGCCAGGATGCCCGCCTCTACCGGGTGGGTGCCGTCCTGGAATCCCTGCTGGAGGTGAAGTGGGGCGGACCGCTCCTGGCCCAGGCCCCGTCGTTGGCCGCCTCCCCGGTGGTCGACCCCGCCGCGATGCTCGTGGATGCCAAGGAGGCAAAATAATGAGCGCAGACGCAACCCTGAGCTTCGAAGAGGCCATGGAGAAGTACGATCCGGTCCTGGGGTTTGAGGTCCACGTGGAGCTCAACACCAAAACCAAGATGTTCTCCTCGGCTCCCAACGTTTTCGGTGATGAGCCGAACACGAACGTCAACGAGGTGGACCTCGGCATGCCGGGCGTCCTGCCGGTGGTGAACAAAACCGCCATCGAGTCCTCGATCAAGATCGGCCTTGCGCTCAACTGCAAGATCGCCGAATCCTGCCGCTTCGCCCGGAAGAACTACTTCTATCCGGATACCCCGAAGAACTTCCAGACGTCCCAGTACGACGAACCCATCGCGTATGACGGCTACCTGGACATCGAACTCTCCGACGGCACGATCTTCCGCGTGGAGATCGAGCGCGCCCACATGGAGGAGGACGCCGGGAAGCTGACCCACATGGGCGGGGCCACCGGCCGGATCCAGGGCGCCGACTTCTCGCTGGTGGACTACAACCGTGCCGGCGTGCCGCTCGTGGAGATCGTCACCAAGCCGATCCAGGGTGCAGGTTCCCGCGCCCCCGAGCTCGCCAAGGCCTACGTGGCTGCGGTCCGGGAGATCGTCAAGAACCTTGGTGTGTCCGACGCGAAGATGGAACGCGGCAACGTCCGCTGCGACGCGAACGTTTCGCTCCGCCCGCACGGCCGCGAACGCTTCGGCATCCGGTCCGAGACCAAGAACGTGAACTCGCTGCGCGCCGTCGAACACGCGGTCCACTACGAGATCCGGCGGCATGCCGCAGTCCTGGACTCCGGCGAGCCGGTAGTGCAGGAAACCCGCCACTGGCACGAGGACACACGCACCACGACGTCCGGCCGTGCCAAGTCCGACGCCGACGACTACCGCTACTTCCCGGAGCCCGACCTGGTACCGGTGGTTCCTTCACGGGAATGGGTCGAGGAACTCCGGGCCACCCTGCCCGAACCGCCCGCTGCCCGCCGGAAACGGCTGCAGGCCGACTGGGGCTACTCGGACCTTGAATTCCGCGACGTGGTCAACGCCGGCGTCATGGACGAGATCCAGGAAACCATCGCCGCGGGCGCCTCGGCCTCCGTGGCCCGCAAATGGTGGATGGGCGAGATCGTGGGCCGGGCCAAGAACGCCGATGTCGATCCCGGCCAGCTGGGCGTCCAGCCTGCCACCATTGTTGAACTCGCCAAGCTGGTGGAGGACGGCAAGATCAACAACAAGATGGCCACCGAGGTCCTGGACGGCGTGCTGGCCGGCGAAGGCACACCTGCGGAGATTGTGGAGAAGCGCGGCCTCGCCGTCGTTTCGGACGATGGCCCCCTGCTGGAGGCCATCGACGCCGCCCTGGCCGCGCAGCCCGACGTCGCGGACAAGATCCGCGGCGGCAAGGTTCAGGCCATCGGGGCCATCGTGGGAGGGGTCATGAAGGCAACGCGCGGGCAGGCCGACGCCGGCCGCGTCCGCGAGCTGATCCTGGCAAAACTTGGAGTTGAAGGCTAGCCGGGGTCGGGCCACCTGATTTAACCCAACTGGGTCGCAGCAGATGTCGTTTTGAACGCTCAGAACGACATCTGCTGCGACCCAGTTTCGTTCTAGGTAGTACTCACACTCCTTTGGCCGCAAAAGTACTCGTGTTCACCGACTGTTCCCGGTCCTACACTGAAGGTCCAGGGCACAGGGGCCCTGCCCGTGCTGTGGGAGGTATGGCCATGTCGGTCCGAAATCCGTTGAAATTCCGTAAGATCGCGCTTGCCGGCGTGGTGGCCGTCGCGCTGACGGGGACAGGAGTCGCCATTGCCTGGTCCGCCGATACGCCCTCGCCCGCCCCCTCCTCGTCTGCCTCCGGCCCAGGGAAATCCGACAAGGCCCAGCGACCGCAGCACCTGCACAGCGAGAGCGTGGTGAAGAAGGCAGACGGGACCTTCGAAACGGAACTGAGCCAGCAGGGCGCGGTGGAGGCCGTCAGCGAAACATCGGTCACCGTGAAAAGCGAGGACGGCTTCACGCAGAGTTTCGCCGTCAGCGCGGAGACCAAAATCATCAAGTTCCCTGCCCCGGCCGCGGACGGTTCAGCCGCAAGGGACGACGACGGCAAGCGGCTGAAGCCCTCAGAGGTCACCATAGCGGAAATCGCCACGGGTGAGTCCGTACGGGTTTCCGGCGTCAAGAGGGGCGACACCGTCACGGCGGAAAAGATCGTCGAGGGTGCGGGAACCGGCCCCGGACTCGGCCTTGGTAAAGGCATGGGCAAAGGACAGGGCAA
This sequence comes from Arthrobacter sp. B6, assembly GCF_001663775.1. Classification (GTDB taxonomy): domain Bacteria; phylum Actinomycetota; class Actinomycetes; order Actinomycetales; family Micrococcaceae; genus Arthrobacter. The sequence goes on along the minus strand of NZ_KV467168.1, from coordinate 1,007,826 downwards.
GGGACTCGGCAAAGAATCAGGCAAGGGCCACGGCCACGGCAAGCCATCCGAAAAGTAGGTAGCAGCAGGAGTCGTTTTGGGGGCCCATAACGACATCTACTGCGACTTAGTTGGGCCCTGTTCCACCAGCCCGGTCATGATCGCCTGCAGTGCCTCGCACACAAGCGTCACCGAACGGCGCTTCAGGTTCTCCGGGCGGGCCAAAATGTCGATGCGCCGCCGCGTGCTGATGCCCTCGAGCGGACGCAGCACAATGTCCGGGTTGAGGACCGGCCGGGCCGTATGGCGTGGCAGCAGGCCCACCACGCCGCCTGCCGCCACGAGCGCGGCAACGGTGGAGTAGTCGTTAATCCGGTGGACGATGTTCAGTTCCTTGCTGGAGACGGCCGCGACGGCGGACAGCACGTCAGCGGGGGAATAGCCGGTGTGGCTCGTCACCCAGGCTTCACCCACGACGTCGGACGCGGCCAGCGTGTCCTGGCCGGCCAGGCGGTGGTCCGCCGGAAGCGCAACGTCGAGAGGTTCGTGGGCCAGGGGAATCACCGCCACCCGGTCCGCCGGCCACCTCGGACTGTGGTCCATCCGGTGCGCGATGACCAGGTCGTAGCGCGCCGTCAGCGCCGGGAAATCCTGCTGGGCAACGTCCTCGTCGGAGAGCTGGACGGTGGGCTGGCCGGGCGCATCCAGCATCCGCGCGAGCGGCGCAAACAGCGCCTGGCCTGCGCTGTGGAATCCGCTGACCGTCACGGGCCCTCCGGGCGAACCGTGATAAGCGCCGATCGCCGAGCGCGCATCCGCCATGGCGCTGACGACGGCGGCGCCGGCGTCGGCGAGCACCTGGCCGGCTTCCGTGAGCACCAGATTCCGGCCCTCCTTCCGCGTCAGCGGGACCTCGACGTTCCGTTGCAGCAGGGACAGTTGCTGGGACACGGCGGAGGGTGTGACCATCAGAGTCTCTGCCACGGCTTTCACGCTGCCCAGCTCCCCAAGCTCACGGAGGATTTCCAGCTGGTGAATTTCCATGCCGTCAGTCTATGCATTAGCACTTGCTACATCGTCGATTGAGAAAATACTGCTTGTGCTAATTCTTTGAAAATGGCTCCATTGAAGGAAGAACTGCCCGCAGCATCCGGGCGATTACCAGGAGTGAGGAAGCCAATGAAGGCCCTTTACAAGTCCGGCGCGCAGGCCGGGTTCGAACTTGTTGACCGTCCGGAGCCCGAGGCCGGCCCCAATGAGGTCAAGATCCGCGTCCTGACTACGGGCATCTGCGGGACTGACCTGCACATCCAGTCCTGGGACTCGTGGGCCCAAGGCATCATCCAGGCGCCGCTGATCGCCGGCCACGAGTTCTATGGCGAGGTGGTGGAAACTGGCGTGGACGTCCGCGACGTCAAGGTGGGGGACCGGGTCTCCGGCGAAGGCCATGTGGTGTGCGGGATCTGCCGGAACTGCCGTGCGGGCCGCCGGCAGATGTGCATCCACACCGTCAGCGTGGGCGTGCAGCGGGACGGGGCCTTCGCCGAGTTTGTGGTCATCCCGGAAACAAACGTCTGGGTCCACCACGATCCCTCGATCACCCCTGAGCTTGGCGCCATTTTTGATCCGTTCGGCAACGCCGTGCACACCGCCCTCAGCTTCCCCCTGGTGGGGGAGGACGTGCTGATCACCGGTGCCGGGCCCATCGGCCTCATGGCCATCGCCGTGGCACGCCACGCCGGGGCACGCAAGATCGCCATCACCGACGTCTCGCAGCCGCGCCTTGACCTGGCCCGGCGGCTCGGCGTGGACCTTGCCATCGACGTCTCCACCACGAGGGTCGAGGATGCCCAGCGTGAACTGGGCATGCGGGAGGGCTTCGACATCGGCATGGAAATGTCAGGCCATCCCACTGCCCTGCCTGAGATGATCGACAACATGAACCACGGCGGCCGGATCGCGATGCTCGGCCTGCCCAGCCAGGACATCACCATCGACTGGGGGAAGGTGGTCACCCACATGCTGACCCTGAAAGGCATCTACGGGCGGGAAATGTACGAGACCTGGTATGCCATGAGCGCCATGCTGTCCTCCAACCCGGTGCTGCACGCCGGCATCACGGCCGTGGTGACGGACCAGCTCCCCGCACGGGAGTGGGAAAAGGGCTTTGACATTGCCCGCGCCGGCGTCGGCGGCAAAGTTGTCCTCGACTGGACTGAACTGTAAAGGAGCACCATGTACACCTCGATCAAAGACCAGTTGCAGGCTGAACTGGATGACATCCGCAGCGCCGGGCTCTTCAAGACCGAACGGAGCATCAACTCACCGCAGTCCAGCCATGTCACGGCGGGAAAGATCGGCCAGCAGGGCGCCAGTGTCCTGAACTTCTGCGCCAACAACTATCTGGGCCTGGCCGATCACCCGGACATCATCGACGCCGCCAAGGCCGCCATGGACACCCGCGGCTTCGGCATGGCCAGCGTCCGCTTCATCTGCGGCACCCAGGACATGCACCTGGAGCTCGAAGCCCGGGTTTCCCGGTTCCTGGGGACCGAGGACACCATCCTGTTCTCCAGCTGCTTTGACGCCAACGGCGGCGTCTTCGAATCCCTCTTCGGGCCGGAGGACGCCATTATCTCCGACGCCCTCAACCACGCCTCCATCATCGACGGCATCCGGCTCTGCAAGGCGCAGCGCTTCCGCTACGCCAACCAGGACATGGCGGACCTGGAGGCCAAGCTCCTGGAGGCGAAAGATGCCCGGCGCAGGATTATTGTGACCGACGGCGTGTTCTCCATGGACGGCTACCTCGCCCCGCTGGAGGCCATCTGCGACCTCGCCGAGAAGCACGACGCCCTGGTCATGGTGGACGATTCCCACGCCGTCGGCTTCATGGGTGCCACCGGGGCCGGAACCCCTGAACACGCCGGCGTCTCCCACCGCGTGGACATCTATACCGGAACGTTCGGCAAGGCGCTGGGCGGTGCCTCCGGCGGTTATGTGTCCGGCCGCAGCGAAGTGGTGGCCATGCTCCGCCAGAAGGCACGCCCGTACCTGTTCTCCAACTCCCTGGCCCCCGCGATCGTCGCCGCGACCATCAAGGCGCTGGACCTGGTGGAGAATTCCGGTGAGCTGCGGGCCCGCCTGTTCGAGAATGCCCGCCTGTTCCGGCGCAGGATGACCGAAGAAGGCTTTGAACTCCTGGACGGCGAACACGCGATCGTCCCCGTCATGTTCGGGGACGCCGTGATGGCCGCCAAAGTGGCGGACCAGATGCTCCGGCACGGCGTCTTCGTGACCGCGTTCAGTTTCCCGGTGGTCCCGCGCGGTGCCGCCAGGATCCGGGTGCAGCTCTCGGCCTCACACACGGCGGACGACGTCGAAGCGTGCGTGGGTGCCTTCGTGGCCAGCCGTGCCGCGGTGGCTGACTGAACCGCGTCGGCTGTCCTGCAGGCTGAACCCCGCCGGAGTTACAGTGCGGCCAATTCCGGCGCGGCCGCACCGCAACTCTGCAAGGATGGAGCCATGGCAGCACATTACGATGTCCTTATTGTCGGCGGCGGCATAGCCGGCCTGTCCCTGGCTTCAGCGCTCGCCGCCAAGTGCAGCGTCGCCCTGGTGGAAGCTGAGCAGGAGCTGGCGTACCACACGTCCTCCCGCTCCGCCCGCCAGCTGATCCCCAGTTACGGCCCCGCCGTCGTGCAGGAGCTCACGGTCCGGACGCTGGAACTGGTGGCCGCACGGGACACTGAGCTGCCCCGGCCTGTCCTGTCGCCGCGCAGCTTTATGCTCGTCGGCACGGAGGAGTCTGTCCGCGCCGAGGCCAGCGGCCAGATGCGCCCTATTCCCGTCGCCGAAGCCCTGGAACTGTGCCCCGCGCTGGTGCCGGACACCTTTTCCGCCGCCGGTCTGGACACCGGTTCCTTCGGCTGCGACGCCCCGCTGCTGCTGGCCGACCACCGGCAGCGGGCAGAAGCCGCCGGCGCGGACATCATCACCGGCGCGCGGGTGCATTCGGCCCAGCGGCTGGGTTCGGGCTGGCAAATCGGCGCCGGGCAGGAGGCGTTCCAGGCCGGCGTTATGGTCAACGCGGCAGGCGCCTGGGCGGACGAACTCGCCGTCATCAGCGGGGTGGAGAAGCTCGGGCTGCAGCCATACCGGCGCACCGCGGCGATTGTCGGCGTCGACCGCCCCCTGCCCGAGCACAGTCCCATGGTGGCCGCAGCGGACAAGACGTTTTACTTCCGCCGCGAAGGCACCGATGTCCTGGTCTCGCCGTCGGAAGCCGTCCCCAGCGGACCGGAGGACGCCCGGCCCCGGCCCGGCGACATCGAGCGCCTGATCGAACGGCTCAACCAGGTGACCACGCTCGGGATCGGGGGAGTCCGCCGTGCCTGGACCGGGCTCCGGACCGAGGCGGCCGACGGCGTCCCCGTGGCAGGGTTCGACGCCGAGGCCCGCGGATTCTACTGGCTCGCCGGACAGGGCGGCTACGGATTCCAGACCTCGGCGGCGATGGCGGAGCTGGCCGCCGCCCAGATCCTGGCCGGGCAGGACGCCGGGTACGGAGACGGCAGTCCGGCATCCCGGACAGCTGAGGCGCTGGCCGCCACCCGCTGGTCCATCCGGCGCTGAAGAATGGTGTCATGAGCACCCTGATCACCAATATTGCCGAGCTGATGACCCAGGACCTGGAACACCGGGTCCTGAAAGACGCCGCCATGGTGATCGAGGGGGAACGGATTGCTTGGCTTGGCCAGGCCGCGTCAGCCCCCGCGGCTGATGACGCCGTGGACGCCGGCGGCCGGGCAGTGCTGCCCGGGTGGGTGGATTCCCATACCCACCTGGTCTTCGCCGGGGACCGCACCGCGGAGTTCGAGGCCCGGATGGCGGGGGAGCAGTATTCGGCCGGCGGGATCGCCGTCACTGTGGATGCCACCCGCCGCACGTCCGATTTCGACCTCACCAGGCTGGCGATGGCCCGCGTCTCCGAGGCTGTATCCCTGGGCACCACGTACCTCGAAACCAAGACCGGGTACGGGTTGGACACCGAGCATGAGGCCCGGAGCGCCCGGATCGCCTCTACGGTGGCCGACGAAGTCACCTACCTTGGCGCCCACCTGGTCCCCGCCGGCCTCGATGCCGACGCCTACACCGACCTCGTCTGCGGGCCCATGCTGGACGCCGTCCGGCCCTACGTCCGGTGGGCGGATGTGTTCTGCGAGAAGGGTGCCTTCACCGCGGAGCAGTCCCGCCGTGTGCTTCAGGCCTGCCGGGACGCCGGCCTGGGCATCCGTGTCCACGGTAACCAGCTGGGCGAGGGCCCCGGCGTGCAGCTCGCTACAGAACTGGGCGCGGCCAGCGTAGACCACGTCAACTACCTCGCCAGCCAGGATGTGGCTGCATTGGCGGACAGCTGGACCGGCTGGGACCCCTCAACCGGCACAGGAGCCCGGGGGACCGTGGCCACCTGCCTTCCGGCGTGCGACCTGTCCACCCGGCAACCGCTGCCCCCGGCGCGCGCGCTGCTGGACGCCGGCGCGCAGGTGGCCCTGGCCTCCAACTGCAACCCCGGTACTTCCTATACCAGTTCCATGGCCTTCTGCGTGGCCACGGCTGTGCTCCAGATGCGGCTCAGCGTCCATGAGGCGGTCCGCGCCGCGACGTACGGCGGTGCCCTGGCGCTGCACCGGGAAACCGGGAACGACGCCGACGGCGAACGGGCGGTGGGTTCCCTCGCCGTCGGCCACCGGGCCGACGTGCACATGCTCAACGCGCCATCCGCCACCCACCTCGCCTACCGCCCGGGCATGCCACTGACGTACGCTGTGTGGCGGGCGGGTGTCCCGGCGCGCTGACCTTCAGTCGAATTTGACGTTTAGTGATCGTTCCAGGTCTGTTATAATCACAAAACGTCATAATTTGATGACTGTTTGACGCTGAAAGGCCCCCATGACCCGTACCGACCGCCTGACGGCCATCCTGGACATCCTCGCGAAAACCGGCCAGGTGGAGGTGGAGGAGATCGTCTCCGAGCTCGGAGTTTCCCCCGCCACGGCCCGCCGGGACCTTGACAGCCTGGCCAAGCGCCGGCTGCTGACCCGGACCCGGGGCGGCGCCACCACCGGCGCTCTCGCCTACGACCTGCCGGGCCGGTACAACCGCGACGACCACGCCGAAGCCAAGGAAGAGATCGCGCAGGCCGCTTCGGCACTCATCCGCCCCGGGGCCGTGATCGGCCTTTGCGGCGGCACCACCAGCACCGCCCTGGCGCAGATCCTGGCAACCCGCGAGGACCTCAACGCCCCCTCCAACCAGCCCACCCTCACCGTGGTCACCAACGCGATCAACATTGCCTCGCAGCTGGCCGTGCGGCCCAACATCAAGGTCATGGTGACCGGCGGCATCCTGAATCCACGCTCCTACGAGCTCGTGGGGCCCTACACGGACATCATCATGCAGAAGGTGGTCCTGGACATCGCCTTTATCGGCGTCAACGGCATCGACCCGGTAGTCGGCCCCACCAATACCGGTGAAGGCGAGGCGTCGGTGAACGCCCTGCTCGCCAGCCGGGCGCGCGTGTCCTACGTGCTGGCGGATTCCTCCAAGGTGGGTGTCCGGGCCTTCGCCACCATGGACGGCTACGATTTCAGCCGCCTCATCACCGACGCCGGGATTTCAGCGGCGGACAAGGCCGCGTTTGAGGCCAACGGCACCGAAGTGATCGTGGCCCCGCACTAGGACCCGCCGGTCAGAACACCATGGGCGGGGCGTCCAGTACTGTCTCGTCCACTCGGCGGTCCACCCATTGGCTGAAGGGAATGTCCAGTTCATACTTGTCCTCGTCGGTGCGCACCAGCGTCCGAACGTCGGCATTGTCCGGGTTGTTGAGGGACTCGAAGTATTCCACGGACCAGTGGAACCACCGCATGCAAAAGAGCCGCATCGTCAGCCCATGGGTCACCAGCAGAGTGTTCGGTGCGTAGTCGGCTTTGGACCAGTGCCGGTAGAGGGTTTCCATGAAGGAGGAGATCCGGTCGTAGACGTCGGAGCCGGACTCGCCCTCGCGGAAGCGGTAGAAGAAGTGGCCGTAGGCGTTGCGGAGTTCCTTCTGGTCCTCGATGTCCCCGCTGAGCTGGAAGTTGGCCCAGTCCTGTTCACGGAGCCGAGGCTCTTCGATCACCCGTTCCGTGAGGCTGCCAAGGTTGAGCGCTTCCAGCGTCTGGTGAGCCCGCAGGTACGGCGACACGTAGACGCAGACCTGGCGGCCGTCCAGCTCCCGGCGGATCCTCTCGCCCGCGGCGGTGGCCTGTTCCACGCCCAGGGGAGTCAGCGGGATGCGGTAGTCCGGCACGCGGTTGTAGATGGAAGTGTCGGCGTTGGCTGCGGACTGGCCGTGCCGGATCATGATGATTTTCCCTGGCGCGCTCATAAGCCCCAAGCATAAGTCCCGCGCGGGAAGGCCAAATCAGGAAAGAACCAGAAACTGCAGGCAAGATGGGAACATGCTGGTTCCCTCCCGCCGTCGGTTGCGGCTCGAAGTATGGATTGTCCTGGGCCTGTCCCTGGGGCAGTCCGCCGTTTACTCAGTGGTGCAGCTGCTGGACAAGATGACGCGGGCACCGCTGGCCGAAGGCACCTCCACGCTTAACCGTTCGCAGAGCAGCCGGGAATACTTCGACCTCACCTACCAGCTGCTGGACATCATCTTTGCGCTGGTTCCGGTGGTGCTGGTCATCTACTTCCTCACCGACCACCGGCAGGCCACGCCCGGCGCGCCGCACGGCGGCTCCGCGTTCCGCAAGCTCGGCTTCGACTTCGCCCGGCCTGGCCGGGACCTGCTGCAAGGTGTGGGCCTCGCTGCCCTGATCGGCGTTCCGTCGCTGGGCCTCTACGCTGCGGGCAGGGCCCTGGGAATCACCACCGCCATCATTCCCAGTGCGCTCGATGCCTACTGGTGGACCGTTCCTGTCCTGATCCTGTCCGCCCTTCGGCATGCCGTGGTGGAGGAAGTGATCGTGGTGGGGTATCTCCTGAACCGCTTCGGCGCGTTCGGCTGGAGCATGCCGCTGGCGATTTTTGCCAGCGCCATGCTGCGCGGCAGCTACCACCTTTATCAGGGATTCGGCCCGTTCATCGGCAACGCCGTGATGGGGGTGGTCTTCGCGTGGCTGTACACGAAGACCGGGCGCGTGATGCCGCTGGTGGTTGCCCATGCCCTGCTGGACATCGTGGCGTTCGTCGGGTTCAGCCTCTTCGGCAAGGCCGTGGGGCTGGGTTAAGGGGATTCGGCCGCCATCGGTGGGTGACGACGTTGGCACCCGCTGATGGCGGCCGAAGTTTGTTGCCCGGGCATCGCTGCCGGGCGGACCGTGACGGCCCGGTGGAACAGGGCAATCAGATGGTGACGGCTCCGGAAGCGGTTTCGAAGGTGACGGACAGGATGCCGGGGGTTCCGTGTGGAGCCACCCAGTCAACGGCCACGTCCTCGAGCGGCTTTTCCACCGGTTCGCCCAGCCATTCGGTCACCCGCGCAGCCGAACCAGCGATGGTCAGGCAGGACATCTTGACGTTGCTGTCGTAGGCGTTGGACGGGTGGAGGGCGGGGTCGCCTTCCCATTTGAGCATGTACGGGACCTGCGGGTCCGCGATCAGGCCCAGGATGCCGATCTGCTTCCAGACCAGTTCGCGGCCGTCCGGGAACTTGCGGTTGCCGTTGACGGCGGACCGGCCCAGGCGTTCTTCGAACGGGGCAAGGTCGTCAACTTCGACGCACCAGCCCATCCAGCCGCCGCCGGCCGCGGACCGTGCACGGACGGCCTGTCCGAACGGTGCCTTGTCCGATGCCGGGTGGTCAAGCACCTCGACGACTTCAAGATACTTGTGCCCGGCGAGCGGGATAATCATGTTCCGGGTTCCGAAACGGGGGTGCACTCCACCCTTCACGGCTTCGACGCCGAGGGCGGATGAAATACGTTCGGTGGTGGCAGCCAGGCCATCTTGTTCACAGGCGTAAGAGACGTGATCCATGCGCATGCCATCATCTTGGCACTTTGTGATCCGGCTCTCAGCTAAGGCTTGCCTTACTAATTCGAGTAGGGTGCGATCCGTTGTCATCATTCCGGTATCACTTGGACATGTGGTAGCCGAAGGTGTCGGCGACCAGGTGGACGGTGCCGCTGGAGTTGTTGGTCAGGGCGATGGTTCCGTCGGTGCCGACGGGGCTGATGGCGAAGTTGGGGACGGTCTGTCGTGCGGAGAAGTTCAGGTTGGAGGTTCCGGTGGGAGCGGTGCCGCCGGCGTGGACGGTGATGAATCCGGCGGTGGTGGGGTCGGTGACGGTGACGTTGACGGCGACGGCGGAGACGCCGGTGGCGGGGATGCCGCCGCGGCCGGTTACGGGGACGCGGATGGTGGCTCCTGGTGCGACTGCCCCGGTGACGCCGCCGGTGCCGTTGCGGGTGTCCAGCTGGCGGAAGGGAGCCTGGGACGAAAACGCGCCAGGGTCCACCGGCGTTCCGGCGAGGTGGTAGCCGAAGGTGTCGGCGACGAGGTGGACGGTGCCGCTGGAGTTGTTGGTCAGGGCGATGGTTCCGTCGGTGCCGACGGGGCTGATGGCGAAGTTGGGGACGGTCTGTCGTGCGGAGAAGTTCAGGTTGGAGGTTCCGGTGGGAGCGGTGCCGCCGGCGTGGACGGTGATGAATCCGGCGGTGGTGGGGTCGGTGACGGTGACGTTGACGGCGACGGCGGAGACGCCGGTGGCGGGGATGCCGCCGCGGCCGGTTACGGGGACGCGGATGGTGGCTCCTGGTGCGACGGCCCCGGTGACGCCGCCGGTGCCGTTGCGGGTGTCCAGCTGGCGGAAGGGAGCCCGGGACGAAAACGCCCCCGGGCGGGAGGCAATGCTGCTTTCCACGGCCGGTGCACTGTACAGCAGCCGATTGGGCGTTCCGCTGGTGGCTCCGATGATGATTCCCGTGGTGGCCGAAGCTACCACAGCATCGGACACTTGGGCGGGCGACATGTGGGGGTTCTGGGACAGCAGGAGCGCCGCGGCGCCGGCTACGTGTGGCGTGGCCATCGATGTTCCGCCCATCGTCTTCGTGGCCGTCGGAGACTCGTGCCAGGAGGACTTGATGCCCACCCCCGGTGCATAGAGATCCACGCACCTGCCGAAGTTGGAGAAGGAGGCCTGCCGCTCGGCGGAATCGCTGGCCGCGACCGTGATGGCCGCCGGCGTGCGTGCCGGGGAAGCCGTGCAGGCGTCTACAGCGCTGTTCCCTGCAGCGACGATGGCAGATACTCCGTCGGCGATGACGGCCTGGACTGCGGCGTCGAGCGTGCTGCTGCCCGGTCCGCCGATGCTGAGGTTGACTACGGCTGGAACTCCGTCGCGGTGGTGGCCGGCAACCCAGTCGAGTCCGGCAATCACATCCGAGTAGTAGCCCGAACCGTCGCAGGCCAGCGCCCGCACGGGGATGAGGGTGGCGGACTTGGCCACGCCGTGCACAGTTCCACCGATGGTTCCGGCCACGTGGGTCCCGTGGCCGTTGCAGTCGCTTGACCCCAGGCCGTCAGCCTTGGCTGTCCATCCGGACGCAACCCGGCCGCCGAAGTCCACATGCGACGCGAGGATTCCGGTGTCGACCACGTAGACGCTGGTGCCCAGGCCGGACGAGTGTGGTGTGTAGGTCCCGGAAAGAGGGAGGGCCCGCTGGTCGGAGCGGTCGAGTCCCCAAGGGGCCTGCCATTGGGTTTCGGCAACCGTGACGGGGTAGTCCGGTTCCACTGCCACGGCCTTCCCGGAGCGGACGAGGGCAGCGGCCTGCGCCGCTGGCGCCTTGATGGCTGCACCCCGGATTGCCGTGGCAAACGTGCGGGTGACGTCGATACCCTGGGAGCCGAGCGCCTTGGCTGCCCCTGCGACATCCGTCCCGGGCGCGAACTGAACCAGGTAACGCCCGCGCTCGTCTTGTGCAGTGGCGCCGGTGGCCGGGGGCGCCGTCTGCGCTGCCGCTCCCACCGCCGTTGAGGCAAGCAAAACGGCGGAGAGCAGGAACGCGATAATTGTCGGGCGCGCGGGAGTTGAAGAACTGATTTTGGGTTCCTTCCGGAGCAGCCACGGCGGGCTGCGAGATGCTTCACTTGCCTTCGGATCCCAGCGTAGCGGCGGCCAGATGCCAACCGGACGAACCTCAGGTGATCCTGTGCAAACACTGCGGAACCCAGGGGAAAGCAAGCAAAAAGTCCTTCTGACGGAAGGAAAACTCGTATCAACAAGTCATAACCAGTCACACTCTTGGCCATACCCGGGGCTGGTTTCGTACACTCGGATGAGGTCATGAGTGCCAGCGACAGCCCCGGCTTGCTGGCCGGCAACCCTCCTTCCGCGGCGGGGTGCCCCGGGTGAAGACCTGGCCTGCCGGTCACTTGACGGCAGGCAAGCGCGAAGAAGAGGTCTCCACATGACGATTACCGTCTCCCGTACTGCAGTACCCGAACACGGCGTGGTCCGTTACGCCGGCATCGGCGGACTTGAACTGGAAGCGGGCGGTTACCTGCCCGAGGTCACGCTGGCCTATGAAACGTGGGGAACGCTCAATGAGGACGGCTCCAATGCGGTCCTCATTGAGCACGCCCTGACAGGCAGTACCCACGTGACGCGGGGAGACAGCGACGAGCCAGGCTGGTGGGAGCAGCTGGCCGGGCCGGGTGCCCCCGTGGACACGAACAAGTTTTTTGTGGTGTCCATCAACATTGTTGGCGGCTGCTACGGTTCTACCGGGCCGTCCTCTCCTGCTCCTGACGGGCAGCCGTGGGGGTCACGCTTTCCCCTGGTGACCCTCCGCGACAGTACCGTTGCAGAGGCCGTGCTGGCAGACCAGCTGGGCATCGGCAGCTGGTACGCGGTGCTCGGTGGATCCTTGGGCGGTGCCCGGGCCCTGGAATGGGCTGTGACCTTCCCGGACCGGGTAAAGCGCTGTGCCGTGGTCTCCATCGGGGCAGCCAGCACCGCCGAGCAGATTGCCTTCGCGCAGGCGCAGACGCTCGCCATTCGCCAGGACGCCAACTTCAATGACGGCGACTACTACGGCGGACCCTTCCCGGAGGACGGGCTGGCCCTGGCGCGGCGGATCGCCCACATCACGTACCGGTCAGCGCAGGAGTTCGACGGGCGGTTCGGACGGACGGCGCAGGCTGCCGAAACGCCCCTGCTGGCAGCCGCCCTGGGGGACCGCGGCCGCTACCAGGTGGAGAGCTACCTGGACCACCAGGGCAGCAAGCTCGTCCGCCGCTTTGACGCCAACAGCTACATCGCCATCACCGAGGCCCTCATGAGCCACGACGTCTGCCGGGGGAGGGGCCCGCTCGACGAAACCCTGGCCCGGACCACCGCAAAATTCTTTGTGGCCGCGGTGGACTCGGACCGGCTCTACTTCCCGTCACAGTCGCTGGAGCTCGCTGCTGCCCTTCCCGGCGACGTGGACGTCCACGTCATTGAAGCGCCCATTGGCCACGACGGCTTCCTGACTGAGATCGGCCAGCTGGGCGGCCAGCTCCGCCAGTCCTTCCTGGTCTGACCTCAAACGTCTTCCTGTACAACGACCGCGGCTGAACGCGCAGGCAGGCGGAGGCGCCCCGCAGCATCCGGGGAGTTGGCCGCAAAAGTTTACGCTGCCTGGCGGGGTCCGGCTGGCTAGCCGTCCATGATTTCGGAGCGACGTTTCATGTATTCATCCACGGCCATCTCGCCGTTGCTGTACTGCTGGTCCAGTTCGGCGAGCTTGCGGGCCCGGTAGCCCTGCGGGGCCGACGGCGGCGGGGGAGTTGCAGGGGCGGCTGGCTGTTGCGGTGCCTCCGCTCCCTGGCCCGGCACTGGCTGGCCGTATGGCGGGAACTGCTGGTCGTCTGCGCGCGGCACCGGCATCATGGGCGGCAGCGGCTGGCTGGGCGGCAGGGGCTGCGGGCCGTTGATCTGGCGGAAGCCGCCGCTCATGTAATCCTGCTGGGTGTAGCCGTCACGCGGTTGCCGGCTCTGCGGCCCGGGGAACTGGCCGCCGCCCGGGAACTGGTCTGGGTAGCGACCGGAGAAACTTTGCTCCTGGTTCCGCCGGTTGACGGATTTCCGGTACATCCGCATCGCCATCGGAATCAGGAACGACAAAACGATGATCCAGAAGAACAAGCTGTTCACGGTGTAGCGCCTCTCATGTGTGTCCTTCCAGCTTAGCCCCGGAACACACGGACGGCCGGGATGCCCAGGAATGCCCCGTACCTGTCCACGGCGTCTCCCACGGCGGCGTCCAGCCCCGGGCCTGGTGCCGGATCAACGGAACCGGACAGGCGGATGTCCAATTCGCACCGGCCGGGACGCAGGGTGTGCCGCCAGGAGCCAACCATCCGCCCGTCCAGCAGCACCAGGTGCATGGGGGCTCCGTCCTCAGGAAACGCCGGAGCGCTGCCGCCCAGGTAGTACCTCGTTGCCGAGTAGCCCATCACGTATTCGTCGTAGCACTGGATCAGGTCGATCCGGGGCCCCGCGTGGGCAGGAGCCACCCGGGTGTCGGCACCAACGTCCGTTCCTGCGCCGTAGCCGTAATAGAGTACGACGCCGTCAATCGCCGCCGTGCCGAGGCCGTCCGGATCCCGGTCCATGGCGAGGAGCAGGCCCTGCCGGACTTCGGCCATCGTCAGCCCTGACCAGTCGGCGCAGTCCTTGACCGTTGCGGGGCCGCGGCTCGTGAAATAGCGCCGGGCAAGTTCTGCCAGCGCCTCCGGCCTGGTCGGCGCCACCTTCGGTCCGGCAGGGACCCGCTCGTCAAAGAGGGCGTACGTTTGCTTCAGCGCGCCGCCCCGGCTCCGCACCGGTGACCCGCTCACCAGGACGCCGCTGATTTCGGCGTGCATGATCAGGTAGGCAAGTTCCAGTCCTTTTCCCGCGTATCCGGCATCCTGCAGCCTGGCCGCGAGCTGCTCCCGGGTCAGGTGGATTCCGCCTGCGACCGCCCCCGCCAGGACCTGCGCGCTCCGGGCGGCAGTGGCGGCGTCAATCCCGGTGCGGCGGTACATGCCCGCATTGCCTTGATGGAGCCGCGGCGCGGACAGGGCAAGCAGCCAGCGGAGATCGTCCCGGTGGACAAAATGCCAGGTGGGCCGGAGGATATGCGTGCGCAGGATCCGGCCGTCGGCCACCGCTTCCTCGATCTCCGCGGCAGTGGTGCCAGGGGCAGGAGCCGCAGAACCGGCCGAGCCTCCGGACAGTTCGTGGGGCGAGGCGCGCTGGGCCAGGCTCCAGCGCGCATAGGGAAATTCCTGCGCCTGAACGGCGAGCAGCCGCTGCAGCGCAACCTCGGGAGATGCCGCTGCGGGTCCACGGAGCATCTGGGACTGAAGCCGCAGCCGCACCACAGCGTCCGGTTCCATTTCCGCTGCCCTGTTGCCCGCTGCCCGGTCCGGGGCCGCCGCTAGTGCCGGACCGCGCCGGTGCTGCCGAGCGGACCTTCGCCGGACCCCAGGGGGACACCGGGGCCAAACACGGGTCCCGGCGTCGGACGCTTTGCGGTGATGCCGTCTCCGGAGGAGCGGTTGCGCAGCCGCCGCACTACCCATGGCACAAAGTATTCGCGCGCCCATACGAGGTCACCGGTGCGGGCTTCGCGCCAGGTGCGCGGCGGCAGCGGCTTGGGTTGCAGGGGCTCCAAGGTGTGGCTGACGTTGAGCGAGTCCAGGACCATGGCCGCGATGGTGTGGTGGCCCAGGGGCGAGAAATGGAGCCTGTCCTCGTCCCACATTTGCGGGTCGCTGAGCTGCCGCAGGGACCACATATCGGCGATGATGGCGTCATGCCGTGCCGCCACAGTCCGGAGGTTTTCGTTGTAGATGGCCACCTTGCTGCGGACCCGGCCCAGAACCGAAGAGCCGGTGTCGGGGCCGTTGAAGAGCACCACCGTGGCCCCGCCCATGCCCAGGATCTGAACCACAGAATCGAGTTTTTCCGCGAGGGCATCGGGGTCGCCGCCGGGCCGGATGAGGTCGTTGCCGCCGGCCGAAAGCGTCACCAGGTCAGGCTTCAGGGCAAGGCACGGGGCAAGCTGCTGGTCCACGACCTGCTGGAGGAGCCTGCCGCGCACGGCAAGGTTGGCATACGCAAAATCCTGCTGGCCGCGGCCCAGTTCCTCCGCGACACGGTCCGCCCAGCCCCGGTATCCGCCCGGGCTCGACGGTTCGGGATCGCCGATGCCCTCCGTGAAGGAATCACCCATGGCCACATAACGGGTCCAGGGATGGGATTCCACGGCGGATGGCGGTGTCTGCATGGCTCTGGCTTCACTCACGGTCCTATCCTGCCTGTTCGGTCTCAAGCTACGCCAACGTAGGTTGTTACCGTTGGGTAACTGTAAGAATGGAAACCATGACTGAAGCCGAAGTATTTCCTGCCCCTGTTGTTTTGTGGTCCCACCCCGAGGACCAGCGCGACGGAAAGCCGTTGCTGGTGCTGCTGCACGGGTACGGTGCGAACGAGCAGGATCTCCTGAGCCTGGCGGACATGCTGCCCGCGGACTTTGCGGTGGCTTCGGTGCGTGCCCCGATGGCCATGGGACCGGGCTTCACCTGGTTCCCGCTGACGGCTTCGATCGACTACTCCCTGGACGCCGTAAAGAAGGCCTCCGGCTATGTGCTGGACTGGATCGACACCATCAGGGTGGGCCACCCCTCGGTGACGTTGCTCGGCTTCTCCATGGGCATGGCCATGGCCACCACGCTGCTGCGGCAGCGGCCCACGGACTTCGCCGCCGTCGTCGGGCTTTCCGGCTTTGCCGTGGACGCGGACGGTGACCCCACGTTCCGCGACGCGGAACTGGACGGCAGCATCCCGATGTTCTGGGGCCGTGACCAGCAGGACCCGGTGATCACGCCCGACAAGATCGACTTCACCATGGGCTGGGTCCGCAAGCACGTCAAACTCACCAAAGTGCTGTACACGGGCATGTGGCATGGCATCAACCAGCAGGAAATCGGGCACGTCTCCGAGTTCCTGACGCATGAGGTACTGAAAAAGTAGGGACGACGGCGGCGGGCTGCACCTGCGCTTCGCCCGCCCACGGCCCGTCCACCTTTGCCGGGAGGTCAGGCCCCGGGGGCAACCACTTTCACGGTTTGCCCGTTGACGGTGACGGTATCGCCGTGGTGCAGCTGGCGGCCGCGGCGGTCATCGATATCCCCATTGACCTTCACGAGCCCGTTCTTGACCAGCTCGGCTGCCTCCACGCCGTCCTCCACCAGGTTGGCGAGCTTCAGGAGCTGGCCGAGGCGGATCATGCTGTCGCGGATGGGGATCTCTTCAATGTCCGGGGTGCTCATACAAGCAATGATGCCTGAAGTAGGGTGGATTCAATGACCCACACCCCCCGGCTGCCGTTGTTCGCAGGTCTCCCGTTGGCAGTCGGAGCAGGGCTTGCCATTCCCGTCCAGGGCCGGATCAACGGGGCCCTCGGTGCACGGCTCAACGACGGAATCGCCGCGTCCGTGGTGAGTTTCAGCACAGGCCTGGTCCTGATGGTGCTCATTTCGCTGGTCCTGCCCAACGGGCGCGCCGGCCTGGCGAGGATTCTTCCCGCTGTCCGAAGCCGTGCCTTCCCGCCGGTGTACGTCATGGCCGGCGGGATCGGGGCGCTGTTTGTCTTTGCGCAGTCCTTCACGGTCGGCCTCCTGGGTGTTGCCCTGTTCACCGTGGCCACCGTGACCGGCCAAACGATGAGTGGCCTTCTGGTGGACCGGCTGGGCATCGGCCCTGCCGGCAAGAAGCCGGTGACCGGGATCCGGATGATCGGCTGCATCCTCACCATTGCCGCCGTCGCATGGGCCGTGTCGCCGCGGTTCGCCGCGGGCGCCGGGTCCGGTACAGCGTCCGGCGGCGACTCCACCACTTTGCTGGTGCCGCTCCTGCTGCCCGTGCTCGCGGGATTGCTGATGAGCTTCCAGCAGGCCATGAACGGAACCGCCACAGTCCACTACGGCACGCCCATCGCAGCCACGCTGGTCAACTTTGTGGCCGGCACCGTGGTGCTGTGGGCCGCATGGGGCGTCAAGGTCGCCGTGGCCGGGCCGGGAAGCCCGTTGCCGGGGGAGTGGTGGTACTACCTGGGCGGGCCAATGGGCTGCGTGTTCATCGGGCTTGGTGCACTCCTGGTCCGCAGCCTCGGGGTCCTGGTAACGGGCCTTGGCATGATCGCCGGGCAGCTGCTTGGCTCCCTCGGCCTTGACCTCCTGGTGCCCGCTCCCGGGTCGATTGTGGAGCCCGCCACGGTCCTGGGCACCGTCCTCACACTGGCAGCCATCATCCTGGCCACACTGCCCTGGCCCCGGGGCGCCTTCCGGAGGTAGTGGCCGGTAGGCTAGGACACGCAGCTTTCTGCAAAGTTTCCTTCGCCCGCCCCGCACGGCCACCAGAGGTGTTTCGCCAACGGTGACCCGGGGCCAGATAAACCGCGGACCGCACCCAGCGGCCCTGTAGAAATTGGAGTTCCACCATGGCACCAAAATCCGTCCTCGACCAGGTCATCTCCCTCTCCAAGCGGAGGGGCTTCGTGTTCCAGGCCGGTGAGATCTACGGTGGTTCGCGTTCTGCCTGGGATTACGGGCCCCTTGGTGCCGAGCTGAAGGAAAACATCAAGCGGCAGTGGTGGCAGTCAATGGTCCGCGGCCGCGAGGACGTGGTGGGCCTGGACTCCTCCGTCATCCTGCCCCGCCAGGTTTGGGAAGCCTCCGGCCACGTCGAGGTTTTCTCCGATCCGCTGGTGGAGTGCTTGTCCTGCCACAAGCGCTATCGCGCGGACCACCTCGAGGAAGAGTACGAGGAAAAGAAAGGCCGCCCGGCCGAAAACGGCCTCAAGGACATCGCCTGCGCCAACTGCGGCACCCGCGGTGAATGGACAGAGCCCCAGGAGTTCTCCGGCCTGCTGAAGACCTTCCTCGGCCCGGTGGCCAGCGACGAGGGCCTGCACTACCTGCGACCGGAAACCGCCCAGGGCATCTTTGTGAACTTCAACAACGTCCTGACCACCTCCCGGAAGAAACCGCCGTTCGGCATCGGCCAGATCGGCAAGTCCTTCCGCAACGAGATCACCCCCGGAAACTTCATCTTCCGCACGCGTGAATTCGAGCAGATGGAAATGGAATTCTTCGTCGAACCCGGCACGGATGAAGAGTGGCACCAGTACTGGATGAAGGAGCGCATGTCCTGGTACACCGGACTGGGCATCCGGGAAGATAACCTGCGGTTCTTCGAGCACCCGCTGGAGAAGCTCAGCCACTACTCCAAGGGCACCACCGACATCGAATACCGCTTCGGCTTCCAGGGCTCGGAATGGGGCGAGCTGGAGGGCATCGCCAACCGCACCGACTTTGACCTCTCCACCCACGCCAAGGCGTCCGGCACGGACCTGAGCTACTTCAACCAGGCCACCAACGAGCGCTACACGCCGTACGTGATCGAGCCCGCCGCCGGCCTCACCCGCTCGTTCATGGCATTCCTGATCGATGCCTACACCGAAGACGAGGCACCCAATGCCAAGGGCGGCGTCGACGTCCGCACCGTCCTGAAGCTTGACCCACGCCTGGCCCCGGTCAAGGCGGCCGTGCTGCCGCTGAGCCGCAACGAGGACCTGTCGCCCAAGGCGAAGGACCTGGGCGCCCAGCTGCGCAAGAACTGGAACATCGATTTCGACGACGCCGGAGCGATCGGCCGACGCTACCGCCGCCAGGATGAGATCGGGACGCCGTTCTGCATCACCGTGGACTTCGACACCCTCGATGACCACGCCGTAACCATCCGCGAGCGCGACACCATGACCCAGGAACGCGTGTCGCTGGACAAGGTGGAAGGCTACCTGGCCGCCCGCCTGATCGGAGCCTGAGCGTGGCCATCGAATACCGCGAATGGCGCGAGGGCGATGACCTGGCGCTCCTGGAAATCTGGGGTGACCCGGAAACGTTCCAGGCCGGCCAGTTCCGCGGCGCCCTGACGGTCTCCTCATCCGGGGCTGACGGAGGGCCGTGGCGCCGCACCATCGTTGCCGAAGACGTAATTGACGGCGTCGGCATTCCCGTGGCGGCAGGAGTGGTGTATGAGGCATCGCTGCACCCCGAACGGCTGTGGGTCTATATCGAAGTGGCGCGCGACCACCGGAGATCCGGCATCGGCGCCACCCTCCTGACCATGCTACGCCGCGAAGCCGGACAGGCGCCGTCGGGCGTCTCGAAGCTCCGCGCGAAGGTCCAGCCCGGCAGCCCCGGGGCTGCGTTCGCCGAGGCGTTTGGACTGTTGCCCATCCAGCGCTCCCGGCTGGTGGTGGTGGAACCCGGCGCCCTGAAGCTGCCGGTCTTCCCTGCGAAGGACGACGGCGGCCGGCCTGCCAACGACGAGAACGCCGGATCCGACATCGTCATGGACCTCGCCACCGGCTCCGTTGAGCTCACCGACGTGGTGGGGCGGTACTACACGTCCATCCACGGCTGGGACTCGCCCGGCGTGCTGTCCCTGGGGCAGGTGCAGAAACTGTTCCTTGACGACCTCACCGGTGCCCACGGCGCAATTGTGCTGCGCGCCGAGCCGGAGTCCGCCTTCGGCGCGGGGGTCGCGCCCAGCAAGAAGGGCAAGATCCGCGCGTTCGCGGTGAGCTACGCCGAAGCGGCCCAGGACCCGCTGGCCCAGGAGGACGCCGGACAGAATGCGGCAGCCACGGACGTATTTGTCGGCCACGATCCCGACCTCGACTCAGACGACGCCACCCAGGCGGTCCGCGACCTGCTCTCGCTCATCGCGTACCAGCACCCGGTCATGCTGGAACTGGACGACTCCATGACAGCCCTGCGTGCCGCCGTCGAGCCTTTGATCGAAAGCGGCAAGGCGCGGCAGGCGGGCGCGGAAACTCTCATCGTCTCGGACTGACCCTCCCACCCCAACTGGGTAGCAGCAGATGTCGTTATGGGCGCTCATAACGACATCAACTGCTACCCAGTTGGGGAGGTCACCTGCTTTTGGGTGGCCAGGGGATGAAGCCGCTGGTGGACTCAACGTACTCGCGGTAGCCGGGCCGGCCGGACATGGCCTTCTCCGTCAGGGGCTTGCCCGTCTTCCCGGCCAGCGTCCACACCATCAGGGCCGGTGACAGCAGCGTCAGGACGCCCGGCCAGGACTCCGCAGCGACCAGGAACAGGCCGGTCCAGACGGCGGCATCGCCAAAGTAGTTCGGGTGGCGCGTGTAGCGCCATAACCCAGTGTTGAGTACCGTTCCCCGGCGGGACGGATCTTTCTTGAACCGGGCCAACTGCCAGTCGCCCGCTGCCTCGAAAACGAAGCCGGTCAGCCAGATCAGTATGCCCAGGCCGGCCAGCCACCCCACCTGTCCCGTGGAGAACATGCCCACCTGGACCGTGAGGGACACGAAGAACATCACAGCGCCCTGCGGCAGGTAGACCCGGCGAAGCGCATAGACATTGCGCGAGCCCGGTGCGGAGCCCAGCATCGTTGTGTAGCGCGGGTCTTCGTGCCCGTCGCGGGCGCGCCAGCCGATGTGCGCACCCAGGCGGAGCCCCCAGGTGGCTGTCAGGACCAGCAGAAGCAGCCGGCGGAGGTCATCGCCGAAGCCTGCTGACAGCAACCAGGACACGGAAGCGACCGCCACGAAGCCCGGCCCCCAGGCGACGTCCATGACGGAATGCCTGTCCTGCCGGACTGCCACTGCGAACGTCACGGCCAGGACAAGTGCCACGGCCAATCCCGTCCAGGGAAGCGAGGCCACGAACTCTGGCCACGGAAATGGGCTCACAGGGTGACCTGCACGGAGGATGCGGGCAACAGTTCATCCAGGACCCTCGATGACGTGGGACCGGCTCCGGTCGACTCGGCGAAAGCCTTCATGATGAAGCCCGTGGCCAGCGCATGCCACAGGCGGACACGGCGGAACATAAAGTGGCCCGCCCCCCGGAGGGCGACGTACTGCATGGAGGCGGCGTCGCCGGTGGCCCGGCGGGCAAACTTCAGCGACTCAGAGGGGCTGGTCCAGCGGTCGGTAGTGCCGTGGACGATCAGTACTTTCTTCCCGGCCACCTGCGACGAGGGTGTCCCGGCGCTGAGCCAAGGGGCCAGGGCGACAATGGCCGCCACCTGCGCGTCATCGGCAGCACACAGCGCCGTCAGCCCGCCCATCGAGTGGCCCAGCAGGAAAACGGGAACGCCGGGGTATTGCTGCCTGATCCGCTCCAGTGCCCACCGTGCATCCTGCAGCGGCGTCATCTCATGGCCGTTCCAGCCCCGAACACTGTTGCGCAATGACCAGACAGCGAGGCCATGGTCCCTTCCGGCGCGGTGCAGGTGCCTTGCGAAAGGCACCATCCGGGCGGGGCTCAGGTGCCGGGCCTCCACAGGCTGGTAGCTGTGGGATTTACCACCGTGCAGCACCAGGGCCACACCCAGTGTTGGTCCGGCCGGCTCCAGGACGCTCAGGACCGCTTGACTGGAAGGCCTGCCGTCGGTCGCCGCGGAGGGGAGCTTGCCGTGTCCTTCGATCTTGCGCTTGGTCACGCTGTGTTCCTCCCGGTTCCTGGTGGTCCATTTATCAACCCTATGGCGCCGGACGTAGAGTTCAAGGTATGAGGTTCAACTGCTGATGGGGTCCGGGCACACCCACGTTTCACATGGTCATTCGGAGCCGACGGCACAGGCGATTGCTGCCCGGAGGAAAGCCAACTACATCCTCGCCGCCGTCCTGGTGCCGCTTACCCTGCTGACCCTCGCCGCGATGGCCATGCTCTGGCCGTCCGGGAGCAAGGAAGGCATATCCCTGGCGAACCCCTACTCGGCGGCGCCCGGGGTCACTTTCGATACGGGCACGATCCAGAGCGTGGCGGTGGAAAGCTGCATGCAGGGCTCCGCGGCGCAGAACCCGGCCGATGCCGGCGGTCAGGACCCGGGTCAGGCCGGTTCAGGCGGGGCGGGCTCCGACTGTACCTTCGCCTCCACTGAGCCGGACCAAGGGGGAAACCCCGTCAAGGTGGTGATTAACCCCGACGTTGCCAAGTCCCACGGTGTGAAGCCGGGGGACCAGATCAGATACCTGAACCTCTCCAACGCCCAGGGCGCGTCCGCAGGGCAGGGTTCTCCGGCCTACATTTTCGTGGACTTCGTCCGGACGCTGCCCATCGTGCTGCTGGCCCTGGTCTATGCGCTGGTGGTGATCGCCGTAGCCCGCTGGCGGGGACTCCGGGCCCTGATCGGGCTCGTCGGTGCGTACTTTGTGCTGGTCAGCTTTATGCTGCCGGGACTGGTGGAGGGCAAACCGCCGCTGTTGCTGGCATTGGTGGGTTCCACGGTGATCATGATCGGGGTCCTCTATTTCGCCCACGGCTTCTCGGCCCGGACGTCGACGGCGTTGCTGGGCACCATGTTTGGCCTCGCCATCACGGCGCTGCTGGCAGCCTGGGCCACCGACGCCGCAAATCTCGCCGGCGTGGGAAACCACGATGCCGCCACCCTGGTTAACACCTCGGCCAACATTTCCATCTCCGGGGTGATCCTGTGCGGCCTGATCATCTCGGGCCTGGGCGTCCTTAACGACGTCACCATCACGCAGTCATCAGCGGTCTGGGAACTGTACGAACTTGCCCCCGCCAGCAGCGCCCGCAAGCTCTTTACATCCGCCATGAGGATCGGACGCGACCACATCGCCTCCACCGTCTACACCATCGCTTTTGCCTACGCCGGCGCGGCCCTGCCCATCCTGATCATCGTGATGCTCTATGACCGCCCGCTGGGGGACACCCTCACCAGTGCCGAGCTCTCCGAGGAAGTCATCCGGACCCTGGTCGGCTCCATCGGCCTGGTACTCGCCATTCCCGTGACCACCCTGATCGCCGTCCTGGTGGTCAAGGCAACCGGGATCCGGGCCGCCGGGCTCCCGTCAGGCCCCCTTGCCGGGGACCACGGCACCGGCCGGGACCACGAGGTCAGCCCCGACGACGTGGACGACACCGGCGCGCTCGCCGCAGCCGCAGCGGTGAATTCAGAAAACCGGGCTTCAGGAACGCGGGCAGCAGAAGCGCGGGCTGCCGAAACGCCCGCCGAGACGCGGCGGGGCAGAAGGGCTGACCGGGGCTGACCGGAGCTGGCCGGTGTTGGCGGGGGCTGACAGGAACCAGGCCCTGGCCGTCCGGTACTCGCGGACCCCGCCCGGTGGAGGTGCCGCTCCGATTTGCCCGGCTTTGCGACAATGGACAGGTGACTGTTACCGCAACGCCTCCCGCCCCCAAGCTGGAACTCCCGCCCCTGAAGCTGGGCCCCATCACGGTGGACACCCCCGTGATCCTGGCTCCCATGGCGGGCATCACCAACTCCGCCTTCCGCAGGCTCTGCCGTGAGTATGGCGGCGGCATGTACGTCGCGGAGATGGTCACCTCCCGCGCCCTCGTGGAGCGCACTCCCGAGTCGCTGCGCATCATCTCGCACGACGACGACGAAAAGGTCCGCTCCGTGCAGCTGTACGGCGTGGACCCGGTGACCGTGGGCCGGGCAGTGCGGATGCTGGTGGAGGAGGACCGGGCGGACCACATAGACCTGAATTTCGGCTGTCCCGTTCCCAAGGTGACGCGGCGCGGCGGGGGCTCGGCCCTGCCCTGGAAGATCGACCTCTTCACCTCGATCGTGCAGACCGCTGTGAAGGAAGCCTCCAAAGGCAACGTCCCGCTGACCATCAAGATGCGCAAGGGCATCGACGAAGACCACCTGACGTACCTCGACGCCGGCCGGATTGCCCGCGATGCCGGCGTCGCCGCCGTCGCACTTCACGGCCGCACCGCGGCCCAGTTCTATTCCGGGCAGGCAGACTGGACGGCCATCGCGCGGCTGCGCGAGGCGTTGCCGGACATCCCCGTGCTGGGCAACGGCGATATCTGGTCCGCCGAGGACGCCGTGCGCATGGTCCGGGAGACCGGCGTCGACGGCGTGGTGGTGGGCCGCGGGTGCCAGGGCAGGCCATGGCTCTTCGGGGACCTGCAGGCGGCGTTCGAAGGCAGCGACACCAGGCATAAGCCGAACCTGCGCCAGGTGGCGGAAGGGGTGTACCGCCATGCGGAACTGATGGTGGAGACCTTTGGCGACGAGGGCAAGGCCCTGCGCGAGATCCGCAAGCACATGGCCTGGTACTTCAAGGGCTATGTGGTGGGCGGGGAGCTGCGTACGCGGCTGGCCCTGGTCACCAGTCTCCAGGTGCTGCGCGAAACGCTGGCCGAGCTGGACCAGGATTCGCCGTACCCCGGCGCGGACGCCGAGGGTCCGCGCGGCCGTGCAGGTTCGCCGAAGAGGCCCGCGCTTCCCAAGGACTGGCTTGACTCCCGCGCCCTGAACGACGCACAGTCCCAGGACATCGCCGCCGCGGAACTGGATGTTTCCGGTGGCTGAAACCCGCACCACGGCACCGGTCCTCCCCGGCTACGAGGCCCACGATTCCGCCCGCTGGGTGGAGGAGCCGCCCAAGAGCACGTACCGCTCGGATTTTGAGCGTGACCGCGCCCGGGTGCTGCATTCCTCCGCTCTGCGGAGGCTGGGTGCGAAGACCCAGGTGGTGGCCCCCGACACGGATGATTTCGTCAGGACCCGCCTGACACACAGCCTGGAAGTGGCGCAGGTTGGCCGCGAACTGGGCCGCGCACTGGGCTGCGACCCGGACGTGGTGGACACGGCCTGCCTGAGCCATGACCTCGGACACCCACCGTTCGGGCACAACGGCGAGTCCGCCCTGAACGAGGTGGCGCACGCCATCGGCGGATTCGAAGGCAATGCCCAGACCCTCCGCCTGCTCACCCGGCTGGAACCAAAAGTCCTGGCCCCTGACGGCCGCCCCGCCGGACTCAACCTCACCCGCGCCAGCCTGGACGCCGCCGCAAAGTATCCCTGGTCCGCCCTGGACGCGCCGGTGATCCACGGTCAGCGGACCAGCAAGTTCGGCGCCTACGAGGACGACCTCCCCATATTCAACTGGCTCCGGGAGGGTGCTCCCGTGCGCCGGTCCTGCCTGGAAGCCCAGGTCATGGATCTGGCGGACGACATTTCCTACTCCGTGCACGACGTCGAGGACGCCATTGTGGCCGGGCACTTCCAGCTGCGCTGGATGGACAACCCGGACCACCGTGCCCGCGTGGTGGGCTACGCCAAGCAGTGGTACCTGCCGCATAACGATCCCGCCGCCATCGACGCTGCCCTGGCCCGGCTGGAAGCGACCGACGTCTGGGTGCGGGAAGCCGACGGCAGCCGCAAATCCATGGCTGCGCTGAAGAACATGACCAGCCAGCTCATCGGCCGGTTCTGCCAGAGTGCCCTGGAGACCACCCGTGCCCTGTACGGCCCGGAAAACCTGACCCGGTACAACGCCGAGCTGATGGTCCCGGACGAGACGGTGATGGAAATCGCCGTCATGAAGGGCCTGGCCACCACTTTTGTGATGACCACCGAACACCGGCAGCCGATCTACGAGCGCCAGCGCGAAGTGCTGCACTCCCTGGTCACTGCGCTGAGCGCCACGGGTGACCGCCACCTCGAACCCATGTTCGCGGCGGACTGGCGGGACGCGGCCGACGACGGCGCACGGCTCAGGGTGGTCATCGACCAGGTCGCGTCGCTGACAGACGGATCGGCGCTCGCCATGTACGAACGGCTGGTTGGGAGCCTGCCGTCGCTGTGGTGATCAAGGCCATAGGCCACCATTCCCTGTCGTGCTCCGGGGCTAGGATGGCTTTGTGGCTGGCCTGATCAAACGTGAAGATATCGACGAAGTACGCCAGCGCACGGACATCAAGGAAGTTGTTGACGGCTACGTCACGCTCAAGGGTGCCGGGCTGGGAACCTACAAGGGCCTGTGCCCTTTCCACGACGAGCGGTCGCCGTCGTTCACCGTGCGGCCCCAGGTGGGCAGGTACCACTGCTTCGGCTGCGGCGAAGACGGCGACGTCATCGCGTTCGTCCAGAAACAGGATCACACTTCCTTCCACGAGGCCGTGGAGAAGCTGGCGGCCCGCATCGGCTATGAACTGCGCTACGAAGACGGGGGGACCGGGCCCAACCGTGAAGAGGTGGGCAAGCGGCAGCGGCTGCTCGACGCCCACAAGATCGCCGACGAGTTCTTCCGCGCCCAGCTGCTGACGCCCGGAGCTGCCGAGGGTCGGAGCTTCCTGCACGGCCGCGGCTTTGACCGTGCCGCGGCGGAGCAGTTCGGCGTCGGTTACGCACCGCAGGGCTGGGATGCGCTCCTCAAGCACCTCCGCGGCCGCGGCTTCACCGACCAGGAGCTGAAGCTGACGGGCATGTTTTCTGAAGGCAACCGGGGGATCTACGACCGCTTCCGGGGACGCCTCATCTGGCCCATTCGCGACATCGCCGGGGACACCATCGGCTTCGGCGCCCGCAAGCTGTATGAGGATGACCAGGGCCCGAAGTATCTCAACACCCCGGAGACCACGCTCTACAAAAAGTCCCAGGTGCTCTACGGCATCGACCTCGCCAAACGGAACATCGCCAAGGACCGGCAACTGGTCGTGGTGGAGGGCTACACGGACGTGATGGCTTGCCACCTCGCGGGAATCCCGACGGCGGTGGCCACCTGCGGCACTGCGTTCGGCACCGAGCACATCAAGATCGCCCGGCGGCTGCTGTCCGACGACGGCACCGGGGGAGAGGTCATCTTCACCTTCGACGGCGACGCCGCGGGCCAGAAGGCGGCCTTGCGGGCCTTCGAGGAGGACCAGCGCTTCACAGCGCAGACCTACGTGGCGGTGGAGCCCACGGGAGCCGATCCCTGCGACCTGCGCCAAACCAGGGGAGACGCCGCAGTCCGGGACCTCATCAACACGCGCCGGCCGCTGTTCGAATTCGCCATCCGGGCCACGCTGAAGCGGCACAACCTGGATACCGTGGAAGGGCGGGTGGCCGCGCTGCGGGAGTCCGCTCCCCTTGTAGCCCAGATCCGTGACGCCGGCATCAGGCCGGCCTATGCCCGTGAACTGGCCGGCTGGCTCGGCATGTCAGTTGAAGAAGTCAGCAGGGCAGTTGCTGTCGCGATGAAACGCGCTGCCTCGGGCCCGCCGGCCGCGCAGGGAGCAGGCGGCGGCGCCCCGTCTCCGGGCAGTGCCCACACATCGGCGTCCCCGCAGCAGGCGGGCGGACCCGGCGTCGCTGCAGGGCCGGCGTCGGGAGCCGTTCCTTCCTACCACCGCCCTGATCCCCGCGACCCGGTGGCGTCCATGGAGCGGCAGGCGATCGAAGTTGCGCTGCAGGAGCCTTCGCTGCTGGGCGGCGGCATCTGGGAGCGTTTCTCGGCTGCGAGGTTTGTCACACCGGCCTTCCAGGCCATGCATGATGCCATGCGGGCATCCGGACCCGGCCTGATCGGGGATCCGGTGCGCTGGGTGGAACAGGTCATGCACGAAGTGCCGGAACCCCTCCGGCCACTGGTGTCCGAACTCGCGGTGGTGCCATTGCCCGCAAGCACCGAGGAAGCGGTCCAGAAGTACTGCAAGGACATTCTTTCCCGGCTGTTCGAGCTTCAGATCACCCGCGTGAAGGCGGACAAAATGGGCCAGCTGCAGCGGCTGGATCCGGCAGCGGACCCGGAGGATTTCCAGCGGCTGAACAGGGAACTGATGATGCTGGAAATGGAGCGCCGGGCACTGCGTTCGGACGCGTAGGCGCCTGTCCCTGCCCTGGCGGGGCAGCACCCTGGTCTGATTGCGTTCCCGATTTCACTTCCCTCCAGGGTCTTTGCTAGGCTTGTACCCGCTTCATTCCTCCTTAGCTCAATTGGCAGAGCATTCGACTGTTAATCGAAGGGTTGCTGGTTCAAGTCCAGCAGGAGGAGCGCGCAGTCCCCGTTCCGGTCCTCCGGAGCGGGGACTTTCTTATACCCGGGGAGGGTATAGCGGCGCAGTAGGGGCGCCGATTTCCCATAGCCATAAAACGTTTGCTAATGTCATACCTGCTTCCTTCCTCCTTAGCTCAATTGGCAGAGCATTCGACTGTTAATCGAAGGGTTGCTGGTTCAAGTCCAGCAGGAGGAGCAAACACCAAGAGTCCCCGTCCTCCGCATGGAGGGCGGGGACTTTTTTACTCTTCCACAGCCGCGGGTCCGGGTGCATGATGTGGGTGACGCCCGCGCCAGGGGCACAGGTTGGGGAGGCACCACATGACGGGCACGTTGCAGCGCAGGGCGGTGGTCATCGGCGCCGGCATCGGTGGACTGACCTCTGCCCTTGCCCTCGCGGCCAAAGGCTGGGACGTCGAAGTCATCGAGCGGGCGCAGGCGCTCAAGCCGGTCGGCTACGCGCTCGTGGTAATGCCCAACGCTCAACGTGCGCTCGCCGCCATCCCCGGCGGCATCGTCCCGCAGATCCATGCCCTCGCCGCGATCCAGGGCGAAGGAGGCATACGCAATGCCCGCGGCGCGTGGCTGTCACACAACGACGCCGCCCTCGCCCTGGAGAGGTACGGCCACCCTGCAGTCGCCATACGCCGTGCCGACCTGGTCAGGATGCTTGCGGCGAACCTTCCGGCGGATGCCCTGCGACTCCACACGGTGGCGGTCAGCGTCGATGCCGAGGCCGGCGAAGTCATGCTGGACACCGGCGAAGTCCTCCGCGGCGATCTGGTGGTCGCGGCCGACGGGGTCCGGTCCATGACGCGAACCACAGTCTTCCCCGGCCACCCGGCGCCGGCATTTGCCGGTCTCACCGCATGGCAGGCGCTCATCCCGGGAGATGGACTCCGCACGCTGCCGGGCAACACCTGGTCCCGTGGCGGCGAGTTCGGTACCCTTCCGCTGGCCGACGGGTACCTCTACGTCGTCGCGGAGGCGGCCGTCGACGCGCCGTTACCGAAGCGTAGCGGCGACGAAGAAAAAGCCGAGCTGATGCGCCGTTTTGGTGACTTGCCGGCACCGAGCCCGGATGTCATTGCGCGGATCGATCCGGCGGCGATCATCCGCGCGGACATTTACTCGATGCGGATGCCTCTGCCGGCATTCCATCGGGGCTTGGTGGCCATCCTTGGCGACGCTGCCCACGCCATGGCCCCAAACCTCGGCCAAGGCGCGTGCCAGGCGATCGAGGACGCCGTCACCCTCGCCTACTGCGTTGCCGCCGCAGATACCGTAGCGGACGGGCTTGCGGACTACACGGCCGCACGCCTGCCGCGCACATCGCTCATAGTGCGCCGCTCGGAGCAGATCGCCCGGCTCGCGACGGCCCGGAACCCCGTGGTGCGGAGCCTCCGGAACGGAATGCTGCGCGCGATGGCTCTTCTGGGCTCCTCGGCTGCCCTCCGGCAGGCCGACTTCGTGATGAGCTGGGAGCACCCTGCGATTTCCCCGGGCGGGCCGCCGCCGTCGTGATGCTGCTGCCCGTGGCGCGGATTCATCCGGACGCCTGCCGGCTCAGACAAAGTCCATTTCCACCTGCAGGAATCGCTCTGCCTCGGCGATGGCCGCCTGGAAGGCCTCCCGCTCCGTGGGGGACTTGCGGGGCTCCCGCGGGTGCCACTCATGCGGGGCCGAGTAGACGCGGGTAAAGCCCGAATCCGGCGGCGCGTAAAAGATGCCGAAGCGCTGCACAGGCCACTCGGGGGACGTCTCGGGCGCCACCAGCAGCGCCGCGTTGAACGCGGGGTTGAACCACTGGGCGATGGGCCGGCGCCGGTCTTCGGTGAAGAGGCCCGCGGCGTAGAGGGCCGCTGACTGCTCTCCGGTCTGGGCGCACAAGCGATCCCACCACAGGGGCAATATGCCGGTGTCACACCGTTGCCACGTGGCCGGAAGTGGCGGGTGGTCCTGCCAACTGGGCACGGACCCATTTTATCGCGGGAAGCATCCCGGGGGGCAGGGGGAGCCGCTGGTGACGCCCGGCCGCGTGACGCCCGGTCCCTCTGGGCTGGAAGGTCAGGGGCGGTTCCACGGACCTGGATTGATGCGGTACAGCAGGGCGGACCCGGCCACCATGCCCAGAACGATGCCGATGGCCGGATTGCCCAGCGCCCGTCCGGCAAAATACCCAGCGACGGCGCCCAGCACTGCGCCGAGGAAGAGTCCCCTCCGGTTGCGGTGTGGTTTGCGTGTCATCGACATACCCTACTGCCGCCGGTTGCGGACGCGGGAGCCGCGTTGCATGCGGTCAGTGGGATGGGCGGCCATCAATGGATCGAAGGGACGGTGCGGGGCCTGACCACCAGCCACAGGGCGGCGATGCCCAGCAGGATGCACGCCGCCTGAACGGCGCCCATCGGAGTTGCTGTCTCGATCCCCAGCCACCCGACCACCGGGGAGACCAGCCCGGCCATCATGAAGGTGGCGGCTCCCAGCAGGGAAGCCGCTGTCCCGGCTTTGTCGCCATGGCTGGCCAGCGCCAGGACCTGGACGCACGGGAACGTGAAGCCCGTGCCAAGGATGTAGAACCAGAGGGGCACCATGACGCCCCACAGGCCCATTCCCAGCTGGTCGAAGAGCACGATCAGCAAGGACATCAGGAACATCCAGGCGGTGGAGCACGCCAGGATCCACTGCGGCGGTACCCGCCTGATCAACCGGGAGCTCGTCTGGACGCCGGCGACGATTCCGAGGGAGTTGATGCCAAACAGGAGTCCGTACTGCTGGGGGGAGAACCCAAAGACGTCCTGGAAGAGGAACGGTGAGGCGGACAGGTAGGTGAAAAGCCCGGCAAAGTTCATGCCGCCCACTAGCAGGAGCCCCACGAAGATCCGGTCGGTAAGCAGGACCTTGTAGCGCTGGCCGGCCGTCAGGCCGGACCGGCCGCGCATTTCCGGCGGGAGGGTCTCGCGGACCAGGAAAAGTGCCGCGATGATCACCAGGGTCCCGTAGCCGGCCAGGAACACAAAAATGCCGGGCCAGGGCATGACCAGGAGCAGTTGGGAGCCGATGACCGGCGCCAGGATCGGTGCGAGACCGTTCACCAGTGCCATCCGGGAGAACATCCGCACCATCGCATAGCCGGAGAACAGGTCCCGGACCATGGCCATGGCCACAACGCCGCCGCCCGCGGCGCCAACGCCCATCAGGACGCGAAAGATTCCCAACGTCGTTATGTCGGTGGAAAGTGCTGCCCCCACCGACGCGGCGATGTGCAGGGCGGTGGCAAGAATCAGCGGAAGCCGGCGTCCGAACTTATCGCTGAAGGGGCCAACCACCAGTTGGCCCAGGGCAAAGCCCACGGTTGTCCCGGCCAGCGTCAGCTGGACCTGCGCCTCGCTGACACCCAGGCTGGCCTCCAGCGCGGGGAAGGCCGGCAAGTACAAGTCGATGGTGAACGGTCCCAGGGCGGTGAGGGCGCCGAGCAGGAGGATGTACAGGAGTTTCCGGCGGCGGGTCAGCAGATCGCCCGGATTGGCGGTTATGGTCACGGAGATCAATCCTAGGCCCGATGTATCGAACATTTACAGCGTTGCAGGGCACGCCGCTCCGCATGCCCCGAAGTTCGTCCTGAACCTGAATGATAGTTTTGTGGGCGGGGACTGTGCACTTGCACTCTCCCGCAGTACACGGAAGCCAAATCGACCATGCAACCAGTTAGGCGGAACCGATGAGCGGACGTCACAGCGGGCGGACCAGCCAGGGCCTGCGCATCACTGCGCTGCCCAAAACGCTAAAACTCCTTTTCCGTTTGGCCCCCCGCCAGATTAATGACGAGATCGCGCTCGCCAAGGTTGAGATCAAGCGCAAGGGCATCCAGCTGGGAGTGGCCGCGGCATTCTTCGCCGTCGCACTGGTTTTTGTGGCGTTCCTCATTGTGGGACTTATCGTTGCCGCCATCATGGGGCTGGCCACCATCATGCCGGCATGGCTGGCGGCACTGTTGGTCAGTGCCGCGTTCCTGCTGATCGCCCTGGTGGCCGGCCTGGTAGGACTGAGGAAGTTCAAGAAGGCCATGCCACTTGTGCCGGAGGAAACTGTCCGGGGGATCAAGCACGACATCGGCGTCGCCACTCAGGGATCGGACTTCAACGCCGCCCTCCTCGATCCGGCCAGCCCTGAGGCGAAGGCCGCCAAGGCTGCCAAGGCCGAGGCTGCGGCCAAGGCCAAGGCTGAGAAGGAGGCCAAGGCCGAGGCGCACGACAAGGAATTCCCGCACGCGTCCGAACCTGAACTGCACCGCCGGCTGGACCAGCGCCGGCGCCACCTCACGGAGGTCCGCGACGAACTGGACACCGAACTCGACATCAAACCGCAGGTACGGTTCGTTGCAGGTGTCGCGCAGCAGAAGCTGCGGCAGGGCCAGGCCCTGCTGAACCACGGCAGGGAAGTTGCCGTCCAGAAGATCTCCGGCCTGTCGGGGGAAACCGGCGGTGCAGCCCTGCGCTGGAAGCCTCTGGCTGCCTTTGCCGGCGCCGCGGCCGTGTTTGTGGTGCTGCTTCGCAAGCTGCTGAAGAACCCGTAACCCAACACTCCGTATTGCACACCATGGTTTAAGGAAGGGGGGACGGATGAAGTTCATCGGTGCTGGCTCCCGTCCGGGCCGCCCCCAGGTTGACCATGACCTCGTTTTCACAGTCCCCAACGTCCTCACTGTCCTGAGGTTCATGGGCGTTCCGCTTTTCATCTGGCTGGTCCTGGCAAAGAACGAATACGGCTGGGCGGTCCTGGTGCTGGCGGTCATGGCCAGTACCGACTGGGTGGACGGCTATGTGGCCCGCCGCTTCGACCAGGCGTCCAGGCTGGGCCGGGTGATGGACCCGATAGCAGACCGCCTGGCGTTGATCGCCGTCGCCGTCACGCTGGTGATCGCCGGAGTAGTGCACTGGCTTTACCTGGCCGCGCTGGTTGTTCCCGATGCCGTCCTCCTCGTCCTCACGCTGTCCTTCTTCGGCGGCCATCCGGACCTTCCCGTGAGCCGGATCGGCAAAATCCGCACAGGACTGCTGCTCCTTGGCACGCCCATGCTGGTGTTGTCCCGGCTGGACGTCCCACTGGCCGGGGCCCTGCATGTTGCGGCCTGGGTGGTGCTGGGACTCGGCCTGGCCGGGCACTGGATTGCCGCCTATAACTATTTCTGGGCCATCCTGCGGAAGGGCAGAATGCAGTCACATCACGACGGCGGCACCACCTGATGGTGTGGGTGGCGGTTCTGCTTGCGCTGATGGGAGCATTCTTCCTTGCCATCGGCGCACAGAAGCAGGGAAGCGCCGTTAAGGCCGATACCGGTGGGCTGGCCCTGAGTTCCAACGGCTTCCTCCGGCTCCTCCGCAACCCACGCTGGGTGCTCGGGTTGCTCCTGCTCGTCGTCGGAATGGGGATGAACGCAGTGGCCCTGGTGTCCGCTCCGCTGACCGTGGTGCAGCCGATCGGCGCGATTGCCCTGGTCATCACCACTGTCGTCAATGCCCGGGACCAGGACCTCACGATTAACCGGGCCACGTGGGTTGCTATCGCAGCCTGCGTGACCGGGTCAGCCCTCTTTGTCCTCCTCGCCGTCAACGTGACGCAGGAGAACCACCAGGTGCACCGCGAGGACGAACTCACGATCGTGCTGCTGCTTGCCCTCGCCGTCGGTGTGTTTGGCCCGCTGGCGGTCATGTTCCGGCACCGCATGAGTGCATTCATCTACATCCTGGGGGCTGGTGTCCTCTTCGGATTCGTGGCAGTCCTGACGCGGATCATTGGCAAGCACCTCCTTGACCCCAATGGGCTGGTCCTGCTCAACGTCCAGTGGTATTCCGTGGTGGCGATAGTCGCCGCCGGCGGCCTGGGTTCGTGGTTTGTCCAGAACGCCTACTCCGGCGGACCGCCGGACCTGGTCATCGCCGGCCTCACCGTCATAGACCCGATCGTGGGAATCGCGATCGGCATTGTCATCCTGGGTGAACTCCGCCCGGACGTCCACGCCGTGATGGCGATTGCCATGGGTACGGCTGCTTCCCTTGCTATCGTTGGGGTGATCGCCCTCTCCAGGCACCACCCCGAAGTCACCAAGCGCAAGAAGGATGCGCGGAAGGCCGCGGGCCGGGCGTCCCACTAGCCGATTTTCACTAAGAGGCCCGGCACCACCGTGCCAGCGGCCAACCGGTGCCGTCAGCGTCAGCTGCGGCGCCGAGACCATCAGGAGCTCTCCACGTGACAACGCCCGCTGACCAGCCTCCCCTGACTATCCTGATCGCCGCGGACACGTATCCGCCCCACATCAATGGTGCCGCCACCTTCGGCTACCGCCTGGCCAAGGGAATGACCGGCCGGGGCCATAACGTGCATGTCCTGGCATGCCGGGCAGACAACGGCAAGAGCTTCACGGAGTTCCGCTCGGAGGCCACCGTGCACCGGCTCCGCTCGCACGGGGTCTTTACGCACGAGTACTTCCGGATCTGCTTTCCCTGGGAAATCAAGAAGGAGATCAGCCTCCTGTTCGACCGGGTCAAACCCGATGTGGTGCACATCCAAAGCCACTACATGATTGGCGAGCACGTCCTGTACGAAGCCGTAAAGCGTGGCGTCCGGATTGTGGCCACCAACCACTTCATGCCCGAAAACCTCAACCCGTTCCTGCCTTTCCCGCAGTGGTTCAAGGACATCATCGGCAAGATCTCCTGGAAGGACATGGGCAAGGTCATGGGCCAGGCCGACGTCATCACCACACCCACGCCGCTGGCGGCCAAGGCGATGCACCAGCATGCTTTCCTCCGCAAGGTGCTGCCGCTGTCCAACGGCATTGATTCCTCGGCCTATGAGCTGCAGCCCGGCGAGGCCATCGAACGGCATCCGCACCCCACGCTGTTGTTCGTGGGTCGGCTGGCCGAGGAAAAGCACGTGGACGTGCTGATTGACGCCGTATCCAAGACCCCCGCGGAAATGAAAGTCCACCTGGAGATTGTTGGTGGTGGCGAGGTACGCCCTGGCCTGGAGGCGCAGGTGGAACGACTGGGACTGGGGGACCGGGTGAAGTTCCTGGGCCTTGCCAGCGACGAAGATCTCCGTGAGGCGTACATCAAGGCTGACCTGTTCTGCATGCCCGGCACAGCTGAACTGCAGTCTCTGGTCACCCTGGAGGCCATGTCGGCATCCACGCCGGTCCTGCTCGCCGATGCCATGGCCTTGCCGCACCTGGTGCGGGACGGCGAGAACGGGTATCTCTTCACCCCGAACGACAGCGACGACCTCGCGGCCAAGATCACCCGCATCCTCCAACTCCCGGCAGACCAGTTGGCCGAAATGGGCCGGGCCAGCCGCCGGATGGTGGAGCCGCACAGCATCCAGGGGACGCTGCAGACCTTCGAAGACCTCTACCGGGGGGCCGGGTTCGAAGACAAGGTGGTCTGAAGGCATTCCGTGGTTTGCTAGAGTGTTTTTGCCCCGCAGGATCCGAAGGCCGTACGGACGCGGACCCGCAGGGCGCACGGGGCTATAGCTCAGCTGGTTAGAGCGCGGGACTCATAATCCTAAGGTCCTCGGTTCAAGTCCGAGTAGCCCTACAACAAGAATCAACATGCAGTCTGAAGGACCGTGGCCCAATGCGGGCCACGGTTCTTTTATTTATCCCGCAGGATGCGGTATGTTACTGACCAGTAACTTAGTGGGCACCAGGGGATATCCATCCCTCGATGCCCTTCGGCCAGCTGATCCCTTGCGAGGAAACCATGTCCACGAAATCCATTGACATCAACGATCTTCCCTACGCCGACGGGGATTTTTTCGCTTTTGAACAACTGCTTACCGGAAAGGAGCAGGACAGGCTCGCGGAGGTCCGCGAATTCTTGGCCCGGGAAGTCCGGCCGGTCGCGGTGGACTGCTGGAACCGCGGCGAATTCCCCATGGACCTCATCCCCAGGTTGGCCGAAATCGACCTGGTCAGCCCGGTGAGGCGGCAGGGGCACTCAAACCTCTTCGCCGGCCTGATGCACGCGGAAGTCACACGGGCCGACACTTCAATTGCGACGTTCATGGGAGTCCATGACGGCCTGTTCACAGGATCCATCGAGGCGCTGGCATCGGCGGAACAGCAGGCCGCCTGGCTACCGGAGATCTACTCCCTGAAGAAGATCGGCGCGTTCGGGTTGACCGAGCCGCTCGGCGGTTCCGACGTGGCCGGAGGGACCCGCACCACCGCCCGGCGCGAAGGCGGCTCCTGGATCCTCAACGGCGCCAAGCGGTGGATCGGCAACGCCACTTTTTCGGACTGGGTGGTCATCTACGCTCGGGACCTTGCCGACAACCAGGTCAAGGGTTTCCTGGTGGACACCAAGCTTCCCGGTTTCACCGCCACCAAGATCGAAAACAAAATCTCCCTGCGCACGGTCCAGAACGCCGATATCAGCCTGGACAACGTCGTGGTGCCGGACTTCTTCAAGCTCGCCAATGCCAACAGCTTCCGCGATACCAACAAGGTCCTCAAGGTCACCCGGCTCGGTGTTGCCTGGCAGGCGGTGGGCCAGCAGTTGGCGGCGTTCGACGTGGCCCGCCGCTATGCCGTGGAGCGCCACCAGTTCGGCCGCCCGTTGGCTTCGTTCCAGCTGGTCCAGAGCCAGCTGGTGCAGATCCTGGGGAACGCCGTCAGCTCGATGGGCATGATGGTCCGGCTGTCCCAGCTTGAAGACGCCGGCCAGGCGAAGGATGAGCAGTCTGCGCTGGCCAAGGCCTTCACGACGGCCCGGATGCGCGAAAGCGTGGCCATCGGCCGGAGCCTGCTGGGCGGCAATGGAATCGTCACCGACTTCGAGATGGCCAAAATTTTCGCCGACGCGGAAGCCATCTATTCCTACGAAGGTACGCACGAGGTCAACACCCTGGTGACAGGCCGCGCCATTACAGGCATTTCGGCCATCGTCTAGGCCGGATCAGGCCAGCCCCGCTTCAAGGCAGCCCAGGGCCAGGCCCGGCCCGAATCACGCTACCCCCGGGTCAGGGGCAGCAGGATGGACGGCCGAAGGTCCATCACAAACTCCAGTGGATTCAGGTAGTCCTCCCCACGCCGGACGCCCCAGTGGACGCAGGGCAGTGCGCTGCAGTGACCGGGCAGCAAGGTGCCGATGGTGTCGCCTTTGGCCACCGCGTCACCGGTTGCCAATGTGCTTTCCACGGGTTCGAAACTGCTGCGGAGCCCGTTCCCGTGATCTATGGTGATCACCGGACGGTCAACCACCACACCCACGAAGCTCACGGTGCCTGACTCGGGCGTGGTGACGGGCGCGGCATCGTGCACGGCCTCAAGGTCCACGCCGCGGTGCCCGCTCATCCATGGCTTGTCCGGGGGATCAAACGCGCGCAGCACCCGGGGCTTGGGCGCGAGCGGCCACTCCCATGACGGCACGCCCGGGCCTGGAACCTGGGACGCCGACAGGGCGGCCGGCGGCCCTCCCGGGAGCGATGACACAGCGGCCGTCAGCACCTCTCCGGCCGGTGTGATGGAGGCCGGAAGCAGGAGGGCCGCCGCAAGCAGCGCTGGAGCTTTCATCTGTTTAGCATGCCGGGGCCCTTGAGCCCGCGGGAGCGTCCGCTCCTGCTATGTGGAAAACGGGCCACGGTACCCTCCATGCTGTCCGGCGGAGCGGGGTGCCTGTAGTACACTTGCTGGAGCAGTTTGCTGTGCCCTCAACGTTCGTCGTGTCAGCGGTGTAATCCGCCTGTCCATCGTGCGTCAGCACGTCTCATTCAGAGGTGCGGGGGAGCAGTGGCTGACTACGCGCATCCAGCCCTCCAAGTCTGAAGCCCCTGGCTTTGTGTGAGGAGGATTGTGCCTCCCGCGGTCAGGACCCCATGGCCCTGATGGGAAGTGCAATGGATGCCAGGAGCACGGTCCGTCCCGGACCACGCTAAAACAACCGTCAACTATTGGCAGGGTAAGAGGGCCTCCGGGCTTTCTCATGAATGACCTGCCGGAAGGAGCGCCGGCATGCCCGTCGTAACCATGCGCCAGCTGCTTGACAGCGGCGTCCACTTTGGACACCAGACCCGCCGTTGGAACCCGAAGATGAAGCGGTTCATCTTCACGGAACGCAATGGCATCTACATCATTGACCTCCAGCAGTCGCTGTCCTACATCGACCGCGCCTACGAGTTCGTCAAGGCCACCGTTGCACACGGCGGCACCGTACTCTTCGTCGGTACCAAGAAGCAGGCCCAGGAAGCAATTGCTGAGCAGGCCACCCGCGTCGGCCAGCCCTACGTGAACCAGCGCTGGCTCGGCGGTATGCTGACCAACTTCCAGACCGTTTCCAAGCGCATCCAGCGCATGAAGGAACTGGAAGAGATCGACTTCGACGACGTCGCCGGCTCTGCCTACACCAAGAAGGAGCTGCTGCTCCTTCGCCGCGAACTCACCAAGCTTGAGACGAACCTCGGCGGTATCCGCAACCTGACCAAGGCACCCTCCGTGCTCTGGATCGTGGACACCAAGAAGGAACACCTTGCTGTTGACGAAGCCAAGAAGCTGAACATCCCGGTTGTTGCCATCCTGGACACCAACTGCGATCCGGACGAAGTCGACTTCCCGATCCCGGGCAACGACGACGCCATCCGCTCCGTGAACCTGCTGACCCGCGTTGTCGCCGACGCCGTTGCTGAGGGCCTCATCGCCCGTAACCAGCGCGCCACCGGCACCACGGAGGCTCCGGAAGAGCCGCTGGCGGAGTGGGAGCGCGAACTCCTCGAAGGCAGCAAGGCTGAAGAGGCTGCCGCTCCGGCCGCCGCAGAAGCTGCTGCCCCTGCCGCCGAGGCTCCGGCTGCTGAGGAAGCCCCGGCCGCTGCCGAGGCTCCCGCCGAAGACGCCGACAAGTAAATCCGGACTCCCGGCGCTGCCAGCAGCACCGGAACTGCTGACAGGACGGCGGCTCACTTTCGTGGGCTGCTGTCCTGTCGGTCCGTACACCACATACATTTTCTAGACAGAGGGGTTCACATGGCGAACTACACTGCCGCTGACATCAAGGCTCTGCGCGAGCGCACCGGCGCCGGCATGATGGATGTCAAGAAGGCTCTTGACGAAGCCAACGGTGATGCCGAGAAGGCCATCGAAATCATCCGCATCAAGGGCCTCAAGGGCGCGACCAAGCGTGAAGGCCGCTCCACCGCCGAAGGCCTGGTGGCCGCCAAGGTCAACAACGGCGTCGGCGTGATGATCGAGGTCAACTGCGAGACCGACTTCGTGGCCAAGGCTGACAAGTTCATCCAGCTCGCCGACAAGGTCCTCGCCGTGGCTGTTGAGTCCGGCGCAGCCGACCTCGACACCCTCCTGGCCACCGACGTCGACGGCAAGCCGCTCTCCGAGGTCGTCGTCGAAGAAGGCGCAGTCCTGGGCGAGAAGGTTGTTGTCCGCCGTATTTCCCGCATCGAGGGCGCAACGGTCGACGCTTACCTGCACAAGACCTCCAAGGACCTCCCGGCCCAGGTCGGCGTCCTGTTCGCTGTCGACGGTGAAGGCGAAGCCGCCACCACCGCCGCGCACGATGTCGCAGTCCATGTGGCCGCCATGGCACCGAACTACCTGACCCGGGACGACGTCCCGTCCGAGCTGGTTGAGTCGGAGCGCCGCATCGCCGAAGAGACTGCCAAGGCTGAAGGAAAGCCTGAAGCTGCCCTCACCAAGATCGTCGAAGGCCGCGTGACGGGCTTCTACAAGGGTGAGGTCCTCGTTGACCAGGCATTCGCCAAGGACGCTAAGAAGACTGTGGCGCAGGTCCTCGAAGAGGCCGGCGTCAAGGCTACTGCCTTCACGCGTTTCCGCGTCGGCTCCTAGTCGAACCTGCAAAGGGGTGGCCACTTCGGTGGCCGCCCCTTTTGCATGCACCGGGCCAAAGGGCAGATGAGACCTTTGGCCGCCCAGCACGATAACCTCTTTTCAGAGTTCACGAACGGGAAGGCACCCATGGAAGCCGTCAACACGTCCAACGAGTCGGAGAAAAGCAGGCGCCGCGTTCTCCTGAAGCTCTCAGGTGAGGTCTTCGGCGGCGGCAAGCTGGGCGTTGATCCCGAAACCGTCCGCGACGTCGCCAAGCAGATCGCAGCGGCGGTCCCGGAAGTGGAAGTTGCCGTCGTCGTCGGCGGCGGAAATTTCTTCCGCGGCGCGGAACTGTCCCAAAGCGGCATGGACCGCTCACGCGCTGACTACATGGGCATGCTCGGTACCGTGATGAACTGCCTGGCCCTGCAGGACTTCCTGGAGCAGGCCGGCGTTGAAACGCGGGTCCAGAGCGCCATCACCATGGGCCAGGTGGCGGAAGCCTATATTCCCCGCCGTGCCATCCGGCACATGGAAAAGGGCCGCGTAGTCATCTTCGGCGCCGGTGCCGGCCTCCCGTACTTCTCCACGGACACGGTGGCCGCACAGCGGGCGCTGGAAGTCCACGCGGATGTTGTGCTGATGGCCAAGAGCGGTGTCGATGCCGTCTACACGGCCGACCCCAAGAAGGATCCCACAGCCGAACGCCTGGAAACCCTGAGCTACGACGACGCCCTGCGCCGCGACATCAGGGTCATGGACCAGACTGCCATGACCATGTGCAAGGACAACAACCTCTCCATGGTGGTCTTTGGGATGGAAGGCGAAGGCAACGTCACCCGCGCCATTCTCGGCGAGAAGCTGGGCACCCTGGTGACCGCCTAGCACCGGCTAGGATGTTTTCAGGACAGATCCATCCCCGCTGGCGGGGCCACGATGGAACCAGCAACACTGAACCAAGATTGTGCAGGAAACCGGCATCCGGACTGCACTGATTTCTGAGGAGAGACCGTGATCGAAGAAACCTTGCTCGAAGCCGAAGAGAAAATGGACAAGGCAGTAGAGGTAGCCAAGGAAGACTTCGCGTCGATCCGCACGGGCCGGGCAAACCCGGGCCTTTACAACAAGGTCCTGGTGGACTACTACGGCTCACCCACACCGCTGCAGCAGCTCGCCTCCTTCGCGATCCCGGACGCGCGTACCATCCTCATCACCCCGTTCGACAAGACTGCCCTCCGGGACATCGAACGCGCCCTCAGCGACTCCGAGGTGGGCGCCAACCCGTCCAACGACGGCAACGTCATCCGCATCACCATCCCGGACCTGACCCAGGAACGCCGCAAGGAATACGTCAAGATCGTCAAAACCAAGGGCGAGGACGCCAAGGTCTCCATCCGCAACATCCGCCGCAAGGCGAAGGAAACCCTGGACAGGCTCGTCAAGGACGGCGAGGCCGGCGAGGACGAAGGCACCCGGGCCGAAAAGGAACTCGACGCCCTGACCAAGGCCCATGTGGACGGCATCGATGAGCTGCTCAAGCGCAAGGAAGCGGAGCTGCTCGAAGTCTGATGAGCCAGGCAGAGCAGGCTCCCGCACCCCGGGCGCGCATGAAAGGCAGGCAGCCCCGGGCCAACCCGACGCCGAAGGCCGGGCGGAACCTTCCGGCGGCCACCGCCGTCGGGCTGGCAATGCTGTTTGCCGTCCTGGGCGGCCTGCTGTTCCTTCCCCTGGGGTTCGTGGCGGTGACCACCACGTTCGCCATCTTCGGAGTATGGGAGATCTTCCGCGCCCTCGAAGCCAACGGCACAAGGATGCCCATTGTTCCGGTCATGACCGGAACCGTGGCGATGCCCTTCGTGGCCTATTTCGGCGGACTTGAGAGCCTGCTCTTCGCCATGCTCCTGAGCTGCGTTGCCGTGCTGCTGTGGCGTTCCATTGAAAGCGCGGCAGGCTCGGCCAACAGCATCTTCGCCGGAGTCTTTACCCTCGGCTGGGTGCCCTTCTTCATCAGCTTCGCCGCGCTGCCGCTGCACGCCGCCGGCGGAGTCACTACTTTGGGGCTGTGGCCTGGCGGTACGGTGCCGCAAGGCGCCTGGCAGGTGGCCGTCATGCTGCTGCTGGTGGTCTCCAACGACACCTTTGGCTACCTGGTAGGGGCCTCACTGGGCAAGCACCCCATGGCTCCCAAAATCAGCCCCAAGAAGTCCTGGGAAGGTTTCGCAGGCTCCATAGCCGGTGCCATGCTGATCGGCGTGCTGGCCAGCATCTTCCTGCTGGACAAGCCGTGGTGGGTCGGCGTGCTCCTGGCAGTAGGTGTGGTGGCCGCCTCGACGGCGGGGGACCTCGCGGAATCCATGGTCAAGCGCGAACTCGGCATCAAGGACATGAGCAGCATTCTCCCTGGCCACGGCGGTGTCATGGACCGGCTCGATTCCATAGTTTTCGCCTGTCCCACCGCCTTCGTCCTGTACGTTCTCGTTGCAGGCGCCTGACGGGGAACCATCAACTGGAAACCTTGCCGGATCCGTGGCACCAATAGACTGGTACCCGACCGATCCGGCTGAACAGCATTGAAGGAAACATAGTGGCAGTGGACATTCAACGGCAGATTCCCGCGTCCTTTGAACGCGTGCCGCGCAACGAATACGGGTACAACGCGAAG
Organism: Arthrobacter sp. B6; assembly: GCF_001663775.1. Taxonomy (GTDB): domain Bacteria; phylum Actinomycetota; class Actinomycetes; order Actinomycetales; family Micrococcaceae; genus Arthrobacter. Next base: position 965,438 of record NZ_KV467168.1, on the reverse strand, counting down.
CAGGTGGACCAGTTCCTCCAGCGGGCCCGAGTGTCGCTGGAAACGCCGAAGGCCGCCACCCACGTCATCAAAAGCGGCGACGTCCGTGCGGTGTCCTTCGACCCCGTCAAGGGAGGGTACTCCGCTGCAGTGGTGGATGCCGCGCTGGACAGGCTCGAGGATGCCTTTGCCCGCCGTGAACGGGATGAACTGATAGCCGCCAGCGGTGAAGAGGCCTGGCTGCGCGAGATCGGGAACCTGTCCGGGATTCTCCGTGGCCGCCTGCACCGGCCCGACGGCGAGCGGTTCCGGCGTCCGTCCAAGAGCAAGGCCCGCAGTTACAACACTGCGGACGTGGACCGGCTGTGCCGCGACCTGCTCGGTTACCTGGAGGAGGACAAGCCGCTCAGCGTGGACAACGTCCGCCGGGCGGTCTTCCGTCCCGCCGTCGGCAAGGACGGCTACGAGGAAAACCAGGTGGATGCCTTCCTGGACCGGGTTGTTGAACTGATGGCTGCCATCGACTGATTCCCTGACAGGCTGGTTTCAGTCCCCGCCCGGTGGCGTGGGGGAGAGCGGTGCGAAGCCCTGCCATACGCCGCGGTACTGCCGGTAGCCGTAGAACGATGAGGCACCGGCAAAGGCGAGCCCGGAGGCGGACCCCATCAGGACAGCCGCCGGAGACGGCCAGCCCAGCTGCGTGCCCAGCAGGATCGCTGTCAGGGCAGCGTTTGCCATCATGATGAACACCATGCTGCTCCCTGCCACGTGGCTCCATGCGCTTCGGCTGCCGAGGAAGTAATACGTCCGGTCCATGCCGGGTTCGTCGTCGTGGCGCCCCGACAGAATGTACTTCGCAATGCCTGGATCCAGGTCCACATAAGCCGCCCTGAGCCGGTTCATGGCCAACACGTACATGAGGTCCTCCATGCCGACATTCAGGACCCGGACCTGCGTCAGGAGGCCGATCAGCAGGTCCGTGGACAGAACGGCCATCGCCAGCAGGACAAATGTGTCCGAGAACCTGGTGGCCTGGCCGACGAGCGCGAGGCTCACCAGGCTCGCTGAAGTGAACATCAGGAACATGCTGATCCGCGTCAGCACTTCAGCCTGTGTGGTGCTCCGGGAAGCCAACAGGCTCCAGTGCTCGGTGGCGAGCAACTGGGCCCGGACCGATGGGGGGACACCTTTCGCGTCACCGGGTGTGCTTTCGTCCTGGGTGGACATGCCGATATTCTCCACCCTGGACGGTTCCGGCGCGAGGGGCCGTCCGGCGTTCAGCGTTCCGTGACCAGCGGCCGTTCCGGGGTATGCAGCCGGGTCATGACCCGTGCCATGGTACGTGGCACCCTGCGCTTGGTGGCACGCGAGACGACAACCATCACGGCGAACGCGGCCGGGACCGTCCAGGCCGCCGGCTGCGCCAGCCAGAATGGCGTGCCCGCGGCGCCCAGCACGGACCCGGACACCATGGCGCCGCCGCAGAGGACGCCGCCGGTCACCATCCCGGCGATGGCACCGGTGTCAGTGAGGCCGCGCCACCAGATGCCCAGGAGCAGGACCGGGCAGACGGTGGACGCGGTGAAGGCGAACACCAGGCCCACGCTCCCGGCCAGGGCGAGGGAGTCGGTGGTGAACGCGAAGCCCAGAGGCACCACCGCCGAGATGACGGCGGCCAGCCGGAAGCCGCGGACACTGCCGCCCAGGACGTCCTGGCTGATCACGCCGGCGAGCGAGACCACCAGCCCGGAGGTAGTGGACAGGAAAGCGGCAAAGGCTCCGGCCACCACCAGGGCCGAGAGCAGGTCGCCGGCCGTTCCGCCGATCAGCTGTCCGGGCAGGAGGAGGACAACCGCATCTGCCTGTCCCGAGCGCGCAAGCTCCGGCGCGAACATCCTCCCGATCAGTCCGTAGGCGGTGGGAAAAAGGTAGAACACCGAAAGCAGCCCGAGCACAATCAGGGTGGTCCGCCGCGCCGACTGCCCGTCCGGGTTGGTGTAGAAGCGGACCAGGACATGGGGCAGGCCCAGGGTGCCGAACAGCAGCGCTACCAGCAATGAGATGTTCTGGTACGGACCGGCAGCGGCAATCCCGGTGGGATTGACGGCGGCAGGCGCCACCGCGGCGCTCCCGTTGCCCATGAGGGCGAACACGATGAAGAGGACAGGAACGGCGAGCGCGGTGAGCTTCAGCCAGTACTGGAAGGCCTGCACAAAGGTGATGGACCGCATGCCGCCGGCCACCACCGTCAGGCACACCACCACGACCACGGCCACGGACCCCACCCAGGCAGGAAGCCCGGTGGTGATTCGGATGGTCAGCGCCGCGCCGTGGAGCTGCGGAACGATGTACAGCCACCCCACCACAACCACCACTACGCTGGTTACCCGGCGGACCGCCCGTGAGTCCAGCCGTGCCTCGGTAAAGTCCGGGATGGTGTACGCGCCGGAACGGCGCAGCGGGGCGGCCACAAAGAGCAGCAGCATGAGGTATCCGGCGGTATAGCCGACGGGGAACCACAGCGCGTCCGTTCCTGACAGCAGGATCAGGCCGGCCACTCCCAGGAAGCTCGCTGCGGACAGGTACTCCCCGCCGATGGCCGAGGCGTTCCACCACGGCGGTACTGTCCGGGAGGCGACATAGAAATCGCCCGTCGTGCGGGAAATCCGCAGACCATAGAATCCGATCACCGCAGTGGCGACGGACACCACAACAAGGGCAACGAGGCCCACGGCAGGATTCATGGCAGGATCACTTGTCCTCGGCGAGGTCGCGGTACCGGACTTCGTTTCGCGCGGCGGTACGGACGTACAACCAGGCGCTGAGGCCGATCACCGGGTAGATTCCGGCACCCAGCAGCAGCCAGTCGAAGGGGATTCCGGCCACGCGGGCCCCGGCCAGGCCCGGTACAGCCGCGAGGAGCAACGGAAACGCGCAGAGGATCAGCAGGAAGCCTCCGGCCACCACGATAGCCAGGCGGAGTTGGGTGCGGATGAGCGACCTGACAAAAAGCTGGCCCACTTCCGATTCCTCGGCTGCTTCCCGCGACAGCGTTGCCGGCCGCGCAGCGGAGAGCGGGGCGGTGACCCGGACCCGAGTCATGACTGCGGCCGGATGCGGGTTGCTTCCAGCTTCTCCCGCACGGAGGGCAGGTGCCGGCGGCTGATGGGGAGGTTGGCCCCGGCGACCGTGACGCTTGGTCCGTCCGCGGCCAGCTTCATCGATGCCACGTGCTTCAGGGCCACCAGGTAGGACCGGTGGGTGCGGATAAAGCCTGCCTCCGCCCACTGCTGCTCCAGGTCGGCCAAGGGCACCCGGATGAGGTAACTCGCATCAGCTGTGTGGAGCCGTGCGTAGTCTCCCTGGGCCTGGACGTACGTGACGTCGTCGCGCCTGATCATCCGGGTGGTACCGCCCTGGTCCACGGTGATCATTTCCGGTGCCGGGCCGCCGCCGTCGCGCAGCAGTTCGCTGATCCGCCCCACTGAGCGGGACAGCCGTTCGGCGCGGACCGGCTTCAGCAGGTAGTCCACCGCGGCTAGCTCGAATGCCTCAAGGGCGCAGTCCTCGTCCGCGGTGACAAACACCACAGCCGGCGGGTGGCCGCTGCGCGCGATGGCCCGGGCAATGTCCAGGCCGGACACAGCCGGCATATGGATATCCAGGAACACGGCGTCCACTGATTCCGTGGTGAGGGCCCTCAGCGCTTCCGACCCGGAGGTGGCACGGTGGATGATGCCGATGCGGTCGTCCCGGCCGAGAAGGTAGGCCAGTTCCTCCACGGCGGGTAACTCGTCATCGGCGACGAGGACATTAATCATGGTCCTACATTATCGGCCGGAGGTGGCAGGAATCGGAAAGCGTGGCTCAGGCGTCGTGGCCCGGCTGGGACTTGGGCACGCGCATCGTGATCAGGGTCCCTTCGCCGGGCGCCGTCTCGATCACCAGGCCGTGGTCGTCGCCGTAGACCTGCCGCAGGCGGGCATCAACGTTGCGCAGCCCCACATGGTCGCCGTCCGTATGCCCGGCCAGCATGGACTGGAGCTGGGCAGGGTCCATGCCCACGCCGTCGTCCTCGATGGTGACCTCCGCGAAGGCGCCGGAATCATTGGCAGTGATGCTGATGTGGCCGGGACCTTCCTTGGCCTCGAGCCCGTGCCGCACCGCGTTCTCCACGAGCGGCTGCAGGCTCAGGAAGGGGATGACGGTGCCCAGCACTTCAGGTGCAATCCGGAGGCTGACCTGGACGCGTTCGCCGAAGCGGGCACGCTCCAGCAACAGATATCTGTCGATGCAGCGCAACTCTTCGGCGAGGGTGGTGAAGTCGCCGTGGCGGCGGAAGGAGTACCGGGTGAAGTCCGCGAACTCCACAACCAGTTCGCGGGCCCGCGCCGGGTCGGTATTGATGAACGAAGCGATGGCATTGAGCGAGTTGTAGATGAAGTGCGGGCTGATCTGCGCCCGCAGGGCCCGGACTTCCGCTTCCATCAGCAGCGTCCGGGAGGCATCCAGTTCGGCGAGTTCCACCTGGACGGCCACCCAGTCGGCCACTTCGCCGGTGGCGCGGACCAGGCCCGCGCCCGCCGCCGGTGTGAAGGCAGCCACCACGCCCACTACCCGGGAGCCGGCCTTCACCGGTGCGATCACAGCAGCGAGCCCGCCCGGGGCGAAGTCCACGCCCAGGTCCCGGGCCTGGATCACGGTGGTCCTCCCGCTGGCGAGTACGTCCGCGGCCAGGCCCATCAGGAGCGGTTTCAGCTCCTCTCCAGCACCGTCCCAGGCCAGCACCACGGCGGTATCCGTGATGGCCAGGGCATCGCAGCCCAGGAGGTTCCGCAACTGCCGGCACGCCTTCGCGGCGCCCGCCGGATTCAGTCCGGTGCGCAGGTGCTGCCCGGCACGGGACGCGGCGTGGAGCGTGTTGTAGGTGGCCCGCTCGGCGTCGGTGCCCAGCTCACGGAAGGACCGCAGCACCTTGATTCCCACGCCGACGACGACGGCAATCGCCAACACAATCACCGCGACGGCTGCTGCGGTGAGGAGAGGGGAGTCCGGCATGGTGCCCAGCGTAGCGGCGGGTGCCGTTTGTCGCAGCATCGCAACCGTTGAGCGAGCGTTCCCCCAATGCCTCTGGTATGTCCCGCCCGTCACGACGCACAGTGATTGCAGTCACATCCGGCGCATGGTGCGTGGGGGCGCCTGCCGGTGTGAACCAGGCAAGTCTCAATGAGGAGGAACGATGGGTAATGATGCCCAGACCCCGGATGCAGCGGCGTCCGTGGACTTCGAAGAGGTCCAATCGACAGAGCGGTTCCAGGAACTGCGCAAGCGTCACCGCAGCTTTGTATTTCCAATGGCAGTCGCCTTTCTGCTGTGGTATTTCGCGTATGTCCTGCTGGCGGACTACGCCGTCGGCTTTATGTCCACCAAGGTGTGGGGCAACATCAACGTCGGCCTGATCCTGGGCCTGCTCCAGTTCGTCTCCACATTCGCCATCACCGGCTGGTACGTCAGCTACTCCAACCGCCGGCTGGATCCGATTGCTGCTGAGATCCGCCATGAAATTGAGGGCCATGAGTTTGATAAGAACGGCAACATCGTGAGTGGAGTGGCCAAATGATAGGGATTGCCACGGCGGTCGACGTCGCCGACCTCAAGGAAACCACCCTGCTGAACATGGGCATCTTCGGCCTGTTTGTCGCCGTGACCATGGTGATCGTCCTGCGGGCAAGCCGAAACAACAAGACCGCGGCGGACTACTACGCTGCGGGCCGGTCGTTCACCGGCTCCCAGAACGGAACGGCTATTGCCGGGGACTATCTGTCCGCGGCCTCCTTCCTGGGCATCACCGGCGCTATTGCCGTCAACGGCTATGACGGCTTTATGTACTCCATCGGCTTCCTGGTGGCCTGGCTCGTGGCGCTGCTTCTGGTGGCCGAACTGCTCCGGAACACCGGGAAGTTCACCATGGCCGACGTCCTTTCCTTCCGGCTGAAGCAGCGTCCGGTCCGGATCGCGGCCGCCATCTCCACCCTCGCCGTCTGCTTCTTCTACCTGCTGGCGCAGATGGCAGGCGCGGGCAGCCTGATTTCGCTGCTGCTGGGCATCAGCGACTGGGGCGGCCAGGCACTGGTCATCATCGTCGTCGGCGCCCTGATGATCATGTACGTCCTGATCGGCGGCATGAAGGGCACCACCTGGGTCCAGATCATCAAGGCGATCCTGCTGATCGTCGGCGCGGGCGTGATGACCTTGTGGGTGCTCGCCATTTACGGCTTCAACCTCTCCAGCCTCCTCGGCGCGGCGGTTGACACTGCCGGCAACCCGGCGGTGCTGAACCCCGGCCTGCAGTACGGCAAGACCGAGACCTCGAAGCTGGACTTCATGTCCCTTGGCCTGGCACTGGTCCTGGGAACCGCTGCCCTGCCGCACGTCCTGATGCGGTTCTACACCGTGCCCACGGCCAAGGAAGCGCGCAAGTCAGTGGTCTGGTCCATCTGGCTGATTGGCCTGTTCTACCTGTTCACCCTGGTTCTCGGTTACGGTGCAGCAGCCCTGGTTGGTGCAGAGACCATCAAGGGCGCTCCGGGGGGCGTCAACTCCGCGGCACCCCTGCTGGCCTTCCACCTGGGCGGGCCGCTGCTGCTGGGCTTCATCTCGGCGGTTGCCTTCGCCACCATCCTCGCCGTGGTGGCCGGCCTGACCATCACCGCCGCAGCTTCCTTCGCCCACGACATCTACGCCAGTGTCATTTCCAAGGGCAAGGCCGACGCCGACACGGAGGTCAAGGTAGCGCGGCGGACCGTGGTGGTCATAGGTGTTATGGCCATCCTCGGCGGCATCTTCGCGAACGGCCAGAATGTGGCCTTCCTGGTGGCGCTCGCGTTCGCCGTCGCCGCATCGGCGAACCTCCCCACGATCGTCTACTCGCTGTTCTGGCGCCGGTTCACCACCCAGGGCGCAGTGTGGAGCATGTACGGCGGCCTTGGCTCCGCGATCATCCTGATCGCCTTCTCGCCGGTGGTTTCCGGCGCAACGACGTCCATGATCCCCGGCGCCAACTTCGCGCTGTTCCCGCTCAGCAACCCGGGCATCGTGTCCATTCCGCTCGCCTTCCTGCTGGGTTGGCTCGGCACTGTTTTGGACAAGAAGCGCGAGGACACTGCCAAACAGGCCGAAATGGAAGTGCGCTCGCTCACCGGTGTTGGCGCGGAGAAGGCGGTGGACCACTGACCCGGGCAAGCCACGCACCACACCCTTAAAGTGGACATCCCCCGTGCCGTTGGGCACGGGGGATGTCCACTTGGGCAGCGTGCTTAGGCCTTCGGCCGGAGCTTGATGTTGGTCATCTTCAGCTCGTCCGCGCCTTCGAAGCGGTAGGCCAGGTCAACCTGCTGGCCGTCGCAGGTGATGACGCCCGCAATATCTGCGGCGTTGACGCCGTTCTCCGAAGTGACTTGGAAGTCGTTGTACACCGGCTTGCACGTATCATCCATCTCCAGGCTTTCGACGCCGGCGATGAAGTCCTCTTTCGACAGCTGTTCCTGGAGCGCGGGGTCAAGGTAGTCGTCGTAGGCCTGGGCGGAGTTCCCCTCGATCACCAGCCGGGTGAAGCCGTCCGCGAGTCCACGCGCCTGGTTGGTGGCGCTGTTGAGGACATTGACCAGGATAATGATTCCGACGATTGCCAGGAGCACCACACCGCCGGCGATGCCGAGGATGATCCACAGCTTCTTCCGGTCCTTGCCGGGAGGCTGGCCGGGCAGGCCAAAGGGCGACGGCCCGGGGTGCTGGCCGGGTGCCCCAAACTGTCCGGGGTACTGTCCTGGCTGGGGGTACTGGCCCGGCTGCTGATGCTGCCCGCCGTGGGGGCTTCCCTGTGCGAACTGCGCCCCGTAGGCGTTTTGGGGCTCCTGCGGGGTTCCGTACTGCGGTGTCCCGGTCTGTGGTGCACCGAGCTGGGGTGGCCCATTCGGCTGCGCAGGCGGCTGCCGCGGCGGCGCAGGTGGCCGCGCACCGGCGTCGGCATGACCCGGCGGGTGCGGTTCCTGAGGATTGCTCAAGATGGAGCCTTTCCGGCAGCGTGCATGGGGGACTGCCTCGTTGCGGGAACCGCTGACCGGCACCCCATTCGATTCAACTTGGACCAGCCTATAACCCTGCCCGCCCCGCTCCGTCATTCGGCGAAAGGCAAGCCTGCCCGGGGAAAGGACCCTAGGCGTCCGCCGGGCCGCGCTCCAGCAGTGGCTGGATGCGGAAGGGAATCAGCTCACCCATGGCCAGGGCGGTGTCTGTGCGTTCAACCCCGTCGCACGCAAGGATCTTGCCGTTGATCCTGAAAAGGTCCTCGGCGTCCAGGGCCACCACACGCAGCAACAGGTCCGCGGAGCCGGTCAGGCCGTAGCCCTCCAAAATCTCCGGGACACTGGCGAGGTCGTGGGCGAGTTGCCCCAGTTTTTGCTGCTGTACGTGGACGGAGATGAAGGCCATCAGCGGATAGCCCAGCGACACCGGGTTGATCCGCCGTTCAAAGGAGAGGAAGACATGCTTCTTCTCGAGTTGGGCCATCCGTGCCTGCACGGTGTTGCGGGACAGGCCCAGCTTCTGGGCGAGTGCCACCACCGTACGGCGCGGATCCCGCGCCATGGCCGAAAGAAGGCGGGTGTCGGTGCCATCCAAAGCTTGCATAATGCGCAACGCTAGCACGGTCTGCGGGCCGTAAACAGGGCATTGTGCTCAGTTATCTGCGTGGTGGTTGTACCCATTGAGCATTGTGAGTAGGGTCACAAATATCCGGGGCAACGGCGCCCGGGAGGCCGGAAGGCGGCAGGACCACAAGTCCCTAAGTGCCGGTCAAACGACGTGAGAAGGTTGCGGGGCGATCGTGTCTACAGACGAAGCGGGCCATGGCGGAACAACCCCCGGAGGCCCGGGCAACAGTGCAGGAATCCATGGGGCCGGGCGGTACCTGATCCAACTGGTCACCCCCGCCGGGGAGCGGATCAGCCATCCGGAATTCGATCCCTGGGTGCAGGACATCACCGATGAGCGGTTGTGCTCCCTCTATGAGGACATGGCCGTGGTGCGGCGGATCGACGTTGAAGCCACCGCCCTCCAGCGGCAGGGCGAACTCGCCCTCTGGCCGCCGCTGCTCGGGCAGGAAGCCTCGCAGGTTGGCGCGGGAAGGGCGCTGCGCGACGATGACTTTGTGTTCTCCAGTTACCGGGAGAACGGGGTGGCCTACTGCCGCGGGGTGGACCTGACGGACATCATCCGGGTGTGGCGCGGCAACGCGTCGGCGGGCTGGGATCCGTACACCATCAACATGGCAACACCGCAGATCATCATTGGCGCACAGACCCTGCACGCCACCGGGTACGCCATGGGCATCCAGAACGACGGTGCCGATTCCGTTGCAGTGACATTCTTTGGCGACGGTGCCACGAGTGAAGGCGACCTGAATGAAGCCATGGTCTTTGCCGCAAGCTTCCAGGCGCCCGTGGTCTTCTTCTGCCAGAACAACCACTGGGCCATCTCTGAACCGGTCCGGCTGCAGTCCCACATCCAGCTGGCAGACAGGGCCACCGGCTTCGGAATCCCCAGCCTCCGGGTGGACGGCAACGACGTCCTCGCCGTGATGGCAGCCACGCGGGTCGCCCTGGACCGGGCCCGGAACGGCGGCGGACCGACCTTTATCGAAGCCGTCACCTACCGCATGGGTCCGCACACCACTGCCGATGACCCCACGCGGTACCGGGATGCCAACGAACTGGAGGACTGGGCCGCGAAGGACCCCATCGACAGGGTAAGGTCCCTCCTGGACCGCAAGGGACTCCTGACGGAGGAACTGCAGCAGCATGTGAAGGACAGGGCCGACGCCGTGGCCCGCGAGATGCGCAACGGCTGCACCAGCATGCCGGACCCGGAGCCGCTGGACATCTTCAAGCACGTCTACAGCTCACCCAATTCCTGGCTTGACCGGCAGCAGGACCACTACTCCCGTTACCTGGCTTCCTTCGGTGATCCCGCCGGAGCCACGACTCAAGAAGGTGCACGCTGATGACCCAGATGACCTTTGCCCGCGCCATCAACGCCGGCCTGCGCAAATCCCTTGAGAACGACCCCAAGGTCATCCTCATGGGGGAGGACATCGGAACCCTCGGCGGCGTCTTCCGTGTGACCGACGGCCTGCAGAAGGACTTTGGCAAACACCGGGTGGTGGACACGCCGCTGGCCGAATCGGGCATTATGGGCACCGCCGTCGGCCTGGCGTACCGCGGTTACCGGCCAGTGGTGGAGATCCAGTTTGACGGCTTCATCTACCCCGCGTTCGACCAGATCGTGAGCCAGGTGGCCAAGCTGCACTACCGAACGCAGGGCGCAGTGAAGATGCCCATCACCGTCCGTGTGCCTTTCGGCGGCGGCATCGGCTCACCGGAACACCACTCGGAATCACCCGAGGCGTACTTCACCCACACCTCGGGGCTCCGCGTGGTCACCGTGTCCAACCCGCAGGATGCCTACACCGTCATCCAGCAGGCGATTTCCAGCGACGACCCTGTCCTGTACTTCGAACCCAAACGCCGCTACCACGACAAAGGCGAAGTTGACGAGAGCGTTGACCTGGCCACGGCGCTGCCGATGGACCGGGCCCGCGTGCTGGCTGAGGGGACCGACGTGACGCTCGTGGCATACGGACCCCTGGTGAAGACAGCCCGTGACGCCGCCACTGCGGCGTCCGACGAGGGCATATCCATCGAAGTCATTGACCTGCGCTCGCTGGCGCCGGTGGATTACGCCACGGTGGAGGCCTCGGTCCGGAAAACCGGCCGGCTGGTGATCACCCATGAGGCCGGGCAGTCCGGCGGACTTGGCGCAGAGGTAGCCGCCAGCATCACCGAGCGGTGCTTCTACCACCTTGAAGCGGCCCCCGTCCGCGTCACCGGGTTCGATATTCCGTACCCGTATTCCAAACTCGAGATGCACCATCTGCCGGGGCTGGACAGGATCCTCGACGGCGTTGACCGTGCCCTGGGCCGGCCGAACTCCCTGAGCGGGCTGGAAGGATGAGCGCCACCATGATCAGGGAATTCAGGTTACCGGACCTTGGCGAAGGCCTGACCGAGTCCGAAATCCTCAGCTGGAAGGTCGGGGTGGGGGACACCGTCAGCCTCAACCAGGTCATTGCCGAGGTGGAAACCGCCAAGGCCGTGGTGGAGCTCCCGTCACCATTCGCCGGGGTCATCAAGGAACTTCACGAGCAGCCCGGCACAGTCGTCGAGGTTGGCAAGCCGATCGTCACCTTCGAGGTACCGGACGACGGCGCAACGGCACCTGCTGCGGATCAGCCAACCGTGGCTGCCACGACCAAGGCGGTCGCCGGAAAGAGGGAACCGAACCTCGTGGGGTACGGCGCCGTCGTCGAAAGTTCCGGCCACCCGAGCCGGCGGGCACGCAACCTGACGGTGGTTGAGCCTGGGGAGCGGTTGGGGAGAAAGACACCCGACGCCGGCACCAGGCCCGCCGAGCGCCCCCGCTCCACCCCGCCCGTGCGGAAACTCGCCAAGGACCTCGGGGTGGACCTGGCCGACGTTGCCGGAACCGGCCCCGGAGGCCTCATCAGCCGCGACGATGTGCGCAACTTCGTGGGAGGCGGCGACCTTCCGGCGGCTGCGCACCACCTGTCGGCCGTGCCTGATGGCCGCCAGGACGAACCGTCCGGGGGCGGCCAGCCGGAGCGCGAGACCCGCACCCCCATCAAGGGGGTCCGCAAGTTCACGGCAGCCGCCATGGTGGCCAGCGCATTCACCGCCCCGCACGTGACGGAGTTCCTCACGGTGGACGTCACACCCACCATGGACCTCCTCGCCAGGCTGAAGGCCAACCGGGCTTTTGCCGGGTATAAGCTCACGCCGCTGACCATCGTGGCCAAGGCCGTGCTGATTGCGCTGCGGCGGAACCCGTCCCTGAACTCCCGCTGGGACGAAGCCAGCCAGGAGATTGTCCAGTTCAACTACGTCAACCTGGGCATCGCAGCAGCAACACCGCGCGGCCTCACCGTGCCCAACATCAAGGATGCGGACACCCTGTCGCTCACCGGCCTGGCCGAAGCCCTGGCAGCGCTGGCGGAGTCGGCCCGCGCGGGAAAGACCACGCCGTCCGAGTTGTCCGGCGGAACCATCTCCATCACCAACATCGGGGTCTTCGGCATCGACGCCGGAACGCCGATCCTGAACCGCGGCGAAGCGGCCATCCTGGCCGTGGGGGCTGTCCGGAACATGCCGTGGGAGCACCAGGGGGAGGTGGCCCTGCGCCAGGTCATGACGCTGAGCCTGTCCTTTGACCACCGCCTGGTGGACGGAGAGCAGGGCTCGCGCTTCCTGGCCGACGTCGGCGCGGTCCTGGCCGATCCCGGCATGGTGCTGACGATGGTCTAACCCGTGAGTTTTTGTCCAGATACGGAGACTTAGGGACGGTCTATCCCTCCGTATCTGGACAAAAACTCCAGTCCTAAGGGGAAGCCTGGGAGACGTCCACGGTCAGGGCGGCCAGCGCCATGCTCTCCAGCAGGGGTCGGGCGGACCTGACCGCGATCTTGCGGCCATGGCTGCGCACCGAGTGCGGGGTGGAATTGATCAGGCCAAATGTCGCATGGGCCCGCATCCGCAGTTCGGCGGCGTCCGTGGCGGGGTGGAGCCGGGCGAGGACGTCCACCCACAGTTCCACGTAGTTTCGCTGCAGCGTGCGCACCTCGGACTGGTCCTTGTCGGTGAGGTTGCTGAAGTCCCGGTCCTGCACCCGGATCACATCGGGCTTGCCCAAGGCGAAATCCACCTGGAAGGCGACCAGCCGCCGGAGCGCCGCGAGCGGATCCGTGGTTTCGGCGACGACCCTCAGTCCACCCTTCAGCAGTTCCCGGCTGACGGTGACCAGCAGATCGCCCAGTACGGCCTGTTTGCCCCGGAAATGGCGGTAGACGGCCGGACCGCTGACTCCTGCCGCGGCGCCAAGGTCCTCCAGGGACACGCGGTTGAACCCGTTTAAGGCGAACAGCGAGGCGGCAGCGGTCAGCAGCGCCTGGCGCCGCAGCTCCTTGGCCTGGCTGCGCTGGGTTCCTGGAGCAGCCTGCGCTGCGGGACTTCCCTTGAGTGCGGCAGGGCCGTTGGACGCTGGAACGGATGGGGTGGACGGGGCGTTCCGGGCTGGCTGCGCTGGCCGGGTAGTGGGCACATTTCCTCCTAGGACCAGAAAATTCTAACAACGCCGCACTGTGTTGGACATCACAGTTAATAGGGGCTAGCCTAATCTCAGTTACAGATGACTAACCGAGTTGACCATTGTGGTTCTCGCAAGGTGTCACTTACCAGAACAGGAACAGACCAGTCGATGGAGACCCTCGCCAGCCGGCTTGACGCCGGGAGCGATGCCTTTGCGGCCAACAAACAGGCACAGCTCGCGCTCGCCGCGGAGCTTCGTTCCAGGCTTGCTGAAGCTGCACTGGGCGGACCGGAAAAGTCACGGGAACGCCACGTGGCCCGGGGCAAGCTCCTCCCACGCGAACGCATCGACCAGCTCCTGGATGACGGCAGCCCGTTCCTGGAAATAGCGCCGTTGGCGGCCAACGGGATGTACAACGATGAGTCGCCCGGCGCCGGGGTCATCGCCGGGATCGGCCTGGTCCATGGCCGCCAGGTCCTGGTGATCTCCAACGATGCCACCGTCAAGGGAGGCACGTACTACCCGATGACCGTGAAGAAGCATCTTCGGGCCCAGGAAATCGCGCTCGAGAACCGGCTGCCCTGCATCTACCTGGTGGACTCGGGCGGAGCATTCCTGCCGAAGCAGGACGAGGTCTTCCCGGACAGGGAGCACTTCGGCCGGATCTTCTACAACCAGGCCAGGCTGTCCGCGGCCAAAATCCCGCAGATCTCGTCCGTCATGGGCTCCTGCACCGCCGGCGGCGCCTACGTCCCGGCCATGAGCGATGAAACCGTGATCGTCCGGAACCAGGGCACCATCTTCCTGGGCGGTCCGCCACTGGTGAAGGCCGCCATCGGCGAAATCGTCACCGCGGAGGAGCTGGGCGGCGGCGAGGTCCACTCGAGGATTTCGGGCGTCACCGACCATCTGGCTGAGAACGATGAACACGCCCTGCAGATCATCCGCGACATCGTGGCCACGCTGCCGAAGCCGGCCGCCCCCGCGTGGGACGTGGACGCCGCCGTCGAACCTGTTGCCGACCCCGCCGGGCTCTATGGTGCGGTCCCCACGGACGTCAACGCGCAGTACGACGTCCGCGAGGTGATAGCCCGCCTCGTTGACGGCAGCCGGTTCCACGAGTTCAAGAAGGAATACGGCGCCACGCTGGTCACCGGCTTCGCCAGGCTGCACGGGCATCCTGTGGGGATCGTGGCCAACAATGGCGTGCTTTTCAGCGAGTCCTCGCTCAAGGGCGCACACTTCATCGAACTGTGCGACCAGCGCGGAATTCCCCTGGTCTTCCTCCAGAACATTTCCGGGTTCATGGTAGGCAAGGACTCGGAGCAGGGCGGCATCGCCAAGAACGGCGCGAAGATGGTCACGGCGGTAGCAACAGCCCGGGTGCCGAAGCTGACGGTCGTCATCGGCGGGTCCTTCGGTGCGGGAAACTACTCCATGTGCGGCCGTGCCTACTCGCCGCGTTTCCTCTGGATGTGGCCGGCCAGCCGGATCTCCGTCATGGGCGGAAACCAGGCGTCCAGCGTGCTTGCCACCGTGAAGCGGGACCAGTACGAAGCCCGCGGCGAGGATTGGTCCGCCGAGGACGAGGAAGCGTTCAAGGCCCCCATCAGGCAGCAGTACGAGGACCAGGGAAGCCCCTACTACTCCACGGCCCGCCTCTGGGATGACGGCGTGATCGATCCCGCGGACACCCGCACCGTCCTGGGACTGGCGCTTGACGTCGTCTCCCGCACCCCACTGCCGGAGACCTCCTTCGGCCTTTTCCGGATGTGAGCCAGCAATGACTTTTCCTTCGCCGACTGCGCCTTCACCGATCACCACAACGGGTCCCGGGAAGGCCCTCTTCGGTACCGTCCTGGTCGCCAACCGCGGGGAGATCGCCTGCCGTGTGATCCGCACCCTGCGGGCCCTGGGTATCCGTTCCGTGGCCGTCTACAGCGATGCCGACGCCGGGGCCCGGCACGTGAGCGAGGCGGACCGTGCCGTACGGATCGGCCCGGCCCCGGCGGCCGAGAGCTACCTGAGCATCGAAGCGATCGTCCAGGCCTGCCGCGACACGGGTGCAGAGGCCGTCCACCCCGGGTACGGCTTCCTCAGCGAAAACGTGGACTTTGCCCGCGCGCTCGAAGCGGCCGGCATCACCTTCATCGGTCCTGGCGTCGAGTCGCTGAACATCATGGGGGACAAAATCCGGTCCAAGAACCACGTGGCGGGCTACGGCGTTCCCGTGGTGCCCGGCATTGCCGAGCCGGGCATGACGGACGCGCAGCTCATCGAGGCCGCGGACGCCGTCGGATTCCCGCTGCTCATCAAGCCTTCCGCCGGCGGCGGAGGGAAGGGCATGCACGTGGTGGAGCGGGCCGGGGAGCTTGGGCCCACCCTGGCAACGGCGCGCCGTGTCGCGGCCAGCGCCTTCGGCGACGACACACTCTTCCTGGAGCGGCTGGTGCGCGCCCCCCGGCACATTGAGGTCCAGGTCCTGGCTGACAACCACGGCAACGTGATCCACCTGGGCGAGCGTGAGTGCTCGCTGCAGCGCCGCCACCAGAAGGTGATCGAGGAAGCGCCGTCGCCGTTGCTAAATTCATTGAACGACGGCGGAGCCACCCGGTCGCGGATCGGCGAAGCTGCCTGCCAGGCGGCCAGGAGCGTCCACTACAGCGGCGCGGGAACGGTGGAATTCCTCGTCTCCGACGACGCCCCGGACGAGTTCTTCTTTATGGAGATGAACACGCGGCTCCAGGTGGAGCACCCGGTCACCGAAATGGTCACCGGCGCCGACCTGGTCGAATGGCAGGTGCGCATCGCCGCCGGCGAGGAACTGACCCTCCGGCAGGCCGACGTCGAACTCCATGGCCACGCCGTCGAAGCCCGCGTCTACGCGGAAATTCCGGAGCGGAACTTCCTGCCCTCCACAGGAACCGTCCTCCTGCTTGACGAGCTTCCCGGGCCCGCGCAACGGCCAGGCGCACCGTCCCGCAGTGAGGTGCCTGCCGGGGGTGGCCGCGTCCGCGTTGATTCGTCCCTGCGCGAGGGACTGGAGCTCTCTTCGAACTACGACCCCATGATGTCCAAGGTCATCGCGTGGGGCGAGGACCGCACCGCTGCCCTGGACACCCTGGATGAAGCGCTCGCCGGGTACACCGCCCTTGGCCTGGACACCAACGTTGAGTACCTGCGGCTGCTCATCAACGACGCCGATGTCCGGGCCGGACGCCTGGACACCGGCCTGATCGAGCGGAAACTGCCGGGCTTCGCATTCCGGCACGTGGAGGACGCAGAGCTGGTGGCCGCAGCCCTGTATGCCTTGTCGAGGGAAGAACAGGACGCGGCGGAAACGCCGTCGGGTCCGTGGCAGGCCCGCAACGGCTGGCGGCTGGGAGCGCCGTCGCCGCGGCCCATCAGCCTGGGAACGCCCGACGGCGGCATCGCAACTGTCCGCGTGTCCGGCGGCAGGGTTCTTGATGGGCCCGTCATGGTGACCGTGAACAACGGGCCGGAGCGCAGCGCGTCACTTCAGTTCCGCTCCCGGCGGGACGCCGTGCTGACTCTCAACGGGGAGGCCGGAGGCTATTCGTTCGCGCCGGTTTACCGCGGTCCGGTGACGCCCACGTGGGACAACCCGACGCCCGCATGGCCCACGGAACTCTTCCTGGGAAACGGCGGCTGGTCCTGCCGGCTTGACGTGCTGACGCGGGAGTCGAAGCTCGCCCGGGTCCTCGCCGCCATCCAGCGTGAAGTAGGCGCAGCTGACCCCCAGGTCCGCTCGCCCATGCCAGGCACGGTGGTGTCCGTGGCCGTCAGCAACGGCGACACCGTAGAAGCGGGCCAGCTGCTCCTCTCCGTGGAAGCCATGAAGATGGAGCACCAGCTGCTGGCGGAGGTGGCAGGCACGGTCCACATCAGCGTCACGGCCGGTCAGCCCGTCAAGGCGGACCAGGTGCTGGCCACCATCCACGCCGAGGCCCACACCATCCAAGACCCACCCAACCGAGGCGAGGGAGCCTAGCCATGCCGGATTTTGAACTCAGCGAGGAATACCAGGACCTCAGCAACACCGTACGGAACTTCGCGGACAACGTGGTGGCCCCTGTGTCCGCCAAGCACGACGAAGCCCACACCTTCCCCTACGAGGTGGTGTCCCAGATGGCGGACATGGGCCTGTTCGGGCTGCCCTTCCCGGAGGAGTACGGCGGGATGGGCGGGGACTACTTCGCCCTGGCGCTCGCCCTCGAGCAGTTGGGCCGGGTGGACCAGTCAGTGGCCATCACGCTGGAAGCAGGCGTCTCGTTGGGCGCCATGCCCATTTACCGGTTCGGCACCGAGGCGCAGAAGGAGGAATGGCTGCCGATGCTGGCCTCGGGCGAGGCGCTCGCAGGCTTCGGACTCACGGAGCCGGAGGCCGGCTCTGACGCCGGTGGCACCAAGACCCACGCACGCCGGGAGCGTGTCGGAGACAAGAACATGTGGGTCATCAACGGCAACAAGGAGTTCATCACCAACTCCGGCACGGACATCACGCGCCTGGTCACGGTCACCGCGGTGACGGGCCAGCAGGAACGCAACGACGGGAGCATCAGGAAAGAGATCTCCACCATCCTGGTGCCCACCAACACGCCCGGGTTCACAGCGGAACGGGCCTACAACAAGGTGGGCTGGAACGCCTCTGACACGCATCCCCTCACGCTGAAGGACGTCCGTGTGCCGGAGGAAAACCTGCTCGGCGAAGAGGGGCGGGGCTATGCAAACTTCCTCTCCATCCTGGACGAGGGCCGCATCGCCATCGCCGCCCTGGCGACGGGAGCGGCCCAGGGCTGTGTGGATTTGTCGGTGAAGTACGCGAAGGAACGCACCGCGTTCGGCCATAACATCGGCAAGCACCAGGCCATCGCGTTCAAGATCGCCCGTATGCAGGCCCGTGCGCATACTGCACGCCTGGCCTACTACGACGCCGCCGCACGGATGCTCGCCGGCAAGCCATTCAAGACGCAGGCGGCCATCGCTAAGATGGTCGCAGGCGAGGCAGCCATGGACAACGCGCGGGATGCCACCCAGGTATTCGGCGGCTATGGCTTCATCAACGAATTCACCGTGGCGCGCCACTACCGCGACTCCAAGATCCTTGAAGTGGGGGAGGGCACCACGGAGGTCCAGCTGATGCTGATCGCCCGCGAACTCGGACTGTAGCCGGCCGGAGAGGGTCACTGATGATTAACAAGGTTGTTGCCAGCGCCGAGGACGCCATAGCGGACATCCCCGACGGCGCCTCCCTCGCGGTGGGAGGGTTCGGCCTGTGCGGAATCCCGGTGGCCCTGATCGATGCCCTGCACCGGCGCGGCACCAAGGACCTGGAGACGGTGAGCAACAACTGCGGCGTGGACGACTGGGGGTTGGGCGTCCTCCTCCGTGATGGCAGGATCCGGCGGACCATCAGTTCCTACGTCGGAGAAAACAAGGAGTTCGCACGCCAGTACCTTGCCGGTGAACTGGAAGTCGTGCTGACTCCGCAGGGAACACTCGCGGAGAAACTCCGGGCGGGCGGCGCAGGGATCCCCGCCTTTTACACCAAGGCGGGAGTGGGCACGCAGGTGTCCGACGGCGGCCTGCCGCAGAAGTACTACGCCGACGGCGGCATCGCCATCGCCTCCGCCGCCAAGGAAGTCCGCCCCTTCAACGGCGTCGATTACGTTTTGGAGGAGTCGCTGACTCCCGACTTTGGCCTGGTTCACGCGTGGAAGGGCGACCGCCACGGGAACCTCGTCTTCCATGCCACGGCCATGAACTTCAATCCGCTCTGTGCCATGGCGGGCCGGATCACCATCGCCGAGGTGGAGGAGCTGGTGGAACCGGGCGAGCTGGATCCGGAGCACGTCCACACCCCCGGGATCTTCGTCCAGCGGGTGGTGGTTGTTCCGGCCGGCGAGAAGCGGATTGAAAAGCGGACGGTGGCCCTCGCCGCCCCGGCGGCCGCCGGGGCAGCTGCCGGATCCGAAGCGGCAACTGAACAGGCAGGAGCGTAGCCATGGAATCCAACAGGCCCCAGGGAGCGCCTCCCCGCCCCGAAGCCGTCCGCCCCGAATACCGGCGTGCCGCCGTCGGCCATCCGGACGGCACCTCCCCGGAGACCAAGGGATGGACCCGCAACGAACTGGCCGCCCGCGTTGCCCGGGAGCTCAGCAACGGGCAGTACGTCAACCTCGGGATCGGCATGCCCACGCTCATCCCGAACTACATCCCGGCCGGTGTGGAAGTGGTGCTGCACTCGGAGAACGGGATCCTGGGCGTGGGGCCGTACCCCACCGAGGAGGCCGTCGACCCCGACCTCATCAATGCCGGCAAGGAAACCGTTACCGTCAATAAGGGCGCTGCGTTTTTTGATTCGTCCACGTCGTTCGGCATGATCCGCGGCGGACACGTCGATGTTGCCGTGCTTGGCGCCATGGAAGTGGCACAGAACGGCGACCTCGCCAACTGGATGATCCCGGGCAAGATGGTCAAGGGCATGGGCGGAGCGATGGACCTGGTATTCGGCGCCAAAAAGGTGATTGTGATGATGGAGCACGTGGACCGCAGCGGCCGGCCCAAAATCGTGGAGCAGTGCTCGCTGCCGCTGACCGGCAAGGCCTGCGTGGACCGGATCATCACCGACCTCGCAGTGATCGACGTTGTCACCGAGGGCGGGTCATCCCGGCTGGTGCTGCGCGAACTGGCCCCTAATGTGTCCGCTGAGGAAGTGGCTGCGGCCACAGGAGCTGAAATCTTCGAAGAGGACCAGGAACTCACCGTATGACGGCGGACAATTCCCACGCCGGTGAACAGCGTATCGGTGAACAGCGCGTCATTGAACAGCGTGGCCTGTACTTCGACGAACTCGAAGAGGGCGTGCTGTATGCCCACAGGCCGGGCCGTACCGTGACGGAAGCGGACAACGTCCTGTTCACCACCCTGACCATGAACACCCAGGCCCTGCATCTTGACGCTGCGTGGAGCGCGGGCCAGCCGTTTGGCCAGCGGCTGGTCAACTCCATGTTTACGCTATCCACGGTAGTGGGGCAGTCGGTGTCGCAGCTGACCCAGGGCACCATCATCGCCCAGTTGGGCCTGACCGATGTGTCCTTTCCGCACCCGCTGTACCACGGCGACACCCTCTACACGGAGACAGTAATCACCGCGAAGCGGCTCTCCGGCTCCCGCCCCGGCCAGGGGATTGCCACCATGCAGCACACGGGCCGCAACCAGGACGGCACCGTGGTGGCGCTGGCCACGCGAAGCTGCCTCATGTGGACGCGGGAGGCGCACGCCGGGCAGCAAACCGGGAGCCAAAAGGGCACAATGGCTGTATGACCTTTGTGATGGGGCCAGCCCTCCTCTTTTGCCCTGCCGACCGGCCCGAACGCTTCCAAAAAGCCTCTGAACGTGCAGATGCCGTCATCCTTGACCTTGAGGATGCGGTGGCGCCCGCGGACAAACAAAGGGCCCGCGGCGCCATCCTGGCCCAGTTGGGTGCCGGCGGTGAAACGCCCGAACTGGACCCGAGCCGGACCATCGTCCGGATCAATCCCGCCGGCACCGAGGAATTCGAGAAGGACCTGCACTGCCTGGCGCATACGCCGTACCGCACTGTGATGCTGGCCAAGGCGGAGAGCGCCGAACAGCTCGCAACTCTTGAGGACTTCCACGTGATCGCGCTCTGCGAAACGGCGGCCGGCGTCCTGAACGCCCCCGCCATCGCCGCCGCACCGAACGTTGTGGCCCTGATGTGGGGCGCTGAGGACCTGCTCGCGTCCTTGGGAGGAACGTCCAGCAGGAAGGACGACGGCGGCTACCGCGCCGTTGCGCTGCATGCCCGGTCCAGCGTCCTCCTTGCCGCGGGCGCGTTCGGAAAGGCCGCCGTGGACGCCGTGTACGTCAACATCCCGGACTTGGAGGGGCTGGCCGTGGAGGCTGCCGATGCCGTGGCGTCCGGATTCGGCTCCAAGGCCTGCATCCACCCCACCCAGGCGGCTGTTGTCCGCGGCGCCTATGCCCCGTCCGAGGCCGACGTTTCCGCTGCGACACAGCTGCTGCAGGCGGCAGCCTCCGCCGGGTCGGGCGTCTTCCAGTACAACGGCAAAATGATCGACGGCCCCATCCTCAAGCACGCCGAAGCCACGATTCGCCGGGCAGGGATCCACAGCTAGGCCTTGCCCTCCGGCCGCCCGCAGGCCCAGCCTGCCTGCCGCCCGCACAACCTGCCGGCCGGATTAGCCTGCCGGCCGGCGCCCCGGCGTCCGACGCAGCGACAACGGCGGAATAGCCTCATAAAGCGGCGTCCGGATCCAGCGTTCACCGGTGTCACGGAACTCCGCCCGGGTGGCGAAGCGGTACAGGTAGCTCCGCGCGCGCACCCAACGGGGCCGGCCGCCGTCGAACGGGTCATGGCGGAGCAGCCGCAGCACCTGCGGGTCCGCTTCCAGCAGCTTGGTGAGGAAGGCATAGAACCATTCCTCATGGACTGAGCGGAGCGGCAGGAACCACATCAGCCAGTCCAGCCGCAGGTGGTAGGGCGCCCACTGGCGCGGCAGCCGGCGCACGTCCCCCGGCTTGCCCTTGAAACCATATTCCCGCCAGTCGGCGGACCCGTCCGGATCCTCATCCGCCGTACCCTCAACAACGATCTCGATCCGCTGCTTGGTGACCGTGCCGAAGGCGCCATAGGTGTTGACAAGCTGCCAGCGGTTGAAGCTCGCGTTCATCAGCTGCCGCCTGGAGAACAGGTTGCGCACCGGCCAGTAGCTCAGCACCACCAGCAGGAGCGCGGCGGCGAGGGTGATAACCAGCCACCACACCGGCGTCTCCCCGCCCCCTGCGGTGCCGGCGTGCCAGTCCAGGGGCAGGAAGGGCAGCACTGCGTGGGCCACAGGGTCGCTGACGGCGGCGAAGGCCAGCACGATGGCGATCCAGTTCAGCCACGCGAAATTGCCGCTGGCCACGAGCCACAGCTGCGTGAAGATGATGATGCCCGCGGCGGCGCTGGCCACCGGCTGCGGTGCGAAAAGGAAAAACGGCACCACGAGCTGCGCGAAGTGGTTCCCCAGGACCTCCAGCCGGTGGAACGGCCTGGGCAGCAAATGCGCCTGCCGGCTGAGGGGGCCCGGCATCGGCTGGGTTTCGTGGTGGTAGTAGAGCGCCGTCAGGTCGCGCCATTCCCGGCCGCCTCGGATCTTGATCATCCCCGCCCCGAACTCCAGGCGGAACACCAGCCAGGCCACCAGAATGATGATCGCCCGGGGCGGGTCAGTCTGGTCCGACCCGAGGAAGGCAACGGTGAAGCCGGCCTCCAAAAGCAGTATTTCCCAGCCGAAGCCATAAAACGTCTGGCCCACGTTGACGATGGACATGTACAGGAGCCACAGGGCCAGGAAGGCGACCAGCGGCAGCCACGGCGGGCCCAGCTGGGGGAGCCCGGCGACCAGGAGGGCCGCGATCAGCATTCCCGCCGCGCAGACCGCGCGCAGCAGACCGTCCGAATACCGCCAGCGAAAGAGCGTGGGCCGCCTGCGGGCACTGAATCCCTCAAGGTAATCGGGAACCGGCAGCAGCCCGCGCTCACCCAGCAGCGCGGGGAACTGGTTGAAAGAGGAGAGGAACGCAACGAAAAACAGTGCTGCGACGCCGCGCTGCAGCACCTGCCGGGCGAATTCGTACTCAGGCGCACCGAACCAGGAAACCCAGTCCACGGTGTCCACGTTACGCCGCCCCTCGCCCTCCGCCCACTAGGATCGGATGGTGTTTGCACTGGTGCTTATTGCCGTCGTTGCAGGGGCACTGGCCCAGCGGCTGGCGGGCCTCGGCTTCGGCCTGCTCGTGTCTCCGGTCCTGGTGGTCCTTCTGGGACCCTTCGACGGCGTGATGATCATCAACCTGTGCGGCGCGGCATCCTCCCTCCTGATACTGTCCCGGGTCTGGCGGCACGTTCAGTGGCGGCGCTACTTCGGTCTCGCGCTCGCCGCCGTCGCAGGGGTGGTGCCGGGTGCCTGGCTCGCCAGCAACGTGCCGGAAGCGCCCCTGGAGATCTGCATCGGCGTTCTGCTTATCATCGCCCTGCTGGCATCGCAGCGGCTGACCCGCAGCTCATGGCGCGCGAGCGGTCCGGTCCCCATGGTGTCCCTCGGCTTTTCCAGCGGACTGATGAACGCGGCAGCCGGGGTGGGCGGACCTGCGATTACCGCCTACGCCATCGCCACGCGCTGGGACCAGAAGAGTTTCAGCGCCACCCTGCAGCCCTATTTCGTCACCACGGGGCTGGCGTCCCTGGTGAGCAAATACGTGCTGTCCGGCGGGCACCTTCCTGGACTGGAGGGATGGCAGTGGCTCAGCATCCTCGCTGCCATGGTGGCCGGAATCGTTGCCGGAGATTTGTTGTCCGGCAAGGTCAAGCCGGCCTCCGTCCGGCGGATCGTGGTGGCCATCGCCTACCTTGGAGCCGTGTCCACCTTGACCAAGGGTTTCGTGGAGCTGGCGACGGGCTGACCTGGCTGCCGGTTCCGGTGCGGGATACTTAAGCAATGCAGCCTCGCAGAATCGTCCTCCTCGGATCCACCGGTTCCATCGGCACGCAGGCGATTGACGTCGTCGACGGCGCCCCGCACCTGTTCGAGGTGGTGGCACTCAGCGCCGGGGGCGGCAACCTGGAGCTACTGGCCCGCCAGGCGGTCCATACGGGGGCAGCTGCCGTGGGCATCGCGTCGGGCGACGCCAAGCAACTGGAAAACCTGATCGCCGATGCCGCCCGCCGCGCCGGACGGCAAGGCTACCGCCCGGAGATCATCTGCGGCCCCGATGCCTCCACCCGGATCGCCGAAATCCCCGCCGATGTGGTGCTCAACGGCATCACGGGCTCCATTGGGCTCGCCCCAACGCTGGCGGCCCTGAAATCAGGAGCCACGCTGGCACTGGCCAACAAGGAATCCCTGATTGTTGGTGGAGCCCTGGTCAAGGCAGCAGCCCGCGAAGGACAGATCGTACCGGTGGACTCCGAACATTCGGCCATTGCCCAGTGCCTTCGCTCCGGCTCCGCCAACGAAGTGGACAAGCTGATCCTGACGGCCTCCGGCGGACCCTTCAGGGGCCGGACCAGGGAACAGCTCCACAGCGTTTCACCCCGGGAGGCGCTGGCCCACCCCACTTGGGACATGGGGCTGATGGTCACCACAAACTCGGCAACCCTGGTCAACAAAGGCCTTGAGGTCATCGAGGCCCACCTGCTCTTCGACATCCCGCTGGACAGGATCGATGTTGTGGTTCATCCGCAGTCCGTGGTGCATTCCATGGTCCAGTTTGTCGACGGTTCCATCATCGCCCAGGCGTCACCCCCGGACATGCGCCTGCCCATTGCGCTGGGGCTGGGCTGGCCAGACAGGGTGCCCAAGGCTGCGTCCCCTTGCGACTGGTCCCGGGCCACCAGCTGGAGCTTCGAGCCGCTGGACTCCCGGGCGTTCCCGGCAGTGGACCTCGCCAAGGACGCAGCCAGGCAGGGAAGCACCTTCCCGGCTGTATTCAACGCCGCCAACGAAGAAGCCGTCAACGCCTTCCATCAGGGCTCCATCCGGTTCACGGACATCGTGGACACCATCGCTGCCGTACTCAGCGAACACCCAGGATCCTCCGGGCTGACAGTGGAGTCGGTGCTGGAAGCTGAAGGCTGGGCACGGGCGCGGGCCCACGAACGTTTAGCAGTCAGCAGTCTCTAGGAAGCAGTAGATCCACCCATGAGTCCAGTACTCCTCTTTATCCTCGGTGTCGTGTTTGTGGCGATCGGCATTGCCGCGTCCATTGCGCTGCACGAAGTCGGCCACCTGGCGCCGGCAAAGCTGTTCAAGGTACGTGTCACCAAGTACATGATCGGTTTCGGCCCCACCCTGTGGTCAAAGCGCAGGGGCGAAACCGAGTATGGGGTCAAGGCCATTCCCCTGGGCGGCTACGTCTCCATGATCGGCATGTACCCGCCGAACAAGGAAGACGGAACAGTCAGGCCATCGAGCACCGGAATGTTCCAGACGCTGGCCACCGAGGCGCGGTCCCTGGCCCACGAGGAGGTGGGACCGGACGACGCGGACCGGGTCTTCTACCGGCTCCCGGTGTGGAAAAAAATCATCGTGATGCTCGGCGGCCCGGCGATGAACCTGCTGATCGGGGTGGCACTCACGGCTGTGCTCCTGATGGGCTTTGGCATCGCCACGCCCACCACCACGATCGCCGATGTCTCCAAATGCCAGGTCGCGGCCGGGGAGACCGTGGATCCCGCTTCCGCGGACTGCGAACTGACACCCGCTGCCGCGGCCGGGCTGCTGCCCAATGACGTTGTCACCTCCTTTGACGGTAAAGCCGTCACCAGCTGGGACCAGCTGACCGACTGGATCCGCACATCCGCCGGGAGGGAAGTCAGCATCACGGTGGAACGCGACGGCGGCCCCGTCACCACCGCCGTGACTCCCGTGCTGTCGGCCCGGCCCGTAGTCGGCGTCGACGGACGCCAGGCAAAGGACGACGCCGGCAACCTCCTATACCAGGACGTCGGCTTCCTGGGCATTGGTTCCCGGACTGAACTGGTGCCGCAGCCGGCGTCGTCCGTCCTGCCCATGGCGGGGGAGAATATCCGGCAGGTGGCCGGCGTGGTGCTGAACCTCCCTGCGCGGGTGGCCGGTGTGGCGCAGGCGGCCTTCAGCGAGGAACCGCGCGATCCCAACGGTCCCATCAGCGTGGTGGGCGTGGGGCGCGTGGCGGGAGAGATATCGGCCATGGAAGAGATCCCGCTGCAGTCCAGGCTAGGGGCTCTCGTGGGGCTGCTCGCCGGGCTGAACTTCGCCTTGGCGGTCTTCAACCTTGTTCCGCTGCTGCCGCTTGACGGCGGCCACATAGCCGGCGCGCTATATGAAGGGGCCCGCCGCCGGGTGGCCAAGCTCTTCGGCAAGCCCGATCCCGGCGCCTTTGATATTGCCAGGCTTTTGCCGGCGACCTACGTGGTGGCAGCCCTGCTGATGGGCATGAGCGCGCTCCTGATCTATGCGGATATCGTCAAGCCCATCAACCTCTTCGGCTAGGCACTCCGGGATCCTCTAGCCGTTCCTGCAATAATCAGCCATAAAAAGGTGTTTTTTAATAATCAGCTGATATTGATTGATTATCGGAATTCAGCCGTCTACGGTTAACCCATGTACGTCCTCACCATCGACCAGCGCGGCAGCAGCACCGACGCCGACCGGGTTCCTGACCTGATCTCCGAACTGGCCGGCCTGACGTCGGCGGCCTTTGAACGCTCGGTGGGGGATGAACTGCAGGGGCTGGTGGACGACCCCGCCGAGGTAGTGGACATCGCCCTGCATGCCTTGCGCAGCGGCCACTGGTACGTGGGAATCGGCGTTGGCACGGTGGTGCTTGCGCCCGGCTCAAGCCCCCGGGAGGGGACCGGAACCGGGTTTGTGGCAGCCCGCAAGGCCGTAGACCTTGCCAAGACATCGGCGGGCCAGGTCCCGTTGTCGGTGGTGTCCGGCAGTATTGGCCGGGCAGCGGAGGTACCGCAGCATGCCCGGGAGGGAGCCGTGGCCTGCGCCAACGCCGAGGGGGTGCTCCGCCTGATTGGCCGCCTGATCCAGGGACGGACCGCCGCCCAATGGCGGGTGGTCGACAGGCTCCGCCTTCTGCAGGACGGCGGGGGCAGGCATGGCAGCCAGAAGCGGGTGGCCAGGGAGTTGGGAATTACGGAACAGTCGGTGAGCCGCGCCGTGCTCAGGTCCGGATGGCAGGAAGAATGGGCGGCCAGGCCTGCCGCGGCAATGCTCCTGGCGCACGCTCATTCCCAGATAGAAGGAGACCGGTGAACGCACTCTGGATAACGGCGGCCCTGCTGGTGGCCGGATTCGGCGGCTGGCCGCTGACTGCCCTCGTCTTCCGGCTGGCCAGGACCATTGACGATAAGGCGGATGCGGCCAGGGCCGCGCACCATGCTGACGAGGACCCGTCAGCCGACGTCACCGTGGACATCTTTCGGGCAGCCCCGCAGGCCGGGCAGGGGCAAACGGTGGACGGCGAGCTGACCGCGGGTGGCGGCAGGCCGCCGTCGGACGTTCACTACCCGGCAGCGGCGGTTCCTGCGCAGCGGATCCTTCGCGGCGGGGCAATCATCGGCGTGCTGGAACGCCTGGCGGTCTGCCTGGCCATCCTGACCGCGCAGCCTGTGGCCATTGCCTACGTTGTGGCCATCAAAGGACTGGGGAGGTTCGCCGAGCTGAAGGAAACGCCGGTGGCAGCGGAGCGGTTCATTATCGGGACGCTCACGTCCATGCTCTGGGCGGCCGGGGTTGCGGCCACCGTCAAAGTGCTGTTTCTGTCCTGAGCAGGGGACCTGGCATGCGCCCTTGGCGGGCTTGTCCGGATCGGCGCAGGCCCGCCGCTGGGGATAGGGTGTCCTTATGACTGTTTTTGCTGTTGAGTACGTTTACGCTGCCGATTCCTCTGCCGCCCGCGATGAAAGCCGCCCCGCACACCGGGCCTGGCTGGCCACGCTGGCCGAGGACGGCCGGCTCCTGGCCAGCGGACCCTATGGTGACGGCGCCGGTGCCCTGCTGATCTTCAAGGTCCAGGACGAGGCGGAGCTGAACGACCTGCTCAAGCAGGATCCCTTCGCGCTGGCCGGTGTCATCGCAGGGATCCGGACTACCGAATGGACTCCGGTGATCGGCATCCTTGCCGCCCACGCGTCCTAATATCTGACCCCCTCCGTTCCACCTCACTACCCAAGGAGTCCACGTGACCTCGGTCAGCCTGGGAATGCCGTCAGCACCGCCGCCCGTCCTTGCCCCGCGCCGCAAGACGCGCCAGATCAAGGTCGGATCCGTGGGAGTCGGCTCGGACAGCCCCATCAGTGTGCAGTCCATGACCACCACACCCACCACGGACATCAACGCCACGCTGCAGCAGATCGCCGAACTCACAGCCTCAGGCTGTGACATCGTCCGCGTGGCCTGCCCGTCCGCGGACGACGCCGAGGCGCTGCCCATCATCGCCCGCAAGTCCCAGATCCCGGTCATCGCGGACATCCACTTCCAGCCCAAGTACGTCTTCGCGGCCATCGAGGCAGGCTGCGCCGCGGTCCGTGTGAACCCGGGCAATATCCGCAAGTTCGACGACCAGGTCAAGGAAATCGCGAAGGCAGCCAAGGACCACGGCACGTCCATCCGGATCGGCGTCAACGCCGGGTCGCTGGAACCGGGCATCATGAAGAAATACGGTAAAGCCACGCCTGAGGCACTCGTGGAATCCGCAGTCTGGGAAGCGTCCCTGTTCGAGGAGCACGGCTTCCACGATTTCAAGATCTCGGTCAAGCACAATGACCCCGTCATCATGGTGGCCGCCTACGAGATGCTGGCCGAAAAAGGTGACTGGCCCCTCCACCTCGGCGTCACCGAGGCAGGGCCCGCCTTCCAGGGAACCATCAAATCAGCCACCGCCTTCGGCGCCCTGCTGTCCAGGGGCATCGGCGACACCATTCGGGTCTCCCTGTCCGCCCCTCCGGTGGAGGAAATCAAGGTCGGCAACCAGATCCTGCAGTCCCTCAACCTGCGCCCGCGCAAACTCGAGATTGTCTCCTGCCCGTCCTGCGGCCGCGCCCAGGTGGACGTCTACACCCTCGCCGAACAGGTCACGGCAGGCCTGGAAGGCATGGAAATCCCGCTGCGTGTGGCCGTCATGGGCTGCGTCGTCAACGGTCCGGGGGAGGCCCGCGAGGCGGACCTCGGCGTGGCCTCGGGTAACGGCAAGGGCCAGATCTTTGTGAAGGGCGAGGTCATTAAGACTGTCCCCGAGGACCAGATTGTTGAGACACTGATCGAAGAAGCCATGCGTATTGCCGAAGAGATGGGGGAGCCCGATGGCGAAGATGCTGTCAAGGGTAGCCCCGTGGTTAGCGTCTCATAAGGACGGCACTGCGCCGGCGGGTATCACTGTCCGCACCTTGGCAGGTCCGGACACGTCGGCACTGCGCCGCCTGGCCCAGCAGGATCCGGTAGCCAACGTCTTCATCCTTGCCCACCTGCGGTCTGCCGGTACCGCCGCGCCCACCACGGGCGGGGCGTCGGTCCTGGGCGTGTTCGACGACGGAACGCTGGTGGGTGCCTGCTGGACAGGAGCCAACCTGGTTCCGGTCGAGCTGGATCCAGCATTTGCCGGGCTGATTGCCGTGGCAGCCAACCGCTCAGGACGCCGGTATGCCTCGGCCTTTGGCCCCGCCGAACCGGTGCTGGCCCTGCACGCTGAGATGGCGGCGCTGGGCCACACCGCGCACGAGGTGCGCCCGGAGCAGCCGCTGCTCACCCTCGCGGGGCCGCCCTCCGTGGAACCGAACACGGAACTCGCACGGGGAACGCTCGCCGACTTCGACCGGATCCTCCCAGCCTGCGCCGCCATGTTCGAAGAGGAAGTGGGCTATTCGCCGTTTTTGGGCGGACGCGAATTTTACAGCCGCCGCGTGGAAGGCCTGATCCGGCAGGGACACTCGCTGGTACACCTCGACTCGGCCGGCGACGTAATCTTCAAAGCCGAACTCGGCGCCGTGACGGCGGAGGTCACGCAGGTGCAGGGCGTGTGGATGAACCCCCTGTACCGCGGCCAGGGCCTCAGCGCCGGCTACATGGCGGCAGTCGTGGAACAGGCGCAGAAGATCGCTCCCGTCACCAGCCTGTACGTCAACGGCTTCAACACCCGGGCCAGATCCACCTACGAACGGGTCGGATTCACCCAGCGGGGCACGTTCGCCACCGTGCTTTTCTAACGGGCCCTGCTGTCCCCGCGTGTACAGCGTCCGGGGCGGTGTCAGCCGCCCACTCCGTCCAGCTCACCGGTCAGGTAACGCTGGACGTTCGGAGCCACGAGCCGCACCACCTCCTCCGCTGACGCCGAAGAAAGTGGCTCCAGCTTGACCACGTACCGGACCAGCAGAAGGCCCACCATCTGCGTTGCCACCAGGTTGCCCCGCAGGGCAACTTCTTCCGGCGGCCCGGGCACCCCGGCCGTGATGCGGCTGATGATGGTCCGGGTCACCACTTCCCGCAGCAGCAGCGTCCTGGCCCTGGAGCCAATGGTGCCCCGGATAAACGCCACGAGGCTGTGTTGGGCCGGGCTCTCCCACAACCGCAGCGCCGCCCGCACAATCGCCTCCGCCCGGTGCTCCGGGTCGTACTGGTCCACGCCCTCCAGCATCTCGGCGGGGTCCGCCGGAAGTGCCACGCACAGCGCGAAGAGTTCGTCCTTGCCCTTGAAAAAATGATGGATCATGGCCGGATCAACACTGGCTTCCCGTGCGATCTGCCGCAGGCTCGTGCCGTCGAACCCGCGTTCAGCGAAGAGGCGACGGGCGGTGGCCAGGATGTTCTCCCGGGACTCGGTTGCCCCTTCGCGCCGTCCCCTCCTGCCGGAACCAGGCCTCCGGGCCTCCTGTGTGCCGCTCATGCAGTCTGCCGCCTGAGCGTGAGGGACGCCAGCACCAGGACGCCCAGGACGATGGCCAGCATGATTCCGGTGTCCAGCCACAACCGGTCAGTAGCTTCGGCGTTCGCCGCGATCTCCTGCAGCGCATCCACCGAAAAGGTGAGCGGCAGGACGTTCGAAATCGACTCGAGGACCTCATTCATTCGGTCACGCGCCACAAAGAGTCCGCATAACAGAATCTGGGGGACCACCACGACGGGCATAAACTGGACGGCCTGGAATTCGGTCCGGGCGAACGCGGAGCAGAGCAGCCCCAGGGCCACGCCCAGGACGGCGTTGATGACGGCAATCATGACCACCAGGGCGGGGCTGCCTTTGATGTCCAGGTCGAAGATCCAGTAGGCAACGGCCGTGGCAACCAGCGACTGCAGGGCAGCCATGATGGAAAACGCGACTGCGTAACCGAACAGTAAATCCGCTTTGTGGATCGGCGTGGTGAGGAGCCGCTCCAATGTCCCGGACGTCCGTTCCCGCAGCATCGTGATGGAGGTGACCAGGAACATCACCACAAACGGGAAAATGGCCAGCATCATCAGGCCCACCCGGTCGAAGGTCCTGGGCACGCCGGGAGGGAGCGTCTCGTTCTCGAACAGGAAGTACACGGCCGTCAGCAGGAGCGCCGGTACCACCAGGATCAGGGCAATGCTGCGGGGGTCGTGCCGCAGCTGGTCCAGGACGCGTCGGGCCGTGGCCAGCATCATCACCGGGTTCATGACCGCACCGTCCTTTCCGGGGTTGTGCCGCTTTCTGCGGTGGCGGTGCCGTCGACGGTCGGGGCCCCTTCGGGTGTCGCCGTGCCTTCCGCTTCCCGGATCATGTGCAGGAACGCCTTCTCAAGGTCGGTGCTGTGGCCCCGCCTGCTGAGTTCCGCCGGCGTCAGCTGCGCCAGGAGCGTGCCTTCGCGCAGGAGCAGCAGGGAACCGCAGTGGCTTGCTTCCTCCATCACGTGGCTGGAGACCAGCAGGGTGGTCCCGGCCTCGGCCATGGATCTGAAGCGGTCCCAGAGGTCCGCACGGAGGACCGGGTCAAGGCCCACAGTAGGCTCATCGAGGACCAGCAGCCGGGGGCGCGCCACCAGGGCGCAGGCCAGTGATACGCGGCTGAGCTGGCCGCCGGAAAGATCCGCGGTTTTCTGCCGGGACTGCTGTTCAAGCCCGACGGCGGCAATCGCCTCCGCCGCATCGTTGCGCCTTTTCCGGTGCATCGCCCCGAAATAGCGGACGTTGGCTTCCACGGTCAGGTCAGGGTAGACACTCGGGGACTGCGTCACGTACCCCACCCGATGCCGGAGGGACGGATGGCCGGCCGGAAGGCCCAGCACGCTGACGGACCCCGAACCCAGCTTCTGGACTCCTACGATGGCCCGCATCAAAGTGGTCTTTCCGCTGCCCGACGGGCCCAACAGGCCTGTGATCCTTCCTGTCGGGATGGCAAAGTCCAGGCCCCGAAGGACAGGAACCTTTCCCCGGATCACGTGCAGGGACTTTGTGGCCACAGCCACGTCACCGCCGGGACCGGCCAGGGCTGCTACTGCTGAGTGGGACATGGCTGCCTCCGAGTACTCGTGGCCTGAATTCACCACCTGATGAATTAAAGCTAGACCTGTCATGTGGGGCCGTCAACGACGCCGAATGGGTAAAACCCTTGTCAAGGTGTCGGCGATCACATAGGTTCGATCTAGCTGCGCTGGAGTGTGGGTGGGCGGTCTCACCAGTCCTCACCAGTACCAAGCGTCAACGCCGTGGAGCCACGCCCGGATGCAATGACCAGCCGTTTACGGCCAGGGGCTTTGCATCGCCGGGCGTGGCTCTATTGCGTCCCGGGCGATCGCTGGCCCGTTACGGATCGCGCAGCAGGGGAAGGGCGGCTTTGCCGGTAGATTAGTACCCAGACGAATTGCCCGGCTCTGCTTTCCAGCAGCTATTCCCCAGAAACGGATACCGACCCGTGGTCACAAGACTGTCCAAGCTATTCCTGCGTACCCTCCGTGAAGATCCCGTCGACGCCGAGGTCGCCAGCCACCGGCTGCTGGTCCGGGCCGGCTACATCCGGCGCGCGGCGCCCGGCATCTACACCTGGCTGCCGCTGGGGCTCAGCGTGCTACGCAAGGTCGAGGCCGTCATCCGCGAGGAAATGGCGGCCATCGGCGCCCAGGAAGTGCATTTTCCGGCCCTGCTGCCGCGCGAACCCTACGAGGCCACGAACCGCTGGACCGAATACGGCGAAGGCCTGTTCCGGCTCCAGGACCGCAAAGGTGCCGACTACCTGCTGGCTCCCACGCACGAGGAAATGTTCACCCTCCTGGTCAAGGACCTGTACTCCTCGTACAAGGACCTGCCGCTGAGCCTCTACCAGATCCAGAACAAATACCGCGATGAGGCCCGCCCCCGGGCCGGCCTCCTGCGCGGCCGCGAGTTCATCATGAAGGACTCCTACTCCTTCGACGTGGACGACGCCGGCCTGGACGCCAGCTACACTGCGCACCGCGGCGCCTACCTGCGCATCTTCGAGCGGCTCGGCCTGGAGGTCATACCCGTCACCGCGACTGCCGGTGCCATGGGCGGCTCCAAGAGCGAGGAATTCCTGCACCCCACCGAGATCGGTGAGGACACGTTCGTGCGCTCCGCCGGGGGCTACGCCGCCAACGTCGAAGCCGTCACCACGGTGGTGCCGGCCGAAATCGGCTTTGCGGATGCGCCGGCTGCAGAAGTCCTGGACACCCCGGATACCCCCACCATCGAAACGCTGGTGGCCGCATCCAACGAGCTGGCTCCCCGCAGCGAGGCCGACGGCGGCCCCTGGACTGCCGCCGACACCCTCAAGAACGTTGTCCTCGCCGTCACCCTGCCCACCGGTGAACGCCAGCTTGTGGTCATCGGCCTGCCCGGTGACCGCGGCGTGGACCTGAAGCGCGTGGAAGCCAACATCGGATCCTTCCTTCCCATCGGCGGCGAGATCGGCCTGGAAGCAGCCAACGATGAGGACCTGAAAAAGCAGCCCCTCATCGTCAAGGGCTACCTTGGCCCCGGCCTGACACTGGACGAACCCCTGCTGGGCAGCGAAAGTTCCACCAAGCTCCTGTACCTCGTTGATCCCCGGGTCGTCAGCGGCACCGCCTGGGTCACCGGGGCCAACGAGGCCGGAAAACACGTCTACGGCCTCGTGGCCGGGCGCGACTTCACCTGGGACGGCGTCATCGAATGCACCGACGTCCGCGAAGGCGACCCTGCCCCGGACGGCTCCGGCCCGCTGGAGATCGCCCGCGGCATCGAGATGGGCCACATCTTCCAGCTCGGACGCAAGTACGCAGAAGCCCTTGAGCTGAAAGTCCTGGACCAGAACGGCAAGCAGGTGGTGGTCACCATGGGTTCCTACGGCGTGGGTGTCACCCGGGCCGTCGCAGCCCTGGCCGAGTCCAACCATGACGACAAGGGCCTGACCTGGCCCCGCGCCGTCGCACCGGCAGATGTCCATATCGTGGCCGTCGGCCGCGGCGACGAAATCTTCGCAGCAGCCGAGAAGCTGGCCCTGGAACTCGAAGCCGCCGGGCTGGACGTCATCTATGACGACCGTCCCAAGGTTTCCCCCGGCGTAAAGTTCGGCGACGCCGAACTCGTGGGCGTCCCCACTATCCTGGCCGTCGGCCGTGGACTGGTGGACGGTGTCGTGGAGATCAAGGACCGCCGCAGCGGCGAAGCGGAGAACGTTGCAGTGGACAAGGCGGTTGACTACGTGGTTACCGCCGTCCGCAACAGCTGATCCGCAGCGTTGATCTCGGGTTTCGAGTCGATCCAGCTCACCACCCTCATCCTGATTGTGGTGGCCGGATTCGCTGCAGGCTGGGTGGACGCAGTGGTGGGCGGCGGCGGACTGATCCAGCTACCGGCGCTGCTGCTGGTGCCGGGCATCACCCCCGTCCAGGCCCTTGCCACCAACAAGATGGGCTCGATCTTCGGGACTACCACCAGTGCCGTCACGTACTACGGGCGCGTCCGGCCGGACCTGAAGACGGCGCTGCCCATGGCAGTGATCGCCCTTGCCGGCAGTTTCGGCGGGGCGGTGTTGGCCGCAAGCCTGCCGGCGGGCGTGTTCAAGCCCATCATCGTGGCCGCACTGGTCGCCGTCGCACTTTTTACCGCCCTCAAGCCCAACGTCGGGGACATCACCTTGCTGCGCCACGACGGACACACGCACTACGTTGTGGCGTGCATGATCGGGGCGGTGATCGGTTTCTATGACGGGCTGATCGGACCCGGCACGGGCTCGTTCCTGGTCATCGCCCTTGTGTCAGCCATGGGGTACGCCTTCCTGGAGGCCAGCGCCAAAGCGAAGATCGTCAACATGGCCACCAACGCCGGTGCCCTGCTGTTTTTCCTTCCGCACGGCTCGCTGCTGTGGGGTGTGGGCCTGCTGCTGGGTGTGGCCAACATGGCCGGCGGATACCTGGGAGCCCGGACCGCGGTGAAGCAGGGGAGCCGTTTCGTCCGGGTCGTGTTCCTGGTTGTCGTGGGTGCCCTGATCATCAAACTCGGCTACGACGTCTGGCAGGAGAACTTCACCTAGTCATCTCCAGCAGGCCCGGCGTCCCGGTCCTTTCCCGCCCTCGTAGGAGGACCCGCAGAGGCGTACCATGCTGCTATGTCAGCAGGCGCCGGACAATATTCCGAAGCACTCGCAGCCGCAGCCCGCCATGCACAGGAGTGGCTGGAGAGCCTGCCGGACCGCCACGTCGGCCCGGGTGCGGCGGCCCACGATCTGGTGGATGTTTTCGCCGGACCACTGCCCCCGCAGGGCATGCCCGCCGCGGAGGTCGTGGACTACCTTGCCCTCAAGGCGGAGCCGGGCCTGATGGCCATGCCGTCGGGCCGTTTCTTCGGCTGGGTCATTGGTGGAACCCTGCCTGCGGCGCTGGCCGCCGACTGGCTGGTCAGTGCCTGGGACCAGAATTCCGGCCTGCGCTATGCCACCCCGGCCATTGCCGCGATTGAAGAAGCCGCCGGCCGGTGGCTTCTTCAGCTGCTGCGCCTGCCGGAGGATGCCGACGTCGGCTTCGTCACCGGGGCGACCATGGCGAACTTCACCGGCATGGCCGCGGCGAGGTGGCGCCTGATGGCCGACGCCGGCTGGGACCTGGACCGCGACGGCCTGGCAGGTGCTCCACGGATCAGGTGTTTTGTGGGACAGGAGCGACACGACACCGTCGACCTCGGGCTGCGCTACCTGGGCCTGGGCCGGCCCGCCGCGGTCCCGGCGGATGCCCAGGGCAGGCTGATTCCTGCGGAACTGGACCGGATGCTTTCGGAGGGCTCCGGTCCCGCCATGGTGTGCCTCCAGGCCGGGAACCTGCATTCCGGGGCCTTCGACCCGTTTGACGAAGCCATCGGGGTGGCGCGCCGCCATGGCGCCTGGGTCCACATTGACGGTGCCTTCGGGTTGTGGGCCGCCGCGGTGCCTGAACTTGCTGATCTCGTCAGGGGTATGGAGCTGGCCGATTCGTGGGGGACCGATGCGCACAAGACCCTGAATGTCCCCTACGACTGTGGCATTGCCATCGTCAAGGACTCCAACGCCCTCCGCAGCGCCATGGGACTGCACACCAGCTATCTGATCCACGACGCCGAAGGCCCGGGTGACCCGTTCGAAAAGGTTCCGGAGCTGTCACGCCGGGGGCGCGGAGTTCCGGTGTGGGCGGCCCTCCGCTCGCTGGGCAGCGACGGCGTGGCGGCCCAGGTCCGTGGCCTGGCGGACGCGGCTGCCCGGATCGCGGCGGGACTGGCCGCCGTGGACGGCATCGAAGTCCTGAACCCGGTCGACTACACGCAGGTCTCGCTCGCATTCGGTGACGACACCACCACCCGCGCCGTGACGGCCAGGGTCATCGAGGACGGCAAGGTATGGATGTCCGGATCCCGGTGGCAGGGCAGGGACGTATTGCGCGTCTCGGTAAGCAACTGGAGTACGGACATGGACGACGTCGGCACGGCCGTTGACGCTGTCACTTCGGCCTTCGCGGCGGTGCGGACGGGCAAAGCCTGAATTCCGCCGCTGCTGCACCCCGGGAGCCGGAGTTTTTGTCCAGATAATGGGGCGTGGCCGCGGTTTATCCCGCTGCATCTGGACAAAAACTCCCAGCCTGTCCCGGTTCCGGCAGCGAGTGCACGGACGGCAACCCGTCCATGGTCCGGCCAGCCAAAGTGCTGGCAACCCACAGCGAGCGCGCCAAGTCCCCCTGGTGGTGCGGGCGACCCGCATAGGAGAGGGCGTTCTCCACCTCCCGGGCAACGCCCCACTGGCGGGCCACCTCGCTGTCCAGGCCCGCCGCCTCGCTGAAATCACGGCACCGTTCCCGCAGCCCGGCCTGCGGGTCGGTGCGGGGAAGCTCCTGGATCCTGTTCCAGAGCAACGGCGCCACCGCGAACTCCGGGTCGCCAATCATGGGCTGCGGGTCGATGGCCGCAAATCCTGATCCGTCCTGTGCCGAGGGGCGGGCGAGGATGTTCAGGAAGTGAAAGTCGGTGTGCACCAGCACATCACGTCCGGAGCGGCGCCCTACGGCGCCGCGGGTCTGGCAGACTTCCAGGGCTGCTTCCAGCAGCCACCGGGGAAACGGACGGCCCTGCTGCTCCCAGTCCGCCGGCAGGTCGTCGCTCCACTGCTCGGCACGCCCGGCGATGTGGTCGAATTCCTGCCATTGTGGCCTGTGGTCGGGGACCAGGCTCAACTGCCGGACCAGCCCGCCCCATACGGCCACGGCTTTATCCATGGGGACGTCCTGCAGAGAACGGTCCGCCTCCAGCCGTTCCAGCAGCATTGAACAGGTTCCGGCGTCAGCCTCCAGCAACCTGACGGCGCCGTGGCCCGACCATAACTCCAGGGCATGGCGCTCCACTCGTGCTTCATCATGCGGAAAGGCCACCTTCAGCGCAGCCGGTGTTCCATCGTTGCGGCGGACCGGGACCACCACCCCGCCATGGCCGTTCCACGGCAGGGCGCCGGGAGCCAGATCGGGGGTGAGCCCCCAATGTTCCATCCGGCCACCCAACAGGGCCGGCAATGAGGCCAGCCATGCCCGTCCGGCGCTGCTTCGGGTGTATCTCACCGTTAGGTCCGGAGGGATCGGCACTTGTGTCTGCTGGCTCATCAGCTCCAGCGTAGTTGACCCGGGCGTCCGGGGGTGGGCACACATGCGTCCGCGTCCCCGGCATGAGGCTTATCGACGCCGGTCACACCACTCCGCTGGCCCCGAGCAGATTGCCGATGGTGAAAGTTGCCGCCAGGGCCAGCGCGCCGCCCACCACCACCCGGGCCGCCGCACGCACCTTGGAACCGCCCCCGATCCAAGCACCCAGCGCCCCGGTTAATGCCAGCGCCAACAGCACGGTGCCAAATGTCAGCGGAACCCGGATGCCGGGAGGGGGCAGGAGCATGGCCAGCATAGGCAGTGCCGCGCCGATGGTGAAGGCCACCGCAGAGGCGAAGGCGGCGTGCCACGGGCTGACGATATCCTCCTCGTCGATGTTGAGCTCCGCCGAGAGATGGGCGGCCAGTGCATTGTGTTCGGTCAGTTCCAGCGCCACCTGGCGCGCTGTTTCGGGGCTGAGGCCCTTGTCCTGGTAGATGGCCGTAAGCTCGGCAAGCTCTTCGTCCGGCTCTTCGGCGAGCTCCCGGCGCTCCTTTTCGATCAGCGCCTTCTGGCTGTCGCTTTGGCTGCTGACGGAGACGTACTCGCCCAGGGCCATGGACACGGCACCGCCCACCAGGCCGGCTGCACCGGCTGCCAGGATGGGTCCGGTGTCCGCCGTGGCACCTGCCACACCCACCACGATGGCGGCCACCGAGACGATGCCGTCGTTGGCGCCCAGCACTCCGGCGCGCAGCCAGTTGAGGCGCTGGGCCATTTCGTTGTCGTGCGGTTCGGTTTCGAGGTGGCGCTGCAGATCCTTGTTGTCCGCCGGAAGGCCGGCCGGCTCCTGGGAATCCATGAATTCAGCAAACCACCACTTGGACCTGCTTGCCAGTACCTGGCCTACGTGGCTGCCGGGGATGCGGTGGGGAAGGCGTCTGCAGGCGTTTCCTGCAAGGGCGGAAGCTGGGACTCGTCCAGGTCCAGGCCGGGAACGGCTCCGGGATCCCCGCCCCAAAGGAGTGTCCTCTCCGCGGCAGCCACGAGGGCCGCCACGGCCCAGCTGCGTGTGGGAGCTGTGCTCAATGCAACGACATCCCCGAAGGCGGTCAGGGTGCCGGTCTCCAGCCGTGCCAGACCCGCTGCCGGCGCACTTAGGAAGGCTGCATCAAGCACATAGCCGGGCTGTGCCGGAGGAACTTCCGCGCAATGCAGGGCGGCGTACGCCTCCGCCTCGTCCGCCAGGTCCAGGTGTTCGGCCAACAGCTCGGAGGCCTGGGCCGCGGCTGCAGGGTCAAGGCGGGTCAGCGCCGCCTGGTAACCGTAAACCGTCTCAAGTTCGGAATCCCGGGCGGCGGTGAGTGCCTGGCGCAGGCCAGGGCCGGCACCTTCGTCCGCCCTTTCGCCTTCACCGGACGGCCCGGCGATGGTGCACTCAGCAGTGGCGGGTGTGGGCTGTACGGAGGGGATGGCGGGTTCCTGCCATCCGGGCAGTTCCTCCGCCGGAACGCCGGCGATAGCCGCGGCGTCCTTTGCCGCCAGTAGCTGTGCGGCGCCGGCACCGGCGAGAAGGCGGGCCATGCCGCCGTCGGCCTCCAGCGCATCGGTGAGACGCATGGACCCGCTGGCGGAGAGCGCTGCCGCAAGTTCGGCAGCGGAGGACGTGCCTGCAGACGCCGAACCCCCGGGAGAGGCGTTCGGGCCCTCGGAGGCGCCCGGTGCTGCTTGCTGTCCCGAGTCCGTCCGGCTGGGCGCGGCGGCGGTGCCCCCGGGAAGCAACAACGCCCGGGCCTGGATGGTCAGCAAAGTCACAATACGGTCCAACGCGGCAGTGTTCTCAGGCCCTCCCTCACCGGCAGCCGCACCTGCCAGCGCCTGCCCGGCAGTCCGCAGGGCGAGGGTGTCTGCCAGCGCCGCGGCGCGGGCACGTTCGGAAAAAGGCGTTTCCGCAGGTGCAGGGGGTTGATGCGGGATGAGGGCCATGCCCAGGCTCAGCACCAGGAGGGCTGTGAGCGAAAAAACGGCGTACCGGAAATACCGCCCGCGGGCGGTGGTTTCGGTGCTAGCGTCTTTCACAACAGACCATGTTGTCACGCCGCACGGCAAACATGGTGCACCACTGCGCCCGGAAAATCGTTAGGCTAGTAGTCACAACATCATCTATCGGGAGGCGGCCGGCATCGTGAGTAATGCAGAAGCCACGACTTCATCAGACCGTACCGGAACGGGTAGGGCTGACGCTGCGCCTGCCTACAATCCGGAAGCTGCCCGGCTTCGGGCCTTACTTGAACCTTCGGTCCAGGCCAACCGCCTGTACCTTGAGGATGTTTCCATCATCCCGGGTTCGCACCGGGTGGTGCACGTAGTGGTTGACCTGCCGCAGGAAGAGACCGGCGGCGTCAATTTGGACGTCATCGCCGACATCTCCAAGGTCCTGTCCGACGTCCTGGACAACGACCCCGCCGACGACGGCCGTCCCTACGACCTTGAAGTTTCCTCGCCCGGCGTGGGCCGGCCGCTCACGGAAGAGCGCCACTGGCACAGAGCCCGCGGGCGCATGGTCAAAGTCAATGTCGTCCAGGGCGACAACGTCACCGGCAGGGTCAAGGCGG
Organism: Arthrobacter sp. B6; assembly: GCF_001663775.1. Taxonomy (GTDB): domain Bacteria; phylum Actinomycetota; class Actinomycetes; order Actinomycetales; family Micrococcaceae; genus Arthrobacter. The sequence goes on along the minus strand of NZ_KV467168.1, from coordinate 924,980 downwards.
TGGACGGCTCCGGCGTGACCATCGTCCCGGAGATCGCCGTCAAGAAGGGCATGAAGCCCAAGCAGGGCGAACCCATAACACTTCCTTTCGACAGGATCCGCAGCGGAAAAGTCGAGATCGAATTCAGCCACCTCGACGAGGCCGGTCTGGAACCTGAGCACAATGGACCTTCTGAGGAGGCCTGATGGATATTGACATGAGCGCACTGAGACTTCTGGAGCGTGAGCGCGAAATCCCGCTGGACCTCCTGATTCCCACCATTGAGCAGGCGCTCCTGGTGGCCTACCACAAATCGCCCGGCGCTTTCGAGAAGGCCCGCGCGGAACTGGACCGCAAGAGCGGACACGTGACCATCTGGGCCGTGGAGATCGACGACGACGGCGCCCCGATCGGCGAGTTCGAGGACACCCCGGCCGGGTTCGGCCGGATCGCGGCGAGCACGGCACGGCAGATCATCCTGCAGCGCCTGCGGGACGTTGAGGACGACGCCGTCCTGGGCGAGTTCAAGGGCCGTGAGGGTGAACTCGTTGCCGGGCTTATCCAGCAGGGCAACAACCCGCACATGATCCAGGTCAACCTGGGCACTGTCGAAGCGCTGCTGCCGCCCCCCGAACAGGTGCCGGGGGAGAAGTACACCCACGGCAACCGGCTCCGCGCCTTGGTTATCGACGTCCACCGCGGTACCAAGGGTCCGTCCGTCACGCTTTCCCGCTCACACCCGGGCCTGGTCCGGAAGCTCTTCGAACTGGAAGTCCCGGAAATCGCGGACCGTTCAGTGGAGATCGTGGCCCTGGCCCGCGAAGCCGGCCACCGTACCAAGATCGCCGTCAAGGCCAACACCCCGGGCATCAACGCCAAGGGTGCCTGCATCGGCGAAATGGGTTCCCGCGTACGTGCCGTGATGACCGAACTGAACGACGAAAAGATCGATATCGTCGACTTCAGTGAGGATCCCGCCACCTTCATCGCCAGCGCCCTGTCGCCATCGCGTGTGAATTCCGTCACGATCATTGACGAGGCCACCCGGTCCGCCCGCGTTGTTGTCCCGGATTACCAGCTTTCGCTGGCCATCGGCAAAGAGGGCCAGAACGCCCGCCTGGCAGCAAAGCTGACCGGTTGGCGCATCGACATCGTCTCCGACGCCGCCGCGCCGCGCGAAAACTGAACCTCTCCCGGCGCGCCGGCCGACTGGGACACCTTCGGTCGGAGCGCCGGTTTCGGGCAGAACGGCCCCGAGGGGCTAGAATAGACAATGACCGCGCCTAACGGCCGGTATTCGTGCGCCCTTGTGTGCCCTCCCTGCAGTTCGCTGTGGCGGGCAGGTATGGGCAGGCAACCAGGTACGTCAGGAAGATGCTCCCCGTGGCAGAAGTGCTTCACAGCGAGAATCAACCGCAGCGTACCTGCATCGGATGCCGGAAGAAGGGTCCGCGGTCGGAGCTCCTCCGGCTCGTGGCTGATGCCAGCGGTTCGTCCGCTGTCCTGGTCGATGAACGACGCCGGATGGCTGGCCGGGGTGCATGGCTGCACCCCAGCGAATCGTGCCTGGCCCTGGCGGTCAAGCGGCGAGCATTCGGACGTGCCCTCAAGGGCGCAACCGGTACCGCCGACGTCGAACGCCGGATCAAGGCAGGCACGGGCGCTGAAGGCCCGCTGCAGATACTTCCGGTAGCTGCAGCAACAACCGTCCAACCTGAAAGCGGGTCAGAAAACTGATGGAAACCCGATGAGTTCCCAGCGATGAGTGCGCAACGATGACAACTTTGTTGCGCTCTGCAATGGGCCCTTCAGCCGCAGCCGCGGCGAGGGCCCGCAGTAAGAAGTAGACGGTTCGTGCCTGGCTCGGTGCGGACCGAGACAGGAGAAATGTGGCCAAGGTCCGCGTACACGAGCTCGCTAAAGAGCTCGGTATTACTTCCAAAGATGCAGTGACAAAACTGCAGGAACTGGGCGAATTCGTTCGCTCCGCCTCTTCCACCATTGAGGCCCCGGTGGTGCGGAAACTCCGCAACGCCTACCCCGACGCCGCGGCCAAGGCCGCAGCTCCGGCAGCGGCGCCCAAGGCGCCTGCCCCGTCGGCAGAATCACGTCCCGCAGCACCTGCTCCGGGTCCAGCAGCTCCCCAGGCCCCGACGCCAGCTGCTGCAGCCCCCGAGGCCGCAGCACCTGCAGCTCCGGCTGCACCCGCCGCCGCTGCTGCAGCTCCGGCTGCCCCTGCAGCCGCAGCACCTGCTGCGCCGGCTCCGGCCGCCAGCGCTCCGTCCACCGGAGCGAAGCCCGGAGCCCGCCCGGCCCCCAAGGCTGAGACCCCAGCAGCGCCCTCCCGCTCCGGCGGATCAGCGCAGGGCGGATCGTCGCAGGGCAGCTCTGCACCTCGTCCCGGCGGCCCCCGCCCGGGCAACAACCCGTTCGCCACGTCCCAGGGCATGCCCCGCGGCCGTGGTGGCGACGGAGAACGTGCACCGCGTCCGGGCAACAACCCCTTTGCTACTTCCCAGGGCATGCCCCGCCCGGGCGGAAGCCGTACCGACGGCGACCGTCCCGGTGGTCCCCGTCCTGCAGCAGGTGCCGGTGGCCCCCGTCCCGGTGGGCCGCGTCCGGCAGCCGGTGCGGGCGGTCCCCGTCCCGGTGGTCCGCGTCCTGCGGCCGGTGCGGGCGGCGCTGGCGGTCCGCGTCCCGCGGGGGCTGGTGGAAACCGTCCTACCCCGGGCATGATGCCCAACCGCACTGAGCGTCCCGCACCGGCTGGCGCCGGCGGACGTCCCGGTGGCGGCGGCCGTGGACCCGGACGCCCGGGTGGCGCTCCCGGTACCGGCGGCGCTCCGGGTGCCGGCGGCGGTGCTCCGGCTGGCGGTGGCTTCGGCAAGGGTGGCCGCGGTCGCGGTGGCACCCAGGGTGCCTTCGGCAAGGGCGGCGCCGGGCGTGGCAAGCAGCGCAAGTCGAAGCGTGCCAAGCGCCAGGAACTCGAGCAGATGAGTGCTCCGTCACTGGGTGGCGTCAGCGTCCCCCGTGGCGACGGCAGCACCGTCATCCGGCTCCGCCGCGGTTCGTCCATCACGGATTTTGCCGACAAGATCGAGGCAAACCCCGCAGCACTGGTCACCGTCCTGTTCCACCTCGGCGAAATGGCCACGGCCACGCAGTCGCTGGATGAGGAAACCTTCGCACTGCTGGGCGAGGAGCTTGGCTACAAGCTCCAGGTCGTCTCGCCGGAGGATGAGGAGCGCGAGCTGCTCTCCACGTTCGACATCGACTTTGAAGCAGAGCTTGAAGCCGAAGGCGACGAAGACCTCGAGGCACGTCCTCCTGTTGTCACCGTCATGGGCCACGTCGACCACGGTAAGACCCGCCTGCTTGATGCCATCCGCAAGTCCGACGTTATGGCGGGCGAGCACGGCGGCATCACGCAGCACATCGGTGCCTACCAGGTCACCCACATGCACGAGGACATCGAGCGGAAGATCACCTTCATCGATACTCCGGGCCACGAGGCGTTCACCGCCATGCGTGCCCGTGGTGCGAAGGTCACCGACATCGCCATCCTGGTGGTCGCAGCGGACGACGGCGTTATGCCGCAGACCGTTGAGGCCCTCAACCACGCGCAGGCAGCGAATGTGCCGATCGTGGTGGCCGTGAACAAGATTGACAAGGAAGGCGCCAACCCGGACAAGGTCCGCGGCCAGCTGACCGAGTACGGCCTTGTCCCCGAAGAATACGGTGGCGACACCATGTTCGTTGAGGTCTCTGCCCGCCAGAACCTCAACATCGACGAGCTGCTCGAGGCCGTCCTGCTTACCGCAGACGCAGCCCTGGACATGCGCGCCAACCCGAACAAGGACGCCCGCGGTATCGCGATCGAAGCCAACCTGGACAAGGGCCGCGGTTCCGTGGCCACGGTCCTGGTGCAGTCCGGTTCGCTGCGTGTCGGTGACACGATCGTGGCCGGTACGGCTCACGGCCGCGTCCGCGCCATGTTCGACGACGACGGCAGCGCCCTGACCGAGGCTGGCCCGTCCCGCCCCGTGCAGGTCCTGGGTCTGTCCAACGTGCCTCGCGCCGGCGACACCTTCTTCGTGACCGCTGACGAGCGCACCGCCCGCCAGATCGCCGAGAAGCGTGAAGCAGCCGACCGCAACGCCGCCCTGGCCAAGCGCCGCAAGCGCATCAGCCTGGAAGACTTCGACCAGGCCGTGGCCGATGGCAAGATCGACACCCTCAACCTCATCCTCAAGGGTGACGTGTCCGGTGCCGTGGAAGCCCTGGAAGACGCACTGCTCAAGATCGACGTCGGCGAAGGCGTGCAGCTGCGCGTCATCCACCGCGGCGTTGGTGCCATCACGCAGAACGACGTCAACCTTGCAACGGTGGACAGCGCCGTCATCATCGGCTTCAACGTCAAGCCTGCCGAGCGGGTTGCCGAACTGGCAGACCGCGAAGGCGTGGACATGCGCTTCTACTCCGTCATCTACTCAGCAATCGATGACATCGAGATGGCCCTCAAGGGCATGCTCAAGCCGGAGTACGAAGAGGTCCAGCTGGGCACCGCCGAGGTCCGCGAAGTGTTCCGTTCCTCCAAGTTCGGCAACATCGCAGGTTCCATCGTTCGCTCGGGCATCATCCGACGCAACACGAAGGCACGCATCAGCCGCGACGGCAAGATCATCGGCGACAACCTCACCGTTGAGACGCTCAAGCGCTTCAAGGACGACGCCACTGAGGTCCGTACGGACTTCGAGTGTGGTATCGGTCTTGGCTCGTACAACGACATCAACGAAGGCGACATCATCGAGACCTTCGAGATGCGCGAGAAGCCGCGCGTCTAAGTTGTTCTAGCTGTTACAGAGGGTCGGGGTCGTTGGATTTTTCCGGCGGCCCCGCCCTGGCACTCCGCGATTGAGGGGGCCCCGCCCCTACGACGGACGGCCAGCGATCTACGATCGTTGGCCGTCCGTCTCCGGCAGGCCCGATGCCACTCCCAGGCCCCCTCAATCGCTCCGCGCGTTGGGTGACAACCTCACCTTTGCGCGCCCCAAACTTTTCTATATCTATCTAGGAGTTGTTCATGGCTGATCCGGCACGTGCTGCCAAGTTGGCGCAGCGGATTAAGGTTGTTGTTGCTGAGGCCCTGGGCCGGAAGGTTAAGGATCCTCGGCTGGAGGGCATTACGGTTACCGATGCCCGCGTGACCAATGATCTGCAGCATGCCACCATTTACTACACCGTGTTCGGTGACCAGGCTGTCCAGGCTGACGCTGCCAAGGGGCTCGAGAAGGCCAAGGGCGTGCTTCGGCAGGAAGTTGGCCGGAACGTTACTGTCCGGCTTACTCCCAGCCTCGAATTCGTGGCAGACCAGATTCCCGTGGTTGCGTCCAACCTTGAGGAGCTTCTTCGCGAAGCGAAGAAGCGCGACGCCGAGGTTGCTGCCCTGGCTGAAAAGGCCAAGCACGCCGGCGACGCCGATCCTTACAAGCGTGACGTGCCCGCCGATGTGGACATCGACGAGGACGACTTCGACGAAGAGGACCTCGACCTCACCGACGACGAAGAGCTCGACGAAGACGGCAAGAAGTAGCCCTCTGGCCCCATCGCGGGGATCACAGGAAGGCCCGGACCGCAGACGCGGTTCGGGCCTTCTGCTTCCCAGAAAGGCTTCTTCTTCAGCTACCGGATCTCGGCCCTGATCACCTTGCCGGCCGGAGGTGGCGGGTCTGCTGCTGGAGCGGAGCCCGGGCCAGGCGGGAAATCAGGGAGCGCATCGATGGTGGCGAACAGCGTCCTGCCGTGGATTTCCACGTCAGCCGGCTGGTTCACCGCCAGGAACTGGGAGCGGTGGCCCTTCCAGGCCTTGAACTTCAGGATCTCGTTCCCGAACAGTGAGGCTACGTACACGTCTCCGGTGTTCGCCACTGCCAGCCCGGTGGGGCTTAGGATGCCGTCCGCCCAGAGCTTGGTTGCGCCGGTCCAGGGGTTGACCTTGAAGATCGCGCCGCGGGCACCCAGGGCCGGGCTTTCCGGGCCGCCGGGCAGTGAGGACACGTACAGCCAGCCGTCCGGGCCAATCTCCACATCGGTGGGGACAGGCTCAAAAGCGTATGTAAGCCCTGCGCAGGCCGGCGCACCAAGTGATGCCGCTGCCTCTGCCGAAAGCTGCGTAGGCCGGGGAGGCAGGACAGCCAGGGCAGTGGTGTGGCCTGAGTGTATGTTGACTTTCAGGATTGCGTTCGAACCTGCGTCGGCCACGTAGGCCGTGTTTCCCTGGACAGCGGTGGCGTACGGATTGGAATCCAGGGCGCCGGTGTACTGCGGCGGGGTTGCATTCGGAATGGCTGATGCTTCCGCCAGGCACCCGGCGCCTGCGTCAGGACCGAACCCGTAGTGCTGGTTGGCATCAGGGTTGGCTTTCCGCTCGTAGTCCGCCAGATCTGCGATGGTCCGGACATCACCCCGCGGGCTGATCGCCTTCAGAAAGCCCCGCAAGTCAGCGGCCGGGCCGCCTGCGCCAAAGCCCTCAAGGAAGAATGTGGTGGCGCCCCGCGTTTCCACGCCGGCGACCCCCCAGTCCTTGGGAGCCTGATAAATGTTGTCGACGGTTCGGTCCCTGTTGATGCGGCTGAGCGTGCCTGCAAAGTCCTGGGTTACATAGACAGATTTGTTGGTACCTACAGCCAGGTGCAGCGGCGAGACGAGCCCGTCCGCCAGCTTCTCGTAATCCCGCTTCCAGTCGGATGCGGTGGCTGGGTTCGCCGGTGCCATAACGGCGATTGCCGCCATGCAGGCGATGAGGGTGAGTCTTCTCTTCATTGGGTACTCCGGGATTGGCGCCCTTGTCGGGCCGGATATAGGAAGCCTCGCGTGAGGCAATAAATTCGAAACCCCCGGCCGCCAGATTATGCCTCCCCAGCAACAATGTCGTCGGGAATTTCCCCCTAAAGAGCCCCCTGTTTGACCCCTAACGCGGGTGCTGTGGCTAGGATCTAGCTATGACTCTGGCGAGCGACAACCACGATGCCACCCGATACCTGGAACAGGCCGTTGAGCTGGCCGTGAAGAACGTCGCCGCCGGCGGGGGTCCATTCGGGGCGCTGGTGGTCACTGCGGACGGCCGAGTCCACGAAGGCATCAACCGCGTCACCCGGGACAACGACCCCACAGCCCACGCCGAGGTGGTGGCGATTCGGACGGCGGCCGCCGCCACGGCCAAATTCGACCTGCGCGGGGCTGTCCTCTACACGAGTTGCGAGCCGTGCCCCTTGTGCCTGTCGGCGGCCCTGTGGGCCCGTATCGACCGGGTCTATTTCGCTGCCGACCGCCATGGCGCAGCGGCAGCGGGCTTCGACGACGCTGTGTTCTACGAATACTTCAGCGGCACCCGGCCGGAACTGTTGCCGGTCGCCCAAGCTGCAGTGCCGACGTCGAACGCTCCGTTTGATGCATGGCGGAGCAACAAGCACCGCACCGACTACTGACCGGAAAGCAGGGCGCACAGATGGGACCCACCGCACCGGCACCAACCTTGGTTACCTGCCCCAACTGCGGGAAGACCAACCGGATTCCCGCCGCTGCTGCCGGCCACCCGCGCTGTGGAAGCTGCCGGAGCGACCTGCCCTGGATCGTCGACGCCGGGGATGACGACTTTGCGTTGCTTGCGGAACAATCCCCGGTGCCTGCCCTTATCGATTTCTGGGCTGCCTGGTGTGGTCCCTGCCGGATGGTGAGCCCCGTGCTGGACAAGCTCGCGCGGGAGCGGGCAGGGCGGATCAAGCTCGTCAAGGTCGACGTCGACCGGTCCCCGCAGCTTTCCCGGCGGTTCGACGTCCAGGCCATTCCCACCCTGATGGTCGTCGTCGCCGGCAAAGTGGTGGCCCGGCAGGCCGGGGCAGCCCCTGCGGCAGCCCTTCGTTCCTGGCTCGACGGAGCACTCGCAGGCAACCGAAGCTAGGTGTCCGTACTCAACCCGGCGCGCTCCGGCAGCCGGCCCACGCCCTCCACCAACTCATCGCGGTCGCCGCACAGGGCGATCCGCACCCAGCCCTCGCCGATCGAGCCGAAAGCGGTTCCCGGCGCTAGTGCCACGCCCGACTCGGCGAGGAACCGCCGGACCCAGCCGCGGACGTCGCCGTCGCTCACGTGCGAGACGTCAGCCCAGAGGTAGAACGCACCTTGCGCATTCAGGTACCGGATTCCCTTCGCATCGAGGACGGCGGAGGCGGCATCGCGGTTGGCACGGTAGTGGGCGTGGGCGTTCGTGACGTAGTCCTGCGGGCCGGTCAGGGCCGCGAGCGCGGCATACTGCGACGGGGATGCAACGCAGGAAACGATCGCTTCCATCACGTTGTTCATCTTCTGCTCCAGCCCCGGCGGGCAGACCAGGCCGCCGATCCGCAGGCCGGTCAGGCCGTACGTCTTGGACAGCGTCAGTGACGTGAAGACGCGTGCTTCGCCGGGGACGTCGCTGTCGAACCGCGCCGGGCTGATGTGGGGCACGTCGTAAGTGAAAGCCTCATAGCATTCATCGGAAATGATCCAGAGGTCGTGCTTCCGGGCGAAGGCCACGAGCTGCCGGGTCAGGTCCTCTCCGAGTACCGCGCCCAGCGGGTTGGAGGGCGAATTCAGCATGAGCACGCGGGTGCGTTCCGTAATCAGGACCTCCAAATCCTGGATCCGGGGCTGGAAGTCCTGCTCCGGGTACAGCGGGTACCCCACCGGGACCGCGCTGAGGAGCCGGCTGGTCATGGCGAATGTGGGATAGCCGGGATTGGGAATCAGGATCTCATCGCCGGGGGAAAGCAGGAGGCTCATGGCAAGGTGCAGGCCCTGCTGGGCCCCGTCCACCACGTACACGCGCTCGGCACCGATGCTGTGGCTGGCGCCGGCGCCTTCGCTGAACCTGGCAGCAAACGCTTCGCGGAGCTCCGGGATGCCGGCGTTGGGCGTGTAGTTGGTCTCGTCCCTGTCCAGGCATGCCATTCCGGCTTCCAGGACGTGGCGGGGGAGTGCGAAACCAGGTTCGCCGATGCTCAGGACGATGGCGCCCGGAGTACGCCAGGCGGCCTCGGTAATTTCGCGGATCTGGTTGACGGGGACGTCTCGCGCGTGCGCGGCAAGCTCAGGCATGACTGCCATCCTAACGGTGGACCGCAGCCCACCGCGGGCCGGGTCGCGCCAAGGGGACTGGGCAGGCGCCGGTGTTGACGCCGATATACTGGGAAGCGTGCTTTCTGGACTGGTGATAGTGGACAAACCGCAGGGATGGACCAGCCATGATGTGGTTGGCCGGATGCGGCGCATCGCCGGTACCCGGAAAGTGGGGCACGCCGGGACCCTGGATCCCATGGCCACCGGCGTCCTGGTGGTTGGCATCAACAAGGCCACGCGCCTTCTCACCTACATCGTGGGCACCTCCAAGACGTATACCGCCACCATCCGGCTGGGCCAGTCCACCGTTACTGACGACGCCGAAGGCGAGGTCGTTGCCTCCACCAGCGCTGCCGGCGTCACCGACGAAGCGATCCACGACGGCGTCGCGGCCCTCACGGGGCGGATCCAGCAGGTGCCCAGCAGCGTCAGCGCCATCAAGGTCAACGGCGAGCGGGCTTACGCACGGGTGCGTTCCGGCGAAGAAGTGAAGCTCGCTGCCCGGCCCGTCACCATCCACCGCTTCGAGGTGCACGGCATTGGCCGGCAGCCCGGCACCCGGCCATGGGATTCGGACGTAGTGGACATCGACGTCACAGTGGAGTGCTCCTCCGGCACGTACATCCGAGCCCTTGCCCGCGACCTGGGAACTGCGCTGGGCGTCGGCGGGCACCTGACGGCGCTCCGCCGGACCCACGTCGGCCCCTACTCGCTCGAACAGGCGCGGACGCTGGAACAGTTGGCCGAGGACCTTCAGGTCCTGGAAATGTCGCTCGCCGCCCGCGCCCTGATGCCCAACCGGGAACTGACCGCCGAGGAAACCACGGAGATCTCCTTCGGCCGCAGGATCGCGGCCGGCGCGGAGGCAGGCAGCCCCGGGGCTGCCACCGCGGAACATCCGGCCGCCGCTTTTGCCCCTGACGGAAGCCTCGTGGCGCTCCTGGCGGATTCCGGCAACTTTGCCAAGCCCGTGCTGGTGTTCGCACCCGGCAACGGCGCCCGGGAGTCGTAGGCGTGGACGCGTACTTCTACATCATCATGGCCGTTGGCCTGATCTCCACCGGCATCTGCCTGGCGGCGGGGATCCTCAAGAAAGCCCCCAACGACCTCACGATCCTGTCCGTCGCGGCCGTGGAACTGGCCCTCGTGGTCTACCTCGTAGGCTCCGTCGTCAGGGTCATTTCCGGGGAACCCATCGCGGGCGAAGCCTGGGAGTTCTGGGGCTACCTGGCCACAGCCATGCTCCTGCCACCGGCCGCCGTCTACTGGTCCATCCTGGAACGGACCCGCTGGAGCAACTTTGTCCTGGCCGCCGTCGGGGTGACCGCCCTGGTGATGGCCGCCCGAATGAACCAGATCTGGTACTGAAGTGGAAGAAGCCCGCAACGTGAAAGCAGCACATTCCCAAGCGACGCCGGACAAGGCATCCGCCAAGGACACCCGCAACACCGGCCCCGGCAGGCTCCTGATCGCCGTTTACGCGGTGTTCGCCATTTCAGCCACCGCCCGGGCGGGCTACCAGATCCTGACGAAGTTCTCCGAGGCGCCGCTGGCCTACCTGCTTTCCGCGTTCGCCGCCCTCGTGTACCTCGTGGCCACCGTCTCCCTGGCCAAGGCCGGCAGCACCTGGTTCAAGGTGTCGCTGGCTGCGGTTCTGGTGGAACTGGTGGGCGTCGTCGTGGTCGGGGCGTTGAGTGTCTTTGATCCGGTGCAGTTCCCGCACGAAACCGTTTGGTCGATGTTCGGCCGTGGGTACGCGTTCATCCCGCTCCTGTTGCCGGTCCTGGGCCTGGCGTGGCTGTACAGGCGCCGGCCAGGCAAGCGCAAGGCGGAGGCCTAGACCCGGTCCCAGGAAGATGCCGGCCGGCCCGCCAGGGGCCGCGGTACCGTCCGAAGACGCCCGCGACAGCGGGTAATCTTAGAGAGTTCCGGCGCCGGTCAGGCGCCGCGGACATGTCAGTTGCAGGCAGTAAAAGGCGAGGGTGATGGCTTACATCTGGAACGATCCGTCCGAGGTCCCGGCGGACTTCGGTCCATCCGTGGTCACTTTCGGCAACTTCGACGGCGTCCATCGCGGCCACCAGCAGGTGCTGTCCCAGCTCATCAGAACAGCCCGCCGGAACGGCCTCAAAGCCGTGGCCGTGACGTTCGACCCCCATCCGGCGCTGGTCCACCGCCCGGAGTCCGCGCCCGAGCTGATCATGGGGCTGCAGGACAAACTTGAGGCACTCGGGGAGTTGGGCCTTGATGCCATCCTGGTCATGAAATACTCCTTGGAGCTGGCCAGCCTTACGCCCGAGGAGTTCGTGGGCCAGGTCCTCGTGGACAGTCTTCACGCCAACCAGGTGGTCATCGGCCACGATGCACGTTTTGGCCGGGGGAACTCCGGCGACCTGGACACCATGAAGCAGCTGGGCGGGAAGTTCGGTTTCGAGGTCCAGGTCATCAGCGAGTTCGGCTCCGAGGGTTTCCCGCTGCACGAAGACGACGGCGAGGACCGCCGCTGCTCCTCCACCTGGGTGCGTGAAGCGCTCCAGGAAGGGGACGTCGCCACCGCCGCTGCCGTGCTGGGCCGTCCGCACCGGATGCGGGGCGAAGTGGTCCACGGCGCCGCCCGGGGACGTGCGCTGGGATTCCCCACCGCCAACCTGGCGCACGAAGCGAGCGGATTCATTCCGGCCGACGGCATCTACGCCGGCTGGCTCGTGGACCAGGCAGGCACCCGCTGGCCTGCCGCAATCTCCGTCGGTTCGAACCCCACGTTTGACGGCGTCAGCCGGCAGGTCGAGGCCCACGTGATCGACCGCCCGGACGAGCCGGTGGAGGACTTTGATCTGTACGGCCAGACAGTAGTGGTGGAATTCGTGGCCAGGCTGCGGGGCATGGTGGCCTATCGTGGGCCAGAAGCACTGGTGGACCAGATGCGCCTGGACGTGGTCCAGGCCCACGACCTCCTGGTCCGCCGCTGACCGGAGATCGCCAGGAAAGGCAGCCGAAATGACCGTCGAAAAGAACACCAGGAAACTGGACGAGGGCATTGTCCGCGATTTCAGTTCCCGGATGAGCTACGCCTCCTACCTGCAGCTGCCCACCCTCCTCAGCGCCCAGGTGCCGGTCAGCAAGCCGGAACACCATGACGAGCTGCTGTTCATCATCCAGCACCAGACCACGGAGCTGTGGCTGAAGCTGGTCCTGCACGAACTCCGCAGCGCCGCGGCTTGGCTCCGCGCCGACGACCTCGGTTCTGCCCTCAAGGGCATCGCCAGGGTCAAGCACATTCAGAAAACCCTCACCGAACAGTGGTCTGTCCTGGCGACCCTGACACCAACCGAGTACTCACAGTTCCGCGGGTTCCTCGGCAACTCGTCAGGCTTCCAGTCCAGCCAGTACCGGGCCGTGGAGTTTGTCCTGGGCAACAAGAACAGCAAGATGCTTCCTGTGTTCGAATCGGATCCGGACGCGCACTCCATGCTGGCCGAGCTGCTCAACGCCCCCAGCATCTACGACGAATTCCTGGCCTACCTCGCACGGCAGGGCTTCGATGTGCCGCAGTCCGTCCTGGAACGCGACGTCACCCGCGCCCACGAGTTCTGCCCGGAGCTGGTGCCGCTGTTCAAGCACATCTACGAAAATGCCGCGGACAACTGGGGAGCCTACGAAGCCTGCGAGGAACTCGTGGACCTGGAAGACAACTTCCAGCTGTGGCGCTTCCGGCACCTTCGCACCGTGCAGCGGACCATCGGCATGAAGTCCGGAACAGGAGGATCCAGCGGCGCCGCTTTCCTGCAGAAGGCGCTTGAGCTGACCTTCTTCCCCGAACTCTTCGCGGTCCGGACGGAGATCGGCCAGTGACCGTGGACGGCCGGCAAACAAATCCGGATCACGACGGCGGTGCCCTCCTCAGGCGGGCAGCGCAGCTGGACGCCGAGGACCCGCTGGCGTCCTACCGGGACCTGTTCATCGGAACCGACACGGCGCTGTCCTACCTTGATGGAAACTCCCTCGGCCGGCCACTCAAGCGCACGCCGCAGGACATCACCGATTTCATCCGGGACAGCTGGGGCGGACGCCTGATCCGCGGCTGGGACGAGGAATGGCTTGACCTGCCGCACAGCATTGGCGACCAGCTGGGCCGGGCCGTGCTCGGCGCCGCGCCGGGCCAGACCGTCATCGCTGACTCCACAACAGTGGTGCTCTACAAGCTCATTCGCGCGGCCGTCGCAGCCGTCACAGACCCCGCGCGGACCGAGATTGTCCTGGACACGGACAACTTTCCCACTGACCGCTACCTCGTGGAGGGCATCGCCCGCGAGGAAGGGCTTACACTTCGGTGGATCGAATCCGATCCCTCTGCCGGGGTGACCGTGGAACAGGTGAGGGAGGCAACCGGGCCCGCGACCGCCGTCGTACTTTTGAGCCAGGTGGCCTACCGCTCAGGGTTCCTTGCCGACCTGCCGGCGATAACTGCCGCCGTCCAGGACGCCGGCGCCCTGGTGGTCTGGGACCTGTGCCACTCAGCAGGTTCGGTGGAGATCGACCTGGACGGCGCCGGCGTCGATTTCGCCGCCGGGTGCACCTACAAGTACCTCAACGGCGGCCCGGGTTCACCTGCGTTCGCATACATCAATGGCCGGCACCTGTCCGGGCTCCAGCAGCCTGTATGGGGCTGGATGGGCCGCAAGAACGCGTTCGAGATGGCTGCGGGCTACGAGGCCGCGCCGGGAATCCGGGGTTTCCTCAGCGGCACGCCGGCCATTTTCGGGATGCTTGCGATGCGCGCAACCGTGGACCTCATCGAGGAGGTTGGCATGGCTGCCGTCAGGGCCAAGTCGTTGAAGCTCACCGGGTATGCCGTGGACCTGTTCGACGCGTGGCTTGCCCCGCTTGGAGTACGGCTGGCATCGCCGCGGGACCCGAAGCAGCGGGGGAGCCACATCACCGTGGACCATCCTGCGTTCCGGGACGTGACGGCCGAACTGTGGGAGCAGGACGTGGTTCCCGACTTCCGCGCACCGCAGGGAATCCGCATTGGCTTGTCGCCCCTGAGCACGTCCTTTGACGAGGTCCGCCGCGGCATGGCGGCCATCCGGCAGCGGCTGGAGGGCCGTGGTTTCGACAACCCGCGCGGCATGCCGGTAAACTAAACGTTGGATCCGGCTGCAGTCCGTGGCGGCTGGCTCTTGTCATGTGCAGGAACTCCAGGTTTTCCCGGGAATTCCCGTGCAGGCACACCCGGCAGTGAGTTACTGATTCGGGCCTCACGGCACATCTCTAGGAGTTATTGTGGCACTTGACGCCGCTGTAAAGCAGTCCATCATCAAGGATTTCGCAACGTCCGAGGGCGACACCGGTTCGCCGGAGGTCCAGGTTGCAGTCCTGACCCAGCGGATCAAGGATCTGACTGAGCACATGAAGGAGCACAAGCACGACTTCCACACCCAGCGCGGTCTGCTGGCCATGGTTGGTCGTCGCAAGCGCATGCTCACCTACCTCAAGAAGACTGACATCGCCCGCTACCGTGCGCTCATCGAGCGTCTCGGCCTGCGCCGCTAGTCTGATTTAGGGGCGGCCCCTTCCTTTGCGGGAAAGGGGCCGCCTTGCAGTAGAAAAACTAAACAGGAGGATCAACCGCATCACGCATTCGCGGTCCTCGGTAGTGATCCCCGGGAACGGCTTCGAAGAATGAAGCCCCGGCCCGTGGGTCTCGATCGATGACCGGGTGCAGTGCAGGCCAGTAGACAGATGCTGGGCTGGGTTGATGCGGCTGGACTCCGTGAAACATGAAACGGAGGTGACTCTCTTGGAGGGTCCCGAAATCCAGTTCTCAGAAGCAGTCATTGATAATGGCCGCTTTGGCAAGCGTGTAATCCGCTTCGAAACCGGCCGCCTTGCCAAGCAGGCAGCCGGCGCAGCCATGGTGTACATCGACGAAGACACCGCGCTGCTGTCCGCAACCACCGCAGGCAAGCACCCGCGCGAAGGCTTCGACTTCTTCCCGCTGACGGTCGACGTCGAAGAGCGCATGTACGCTGCCGGCCGCATCCCGGGCTCGTTCTTCCGCCGTGAAGGCCGCCCGTCCACCGAAGCCATCCTGGCCTGCCGCCTGATGGACCGTCCGCTGCGTCCCGCCTTCATCAAGGGCCTGCGCAACGAGGTCCAGATCGTGGTCACCGTCCTGGCGATCAACCCGGACGAGCTCTACGACGTGGTGGCCATCAACGCCTCCTCCATGTCCACCCAGCTCTCCGGCCTGCCATTCTCCGGCCCGATCGGCGGCGTACGCGTTGCCCTCGTCGCCGACGAAAACGGCTCGCAGTGGGTTGCCTTCCCGAAGCACTCCCAGCTCGAGAACTCCGTGTTCAACATGGTTGTTGCCGGCCGCATCGCCGGTGACGACGTTGCCATCATGATGGTTGAAGCCGAAGCCACGGACAACTCCTGGAACCTCATCAAGGAACAGGGCGCCACGGCTCCCACCGAAGAGGTTGTCTCCGAGGGCCTTGAGGCTGCCAAGCCGTTCATCAAGGCACTGTGCGACGCCCAGGCCGACCTCGCCGCCCGTGCTGCCAAGCCGACCGTCGAGTTCCCGGTCTTCCTCGACTACGAGGACGACGTCTACGCCGCTGTTGAGGCCGCTGCCGCGGAGAAGCTGACTGCTGTCTTCCAGATCGCCGACAAGCAGGAGCGCGACAACGCTTCGGACGCCCTGAAGGACGAGGTCACCTCCTCCCTGGCCGGCCAGTTCGAAGGCCGCGAGAAGGAACTGTCCGCAGCATTCCGCTCGGTCACCAAGCACGTTGTGCGCCAGCGCATCCTCAAGGACCAGATCCGCATCGACGGCCGTGGCCTGACGGACATCCGCCAGCTCACCGCCGAGGTCGAGGTCCTGCCCCGTGTCCACGGTTCGGCCATCTTCGAGCGCGGCGAGACCCAGATCATGGGCGTCACCACGCTGAACATGCTGAAGATGGAACAGCAGATCGACTCGCTGTCTCCCGTGACGCGCAAGCGCTACATGCACAACTACAACTTCCCGCCGTACTCCACCGGTGAAACCGGCCGCGTGGGCTCGCCCAAGCGCCGTGAAATCGGCCACGGTGCCCTGGCAGAGCGCGCACTTGTGCCAGTGCTGCCGTCCCGCGAGGAATTCCCGTACGCCATCCGCCAGGTGTCTGAGGCCCTCAGCTCCAACGGTTCGACGTCGATGGGTTCCGTCTGCGCTTCCACGCTCTCCATGCTCAACGCAGGCGTGCCGCTGAAGGCCGCTGTTGCAGGTATCGCCATGGGCCTTGTTTCCGACCAGGTTGACGGCCAGACCCGTTACGCAGCCCTCACGGATATCCTCGGCGCCGAAGATGCTTTCGGCGACATGGACTTCAAGGTTGCCGGTACCTCCGAGTTCGTCACGGCCATCCAGCTGGACACCAAGCTCGACGGCATCCCCGCTTCAGTTCTGGCAGCAGCACTGAAGCAGGCCCGCGAAGCCCGCCTGCACATCCTGGATGTCATCAACTCCGCGATCGATACCCCGGATGAGCTTTCCGAGTTCGCGCCGCGCGTCATCGCGGTCAAGATCCCGGTTGACAAGATCGGCGAGGTCATTGGGCCCAAGGGCAAGATGATCAACCAGATCCAGGAAGACACTGGCGCCGACATCTCCATCGAGGACGACGGCACGGTCTACATTGGCGCCACCAACGGTCCGTCCGCAGACGCAGCACGCTCCGCCATCAACGCCATTGCCAACCCGCAGGTTCCGGAAATCGGCGAGCGCTATTTGGGTACGGTCGTCAAGACCACCACCTTCGGCGCCTTCATTTCCCTCACCCCGGGCAAGGACGGCCTGCTGCACATCTCCGAGCTGCGCAAGCTGGCCAGCGGCAAGCGCGTGGACAACGTTGATGACGTTGTTTCCGTGGGCCAGAAGATCCAGGTGGAAATCACCAAGATCGACGACCGCGGAAAGCTGTCGCTGTCCCCCGTGGTGGCTGAAGAGGAAGGCGCCGGCGAAGCCGAGCCCGTCCACGCCACCGCCGGAGCAGAAGGCGCTGGCGACGCGGAGTAGTCCACTGACGCGGAGCAGCATCCTCCTGCACACAGTATGAATCGGCGGGGCCGGTGGATGATCCACCGGCCCCGCCGCTGTTACGATGGCAGCCAGATCCGGCTGCCGCTCCCGAAAGGCTTCAATGACTGTTGTACCCCTGCCGCTTGAGCAGAACCAGCCCGGAGACACACTTGTCCACGGATCCGACGGCGGCTCCGTCGTCAGGCGTTCGGTGCTTCCCGGCGGCGTGCGGGTCCTCACGGAGGCGATGCCGGGCCAGCGCTCGGCAACGATCGGTTTTTGGGTGGGCGTAGGGTCGCGTGACGAGGCCCCGGGCCAGCACGGTTCCACGCACTTCCTCGAACACCTGCTGTTCAAGGGCACGAAGCGCCGCACCGCCCTGGAGATCGCCTCCGCTTTTGACGAGGTGGGCGGGGAATCCAACGCCGCAACCGCCAAGGAGAGCACCTGCTACTTTGCGCGCGTGCTGGACACGGACCTGCCCATGGCCATTGACGTCATCGCAGACATGATTACCGGAGCCGTCCTGGATCCCGCCGAAATGGAGCAGGAGCGCGACGTCATCCTCGAGGAAATCGCCATGGACAGCGATGACCCTACGGATGTTGCGCACGAAAACTTTGTGGCGGCCGTCCTGGGCACGCACCCGCTGGGCCGCCCCATCGGAGGCACTCCGGCGGCCATCCGTGCGGTTGCCCGCGACTCCGTCTGGGAGCACTACCGCAGGTACTACCGGCCGGACGAGCTGGTCATTACGGCCGCCGGAGGCTTGGAGCACGACGTCGTCTGCGGCCTTGTGGTGGATGCCCTCCACGCCGCGGGGTGGTCGCTTGAGCCCACCGCGGCACCCGTGGAGCGGCGCTCCACGGAGCGTGCGGAAATCACCGGCACGGCCGGCCTGCATGTGGTCAAGCGTGCTGTGGAACAGGCCAACATCATCATGGGCTGCCCCACCATTGTGGCCACGGATGACCGCCGCTACGTCATGAGCGTGCTCAACGCCGTGCTGGGCGGGGGTATGTCCTCGCGCCTCTTCCAGGAGATCCGCGAGAAGCGCGGCCTGGTGTACTCCACCTACTCCTTCGCGTCCTCGTACGCCGACGCCGGCTACTTCGGGATGTACGCCGGGTGCACGCCGTCGAAGGTCCGCCAGGTGCTGGAGCTCCTGGGCGCCGAACTGGACAAGCTGGCGGAAGGCGGGATTTCCGACGACGAGCTCCGCAAGGCCATGGGCCAGCTCTGCGGCGGGATTGTCCTTGCCCTGGAGGACACCGGTTCCCGCATGTCCCGGCTGGGCCGCGCTGAGCTGGTCTCCGGCGAGTACCAGGACATCGACGAGACCCTCCGGCTGATCAAGTCCGTCACCGCCCAGGAAGTCCAGGCCCTGGCCAAGGAGCTCTCTGCCGCGCCGCGGACGGTAACCGTGGTTGGCCCGTTTGAGGAAACCGAGACTTTCGGGCTCTGACCGGGACCGGCCCTGACCGGGATGTGGTTGCGCCCCGCCATAATGGAATTATGAACCGGCCGCAGCCGGGCACCGTGCACGCGGTGCTCGAGAACTTCCTGGGACACTGGCGGGGAACTGCCTGGCTTGCAGCTTCTGCGTGGGGACCCGAACGCACGGCCGCAGCGGAGGCGAACTACACCCGCGCGGCCGGCGGTTATGCCGTGGTGCAAAGTTACCGGCATACAGAAGCGGACGGAACCCACTTCGAAGGCCACGGCGTATTTACCGTCGACCCCGAACACGAGGACATCCTGTGGTATTACGTGGACAGCCTGGGGCTGCCGCCGGGGGCTCCCGTCCGCTGCACGTGGGTCGACGGGGTCCTGCGCGTGGAGCGCCACAGTGACCGGGGGACCGCCCGGCACACGTTCCGGGTGGACAACGGCGTGCTCACCCACACAGCAGAGCTACGCCTCGGGGACGCGCCCCAATTCGTCCCGTTCATGACATCGAAGTGCCAACGCGTCTGAGGACCTGAACCCGACTGACCACCTGACAACTTGGCGCGAACGTACACTAGCGGCCCTGTTGATTGGCGCGAACGTACACTTGTGGCCCTGTCGATTGGCGCGAACGTACACTTGTGGCCCTTGAGGTGCGCCTCAGCCAGCCGACTCAATAATCCGCGTCTGTGGCGCCCCGGCCAAGGAAGGTGCTGCGAGTGGTGAATTCCACACCTTTGCCTTGAGGTTCGCCAGTAGCTGCTCGGCCTGCTCAGGGGCAGCGAACTCCAGCTCCACCACAACGTAGTGCGCGTCGTCCACGGGCCGGCCTATCCTGTGCGACTCAACTCCTGACGCGGCGCGGTTCACCGGGTCGCGGTCAAAAGCCGCCTTCCACATGTCAAAATCCTTGATGCTGTGTTCTATCTGCAGCGTGAACATTGGGCACTCTCCTCGGGGTTTGACGGCCGTCGGTTCGGCGTCGATTTCATGGACATGCCCAAGGTAGGCGCGACTTTGCCGTGGCTGGTATCCCAGAAATCTGGAGTGCTTTCTGGCGGTGCATTTCGGGTTCCAGTCGGGCGCATACTGGGGAAATGACTACCTCCTGGGCGCTCACCCGGAGCTTGGAGCGGGTTCGACTCCTGGGCAATTCGACCCTGGACCACCAGTCGTTGCGCTCTGCGGTGCTTGCCGAGGCCGGACGGACTGTACCGTTCGATGCCTTCGTGTGGCCCCTCAGTGACCCGTTGACAGCAACCGGCGTCGCGCCCCGCGCCAGGATCCCCTGTCCTGAGGATTTGCCGCTGCTGATCCGGCTGAAGTATCTATCGCTGCCTTCCAGATGGACTGTGCTTGCTGGCTCAGGGTTTCAGGCGGCGACTTTGCTACGCACTACCGATGGCGATCCGTCCCAGAGCCTGCTGTGGGAAGGGGCGTTGAAGCGGTACGGTGTCTCCGATGTCCTGTCAGCGGTTTTCTCAGATAAGCATGGCTGCTGGGGGTGGCTTGACCTGTGGCGGATGGGCGGACAGGTTTTCACAGACGTGGAAGCCCGGTACGTCGCTGACCTGGCAAGGGATCTGACGCCTGCCTTGCGACGGTCGATAGCCCGGCAATTCGAGTCTGCGGGCAAGGACGGGCGCAGTCCGCCGCCGGACGCTCCCGTGACGGTGTTGCCAAGGGAAGGCACCCGGCGAGTGGAACTGCCGCCGCAGGCTGTGCTCACCCTGGATGAGGATATGGCAGTTGTGGGCGAGACGGCGTCGACCCGGGACTGGTTGGAACTACTTCAGCCCGGGCCGCGCCCTTATCAGGGCGTGCCGGCGGAGGTCCTGAACGTAGCTGCGCAACTGCTGGCCCGGGAGGCGGGCGTGGACGATCATGATGCCGGAGCCCGGGTTCACATCGGTTCCGGCAGGTGGGCCGTCCTGCGGGCCAGCCGGATGGCGTCCGCGGGTTCAGGCGCAACTTCGCCGCTTCCGGCTCCTCTCAGCACGATTGACACCGGTCCTGGCCAGCCTTCCAGCGGGTCCCTGCGTCGTCCCGTGTCTTCCGGGACGCCAAGGTCGCGGTCGACTTCGTGGATTGCGACGGGACAGGGCCGCAAGTGTACGTTCGCGCAAAGCTGCGTGGGCAACAGGGCCGCAAGTGTACGTTCGCGCAAAGCTGCGTGCGGGACGGGGCCGCAAGTGTACGTTCGCGCAAAGCTGCGTGCGGGACAGGGCCGCAAGTGTACGTTCGCGCAAAGGGTGGGGGAGAGGTCCTAGCCCCCGGCGAATGGCGGCAGAACGTCCACCACGTCTCCCGGATTCAGCGCAACGTTCCGGTCCCGCACCGCAACCTCATTAAGCAGGAAACTGCTCCGGGACAGGATGCGTGGCAGGGGAGGAGTTCCGGCCGGAGGTTCGGGCCGTTGCACGGCAAGCACGGCCTCCAGGAGGGATTCCACCGTGGCGCCAGCGGGCAGGTCGAACTGCTCCTCTTCCAACCCTGCAGCGGCGCGCGCGGCAGCGAAGTATCGTACGTTCAAAGAAGTCAGCCTCCGATGGCGCTCATGCTGCGGTCCGGCTGGACGAAGTCCGGGGCGTCCAGTCCGACGTGGTCCATGCCATGGGCTTTGGGTTTGACCCACATGGCGTCCTGCCAGCGTTCGACGAGGGCTTCGTCGCTGGCCCCCTCGCGCAGGAGCCCCAGAAGATCAAACTCCTCCCGGGAGAAGAGACAGCTCATGATCTTGCCCTCGGCGGTGATCCGGGTCCGCCGGCAATCCGAACAGAACGGCTCAGTGACAGAGGCGATTATTCCTACGGTGCCCAGCACCGGCCCCCGCGATTCCGCCGTGCCGGCCACCCGGCGTCGTACTTCAAAACGCTCTGCCGGGGCACCGTCGCGGGCCCGCGGATCCGGGCTCAGGACAAAGTCCACGGAAAGCAGCGACCGGATTTCGGCGGCAGTGATCATGTTCCGCCGTGTCCAGCCGTGGTCGGCGTCCAGGGGCATCTGCTCGATGAAGCGCAGCTCGTAACCGCGGTCTAATGCCCACGCAAGCAGCGACGGCGACTCCGCGTCATTAATGCCCCGCATCAGCACGGCGTTGAGTTTGACCGGCCCCAGGCCGGCAGCCCATGCAGCGTCCACCCCGGCGAGTACCTGGTCCAGGAATGGCCTGCGGGTCAGCTTGGTGAACGTCTCTTCATGCAGGGAGTCCAGGGAAACGTTGATGCGTGTCAGGCCGGCAGCCTTCAGTGCGGCGGCCTTTTTGGTCAGGCCGACGCCGTTGGTGGTCATGGAGATCGGCAAACCGGGATGGTTGTTCCGGAGGGCAGCGATGATCTCCACGAGGTCATGCCGGACAAGCGGCTCGCCTCCTGTCAGCCGGAGTTCCCGGACCCCCAGCCTGTCCACGCCGATGCGGACAATCCGCACGATCTCCTCCGCGGACATGACGGCCTGCTTGGCCAGCCACTCCAGGCCCTCGGCAGGCATGCAGTAGGTGCAGCGGAGGTTGCACTTGTCCGTCAGGGACAGCCTCATGTCGGTTGCCCTGCGGCCGTAGCGGTCCACCAGCCCGGCCGGCGCATCCGCCGGGCGCGCGGCAGGCCCGGTCTGCCGGCCGGAGCCGGCGCCGTCCCGTGGTTGCGGCATGCCAAGCTGAACACTCATGAATTCAGGCTACGCCAAGTTTTGCCCGCGCATCACGCCTGTGACGCCGAAAACCGCTTCTGACATATCAGTGTCCGCGAATCGGGGAGCGCCCGCCCTTTGTGAGTGCCGCCCCCGCCGTGCGGAACCTATGCTGGAGGTGTGAACAGTCCCCAGCGGAGTCAGGGAACGGTCGACGGCGGCGTGCGCCCCGTACCAGCGCCAGGAACCGCAGCTGCAGGCAACCGGAATGCCCGCTGGGCCGCGGCTTCCGGCGTCGTCGCTGTGGGCGGCGGTGTGGTGCTCGGCGAATTGACGGCCGGCGTGGTGAGCCCGGCTGTGTCGCCCCTGACCGCCGTCGGCGGTGCCGTCATCGATGCCGTGCCGCCGGCAGTCAAGGACTGGGCCATCGCCGTGTTTGGCACGTCCGACAAAGTGGCGCTGCTCGTGGGGATGGCACTGGTCATTGCCGGGCTGGCTGCCGTGGCGGGAGTCCTCGAATACCGCAGGCGCTTTGCCGGCGCCTCGGTGATAGCTGTCTTTGGGCTCGCCGGGGTGGCCGCTGTTCTCATGCGGCAGCAGGCGACCCCCGCCGCCGTCGCGGTCCCGCTGCTGGTGGCGGTTGCGGCGGTGATCCTGCTCCGCGTGTTGACCGGCCGGCTGCACCAATGGGCGGAACCGGAAACGGAAACGGGCGCGGAAGGGGAGCCGCCCCGACGCAGCTTCCTGCAGTTGCTGGCCGGCGGCGCGGTGATCACAGCCGTGGGCGGAGTACTTGCCACTGTGTGGAGGGGCGCGTCCGTCGTCGTGAACGAAGCCCGCCAACAGCTTCAGCTGCCCGCAGCGAAATCGGCCGCGCCGCCCATTCCGGACGGGGCGGAAGTGGAACTGGACGGCATGGAACCCCTGGTGACGCCCAACGACGACTTCTACCGCATCGACACGGCCCTGACGGTGCCGGCCATCGATCCCGGAAAATGGGTGCTTCGGGTCACCGGCCGGGTGGGGGAGGAAATCGGGTTGACCTTCGCCGAACTCCTGGCCAAACCCCTGATCGAACGGCACGTGACTATCGCCTGCGTGTCCAATGAGGTGGGCGGCGATCTGATCGGCAACGCCCGCTGGCTGGGCTGGCCCGTCCGAGAGCTGCTTGCCCTTGCCCGGCCCCAAGCGGATGCGGACATGGTCCTTTCCAGAAGCACCGACGGCTGGACCGCCAGCACGCCCCTCGACGTTCTCACAGACAGCCGGGACGCCATGCTGGCCGTGGGGATGAACGGCGAGCCGCTGCCGCTGGAACATGGGTTCCCCGTACGGCTCGTGGTGCCCGGCCTCTACGGCTACGTCTCGGCCACCAAGTGGCTGACGGAACTGAAGGTCACCAGGTTCGCCGACGACGTCGCCTACTGGACGCCCCGCGGCTGGTCGGACCACGGACCCATCAAAATGTCCTCCCGGATCGACGTGCCCCGCGGGGGCCGGCCGGTCACCGCCGGAACGGTCATGTTCGGCGGTGTGGCCTGGGCCCAGCACACCGGGATCAGCAAGGTGGAGCTGCGCGTCAACCGCGGTGGCTGGCAGCAGGCAGAACTTGCCCCCGGGATCTCGGTGGACACCTGGTACCAGTGGAAGCTCGGCATCGGGCTGGGCCCCGGCCAGCATGAGGTCCAGGTGCGCGCTACCAACCTGGACGGTGAAACGCAGGCAGAGGAGCGCAGGGCCGTTGCGCCCGACGGAGCCACCGGCTTCCACACCATTAGAGTTGACGTGAACCCGTAATTGGCCGCAACCGAAAGCAGTCATATGCCCAGCGCCCCGCAACCGCAAGGCCACGCGCCCGCCCCCATGGATACCCGCCAGGAGGGCACACGCAACGGCGGCGGACGTCACTCCGGAACCCACCACGCAACCTCGGTAGAGGCACACCGCGCAGCCGTCACGGAGCTGCTCGCACCGCTACGCGCCGCCGGACGCACTGAACAGCTGGCCTTGCGGGATGCGCTGGGCAGGGGCCTGGCGGAGGACGTCACGGCGCCGGTCAGCCTGCCGCCGTTCGCCAACTCCCAGATGGACGGTTTTGCCGTCAGTTCCATGGACATGCCCGACGGCGGCGCGGAGCTCCGTGTGGCTGCCCCGGTCCCGGCGGGTGCCATGCCGGCGCCCCTGCAGCCAGGCACTGCAGCACCGATCATGACCGGTGCCTTGATCCCGGCAGGTGCGGACGCCGTCGTCCCTGTCGAGAAAGCAGTCCCGGACCGGTTCCCCGCGCCGGGGACAGACAGCACTGTGTGGCTGCCGGCGACGGCGGCGGGAACCTTCGTGCGGTCGGTCGGCAGCGACCTCGAAGCAGGGGAGCGGGCGCTGGCTGCCGGGACCTTCCTCGGACCCGCCCAGTTGGGGCTCCTGGCGGGCCTGGGCATCGAGGAAGTTACCGTGTATCAGGCCTTGACCGTTCTGCTGGTCACCACCGGTGATGAAGTGGTGGAACCCGGCCAGCCCCTTCCGGCAGGCAAGATCTACAACTCCAACGGAACCCTGTTGGAGAGCGCCATGCGCCAGGCCGGATTGCACGTGGTGCGCACCCGGATTGCCACGGATCGCCCCGAGGAACTTCAGGCCCTCGTGCGCAGCCATGCACCTTTGGTGGACCTGATCGTCACCACCGGCGGCGTGAGCATGGGTGCTTACGAAGTGGTGCGCCAGGTGCTGGAGGGACACGGCGCCGAGTTCCTCCACGTTGCCATGCAGCCCGGCGGCCCGCAGGGCATCGGTACCTTCGACGGCGTGCCCTTCCTCGGCTTCCCGGGGAATCCGGTGAGCTGCCTGGTCTCGTTCGAAATGTTCCTGAGGCCTGTGTTGTCGGGGCTTTTTGGCTCCCCGCCGCCCCGGCCACGTGTTCGCGCCCGGCTCGCCCACGAACTCGTTTCTCCCGCCGCCAAGCACCAGGTCCGCCGCGGAAGCCTCCAACCGGACGGGACCGTCCGCCTCGAGGGCGGTGAAAGCTCCCACCTGATGCATGCGCTGGCGGGATCCAACGCCCTGATTCACGTTCCTGTGGGGGTCTCGGTCCTCGCTGAGGGTGACGAGGTGGAAGTATGGATGCTGTGAATTCAGAACAAAGCCCGCCGGTGCTGACCCACTTGCGCCAGGACGGCAGCGCCCAGATGGTGGACGTGTCAGCGAAAGCCGAAACCACCCGGGAAGCCACCGCCACTGCCACAGTCAACACCACCGCAGAAGTCATGGCACTGCTGGGATCGGGCGGACTGCCCAAGGGCGACGCGCTGGCTGTGGCCCGTGTCGCCGGCATCATGGCCGCCAAAAAGACCCCCGAACTCATTCCGCTGTGCCACCCGCTGCCGCTGTCCAAGGTGACGGTGGACTTCGACCTCGGCACGGATGCCGTCTCCATCCTGGCCACGGTCAAGACCCGCGGGGTCACCGGCGTTGAAATGGAAGCCCTCACGGCGGCATCCGTGGCCGCCCTCAGCGTGTACGACATGATCAAAGCCGTGGACAAGCACGCCGTCCTGACGGACATCAAGGTGCTGGCGAAAAGCGGCGGCAAGAGCGGGGATTGGAAACTGTGAGCACTGAAAGCACTTTCCTGCCGGAGCCGCACCGGCACGGCGACGTCCAGGGCCGGAAAGCCGGCGTGGTTATCGCGTCCACCCGGGCCGCCGCCGGAATCTACCAGGATGAAACCGGTCCGGTCATTACCGATTGGCTCACCGAGCATGGCTTCGAGACGTTCCCCGCCCTGGTGGTGCCCGACGGCGAGCCCGTAGGCGCGGCCATCCGCGCGCTCCTCACCCAGCACCCCGCCGTCGTCATCACCAGCGGTGGAACCGGGCTCAGCCCTGACGACCGCACGCCCGACGTGACGCTGCCCCTCCTGGACCGGGAGATCCCGGGCATCATGGAAGCCATCAGGCGGGCCGGGGCGGCCAAAACGCCGCTTGCGGCCCTGAGCCGCGGCCATGCCGGCGCGCACGGCGGCACGTTCATCGTCAACCTGCCCGGTTCACCCAAGGGCGTCATGGACGGACTGTCCGTCCTGGACCCGGTGATCGGGCACCTTTGTGACCAGCTGGAGGGCGGCCATGGGCACTGAATCCGTATTCGAAGTGGTCCACGCGGTCCTGAGCGCGGAGCCCATTTCCGTGGACCAGGCCATCGCCGCGGTGGAGTCGGACACTGCGGGGGCTGTGGTCAGCTTCAGCGGCGTGGTCCGCAACCACGACGGCGGCAAGGCTGTCGAGCGGCTCAGTTACAGCGCGCACCCCACGGCGCACCAGGTGATGGCCGACGTCGTCGCCCGGCTTGTTGCCGAACATGCGGGAGAGGGGTCCTCCGGACAGCCGGTGCGGATCTGGGCCGCCCACCGGATCGGCACGCTCGAAATCGGTGACCCCGCACTTGTCTGTGCGGTTTCCGCCGCCCACCGGGGCCAGGCCTTTGCCGTCTGCTCCGAGCTGGTGGACCGGGTCAAGGAGCAGGTTCCCATCTGGAAAGAACAGTTCTTTTCCGATGGCACGGTTGAGTGGGTGGGCGCAGGCAGCTGAGTGCTTCCGGCGTCCCGCCGCGTGGCCGGGGTGGGAGGTAACGCACAGCCTCCGGTGCCGTGTGCCGCCCGGCCCGACGGTAGGGTTAAGGGCATGACCGAACAACTTTCCGTACCCCGGCGCGTCGCTGTCCTGGGCGCCAACGGACGTATGGGCGCCGAAGCCGTTAAGGCCGTTGAAGCCGCCCCCGACCTGGAACTT
Organism: Arthrobacter sp. B6; assembly: GCF_001663775.1. Taxonomy (GTDB): domain Bacteria; phylum Actinomycetota; class Actinomycetes; order Actinomycetales; family Micrococcaceae; genus Arthrobacter. Next base: position 897,917 of record NZ_KV467168.1, on the reverse strand, counting down.
GTCGCAGCGCTTGGGCGTGGCGATTCGCTGGACCGGTTGGCCGCATCAGGTGCCGAATTCGTGGTGGACCTGACCGTTCCCGAGAGCACCGAAGCGAACGTCCGGTACGCCGTCGAGCACGGGATGCATGCCGTGGTGGGCACCACCGGGTGGGATTCCGGCCGCCTCGCTGGCCTCGAAGAGCTGCTGTCCGGGCACCCGGAAACCGGAGTGTTGATCGCCCCCAATTTTGCGCTCGGCTCCGTCTTGGCCTCGGCCTTTGCCGCCAAGGCCTCCCGGTACTTCGAGTCCGTGGAAATCATCGAACTGCACCACCCGGACAAGGTGGATGCGCCCTCCGGCACCGCCGTCCGCACCGCCCAGCTCATCGCCGCCGGCCGCAAGGCTGCGGACGTACCGCCCAGCCCCGATGCCACCACCAGCGAGCTCGCCGGCGCCAGGGGCTGCGACGTGGACGGCGTGCGCGTCCACAGTGTCCGGCTCCGGGGCCTCGTAGCCCACCAGGAAGTGCTCCTTGGCGGTCCGGGAGAGCAGCTGACGTTCCGCCACGACTCCTTTGACCGCGCTTCGTTTATGCCGGGTGTCCTGCTCGGCGTCCGCAACGTCGCCTCCCACCCTGGCCTGACGGTAGGCCTGGACGGCTACCTGGACCTGGGACTCTGAGCCGTGGCTGACGTGATGGCCGCCTTCCGCAAGAACCGCACCAAGATCTGGGTGGGCGCCGTATCGCTCCTGCTGGTGTTTTACCTGGTGGTGTCCTTCCAGCGGTCCGTCCTGCTCCTGCTGGACAGCAACCCAGCCGCCCAGGCCATCGGCGCCGCCTATCTGGTCCTGCCCATCATTGGTGCCTGGGCCCTGATCCGTGAACTGTTGTTCGGTGCGCGCACCGAACAAATGGCCAAGGTCCTGGAGGCCGAGGGCGGGCTCCCGGTGGATGAACTGCCGCGCACACCTGCAGGGCGGATTGTGCGGTCCGCGGCCGACGCCGAATTTGAAAAGTACCGCGCAGAGGCGGAAGCGGCTCCCGAGGACTGGCGTTCCTGGTTCCGGCTTAGCTGCGCCTACGACGCCGCCGGGGACCGCAAGCGCGCCCGCGCGTCCATGCGGGACGCAGTGAAGCTGTTCCGGGGCAAGGTGCCGGCTTAGCCTCAGCGCACAATCAGCGCAGGCTGTTCCGCTCCATGCGGCCGAGCTGGTTGGCGCCGTGGCCCAGCCATTCGAGCGGACCACGCCATTTCAGCAGGACAAACACCATGCCCACAATGATGGCTGTGGCGGCGTGGGCAAAATACATTCCGTCTTCGGTCCAGCCTGCCGGGAGCGGCTGCCGGTAGAAACCTGCCACCACCCAGACGTGGACGGTGTACAGCGTCAGGGTCATGGCACCGGGCCCGCGCAGCGGCAGCAGCAGGTCCAGGTCCAGCCAGTCCGCGAGCCTGCCGAGCAGCAGGCAGGCGCCCGTCACCGCTGCCGCCACCGCGGAGGTGTGCGCCAGGTCCAGCGCGGTGCCGGAGTGGGGTGCGGCGGACGCAAGCCACCACCACGAGCCCACCTGTGGGACGCCGGTGAGATTGACCTGCAGCACACTGTCCAAGGGATAGGTGGGCGCATTCAGGACGTCCTCGAGGGCCGCCCTTCCTCCCCAGCTTTCCATCGCGGCAACACCCAGGGACTTGGTGGCGACCGCCAGCACTGTTCCTCCCGCGAGCAGCAGCCACGGCACCAGGGCCTTGGTGAGTGGAAGGCGTCCGATCAGCAGGCCCACCAGCAGGTAGGACACCCACTGGAGAATGGGGTAGTAGCCGGTGAGGAACAGGTCGCCCAAGAGCTGGCCCGGCGTGGACAGGTCCTCCCACTTCGGATTGTGGCCGAGCTTCAGCGGAGGGTTGGATGCCAGCAGCAGCCAGGGCCGCAGCAGATAGGCAAGGACCGGCGACAGCAGGATCCATCCAGCCGCCCAGGCACACAGTGCCCGAGGCTTCAGGCCAAGGAACGGAAGGACGCACAGGAACAGCACCGCGTAGTGGACCAGGATGATGGCCAGGTTGACTTCCAGCCCGCCCAGCGTCGGTCCGACGGCGGCAATCACCCCCGCGCGCAGTGCTATCCCGCGGCGGGCCGCTCCCAACCGGGACCCATCGGCCGGCGCCTGCTTTCCCGTGGACAGTGCGAGGCCGATTCCCGCCAGCACGGCGAAGAGGGCGGCTGCGCGGCCCGAGAACGTCAGCCCGATCCAGGTCGGGGTGAGGTCGGCGTTGGACTCGAACGTGGGGAGCAGATGCGTGGCCATCATGCCCAGGAGGGCCAGCCCCCGGGCCGCGTCAATTCCGCGGAGCCGTTCCGCGGCTGATGAGCTTCGGGGCGCCCTGGATGGCTTTGCCGTGGCGCGGGAGGTCATGAGCCGATCGTCTCACAGGATGCCGGGCCTAAGCAGTCAAACGCCTCTGGGCGGTGGCCTCACCCTGCGAAACACAGGGTCGAAGGCCTTGTATTCGAATATATGTTCGAATAGCATTGCGACATGCACACCCCATCACAGCCCCCATCGGCCGATCCGGCACGGCAGGGCCACAGCCGGACCAACAGGAACCCGGACGCTCCAGCGGCGCCAGCGGGGCTGATGAAGGCCTTGAGCCCGGGCGTGGTGGACTATCTGTTCCGCCAGCTGGTGGCGGGTGAATCGCCCGAGGACCTTCAGTGGCAACAGGAGGGCATTACCCTGGCTGCGCAGCCGGCGGGAGCGGAGCTTGCCCGCCGGCTCTCAGAAACGGATCTGGATGCGCTTACGCCCACGGAACTCTTCCATTACGTCAGGGCAGCCCAGCGGCTGGCCACGTGGGCAGAGGGTTTGCGGGAGGCTGCGGTTGGACGCTACTGCGGCCCGGACATGCCGAGGTCTGGGCAGGGCAGCCGGCGTGGCGGTGTTTCCTCGACCTGAAAACGTCGTCATGTTTTGAATGGACGTGCGTTGAAAACTGTCGGCCACAAAGACGTCCGGCCCTGAAAACGTCCCGCCGGTTCCCTAGGATGAAATGGTGACCCATGCCCTGACTGTCTCCGCCATCCAGTACCAGGCCCTTGACGGGGGAGTTGCCCCTAACGCCATGGAGCACGTCCGGCTGATCGAGGATGCGGAATCGCACGGTGCGAGGTTGGCCGTGTTCCCGGAACTTTCCCTGACCGGCTACAACCTGGCACTGCTGGCCTCCCCTGAATCCTGGCTGATCCAGGACGACGGGCGGCTCGCGGCCCTCCGTGAGATCTGCCGCCGCACGGGAATTACCGCTGTCGCGGGCGGCCCCTACCGGGAGCCCGGGGGCGTTCCGCGGCTGGCTTCCCTTGCGATCCATCCGGACGGCACCATCGAAACCGTGTTCAAGACGCACCTGCATGGCATGGAAAAGGAGATCTTCGTCGCTGGCAGCGGAGCCGGCATCCTGGAACTTGATGGTTGGAGGATCGGCCTTGCCATCTGCTTCGATGCCGCCGTGCCCGCCCATTCAACCGGGGCAGCAGAGGCCGGGGCGGACGCCTATGCCGTGTCCGCCGTCTACACCCAGGAAGAAGACAGCAGGCTTGAGCTCCACCTGGGCGCCCGTGCCATGGATAACAGGATGTTCGGCATCCTGGCCAACCTTGGCGGAACCTCCGCACTGGGCCCTTCCTGCGGGCTGAGCGGCTTCTGGGGTCCCGACGGCCTGCGGATGAAGAAAGCGGCAGGAACGGGAACGGAAGTGGTCACCGCAACCCTTCGGCGGACCGCGCTGCAGAAATACCGCCCAGCGGCAGCCCCGGAAAAGTGACACGGCGGGGCGACATTTGACGTTCATCACGTCTCCGCCATTGTCCTAACCAGCCGCAGACAGGGTAACGTTTTTGCCATGCCTCACACCTCCGCGAACGTCCCTGCCCTCGGTACCCTCCTGACCGCCATGGTCACGCCGTTCACCAAGGACGGCAACGTGGATTACGCACAGGCGGCGGAACTGGCCACCAAGCTCGTGGACGATGGCTGCGACGGCCTGGTGGTCACCGGAACCACCGGCGAAACCTCCACCCTCACGGACGAGGAAAACCTCGGCATGTTCCGTGCCGTCAAAGAGGCTGTCGGCGACCGTGCCGCCATCGTCGCCGGAACCGGAACCAACGACACGGCGCACTCCGTGCACCTTTCCCAGCAGGCGGCTGCGCTGGGCGTCGACGGGCTCCTGCTCGTCACGCCCTACTACAACAAGCCCAGCCAGGCGGGCGTCCGCGCGCACTTCGAGGCCATCGCATCATCAACCGATGTGCCCGTCATGCTTTACGACATCCCGGGCCGCTCGTCCATTCCGATCGAGCCCGAAACAATGATCCGCCTCGCGCAGCACCCGAACATCGTCGCCGTCAAGGATGCCAAAGCCGACTTCACCGCAGCGACGCGCGTCCTGGCAGAAACCGACCTTCTCTTCTATTCCGGGGATGACGGACTGACCCTTCCCTGGATGGCCTTGGGCGCCGTCGGCCTCGTCGGTGTCACCACCCACGTCGCTACCCGCCGCTTCCGCGAACTGATCGACGCCGTCAGCGCGAACGACCTCACGACGGCACGGAAGATCAACTTCGAGCTCCAGCCCGCAATCCGGGCAACGATGACCCGCGTCCAGGGAGCCGTTGCGGCAAAACAAATTCTTAAATGGCAGGGAGTCCTGCCCAACTCGATTGTCCGTTTGCCCCTCGTGGAGCCGGACGAAGCCGAGATCGAAACCATCCGCGAGGACTTGGCTGAAGGAGGGCTGGTCTTTCCCTAAAGGCTAAGACCGGCACCCTTCCGCCTGGAAAGTAGTGCACTATGACCCAAATCGCCCTTCCCGGCCTTGTCACCCCTCCCACCCTGCCGCAAGGCACCCTTCGGATCGTTCCGTTGGGTGGGCTGGGGGAGATCGGCCGGAACATGGCCGTGTTCGAAATCGACGGCAAGCTCCTCGTGGTGGACTGCGGTGTCCTGTTCCCCGAAGAGACCCAGCCCGGCGTTGACCTGATCCTGCCCGATTTCTCGTATATCGAGGACCGGATCAGCGACATTGTGGCTGTTGTCCTGACCCATGGACACGAGGACCACATCGGCGCAGTTCCGTACCTGCTGCGGCTGCGCGCTGACATCCCCCTGGTGGGTTCCCAGCTGACGTTGGCGCTGATCGAGGCCAAACTGCAGGAACACCGCATCCGTCCCTACACCCTCACGGTTGAAGAGGGACAGGTGGAGAAGTTCGGGCCCTTCGAATGCGAGTTCGTTGCGGTCAACCACTCCATCCCGGATGCGCTTGCTGTCTTTATCCGCACGGCCGGCGGCACCGTCCTGCACACCGGCGACTTCAAAATGGACCAGTTGCCGCTGGACGGCCGCATCACGGACCTGCGCCACTTCGCCAAGCTGGGCGAGGAGGGCGTGGACCTCTTTATGTCCGACTCCACCAATGCGGACGTTCCCGGCTTCACCACGGCCGAGAAGGAAATCGGACCCACCCTGGAACGCCTCTTCGGCCAGGCCACCAAGCGCATCATCGTGGCGTCGTTTTCGTCGCACGTGCACCGTGTGCAGCAGGTCCTGGACGCTGCGGCCAAGCACAACCGGAAGGTTGCCTTTGTCGGCCGGTCCATGGTGCGCAACATGGCCATCGCGGCGAAGCTTGGCTACCTGGACGTTCCAGAGGGCCTCATCGTCGACATCAAGAACATCGACAACCTGCCCGACAACCGCGTCGTACTGATGTCCACGGGTTCCCAGGGCGAGCCGATGGCTGCCCTGTCCCGGATGGCCAACGGCGACCACCGCGTGGTGGTGGGCGACGGCGACACCGTCATCCTGGCCTCCAGCCTCATCCCCGGCAACGAGAACGCAGTCTTCCGGATCATCAACGGACTGCTCAAGCTCGGCGCCGACGTGATCCACAAGGGCAATGCAAAGGTGCACGTCTCCGGCCACGCGGCCGCGGGCGAGCTCCTGTACTGCTACAACATCCTGGAACCGCTCAACGCGATGCCCGTCCATGGAGAGACCCGCCACCTGATCGCGAACGGCAAAATCGCCATCGAATCCGGAGTACCCACGGCCAGCGTCATCCTGGCGGACAACGGCACCGTGATCGACCTCAAGGACCACCGCGCCGACGTCGTTGGCCAGGTGGAAGTGGGCTTTGTCTATGTGGACGGCTCCAGCGTCGGCGAAATCACGGACGCCGACCTTAAGGACCGCCGGGTCCTGGGCGACGAAGGCTTCATTTCCATCATCACGGTCATCAACCGCGCTACGGGGAAAGTGGTCTCCGGACCGGAAATCCATGCCCGCGGCGTTGCCGAGGACGATTCAGTCTTCGACGACATCATCCCCAAGATCAATGCGGCACTGGAAGAGGCAGTGCTGAACCACTCCGACCACACGAGCCACCAGCTGCAGCAGGTGGTCCGCCGGGTGGTGGGCACCTGGGTCAACCGGAAGCTCCGCCGCCGCCCGATGATCATCCCGGTGGTGCTCGAGGCCTAACCGGCCCTAGGCCCGCGGCAAAACTGAAGGCCCGGTTCGTCCAGAACCGGGCCTTCGGTGTCCAAAATGGGGGCCGGAACGGGCTGGAAATCCCCGGAATTCCGGCCCGGTTCGGGTAGCGTGGCAGGTATGGCCACTCGTACTACTTCCGCGCCCAAGGGCACCGCCCGGGGCACCAACGCCGCGAAGCCCGGCAGCTCCACTGGCCGCGGGACCGGCTCCACGGCGCCCAAGACCGGCCGGACCAGCGGACGCACCAGCACGGCGCGGACCCGCCAGCTTCCCGCCGTCGAAGAGCGCCAGCCGTGGCCGGTGCGGGTGGTGGGCGGCGCCTGGCTGGGCATTGGCCATCTGGTGGGAGGCGGCGTCCGCAGGATTGGCCACGACGTCAGCGACCTGCCGGCAGAGGACCGCCGGGACGGGGCCGCGCTGTTTAACCTTGCACTCGGCGTCTTCATCGCCACATTTGCCTGGTGGGGCCTCACCGGATGGTTCCCAGACGCCGTCTACAGCGTGGTCAACGGCACGTTCGGCTGGATGTCGCTGCTGCTGCCTTTGATGCTCTTCGCCTGCGCGTTCCGCCTCTTCCGGCAGCCGTCCGACGGGAGGGGCAACAACAGGGTGGGCATCGGTTTCCTGATCATGACCTTCGCCGGTTGCGGCCTGGCCCATATCGTTGGCGGCCAGCCCACCGTTGCCGACGGCTTCGACGGACTCCGCCAGGCCGGTGGCATGCTCGGCTTCCTGGCCGCCTCACCGCTTGCTGCCATCCACGCAGCCGTTCCGGTGGCCCTTTACAGCCTGCTGGCCTTTGTGTCCCTGCTCATCATCACTGCCACGCCTTTTGGTGCCATACCGCGGCGCCTCAGGGCAGCCTACGAGCACCTGATGGGAATCGACCTGCTGGAAGCGGACGAGGCCGGGGACGGGCACGACCGCAGCTACCTTGAGCAGGCGCCCGCGGCGGCCACGCCCAAGAAGAAGAAACGGCGGCTGTTCGGAAAGGATGAGGACTCCGACGCCGGCCTGGAGGGCTATGTGGGGGACGAAGCCTTCGAACACGCCGTCATCGATGACGACGACCCCGCCAACGACGGGAAGCCCGGCCAGGCGCCGCGACTCGCTCCTGGCGTGCGCCGCCCCACGCAGGCGGAAATCGCCGTCGAAAAAATCAAGGCAGCCCAGGGCCTGGGAACTTCGGCACATTCGCCGTCGGCGGGGGAGAACGCCACTGAGGCGATTCCGCTCGTGACGCCGGGCATGGTGGCGGCAGGTTCGCTGAACCCTGTAAAGGTGCCGGCCAATCCGGTCGCACCCGCGCCCCTGCCCACTCCGATTCCGCAGCGGACCGAACAGCTCTCACTGGCGGGTGACGTCACCTACACACTGCCGTCGTCGGACGTCCTGACGCCGGGTTCCATTCCGAAGGAGCGGACCGAGGCCAACGATGCCATCGTCGCTTCCCTGACCGAGACCCTCACCCAGTTCAATGTCGAGGCTCAGGTGACCGGGTTTAGCCGCGGACCCACAGTCACCCGGTACGAGATCGAACTCTCCCCGGGCACCAAGGTGGAACGCGTCACGGCGCTTTCCAAGAACATTTCCTACGCCGTGGCCAGCTCGGACGTCCGGATCCTCAGCCCCATTCCGGGCAAGTCGGCCATCGGCATAGAGATCCCCAACACGGACCGCGAGACCGTCTCTCTCGGTGACGTCCTGCGCAGCCAGAACGCCCGCCGGACCGACCACCCCATGGTGATGGGTGTCGGCAAGGACGTCGAAGGCGGCTACGTCGTGGCGAACCTGGCCAAGATGCCCCACTTGCTTGTTGCCGGTGCCACCGGCGCGGGCAAGTCGTCCTTTGTGAACTCCATGATCACGTCCATCCTCATGCGCGCCACCCCGGACGAGGTCCGCATGGTCATGGTCGACCCCAAGCGCGTGGAGCTGACCGCCTACGAAGGCGTTCCGCACCTCATCACGCCCATCATCACCAACCCCAAGAAAGCGGCAGAGGCCCTGCAGTGGGTGGTCCGCGAGATGGATGCCCGCTACGACGACCTCGCCAACTACGGTTTCAAGCACATCGATGACTTCAACAAGGCTGTCCGTGCCGGCAAGGTCCAGCCCCCGGTCGACTCAAAGCGCGTCATCCGCCCCTACCCGTACCTGCTGGTGATCGTGGATGAGCTCGCCGACCTCATGATGGTGGCGCCGCGTGACGTGGAAGATTCCATTGTCCGCATCACCCAGCTGGCCCGTGCCGCCGGCATCCACCTGGTCCTGGCAACCCAGCGTCCTTCCGTGGACGTCGTCACCGGGCTTATCAAGGCAAACGTCCCCTCGCGGATGGCGTTCGCCACGTCCTCGGTGACCGACTCCCGAGTGGTCCTGGACCAGCCCGGTGCCGAGAAGCTCATCGGCCAGGGCGACGCCCTCTTCCTGCCCATGGGCGCATCCAAGGCCATGCGCGTCCAGGGCGCCTGGGTCACGGAATCCGAAATCCACAAGGTCGTCGAGCACGTCAAGGGCCAGCTGAAGGCCGTCTACCGCGACGATGTTGCCCCCGAGGCGCAGAAAAAGCAGATCGACGACGACATCGGGGATGATCTCGAGGTACTCCTGCAGGCCACGGAGCTCGTCGTCACCACGCAGTTTGGCTCCACGTCAATGCTGCAGCGCAAGCTCCGCGTTGGCTTCGCGAAGGCCGGGCGCCTGATGGACCTGCTCGAGTCCAGGGGAGTGGTTGGCCCGTCGGAAGGCTCCAAGGCCCGCGACGTCCTGGTGAAGCCGGATGACCTGGCCGCCGTCCTCGCCGCCATGAAGGGCCAGGACGCCCCCGTGGCCGCGGACTCCCAGACGGCGGCCCTGAGCGATAACGCCAACTCCAATATCGCCCAGGGCGGCTACGCCGAGGACCTCGTGGCGGCGGACCTGGACCAGCGCAGCCAGAACGTCGAATACTTTGACGGGGCGGACACCAGCTCAAATATCGACGACGAAGACGGTTCCGAAGACGCCTGGTCACTCACCGGACGGTAGCCTAGGAAGGTGACTAGCACCGAAGCAACCGCCGCCGGCTCCAGCAGTTCAGGAATCTGGAATCTACCCAACATCCTGACCATGCTGCGCATCGCCCTGGTGCCGTTCTTCGTCTGGTTCCTGCTGGCCGACGCACCCGGACTGCGCAGCGAGTCAGGGCTGTGGCGCTGGGCCGCCGTGCTGGCGTTCGCCGTCGCCATTTACACTGACAAGCTCGACGGCGACATCGCCAGGAGCCGCGGCCTCGTCACGGACTTCGGCAAGATTGCCGACCCCATCGCTGACAAGCTCCTGATCGGTTCGGCACTGGTCATGCTGTCCGTCCTCGGGGAACTGCCGTGGTGGGTCACCATTGTGATCCTCGTGCGGGAATGGGGCATCACTGCCCTGCGTTTCTTTGTGATCCGCTATGGTGTTATCCCGGCATCGCGCGGCGGCAAGCTCAAGACCGTGGTTCAGACAGCCGCCATTTTCCTGTACCTCCTCCCGCTCGCCGCTTTCGCACCATGGCTGGCCTGGGTGGCATTCGCCACGATGATGGCGGCCGTGCTCATCACGGTCTGGACCGGCGTCGAATACGTGGTTGAAGCCTTGCGGCTGCGTTCGCAGGGGAAGTCCGCTGCCGGCAAGTAGGCAACCGCAGACAAGGAGCAGCCTTATGACAAACCTTCACCATCTCGCCGGGGAAACAGTCAAAAATGCCCTGGACCGGGGGCTGACCGTCGCCACGGCGGAATCCCTTACGGCTGGAATGGTGTCTGCGATCCTGGCAGATACGGCCGGTGCCTCCGGAATGCTGCAAGGCGGTGTCGTGGCCTACCAGAACTCCGTCAAAGTGGACGTCCTCGGTGTTTCGCAGGAGCTGCTTGCCACCGCCGGGTCCGTTGACGGTGAGGTTGCAGCTGCCATGGCCGCCGGCGTCCGCACAGCCCTGGGCTCGGACATCGGTGTGGCCACAACGGGAGTGGCCGGCCCGGACGGGCACGATGGGAAGGCCGTGGGGACCGTGTACATAGGGATCGCGACGGCGGAGGGTAGCGCGTCCTTCGACTACGCCTTTTCCGGCAGTCGGGCAGAGATCCGCGGCCAGGCCTGCGGCGCGGCCCTGGAACGGCTCCTCGCGGCCCTTTCTTCCTGAAGTTACCGGCGGTAAAGTAGCCGGGAACAAATTCCGCTACCCATTAGTTATTACATTGTGTCGTTTCCGGAGAGCGGAGGCGCCTAGGATGAATACACCACCACGGTTCGCTCCACGGCGGACCGGACTTATAAGGAGCAAGGCGATACAGATGGTAAAGCAGCCCGTATCCGTAAACGGCGTTGTCCGCTGGAAGGATGTGGGCCTCGCCGATCAGGGCAAGACCGAACAGAAGGAGCGCAAGATGGTTGTACTTCGTCACGAAATCGGTGATGTCCTGCGCGATGTCCGCCAGCGTCAGGGGCGTACTCTCCGCGAAGTTTCGCACAGTGCCCGCGTTTCCCTGGGATATCTCAGTGAAGTGGAGCGCGGCCAAAAGGAAGCTTCATCGGAGCTTCTGTCCTCGATCTGCTCCGCTCTGGACGTTCCACTGTCCAGCATGCTCCGTGAAGTCAGCGACCGCGTTGCCGTCGCAGAGGGCGTGGCTGTTCCGGACACCGTTCCCCAGGAATTCTCGCAGCGTTACGGCCGCGATCTTGATCCCGACCTGAACGCCGAACTCACCAAAGAACTTTCCAAGGGACTGCTTTCCGGCGCACGGTAGGCACCCTGAACGATTTACTATCGAAGGCCTCCGGCACGTGCCGGAGGCCTTCGTGTTTTCAGGGCTGGGTGTCCGTTTTTGCGGGCGCAACGTCCTGGGGGAAGCCATCACGTTCATAGATTGCGTTGAGCTTGGCCATGTATTTCGCCAGCGACTGCAGATCCTCGAGCGGCCATTCCCCCAGCCGTTCCCGGAAGACTTCGCGCCGGGCGTCCTGGACCTGGTGCATTTTCTCTTCGCCCTTGGGCGTAAGCCGGATCGCCTGGGCGCGGCCGTCAAGGGGGTCGGCTTCCTTGGAGACGAGTCCGATGCTTTCCAGGAACGCGATTTGCCGGCTCACCGATGGTTTGCCGACGCCTATACTCAGGGCAAGGTCAGTGAGGCGGATGGGTCCTTCGCGCCGGATCACCGTGAGCAGGCCATACGCAGCCGGTTCCATATCGGGATGGACCTGGCGGGACAGTTGATGGGACACGGACCGTGACCTTCGCCAAAAGACACTGATCTGGTGCTCCACGGTCTCCAACGCCGCATCGACAGTATCGTCCGAAGGGGAGGCGCGAGCGGGAACGTCGGAAGAGTTGCTCATGGCAACAATTCTAGGGTCCCGCGCCATGAGAGACTCTATTGTGCGAATCAGTGACTACTGGCGTCTGATGGACGACGAATTCGGTTCCGGGTATTCCCGGGTCCTGAGCAGTACCCTGATCCTGGCCGGGGTTGGCGGACGTACCGCGGACCAGGCCCTGGCCGCCGGCGTGAGTCCCCGGCAGGTTTGGCTGGCCATGTGCGACGTCCAGGACGTCCCGCCCGAACGGCGCCTGGGCAGGGACATCAAGCCGGTTCGCGACTGACCGGCCCGGCCCCTGACACGCCGCCGGATTGTTCGAATATCTGTTCGGGTAAAGCTATGCTTTTCGTAGTGGGTTATCCACATAGCCGATGTCATCCGGCCAGAATGTCTGCGGGTGCCATTAGCGTCAGAGATGACCAAGAAACGGCCGCTGAGGCCACTCCAAAGCGAGAAAGCATTAGAGGTGTGAACCATGGCGGCAGCCCCGGATCGTCAAAAGGCGCTCGACGCAGCGCTGGCACAGATTGACAAGCAGTTCGGCAAAGGCTCGGTCATGCGGCTGGGCGATGAAGTCCGTGCCCCCATCGAGGTCATCCCCACCGGATCCATCGCCCTGGACGTCGCTTTGGGAATTGGCGGACTGCCGCGTGGGCGCGTTGTGGAGATCTACGGCCCGGAATCCTCGGGTAAGACCACCGTGGCGCTCCACGCCGTAGCCAACGCCCAGCGCCAGGGCGGCATTGCGGCCTTCATCGACGCAGAGCACGCCCTGGACCCCGAGTACGCCGCCAAGCTTGGCGTGGACACGGACGCCCTCCTGGTCTCGCAGCCGGATACCGGCGAGCAGGCACTCGAAATCATGGACATGCTCATCGGCTCGGGCTCGCTTGACGTGATTGTCATTGACTCCGTGGCTGCACTGGTGCCGCGGGCGGAAATTGAAGGCGACATGGGCGACAGCCACGTTGGCCTCCAGGCCCGTCTGATGAGCCAGGCGCTGCGTAAAATCACCGGCCGCCTGAGCCAGACCAAGACCACGGCCATCTTCATCAACCAGCTGCGTGAAAAGATCGGTGTGTTCTTCGGGTCCCCGGAAACCACCACCGGTGGCAAGGCCCTGAAGTTCTACGCCTCCATCCGCATTGACGTGCGCCGCATCCAGACGCTGAAGGAAGGTGCCGATTCCGTCGGTAACCGCACCAAGGCCAAGATCGTCAAGAACAAGATGGCACCGCCCTTCAAGATCGCGGAGTTCGACATCATCTACGGCCAGGGCATTTCCCGCGAGGGCGGCATCATTGACATGGGCGTGGAACACGGCATTATCAAGAAGTCCGGTTCGTGGTTTACGTACGACGGCGACCAGCTGGGCCAAGGTATGGAGAACTCCCGGAGGTTCCTGCGCGACAACCCGGAACTGGCCGCCGAACTTGAACGCCTGATCAAGGAAAAGCTGGGCGTCGGAGTAAAGCCGGCCGAAACGGATGCCAAAGACACACCGAAGCTGAAGGCCGTTGACGGCTTCTAAGCACACCGCGGGCTTCAAGGACGGCCAGAGCTTCGGCCCAGGCTTAGCCTCTGGTGCTGATACCGGCGCCGGCTCAGGTGGACGGCGGCGGGACCGGGGCGGCCGCCGCCCCGGTTTCGGTCCGGAGGGACCTGATCCGGACTCTTCGATAGCTTCCGACGCTGAGCCGGATCCCGCATCCGTTGCCCGGGCCATAGTGCTGCGCCAGTTGACCAGCTCGGCGAAAAGCCGGCTGCAGCTGTCCCGCAAGCTGGCGGAGCGCAACATCCCCGAAGACGTTGCCGAGGCCGTGCTGGAGAGGTTCCAGGAAGTGCGGCTGATCAACGACGCCGAGTTTGCCGACATGTGGGTGCGCAGCAGGTCGCAGTCGCGCAAACTCGCCAAGGGCGCGCTTCGCCGTGAGCTGGCCGAAAAGGGCATCGATGCGGACACGGCTGCAACCGCGCTGGAGCAGCTCTCCGACGAAGACGAGGAAGCGGCCGCCCGGCTGCTCGTGGAACGGAAGCTCCGGCCCGGCACAGACCTGTCCGAGCCGGCCGAGCGGGACAAGACCACACGACGGCTGGCGTCAATGCTTGCCCGCAAGGGATACCAGCCGTCCCAGGCTTTCCGGATCGTGGGCGAGGTGCTGGCATCGCACGCCGGCCAAGAGGGCGCGTTCAGTCCGCCGGACAGTCCGTTCGGCGAGTAGGCCTGTCAGCATGGCATCCCGGTCGAAGCGGCGTTTCCGTCGACCCGGTACCCTTAACAGGTGAGTTTGACCATTCCTTCCCCCGCATCCGGTACCGCCCAGCCAGACGACCCTGCCCTGCAGCCGCGTACGTATCAGGTACGCACCTTCGGGTGCCAGATGAACGTGCACGATTCCGAGCGGATGGCGGGCATGCTCGAGGACGCCGGCTATGTACCGGCTGCCGGTGACCATGCGGACGTGGTGGTGTTCAACACCTGCGCGGTCCGGGAGAACGCCGACAACAAGCTGTACGGCAATCTGGGCATGCTGGCTCCGGTGAAAGCCGCCAATCCCGGAATGCAAATCGCCGTTGGCGGCTGTCTTGCCCAGAAGGACCGGGAAACGATCCTCAAGAAGGCGCCGTGGGTGGACGCCGTCTTCGGAACCCACAACGTGGGTGCGCTGCCTGCGCTGCTTGACCGGGCACGGCACAACAGCGAAGCCCAGCTGGAGATTCTCGAATCCCTCGACGTCTTCCCCTCCACCCTGCCCACGAAGAGGGATTCGGTGTACTCCGGTTGGGTGTCCATCTCCGTCGGCTGCAACAACACGTGCACGTTCTGTATTGTTCCGGCCCTGCGCGGCAAGGAAAAGGACCGTCGGCCAGGTGACATCCTGGCTGAAATCCAGGCCCTCGTGGATGACGGTGCCATCGAGGTCACCCTGCTCGGCCAGAACGTGAACTCCTACGGTGTTGAGTTTGGAGACCGTCAGGCCTTTTCCAAGCTCCTGCGCGCCTGCGGTGAGATCGAAGGCCTGGAACGGGTGAGGTTCACCAGCCCGCATCCGGCAGCCTTCACCGACGACGTCATCCACGCCATGGCTGAAACGCCAAATGTGATGCCGCAGCTGCACATGCCGCTGCAGTCCGGTTCAGACAAAGTCCTCCGGGACATGAAGCGCTCCTACCGGTCCACCAAATTCCTCGGGATTCTGGACAAGGTCCGCGAGAAGATCCCGCACGCGGCCATCTCCACCGACATCATCGTCGGCTTCCCCGGCGAATCCGAGGAGGACTTCCAGGCCACCCTTGATGTTGTGGAGAAATCCCGCTTCGCTACGGCATTCACTTTCCAGTACTCCAAGCGCCCGGGCACCCCGGCCGCCGACCTCCCGGACCAGCTGCCCAAGGCTATTGTCCAGGAACGCTTCGAACGGCTGACCGCGCTGCAGGACAGAATCGCCGCTGAGGAAAACGCCAAACAGCTGGGCCGCCGGGTGGAAGTCATGGTCACCGCCCAGTCGGGACGCAAGGCCGGGGAAACCCACCGGCTGTCCGGACGCTCCCAGGACCAGCGCCTGGTGCATTTTTCTGTTCCCGACGGGGCGCCGGCGCCGCGGCCAGGTGACCTTGTGACGGTCACCATCACTGAAGCCGCTGCTTTCCACCTGGTGGCCGACCCCGCCCTGGAGGACTACAGCCTCCGGCGATCACGCGCAGGTGACGCCTGGGACAGGTCGCAGGCAGACTCCTGCGGCGCTCCGGCCCCGGGCTCTGCAAAGACCGGAACCAGCCGTACCGGCGTTTCGCTCGGCATGCCGTCGCTGCCGGTCCGCAGCGCCTGACCGGTGGCATCCCCACCGGTCCTAGCCGTTGTAGGTCCCACCGGCTCCGGTAAGTCCGATCTCGCCGTAAACCTCGCGCTGGCCCTGGACGGCGAGGTGATAAACGCCGACGCCATGCAGTTTTACCGCGGCATGGACATCGGGACGGCGAAAATCACGACGGCGGAGCGCAGGGGAGTGCCCCATCATCTTCTGGACACCCTGGACGTGACCGAGGAGGCGAGCGTCTCCGACTTCCAGCAACAGGCCCGCGCCGTCATCGAGGACATCCAGGAACGCGGGAAACGGGCCATCCTGGCCGGCGGTTCAGGCCTTTACGTACGGGCCGCGCTGGACGTCCTGGAATTCCCCGGTACGGACCCTGCGGTCCGGAGCCAGCTGGAAGCAGACTATGCCGCCCAAGGCGCTGGCCCGCTTCTGGCACGCCTCCGCGACGTTGACCCTGTTTCGGCCGGCCGGGTCTCGGATGCCCGCCGAATCATCAGGGCGCTGGAAGTCCAACAGCTCACCGGCCGGCCTTTCAGCTCCTTCATGCCCCGGCGGGAGTATTTCCAGCCTGCCGTCCAGATCGGCCTGGCTGTGGACCGTGACCAACTCCGCGAACGGCTTGCGCAGCGCGTTCAGGGCATGGTTGACAAGGGCCTGCTTGAGGAGGTCCGGCGGCTGGACGCGGCAGGGCTGCGGCGCGGCAAGACGGCCCCTCGGGCCTTGGGCTACTCCCAGTTCCTCAAGGTCCTCGACGGCGGCGCCACGGTGGAGGAAGCGGCCGAAGAGACCATCGTGGCCACGCGGCAGTTCGCCCGGCGGCAGCTCACCTGGTTCCGTGCTGATCCCCGGATCAGCTGGCTGGACTGGCAGGACCCCGAACTGGAAGCGCACGCGGTGGCCCTGTGCAGGTGACCCGGTCCGCCTGACCGGCCGCCCCCCCCAGGAGTTTTTGTCCACTTACGGCGACTTCCAGCCACCGGAAGTCGCCAAACGTGGACAAAAACTCCTATGACCGCGGGTTTCTGATGCCCCGCAGGTGGCCGGTAACCTTGGACTATGGACGCTACCCCCGCTGAGACCCTAGAGCCCGCCTTCCCCACCCTCGGCGGGCTCCGTTTTTCGAAGGGGCATGGCACAGGCAACGATTTTGTCCTGATCGCTGATCCTGACGGGGTTCACACCATCGCAGCCGACCAGGCCGCTGCACTCTGTGACAGGCACCGCGGCATTGGCGGCGACGGACTCATCCGGGCCGTGCCGTCGCGTTTCCTGCCCGAGGGCCGCGAACTGCTGGACGCCGCCCCGGACGCGGAGTGGTTCATGGACTACCGCAACGGGGACGGCTCCATTTCCGAGATGTGCGGCAACGGCGTCCGGGTCTTTGTCCACTTCCTCCGGGCCGAGGGCCTGGTTGACCTGCCCGACGGCGGCGCGCTGACCATCGGGACCCGCGGCGGGGTCAAGACTGTTGTCCGCACAGGCGAGGACTACGCCGTCGACATGGGTCCCTGGGAGTTCATCTTTCCTGGGGAAGCCACCGCCAAAGCCATGGACTCCCTGGTCACTGCCGACGGCCTGGAAGTACCCCGCCCCGCCCTCTCAGTCAGCATGGGCAACCCGCACACGGTGGTCGCCCTCGCCGAGCTTTCCGAACTGGAGGCCACCCGGCTCTTCACTGCCCCGCACGTTGATCCAACCCCGGCGAACGGAACCAACGTCGAATTTGTGGTCCCCTCAGAGCCGCTGGTGCACAACGGCGTGGGCACTATTACCATGCGGGTCCACGAACGCGGTGTCGGAGAGACCCAGTCGTGTGGCACCGGCGCGTGCGCCGCTGCCGTGGCCATCAGGCATTGGGCCGGGGCCGAGGCGCCGGACGCGTGGAACGTTAAAGTGCCAGGCGGCGTCGTCGGCGTTAAGTTTTTTGCCGGAGCCGGAGGACACGAACACGTCGAGCTCAGCGGCCCGGCGGTAATTGTCGCTAGCGGGACGCTTTCCTGACCCGCAGAATCCTAAAGGATTTTGCCGTGGCTTCCCGGGTGACCGTGAACGAGGCGTCCAACTCCTGCGACAGCCACCGCTGCAGGGAATCGGAGCCAAGGTTCTTCTGGACCACCAGCCATGCTGACCCGCCCGGTGCCAGCCTCGGAATCCACAGCTTCAACAGGGCATGGAGTTCGTCCTTGCCGATCCGGATGGGCGGGTTGGACCAGATGGTGTCAAAGCGCAGCCCTGGGTCCACGTCCTCCGGTGCGCTGGCGGTGACGTTGTCCAGGCCGAGCGAAGCCGCATTCTCGTTCGTCAGCGTGATGCAGCGTTCGTTGACGTCCACCGCGTAGACGTGCGCGCCGGGTGAGCGCAGGGCCATCGTGAGCGCAATGGGACCCCAGCCGCAGCCGATGTCCAGGAGGTTCCCTTCCGGTGACGGGGCCGGAACTTCAGCGAGCAGTACGGCAGTACCCTTGTCGATCCCGTCGGGGCTGAAAATACCGGCGGAAGTCTGCAGCGTGCGCGTCTCCCCGGCCAGATCCACCGTGAGTGGCTTACGGGTGAAGGGCCCTGCGGGCGATGCGCTGAAATAGTGTGCGGACTCCATAACTGGCCAGATTAGTTGGCCCCGAAGCGTAAGGGAAACTGCGCGGGAATCGGTCTGCTAGTCTGGAAGGCATGTTCCTGATCTTCGAGTAGCCGGCACGGGTTGAACCCGTCCCGAAGCCATGTCCCGCAGCGATGCAGGTTTTACCTTCCGCACATGCGTCATCGACCAGGCCTGTGCCGCCTGGCCCGACCGCCGGGCAATACTCGAAGCCAGCCTCCCTGGTGTGCCCTTCCTGACATTGCCGGCGCCTACCACTCTCACCACGCTTCCTTGAGGCGTGGATCCTACGTTGTGCGCCACCGCTTTGTACGGCGCGCGCAGCAGACAGGAGGCCAGGATGACCGCCAGCCGTCAGCCCAGCGCGAATACGTCCCCACTCACCAGCAATCGGCACTATTCTGGAAATGCCGAATCTTCAAAGGAGACCATGACCAGCCAGCCCAACACCGGATCCGATCCAGCAGCCCAGGATATGAGCCCGGAGGAAATCCAAGCTGTCATCGACCGGATTCTCTCCAAGGACGTTCCGGCAAAGCGAAGCCCCGCCGCTGAAGGCGACGGCAGGGCTGTGTTCGGCAAAGCACAGGCGATTTCCCGCCTTGACGAAGAGCACGGCGCCTACGACGGCGATCAGCAGGACCTCGAAGAGCGCCGGGCGCTCCGCCGTACGGCGGGGATGTCAACGGAGCTCGAAGACGTCACTGAAGTCGAATACCGTCAGCTCCGCCTGGAGCGTGTGGTGCTTGCCGGCTTGTGGGCCGAAGGAACACTCGCCGACGCAGAGAACTCACTGCGTGAGCTTGCCGCGTTGGCCGAGACTGCCGGTTCGGAGGTCCTGGACGGCATGGTCCAGCGACGGGCAAAACCGGACCCTGGGACGTTCCTCGGGTCTGGCAAGGCCATGGAACTCAAGGAAATCGTGATGTCCACCGGCGCCGACACCGTGGTGGTGGACGCCGAGCTGGCGCCGTCCCAGCGGCGCGGACTGGAGGACATCGTCAAGGTCAAGGTCATTGACCGTACGGCCCTGATCCTGGACATCTTCGCCCAGCACGCCAAGAGCCGCGAAGGCAAGGCCCAGGTGGAACTTGCCCAGCTTGAATACCTGCTGCCGCGCCTGCGTGGCTGGGGCGAATCCATGTCCAGACAGGCCGGTGGCCAGGTTGGTGGCGCAGGTGCCGGTATGGGTTCCCGTGGTCCCGGTGAGACGAAGATCGAACTGGACCGCCGCCGCATCCGGACCCGCATGGCCAAGCTGCGGCGGGAGATCGCCGCGATGAAGCCCGCCCGGGAAACCAAACGGGCCAACCGGCGTCGTAATTCCGTGCCGTCCGTTGCCATCGCCGGGTACACCAACGCCGGGAAGTCGTCGTTGTTGAACCGGTTGACCGACGCCGGTGTACTGGTGGAGAACGCGCTGTTCGCTACCCTGGATCCCACCGTTCGCAAGGCGGAGACCGCGGATGGCCTGGGCTACACCCTGGCGGACACCGTGGGCTTTGTCCGATCCCTTCCGACGCAACTCGTGGAGGCGTTCCGCTCCACACTGGAGGAGGTAGCGGACGCGGACCTCATCCTGCACGTGGTGGACGTCTCGCATCCTGACCCTGAGGGACAGATCGCGGCCGTCCGCAAGGTGTTCAGCGAGGTGGATGCCCGCAAGGTGCCGGAAATCATTGTCCTCAATAAGGCAGATGCCGCGGATCCGTTTGTGGTGGAGCGCCTCAGGCAGCGCGAGCCCCGCCACGTCGTGGTATCGGCCCGGACGGGGGAGGGGATCGCCGAGCTGCTGCGCGAAATCAGCAACTCCATCCCTCGGCCCAGCGTTAAGCTCGAGCTCCTCATTCCCTACGACCGCGGCGACGTGATCAGTAAGCTGCACGACACCGACGCCG
Source organism: Arthrobacter sp. B6 (assembly GCF_001663775.1). GTDB lineage: Bacteria > Actinomycetota > Actinomycetes > Actinomycetales > Micrococcaceae > Arthrobacter. The sequence continues at coordinate 877,727 of NZ_KV467168.1, read as the reverse complement.
AAATCCTGAGCCTTGACCATGGCGAGGACGGGACGCGGGCAGTGGTAATGGTCCGGGAGGGCCTCGCGGCTGAACTGGAATCATTCGTCAGCAATGGCTGAACCGGTGGCAGGTGAGTCGTCTGCCACGGCCGGCGAGCAGTTCGTGATTGAACTGCTCGACCGTGCCGTGGCCGGGATGGGCGGGCAAAGCCGCAGCGGGCAGCACGAGATGGCCAGGCAGGTGGCCCGTGCCATCGAAACCGGTGACCATCTCCTGGTCCAGGCCGGTACAGGAACGGGCAAGTCACTGGCTTACCTGATTCCGCTCATTGCGCACTCACTCGTGAGCAACAAGCCCACCTTGGTTTCCACTGCCACCCTTGCCCTGCAGACGCAGATCGTGGGACGTGACCTCCCGCGGTTGCTTGAGACCATCACGCCGGCCCTGGACCGCCCGGTCAAGGTGTCCTTGGTTAAGGGCCGTTCGAACTACGTGTGCCGGCACAAGCTCGAAGGCGGGTTTCCTTCGGAGGAGCCCGCCGAAGGCCAGCTGTTTTCCCTCGGCGAGGACACCAGCGTGCCGCACTTCGCCGCCGCCCTTGGAGGGCCTGCGTCGCAGTTGGGCAGGGAAGTGGTGCGCCTGCGGGAATGGGCGCAAAAAACCACCACGGGCGACCGTGACGAACTCCTTCCCGGCGTCACGGACCGTGCCTGGCGCCAGGTCTCGGTCACCTCAATGGAATGCCTGGGGGCGCAGAAATGCCCGATGGCGGCCGAATGCTTCAGCGAGCTTGCCCGCCACGACGCCGCCGACGCAGATGTTGTGGTCACGAACCATGCCATGCTCGCGGTCAGTGCCTTTGAGGGCCTGGCCGTGCTGCCTGAATACGACGTTGTGGTGGTGGATGAGGCCCATGAACTCCAGGACCGGGTGACCGGTGCGGTGTCCGGGCAGCTGTCGGTGGCGATGGTTCATGCCGCGGCTGCCGGGGCCCGGAAGCACACGGCCATCACTGTCGATGCCCTCAACGCTGCGGCCGCAAACCTGGAGCTTGCCCTGGCAGGGGCGCCCAGCGGACTCCTTCCCAATGGACTTAATGAGGAGCAACTGGACTGCGTGGACCAGTTGCGTGACGCCTGCCGGGCCGCCCTGTCCGACTCCAAGGGGGACAGCAGCCAAACGGCCGACGGCGGACGGCAGCTCGCCCGGTCGCGCCTGATGCTGATCCTGGAGCTGTGTGAACGGCTCATCGCGGCCCGTGAAAACCGCGAGGTGGTGTGGTTCTCCCGCGCCAGCACTTTCGATCCGCAGCAAGGCTACGCGCAGCCCGACGACTCCTCGCCGGCTTTGATCAACATTGCGCCGCTCAGTGTCGCAGGGAAGCTGCGGGAGGGCCTTTTCGAAGGCCACACCGTGGTGCTGACGTCGGCCACCTTGGCCATCGGCTCGGCGTTTGAGCCGGCGGCCGGCGGACTGGGACTGGTGGGCCAGGGCGCGCCGAGCTGGACCGGCATTGATGTCGGTTCCCCCTTTGATTACCCGAAGCAGGGGATCCTCTACGTGGCCGGGCACCTGCCCAAGCCGGGACGCGGCGTGTCGCCTGAGGCCTTGGCAGAACTCGAGGCGTTGATCAGGGCCTCCGGCGGGGGTGCCCTGTGCCTGTTCTCCTCGCGTCGCGCCGCAGAAGAGGCAGCATACGCCTTGCGGCCCCGGTTGGGACTGAGCATCCTTTGCCAGGGCGATTCCACGATGACCGCGCTGGTCAAGCAGTTCGCCGACGAGCCCGATACCTGCCTTTTTGGGACCATGTCCCTGTGGCAAGGCGTCGACGTACCGGGGGGCTCCTGCCGCCTGGTGGTGATTGACCGCATACCGTTTCCGCGGCCCGACGACCCACTCATGACTGCCCGGTCCCGGGCGGTGGCCCAGGCAGGCGGCAATGGCTTCATGTCGGTCTCAGCCACCCATGCTGCCATCCGGCTGGCGCAGGGGGCCGGCCGGCTGATCCGGTCCACAGGCGACAAGGGTGTGGTGGCCGTGCTCGACTCACGCCTGGCCACGGAACGTTACGCCGGGTTCCTTCGGGGCGCGCTGCCGCCATTCTGGCCAACCACGGACCGGAAGATCGCGTTCGCGGCTCTGGAGCGGCTGTCCAAAGACAGTGCCTGACACTGCCCCTTGAACAACGCCCCTGAACAGGAAACGCTCCCGGAACAACGCCCCTGAACAGGAAACGCCCGTTCCCTGCCCGATTCAGCGGGGCGGGGGAGCGGGCGTGGCCTGTTCCGGTCTGCAGCGTGCGGTTCCTAGAGGGAGCGCAGGACTGAAACGACCTTGCCCATGATGGTGGCGTGATCGCCAAGGATGGGTTCGTATTGGGTGTTCTGCGGCAGCAGCCAGGTGTGGCCGTCCCTCTGGCGGAAAGTCTTGACGGTGGCCTCGTCGTCCAGCAGGGCAGCGACGATGTCCCCGTTAACTGCATCAGCCTGGCGGCGCACCACCACCCAGTCGCCATCGCAGATAGCCGCATCCACCATGGAGTCGCCGGCCACCTTGAGCATAAACAGCTCGCCCTGCCCTACCAGTTGGCGTGGGAGGGGCATGACGTCCTCCACCATCTGGTCCGCAAGGATGGGGCCGCCGGCCGCGATCCGTCCAACCAGGGGAACCATGGCCGTGTCCATGGCAGTGGGCAGTTCGGTCACTGTTCCCCCGCTGTTGCCGCGCAGGGCGGCGGGTCCAGTTGAACCTGCAGCCTTTACTGTTCCGCCGTCGAGGGTGAGCGGCATGAGAACTTCCATGGCCCGCGGTCTCTTCGGGTCCCGGCGCAGGTATCCCAGCTTCTCAAGCTGTGACAGCTGATGCGTCACGCTGGAGAGGCTGGCCAGGCCCACGGTGTCACCGATTTCGCGCATGGACGGGGGGTACCCGTTGTCATTGACTGAGCGCTGGATGGTTTCCAGGATTTTCTTTTGGCGGGCAGTCAGCCCCTTGGGAGTCCTCTGGGGCTGCTGACCCCGCTGGGTCCCGCTGCCGCCGGCGGCTGGTGCTGCCATGTTCGCCAATGCCTTTCCGTTGCCCCGGAGGCTTCCCGGCTCCGGGTGCCGGAAGCCTCCGGCATGGATTGTCAGACCCTGGTGATCAACTACGGAGGTGGTTGTACTTCAGGTGGATGACCTTTGATTCAAACGTAGGCCAGCCACATCGCTTTTTCAAACATTTGTTCTAGCGAGTCTCGACAATGTTCGTTGATAAGTGCTAAAACAGAAGCAGTAACGTTCGAACATGTGTTCTATTCGCGTATCGGGGCATTCGAATATTCGAATATCCGGGGCGGCCTCTCAGGGGCCAGTGGAACGGACACACCGGGCAGCACAGTATGGTCCAGGAGGGCTCATTTCATGTCAGCTTTTTCAGCATCACAGGACTCCCGTCCGCAGTTTGTCTCAGTGCAGCACCTCACGTCAGTGCCGGAGGTGCGGTCCCGCAAGGGGACTTTGCCTCCCCTTCGCCTGACGCGACGCGGCCGGGTGGTCCTGATCGGCATTCCGTTGGTCCTGCTCGCAGCGGTGCTCTTCCTGCTGGCTGGATTCCTGAACGCCCCCGCGAAGGCCGCTGACTCAGTCGCTGACCTGGCGGTCACGCCTACGGTCTCCGTCACGGTGCAGGCCGGCGAATCGCTCTGGGGGATTGCTGCCGCGGTGGCGCCGGACCGGGACGCCCGCGATGTGATCGCGGACATCGTCCAGCTCAACAACCTCACCGCGGGCACCGTGCTGCCGGGCCAGCAACTGTTTGTGCCTGTGAAGTAACACTGCCTTCAACCGTCACATTTTCTGGGTCAAGGCATCGGCACTAAACTGTTCAGGTGAATGACCAGCTAGAGCGTCTGAACCGACTTCCCCTCCGCAGCAACCTCCGTGGCCTGACCCCGTACGGCGCCCCCCAGCTGGATGTTCCCATCCTGTTGAACGTCAACGAAAACACCCACGGCGTTCCCGCAGATGTGAGGGCGGCCATCAGCGCGGCAGTCACAGAGGCCGCGGCGGGCCTGAACCGCTACCCGGACCGTGAGTTTTCCGAACTCCGGGAGGCATTGGCCGAGTACCTTGGCCATGGTCTTGACGCGACGAACATCTGGGCAGCCAACGGTTCCAACGAAGTGCTGCAGCAGATCCTCCAGGCCTTTGGCGGGCCGGGCCGCACCGCTCTAGGCTTTCCTCCCACGTACTCCATGTATCCCCTGCTTGCCAGTGGCACAGACACCGGGTACGTCGTAGGCCAGCGCGCGGACGACTATGGCCTCAGCGCCGAATCGGCCGCCCTGCAGGTGAAAGAACTGCAACCGAACATCGTATTTCTGTGCTCGCCCAACAACCCCACCGGCACCGGGTTGGGTCTCGATGTCGTTGAGGCTGTCTACGCTGCCGGCGAAGCCAGCCAGACCATCGTGATTGTGGACGAGGCTTACCACGAATTTGCCCACGACGGCACGCCCAGCGCGTTGACCCTGTTGCCGGGACGGGAACGCCTCATCGTCTCCCGCACCATGAGCAAGGCATTTGCCCTGGCCGGTGCCCGGCTCGGCTACATGGCTGCCGCGCCCGAAGTGACAGACGCCCTGCGCTTGGTCCGGCTCCCGTACCACCTGTCCGCCATCACCCAGGCCACGGCCCTGGCCGCCCTTCAGCACCGCGAGGCGCTCATGGCCGATGTTGAGGACATCAAAAGGCAGCGGGACCGCATCGTCGCAGAACTCACGCGGATGGGCCTCAAGCCCGCCGCCTCGGACTCCAACTACGTCTTCTTCGGCGGCCTGGACCGGCCCCACGACGTTTGGCAGCAACTGCTGAACGCCGGCGTGCTGATCAGGGACGTCGGAATCCCCGGGCATTTGCGCGTCACCGCAGGCACTGAGACCGAGACCACTGCCTTCCTTACGTCCCTGGAAGCCATCCTGGCCGGCCAGGCGCACGTGCCAGCCTAAACTTAAACCAGCCGCGCTGTACGCGCCGGCGATCACTCCTTCTCCGCAAAGGACATATGACCATGAGTTCCACCGGCTCCACTACTGCCGCGACCCGCACCGCACGCATGGAGCGTGCCACCAGCGAATCGTCAGTACTCGTGGAGATCAACCTCGACGGAACCGGTGTCTCAAACATCGACACCTCAGTCCCGTTCTATGACCACATGCTCACGGCGCTGTGCAAGCACTCGCTCATTGACATGACGGTAAAGGCCACCGGCGACATCCACATCGACGTCCACCACACCGTGGAAGACGTCGCAATTACCTTCGGCGAAGTCCTGCGCACAGCACTGGGCAACAAAGCCGGCATCCGGCGCTTCGGCGAAGCCACCGTGCCACTGGATGAAGCCCTTGCGCACGCTGTAGTGGATGTTTCCGGCCGTCCCTACCTGGTCCACGGCGGCGAGCCTGCCGGGCAGGAGTACCACCTGATCGGTGGCCACTTCACAGGATCGCTGACTAGGCATGTCTTTGAGGCCATCACGTTGCACGCAGGCATCTGCCTTCACATGAACGTCATGGCAGGCCGCGACCCGCACCACATCGTGGAGGCACAGTTCAAGGCGTTCGCCCGCGCCCTGCGTGCAGCCGTTGAGCCCGACCCCCGGGTTGAAGGCATACCGTCCACCAAGGGTGCCCTGTGAGCGGCCAGATCCTCCGCGACGGCGCCGTGATTGACCCTGCCGCCCTGAAGAAGCCGGAATCACCGGACGGCAAGCCCACCGTCACCGTGCTCGACTATGGGTCCGGGAACGTCCGCTCGGCCGTGCGTGCCCTCGAACGGGCCGGGGCGCAAGTCATCCTCAGCTCCAAGCCTGAGGACGTCCTGAACGCAGACGGCCTCGTAGTGCCGGGCGTGGGCGCGTTCGAAACGGTCATGCGTGAACTGAAAGCGGTGGATGGCATCCGCCTTATCGGCCGGCGGGTCGCCGGCGGACGTCCCGTGCTTGGCATCTGCGTGGGCCTGCAGGTCCTGTTTGAAGCCGGAGTGGAACACGGCACCGAAGCCGAAGGCATGGGGGAGTGGCCCGGCAAGGTGGAGCTTCTCCCTGCAGAGGTCGTGCCGCATATGGGCTGGAACACCGTTAAGGTCCCGGAAGGGTCCAAGCTTTTCGAAGGCGTCGAGGACCAGCGTTTTTACTTCGTGCACTCTTACGGCGTCCAGGAATGGAACTTCGACGTGGTGCAGCCGCGCATGGCTCCGCCCAAGGTCACCTGGTCCGAGCACGGTGCGCCGTTTATTGCTGCCGTGGAAAACGGCCCGCTCTGCGCCACCCAGTTCCACCCGGAGAAATCCGGCGACGCCGGAGCCCGCCTCCTGCGCAACTGGGTCGACGCCCTGCGGAAGCCGGCGCCCCCCGGCGGCCACGCCTAGATGTGGTCCATTGTCCTGATGGGGCTCGCCGGCCTCCTCGTGGGCGGTGCACTGTCGTTCCGGCAACAGCACAGGCCGCTGTGGACGCAAATAAGTTTCTACGTCCTTGCCGGAATGTCCCTGCTCGCTGCCTGCCTGCTGACGCTCCCCGGAAGCTAGCCCGCCCCGGACCCACCGCTACCACCAGCCGCACAACTACCTGAGGATTTTGAGATGACCACCGCAAACGATCTGCCGGTTCTTGAACTGCTGCCCGCCGTCGACGTCGTGAACGGCCAGGCCGTCCGGCTGGTCCAGGGCGAGGCCGGCAGCGAAACGAGCTACGGCACTCCGCTGGAAGCCGCCCTCAACTGGCAGCAGCAAGGTGCCGAGTGGGTACACCTGGTGGACCTTGACGCCGCGTTCGGCCGTGGCTCCAACGCAGAACTGCTCCGCGAAGTAGTGGGTCGCCTGGACATCAAGGTGGAGCTTTCCGGTGGACTCCGGGACGATGAATCCCTCGAAGCTGCCCTGGACCTTGGCGTGGCACGGGTGAACCTCGGCACAGCCGCCCTGGAAAACCCGGAGTGGACGGCCCGCGCCATCGACCGCTTCGGCGACAAGATCGCCGTCGGCCTCGACGTCCGCGGAACCACGCTGGCAGGCCGCGGCTGGACCAAGGAGGGCGGTGACCTCTGGGAGGTCCTTGGCCGCCTGGAAGAGGCGGGCTGCGCCCGGTATGTGGTTACGGACGTGACCAAGGACGGCACACTGCAGGGGCCCAACGTCGAACTGCTGCGCCAGATGGTGGAGAAGACCGGAAAGCCCGTCGTGGCCTCGGGCGGAATCTCCAGCCTCGATGACCTTAAGGTGCTCCGGTCCCTCGTCCCGCTGGGAGTCGAAGGCGCCATCGTGGGCAAGGCGCTCTACGCCGGTGCCTTCACCCTGCCCGAGGCCCTCGACGTCGCCGGCCGGCGCTAGAGCCCGCCGGACACCCTGACAGGATGGACAAGAACGGCAACGCACCCGGTGAAGAAGCTGCGTCCGGCAGCGTTCCCAGCACAGCCGGGCCGGCGCCGCGCCACCTGCCCGGCCACATCGCGGCAGCCCTCGCCGGGGCCGGCGGCCCGGCGGACTCGGCCGGCCAGCCCTGGCAGGGCCGCAGCCTGGCCGGGGACGACGGTAAGGTCCACAACTTCGAGGACGACGACGGCACGGCCGACGCCGGCTACCTCGCCGCAGTCACGGCGCTTCGGAACGGAAGCGGTGACGAGGCGGCCGTCATAGCCTCGCTGGCCACGGCCAGGGTCTTTATCCCCATCATTGCCCAGCTTGCGGAGGAAGCCGAGGGGGCTGGCGCGCTGGTATCGGACAAGCAGGCGGACATGGCGCTGGTGATGCTGAAGGCGGCCGACGGCCGGAACGCCATGCCGGCCTTCACATCCGCCAAGGCACTGGCCGACTGGCACCCCGATGCCCGGCCGGTAGCTGTCTACGCCCCGAGGGCCGCCCTCTCCGCGGTGTCGGAAGAGGCCGAGCTCCTGGTCCTTGATCCAGGCTCCGAGGTCACGTTTGTGGTCCGGCGGCCCGCCTTGTGGGCCCTGGCCCAGCAGCGCCCCTGGGTGCCCTCCTACCTGGATGGCGAAGTGGCCGGCAGCATAGCCGACGCAGCTGCCAGATTTCCTGCCGTCCGGAACATAGGACTCCTGCCTGGCGCAGGCGTCGCCTCGGCCACCGGGACCGGAGAGACGTTGCCCGGCGGAGGCGCTGGACCCGAACTCCAGGTGGTGCTGTACCTTGAGGACGGCCTTGACGCCGCCGCGGTCCAGGAGTTGGTTGCCGGACTCCAGGCCGCCTGGTCGCGGAATGTATTGTTTGGAGAGCGGGTCGACTCGATCGAAATCAAGTTGAGGCGCGCTGTACAATAGCTGACGGTCAGCGGGGAGATCCCTCGGGCTGCCGCGGCAGACCAAAGGATTCTCCGTGAATTTCGCTCTATACCGGGAGCTGCTCGCCGTCCGCCCCATCAGGCGGTTGTTGCTCGTAGGCATGATTGCCCGCATCCCGCACTCCGCCGCTGGCGTGTTGCTGACCCTCCACATCGTCCTCACGCTGGACAAAGGCTACGCCGCCGCCGGTGCCGCTGCTGCCGTAATGACCATCGGTATTGCTGTGGGGGCGCCCTGGCGCGGCCGCCGTGTGGACACCGTCGGCCTGCGCAGGGCCCTCATCCCGTCAGTTGTGTCCGAAACGGTCATCTGGTCGGCGGTTCCCCACGTGTCCTACGAGTGGCTGCTGCCGCTGGTCTTCATCGGCGGGCTGCTGACCCTCCCGATCTTCAGCGTGGTCCGCCAGTCGCTGGGCGTCCTGGCGGACGGCGACCAGCGGCGCACCGCCTTCGCCCTGGACGCCATCACCACCGAGATGGTGTTTATGATCGGCCCTGCCGCGGGGGCCGTGGTGGCCACCAGCGGTTACTCAGTCCTGGGCCTCACCATCGTGGGGGTGTCCACTTCGCTGGCCGGGCTCTTTCTGATGTGGTTCAACCCGCCTACCCGCAGCGCCGCGCAGACCGAGGAGTGTGAGGCGGACCAGCGCCACGCGGCGGAAGTGGCCGTGGTCTCCGCCGCCCCGGCCCACCTCCAGGAGGCCGCGGCCGAGCTCGTGCCCGCAGGAGCTCACGGCGGCCCCGGGATCAGGGGCAGGATGTCACACAACTTCGCGTGGTTCACCGCCACCGTCGCAGCCGTCTTCGCGGTGGCGGCGGGCGCCGGCATGGTGCTCAGCGGTACCGACGTCGGCATTGTTGCCGCTCTCGAGACGGGCGGACACCAAGGCGAAATCGGCATCGTCTTCCTCTTTTGGTGTGCCGCGTCCGTGATCGGCGGCCTCGTCTACGGCGCCATGCACCGCCCGGTCTCGCCGGTTGTGCTGCTCCTGGGAATGGCTGCGCTGACTATCCCGATGGGCTTCGCGCACGATACCTGGACGCTGGCCTTTGCCTCGATCCTGCCCGGCCTCCTGTGCGCCCCCGTGTTGTCGGCCGCCTCCGAGAAAGTGGCGGACCTGGTAGCTGAGGACCGCCGCGGTGAGGCAATGGGCTGGTACGGCTCCGCGCTGACAGGCGGCGTCGCACTTGGCGCACCACTCGCGGGCGTCTTCATCGACTCCAGCGGACCGTCCGGCGGGTTCGTATCCGTCGGCGTTGCCGGCGTGGCGCTGTGCCTCGTCGGACTGCTTTTGCAGCAACGCCGCCGCAGCCGTGCCGCTGCCTGAGGCCCTCCTTCTCATCGATTGCTCCGTAGGCGCCCTTCAGGGCTCTCAAAACGGCGTTTACGGAGCAATCGATGAGACGCGCACTGCGCCCTGACGGTTAGCTTTGAGGTGCGGGCAACTGCCGGAATCACGACGACGGCGGGCAGACCGCCATGGTCCGCTCGACTCGTCAACGCCCCCAAGTAAGTAGCAGAAGGTGTTGTTTTGGACGTCCATAACGACACCTACTGCTACTTACTTGGGGAGGGACTCGGAGTTTGGGGGCTTCCTGTCAGTTCACCGCGCCGGTGTACTTCTCGCCTGGCCCCTTGCCCGGAGCATCGGGGATGATCGACTCTTCGCGGAAGGCCAGCTGCAGTGAACGCAGGCCGTCACGCAAGGGGCCGGCGTGCTGCGAACCGATTTCGGGTGCTGCGGCGGTGACCAGCCCGGCGAGGGCTGTGATGAGCTTCCGGGCCTCGTCCAGATCCTTGAGTTCCTCGGCGTTGTCCTCGGCAGCGAGGCCCAGTTTCACGGCTGCCGCGCTCATGAGGTGGACGGCGGCGGTGGTGATGACCTCAATGGCCGGAACCTCGGAGATGTCGCGGATTTGCTGGGTGACGTCCCCCTGGGCGTCGGCGGCCTGGTAAACGTGTGAATTACTGTCTGGGGTGCTCATACTGGTAAGCTTGTCACAGACCGACTGGATGTCGTTATTTGTTATGGATGATCCCCACCGGCGCTGGGATGCGCCGGGCGGGTTTTTTTCTGTAGAATGGCACCCAGTGTGCAAGCGGAGTCCTCTCCCACCCGCGTCAGCCGTTTTCCCGCAGGAATTACTTCCTGGGAAGCAAGGTTGCCGGGTACCTGGTCGGGCATTACCCAGCTTATGGCGGGATGATGCGTGCAACCTCCGCGGAGGATGGCACATCCGATCTTCGAGGCCTTCGATTGCTCCGGCAATTGGGGGCCTTCTCTATTTTGCCGGTGGAATACCCACAACAATCACAGGAGCTTTAACATTAGCGAGCCAAGAATCAATGAGCGTATCCGCGTCCCCGAGGTGCGGCTGGTCGGCCCTGCAGGTGAACAGGTAGGAATCGTCCGTATTGAGGATGCCCTGCGTTTGGCTGCCGAGTCCGACCTTGATCTCGTTGAAGTTGCACCTCAGGCGAAGCCTCCGGTGTGCAAGCTGATGGACTTCGGCAAGTACAAGTACGAGGCCGCTGTCAAGGCACGTGAAGCCCGGAAGAACCAGACCAACACAGTTCTGAAGGAAATCCGTTTCCGCCTGAAGATTGACACCCACGACTACGAGACCAAACGCGGGCATGCACTGCGCTTCCTTGGTGCAGGTGACAAGGTCAAGGCAATGATCCAGTTCCGCGGCCGTGAGCAGCAGCGCCCGGAGATGGGCATCCGTCTTCTCCAGCGCTTCGCTGATGACGTCGCCGAAGTTGGCGTTGTTGAGTCCAGCCCCCGCATCGACGGCCGCAACATGGTCATGGTTGTGGGTCCGCTGAAGAACAAGGCTGAAGCCAAAGCAGAAGCACGCCGCGCCACGCAGCGTGCAGAAGCCAAGGCGCAGAACGAAGCCAAGGCAACGGGGCGCATCGACGTCTCCGGCGACGACCAGGCACCGCTGACGCAGTCACTGGCTGACCTTCTCCCGGAAGGTTTCGCCATTACAACTGAGCCGGAAACCGAGGCACCCGAGGTTGAGGCGCCGACAGCGTCTGAAGCTCCCGCTGAGGTGACCCCTGCAGCCGAGGCTCCCGTAACGGAAGCCCCGAAGCAGGAAGCACCAAAGCAGGAAGCCCCGAAGCAGGAAGCCCCGAAGCGGGAAGTCCCGAAGCAGGAGGCGCCAAAGCAGGCCGCCCCGAAAGCTGAAGCCCCCAAGGCGGCAGCTCCGAGGCGCGAGGCCCCCAAGGCAGCGCCTGCGCCAGCAAAGGCTCCGGAAGCGGCCAGGCCGGCCGCAGAGGTTCCGGCGCCGGCAGCTCCCAAGCCCGCCGCAGTCCCGATGCCGAAGCCGGTGGCCAGGCCTGCAGCGCCGAAGCCTGCTGCCCGGCCCGCCCCCAAGGCGGCGCCGAAGCCGGCTGGCAAGAAGACCACCTAGTTCAAAGCTGCCGGAGGTTCTCCTCCTGCAGCAAGCAACCAGCACGCCGCCCGCAGGGGTGGCTGCACGAAAGAACTGCAGAGCAGTCTGCGGATACGTAAGGAGATCGGTTCCCATGCCGAAGATGAAGACCCACAGTGGTGCTAAGAAGCGCTTCAAGCTGACCGGCAGCGGCAAGCTGCGCCGCCAGCAGGCCAACCGCCGCCACTACCTCGAGCACAAGTCCTCCAGGCTGACCCGCCGCCTTGCCGGCGACAAGATCGTCTTCAAGGGCGACGCCAAGGTCATCCGGAAGATGCTCGGCATCTAATTTCCAAGTATTTCGGCTGATTGCCTCCTGGCAGCAGTCACCTACCATAAAGCCTTCTCAGGCCGGCCGGGTTTCCGGCAGTAGACGCTTGGGATCAGAATTTTGAAGGAGTACGCACGTGGCACGTGTGAAGCGGGCGGTAAACGCCCACAAGAAGCGCAGGGTTATCCTCGAACGCGCAAAGGGCTACCGGGGGCAGCGCTCACGCCTGTACCGCAAGGCCAAAGAGCAGCTGCTGCACTCGTTTGTGTACAGCTACGGTGACCGTAAGAAGAAGAAGGGCGACTTCCGTCGCCTGTGGATCCAGCGCATCAACGCTGCATCCCGCGCCAACGGCCTCACCTACAACCGCCTGATCCAGGGCCTGAAGGCCGCTGAGGTTGAGGTTGACCGCCGCATGCTGGCCGAGCTGGCTGTCTCCGACGCCAATGCTTTCGCCGCTCTGGTGAAGATTGCCAAGGACGCCCTGCCTGCAGACACGTCCGCCCCGGCCGTCCAGGCTGAAGCCCCCAAGGCCAAGGCTGCAAAGGCTCCCAAGGCAAAGGCCGCCAAGAAGCCTGCTGCTGACGAGGCCGCTGTCTAGTAACTACCGTTCTGGGTAGTTCGGGAACCTGCTTGAACAGCAACTAAGGTTCTTATATGAACGAAACCGGGCGCCCGCAAGACTTTCCACTCTCCAACCCCCGAGCTGATCGGGTGAGGGACGTGGCAAGGCTTGCCGGGCGCCCGGCCCGTTTAAAGCGGGGGCGGTTCCTCGCCGAAGGACCCCAGGCCGTACGCGAAGCCCTGAGGCTCCACCAGCAGCGGCTGGCCGCTGGTGCGCCGGGAGTCGTGCACGAGGTCTTTGCCAGTGAGGCCTGCCTTGACCGTTACCCGGAGTTCGATGAGCTGGCTGAAGGGGCGTCCGCGCGCCTGGCCACCGATGAGGTGCTGGCCGCCATGGCGGACACCGTCAATCCGCAGGGCATTATCGCGGTCTGCGGCTTCGTGGATGTCACCCTGGAGGAAGTGCTCGACGCCGGTCCCCGCCTTATCGCCGTCCTCTGCCAGGTCAGGGATCCCGGCAATGCGGGAACGGTTTTGCGGGCAGCAGACGCCGCGGGCGCTGACGCTGTGGTGCTCACCGGATCCAGCGTGGACATCTATAACCCGAAGGCAGTCCGGTCGACGGCCGGCTCGCTGTTCCATCTGCCGGTAGTCCTGGGCGCCGATATTGACGTCGTTGCCGCAGCCTGCCGGTCCCGGGGGATAGGGCTCCTGGCCGCGGACGGTCATGGCAGCCTCAACCTGGACGTCCTCCAGGACGAGAATGCCGCACGCCGTTTGGGCGCGTCCGGTACCGAATCGGCCTATGCCCTTGAAGGCCCCACGGCCTGGCTGTTTGGAAACGAAGCGCAGGGGCTTTCGGAGGCTGAACTGGGCCTGGCCGACCACCGCGTCGCCGTGCCGGTTTATGGGGCGGCCGAGAGCCTTAACCTCGGGACAGCGGCAACCGTCTGTCTTTATGCCAGCGCCCGGTCCCAGCAGGACGGCCCGCCGATCTCGGCTTAAATGGCAGGGCCCCGGTTGATCATCCGGGGCCCTTGCTGTGAAATTCAAATAGTTGGACGGGAATCAGGGTGCGCGAGTGCTCTTGCTGCGTCCCGTGATTGCGCCGTAGACGCCGGCAACCACCAGGCCGCCAATGATGGCGAGGATCCAGGTGCCGAGGTCAAAGAATGCAAGGTCGCCCCTGCCGAAGAGCAGGCTGCCGATGTAGCCGCCCACAATTGCACCAACCACACCAAGAATTAGGCTGGTGACCCAGCCGCCGCCCACTCTGCCGGGCATAACGGCCTTAACAATGGCCCCCACTATGAGGCCGAGAATAATCCAAGCAAGAAAACCCATGTCTCCTCCTTATTTATTCACCGGGACGAAATCTTCCCGATATTGCATCAAGCTAACACACAGCCCCCTTATTGTCAGTAGCCTTACGGCCTGCCAGGGGCACGTGTCCGAGGCTACGGCAGGTACCGTATTCGCAGGCGGAGCCGAGCGTGGCTGCTCGTCTTTCCAGTCCGGATCCCGTACTTGCCCGCGTCGTTACCAGGAACCGGACCTCCGCCGGGCGGAAGAAACGAGGCGCGGGGCGCCGGCGGAGGCTGCGGCTGGGAGCGCGGGCGAGCAGGACGCGAAAGCCTGAGTCCTGCCGCGTTAATGGCGCCCCCTTAGGGCCACGCCAACCAAGAGCCCGCTGGCCGCTCGATCCAGTGGATCAGGCGATCAGCGGCTTTTTGCGTTCCAGTACGCCGCTGACGATGGCCACGCCCAAGCCCAGGATGGCCAGGACGGCACCTACCAGGGCAGGGGCCACGTAGCCCCAGCCCCAAGCGATCACCACGCCGCCCAGGAAGGCGCCCAGTGCGTTGGCCACGTTCAGCGCCGCGTGGTTGAGGGAGGAAGCGAGTGAGGGCGCGTCGGGGGACGCATCCAGCAGGCGGGCCTGCAGTGCCGGCACCAGCATCGACCCGGCCGCCCCCACCACAAACACCATGACAAACGCGGACCACGGCCACTGGACCGCGACGGCGTAGACCACCAGGGCAACGGCGATGCCGGGGAGCACCCGGTAGATGGTTCCCAGTACGGATCTGTCCGCGATCCGCCCGCCCACGATATTGCCGGCGACCATGCCCAGGCCATAGAGGGCAACCACCAGGGGCAGCAGGGACGAAGGGATGCCCGCCACGAAGGTCATTGTGTGCGCGATGTAGGTATAGGTGGCGAAGAAGCCGCCGAAGCCGACAATCCCGATCAGGATGGCGAGCCAGACTTGGAGCCGCTTCAGTGCCCCGAGTTCGCGCCGGATGCTGGCATCGGGGTGGGCTTCCTGGAAGGGGACAAACTTCCAGAGCAGCGCCAGGGTCAGCAGGCCAATAGCTCCCACCAGGACAAACAGCAGGCGCCATCCGAATACTTGGCCTACCCACGTGGCCAGCGGCACCCCCACTACGTTGGAAACAGTCAATCCGGCCATCACCATGGAGATGGCCCAGCCCCGGCGGGTGGGCGGCACGAGTGACGCGGCGATGACAGCCGCCACACCGAAGAACGCGCCATGGGGCAGGCCGGCTGCAAAGCGGGAGACCAGCATGATGCCGTAGTCCGGCGCAAGGAATGAGGCGAGGTTGGCGATGCTGAAGAAGAGCATGAGTCCAAGGGCCAGGTGTTTCCGGGGCAGTTTGGCCCCGACGGCGGCCAGCAAGGGCGCGCCGACCACCACGCCGAGGGCGTACGCGGAAATGAGGTGTCCGGCCTCGGGTGTGCTGATGCCAAGGCCCACTTCCACTTCCTTGAGCAGGCCCATCATGGTGAACTCGGTCACGCCGATCCCAAAGCCGCCCATCGCCAGCGAAACAATGGCGGGCGCGATCCTGGGGGACGGGGTCTTTTGGGTCGGGAGTGACTGGACAACGCTGCTCATGTGCCTGCTTTTCGAAAGGGATCCTGGCCGCAGCCGCGGCGGCTGGTTGACGGGCTGCTGATGACGTGGCAAACCCGGTGGCCGGCGGGGATATTCCGACGCCGCCAGTGGAAGTCGGCGCAGGACCAAAAGGGCGCCTTCCCAATTGTCCCCCATAGACTGGAGCCGTGACTGGACGGATACAGGTAGTTGGCGGCGCAATCCTAGACTCGTTGACCGATCCCACCCGCATGCTCGTGGCCAGGCGGACTGCTCCCGAGCAGTTCGCCGGACTCTGGGAGTTCCCTGGCGGGAAGGTGGAACCGGGGGAGCAATGCGAGGCCGCGCTGCACCGGGAACTCAGGGAAGAGCTGGGGATCGGGGTCCGTCTGGGGCAGGAATTGCCTGCCGGGACGGCCTCTGGCTGGCGGCTGAACGAGAAGGCGAGCATGCGGGTATGGCTGGCGGAGATTTCCGACGGCGTTCCCCTGCCGCTCGAAGACCACGACCAGCTCCGGTGGATCAGCACCACAAAACGTGACGAAGCTCTCAGTCTTCCGTGGATCCCGGCTGACTTCCCGATTGTCCGGGCGCTCTTGGAATCCCTGGGCACGCTCGTGGGTTCCAACGCTCCAGCTGAACTGTAAAACGCACGACCCTGCCAGGGCAGGACTTCCGGCAGAGATGTGCGCGGGCCCGGCCGTCGCAGCCAGCCAGGAATCTCCCCCTAGAACAGGGTGGGCTGCTGCTGCAGCCCGGATAAGGCCGGTTGGGTATCCCCAGCCGGCCGTACCTGAGTGCCCGAATTGCGGGCAGGCGGGATGCTTCCGGCCGGATACTGCGCTTCCTCGGTGCGGGCATCGTCCTCCAGGTCTCGGTGGCTGAAACCGTGGCCGCTTGAGAAACCATGGCGCTGCTTGAAGTAGCTGACTTTTGCCGCGAGCCAGGTGCGGTACTCCTTGGAGGCATAGGACCCGGTGCCGTAGAGGCGTCGGTACCTGCCCGCAAGCTCCGGGTGGTTCCTGGCGATCCACTGCATGAACCATTCCCGCGTGCCTGGCTTCAGGTAGAGGGCGCCGGCGGTCACTCCGGTGGCTCCCGCAGTGGCGAGGGAAGCGAAAAGGGAATCAAGTGCTTCGTCGCTGTCGGACAGCCAGGGCAGGATAGGCATGGCCATGACGCCGCAGGGGAGTCCGGCGTCGCGCAGGCGGGAGACCAGCTTCAGCCTTGCCCTCGGGCCTGGGGTGCCCGGCTCCACAGCCTCGGACAGTGCCTCGTTCGTCATGGCCAGGGAAATGCCCACGCCCACCGGTACCTGGGCAGCCGCCCGTTTCAAGAGCGGAATGTCCCGTGCCAGCAGCGTGCCCTTGGTAAGGATGGACAGCGGGGTTCCAGAGTCAGCCAGTGCGGTGATGATGCCCGGCATGAGCTGGTAGCGGCCCTCTGCACGCTGGTAGGGGTCGGTGTTGGTGCCGAGGGCTACCTGATCGTGGCCCCAGGACGGCTTGGCCAGCTCTTTCCGGAGGACTTCCGCGGCGTTGACCTTGACCACCACCTGGCTGTCGAAATCGAGGCCGGCGTTAAAATCCAGGTACGTGTGGCTCTTGCGCGCAAAACAATAGACGCAGGCATGGCTGCAGCCCCGGTAGGGGTTCACCGTCCACTCAAAAGGCATCCGTGAACCGGCGACCACCTTGTTGAGCACCGATTTGGCAGTGACCTCATGGAAGGTGATGCCGGCGAACTCGGGAGTGGTGACCGAACGGACCAAACCGGCGAGGGGGAGCAGTGCCGGTGATGCGACGCTTCCGGCCTCATCGGCGGGCGGCGGCATCAGTGCTTGTGCATCCCATCTCATGCCTCTATTCGAAGATATGTTCGAACTTAAGTCAAGGACCGCCACGCGGTCCTGCCGGCCACGTCCAGTTAGGGCCTGCGGCGGCCGCGCTATCAGACCTGCAGCTCCCACACGACCGTGACGCTCGTGCCAACGCTCGCGTGGCCTGCTTCCACGCTGATGGCTTCGGTGGCAGCGGCCCGTTGGATCCGGGCCAGCGGAACGGGCCCGGGCGCATCGGCATGCTCGGCAACGGACAGCACTGCGCCAAGCCGGGCGGACGCCAGGGACGCAAACTGTTCCGCAGCGGCAACGGCATCCTGCCACGCTGCTGCCCGGGCTTGGGCCGCAACCGCCGACTCATCAGAGAATCCCAGTTCCAGGCCATTAAGCCGTACATCGTTGCCGCCGGCACCGACCACTGCGGCAACAACTGGGGAGGCAGCGGCTACGTCACGAAGGCGCACGGTAAGCACGCTCGACGCCACGTACCCGGCTACGCGCTGGCCCTCCCCGTCGCGCCAGATGAGCTCCGGCCGGACGTTGAGTCCGGATGTCCGGATGTCGGCGTCGCCGACGCCATGCTGCCTGAGCACGGCGGAGACAGCGCCGGACGCTGTTCCTGCATCACCGTAAGCGGCGCCCACGCTGTCCCTCCGGCATTCGACTCCCACGGAAATAGTCAGCAGGTCAGGCGGAGCCTCGGCCGAGCCTGTTCCCGTCACGGTGATGGTCCTGGCGTTCTCGGCTGCCATGGTCAAACCTCGATTCCACCGGCGTCGCGGGGAGCCGGCCTGGGTATCCTGATGTCAACGTAACCGCCGGCTTCCAGCCCGGCAAGCCGTTCGAAGAAGTTCGCTGATGCCGGATCACCGGTCCGGAGCAGCGACCATCCGGCGGCCAGAAAATACAGTGGAAGAAAGGGCAGCCCCAGGCAGCAGGCGTATTGGCTGCAATGCTTCTCCTCATGGCCAAGGAGCGCCGTGTTGGACGCGAGCTGTTCAGCGGAGGTGCGGCAGACGATGACATTCCCCATCGCGAAAGCGCCCGCGCGAGGCAGGTGCCAGCGATAACCGGCCGCTATGACCAGACCGCGTGGGCCGCTGCTGACCACGGTTCCCGCAGCCCGGGCAAGCGCCAGGCCCAGCAGGGTGGTGCCGTTGGCCAGGTTGGCGAGCTGCCGTGCCCGCTGCCCCGGCGTCAACGGCCGTGCTGATGCCCGGCGCTGCCGCTGTGTCATGAGGCCATGGTAGCCGGAGCCTTCAATTAGACTGGAGGACAGTGGCCGCCGGCAGAACTCCAACCGGTAATGTTCAGCGGCCCTGACCTGGTTACTGAGTGCATTCATCCCGCATGGATCCACAAGGTGGCCTGCCAGTGACGGATGCACTGCCGGGAAACCGTGCGGGGCTGCCCTGGTCATTGAGGAAATACGTCAGCCCCGACTCGTAGCTAAGAACAGTAGATGACTGAAACTTTGCCGGGCGCCGCCATCCCGAACCCTACGGATGAAGCCGCCATCACTGCCGCTGTAGACCAGGCCATCGCCGCCATTGCCGGCGCTGGCACCCTCGACGAACTCAAGGCGGTGAGGCTGGCACACACGGGCGAGAAGTCACCGCTCAGCCTGGCCAACCGGGAAATCGGTGGCCTGCCGAAGGACCAGAAAGCCGTAGCCGGCAAGCTGATGGGCTCATCGCGGGGCAGGGTTAACAAGGCGCTCGCGGACCGCACCGCGGAGTTGGAAGCGGAAAATGACGCCCGGATCCTGCTGGAAGAGACAGTGGATGTCACCGCCGCGCCGCGCCGCCGTCGGGCCGGAGCCCGCCACCCCCTGTCCACGCTGCAGGACCGCGTGGCGGATATCTTTGTGGGCATGGGCTGGGAAATCGCCGAAGGCCCCGAGGTGGAATCCGAGTGGTTCAACTTCGACGCACTGAACTTCAAGCCTGACCACCCGGCCCGCGAAATGCAGGACACGTTCTTTGTGGAGCCCCCCGAAGCCCACCTGCTGATGCGCACCCACACCTCGCCGGTGCAGGTCCGTTCCATGTTGGAACGGGAGGTCCCCATCTATGTGCTCTGCCCGGGCAAGGTGTTCCGCACCGATGAGCTCGACGCCACCCACACCCCGGTGTTCCACCAGTTCGAGGGCCTGGCCATCGACAGGAAGCTCAGCATGGCTGACCTTCGCGGAACGCTGGAGCACTTCGCCCGGCAGATGTTCGGCGACGAGGCCCAGATCCGGCTGCGCCCCAACTACTTCCCGTTCACCGAGCCGTCCGCCGAGCTGGATATCTGGCACCCTGGCGCCAAAGGCGGCCCCCGCTGGATCGAATGGGGTGGCTGCGGCATGGTCAACCCCAACGTGCTCCGCGCTGCGGGCATCGACCCGGACATCTATTCAGGTTTTGCCTTCGGAATGGGCATCGAGCGCACCCTCATGTTCCGCAACGAGGTGGGCGACATGCGCGACATGATCGAAGGCGATGTACGTTTCAGCGAGCACTTCGGGATGGAGATCTAACAGTGCGTATCCCACTTTCCTGGCTGCGTGAATTTGCAGCAGTACCGGCCGGAGCAACGGCCGAAGACGTCATGGCCGAACTGGTCAAGGTCGGTTTTGAAGAAGAAGAAGTCCACCGCCCCACGGACGCCCTGCAGGGGCCGATTGTGGTGGGCCAGGTCCTGAGCATCGTCAAGGAACCCCAGACTAATGGCAAGACCATCAACTGGTGCCAGGTCCGGGTGGTCCCCGAGGGCCAGGCCCAGACCCTGACCGGGGACGGCATCGATCCGTCCGGCGTGCAGGGCATCATCTGCGGCGCCCACAACTTCGTGGAGGGCGACAAGGTGGTGGTCACGCTGCCGGGCGCCGTACTGCCTGGCAATTTCCACATCTCGGCCCGAAAAACCTACGGCCACCTGTCCGCCGGCATGATCGCTTCCGTCCGTGAACTGGGCATCGGCGAGGACCACGACGGCATCCTGGTCCTGTCCCGGATCGGACTGGATCCCGAAATCGGCGCGGACGCGATGGACCTGCTGGGCCTCTACGACGAGGCAGCCGAGATCAACGTGACCCCGGACCGCGGCTACGCCTTCTCCATCCGCGGTGTGGCCCGTGAATACGCCCACGCCACCGGAACGTCCTTCACGGACCCGGCCGCCAAGGTCCAGGCGCCGGCCGAACTCTCCGGCGGCTACGGCGTCAAGCTCAACGACGACGCGCCCATCTACGGCAAGCCCGGCTGCGACCGCTTTGTGGCCCGCACCGTGCGCGGCGTTGACGCCACCAGGCCGACCCCTCCCTGGATGACCTCCCGCCTGCGCCTGGCCGGCATCCGGTCGATCTCCCTGCCGGTGGATATCTCCAACTACGTCATGCTTGAGCTCGGCCAGCCCACGCACTGCTACGACCTGGACAAGCTGTCCGGCGACATCGTGGTCCGCCGTGCCGTGGCGGGGGAGAAGATCACCACCCTGGACGACAAGGAGCGCACGCTCGACGTCGAGGACCTCCTCATCACCGACGGTTCCGGCGCGATCGGCATCGCCGGCGTGATGGGCGGCGCCGCCACCGAGGTGAGCGACTCGACGTCGAACGTCCTGGTTGAAGCGGCGCACTTCGACGAAGTGTCCATTTCCCGTTCCCGCCGCCGCCACAAGCTGCCGTCCGAGGCCTCCAAGCGGTTCGAACGCGGCGTCGACTGGCAGGTTGCGGGCATCGCCGCCCAGCGTGTTGTTGACCTGCTGGTGGAACTGGCAGGCGGCGCCGCCGACGAAGCCGGGACCGACGTCGGGACCGCACCGGATGCGGTGACCATCGCGTTGCCCGCAGCCTTCGCCGCCCAGCGGATCGGCATCGATTTCACCGAAGAGCAGATCACCACGTCGCTGGTGGATCTCGGCGCGGTGGTGGAAAAGGCCGACGGCGGCTGGACGGTGACGGCCCCCAGCTGGCGCAACGACCTCGAAACCAAGGAGGACCTCTCCGAGGAGATCGCCCGCCTGGTGGGTTACGACAACATCCCCGCCACCCTCCCGGTAGCCCCTCCGGGACGTGGCCTGACCCGCGTGCAGCAGCAGCGCCGTCGGCTCATCCAGGCCCTGGCGGACGCCGGGCTGACCGAAGTCCTGGCCTACCCGTTTGTCTCCAAGGCAGCCAACGACACGTTCGGCGTGGCGGAGCAGGGCGCTGCCCGGAGCGCGGTCAAGCTGGCCAACCCCATCAGCGAGGAACACGGCTACCTGCGGACCTCCATCCTCCCCGGGCTCATCGAGGTGGCCAAGCGCAACCACTCCCGCGGTTTCCGCGATCTGGCGATCTTTGAATCAGGGCTGGTGTTCCTGCCGGGCGGCACCACGGGAACTGCCTCCATCCCGCCGCTGGGCGCCAAGCCCTCCGACGAGGTACTCGATGCACTGTACGACGGCGTGCCGGACCAGCCGCTGTACGTCGCCGCCGTCCTGACCGGCCATGATTCCCCGGCCGCCGCCGGCCACACGCCCCGCATGTGGGACTGGTCGGATGCGCTGGACATCGCCCGGCTTGCCGGCGACGTCCTGGGTGTGGAGATCGTGGTCAGCCAGGGTGCGCACCAGGCGTTCCACCCGGGCCGGGCCGCGCAGCTTTCGCTGCGGACCGGCGAGGTAGTGGGTTACGCCGGCGAGCTGCACCCGAAGCTCCTTGCCGCGCAGGACATGCCTGCCCGTTCGGTGGCGCTGGAGTTCAACGCCGACACCCTGTTTGAAGCGGCCGCCGACGTCATTGTGGCCCGCCACATCTCCACGTTCCCGGTGGCCACCCAGGACGTTGCCCTCGTGGTGCCGCGGGACATTCCGGCGGACCACGTCCTCGAGGCGCTCCGCGAGGGCGCCGGTGAACTGCTGGAGGACGTCGCGCTGTTCGATGTTTACGTCGGAAAGGGCATCGAAGAAGGCAAGAAGTCACTGGCCTTCGGGCTGCGTTTCCGGGCAACGGACCGTACGCTGACTGCGGACGAGGCATCGGCTGCCCGCGAAGCCGCCGTGGCCCTGGCCGCGGAGCGCTTTGGTGCCGTACAGCGCTAGCTGACTGACGTGGAGTCCGGACTTGTCCTGCAGGCCGTGGATCTGCATGGCCGCGCGGCGGACGGTCCGGACTCCGACGCACTGCTGCTCGAACCGGTGGAGGCTGCCCGCGCGGCGGCCATGGAGCCCGGTGTGCGGGCGCGTTTTGTCGCGGGGAGGGCTGCCCTGCGGCGCTTTGCCGGGGAACTGCTGGAATTGCCGCCGGGGGAGCTCCGGGTCTCCTTTGCCTGTCCGGTTTGTGGCTCAGGGCCGGACCTCGCCCATGGCCGGCCGGCGTACACCCGCTGGGGTGAGCCGGTGCCGCTGCTGCTCAGCATGGCGCGGACGCACCATTGGATCCTGCTCGCGGGGCTGCCGGCACCTGGCGAAGGGATGCGGCTAGGAGTCGATGCCGAGGATCCTTCCCGACTGGACTTTGACGGGTTCGACGCCGTTGCGCTCAGCCCGGACGAACGGCGCGCCGTCGGGAGGCTGTCTGGGCCGGGGCTGCTCCGCGAACGGGCCCGGCTCTGGACCCGCAAGGAGGCCTGGCTCAAAATGACCGGCGAAGGACTGCGGGCGGACCCGCGCACCGTCGAAGTCCTTGGCAGATCCGGAATCGCGGACCTCGACCCGGCGGATACAGGGCTCCCCGACAGTCTTGTGGCCGCCGTCGCCCTCGGTTAGCCGGGGCGTACGGCCAGCCGGCAGCGTGCTGTCAGCTCCCTGCGTACCGGCCCCTCAACGGCAGGGGCGGCAGGGCCTCCTCAAACAGCCACGGGTGCAGCAGCGCCTCTGAATCCAGGCCCGCCACCCGGTCTGCCATCATGATGAACTCCGCGGTGGACACCGAGCCGTGTTGATGGGTCCTGGTCCATTCCTGCAGCAGCGTAAAGAACGCCAGGTCACCGCACCGCAGCCGCAAGGCGTGCAGTGCGAGGGCACCCCGTTTGTAGACGCGGTCATCAAACATCAGTTCCGGTCCGGGATCCCCAACCACCAGGTCCTGGCCTGAGGCGGAGAGCCTGGCCCAGGCGGCGGCCGCCCGGTCGTTGGCGGTCATTAGCCCGGCGGCTTCGGACCAGATCCACTCCGCGTAGCAGGCGAAGCCCTCGTGGAGCCAGATGTCGCTCCACCCGCCGGCAGTCAGGGAATTGCCGAACCACTGGTGTGACAGCTCGTGCGCGATCAGCCGCTGGGAATCCCAGTCCTGGCTCAGGTGGTTCCGTCCCAGGATGGACAGCGTCTGGGCCTCCAGCGGGATCTCCAGCACATCGTCGGCCACCACCACCGTGTACTCGGGGAACGGGTAGGGCCCAAAACAGCTGACAAACGTGCGCATCATCTCCGGCTGCAGGCGCAGTCCCTGCAGGGCTGTGCCGGCCAGGCCGGGCGGAACAGCCGCCGATTGCAGCACCCCGCCCGGGGTGTCCCCAGGATCAAGGATCAGGGATTCGTACCGGCCAATCTGGACTGTGGCCAGATAGGTGGCCATCGGTTCTTCCTGCTCATAGGTCCACGTTTCCCGGCTGGCCCTGATGCTGTGTCCCACCAGCCGGCCGTTGCTGACAGCACGGTAATTGGCATCGGTGGTGATGGTGATCCGGTAGCTTGCCTTGTTCCAGGGGTGGTCGTTGCAGGGAAACCAGGACGGGGCGCCGTTGGGCTGGCCGGCCACCAGCACGCCGTCGGTCAGCTCTTCCCAGCCCACTTCGCCCCACAGCCCGCGGCGCGGCGACGGGTTGCCTTCGTAGCGGACATCCAGCGTGAAGTCATCTCCCGGGGCGAGGTCGGCGTCGAGATGCACTACCAGCTGTTCGGCGCGCTGCACAAAGCGCCGGACGCGGCGCCCGTTGTACTGCACCTTGCTGGCCCGGAGGCCCACCAGGTCCAGGACGACGGCAGATGCCGGGCGCGCCGCCGTGGCATGGAGGACTGCCCTGCCGTTGAGCCGGTTGGCGGACAGCCGGTAGTCCAGATCGAGTTCATACCGTGAAACGCTGTAGGCGCTGGTGCCATGGCCCGGAAGATACCGGTCGGACCGCAGTCCGGTTGCAGCCGCTCCCACGGCGGCTCCGGAGCTTGCTGGTTCTGGAAGACTCATGGGTCGGGGCCTCAATTACAAACGGTGGCGGACAGTCGGGTGCTTACTTCAGGCGGGGGGTGGGAACATCGGGGCCCTGCCACGGACTGACCGGATTGCCCATCCAGTAGGTCCCCGCGGGAACGGTCTCCCCGCGCATCACCAGCGACGCCGGACCCACCGTTCCGCCGTTGCCGATCCGTGCCTGCGGGAGGATGACACCGTGCGGGCCCATAGTGGCTCCCTCTTCGAGCGTAACAGTGTCAATGCTCATGATCCGGTCGTGGAACAGGTGCGTCTGGACCACGCAGCCGCGGTTGACCGTGGAGTTGGCGCCCAGGTTCACCAGGTCCGCTTCCGGCAGCCAGTAGCTCTCGCACCAGGTTCCGGAGCCTATCCTGGCGCCCAGTCCGCGGAGCCACCACACCAGTGCCGGTGTCCCGCTCGCTGCGCGGGCGAACCACGGCGCGCTGACCATTTCGATGAAGGTGTCCACCACTTCATTGCGCCAGATAAAGGAGCTCCACAACGGATGTTCGCCTGCGCGGATCCGGCCCACCAGCAGCCATTTGGCCACGACGGCACTGCCGGCCGCCAAGGCGCCTGCCAGCAGCATGACAAACCCGCCCAGTGCCGCAGCAACGCCGTAGCCCACGGTGCCCGCCAGCCAATCGAATGCCAGCAGCACGCCCGCGGCGAGGGCCACCGTCAGGATCACGGGCACAAAACGGCACACCTCCCAGAGAGCACGCGCGACTTTCAGCCGAAGCGGGGGCTGGAACGTCAGGGTCGTGTCCGAGGCGATGGCTGTGCGGCGGAGCCTCACGGGAGGGCTGCCCAGCCACGATGTTCCGGATTTTGCCTTCGACGGGGTCGCGGACAGCACGGCCACGAGGGAGTTCTTGGGGACGTTCCTGCCGGCGGCCGTCATTCCGGAATTCCCCAGGAATGAACGCTTGCCGATTTTGGCGGGAGCAATCTTCAGCCAGCCGCCGCCGAGTTCGTAGGACGCCACCATGGTGTCGTCGGCCAGGAATGCGCCTTCACCGACTGTGGTCATCTTGGGCAGGAGCAGCACGGTTGACGCCTCCACGTTCTTGCCGATGCGGGCTCCGAGCAGGCGCAGCCAGACGGGGGTGAAGAGACTGGCGTAGATGGGGAAGAGGAGTTCCCTGGCCAGGTCCAGGACGCGTTCAGTGGCCCAGACCTGCCAGCCGATCCGGCTCCGCACCCGGTAGTAGCCTTCCTTCAGGCCGGTCCCCAGCAAGCGGGTGGCGCCCAGGACCAGCAGGAGGTTGGCGGTGAACCAGGCCACTGCGGCCAGCGGCAGGGACATGAGGAGCTGAGGCCACGCCGCGGCCAGGGAACTGCTGCCCTGGACAAAGAGGAACACTATCCCGGCAGCGGCGGCCGCGGACACGTAGGGGATCATGGCAAGCAGGGCGGAGGCTGAGGCGAAGGCCGCGAACCACAGGCGTCCCATCAACCGGCTGCTGGGCGGAGTTTCGGGCCAGTCGTTTTTGGCCTTCCCGCGGCGGCGGGCCGGCGAGCCTGCCACGACCTGTCCGGCTTTGACCTTGCCCAGTACCGCCGAACCGGCCTCGACCTGGCCGCCCGCGCCAATGCTGGCGCCCGGCATCAGCGTGCTGCGTGCGCCCACGGTCGCCCCGGCGCCCACGTGGACTGCCCCGATCCGGACATGGTCGCCGTCGATCCACCAGCCGGACAGGTCCACTTCGGGCTCGATGTTCGCTCCGCTGCCCAAGGACAGCAGGCCGGTAACGGGCGGCAGGGAATGCAGGTGCACATTCGTGCCGATCTTCGCTCCGAGGGCCCTTGCGTAGTACGGCACCCACGGTGCACTGGCCAGGCTCACCGCACCGGCCAAGTCCTGGATTTGTTCGGCCAGCCAGAGCCTGAGGTGGACCTTCCCCGAGCGCGGATAGGTGCCCGGGCCAACGTTGCGGAGCAGGAACCGGGCGGCCGCGATGGAGAGGCCCATCCGGCCAAGGGGACTGACGAAGACCAGCCAGGAGGCCCCGACCCACCACCAGGACACCGTGGGCGCGGCCGCAAAGCCGGCCAGGCCGGCGAGGAGGTTGTTTCCAGCCATCAGGTAGGTCAGCCAGCGCATGCCCACCAGGATGTGCAGGGGAACCCCCATCAGCGTCTGGAAGACCTGGGACTTACGGGCCGTCGGCCGGACAAGGCGTTCCTTGGCAGGGCCTGCATCGACGCCGTCCGGAAGGGATTGCCGGGCTGTGTCGATCAACGCGCCGATCCGCGGTGTGGCGTAGATGTCGGCGACCGTGACGGTGGGGTAGCGAAGGCGGAGGGCGGAGACAAGCTGGGCGGCGGCGAGCGACCCGCCGCCGTGGGCGAAGAAGTCGGCGTCCAGGGTTGCTGCCGGACTGCCGAGCACGGCACTCCATTGTTCGACGATCCAGGCGGCGTCGTCGGGCAGGTTCAACGGAGCGCTGTCGGTTTCGGCCGCGCCGGATCCGGCAAGGGGCCAGGGCAGGGCATGCCGGTCCACTTTTCCGCTGGTTTTGGTCGGCAGCGACGTGACCACGGTCAACAGTGGGATCAGCGCGGCGGGGAGGCTGGCTGCCAGCAGTTCGC
Organism: Arthrobacter sp. B6; assembly: GCF_001663775.1. Taxonomy (GTDB): domain Bacteria; phylum Actinomycetota; class Actinomycetes; order Actinomycetales; family Micrococcaceae; genus Arthrobacter. The sequence continues at coordinate 850,639 of NZ_KV467168.1, read as the reverse complement.
GCAAGGCAGCCAAGTCGGGCCCATCGCCTCCTGCTGGCACAAGGTACCCCACCAGGACCTGGTTCCCGGCCGCCGTCGTCTGCACAGCAGCTGCTGCGCCCGCAACGCCAGGCAGGGCCTGCAGAGCGGCATCGATTTCTCCGAGCTCGATCCGCCGGCCTCCCAGTTTCACCTGTTCGTCGGCGCGGCCCATGAAGACCAGTCCGGCGGCTTCGTAGCGGACGAGGTCGCCGGACCGGTAGGCGCGCTGCCAGCCCAAGGCAGGCATCGGAGCATATTTTTCCGCGTCCTTGGCCGGATCCAGGTAGCGCGCCAGCCCCACCCCGCCAATGATGAGCTCCCCGACGGCGCCCTCCGCCACCGGGACACCGTCGCCGTTCACCACGGCAAGGTCCCAGCCGTCCAGCGGCAAGCCGATCCGGACCGGCCCCGATCCCCCCAGTTCCGCCGCGCACGCCACCACCGTGGCCTCAGTGGGCCCGTAGGTGTTCCAGACTTCGCGGCCCTTCACCGCCAGCCGCTCCGCAAGCTCCGGCGGGCATGCCTCGCCGCCGAAAATAAGAAGCCGCACGTTCTCCAGCGCTTCAGCGGGCCAGAGTGCCGCAAGCGTAGGAACAGTGGACACCACGGTGATGCCGTGGCTGATGAGCCAGGGGCCGAGGTCCATGCCGGTGCGGACCAGGGCACGGGGCGCGGGGACCAGGCATGCGCCGTGCCGCCACGCGAGCCACATCTCTTCGCACGAGGCGTCAAAGGCCACGGACAGCCCTGCAAGCACCCTGTCCTGAGGACCGATCGGTTCAGCGGCGAGGAAGATCCGTGCCTCGGCGTCGACGAAGGCCGCCGCCGACCGATGCCGCACGGCCACCCCTTTCGGGGTTCCGGTGGAGCCTGACGTGAAGATGACCCAGGCATCGTCGTCGGGCGTTGCAGGCCGTGCCGCCGGGAACGGGACTGCCCGTTCCTCGGTCACGGCCAGGCCCTCGCCTGTGACCACGGCGGCGACTTTGGCTTCGCCGAAGACCAGCCGGGCCCGTTCTTCCGGGTCGTCGGCGTCCACGGGGACATACGCCGCGCCGATGAGCAGGATCGCCAGGATCCAGACGTACAGCCCGTTTGTTCCGGACGGGATCCGAACGCCGATCCTGTCGCCGGCTCCGAGCCCTGCCAGGTGAAGTTCCCGGCCGGCGGAGCGCACGGCCGCCATCAGCTGCGCATAGCTCAGCGATTGGCGGCCGTCGTCCAGTGCGGACGCGTCGGGATGGCGCTTTGCGGTTTCCTGCAGGATGTCCACCAGCGTCCGTACCGGGGGCGCTGCACCTGATCCGGGCAGTTGGGGCTGATATTCGGCAAGGCCGTCCGGCGCAAGGCCGCTGAGTTGTAGCTCGGTCACTCCTGCAGTGTCCACTGGGAAGGTGAACGGAAGATGACGCCGTTTGCCCGGCGTCCACCTTCCATTCGCCAAAAGTTTCCGGAACAGGGTCAGGGGACCAACAGGACCTTGCCTGTGGTCCTCCGGCCCTCGAGGTCCTCGTGCGATTGCCTGGCGTCGGCCAGCGGATATGTGGCACCGATCCGGACTTTGAGGTGCCCGCTTTCTGCGGCAGCGAAGATCTCCCCGGACCGCCAGCGGCGCTCCTGTTCGTTGAGCAGGAAGTGGCCAAGGGACGGCCGGGTCAGCGTCAGTGACCCGCCGGCGTTAAGGCGCTGCGGATCCACCGGGGGAACGGCACCCGAGGCGGCTCCGAACAAAACGAGGGAGCCGCGCGTGCGCAGGCAGGACAGGGACCCGTCAAAGGTGTTGCGGCCGACGCCGTCATACACCACGTCCACGCCTTTGCCGCTGGTGAGTTCGCGGACATGGTGGGGAAAGCCCTCGTACCGCAGCACATGGTCTGCCCCGGCCTCCCGGGCAAGTTCTTCCTTGGCATCCGAGGAGACCGTGGTAATGACGCGGGCGCCCCTTTCCTTCAGCAGCTGGGTCAGCAGCAGGCCGACGCCGCCGGCACCGGCGTGCGTGAGCACGGTGTGGCCCGGTTCGACCCTGAAGGAGGAATTGATGAGGTAGTGGGCGGTCATGCCCTGCAGGGGCAGGGCAGCGGCCGTCAGGTCGTCGACGCCGTCGGGCACCGGGAGGGCCTTGGCCGCATCGAGCACCGCGTAGCCGGCGTAGCACTTGGTGCCCTCTGCCGTGGCCACCCTGGTGCCTACTGTGAAGTTCTCGACGCCGTCGCCGACCTCCTCGACCGTTCCAGCGGCTTCGGAGCCGGGCGTGAAGGGAAATGGCACCTGGTACATGCCCCCGCGCTGGTACGTTTCGATGAAGTTGACGCCTGCAGCCGCCACCTTGATGAGCAGCTGGCCGGGGCCGGGCTCGGGCCGCTCGGCCTCTGCCAGTTGCAGTACTTCGGGTCCTCCGGGCTCGCGGGCAACGATTGCGTGCGTCATGTATCTCCTTCCCGGGGCCGGGATCTCCTCGCCCCGGATCCTGCAACCATCCTAGGGAAACCGGCGTGAACGACGAAGTGGGGGCCGCTTAACGGCGAAGTGACGGCCGGTGAGGGCCGTCACTTCGGGTTAAACATGGGGGCCAGGTGTGCCCGGTGGAGCTGCTCAGTAACGGCGGGCGACTGTTGCCATGGGGCACTCGAAGTGGCGCCCGGCGGAAAGTCCAACGTCGTTGAGGTAGCGGACAATGATGCCGTAGGACTGCAGCAGCGTGGTCTCGGTGTACGGAACCTGGTGCTTGCGGCAGTACTCCCGGACGATCTTGGCGGCCTTGTCCAGCTGGGGCCGTGCCATGTCGGGGAAAAGGTGGTGCTCGGCCTGGCGGTTCAGGCCACCGAGCAGGATGTCCATGAACCGGCCGCCGGAGATGTTCCGCGACGTCAGGACCTGACGGCTGAAGAAGTCAACGCGGCTGCTTGCCGGGATGACGGGCATGCCCTTGTGGTTGGGCGCAAATGACGCGCCCATGTAGAAGCCGAACACGGCGAGCTGCACGCCGATGAAGGCGAAGGCCATTCCCAGCGGCAGGAACGAGAAGGCCAGGACCGGCAGGACGCTGAGCCGGGCCAGCAAAATGGGAAGCTCCACCCAGCGGTGGGTCACTTGGGCCCTGCGGAAGACGAATTTTACCGAATCGATCTGGAGGCCGAGGCCCACCAGGAACAGCAGCGGAAAGAAGAACCACCCCTGCTTGCGGGTCAGGAACGAAAGCCTGCCCTGCCTGGTGGCTGCGGCTTCGTGGTGGAACGCGATCGCGCCGGTGGCAATGTCCGGATCCTTGGAAATGACGTTGGGATGGTTGTGGTGGGCGCCGTGCTTCTGCTCCCACCAGGAATAGCTCATGCCCGCCACTGAGGTGGCCAGTATCCGGGCGGTCCAGTCGTTGGCGCGGCGGGAGGCGAAGATCTGGCGGTGTCCGGCCTCGTGGGCCAGGAAGCTCAGCTGGGTACAGATGATGCCGACTGCTGCGGCGATGAGGAGCTGGAACCAGCTGTCGCCGATCAGCGCGAAACCGAACCAGGCGGCGGTCATCAGGAGCACCAGGGTGGAGAAAACTGTGATGTAGAAACCCACGCGGCGTTCCAGCAGGCCCGCGGACTTGACGCTCTTAAGCAGTTCCGAATAGCTCAGGACAACTGCGTTGGGCTGCCGGACGCGCGATTGTGGGCGCGCCGACGTTGAGAGGGTGGTGGTCATGGAGCCGGGGCCTCGTAACTGTTACGGGCAAAGCTGCAGTCGACGTTCGCAACTGCGCGGTAGAGATCACCCTCCCCCCAGCATACGCCCGGGTGTCGAATCGCCCGGGATTGCATGAGGAACCAATGCATAAATATCGGGCACACTGAATAGTTTTGCTGTAGGCTGTCCGGTATGACTATTTCTGTTGCCGTCTCCGGAGCCAGCGGCTACGCCGGAGGAGAAGTCCTGCGCCTACTCGCCGGGCATCCCGACGTGACCATCGGTGCCATCACTGCGCACAGCAATGCAGGCTCCCGCCTCGGCGAGCTGCAGCCGCACCTGTACGGGCTCTCCAGCCGCATCCTGGAAGACACCACCGTGGAAAACCTCTCCGGCCACGATGTGGTGTTCCTGGCCCTGCCGCACGGGGCTTCCGCCGAGATCGCGGCACAGCTGCCGGAAGGCACGCTGGTTATTGATGCCGGCGCAGACCACCGCCTCGAAGACGGCGCCGCATGGGAAAAATTCTACGGCTCAGCCCACGCCGGAACCTGGCCCTACGGCCTGCCGGAGCTCCCGGGCCAGCGCGACGTCCTCAAGGGCGCCACCCGGATCGCGGTTCCCGGCTGCTACCCGACGTCGGCCCTCCTGGCGCTGACGCCCGGGTTCGCTGGGAACCTGCTCCAGCCCGACGACGTCGTGATAGTTTCCGCCTCAGGCACCTCGGGCGCGGGCAAGGCAGCCAAAGTGAACCTTATCGGCGCTGAGGTTATGGGCTCCATGAGCCCCTACGGAGTGGGCGGCAGTCACCGCCACACGCCGGAGATCGAGCAGGGACTCTCGAACGCCGCCGGGGAAAATGTCACGGTGTCCTTCACCCCGACGCTGGCTCCCATGAGCCGCGGGATCCTCACCACGGCCACTGCAAAGGTCAAACAGGGCACTACCGCCGCAGACCTCCGGCAGGCGTGGGCTGAGGCCTACGACGATGAACCGTTTGTGCACCTGCTGCCGGAAGGCCAGTGGCCGGGAACCAAGTCCGTCCAGGGTTCGAACCACGCGGCAATGCAGCTGGCTTTTGACCCGCACACCGGCCGCGTGATCGTGACCTGCGTCCTTGATAACCTCACCAAGGGGACTGCCGGCGGCGCTGTGCAGTCCATGAACATTGCACTTGGCCTGGCGGAGACTGCCGGCCTCAACCTGCAGGGAGTTGCCCCGTGACCGTTACCGCCCCACAGGGATTCCGGGCCGCCGGCGTCACCGCCGGCCTGAAGGCGTCCGGCAACCCGGACCTGGCACTTGTCGTCAACGACGGCCCGTCCAAGGCTGCGGCCGCCGTCTTCACCAGTAACCGCGTGGCCGCGGCACCGGTCCACTGGTCCCGCCAGGTTGTCTCGGACGGACGCGTGGACGCCGTTGTCCTCAACTCGGGAGGCGCCAATGCCTGCACCGGCCCTGAAGGTTTCCAGAATACGCACAGCACAGCCGAAAAAGTTGCCGCTGTCCTGGGCATCTCCGCTACGGACGTCTTTGTTTGCTCCACCGGCCTGATCGGTGAGCAGCTGCCCATGGACAAGATCCTCCCGGGCGTCGAGGCCGCCGCGGCGGCGCTCAGCACGGAGGGTGGCCCGGAGGCTGCCAATGCCATCATGACCACCGACTCGGTGCCCAAAGCCGCCCTGTTCATCGGCACTGACGCCGACGGCCAGGAGTTCACCATCGGGGGCATCGCCAAGGGCGCCGGGATGCTGGCCCCCGGACTCGCCACCATGCTGGTTGTGCTCACCACGGACGCCGACGTCGCGCCGGAAATGCTCGACGTCGTCCTCCGCGACGCCACGCGCGTCACGTTTGACCGTGCAGACTCCGACGGCTGCATGTCCACCAACGACACCGTGGTGCTGCTGGCGTCCGGCGCCTCTGGTGCAGTCCCGTCCGCCGAGGATTTTGGCGCCGGGCTGACCCAGGTGTGTGCGGAACTGGCCCGCAAGCTGATTGGCGACGCCGAAGGGGCCAGCCACGATATCGCGATCCGCACGTTCAACGCCGCCAGCGAGAGGGACGCCGAAACCGTCAGCCGCTCCGTGGCCAGGTCCAACCTGTTCAAGGCAGCCATTTTCGGCAAGGATCCCAACTGGGGGCGTGTCCTCTCCGCTGTGGGGACCACGGACGCCGTCTTCGAGCCGGACCAACTCCACGTCGCCATTAATGGCGTCCAGGTTTGCCGCAACGGCAGCATCGGCGACGACCGCAACCTGGTGGACCTGGAACCCCGCGAAGTCCACGTGGAGATTGACTTGCAGTCCGGCGACGCCGAGGCCACAATCTGGACCAACGATCTCACCCACGACTACGTGCACGAGAACAGCGCCTACTCGAGCTGATCCTCGAGCCAATCAACCAGCCACCCTGGAGTTACTTCAAGCATGAACACCCAGACCCGCGAAACCACGTCCATGAGTGATGCCCAAAGCAAGGCCGGCACCCTGATCGAGGCGCTGCCCTGGATCCAGCGGTTCGCCGGCACCACCATGGTGATCAAGTACGGCGGCAACGCCATGGTCAACGAGGACCTGCGGCGGGCGTTCGCGGAGGATGTGGTGTTCCTGCACCACGTGGGCATCCACCCCGTGGTGGTCCACGGCGGCGGCCCGCAGATCAACTCCATGCTGGCGCGGCTGGGCATCGAGTCTGAGTTCAAGGGCGGCCTTCGCGTCACCACACCCGAAGCCATGGACGTGGTCCGGATGGTGCTCACCGGCCAGGTGGGCCGCGAACTCGTGGGCCTGATCAACTCCCACGGACCCTACGCGGTGGGGATGTCCGGAGAGGACGGCGGCCTGCTCCGGGCCGTCCGGACCGGCACCGTCATTGACGGCGAGGCTGTGGACCTCGGCCTGGTGGGTGAAGTCGTCGGTGTGAACCCGGAGGGCATCCTGGACATCCTTGCTGCCGGCCGCATCCCGGTCATCTCCACCGTGGCCCCGGAAATCGAGGACGACGGCAGCGCCGCTGCCATCGAACGGGCCCAGACCACGGGCCAGGTCCTCAACGTCAACGCGGACACGGCCGCGGCCGCCCTCGCCGAAGCGCTGGGGGCATCCAAGCTGGTGATCCTCACCGACGTCGAGGGCCTCTACGCCAGCTGGCCGGACAGGTCCTCGCTCATCTCTTCCCTCACGGCCTCTGAGCTGCGCGAACTGCTGCCGTCCCTGGAGTCCGGCATGATCCCGAAGATGGAGGCATGCCTCAAAGCCATTGACGGGGGAGTGGAACGGGCACACATCGTCGATGGCAGGCTGCCGCACTCCATGCTCCTGGAAACATTCACGACGGCGGGCATCGGCACGCAGGTCGTCCCCGACGAAGAGGTGAACGCATGAACGAAACTCCTGGCGCCGGTCCGACCGTCGATGGGGCCCCCAAAGCTTCCGTTATGACTGGGACGGGTAGTGGAGCCGAGTGGCTTACCCGCTACTCAACGTCCCTCATGGGCGTCTTTGGCACCCCGCAGCGCGTCCTGGTGCGCGGCGCCGGCTGCCTGGTCTGGGACGCCGACGGCAAGGAATATCTTGACCTGCTGGGCGGCATCGCCGTCAACGCCCTGGGCCACGCCCACCCGTTTGTCACCTCCGTGATTGCCAGCCAGTTGGCCACTCTGGGGCACGTCTCCAACTTCTTCACCAGTCCCACCCAGATTGCGCTGGCCGAAAAGCTGCTGGCCCTGACGCACGCTCCGGCGGGCTCGAAGGTGTTTTTCACCAATTCCGGCACTGAGGCCAACGAAGCGGCCTTCAAGCTTGCCCGGCGCAACGGGACGGGCCCGGCCGGCGCACCGCGGACCAAGATCATCGCTTTGGAAGGTGCCTTCCATGGGCGCACCATGGGCGCCCTGGCACTGACAGCCAAGGAAGCCTACCGTGCCCCGTTCGAGCCACTGCCCGGCGGTGTGGTCCACATTCCGTTCGGTGACGTGGCAGCCCTCGAAGCAGCCATCGACGAGACGGTTGCCGCCGTCTTCCTCGAACCCATCCAGGGCGAAGCGGGGGTCCGGCCCCTGCCCGCCGGCTACCTGCGGGCAGCGCGCGAGGCGACCACAAAAGCCGGAGCCCTCCTGATACTGGACGAGGTCCAGACCGGAATCGGGCGTACCGGCAAATGGCTCGCCAGTGAGGACGCCGGGATCGTTCCGGATTCCATCACCCTGGCCAAGGGCCTGGGCGGCGGCTTCCCCATCGGTGCCCTGATCACCTTCGGCGAGCGGGTGTCCTCGCTCCTTGGAGCGGGCCAGCACGGCACCACGTTCGGCGGAAACCCGGTGGCGACGGCGGCCGCCCTGGCAACTCTGCACGCGATCGAAAGCCAGCGGGTACTGGAAAACGTGGCGACTGTGGGGGATTACCTCCGGTCGGGGCTCGCCGCGGTCGACGGCGTTACGGAAGTCCGGGGCGCTGGCCTCCTGATTGGCTTCGACCTGGACGCCGACGTGGCTCCCGCCGTCGTGAACGCGGGCCTTGAGTCGGGTTTCATCGTCAACAGTCCCGGGCCGCGCACCATCCGGCTCGCCCCGCCACTGGTCCTCACTACGGACCAGGCCGGCGCCTTCCTTGCCGCACTCCCGGCACTCCTCCAGACAGCTAAGGACACGCAGTGACCCCCGTAGTTTCTTCCACCGGCACGGCGGCTTCGCGCGGCATCACCCGCCACTTCCTCAAGGACACGGACCTTAGCCCGGCTGAGCAGGCCGAGGTCCTGGATTTGGCCAGCCGCATGAAGGCCGCGCCCTACACCGTGCAGCCGTTCGCGGCGGAGGGCAACGGCCGTAAGACAGTAGCCGTGATCTTCGATAAAACCTCCACGCGCACCCGGGTTTCCTTTGCCACCGGCATCGCCGATATGGGCGGGAACGCCCTGATTATCAACCCCGGCGAGGCGCAGATCGGCCACAAGGAATCGGTGGAGGACACGGCCAGGGTCCTGGAACGGATGGTCTCCACCATTGTGTGGCGGACGGGCGCGCACTCGGGCCTGGTGGCCATGGCGGAAAACTCCGGCGTTCCGGTGATCAACGCCCTGTGCGACGACTACCACCCCTGCCAGCTCCTCGCGGACCTGCTCGCCGTCAAGGAACACAAGGGCCAACTGGCAGGCCTCACCATGAGCTACCTTGGCGATGCAGCCAACAACATGGCCAATTCCTACCTGCTGGCGGGCGTCACCGCAGGGATGCACGTCCGAATCGCCGGACCGGTTGGCTACCTTCCGGCGGCGGAGATCGTCGCCGCTGCCGAGGAACGCGCCGCCCAGACCGGAGGGTCCGTGCTGATCACCACCGACGCCGCGGAAGCCCTCAAAGGCGCCGACGTCGTTGCCACGGACACGTGGGTCTCCATGGGCCAGGAAGCCGAAAAGGAAGCCCGGATGCAGCTGTTCCGGGAGTACTCCGTTGATGAGGGGGCCATGGCACAGGCGGCGGATGACGCCGTCGTGCTTCACTGCCTCCCCGCCTACCGCGGGTATGAGATCTCGGCGGGCGTCATCGACGGCCCGCAGTCCATCGTCTGGGACGAGGCAGAAAATCGGCTGCACGCCCAGAAGGCACTGATGGCCTGGCTTATGCACCAGTCGGGCCTGGCCGTGGTTGAAGGACTGCAGCCCGTGGAGGTTGGCAACTAGTGTCCGTTCCGCCGGCAGCGCCGGGCTCCAGCCCGGCCACGAAAACGGCCCGCCAGGCGCGCATCACCGCCATCCTGACGGGTGAATCGGTGCGCTCCCAGGCGGAGCTTGCCGCGTTGCTGGCGGACGACGGCGTCCAGGTCACCCAGGCCACGCTGTCCCGGGACCTCGTGGAACTCGGCGCCGTCCGGGTCCGCGGCAAGGAAGGCGTCCTGGTCTACGCCGTCCCGGGCGAAGGCGGCGAACGTGCCGCCAAGAGCGGCGTCAGCCAGGAAATCCTGGATGCACGGCTTGCCAGGCTGTGCAGCGAACTGCTGGTCACGGCGGAGGCCTCGGCCAACATCGCCGTGCTCCGGACCCCGCCCGGCGCGGCCAACTTCCTGGCCCTCGCCATCGACCACTCCGTGATGCCTTCCATCCTGGGAACCATCGCCGGAGACGACACCGTGCTGCTGGTCTCCCGGGATCCCCAGGGCGGGCAGGACCTCGCCGTCCGGTTCCTGCAGCTGGCCGAGGAAGCCGGCGGCAGCCAGTAACACCGCGTCCCAAGGGTATGACAGGCTTTCCGTAATCAATTCTTAAACAACGCAACCCCTACATAAGAGGAGCATTTTCGTGACTGAGCGTATTGTTCTGGCCTACTCCGGTGGCCTGGATACTTCCGTAGCCATCGGCTGGATCGGTGAAGCCACCGGCGCCGAGGTCATCGCCGTGGCGGTCGACGTCGGACAGGGCGGCGAGTCGCTGGAGACCATCCGCCAGCGCGCCCTCGGCTGCGGCGCCGTCGAAGCGTACGTTGCCGACGCGTCCGACGAGTTCGCCAACGAGTACTGCATGCCCACGCTGAAGGCCAACGCCCTCTACCAGGGCCACTACCCGCTGGTCTCCGCCATCTCCCGGCCGGTCATCGTCAAGCACCTGGTCAAGGCAGCCCGCGAATTCGGTGCCACCACCGTGGCCCACGGCTGCACCGGCAAGGGCAACGACCAGGTCCGCTTCGAAGTAGGCATCCAGACCCTCGGCCCGGACCTGAAGTGCATTGCGCCGGTCCGCGACCTCGCCCTGACCCGCGACAAGGCCATCGCCTTCGCCGAGGAAAAGGGCCTCCCGATTGAGACCACCAAGAAGAACCCGTACTCGATCGACCAGAACGTCTGGGGCCGCGCCGTCGAAACCGGCTACCTCGAGGACATCTGGAACGCCCCCACCAAGGACATCTACGACTACACCGCCACCCCGGAATTCCCGCCGGCCCCGGATGAAGTCACCATCTCGTTCGAAGCCGGCGTGCCGGTAGCGATCGACGGCGTCAAGGTCACCCCGCTGCAGGCCATCAAGGAACTCAACCGCCGCGCAGGTGCCCAGGGCGTGGGCCGGATCGACGTCGTCGAGGACCGCCTTGTGGGCATCAAGTCCCGCGAGATCTACGAGGCCCCCGGCGCCATGGCACTGATCACCGCGCACAAGCACCTCGAAGACATCACCGTCGAGCGCGAGCAGGCCCGCTTCAAGGCCTCTGTTGGCCAGCGCTGGGCTGAGCTGGTCTACGACGGCCAGTGGTTCTCCCCGCTTAAGCGCTCCCTGGACGCCTTCATCGAGGACACCCAGAAGTACGTCTCCGGTGACATCCGCATGACCCTGCACGGTGGCCAGGCAGTTGTCAACGGACGCCGCTCCGACACCTCGCTCTACGACTTCGACCTCGCCACCTACGACACCGGCGACACCTTCGACCAGTCGATGGCGCGCGGCTTCATCGAGCTGTGGGGCATGTCCGCCAAGGTTGCCTCCGGCCGCGATATCCGCGTCGCAGGGGAGTAGCCCCTGTGGCTGAGCTGAAGTCTGAAGCAACGAATACTGGCGCACTGTGGGGCGGCCGCTTTGCCGGCGGCCCCGCGGATGCCCTCGCCGCCCTGAGCAAGTCCACGCATTTCGACTGGCGGCTTGCCCGCTACGACATCGCCGGGTCGCAGGCACACGCCCGCGTGCTGCACAAGGCCGGGCTGCTGGACGATACCGAGCTCGAAGGCATGCTCGCCGCCCTGGCGCAGCTGGATGAGGACGTTGCCTCCGGTGCGTACCTGCCGGCGGAGTCGGACGAGGATGTGCACGGCTCGCTGGAACGCGGACTGATTGAGCGGGCCGGGACGCAGCTGGGTGGCAAGCTCCGCGCCGGCCGCTCGCGCAACGACCAGGTGGCCACACTCGGGCGCATGTTCCTGCGCGACCACGCCCGGATCATTGCCCGCGGCGTGCTGGCAACCATCGAGGCGCTGGTTGACCAGGCCAAGGCGCACCAGGGCGTGGCCATGCCCGGCCGCACGCACCTGCAGCACGCCCAGCCGGTCCTGCTTAGCCATCACCTGCTCGCCCACGCCTGGGCGCTGCTGCGCGATGTGCAGCGGCTCCAGGACTGGGACAAGCGCGCCGGGGTTTCGCCCTACGGTTCGGGTGCCCTCGCAGGCTCCTCCCTTGGCCTTGACCCGGAGGCCGTCGCGGCGGACCTGGGCTTCTTCTCGGCCACGCACAACTCGATTGACGGCACCGCCTCCCGCGACGTCTTCGCCGAGTTCGCCTGGGTGACGGCGATGATCGGCGTGGACCTGTCCCGCGTATCGGAGGAAGTCATCCTGTGGGCCACGAAGGAGTTCTCCTTCGTCACCCTGCATGACTCCTACTCCACCGGTTCCTCGATCATGCCGCAGAAGAAGAACCCCGATGTCGCAGAGCTGGCCCGGGGCAAGGCAGGACGCCTGATCGGCAACCTGACCGGGCTGCTGGCCACGCTCAAGGGCCTGCCGCTCGCGTACAACCGCGACCTGCAGGAGGACAAGGAGCCGGTCTTCGACGCCGCCGACACGCTCGAGCTGCTGCTTCCGGCTGTCTCGGGCATGATTGCGACGCTGAAGTTCAACACTGAGCGGATGCAGTCCCTTGCACCGCAGGGCTTCGCGCTGGCCACGGACATTGCCGAATGGCTGGTCCGCCAGGGCGTCCCCTTCCGCGAGGCGCACGAGCTCTCCGGAGCGGCAGTCAAGCAGGCTGAAAGCCGGGACGTTGAGCTGTGGGACCTGACGGATGAGGAATACGCCGCCATCTCGGAGCACCTGACACCCGAGGTCCGCACCGTCCTTTCCACAGAGGGTTCGCTCAACAGCCGCAACTCCCAGGGCGGAACAGCACCCGCCGCCGTCGAACGCCAGCTTGCTGCGCTCGAGGGCGAGCTCGCCGGCGTCCGGGAGTACGCGGCCTAGCACCAACACGCGAAGGGGCCCACGTCCGCAGGGTTCCCTGGCCGAGATTGCGAGGCTAGGGTGCGGGCGGGGAGTTGTTGCATCATTTTGGCCAGCGCTCTCTCACTTTCCCCAAGAAAGTGAGAGAGCGTTGCCAATATTCATGCAAGAAGTGAGAGAGCGTTGTGCGTTTAGGCTGGGCACATGAGCGACGCCTTCCGCAGCCAACTTCGGGCCCTGCCCGACTTTCCCGCCGACCTGCCGGACTTCGACCCGGCCAAAGCCCCGTCAGACCCGGTGGCGTTATTCAAGCTATGGCTGGATGAGGCCCTCGCCGCGGGCGTGCTGCAGCCGCATGCCTGCAGCCTCGCCACCGCGGACGGCAACGGCCAGCCCTCTGCCAGGATGCTCATCCTGAAAAACATCGACGACGACGGCTGGCACTTCGCCACGTCCCGCACCTCCCGGAAAGGCAGGGAGCTGTCCGTCAACCCCAGCGCTGCCCTGAACTTCTATTGGCCGCAGCAGGGCCGGCAGGTCCGGGCCGCCGGTCCGGTGGCTGAGCTCTCCGCCGAGGCGTCGGCTGCGGACTGGCAGGCGAGGCCAGCGGCCGACGGCAGCGACAATCCGGACTGGCAGCTCTACGCACTCAGTCCAACGGAACTGGAGTTCTGGCAAGCCCGCCACGACCGCCGGCACATCCGCCACCGCTACGGACCGGACAACATCCCGCTCGGCTGAGTGTACTAACGGCTAGGATGGGCGCCATGACCGCTCCCGCACCGTCTGACTTGCTCACCGAACTGCACAAAGCCGCCGACATCGTGGCCTCCGCCGCCGCGAAATTCACGGATGAGGACGTCAAAGCCCCGTCGGCGCTCCCGGGCTGGACCCGCGGGCACGTCCTGGCACACCTCGCAGGCATCACCAACGCCATGGCACGCCAGCTGGAATATGCGGACCGTGGCGAAACCACAGAGCTGTACGACGGCGGCCAGGACGGACGAAACAAAGCCATCGAAATGGCCGCCGGCCACAGCGCAGACGTCCTCCGCGCGGATCTGGAGGCAGGACTGGAGCGGGCTCTGAAAGCCTTTGACACGCTGGAAGCCGGCCCCGGCTGGCAGGCACCCATTGCCTACCGCGGGGGAGTGGTCCTTGACGGCGGGCTGGCGCTGTGGCGTGAACTGGTAATCCACACCGCCGACCTGGGCACCGGTTTTGGCCCGGAGACCTGGAGCCGGCAATTCTGCGAACACCTTTTCGACTTCCTGGCCGCCCGGGTAGCGCCGGGGGACAGGCTGGTGCTTCAGCCGCTTGGGCTTCCGCCCAGGACTCTCGGTGGCGGCGGCCGCTCCACCGTCATCAGCGGCATGATCACCGACATCGCGGCCTGGCTGGCCGGCCGGGAACCGTCGCTCGGCAGCCTGCGGGCATCAGCCGCTGCGGACGGCGTGGACCTCCCGGAACTGCTGCCGTGGCCTTCCGGGACGCCCGCAACGAAGTAGGTCCTAGCCGGCTTCGCGCGCCAGCAGGCTCTCCCTTGCCTCACGCGCGAGCAGGCTCTCCTTGATGGCCAGGCCCCAGCGGAACCCGCCCAAGGAGCCGTCAGTCCGGATGACGCGGTGGCAAGGCACAAACAAGGCTGCCGCGTTGAACGCGCAGGCGCTGGCCGCGGCCCGGACCGCCTTGGCATTGCCTGACAGTTCGGCATACTCGGTGTAGGTCACCGGCGACCCCGGACGTACGGTCCTGAGCACCTCCCAGGCGTGGGCACGGAAGGGGCCGGACTTCTGCAGAACGGGAACAGCCATCGCCATGCCGGGGTCTCCGGCGTAGAAGGCCTCAACGGCCCGCGAAATGGAGCCAAGATCTGTCACCGCCTCAACGTCGCCGGGGCGCAGCTCCGGATGGATCTGCCCGGTAAGCTCCCCTGGCACTGCCGTCCAGCCGGAAGCCAGGACCACGCCTTCCTGCGCGAGGATGGTGAAGGGACCGTCCGGGGTGGACATCACTAACAGCTGGGCTTTCATTGCATCACTTTCTCTGGAACGGGTTCACGCCGAGGGGCTTTTGGAGCCGCAGCGGCGCGCCACAGGTGCATGGTGGCGTACGACCGCCAAGGACTGACCTCCCGGAAATCCGGGCCAGGGGCGCCTGGCGCTGTCGGCGTGCCCACATCTTCGGACCCGCGCTCCCGGCCGGCGGCGGGCGGGCCAAGGGCCCGGATCCCGTTTCTCACAGCAGCGTCGTTGGCCAGGAAGACGTCCGGCGCGCCCAGGACGCGCATCGCCACGTAGCCCACCGTCCACGGACCGACGCCGGAAACGGGGAGCAGTTTTGCCCGGAGCCCCGGCAGGTCGTCGCCATAGCCGAAATCAAGCCGGCCTTCCGCGAGCGCCGAAGCTGCGTTGCGGAGGGCGTCAATCCGGCGCTGCGGACCGCGCAGCAGCGCATAGCCGGTCTCGGCGATTTCTGCGGCTGTTGGAAAGAGTCGGTCAAGGCCGTCGCCGGGCATCAGGCTGGAACTTCCGGCAGCGGAGAGCTGCGTCAGCGCAGTCCGGGCTGCGGCCACTGTAACCTGCTGCCCGATCATGGCCCGGACCAGGAGTTCCTGAGGGTCCACAGCCCCGGGCAGCCGGATGCCGGGGGCACTGGCCACCGAGGTGGCAAGCCGGGGATCTTCAGCCAGCGCGCTGTCGATCGCCACGGGATCCGCGTCAAGATCGAAGAGCCGACGCACCCTGCTCAGCAGGGCCGGCAAGTCGCGGAGGTCCACCGCGCCGATGGTGAGTGTCAGTGGCCGCCCAGGCGCGCCGCCGTCGTACTTCACGCTGAACCGGGCATCGCCGTGGGGAAGCCGCAACGTCCGTGCGTAGGACGTGGCTGTTCCGGCCTCTATGCCGGGGAGTGCCCTGACCGCAAGGAAGGAAAAGATGCCGGGGTCGAACGGTTCGCGGTAGGGCAGGGCCAGAGTGAGCGCAGTCGCGGCCGTCCCTGGCCTGTGGTGCCGTGCCGTGGAGCGCAGGGCGGTGGGCGTCATGGCGAACACCTCCACCATGGTCTCGTTGAACTGCCGGACGCTGCTGAAACCGGACGCGAACGCGATGTCGGCCAGCTTCATGGAGGTGGACACCAGCAGGGTCCGCGCGGTCTGGGCACGGCTTGCCCGGGCCAGGGAGAGCGGGCCGGCCCCGAGTTCGTGGCTGAGGATCCGGTTCAGCTGCCGTGCCGAATAGCCCAGCCGGGCCGCCAGGCCCTCCACGCCTTCCCGGTTGATGACGCCGTCGTTGATGAGGCGCATGGCCCGGCCGGCGAGATCCTGGCGGACGTTCCACGCGGGGGTCCCGGGCACCGCCTCGGGAAGGCAACGCTTGCAGGCGCGGTATCCGGCGTCGTGCGCTGCAGCAGATGTTTCATAGAACGTGACGTTGGCTGCCTTGGGGGTCCGGGCGGGGCATGACGGGCGGCAGTAGATGCCGGTAGTCCGGACAGCAGTGTAGAACTGCCCGTCGAACCGGGTGTCGCGCGCATCGATCGCACGGTAGCGCTGCCAGAAGTCCATGTCCTCCATCCTGCCAGCCCGGTACGGCACCTGCTAGCGGAAATCGGACATGGCCGTGGGGGGTTGGGTAGAGTCGGACCATGACCGTTCCCAGCAGTCCCGCCGACCCGGACCTGCTCCGCGAACTGCTGTCCGGTGACGCGCGGCGGATCGCCCCGAAGCTCCTGGGATCAGTCCTGAGCCACAACAGCCACGAAGGAACGGTGGCTGTGCGGATCACCGAGGTGGAGGCGTACATGGGCCCCGGCGATTCCCTGCACCCGGACCCCGGGTCGCACACGTTCCGCGGCCCAACGGCGCGCAATGCTCCCATGTTCGGACCCGCCGGCCACCTCTACGTCTATTTCACGTATGGCATGCACTACTGCGCCAACATCGTCTGCGGTCCGGCCGGCATCGCCTCCGCCGTCCTGCTGCGTGCCGGTCAAGTGGTGGAGGGCCTGCACCTGGCGGGAGTGAGGCGGCCGACGTCGAAATCAGTTGCGGACCTGGCGAGCGGTCCTGCCCGGCTGGCCACTGCCCTGGCCCTCACCACGGCCGACAGCGGACGGGATGCGTTGAGCGAACCCTTCGACCTGCGGCTGCCGGAGACTCCGGCCCTGGACGTCAGTTCCGGACCCCGGGTGGGCGTTTCCGGGGCGGGCGGTTCCGAAGACTACCCCTGGCGCTTCTGGCTGCCGGGGGATCCCACCGTGTCCCGCTACAAGGCGGCAAAACCGCGCCCGGCGAAGTTTCAATCACGTTAACCGAAATGGTTGTAGAATGGACGGTCTGTCTTTTGCGATAGGGGAACGTTTAATGCTCGACGCCGATTTGGCCCACGAACGGGACTATGTTGCTGGCCTGTATGCGCGGCTGGAAGAATTGCGCGCCGAAAAGCGCAAACAGCTGGCGCAGGTCCGCCGGGCCGGTGCTGTGGGCACCATGCAGAATGTTTCCGAGCGCGATGCCTTCGCCGCGCTCTATGAGGACCGCCTTGCCCAGCTCGACGCCGTCGATGACCGCCTGGTGTTTGGCCGGCTGGACCTCGATTCCGGGGAAGCCCAGTACATTGGCCGCATTGGCCTCACCACCGAGGACCTGCAGCGGCTCATGGTGGACTGGCGCGCGCCCGAAGCCGGGCACTTTTACCAGGCAACGGCCTTTGACCGGCAGGGCGTGCGGCGCCGCCGGCACCTGATCCTGCAGGGCCGGG
Organism: Arthrobacter sp. B6; assembly: GCF_001663775.1. Taxonomy (GTDB): domain Bacteria; phylum Actinomycetota; class Actinomycetes; order Actinomycetales; family Micrococcaceae; genus Arthrobacter. The sequence goes on along the minus strand of NZ_KV467168.1, from coordinate 833,280 downwards.
AAGTGAAGGCGATCGAGGACGATGTCCTGGATGCGGACATGCTGACAGACAACGAGTCGCTGCAGGGCGAAGGTGCGCTGCTCGCTGCCCTGGACTCCAAGCGGACCGGCCGCATGTCGGACATTGTGGGCACCATCCAGTCCGAGCAGGACCGGATCATCCGCTCCTCCATCTCCGGAGCTGTGGTGGTGCAGGGCGGTCCCGGCACGGGCAAGACAGCCGTTGCGCTGCACCGCGCCGCCTATCTGCTGTATACGCACCGCGACCGGCTGAAGACGGCCGGCGTGCTCCTGGTTGGCCCGTCGTCGTCGTTCATGAAATACATCGAACGGGTACTGCCCTCCCTCGGCGAAACCGGTGTGGTGATGGCCAGCCTCGGCCGGCTGATGCCCGGCATCAACGCGGTGGCCGAACCCGAGGCAGATGTGGCGGCCATCAAAGGCCGCCTGGACATGGCTGACGTGGTGGCGAACGCCGTAGCCAACCGCCAGCGGACCTTCGCCGAAAACCGTGTCCTGGAGGTTGACGGGCGCAAGCTGGTGCTCACGCCGCGGCAGGTCCGCCGTGCCCGGGAACGCGCGCGCTCCACCGGCAAGCCGCACAACGAGGCACGTGTGACGTTCGTCAAGATCCTGCTCCGGGAGCTGACCGAACAGATGACGGAGCTCGTGGAAGCCGGGAGCCTCGGCAACAACGCCGACCGCTCCTATCTCGCGGAGGATGTCCGCACCGCCCGCGATGTGCGGATCGCACTGAACCTGTGCTGGATGCCCATGACCCCGGAGAAGCTCATCAGCGAGCTCTTCAGCAAGCCCGCGATCCTGGAAGTCTGCACCCCGCACCTGACGCCTGCCGAACGTGCCCTGCTGCTTCGCCCGGTGGATGCCCCCTGGACCGAGTCGGATGTGCCGCTCCTGGACGAAGCGGCCGAGCTTCTTGGCGAACTCGACCCGGCCGCGGGCCGTGGACTGGCACAGCAGGAGCACGACCGTGCCCGCGACCTGGCGAACGCAAAGCAGACCCTCGTGAACATGGAGGCTGCCGGCGTGGATGCGCTGATGTCCGCCGAGGAACTGGTGGACCAGAACCAGGAACGCGAAGCCCGGCTGACCGCAGCCGAACGCGCCACGTCCGACCGGACCTGGGCGTTTGGCCACATCGTGGTGGACGAAGCGCAGGAACTTTCCCCGATGCAGTGGCGGCTGCTCGTGCGCCGGTGCCCGCTGAAATCGTTTACTATCGTGGGCGACATCGCACAGACCAGTTCGGTGGCAGGAGCGAATTCCTGGCAGGGGGCCCTGGGCCAGCTGTTCGGGGACCGCTGGCAGCTGGAGGAGCTGACGGTCAACTACCGGACGCCGTCGCAGATTGCGGAGGCGGCCGCAAGGATGGCCAACGCAGCCGGCCTCGTGGTGTCCGCGCCCAAGGCCGTCCGCGAAGGCCGCTGGTCGCCCATCATCGACGAGGTGGCGGCCGGCGAGGTGGTCAGCCGCCTCGTGGAGGCACTTCCCGAGGAGCTGGAAGCGCTCGACGGCGGCCTGCTGGCCGTGATTGCCGACGGCGACCTCCTGCCACAGGCGACGGCGGCATTGCGTGCCGTCTATGGCCGGCGCATCGGAACCGGCGCCGGAAGCTACGAGCAGGACATCGTGGTTATCAGCCCCCGCGAGGCCAAGGGCCTTGAGTTCGACGGTGTGGTGGTGCTGGAGCCCTCCACGATGCTGAACCACGAGCATGGGCGGGTGGGGGACCTCTACGTCGCCATGACCCGCCCCACCCAGCGCCTGCGGCTCATCGCCGCAGAGGGTGTGCCTGCAGGCATCGAACGCTGACTCCGGCCGGCACATGGCGGCCACCGGTGCTGTCCATCCGGCGCCGGTGGCCGTCAATCCTGCTAACTTAGAAGTCGTGTCAGAACTCAACGATCTCGAATCCCAGCAGAACGACCCCACCTTCGCCAATATCTGGCAGGAGCTGAAGTGGCGCGGGCTGGTCCACGTCTCCACCGATGAAGGGGAACTGGAAAAGCTCCTCGCCGGTGAGCCGGTCACGTATTACTGCGGGTTCGATCCCACCGCTCCGAGCCTGCACCTGGGAAACCTTGTCCAGCTCCTGGTGATGCGCAGGCTCCAGCTTGCCGGCCACAAGCCGCTGGGACTGGTGGGCGGCTCCACGGGTCTTATCGGTGACCCGCGCCCCACGGCGGAGCGGACCCTCAACACCAAGGACACCGTCTCGGAATGGGTGGGCTACCTCCAGGCGCAGGTGCGCCGCTTCCTGAGCTTCGACGGCGCCAACGCCGCGCGGATGGTCAACAACCTCGACTGGACTGCCCCGCTGAGCGCCATCGACTTCCTGCGCGAAATCGGAAAGCACTACCGTGTTGGCACGATGCTTCGCAAGGATGCCGTAGCTTCGCGCCTTAGCTCAGACGAGGGCATCAGCTACACCGAGTTCAGCTACCAGATCCTTCAGGGTATGGACTACCTGCAGCTCTTCCGCGATTACGGCTGCGTCCTGCAGACCGGCGGCTCGGACCAGTGGGGGAACCTCACCAGCGGCACCGAACTGATCCGCAAGGTTGAAGGCAAGACGGTCCATGCCCTCGGTACGCCGTTGATCACTAACTCGGACGGCACTAAGTTCGGAAAGAGCGAAGGCAACGCGATCTGGCTCGATGCCGGCATGTGCAGTCCCTACGCCTTCTACCAGTTCTGGCTGAACACGGCCGATGCTGATGTGGTGGACCGGCTCAAGGTCTTCACGTTCCTGAGCCGGGCCGAGATTGAGGAGCTGGCTGCCGCGGTGGCTGAGCGTCCGTTTGCAAGGGAAGGCCAGCGGAAGCTGGCGTTTGAAGTGACCTCGCTGGTTCACGGAGTTGCGGCGACGGAAAAGGTTATCGCCGCATCTGCCGCCCTCTTTGGCAATGGTGATTTGACGGCGCTGGACAAGCCGACCCTGGAAGCAGCGACCTCAGAGCTTCCCTCCGCAACCATCCAGGTGGATGGACTGGGGATCGTGGACCTCCTCGTGGCATCGGGTCTTTCGGAGAGCAAGTCGGCCGCCCGGCGTACGGTCGGCGAAGGCGGAGCCTATGTAAACAACGAGAAGGTCTCCGACCCGGAGGCCGTCATCTCCGAATCCGAGCTGCTGCATGGCCAGTACCTGCTTCTGCGGCGGGGCAAAAAGAACCTCGCCACTGTCGAAGTCCTGGTCCCGTAGCCCTTCCGGAACCTCTTTGCACGCTTCTCCGCAGCCGATTTGCACGGCCGCGGGGGAGCGTGTAATGTTTTCTGAGTCGCCGCCGCTGAGTGGCGACAAACCCCCTTCAAATGAGAAGCAATTCATCATGTGCACTGCACGGGAATTGATGAAATGCTTCACTTTTTGATGGGCGGATTCATTCCGCAGAGTGAATATCGGGAAAATAACCCGGATTTGCAAAGTGAATATGAATGAAATAAGCTAGAAACATCGCAGCGAAGAAATACGAAACAAAAGAATTCATTGAAATGAATTGTTTCGCGGAGTATTCGAATGTGTCTGTTGTTTGAGAACTCAATAGTGTGCCAAGTTTGTTGATACCAATTGTTTTATTGATTGGTTGTTTTGGCCAGATCGTGCCGCCCCTGTGGTGTGGTTTGGTTTTTACAGCTGGTTTCAAATTTTGTGCAGCCGTTTTATCCCGTTTTCCCGGGGTTGGTGGTTGTGTCTGTTTTTGTTTTACTTCAACGGAGAGTTTGATCCTGGCTCAGGATGAACGCTGGCGGCGTGCTTAACACATGCAAGTCGAACGATGATCCGGTGCTTGCACCGGGGATTAGTGGCGAACGGGTGAGTAACACGTGAGTAACCTGCCCTTAACTCTGGGATAAGCCTGGGAAACTGGGTCTAATACCGGATATGACTCCTCATCGCATGGTGGGGGGTGGAAAGCTTTTTGTGGTTTTGGATGGACTCGCGGCCTATCAGCTTGTTGGTGAGGTAATGGCTTACCAAGGCGACGACGGGTAGCCGGCCTGAGAGGGTGACCGGCCACACTGGGACTGAGACACGGCCCAGACTCCTACGGGAGGCAGCAGTGGGGAATATTGCACAATGGGCGCAAGCCTGATGCAGCGACGCCGCGTGAGGGATGACGGCCTTCGGGTTGTAAACCTCTTTCAGTAGGGAAGAAGCGAAAGTGACGGTACCTGCAGAAGAAGCGCCGGCTAACTACGTGCCAGCAGCCGCGGTAATACGTAGGGCGCAAGCGTTATCCGGAATTATTGGGCGTAAAGAGCTCGTAGGCGGTTTGTCGCGTCTGCCGTGAAAGTCCGGGGCTCAACTCCGGATCTGCGGTGGGTACGGGCAGACTAGAGTGATGTAGGGGAGACTGGAATTCCTGGTGTAGCGGTGAAATGCGCAGATATCAGGAGGAACACCGATGGCGAAGGCAGGTCTCTGGGCATTAACTGACGCTGAGGAGCGAAAGCATGGGGAGCGAACAGGATTAGATACCCTGGTAGTCCATGCCGTAAACGTTGGGCACTAGGTGTGGGGGACATTCCACGTTTTCCGCGCCGTAGCTAACGCATTAAGTGCCCCGCCTGGGGAGTACGGCCGCAAGGCTAAAACTCAAAGGAATTGACGGGGGCCCGCACAAGCGGCGGAGCATGCGGATTAATTCGATGCAACGCGAAGAACCTTACCAAGGCTTGACATGGACCGGACCGGGCTGGAAACAGTCCTTCCCCTTTGGGGCCGGTTCACAGGTGGTGCATGGTTGTCGTCAGCTCGTGTCGTGAGATGTTGGGTTAAGTCCCGCAACGAGCGCAACCCTCGTTCTATGTTGCCAGCGCGTGATGGCGGGGACTCATAGGAGACTGCCGGGGTCAACTCGGAGGAAGGTGGGGACGACGTCAAATCATCATGCCCCTTATGTCTTGGGCTTCACGCATGCTACAATGGCCGGTACAAAGGGTTGCGATACTGTGAGGTGGAGCTAATCCCAAAAAGCCGGTCTCAGTTCGGATTGGGGTCTGCAACTCGACCCCATGAAGTCGGAGTCGCTAGTAATCGCAGATCAGCAACGCTGCGGTGAATACGTTCCCGGGCCTTGTACACACCGCCCGTCAAGTCACGAAAGTTGGTAACACCCGAAGCCGGTGGCCTAACCCCTTGTGGGAGGGAGCTGTCGAAGGTGGGACTGGCGATTGGGACTAAGTCGTAACAAGGTAGCCGTACCGGAAGGTGCGGCTGGATCACCTCCTTTCTAAGGAGCACCTACAGGTTCCTGCTGCGTGTATGCGTTGGTGGGGGTTTGTCAGGAGTATATGCCCGTTGCGCAGACGTAAGTTCTGCGGCGGGTGCTCAAGGGTGGAATATCAACGGATAGCGGCTGCCTGGTTCTTGTCCTGGTCTAGTACGGATGCTCTTTGGGTGTTCTGGAACGGCGGGGGGGGGGGTTGGGTGGTTTAGTGTTTGGCACACTGTTGGGTCCTGAGGCAACAGGGCCGGGGTTCTTCTGTGAGGGAGGGTTCTGGTGTTTGTTTGTTTCTGGTTTCCTGGCTGCATCGATCGCATGCGTTGGCCCTTTGGGGTTGTGTGTGGGGTGTGTGGTTTGGGGTTGTTGTTTGAGAACTACATAGTGGACGCGAGCATCTTTTATAAGAAGCAATTTCCAAGAATATGAACCTGGATCTGGTTCGCATGCCTTTTTGGTGTGTGGAGCGGTTTCTGTGGTTCTCTCGAAAATTACTCCTTGATCTTTTGTGGTCAAGTTTTTAAGAGCACACGGTGGATGCCTTGGCATTAGGAGCCGAAGAAGGACGTAGGAATCTGCGATAAGCCTGGGGGAGTCGATAACCGGACTGTGATCCCAGGGTGTCCGAATGGGGAAACCCCGCCAGGGGCGCGAGTTGCCTGGTGACCCGCATCTGAACACATAGGGTGCGTGGAGGGAACGCGGGGAAGTGAAACATCTCAGTACCCGCAGGAAGAGAAAACAATAGTGATTCCGTCAGTAGTGGCGAGCGAACGCGGATCAGGCTAAACCGTTCCATGTGTGATAGCCGGCGGGCGTTGCATGGTCGGGGTTGTGGGACTTTCCGTACTGTCTCTGCCGGGACAGTGGGGTGTGATGTGCTGGCATAGGTGAACGGTCTTGAAAGGCCGGCCGTAGAGGGTGTGAGCCCCGTAACCGAAATGTTGAGTGCCGCCTGGAGAGTATCCCAAGTAGCACGGGGCCCGAGAAATCCCGTGTGAATCTGTCAGGACCACCTGATAAGCCTAAATACTCCCTAATGACCGATAGCGGACCAGTACCGTGAGGGAAAGGTGAAAAGTACCCCGGGAGGGGAGTGAAACAGTACCTGAAACCGTGTGCTTACAATCCGTCGGAGCAGCCGCACCTTGTGTGCATAGTAGTTGTGACGGCGTGCCTTTTGAAGAATGAGCCTGCGAGTTAGTGTTACGTCGCGAGGTTAACCCGTGTGGGGAAGCCGTAGCGAAAGCGAGTCTGAATAGGGCGTTGCAGTGGCGTGATCTAGACCCGAAGCGAAGTGATCTACCCATGGCCAGGTTGAAGCGACGGTAAGACGTCGTGGAGGACCGAACCCACTTCAGTTGAAAATGGAGGGGATGAGCTGTGGGTAGGGGTGAAAGGCCAATCAAACTTCGTGATAGCTGGTTCTCCCCGAAATGCATTTAGGTGCAGCGTTGCGTGTTTCTTACCGGAGGTAGAGCTACTGGATGGCTAATGGGCCCTACAAGGTTACTGACGTCAGCCAAACTCCGAATGCCGGTAAGTGAGAGCGCAGCAGTGAGACTGTGGGGGATAAGCTTCATAGTCGAGAGGGAAACAGCCCAGACCACCAACTAAGGCCCCTAAGCGTGTGCTAAGTGGGAAAGGATGTGGAGTTGCGAAGACAACCAGGAGGTTGGCTTAGAAGCAGCCATCCTTAAAAGAGTGCGTAATAGCTCACTGGTCAAGTGATTCCGCGCCGACAATGTAGCGGGGCTCAAGTACACCGCCGAAGTTGTGGCATTCAGATATTAGCTAAGCCCTTGTGGTTCAGGCGTCTGGATGGGTAGGGGAGCGTCGTGTGGGCAGTGAAGTCGCGGTGTAAACCAGCGGTGGAGCCTACACGAGTGAGAATGCAGGCATGAGTAGCGAAAGACGGGTGAGAAACCCGTCCGCCGAATGATCAAGGGTTCCAGGGTCAAGCTAATCTGCCCTGGGTAAGTCGGGACCTAAGGCGAGGCCGACAGGCGTAGTCGATGGACAACGGGTTGATATTCCCGTACCGGCGAAAAACCGCCCATGCTGAACAGGGGATACTAACTGCCCGAGACCTGCCCGATCACCCTTGTGGTGTGAGGGTTTTGGTGGAGCGCAGGACCTGATCCTGGGAGGCAAGCGTATTAACAGGTGTGACGCAGGAAGGTAGCCAAGCCGGGCGATGGTTGTCCCGGTCTAAGGATGTAGGGCGAACGGTAGGCAAATCCGCTGTTCATGATGCCTGAGATCTGATGGGACCCCCGTTTGGGGGGATTTGGTGATCCTATGCTGCCGAGAAAAGCATCGACGCGAGGTTTTAGCCGCCCGTACCCCAAACCGACACAGGTGATCAGGTAGAGAATACTAAGGCGATCGAGAGAATTATGGTTAAGGAACTCGGCAAAATGCCCCCGTAACTTCGGGAGAAGGGGGGCCCCAACCTTGAACACCACTTGCTGGTGGGAGGGGATCGGGGCCGCAGAGACCAGGGGGAAGCGACTGTTTACTAAAAACACAGGTCCGTGCGAAGTCGCAAGACGATGTATACGGACTGACTCCTGCCCGGTGCTGGAAGGTTAAGAGGACCGGTTAGCCGCAAGGCGAAGCTGAGAATTTAAGCCCCAGTAAACGGCGGTGGTAACTATAACCATCCTAAGGTAGCGAAATTCCTTGTCGGGTAAGTTCCGACCTGCACGAATGGAGTAACGACTTCCCCGCTGTCTCAACCATAAACTCGGCGAAATTGCAGTACGAGTAAAGATGCTCGTTACGCGCAGCAGGACGGAAAGACCCCGAGACCTTTACTATAGTTTGGTATTGGTGTTCGGAGTGGCTTGTGTAGGATAGGTGGGAGACGTTGAAGCCCGGACGCCAGTTCGGGTGGAGTCATCGTTGAAATACCACTCTGGTCACTTTGGACATCTAACTTCGGCCCGTAATCCGGGTCAGGGACAGTGCCTGATGGGTAGTTTAACTGGGGCGGTTGCCTCCTAAAAAGTAACGGAGGCGCCCAAAGGTTCCCTCAGCCTGGTTGGCAATCAGGTGTCGAGTGTAAGTGCACAAGGGAGCTTGACTGTGAGAGAGACATCTCGAGCAGGGACGAAAGTCGGGACTAGTGATCCGGCGGTACATTGTGGAATGGCCGTCGCTCAACGGATAAAAGGTACCTCGGGGATAACAGGCTGATCTTGCCCAAGAGTCCATATCGACGGCATGGTTTGGCACCTCGATGTCGGCTCGTCGCATCCTGGGGCTGGAGTAGGTCCCAAGGGTTGGGCTGTTCGCCCATTAAAGCGGTACGCGAGCTGGGTTTAGAACGTCGTGAGACAGTTCGGTCCCTATCCGCTGCGCGCGCAGGAAATTTGAGAAGGGCTGTCCTTAGTACGAGAGGACCGGGACGGACGAACCTCTGGTGTGTCAGTTGTACTGCCAAGTGCACCGCTGATTAGCTACGTTCGGATGGGATAACCGCTGAAAGCATCTAAGCGGGAAGCTCGCTTCGAGATGAGATTTCCATACACCTTGTGTGTGAGAGGCCCCCAGCCAGACCACTGGGTTGATAGGCCGGATGTGGAAGCGAGGACTAACGACTCGTGAAGCTGACCGGTACTAATAGGCCGATAACTTACACCACACACCCCTTTCGTGAACGGCATTCAAAAGACGTTCACACCACGAAAAGGGTAAAAAGAAACAAGACTGCTTGCGTCCACTATGTGGTTCCCAAACAACAAACCAAACGTTGCTTGCGGAACACAACTAAATAACAACACCACAGTTCCCTAACAGGAACATGTTGTAACCACAGACTTCCCACACACCCGCCCCCTGGCGGCGTGTGACGGGTAACAGGGTTACGGCGGTCATAGCGTGGGGGAAACGCCCGGTCCCATTCCGAACCCGGAAGCTAAGACCCACAGCGCCGATGGTACTGCACCCGGGAGGGTGTGGGAGAGTAGGTCACCGCCGGACATAAATTAGGCTCAGGCCCCGACAAACACGTCGGGGCCTGACCCATTTAACCCACCAAACCCCCACCCACATCCTGCACCTTTTCACGCGACCCCCACCCACATCCTGCAGCCTTCCGCGCGACCCTCTCCCACACCCTGCAGCCTTCCGCGCGACCCTCTCCCACCCCGCGGAACCCGACCAGGGGCACCCAACACCGCACCGCCGTCGTACCCTGTCCGGACGGCACAAAACCGAGAGAGCATCCCGGCAAAACCCGCAACAAGTGAGAGAGCATCCCCGAGAAACCTGTATCAAGTGAGAGAGCGTCAGGGTAAAACCTGCATCAAGTGAGAGAGCATCTCAGTGTGAAGATTCCCACGCCTGACTCCCAGCGGCGCCTTTCTGTCATGGTTCGTTTGGTGACTCGCCTAGAATTGATGGAGATGTACGGACTTCGAAGCGCTTGATTTCGGGTTGCGTAGGAAAACGAAATACGGATAAGAGCGGCTGCGATTGCGCCAGTGGTCGGCTCACAACAGGAGGAATCCCACATGGCTGAGCACAATGGCGGTAACCGCGGAGGCAAGGACCGCGGCCCCTTCCGCGGACCGAATAACTCAGGCGGAGATCCCCGCGGATTCCGCTCCCGCGAGAACAGGGAGGGCGGCGAAGGCCCCCGGCGCGCTCCTGGTTCCGGTGAGCGCAAGCCCTTTGGCGACCGTGAGCGTAAGCCCTTCGGTGACCGTGACCGTAAGCCTTATGGCGACCGGGAGAACAAGCCCTACGGCGATCGACCGCGGCGTGAAGGAGACGGCGAACGCCGCAGCTTCGGCGCAGGTGAACGCAAGCCCTTCGGTGATCGCCCCCGCCGTGAGGGCGAAGGTGAGCGTAAGCCCTTTGGCGACCGTGACCGTAAGCCTTATGGCGACCGGGAGAGCAAGCCCTATGGTGATCGTCCCCGCCGTGAGGGAGATGGTGAACGCCGCAGCTTCGGCGGGGGAGACCGTAAGCCGTTTGCCGGCGGTGAGCGTAAGCCGTTTGGCGACCGTGACCGTAAGCCTTATGGCGACCGGGAGAGCAAGCCCTATGGTGATCGTCCCCGCCGTGAGGGAGATAGTGAACGCCGCAGCTTCGGCGGGGGAGACCGTAAGCCGTTTGGCGACCGTGATCGTAAGCCTTATGGCGACCGGGAGAGCAAGCCCTATGGTGATCGTCCGCGCCGTGAGGGAGATGGTGAACGCCGCAGCTTCGGCGACCGGGACAACCGTAAGCCCTTCGGTGACCGCCAGGAACGGGCACCCCGTACCTTCGACCGCGGCGACTCCGGGCCGCGCCAGTTCGGCCGCGACCGTGCCGAGGACCGTCCGGTGCGTGTTCCCAACGCCCGCGACCTGCGCAGCGCCAACCGCCCGGACCGTGAGCGGTCGCCTGAAATCGACGAAGATGTCACGGGCAAAGAGCTGGACCGCGCCACCCAACACCAGATTAAGACGCTCGAAGCGAATAGCGCCGAATGGGTCGCACGTCACCTGGTGATGGCCGGGCGCCTCATTGATGACGAGCCCGAACTGGCCTTCCAGCACGCCCTGGCGGCCAGCCGCCGTGGCGGCCGGCTCGCCGCAGTCCGTGAAGCCGTAGGCCTGACGGCCTACGCCGCGGGCCACTACGGCGAGGCACTCCGTGAATTCCGCACCTACCGCAGGATCAGCGGCTCCAACGTCCATCTGCCCGTGATGGCTGACTGTGAACGCGGCCTGGGCCGGCCGGACCGTGCCCTCGACGTCGTACGTTCCGAGGAAGCAAAGGATCTCGACGCCCCAGGCAAGGCAGAGCTGGCCATCGTGGCTGCGGGAGCCCGTACGGACCTCGGCCAGCTGGATGCCGCCGTGGCCGAACTGGAAATCCCCCAGCTGGACATCAACCGGGCCTTCTCCTACAGCCCGCGTCTTTTCCGTGCCTACGCCGACGCTTTGTCGGGAGTTGGCCGCGAGGAGGAAGCAGCCAAGTGGCAGAGGCAGGCTGTAGTGGCCGAAAATGCCTTGGGACTGGGCGTCGACGAGGAGCCCGACATCGTGGACCTCGGCTGGGATGAGGAAGAGGAAGCCCGCGAGGAGGCGGAACGCCGCCGCCTCATCGAGCATGCAGCCCGCGGCCAGGAGACGGACACTCGTGCGGCAGCCGCTACAACTGCCGACGCCGCCATGCGCAAGTCAGTGCCTGCCGGCGACGCACCGGACGCCTCCGTGGACGACGCAGAGTCGGACTACTTCGAGTCTGACGATGCCGAGTCCGATGAGGACTCCCTGGAACAGGACGAACTGGAATCCGCCGACGACCTAGCTGACGAAGTTGCGGTCCAGGCATCCGAGGGGCCGGAAGGCCACTCCGGAGATGACGCCGAGGCAGGGCACCCCGAACGCAGGGAAGACTGATCCTTCGATGACTGCCGTTCCCCTCATTTCGCTCTTTGACGCGCTGCTCGCCGATCTTGACGGCGTGGTCTACGCCGGTCCGCACGCCATCCCCGGTGCCGTTGATTCGCTCCAGCAACTGGCGGGCTTGGGCATCGGCCTCGGGTATGTCACCAACAATGCCTCCCGTACGCCTGCGCAGGTCGCCGAGCATCTCCGTGAACTCGGTGCTCCGGCGAAGGACCAACAGGTGGTCAGTTCCTCGCAGGCTGCTGCGGAACTCCTGGCATCGCTGCTGGCGCCAGGGGCCCGGGTCCTCATCACAGGCAGCCCGGCGCTGGCGCAGGAAATTGAGCTTGTGGGCCTGACCCCCGTCAGCAGCCAGGCCGACGGGCCCGTGGCTGTGGTCCAGGGGTTCAACCCCGCGATCGGCTGGAAGGACCTTGCCGAAGCCGCGTATGTGGTCTCTGCCGGAGCACTGTGGGTTGCCACGAATACGGACATGTCCATACCGCAGGCACGCGGAATTGCCCCGGGCAACGGAACCTTGGTGGCAGCCGTCGCGGCGGCCACCGGCCAGACACCGCGTGTCGCGGGCAAGCCGGAGGCGCCGCTGTTCCACGCTGCGGCCAAGCGGCTTGCCGCCGACCGCCCGCTGGTAGTTGGCGACCGCCTGGATACGGACATCCTCGGCGGCAACAACGCAGGCTTTGCCACCGTTGCCGTGCTGACCGGTGTTGACACCAGGGAAACCATCCTCGCCGCGCGCACGGCCGAACGCCCGGATTTTGTCATCAATTCGCTCGCCGACCTCCACGCTCCGTACCCGGCCGTGGTGCACACCGATGGAACCTACCGCTGTGGAATATCCACAGCCCGGGTCAGCGGCGACACGGTCCACGTCCATGGCAGCGACGACGACCTCGACTCGTGGCGGGCCGCCTGTGCCGCGTGGTGGGCTGCAGTCCCCGAAGCCGCAGTGCCCACTGAGCCCAAACTCGAGTGGCTCAGTCATTAGACTGGTCAAATGACTGAGCTGAACGAAACGCACAATCAGGTTGCAGCCCAGCCCACCCCGGAATGGCCGGACACAGCAGCCGCGCAGGTCGGGGACCCCTCCGTTGAGGCCGCGGTAGCAACCCTGGATGCGCTCCCGGGAATGCCTGTGGCAGGTCATGAGGCCATCTACAGTGGACTCCACGACGCCCTGCTGGAAACCCTGAACGAAGAGCCTGCGGCCGGGAACGGCGGGGCCTGAGCATGGTGAGACTCGACCAGGCACTGGTTGCGCGCGGCCTGGCACGGTCACGCACGCACGCTGCCGCCCTGATTTCCGAAGGCAGGGTGAGCTCCGCGGGCCAGGTGCTGGCAAAAGCATCACTCCAAGTGGAGGACAGCAAGGACCTTGCCGTCGAACACTCGGAGCAGGACAGCTATGTCAGCCGGGCCGGCCACAAACTGGCTGGCGCACTGGACGCCTTTCCCGGGATAGCCGTCGCGGGGAAAAGGTGCCTGGACGCCGGTGCGTCCACCGGCGGATTCACCGACGTGCTGCTGAGGCGCGGCGCGGCACACGTGGTCGCTGTCGACGTCGGCCATAACCAGCTGGTGCCCCAGCTTCGGAGCGATCCCCGCGTGGAGGTGCACGAAGGCCTCAACGTCAGGTACATGTCCGCCGCGGACATTGGCGGGACAGTGGCCTTGACGGTCGCGGACCTTTCGTTCATTTCGCTGACTATGGTGGTCCTGCCGCTGGCCCTGAGCACGGAGCCCGGCGGCGACCTGGTGCTGATGGTGAAACCGCAGTTCGAGATCGGCAAGGACCGCCTGGGCCGCACCGGGGTGGTGAATTCCGAGCGCGAACGCCGGATGGCAGTGGAAAAAGTCGCCAATGCCGCGCTCGACGCCGGCGTGGACCTGTGCGGCCTGGCGGCGAGTCCCCTGCCCGGCCAGGACGGAAACGTCGAATACTTCCTGTGGATAAAGCGCAGGATGACCCAAGACTTGCCTAAGATCGAAGAGCGCGACGCAGCCATTGCTGAGTTGCTTGGACATCTCTGGCCGAACCACTAGAAAGCGGAACCTGATGAGCAGGCGCGTATTGGTCCTTGCCCACACTGGCCGCGAGGAATCACTGAAGGCTGCCTGGGAGGCCTGCGCCCAGTTGCATGACTCAGGCATAGTCCCGGTGATGCAGGAGTCCGAGCTGGGCGACATGGAACGCTTCTTCGGGCATCTGACCCAGCCGGTGGAAGTCCTGCATGATCACGTGCAGCTCCCGGATGTTGAGCTGGTCATGGTGCTGGGCGGTGACGGGACCATCCTGCGCGCGGCCGAGCTGGTCCGGGAAGTGGATGTGCCCCTGCTGGGTGTCAACCTCGGCCACGTGGGCTTCCTTGCCGAGAGCGAACGGGCAGACCTCGCCCAGACGGTGGAGTGGATTGCCCGCCGCGACTACACGGTGGAAGAGCGCATGACCATCGACGTGCAGGTGTGGGTGCGCGGCCAGAAGATCTGGCACACGTGGGCCCTGAATGAGGCTGCCATCGAAAAGGGCAACCGGGAACGGATGCTCGAGGTGGTCACCGAAGTTGACGAGCGTCCCCTGTCCTCCTTTGGCTGCGACGGCGTGGTGCTGGCCACTCCCACGGGGTCCACCGCGTACGCCTTCTCAGCAGGCGGGCCCGTCGTCTGGCCGGAGGTCGAAGCCCTCCTGATTGTCCCCATCAGCGCGCACGCCCTCTTCGCCAAGCCGCTCGTGGTCTCGCCGCGGTCGCGGCTGGCGGTGGAGGTCCTCAACCGGACCGACGCCATGGGTGTGCTGTGGTGTGACGGCCGGCGGTCCGTGGACCTGCCGCCCGGGGCCCGGGTGGAAGTGACCAAATCCGCCACGCCGGTCCGGCTGGCCCGGACACACCAGACGCCCTTTTCGGCCAGGCTGGTCCGGAAATTCGAGCTCCCCATCCATGGCTGGCGGGGCCCGGTTCCCAAAGCCGAAGCCATCCACACGGGGCCGATCCCGATTGTGCGGACGCCCCGGCCCATGCCTCCGTTGCAGGTCCCGCACGCAGAACACCCTGAAGATGAAACCGATCCGTCAACAGCAAAGTGAATCATGCTTGAAGAACTGAGAATCCGCGATCTGGGCGTCATCACCGACGCCACGCTGCCGCTGGGCCCCGGGCTGAGCGTGGTGACCGGCGAGACAGGTGCCGGAAAGACGATGGTGGTCACCGCCGTCGGACTCCTGCTGGGTGCCAGGTCCGACGCCGGCGCGGTCCGGAGTGGGGCCAAGAGCGCCTCCGCGGAGGCGGTGCTTAAGCTCGACGCCGGGCACGCGGCAGTCGCTCGGGCGCTGGAGGCGGGTGCCGAGGTGGAAGAGTTCGACGGCGGCGCTGAGCTGATCCTTGCCCGCCGCCTGGGTGCGGACGGACGCAGCCGCGCCTACCTTGGCGGGCGCGCCGCCCCGGTGGGGGTCCTCGCGGAGATCGGCGAAAGCCTGGTGGTGGTCCACGGCCAGTCGGACCAGATCAGGCTGAAGGGGACACTCGCCCAGCGCGGTGCCCTGGACAAGTTTGCCGGCGATGCCCTGGCAGATCCGTTGGGCAAGTACCAGGCCCTCTACAGCCACTGGAAGGCCAGCCAGGCGGAGCTGGACACGCTGCGCGGTGCTGCACGGGACAGGCTGCGGGAAGCGGAGTCGCTGGAAATCGCACTGGCCGAGATTGATGAAGTGGATCCGCAGCCGGGCGAGGACGAGTCCCTCAAAGCGGAGGCCGTCAAGCTGGCCAACGTCGAAGAGCTCAGGATCGCCGCAAACACTGCGCACCAGGCGCTCATCGCGGAGGACTACGGTGACGAAGGCGACGCCACCACCCTGGTGGACGCGGCGAAACGGACCCTGGAACACGTGGCCGAGCACGACGCCGAACTCGGCGCGGCGGCCGCGCGCCTGGCAGAGGTCGGTTTCCTGCTGAATGACATCGCCACGGAACTGGCCAGCTACCAGGCCGGGCTGGATTCGGAGGGACCTGAGCGGCTGGCCGAAATCGAGGACCGGCGTGCTGCTTTGGCCAAGCTGGTGCGCAAGTATGCGCCCAGCATTGACGAGGTCCTGGTATGGGCAGAGAACGCGCGTGTCCGGTTCGACGAGCTGCAGGACGACACCACCCGGATTGAGGCCCTGGACGCGGACGTTGCCCGGACCGAGGCGGAACTGAAGAAGCAGGCCGCCGCCATCAGCAAGATCCGGGGCAAGGCCGCCAAGGACCTCTCCGCACGGGTCAGCGCCGAACTGAAGGCGCTGGCCATGGCGGATGCGACCCTGGTGATCACCATTGAGCCGAATGCCCAGCTGCAGCCCCACGGTGCTGACGAGATTTCCTTCCTGCTCCAGCCGCACTCAGGTGCTCCGGCCCGTCCTCTGGGCAAAGGCGCTTCGGGCGGTGAACTGTCGCGTGTGATGCTGGCCATCGAAGTGGTGCTCGCCGCCGTGGATCCGGTGCCCACCTTTGTGTTCGACGAAGTGGACGCCGGCGTGGGCGGCCGGGCCGCCGTCGAGATCGGCCGCCGGCTGGCGATGCTGGCCCAGCACGTCCAGGTCCTCGTGGTCACGCACCTGCCGCAGGTGGCCGCGTTCGCCGACCAGCACATCACGGTCACCAAGACATCGGTTAGGGGAACCGACGGCGGCACGGCCACCGGGTTCACCTCCAGTGATGTACGGCTGCTTGACGGCCCCGAAAGGGTCAAGGAGCTGGCCCGGATGCTGGCCGGCCAGGAGGATTCCGAATCGGCGCAGGCGCACGCGCAGGAGCTGCTAGACGACGCAAAGCTCTTGCCCCAGCGGGTCTAGCGGCGTCCTGGCCGCGCCGTCAGACGGCCAATGGTGCGCGCCATCATGGCGTGCACCACCAGCGGATGCAGCAGCCGGACGGGAGCGAAGTACAGCCGTCCCCGCCAGCCCTTGAGGCGCACGGCCGTGGTGACGCGCAACAGCCGGGCGTCGGCGTCGTAAGCCACTCCGCAGCGGAAATCCAGGTGCGTGTCATCGGCGCTGATCAGTGCTTCTTCGCCGCGGACCCCGGCCACGTCAAAGACGCCGGCCGGCGCCCGGTTGATGCCCACCAGGCCAACCACTGCCTGCCGCAGGCCCAAAAGCGCTCTCACCCAGCCCGGCATGGAATTCAGCGAGAACAGCTCCTCAGCCCAGGTTTTGGGGTCCGCGGAAGCGCCGCCGGGAACTGGGAGGACAATCACATCGGCGTAGTCCGGCGTTGGGATGGACTGCAGCGCCAACGAACGGAAGACCGGAAAATTCCCGGCGTCCGCGCCGCCTTCCGCGCCTGACGGTGGATTTTCCGGGTTCGGATACCTGGTCACCCCTTGATCCTAAGGCTGCCCGCACTGCACACTGGAGCATTTGGGGAACAGTGACGATCCGTGGAAGGCTCATTTGATGATAGGCTCGAATTCCGTGGTGCAGCGATCAAATTCCCGTGTAAATTCCCGGTTCCCGGGCTCGTCCAAGACGACCAAACACATCTTCGTAACCGGTGGTGTGGCGTCCTCGCTCGGCAAGGGACTGACGGCTTCGAGCCTCGGCCACCTGCTGCGGGCACGCGGCCTGTCTGTAACTATGCAGAAACTCGATCCTTACCTGAACGTGGATCCGGGCACGATGAACCCCTTCCAGCACGGCGAGGTCTTCGTCACCGACGATGGCGCCGAGACGGACCTCGACATCGGACACTACGAGCGCTTCCTGGACGAAAACCTGGAGGGCTCGGCGAACGTTACCACCGGCCAGGTCTACTCCACAGTGATCGCGAAGGAACGCCGCGGCGAATACCTCGGTGACACCGTCCAGGTCATCCCGCACATCACGGACGAGATCAAACGCCGGATGCGGCTGCCCGCCGAGGGCAAAAACGCTCCCGATGTCATCATCACCGAGATCGGCGGTACCGTCGGCGACATCGAGTCCCAGCCGTTCCTCGAATCAGCCCGCCAGGTCCGCCAGGACGTCGGCCGTGGCAACGTGTTCTTCCTGCACGTCTCCCTGGTGCCGTACATTGGCCCGTCCCAGGAGCTGAAAACCAAGCCCACGCAGCACTCCGTCGCTGCCCTCCGCTCCATCGGCATCCAGCCGGAAGCCATCGTGATCAGGTCAGACCGTGAAGTGCCTGACGCCATGCGCGAGAAGATCGGCCGCATGTGCGACGTCGACATCGACGCTGTGGTGAACGCCGCGGACGCACCCAGCATCTACGACATCCCCAAGACGCTGCACTCACAGGGCCTGGATTCCTACATCGTGCGTGCCCTGGACCTGCCGTTCAAGGACGTCGACTGGACCAGCTGGGACAAGCTGCTCGAAGCCGTCCACAACCCCAAGCACGAGGTTGAAATCGCGCTCGTGGGCAAGTACATCGACCTCCCGGATGCCTACCTGTCCGTCACGGAGGCGTTGCGTGCCGGCGGTTTCGCCAATGACGCCAAGGTCAAGATCCGCTGGGTACCGTCGGACGAATGCGAAACCCGCGAGGGCGCCCTTGCTTCCCTGGACGGCGTGGACGCCATCTGCGTGCCCGGCGGATTCGGCATCCGCGGCCTCGAAGGCAAGCTCGGGGCGCTCAAGTTCGCCCGGGAATCCAAGCTGCCGGTCCTTGGCCTCTGCCTGGGCCTGCAGTGCATGGTGATCGAATACGCCCGGAACGTGGTGGGCCTGGAAGGCGCATCCTCCAGCGAGTTCGAGCCGGACTCCAAGTACCCGGTCATTGCCACCATGGAAGAGCAGCTGGACATCGTCGAGGGCAAGGGCGACCTCGGCGGCACCATGCGCCTGGGCCTTTATGAGGCAAAGCTTGACGCCGGCTCCGTCATCGCGGAGACCTATGGCAAGACCACCGTCAGCGAACGGCATCGCCACCGCTACGAGGTGAACAACAAGTACCGGGGACAGATTGCCGAGAAGGGCCTGGTGTTCTCCGGAACATCGCCGGACGGCAAGCTCGTGGAATACGTTGAACTCCCGCGCGAAGTGCACCCGTACTACGTTGCTACCCAGGCCCACCCCGAGCTCAGCTCCCGGCCCACCCGGCCGCACCCGCTGTTCGCCGGGCTGGTCAAGGCTGCCCTGGACCACCAGTCCGGAAGCGACCTTCGGGACGCAGGCCTGCCCGGCACGGCTGCCCCTGAAGCTTCGGCTTCCGGCGACAGTGCTGCGGCGGCCAAGCAGGCTCGCACGGTCGCTGCAAAGTAAAAACCGAATACGTAAAGGACGGCGCGATGCCCGGGACACCTGGAACCCCCCAAGCTGCACGGAAGGTTTCGGACGCACCGAGCCCGCGCCGTCTTTTGTCCACCGAGAAGGTCTATGAAGGCCGGATCTGGGACGTGGTCAGCGACAGCTTCCAGCTGAGCGACTCCGGCGACGCGCTCACCCGCGATTACATCGACCACCCCGGCGCAGTGGCCGTGCTGCCCATGAACGAAGCGGGCGAGATCCTGCTCCTGAAGCAGTACCGGCACCCCGTAGGCATGGATCTCTGGGAGATTCCCGCGGGCCTGCTGGACGTCGAGGGGGAGAACTTCGTGGTTGGCGCCGCCCGTGAGCTCGCCGAAGAGGCGGACCTTGCCGCCGGAACCTGGAACGTCCTTGCCGATTTCTTCAATTCGCCGGGCTCCTCCAGCGAGGCCATCAGGATCTACCTTGCCCGCGGCCTCGTTGAGGTGCCGCACCACGAGCGCCACGAGCGGACGGACGAGGAAGCGGAGATTGAATTCCATTGGATAGCTCTCGACGACGCCGTGGCCGCAGTTCTGGAAGGCAAGCTGCATAACCCGTCCGCCGTCGTCGGGATCCTCGCGGCGGCTGCAGCGCGGGCCGACGGCTTTGCCCGGCTTCGCCCCGCCGATGCACCCTGGCCCGCCCACCCCAGCCAGCGTTGATGACGGCGAGTACCTCGGCGGAGGCGCCTGCCGCTCCGGCTGCGGGGCATCCGGCAACACCTGTCCGGCCCCGGACCGCCATCGACCACGCCATTACCGAGTACTTGCAGCACATGGGCGTTGAACGGGGCCTCGCGGCCAACACGCTGGCCGCCTACCGCCGGGACCTGACGCGTTACGCCGGTTACCTCGCCGGCGCGGGGTGTTCAACCCCGGGGCAGATCACGCGGCACCACGTCACCGGATTCGTCCAGGCGCTGTCCGACGGCTCCGACGGCGGCACGGCCCTCGGCGTGAGGTCGGCGGCGCGGACAGTGGTTGCCGTCCGCGGACTGCACAAGTTCTGGGCCCTCGAAGGGCTCACGACGACGGACCCCGCCAGCGACGTCCACCCGCCGATGCCGGGCAAAAGGCTGCCCAAGGCCATCAGCGTGGACGAGGTCACCAGGATCCTTGAAGCGGCGGGCGCCGACACCGCCACGGGGCTGAGGGACCGGGCACTGCTCGAATTCCTCTATTCCACCGGCGCCAGGATCAGCGAAGCCGTGGGCCTGGACGTTGACGACATCACTCTGCAGGAGATGGAAGCCGGACCTGCGATCGTCCGGCTCTTCGGCAAGGGCTCCAAGGAGCGGCTGGTGCCGCTGGGCTCGTACGGTGCCCGGGCCCTGGAGTCCTACCTCGTGCGCGGCCGGCCGCTCCTCGCGGCCAAGGGCAAGGGGACGCCGGCGCTGTTCCTCAATGCAAGGGGCGGACGCATCAGCCGCCAAAGCGCCTGGACCATCCTCAAGGCCGCTGCCGAAAAAGCCAACATCAGCGGGGACGTTTCACCGCACACGCTGCGGCACTCATTCGCCACCCACCTCCTTGAAGGCGGCGCGGACGTCCGCGTGGTCCAGGAACTCCTGGGGCACGCTTCCGTGACAACCACGCAGGTGTACACCTTGGTCACAGCGGATACCCTCCGTGAAATCTACGCCGCGGCGCACCCGCGGGCGCTGGGCTAGCGATGGCAGGCGCACCGGTTACGCTCTGCTTCCTGACCCGGACTAAGGGCGGCGTGCCGCAGGTCCTGTTGGGAACAAAAAAGACCGGCTTTGGCCTGGGCAAGATCGTAGGCCTCGGCGGCCATGTCGAACCGGGGGAGACTGATCAAGAGGCTGCCTGCCGGGAGGTCCAGGAGGAAGCCGGCGTTGTCGTCAGGCAGCAGGACCTGCGCGACGCCGGTGTTGTGGTCTTCGACTTTCCCGCCCGGCCCGAATGGAACATGTCCACCCGCCTGTTTGTGGCGGACCGCTGGGCAGGCGAACCGTCCGAGAGCGCGGAGATCCTGCCGGAATGGTTCGATGTCGGGTCCCTGCCCGTGGAGCGGATGTGGCAGGATGCGGCCCACTGGCTTCCGCTGGCACTTGGCGGCTCGGTGCTGCGCCTTACCGTAGTCCTGAACCCGGACAACGAGACGGTGCGTGAAGTGTTGGACTTCACGCACCGTTGACGCCGTTAGCCTGGCCCAGGCTTTTGGTAGACCTCCATCATTGGCCGGAGAGATAGTAGCCGAAGGTGTCGGCGACCAGGTGGACTGTGCCCGGTGAGGTGTTGGTGAGGGCGATCTTGCCGTCTGTGCCTACTGGTGTGATGACGAGGTTGGGGATGTCTTGGCCTGGGCGGTAGTTCAGGTTTGACGTTCCCGGTCGCGGACTTCCGCTGGCGTAGGCGGTGATGAAGCCTCCGTCCTGGCCTTGGGTGGCGGTGACGTTGACTGCGACGGCGGAGACCCCGGTGGCTGGGATGCCGCCGCGTCCCGTGACCTGGACCCGGATGGTGGCACCCGGGGCGACGGGTCCGGTGATGTCTCCGGTGCCGTTCCGGGAGTCGAGCTGCCGGAACGGGGCCAGGGCTGAGAATGCACCCGGAACCGTGGGGGTTCCCGAGATGTAGTAGCCGAAGGTGTCGGCGACCAGGTGGACTGTGCCCGGTGAGGTGTTGGTGAGGGCGATCTTGCCGTCTGTGCCTACTGGTGTGATGACGAGGTTGGGGATGTCCTGGCCTGGGCGGTAGTTCAGGTTTGACGTTCCCGGTCGCGGACTTCCGCTGGCGTAGGCGGTGATGAAGCCTCCGTCCTGGCCTTGGGTGGCGGTGACGTTGACTGCGACGGCGGAGACCCCTGTGGCTGGGATGCCGCCGCGTCCGGTGACCTGGACCCGGATGGTGGCACCCGGGGCGACGGGTCCGGTGATGTCTCCGGTGCCGTTCCGGGAGTCGAGCTGCCGGAACGGGGCCAGGGCTGAGAATGCACCCGGAACCGTGGGGGTTCCCGAGATGTAGTAGCCGAAGGTGTCGGCGACCAGGTGGACTGTGCCCGGTGAGGTGTTGGTGAGGGCGATCTTGCCGTCTGTGCCTACTGGTGTGATGACGAGGTTGGGGATGTCCTGGCCTGGGCGGTAGTTCAGGTTTGACGTTCCCGGTCGCGGACTTCCGCTGGCGTAGGCGGTGATGAAGCCTCCGTCCTGGCCTTGGGTGGCGGTGACGTTGACTGCGACGGCGGAGACCCCTGTGGCTGGGATGCCGCCGCGTCCGGTGACCTGGACCCGGATGGTGGCACCCGGGGCGACGGGTCCGGTGATGTCTCCGGTACCGTCACGGGAGTCGAGCTGCCGGAACGGGGCCAGCGCTGAGAACGATCCAGCTGCCGGGGGAGTGCTGGCCGTGGTGAAAGTCCAGGTGTACGGTGCCGCCATCGCCTGTCCGGTGGCATTGGTAGCACCGGAAACGGTGGCTGTGTATTGGGTGTTCTGGGACAACGCCGCGTTAGGCGTGAAAGTGGAAGTGTTCGTGGCGCTGTTGTAGCTGGTTGTGCCAGGCACCGTGGTGCTGTTTTGTCCCTTGAGGGTGAATATCACCGAGGCTGCAGTGACCGGCTGGCTGAAGGTCGCAGTGGGTGAGGTAGTAGTAGCAACAGCTGTTGCTCCATTAGTCGGGGTGGTGGACGCGACCGTGGGGGCGGGTGGCACCGGAGCCGTGGTGAACGACCATGTGTGGGGCGCCGCCATCGACTGGCCGGTGGCATTCGTGGCACCGGAGACGGTGGCAGTGTAGGTGGTGGCGTATGAAAGCGCCGCCGCCGGTGTGAAGGTTGCCGTGTTGGTGGAACTGTTGTGGCTCGTGGTTCCCGCAACCGGTGTGTTGTTGGGTCCCTTGAGGCTGAATGTCACCGAAGCCGGGGTAACGGCCTGGCTGAACGTTGCTGTGGGCGCCGTGGTGACGGCTGCTGCGGTTGCTCCGTTGGCGGGCGTGGTTGTCGTGACTATGGGGGCAACAGCGGTGCCGTCGGGAACAAAGGTGACGTCCACCCAGTAGTTCTCAGCGTTGTATGAATTCACGGGGAAGGAGCTGCCGCCTCCATACGCGTACACGCCGTTTCCGGACGTCGGGGTGCTGCGTTGGGCGTGCAAGGGGGCGCTGTCCACGGATTCGCCCCCCGCAGGCATGGGCGAAGGATTCGGGTACATGTGACCGGGCGACTGGGCATAGTGACCCTGTGGGGCGAAGTAGGAAACCACATAGGTGGTGTTGGCTGCGATGGCCACGGGTGTTGAGAACGCCACAGTTTGCCATCCGGAGAGCGTCTCGTTTGTGAAGGTTGCAGTGGCCAGGAGTTGGCCTGCCGCGTTCCACAGGTTGCCGGTGTGCGTCCCGGTGTTGGCGGCCGACTTGTAGAAGCGGACTCCGGTGACAGTGCCGGTGACCTCCGATGAAAATTTGAGGCCAACTTCAACGCTGCCAGTGTCTCCGGAGTCAGGGATGGCCGGCGTGACGTTGGGGCCCCAGATGGAGCAGGGACATGAGACGTTGACGTTTGCCCCGGCGCCGGCAACTTCGAGGTTTCCGCTGTCGTCCACGGCGCGGGTCTTGATGTTTGCAACCGGGCTGCCGTGGGCTATCCATGAGTACGTCCAGTTGTTCCTGCCTTGGGCAGGGTGCCACGTCTTTCCGCCGTCAGTGGAGATTTCGACGCCAGCCACTCTTCCGCCTGCATCGGAGGCGGTCCCGGATATCGTGACCTTTGCACCGTCGGCGACGGTCTGGCCGGCCAGTCCCGCTGAAATCTGCGAACTGGGCCGTGTGGTGTCTGTGGATTTCGTGGCAACGGTCAAGCCTGGCATGAGGGTAACTGGTTGGGCATCCATGTCTGCCAGGAGGTTGACTGTGGCCTGCTGCATATTCCGGTCCGGGTCTTTGCCGGTGACGTACCCATCCAGGCCGTAAGCCCATTGAATGGTGCCAGCCCCGAATACGAGTGCCCCGCTGGGTGCCCGGTACGAGGTCAGGTTGTGCGTGACGGTGGCAGGAGCAATCTGGGACCCGTAGTCGGTGAAGACCTCTGGGGCTGTATGGGTCGTGGAAGACAGCTTGAACGTGCCGGGAGGCCTGAAGCCGTTATCAGCGTCAATGTCCCATTCATATCCGAGCGTGTTCAGGCCTTCGCCCAGTGTGAGCGATTGGGATCCGGTCAGCGTGGCCGCGGCGGTGTTACGCCAGAGCCTCATGGGGCCAAACTCGGCAGGCACCTTGATATCGGTCGAACCGGCGTTGACCAGGAAAAACTGTCCTGTCAGTGCATTCTCCGGCTTGCCGACACTCGCATCGCCGAACCTCGGATCCCGCCACGTCCCGGTCCATTCCACGGGGTCAACCGGAGAGCTGAAAAGAGTGTCCTTATAGGTAACAAGGGTCCTGTTGGCCGTAGCTGATCCATCCGCGCTGGGCTCCCATCTCGTCTTCCAGAACATCTCATTTCCGCTGAAGAACGCGAGGTTCACCCCGGCGTCCCGGGCCGCTTCGACGTTGGCCCGTTGGTCGCCCGACCAGTACTCATCGTGTCCTGAGGACATAAAAACCTTGTGGTTGAGCAGCAGGTTGCCGCGGATGGCTGTATCGAGCCCGCTCAGGTAGCTGACGTCGTAACCGTTTGCCTCCAGGAAACGGATCATTGGATACTCAGCGTCGAACAGCCAGTTAGGTCCCATGGCTGGCGGGTTGAATGGACGGTTGTAGGAAACCTTGAACGCACCCTTATAGGTGGCGGGATTACCGGGCGGACAGGCAACGGTGCAATGGTAGAGGCTGTTTCCGCCGTAATTGTTGTAGGCCTGCCACGTTGAATCGGAGGTCTGGACGGCGATTTTGCTCTTGCCGGCGTCATTGCGGACCACAAACGGGATAAGGCTGCCACCGCCGTTGTCGTCCCGGACCAGGCGGGCAATATATACTCCGGACACAGCATTCGCGGGCACGGACCAGCTCGCCGATGCCGCCCAGTTGCCGCAGTCGATCAGGCCGGTATCCGGAAACTGCAGGCAGGCTGGCTGCTCTTGCGGAAGCGGTGAAGTCGGCCGGAGCTGTGCCGCCACCTTACGCGCGCCGAGCCCCTGGTAGTGCCCCAACCGGAGAATGTCCACGTAATAGGCAGGCGCCGACGTCAGGACCTTAAACGTCACCGTCTCGCCAACATTGACACTCATCTGCGTCGCAAAGCCTTGAAGTGAGGGGTCCCCGGACCCGGACACTTCCCATTCACTGGCCGGGATTCCGGGCAGGGAATTCTCACAGGCGACAGCGTTCGCCGCCGGGTCAGTGCAGGGCTCTGCCGCCTGCGCCGGCGCAACGTCCCAGAGGACCGGCTGCAGGAGGGCCGCCAAAAGGCCCAGTGTGGCAACGAGGACAGTGGAACGGCGCGTTCGCGCACTCCTGTTAGTAGGCACATCAACTCCAGGCTCGACTTTGTCGTGAAAGGACAAAATAAACCGAGGGTCGCTGCACAACCCGTGGCCTCCGGTCCGCCACCGCCCCTACGCGACGCCGAACCGAACTGACGTACAGGATCAGCAAACATCATCCGTCGGCGTGGCCACACCCAAGATTTCGTCAGAGACCTTGACGAGCTGCGTTACCTGTTCGCTAAAACTAGTCGATGGATCTTCCGCCGACTATAGTCGAAGCGATTATCGGGTAACGGGAATTGAATAACAGGTAGCGTGCAGCGACTGGAGCGGGTACACCACACTGTTTCCAAGTATGGCAATTCGGTAATCAGGCTCCTCCCGTATTCCACTGCTTTGGCGCCCGTGTAACCGTTCCGTCCTGGCCGGAAACAATAGGGTTAGCCTGCAAGTCCAGGACACTACGCAACCAGGGGGGATCGTGCTTTCACAGCGCGAGCTGGCGTTCATCGCCTTATACAAGGACAGCTATCCGAGGGTCCACAAGTTCGTCCTCCGGAGAGTCGACGATTCGGAGCTGGCCCAGGAACTCGCATCCGATGTTTTCCGCATCGCCTGGGAGAAGTGGGACGGTGCCACCGCCACGGAAATCCCATGGCTGTTGGCGGTTGCCCGGAACCTCATCGGCAACGCGTACCGCGGCCGTGACCGGCAAAAAGCACTGACCGAAAAGATCATTGCCACTGCAACCGGTGGCCCCGGGGAATCCGGTGACAACGAAGCGGTTGAGAATGCCCTGGCCGCCCTCCGGAACAAGGACCGGGATGTTCTCCAACTTGCCTACTGGGATGATCTGACCATCGCCGAAATAGCCCAGGTCCTTGACTGCTCACAATCCGCCGCAAAAGTGCGGCTGCACCGGGCAAGGGAAGCCTTTCGGAGGCTCCTGCCGGCAACCTGGGAATCGCTCGAACAGAAAGTCGGTGCCTAGCCATGGATCCGATCAGAAAACTGGTTTCAGGGGCCGACCCCATCCGCCACGCCCCTGCTGTCCCCGACGGCGAGGAAGCCCTGCGCGGGATGCTCTCCCGTGCCGAGGGGTTCACGGACCGCGTCTCGCCGGACATCCCCACGCTCGCCGAACGGAGGCAGCGGCGTGCCAGGATCGCCGGGCTTCTGACTATCGCGGCGGCGGCAGTGACAGCAGGCGTCCTGGTCACCGTGAACCTGGGCCCACTCACTGCCGGCCCTGCACCGGCGACAACTGTAACCGCCACCGGAAACCCCAGTCCCAGTGCGACCGCCGAACCCAGCCCGACAGGGACAGGTACCGGCTCTTCGACGCAGGCGCCAGTGGTACCACCGCAAACGTCGGTCAAGGAGCCTGTTGAGTCCGCTGGTGTGTTGTTTAGCAGCGAAGAGGCGGGGGCAACATTCGCACTGCCTACCGGATGGACGGCGAAGGAGGTGCCCGCGGGGACGCCGGATTTCCCGGCCTCCCGGGTCGACGTGTCAGATGACGCCGGCAACACCGTTGCGACCTATTACCACGGTGCTGGGGGAGGGCTCGGCGGTGCCTGTGGACCCGAAAAGTACACGGCCACGGAACTGGACTCCGCACCGTACTTCGCCGGCTGGACGCCCGCAGCCAACGTCCGCTTCTCCTACCGTGTCCTGGACCAGACGTCGGTAGGCGGTGGCTTCAGCTACCAGGTAGGGCTGGTGGATGAGACCAGCGGGCAGTTGACGGACAGCTGCCTTATGTATTCCGTGGTCAACGGCGCGCCGGGCGGCACCCTGTCGTTCGCCGACAGGGCGGCCAAAACCGGCGGCGAACCGGTGTTCCAAACCATGGCCGAAGCCAGGGCCTACATGGGCACCGCGGAGTACCGGAAGCTGAAGGAAATGATCCTGAGCCTGGAACTGTCCCAGTAAGCCCTGCTGGCCACGAGCTGGGAACGACGGCGGCCCGGTCACCTTTCAGAGGTGACCGTGCCGCCGTCGATCCCACCGGAGTTACGGGAGGTGCCGTTCTTCCACACCGTTGTATTCGCTCAGGGGACGGATCAAGGAGTTAGAGTCCAGCTGCTCCATAATGTGCGCGGTCCAGCCGGTGATGCGGCTGGCAACGAACAGTGGTGTGAACGTGGCAGTATCGAACCCCATGAGGTGGTAGGTAGGGCCGGTGGGGTAGTCGAGGTTGGGCTTGATGGCCTTGGCCTCGTCCATGGCCTGTTCCAGGCCGTTATACAGTCCGAGGAGTTCGGGCCGGCCGTAGTGGGCGATCATCTTGTCCAGGGCGGCCTTCATGGTGGGGACCCGGGAGTCGCCGTGCTTGTAGACGCGGTGGCCGAAGCCCATGACCTTCTTCTTCTGCGCCAGCGCGTCCTCCATCCAGGTTTTCGCCCGGGCTGCGGCGTCCTCCAAGGATTCCTCCGGCCGGATGCCGATCTCGTCAAACGTGTGCATCACAGCTTCGTTTGCGCCGCCATGGAGCGCTCCCTTGAGCGCACCGATGGCACCTGTGACTGCCGAATGCAGGTCCGAAAGAGTGGACGTGATCACGCGCGCCGTGAACGTGGACGCGTTGAAGGAGTGCTCGGCGTACAGGATCATGGATACGTTGAAGGCGTCGACGACCTCCGGTACCTGCTCTTCGCCGAAGGTCATCCACAGGAAGTTGGCGGAGTAGTCCAGATCATCGCGGGGCGGCACGGGCTCCTGCCCACGGCGGCGGCGCTGGTCGTAGGCCACCACAGCGGGCATGGCCGCGAACAGGTCGATGGCTTTGTCCATGTTCGCCTGTCGCGAGGAATCTTCTGCGAGCTCGTGGCGGGCTCCCATGACCGATGCTGCCGTCCGGCAGACATCCATGGGGTGGGAGCTGGTGGGCAGCGCATCGATGACTTGTTTGACCACCGGGTCCAGCGCCCGTCCGGCCCGTTCCCGGGCCGTGAAAGCGGCAAGCTCCTCCGGCGCGGGAAGTTCGCCGTTCCACAGCAGGAACGCGACCTCCTCGAAACTGCATCGGGCGGCGAGTTCCTGGACCGGGTAGCCCCGATACAGCAGTGAGTTGGTCTCCGGGTTGACCTTGGACACCGCGGTGTAGTCCACCACGACGCCGGCAAGGCCCTTTTTGATTTCATTTTCAGCCATGCTGAAACTCCTTCGTTCCTTGTGCCTGCATGCCGGCCGAAGCCGGAAGTCCGGGATGGATGGGGGTCACTGGGTACCTGGAATCCTGAAATTGAAGACTCCGGTGTCAAAGCGGTTGTAGGCCTCATAATCCACGAGTTCGTACAGCCGCGCACGGGTCAGCATGCTCTCTACCTGCGCCTCCTGGGTGCCGTCGGACCTAATCGATTCCAGCGTACGCTCCGCGGCACCCATGGCACTACGGAGGAGGGTCACCGGATAAATGACCATGTTGACGCCAACGCCCTGGAGTTGGTCCACCGTGAACAGTTCGCTCTTTCCGAACTCTGTCATGTTCGCCAGGATCGGGACGTCCACGGCGTCGCGGATGGCCTGGAACTCGGCGAGGTCTTTCATGGCTTCGGGGAAGATGGCGTCGGCCCCGGCCTCGACGAGGGCTTTGGCCCGGTCCTGTGCGGCTTGGAGGCCGTCGGTGGCGCGGATGTCGGTGCGGGCCATGATGAGGAAGTTCGGGTCCCGGCGGGCGTCCGCGGCGGCGCGGACGCGTTTGGTGGCGGTGTCCAGGTCCACCACGTTTTTCCCGTCCAGGTGGCCGCAGCGTTTCGGGTTGAACTGGTCCTCGATGTGCAGGCCGGCAAGGCCGGCATTCTCGATTTCCTGGACCGTGCGGGCCACGTTCATGGGCTCACCGAAACCGGTGTCGGCGTCCACGATGGCGGGCAGGTCGGTCATCCGGGCGATCTGCCCTGCACGGGTGGCCACTTCGGTGAGGGTGGTCAGGCCGATGTCCGGCAGGCCAAGGTCGTTGGCCAGGACCGCGCCGGAGATGTAGACCCCGGCAAAGCCCTTCTCCTCGATCAGCCGGGCCGAGAGCGGGTTGAACGCGCCGGGAAACTGGGCGATGGTTCCGGAGGCGAGGAGTTTGCGGAACCGGGTCCGCTTCTGCTCGGGTGTGACGGTGGAATACAGCATCTAGAACAGTCCCTTGGGTGCGTTGAAGTCGATCACGCCGGGGGCGGCGCTGATGTTCAACTGGTCCAGTTCCCCGGCTGCCAGTTCGGGGAGGCGTTCGACGGCGGCGAGGAACCGTTCGATCTCTGCCTCCTCCACGAGCCCGGCGGCCAGGGTGCGGAACTTGTTGATGTACTGTTCCCGGGCGAACGGCCGGGCACCGAGCGGGTGGGCGTCGGCCACCGCGATCTCGTCGGTGATGATGGTGCCGTCGGTGAGGGTGATCTCCACGGACCCGCCGAAGGACTTCTCGGAGATGTCCAGCGAGTGGTAGCGGCGGGTCCACTCGGGGTCTTCCTCCGTGGTTACCATCTGCCACAGTTCCACTGTGTCCGGCCGGGCGGCACGTTCGGGGGAGTAGGACTCCACGTGGTGCCAGGACCCGTCCTGCAGGGCCACGGTGAAGATGTAGGGGATGGAGTGGTCAAGGGTTTCCCGGGAGGCGGTGGGGGAATATTTTTGCGGGTCGTTGGCGCCGGAACCGATCACGTTGTGCGTGTGGTGGCTGGTTTTGATCAGCACGGAGGCAACGTTGGCCGGGTCGGTGGCCTCGGGGTGTTCGCGGTTCAGTTTCCGGGCCAGGTCGATCCAGGCCTGTGCCTGGTACTCGGCGGAATGCTCCTTGGTGTACGTGTCCAGGATGGCCCGCTTCGCCTCGCCGGGAAGGGGCAAGGGCACAGTGTAGGAGGCGTCCGGGCCGTCCAGCAGCCAGGCGATCACTCCGTCTTCGCCCTCGTAGATCGGCACGGGTGAAGTCTGCCCGCGCATGGCCCGGTCCACCGCCTCCACGGCCATCTTTCCGGCGAACGCCGGAGCGTGCGCCTTCCAGGTGGAGATCTCACCCTTGCGGGACTGGCGCGTCGCCGTGGTGGTGTGGAGTGCCTGCCCCACGGACTGGAAGATCGTCTCGACGTCGAGACCCAGGAGCGTGCCGAGGCCGGCCGCGGCGGAGGGCCCCAGGTGGGCGACGTGGTCGATCTTGTGCTTGTGCAGGCAGATGGCCTTGACCAGGTTCACCTGGATCTCGTAGCCCGTGGCGATGCCGCGGATCAGGTCGTGGCCGCTGGAACCGACATGTTGGGCGACGGCCAGGAGGGGCGGAATGTTGTCCCCGGGATGGGAATAGTCCGCCGCGAGGAACGTGTCGTGGTAGTCCAGTTCGCGGACCGCCACACCGTTTGCCCACGCCGCCCACTCGGGGGAAACACGTTCGCCGATGCCGAAGACCTTCGCGCCCTTCCCTCCGGTGCTCGGACCGTGCGTCAGCGCCTGGGCCCGCGCAGCCACAATCGGGGCCCGGTTGAGCGAGGCGATGGCGACAGAGGCGTTGTCGATGATCCGGTTGATCACCATCTCGGTCACCTCCGGAGCCACATCGACAGGGTCCGCCGCGACCGCCGCGATCTTATGGGCCAACTGGTCCTCCCGGGCGAGGTTTTCCTCGCTCTTGTAAACGCGGACGTGGTGTTCCTTGACCATGGGGCTCCTTTATTGGGGTGTATGGGTGGCTTTGATATGCGAAAGGCTGCGGTGCAGATGGACAGTGGTGGCGGCCTGGGCAAGGCGGGGATTGCGGGCAGCGATGGCCTCGGCGATGGCGGCGTGCTCGACGGCGGCGGCCGAGAGCCGGACCGCATCATTGGCCGCAAGCCTGCGTACTCGGACCAGGTGAACCCTGAGGCCGCCCATGGCCTGGGCCAGGTAAGTGTTTGACACCGCTGAATCGATGGCCTCATCCAGGCGTGCCACCAGCGCGTAGTAGTCGTGGCGGGCCGGGTCGTCGCCGCTGATCAGTGCCGGCGCAGCCAGCAGCTCCCGGTGAAGATGTGCAAAATCCTCCGGATTGCCGCGTTCGGCGGCAAGTTCCGCGGCCCTGCCTTCGAGGGTTTCGCGAAGCTCGAACAGTTTATCGATGTCCTCAAGCGAGATGCCGGTGACCATGACGCCGCGGCCACCTGCCGCCGTCGTCAGTCCTTCGGCAGTAAGCCGGCCCAGCGCCTCCCGAAGGGGAGTGCGCGAAACGCCCAGGCGTTCCGACTGCTCCACCTCGGCGAGCAGCGTTCCAGGACGAAGGCGCCACTCCACGATGTCGTCGCGGAGTGCTGCGTAGGCACGGTCGCTGGCGCGTAGGCTTTGACCCTTCACTGGATGCATACGACCAGTGTATACATACAATTCGCAAAATGGCGCGAATCGGCAAACTTTTCCGGAAAAGGCGCACTCTATGTATACATGCCCGGTTCCTGGCGGTCAGCGGCCGCTCCAGCGGTACTCGTTTTCGGGCCGGCCCGGGGTGCCGTACCGCGGCGACCGGGAGACAGTGCCGGCATCCGCCAGGTATTCCAGGTAACGCCTTGCGGTAACCCTGGACATGCCCAGGGCATCCATCACTTCGGTGGCCGAGGCGGCGTCCGACTGTCCCTTCAAAAACTCCTGCACTGATTCAAGCGTGGACACGGACAAGCCCTTGGGCAGCGGCATCTCGGACGGCGCCCTCAAGCTGGCGAATGCCTGGTCAACGTCACTCTGCGAGGCGCCCGTCCTGGCGGAGCCGGACCCGGGGGATGCCAGCTGCTGCCGGAACAGCCGGTAGCTGGCGAGCTTGTCGGCGAAGGTGGCGTAGGTGAATGGCTTGATCAGGTATTGCACCACGCCGATTGCCACAGCGCTCCGTACGATGGCAACTTCCCGGACAGCCGTAATGGCGATGATGTCCGCCAGGATCCCTGCGGCACGCATCCGCCGGGCAATGTCCAGGCCGTGGAGATCGGGAAGGTTCATGTCCAGCAGGACGAGTTCCACCGGCTTGCCGGAGGCTGCGAAGTCGGACAGCAGCCGGAGTGCTGACTGGCCGTCCGGGGCTGTGCCGGCAAGCGTGAACCCCTCCAGCCTGCCCACATAGGCAGCATGGGCAGCCGATGCCACCGGTTCGTCCTCCACAACGAGGACGCGGATTTCGCTCACTGGTACTGCTCCTCTTTATCTGTTCCGGGCGCCATCGCCGGCAGGAAGACATGGAACTGCGCTCCATTGGTGCCCGTGATGGTCATGGTACCGTCCAGCCGCTGCACAGCTTGCCGCACCAGGGCCAGGCCAACGCCGCGCCCGAAGGGTCCGGTCGCCTTGGTACTGAAGCCATGCTTGAAGATATTGTCGACGGCGGCGGGGTCGATTCCGGGGCCGGAATCCTTGACGGTGATGTCCAGGCCCTCGGCGTCGGACTCCACAGTCAGCTCAACCCTTTTGGGGGATTGGCCGTCCGCTGCGGCGTCGATGGCGTTGTCCAGCAGGTTGCCCAGGATGGTGACGAGGTCTTGGACTGCCAGTCCCGCCACCGAAGCAGAGCCCATTGCGGTGAGCGTCAGCTTCACTCCGCGTTCGTTTGCTTCCGCTGCCTTTCCCATGATCAGCGCGCTCAGTACTGGCTCGTCCACGGAACTGATCATCTCGTCGGTGAGCTGCTGGCTGAGTTCAAGGTCCTTGGTGGCAAACTCTAGCGCCTCCCGCGTGCGTCCAAGCTCCAGCAGGGAAACCATGGTGTGCAGCCGGTTGGCGTGTTCGTGGGTCTGGGCACGGAGGGCGTCGGAGAGGGTCTTCATCGTCTCGAGTTCACTTCCCAGTGACTCGATCTCGGTGCGGTCCCGGATAGTGGCCACCGTCCCGAACACGGCAGGACGGCGGGCGCCGGGGGAGTCCGGCGCCTGGGCCGGTCCCTGGTTCACCACCACAATCCGGGGGCCGGTCAGATGGATTTCATCGTGGGCGGTGCGGCCGGACTCAAAAAGGTCCTTGAGGCTCTCGGTGAGCGGGAGGTCGGACAGGGCAGGTGGCCGGGACGGGTCATCCCCCGAACCCCGGGGAACAAGTCCCAGCAGTTCGGCGGCCTGATCGTTGTACATCACTACCCTCCCCCTGGTGTCGATCAGGATGAGGCCCTCACGGACTGAATGCAGGACGGACTCGTAGTAGGCAAAGAGCTGGGCCAGTTGCTCCGGCCCCCATCCGCGGGTCACGCGGCGCAGGTAACGGCCCAGCAGCCAGGACGCCAGGGACCCGCCCAGCAGCAGTGCCAGGCCCAAGGCAAGGAAGGTCGGCAACCGTGCGGACAGGGCAACGTCCAGAGTCCGGACCGTGAGGCCGGCGGCAACCAGGGCCTTCACGTTCCCCGCCGCGTCCTTGACCGGAGCGATAGTGCGCACTGACGGCCCGAGCGTCCCGGCGGTGACCTCGGTGAATACTTCGCCATGAAGCGCCGCATCAATCGAACCGATGTACGGCCGTCCAAGTTCCTCTTCCCGGGGATGCGTCCAGCGCGTCCGGTCCGGCGCCATGATGGTGACGAAGTCTGCCCCGGACCCGGCCATAACGTCCTGGGCGTAGGGCTGGAGCAGCGCAGACGGATCCGGGGCGTCCGCTGCCTGGAGGACGAAGGGGTTGGCGGCGATGGCAGCAGCTACGCCGGTCATCCGCCGTCCTGCCTCCTCATAGCTTCGGTTCCGGGCGTCGATGTAGGTGGCGCTGCCTCCGATGGCAATGAAAGCCAGCACTATGACCAGGTTCGCCACAAAAAGCCTGCGGGCGATACTCCAGCGGTGGATCATCTCGTACCTCCCACGACCAATATGAACGCAACGGTGAGCTAAGTCACGGTGTCCCCAATGATGGATATCACAACGGACCGACGCGAAGGGCCCAGGGACTGAGCCGGAGCGTCTACCAGATTATCTATAAGGAGACACATCATGGCTTCTCAACGAGGAGAGTCAGCAGCGCCTGCGAAGGCCGCCCGCAAGGGCCTGGACAAATCCCACTACCTCTACATTGCCGTCATTGCCGCCGTGATCCTGGGCGCCCTGGTCGGTCTGCTGTTCCCCGAGGTCGGCAAATCGATGAAGCCGCTCGGCGACGGCTTCATCAAGCTCATCAAGATGATGATCGCACCGATCATCTTCTGCACCATCGTCCTTGGTATTGGCTCCATCGCCAAGGCTGCCACGGTAGGCAAGGTGGGCGGCCTGGCCCTTGGCTACTTTGTTCTTATGTCCACCTTCGCCTTGGGCATCGGCCTCGTGGTTGGCAACCTGATCCACCCGGGTGAGGGTTTGAAGCTGGCGGCCTACGACCCCAATAAGAAGGCAGAAGTGGACAGCACCGTTGCCTTCCTCCTGGGCATCATTCCGGGCGACATTCCCGTTCTGCCCACACTCTTCGCCGCCATCCTTGTGGGCTTCGCCCTCCAGAAGATGGGCGCGCAGGGCGCTCCTGTCCTGAAGGCCATCGGCCACGGCCAGGTGTTGGTGTTCAGGATCCTCATCATGATCATGTGGCTTGCTCCGGTGGGCGCGTTTGGTGCCATCGCTGCTGTCGTCGGCGCCACAGGCGTCGCGGCAATCGTGAGCATGTTCACTCTCATGGCCGCCTTCTACATCACCTGCGCCCTCTTCATCGTGGTGATCCTCGGCGGTCTCCTCCAGATGGTGACCGGCGTGAACATCTTCAAGCTGATGAAGTACCTGGCCCGCGAATACCTCCTGATCTTCTCCACTTCCTCCTCCGAGGCAGCACTGCCGCGCCTGATCGCCAAGATGGAGCACCTGGGTGTGTCCAAGCCGGTTGTGGGCGTCACCGTCCCCACGGGTTACTCCTTCAACCTGGACGGCACGGCCATCTACCTGACCATGGCATCACTCTTCGTTGCCAACGCGATGGGAACCCCGCTGGATCTTGGCGCCCAGGTATCCCTGCTGATCTTCATGATCATCGCCTCGAAGGGTGCAGCCGGTGTCACCGGTGCAGGCCTCGCCACTCTGGCCGCCGGCCTGCAGGCACACAAGCCCGAGCTCCTCGGCGGCGTAGGCATGATCGTCGGGATCGACCGCTTTATGTCCGAAGCCCGAGCTCTGACCAACTTCACCGGCAACGCCGTGGCCACCCTCCTGATCGGAACCTGGGTCAAGGAGATTGATGGCGATCAGGTCACCCGCGTCCTGTCCGGCGAGGAGCCCTTCGACGAGCAGACCATGATCGCAGGCCACCACGAGGTCCACGAGGGCCAGGAGACCCCGGCTCCCCAGCCTGTTCCCGCGAACGCCTGAATCCAATAGTTACGGCGCCCCGGTGCCGGAGACCCGCCCGCACAGGCCCAGCCTGTGCGGGCGGTTTTCTTTGGGTGGGGAGGCTAACCTTCGACTTCAGGTAAAAGGTCAAGGCTCAAACGCCATCAAATGTCAAGTTCCACAGAATGCCGTGTCGGGC
The DNA here is from genome assembly GCF_001663775.1 of Arthrobacter sp. B6. Taxonomy (GTDB): domain Bacteria; phylum Actinomycetota; class Actinomycetes; order Actinomycetales; family Micrococcaceae; genus Arthrobacter. The sequence goes on along the minus strand of NZ_KV467168.1, from coordinate 797,560 downwards.
GCTGTAGCCTTGGGTGGAAACAAGCATGGGCGCTGGGCAGTCAGCGGCAGAAGAAATCACCGTCATCGAAAGTGTGGATAGATACGTGAGCAGCGAACAGGGTTCAGCAACTCTGGAAGGCACGGAACTCGATCTGGAAGACGCCGTGATGGGTCCCACCGGACGCCCCCACCGCGAGTTCCCTGAGCCTGCCCCTCTGTCCTCCCATGGTCCGGCCCGCGTCATCGCCATGGTTAACCAAAAAGGTGGGGTCGGGAAGACCACCTCGACCATAAACCTGGCAGCCGCTTTGGCCGAGTACGGTCGCAGGGTCCTCCTGGTGGACTTCGATCCGCAAGGCGCCCTGTCGGCAGGTCTTGGCATTAACCCGCACGAACTCGATCTCACGGTGTACAACGTCCTCATGGACCGCAAGGTGGATATCCGCGACGCCATCCATCAGACGGGCGTTGAAAATGTGGACCTGCTGCCAGCTAATATCGATCTGTCCGCAGCAGAAGTGCAGCTGGTCAATGAGGTAGCCCGCGAGCAGGTCCTGGACCGGGCGCTGAAGAAGGTGGAGGACGACTACGACGTCGTCCTCATCGACTGCCAGCCCTCCCTTGGCCTGCTGACAGTCAATGCCCTGACTGCCGCCCACGGCGTGATCATCCCCCTGATCTGCGAGTTCTTTGCCCTCCGCGCCGTGGCCCTCCTGGTGGAGACCATCGACAAAGTCCAGGATCGGCTGAATCCCCGCCTCCAGGTGGACGGCGTCCTGGCCACGATGTACGACGCCCGCACGCTCCACAGCCGCGAAGTCATCACACGCCTGGTGGAGGCCTTCGGCGACAAGGTGTTCGAAACCGTCATCAAGCGCTCCATCAAGTTCGCTGACGCCACGGTGGCGGCCGAACCGATCACCAGTTACGCCGGTAACCATATCGGCGCGGATGCATACCGCCGCCTGGCCAAAGAGCTGATTTCGCGCGGCGGCGCACCCTAGCCAAGACGTGGCTGAGTCCAAGCCCGGCTTCGAGGTGCGGCTGGCCAACTTCACCGGTCCGTTCGACCTCCTGCTGGGCCTTATCGCCAAGCACCAGCTGGACATCACCGAGGTGGCCATCGCCACTGTCACAGATGAGTTCATCAAATACATCAGGAAGCTGCAGAAGCTGGGGGAGGACTGGGCGCTGGATGAGGCCAGCGAATTCCTGGTTATTGCGGCCACGCTGCTGGACCTTAAAGCTGCCCGCCTCCTGCCCGCCGGTGAAGTCGAGGACGACGAAGACATCGCGCTCCTCGAAGCCCGCGACCTCCTCTTTGCCCGCCTCCTGCAGTACAAGGCGTTCAAGCAGGTCGCAGGCCTGATTGGCGAGACCCTGGAACAGGAGTCCCGGCGCTTTCCGCGCCAGGTCGCCCTGGAAGAACACTTCGCCGCCATGCTGCCCGAGCTGGTCTGGAAACACACGCCCGGGCAGTTCGCCAAGCTGGCGGAAGCAGCGCTGGAACCCAAGGCGCCCAAGCCGACGGAAGTCGGCCTGGGACACCTGCACGGCAGCGCCGTCAGCGTGAAGGAGCAGGCAGAAATCCTGGGCCTGCGCCTCCAGCTGGGGAATCCGCTGTCCTTCCGCGCGCTGATCGCCGACGCCGAGTCCACCCTTGTGGTGGTAGCAAGATTCCTGGCGCTGCTGGAAATGTTCCGTGACAAGGTTGTGGCCTTCGACCAGCTCAGCCCCCTGGGTGACCTGACGGTGCACTGGACAGCGGACGGGCAGGACTGGTCCACCGAGAACCTGAGTGAAGAATATGAGGAGCAGCCGTGACCGACAATGATTCTGCGGCCGCCGCGGACGAAAACCTGGACGTCAGCAACCTCCCGGGCGGAGCGAAGGCCGCGGTAGAAGCAGTGCTGATGGTGCTGGACCAGCCTGCCACCGCCACGGAGCTCGCCGCGGGCCTTAACCTGACTGTCGCCGTCGTCGAACGATTGCTGGCGGAACTGCAGCGTGAGTATAACGGCTATACTGTTAAAGCCCCGGACATGGACGTTGCCAGCGATGCTGGCTTCAGCGCCAGCCCCCGGGGTTTTGAATTGCGGAATATCGCCGGTGGTTGGCGGATCTACTCGCGCACAGACTTTGCCGACATCGTCGGCCGGTTTGTGCTGGAGGGCCAGACTGCCAGGCTCACGCAGGCGGCGCTGGAAACTTTGGCCGTCATCGCGTACCGGCAGCCTGTCTCCAGGGCCAGGGTGTCTGCAATTCGGGGAGTCAACGTTGATTCGGTCGTGCGGACACTCACGCAGCGCGGGCTGGTTGAAGACGCCGGGACTGATCCGGAGTCAGGCGCCGTCCTGTACCGGACCACATCGTATTTCCTGGAGCGGATGGGGATCGGCTCCGTGGCTGAGTTGCCTCAGCTTTCCCCCCATCTTCCGGGGCTGGAAGGCATCGAGGAGTTCTACGACGCCGGAAGAATGTAGGCGGGGCATCCTGCCTGCGCACAAGAGTTTTCATTAGGGCAGATTTATTCTGCACGGCTGGCTAGGGTTGTTCTTGGACACCTTGCCGGTCAACATATCGAAGGACGGGTCATGACACAGGCGGGACGCCAGGGTTCACCACGTAACGGTTCAGGACGTAACAGTTCAGGACGCAATCCATCACAGGGCGCACCGGGCGGCTTCCGCGGCGCGGCCGGAAAGCGCAATGCCGGGTTCGGCGGCGGCGACCGCCCCCACAAGGCGCCCAAGCCCCGCGAGGAGCGCTTTGTCGACCCCGACGAGGCACCCGCAGGCCAGCCGGCACGCGGCGCCTCTGACTGGAAGCCGGCAGCCGCCCCCTCATCGCGGAAGCCTGCCGCCCGCAAGCCCGGCGCCAAGAAGGCTCCCGGCACTCCCGGCGCGCTCAAGCCCAAGCCACGCACCGGCAAGCCGGGTGCGGCGGCCTCACGCGCCTTTGGCAGCGAACGATTCGGACAGAACCTTGGTCCCGTGCGTAAGCCGTCACGCAAGCGTGGTCCCCGCGGCGACGTCCCGCAGTCTGAACTGCACGACGCCGATGGCATCCGCCTGCAGAAGGTCATGGCCCAGGCCGGCGTGGCTTCGCGACGTGTCTGCGAAGAGATGATCGCTGAGGGCCGCGTCGAGGTCGATGGCCAGGTTGTTACCGAGTTGGGTGTCCGGGTGGACCCCAAAACCGCTGTCATCCACGTGGACGGCCTCCGCATCCAGTTGGACGAAAACCTCGTCTACATGGTCTTCAACAAGCCCAAGGGCGTCGTGTCCACCATGGAGGACCCCGATGGCCGCCCCTGCATCAGCGACTTCGTCCGCAACAACCACGGCGAACGACTGTTCCACGTCGGCCGTCTGGACGTCGCCACTGAGGGGCTGCTGCTCCTCACGAATGACGGCGAGCTGGCCAACCGCCTGACGCACCCGTCCTACGAGGTCCCCAAGACCTACCTGGTGCAGGTCCGCGGGCCGTTCCCGCAGGGAATCGGCGCACAGCTCAAGGAAGGCGTGGAACTCGAGGACGGGTTCGCCTCTGTTGATTCCTTCAAGTTGGTGGATTCCACTCCCGGCCACGTGCTGATTGAAGTTGTCCTCCACTCGGGCAAAAACCGCATTGTCCGGCGTCTGTTCGATGCCGTGGGTTTCCCCGTCCTGCGCCTGGTGCGCGTCAAGGTCGGACCCATCGGCCTGGGCGACCAGCGACAGGGCAGCATCCGGAACCTGGGCAAGCAGGAAGTCGGTCACCTGCTGGCATCAGTAGGGCTCTGACGCATGTCCGCATTTCGTACCTACGGCCGCGGACACCTGAACGGACCGGTCGTGGTAATCGGCACGGGACTGCTCGGCGCCAGCATCGGGCTGGGCCTGCGGGGCCGCGCCGTGCCCGTTTACCTTTCTGATCCCTCGCCCACCAACCAGGCTGTCGCCGTCGACATCGGTGCCGGCCTGCCGCTGGCGGAACTGCAGGGCGAGACGCCGGAACTGGTGGTCGTGGCGGCGCCGCCGGATGTGACAGCAGACGTTGTGGCGGGTGCGCTGGCGGAGTACCCGGAATCGGTGGTGCTCGACATTGCCAGCGTCAAAGCCGACATCCTGGCCAGCCTGCGCGCCCGGGGCGCGGATCTTTCCCGTTATGTTGGCAGCCACCCCATGGCCGGACGGGAGAAGTCCGGGCCTGTTGCGGCCCGCGGCGAACTGTTTACCTCCATGCCGTGGGTGGTTTGCCCCTCGGAAGAGTCTTCAGCCGAAGCCACCCGCGTGGCGCGCGCCCTGGCCTCGGACCTGGGGGCAATTGTCTCCCAGTTCACGGCCGATGAACATGATGAGGCGGTGGCCCTGGTGTCGCACCTGCCGCAGGTCATGTCCTCGTTGCTGGCCAGCCGCCTGCAGGGAACGCCGCTGCACGCACTTTCACTTGCAGGCAACGGCCTGCGGGACGTCACGCGGATCGCTGCGAGCGACCCCACCCTGTGGGTGCAGATCCTGGGTGGCAACGCCCGGAAAGTGGTGGAGATCCTTTACGGTGTCCGCGAGGACCTGAACCGCCTCATCGGCACCCTCGAGGCACCAAGTGCCCCCGGTGCCCGGTTGGACCTCGCCCAACTGATCAGCGAGGGCAACGCCGGCCAGGCGCGCATTCCCGGCAAACATGGCGGCCCGCCGCAGGCATACTCCTGGCTCACGGTCCTGGTGGACGACAAGCCAGGACAGATCGCCCTGCTCCTGACCGAGATCGGGGAGATCGGCGTCAACGTCGAGGATCTCCGGCTGGATCACTCGTCGGGCCAGAACGTTGGCATGGTGGAACTCTCGGTGCTGCCCAACAAACATGACCACCTGATCGAAGCACTCAACGACCGCGGATGGCGGGTACTGCAGTAATGACACAGGAACTCCTCGACACCTTGCCCGCCCTGCGCGTGGGGCGGCCACTGGTGGTGGCCATCGACGGCCCGTCAGGCTCAGGCAAGTCCAGCGTGAGCAAGGAAGTTGCGCGCAGGCTGCGGCTCGCCTATTTGGACACCGGGGCCATGTACCGGGCGCTGACCTGGTTCTGCGTGAACACCGGAATCAACCTCAACGACGCCGCGACGGTGGAACAGGCGGCAAGAGACCTGGTGCTGGAACTGAGCACCAGCCCGCACGAGGAATTTGTGCGGGTGGACGGTGTCGACGTTGCCGAGGCCATCCGCGAACCGGCGATTTCCTCGGCCGTGAGCGCTGTGGCCACCACCTTGGGCGCCCGGACCGAGCTGATCCGCCGCCAGCGTGAGCTGATTGAAAAGCACCACCGCCGGATGGTGGTGGAGGGCAGGGACATCACCACCGTCGTCGCTCCCGGGGCAGAAGTCCGGATGCTGCTGACCGCCAGCGAGGAAGCCAGGCTTCGGCGCCGTGGTGCCCAGCTGGGCGGAACGCAGAATGCCGATCAGCTCGCTGCGCAGGTAATCCACCGCGATGCCAAAGATTCAACCGTGGTGAATTTCACCCAGGCTGCCGATGGCGTCGTCACGCTGGATTCCTCGGAACTGGACTTCGAGGAAACCGTGGATGCCGCCCTCGTGATTGTCACCAAGGTCCTCAACCGTGACTGACGGCGGCATGAAGCTTCCCCCCGCCTGGACCATGGCATGGAGCCGGCCGGTGGGCTGGACCCTGGACCACATGGTGTACCGCACATCGGTGGCCGGCCGGGACAATGTCCCCACCGGGGGACCGGTGATCTTTGCCGGCAACCACATCAGTTTCCTTGATGGGCCGGTCATGTTCGGTGCCTCGCCGCGGCCCATGCACATCCTGGTCAAGAAGGAGATGTTCAGGGGCTTCCTCGGCCGTGTCCTCCGGGCATCCGGCCAGCTGCCCGTCGACCGCTCCGGCGACCGTGCAGCGCTGCTGCTCAGCAAGGAAGTGCTCGACGCCGGCCGTTGCGTCGGGATTCTGCCGGAAGGCACCCGGGGGAGCGGGCAGGCGACGGACATCAACAATGGCGTGGCCTGGCTGGCGCTGAACTCGGGGGCCCCTGTGGTACCGGTCGCCATTTTGGGCACCCGGACCGGCGACGAACACCTCGATACCGTTCCCAAGCCAGGACGGCGGTTCCATGTCAGCTTTGGCAACGCGCTGACGCTCAGCCGCAATCCCGGAGAAACCGGCCGTGCTTCAATGGACAGGGCTGGTATGGAAATCCGCGCTGCGCTGGCAGGGCACGTCCAGGATTCAATCAAAGACAGTGGGCAGCCTTTGCCCCGCGCGGATTTCCGCACGAACTACACAGCAGTAGCCGGGACGCCGGCAGATGACCACTAAGGAAAGTGCAATGAGCGATACGACTCAAACCTCCGGCCCCTTCGGCGCCGGCGAAGACGAATACACGCCCACCGGCACGGACCAGGTGGCCGAGCGGCTGGCTGCCCTGGACGACGACGAAGCGGAGATGCGCGCGGCGTCCCTTCGTGCGGGCCTGGAAGACTACGAACTTGATGAGGACGACGCCGCCCTGCTCAGCGGCGGGTACCATGACGAGGACTTCGAAGGTCCGGTCAAGCTGGACCCCGTCCTGGCCATCATCGGGCGCCCCAATGTGGGCAAGTCCACCCTGGTCAACAGAATCCTGGGCCGCCGCGAAGCCGTAGTGGAAGACACTCCGGGCGTTACGCGGGACCGCGTGATGTATTCGGCCCACTGGAACGGGCGCAACTTCACGCTGGTGGACACGGGCGGCTGGGAGCACGATGCCCGCGGCATCCACGCCCGCGTGGCCGAGCAGGCCGAGATGGCTGTAGAGCTGGCCGACGCGGTGCTGTTCGTTGTTGACTCGGCCGTGGGTGCCACTGCCACGGATGAGGGCGTCATGAAGATGCTCCGCCGCAGTAAGAAGCCTGTCATCATGGTGGCCAACAAGGTGGATGACTTCGCCCAGGAGGCTGACTCTGCCACCCTGTGGGGCCTCGGCTTTGGCGAGCCCTACCCGGTCTCCGCCCTGCACGGACGTGGCGTCGCCGACCTCCTGGACCACGTGATGGACACGCTCCCTGAGTTCTCCACCATCGAAGGACTGGAGCGCTCGGGCGGCCCGCGACGCATCGCCCTGATCGGACGCCCCAACGTGGGCAAGTCCTCCCTGCTGAACAAGCTGGCAGGCTCGGAGCGCGTGGTGGTGGACAACACTGCCGGTACCACGCGTGACCCGGTCGATGAATTCATCGAACTCGGCGGCCGTACCTGGCGGTTTGTTGACACGGCCGGCATCCGGCGCCGCCAGCACATGGCACAAGGCGCCGACTACTATGCCTCGCTGCGGACTCAGGCCGCCCTGGAGAAGGCGGAAGTCGCCGTCGTCCTGCTCGCCGTGGATGAAGTCCTCAGCGAACAGGATGTCCGAATCCTGCAGTTGGCCATCGAATCCGGACGCGCACTGGTCCTCGCGTTCAACAAGTGGGACCTGCTGGACGACGAACGCCGCACCTACCTGGAGCGGGAAATCGAACAGGACCTGGCCCACGTGGCATGGGCGCCCCGGGTCAACATTTCGGCGCTGACGGGCTGGCACAAGGATCGCCTGGTCCCTGCCCTGGACCTTGCCCTGGAAAGCTGGGACAAGCGGATCCCCACCGGACGCCTGAATGCCTTCCTCGGTGAACTTGTGGCGGCCCACCCGCACCCGGTCCGTGGCGGAAAGCAGCCCCGCATCCTGTTCGGCACCCAGGCCTCCAGCCGCCCGCCGAAGTTCGTGCTCTTCACCACCGGGTTCCTGGACCCCGGCTACCGCCGCTTCATCACGCGCAGGCTCCGTGAGACGTTCGGCTTCGAGGGCACGCCCATCGAAGTCAACATGCGTGTCCGCGAAAAGCGCGGCAAGAAGCGTTAATTACGACACACCGGCGGCGTGCAGGTGGCAAAGTGTCACCGGCACCCTCCGGGATCGTGTAAGCTTTTCAAGGTGGTTCGGCCGGACTGCTGAGTTGAAATCCTGGGTAACACCGGGAGTAAACGCAGCGGAGAACGGCGGAACCAACGGGCTGTAGCGCAGCTTGGTAGCGCACTTGACTGGGGGTCAAGGGGTCGCAGGTTCAAATCCTGTCAGCCCGACCAAAGAAACCCTGAGGCCGCTTTCGGAGAAATCCGGAGGCGGCCTCTGGTGTTTAAGTGATTATGCGCCGTTGATCCTGATGGCTGGATCACTGCCTGCGATCAACCTGACGCATTGCCCGCCGAACAGCCGGATCAAAGCACCAGTCCCAGCGCGAACGGGCCGATCAATACCGTGAAAATCGTGATCAGGAGGACGCCGACGACGTTGAGCACCATGCCTCCGCGAATCATCTCGCTGATTCTGACGTTCCCGGTGGCGAAGGCGATGGCGTTCGGAGGCGTGCCCACGGGCAGCATAAAAGCACAGGTGGCCGCCAATGCCGCCGGGATAAGCAGCGTCATGGGGTCCACTCCGATCCCGATGGCCACACCGCCCAGAATGGGGATAAAGGTTGCCGCCGTTGCGGTGTTGCTGGTGATCTCGGTGAGGAACAGGACGATGAGGACAACCGTCGCCAGCAGCATGATGATCGGCAGCGCTCCGAGGCCGCTGACCCGCTCACCGAACCAGGCGTCCAAGCCGGTGCCCGCCACTGCTGCAGCCAGTGAGAGGCCGCCGCCGAACAGCAGGAGGACACCCCAAGGCAATCCTTCCTCAGCGTCCTTCCAGCTGAGGGTCATATGCCCCTTTTTGTCGCCGGGGATGATGAAGAGCAGCGCGCCGGCCCCGATGGCGATCACGGTGTCGTCGAAGAGGCCCAGCCAAGGCAGCTGCTCACCGAGGTCGCCGATATTGGACAGCAGGCCGGGCACGATCCAAAAGAACGCGGCGGCCGCGAAGACACCGCGCACTATCTTTTCACCTTGGCTCATCGGGCCGAGGGCGGCAATTTCGTCGTTGATCAACTGCTCACCACCGGGCACCTCGTCCAGGTTAAAGCGGACGATGAGCCGTGTAAGGAGCAGCCAGGCGAGCCCGAGGAAGACGACGACGATAGGGACTCCCAGCATCATCCACTGGGCGAATCCGACAGTCCTTCCGAGTTCATCGCTGATGTAGCCAGCGACGATGGCGTTGGGAGGGCTGCCCAGCAGGGTTCCCAGCCCGCATCATCAGCCCGAGGATGATGCGGCGCGCGTGTGTACCGACCCGCCGCAAGGTCAACAGCGCGATCCTTCGATGCAGGTTCCATTTCTGCATGGCGATCGCAATCAGGAAGCCACCGAGGAACAGGACAACGATCGGATTCGCGTACGGAGCCGTGGTCTCGGCGATTGTACGTTCCGTCACTACTTCAGGAACTTCGACGTCCGCCGGTCCGCCAGGATTTTCCCATTTGTCTGGCAGGTGGGGCAGTACTGGAGCGACGTGTCCGCGAACGATACTTCGCGTACCGTGTCGGCGCACACGGGACAGGATTCACCGGTGCGGGCGTGGACCCGCATGTGGCTGCGCTTGACGTCCTTCAGTTCGCTGGGCGGTTTGCCGCGGGCTTCGGCCAGAGCCGTGCCCAGGACACTGTGAATGGCATCATAGAGAACCTGGACCTGCGCCCGGTCCAGGTTCTTGGCGATCGCGAACGGCGAAATTTTTGCGGCGTGCAGGATCTCATCGCTGTACGCGTTTCCGATCCCGGCGATCACACTCTGGCTTCGCAGGAGCCCCTTGACCTGCTGGGAACTGGCGCCAAGGATCCCCGCCAGCGTGTCGGCGTCGAATTCCTGGCTGAATGGATCCGGGCCGAGCGCGGCGACCCCAGGAACGTCCTGGGGCCTGCGCACCACATAGACTGCCAGGCTCTTTTTGGTGCCGGCTTCTGTGAGATCCATCCCGTGCCCGCCCGCTTCGCCAGAAAAGGACAGCCGGACAGCTATGTGTCCCTTGCCTTTCCTGAGCTCAGAGTTACTGGGGGAGTCGGTAAAGCGGACCCAGCCTGCCCGGGCGAGGTGGAAGACCAACGACAGGCCGCCGGTGTCAATGCATACGAATTTACCGAAGCGCCGGACGCCGGTGACCGCCCGCCCGTAAAGATCGGTGTACGCGGGATCCGCCGTTTTTAGCACGGCGAAGGACACAACCTGGACCTGTTCAAGGACCGTGCCCCGCAAGTGTCCATCCAGGAATTCAGCCAGGCCGGCAACCTCGGGAAGCTCCGGCATGGCTCACCCGAACTTCACGGCGATGCCGGCAGCGGCATCCATGGACGCGGCCGTTTCCTGTGCATGTTCTGCCATGGCTCCCATCATGTCAGAATCCACCCCGAACACCCCCTGGAGTTGTGCCTATACTTTCAGCGGCGGCTTGTTTTGCAGGCCCCGTTGACATTGGTGTTTGACCCGATGAAAGGCCCCTGATGAGCAACATTCCCGAAGACCTGTCCTACACCGCTGAGCACGAGTGGGTGTCCGAGCCCAACGCTGACGGCGTTGTCCGCGTGGGCATCACGGACTTCGCCCAGGACGCCCTCGGAGACGTTGTCTACGCCCAGATGCCGGAGGTGGGTACAAAAATTACAGCGAACGAGGTAGTGGGTGAAGTCGAGTCCACCAAGAGCGTCAGCGACATCTACGCTCCCGTCAGCGGTGAAGTGGTGGCACGCAATGACTCCCTGGACACAGATTCCGCCCTCATCAACTCAGATCCCTACGGCGATGGCTGGCTGATCGAAGTTAAACTTGCCGAAGCTGACGCCGTGGAATCGTTGCTCAGTGCATCGGAGTACGAACAGCAGGTAGGCTAAAGCTACCGGTTCATCCGGTCCGGCCACATAGCGTCTTCGCACGTCAATGGCCGGATCCGGCGTCCGGACCGGGCCTGCGAAGCAGGCTCGGAGGGGACATGTTGATTGCAGGTGACGCTGCGGCGTCAAGAGGAGGAAGCCATGGTTGGCCACAAGCAGAACCCTGCCGATGGGGATTACGGTACAGGCAAGGCTTCGGAGACCACCTCGATCCATCTGACGCCGGTCACCGATGAACCCACTATCACGCCCAAGCTCTCCATGGATGAGCGCGGTTCGGTGGAGGCGCTGCCCGCCGGGTCGGCGCTGCTGATTGCCCACAGTGGACCCAACGCCGGTGCCCGTTTCCTTCTGGACTCGGACGTCACCACCGCCGGCCGCCACCCCGACGCCGACATCTTCCTGGACGACGTGACTGTTTCCCGCCGCCATGTTGAGTTTCGGCGTACCCCGCGCAGCTTCGAAGTGGTAGACAAGGGCAGCCTTAATGGCACGTATGTCAACCACGACCGCGTGGACAGCGTAGAGCTGAAGTCCGGAAGCGAAGTCCAGATCGGCAAATTCCGCCTCACCTTCTACCTGAGCCCTGCCCGCGCTGCAGGCCGCGTCTGATCCCGGGTCAGTTGCCTGTGGCAATGGCACAACCGGAACGCCGGGGACCTCAGGTCCTGAACATCGGGGAAGTCCTCGCCCAGCTCAGCGGTGACTTTCCCGGAATGACTGCGTCGAAAATCAGGTTCCTTGAAGAGAAGGGACTCATCAACCCCCGCCGGACCCCGGCGGGGTACCGGCAGTACTCGGACGGGGACGTCGAACGCCTCCGGTTCGTCCTGGCACTCCAGCGGGACCAGTACCTGCCCCTCAAGGTCATCAAGGACTACCTCGATGCGATCGACAGGGGGGAGCGGCCTGAGAACCTTCCGCCCGGCGTCGTGGTGTCACCGCGAATCGTCTCTGACGAGTTGGCGGCCGAGCTGCAGAACCGCGGCCGCAAGCTCAGCGAGGAGCAGCTCCGGACCGAGTCCGGGGCCAGCGTTCCGCTGCTGCAGTCGCTGCTCAGCTTTGGGCTGATCAGCCACAGCAACGGCAAGTTTGACGAACATGCGCTGCAGGTTGCCCGGGCCTGTGTCCAGCTGGAAAGCCACGGACTGGAGCCCCGGCACCTTCGGCCCTTCCAGGCCGCGGCCGAACGTGAATTCGGACTCGTGGAGCGTGCAGTGGCGCCGCTCGCATCACGTAAGGACTCTGCGTCGCAGGCGCGTGCGGCCGAAGCGGCGCGCGAGATCAGTGACCTTTGCCTCACCCTGCACCGGGCCCTGGTGCAGGACCACATCTCACGCATGGACATCTGATGATCGAAGTCGAGATCGTAGGGGTTCGGATCGAACTTCCTTCCAACCAGCCGCTGGTGCTGCTTCGCGAGATCCATGGCGAACGCCACGTGCCGATCTGGATCGGCACACCGGAGGCCAGTGCTATCGCCCTGGCCCAGCAGGGTGTGGTCCCGCCGCGGCCCATGACCCACGACCTCCTTGTGGACGTGGTCGAATCCCTCGGCCATTCGGTGGTCAGCGTCAACATCGTGGCCGTCGAGGACAACATTTTTTATGGCCAGCTCCAGTTCGAGAACGGAACCACTGTCAGCTCACGCGCCTCGGATGCGCTGGCTATCGCGTTGCGCGCCAAATGCAGGATCTGGTGCGCCGATTCAGTAATGGATGAGGCGGGTGTCCGTATCACTGAACACGACGAAGGCGAGGACACGGAACCCGGTCCCACCGTCGACGAAGAACGTGAGCTGCGCCGGTTCCGGGAGTTCCTGGACGACGTTGAGCCGGAAGATTTCGACGGCTGACATCACGTTAAGGTTAAAGTTGAGGCTGAAAGTTCCGACACGCCCGGGCAAAGAGCCTAACGTCTTTGACCTTCGGACCTGGCAGGCCTAACGTCGAAGGTATCAAGTTCCCATTGCTTACAGCAGCCGCGCAAGTCACACTGTAAGGTGCGACCCCAAGAAATTACATGCATGGACTTCGTGCCCGCACAGGCTGCTGCAGTTTTTCCCCGGGAGCTTATGACAAGGAGGATCCAGGTGAGTCCTAAAGGCGAAGCAGGCGAGCTGAAACAGCCCTCGACGGCTGGTGTTGCTGTGCCGGCGAGCGGTGCCCAGGGCCTCCTGTTTACCGAAGATCTTCCAGTCCTCGACGAGGACGCGGGATATCGCGGACCCACGGCCTGCAAGGCGGCGGGCATCACCTACCGACAGCTCGATTACTGGGCCCGTACCGGCCTGGTGGAACCAGCCGTCCGCGGCGCTGCCGGATCGGGTTCGCAGCGGCTGTACGGTTTCCGGGACATCCTGGTCCTCAAAGTGGTCAAGCGGCTCCTCGACACCGGTGTTTCCCTCCAGCAGATCCGGACCGCCGTCGAGCACCTGCGCGAGCGCGGCGTGGAGGACCTCGCCCAGATCACCCTCATGAGCGATGGCGCCAGTGTCTACGAGTGCACGTCCGCCGACGAGGTCATCGACCTTGTCCAGGGCGGCCAGGGAGTGTTTGGTATCGCGGTGGGCCGTGTATGGCGGGAGGTTGAAGGCAGCCTGGCGTCCCTCCCGAGCGAGCATGCGGCCGAACAGTCCTTTCCGGACGACGAACTCAGCAAACGCCGGGCTGCCCGAAAGACCGGGTAAGTCCTAGCAGATCAAAGGCCACCTTCCCGCGGGAAGGTGGCCTTTTCGATGCCGTTCACGTGCCTAGCGCTGGCTGCGGCTCCGAAGCCCGTTGCCAACGGCCATGAGGTTGCCCAGCAGGGTATCGAAAAGGGCTGCGGCCGACTTCGCCGAGTCGCCGGGCCAGTGGTGCACCGGGTGCGCCGCACCTTGGATCTGCTGCCAGTTCGCCTGTTCCGGGATGCGGGGGCTAAGCAGGAGTTCGCCGAACATCGATTCCATCTCCGCGAGCCGGTAGGTGTGCTCGGATGATCCGGTGCGTACCCGGTTGGCCACGATGCCGGCCGGCGAAAGGTTGGGGGCGAACTCCTGCCGGAACAGCTGGATGGCCCGCATGGTCCGTTCCGTTCCCGCAACGGAGAACAGCCCAGGCTCCGCAACCAGGGCCACTTTGTCGCTTGCCGACCAGGCCATCCTCGTCAGGCCGTTGAGGGATGGCGGGCAGTCGATCAGGATGAGCTCGTAGTGGTCGGCGCCGGCCAGGACTGTTGAGAGCCGGCGGAGGTCACGGCGGCCAAGGTCGGGACGGTCGTAGATTCCGGTGTAGGCGGAGCCGACGGCAACGTCCAGGACGGCCGGACCGGACCCGTTCGACTGCGTGCGGGCCGTCCAGCTGCTTCCCACGACGTTGTCCGCGAGTTTGGCCCTGCGCGGGCTCTTGAGCATGCGGCCGATGTCCAGCTGGTCGCCCGGCTGCACGCCCAGGGCCGTGGTCGCATCCGCATGTGGATCGAGGTCCACCACCAATGTGGGGATGCCCGCGGCAAGCGCCGCAGACGCCAATCCTGTGGTGACGGAAGTCTTGCCGACTCCACCCTTGAGGCTGCTGATGCTGACTACTTGCACTTGAGAGACCAAAACCTAACGCCGGCTGCCGTGTTGGGGGTAATGTTTGCTCCGGCAGTGCCGAAGCCGGGCGGCTCCTGCCGCCCTACTCATCATATGTTGATGCGCCGGCGATTCCTGTTTTATCGGGCGTCGGCATGGCACTTTGGCATGATGGCAACGGTTGGTCCCGACCGTCCCGGATAAACCTCCGGGACATGACGGTAACTTCTGTGACGGTGGCCACAATGATTTGTATTTCTAAGCGCGGGTCTTAGACACTGTGACCACTTACCGATACACCCGCAATGATGCAGGAGAAGTATGTTTTCCAAGATTCTGGTGGCCAACCGCGGCGAAATCGCGATCAGGGCATTCCGCGCCGGCTACGAGCTGGGCGCCAAGACCGTTGCTGTTTTTCCGAACGAGGACCGTAACTCGATCCACCGCCAGAAGGCCGACGAGGCTTATCTGATCGGTGAGGAAGGCCATCCTGTCAGGGCTTACCTTGACGTGGCAGAGGTGCTCCGCGTGGCCAAGGAGTCCGGGGCCGACGCTATTTACCCTGGCTACGGATTCCTGTCCGAGAACCCGGACCTGGCACGCGCCGCGAAGGAAGCAGGCATCACGTTCGTTGGTCCGCCGGCCGAGGTCCTGGAGCTGGCCGGTAACAAGGTCGCCGCGCTGGAAGCTGCACGGAAAGCCGGGGTCCCGGTCCTGAAGTCCAGCCAGCCGTCGAAGGACCTCGATCAGCTCATCGCCGCTGCCGACGAAATCGGGTTCCCCATTTTCGCCAAGGCCGTAGCAGGTGGAGGCGGGCGGGGCATGCGCCGGGTGGACACACGCGAAGCCCTTCCTGAAGCCCTGCAGTCGGCCATGCGTGAGGCAGACGCAGCGTTCGGTGACCCCACCATGTTCCTGGAGCAGGCCGTCCTCCGGCCGCGGCACATTGAGGTCCAGATCCTCGCCGATGCCGAAGGCAATGTCATGCACCTCTTTGAGCGTGACTGTTCCATCCAGCGGCGCCACCAGAAGGTTATCGAAATTGCCCCGGCCCCCAACCTTGACGAGGGGATCCGCCAGGCGCTCTACCGGGACGCGGTCAAGTTCGCCAAGGCCCTGAACTACGTCAACGCCGGAACGGTCGAGTTCCTGGTTGACACCGTGGGTGAACGGGCCGGGCAGCACGTGTTCATCGAAATGAACCCGCGCATCCAGGTGGAGCACACCGTCACCGAAGAAGTCACGGACGTGGACCTGGTCCAGGCGCAGCTGCGGATTGCCTCCGGTGAAACGCTCGCCGACCTGGGCCTGTCCCAGGAGACTGTGCAGCTCAAGGGTGCGGCGCTGCAGTCCCGCATCACCACCGAGGACCCCGCCAACGGCTTCCGCCCCGACGTCGGAAAGATCACCGGCTACCGCTCGGCCGGCGGCGCCGGCGTAAGGCTCGACGGCGGCACCGTCTACTCGGGTGCCGAGATCAGCCCACACTTTGACTCCATGCTGGTGAAGCTGACGTGCCGGGGCCGGGATTACCCTGCTGCCGTCGCCCGAGCCCGGCGTGCCCTCGCCGAATTCCGCATCCGTGGGGTCTCCACCAACATCTCCTTCCTGCAGGCCGTGCTGGACGATGCCGACTTCATTGCCGGCAACGTCGCCACCAACTTCATCGACGAGCGGCCCCAGCTCCTGAAGGCCCGGGTTTCCGCCGACCGCGGCACCAAGCTGCTGACCTGGCTGGCAGAGGTCACGGTGAACAAGCCCAACGGCGAGCTCACCGTCCACTCCAACCCTGCCTCCAAGCTGCCTTCCGTCGCAGGCACGCAACCCGTGCCGGGTTCCCGCCAGCGGCTTCTGGAACTGGGGCCGGAAGGCTTCGCCAGGTCTCTGCGTGAGCAGACAGCAGTTGCTGTCACGGACACAACCTTCCGTGACGCCCACCAGTCCCTGCTCGCCACACGCGTCCGGACGCGGGACCTGGTGGCGGCCGGCCCGGCCGTCACCGCCCTCCTCCCGGAGCTGCTGTCCGTTGAGGCCTGGGGTGGTGCCACCTACGACGTTGCGCTGCGCTTCCTCGGCGAAGACCCGTGGGACCGCCTCGCTGCCCTTCGGAAGGCGCTGCCGAACGTCTGCCTCCAGATGCTGCTCCGCGGCCGCAATACTGTGGGGTACACCCCGTACCCCGAAGAGGTCACGGAAGCCTTTGTTAACGAGGCAGCCGCCACCGGCATCGACATCTTCCGGATCTTCGATGCCCTGAATGACGTCAACCAGATGGCGCCGGCCATCCGCGCAGTCCGGGCCACCGGCACGGCTGTCGCCGAAGTAGCCCTGTGCTACACCGGCGACATGCTGGATCCGGACGAGAAGCTCTACACGCTGGACTACTACCTCGAGCTCGCCCAGCGGATTGTGGACGCCGGCGCTCACATCCTTGCCATCAAGGACATGGCCGGCCTGCTCCGCCCTGCGGCTGCAGCGAAGCTGGTTGCCGCGCTCCGCGGGAAATTCGACCTGCCGGTCCACCTGCACACCCACGACACCGCTGGTGGCCAGCTGGCCACGCTGCTGGCAGCTGTCGACGCGGGCGTGGACGCGGTGGATGTCGCGTCCGCATCGCTGGCCGGAACCACCAGCCAGCCTTCGGCTTCGGCCTTGGTGGCTGCGCTGGCCCACACGCCGCGTGACACTGGGCTGAGCTTGGCAGCCGTGAGCTCCCTGGAGCCCTACTGGGAGGCCGTGCGGCGTGTGTACGCGCCGTTCGAGTCGGGCCTGCCGGGCCCCACCGGCCGGGTTTACCAGCACGAGATCCCGGGCGGGCAGCTGTCCAACCTCCGCCAGCAGGCCATGGCGCTGGGCCTTGGGGAGCAATTCGAAGCCATCGAGGACATGTACACGGCGGCGGACCGCATCCTCGGCCGCCTGGTGAAGGTCACGCCTTCTTCCAAGGTGGTGGGAGACCTTGCGCTCCACCTGGTTGGACTGAACGCCGACCCTGCGGACTTCAACGAGAACCCGCAGAACTATGACATCCCCGATTCCGTCATCGGATTCCTGTCCGGCGAACTCGGCGACCCGCCGGGAGGCTGGCCGGAACCGTTCCGGACCAAGGCCCTGCAGGGCCGCAGCATCAAGGTCCGCGACGTTGAGCTCAGTGCAGAGGACAGCGCCGCGCTTCAGGGCGATTCCAAGACCCGCCAGGGTACGCTGAACCGCCTGCTCTTCGAGGGCCCCACGAAGGACTACCTCAAGAGCGTGGAAACCTACGGAAACATCTCGGTGCTGGACACCAGGGATTACCTGTACGGCCTGCAGCGCGGGCAGGAGCACGAGATCCAGTTGGAAAAGGGTGTCCGCCTGATCGCCTCGCTGGAAGCAGTCTCCGAGCCCGACGAAAAGGGCATGCGCACTGTTATGTGCACGCTCAACGGGCAGTCCCGTCCCGTCGTCGTACGCGACCGTTCCGTGGTCAGCAACGTCAAAGCCGCCGAGAGAGCGGACCCCGCCCAGCAGGGCCACGTCGCCGCGCCGTTCGCCGGTGCGGTTACCGTCACCGTCAAGGCAGGAGACACGGTCAACGCCGGTGACACTGTTGCCACTATCGAGGCCATGAAGATGGAAGCATCCATCACGACGCCGGTCGGCGGCAAGGTCTCCCGCCTTGCCATCTCTGCCGTTGAACAGGTCCAGGGCGGGGATCTCCTCCTGGTCGTAGAGTAGCGGCTACTCCGACGTAACCGCGGCAACTGAAAAGGTCCTCCCGGCTTGAGCCGGGAGGACCTTTTCACTTGCGGTCAAAAACGTTCACTGCACATCACTGACGTGGTGCGGCATACATCTCTTCGATGACGGTGTCGAAGTCCTTCATCACCTGGGCCCGCTTGACCTTCATGGACGGCGTCAGGTGGCCTGACGCTTCGGTGAAGTCGGCGGCCACGATTCGGAAGGACTTGATGGCCTCAGCCTGCGACACGGAGTTGTTCGCATGGGTGATGAGGTCCTGGACGGCAGCCTTCACCACAGGATGCTCCACGGCCTCGTCGAGCGTGGTGGTGTTCGGCAGGCCATGGCGCTGCAGCCAGCCGGGGAGCGCCTCCTGGTCCAGGGTGACCAGCGCACCGATAAACGGCCGGTTGTCGCCGACCACCAGGACCTGGGAGACCAGAGCATCGGCGCGGATCTGGTCCTCCAGGAGGGCGGGGATCACGTTCTTGCCGCCGGCGGTGACGATGATTTCCTTCTTGCGTCCCGTGATCCAGACGAAGCCGTCCTCGTCCAGGCGGCCGATATCGCCGGTGCGGAACCAGCCGTCGGTGAAGGTCTCGCTGGTCAGGTCTTCGCGTTTGTAGTAACCACGCATCACGCACACGCCCTTGGCGAGGATCTCGCCGTCCTCGGCGATCTTCACCGAGTTGCCCGGCAGCGGCTTGCCTACTGATCCGATCTTGATCCGGGACGGGGTGTTCACGGTGACGGGCGCGGTGGTCTCGGTGAGGCCGTAGCCCTCGAGCACTTGCAGGCCGATGCCCTGGAAGAAGTGGCCCAGCCGTTCGCCGAGCGGTCCGCCGCCGGACACCGCGTGCGCAACATGCCCGCCCATGGCGGCGCGCAGCTTGCTGTAGACCAGCTTGTCGAACAGTGCATGGCGGAGCTTCAGGCCGAGTCCGACGTGCCCGCCCTGCCGTGCTTTGGAGAAGGCAATGGCAGTGTCGGCTGCCTTGTGGAAGATTGCCCCCTTGCCTGCGTCCTCGGCTTTGGTCAGCGCCGAGTTGTAGACCTTCTCGAAGACACGGGGAACGGCCAGGATGAACGTGGGCTCGTAGCTCTGCAGGTCAGCCAGCAGGTTCTTGATGTCCGGCGTGTGCGCCACGGTGGTTCCGGCGGCCATGGCCAGGACGGAGATGAAGCGCGCGAACACGTGCGCCAGCGGCAGGAACATGATGGTCTTGGCGTTCTCATGCACAATCTCGCCGATGATGGCCAGGGCGTTGTCAGAGAGCTCCACGAAGTTGCCATGCGTGAGCTCGCAGCCCTTGGGCCGGCCCGTGGTTCCCGAGGTGTAGATAATGGTGGCGGTGTCGTCGAGGTTGGCGGCACTGCGTCGGGCTTCGAGGTCGGCGTCACTGACCTCCCGCCCTGCTTCGCGGACGGCGTCGAGGCCGCGGCCTTCAAGCTGCCACACGTGCTGCAGGGCCGTCAGGCCTTCGGAGGTGGCCGCCTGCCGGATGATGTCCTCATGGTGGGCGGCTTCGCCGAACGCAGCCACCGCACCGGAGTCGCCCAGGTTCCAGGCAACCTGTGACGGGGACGAGGTCTCGTAGATCGGTACCGAGACGCCGCCGGCGAACCAGATGGCGAAGTCGACCAAAGCCCACTCATACCGCGTGCGGGACATGATTCCCACCCTGTCCCCGGCGTTGACTCCGCTGGCGATCAGGCCTTTGGCCAGCGCCTGGACATCGGCCAGGAAGTCCTTGGCGGACACGTCCTGCCAGGCGCCTGCAGAGTCCAGCCGCGAGAAAAGCGAAGGGTTGCTGGGTTTGGCTGCCTGTCGCAGCACGAGGTCGGTGATGTTGGTTTCAGATGGGACAACAACCAGCGGCGGAACGCTGAATTCGCGCACTATAGCTCCTTTGATATCCGTAGGCCCGGACAGGGTATGTCTAACACTAGTACCCCTGTACCCGGCAGTGCAGTAATCAACCTACTGGCGAGTAACTTACTAGTCAACGCAGAGGGCTCAGCGGAGCGCGTGCATGCCTGGGAGGCAGCATTCGTCGGCCTAGAATGAGGAACTATGTATGAACCGCCCCCCGGCGTACAGAACGGCAGCCTTCGACGCCCGGCGCCCTGGAACCGGCGGCCTCCCGCCCTTCCTGCCCGCACACGGCAGGGGACAACCTTCCGTGAGCACCTCCGGCTCGGCCGCAAGGGCCTTGCCATCGGCATCGATATCGGCGGGACCAAGGTGGCGGCCGGGGTGGTGGATGCCGACGGCAGGATCCTGAGCGAAGCGCGGCGCTCCACTCCGGGAAGCGATCCCAGGGCTGTGGAGCGCGTCATTGTCGAGCTTGTTGAAGAGCTGGGTGCGGGGCACCGTATCTGGTCGGTGGGCATTGGTGCGGCAGGGTGGATGGATCTCGACGGCGGAACGGTCCTGTTCAGCCCCCACCTCGCCTGGCGCAACGAGCCCCTGAGGGAAAACCTCCAACGCCTACTGCGCAGGCCGGTCCTGCTCACCAACGACGCCGACGCCGCGGCCTGGGCCGAATGGCGCTTTGGTGCAGGGCAGGGCGAGAGCCGGCTCGTCTGCATCACGCTGGGAACAGGAATCGGCGGCGCGATGGTACTGGACGGGCGGGTCGAGCGCGGACGTTTTGGCGTGGCAGGGGAGTTCGGCCACCAGATCATCATGCCGGGAGGCCACCGGTGCGAGTGCGGTAACAGGGGTTGCTGGGAGCAGTATGCCTCCGGCAACGCGCTGGGCAGGGAGGCACGGATTCTCGCCCGGGCGAACTCACCCGTGGCCCAGGAGCTGATTGCGGCTGTTGACGGACATGCCGCGGCAATCACCGGGGCGATCGTTACGGACCTTGCCCTGGCCGGCGACGCCGCCTCACGGGAACTCCTGGATGAAGTGGGGGACTGGCTGGGCCTTGGCCTTGCCAACCTGGCAGCTGCGCTGGATCCCGGCCTGTTTGTCATTGGTGGCGGGCTCTGCTCCGCCGGAGACCTGTTGGTGGAGCCGGCACGGAAAGCATTCGCCAGGAACCTCACCGGCAGGGGCTTCCGCCCGGCAGCCGGGATCGTACTCGCCGCACTGGGACCCAACGCTGGGCTCATCGGGGCAGCAGACTTATCCCGGGTCAGCAGCCGGATGCGCAGTTGACCATCCGGAAGAACTCCGCCTAGACCCGGGCGCCGTCGTCGTTCTCGTCCTTTTCCTGGGGAAGCTTCATGATCAGGTAAACCACGGACAGGATGAACACCGCCACAATGCCCAGGATCGCCAACAGGGGCGCCGTCCGCCAGAACATCGCGGACAGAAGCAGAGCCACCGGGCCCCCCACGGCGCCCAGCCACGCGAGCATTGTCAGCGGGTCTGTCCCGGCCAGGCTCGGAGGATCCTCGGGCACAAAGCCGCCGTCATCGCTGTCCACAGCGTAGTCCCGAGGGCCTTGCCCAGGATCCTCAGCGCTCCCCGGAGTTCCAACGGATGCGGCAGCCAGCCGCTCGGCTGCTGACGGTTCGGTCGGCGCGGAGGGTGCCAGCCCCAACGGGTCAAAGTCCCGGAAACTGGCGCCGCTGCCTGTTTTCGCCGGGCCTGCAGTGCCGGGGGCAGGGCTGGCCGCGGAACCTGTTCCAGCAGCCGGACTCCGTGTATCGGCATCGGCCGGCGGGCTTGCTGCGTGGCCGGGAGGGTTCCCTTCCAGGCGCGCTACAAGATCCAGCCAGACGGCGTCGTCCTGGTTGGCACTTGGGTCCGGGGAACCGGGATCGGGCTTAGTCATTGGCGGTGCCCTCCTGGCTGCCGGCAGGCGCTTGCTGGACTGGCGCCGCGTGGCTGTTCTCCGCCGGCGCCGAGTCCCGGATAACCGAACGGATGAACTCCACGGAGCCTTCGAAGATCTGGTCTGCGTCGTGGTCCAGGGTTGCCACGTGGTAACTGTTCTCCAGCCGCGTCAGTTCCAGCGGCGCATTGGTAAGGCCCCGGCGCAGTACCACCATGCTTGAGTCTGACACCACGTGGTCAACGCTGGAGCGGAAAACATGCACGGGCGCGGTGACCCGGGGGAGAAGCCGGATGGTGTCCTTGAACAACTTGTTGAGCTCATGGGCGGCAGCCACCGGCGTCCGCGGGTAGGCGCCCTCGTCCATGCCGGGTTTTAGGATGTCGTTCGCGATCGCCGGCGTGCTTTTGAGAACCAGCTTCAGGATGCCGGCAAGCGGGGCGCGGGGATCGTCAATGACAAGGCCCGGGTTGACCAGGATGACTCCGGCAACGGGCCTCGTGGCCGCGATCCGCAAAGCCAGGGCGCCGCCCATGCTCAGACCAGCAGAGAAAACATGGTCACACTCGGCGTCGAGCTCCAGGTAAGCGTCGTCGAGGGCGCCGTGCCACTGGGTCCACCGTGTCCGCGCCAGTTCCTGCCAGGTTGTGCCGTGCCCGGGAAGCAAGGGCATCCGCACGGCAAATCCCGCCTCAGCAAGGGCCGTGGCCCAGGCCCGCAGCCCGTGCGGGCTGCCGGTGAAGCCGTGAGAGAGGACCACACCGATGCGTGGTCCGTCACCGCGAAAGACACTGCGGAACGGGCTGTGGTCCGGAAGCGCTGTCATGAAGTCTCCGACGTTATGGGGCGGTTGGCATGCTGGAGGAAGAACGCGGTGGATTTCGCAAAAATTTCGGGGGCATCCGCGTCCAGGGTAGCCACATGGCTGCTGTTGTGCAGGTCCACGACTTCCACCAGGTGTCCGCCCAGGCGCCGCTTCAGCAAGGCCAGTGACGAAGGTGGAACCACGGCGTCGGTCCGTGACTTGAACACCTGTACCGGCGCGGACACGCCCGGGAGGCTGCGGATAGCCGCGCTGAACAGCTTCTTGAGCTGGTGAACGGCAGCCAGGGGGGTCCGGGAATAGTCGCCGTCATCTGTGACAGCTGCAGTGGACTGGTCCTCCTGGATGGGCAACGTGGTCTGCTGGAAATACTTGAGCACTCCGATGACCCGCACCCGGCGGTCATAGAAACTCAGGCCGGGATTGACCACGGAGACGCCCGCAACGGGGTGCCGGGACGCAGTCAGCAGAGCGAGGGCTCCGCCCATGGACAGGCCGCCCACGTAACAGGTCCCCGTGCGTGCGGCGAGATCCAGGTAAGCCGCTTCGAAGGAACGCTGCCAGTCGTGCCAGTTGGAGCGTGCAAGCTGCCTCCAGTCCGTTCCGTGCCCGGGAAGAAGCGGCACAGACACCGCGAAACCCTGGGACGCGAGATGTTCTGCCCATGGCAGGACGCTGAGGGGACTGCCCGTAAACCCGTGGCAGATAGCGATCCCGATCTTCGCATTGGGTCCGTGGCCGGGGTAGCTGAAAGCGGCAGGCCGGGGCGGGATGCTGCTTTCTGTCATGACTCCATCGTGTCACTGTTCGGGACAAATCTCACTAGAGTAGGGTTGCAGTGGAATGCCGGCCTTGCCCGCTTGAGGGCTTGCCGGCTGCCTTCCGGAGAGGTTCGTCACGTGTTCTATTGGGTCATGAAAAGGATCTTCCTGGGTCCTGTGCTGCGGCTCCTGTTCCGCCCTTGGGTCAAAGGCCTGGACAATGTTCCGGCGGAGGGCGCGGCCATCATCGCCTCCAACCACCTATCGTTTTCCGATTCCATCTTCATGCCACTCATGGTGCCCCGGCCGGTGATCTTTCTGGCAAAATCCGAGTACTTCACCGGAACCGGACTCAAGGGCCGGCTGACGGCCCTGTTCTTCCGGCTGACAAACCAGCTTCCCATGGACAGGTCCGGCGGCGCGGCGTCGGCTGTTTCACTCAGCGCGGGCATGGACGTCCTGACCGGCGGCGGCCTGCTGGGAATCTACCCCGAAGGCACCCGCAGCCCGGACGCCCGTCTCTACCGCGGCAAGGTCGGTGTGGCACGGCTGGCACTGCAGGCCGGGGTTCCTGTTATCCCCGTGGCCATGATCGGAACGGACAAGGTCCAGCCCATCGGCAAACGCCTGCCCAATATTCGCAGGATCGGCATGATCTTCGGGGAGCCGCTGGACTTCAGCAGGTACCAGGGGCAGGCCGAAGACAGGCTGGTCCAACGCAAAGTGACCGACGAGATCATGTTCGAGCTGATGCGGCTTTCCGGCCAGGAGTACGTAGACGAATATGCCGCCGTGGTGAAGCTCCAGTTCGCGGGCAAGCAGGACGTGCCGGCGGCGGACCCCGCCGGTGAAACCCCCGGCGCTGATTCCGCCGGCGCTGCCACACCGGAGCCCCTGGATGATGACGGGACGCCGGCTGCCGGTTGATGTGACGCCGGCCGCCCCCGCGCGTGACGGCCAGGTGTTCGAAGCGCCCCAGTGACACTAGTCTTAGAGGGTGACTGAGCTATCCGCAAAACCTGCCTTCTCGCTGTCCAGTACCGCCCAGAGCGGCGCCGCCAATTATCCGGGCCTTGATGACTGGCGTGACCTCCCGATCTCCCAGCAGCCCAGCTGGCAGGATAAGGACGTGTTCGACGCTTCGGTCAAGGAACTGTCCGTGCTGCCGCCGCTGGTTTTCGCCGGCGAGGTGGACATCCTGCGCGAAAGGCTGGCCGCCGCCGCCCAGGGCAAAGCCTTCCTTCTTCAGGGCGGTGACTGCGCCGAAACCTTCGAGGCTGCCACGGCGGACAAGATCAGCGCCCGCGTCAAGACCATCCTCCAAATGGCGGTGGTCCTCACCTACGGTGCAGCCATGCCCGTGATCAAGATGGGCAGGATGGCCGGCCAGTTCGCCAAGCCCCGTTCCTCGAATGATGAAACCCGCGACGGCGTAACGCTCCCGGCATACCGCGGCGACATCGTCAACGGCTACGATTTCACGCCGGAATCCCGCGGCCACGACGCCTCCCGGATGCTGAAGGCCTACCACACCTCGGCATCCACCCTGAACCTCATCAGGGCCTTCACGCAGGGCGGGTTCGCGGACCTGCGCTCGGTGCATCAATGGAACAAGGGCTTTACAGAAAACCCGGCTCATGCGCGCTATGAGTCGCTGGCCCGGGACATCGACCGTGCCATCCAGTTTATGGCCTCCTGCGGCGCCGACTTCGAAGCGCTCAAGCGCGTGGAGTTTTTCGCCAGCCATGAGGCCCTGCTGCTCGACTACGAACGCGCGCTGACGCGCATCGACTCCCGCACCGGGTTCCCGTACGACACGTCAGCCCATTTCCTGTGGATCGGGGAGCGCACCCGTGAGCTGGACCACGCCCACATCGACTTCCTGTCACGGGTCCGCAATCCGATTGGCGTCAAGCTCGGCCCCTCCACCACAGGCGATGACGCCCTTCGCCTCATCGACAAGCTGGACCCCGAGCGGGAGCCTGGACGACTCACGTTCATCACCCGCATGGGCGCGAAGAACATCCGGGAGAAGCTCCCCGCCGTCGTCGAAAAGGTCACAGCCTCCGGCGCCCAGGTCCTCTGGGTTACCGATCCGATGCACGGCAACACCGTCACGTCGCCCAACGGTTACAAGACGCGCAACTTCGACGACGTCATTGACGAAGTACGCGGGTTCTTCGAAGTCCACCACGCCCTTGGCACCGTTCCCGGCGGCCTGCACGTCGAGATGACCGGCGACGACGTTGCCGAGTGCCTTGGCGGGGCCGATCCCATAGACCAGGAGGCATTCCTGGACCGCTACGAGTCGGTTTGCGACCCGCGCCTGAACCACATGCAGTCGCTCGAAATGGCGTTCCTGGTGGCCGGAGCCCTGGCAAAGCACTGAGCCCGTGCATGACCTGACAGTGGTGTGGCCGGCCGGTCCGGCTACACCACCGTCAGGGTAATGACCGATCCCTCCGGAACCTCTTCGTCAACGGGATCCTGGTCCCGGACGGTTCCGAAGAAGCCGCCGAGGATATTGTTCACGCGGACCTCAAATCCCAGCTTTTCAAGTTCCCGGCGTGCTTCAGCGGCCTGCTTGCCGACGAAGCTGGGAACCTCCACCAGCCTGGGGCCGTCGGAAATGGTCAGTGTAACGGTGCCGCCCCGCGTCAGGGTTCCGCTTGACGGCGACTGCGCAGCAACTGACCCCTTGGGCACCTTGCGGTCATTGACCTCCTCCTTTGCCACATCAGCCTTCAGGCCGGCGGCTTCGATGGCGTCAACGGCGTCGTCCTCTTCCATGCCGACGACGGATGGTACTGGAATGGGCTGCGGTCCTTTGGAGACGGTCAGGGCAACGGGCGTTCCGTGCCGCGCAAGGCTGCCGGGCGCCGGGTCCTGGGCGAGGATCAGTCCGGCGGCGGCGCCCTCATCGAACTTCTCGGTAATGGTGCCAAGGGCCATCTCGGCCCTGTTGAGCTCGGATTTGGCTTCGTCCAGGGTCATGCCGGTCAGCTTCGGCAGCTCAAACAATTGGGGACCCTTGGAGACAAACAGCGCCACCGGCTGATATTTCCTGATCTCCGTTCCGGCTTCGGGTTCCGTTCCTACTACCAGACCGGAGGGAACATCGTCGTGGAAAACGTCGCGGGTGCTGGACTGGAAGCCGGCATCACTGAGCAGTTGCTGGGCCTGCGCGACTGTCTTGTTTGCGACAGCCGGAATGGTCCCTGGAGACCCTGGGCCCATGCCAAAGAACCAGCCTGCCCCGGTGGCCAGCAGGGCGGCGATGATCAGGATGACCATCCACAAAGCACCACGCCGCCGGGGATTCCCTTCGCGTAATGTCTTAAGCGGTGTTGCGGCCGCACGCGACCTGGCCCTCTCAGCCTCTTTGTCCGCTTTGCGCCGGGCACGTTTGGTCAGCGGAGCAGGCGTGGTGTCCGGGTAAGGGCCGCCCGCGGCGGACGGCTGCGGCAAAGGGGCAGCGGGAATGACCGAGGTGGCGTGGTCCCCCGATGACGCGGGCTGGAACCGCGGCTGTCTTTCAGGGGGCGCCAAAGGTGACATCACCGTTGTGGGGTTGTTAGTGCGGGCGATGACCTCAGTGGGGTTCTGTGCTCCCGCCTCCAGCGCGGCCGGGGGCTGGAGGTCCAGTTCGCGGTCCGTGAGGTTGGTGCGGATGTGGCGGAGTTCCTGAAGCAGGGCGACCCCGTCCACAGGTCTGTTTTCGGGGTCGTTGGCCGTACACCACTGCACCAGTTCGTCGATTTCCGAGGCAAGCCCCGGCACCAATGCCGACGGCGGACCCACCGTGCCGTTAACGTGCTGGTACGCGACCTGGATGGGGACTTCACCGGTGAAGGGCTGCTGGCCGGTGAGCATTTCGTACAGCATGATGCCGACCGAGTAGACATCGCTTCGGGCGTCCGCCTGCTTTCCAAGTACCAGCTCGGGGGAGAGGTAGGCCACAGTGCCGAGCAGCGCACCCGTGCTGGTGGACGTGGTGACGGCGCGCGCAAGGCCGAAATCGCCCACTTTGATCCGGCCGTCGTCGGCGATCAGGACATTCTCGGGCTTAATGTCGCGGTGGATCATGCCGGCTGCGTGCGCAGCGCCCAGTCCTTCGACGACGGGATCGATGAGTGCGAGTGCGAGCCGGGGCGGCAACGCGCCCTTGGATTTGATGACGTCCCGCAGCGTGTGGCCTTTGATGTACTCCATGACGAGGTAGGCCGTCTGGCCGTCGGTGCCCTGGTCAAGGACACCCACCACGTGCGAATGGGAAAGCCTGGCCGCGCTCTTGGCTTCGCGGCCCAGCCTGCCCAGGAACGTCTCATCACCGGCAAGATGGGGGTGCAGCACTTTGAGCGCGACGTCGCGCTCCAGACGCAGATCAGTAGCGAGGTAAACGGTGGACATCCCGCCGCGCGCGAGCTTGGACTGGACGGCGTAGCGGTTATCCACCAGCGTTCCAACAAGTCGGTCAGACACGTGTTCCTGCACCCTACGATCCTAATCCCGCAATGAAACGGGCCCGAATCGAAATGCGATCCGGACCCGTATCGTTACCCCGTTTGCCCTTGTCCCTCCGGGACCGGGCTGGGCGTGGTGGCCTACCCGAAGTTCTTTTCGTGCGCCTTAATTGCTTCCACGTAGGCTTTGGTGTCGTCGTACATGCCGTACTTGCTCACGGAATACTGGCCCTGGTAGTAGCCGGCGATTGCATTGTCGCGGTCCTTGCTCGTAGCGATCAGCTGGCGGATGATGGCCACCCCGGCTGTCGCGTTGTCGTATGGGTCGAGCAGGTTGAGTTTGCGCCCCACGAGATCGGAAGCCCACTGGCCGGATGACGGGATGACCTGCATGGTGCCGATGGCGTTCGCAGGTGACACGGCCCGCTGGTCGAAACCTGACTCCTGATGGGCAAAAGCCAGGGCAAGCGCCGGTGCTACGCCCATGCTCCGTGCGGTGTCCGCAACGATAGTCCGCATCTGGTCCCGCGAAGGAACGGGGGAGGCGTTGAGCAACGCCTTGTTTTCGTTGGCCGAGCTGACGACAGCTGCGGGGTAGGTGAAACCCAGGAAGGAACTGGGCACCAATGGAGTGGTGTTGGCTGCCGGTTCGCTGGAGGCCGGCTGTATGCCCGCCCCGGGGATGACAAGCTTGTTGCCGGGGTAAATGATGCTGGACATGTTCAGCTTGTTGGCGGACAGAATCTCAGAGAGCTTGACCCCGTGCTTGGAAGCAATCGCGCTGAGGGTGTCGCCCGCCTTAACGGTGTAGGAACCGGTGGGTGCTGCCGGGGCCGCGGGCGCCGGCCCTGCCGGGGCGGACGCCGGCTGGAGCGAGGGTGCAGGCGCGGCAACGGGGGCCGCCGTGCCTGCGCCTACTTTGATCTTCTGGCCGGGATAAATGATGGAACGCATGTTCAAGCTGTTCCAGCCGAAGACATCCGAGAGGGACACTCCGTGCTTGGAGGCAATGGCGCTCAGAGTGTCGCCGGGTTTGACGGTATACGTTGCCCCTGACGCGGACGGGGCAGCCGGTGCCGGAGCGGCCGGGGTTGCGGCAGGCGCACTGCCGGTGCCGGATAGCTTGATCTTCTGTCCGGGGTAAATGATGGTGTTCGGCTGAAGGTTGTTAATCCTGAGGACCTCGTAAGTGTCCAGGCCATGCCTTCCGGCGATGCTGCTGATCGTGTCACCCCGCGCAACCGTGTACTCGGCGGGGACAGCGGGCTGCGCCGGCCGGAAGGCGGACGGAATGCTTGACGAAACCGAGGCCGCCGGAATGACTGCCGCAGTGGCGGCGGTTGCTTGCGCCTTCATGGCCGCGGCGAGCGTGGCGGGGATGGTGCGGGCCGGAGTAAGCGCCGCAGCAGGCTGGGCGAGGGCCAGTGACGACAGAACAACCGCAGGGAGCGCCGCCGTCGTAGCGGCAATCATCGGCAGACTCGGCCTGGGTGGCTGCTGTGGCGAGCGGGACGTCGTCATGGAAGGAATCCTCTTCTCAACTGCGTGTGCGGTGGGCGTTGCCTGTGTTAATGCTGCTACTAGTGTTACTTAAGTTATTGCTGTTACCAATGTGATCTATGTGAATCTCTCATGGATCGCCGAATAGCACAAGAATTGTTCTGAGGCTTACAAGGTGAATTTCATGGAGTGTCGCCTTCCAGCGTGCCGGCCGGAATAGCGGCGACTAGGCGAGGGGGTGCACGTCATGGCAACCTTGATCCGTGAGTAATGTAGAAAGCCTTGTTGGCGAGTGGCTGCCCTTGCCTGATGTCGCGCAGTTGTTGGACGTTCCAATTACGAAAGTCCACAGTCTCCTTGATGAGCGTGCGCTGGCTGCCCTGAGAGTGGGAGAACGCCGGATCCGGTCCGTCCCCGCGCAATTTATTCAGGACGGTCACGTTGTGGACAGCCTTAAAGGCACCATTGTGGTGTTGGCCGATGCCGGTTATTCGGACGAGGACCTGATTGTCTGGCTTTTTACTGCCGATGAATCATTGCGCGGGCGCCCCATTGATGCCCTGCGCGAAGGCCGGAAAACAGAAATCCGACGCCGCGCACAGACCCTGGCCTGGTAACCCGGGTTTTCAGGATGCGCGGCTGACGGTCGCCTCGGCCAATCTGCGCAGCGCCGTTTTTGGCAATTCGTCAAGTTCCAGTTCTTCCAGGGCGTCAAACGCCGCTGCCCCGAATTCGCCGATCAGGACCTCGGTGGCCTGGAGGGCGCCGGAGTCCTCGATGATGCGGCGGATTTCGGCGACGTCTTCGTGGCCGAGATCGGGGCTGCCGAGCTTGGCGTCGATGAAGGCGGATTCTTCGGCCGATGCCTGGTCCAGGGCCAGCGCCACCAGGACAGTCCGCTTCCCTTCCCGAAGGTCATCACCGGCCGGCTTGCCCGTGGTGACGGGGTCGCCGAAGACGCCCAGGACGTCATCACGCAGCTGGAATGCCTCTCCCAGGGGAAGGGCAAAGGCAGAATAGCCCCGGAGGAGCTCGTTGGATGCTCCTGCCAGCGCCCCGCCGAGTGCCAGCGGATGTTCCGTGGAGTACTTGGCGGACTTGAAGCGGATAATGGACTGCGCCCTGGAAACGGCACCGGCCCTGTCCCTGACAGGTCCGGCTACCTCTTCCAGGATGTCCAGGTATTGGCCCGCCATGACCTCTGCCCGCATGAGATTGAAAATGAGCCTGGCCCGGCTCCCTGAAGCGGCTTTCTCACCGATGTCGGTGAAGGCCTCTTCGCTGAAGGACAGGCACAGGTCGCCCGTCAGGATGGCGGCGGCGTGACCGAATCTTTCGCTGTCCAGCGCCCACCCCTGCGCCGTATGCAGCTGGCTGAAGCGGCGGTGGACGCTGGGCCCGCCGCGCCTGGTGTCGGACCGGTCGATGATGTCGTCATGGATGAGCGCCGCGGCCTGGAACAGCTCCAGCGCAGAGCCTGCAGTCACAATCTGCTGGGCGCCGGAGTCCCCGCCGGCGCCACGCCAGCCCCAGTAGCACATCAGCGCCCGCAGGCGCTTGCCACCGGTTACGAGGTTGGAGATGGAACCCATGATGGGGTCGATGTCTGGAGAAATGGCCGACATTACCGACTGCCGCGTCGCGAGGAAATCCGTCAGCTCGCCGGCGACGGCCGCCACATATCCCGTCTGTTCAAGCCGCAGCTGCTCGGCGACCGTCACTTGGCTGACTCAGCTGCCACATTGGCGCCGATGGTGAACGTGGAAACGCCCGCGGCTTCCACCACCGCAAGGTTGACGGTCTCGTTGTCGCCCCGGACGAAATCCTTGGATGCCACGTCGCCCACGGTTTCTCCGGGCACCGCCTTGAAGCTTTGGGCTTCCAGGGCTTTGGTGTAGAACTCAACGACGGCGGCGGGCGGGGCGGTGATGCTTCCCACCAAGGCGGCTGTTGCCGGCGTCGCGGCCTTATCAAAGCTGCTGGAAACGATTGTGGCTCCCGGCATGAGTGGAAGAAGCTGCTGCGGGAATCCGGCGACCAGCGCCCCCACGGTCGCGGAGGTTCCCGGAGACGCCGAGGGGCTTGCCGATGCGGTGGACTGGGCGGTGGCCTGCGACGAGGTGGCGGAGGACGGCGTGGTTACTCCTGGTGCCGCGGGGCTGCAGGCGGCGAGTGCCAGCGCTGCGACGGCCACGAGGGCGGCCGATCCTGTTGGCTTTAGACTTCCAATGACCGTCACAGGGACTTTCCTCCTGGTGTTGATGCCGGATTCAGCCTCCAGTTTAGTCAGTACCAACGGATAGGATTGTTTTGTGGGGCCGGACGGGATGAATCAGCACACCGAAGCGGGTCTTCGGGAGCTTCGCCGCACGCCCATCATGCATGTTGACATGGATGCATTCTTTGTCCTGGTGGAATTGCGTACCCGCCCCGAGCTGCGCGGCAAACCCGTCATTGTGGGCTATCCCGCGGACCGTTCCGTAGTGCTTTCCGCTTCCTACGAGGCCCGCAAGTTTGGTGTGAAGTCCGCCATGCCCATGGTGATTGCAGCACGGATGTGTCCCAAGGCGGTCATCATCGAACCACGGCACAAGCTGTACTACGAGGTCTCTGCCCAACTCATGGGGATTTTTGAATCCGTTACCGAACTGGTGGAACCGCTCAGCGTGGACGAGGCCTTCCTGGATGTGGGCGGTGCCATCAGGCGGCTCGGCCCTCCACGCGACATCGGCGAACTGATCAGGCGACGGGTTGCCGCCGAGTTGGGCATTACTGCCTCGGTGGGCATTGCCGCAAGCAAGTTTGTGGCCAAGATCGCATCCACGCGGTGCAAGCCCGACGGACTCCTCCTGATCGGGCCGGAGGAAACCGTCCCGTATCTTCACACGCTGCCTGTCGGTGCCTTGTGGGGCGTAGGGGAAAAGACGGCCGGGGTCCTGGCACGGATGGGGATCAGGACTGTCGCCGACCTCGCCGCTACCCCGTTGCACACCCTGAAGCGGTCCCTTGGCGCCACCGGCGAGCACGTCTACCGGCTGTCATGGGGGATCGACCCGCGTCCTGTGACGCCGGTCCGGCTTGAGAAAAGCATCGGAGCAGAGGAAACCTTTGCGGTTGACACCGCCGACAACGCCTTACTTCACCGCGAATTGCTGCGGCTTTCCCACCGCACCTCGGAACGGCTGCGCAGTTCCGGAATGGTGGCCAGGACGGTGGCCCTGAAGCTGCGATACGCGGACTTCTCCACCATCACGAGGAGCCGAACCGTGCACACTCCGGTGGACAGCACCCAGCTGATTTACGCTGTGGCACTCCAGCTCCTGGAGTCGCTCGGTGAACGAAGCATGTCTGTCCGGCTGGTGGGGGTCCGCGCAGAGCAGTTGGAAGAGGCGTCCCAGACCTCCCTGCAGCTCAGCCTGGACCGCAGGGACGATAACTGGCGGGCAGCGGAGCTGGCGTTGGACAAAGTGAGCCGCAAATTCGGCAACAAATCCGTGCTTCCGGCACGCCTGCTGGATTCCGGCAAGGGTTCCGCCTAGGCACCGCCCCAGCGCTGTCTTTCCATAGGCGGAAGGCCTTTGCCGAAAGTCATTGCTGTCTTTCAGAACGGCCCGCAACAAACTATCCTTATATATACATAGTTTGCGAACGGCTGGACACACCGCTCCCGCCCGCCATCGTCGGCGGAACGGGAACTTGAGCGGAGTGCCGGTCGTTGTCGGAGCAGAAGTATTTGACTGGGCGCAGCCCGGACGTTGGCCTACTTAAGGAGGTCGTGATGCCGCTCTCGGAGCACGAACAGAAGCTGCTGGAGCAGTTGGAAAAGCAGCTGCACGAGGACGATCCAAAATTCGCGAATTCCATGGGCTCGGATCCAGGGCGCTCGTGGTCCACGAGGCACATGGTGATTGGGGTGCTGTGCGCCCTCGCAGGGATTTTCCTCCTGCTCGTTGGCGTCACGCTCAACCTTATCTTCGTCGGCGTCCTGGGGTTTGTGGTGATGGGAGCCGGCGTTTACTTTGCGACGATGCGCAACTCGGCACCGGGCAAGTCCCACGACGGGCGTCCGGGTAAGCCGGGCAAGTCCCGAAGTTCCTTCATGAGCAGCCTTGAAGAGCGCTGGGACGAACGGCGCCGCGGCGACTCCTGATCGGCCAGGCTCTAAGCCACCAACGTCCTCCATTCCGCACCACGCCGCTTCCGCTGTGCTCAGGTCAATCGGCCCTCAGTAATTCAAAACCAGGTAATTCAAGCAAAAGACCCGCTACGGCGGGTCTTTTGCTTTAACCGCGGCGCTGAGAGTGGCCGCCCGGGACGTTCCCGGGCGGCCAACGGCCCTCCACTTTCCACCACCCGCCGGATCACCGGATTTACAGGCCCAATTCCCGGAAATGGGGGGAATCTACGCCAATCTTGCGTTGACTGTGGGGGAAAGTGGAGTAATGTGGAGGACATAAGAGGGTAGTTGCAACACAGGGGATGTGCAGTTCCTGACAGCAGACAGGCGGTGGGCCAGTGTTTCTGGGCA
Source organism: Arthrobacter sp. B6 (assembly GCF_001663775.1). Taxonomy (GTDB): domain Bacteria; phylum Actinomycetota; class Actinomycetes; order Actinomycetales; family Micrococcaceae; genus Arthrobacter. The sequence continues at coordinate 763,651 of NZ_KV467168.1, read as the reverse complement.
CCCACTCGCCGCGTTTGGACGAAAAGGGACGAATTATCCTCCCCGCGAAGTTCCGCGAGGAACTTGCCGGCGGCCTGGTGCTCACGAGGGGCCAGGAGCGTTGCATCTACGTCTTCAGTGAGCAGGAATTTGCACGTGTCCACGAGCAAATGCGGGAGGCGCCTATTTCCTCCAAGCAGGCCCGGGACTACATCCGCGTTTTTCTCTCTGGAGCCTCGGACGAGGTACCTGACAAGCAGGGGCGCGTGACCATTCCGGCAGCGCTCCGGGAGTACGCAGGCCTGGGCAGGGAACTGGCCGTCATCGGCGCAGGAACCCGTGCCGAGATCTGGGACGCCCAAGCCTGGAACGAGTACCTGGCAGAGAAGGAAACAGCCTTCTCTGAAACCGACGACGCCATTCCGGGAATTCTTTGATCGCCGGCATGGAACGGCGGCAGCTTCTTGAACGAGATCTCCAGCCGCCCATCGGCCGGCCAACCTGGCTCACTTCCCCGGAGCCAGGCGGGCAGGCCGGCAGGCGCGGATGGGGATCTGGCTCAAGAAGCAACACCACGGCAACCATGGCAGGAAGGGACGAAGGCATGAACGATCAGCCGAAGCCGACGTCCGAACGCCATGTGCCGGTTCTGCGGGACCGGTGCATCAATTTGCTGGCACCTGGCTTTGAGGCCGCGAGGCTCAGGGGCGAAACCCCCATCGCCATCGATGCCACGCTGGGCATGGGCGGCCACTCTGAAGCCATGCTGCAGCGCTTCCCGGATCTGCACCTGATCGGCATTGATCGCGACGAGGAAGCACTGGCGCTCGCCGGGGAAAGGCTGGCACCGTTCTCCGCACGGACGGACCTGGTCCACGCTGTCTACGACGAAATCGCAGACGTCCTTGAAGACCTCGGTGTCAGTGAAGTCCACGGCATCCTTATGGACCTGGGCGTTTCCTCGCTTCAGCTGGACGAACGCGGACGCGGCTTTGCCTACTCCTTCGACGCACCCTTGGACATGCGGATGGACACCAGCCGGGGGCAGACGGCGGCAGATGTCGTCAACAACTACTCCGAAGACGAACTTGTGCGGATCATCCGCAGATGGGGCGAAGAGAAATTCGCCGGGCGCATTGCCAACAGGATCGTCGCAGCCCGTGCGGAGAAGCCCTTTGCCACCACCGGGGAACTCGTCGAACAGATCCGCGCGGTGGTGCCTGCCGCCGCAGCCAAGTCCGGCGGCCACCCCGCCAAGCGGACCTTCCAGGCGCTCCGGATCGAGGTCAACGAAGAGCTTGATGTCCTGGAACGCGCAGTCCCCGCCGCTGTGAAGGCAACGGCGCTTGGTGGACGCATTGTGGTCATGTCCTACCACTCGCTGGAGGACAAGATCGTCAAGGGTGTGTTCCAGGCAGGCTCGAAGTCTTCAGCCCCCCTCGGGTTTCCGGTCGAACTGGAGGAACACAAAGCCGAACTCAAGACCCTCACGAAGGGCACGGAGGTACCCACCGCCGTCGAGATCGCAGAGAATCCGCGTGCTGCCTCAGCAAGGCTGCGCGCCGTGGAACGCATCAGAGCCAGGAGAGCCGCATGAGCACCGCCGCCGTCAAGAACTTTCCTGTCGTTTCCGGCAGTTCAGCGCCTGCCATCGGGACCCCGGCGGGTTCTCCCGCTCCGGGCCGGAAGGCCCGCACACCGCTCTCTGTGGTGCGCACCGCACCCAGGAAGCGCCGAGCGCCGTTTGTTGTCCTCTGCTTTGCGTTGCTCGCCATAGCCCTCGTCGCGGTCCTGGTACTGAACATCTCGGTGTCCACAGCCCAGTACCAGCTCGTCGAACTCCGGGGCAAGCAAAGCGCGCTGACCAAGCAGAACCAGGATCTGACACAGCAGGTTCAAAACTTCGAAGCTCCCCAGAACCTGGCAGCGAAGGCTGCAGACTTGGGAATGGTGGCGTCCACGGTGAAGGGCCAGATCGATCTTTCAACACTGACCGTCACCGGCAAGGCGACACCGGCCGTTAAGGGCGGCGCCGCAGGGGCCGTCATCCCGGCGCCGGCGGTCGCCGGGCAGCTGCCCGTGGTCCCGCCGCCAAGCACGGGGGAGCCGCTGGCCAGCCGGAAGCCGGTGGCCGAAGAACCCGCAACTGCAATTCCGCCGGCCGCCGCGGCTCCGGCGGAGGCGCCGGCCGCAGCCCCTGCCCCGGTACCGGCTGTGGAACTCCACGGTGGTTCCGTGCCGGCTCCGGAACAGAAGGCGCCCGGGCAGTAACTGCTGCCGGGACTGACAGGCAACAGCGAGCAGCAAGGAATTCACGGTGGCGCAGAGGACCGGCAAGGCAAGGAGCGGCAACGTGCCTAACGCCACGAGACGGCTGCGCCTGGGCCTGGGTATTATGCTCACCCTGCTCCTGGTGGTGGGCGGCAAGCTCTTCCTGGTCCAGGGCCTGGATGTCGGTGGCATGGCCGAAGCGGCGCTGAACAAGCGGATGACCCAGACGGTTCTGCCGGCCGAGCGTGGAACCATCCTCGACTCCAACGGCGTTGTCCTTGCCAACAGCCTGATCCGCTACAACTTGGTGGTGGACCAGGTTACCAACACGAAGACAGACAAGTTCTGGCGCCTGGTCGAGGGCGAGGACAAGTTGGTTGAAGTGACCCGGGAGCAGGGCATCCGCGAACTCGCGGCCCTCTTGGGTATGGACGATGACGATCTGCGCAAGGCCGTTACTGGCGAATCGAAGTACTACATTGTGGCCAAGGACCTGAAACCGGACGTCGAGGACCGGATCTCCAAGCTGCAGATTCCCGGCATCGTCACCGAGGGCGTGAGTAAGCGCGTCTATCCCAACGGTTCGGTGGCCGGCGGCATTATCGGCTTCCTCCAGGACGGGTATACGGGCCAGGCCGGAATCGAGCAAACTCAGGATGAGCTGCTGAAAGGCAAGGACGGCAAGCGGCTTTTCGAGATCGGCGCCGATGGCCTGAGGATCCCTGTCGGCCTCGATGAGCTCACAGCTCCGGAGGACGGCAAGGACGTCAAACTCACCCTCAATTCCGACCTCCAGTATTTTGCGCAGCAGGCCATCCAGAGCCAGTCGGACAAACTGGGCGCCGAGTGGGGAATCATCATCGTGATGGATGCCAAGACCGGCAACCTTATCGCCATGGCCGATACCAATTCCCCTGATCCGAATGACCCAGGCCTGGTTGCCGCAAAGGACCGCGGGGTCCGCGCCGTGACCGCAGCGTACGAACCTGGCTCCGTGGAGAAGATGATCACGGCGGCGGCGTTGATTGAGGAAGGAAAGTCCAGCCCACTGGACACGTTCACCCTCCCCCCGTCGTACACCGTGGACGGCCAGACCTTCAGCGACTCCTTTGCCCACGGCACCGAGGAACGGACCCTCGCCGGCATCCTCGGCTGGTCCATGAACACCGGAACCGTCATGGCAGGCCAGCGGCTCACCAAGGAGCAACGATACGACTGGCTGCAGAAGTTCGGCATCGGGGAGGCGCCGGAGGTGGGCCTGCCCGCCACCGCTTCGGGAATCCTCACGCCGGCGGACCAGTGGGACGCCCGCCAGGAGTACACCGTGCTGTTTGGGCAAGGAGTATCGCAGTCCACTCTCCAGACGGTGCGGGCCTTCCAAACTATTGCCAACAACGGCGTCATGCTCCAGCCGCGCCTGATCGATTCCTATATTTCACCGGACGGAACCGAAGAGAAAGTCGCTCCTCAGCCCTCCCGGCAGGTGGTCTCCGAGAGCACCGCACAGCAAGTCCAGGACATCCTGGAAAGCGCCGTCACAGAAGGGCAGATCAAGGACGCAGCCATTGATGGCTACCGTGTGGGTGCCAAAACCGGGACCTCGGAATCGCCTTGTGACGACGGCAAGTCAGGATTCTGTGGGTACACCGCGTCCATCGTTGGCATGGCGCCGATGGACGATCCGCGGTTTATTGTTGAGGTGGTGCTGCAGCGGCCCAAGGGCAGCATCTATGGCATCACACAAGGGCCGGTCTTCCGGTCAGTCATGAGCCAGGCGCTGCGCACCTACAACGTCCAGCCGTCCGCCGGTGAACCGGCACGGCTGGCGCAGTACGCCAAGTAGTACGGCCGCACGCCCAGCAGCGCCCGCTGACCGAGCATTATCGAAGCGGGCATGATCCACTAGCACTTTCGGAGATCCTTTTGTCAGATCACAATGCCCCCGGCACCCACACTGTCGCTGCCGGGGGATCCGCCACGCGGCGGTTCAGGCCCGCTTCCGTTTCCGCAGTGAGCCTTGCAAGCATCGGCAAGTCCGTGGGTGTGGCCGTCCCCGGCCCGTCGGCATCGGTGAGCATCACCGGGATCTCCTTGAACTCCCGCGCCATTGAGCCGGGCGACCTTTACGTCGCGCTTCCTGGGGCCACTCGGCATGGAGCGGACTTTGCGGCGCAGGCCATAGATGCCGGGGCAGCGGCGGTCTTAACGGACGACGCCGGCGCCCGCCTCCTGGCCCTGTCGGCCGACACGTCAGTGCCGGTGCTGGTGGTTGAGAACCCGCGGAACGTGGTGGGGCCGCTGTCCGCCGTGATCTATGGCAGCCAGCCCGCCGCCGGCGCAACGCCCACGCTGTTCGGGGTTACCGGAACCAACGGCAAAACAACCACCACCTACTTCATCAATGCCCTCCTGCGTTCCCTCGGCCTGAAGACGGGCCTTATCGGAACCATCGAGATCAACGCCGGCGGGGATCCCATTCCCAGCCTGCTGACTACGCCGGAGTCGACGGATGTCCACGCACTGCTGGCACTGATGCGGGAGCGCGGGCTCGACGCGGCCTCAATGGAGGTCTCCTCCCACGCGGTGTCGTTCCAGCGCGTGGACGGGGTGGTCTTCGATGTCGCCGGCTTCACCAACCTCACGCAGGACCACCTGGACCTGCACGGAACCATGGACGACTACTTCCAGACCAAGGCGGAACTCTTCACGCCCCAGCGCGCCCGCCGTGCAGTGGTTGCTGTCGACGACGAATGGGGGCGCCGGCTTGCGGCCTCCACGGAAATCCCGGTCACGACGCTCGCGGCCACACCGGCCGGGGCTCCCGCCGACTGGACGGTCACGGCGGCCGCCGCGCGCGGATTGGGCACGGACTTCACTCTTACGGGACCTGCTGGCGCCTCGTTGAGCGTCCACACGGGGCTCCCGGGCAGCTTCAACGTGGCCAACGCCGCGCTGGCGGCGGTGATGGTCCTGGCCAGCGGTGTGGACGTGGCGGCAGTCCAGGCGGCCCTCGATGAGCACGATCCCTTCACCGTCGCCGTCCCCGGGCGCATGCAGCTGGTTTCCGAGGCGCCGGCCGCTGTTGTTGATTTTGCCCACAATACCGACGCGCTGGCGCGTGCCTTGGAAGCCGTGAGGTCACCGCAGCCCGGGTCCAGGCTGATTGTGGTATTTGGTGCCACCGGGCAGCGGGACCAGGGAAAACGTCCCGCAATGGGTGCCATCGCGGCCACCCTCGCCGACACCGTCATCGTTACGGACGACGACCCCCATGACGAGGACGCTGCCGCAATCCGCGCTGACGTGCTGGCCGGAGCGCTGGAAGCCCAGAAGGAGGGTTCGCTTCAGTGCCGCATCCTCGAAGTCTTCCCGCGCGACGCCGCCATCCGGCAGGCCGTTGAACTCGCGGGACCCCGGGACACCATCCTTGTGGCCGGACGCGGGCACGAGGTCTGGCAGGAAGTGAAAGGCGTCAACGTCGCCCTGGACGACCGGGTGGAACTACGCGACGCCTTGACAGCCAAGGGATTCTCGGTTCTCCAAGACGACCGGATAGAGTCCTAGACCGAGATGATTGCATTTACTGCGGCGGAAATCGCCGAAATCACAAACGGCCGCCTGGACGCCGATCCGGAGATCACGCCTCTTTCGGTGGTCACGGATTCCCGCGAAGCCACGCCCGGATCGCTTTACGTCGCGAAGCGGGGGGAGCACGCGGACGGCCACGACTTCGTCGCTGCCGCCTTTGGGAACGGTTCAACACTGGCACTCATGGAGCGGCAGGTTGCCGGTCCCAACGGTGCTGGCTACCCGGCAGTGCTGGTAGCTGATGCCGTACTGGCCATGGGCGCCCTTGCCGCAGAGGCAGTACGCCGCATCCGTGCGGCCCGGCAAGCCGCCGGTGAACAATTCAACGTTATTGGCATCACCGGCTCCGCCGGCAAGACCACCACCAAGGACCTGCTTGCCGGTGTCCTGGCAGCCCAGGGAACCACCGTTGCGCCGCGGGGGTCCTACAACGGTGAGATCGGTGTCCCGCTCACGGTCTTCAGTGCCGACAGCGACACCCGGTACCTGGTGATCGAGATGGGAGCGACCGGGATAGGCCACATCCGCTACCTGGCCGACATGGTCAAGCCCGACATCGGCGTCGTGCTGGGCGTCGGCACGGCCCACGCCGGCGAGTTCGGCGGAGTCGAGAACATCGCCCGGGCCAAGGGCGAGCTGCTCGAAGGGCTTTCCGCCACCGGGACGGCCATCATCAACCTCGACGACGACCGTGTCGCCGCCATGCGGGACCGTACCCAGGCCATGGTGCTGGGGTTCTCCGCCGAGGGCCGCCCCGGCGCCGCCGTGCAGGCCGTCAACCCGGATACCAACTCCCAGGGAAACCCTGAGTTCGACCTCGTCCTGCCGTCGGGCGAACGGAACCTGCACGTAAGCAGCAAGCTGATCGGTGCGCACCACGTGGGCAACCTGCTCGCCGCCGCCGCGGCCGCATCGGCCGCCGGCGTCCCAGGACCGGACATCTCAGCCTCACTTAGCACGCAGGCAGCAGCCAGCCGCTGGCGCATGGAGCGCACCGAGCGGGCAGACGGCGTCACCATCATCAACGATGCCTACAACGCCAACCCCGAATCCATGCGGGCCGCCCTGAGGACCCTCGCGGACCTCGGCCGGGGCCGCCGCACGTGGGCGGTCCTGGGCGCAATGCTTGAACTCGGGCCCGAATCCATTCGCGAACACACTGCCGTTGGCACGCAGGTCGTCCGGCTCAATATCTCCCGCCTGGTAGTCGTGGGCCGGGAAGCCCGGCCGCTCTACGTCTCCGCCGTTCAGGAAGGGTCCTGGGGTGATGAATGCAGCTTTGCCGAAACCATCGATGACGCCTACGAATTGCTGAACGCCGAACTTGAACCCGGCGACCTCGTGCTGTTCAAGTCCTCGAACAGCGTGGGACTGCGGCATTTAGGCGATCGGATAGCATTGCCCCCACAAACCCCCGTACCTGCCAGTGAAGGGAGCGAGCAGCTGTGATTGCACTATTGATCGGTGCCGGCCTGGCCCTGTTGTGCGCCCTGGTGGGAACGCCCCTCTTTATCCGCCTGCTGGTCCGCAAAAGCTACGGCCAGTTCATCAGGGATGACGGACCCACCTCCCACCACACCAAGCGCGGTACGCCCACCATGGGCGGAACGGTGGTCGTTGCGGCAGTCCTGTTGAGTTATGGGCTGACGCACCTCATCATGTGGATGATGAATCCGGCGTCCGCGGGTCCTTCGGCGTCTGCCCTGATCCTGCTGTTCCTCATGGTGGGCATGGGCCTGGTGGGCTTCCTGGACGACTTCATCAAAATCTCGCGGCAGCGAAGCCTGGGGCTGAACGCCAAAGCCAAGCTCATCGGCCAGGGCGCCGTGGGAATCGCGTTCGCCATACTGGCCCTTAACTTCCCGGACGAAGACGGCGTCACGCCGGCATCCACCAAAATCTCCCTCGTCCGTGACCTGCCATGGCTGGATCTGGCCTTCGGCGGCACCGTCATGGGCGCCATACTGTTCGTCCTGTGGTCCAACCTGATTGTGACCGCAGCAACGAACGGGGTGAACCTGACTGATGGCCTGGACGGGCTCGCCGCCGGCGCTGCGGTCATGGTCTTCGGCGCCTACACCCTGATGGGCATCTGGCAGAGCAACCAGGCCTGCGGCTCCCCGCGGGAGGCCGGCAGCGGCTGTTACACCGTCAGGGACCCCCTCGATCTTGCCCTCCTCGCCGCCATCATGAGCGCCGCCCTCGTCGGATTCCTCTGGTGGAATACATCGCCTGCGAAGCTCTTTATGGGGGACACCGGCTCCCTCGCGATCGGCGGGGCGATCGCCGGCTTCGCCATCCTGTCCCGGACTGAACTGCTCCTGGGCGTCATCGGCGGCCTTTTTGTCCTCATCACCCTGTCCGTCATCATCCAGGTCGGCTACTTCAAAGTCACCCGCGGTAAACGCTTCTTCAAGATGGCTCCACTGCAGCACCACTTCGAGCTCCAGGGGTGGGCAGAGGTTACCGTGGTGGTCCGGTTCTGGATCCTGGGCGGGCTCTTCGTGGCTGTTGGCCTGGGCATCTTCTACGCTGAATGGGTTGTGCTTCTGTGACCGTTTCCTCCCGCCTCAACAACCTCGTCAGCTGGGACTCGGACTGGGCCGGCCTGCGCGTGGTGGTGACCGGCATCGGCGTCTCCGGATTCGCAGCGGCCGACACCCTCATCGAATTGGGAGCACGCGTCGTGGTGGTTGACGCAGCCACCAGCGAGACAGCCCGTGCCCACGCCGAAACGCTGAAGATTGTCGGCGCCGCTGACGTGCTCCTGGGGGAGGAAGCGGTCAGCAGGATTCCGAAAATTGACGGGGCCCTGCCCGAACTCATCGTGACGTCACCGGGCTGGCGCCCTGACCAGGCCCTCCTGGCATCGGCCGCACGTGCCCACATACCCGTCTGGGGCGACGTCGAACTCGCCTGGCGGCTGCGGATCCGGGACGGCTACAAGACCGCCGACTGGCTGGCCATCACCGGAACCAACGGCAAAACCACCACGGTGGGACTGACCGAAGCGATGCTGCAGGCGGCCGGGCTGAAGGCCGTCGCCGTCGGAAATGTGGGAACTCCCATCCTTGACGCCCTCCGCGACCCCGTCGAGTACGACGTCTTCGCGGTGGAGCTTTCCAGTTTCCAGCTGCACTGGGCTGAATCGCTTTCGCCCGTGGCCAGCGTGTGCCTCAACGTGGCCGAGGACCACGTTGACTGGCACGGGTCGTACACGTCCTACCTGGCGGACAAGGCGAAGGTCTACGAACGGACCCGGAAGGCCTGCGTTTTCAACGCAGAGCAAATCGAGACCGAGCGGATGGTGGAGAACGCGGACGTGGTGGAAGGCTGCCGGGCTGTGGGCTTCACGACGCTCACCCCGGCCATCAGCATGCTGGGGGTAGTGGAGGGCCTGCTGGTGGACCGCGCCTTTATCGCTGAGCGCAAGGACAGTGCGGCCGAGCTCGCCTCCATGGCCGACCTCGGGGAATTCGCCCCCCGCCACATGGTGGCCAATGCCCTGGCAGCGGCAGCCCTGGTGCGGGCATACGGCGTTGACGCCAAGGCCGTCCGCCAAGGCATCCGTGACTACGTGCCCGGCAACCACCGGATCCAGCCCGTAGCCCGGCAGGACGGCGTGCTGTGGATTAACGATTCCAAAGCCACCAACCCGCACGCTGCGTCGGCATCGCTGGCCACCTTCGAGAACGTGGTCTGGATCGCGGGCGGCCTGTCCAAAGGGGTCAGCTATGACGAGCTCGTCCGTGACCACGCGGCGCGGCTCAAGGCCGTCGTACTGATCGGCACAGACACTGCTGCCCTGGCCGAGGCACTCGGGCGACACGCGCCCGATGTCCCGGTGATTGAAGCGTCCGCGGGCGACACTGAAAACATGCAGACTGCCGCAGAGGGCGGGGCCGTCGCAGCCATCTCGCCGGACTCCGGCGAGGCCGTGATGTCCCGCGCTGTTGCGTCAGCGGCACGGCTTGCCGCGCCGGGTGACACCGTCCTGATGGCTCCGGCAGCTGCATCCATGGATCAGTTCTCTTCCTACGCTCACCGTGGCGACGCCTTTATCGAAGCTGTCCGCGAGCTGGTGGAAGGGCAGGCCCGGACCGGCGAGGAGTAACAATGGTCAGCACGCCCACCCGGCCGCCGGCACCAAAGCCGCGCCCGGGGAACACGGCAGCTCCTTCCGGGCCCCGGCCATCGGTGCCCGCGCGGATCCGCAACGGGTACCGCCGCTTTTGGTCGGCACTGGAGGGTACCGGGACCTCACGGAACGGCTCCACGTACTACCTCATCCTGGGCTCCACCCTCGCACTGACGGCCATCGGCATCATGATGGTGCTTTCGGCTTCCAGCGTGGAATCGATCGCGGCCGGGAAGTCCCCCTATGGAGATGCCCTCAAGCAGGGCATGTTCGCCGCCATCGGCATCTTCACCATGTTCGTCCTGTCGCGCATCAATGTGGTCTGGCTGAAGCGGCTGGCCTGGCCGGGGCTGGGCATTGCGCTGGTGCTCCTGGTGCTGGTCCAGGTCATCGGCGATGAAGTCAACGGAAACAAGAACTGGATCGACATCGGCGGCATCACCTTCCAGCCGTCCGAAGCATCCAAGCTCGCGCTGGCACTCTGGATGGCCACTGTCCTGGCGCGGAAGGCCAAGCTCTTGCGCCGGTGGCAGCACGCCCTGATCCCCGCTGTCCCGGTTGCCGGCCTCGTCATCGGCCTTGTTGTCTTGGGCAACGACCTGGGAACAGCAATCATCATCATGATGATCACCGCGGCAGCGCTCTTTTTCGCCGGTGTGCCGCTCTACCTGTTTGGCTTCGCCGCGCTGATCGGCGCAGCCGGCGCCGCGGCCATGGCTGTCACCAGCTCCAACCGCATGTGCCGCATCACGTCCTGGTGGACGGGGCAGTCCTGCGCAGACGGCATTGATGCAAACTACCAGGCCACGAACGGGATGTACGGACTGGCGTCGGGCGGCTGGTTCGGTGTCGGCCTTGGCCAAAGCCGGCAGAAATACAGCTGGATCCCGGAAGCCCACAACGACTTCATCTTCGCCATCATCGGTGAGGAACTGGGACTGGTGGGCACCGTCGTCGTCCTGATTCTGTTCGCCATCCTGGGCGCGGCGATCTACCGCGTTGTGGTGGCGCAGGAGGACATGTTCCACCGGGTGCTCGCAGGCACTATCATGGTCTGGCTCCTGGGGCAGGCCACCGTCAACATGTCCGTGGTCACCGGGCTGATGCCCGTGATCGGAGTTCCGCTGCCCTTTATCTCCTACGGTGGCTCGGCACTGCTGATGTCGCTGTGCGCCGTCGGAGTGGTGCTGTCCCTCGCCCGGGAACAGATGGCCCCGTCAATCAGGCCCAAACGGATGCTGAAGTTCGGCAACCGGCCGTCCCGTGGATCCACCGGTCGGAAGAAAACCGCAAGAAAGCGTACCTAGCACCCGATGACTTCCAAGAACCTCTCCGTTGTCCTCGCCGGCGGCGGAACGGCCGGCCACATCAGCCCGCTCCTTGCCATCGCGGCCGCCATCCGGGCGGCAGTTCCTGAAGCCAGGCTCCTCGCCGTCGGAACGCCGTCCGGGATGGAGACCAGGCTGGTACCGGCAGCCGGCCTGGACCTGGCGACCATCGACCGCGTGCCGTTGCCGCGCAAGCCGTCCATGGACCTGGTCAGGCTCCCCGGCCGCCTGGCAGCGGCAGTGCGGCAGGCCGGCCGGATCCTGGATGAGAACGGCGCCGACGTGCTCGTGGGTGTTGGAGGGTACGTGTGTACGCCCATGTACCTTGCTGCCCGACGGCGCCGGATCCCCATTGTGATCCATGAAGCAAACGCACGTCCCGGCCTCGCGAACCGCGTCGGCGCAATGCTGACCAAATATGTGGCTGTTGCTTTTGACACCACGCGGCTCCGGCATGCCCGCCACGTGGGGATGCCCATGCGCACGGAGATTTCGGGCCTGGAAAGGTCCGCCTCCCGGGCCCGCGCCCGCGAAGCCCTGGGGCTGCACCCCACCCAGCCCACGCTGATCGTTACGGGTGGATCCTCCGGGGCCCAGAGCATCAACCGTACTGTTGCAGCCGCCGTCGAGGACTTGGCTGCCGCAGGCGTCCAGACACTGCACATCACCGGACGCGGGAAGGCGGTTCTGGACGGCGACGGCAACACGCTCACGGCGCCCGGCTACCGGCAGGTGGAGTACGTGGACGGCATGGAGCTGGCCTACGCAGCCGCAGACGTTCTGCTGGCCAGGTCCGGAGCCGCCACGGTCTGCGAAGTGGCCGCTGTCGGTCTCCCTGCCGTTTTTGTCCCACTGCCCATCGGCAACGGTGAGCAGGCGCTCAACGCCGCCGGGCTGGTGCACGCGGACGGGGCGCTCCTGGTCCAGGACCGGGACTTCTCCGCCCAGTGGGTCAGGGAGCAGCTCATCCCGCTGGTGACCGACCCATCCCGGCTGGCGGCCATGGCCGCCAACTCCCAGCGCCTTGGAATCAGAAACGCCGACCAGCGCATGGCTGGTCTTGTCCTGGAAGCGGTATCCGCATGAGCCCCGCCAATGTCCACAGCCAGGAATCCCTGGGACGCGTCCACTTCATCGGGATCGGCGGCGTCGGAATGTCCGCGGTGGCCCGGATCATGGTGGCCCGTGGGTTGGCCGTGAGCGGCTCGGATGCCAAAGACCTCCCCGTTATGGCCGACCTTGCATCAGCAGGTGCCAGGATTGCCATCGGGTATGACGCTGCCAACCTCGGCGATGCCCAGACGGTGGTGGCGGGTTCCGCCATCCGTGCCGACAATCCGGAAATGGTGGCCGCCCGGGAGGCGGGGCTGCCGGTGCTGCACCGGTCCGAAGCACTGGCAGCCACCATGGGCGACGACGTCGTGGTAACGGTGGCAGGAACGCACGGCAAGTCCACCACGACGTCGATGATCACCGTGCTGCTGCAGGGCGCCGGGATGGACCCCTCGTTTGCGATCGGGGCAAATGTTCCCGCGCTCGGCGTCAACGCGGCACACGGCGCCTCCGGGGTTTTTGTGGCCGAAGCCGACGAATCTGACGGGTCCTTCCTGAACTACCGGCCCCGGATCGCTGTGGTCACCAACGTTGAACCTGACCACTTGGACCACTACGGGACCGCGGAAGCTGTCTACGCCTCCTTTGACCGGTTCACCGAACTGCTGCCCGGCGACGGCGTCCTGGTGGCCTGCGCCGACGATGCCGGCGCCCTCGCCCTTGCCCGCCGCACCCTGGAGCGCGGCAACACACGGGTACTCCTGTACGGCACCAACGATGACGCGGACCTTGTGCTGCACGACGGCGGGCCGGGAGACGTTTCGGTCTCCACCGCCGCCGGCCGCTTCGCCCTCGAGCTCCAGGTCCCGGGCCGGCATAACGCGCTGAACGCCGTTGCCGCTTTTGCGGTAGCCCTGGAACTGGGGGTGGAACCGGGTGCTGCCGCCTCCGCGCTGGCCAACTTCTCCGGCGCGTCACGCCGTTTTGAGCTGAAGGGGGAAGCCAGCGGGGTCCGCGTTTTCGACGACTACGCCCACCATCCCACAGAAGTGCGTGCCGCCCTCGCAGCAGCCCGGTCAGTTGCCGGTGACCACAAGGTCCACGTCCTCTTCCAGCCGCACCTCTTTTCCCGGACCCGGGAGTTCGCCCGTGAGTTTGCGGAGGCCCTGAACCTTGCGGACACTGCCCTGGTCCTGGACATCTATCCGGCCCGTGAAGATCCGATCCCCGGCGTCACCAGCCAGCTGATCGCCGACCACCTGGGCACCGGCGGGCGCCTGGGGGATGGACATGCCGCCGTAGCTGAACTGGTGGGCGCCGCGCGTGCCGGCGACATTGTCCTGACCGCGGGAGCCGGCGATGTGACGGCGTTCGGGCCGAAGATCGTGCAGGCACTGCGTGGCTAGTGCCCGGCGCCCAACGTATACCTCGCCGGCGCGCAGCCGGCAGGGGAGGAGCGGGTCCGGAAGCGCCTCCGGCAGCCTGTCCGGCAGCCGTGCGCCCGGCCAGGCAGAGGAGCCCCAGGTCATCTCCGCCTCCAAGACCGCTCCCGCGGCGGAAGCGGGTCCAGCGCAGGTCAGGCAGCACAAGGACACCAAATCCAAGGACAAGCAGTCCAAGGAGAAACACCCCAAGGGCACAGCCGCCGGAGCGAACGTCCTCGCCTTCCCGGAGCCCAAAGGCAGGCGGCTCAAGCGGAACATCCTCATCACGGCATGCGCCCTTGCCACGGTGGTAGCCGGAATCCTCGCGGCCGCCGTCTTTTCGCCGCTGCTCGCCGTCGGCACCATCTCAGTCTCCGGCACCAGGCTCCTGACACCCGAACAGGTGCAGGCCGCCTTGGAACCGCTGAAGGGCAAACCCCTGCCGCAAGTCACCGACGAAGAAGTGGACCGGCTCCTGGAGCCACTCATCCAGATCGACTCCGTGACGACGCAGGCGAGGCCCCCGTCCGAGCTTGTGGTTGAAGTCAGGGAGCGCGTCCCGGTGGCCCTGGTGAAGCAGGGGGAGCAGTACCAGCTTGTGGATGTTGACGGCGTCCAGCTGTCCGCCACGGATGATCCCGCGTCTGTTGCGCTGCCAGTGGTCGACGGCGGTGCCGGCACGATCGGCAAGGACCTGTTCCAGGCCACGGCGGAGGTCCTGGGGGCCCTGCCTCCCGAAATCCTGGCCAAGCTCTCCAACGCCTCCGCGCAATCTGTGGATGCCGTGGAACTCAAGCTGGTGGACGGACAGACCATTGTGTGGGGCAACGCCTCGGAGAAGGAACTCAAGGCCAAGGTGCTGGAGGCATTGCTGAAGGTACCCGCCGATCCGAAGAACCCGGTGCGGGTCTACGACGTCAGTGTCCCCAGGCATCCCGTGACCCGCTGAACCCCTTTATTTCCCGGTATTCGCGCGACACGCGGCCTGTGGTTATTGAATGTGCGAACCATAGGAAATACCGTCACAGACATGAGTTACTTGACATAACTATAACCTTCAACTCGAAGGTTAAGGTTCAAAGCTTCAAGCTCGACTCCATCAGTTTTCGCAATAGGACACGAACAAGGGACACGTAACGTGGCAGCTCCGCAGAATTACTTGGCCGTCATCAAGGTCGTCGGCATCGGCGGCGGTGGCGTGAACGCAGTCAACCGCATGATCGAAGTCGGTCTACGCGGTGTCGAATTCATCGCAATCAACACCGATGCCCAGGCCCTGCTGATGAGCGACGCCGACGTCAAGCTTGACGTCGGGCGGGAGCTGACACGTGGGCTCGGTGCAGGCGCCAACCCGGAGGTGGGCAAGCAGGCTGCTGAGGACCACGCTGACGAAATCGAAGAGGTCATCCGCGGCGCAGACATGGTGTTCGTGACCGCCGGTGAGGGTGGCGGAACCGGCACCGGCGGCGCTCCCGTGGTGGCCCGCATTGCACGCTCACTTGGCGCGCTGACGATCGGCGTTGTCACCCGCCCGTTCACCTTTGAAGGCCGCCGCCGTGCGGGCTCCGCCGAGGCGGGCATTGACGCCCTGCGCGACGAAGTGGACACCCTGATCGTTATCCCGAACGACCGGCTCCTCTCCATCAGCGACCGCAACGTCTCCGTCCTGGACGCTTTCCGCTCCGCTGACCAGGTCCTGCTGTCCGGTGTCCAGGGCATCACCGACCTCATCACCACGCCCGGCCTGATCAACCTTGACTTCGCCGACGTGAAGTCTGTCATGCAGGGCGCAGGCTCGGCGCTGATGGGCATCGGCTCGGCGCGGGGTGAGGACCGTGCCGTCAAGGCTGCGGAACTGGCCATCGCTTCGCCCCTGCTTGAGGCTTCCATTGACGGCGCGCATGGAGTCCTGCTGTCCATCCAGGGCGGTTCTGACCTTGGCCTCTTCGAGATCAACGAAGCCGCGCGCCTGGTCCAGGAAGTGGCCCACCCCGAAGCGAACATCATCTTCGGCGCCGTCATCGACGACGCCCTCGGGGACGAGGCCCGCGTGACCGTCATTGCCGCAGGCTTCGACGACGTGAAGGCAACTTCGCCTTCCATGGACCAGTCCCAGCCCCAGGTTGCCCCCCAGCGCCCGGCAGCCCCTGCGCCGGCGCCCGCCCAGGCTCCGTCGGGCGGAAGCCACCAGATGAACGTGCAGCCGGTCCACGCCGGAGTCGGTGCGTCCGGACTGAGCAACTGGGGCCAGCAGCGCCCGTCAGCTGTCCCCGCAGACTCCGGATTCGACGTCGACCTCCCCTCGGTAGTGGAGCCGGACCTTTCCGGCAGCCGCTCCGATGACCTGGATGTCCCCGACTTCCTGAAGTAGGGCACGGCTTGTTTCTTTGGAAGGCGGAAGTCCTCCCCGGAGTGTCAGTGGCGTTCACGGACACAGGCGCCGGCAACCTGGCGCTGCATGTGGGGGACAAGCCGGCTGACGTCCGGGTACGCAGGGAAGAGCTGGAGCGCAGCGCCGGCATTGTTCCGGGTACCCTGCGCTTCATGAACCAGGTGCACGGTACTGCCGTGGCGGTCATGGAGGCCGGCAGTGCAACGCCTGAGGCCGATGCGATGGTTTCCTGCGGCCTGCCGCTGGCGGTAATGGTGGCCGACTGCATCCCGGCGGTGATGGTCGGCGAGGCCCCCGACGGTCCGGTGCTCGCGGCTGTCCATGCCGGGCGCCCGGGGCTCGCAGCGGGTGTTATTCCCGCCGCGGTGGAGCGCATGCGCGCCCTGGGCGCTGTCGGCATCCAGGCATGGCTCGGCCCGTCCATCTGCGGCGCCTGCTATGAGGTGCCTGCCGCGCTCCGCGACGACGTGGCGGCAGCAATTCCTGCGACGTGGTCCACCACCAGATGGGGAACCCCCGGGCTCGACCTTCCGGCGGGCGCGAGGGACCAGCTGGAAGCCGCGGACGTAGACGTCCGGTACTCCGGGCCCTGCACCCTGGAAAACCAGGATCTCTTCTCCTACCGCCGGAACAAAGACACCGGCCGGTTTGCCGGATTGGTCTGGACCCATGACTGAGGCGGTGGACCCCGCGGCGCGCACGGCCGAGTTGGAGAAGGGCCTCGCCGCGGTCAGGAGCCGGATCGTTTCTGCCACCACGGCGTCGGGCCGGGCAGATGAGCCCACACTGATCGTCGTCACCAAGTTCCACCCGGCCGACGACATCCGCCGGCTCGCGCGGCTGGGAGTCACCGACGTCGGTGAGAACAGGGACCAGGAGGCCTCCGCGAAATCGGAAATTCTGCGGGACCTCGGGCTCAACTGGCATTTTGTGGGTCAGCTCCAAAGCAAAAAAGCCAAGTCCGTCGTCCGCTACGCCCACGCTGTGCACTCCGTGGACCGGCCGCAGCTGGCAGACGGGCTCGCCCGTGCCGTGGCCGCCGAGCAGGACCGGTCCGGCAGGGCGGCGCTGGAGTGCTTCATCCAGGTCAGTCTCGACGACGACGCCGGCGCCCACCGCGGCGGCGCCGCTCCGTCCGAAGTCGGCCCCCTCGCGGAGCAACTGGCTGCTGCCGACGGACTGGTCCTCGCCGGCGTCATGGCCGTGGCGCCGCTGGGGGCTTCGCCTGAAGCGTCCTTCGAGAAGCTGGCGTCCATCTCCGAACGGCTCACTGCCGACCATCCCGCTGCAACCGGCATTTCCGCCGGCATGAGCCAGGACCTTGAAGTGGCTATCCGCTTTGGAGCGACACACCTGCGCATCGGTTCGGATATTCTCGGATCGCGTCCTGCCGTGGGGTAGCGTCGAAGCATTGGAAGTGAATGGCGGGGATTTCCAGTGCTGTCAAATCGTTGGTCGGCCCGCCTACGGACACGATTAGGAGTCGACCATGGCCGGCGCTCTGCGCAAGACAATGATCTATCTTGGGCTCGCCGATGGCGACGAACATTACGAGTCCGAGCACCACACCACACGTAAGGATGAGGACGATTCCATGGAAGTTGACCGCGAGGAACGCCGTGCACCGGCACCCGTCCGCGATGTCAGCCGCGAGGCGTCCTATGTCCCCGAAGAGGAATACCGCGCACCAGTGACCCCCATCAAGCGTGCGGCCTCCAGCCGCGAAGAATCTACCGGCCTCCGGCAGATCACCACCATCCACCCGCGCTCCTACAACGACGCCAAGCTGATCGGCGAGAGCTTCCGTGATGGCATCCCGGTTATCATGAACGTCACGGACATGGGCGAGGCCGATGCCAAGAGACTGGTGGACTTCTCCGCAGGGCTTGTGTTCGGGCTCCGGGGCAGCATCGAACGTGTCACGAACAAGGTCTTCCTCCTGTCGCCGTCGTACGTCGAGGTCATCGGCGATGACAAGAAGGTCAGCGAGACCCAGGCCAGCTTCTTCAATCAGAGCTAGCCATTAAGCTTATTGCGGATGCCAGGCAGGTGGACCTGTCTGGCATCTGTGCTGAAATAGATATGACACATTGGCAGGACACCGCGGTAACCGGAATGGACATGGAGATATGAGTTAAGTCATGGGAATTGTTTTCGGACTTGTCTATATCGCCTTATTAATGTTCCTCGTGGCGCTGATCGTGCGGCTGGTGTTCGATTGGGTCCAGATGTTTGCCAGGGAATGGCGGCCCCGGGGGCCAGCCTTGGTGGTGGCCCACGCTGTTTACTCCATCACCGATCCGCCCCTGAAGGTCCTGCGGCGGATTATCCCTCCGCTCAAGCTCGGAGGCATCAGCCTGGACCTTGGGTTCCTGATTTTGTTCATCGCCGTCAGCGTGGCGATGGGGATCACCAGGAGTTTCGCGTAAGTTTCCATTAGACATAGCTGTTCAGGCTCAGATCCGCAGGGATCTGTTACCTGGAACGCGAAGAAACTCCGGTTTGACACCACGGTGTTGAATTAGAGGAACCAGACCATATTTAGGTACCGTAGTTTTGACGGCCGGAAGGCCACTGACTAACTAGACCAGTGAGGTGACCAGATGGCTTTGACGCCAGAAGACGTTGTCAACAAGCGCTTTCAGCCGACCAAGTTCCGCGAAGGCTACGACCAGGACGAAGTAGATGACTTCCTGGACGAAATCGTCGTTGAACTCCGGCGCCTGAACCAGGAAAATGACGAGCTGCGCAAGAAGCTCGCCGAAAGCGGTTCAGCCGTGCCTGCCAGCACCGTTGCAGCACCGGTAGTCGAGAAGGTCCCCGCGCCCGTCAAGGCCGAGAAGGATGACTCGCGTGCCAAGGCCGAGGCCGACGCCAAGGCTGCCGAGGCAAACAAGAAGAAGGAAGCTGAGCAGGCCGCCGCCGTCGCGGCTGTCCCGGCCGCCGCTGCTGCCCAGCCGGCAGGCAACACGGCTTCTGCCGAGTCAGCCGCAGGCCTGCTCGCCATGGCGCAGCAGATGCATGACCGCCACGTCGCTGACGGCCAGGCCCAGAAGGACAAGATCATTGCCGAGGCGCAGATCGAAGCCAGCAGCCTGGTCAACGACGCCCAGGAGAAGTCCCGCAAGATCCTGGGTGCGCTCGAGCAGCAGCGCTCCGTGCTGGAACGCAAAGTTGAGCAACTGCGCGGCTTTGAGCGCGACTACCGCTCACGCCTGAAGGCCTACATCGAAGGCCAGCTTCGCGACCTTGACGCCCGCGGTTCCGTCGCGGCGCCTGAGGTCGAAGCGAACTAGCAGGGTCGAACCAAACTAGACTGTCAAGCACGTATTCTGAAAGCCGGTGGCTGAGGATTCCTCGGCCGCCGGCTTTTGTGATTAACATCGGTATCCGAATGAAAGCACCATGACAGACGAACTTGCCGCCGACGCTGCACTCCCTCTTCCCCCCACGCCGCGGCGCCCCAGCCGCCGGGTCCTGTTGTCCCTCTTTGCAGGCTTCGCCGTTTTCGCCTACGCGCTGGACCAACTGACCAAACTCTGGGTCACGTCCAGCATGGTTGAAGGTGAACGCATCCCCGTTCTGCCTCCGGTGTTGCACTGGTACTTCATCCGGAACTCGGGCGCAGCATTCTCGATCGGCGAAAACGTCACGTGGGTTTTCTCGATCATCATGGCGGCGGTTTCGATCGCCATCCTGTTCCAGGTGCGCAAGCTGGGTTCAGCCTGGTGGTCTCTCGCGCTGGGCCTCCTCCTGGGCGGCGCCCTGGGTAACCTCACCGACCGGCTGTTCCGCGAACCCTCCTTCGGAATGGGACACGTGGTGGACTTCATCCAGCTGCCTAATTTCGCGATCTTCAACATCGCTGATTCCGCGGTGGTGTCAGCGGTGTCCATTATCTGCATCCTGACCCTCCGGGGGATCTCGCTGGACGGGTCCCGGCACGTGGCCGCGCCACGGGGGAAGTCCGCAAAGAAGGAAGAACCAGGGGATGCCTGAGCGGATTGTGGTTGCCGATGAATTCGGCGGGACACGCGCGGACGCAGGGCTTGCCAAGCTCATGGGCATTTCGCGTTCCCTCGCGGCCACGCTGATCGCCGAAGGCAACGTCAGCTGCAGGGGCAAAGCCGTGGGCAAGTCCGCGAAGCTGGTCGCAGGAGACGTGCTGGACGTCACGGTGCCCGAACGGCGGGACCCGCTCGAAGTGGTGGAGGAAGTAGTGGAAGGCCTGAAGATTTTGCTGGACGATGACGACTTTGTCGTGGTCGACAAGCCGGTGGGTGTGGCCGCCCATCCATCACCGGGCTGGGTCGGACCCACCGTGGTGGGCGGCCTTGCAGGAGCCGGGTACCGCATCTCGACGTCCGGATCCACTGAACGGGCAGGCATCGTCCACCGGCTCGACGTCGGCACCTCCGGCGTGATGGTCGTGGCCAAGACCGAACGCGCCTACACGGCCCTCAAACGGGCGTTCAAGGAGCGCACTGTGGACAAGGTGTACCACGCAGTGGTCCAGGGCCTTCCGGACCCGTTGGAGGGCACCATCGACGCACCGATCGGACGGCACCCGGGGCATGACTGGCGCTTTGCCGTCATTGAGGACGGACGGCCTTCAATCACGCACTATGAGGTTCTGGAGGCCTTTGGTAAGGCCACCCTCGTGGAAGTGCACCTCGAGACAGGCCGCACCCACCAGATCCGGGTGCATTTTTCCGCCTTGCGGCACCCCTGTGCCGGTGACCTGACCTACGGCGCGGATCCGCGTCTGGCCGCCACCCTGGGTCTCACCCGGCAGTGGCTGCACGCGCGCCAGCTCGGCTTCGACCACCCGGTCACGGGGGAGCGGGTCACGGTTACCAGTGACTACCCGCAGGATCTCTCCTTTGCCCTGGAAGTCCTCGAATCCGGGCAGGCCTGACCACTCCGGAGCCGCCCGGCGCATAGAATAGTCCGGTGACTTCCAGCAATGCCTCGTTCGTCCACCTGCACAACCACACCGAATACTCCATGTTGGACGGCGCCGCCCGCCTGGGGGAGCTCTTCGATGAGACTGAACGCCTGGGCATGCCGGCTCTCGCCACCACCGACCACGGATACCTCTTCGGCGCGTTCGACTTCTGGAAACGCGCCACTGATCAGGGCATAAAGCCCATCATCGGTGTCGAAGCATACGTCACGCCCGGCACCGCGCGGACAGACAAGAGCCGTGTGCGCTGGGGCGAGGAACACCAGCGCAAGGACGACATTTCCGGCGGTGGCTCATACACGCACATGACGCTGCTGAGCTACAACAACGCAGGTATGCGCAATCTGTTCCGGGCCTCTTCCATCGCCTCCCTGGACGCTGTCTTCGGCAAGTGGCCGCGGCTGGACCGCGAGCTCCTGAACACGTATTCGGAAGGCCTGATCGCCACCACGGGCTGCCCGTCAGGTGAAGTCCAGACCCGGCTGCGGCTCGGCCAGTACCGAGAAGCCCTGGAGGCAGCCTCGGAGTTCCGCGACATTTTTGGCGCAGAGAACTACTTCTGCGAGCTGATGGACCACGGCCTTGATATCGAGCGCCGGGTGACCGGGGACCTGCTGAGGCTCGCCAAGGAACTCAAACTGCCTCTGGTTGCGACCAATGACCTGCACTACACGCACGAGCACGACGCGAAAGCGCACGAAGCCCTCCTGGCAATCCAGTCGGGTTCCACCCTTCTGGAGCCCACCTATGACAATGGCGGCTCCCGCTTCGCATTCTCCGGCAGCGGCTATTACCTCAAGTCGCCCCAGGAAATGCGGGAGCTGTTCAGGGACCACCCTGATGCGTGCGACAACACGCTTCTGATCGCAGAGCGCTGCGAAGTTTCCTTCAACACCGGGGCCAACTACATGCCGCGGTTCCCTTGCCCGCCGGGCGAGGACGAGACGTCCTGGCTGGTCAAGGAAGTGGCCGCTGGACTGGAATACAGGTATCCGGGCGGTGTCCCGGACAAAGTCCGCACCCAGGCTGACTACGAGCTGGAAGTCATCACGTCCATGGGTTTCCCCGGCTACTTCCTGGTGGTGGCGGACTTCATTAACTGGGCGAAAAACAACGGCATCCGCGTCGGCCCCGGACGTGGCTCCGGTGCCGGTTCCATGGTGGCCTACGCTATGCGAATCACCGACCTCGATCCGCTGCACCACGGCCTGATCTTCGAGCGCTTCCTCAACCCGGACCGCGTCTCCATGCCTGACTTCGACGTCGACTTCGATGACCGGCGCCGGTCAGAGGTCATCGATTATGTGACCCGCAAGTACGGCGACGAGCGCGTGGCCATGATTGTCACCTACGGCACCATCAAGACCAAGCAGGCGCTCAAGGACTCCTCCCGTGTGCTGGGATACCCGTTCAGCATGGGCGAGCAGCTGACCAAGGCGCTCCCGCCGGCCGTCATGGCCAAGGACATTCCGCTGGCCGACATCCAGAACAAGGACTCGAAACGCTACAGCGAGGCCGGTGACTTCCGCCAGCTGATCGGATCGGACCCTGAAGCGGCCAAGGTCTTCGAGACGGCTCTGGGCATCGAAGGGCTGAAACGCCAGTGGGGCGTGCACGCGGCCGGCGTCATCATGTCCTCGGACCCCATCATCGATGTCATCCCCATCATGCGGCGCATCCAGGACGGGCAGGTGATCACGCAGTTCGATTACCCCACCTGCGAGGGCCTGGGCCTGATCAAGATGGACTTCCTGGGCCTGCGGAACCTCACGATCATTTCCGACGCCCTGGAGAACATCAAGCTTAACCGCGGCCACGAACTGGACCTGGACAGCCTGGCGCTGGATGACGCTGCCTCCTACGAGTTGCTCGCCCGCGGTGACACGCTGGGCGTGTTCCAGCTCGACGGCGGGCCCATGCGGTCCCTGCTCAAGCTGATGAAGCCTGACAACTTCGAAGACATCTCCGCCGTCCTGGCGCTCTACCGCCCCGGTCCCATGGGCGCCAACGCGCACACCGACTACGCGCTGCGCAAGAACGGGATCCAGGAAGTCATTCCGATCCACCCTGAGCTCAAGGAACCGCTCGCCGAAATCCTCGGCGGGACCTATGGCCTGATCGTGTACCAGGAACAGGTCATGGCCGTGGCGCAGAAGCTCGCCGGATACTCCCTCGGCCAGGCCGACATCCTCCGCCGCGCCATGGGCAAAAAGAAGAAGTCCGAGCTGGACAAACAGTTCGCCGGCTTCTCCCAGGGCATGCAGGACAACGGCTACTCGATGGAGGCCGTCAAGACCCTCTGGGACATCCTGCTGCCGTTCTCCGACTACGCGTTCAATAAGGCACACTCAGCCGCCTACGGTGTGATTTCGTACTGGACTGCCTACCTGAAGGCCCACTACGCGCCGGAGTACATGGCAGCGTTGCTGACGTCCGTGGGTGACGACAAGGACAAGTCCGCGATCTACCTCAACGAGTGCCGCAGGATGGGCATTACGGTGCTCCCGCCGGACGTCAATGAATCCTCGCTGAACTTCACTCCGGTGGGAAACGACATCCGCTTTGGCATGGGTGCCATCCGGAACGTCGGTTCCAACGTGGTTCAGGCCATGGTGGCTGCCCGGGAGAGCGAGGGGGCCTACACCTCGTTCAAGGACTTCCTCATGAAGGTCCCGGCAGTGGTCTGCAACAAGCGCACCATTGAATCGCTGATCAAGGCCGGGGCATTCGACTCCCTCAACCACCACCGCCGCGCACTGGTGATGATCCATGAGGAGGCCATCGACTCGGTCATCACCCTCAAGCGCAACGAGGCAATCGGCCAGTTCGATCTCTTCGCCGGATTTGAGGAGGCCGAATCCGAGGCGTCCCTGAGCATCGAGATCCCGGAACTTCCCGAGTGGGAGAAGAAAGACAAACTGTCCTTCGAACGGGACATGCTGGGACTCTACGTGTCGGACCACCCGCTGCAGGGCCTGGAGGGGGTGCTCAGCCAGCACGCGGACCAGTCCATCACGTCCATCATTGCCGAAGACGGCCCGCAGGACGGCGCCATCATCACCATCTCGGGAATGATCACCTCGCTGAGCCGCCGCATCGCCAAAGCCAGCGGCAATGCCTACGCGCGCGCCGAAATCGAAGACCTTGGCGGTTCCATGGAGGTCATGTTCTTCGGCCAGGTCTACGGCCCCATCGCGTCGGTCCTCGCCGAGGACCTGATCGTTGTGGTGAAAGGCAGGCTGCAGCGCCGCGACGATGGCGCCGTGACCCTGAACTGCATGGAGCTGTCCGTTCCCGACCTCAGCGAGGGAACCAACGGTCCGCTGCTCATCTCCATGCCCACGCACAAAGCCACTGAGGCCGTGGTCACTGAACTCGGGGACGTCCTGCGCAACCATCGCGGAAACTCGGAGGTCCGAGTCCACCTCCACGGCGATTCACGGGTGGAGGTGATGGGCCTCCCGGTCCACATGCGGGTCAACCCCAACCCCTCGCTGTTCGGGGACCTCAAGGTGCTCCTCGGGCCGGCCTGCCTCGACGGCTAGCAGCTAGATTTCGTAGTCCAGGGGGACAGGCTGGCTGTAGCCGCCGGAGTGGTACAGCAGCGGCGACCCGTCCCCGCCCACCTGGCCGTCAACGACCTCGACCACCACAACGGCGTTGTTTTCGAAGGAGAGCCTCATCTGGATCTTCCCGATCAGCCACCCGGCCACGTCCTTGAGGACGGGGACATCGTGCGGGCCCAGCTCCCAGTGGTCGCCGCCGAACCGGTCCTTGGTGCGGGCGAAGCGGTCTGCAAGTTCCTGGTTTTCGAGCCCCAGCATGTGCACGCCGATGTGGGTAGTGTTTGCTACGGCGGGCCAGGAGCTGGAACTCCGGGCCATGTTAAACGTAAACCGCGGCGGCTGGGCGGAAAGCGACGCGACCGACGTTGCCGTGAACCCATATGGCTGGCCCTGGTAATTGACGGTGATGATGGCCACGCCGGCCGCATGACGGCGGAACATTTCCCTGAACGTACGTTCGAATGGCACGCGGTCTTCGCTCACAATGAAAAACTCCATAAATTTCCTGCACGGGACTTGACTCTCTTATAAGAGTATGGGTCAGGCACCACCGCAGTGAAACTGTTTACCCCCACGTCCCCCGGTTGAGGGGCTTGAACATTTGTTAAGGTTTGTTTCATGACACAACGCATTCGGCGGCGCACTGAACGGCTTCCATGGGCCTGGTTCGCCGCCGCAACGGCCGGTGGGATCCCCGTTGGCCTGCTTTGGTGGCTGCTTGCACCGGGTGGTTTGAACCTCATTACCAGGGACCCCGCACTGGGGGAGGGAACCAATCCGGACGTATGGCTGCCCAGGGACCTGACGCTGGCCGGCCTGTTCGTTTTGGCCGGATGCCTGCTGGCCGTGTTCGTCACTGACAAATCCAGGCGCCCCCGGCAGGAGGACCTGCTGCTTGCCCTGACCGGCAGCCTGGCCGGAGCCGTCGTTGCCTGGCAGGTGGGCATGTTCGCGTCGCAACTGTGGGGAGCGCCGGCTGATACTTCCCTCAATGCCAGTGTTGCCTTCTCGCTGCGGTCGCTGCCAGTACTGCTGCTCTGGCCGGCGGCCACCGCCATCGGCACCTTTGCTTTCAGCCTCCTGACGCTCCTGAAGCACGGACCCGAAGGAACCGCCGGGTCCGTCGCCGGAGGTGGCGCTCCCGGCGCGTAAAATGGACCGGTGACCAATTCTCCTGAGTTTCCTGCCACCCCTTCTGCCCCACCCGTCAGCTTCCGCACCGTCGACCTCCGCGGCAAGGGCCTGACACTGGCCGGACTGCGCGCAGCCGTTCCGCGTGCCCAGGAGCAGACGGTGGCAGACGCCGAACAGAAGGTCCTGGATATCATCGCTGACGTCCGCCGGCGCGGTTACGCTGCGCTAGCCGATTTTGCGCAGCGGTTCGACGGCGTGGACCAGGACCACCCGCGCGTGCCGGCCGAGGCCTTGGCGCGCGCACTGGCGGAACTGGACCCGGCCGTGCGGAAGGCACTCGAGGAGTCCATCAGCCGGGCACGGCGGTTCGCTGACAGCCAGCGCCCGCGGAATATCGACGTCGAACTCGGCGACGGTGCGGTCGTGAGCCAGAACTGGGTTCCGGTTGCCAGGGTGGGGCTCTACGTCCCGGGCGGCCTGGCCGTGTACCCGTCGTCGGTCATCATGAACGTTGTCCCCGCCCTTGCAGCGGGAGTGGCCTCGATCGCGCTGGCATCGCCTCCACAAAAGGACTTCGGTGGCCTTCCCCACCCGACCATCCTGGCCGCTGCAGCCTTGCTGGGCATCGAAGAGGTCTACGCGATCGGCGGTGCGCAGGCCATCGCTGCGTTTGCCTATGGCGTGGACGCAACCGCGGCGGGGGCCGCGTTGGAGCCGGTGGACGTTGTCACAGGACCTGGCAACATCTTCGTGGCCACCGCGAAGCGGCTGGTTAAAGGCGTCGTTGGCATCGACTCGGAGGCCGGCACCACCGAAATTGCCATCCTGGCGGACTCCACGGCCCGGCCGGCTTTGGTGGCGGCGGATCTCATCAGCCAGGCCGAGCACGATCCCAGGGCAGCCTCGGTCCTTATCACTGATTCGGAGGCACTCGCTGCCGCAGTGCGGACGGAGCTCAACAGCCAGGCCGCAGCGACCAGGCATTCCGAGCGGGTCCGGGAGGCGCTTTCCGGCCCCCAGTCCGGCGTGGTGCTGGTGGATGACCTTGAACAGGGCGTCGCGGCCTGCGACGCCTACGCGGCCGAACACCTCGAAATCATGACAGCGGACGCGGCTGGTGTGGCAGCGCGCATTCGGAACGCCGGCGCCATCTTTGTGGGCGACTACAGCCCCGTGAGCCTGGGGGACTACTGCGCCGGTTCCAACCACGTCCTGCCCACCAGCGGAACCGCGGCTTTCTCCTCCGGGCTGAACGTGACCACGTTCCTGCGCGCAATCCAGGTGATCAACTACACCAGGGAGGCCCTGCACGAGGTCAGTGGGCACATCGTCAGCCTGGCCGGCGCGGAAGACCTTCCGGCCCACGGGGACGCCGTGACCGTCCGCTTCGGCAGCCCGGCGTAACGCCTCTGGGACGTGTGGGGAAAGCACTACATGTAGTAATTACAGGCTTGTTATTACGCAACATGTAGTCGTAGACTGGTAGCTGGACATCGGCCCGCAGGCCAGCTGCCGACAGAGCGAGAGAGGGACACCATGTACTGTCCGTTCTGCCGCAATCCGGATTCGCGCGTGGTGGACAGCCGCATGGCGGACGATGGCTCTGCAATCAGGCGGCGCAGGCAGTGCCCCGAATGCGGCCGCAGGTTCACTACCGTCGAAACCACCAGCCTTTCGGTCATCAAACGTTCGGGCGTCGGCGAGCCCTTCAGCCGCAGCAAGGTCATCAACGGCGTCCGTAAGGCGTGCCAGGGCAGGCCGGTCAGCGAGGACGATCTTGCCCTTCTGGCGCAGGAGGTCGAGGAGCAGATCCGGGCCTCGGGGGCTGCCGAAATCGATGCCCATGAAGTAGGGCTGGTTATCCTGGGTCCACTGCAGAAGCTGGACAAGGTGGCCTACCTTCGGTTCGCCAGCGTGTACCAGGCCTTCGAATCCCTTGAGGACTTTGAAACGGCCATCTCCCTGCTCCGCCACGAGTCGGAGCAGGACGCCAAAGCCGCCGCGGCGGAAACAGCCAAGGGCGCACCGAGCTCCGAGAAGAGCTCACTCTAGATTCCGGTGGTGGCAGCGGAGGGGAAGCCGCAGTCACCACCGGCACCGCTGCCCGTATATCGCCCGGTTCCGTTGCCGGCTACCTTCCACCTGCGACCGGCAGCACCGGGCCGATGATGTAGCCCGCGTCACGAGACTGCCCGGCCGCCACTCACTTGACCGTATCCAGGGCTGCCGTGAGCGGTCCGAGCCCTGTGGCGGTGTCGAGCAGTCCCAGACGACGACGGCGTGCCGCGCCCGTGCCGCGCGGGGCACCGATTCCGCGGCTTGCGCCGGTGACAATCGCGACGCCGGGTGCATCCCCGGCAGTCAGTCCAAAGTTACTTCGAGAGCTTGTGCTTCAGGGCGATCTCGATGGCGGCGCCCACGATTCCGGCCTCGTTCTTCAACTCGGCCGGAACGATCGGGGTGCGGAGCTTCATGTGCGGAAGGTACTCGTCGGCCCGCTTGGAGATGCCGCCGCCCACAATGAACAGTTCGGGCGAGAAGAGGAACTCAACGTGGGAGAAGTAGCGCTGGAGCAGCACGCTGTATTCTTCCCAGCTCAGGCCGTCACGCTCGCGGGCCACCGCGGAAGCTTTGCTTTCGGCGTCAAAGCCGTCGATCTCCAGGTGCCCCAGTTCTGCGTTGGGGACGAGGCGGCCGTCGAAAATGAAGGCTGAGCCAATCCCGGTGCCCAAGGTGATCACCAGGACGGTTCCGTCCACGCCCTTGCCCGCGCCATACCGTGCTTCGGCCAGGCCGGCGGCGTCGGCGTCGTTGATGACCTCCACGGGACGGCCAAGCCGGGCGGTGAGCAGCGCGTCAATGTCTGTGTTGAGCCAGCTCTTGTCCACATTGGCAGCGGAGTGGACCACGCCGTGCTGGATGATGCCCGGGAAAGTGACGCCCACGGGGGAGCCGGCAACGGGCGCGTCGGGCCGTGCGGAGAGCTCGGTCACCACCTGCGCCACGACTTCAGCCACGGCCTCAGGGGTGGCGGGCTGCGGCGTGGGCACGCGGAACCGCTCACCGAGGAGCTTGCCCTTCTTCAGGTCGACAATGCCGCCCTTGATTCCCGTGCCGCCGATGTCGATGCCGATCAGCGGGGCGTTCTTGTGCGACTTTTCGTCCTTCTTGGCCAATGTGGTTCCGTTCGTGGCAGTGGGCGGGCAGGGGAGGTCGGCCTGGGAGCTGACCTAAAACTGGGGTGGCTCAGGGCAGGGTGAGGATTTCGGCTCCGGACTCGGTCACCAGGAGCGTGTGTTCGAACTGGGCTGTCCGTTTGCGGTCGCGGGTGACCACGGTCCAGTCATCCGCCCACATGTCCCATTCCGCGGTGCCGAGGGTCAGCATGGGTTCGATGGTGAAGACCATGCCGGCCTCGATCACGGTGCTGTAGGCGGGGGCGGCGTCATAGTGCGGGATGATCAGGCCAGTGTGGAACGCCTCACCAACGCCGTGGCCGGTGAAGTCCCGCACCACACCGTAGCCGAAGCGCTTGGCATATGACTGGATGGCGCGGCCGATCACATTGATCTCACGGCCGGGGGCCACAGCCTTGATGGCACGGTTCAGGGATTCCTGCGTACGTTCGACGAGGAGGCGCGACTCCTCGTCCACGTCTCCCACCAGGAAGGTGTAGTTTGTGTCGCCATGCACTCCGTTAATAAACGCCGTGATGTCGATGTTGATGATGTCGCCGTCCTGGACAACCGTGCTGTCCGGGATGCCATGGCAGATGACTTCATTGAGTGAAGAGCACAGGGATTTCGGGAAACCACGGTAGCCCAGTGTGGACGGGTAGGCCTTGTGGTCCAGGAGGAAATCATGTCCCACCTTGTCCAGTTGGTCGGTAGTGACTCCCGGCCTGATGTGCTTGCCAACCTCAACGATGGCCTGGGCGGCGATCCTGGCCGCAATCCGGATCTTCTCCACTGTCTCAGCGGACTTGACCTCTGAGCCGGTGAACTTTGCCGGACCGGGTTTCCCAACGTACTCAGGGCGCGGGATGGACGCCGGTACAGGACGCTGCGGGCTGACGGTTCCCGGGGTGAGGGTGCCGGTGGGTGCAGTCGAGGCTAGGGAAGGCATAGATTGATCATATAAGGCACCGCAGAACGCCAAGTAACCGGAGTCCGGATCGGAGCCGCGTACGCGATTACGTTACGTGGATCACGTCGCGGCACCGCAGCCGGAACCTTGCCGTCGGAAAGAGGAATCGCAATGACTGAGTACTGGTACAACGTCAACACCCACGAGGTGGAAGAGGATGCGCTCTCCGACTGGAGCCAACTCATTGGCCCCTATAAGACGCGCGACGAGGCGGAACACGCGCTGGAAAAGGTCCGGGCCCGGAATGAGGCCTGGGAAAAGGGCGACGACGACGACTGAGGCCGGTGCCTGCGGGCCCGCGAACTGCGCCGTGGGCGGCCAGAACGCGACGTGGACAGGAAGCTAAAAGGAGTGCTCCGGACCGGGGAACTGGCCTGAGCGGACATCGTCCCCGTAGGCCTTTGCTGCGTCGCTGAGGGTGCTGCGCAGGTCCGCGTACTGCTTGACGAACTTCGCCATTTTTCCGCCACGGAGGCCGGCCATGTCCTGCCAGACGAGTACCTGGCCCGTTGTCTCCTTGCCTGCGCCGATGCCAACTGTGGGGACGCTGACCGCAGCGTCGACGGCGGCGGCTGTACCGGCGGGAACCATTTCCATCAGGATGCTGAACGCGCCCGCTTCAGCCAGCGCCACGGCGTCGTCAATCAGCCGCCGGGCGTCATCCCCGCGGCCCTGCACGCGGTAGCCGCCCAGGGCATGTTCGCTCTGCGGCGTAAAGCCAATGTGGGCCATCACAGGGATTCCGGCCTGGACCATGGCGCGCACCGTCTCGGCGTAGAACGCGCCACCCTCGATTTTGACTGCCTGGGCAAGCCCTTCCTTGAGGAAGCGGACGCCGGTGGCCACAGCCTGCTGGGGCGAAACCTCGTAACTGCCGAAGGGGAGGTCTGCCACCACCATGGCCCGCTTGGCGGACCTCGCCACTGCACGGCAAAGGGGAAGGAGTTCGTCCACGGTGACGGGCAGGCTGGTCTCATTGCCGAACACGTTGTTGGACGCGGAGTCACCCACCAGCAGCACTTCAATGCCGGCCTGGTCAAAAATCTCCGCGGTGTACTGTTCGTAGGCGGTCAGCATCGCGAACCGGGTTCCGTCCCGTTTCGCCTGCTGGAGGTGGTGGATGCGGACCTTGGCGGCAGGCTTGGGAGCGGCTTCCGACGACGGCGCCGTCGCTGGTGCAGGGCCGTGTCCGTACGGTGCGGGTACTTCAGCGGACGCGCGTGAGTCAGAGCTATTGCTTGAGGCCATGGCAAGAGCGTAGTGCGGTACCCGCCGTCCTAGCTACCGGCCGTCGGCGCCGCGCGGGTGATTCGTGTCATAGTGGGCCGGCCCGCGGGACCGCCTGCAGTGGATGTGCCCGGCGTCGCTGCCCCTCCTGCTGTGTTAACGCTGTGTTACGCGGGGTGCAGGCTCCCGCATCGGCATCAATTGCTTAGTAAAGTGTTTGTGAACTGCTGCCGGCTTCCTGAACTGCGGACCCGGGGCATGGACGTTGACCGGAGAAGAGGCCATCATGGACCGCCAGCAAGAGTTTGTCCTGCGCACTATCGAAGAGCGCGACGTACGGTTCGTACGCCTGTGGTTCACCGACGTCGTGGGTTCACTCAAATCGGTGGCACTTGCTCCCGCTGAAGTAGAGGGTGCCTTCGAGGAAGGCCTTGGCTTCGACGGGTCCGCCATCGAGGGCCTTGCCCGTGTGTTCGAGTCCGACATGCTCGCCCAGCCGGACCCCTCCACGTTCCAGATCCTTCCCTGGCGCGGGGAGACCGAACAGACGTCCAGGATGTTCTGCGACATCCTGACACCGGACGGCGAGCCGTCCGCCGCAGACCCCCGCAACGTCCTTAAGCGCACGCTGGCCAAGGCCGCCGACATGGGCTTCACCTGCTACACGCACCCGGAAATCGAGTTCTACCTCCTCAAGTCCCAGGAACCCGGCCCGGATGGCTCGCCGGTACCCGTCGACGAGGGCGGCTACTTCGACCACGTCCCGGGCGGCGTGGCCCAGGACTTCCGCCGCACGGCGGTGACCATGCTTGAATCCGTCGGCATCTCCGTGGAGTTCAGCCACCACGAGGCCGGTCCTGGCCAGAACGAAATCGACCTCCGCTACGCTGACGCGCTGCAGACAGCGGACAACATCATGACGTTCCGCACGGTGATCAAGGAAGTTGCCCTCCAACAGGGCACCTACGCCACATTCATGCCCAAGCCCTTCACGACACACCCGGGCTCAGGCATGCACACCCACTTCTCGCTGTTCGAGGGCGACACCAACGCGTTCTATGAAGCGGGCGCAGAATTCCAGCTGTCCAAGACGGCGCGTCAGTTCATCGCCGGCATCCTCAAGCACGCCCCCGAGTTCACGGCGGTCACCAACCAGTTCGTCAACTCCTACAAACGGCTCTGGGGCGGCGGGGAAGCCCCCAGTTACCTCAGCTGGGGCCACAACAACCGTTCGGCCCTGGTCAGGGTGCCGCTCTACAAGCCCGGAAAGGGCCAGTCCGCCCGCATCGAATACCGGGGCATCGACTCGGCGGCGAACCCCTACCTGGCGTACGCGGTCCTGCTGGGTGCCGGACTGAAGGGAATCGAAGAAGGCTACGACCTGCCGGCCGCGGCTGAGGACGACGTCTGGTCGTTGAGCTCCGCGGAGCGCCGCGCCATGGGACACGATCCTTTGCCCGCCAGCCTCCACGACGCCATCCGGTCCATGGAGGAATCCGAGCTGATGCCGCAGATCCTCGGCGAACAGGTTTTTGAACACTTCCTGCGCAACAAGCGTGCGGAATGGCAGGACTACCGGCTGCAGGTGACGCCCTACGAGCTACAGCGCAACCTCGGCATCCTCTAGGCTGGCGCGGTGAGCCTTGCGCGCCGCCTTATCTCGGCCGGCTTCAGCGACCTGGAGAAGGGCGAGCGGTTCCTCGCTGCCCGTGAGCTGCACGGCCTGGACCAGGACAAGCTGTTTGCCGGCCTGCAGATGGCGGCGAACCCCGACACGGCCCTGCAGTCCCTGGTCCGCCTGATCGAGAAACATCCCGCCCTCCGGGAGCTGGCCGCCGCCGATCCGGAAACCAGCGAGCCGCTGTACCGGGTCCTTGGTGCCTCCGAAGCCCTGGGCGAATTCCTCATTCGGCACCCGGAACACCTCGATGCGTTTGACGTCAGGGCAAGTCCGGAACCCCTACAGGCCGATCCTGACCAGCTCCGGGCGGCACTGCTGAGATCCGTCCGGGCAGATCCCAGGTCTGCCCGGCCCGTTGCGGGACTGACCGGAGCCGAAGCCTACGCTTCCCTCCGCACCGCCTACCGCCGAGGGGTGGTGGATCTTGCCGTCAAGGACCTGTGCGCCGCGGACCCGCTCGACTTCATGCCCGCCGTCGGGGCTGAGCTGGCCGACCTTGCCGGCGCCGCCGTCGAGGCCGCCTTGGCCGTATCCCGCGCCGAGGCAGCCGGGCAGTTCGGCGCCGCCGACGTCGCGGACGTCGGCCTGGCCGTCATCGGAATGGGCAAATGCGGCGCCCGCGAGCTCAACTACATCTCCGACGTCGACGTCATCTATGTGATCGACAGCGCCGAACTCGACGACGCGCGGGCCAATACGATCGGCACAGCCCTGGCCAGCGGAATCTCCCGGGCCATTTCGTCGATTGCCCGGGAGCCGGGCTTGTGGGAAGTGGATGCGAACCTGCGGCCGGAAGGCAAGTCCGGGCCTTTGGTGCGGACCCTGCCGTCGCACGAAAGCTATTACGCCCGCTGGGCCGAAAGCTGGGAGTTCCAGGCGCTCCTGAAGGCGCGCACCATCGCCGGCGACGTGGAACTGGGCCGGCGCTATGAGGAGGCAGTCGCCCCGCTGATCTGGAACTCGGCCGGACGGGACGGGTTCGTGGAATCAGTGCAGGCCATGCGCCGCCGGGTCACCGAACACATTCCCGCCGCCGAGGAACAACGGCAGATCAAACTCGGACGTGGCGGCCTGCGCGATGTGGAGTTCACGGTCCAGCTGCTTCAGCTGGTCCATGGCAAGTCCGACGAGTCACTCCGGTGCCGGGACACCACGTCCGCCATCGCGGCACTCTCGGCCGGAGGATACATCGGGCGGTCGGACGCCGCCGGCTTCGACCATGCCTACCGGTACCTGCGGCTCCTTGAGCACCGGATCCAGCTTTTCCAGCTCCGGCGGACCCACCTTATGCCGGTCAACGAGGCGGCGCTTCGTGCGCTGGCCAAGGCCGTGCTGGGCCCGTTCTCCAACGAACGGCCGCACCCTGACGCCCTGCTGTCAGCCTGGCAAAAAACCAAACGCTCGGTCCGCGAACTGCATGAACGCATCTTCTACCGGCCGCTGCTCAACACCGCGGCCAAGCTCAGCAGCGAAGATGCCAGGCTCACGCCCGAAGCCGCCCAAGGCCGGCTTGCAGCCCTTGGCTATGGCGACCCGAAGGGGGCCATGCGCCATATCGAGGCGCTCACAGCCGGGGTCAGCAGGCGGGCTGCGCTGCAGCGGCAGTTGCTGCCCATACTGCTGGACTGGCTCGCTGAAGGGGTGGATCCCGACGCCGGCCTCCTCGCCTTCCGCCGCGTCAGCGAGACCCTGGGCACTACCCACTGGTACCTCGGCATGCTGCGCGACTCCACGGCGGCGGCGGAGCGGCTGTGCCACGTCCTGTCCAACTCGCGGCTGATCGCCGACCTGCTCGAAGTGTCGCCCGAATCGGTGGCGTGGCTGGGGCATGACAGGGACCTGGCACCGTTAAGCTTCGAAGCCCAGTGGCAGGAAATCACTTCCAAGATGTCACGGCATGCGGACCCCGAGAACGCCATGCGGCTCATCCGGCTGATCCGGCGCCGGGAGATCCTCAGGATCGCCATCGCCGACTCCGCCGGACTGCTGGGCCAGGACCAGGTGGGATCCGCCCTGGCGGACACGGACCGGGCGGCAGTGCTCGGGGCCCTGCGGGTGGCCGAAGGGATTGTCTCGGCGAAGGGACCCCTCAAGACTGCGGTGCTTGTGGTAGCCATGGGCCGGCAGGGCGGGCGCGAGATCGGTTACGGTTCAGACGCGGACGTGATGTACGTGCACCGGGCGTTGCCGGGCTACACGGAAGAGGAGGCCCAGGAACAGGCAGCACGGATTGTCTCCAAGGTTTCCAGCCTGCTCACCCAGCCGCTGAAGCCCGCCATCATGGCCGAGCGCGTCCTCCAGGTTGACGCGGACCTGCGGCCCGAGGGGAAAAACGGCGCCATGGTCCGCTCGCTGGACTCCTTCGCCGAGTACTACCGCCGGTGGTCCCTGATCTGGGAAGCCCAGGCGTTGCTGCGGGCCCGGCCGATGGCAGGTGATGACGGGCTCGCCAAGGACTTCCTGGAGCTGATCAACCCCATCCGGTACCCGGAATCGATTTCGGAACAGGACGTCCGGGAAGTCCGCCGCGTCAAGGCCAGGGTCGAGTCGGAGCGGCTGCCGCGCGGTGCTGATCCCGCCCGGCACCTGAAACTGGGCCGCGGCGGCCTCAGCGACGTCGAATGGCTGGTCCAGCTGATCCAGCTCCAACACGCGGGCAAACATCCGGAGCTGCGGACCACTTCCACCATTGAGGCCCTCGACGCGGCCGCGGCCCTGGGCCTCCTGGCGACAAGCGATGCCCAACTGCTGGCTTCCGCCTGGCGCCTTGCCAGCAGGATAAGGTCGGCCAATGTCATCTGGAGTGGCAGGGCATCAGACCTCCTGCCTTCTTCCCGGCGCGACCTCGAGGCAGTGGCCCGCTGGTGCGGCTACGAACCCGGCCAGGCCGGCACCCTCGAGGAGGATTACCTCCGCCTGAGCAGGCGTGCCCGCGGTGTTTTCGAGAAGGTCTTCTACGGCCACTAGCCGATCCGGGCAATGCCGACTGGTGCAGGATCCGGCTGAAGCTGCAATGCTGACACCCCGGGCGGCCGGTGCTACGTTGGGGCCCATGGCTAAGCAAATTTACGTGAACCTGCCCGTGAAGGATTTGAAGAGGTCGGTCGACTTTTTCACCGCACTTGGCTTCTCCTTCAACCCGGACTACACCGATGAAAATGCCACCTGCATGATCATCAATGACGACGCCTTTGTCATGCTCCTCGTGGAAGGCTTCTTCAAGACCTTCACCTCCAAGGATGTAACCGATGCCACCGGTTCCACCGAGGCCATCATGGCGTTTTCCGTCGACAGTAAGGAAGCCGTGGACGAAACCGTGCGCAAGGCCATCGCCGCCGGCGGCACGCCTTCGCAGGAAGTGCAGGACTACGGCTTTATGTACAACCACAGTTTCCAGGATCCCGACGGGCACCTCTGGGAGGTCATGTGGATGGACCCTGCGGGGCCGCCGGCGGACAGCACGCCAACGGGGGACACCGAAACGTCAGCCAACTGAACGGAGAAGCCCGGTCCGTCTGGCTGATTCCCCTTGACGACCTTGGACCGGACGCGTGCGCCATCCAACTGGGGGCGGTGGCCCTCCTGGAACTGGCACCGGGGCAGCTCGACTTCGTGGGCGACCCGCTGAGAATGGCGCTGGCCGGCCTCGCGGAGCAGTCCCGGCGGCCCTATGTCATAGAAGCCAACGGGGATGCGGTCGGGGTGCTGACCCTGCAGGCAGGGGCTGCCCGGCTTGCAGGCTGGCCTGACGACCATTCCGCGTGGCTCCTGAGGGGCTTCCTCATCGACAGGCGGCACCAGGGAAGGGGCCTTGGCCGGCTCGCGGCGGCAGCGGCCGTGGTGGCGGCTGCGAAACTGACGGCGGGGCAGGAAGGCGGTGAGGCCGGCGTCGTGCTTTCCGTCAACGAGCGCAACCCCGCAGGGCTGGCCGCATATCAAAACGCCGGGTTCGTGGACCACGGGCAGTACCTCGGCGGCAGTTCCGGGCCGCAGCGGACCATGTACCACAGCTTTACACCGCAACTGCACGGCGGTTTGCCATTGCCTCAGGTCCCACATTGACAGATCATGTGGATTGGCGGTGTTCTTCAAACCTTGTTGGGGGGAAGGCTTGAAAAGTCTTCGTCTCGGGGAGCACATGCCAGGGGGCTGGCTCCCGGTCTCAGCACGTCTGGAGTCAGCCT
The DNA here is from genome assembly GCF_001663775.1 of Arthrobacter sp. B6. Lineage (GTDB taxonomy): Bacteria > Actinomycetota > Actinomycetes > Actinomycetales > Micrococcaceae > Arthrobacter. The sequence continues at coordinate 726,574 of NZ_KV467168.1, read as the reverse complement.
CCACCTTAGTGCCATAGAAAGGGTCCGCCCGGGCCGCCGGCAAGATGCCCGCGGCCCGGGCGGACTCCTGTGAGCTGGGCCCGCCTGTTCCCGCGGGGCCACACTCGTGGGTGATGCTTGACTCCGACGTTAGGCTCAGGGTATGGCAACCAGGAGTGGCCGGAAGGTGACCAGGCGTATATTCATGTCAGTCGCGCTGGGCTTTGCCGTCGTTGGCGCCGGGTGTGAAAGCAAGCCAGCCGGCGAGGGAGCTAAGGACCCGCTGCAGGGTGGCGGCGAGACCCCGGTAGCGGGGACAGAATCGCCGGCCGCGGAGCTGGGCTGGATCTCCGACGCGCGCGTCGCGGGCTTCGAGACCTATGCGGACGACCCGGCCGTCGACGCGCGCCTTGATGTGCTGGCGGCCGCGCACGTGAGCGTGGTGGTGATCGATTCGGACCTCTCCTTCTACATGACCGACGCGGCTTTTGAGGAAAACGCGGTCTACATCGACGAGGTAGCGAAGAAATGCCACCAGCGCGGCATGAAAGTGGTCGCCTATTACCCGATGCTGGAGGCGCTCACCGAGGACGCGCCGACCAAGCAACACACCATGTGGAAGGATCACCCGGACTGGGTACAGCGCGGCATCGACGGGAATGCCAACCAGTTCGTCGGGGGCGAAGGCCGCGTGTTCTGGGTGCCGGCGGGGACCGAGAGTGCCTGGCTCTGCCCCACCACCGCTTACCGCGAATACTTCATCAACCGGGTGAAGCGGCTGGCGCAGACCGCGCTCGACGGCGTGTGGGGCGACGTCCCGCTGCTTTCGGACATCGTCGGTCTGTGGCCGTGCACCAACGCGACCTGCGCCGCCAAGTTCCTCGCCGACACCGGGCTCGCGCAGCCCACCGGCGTGGATTGGGATAACGCGGTGTTTCGCCGCTGGGTGGCGTGGCGCCACGGCGTCATCCACGAGTTCGAGCAGGCGGTGCTCGCCGGCGCGCGCACCGTACGGCCCGACTTCCAGCTCATCATCGAGACCGTCACCATGGACTACAGCGCCGGCACGGTGCAGGGCCTCGACGGCGCCAGCCGCGACGACGGCGATGTGCTCCGCGTGTGGGAAGTGGACTGCGCCAGCGACGAGACCGGCATGCGCGAGGCGCCCGCCGACGATTGGATCTCGATGGCGATCATGATGCGCCACGGCCGCGGCTGCGCGGGCAAGAACCCGAGCTGGGTTATCTCCTACGGCAAGCAGGCGGACGACGCCGAGCGGGTCATGGCCATCGCCATCGCCGGTGGCGTCCGGCCGTACGAGACCCAGATCCCGCTCCTCAACCAGACAGTGGGTGACGCCTGGCGCGGCAAGATATTTGGCTGGCTCAAGGATAACAACGACATCTGGGCCGGCGAGAGCGCCAACCCTGCGGCGGTGATCTTCTCCAGCGTGAGCCGCGACTTTATCGACAAGAACGCCGGCGTGGGACTCTACACCAGCACCAACCCGGCTGATGAGCTCTGGTGGGCGACCGCGCCCTCCGACTCCGCCACGACCTTGCCCTATCTCGCGGAGTACCGCGGCATCTGTAAAGCCCTCATCCACGCACACGCTCCGTACGACGTCGTCACCACCCCGCACGTGTCGGCGGCGCGGCTCGCGCCCTACCCGGTGGTGGTGGCGCCGCGGCCGGCGGCACTGGCGGATGGGGAGATCAGCGCGCTGAAGAGCTACGTCGAGGCTGGCGGCACGTTGCTGGTCACCGGTAGCACCGATGCCGGCGTTTTCGACGAGAACGGCGCACTGCGGGCGCAGCCGGCGCTGCTGCAGGCGTTTGGCATCAGCGCGGCCGCCGACTGGTCGCGCACGTCGTACGGCCGCGGTGCAGTGGTGCTCGTGACGGAGCAGGTGGGGCAGAAGTACTACCAGGCCACCGACGCGGCGGTCACCACCGCGCTGACGGAGCTCATCGCTGTGAGCCGCCGCACCATTGTGACCGATGCTCCGCCCGCCGTCGTCATTGACCTGCGACAGCCCACGGAGGACCGGCTGGACGTGCTCTTCGCCAACATCGACGGCCTCGATACTGGCGGGTTCAATGGGCAGAGCGCCAGCTTCAGGGCCGCCATCCCCTGCGGCGGGAAGACGCCGGGCGGGGTCACGATCACGCAGCCGGGAGACTCGGCGCCTGTGGAGATACCCTTCACGCATGAGGACGGCCGCGCCGTCTTCGACGTGACCGTGGGCGCACTCCTGTTGGCGCGCATCGCCATTGCCTAGGGTGCGAGGCCGAGCCTCGCCTTCAGGGCAACAAAAGGCCGGCCCCCGGTAATGAAACCTGGGACCGGCCTTTATTGAATGCGGATTCCTGCGGCCTAGTGGCTGACTAATGCCTGTTCAGCCGATGATCCAGCTAGACGCCGTAGTAGAGCTCAAACTCGTACGGGTTCGGGCGGAGGGAGAGCGGACGGATTTCGTTCTCGTACTTGTACTCAATCCAGGTGTCGATCAGGTCCTGGGTGAAGACGCCGCCGGCCTGCAGGAACTCGTTGTCCGCGGCCAGGGCCTCCAGGGCTTCCTCGAGCGTGCCCGGAGCCTTGGGGATGTCCTTGGCTTCCTCGGCGGGGAGCTCGTAGAGGTCCTTGTCGATCGGGGCGGGCGGTTCGATCCGGTTGCGGATACCGTCAATGCCGGCCATCAGCTGGGCAGCGAATGCCAGGTACGGGTTGGAGGAGGGGTCCGGCGCGCGGAACTCGATGCGCTTGGCCTTGGGGTTCGTGCCCGTGATAGGGATGCGGATACCGGCGGAGCGGTTGCCCTGCGAGTAAACCATGTTTACGGGAGCTTCGAAGCCCTTGACCAGGCGGCGGTAGGAGTTCACGGTCGGGTTGGTGAAAGCCAGGACGGCGTCGGCGTGCTTCAGCAGGCCGCCGATGTACCAGCGGGCGGTGTCGGACAGGCCGGCGTAGCCCTTCTCGTCGTAGAACAGCGGCTCGCCACCGTTCCACAGCGACTGGTGGCAGTGCATGCCCGAGCCGTTGTCACCGAAGACCGGCTTCGGCATGAAGGTTACCGACTTGCCCCAGGCGTCGGCCGTGTTCTTGATGACGTACTTGAACTTCTGCAGGTCATCGGCAGCGTGGGTCAGGGTGGTGAACTTGTAGTTGATCTCAGCCTGGCCGGCGGAACCGACTTCGTGGTGGCTGCGCTCGACCTCAAGGCCGGCCTCGTCCAGGGCGACGCACATGGCGTCACGCAGGTCAGCCTGCTTGTCAGTGGGGGAGACCGGGAAGTAACCGCCCTTGACGGGGGTCTTGTAGCCCAGGTTTCCGCCTTCTTCTTCGCGGCCGGTGTTCCAGTGTGCTTCTTCAGAGTCGATCTTGTAGAAGCTGCCCTGCGGGGAGGACTGGTACTGGACGTTGTCGAAGACGAAGAACTCGGCTTCCGGGGCGAAGAACGCGGTGTCCGCAATGCCGGTGGAGGCAAGGTAGGCTTCCGCCTTCTCAGCTACGCCACGCGGGTCGCGGTGGTAGGGGTCGCCGGTGCGCGGGTTCACGATGGAGAAGTTCAGAGCCAGGGTCTTTTCCATGCGGAAAGTGTCCAGGAATGCGGTGGTTACGTCCGGGATCAGCTGCATGTCCGACTCGGCGATGCCCTGGAAGCCGCGGATGGAAGATCCGTCGAAGAGCTGGCCGTTGACGAAGAAGTCTGCGTCAACGCTCTTGGCAGGCACGTTGAAGTGCTGCTGGACGCCCGGGAGGTCGGTGAAGCGGATATCGACGAATTTAATATCTTCGTCCTTGATGAACTTGAGGACTTCGTCCGCATTCTTGAACATCTATGCTCCTAACGCATATGTAATATCTGGCTGGCAAGCCATCTGATCCAGCGCAATCCGAAGGGCAGGGAAACACAGTTTCCCTGCTTGGTGGATTGCTTGAAACTGCACTCAGCCTATGGACACGGCATTTCCCGGCCGTGTCCACATTGTTTCGGGCAGGTTACAGAATGCCCTGATATGGCAACGCTATCCTTTGTCCATACAGTGGTCTAACGGGTTCCACAGTATGAACGTTGGTGAGTCGGTAAGCTTGGACGGTGGTAGATCGCAAAGACATCGGCTCATGGCTCAGCGGACCGGATACATCGGGCATCTCGAAGTACCCGGGGGAGCGCCTCGGCTTGCCCGAGACCGGTCCAGGCTCCATCGCCCGGGCCGGGCGTCGCATCGTGGCGATCATCGTGGACTGGGGGATTGCCCTGCTCATCAGCAACCTCATCTTCGGCGGCGACGCCTGGGCCAACCTCGCCGTCTTTGCCGCGGAGCAGATGCTGCTGGTTGGAACCCTTGGCTACAGCATCGGCCACCGACTGGTGGGCATCCAGGTGGTGCGTTTGGGCGGCGGCCCCGCAGGTCCGCTGGCGGCCGTGGTGCGCGCACTGCTCCTGTGCCTGGTGATTCCTGCCGTGATCTTCGACCCGGACCACCGCGGCCTTCACGACAAGGCCATGAATACGGTCCTGATCCGGAGGTAGCCGGCGGCCCTAGACCCCTGCTGGCTCCTTGGCTTCGGCGCGCTCGGCGGCACGCTCGGTGAGGTACCCGCGCTTGCCTGCCCAGCGGTCAAAGGCAATCGTCGCGAACGGGAAGATGGCTGACACGCCGGCAAAAAGGGCGACGGTGAACGGCCAGCGCTGGAACCGCCACAATGCGAGGGCGGCCACGCCGTAGCCGATGAAGAGAGCCCCGTGAATGGGGCCTGCGATTTCAACCCCCAGCTCGCTGGTCCTGGCGATCCATTTGAAATACATTCCTGCCAGCAGCGCAGCCCAGCTGAAGGCCTCGGCGATTGCCAGGATCCGGAAAGCCCGGATAAGAACGCTTTTCAGCGGCATTTTCATGGGGTTTGATCCAATCTCACGGTTCGTTTTGCGGCGGGTTGCTGCCAAAAGAAAGCCGCCCCGGTGCCGGCCTTGGCCGGAACCGGGACGGCTCCATAAGTCCTAGCGTCCGCGGTTGGGACGTGCCTTGTACGGGTCGATTCCCTTGGGGATGGGGAGGCGGCTGCCCAGTGACGAAATCCGCTTCGACACAGCGTTGACCTCAAGCTTGGTAAGTTCCTTTTTCAGCTTGCCCATGTTCTTGGCCACCTGGCTGATGGGGACCTGGCCTTCGCCGCGGCCACTCTCAATCACGTGGACCGTGACGTTGGGCAGGATCCGGGCGAGGCGCTTGCGCTCAGCGTCAAGCAGCGGCTTGACGCGGTGGCTCGGTCCTTCGCTGACCAGGACGACGCCCGGACGGCCAATGGCGCGGAACACGGCATCCTGGGTGCGCGGGTTGACGGCGACGGGCTGGTCCTCGGTGATCCAGCCGCGCTTCAGGGTTCCCAAAGCCGCACCGGAGGCACCCGGCTGGTTCTCGATCTGGGCGAAGGCTGCCCGTTCCGCACGACGGGACAGGATCAGGGTTGCGCCGAGCAGGCCGAGGGGAATACCGATGATCAGGCCAGTAATCCAGTTTTCCAGCCAGAAGCCCACCAGGAAGCTAACGGCCACAACGCCCAGGAACACCAGCAGCATCAGCCACGGGACCATGGGGTCATGGCGGCGGGTCATGTTGAAGACTTCGCCGATCTGCTTGAGCCGGCTGGGCTTCTTGACCTTTGGTTCTTTTGGCTTGCGCGAGAAAAAGCCACGCTTCGGGGCGTCAGAGGCCGCCGGAGTGGAATTGCTGGAATCAGGGGATTTCGCCATAGTTCCTTAATTCTACGTGATCCATGCCTGAGGGCCGGACGCCGGAGAACGCCCGGCGCCGGCCCTCAGGCACAACAGCTGTGTGGTCAGGAATGCGCTGCGAGAAGGGAGCTGGCTTCCTGGCGCGTGCTGCCCGAGCTCTCGATGTGGGCCAGTTCGGCCGGGATTTCCCAGCCCTTCTTGCGCATCGCGGTGGCCCAAAGGCGGCCGGCACGGTAGGAGGAGCGGACCAGCGGACCGGACATAACGCCCAGGAATCCGATCTCGGCCGCTTCCTCCTGGAGGTCCACAAACTCCTGGGGTTTGACCCAGCGGTCCACCGGCAGATGCCGTTCGGACGGGCGCAGATACTGGGTGATGGTGATCAGGTCGCAGCCCGCCTCGTGCAGGTCCCGGAGGGCTTCGGAGATTTCTTCGCGGGTTTCGCCCATCCCCAGGATCAGGTTGGACTTGGTGACCATGCCCAGGTTCCGTCCCTGCGTGATGACGTCCAGCGAGCGGTCGTACCGGAATGCCGGGCGGATGCGCTTGAAGATCCGCGGCACGGTTTCGACGTTATGTGCGAAAACCTCCGGCTTGGAGTCGCAGATCGCCTCGATGTGCTCGGGCTTGCCGGAGAAGTCAGGGATCAGGAGCTCGACGCCGGTACCCGGGTTGAGCTCGTGGATCTTACGGACCGTCTCGGCGTAGAGCCAGACGCCTTCGTCGGCGAGGTCGTCGCGGGCCACGCCGGTGACGGTGGCGTAGCGCAGCTGCATGGCCTGCACGGAGCGGGCCACCTTGGTGGGTTCGAACATGTCCACCGGGGAGGGCTTGCCGGTGTCGATCTGGCAGAAGTCGCAGCGCCGGGTGCACTCGGAGCCGCCGATGAGGAAGGTGGCTTCCTTGTCTTCCCAACATTCGAAGATGTTGGGGCAGCCGGCCTCCTCACAGACGGTGTGCAGGCCTTCCTTCTTGACCAGGTTCTTGAGCTGGACGAACTCGGGGCCCATCTGGACCTTGGCCTTGATCCAATCCGGTTTGCGCTCCACCGGAGTGGCCGCGTTTCGCTGCTCAATGCGCAGCATCTTCCGGCCTTCTGGTGCCAGTGTCACAGTAGAGCTCCTTCGGGGCTTGAAACGAGTGCTTCTTCGTGCTTGCGGAATTCCTCCACGAGCCGGTCCGCGATGTCACCCGGGGCAATGTTCCTGCCGGCTTCGATTGACATCGTGGTGACGCCGGCGTCGGTAATGCCGCAGGCGATGATCTGGGTATAGGGTGCCAGATCATTGTTGCAGTTGATGGAGATCCCGTGCATTGTGACCCCGTCCAGGACGCGGATCCCGATTGCGGCAATCTTCCGGTCCGGGCCCTTGCTGTCGGCCTTGATCCACACTCCGGCGCGTCCCTTGATGCGCTCTGCGTTGATGCCGTAGTCAGCCATGACCGCGATCATGACGGCTTCGAGCCGCTCAACGTAGTCGCGGATGCCCGAGCGGTTCTTCAGCTTGAGGATCGGATAGGCGATCAGCTGGCCGGGGCCGTGCCAGGTCAGCTTGCCGCCCCGGTCCACTGCCACCACGGGCGTGCCGTCCAACGGGCGCTCGTGCTCTTCTGTCAGCTTGCCGGCCGTATAAACGGGGGCATGTTCCAGGACCAGGACTGTGCTGGGCGCCTCGGCAGCGACGACTTTGTCATGGAGTTCGCGCTGGATGTCCCAGCCCTTCATGTAATCTACGAAATCCGGCGCAAGACCCAGCGTGGAAAACTCAAGAGTCATGGCATCCAGCTTAGACCTCGGGCGGCGTAGCTCCCGATTTAGTGTCCAAGCTCTCACTCCCGCGGAGGATGCCGGCGCGCTCCAACCGGCGCCCCTGTGGATAACTTCTGCAGCGACGGCCGGATTCGGCTAGACATAAGCCATGGCTGATTCTGCATTTCCGGAGGCACCCGGCTTTACCGTGCGACGCGAGCTGGGCCGGGGCGGCAGCTCCACCGTCTGGCTGGTCACTGAAGAACGCACTGGCACGGACTTCGCCCTGAAGTGCTTCCTGCCAGGGGGCGCGCCACCGGGCCCGGCGCCTGGCGCCACGGCTGAGAGTGACGTCCGACGGGAAGTCCGGATCCTGTCGACGCTGGACCACCAGCATCTCGTTAAGGCCCATGACGTACTCCGCCTTGCAGTGGGCTCCTGCGACGGACTCGGCCTGCTCGTGGATTTCGCGCCGGGCGGATCCCTGGCCCAGTTGGTGGCCAGCCGTGGAAAACTCAGTACCGGCGAGACGGTGACGGTACTGACGCCGATTGCGCAGGTGCTGGGTTATCTGCACGCCAAGGGCTTCACCCACTCGGACGTATCGCCCGGCAATGTCCTGTTCACCAGCCACGGCAAACCCTTGCTGGCCGACGTCGGCCTCGCACGGATGGTGGGGGACGTTGCCGCCGTGCCCGGCCACGGCACCCGGGGCTTTATGGATCCGGCGCCGGTGGATGCCGTGCGGGCAGGCCTGCAGCCCGAGCGGGACGTCTATTCCCTTGCCGCGTTGGGCTGGTACTGCCTCACCGGCGACGCCCCGGCCCGGACTGCCGACCGGCCGCCGCTGCCCCTGATCCTTCCCGACGTTCCGGAGGAGCTGGCCGAGGCCCTCGAAGCAGGCCTCAACGAAGACCGCCGCCGCAGGCCCACGGCCGTTGAATTGGCCGCTGCGATCTACCGCAGTGCCGCCCCGCTGCCTGTTGACCTGGCAGGATCCGTGCATCCCACCGTGCTTCCGGAACTACTGACACGCCGACCGGTTCCCAAGCGTTCGGGATCCGGGCTCCGTGAATCACTTCAGGCCTGGCGAAGGCGGCTGTCCACATCCAAATGGTCCGGGGTTGTCGGAGCCAGGCAGGTCATGCCCTTTCCGGGCGATGGGAGGGAGCCGGAACCACAGCTCCGGTTCCGCAGTACAGACCCGGACAACGCAGACCCGGACAACGCAGACCCAGGCAGTACAGACCAAGAAAAGGCGGGCCGGTCCGGGCGGCATGCCAGTCCGGCGGAGCCCGGACACGGTGGCGGTTCCCGTGCCTCCCGAAAGCACGCCAACGGGGCGCGGGAGTCCGCCCGGGAAACGCGTGCCCCTGCCGTCCGGTCGCGGACAGGGCGCTCGCGGGACGCACGTGGCCTGGCCGTACGCGCCAGGACGGCAGGCGGGGCGCGGATAATTTCCCTGGCGGCGTTGGCTGCAGTCCTGGCGGCCGCCTGGTGGTTGGGCGGCACGACGCCGGTTGTCACGGACCACCTGCCGGCGGACGGTGCGGACAGCCGCCAAAGCCAGGACGGCCGGGTCGCTGGAGGGCCCGAAGCCAGGATCCCTGGGGACATTGCTGCCCAGCTCAGCTCGGCGGATCCGGGTGAGGCTGTCCGGGGCCTGGCCTCGCTGAGGTCCCTGGCCTTAAGTTCGGGACGGCTGGAGCTGCTTGACCAGGTCAATGTGCAAGGTTCGCCGGCGTCGGCCGCGGACGAGCGGATCGGCGGACCGCTCCGCTCGTCGGGTCATGTCCTGGCTGGTTTCACGAGCATGCTCTCCGGTGTGCGCGTCCATCCGGACAGTGACGCGAACAGGGCGGTGGTGGCTGTCACTTCGGCTGCGTCAGCCTACGAGGAACAGGACCGCTCGGGTGCACTGGTGGCCAAGGGTGTCGCGGCCCCGCCGCAACAGCTCCTGCTGGTCCTCGTTCCGGTGGAGGGCAAGTGGCGCATCACCGAGATTCTGCCGTGGCCGTGACGGGGCGACAGGCCCGGAGCGGCTGCCCGGTGTGGCTCTGCAGGTCAGGAACCTATCCAGGCGGCGGCACGCGCCACTGAGGCGTGCTGCCAGTTGAACCCGCCATCCGCCAGGACGGAGGGCTCCATGCGCTGGCTGGGCAGCAGCAGCTCATCGGCAAGCTTCCCCATGACCAGCCGCAGCGCCGGGGACGGCACACGCAGGACGGCCGGACGGTGCAATGCAGCCGCCAGTGCGCCAATGAGGGAGTTGACGTCCGCGCTTTCCGGGGCACAGACATTGACCGGTCCCTGGTGCTGTGAACGGATCAGGAACAGAAACGCCGATGAGACATCGGGCAGGGTGACCCACGGCCAGTACTGCCTGCCGTGGCCCAGCGGTCCGCCGACCCCGAAGCGGAGCAGGGGAAGCAGCCTGCCCAGGGCACCTCCCGAACGGCTGAACACTACCCCTGTGCGGGGAGTCACCACCCGGACGCCTGGAGGCGCCGCATGTGCGGCCGCCTCCCACTCGACACACAGCCTTGAGAGGATGCCGGTACCGGCCGTTGAGCCTTCCCTGAGCAGGGTGCTCCCGGAGTCGCCGTAGTACCCCGATGCTGACTGGCTGATGAAAGTGTGCGGCGGAATATCGAGTTGCCGCATCGTTTGCGTCAGCGTTCCGGTGGCATCCAGACGGGACCGGAACAGTTCCGCAATCCGGCGGCGGGTCCACGGCCTGTCGCCGATCCCTGCCCCTGCGAGGTTGATCACGGCGTCGCTGCCGGCCAGTGCTGCCGGGTCGAGTCGGCGCGCTGCCGGATCCCAGGCGACTTCCGCTGCAGAAGCGGGCGCGCGCCGGACAAGGATGACCACCTCATGGCCGGCGTGCCGCAGGACCTCGGACAGGTGGGTTCCAATGAGCCCGGAGGCCCCGGCAATGACGATGCGCATGATCCATCTCACCATGCCCGGCGCCCGGGGGCACCTCCGCCAGAGGGCCCGAAAGGTTGACTATGATCGAACGATGACCTCTTCGAGCTACTTCCGATTCCCGCATGTGCACGGCGATCTGGTCACCTTTGTGGCCGAGGACGACGTCTGGATCGCGCCCCTTGGCGGAGGACGGGCATGGCGGGTCTCCTCCCTCCAGCTCCCCGCGCGCAACCCCCGGTTTACGCCCGACGGCAAGCGCCTGGTCTGGACCGTCGTCCAGGGGACAGCACCGGAGGTGGTGACCGCGGAGGTTGACGGCGGAGGCTATCGTCAGCTGACGTATTTCGGCCATGCCAGCACTCGAGTCAAGGGATTTACCGCCGGCGGCGCCGTGCTGGTCACCAGCGCGTTCCGCCAGGCGGAGAGCCGGCACACCTACGCCTATAGCGTTCCGGTTGACGGCGGCTGGGCTGAGGAACTGCCGTTCGGCCCGGTGGAATCTGTTGCCTTCGGCCCGGAAATCGGTGACGAACGCCCTGTGGTCCTCGCCAGCGTCCTGTCGCGGGAGCCTGCCTGGTGGAAGCGCTACCGCGGGGGCACAGCAGGAAAGCTCTGGATCGATTCCGACGGCAACGGCGAGTTCGAACGCCTCGTCCCGGAGCTGGACGGCAACCTGACGGACCCCATGTGGGTGGACGGGCGGATCGCGTTCCTCTCCGACCATGAAGGGTTCGGAAACCTGTACTCAGTACTGCCGGGAGGCGGCGACCTGCGCCGCCACACCGACCACGAGGACTTCTACGTCCGGCATGCAGCCTCCGACGGGCGGCGGATCGTCTTCGAGTCCGCGGGTGAACTCTGGGTCCTTCACGACCTGCGTTCCGATGCAGTGCGGTTGGACATCTCCCTCGGCTCGGCCTCCCAGTCCCGGCGCCCGGGCCTGCTGAAGGCAGAGAAGCACCTCGGCGCCGTCATTCCCGATGCCACTGGCTCCGCCAGCGCTGTGGAGGCCCACGGCACCATCCACTGGATCCGGCACAAGGACGGTCCCTCCCGCGTGATTGAGGCAACCCCCGGGGTCCGGGCACGGCTCCCCAGGCCCCTCGACGGCGGCCGGCTCGCCTACATCGCCGATCACGACGGCGCTGAGGCCCTGTACATCACGGAGATCGCCGGGCAGGTGCCAGGCGTTGCCGCGGCAGCCAACGTGGTGCCTGTGCCTGTGCCCGTGGCCGCATCAGCCGACGCTGCCGCCTCTGAATCCGCGGCGGCGCTGCCACGGCCAGTGCCGGCAGCAGGCATCGCCGTCGCCGCGACGCCGAACGAGGCGCCGGTGGGCGATGATTCCCGGGCCGACGTCGCCCCGGTCACGGACGACGCGGCCGCAACAGCCCACACGGGGACCGCGCCCAGGCGCATCGGGTTCTCCAGGCCATCGCGTGCCAGCTCCTTGGAAGCAAGCCCGGACGGCAAATGGCTTGCACTGGGTACGTCCTTCGGCGACGTATATCTCGCGGATACCGGCACCGGCGAACTTTCCCTCGTGGCCAGCATCGGTGAAGGGACTATCTCGGAATTGAGCTGGTCGGCGGATTCCCGCTGGCTGGCCTGGTCCGAACCTGTCACCTCGTTCGGTTCACGCAGCAGGCTCCGGCTCGTCCAGGCCGGAGGCAAGGACCCAGCGGTGGTTGATGTCACCGACGGACGGTTCTGCGACAAGTCACCCAGCTTCACCCCGGACGGAAAGTTCCTCGCCTTCCTCTCCAACCGCAGCTTCGACCCGGTGTACGACGGCCATTCGTTCGACCTGTCGTTCCCCAGCCCCATCAAGCCCTACCTGGTGGCCCTGGCAGCCGACACGCCATCCCCGTTCGGTCCCGCCGTTGACCTGGACGGCTCGGGTGGAAGCGGTGAATCCTCCGGGGAACCTGAGGCCGGCCCGCAGGACACCACCGCCGCACCGGAAGTACGGGTTGACGCAGAAGGCCTGGCGCACCGGGTCATCGGTGTGCCGGTTCCGCAGGGCAACTACTCCTCGCTCCAGGCGACGGACGGCGGCCTGCTCTGGCTCGACTCGGCACTCGCCGGTGTCACCGGCGACGGCAAGGCCAGCCACGAGGACAAGGACGCGCCGCCCAGCCTGGTACGTTTCGACCTTGCGCGGCGGAAGACGGTGACGCTGGTGGACGCCCTGGACAGCTACCGCCTCTCGGGAGACGCCAGGAAGGTAGTCCTGCTCCACGATAAGAAGGTCAGCGTGGTCCCGTCGGGTGCGAAGGCCGACGAGGATTCCGGGCAGCTGGTGAAGGTTGACCTGGGCCGTATCCGCGTGATGATGCACCCGCTCAGCGTCTGGGGCCAGGCGTTCGACGAAGCCTGGCGGCTGCAGCGCGATTTCTTCTGGGCCGAGGACATGGCAGGCCAGGACTGGGATTCCGTTTATCAGCGCTACCGTCCCATCGTGGAACGGTTGGGCTCCCATGACGATCTTGTGGACCTGTTGTGGGAACTCCACGGCGAGCTCGGCACGTCACACGCCTACGTCCGGCCGGCCGCGGTGACGGAGAACGGCAGTAACGGGCAGGGACGCCTGGGTGCCGATCTTGCCTTCACGGCCGCTGGCTGGGAGATCACCCGGATCCTGGCAGGCGAGTCCTCCGATCCGCTGGCGACGTCCCCGCTCACACGACCAGGCGCCGGCGCCAAGGCAGGGGACCTCCTGCTGGCCGTTGACGGTGTCCCGCTGTCTGCCACTGTTACGCCTGCCATGCAGCTGGTGGGCGCTGCGGGCCGCGCTGTGGAGCTCACACTCAGCAACGGTCCCGGCCACGGCCCGGCTGCCGGCCTCCAGCGGCGCATCGCGGTGGTCCCGGTGAAGGACGAGGAGCGCCTGCGCTACCAGGAATGGGTGGCCGCGAACAGGCGTACTGTGCGCGAGGCCTCTGGCGGTACGTTCGGTTACCTGCATATTCCGGACATGATGGCCAACGGCTGGGCACAGCTGCACCGGGACCTCGATACGGAGACCGCGTTGGACGGCCTGATCGTGGATGTCAGGCGCAACCGCGGCGGGCACACCTCCCAGCTGGTTGCTGAACTGATCGGCCGCAAGGTCACCGGCTGGAGCATGCCCCGCGGGGAAGCGCCCCGGACGTACCCGCATCACGCCCCGCGCGGGCCGGTAATTGTCCTCGCTGATGAATTTGCCGGGTCCGACGGCGACATCATTACCCAGGTCTCGAAGCTCCGCGGCATCGGCCCGGTGATCGGGACGCGCACCTGGGGCGGGGTCGTGGGGATTGACAACAGGTTCTCGCTCGCGGACGGCACAGGGGTGACCCAGCCCCGGTATGCCACCTGGTTCGGCGGCGGTGTGGGCTGGAGTGTCGAGAACTACGGTGTGGAACCGGACATCGAGGTGGCCTACCCGCCGCACGCCTATGCGGCCGGCCGGGATCCCCAGTTGGAATACGGGATCGGTGCACTGAAGGAAATGATCCAGGAGCTTCCCACGGACCGCCCGCCCCTCCGCGAAGGGTACCGCCGGCTCAAGCCCGCTCCCTTGCCCGCGCGGCGGCACGGGAACTGACGCCCCGCCCTGGCGCAATAGGCCGGGGATGCAAGAAGGCCCTGCCTCTCCCGGATCATCCGGGACAGGCAGGGCCTTCTCTTTGCTGGCGCTAGAGCGCAACTGCCTCGATCAGGACTCCAGCGTTGCATCCAGGGTGATGTCGATGCTGGCCAGCGCTCCCGATACGGGGCAGCCCGTCTTGGCCTCGCCTGCGATCTTCTGGAACTCCTCTTCGGAGATGCCGGGGATCGTGGCAGACACAGTCAGGTGGCTGCCGGTGATGCCGGTGCCGGGGACGAACGTCACGTCTGCCTTGGTGCGGACCTCCTCCGGGGCGTGCCCGGCCTGGGCGAGCATGTTGCTGAACGCCATCGAGAAGCAGCTTGCGTGGGCGGCCGCGATCAGCTCTTCCGGGCTGGTCTTGCCTTCGGCAGCTTCCGTGCGTGCCTTCCAGGTGACGTCGAAGGTGCCCAGTCCTGAGCTGTCCAGGGTGGTCTGACCCGATCCTGTAAATAGGTCGCCATTCCATACTGTGTGTGCGGTGCGTGTTGCTGCCATGTCCACTCCTCAAACGTAGATTCGATTCGGGGGCCGGCTTCCCGCCCGCGCCCCGCCGTTTCCCATCCTAGGGACTCCGGGGTACCCATGCACGGACTGTCCGCTCTCAGTGGATTGTGACCGCCGATGGTGTCCACCAGGACCGGCAAACGGGATTAACTAGCGACGGCGCCGGTCCCGGACGAGGGGAGCGGCGCCGTCGTGATTTATACGTTGAGGGGTCAGTTCCACAAAGTGGCGATGGCCACGTTGAGAAGGGCGAGCCCGCCCACACTGTGCGCCAGACCCTTGCTGATGTCCTCGCCCTTTTTGTGCTTGCGGCGTCCGATGAAAGCGAGCACGGCGACGGCCAGCGCGATCGCGAACTTGATGCCCAGCTTGAAGTAGTTCGCATCCATGTCCATGGCCGGAATCAGCCCCATCATCACGATGCCAGTGATGAGCTGAAGTGCCGCGCCGTCGAACTGCCGGGGGTGGACCGTGGGCTTCTTCATGTTGCCGATCCAAATGCCGACGATCATGGCGGCGCCAACGATGTGCAGGAAAACCATGATGTTGTAGACGATAATCATGGCTTCAGTCTAGCCAGACGTTTCTACACCATGTAGTAAGGCTGGCCGGGCCGTGCCGTGTGTCGCGCCTCCAAGGAGTTTTTGTCCACATACGGCGCCCAAATCGACCATTTACTCGCCGTATCTGGACAAAAACTCCTTGGTGGGTGGGTGGTCCTGCAGTTAAACCGCGACGGCGGCGCCCGCCTTCCGGTGGTTTGCCACCGGCGCGTGCACCGCCGTCGTACGGTCTGAACCCGGAGCTACAGGCCCAGGTCAGCCTCGAAGGCGCCTTCTTCAAGGCGGGCCTTCAGTGACTGCAGGAAGCGTCCCGCGTCGGCACCGTCCACCAGGCGGTGGTCGTACGTAAGGGACAGGTACATCATGGAGCGGATGGCGATTGAGTCGTCACCGTTCTCATCGGCCACCACCACGGGACGCTTGACGATCGCGCCAGTGCCCAGGATGCCCACCTGCGGCTGGTTGATGATCGGAGTGTCGAAGAGGGCGCCGACCGATCCGATGTTGGTGATGCTGAACGTACCGCCGGACAGCTCGTCCGGGCCGATCTTGCCGTCGCGGGTGCGGCCGGCGACGTCAGCGATCTTGCCTGCCAGGCCTGCCAGGTTCAGGTTGCCGGCGTCGTTGATGACCGGGACCAGGAGGCCCTTGTCGGTGTCGACGGCAATAGCCAGGTGCTCGGCGTTGTGGTACGTGATTTCCTGCTTGTCCTCGTCGTACGCAGCGTTGAGCTTCGGGTGCTGCTTGAGGGCCTCGGCAACTGCCTTGGCGATGAACGGCAGGAAGGTGAGCTTGACGCCGTTCTGGGCCTGGAAGGAGTTCTTGGCCTTCAGCCGCAGCTTGGCGACCTTGGTCATGTCCACTTCGTGCACCTGCGTGAGCTGGGTGGAGACCTCAAGGGACTCGCGCATGCGGCGGGCGATGACCTGGCGGATGCGGGGAGCCTTCTGCGTGGTTCCGCGCAGCGAGGAGGCAGCCGGCCCGGCGGGAGCGCCGGAGGCTGCAGGTGCGGCAGAAGCCGTGGCGGGGGCAGACTTGGCTTCTGCTGCGGCGATTACGTCCTGCTTGCGGATACGGCCGCCAACACCGGTACCGGACAGCGAGGAGATGTCCACGCCATGCTGGTTCGCCAGCTTGCGGACCAGGGGAGTGACATATCCTGACTCGGCCCCTGTTGCCTCGGGGGCCGACTCTTCCGCGCCCTCAGCCTTCGGAGCTTCCGCCTTGGGAGCTTCAGCCTTCGGCGCCTCCGCCTTGGGTGCTTCAGCCTTGGGTGCCTCAGCCTTGGGTGCCTCGGCCTTGGGTGCCTCGGCGGCGGCCGGAGCTTCTGCTTTCGCCTCAGCGGCCGGTGCGGGTGCGGCGGCGGGCGCTGCCGCAGGTGCAGCGGCACCGGAACCGATGACGGCCAGCACGGAGCCGACCTCGGCGGTTTCGTCCTCGTTGACGCGGATTTCCTGCAGGGTTCCCGCGACGGGCGAGGGGATCTCGGTGTCCACCTTGTCGGTGGATACTTCGAGGAGGGGCTCGTCCACCTCGACGGAGTCGCCTACTGCCTTAAGCCAGCGGGTGACAGTGCCTTCGGTGACGCTTTCGCCGAGGGCCGGGAGGGTGACATCGTGGCCTTCGCCGCCGGATGCCGCGGGAGCTTCTGCTGCGGGTGCTTCCTGGGCCGGTGCTTCCTGGGCGGGCGCCTCTTCTGCGGGCGCCTCCTCGGCAGGGGCGGCTGGAGCTTCTTCGGCCGGCGCTGCTGCCTCGGGTGCCTCGGATCCGGAACCGTCACCGATGCGGACCAGGGGAGCGCCGACTTCGGCGGTCTCGTCTTCGGCAACGAGGATTTCTTCGATCACGCCGGCTATCGGAGAGGGGATTTCAGTGTCTACTTTGTCGGTGGAAACCTCGAGCAGCGGCTCGTCCACCTCTACCCGGTCACCTACCTGCTTGAGCCAGCGGGTGACGGTTCCTTCGGTGACGCTCTCACCGAGGGCGGGCAAGTTAACGGATTCAGACATGTCGTCCCCGTTCTCCTTATTGATCTTTTTGTGCGGATGATTGCTGGCTTGTTCGAGCTTAGTGCACCCGGCGGATCATGCCCGGTGCACTAAGCCCTGTTGTCTTGCGGGGCTGCTTAGCCGTGGAGGGCTTTGCCCGCCAGTGCGAGGTGGGCCTCGCCCAGCGCCTCATTCTGGGTGGGGTGGGCGTGCAGCAGCTGGGCCACATCCTCCGGGTAGGCTTCCCAGTTCACGATCAGCTGGGCTTCACCGACCTGCTCACCCATGCGGGAGCCGATCATGTGGACGCCCACCACGGGGCCGTCCTTCTGGCGTACCAGTTTGACGAGGCCGCCGGTGCCCAGGATGGAGCTCTTGCCGTTGCCGGCGAGGTTGTACTCCTGGATCTGGATCTGGTCGTCGCCGAACTTTTCCTTGGCGGCCTTCTCCGTGTAGCCCACGGTCGCGATCTCAGGTTCGCAGTAGGTGACCTTGGGGATGTTGACGTCCTCGACGATGACAGGCTTGAGGCCGGCGATCTCCTCGGCGACAAAGATGCCCTGCTGGTATCCGCGGTGTGCCAGCTGCACGCCGGGAACGATGTCGCCCACGGCGTAGACGTTGCCGACGCCGGTGTGGAGGCGCTCGTTGGTGATGACAAAGCCGCGGTCGATGGTGACGCCCGCTTCTTCGTATCCGAGGTTGGCGGTGACGGGGCCACGGCCTACGGCGACCAGGAGGTACTCGGCTTCGAACGTCTGGCCGTCCACCAGGGTGACCTTGACGCCGGAGTCGTTCTGTTCGACGCCCTGGAAGAAAATGCCGGTGGAGAACTTGATGCCGCGCTTCTTGAAGGCGCGCTCGAGGTTCTTGACGATTGCGGTGTCCTCGTTCGGCACCAGGGAGGGCAGGCCCTCAACAATGGTGACGTCGACGCCGAAGGACTTCCATACGGAAGCGAATTCGACGCCGATTACGCCGCCGCCGAGCACGATGGCGCTCTTGGGAATGGTGTCCATCTTCAGGGCTTCGTCCGAGGTGATGACGCGCCCGCCGATTTCCAGTCCCGGAAGTGAACGGGAGTAGGAGCCCGTGGCGAGGACAATGTTCTTGCCCTTGTAGGCGGTGCCGTTCACAACCACGGTGTCGGTGCCCTGGAGCTTGCCTTCACCTTCGATGACGGTGATGCCCTTGGACTTGATCAGGCCCTGGAGGCCCTTGAACTTGCCGGCGACGATGCCGTCCTTGTAGGCGTTGACGGCGTTGATGTCGATGCCGTCAAGGGTGACATTCACGCCGTACTTGGCGGAGTCGCGGGCGTGGTCGGCCAGTTCGGCCGAGTGCAGCAGTGCCTTGGTGGGGATACAGCCGTTGTGGAGGCAGGTGCCGCCCAGCTTTCCCTTCTCCACGAGGCCGACGGTGAAGCCAAGCTGTACGGCCCGCAGGGCGGTGGCGTATCCGCCGCTGCCGCCACCGAGTACCAGGATGTCGAATTCTTGCGCAGTTGCCTGATCGGCCACTTAGACGCTCCCTCGCGTGAACGATGACGCGAGCGTACGCATCATCTGGTCTTGGAACTTGTACTGCCGTGATTATGCCAGCAGGCAGGTTCTCTTTCATTTGTGACTACCGTGGTTCACCTTAGCGAACCACTTATCCATGCTCCACCTTGCCACCGCGTTTGTGGAGGGCTTGTGGTGAGTGTCACGCGGCTTTGTGTCCAAGCATTCACTGTGTTGTCACAAAGCCGCGTAACAGGTCACGGAAGGTGATCAGGCAGCCGCGGCCAGGAGGTCCTCCACATAGGCCACCAGGGTGCGGACCGTGCAGCCCGTGCCCTGTTTGTGGGTGTAGCCATAGGGGCTTCCGTTGTTGAAGGATGGGCCGGCGATGTCTACATGCGCCCAGGGGATCTGCTCCCCGTCCTTGCCCTTACCCACAAACTCGCGCAGGAAAACGGCGGCCGTCATCATGCCGCCGTGCCTTTCGCCG
Source organism: Arthrobacter sp. B6 (assembly GCF_001663775.1). Taxonomy (GTDB): domain Bacteria; phylum Actinomycetota; class Actinomycetes; order Actinomycetales; family Micrococcaceae; genus Arthrobacter. The sequence goes on along the minus strand of NZ_KV467168.1, from coordinate 707,490 downwards.
ATGTTGGCCAGGTCGGCGACCTGGGAGTCCAGGCTGGGACGCAGCTCCTCAGGCAGGGGCATGGGCCAGACCAGCTCACCCGCACGGTCCGCGGCGGCCTTCAACGGGCCGGTGACGCTGTCCGATCCCATGACGCCGGCCGTACGGTTGCCAAGGGCGATGAGCTGCGCACCGGTGAGAGTCGCGACGTCGATGATCGCATCCGGGTATTCACGGCTCGCGGCGACGATGCCGTCCGCCATGACCAGGCGGCCCTCGGCGTCGGTGTTCAGCACCTCCACGGTCTTGCCGCCGAACATCGTCAGTACGTCCGCGGGCCGTGATGCGGCACCAGAGGGCATGTTTTCCGCGATGCAGAGCCACGCGGTCGCCTTCACCGGCAGGCCCAGGGCGGCGATCGCCAGCACACTGTTAAGAACGACGGCGGCGCCCGCCATGTCGCTCTTCATGTCCCCCATGCCCAAAGCCGGCTTGATGGAGATGCCGCCGGTGTCGAACGTGATCCCCTTCCCGACAAGGGCGATCTTTGTCGTTGCCTTGGCGGGGGCGTATTCGACCTTGACCAGGCGGGGCTGCCGGGTGGAACCCTTGCCTACGCCCATGATGCCGCCGAAGCCTTCTTTTTCCAGGCGTTTTTCGTCCCAGACGGTCACCTTGACGGGCAGTCCCTTGGACAGCTCCTTGGCGGCCTCGGCGAACGACTCGGGGAAGAGGTGGCTTGGCGGCTGATTAACCAGTGACCGCGTGGCATTAACGGCTTTGCCGATCAGGCCCGCACGCGTCAGGGCCATGCGCAGTTCCTGGCCGCCTGGAACGTCCGTGTAGATCACAGCATTGCTGACCGGGTCCTTAATCCCATCCTTGGAGGAGCGGTACTCAGTGAAGGCATAAGCCCCCAGGGCCGCACCCTCCGCAACGGCCGCGACGTCGGCGACCCCCGCCGTCGGGAGGGCCAGGACCACAGTGGTGAAGCCCGCAAGCTGCCGCACCGCGGAGCCGGCGGCGCGGCGCAGCGCTTCTTCGGAGAGGATGCGGTCTGCCCCTACCTTGCCCACTCCGGCGAGGACCAGCACACCGGCACCGGTTTCAGGCAGGCCCGGGAGCCTGACCAGCTGGTCAGCCGCCCCTGTGATGCCAAGGACCTTGAGGGAGTCGGCCAATGCTTCGGCGGACTTGGCCGTCAGCGGATTTTCGAGGAGGACAGGCCCGTCCGGTCCCTGTCCCACCCCGATGACGACGGCGTCACTGGAGGCCCCTTTAAGGTCCCGCGCGAGGGTACTAAGCTTGATTTCAGTATTCTTGACCACGGGGATCAGTCCTCAATTCTCGAAAGTTCGTTCGGGCAGGAATGCATGTTTGGCGTCCTGCCATGGAAACAGAAGCTGCGGCGGGGCCTGGGACTCCGCATGGCGTCGGCAAGCCCGTCCGGCAGGCCAGTTCCGATCGTAGCCCGTCTGCGCCGCCGCAGCGGAACCATTTGAGAGCTGCGACACAGCAACAACTGGAATGCCCCGGTGGACCGTGGCGTTGTACAAGGTATCCACCTGAAACCACGAAAGGAACATGCCGTGCTTGAACGGATTTCCGGCTCCCTGCTGGACCCCGATGCGCTCTTTGCGAGCAACATCGAGCTGTTCCACAGCCCGGCGCTCCGGGGCCTGAACCTGGTGATGGGGTTTACCGGGTTTGCCGATGCCGGCCATGTGGTTAAGCAGATCAACGCGGAACTGCTGGATACCCTCGACACCGAGACGGTTGCGGTTTTCGATGCCGACCAACTCATTGATTACCGTTCCCGCAGGCCGCACGTATCGTTCGTGGAAGACCACCTGCAGGATTACCAGGAGCCGCGGCTTGCGCTGTACAAGCTGACCGACGGCCTGGGTAATCCCTTCCTCCTGCTGGCGGGCTTTGAACCGGACCTTCAGTGGGAACGTTTCGCCCGCGCAGTAGTGGGCATTGCGGAAAAGCTGGACGTCAACCTTGTGACGTGGATCCACTCCATTCCCATGCCGGTTCCGCACACGCGACCCGTCGGCGTTACCGTCCACGGGAACCGGCCGGACCTGATCGAAGGCATCTCCGTGTGGAAGCCCACCGTGGAGGTGCCCGCTGCTGTCGGCCACATCCTGGAACTCCGGCTCGTCGAGGCCGGGCGCAACGTTGCCGGCTACGTCATCCACGTTCCGCACTACCTTGCGGAGGCTGAATATCCCACGGCCGCGGTGGCCGGACTGGAATACCTGGGCGCGGCGACGTCCCTGATGCTGCCCACTGACCGGCTTCGTGAAGCCGGCCGGGAAGTCAGCCGGCAGATCGCCGAGCAGATCGATGCGTCCGAGGACGTCCAGCAGGTGGTTTCCCGGCTCGAATCGCGTTACGACGAGAAAGCCGAGGGAACCGTCCGCAGATCGCTGCTGGCGGATGAGAACGACAAACTGCCCAACGGCGAGGAGCTGGGTGCCGCCGTCGAGGCCTATCTCGCCCGCGAAAACCCCGGCCAGTAGGGGGCCCGGTGCTGTCCGCCTGGCGGCCCCAGCACCCGGGTGGCGTGGCGGCACGGGCATAATGGGGGAGTGACTGCACCCCGCGCCTGGCTGATCTGGACCATCGGTATCTTCGCGTACCTGGTGGCGGTCTCGCAGCGGACCTCGTTCGGCGTGGTGGGCCTGGAGGCTACGGAGAGATTCCACGCGAGTGCCTCCGCGATCTCCTTCTTCACGGTGCTCCAGCTCCTCGTCTATGCCGGGCTCCAGATTCCGGTGGGCGTTCTGGTGGACCGGTTCGGGTCTCGGGCCATGATTGCCGGTGGCGCTGTCCTGATGGGCCTCGGGCAGCTCCAGCTTGCGTTCGCCGACAGCATCCCCGGCGGCGTGCTGGGTCGGGTGCTGGTGGGCGCAGGCGATGCCATGACCTTCATCTCCGTCATCCGCCTTATCCCGCTGTGGTTTGCCCCGGCGCGGGTGCCCCTCGTAACACAGCTGACCGGTATGTCCGGCCAGTTGGGACAGCTGTTCAGCGTTGTCCCGTTTGCCCTGGTCCTGCATTCCGCCGGCTGGACCCCAGCGTTCCTGATGCTGTCCGGAATGTCCGGTCTCGCCGTCGTCCTGGTCCTGCTGTTCCTGCTGGATGTCCCGCCGGGCACCCCGCGGCCCCAGTCACAGCAGGGCCTGAAGGCAACCGGAGCCTCGCTCGGGCGGGCCTGGCGCCAACCCGGCACCAGGCTGGGGATGTGGAGCCACTTCACCATCCAGTTCAGCGGCACGGTATTCGCCATGACCTGGGGCTATCCGTTCCTCATCTCCGGCCAGGGCCTGGACGCCGGCACTGTCGCAGCCCTGATGGCGCTCTACGTCGCCGCGGCAATGGCCGTCGGCCCCTTCATCGGCCGCTTTGTGTCCCGCCACCCGCTCCGACGCTCCACAATGGTCCTGCTCATCGCCGGTGCGACGGCGGCCGCCTGGGCAGCCGTGCTGCTGATGCCCGGCCGTTCGCCGCTGTGGCTATTGGCCGGCCTGGTTGTGGTCCTGGCCATCGGCGGGCCCGGTTCGATGATCGGCTTCGATTTTGCCCGGACCTTCAATCCGGCGCATCGGATCGGCACCGCCACGGGCATCGTCAACGTCGGCGGGTTCATCGCCGCCCTCGTGGCGATTTTCCTGATCGGGCTGGTCCTGGACATCCTCTACGCCAGCGGATTCTCCAACGGCGTGCTCTACGGTCTTGAACCCTTCCGGATCGCCATGTGCGTCCAGTTCCTGCTTATCGGGATCGGCGCCGCGGCGACGCTGGCCTGCCGGCGGAAGGTGCGCCGGCAAATGGCTGCACAGGGAGTTGTTGTTCCACCGCTCCTGCGGTCCCTCGCCCGGCAGCGGCGCGATAACCTGGCCCGGAAGAAGCAGCGGATTCCCTCGGACGATGACTGACTCTGTTCCTCCACAGGCACGTTTTGCACATGGCGGAACCAGGCGCTGACAGGGCTCAGCGTCGTGCCCAAAGCTGGAGACATGACTCCTCCAGAACACCTCACCGTCCAAGGTCCCGAGGACATCCTTGGGTTCATTCCGCATTCGCTTGGGTATTGGCCAGCCGACAGCCTGGTGGCCATGACGCTGCAGGGTAAACGCCTCGGGGCCACACTCCGCCTTGACCTGCCCGGCCCCGAGGTTCTTGCGGACCCCAAAAGGTTTGCCTGCACCGTGCGGGACTACTTGCGCGCCGACCAGCACGCAGACGCCTCGTTGCTGGTGTTCTTCACCAACGCGGGCTGGATGGACGCATCCATGGGCGCCGTGCAGACCTACACGGGGCTGCTGGAATCGCTGCAGGCAGTGCTTGGAACTGGCTGCATGCCCGTCCGGGATGCCTGGTACGTGGGGGATTCGTACTGGCGTGACGCCTACTGCACGGACCTGTCCTGCTGCCCGCTGCCGGGCCGGCCCACCAGCGACATCCGCGACAGCCGGCTCAACGCGGAGATGGTCTTCCGCGGCAGCAGCGTGGGACCGGCGCCTGAGGACCAGGCGCCCGCGCCTGCCGCAATGTCAGCAGAGTCCAAAGCCCGGCTGCGGGCAGGGGAGGCGGCGTGGATGGTCCCGCTGGATCCCCGCCGGGGCAGCAGGGCACAGTTCGACGCGCTCCTTGATTTTTGGGAGCTGCTGTTGCTTTCCGGGGAGTGTCCGGCAGACGCCATTGGCCATGGCTTCATCCGGGCAACACTGCGGGTGCCGGCCTGGCGCGATGCGGTCCTGGTGATGGCCGCCGCGGGCAGGGCGGCCGCAACCGCCGGTGCGGAACACTTCGGAATCTTCGACGCCGGGTGCCGGCTGGCGCCGGTGCGTCCGCCGTCCGCCGGCCTTCAGGACGCTGCGTCCAGCACCGGACCTGTCAGGTCCGGTGCTGTCCCCGGCAAGGAGTCCAAGATGCCTGGATACGGCGAGGTCCTGCTGGGCCTGGAGCCGCCGCTGCCCGACTGGGCCTGCCTGGACAACCTGGACCGTGTCCTGGAGCAGTTGGCTGTCGCGGGCGGACCCGCAGGGGCTGCAGCGCTGGCGGGAAGAGGCTGGATCTCGTGGTGCCGCGGACGTGGCTCATATGCTGCAGCGCATCTGGGGCAGGCACTGGAGGAGGAACCAGGGTACCGGCTGGCGGAGCTCCTGCTCGAACTTGTGCGGAGGGGGACTCTTTGCGGGTGGGCTGCCCGGAAGGAGGCCGCCTGGCAGAAGTTTGGGACCGACGCCGCCTGACACCGAGCAGGCGACGGCCTGCGGCCATGTTTGGGAAAACCATGAGACAATGGATGCCGAGACCCGGTTGGGTCCGTGAATCTGGTGCACGTAATGGCAGCCTTTACGGGAACATTACAGCCACTCTGGCAGTTCTACTTAAAGACTCTGCCGGCCGTGGTTGCACCTGATGTTCATCACGGACTTGACAGGGTCATAGTGGTGTTGCCCGTATGGTGATTCCACAGACCGCCGCTAGAAAGGTTTTCTGTGACCCCGTCTTCCGCGAAGAAGGAACCCGCCGCCCAGGACGACTTGTCCCTTGAGGAGAAGCAGGCTGCAACGAATGCCAAGCGTGCAGCCACGCGGGCAGCAAACAAAGCTGTCAAGGATGCCACCGCCGGTGATGGGGATGGCAAGCCCGAACCCAAAAAGCGCGGGCCCAAGCCCGGCGCAAAGGCCGCTGCCGAAGCGGCTGGAAAGTCAGCGAACGGGGACGACGAGGACGACGTCGAGGAAGACCTTGACGACATCGTCCTGGACGGCCCGGACGCCATCGATGACGGTGATATCAACGCCGCCAAGGAAGCAACAGCTGCCACCGGTAAGGGTTTCGTCTACTCCGACGCCGACGACGATGACGCTCCCGTCCAGCAGGTCATGTCCGCCGGTGCCACCGCCGACCCCGTCAAGGACTACCTGAAGCAGATCGGCAAGGTTGCGCTGCTCAACGCCGAGCAGGAAGTGGACCTTGCGCTCCGGATCGAAGCCGGACTTTTCGCCGAAGAAAAGATCAACGCCGATGACGGCACCATGGACCCGAAGTTCCGGCGCGAGCTGGAATTCGTCATCCACGACGGCAAACGGGCCAAGAACCACCTGCTGGAGGCCAACCTCCGCCTCGTGGTCTCCCTGGCCAAGCGGTACACCGGCCGCGGAATGCTGTTCCTGGACCTGATCCAGGAAGGCAACCTGGGCCTGATCCGTGCGGTCGAGAAATTCGACTACACCAAGGGATTCAAGTTCTCGACCTACGCTACGTGGTGGATCCGCCAGGCCATCACCCGAGCCATGGCTGACCAGGCCCGCACCATCCGCATTCCCGTGCACATGGTCGAAGTCATCAATAAACTGGCCCGCGTCCAGCGCCAGATGCTCCAGGACCTGGGGCGCGAACCCACGCCGGAGGAGCTGGCGCTGGAACTCGATATGACCCCGGAAAAGGTTGTAGAGGTCCAGAAGTACGGCCGCGAGCCCATCTCGCTGCACACCCCGCTTGGCGAGGACGGCGATTCAGAGTTCGGCGACCTCATTGAGGACTCCGAGGCCGTGGTTCCCGCGGATGCCGTCAGCTTCACGCTGCTCCAGGAGCAGCTGCACTCGGTGCTGGACACCCTCTCGGAGCGCGAAGCCGGCGTAGTGGCCATGCGGTTCGGTCTGACCGACGGACAGCCGAAGACTTTAGACGAAATCGGCAAGGTCTACGGTGTCACGCGTGAGCGGATCCGCCAGATCGAATCAAAGACGATGTCCAAGCTGCGACACCCCTCACGGTCCCAGGTTCTCCGGGACTACCTGGACTAGAACGGGCAGCAAACGCAGGCGGGCCGCGTGGCGCCCATGATCTTTCCGATCGTGGACGCTACGCGGCCCGCTTCTTTGTGTCCGCATCTGCTTGGACACAGCAGGGTTATAGAGGCGCTCAGAAAGGGCAGGGTTAAAAGGATCAGGACCCCTCCGCCGGAGGGGTCCTGAAAGATTCTCTGCTGACTAGTCGATTGCTACGGGCGCTTTCTCGTGCAGGCGACCCGTCTCATCGTGCCAGTCGGAACTCAACGGCTTGAGTGTTGACTCGACGGCACGGGCATGGTGGCCGCAGAAAAGCAGCTCACCGCCGGAGGACTCGAGTACAACCCGGACATATGCCTGGGCTCCGCAACGATCGCACCGGTCCAGTGCGTTGAGTGTGCGGTCTGCCACTGCTGTTGTCATTTCGGCCTCCTAAGTAGATCTGTATGTCTATGTAACCAGTATTCGTAGCAATTCCATCGCAAGGATGGGGCAAGTTCGCTGTCCGCGTATCCGCAAGACTTGATCAAGACCCGTATCCCGCATAACGGGACGGTAACGAGTGGTCCCGCCCACAGCTTTGGGCAGGCGTGGGAAACAGGTCTTCGACGCAGGTGCGACTAGGCTGGGTAAGGCGCCTTAGCGCCTGCTGTTCCGTCACTGAAGGAGTTCACACCCGTGGCACCGAGTTCTGATTACACCGCCCGGCACCTCTCCGTCCTGGAGGGCCTTGAGGCCGTACGCAAGCGGCCCGGCATGTACATCGGCTCCACAGACTCCCGTGGCCTGATGCACTGCCTCTGGGAGATCATCGACAACTCCGTCGACGAGGCACTGGCCGGTTTCGGCCACGACATAAAGATCATCCTGCACGCCGACAACTCCGTGGAGATCCACGACGACGGCCGCGGCATCCCGGTTGACGTCGAGCCCAAGACCGGGCTGTCCGGCGTTGAGGTTGTCTTCACCAAACTGCACGCCGGCGGAAAGTTCGGCGGCGGCTCCTACACGGCCTCCGGCGGCCTGCACGGCGTGGGCGCTTCAGTGGTCAACGCGCTGTCCTCCAGGCTGGACGTGGAAGTGGACCGTGGCCAGAAGACCTACAAGATGTCCTTCCGGCGCGGCGAGCCTGGAAGGTTCAAGGACCAGGGGACCAGGTCCGATCCGGCCGCGACGTTTGAACCCTTCATTGAAGACTCGGTCCTGGACATTGTGGGCAAAGCCAAACGCGGGGTTACGGGGACGCGCATCCGCTACTGGGCGGACCGCCAGATTTTCACCCCGGACGCCAAATTCTCCTACGAGGAGTTGGCCGCGCGTGCCAGGCAGACCTCGTTCCTGGTGCCGGGCCTCAAACTGACCGTCCGCGACGAGCGGCGCCTTGCCGGCACTCCGGGCGAAGCCGGACCGCACGAGGAGGTGTTCCACCATGACGGTGGCATCTCCGAGTTCGTCGACTTCCTCGCCGCTGATCCGGCCGTCACCGACATCTGGCGGCTGCACGGGGCCGGCAAGTTCAAGGAAACCGTGCCGGTGCTGGACGAGCGCGGCCACAGCCAGCTGGCCGAGGTTGAACGCGACTGCGAAGTGGACGTGGCGCTGCGCTGGGGCATTGGCTACGACAGCACGGTCCGCAGCTTCGTCAACATCATCTCCACCCCCAAGGGCGGGACACACCAGTCCGGCTTTGAACAGGCGCTGGTCAAGACGTTCCGCAAGGCGGTTGAAAGCAACGCCCGAAAGCTCAAAGCAGGAAACGACAAAATTGAGAAGGACGACATCTTCGCCGGCCTCACCGCCGTTTTGACGGTCCGCCTGGCCGAGCCCCAGTTCGAGGGCCAGACCAAGGAAATCCTCGGCACCTCAGCCGTGCGGGCCATTGTGGCAAAGGTGGTGGAGCAGGAGATCAACGCCAAGCTCAATTCCGCCAACCGTAATGACAAGGCCCAGTCGGCGCTGCTGCTCGAGAAGATCGTCAGCGAGATGAAGTCCCGCATTTCGGCCCGCGTCCACAAGGAAACGCAGCGCCGCAAGAATGCGCTGGAGACATCCTCGATGCCCACCAAGCTTGCTGACTGCCGCACGGACGACGTCGCCCGCTCCGAACTGTTTATCGTCGAAGGCGACTCTGCGTTGGGAACAGCCAAGCTGGCACGGTCCTCAGACTTCCAGGCACTGCTTCCCATCCGCGGGAAGATCCTCAACGTCCAGAAGGCCTCCGTGGGGGACATGTTGTCCAACGCCGAGTGCGCCGCCCTGATCCAGGTGGTGGGTGCCGGGTCGGGCCGCAGCTTCGACATCAGCGCCGCCCGCTACGGCAAGGTCATCCTGATGACGGACGCGGACGTTGACGGCGCCCACATCCGCACGCTCCTGCTGACCCTGTTCTTCCGTTACATGCGGCCGATGATTGATGAGGGGCGCGTCTTCGCCGCTGTTCCCCCGCTGCACCGCGTTGAAGTGATCAACGCCGGCCAGAAGGCCAACGAGATGATTTACACCTACTCGGAAGCCGAGCTGCACACTCTCCTGAACCGGCTCGCCAAAGAGGGCAAACGCTATAAGGAACCCATCCAGCGCTACAAGGGCCTGGGCGAAATGGATGCGGAGCAACTGGCGGAAACCACCATGGATCCGCGGCACCGGACCTTGCGGAAGGTGGGGATTGAAAACGCCAAGCAGGCCGAGGACACTTTCGACCTGCTGATGGGCTCTGACGTCGCACCGCGGAAGGACTTCATTATCGCTGGCGCAGCAAGCCTGGACCGGGAGCGGATCGACGCCTGACGGCGGGGGCCCGCTGAAGCAGTCACAGCGCCAAGGGAAGGTCCGCGCCAGGATCGCCTCTTCCTCCTGAGTTTTTGTCCAGATAAGGCGCCTTCGGAGCCCTCTAAGTCCCGTTATCTGGACAAAAACTCCACGGGGTGGGCAGATCCGGCCGCTGCCGCTGGACTCAGCCCAGCAGGCCGGGCACGATCAGCAATGCCGTCGGGAGGGCCAGGAGCAGGACGCAGCCTGCCACGACACTTCCACGCAGTGCAGCCGGGAGTTGCGGCCGCGGCGAGAGCAGCCTGCTGACCCTGGATGCGGTGGTCCGCGCCGAATCGGCCCCGGTGACGCCTGCGGCGGTTTCGAGGCCATCGAGGGCCAAGCCGGTCTGGCCGGCCGGCTGGAAGTCAGCCCCCGGTCCTGCCGCGGCTGACCCACTGGCCACAATGGCTATGGCCTTAATCAGGGTTGCTTTGCTCTCTGTTTTCAGCGCGACGTCATCGGCCAGCATCTCGATCAGCGCGTTCACGGACTCCTGCGCGAGCCGCGTGGTGGGCAGCCAGGGGAGTGCCTGGCGCCACGCAGCGAATGCCCAGAGCAGGAGATGGTGGCGCTGGCTGAGATGGGCGTTTTCATGGATCAGGACGGCCCGCAGCTCGGCTGGTTCGAGGGCCGCCATCAGGCCGTCGGACAGGACAGTGACCGAGCGTGCGCCGCCCGGCAGGCAGTACGCCACCGGCGAGTCATGGCTGATAACGACTGTTCCCGCCCCCTGCGTGGACGGTGAGGCCAGCAGCGCCAGCAGTTCGCGGTGCCGGCGACGCTGCCGCTCGATTCGGTAGTACGTGAGCAGCAGGGTGAATACCAGGTGCGCGGTCAGCAGGGCCGCGGCGGAAAGCGCAAATAGGTGCCAGAAGCCGAGCGCAGTGGTGGGTGCATTAAAGAGCACCATGCCGGCCAGTGCCCGCAGTCCGGCGATCAGGTTCTCGCCAATCGGTTCCAGCCCGTACACCAGCATCGCGCCGATCATGGAGAGCCCGCCCGCCAGGGCGATGGCCTGCCACAGGAGCATCGCGGTAAAAGGTGACCGGGCCGGCCATTGGGCGCGTGAGAGGAAGATAGGCACCGGCCACGCCAGGACTATCGCTAGGACCGCCAGCAGGTACGAGGTCCAGAACATGGCCCGCTAAATGTGGCCGAGCAGTTTGCGCAGTGTTTCGGCTTCACTTTCGGTCACGGACCCGATGAACCTCGCCAGTACAGCTTCCCGGTCAGGGGCGGACCCCAGTACCTCATGCATGAGCTCGGCGGTGTGGTCTTCCCGGCTGGAGACAGCCTGGTAGCGGTGCGGCCTGGTGCCGCGCTCCCGCTCAACGAGGCCTTTCTTCTCCAGCCGTGAGAGCACAGTAAGCACGGTGGTGACGGCCAGTTCCTTGCCCTCATGTCCCGCAGCGCCGCCCGTGGCCTCAGTGCTTTGCGCCAGCAGATCGCGCAGGGTGTTTGCCGTGGCTGCTTCATGGCCCGCCCAGAGCAGATCCATCACTGCCCGTTCCAGTTCGCCAAGACTAGCCATTTCCCATACATCCTTTGATTCCCCGCACCGTCGGGCCTGCAGGCCCGGGTGACAACAGCTGAACACTACAGATACAAATTTACCCCGTTTTGGCGTCACTTTCTACGTCAAGTAGAACAGTGGGCGCGGCGCAGCCCTTCAGGCCGGCCGTATTGAGGGATCTGTCGGTTTACAGTGCCGGGCGGATTTGTTCTACACTCGGTAGAAGTCAAGTTCTACTGAACGTAGAAGAGTTGAACCCGACAACAGTAGGGACTGCCTTGGACGCCTTGGAAATCGCACGCTGGCAATTCGGCATCACCACCGTCTACCACTTCATGATGGTGCCGCTGACCATCGGGCTGGGCCTTGTGGTGGCCATTATGCAGACGATGTGGCACCGCACGGGCAAGCAGGAGTACCTGCGGATGACCAAGTTCTGGGGCAAGCTTTTCCTGATCAACTTCATCATGGGTGTGGCCACCGGCATCGTCCAGGAGTTCCAGTTCGGCATGGCCTGGAGCGAATACAGCCGATTCGTGGGCGACGTGTTCGGCGCTCCGCTGGCACTGGAGGCACTGCTTGCCTTCTTTGTGGAATCCACGTTCCTGGGGCTCTGGATCTTCGGCTGGAAGCAGCTCAAGCCCGGCATCCATCTGGCCTGCCTTTGGATCGCCGTGGTGGGCTCCCTGTTCTCCGCGTACTTCATCATCGTGGCCAACAGCTGGATGCAGCACCCCGTGGGCGTCGAGATGATCAACGGCAGGCCGGTCATGACCGACGCCTGGGCGGTGTTCACCAACAACACCGCCCTTGTTGCCGTCCCGCACACCCTGATGGGGGCGCTGGCAGTGGCCGGGGGCTTCCTGCTGGGCATCGCCTGGTACCACCTCTGGCGCCGCCGCCGTGACGGCATCGACACTGTGGACGCCAACGGCAACGTTGTACCGGGCGAGGCAGGCATTCCCGGCCGTGACCGGGCCGACCACACAGTCTGGATCCGCTCCCTTCGGATCGGCGCCGTCGTCGCCATGATTTCCTTCGCCGGCACCGCCCTCACCGGCGACCTGCAGGGCAAGCTGATGTTTGAGCAGCAGCCCATGAAGATGGCGGCAGCGGAAGCCGCCTGCCACGACGGCACCGGGTTCTCGGTGCTGAGCATCGGCAACCTCGGGTCCCAGAACTGCGATGACATCGTGGCGCTGATCGAAGTCCCGGGCATCCTCTCCTTCCTCGCCAAGGGTGACTTCACCACCGAGGTACAGGGGGTCAACAGCCTGCTGGGCCAGTACAAAGCCGACTACGGCACCCACCTGCCGGACAACCCGATCTATGGCGAACGCGCCGGCCAGGAGATCCAGTACGTTCCCGTCATGGAAGTCACCTACTGGGGGTTCCGGATGATGATCGGGTTCGGCGGACTCGCGGCGCTGGCAGCCCTGGTTGCGTTGTGGGTGACCCGCAAAGGCACCGTTCCCGCGTCCCCATGGCTGATGCGGCTGGCCGTCTTTGGCATCCTGGCACCGTTTGGCGCCAACGCGGCCGGGTGGATCTTCACGGAGATGGGCCGGCAGCCGTTTGTGGTGGCCCCCAATCCGGACCTGAACGGCATCGACCAGGTGTTTATGTTCACTGCCGCCGCCGTCTCGCCGGGGGTGTCGGCCGGGGAACTGCTGACTTCGCTGGTGGTATTGACAACCGTCTACGCGCTGCTGCTGGTTGTCGAAGTCAAGCTGCTGGTCAAGTACATCCGCGGCGGCATCGTCTCGGCCATGCCTGAACTGGCCCACGCCCCGGTGGACGAGAACGAGGACGCCACCCCGGGCGGCAATGGCGGCCCGGGGACCGGCAAGCCCGCCGACGACGTCCTGGCATTCGCCTACTAAGAGCAGAGGAAGCTTCGAATGGAACTGCTGCCCACCATCTGGTTCATCGCCATCGCGGTGCTGTGGACGGGATACCTCTTCCTGGAGGGTTTCGACCTCGGCGTGGGGATGCTCATGAAGCTCTTCGCCCGGAACAACACCGAACGCCGGGTGCTGCTGAACACGATCGGTCCGGTGTGGGACGGCAACGAGGTCTGGCTGCTGACAGCCGCCGGGGCAACCTTTGCCGCCTTCCCGCTCTGGTACGCCTCCCTGTTCTCCGCCCTGTACCTCCCGCTGCTGGTGGTCCTTGTCGCGCTCATCTTCCGTGCGGTGGCCTTCGAGTACCGCGGCAAGGTGGACACCGACAGCTGGCGCGCCCGCTGGGACTGGGCCATCGCGCTGGGTTCGTTCCTGGCCGCCTTCGGCGTGGGCGCCACGCTGGCGCTCACCACCACCGGGCTGCCGCTCAACGCCAACGGAGACCGTGAAGGCGGGCCGCTCGCGTGGTTCAGCTGGTACGCCGTCCTTGGTGGGCTGGCAGTGGTCTGCTTCTCGCTCCTGCACGCCCTGGCCTTCCTGGCCCTGAAGACCGACGGCGATGTGCGGCACCGTGCGCGCAGTTGGTTCATCCGCCTGCTTCCGGTCCTGCTCTTGCCGCTGGCGGGTTGGGCCGTCAGCGTCCAGGTCCTGGCCGGCAAGCCCTGGACCCTCGCGGCGGTGGCCGTTGCCGTGGCGGCCGCAGCAGCTGCCTGGTTCATGGCCTGCAACGGATCCGAGGGACGGGCGTTTGCGGCCCTGGGAGCCTTCCTGGTTTTGGGCAGTGCCTCGATCTTCGGCGCGGTTTTCCCCGTTGTCCTGCCCTCCACCCTCAGTCCGGAATTCAACCTCACCATTTCCAACGCCTCGTCCTCGGACTACACGCTGGGGCTCATGAGCATCGTGGCGGCGGTAGGGCTGCCCCTGGTCATCGCGTACCAGGCGTGGACCTACTGGGTCTTCCGCCGCCGGGTCAGCGCAGCCGACATCCCGGAGGCGCACAGCTTCCTCCCGGCAGTTGCCGCCAAAGCCTTCACCACCAAGGGCTGAGCCGTGCGCCCAGGCCTTCCCCCCGGTCCCGTCACCCGCTCGGCAATCTACTGGCTGGGGTTCCTGGCGGCACTGAAGGCGCTGTCCCTCCTCCTGATGGGGCAGGCAGTCGCCTCCATGCTCGCCGGCCTCACATCAGCGGACCCCGCGTCGGCGGATGGCCTTGGCTGGGGACTGGCCGGCGCCGTCCTGCGGTCCGTGACCGTCTGGGCCCAGGGCGTGGCTGCCCGCCGCGCCGCCCTGGGCATCAAGGAGGAGCTGCGCTCCCGACTGCTCGCACGGGCACTGCGGAACGGCGCCCGCGCCACCGGCCCCGCCGACGGCGGCCTGGCAGTCCTGGCCACCCGCGGCCTGGATGCGCTGGACAACTACTACACCCAGTTCCTGCCCGCACTGGTGAACTGCGCGGCCATCCCGCTGCTGCTCGGCGCACGGATCCTGTTCGCCGACTGGGTCAGTGCCGTGGTCATCGTCCTGACCGTGCCGCTGGTGCCGCTCTTTATGGTCCTGATCGGCCGGTATACGGAGGACAACGTCAGGGCCGCGCAGGCCAGCCTGTCGCGTCTCTCCGCCCACATGCTGGAGTTGGCAAAAGGCCTTCCCGTGCTCGTGGGCCTGGGGCGCGCCACAGCCCAGCGCAAGGCTCTCGAGGAGATCTCGGAGGAGTACCGGTCCCGGACCATGGGGACACTGCGCACCGCGTTCCTGTCCGCGCTGGCCCTCGAGCTTATCGCCACCATTTCCGTGGCAGTTGTGGCCGTCTTCATCGGCGTGCGCCTGGTTCACGGCGACATGCCGCTGGAGGCCGGGCTCCTGGCCCTGATCCTGGCGCCCGACTGCTACCTTCCCCTCCGCGAGCTGGGTACCGCGCACCACGCCAGCGACGACGGCCGCGCAGCGCTCGCCGAAGCGACGGCGGTCACCGAGGCTCCCGAGCCAACGCCGCTGCCGGCAGGAAAGGCGGAGGCCCGGCGTGCGGAGGACGACGGCGGCGTCCCGGCCGACGCGGCAGCCGGCTGGGGAGTGGGAGTCACCGGCCTCACGGTGACCTATGCGGGCAGGTCGGCAGCCGCCGTCGGGCCCCTGACCTTCACCGCCCCGCCGGGACGGATCACCGCCTTGGACGGCCCCAGCGGCACAGGAAAAAGCACCGTCCTGGGCGTGCTGGCCGGAACGATCGGCGACGGCGCGGGCACGGCTGTCACGGGCCGGCTCTCCGGTTTGGACCGCGACAGTGTGGCGTGGGTGCCCCAGCACCCGGTCATGGTGCAGCCAACGGTCCTCGACGAAGTTGTGCTGTACCTCGCCGGCGGAACAGCCGCGGCGGAATCCGATGAAGCGGCCCGCGAGTGCCTCGCCGCCGCTGCCGCCGGCCACCTCGCCCACAAGCACCCGGCCGAACTGAGCCCGGGGGAGCTGCGCCGCGTGGCGCTGGCCCGAGGCCTGGCACGCATCAGGTCCGGCGCCACGGTGCTCCTGCTCGATGAACCCACAGCGCACCTGGACGGCGCCTCGGCGGCCCAGGTGGAGGCCGCCATCCTGGCTCTGCGTGGCCGGACCACGGTGATCCTCGTGGCCCACGACGCACGGACGCGTGCCTTGGCGGACCATCTGGTTCCTGTGTCGGCCCGGGGACTTACGGAGCCGTCGACCCTGGCCTCCGGCACACCGGCGGCCCCCGTGACGGCAACGGACCACGGGGCAGAACGCGCGGCGGCGGACCACGGGGCGGCGGACCACGGGGCGGAGGACAGCGGTCCGGACGCGGCTCCAGCTGCCCCGGTGGTGGCCGGGGGACCCGCCGCCAGCGGCAACGCCGATGTCGGGAAGGGTCCGGCAACAGGCATGCTCCTCGCCCGTCTTCTCGCGCCCGTGGGTGGGCAGTTTGCCGGCGCGGCGTTGGTGGGAACGCTGGCGGCACTGTTCGCCGTCGCCCTGGCCGGGCTCTCCGGCTGGCTCATCATCCGGGCGAGCGGGCAGCCGCCCATCCTGTACCTGCTTACCGCCATCGTCGGCGTACGGTTCTTCGGCATCGGGCGCGCCGTCCTCCGCTACTGGGAACGACTCCTGGTGCACGATGCCGTGTTCGCCACGCTCACCCGGCTCCGCGGCCGGCTGTGGGAGTCACTCAGCCGCCGGGCGCTGTCCCTTCGGCGGCTGCTGCAGGGCGGCAACGTCCTCGGCTCGGTGATCAACGACGTCGACACCGTCCGGGATATGCTGCCGCGCGTGGTCCTGCCGCCCGTGACCGCCGCGGCGGTGGCCGCCTCGACGCTCACCGCGACAGGGCTGCTGGTGCCCGCCGCGCTTCCCGCCGTGGCAGCGGCCGCCGCGGCCAGCCTGCTCCTGGCCCCTGCGGCGGCCCTGTGGGCGGACCGGCATTCGGCGACGGCCGAGCAGGGCCTGCGTGACGGCGTGCTCCGGCGCACCGCGGCCGCACTGGACGCCCGGGCCGAACTCCATGCCAATGGGGTAGCCTCCAGGGTGCTCTCGGACCTTGCTGTTGACGACCGCGCGGCCACCCGGGCGTCCCAGCGGTCCGCCTGGGCCGAAGGCCTGGGGCAGGCAGTCACCACCGCCGCCTGCGGCGTGGCTGCCTTGGCCAGTGCCGTGATGGCGGCGCCGCAGGTGCTGGACGGATCGCTGGCGCCCGCCACGGCGGCTGTGATTGTGCTGCTGCAGCTGGCCCTGGTGGAACCCTACGCAGCAGTCACGACGGCGGTCCGCCAGTTCCCGGCATTCCGGACCGTAATGCGGCGGATCGGCCGGTCCGGCGCGCTCGACGGCGCACCATCTGCTGCCAGTGCCCACGACGGCGTCGCACGCCCCGCCGCCCGCGAGGGTGGAGTCCCCGGGCTGGAGCTCGAGGGGGTGGCGGCGGTCTGGCCCGGCGGGGATCCCGTGTTCACCGGGGTAGGCGCAGTTGCCGGCCCGGGCCGCTGGCTGGCCGTCACCGGGCCGTCCGGAGCAGGCAAGTCCACCTTGCTTTCCGTGCTGCTTGGCTTCCTGCCGCCGGCCACCGGCCGGCTATGGGTGACCGGCCGGGCGGCGTGGTGCCCGCAGGAGGCTCACCTGTTCGACTCCACCCTCCGTGGGAACCTCCTGCTCGGGCGCCCGACGGCGGAAGCTCCGGAAGGAGCCGACGGCGAGATGTCGGCCGCCCTTGCCGCCGTGGGCCTGAGCGGGCTCGTTGCCCGCTTGCCGGCCGGGCTTGATACCCGGATTGGCCCGGGAGGGTCGTTCCTCAGCGGCGGCGAACGGCAGCGGCTGGCTGTTGCCCGGACGCTGATGACCGGAGCCGAGGTCATCCTTCTGGATGAGCCAACGGCCCATTTGGATGCCGAGGCGGGACGCGCCATGCTGGCCGACCTGCGGTCCGGCCTCGCTGACCGCACGGTCGTCCTGGTGACCCATAACCTGGCCGATGTCCACCCGATGGACGACCTGCTGGACCTTGCCCGGCCAGAAGTTCCGGGTGCGGTGCAACGCCCGCGCCTGGTGCCGGCGTCGTAATTCCTACGCCGCGGCCGGCGCTCCACACCAGGTGGCCAGCGCGTCATCAAGGCCTTGCCGGGTTGGGCCTCCCACCCAGGCCACGTAGCCATCTGGCCGGATCAGCACGGCAGTGGGTGCGGTCACCGGCCCGAGCGCCGGAAGCTCCCAGACTCCACCGTACTGGGCGTCGACCAGCAGGACCCGGTCCGGCCGCGGAACGGTGTCAAACCCGCCAGGCTCACCAAGGTTGAGCAGTACCGGCCGGGCATGGTGCAGGAAAGAGAAGACCCGCAGCGGGCCGCCGGCGGTGGCCAGGTCGAGGTCGGGCATGCGGCGGCCGAGCAGCGGGTGCCCCTCGCCGAGGTTGTAGTGGATGTCCAGGCCCGACATCATCGCGGCGAAACGCTTCCGCGGCTCGTCCATGCCCAGCAGCTCGGCCACGGTGTCGCGCAGCGCCTCGATGCGGTCGTCAACGCGCATCAGCGCCACCTGCGCCATCGTGTTGCGCAGCACGCGGGCAGCGACCGGATGGCGCTCGGCGTGATAGCTGTCCAGGAGGCTCTCCGGCGACGTCCCGTTGACCACCTGGGCCAGCTTCCAGCCCAGGTTCACCGCATCCTGCACGCCGGTGTTGAGGCCCTGCCCGCCGACCGGGGAATGCACGTGCGCCGCGTCTCCGGCCAGCAGGACCCTTCCCTTCCGGTACGCAGCGGCCTGCCGGGTCGTATCCGTAAACCTGGAGATCCAGGTGGGACTGTGGATTCCGTAGTCGGTGCCGTAGACAGCGATGAGGCCCTCACGAAGATCGTGCAGGGTGGGCTCGCCCGTGCGGACGTGAGGCTCGGTCAGCACAACCCCGAGCGTCCCCCCGGGCTTGTAGATGACCTCGCCGTCTTTGATCTCATATTCGACCTTGCCGAGGGCGTGCGTGCCGGCGGGAGTGCGGCGGATGCCCAGTTCGGGTTCCTCGGTCATCTCTACTTCGGCGCGCAGGGAGCTCGTCGTCGGATCCCAGCCGGGGAAATCGATTCCCGCTGCTTTACGGACCAGGCTGCGGCCGCCGTCGCATCCGGCCAGATACTGCGCCCGCAGCGACTGGCCGTCCGACAGCATAACGTCGACGCCGGCGCCGTCCTGCACAAATCCGGTCACCTCGCGTCCCCGGTAGAACGTCACCGGCAACTCACCGACCCAGCCGGCCAGGATGCGCTCGATGTGGTTCTGCCACAGCCCGAGGCCGTAGTTGTGCCGGGTGGGAAAGTCACTGAGGTCCAGGCGGACCGACGCGAAGCCCGCGACCTGGGCCACCTGCCCCTCGGCGAGGAACCGGTCGGCGATGCCACGCTGGTCGAAGACCTCGATCGTGCGTGCGTGCAGGCCGCCCGCGCGGGAACCGGGGAGGTCCTGGCTGACGCGCCGCTCGACAACGGCAACGTCAACCCCCGCCAGCGCCAGTTCGGCGGCCAGCATCAGCCCGGTCGGGCCTCCTCCGGCGATCACCACTTCATGCTCCGCGTGCGTTGACAAATTCTCAGTCATGGGCTGCTCCCGATTCCCTGCATCTTGGCGTCCGGCGATTATGCGCCCGGAACAGGGGCTTGCCGCAAGCCCCCATGAAGGGCATACATTGGAAATGGAAGGACTGCGTGGCAAACGTCAGCCCCTCTGCGCATCAGCTGGGCGCGCTTCCTTCAGGCACATAACACCTGCATTAGCCTGTTGCCATGGACCAGGACCTCAACGTGGACTTTCCGGGGCTTCGGTGGCGGGCCGCCACAGTATCCGACGTACCGGCCTGGGCGGCGCTGATTGCCCGGACAGCAGCGGTGGAGAACCCCGTCTGGTATGAGCGGGCGGCGGACCTCCGGCAGCAGGTGGAATCCCGGAAAAATCCGCCCGCCACCAACACGGTGCTCGGGCTGGACGACGACGGCGTCACCCGGGCCTCTGCGCGGATCTCCAGGAATCCGGGAGCAGGGACAGCCCATGGTTTCGGCTGCGTGGATCCCGGCTGGCAGCGCCGCGGGGTGGGTGGGGCGCTGCTGGGCTGGCTGGAGGAACGTGCGCGGCAGCGATTCGCGGAGAGTCCGGCGGCCACAGGAACCGCCGGCGGCACAGCGCCGCGGCTCCGGATCCATCTGGAAGAGCAGCACAGCCACCAGGCCAGGCTGTTGGAATCAGCCGGTTACACAATAGTCCGCTACTTCAATGAGATGCACCGGCCGCTGGACCAGCCGCTGCCGGGGAACGTCCTCGCCGGCGGCCTGGAGCTGGCCGGCATAGGGCCGGACCTCCACGAGGCCGTCCGCGTGGCGCACAACGAGTCTTTTCGCGACCACTGGGGCAGCGAGCCACGCGACGAGGAGTCATGGACTTTCACGGTGAACCATCCGCAGGCACGCCCTGATCTCAGCGCCGTGGTCCTGGACAGCGCCACCAGGGAAGTGGCCGGTTACCAGCTGGCCAGCCACGACCCCGATATCGCCGTCCAGCGTGGCATCCGCGAGGGGTACACCGAACTGCTCGGCGTGCGCCGAGAGTACCGCGGCAGGGGGATCGCGCAGGCCCTCCTCGCCGATGCCCTCCGTCGTTTCACGGCCGCCGGCATGGACGTGGCCTCACTGGACGTCGACTCGGAAAACCCCACCGGCGCGCTGGCCCTCTACACCAAGATGGGCTACCGGGCGGTCAACACCAGCATGGCGTGGGACAAGGAGCTCTGAGCCCGCTCAGCCGTCCACGTCGTGGAGGTGATGGACGGCGTCGTGCAGGAAGTACTGCGCCAGGGTCAGCACCGTGAACTCCGAGCCGTTGCTGCGCAGGCCCTTCCGGCCCCAGTCGGCCTGCTTGACACCGGCGAAGGACTCCGCGACCTGCTGGCCTTCCGCCGTCAGTTCGGCACTCACCACGGCGGGGTCGGCCCCGGCGTAATTTTTCTCAACAGCGGTGAGGTCCCCGTCCCAGTTCTCGAACCGGGCGTTGTCATCCTTGAGCATCAGGTTCAACCGCTGGTCAAACAGGCTGAACACGTCCCGGACGTGGCAGGCGTATTCGAGGGGCGACCACGTGTCCTCGTCCGGCCGCTCTGCCGCGTCCGGACGGCGGAGCACAGCCCGCCACCGCGGCAGCATGCTCTCCACAGTCCGTCCGACGGTGGCCGGTGTGGCCGTCGAAGCGTCGAAGGAACACTCCGGGCAGGGCCGGGAGAGGACCCAGGTCCAGTCTTTTTCATCAGGAACGATAGGCATGGCAGCAGTCTAAGCCGGATCAGCCCAGGCCATGGCAGGACCCACAACATCCACGGGCTGGGACAGCGGAATGCCGGACCCGTCCCGCCGGCCGTGCTCCTGAGGCAGGGAACGCGCCACGCCCGACGCGGAGGAGGCCTTGGCCGGACCATGTCCTGCCCAGCCGAGGAGCAGCGTGTCTTCGCCCTTAAGGAACCGGTGCGCCCTGACCCCGGCGGTGGCGCGGCCCTTGGCAGGGTACTCGGCGAAAGCCGTCACTTTCGCGGCGCCGGGTGCGGTCCCGGGCAGCGCTCCGTTCGTGCCGGCGATGGTGACCACGACGGCGTCGTCGTCCCCCGGTGCCACCGCGCCGAAAAACAGCACCTGGTCGCCGTCGCCAAGTTTGATGCCGGCCATGCCCCCGGCCGTCCTGCCCTGGGGACGCACGGCCCCGGCTCCGAACCGCAGCAGCTGGGCCTGGCGCGTCAGGAACACGAGGTCGGCCTCTTCGGACGCCGCCGGCGCGACACCGACCACCTCGTCCTTGTCCTTGAGGGCGATGATCTCCCAGTCCTCGCGGTTCAGGGGGTAGTCAGGCTGGACCCGCTTCACCACGCCCTGGGCGGTGCCGATGGCCAGGACCTGGTCCAGCGGCGCGAACGCGACCAGGGATTCGCCCTTGAGCAGGGTGATGAAATCCTTGGCCTGGACGCCGCCGGCGAGGTTCGGCAGGCCGGACATCGGGGGAAGGACAGGCATGTCCATGACCTGCAGTCGCAGCATGCGTCCCTGCGACGTCACGGCTGCGATCTCGCCGCGGGCCGACGTCTTGACGACGGACAAAAAGACGTCATGCTTGGACCGCGGACCGGACTCGGCGAGTGGCTCCTGGTTGGACGTGCGGGCGATCTGCCCGGAAGCCGTGAGGATCGCCCAGCAGGGATCGTCGGCGATCTCCAGAGCCAGCGGCGCGGCCTTGCCTTTGCCGTTGGGTGCAGGGAGGGCAGCGGCCACGGTGGGGGAGACGGCTTCGGACTCGAGCAGAACGGTCCGCCGCGGCGTGCCGTACTTCTCGGCGATTTCCCCCAGCTCGGTGGAGACAAGTTCGCGCAGGCGCTCTTCGGAGCCGAGGATGGCTTCCAGTTCCGCAATCTCGCGGCGCAGCTCATCCTGCTCCTTTTCCAGTTCGATCCGCGAGAACTTTGTCAGCTGGCGCAGGCGCAGTTCCAGGATGTAGTTGGCCTGGATCTCGGTGAGGTCGTAAATGGACATCAGCCGTACCCGGGCGGCCGCGGCCTCGTCGGAGGAGCGGATGATCTGGATGACCTCGTCGATGTCCACGATGGCCACCAGCAGGCCCTCCACCAGGTGCAGGCGGTCCTTCTTCTTGCCGAGCCGGAACACCGTGCGGCGGCGCACCACGTCGATGCGGTGCCCCACATATACCGAGAGCAGCGCCACCAGCCCCAGGGTCTGCGGCTGGCCGTCCACCAGGGTCACGTTGTTGATGCCGAAGGAATCTTCCATCGGCGAGTAGCGGTACAGCTGCTGGAGCACGGCGTTGGGGTTGAATCCGTTCTTCAGCTCGATGACCAGTCTCAGCCCGTGCTTGCGGTCCGTCAGGTCAACGATGTCGCTGATGCCGGTCAGCTTCTTGCCGTTGACGGCGTCCTTGATCTTTTCGATCACCTTTTCCGGCCCCACCATGTACGGCAGTTCGGTGACCACCAGGCCGGTGCGGCGGGCCGACAGCTGTTCGATCTCCACCTTGGCGCGGGTCTTGAACGAGCCGCGCCCGGTGGCGTAGGCGTCGCGGATGCCGTCCAGGCCCACGATCCGGCCGCCCGTAGGCAGGTCCGGGCCGGGCACAAAGCGCATCAGGTCATCCAGCGTGGCGTCCGGGTGGGCGATCAGGTGCCGCGCCGCGGAGATCACCTCCACGAGGTTGTGCGGGGCCATGTTGGTGGCCATGCCCACGGCGATGCCGGTTGCGCCGTTAACCAGCAGGTTGGGGAATGCCGCCGGGAGCACGTCCGGCTGGGTCAGCTGGTTGTCATAGTTGGGGACGAAATCCACCACGTCTTCGTCGAGGTGGTCCGTCAGCGTCAGCGCCGCCGCTGCGAGCCGGGCCTCCGTGTACCGCGGGGCCGCCGGGCCGTCGTCGAGCGAGCCGAAGTTGCCGTGCCCGTCAATGAGGGGCAGGCGCAGCGAAAAGTCCTGGGCCATGCGCACCATGGCATCATAGATTGCGGTATCGCCGTGGGGGTGCAGCTTGCCCATCACCTCGCCCACCACGCGGGCGCTCTTGACGTGGCCGCGGTCCGGCCGGAGTCCCATGTCGCTCATCATGTACAGGATCCGCCGCTGCACCGGTTTCAGGCCGTCGCGGGCGTCAGGCAGGGCCCGGGAATAGATCACCGAATAGGCGTACTCCAGGAAAGAGCCTTCCATCTCGGACGTGACGTCGATATCCACGATGTGCTCGGTGTAATCGGAGCTGGAATCCACTGCTGGGGCTGGACTTTGGCGGCGGGCCATGGGGCTGGTAAATCCTTCTGGGGTACTGGTTCTTTGCACTGATTGGCTGCACTGGGGTGTGCTGCGGGAGTTTTTGGCTAGGCTAAGCCTATGGTGGATCAGCCCGGGGACGGCGTATATCCGGAATATTGGGAAGCCGATGTCGTCCTGCGGGACGGCGGAACAGCGCATCTGAGGCCCATCCACCCCTCCGATTCCGACGCCGTGCAGGCGTTCCACACGGGCCAGTCCCAGGACTCCATCTACATGCGCTTCTTTGCCTTCAAAGCCCGGCTCTCCAGCAAGGAGCTCAAGCGCTTCACGGAGGTGGACTACCGGGACCGCGTGGCCTTTGTGATCACCATCGGCGGCGAGATCATCGGGATCGGGCGCTACGACAGACTTGACGATCCCACCGAGGCCGAGGTCGCCTTCAACATCGCCGACGCGCACCAGGGCAGGGGCATCGGCTCCATCCTGCTGGAACATCTCGCCGCGGCAGCCCAGGAAAACGGGATCCGCCGGTTCAGCGCCGAAGTGCTCCCGGAAAACCGGAAAATGCTCATGGTGTTCTCCGACGCCGGCTACGACGTCAAACGCCACTTCGACGACGGCGTGGTCAGCCTCGAGTTCAACATAGGTCCCACGGACAAGTCCCGGGCAGTGATGGAATCGCGCGAGCACCGCGCGGAGGCGAGGAGCGTGCGTGACCTGCTGGCGCCGTCGTCCATTGCCGTGATCGGGGCCAGCCGCAAATGGGGGACGGTGGGCTACCAGCTGCTGGAGCACATCATCGAAGGCGGCTTTACCGGGCCCGTATATGCGATTAATCCCGAGGCTCTTGAGCTCGCCGGCATGCTGTCCTTCGGCCGGCTGACCGAGGTCCCCAATCCGGTACAACTCGCGGTCATCGCCGTCCCGTACGAGGAAGTGTCCACCGTGGTGGACGACTGCGCCGCCGCAGGCGTCAAGGGCGCGGTGGTCGCCTCTGCCGGGTTCGGGGACGACGGCGAACGCGGCCTCGCACGCCAGCGGGAGCTGGTCCGGAAGGCGCGGGCCAACGGAATGCGCGTCATCGGGCCTGCCTCACTCGGAATCGTCAACACACACCCGGAAATATCGCTGAACGCCTCCATGGCGCCCACCATGCCGCAGCGGGGCGGGCTGGGCCTGTTCAGCCAGTCGGCGGCGATCGGCGTGGCGCTCTACGCTGCGTCCAGCAGGCGCAGGATGGGGATCTCCACGTTCCTGTCGGCGGGCAACCGGGCGGACGTCTCCGGTAACGACATGATGCAGTTCTGGGAAGACGACGCCGATACCGCCGCGGTGGCGCTCTACCTGGAATCGATCGGGAACCCGCGGAAGTTCTCCCGCCTCGCCCGGCGGCTGGCGCGCACCAAACCGGTGATTGTGGCCAAATCCGAGTCCATGGGCCTGAGGCTTCCGCCCGGGCACGCCGTCCGCACCACGCAGGCGCCCGCCGGCGCACTCGATGCCATGATGCGACAGTCAGGCGTCATCAGGGTCGAGACCATCGAACAGCTCATGGATGTGGCGCAGATCGTGGCGGGACAGCCGCTGCCTGCAGGCCCTGAACTTGCCATCGTCAGCAATTCCCAGGCACTCGGCAAAGTCGTGGCGGACAGTGCCCTGGCCAACGGCCTGGGTGTAAGCCACCTGGTCACTGACGTGGATTTCGACGCCGGCATGTCCCTTGCGCTGCCGGCCCTCCGGCGCAGCCTCCAGGACACGCTGGCATCCGAGCACGTGCACGCCGTCGTGGCGGCGCTGCTTCCGGCGCGGGGCCTGACCGTCGACAACATCGCCGGGGTCCTGGCCGAGTGCGCCGCCGAAGCCGGGAAGCCCGTGGTGGCGGCCTTCACCGGCATTCTGGACCCGTCCATCTACGTCGAAGGGATGGTCGGTGAAGGCCCCGCCGTTCCGTGCTTCTCCAATCCCGGGGCTGCCGTGGCCGCGCTGGCAGCCGTGGTCCGGTACGCCGAATGGGTGGCGCGGGACCAGGGCCACTTTGTGGAGCCCGCCGGATGCGACCCGGACGGGGCGCGCGCCAGCCTGGATGTGCTTCTCGCAGACGTCCACGGCGAGCAGCTCAAAGAGCTCGGCCAGGATGAAGCCGCAATGCTTCTGGCGTACTACGGGATCCACGTCCTGCCATCCCTCGGCTTCGAAACTGCTGACCAGGCCGTCGGCGCGGCGGACTCGCTTGGCTGGCCCGTCGCAGTCAAGACCACAGAACCGGCGCTCCGGCACCGCCTGGACCTGGGCGGCGTGCGCCTGGACATCGAGGACGCCGACTCGCTGCGCCGGAACATCGCGCAGATGCAGCGCTCGCTGGCACCGTACGGTTCGCCCTCAATGGAGGTGCAGTCCATGGCGCCCGTGGGGCAGGCGTGCACCTTCCGTGCCATTGAGGACCCGCTGCTGGGCCCGGTCATCTCGTTCGGCCTGGCCGGCGACGCCGTCAACCTGCTGGACGACTGGGCCCACCGGGTGCCGCCCCTGTCCGCAGCTGACGTGAAGGACTTCATCCGCAGTCCTAAGGCCGCGCGCAAACTCTTCGGCTACCAGGGCCTTCCCGCCGTGGATGTGGCCGCCCTGGAGGAACTCGCCGGCCGGCTCGCCTGGATGAAGGACAACCACCCGGAGATTTCCCTTGTCGAGTTCAACCCGGTGCTGTGCGGAACAGAGGGCGTGGCAATCCTTGCCGCAGACGTCCGAATCGGGAACGCGGCCCAGCGTACGGACAGCGCCCGGCGGGCCATGCTGGGCTAGCCGCAGTTAGCAAGTCCCCGGCTGATCTGTGAAAATGGGGGAATGAGCTCACAGCCTCCCACGTCGACGCCTCAACCGCCCGGCAATGACAACCAGGCCACCCGGCCCCACAGCTCACACAGCCACAGCGCCCAGGGCCAGAGCCTTGACGGGGCCCTCCAGAAGGCAGGCTTCTACCCCCGGCTTGTGGCCGACGTTGTCGACGACGCCCTGGACGGCCGCGACTGCGTCGCCCACCTGGTCCACCTTGAGACGCACTTTGACCGGGCCGAAGTCCGGCGCCACATTACGGTCCTGGTGCTCACCTCCGACATGCTGGTGATCACGCATGTGGACGACCAGCAGCTGGACGAAGCCGGCGAACAGATCGTGGCGCAGATTTCCACCGAATCCGTCCCCGTGGCACAGATCCGTTCGGTGGTCCTCAGCTACATGTACGCCCAGCCGCAGAACTACAAGCCCTCCGATCCCGTGCGCGAGGTCACCCTGGCCATCGCCTGGTCAGGCGGCCAGCGGCTGGACATGGGCCCGGCCAGTTGCGGGGACCCGCAGTGCGAAGCCGACCACGGCTACAGCGGAACCATCGCCCAGGAGGACATTGTCCTGCGGATCAGCGCCGAAGCGGACGGGCTCCAAGCCGTCCAGGACGCCAAACTCTTCGCCCGTGCGCTGCGGGCAGTCAACACCGGATCATCCTCCCCGGTCCTGCACTCGGCACAGCCCATGCAGCCGCGCCCGCGTGCCGGCGTCTTCGGCAACCGCCTCAGCCGCGGACACCAGCAGCGCTGATGCCGGACCACGGAAAAACGGCAGTCCCACCTTCTGCGTCCGAAAGGGCCGCCACGGCCGCGTTGCCGCACGCTCCGGCCTTCGGCCAGCGCTCCATCGCGGACGTGCTCACCAGCGCCGCCGCAAGCCTTGGCGTGGACGGGTTCAGCAACACCCTGGACCTGCCGCCGTCGTCACGTATTTGCGTGGTCCTGGCTGACGGACTCGGCCGGAACCTGTTGAAGCAGAAATCCGCGCACACGCCGTTCCTGCGGTCCGTGATGCACAACGGGCAGGGTTCCGTCCCCGTCTGGCTGGATTCGACGTTCCCGTCCACCACCGCTGCGGCGCTGGCCAGTTTCGGGACGGGCCTGGCTCCTGGCCAGCACGGCCTGGTGGGCTACGACGTCCTGGACCCTGACCAGGACAAAGTTGTGAACATGCTCGGCAACTGGGACGCCGGCGTCGACCCGCTCGCCTGGCAGCCGTTCCCCACGGTTTTCGAACGGGCCGCTGCGTCGGTGGACGTCAGCACCGTCAGCCTGCCGCAGTTCGGCAACTCACCCATGACCCAGGCAGCCCTGCGCGGCGGCCGCTTCATCTCCGGCACCACCTCCCACGCCCGCACTGGTGCTGCTGCCGACGCCATGGCTGCCGCCGGGCCGGCACTGATGTACTTCTACGTCAACGAGCTGGACAAGGCCGGCCACCGGTACGGCTGCCAGTCGGAGCAATGGGAGCACCAGCTTGAGGAGCTGGACGCCACCGTCAAGCGACTTAACGCCGTACTCCCGGCCGGCACCACGGTGCTGCTCACGGCCGACCACGGAATGCTTGACGTCCCGCCGCAGCAGAGGATCGACTATGCGGCGGATCCCGCCCTTATCGCCGGTGTGCGGCACACCGCGGGGGAGCCCAGGATGGTGCACCTCTACCTTGAGGAAGGCGTGGATGCCGGCGGCCGAGAGCGCCTGGCGGATGCCTGGCGGAACCGTTTCGGCGACAGGATCTGGGCGTTCACCCGGGAAGAGGCGGTGGCCGGCGGCCTGTTCGGGGCGTTGCGTCCCGCCGTGGAATCCAGGATCGGCGACGTGATGATCGCGGCCCGCGACGCCTTGGCGCTTTACGACAAACGGCGGGTCCGGCCGGCGGCCATGGACGTGGTAGGCCAGCACGGCTCGCTGACCAAAGCCGAACGCGAAGTCCCGCTGCTGTGCTTCACCGCGGAAGGCAGGAAGGCCGGGCGTGGCTGAACTGGTGTTCTTCTCCGGGACCATGGACTGCGGGAAGTCGACGCTGGCCCTGCAGATGGATTACAACCACCGGGCCCGCGGACGCGGCGGGGTCAGGTTCAGCAGGAACGACCGCGCCGGCGGCTCCCGGATCTCCAGCAGGCTCGGGCTGGAAACCGACGCCGTCGAGGTCACGGACAGTACCGACTTCTGGGACGAGGTGGTCACGCGGCGCACGCGCGGACAGCGGGTGGACTACCTGATCTGTGATGAAGCCCAGTTCTATTCACCCGGCCAGGTGGAGCAACTGGCGCGGCTCGTGGACGAGATCGACGTCGACGTTTTCGCCTTTGGGATCAGCGCGGACTTCCGCACCAGGCTGTTTCCCGGATCCCAGCGGCTCATCGAACTCGCGGACCGGGTCCAGGTGTTGCAGGTCGAGGCGCTGTGCTGGTGCGGCCGGCGGGCAACC
Organism: Arthrobacter sp. B6; assembly: GCF_001663775.1. Lineage (GTDB taxonomy): Bacteria > Actinomycetota > Actinomycetes > Actinomycetales > Micrococcaceae > Arthrobacter. The sequence goes on along the minus strand of NZ_KV467168.1, from coordinate 678,917 downwards.
CACAATGCCCGCACGGTGGACGGCGTGATGGTGATGGAAGGTGCACAGGTGGTGGTGGGCGATGTGGATATGGCCCTGGACCCCGCGGCAGCCGGGACCGAGGGTCGGCTTCCGGTGGTGGGCTACGAAACGTTGTGCCGCCGGCACTACATGCGGCGCGTGACAGCGCACGGAGCCAACCTGATGGCAGAGCAGGACCAGCTGCTCCCGTTCGAGACGGACGCCTGCCTGTGGCGCGGTTCAGGCGGAACGGCGCGCTAGTCGCCCCTGGTCCCGAACACGATCTCGTCCCAGCTCGGAATGCTGGAACGCTTCGGCTTGGAGGGCTGCCTCTCCGGCACCTCAGCATCCCGGTCAGCACGGGACGGAGCAGTATCGTCCTGCGCACGGCGGTTGCTGCGGCCCCCCAACAGTTCCTCGAGGCCGACGCCGGCACCTGGGTGGCCGGAATCCTGCGACGGCGGGGGAGGAGGAGTGCCCTGGCCGGCCGGCCGGGCCGGGGACGCCACGATGGTGATTTCACGCGTTTCGGTACTGACGCCGTCGTGCAGTTTCAGCACGTCATCGTCGTCGTCCTCCTCCTTGTGCAAAGGAATCAGGCTCAGCCGGGACATCATGGACGGCCTGGCGTCACGCCTCCGGGTCAGGGGATCGGCCTGCGCCGCCGGAGCGTCCGGCTCGGAGCCCGGACCGGGGAGGGCCGGCTCCTGCTGCTGCGGTTCAGGCTGCACCTCGGACGGCCTCGGATGGGCCGCAGGTACGCCGTGCGTGAGGAGCAACGCCAAGGCGTCGTCGGCGTCTTCATCCACACCGAGCCGCTGGCCGCGGCGTGAACGCAGCATGTCCAGCAGGCCGTCGCCATCCTTGCCGGCCTGCGGCACAGCCTGGGGGCCGGTGTGCGGGCCGGTGTGCGGGCCGGTGTGCGGGCCGCCGGAATGGCGCGCGGCCGCCTCAGCGTCCGTCTCAAAGTCAAAGGGCCGGTCCGAGACGGCCGTCAGCCGCCGGGCCGGAACAACGCCGTCGAGGGGTTCCAGCTCGCTGAGCTGCTGCGCCCAGCGGTTGGCATTCTGCAAGGCCTTGCGGGCCGGGCTGAACGTCCACAGGGCCGGTGGTTCCTCACCGATGCCGGCTGTGCCGTCCTTTTTTGCCTCGAAACGGGCAGCAACAGTCCAGCTGCCGTCCGGCCGGCGCCACGAGTCCCATTCAACGGACGACGGTTCAATGCCGTGCGCCCTGAGCCGGTGCGCCACCATGTCGTCCAGGGAGGCCGCGTTGTCGCCAAAAGCGGAACGGTACGCGTCGTGGCCGGGTGAAGGGGAAGCCACCTCAATCTTCCGTGCCTGCTGGGCAACGTACTCACGTTCGGCGAGGACAGGACCCTCATACCGCTCGACCTTTGCCAGGGGCAGCCCTGAAAGCTCCGCCACCTCCGCGGCGGTGGCACCGCTGCGGATCCTCGCCTGGATATCCCGCGGGGACATGGCAACGGGCGGCGCGGCGGACGATGCCTTGGCCGAAGGCCGGCTGGCCGCCCGCAGTGCTTCATCGATCGGCAGCTGGAACATCTCGCCGCCGGCACCGCTCAACAGGAGATGCTCTCCGTCGTCGTGTACGCCTACAAGCCGTAGATCCTGCATACAAATCCTCCACCCTGGCATTACTATCAATCGAAACTCTGCCACCCGGCAGTCCCTTTTTGGGTTAGGAGATAGGGCGCGCCGCGATATTCCGGGGTTTCCGGGTCTTTGCGCGGCAGGGCAACGCGGGACGTCGCCGTCCAAGGGGCCAGCCCAGTGCGGCCCGGAACACGCTCTGGCTTTTACCTCCGGCTTGCGGAAAGATGTGCCCCACGCAGGGCACAAACGCAAAGGGTCCGGCGTTATGCAGGTGGTAAACCGGCCACCGGAAATGGAGCGAGGTTAGAGGAAATGGCCACCGACTACGATGCGCCGCGCAAGTCCGAAGAAGACCTCAACGAGGATTCCATAGAGGAACTGAAGACCCGGCGTGCGGAGAAGCCCACGGCGGTGGTTGAGGAGGACGAGAGCGATCTCGCAGCGGGCTACGAACTTCCCGGGGCGGACCTTTCGGGCGAAGAGCTCCTGGTCCAGGTGGTCCCCGCCCAGGCCGATGAGTTTACGTGTTCGTCGTGCTTCCTGGTACGGCACCGGTCACAGATCGCCAGGGAAAAGGACGGCCGGTTCTACTGCGTGGAGTGCGAAGGCTGAACCGGGAGGCAGCTGCGAGGCCGGTAGATGAAGCGCGAACGTACACTTGTGGCCCCGCCGCAGCAGGGCCACAAGTGTGCGTTCGCGCCGGATGTGTGGCGGACAGCTGCTATTTGGCAGACAGGGCGGCCGTGAGTTCTTCGGGACGCCGCGTGGAGGTGAGCCAGTATGGCGTCCGGTCCGAGGGGTCGGTGATTTCGATCCTGACTACGGGGTCGATCCAACCACGGATGCACAGGTAGGCCAGCCCGTTGAGCCTGGTGCCCCGCTCGGCCGTCGCTTCCTTGGCGCGGAACGCCTGCACCCCGCCGACGAACCGGCGCTCGATGGTGGCCCGTCCGACAGTGAGGGAGTCCTGGGTGACCGTGATAGTGGGGGTGGAGAGCACCAGCAGGACCGCCATGATGGCGAAAAGAACCGCTGCAGCCGTGTAGCCGGCGGCAGCGCTGATCGGCGCAAACACCAAAATGCCGGCCCCCGCCAGCCCGGCGGCGATGATCCACACCCACGGCGTTGGCCAGAGTTTCTCCCGGAAAACAACCGAGGGGCTGGCGGAAGGGCTGTTGGGAACCGGCACGGCGGAGCTTGATTCGGGCATGCACCCAGCTTTCCATCTTTGGGTGGCTATTTCATCTCGGTCCGGAGCCGCCCAAGCTAGGCCGAATACGCAGGCGGGCGTTAGAGTGAGTGACTGTGACTGACGAACTTGCCACAATAGAAACCGCTTCCGAACCCCAGGCCCCCGCACTGCTCGGCGCCCCCACCCTGCAGGTACAGCTGAAAATGCTCGACGCCGGCCTGGAGGCCCCGTCCTACGCCCACCCGGGCGACGCCGGTGCAGACCTGCGCGCGCGCGTTGACGTAGTCCTGCGGCCGGGGGAGCGGAAACTGGTCCCCACCGGGGTTTCCATTTCCTTGCCTGACGGCTTTGTGGCGCTCATCCATCCGCGGTCCGGCCTCGCCACCAAGCACGGGCTCACGATCGTCAACGCGCCCGGCACCGTGGACGCCGGCTACCGCGGTGAAATCTCCGTGACGCTGCTGAATACGGACAGCTCGCAGGACATCGAACTGCGGCGCGGCGATAGAATTGCACAAATGGTCATCCAGCGGGTGGAGTATGCACAGTTCGTCCGCGTCGATGAACTGGACGCGTCAGTGCGGGGTGCCGGCGGATTCGGTTCTACCGGCGGATTCACCCCTCCCACAGCCTGACGCCCTGCCGCAGCAGTGCCGTGGCTCAGCAGGACCGGTGCACAGCACGGCCGGTGCGCGCGGCCGCCGGCCGGCACTGATGATTTACGGCAGGACGCAAGGTTTACGGCGGGACCGCCGGCCAGGCATATTCACAACTAAGGAGACGACCCATGGTTTTTGGGCTCGGCAGGAAAGCCAAGAAGGAACAAGCAGCCGAACCGGACGCCCCGGTGCCGGCAGAGGAAGCCGCGGAAGAGTCAACGGACACAACCGGCCGCAGCGCAACCGGGCCTTTTGACGTTTCCGAAATCACCAGCCGTGACGGCTACGTGGACCTTGGTGCACTCCTCATCGCCCCCAGCGAGGGACTCCAGCTGCGGCTTGAGGTGGAAGAAGCAACCCAGCGGGTGGTGGCCGTGACCATGGACCTGAACGGCTCCAGCCTGCAGCTCCAGGCCTTCGCTGCCCCCAAGTCCGAAGGTCTCTGGGACGAAATCCGGGAACAGATCGGCCAGTCCGTGGGCAGCCAGGGCGGGCAGGTCGAGGAGGTCCAGGGCCAGTTCGGTACCGAGCTGGTGGCCAAGCTTCCCGCAGGCGCCCCGGACGGCAGCCAAGGCTACCGGGTGGCCCGCTTCGTCGGCATTGATGGACCGCGCTGGTTCCTGCGCGGAGTCCTCGGCGGAGCCGCGGCCACCGACCGTGACGCGGCAGTCCCCTTGGAAGCACTGTTCCGCAAGGTTGTGGTGATCCGCGGCGACAGCCCCATGCCGCCCCGCGACCTCCTCCAGCTCCGCCTCCCCAAGGACGCCACTGCGACGCCGCCGCCCGGCGCCCCTGCGCTGCAGGAACCCGAACGCGGGCCGGAGATCACACAGATTGGCTGACTCCCCCCAGGGTGCCCCGTTCCCGCACGGGGGAGCCGGACTGTCCGTCAGCGAGCTACCGGACAAGGGCCGGGTGGTTTGCCACGGGTACATCGAATCGGTCACCTACGTTCCGGCCGACCAGACAGCCGCGTTTACGGCCATTGTCACCGATTCGGAAGGTCCGCGTGCAGGCTCCCGGCCGGCCAAAGGCCGCCTGCGCGTCATCTGGCTTGGCCGGCGACGTGTTCCGGGCATCGACGCCGGGACCGAAGTCAGGCTTGAAGGCATGCTGACGCACAGCCAGGGGCTGCCCACGATGTTCAACCCACGCTACGAAATACTGTCCCGCCAGGAGAACGAATGACCGCGCCCCAGCAGCCCGAGAAGCCTTCTGAACCGGCCCAGGAGCCGCCGACGATGGCATCGCTCGCCGGGGGATACGCCGCAAAAGCCGGCCTGCACCGCACCCATGACGGCCGGGTCGACGTCCTGCGCAGTGCCGGCGGCGTCCAGGGCATCGCTGAGAGCATCGCCCCGGGGCTGGTCTTCCTCATTGCCTTCACCGTCACCCGCGAGCTGACTCTTTCACTGGTGGCAGCCCTGGCGTCCGCAGCGGTTTTCACTGTGGTGCGGCTGGTGCAGCGTCGGCCGTTGACCCAGGCCCTTGCCGGTGTGGTGGGTGTGGGAATCTCCGCATGGCTCGCCAACACGACGGGTAAGGCCGAAGACTTTTACCTTCCCGGATTCTTCACCAATGCGGCGTACATCCTGGCAATGGTCGTTTCGATCTTCGCAAAGTGGCCCATTGCCGGCCTGCTGTTCGGCCTGATCCGGAACGAGGGCTTGGACTGGCGCAAGGACCCTGCCCGCCTGAAGGCGTACCGGCTGGGGACCTGGATCATTGTCGCCGTCCTTGCACTGCGGCTTGTAGTGCAGGTTCCCCTGTACCTCATGGGCGGCGAAGGCCTCACAGCGCTGGCAACGACACGGCTCATCATGGGTGCGCCACTGTACATCCTGGGCATCTGGATTGCCTGGCTGCTCACGCGTCCGGTTCAGGCCGGCGACGCAATTCAGCCGTCGAAACCGTCGTCCTCGGGCACCTGAGCCTCTACCGGCTGGACGCCCTCCGGGCGGTCGCCGTCGTCGGAAGCCTCGGCTGAATCCGGGGACAGCAGGGCGCGGAGTTCGTCTTCTGCCGCGATGGTGGTGACAAAGAACAGTTCGTCCCCGCCATCTATCACGTCATCCCGGCTGGGGGTGATGGGCGCATGGTCCCGCAGGATGGCCACGAGCGTGGCGTCTTCAGGCCACTGGATTGCACCCACGGTAAGGCCGATGGCGTGTGAATCGTGCGGCACAGTGAACTCCACGATCGAAGACACCCCGGTCTGGAGCGTCAGCAGCCGGACGAGGTCGCCGATCTCCACCGCTTCCTCCACCAGCGCGGTCATCAGCTGGGGGGTGTTGACGGCGACATCAACGCCCCAGGAGTCGTTGAACATCCAGTCGTTCTTGGGATTGTTGACCCGGCCCACGGTGCGGCCGACGCCAAATTCTGTCTTGGCGAGGAGGGATACCACCAGGTTGACCTTGTCGTCTCCGGTGGCTGAGACAACGACGTCCGCGTCTTCCACTTTGGCGCCCTGCAGGGTGCTGAGCTCACAGGCGTCGCCCACCAGCCAGTGCGCACCGCGGAGTCCGCTGCGTCCGATGACCTCAGGCTTGAGGTCGATGAGCAGGATCTCATGCTTGTGCGCCAGCAGCTCCCGGGCGATCGACGAGCCGACGCTGCCGGCGCCCACGATGACAACTTTCACGACGACTCCTTGGCGGGTGCTTTAGCCAGAATGTGGGCGACCTGCGGGCTCCGGTCCACCAGCAGCATGGCGTGGACCGTGTCGCCGTCCTGGTAGGCCATGCCCGGTTCCGGGAGGATGCCCTCGCCGAACCGGGTGAGGTAGGCGACGCGGATGCTGGCAGCCTTCTCAATCTCACTGATCCGGTGACCGATCCAGCCGGCGTCGAGATCCAGTTCCGCAAGGACCAGGCGGCCCGACGGTTCCCGGAAATCACCGGCGAGGTGCTGTTCTGGAAGGATGCGCCGCAGGACCTGGTCTGCGCTCCAGCGCACTGCGGCGACAGTGGGAATGCCAAGCCTTTGGTAGATCTCCGCGCGGCCGGGGTCATAGATCCTGGCCACGACGTGCGGGACGTGGAACGTCTCACGGGCAACGCGGGTGGCCAGGATGTTGGAGTTGTCGCCGCTGGATACCGCTGCGAACGCGTACGCCTCGGCAACCCCGGCCTGCTTCAGCGTGTCCCGGTCGAACCCGACCCCGGTGACCTTCCGGCCGGTGAAGCCCTGGCGGAGCCGGCGGAAAGCGCGGTCATCCTGGTCGATAATGGCCACTGAGTGGCCCGCGTCCTCGAGCGTATGCGCCAGCGTTGCACCCACCCGGCCACATCCCATGATCACGAAATGCGCCACCCGTATCTCCTCAACTTCCCTGGCCCGTTGCTGCTGCTAGAACTCTACCGGCACTGCACGGCGATGTTTTCAGCCGACCGACACGGGTGCCGTGGCCGGCGCCCACCGGATCCCGGGACCTGAGCCGTTGAGGGAGCGGGCCGCAGGCGGCCGATGCCGACGGCCGACGCCGCCATGGGCCCGGATCGGGCCGGATGGCAGTGTCGTAAGGTTGCTCTAGTGCTCAACAGAAGTGGGGCGTCGTGAGTAGTCTCAAGGAATAATCGTGCTGACAATGCTGAACGCCATAAAACGGGTGCTGGTGGGCAGGCCCTTCAGGAACGACCGGCTCCCCCACACCCTCCTTCCCAAACGGATCGCACTTCCGGTCTTTGCCTCCTCCGCTCTGTCCTCCGTTGCCTACGCTCCGGACGAAATCCTCCTCACGCTTGCCCTGGCCGGCGTGAGCGCGGTGGCGTTCTCGCCGTGGGTGGGCCTCGCCGTGATGGTGGTGCTCCTGACCGTGGTGGCGTCCTACCGCCAGAACGTGCACGCCTATCCGTCCGGCGGTGGTGACTATGAGATCGCCAACGAGAACCTCGGCAAGTTCGCCGGCCTCACGGTGGCATCGGCGCTGCTCGTGGACTACGTCCTGACCGTTGCGGTCTCCATGTCCTCGGCGGCCACGTACCTCACCACGGCCGTGCCCGCCCTGTACGGGCAACAGGCGCTCATCGCGAGCATCGGCGTCGCAATCCTTGCCATTCTCAACCTCCGCGGAGTCAGGGAGGCCGGCGGCCTCTTCGCCGTCCCCACCTACATTTTCATGGCCTCGATCCTGGGCATGACGGCGGTGGGCATCTTCCAGGCCGCCACCGGCCAGTTGCGTGAAGCGCCGTCCGCGGGGTTCACCATTGTCCCGGCCCCTGGTTTTGATGAAGGGCTGGTGGGCCTGGCCGGCGCCTTCCTGCTGCTGCGCGCGTTTTCCTCCGGCGCCGCGGCGCTGACGGGTGTTGAGGCGATCAGCAACGGCGTGCCCAACTTCAAGGAGCCGAAAAGCAAAAACGCCGCTACAACACTGCTGCTGCTCGGCGTCTTTGGGGCTTCCATGCTTGCCGGAATCATCTACCTGGCCAATGCCATGAAGGTCCACATCGTGCTGGACCCCGCCACGGAGTTGCTCGTGAACGGCCTGCCACTGCCCGAGGGCTACATCCAGAGCCCGGCAATCAGCCAGATCGCGCAGACCATCTTTGGGCCGGGGTCCATCCTCTTCTTTATTGTCGTGGCCGCCACGGGACTCATCCTTGTGTTCGCCGCGAACACCGCCTTCAACGGATTTCCGGTACTCGGCTCCATCCTGGCGCAGGCGGGGTACATGCCCCGCCAGCTGCGGACCAGGGGGGACCGGCTGGCGTTCAGCAACGGCGTACTGGCCCTCGCCGCCGGTGCCCTGGTGCTGATCATCGCCTTCGGCGCCGACGTCAGCAAGCTGATCCAGCTCTACATCGTGGGTGTCTTCATCTCATTCACGCTCAGCCAACTGGGGATGATCCGGCACTGGGGGAAGCACCTCAAGCTTGCCAGGAATAAAACAGTCCGACGGCGGATGTTCAAGTCGCGCGCCATCAACAGCATTGGCTTCGGCATGACAGCCCTGGTGCTGGTCATCGTCCTGGTCACCAAGTTTGAGCAGGGCGCCTGGATAGCTGTGCTGGCCATGGTGATCCTGTTCCTGATCATGTGGAGCATCAGGGCGCACTATGACAACGTGGCCAAGGAGCTGGCCGTGGATGAGGACTCCTCTCCGCGTGCGCTGCCGTCCCGGGTGCACGCGGTCCTGCTCGTCTCGCATGTCCGCAAGCCTGTGCTTCGCGCGCTCGCCTACGCGCGGGCGTCACGTCCGTCGCGGCTGGACGCCGTCACAGTGGACATCAATGCCGAAGAAACGGCCCACACCGTGGCCGACTGGGAAAAGCTGGATATCCCGGTACCGCTGACGGTGCTGGCGAGCCCGTACCGGGATACCATCACGCCCATCATGGAATACGTAAAGAACATGCGGCGCGATTCCCCCCGCGACCTCATCGTGGTTTACATCCCCGAATATGTCGTGGGCAAATGGTGGGAACAGCTGGTCCACAACCAGACAGCGCTGCGCATCAAGACCCGGCTGCACTTCGAACCCGGCGTGATGGTGGCCAGTGTTCCGTGGCAGCTGAAATCATCCGAAGAAGCAAAAAACCTGCAGGATATCCAATGAGCTCCCACACCCATACCCAGACCGAGTCCCAGTCCGCTTCCGCCAAGGAGGTAAGGGAGCTGGTGCTCGACGTCGGCCCGGTGGCCCACGGTGGCCACTGCGTGGCACGGCATGAGGGCAGGGTGATCTTCGTACGGCATGCCATCCCCGGTGAGAAAGTCCGTGTCCGGCTGACCGACGCGGGTGAATCAGCCAAATTCTGGCGCGCAGACGTGGTGGATGTCCTCGAACCGTCCCCGGACCGGGTGGAGCACTTCTGGCACGCCGCCGACTCCCGCAGGGCCTGGGCCCACGGCCACCCGCCTGTGGGCGGCGCCGAGTTTGGCCATATCTCCCTTGAACGCCAGCGAGGCCTGAAGGCAGCCGTCCTGGGCGAACAGCTCCAGCGGCTCGCCGCCGTTGGCCGGCTCCCCGGCGGCGAGACCACAGTTGAGGCGGTGGCCGGCAATGGTGCAGGTGCAGGATCAACGTACGACGCCGGCACCGGCCTCGGGTGGCGGACGCGGGCCAGTTTCTCGGTCACCTCAGGCGGAAGGCTGGGCATGCATGCCCACCGCTCCGAACACATCATTCCCCTGCGGGAGATGCCGCTCGCCTCGGAGGGCATCAACCGCCTGCGCCTGTGGGACCTTGACCTGCAGGGCATCGAACGCGTGGAGGTGGCGGCGCCTGCCAACGGCTCGCGTCCACTGGTGCTGCTTGCTCCCGCTCCCGGCACGAAGCCCAAGCGGCTCAGCGCCGTCGCGGCCCAGCTCCCGGACGACGTCTCGGTGGCCACGTTCGATCCGCTCACCGACGACGTGCAACAGTTGCGCGGACGGACCTGGGTACAGGAATCCGCCGCGGGACATGACTACCGGGTCACCGGCGCGGGCTTCTGGCAGATCCACCGCGACGCGCCCGAAGCGCTTGTGGGGACGGTCACAGGTTTTCTGCGGGATGGCGGCTTCCTGTCGCCAGGTTCGGTGGTTGCCGATCTCTACGCCGGAGCCGGATTGTTCACGGCGCCCCTTGCTGATGCCGTGGGCGAAACCGGTTCCGTCCTGTCGGTGGAAGGCGCTCCCGGCACCAGCAGGGATGCCCGCAAGAACCTGCACGGAGCACCCCAGGTGGAGATCATCCAGGGAAGGGTGGAGCGCGTCCTCCGCCAGAAACCGCGCAATTTTGATGCCATCGTGCTGGACCCGCCCCGCGCCGGCGCCGGCAAGGCGGTCGTGGGCCAACTGATCGCCGCGAGTCCGCGGGCTATTGCCTATGTGTCGTGCGACCCGGCGTCATTCGCCCGTGACGTAGGTTACTTCCAGCAGGGTGGCTGGTCCTTGGCCGGCCTGCGGGCCCTGGACCTCTACCCCCACACGCATCACCTGGAGACGGTGGCTTTGCTGAGGCCGGGCCGATGACGCGGGAGGTAAGTGGACTACTATGGCCCTTAGTAGTCCCACGTCGCGCTCCGTATTCACGGGTGACCCCATGCAATGTTGAGGGCCTGCACTAATTAGGCCTGCCTAACTAGCAAGCGGTCAACCGCGCGACAAAGATGAAACTGTTGCGAGAGGAGTCCTGCGATGAGCACTGTGGACAGCTTCGGTTCAAAAGGCAAACTTAATGTAGCCGGAACCGAATACGAAATTTTCCGGTTGAACTCCGTTGAAGGTGCAGAAAACCTTCCGTTCAGCCTCAAGGTATTGCTTGAAAACCTGTTGAGGACCGAGGACGGCGCGAACATCACTGCCGATCACGTTCGTGCCTTGGCAGGCTGGGACCCGAATGCCCAGCCAGATACAGAAATCCAGTTCACGCCTGCCCGCGTGATCATGCAGGACTTCACCGGCGTTCCCTGCGTGGTGGACCTGGCGACGATGCGTGAAGCGGTCAAGGAACTCGGCGGTGACCCGAAGCGGGTCAACCCCCTCGCTCCTGCGGAAATGGTGATTGACCACTCCGTGCAGATCGACGCATTCGGCAACTCCGGCGCACTGGAGCGCAACATGGAGATCGAATACCAGCGGAACGGCGAGCGTTACCAGTTCCTCCGCTGGGGCCAGACCGCATTCGATGACTTCAAGGTCGTTCCCCCGGGAACCGGCATCGTGCACCAGGTCAACATCGAATACCTGGCCCGCACGGTCATGACCCGCGAGGTCGACGGTGCACTGCGCGCCTACCCCGACACCTGCGTTGGCACCGACTCGCACACCACCATGGTCAACGGCCTGGGTGTCCTGGGCTGGGGCGTTGGCGGCATCGAAGCCGAAGCGGCCATGCTGGGACAGCCCGTGTCGATGCTCATCCCGCGCGTTGTGGGCTTCAAGCTGACCGGTTCCATCCCGGCCGGCGCCACCGCCACCGACGTTGTGCTGACCATCACCGAGCAGCTGCGCAAGCACGGTGTTGTAGGCAAGTTCGTGGAATTCTACGGTGAAGGCGTTGCGGCCGTGCCGCTGGCCAACCGCGCCACCATCGGCAACATGAGCCCGGAATTCGGTTCCACCGCCGCAATGTTCCCGATCGACGACGTCACATTGGACTACCTGCGCCTCACCGGCCGCTCGGACGAAAATGTTGCACTCGTGGAGTCCTACGCCAAGGAACAGGGCCTCTGGCACGATCCTTCGCGTGAAATCAAGTTCTCCGAGTACCTTGAGCTGGACCTTTCCACGGTTGTTCCCTCCATCTCCGGCCCCAAGCGTCCCCAGGACCGTATTGAGCTGACGGATGCCAAGGAGCAGTTCCGCAAGGACATCCACAACTACGTCGCCATCGAAGACGGCAGCGTGGACGAGTCCCTGGACGAATCCTTCCCCGCCTCGGATGCGCCGTCCTTCACGCACGCTGACTCGCACACCACCGAGACCAGCCGCGTTGTGTCCGCCGCCAACGGCGCCCACGGACGCCCGTCCAGCCCGGTCCACATCAAGACCGAAGACGGCCGCGAGTTCGAGCTGGACCACGGAGCGGTCTCCATCGCCTCGATCACGTCCTGCACCAACACGTCCAACCCCTCCGTCATGCTTGCCGCCGCTTTGCTGGCACGCAACGCTGTGGAAAAGGGCCTCGCGTCAAAGCCGTGGGTCAAGACCTCTGTCGCCCCCGGTTCCAAAGTGGTCACCGACTACTACGAGAAGTCCGGCCTGACCCCCTACCTGGAGAAGCTCGGCTTCTACATCGTGGGCTATGGCTGCGCCACATGCATCGGCAACTCCGGCCCGCTGGACGCTGAGATCTCCGAGGCCATCCAGGCCAACGACCTTTCCGTCACCGCCGTCCTTTCCGGTAACCGCAACTTCGAAGGCCGGATCAACCCGGACGTGAAGATGAACTACCTGGCCTCGCCGCCGCTGGTCATCGCCTACGCCCTGGCCGGCACCATGGACTTCGACTTCGACACCGATTCCCTCGGCAAGGACGAAGCCGGCAACGACGTCTTCCTGAAGGACATCTGGCCCAACCCGGTTGAGGTCCAGCAGGTCATCGATTCCTCCATCGACAAGGACATGTTTGCCCGCGGCTACGAGGGCGTCTTCGACGGCGACGACCGCTGGAAGGCACTCGACACCCCCGCCGGTGACACCTTCGCCTGGGACGAGAAGTCCACCTACGTCCGGAAGCCCCCGTACTTCGAGGGCATGAAGGCGCAGCCCGAACCGGTGCAGGACATCGCCGGCGCACGCGTACTGCTGAAGCTGGGCGATTCGGTCACCACCGACCACATCTCCCCGGCCGGCTCCTTCAAGTCGGACACCCCGGCCGGCCAGTACCTCCTGGCCAACGGTGTGGAGCGCAAGGACTTCAACTCCTACGGCTCGCGCCGTGGAAACCACGAGGTCATGATCCGCGGCACGTTCGCGAACATCCGCATCAAGAACCAGATCCTGGACGGCGTGGAGGGTGGCTTCACCCGCGACTTCACCCAGGCCGACGGCCCGCAGGCCTACGTCTACGACGCCTCCCAGAACTACCAGGCAGCCGGCATCCCGCTGGTGGTCCTGGCAGGCAAGGAGTACGGCTCCGGCTCCTCCCGTGACTGGGCAGCCAAGGGAACCGCGCTCCTGGGCGTCAAGGCAGTCATCGCCGAAAGCTACGAGCGGATCCACCGCTCCAACCTGATCGGCATGGGGGTCCTGCCCCTGCAGTTCCCGGCCGGTGAATCCGCCGCCACCCTGGGGCTGACCGGCACCGAGACCTTCGCCGTTGAGGGTGTGACCGCCCTGAACGAGGGCACCACGCCCAAGACGCTGAAGGTTACCGCCACCGCTGAAGACGGCACCGCCAAGTCCTTCGATGCCGTCCTGCGCATCGATACCCCGGGCGAAGCCGACTACTACCGCAACGGCGGCATCCTGCAGTACGTCCTGCGCCAGATCTCCGCAAACTAACGGTTTTCTCCGCTCAGGCAACACCTTGACGAAGCCCCGGCCGGTCACCGACCAGCCGGGGCTTCGGCTTTGGATTTGAGCCGAGGCGTTAGAGTTAACAGGCACGTCTACCACCTGAAGGAGGGGTCATTGGGACTCTTGGACGCCATCCGGAATCCGCAGGACCTGAACGAGTTGTCCGAAGAGCAGCTGGCGGAACTCGCCGGTGAGATCAGGAGTTTCCTGATCACGAATGTCTCGCAGACCGGCGGACACCTCGGTCCCAACCTTGGGGTAGTAGAGCTGACGCTGGCCGTCCACCGGATTTTCGACTCGCCCCGGGACAGCATCGTCTTTGATACCGGCCACCAGTCGTACGTGCACAAGCTCCTCACCGGACGCCAGGACTTCAGCACCCTCCGCCAGGAGGGCGGCCTGTCCGGTTACCCGTCCCGGGCGGAGTCCGAGCACGATATTGTCGAGAGCTCACACGCCTCCTCGTCGCTGTCATGGGCGGACGGCATCTCCAGGGCACGGCAGCTCACCGGGGAAGGCGACCGCTATACGGTCGCGGTCGTCGGCGACGGCGCCCTGACCGGGGGCATGGCCTGGGAAGCCATCAACAACATTGCAGCTGACAAGCGCCGCCGTGTGGTGATTGTGGTCAACGACAACGGCCGCTCCTATGCGCCCACAGTCGGCGGCTTCGCAGACTACCTGGCATCGCTGCGCCCCACCATCGACTCGTTCCGCGCCGCCCCCGCGTACGAGGGAGCCATGGACTGGTGGAAGAAGAAGCTCCAGAACGGCGGCCCCGTGGGCCAGTTCACCTACAAGAGCCTGCATGCCTTGAAAAAAGGGATCAAGGACTGGTGGGCGCCGCAGGGCATGTTCGAAGACCTCGGCATGAAATACATCGGACCGGTGGACGGACACAACCTCCAGGCCATGGAGCACGCCCTGTCCACCGCCAGGAACTACGGGGGCCCGGTCATTGTGCACGCCATGACCGAAAAGGGCCACGGCTACGCTCCCGCCCGCGCCCATGAGGCGGACCAGTTCCATGCCGTGGGCATCATCGACCCCGAAACGGGCGAACCTACGGGCACTGCCGGCGCCCAGTCCTGGACGTCGGTCTTCGCCGACGAGATCGCGGAAATTTCCGATGAACGGCCCGACATCGTGGGCATCACCGGCGCCATGCTCATCCCCGTGGGCCTCCACAAGTTTGCCGCCAGGCACCCGGACCGGGTGATCGACGTCGGGATTGCCGAGCAGCACGCCCTGACCTCCGCCGCCGGGATGGCCTTCGGCGGGCTCCACCCCGTCGTCGCCGTCTACGCCACGTTCCTGAACCGCGCCTTCGACCAGCTCCTGATGGACGTCGCCCTGCACAAGGCCGGTGTCACCATCGTCCTGGACCGGGCCGGCGTCACGGGGCCGGACGGTGCCAGCCACCACGGCATGTGGGACATGTCCATGGTCCAGATCGTGCCCGGCCTGCACCTCGCCGCGCCCCGCGACGCCTCACGCCTGCGGGAAGAACTGCGCGAGGCCCTTGCCATCTCGGATGCCCCCACGGTGGTGCGGTTCTCCAAGGGCACCGTGGGCGCCGAGGTGGAAGCCATCGAACGGCTCAACGATGGCGTGGACGTCCTGGCCCGCCGCCCGTCCGGCTCCACCGAAAACGATGTCCTGATCGTCAGCGTCGGGGCCATGTCCGAGCTGGCCCTGGACGTTTCCAACCGCCTGGGTGCACAGGGAATCAGCACCACCGTGGTGGACCCACGCTGGGCGTTGCCCGTGCGCCGCTCCATCATTGCCCTGGCCTCCCACCACCGCCTGGTCATCTGCATCGAGGACGGAGTCCGCGCCGGCGGGGTAGGGTCGCGGATCCGGCAGGAGATGCGCGCCGCCGGGGTGGATACTGCCCTGAACGAGGTGGGCCTGCCGGTGGAGTTCCTGGACCACGGCACCAGGACCCAGGTCATGGAACGTGTCGGGCTGACCGCCCAGCAGATAACGCACGACGTCGTCGCCCAGGTTCTGGGCACAAAGGTGCCCTTCGCGCGTCCCCTCCCGGGGCAGCAACACCCCACCACCGGCAGCCTTCCGATTCTGTGAGGGAAGAAGACTCACTGAAGTACCCGGGCGCAACCGGGGACAGCGGACCGGCGATCCATAGCAGCACCACGCGGGTTCCGGCCGGCCTGCAACCCGGCCAGCTGGTGGTGGCACGCAACCGGAAGTGGAACGGCAAGGCCCACTGGGTGGTACCCGGGCGGTACCTGGGTGAGGACCGGCACGGCTGGTGGATCTTCCAGGGGACCAACGAGTTCTGCTCCCGGCCCGGCGCCGCGTTCTACACCCGGTCCGACGCCGTGCTGCTGGTGCCGCGCTCGGGAGACTGGGTGGCCACGTTCTACGACTCCGCCCACCCCAACGGTGTCCGCGTGTACGTGGACCTTGCCGTTGCCCATGAGTGGACGGACATCCGGCCTGCCGTCACGGAGTTCCACGTCATCGACATGGACCTGGACGTCATCCGCATGGCGGGCCGCGGTGTCTTTATCGACGACCAGGATGAATTCGCCGAGCACGGCATTGCCATGAATTATCCGGACCGGCTGGTGGACGACATCCAGGCCGCCGCGGAGGAGCTTTACCAGGCCGTCAAGGCACAGCACGCACCGTTCGACGGAACAGACGTCGGATGGTTCACGAAGGGACGGTCATGAGCGGAATCATCAGGGTCTACAAACGGGACGACGAGGGAGTGCTGCACTTCCGGGAAGGCTGGTTCGACGAGGACTACAGCCAGTTCGTCATGAACTACGGCGTAGTGGGCCACCAGAGCAAGACCGAAGAGACCGACGTCGCCGATGCCGCGGCAGCGGAAGGCCTCATGGATGCCTTTGCCGTGCAGTGCGCGGAGGACGGCTACGCCGAAATCCCCGACGAGGAGCAGTTCTGGGTTGTGGCGCAGTTCGCCCTCAAGACCAAGGACGGCACCGACAGGGACCGCTACCTTGAGGAAAAAGCCAAGGATGCACTCATCAGCCACCTGGCCTGGCGCGGGCTGGGCACCGTTGAACGTTCTGAATTCAGCGAGTACAAGCTGAACATCTACTGCCTGTGCCCCGACGTGAACAAAGCCGTCAACGCCATCAAGGTCTGCAGCCGTGGCGAGGACCTGGACTTCACCAAGCTCAGCATCGGCGCCGCGCCCTTCACCGAACCGGACAGCTTCAAGCTCAAGCACTCGGCGAAACCCGCCAACAGCTTCAGCGTCTAGGCGGAAAGCAATGACTGAATACCGACGCCTCGGCAACTCCGGCCTTTCCGTCTCCGTTGTGGGGCTGGGCTGCAACAACCTGGGCCGGGCCAACACGGCGACGGAGTCCCAGGAAGGGACGGACGCCGTCGTGCACGCCGCGCTCGACGCCGGTGTGACGTTTTTCGACGTGGCTGACACCTACGGGCGTGAACCGGGCCTGAGCGAGACCATGCTGGGGAAGGCGCTGGCCGGCCGGCGGGACGAAGCCGTGGTGGCCACCAAGTTCGGGATGGACATGCGCGGGGCCAATGGCCGGGACTTCGGCGCCCGGGGTTCCCGCAGCTACATCATCCGGGCGGCGGAGGCGTCGCTGCGGCGGCTGGGCACCGACTGGATCGATCTCTACCAGTTCCACACTCCGGACCCGCTGACGCCCATCGAGGAAACCCTGTCAGCACTGGATGACCTGGTCTCCAGCGGCAAGGTCCGGTATATCGGGCACTCCAACCGCGCGGGCTGGCAGATCGCCGAGGCCGAGTTCGTGGCACGCGCTGCAGGAGGTGCCCGGTTCATCTCCTCCCAGAACCACTACAACCTGCTGGACCGGCGGGCAGAACTGGAGGTCATACCTGCTGCCGAGGCCTACGGCGTCGGGGTACTGCCGTACTTCCCGCTTGCCAACGGGCTCCTCACCGGAAAATACTCTCCCGATACGGCTCCGGCGGGCACGCGCCTCAGCCATACCCGGACCCACCTGGTGCACGACGCCGACTGGGGCCAGCTGAGGCGGTTCAGCGCTTTCGCCGACCAGCGCGGCCTGTCCGAGATCCAGGTGGCCTTCTCCTGGCTCGCGGCGCAGCCGTCCGTCAGCAGTGTGATCGCGGGAGCCACCAGGCCTGAACAGGTCAGCCAGAATGCGGCTGCCGCTGCGTGGGTGCCGACGCCGAGGGAGCTTGCGGAACTGGATGGCATCTTCCCCAGGGTCCCCAAGGTTGCACTCTTCTAGGGGACGCGGCTTGACCAGGCTCCTGCTGGATGTGGATACCGGAATCGACGATGCCCTGGCCGTGGCCTACCTTGCTTCCCTGCCGGAAGTGGAGTTCGTGGCCGTAACGGCATCTCCGGGAAACGTAGGCGCCCATCAGGTAGCACGCAATACCCTTGCCCTGCTGGAGCTGTGCGGACGCACAGGAGTTGAGGTCGCCGTCGGCGCGGAAGTTCCGCTCGCCATCCCGCTGGTGACCACGCCGGAAACCCATGGGCCCCAGGGGATCGGGCACGCCGTCCTGCCACCGCCGTCCGGGACGGTGTCGCAGCGGCACGCCGCCGACGTCTGGGTGGAGGCAGCCCGCGCCCATCCGGGGGAGCTGACGGCTCTGATCACGGCGCCGCTGACCAATTTCGCCCTGGCGATCCGGCGTGAACCGCGGCTGCCGGAACTGCTGGGCCGGGTGGTCATCATGGGAGGAAGCTTCTATCACCAGGGGAACACCACCCCCACAGCGGAGTGGAACGCTCATGTGGACCCGCATGCCGCCAAGGAAGTCTATGCCGCCTTCCGCGGCCTTCCGCACGACCGGCTGCCCGTTGTCTGCTCCCTGGACACCACCGAACGGATTGAAATGCGGCCGGAGCATGTGCGGCGGCTGGCCCGGGCATCAGGCTGTGCCGTGGAGGAACTTGTCCTGCCGGAGCAGCCTGAGGGGCTCAGGAGCACCTCCGACAACCCGCTGGTGCGGCACCTGTCCGATGCCCTGCGGTTCTATTTTGAATTCCACCGGCACTACGACCAGGGCTATCTGGCCCATGTCCACGACTTCTTCGCTGCCGGGGTGGCTGCTGGCACCCTGGAATACAGCACCCGGACGGCAACCGTGGACGTCGAAGTTGATTCGCCTCTGTTGATGGGGACCACGGTGGCCGACTTCCGGGAACTGTGGGGGCATCCGCCCAATGCCCGGATCGTGTCGGACAACAACCCGGAGCAGGCCTTCCGGGAATTGGTTTCATCCATCGGCGCACTCGCGGCACGGCTGCGCGAACCGTAGGACTTACGGCGGCGCCAGTCCTACAGCGGAACGTCGTCAGGCCGGTCCACGTCCAGGGCCAGCAGGGCGTTCTCCACCACCTCGGTCAACGCCGGGTGGATCCAATAGGGACCGCGCGCCAGCGAGTGGACCGGCACCTCTGTAGCCATGGCCTGGACCAGCGGCTGGATGAGGATGGACGCTTCGTGCCCCATGATGTGGGCGCCAAGCAGCCGCCCGGTGGACCGCTCCGCCACGAGTTTGACCACTCCTTCCTCGTCCTCCATGGCCCAGCCGTAGGCGGTGGAGCCGTAGTCCTGGACGGACGTGACAATGTCCGTCCCCGCAGCTGCCTGCGACCGTGCCGCATCCTCGGTCAGGCCAACCGACGCCACCTGGGGGGTGGAGAAAACAGCAAACGGCACCGCCGTGTAATCGATCGGCCGGAGCCGGTCCGGGTGTTGCAGGTTGTGCGCCACCACCCGGGCTTCCCGGTTGGCGACGTGCTTGAGCTGGTAGCTGTTCGCAATGTCTCCCAGGGCGTACACGCCGTCGAGGGGATGCCCGCCGGAGAGGACCCTGAGGTAGCAGTCCACGGACAGGGTGCGGTCCCCGTCCAGGTCAAAGCCCGCGGCATCCACGCCCAGCTGGTCAGTGTTCGGCACCCTTCCGGTGGCCATCAGCACGATGTCCGCACTGACCCGGAGCGGCTTGCCGTCATCGTTGCAGAACACCACGGTGACCGAGCCGTCGCCGTTGTCCTCCACCGCCTGGAGCGCATACCCCAGCTCCAGCCGCCAGCGGCTGGCGGCGGCCGCGGCAAAGCGCCCCGCGATCTCCCCGTCGTTGCCGCGAAGCAGCCTGCGGGAACGGTTTACCTGGGTGACGTCCGCCCCGAAGCCATGGAACACCGCGGCAAACTCCGCTGCGATGTATCCGCCGCCGACAACCACCACCTTCTCCGGCGGACCATCTATCCGCATCACCGTGTCCGATGTGTGCACCTGCGGTAGGCCGATCCCCGGAACGTCGGGGAGCGCGGCCCGCGAACCGGCGGCCACCACCACGCGGTCCGCAGTGAGCTCCGCACCTGAATCAGTGGCGAGCGTCCGGGGACCCGTGAACTTTACGTGGTGCTGGTACAAGTCCACGTTGTCCAGTTCTTCGGCCCTGTACCGCCGGCCCGACTCGGAAATCGAATCGATCCGGCCAAAGATCCTGTCCCGCACGTCATTCCAGCGCACCTTGTCCAGGCTCAGGTCCACCCCGAGACGCGCGGCTTCCCGGGGTGCGGCGGCCAGTCCGGCCGGGTAGGCAAACATTTTGGTGGGGATGCAGCCGACGTTCAGGCACGTACCGCCGAACACGCCGCCGTCGATCATGGCCACCTTTTTGTCGTCCCAGAACGGAGTGACCAGGGAATTGCTGGATCCGGAGCCGATGATGGCCAGGTCGTAGTGGGGCATGCATCCGTCTTTCGTGAGGTCCACAGCGGGACGGCGGTGGGAGTGGGCTGTTCCGTGAGTCTATGGCAGGCCTGCGTCGGAAACCGGGGCAGCGGCCCGCCGGTTATCTGCCGGTAGACTGGATGGCGGACCGGCGGGCCGCTGATGGCCTCCGGTTGCCGTCGAGGTGACATAGGCGGCCTTCCACTGCCCGGGCTTTTGCGGGCCGGCCTGAACCTTCGAAGGAACGCTATGTCATCGCCCTCCCTGACGCTGGAATCTCCGACGCCCGCCGCCGCCCGGAAGCGTCGCCTGCTGGAAATCCTCGGTGCCCTGGCCATTGCCGGCACCTACATCTACCTGGTCCTCAACCAGCCGGCGGACATCACGGGCGGGCCGGGCAGCGCCTCGGCCCTGATCGCCCTCTCCGGGTTCCTTGTCGGCGCGGTGCTGCTGGTTGTTGCCGTCCTGCCCACCCTGCCCGTCTCCACGCTGGTGCTGATTCCGGTGGCACTGGTGCTGAACATTGTGCTGGGCCAGTTCGTGGGCAGCACGCTTGTGCCGTTCTACCTGGACGCCATCGGCACTGTCCTCATTGCCGTCCTTGCCGGACCGGCCGCAGGAGCGGCGACAGGTGCGCTGAGCAGCATCGTCTGGTCCTTCTTCAACCCGACCGTGCTGCCGTTCGCTGCCGGCGCCGCCCTGATCGGCTGCCTGGCCGGCCTCGCCGCCCGCCACGGCCTGTTCCGGCGCTTCTACCTGGCGCCCGTGGCAGGCTTCCTGACCGGCATTATCGGCGGCGTTGTCTCCGCCCCGATTGCCGCCTTTGTCTTCGGCGGCACGTCGGGCCTGGCCACCGGCGCCATCGTGAGCGCCTTCCGCTCCATGGGGGACAGCCTCCTGGCCGCCATCACCAAGCAGGCACTGATCTCGGACCCCATGGACAAGGCCATCGTCTTCACCCTGGTGGCCGTCCTGGTGTACGCGCTGCCGCGCCGCACCCGCCTGCAGTTTCCCTTTGTCCGGCGCCACCGCGTGCTGACCGGCCAGGCTGCCGGCCAATCCGCCGGCGCTGCCACCGGCCAGGGCTCCTGACCCGTCCCTGATGCGCCTCCATCCCCTGACGTCGCTGGCGGCGGCCGGCAGCACGGCTATCATGACGACGGCGGCGGCGAGCCTGCCGCTGTCCCTGGCCGTGATCGCCGCGGTGGCGGGCCTGTCGCTGGCCGGGGGAGTGGAACGCCGGATGCTGGCGGCCGCCGCAGGAATCCTGGTCCCGCTGGTTGCGTCGCTGTTCTTCCTGCATGGACTGTTCTTTCCCGAAGGTTCTGTGGTCCTGGCCCACTGGGGTCCGGCACGCGTCACCGTCGAGGGGCTCCAGTTTGCCCTCGAACGGTCCGCCCAGCTCTCCGCCGCAGTGCTGGTACTCCTGCTGTGTTCCTTCACCATCAGCGTTCCGGACCTTGTCGCCGCACTGTCCGCGCGCGGCGTCCATGCCCGGTTCGCGTTTGTGCTCGCGTCCACCCTGACACTGCTTCCGGCCATCACCACACGGCTGGCCCGGATCCGGCAGGCCCAGGAAGCCCGCGGCCTAGTGATCACCCGCGGTGTCTTCAGGCGTATGGCCGCCTTCCGGTGGCAGGCCGTCCCGCTGGTGCTGTCGCTCGTGGAAGAGGCGGGCACGCGGGCGGCAGCCCTGGAGGCCCGGGGTTTCGGCGCAACCGGGCCGCGTACCAGTTACCGTGAGGTTACGGATCCGCCGTTCCAGCGCAGGCTGCGCATGGTGCTCCTGCTCGCGGCCGCCGCGGCAGTCGCCCTCCGCCTCTGGCAGCCGACGGCGGGCGCTTGAGGATGGCCGAACGCTCCACTCCTGCGCTGGCTGCGGGAATCGAAACATTCGTTTATCCCGGCGAGACTGAACCCGTCCTCGCCGGCGTCGAACTTTCGCTTGCTGCGGGCACACTGACAGGGGTGCTCGGTGGCTCCGGAAGCGGCAAGTCAACCCTGGGGCGCCTGCTCGCCGGGTGGCTGCTTCCCGGCGCTGGAGGAGCACTTGGCGGATTCCTTGACCTTGGCGGCACGAGGCTGCTGTTCACCGGGAAGGCCGCTGATCCGCGCATTAACCCCGGCAGCTGGGGCCGCGTGGTGGGCTTTGTACCGCAGGATTCCGCTGCTGCCCTGTCCACAGTCCGCGAAACTGTCGCAGAAGAGCTGGCTTTCGGACTGGAAAACGCGGGGGTGGAGCGGGCCGTGATGGCCGATGCTGTCCGGCGGACGGCTTCACTCATCGGCCTGGCCCACCTGCTGGACAAGGCTCCCGAAACGCTTTCCGGCGGGCAGTTGCGCCGCCTGGCCATCGGCTGCGCCGTCATTTCCGGTCCCGCAGTGCTGGTCATGGACGAGCCTTTCGCCTCACTTGACCGGGCGGGAGCCGAAAGCCTCGCGGACCTGGTGCGGGACCTCGTCAAAGGCGGCACCGCCGTCGTGGTCCTGAGCCAGCGCGTCGACGGGTTGCTGCTCGACGCCGACACGTGGCTGTTGCTCACAGGCGGCACCATCGCAGTGACCGGCACGCCAGCGGAGGTGACCGCAGCCGGCGTGCTGAAAGCGGCCGGTGTCATCAGCCCGCGGCCAGCCCCCGGATCCTCCAGCGTGCCGCCCGTCCCGTGTTGCCCGGATCCCAGTGATCCGGTACTTGCTGCGCAGGTCCCTGTTGACGCAGTACCTTCCCCGCCCGCCCTCGAGCTGCGGAACGTCTCGTTCACTTACGGCCGAAGCAAGCGGCACCGCTTTTTCAGGACCGGGGCGGCGGCAGCTGCCCCGGTCCTTCACGGCCTCAGCCTGTCTGTGGGCAAAGGCGAAATCGTGGCGGTCACCGGCGCAAACGGCGCCGGGAAGTCCACGCTGCTGAGGCACCTCAACGGCCTGCTCCAACCCACGGCCGGCAGCGTCCTGGTCAATGGCAGGACCATCGGCGGGCAACCGGCCGGACGTGTGTCCGGCGAGGTGGGGCTCCTGTTCCAGCAGCCCCGGGACCAGCTGTTCGAGCGCACGGTGGAACGGGAAGTCCGCTTCGGACTGGACCGCCACCGCCGGCGGCCGGCTGCACACGGCGGCGGGACCGGGCGCCATGACGGTGCAGAGGCGACCGCCGTCCACAGCGCCCTCGCCGCCGTCGGCCTGGAGAACCACTCAGGCCGGCACCCGGCCGAACTTCCCGCGTCACACCAGCGCCTGCTGGCCCTGGCCACCGTCCTGGCCGGGCGCCCGTCCGTCCTTGCCCTGGACGAACCCACTGTTGCCCTGGACGGGCACGGACTGGCAACGCTGAACAGCGTGGTCCGGTCCGCCGCTGCGGAGGGCACCGCCGTCGTGGTGGTCACGCACGACCTCGAGTATGCGCGTTCCATCGCGCACCGGCTGGTGCACCTGGACTCCGGCCGCCTGCTGCCGCTGGCTGTTTGAGGTTAGCTGTTCTTAGCCTCTGGCCGATTCCGGGCCGGCTGACTGAGCAGAGCGGGATGCGGCGCCGGGCGGGAGGAACCGCCTGCCGTTCACCCGCTCCGAGGCGCCCACCCTGTCCAGGTACGGCGTGATGCCGCCCAGGAACATCGGCCAGCCCGCTCCGAGAATCATGCACAGGTCGATGTCCTCGGGACCAGCCACCACGCCTTCGTCCAGCATCAGGCCGATCTCCTGTGCCAGTGCGTCCTGGACGCGGTGGAGCACCTCTTCACCGGTGGACGGCGACGTGCCGAAGGACATCAGGGACAGGGTGGACTCCGGGATCTCCTGTGATCCGTCGGCGCCCGGCGCCCAGAGTGATTTCACGCCGTTGTCGATCAGCTTCTGCAGGTTGGCCGACACCGCAAAGCGGTCGCCAAAGGCGGAGTGCAGGGACTCCTGGACGTGCTGCGCCACCGGCAGGCCCACCATGGCCCCCAGCGTGAACGGGGTCATCGGCAGGCCCATGGGACGCAGGGCGTTGTCGGCGACGGCGGCGGGGGTCCCCTCGTCGAAGGCTGCCATCACTTCGCCCATCAGGCGCAGGAGGATCCGGTTCACCACGAATGCGGGGGCGTCCTTGACCAGGACTGCGGTCTTTTTCAGGCCCTTGGCGAGCTCGAAGGCGGTGGCCAGGACGGCGTCGTCGGTCTTGGGAGCCCGCACGATCTCCAGGAGCGGCATCACGGCCACGGGGTTGAAGAAGTGGAATCCTACGAGCCGCTCCGGGTGTTCGAGGTCAGCGGCCATGGCGGTCACGGACAGCGATGAGGTGTTGGTGGCGAGGATGCAGTCCGGCGAGACGATCGCCTCCACCTCTGCGAACACCTGCTTCTTGACGTTCAGTTCTTCGAAGACGGCCTCGATCACAAAGTCAGCGTCGGCAAAGGCATCCTTGGAGACTGAGCCTGACACCAGTGCCTTCGTGCGGTTGGCGGCGTCCTGGCTGATCCGGTTCTTGCCGAGCAGTTTGTCCACTTCCGCATGGACGTAGCCGACGCCCTTGTCCACGCGGGCCTGGTCGATGTCGGTCATCACCACCGGCACCTTGAGCTGCCGGGCGAACAGGAGCGCCAGCTGGCTTGCCATGAGGCCCGCGCCCACAACGCCCACCTTGGTGACCGGGCGTGCCAGCTTCCGGTCCGGGGCGCCAGCCGGGCGCTTGGACCGTTTCTGTACCAGGTCCAGGAACGCGTACACCGTTGCCCGGAATTCGTCGGTCTGCATCAGCACCGCAAGCGTGTCGCATTCAAGCTCCGCGGATTCCGTCTGCGCCATGGTGCGGTTGGCCTCGAGGATGTCCAGGACTTTAGCCGGTGCCGGGGACGCGTTGGACGTTTTGGACTCGACGAAGGTCCTCCCCGCAGTGACGGCTGCAGCCCACCTTTTGGCAGTATCGGGATCGGACGGGTCGACGGCTTTGGCACGCTCCGGGACCACCTCACCGGTGATGACCCTGGCCGCCCAGGCGAGGGACTGCTCCAGGAAGTCTGCGGGTTCGAACAGGGCGTCGGCAATGCCGAGCCGGAAAGCCTCGGGCCCGTTGAGGGTCCGGTTGTTGCTGAGCGGATTCTCAATCATCACCTTGACCGCGTTCTCCGGTCCGATCAGCCGCGGCAGGATGTATACGCCGCCCCAGCCGGGGACGAGTCCGAGGGCAGCTTCCGGGAGCGACAGCGCGCCGGCGCCGGTGGACACGGTGCGGTAGGTGGACTGAAGGGCAATCTCCAGGCCGCCGCCCAGCGCTACTCCGTTGATGAAGGCGAAGCTGGGGACGCCCAGGTTGGCCAGCGTGGCGTAAACGTGGTGCCCGAGCTGCGCCATCCACAGGCCGTGCTCGTGCTTTTCCAGGGACTTCACCGCGGACAGGTCCGCCCCGGCCACAAGGAAGTACGGCTTGCCGGTCACACCCACGCCTACGATCTCGCCGCGGGCGGCACGTTCCTTCAGTGCCTCCAGGGCAGTGCCGAGTTCCACCAGGGTGTTGGGGCCAAGGGTTGTGGGCTTGGAGTGGTCCAGGCCATTGTCCAGGGTGATCAGTGCAAATGCACCTGGGCTGGATGCGCCGGGGGAGGCCGGGAGCTCGATGTCCCGCACGTAGGAGTGCGTCACCGTTTCGTTGGGAAACAGTTCGGCAAGGGTGGTGAAATCGGCGGCGGTCATGCTGCGGCTCCTTCGATGGCGGCGTTGTCTTGCTGCAGGGTGGTGGTGCCGCTGTAGTCGGCATGATGCGGGTTTTCCCAGATGACCGTGGCGCCCATGCCCAGGCCGATGCACATGGTGGTGATGCCGTACCGCACGGAGGGATCCTCCTGGAACTGACGCGCGAGCTGGTTCATCAGCCGCACGCCGGAGGATGCCAGGGGGTGGCCCACCGCGATTGCGCCGCCGTACCGGTTGACGCGGGGATCGTCGTCGGAAATGCCGAAGTGGTCCAGGAAGCTCAGGACCTGCACGGCGAAAGCCTCGTTGATTTCGAACAGGCCGATGTCGTCAATGGTGAGTCCGGCGCTCTTCAGGGCCTTTTCGGTGGCCGGCACGGGTCCGATGCCCATCACCTCAGGTTCGACGCCGGCGTACGCGTAGCTGACCAGGCGCATCTTGACCGCAAGGCCAAGTTCCGCGGCGGCCTCGGAGGATGCGAGGAGGGCCGCGGTGGCGCCGTCGTTCAGGCCGGCGGCGTTGCCCGCAGTGACGCGGCCGTGGGCCCGGAACGGAGTGCGGAGGGCAGCCAGGTCCTCAAGTGTGGTGCCGGGCCGGGGCGGCTCATCAACACTGTTCAGGGTCCAGCCTTCCCCCGGCTTAAGGGTGGCCACCGGCACCAGGTCGGGCTGGATCTGGCCCTTGCCGTAGGCGGCGGCGAGCTTGTCCTGCGAAGCGACGGCGTAGGAGTCGGTGCGGTCCTTGGTGATGGCGGGAAAGCGGTCGTGCAGGTTCTCGGCGGTGTTGCCCATGTTGAGTGCGGCCGGGTCCACCAGCCGCTCGGACATAAAGCGCGGGTTGGGGTCCGCGCCGGAGCCCATCGGGTGGTTGCCCATGTGCTCCACGCCGCCGGCAATCACGACGTCGTAGGCGCCGAAGCCGATGCCGCTGGCCGTAGTGGTCACAGCGGTCATGGCGCCGGCGCACATGCGGTCGATGGCGAATCCGGGGACGGTTCGGGGAAGGCCGGCCAGGAGGGCCGCGGTGCGTCCCAGGGTCAGGCCCTGGTCGCCGGTCTGCGTGGTGGCCGCCACGGCCACCTCGTCCACGCGCTCGGAGGGCAGGGACGGATTGCGGCGAAGGAGTTCGCGTATGCATTTGACCATCAGGTCGTCGGCGCGCGTTCCGGCGTAAATGCCTTTGTCGCCGGCCCGGCCGAAGGGGGTGCGGACGCCGTCTACAAAAACGACGTCGCGGACTGTTCGCGGATTTCCGCTGCTTCCGTGCTGGCTCACGTATAACTCCTCATCGAGACGTTGGCGCCGGTCAGGGGCCAAGGGGCAGCACTGGACCGGACGGCAGTGCACATTATGTTACTCGTGAGTAACTTAGTGTGCAAGGACGTAATGCAGACTCCCCCGGACGGGGGATACGAACCACCCTTTCCGGGGAGCAACGGTGCCGCCCGGGACGGAATGGTGGAACCATGACTACAAACAACAAAGCCCAAGCTATCCTGTCGCCGCTGTTGCCAACAGCCCGTCGCAGCCTCCTGGCACCGTGTATCGCTGTCCTCGCCATTGCCTATGGCGTCACTGGTGCCGCTTGGGGAATTTCCGGTAATCCGTTCCCCGTGGCCGATGCCGACGCCTATTCCACCTCGATCCTCTTTGGCGCACCCCAGGCGGCAGTTGGCTGGGGGCTTGTGGTGCTCGCCGGGGCTGCGGCCCTGCTGGCCACCGTCACTGCCACCGGGGACAGGATGAACAACCCGCCGGCAGGCCTGAGGGCAGCCGTGGCAGTCATGGCAGCCACCATGTGCCTCGTCGCCCTGGTTCTCGTTGGTGACGCCCGCCTGCTCACCGTCCTCGGATACATCCCGGTGATCCTGGCAACGGTCTCCTACGACCCGCAGATCCAGGAAGCCATGCCAAGGCTGGTGGACGCGTCGCTGCTGAACCTGTTGGCATTGGCCGCGGGTGCGGTCCTCTGGGTGGCTTTGGCTGTGGCGGTGGACCGCGTTTACCGTGGAGCCTGCCGGCGCTGTGGCCGGGATGAGGCCGCCGTCCATGGACTGTTTAGCGCGGCCGCTGCCGCGCGCTGGGGCCGGGCGGCGGTACTGATTGCGGTGGTGGTTCCCCTGGTTTACGCCGTGACCAGAATCTGCTGGGCCTTTGGATTCCCTTTGGGCGTGGATCCTGCAATCCAGGAGGATATGGTGTCCCGTGGCATGGATACGAGCGCCCTGGGCCTTGGCGGGATGGCCCTCGCAGGCGCCGTGCTCACCATGGGCCTCGTGCAGCGATGGGGTGAAGTCTTTCCCCGGTGGGTTCCGGGCCTCGCCGGCAAACGCGTACCGATCAGCCTCGCCGTCATTCCCGCCACCTCCGTTGCGATAGCGGTCATTCCTGCTTCCGTGACGATGATCATGATGGCAGGAATGCCATCCGGTGGAATTGTTCCTGCGTTCAGCCCCACCAACTGGGCTCCGTTCGGGCCGGCATTCCTGTGGCCGTTGTGGGGCGTTGCCCTGGCTGCTGCCGCTCTGGCCTACTACCTTCGCCGCCGGGGCACATGCCGTGACTGCCACCGCAACGGCTGATAGGGAACAATGTTGACCGTGACTGTCACAGAGTCGGGATGGGGACGGCTGGCCGCGGCAACGCGTACGGCCGTTTTCCTCATGATCGGCGGACTGCTGGCTGTTCCGTACGCCGCAGTGGTGAGATGGATAGTGCAGCTGTGGAGGTTCGCCGGCGACAATCCGCTGGCGGTGCCGAGCGGACTGGCAATCGGGGCGGGCCTGCTGGCTGTTCCGGCGACCCTGAAGGTCATGCGCACCCTGGAGCGGACAGCGGCCAATGAACTGTTGCGAACCGCCCTGGCCGAACCGGCCGGGCCCGCCCGGCTTGGCGACATCGCCCGCGGTTCCGCCTGGTTCCTGATCCACCTGTCAGCGGGGGCGCTCGCCGTGGCGGTGCTCGTCTTTGTGATTCCCGTCCTGGCTGTCTTCGCCATAGCTCCTCTGGCCGGAGGGATGGCTGTGGCCGGTCCGCTCGCGTCCCAGTTCCTGCCGGGTACTGATCCTGCTGCCGCCGTCTGGGTCCTGCTCGGTGCCTGTGCAGGCACCGTGACACTTCTCATCGGTGTCGCCAGCCAATTGCGCACCTGGGCGGTGCTGCTCCTGGGTCCGTCGGAGCTGGAGAAACTGGCCATAGCCGAACGCCGGTCGATTGAACTTGCGCGGCGCAATGAGCTCGCACGCGAACTCCACGACTCGGTTGGGCATGCCCTGACCGTGACCACCCTCCAGGCCGCTGCCGCCCATCGGCTGGTTGCGACGGACCCCGCCAAAGCAGCGGAGGCCATGGCGGCTGTGGAGGACGTCGGGCGTGCCGCCCTGGAAGAACTGGACGACGTACTTGGCGTGCTGCGGGCACCTGCGGACCCTGAGCAAATCCCGGGATGGGCCGTTCGCGGGCATGGACCCGACCAAGGGCTGCCGGTCCCGGCGCTCCGGTCGATTTCACGTCCGCTGGCAGAGCTGCAGGAACTGGTGGACCAACACCGTTCTGCAGGGTTTCCTGCCCGGCTGCATCTTGCCGGCGACACTGGGGCCGTGCCGGCAGTGCTTGCCCGCGAGGCGTATCGCATCATCCAGGAAGGCCTGGCAAACGCGCTGAAGCACGGAAACGGGTCGACCTGTGACGTGGCGGTGTCCGTGTCCGGCGGGCGGGACTCCGGTTTGCTTGAAATCGGCATCAGCAATGCGGTGTCGGCCAGCAACGCCGAACCGGGCAAGCAGGCCAAGAGGACCAGGCAAGGCGGGCACGGGCTTGCCGG
This sequence comes from Arthrobacter sp. B6, assembly GCF_001663775.1. Classification (GTDB taxonomy): domain Bacteria; phylum Actinomycetota; class Actinomycetes; order Actinomycetales; family Micrococcaceae; genus Arthrobacter. The sequence continues at coordinate 649,300 of NZ_KV467168.1, read as the reverse complement.
CCTGCAGGAACGGGCGGTGCTCCTGGGCGGCACGATCCGATCCGGTGCATCGGATGGCGTGTGGCAGCTGACTGCAGAACTCCCATGGAAAGGACAGGGATATGATCACGCTGCTGATCGTTGATGACGAGCCACTGGTCCGCTCCGGGCTGCGGGCCATTTTCGAAGGAACAGCGGATCTTGCGGTTGTCGGTGAGGGCAATGATGGCGCGGAAGTCCCATCCCTGGTCGCGCGGCTGCGGCCGGACGTGGTGCTGATGGATGTCCGGATGCCGTTGGTGGACGGCATCCAGGCCACCCGCAACCTGTTGGGCGACGGCACCCGCATGCCCGCACCCAAGGTCCTGGTGCTGACCACGTTCGGCAGTGACGACTATGTGTACGAGGCGCTCAGGCACGGCGCGGCAGGCTTTCTGCTGAAGCGCTCACGGCCGGAGGAAATCATCCAGGCTGTGCGGACTGTGGCAGCCGGAGACAGTGTGGTGTTCCCTGAAGCGGTCAGGCAGCTCGCCGGACCGGGTCACAAAGGATCCGCGGGCCGGGTGATGGAGGGCCTCAGCGCCAGGGAGAAGGATGTGTTGGGAGAACTTGCCGCAGGGCGGAACAACGCCGAGATTGCATCCGCATTGTACTTGAGCCCGGAAACGGTCAAGACCCACATTGCCTCAGTGCTTGCCAAGCTGCAGGTGCGCGACCGTACGCAGGCGGTGATCCTGGCGTATGAGACAGGCTTCATCAGGCCCGGGGCCCATCCGGCCGGCCATGCGGCTGCGCGCCGCCACGGCCGGCGGCAGGCCTAGGATTCGGCTGCCGCGGCTGTCCTCGGTTCCTTGGGCGGCAAGGGCTGGGGATTGAGGAATGCCGCCGTGATGAGTGGACCGGCCAGTCCCACCTGCCATTCGCGGGCACCAAGCGCCCGGAGTTCCCCTGCAACCGACTCTTCGCTGATGTCTGCGGGCGGACGCCACGCAATGCGGCGCAGGAAGTCCGGCGTCAGCAGGTTCTCCAGCGGAAGGTTCCTTTCCTCGGCCTTTTCCTGCAGGAGTGGCCGCGCCGTGGCCAGCCGCGCGGCAGCCTCCGGATCCCGGTCGGCCCAGACGCGGGGCGGCGGCGGGGCGTTGGTGGGCAGGTGCAGCGGGGGCAGGTCGGCGAGGTCCCGGGCAGCAGCGATGCAGCGGAGCCAGCGCGGGGCCTCCCGCTGGGCAGCCCTGCCATGGAAACCTTTGGTTCCGAGCAGCTGGGGAACGGTGGAAGGCATGGCTTTCGCGGCCGCCACCAGGGCGGAATCCGGAAGGAGCCTGCCCGGCGCCACGTCACGCTTCTGCGCCAGCGAATCGCGCTCGAGCCACAGCTCGCGGACGGCCGCGAGCTGTCGCCGGTCGCGGATCTGGTGCAGTCCGGAGGTCTTGCGCCACGGGTCAACCCGCGGCGGGGCAACACCGGCAGCAAGGATGGCCGCGAATTCCTGCTCGGCGTATTCGAGCTTTCCGTCCGCCTCCAGCAGTTCGATGAGTTCCTCACGCAGTTCGGTGAGCACTTCCACGTCCAGCGCCGCGTAGCGCAGCCAGGGTTCCGGCAGTGGGCGCGTGGACCAGTCGGCGGCGGAATGCTCTTTGGCCAGGCCGAACCCCAGCAGCTGCTCGATTACTGCTGCCAGGCCGACGCGGGGGAGCCCGGCCAGCCGTGCAGCCAGTTCCGTGTCAAAGAGCCGGTCCGGCCACATGCCCAGCTCTGACAGGCATGGCAGGTCCTGGCTGGCCGCGTGCAGGATCCATTCCACCCCCTGGAGGGCGTCGTTGAGGATGTCAAGGTTTTCGAAGGGCTCGGGATCGATCAGCCAGGTGCCCGAGCCTTCGCGCCGGATCTGGACCAGGAAGGCACGCTGTCCGTACCGGAAGCCGGAGGCGCGCTCTGCGTCCACCCCTGCAGGTCCGGTTCCTGCCGCGATGGCGGCGGCGCAGCGCTCCAGCCCGGACTGGGTCTCGATCACCAGGGGTACGCCGTCGCGCGGTGCGTCGAGGTCGATGACCACGGGGATGGGGCTGTCGAAGCCGTCCACCGTGATGTGGGGAGTGGTGTCAGCAGCCGGAGCGCCGGCTGTGGTGTTATCCGGAATGTGAGGGGTCATGGTGCCTTCAGTTTACCGACAAGGTGGTGGTGGGCTTCCGGACTAGTTCCGGCGCCGGTTCGGCAGGGCCGAGACGCCGTCGGGGAGCGGGGGCAGGCCGGCAAAGGTGCAGACCATGTCAGACCACGCTTCCAGGTGTGCCGTGACGTCAGAGGAGGCAGGCGTCCAGGACGCACGCAGTTCGATGTCGATCGATCCTGGCCTGTCGGCGAGGGTTCCGAAGCTCTCCGAGAGGACGCGGGTGGCGGTGCCGCCGGCGGAACGGTAGGGGGCTTTGTGGTTTTCCAGGGCCTCCACGAGCCAGGTCCAGGCCACGGTGCCCAGCATTTCATCGTTGCCCATTTCCGGTTCCAGCTGTGCCCGGATGTAGGTCACGATCCGGAATTCCCCGTCCCAGACGGCCGAGCCGTCGGGATCGTGCAGGAGAATGAACCGGCCGGTGGCGAGCTCCGTGTCCTCATCGTCTTCCGTCCCGGACGCGGCAGCGAGGGCCATCGCCGCCGGCCCGTGGACGGGAGCGGTGGCGCCGGCGGGGCCGGAGGCCATGACCTCCGCACCCAGCGCCACGGCGAAGGGCGCCAGGCGGGCCGGGGCCGGAATCTCGGCAAGGCGCAGTTCGCTGCGGCATTGTGCTTTCCTGAGGGTTCCCAAGGCGTAGAGAAACTCCGGGGGAACCTGGGCGAGTGCGTTCACCTTCGCAGGTTACGCAACCGCGGCGGACAGGCAACGCAGGCTCGCCGTCGGCCGCCTTTTGCTAGGTGGCACTGCCGGCGTTGTAGACGGCCAGCTCCCGGCGGATCGCGGCCACAAAGTCATCAACGTCCTCCTCGCTCGTATCGAATGAGCACATCCAACGGACTTCCCGGGCCGCTTCGTTCCAGTCGTAGAAACGGAAGGATTCCCGAAGCCTGTCCGCTACGCCCTCCGGCAGGACGGCGAACACTCCGTTGGATTCAGTTTTCTGGGTGGGCTGCACGCCCTCGATCGTGTCCACCGCCGCGCGCAGGCGGGCGGCCATGGCGTTGGCGTGGGAAGCCGAACGTAGCCAAAGGCCATCCTCCAGCAGCGCGATGAACTGCGCGGACATAAACCGCATCTTCGACGCCAGCTGCATGTTCATTTTGCGCAGGTAGACCAGTCCGTGGGCAGCTTCGGGGTTCAGTGCCACGACTACCTCCCCGAAAAGCAGTCCGTTCTTGGTGCCGCCGAAGGACAGGATGTCCACGCCGGCATCACGCGTGAACGCCCGCAGCGGCACCTGCAGGTGGGCCGCCGCGTTGGCCAGCCGTGCGCCGTCCATGTGGAGTTTCATTCCCCGTGCGTGGGCGTGGTCGGCGATGGCCCGGACTTCGGCGGGCGTGTAGCACGTGCCCAGTTCGGTGGTCTGGGTGATGGAGACGGCCAGCGGCTGGGCGCGGTGCTCGTCGCCCCAGCCCCACGCCTCGCGGTCGATGAGCTCCGGTGTCAGTTTTCCGTCCGGGGTGGGGACGTGGAGGAGCTTGATCCCGCCGACCCTTTCGGGGGCGCCGTTCTCATCCATGTTGATGTGGGCGGTGGAGGCGCAGACTACGGCGCCCCAGCGGGGCAGCAGCGACTGGAGGGACAGCACGTTGGCACCGGTTCCATTGAACACCGGAAAGCTTTCGATGCCGGTCCCAAAATGGTCCTCCAAAAGTTCCTGGAGCCGCGCTGTGTAGTCGTCCTCTCCGTAGGAGACCTGGTGGCCGTCGTTGGCTGCGGCGAGGGCATGAAGGACCTCCGGGTGGACTCCCGAGTAGTTGTCCGATGCGAACCCGCGGACGGACGGGTCATGGAGGCGGCCGGCGGTATGCGTGCCCGGGTCGGCGGTGGTTGTCATGGCTTTGTTCACGCTTTCAGTCTAGGGAGGTCAGGGGGCCAGCAGCAGCCTGCGGCCGTTCAGTTCGGGTGCCGGGCGACTGAACAGGCCAACGACGGCGGCACCCAGGTCTTCGACGTCGGTGGCACCGGGAAACATCCGTTCCGGATGCTGCCTGCGCAGGTCCGCATCAACCAGTGCTTTGACCACAAACACGACGGCGGCACCCGCCGGGGCGGCACTTGAGCCTCCAGTGCTGGGCGCGCTGCGGCTGAAGCCATCCGCCATGGCCATGGTCCAGGTCTCGGCGGCAGCTTTCGCAGCCACGTAGCTGGCCGCAGCCGCCGTCGGCTTGCTGACGGCCGTGGACGAGACCATGGCAAACCTGCCGGTTCCGGAGGCGGCGAGGTCGTCGAAGAAGACCCGGGACACATTCCGCAGCGTGGTGATGGCGCCGCGCTGCAAAAAGTCCCAGTCGGCGTCGCTCTGATCTGCAATTCCTTGTGCACCGCGCCAGCCGCCCACCAGGTGGATGACGGCATCCATCCGCCCGGCGGCGGCCGCGAGTGTCTCCCGGAGGCTGTGGACAGCAGCGAGGTCGGCGAGGTCGCACACGAGCGGTGTGACGCCGTCGCCCGCCTTCGCTGCCGCCGCTTCGATGCGGGCCGGGTCCGAACCGGAGGTAAAGACCCGGTGGCCTGCGCGCCGGAGCGCCCCCGCCACGGCGACGCCGGAGGCGCCACTGCCACCGGTGACCAGGACGTTCAGCACAGCTGCACCGTTCGGGGCGCCCGCAGTACTCGCGGCGTCGGCTGCACTCACAGGGCGGACCTGCCGGTGATGCCGGCGGTGGATTCGATGACCGGGCGCATTTTCTTCTCCAGGGCTTCGTAGAACATGGAAAGCGGGAATTCGTCGTCCAGCACCTGGTCCGTCAGTCCGCGCGGAGGCCCGGCAAGCGGAAGGGCATCCGGTCCCTTGGCCCAGACCGAAGCCGGGTTGGGGGTGACCGTACCGGAAATCAGCTGGTACGCGGCGAGCCAGTGGGCCATCTTGGGCCGGTCGATGGAGCGCCAGTACAGCTCGTCGATCCTGGCACCGAGGGCGATCACCGCTTCGGACACCTGGTCCCAGTCGATGCTGAGCCTGCTGTCCGTCCAGTGGAGCACGTGCTGCTGGTGCAGCCAGGCGAACAGCAGCTGGCCGCCCAGGCCGTCGTAATTGCGGACCCGGCTGCCGGTTATGGCGAAGCGGAAGATCCGGTCGAAGATGATGGCGTACTGGACCAGTTTCGCGTGCCGACGGGCCTCAGGGACTGCAGCCTCGTCCTTTTCAATCCGGACTGATTCGCGGAACGCCGTGAGGTCGCAGCGGAGCTCCTCCAGTGAGTAGAGGAAGAACGGCATGCGCTGTTTGATCATGAACGGGTCAAATGGCAGGTCGCCGCGCATGTGGGTCCGGTCGTGGATCAGGTCCCACATCACGAAGGTCGCTTCGGTCAGTTCCTGGTCCTCAAGGAGCTCGGCGGCGCCTGCCGGCAGTTCAAGGGACGTGATGTCGGCGGCCGCGCGCAGGACGCGGCGGAACCGGGCTGCCTCGCGGTCTGCAAAAATGCAACCCCACGTGAAGGTCGGTGTCTGGCGGACGGCCACGGTCTCGGGGAACAGGACCGCGGAGTTGGTGTCGTATCCCGCCGTGAAGTCCAGGAAGCGGATGGGCACAAAGAGCCGGTTGGAGTAGTCCCCGGCCTCCAGTGCGGCGATGAATTCGGGCCAGATGACTTCAATCAGCACCGCTTCCACCAGCCGGCTGCTGCTGCCGTTCTGGGTGTACATGGGGAAGACCACCAAGTGCTGGAGGCCGTCCTGGCGCTGCTCCTGTGGCTGGAAGGACAGGAGCGATGCCAGGAAGTCCGGAACGCCGAACCCTGCGTCGGCCCAGGCCCGGAAGTCGGCAGTGGCTGCCGCGAGGTAGGCGGCGTCGTGCGGGAACAGGGGCGCCAGCTCCTCGATGGATTCAACGATCGCTGCGACATGGTCCGCCGCTTCCTGGTGCCCGTTGTGGTCGGGGATTGACCCGTCCTGGGCCTGGAGCAGCTGGAGTGACGAGGCAGCAGCCTTGAGCCGAAGCCAGCCCGGATTGTCGGCCGAAATCCTGGCGGGGGCAATGATCATCGTTTCGGTCATTGGAGGCTGCCTTTCTGGTTGCTTGAGCTTCTACGGCGAGCGTAGCAAGCAACCAGAGTTCCTAACTCAAAATGTGGCTAAGCATAAGGAACTCTCAATCTCAGGGTCGGCCACACCACCTCCAGCTCCAGCGCGGGTGGGGCTGGCCTGGTCAATGCACGGCCTGTTCAGGAGCCCGTCGGACGTCAGTCCTGCCCGTCCTGCTCCTGGCCGCCCTGCTGTCCCCCGGACTCCTGGTCCTCCCGCGGCACCAGCTTCAGCGAGACAGAGTTAATGCAGAAGCGCTGGTCGGTTGGCGTGGCATAGCCTTCGCCTTCGAAAACATGTCCCAGATGCGAGTCGCAGGTGGCGCAGCGCACTTCGATGCGCTCCATGCCCAGGGTCCGGTCGTGGATATAGCGGACGGTGCCCTCCGCCAGCGGTGCCCAGAAAGACGGCCAGCCGCAATGCGAATCGAACTTCTCGTTGCTGGTGAAAAGTTCTGTACCGCAGGCCCGGCACTGGTAGACGCCGGCTGTGTGGGTGTCCCAGTATTCGCCGGTGTACGGCCGCTCGGTGCCCGCCTGGCGGAGCACATGGTATTCCTCGGGGCTGAGTTCCTGCCGCCACTCAGCGTCCGATTTAAGGCTCGTGCCGGCAGGATGGTCCGCGGGCAGGGCGTCCCGGACGGAATCTGTTGCCTTGCTGCCAAAACTTTTGTTTCCGAAGATGCTCATGGCCTGTTCAACGCTTAGGAGTCACCGATAAATCCCGAGCCTGCATAGAGGTGCAGGACGGGAATACCCAACTGGTCCTGGGCCTTGCTGGCCCAGTCAGTGTGGAACGTGTCTGATACGGCATGCGGGCGGGTGACCACTACGGCCTGCGTCGCCCCGAGTTCCTTAACCTTGGCAACCAGCCCATTAACGGCTCCACCGTCAACCACCTCACCGGTCACGCCGGAGCCGAGCCCCTTAAGGGCGCCAAGCGACACCGTGAGTGTCTCCGCCGCCTCGGCCCGTTCAGCCGAAGGATCCGGAGCATGGCTGGTCAGCTCCCGGAATGCCTTGGAAATTTCCAGCAGCGAAAGATGCTCCAGGAAATCCACCAGGAGGTGCCGTTCCGTATTGGCCGGCACCAGCAGCACCAGGCGCGCATCGGCCCCGTTCACCAGCCGCTCTATGTTGACGCGGTCGTCCGCGCCCAGGGGTTCTTCGGTCAGGATGACGATGGGATCGCTCATGCCATCAGCCTAGTCCTGTGCATGTGCTGCTGCATCCATTTGCCCCGGCGGGCCCCGCCATGCGCTGCCGGGCGAGAGCGGCGGAATATGGCCGACGGGCCAATGGCAGTAAGAATGGACCCATGGCTTCTTCTACACGGACCCCTGCTCCAATGGCCGCCGTTGCCCCCGCTGCCGACGCCGGAATGTCGCTGCGTGCCAAGTGGACTATCGGCGGCGTCATCGGTGGCGGTGCCTTGGCCGGGCTGCTCGCCACGGGTTCGTCGGCCCTGGCCCTGTACTTCGCGCGCCGGGTGATCACGCCCGCACCACGGAGGTTGGCGGACCAGGAAGTGCTGGCGGTGATCCGTGATGGCCAGGGCCAGCAGGTCATTTTCGCGGCCAACGCGGACACCACGGTGGACGGGGTGTACGGATTCTTTTTTGACGGCGGCAAGGGCCACGCCCGCATTGGCCGCATCGTGTCGTACTCACCCGCAGAGCGCACCGTCCTCCGGGAAGTCGAGGCTGTCTACAGCGGTGACATCAACACTGCCCACCGTGGCTGGTGGAGCGGAGCAGTCCATCCGGACCCCGCCGCCGTCGGCCTCCCGTCTGAGGACGTCCTGATTGAGGTCGACGGCGGCCACGCACCGGCGTGGCTGGTGCGGGCAGGCGGCACATCGCGCACGTGGGCGGTGATGGTCCACGGCAGGGGAGCCACCCGCCAGGAGGCCCTGCGCGCCGTCGGTCCGGCTCTGGAACTGGGGCTGACCAGCCTGCTGGTGTCCTACCGCAACGACGGCCTGGCCCCTTCGGCACACGACGGACGCTACGGCCTGGGATCCACTGAATGGCGTGACATCGAAGCGGCCATTGAGTATGCACTGGCGAACGGGGCCGAGGAGATCGTCCTCTTCGGCTGGTCCATGGGAGGCGCCATCTGCCTGCAGACGGCGGACCTGTCCAGGTACCGCCACCTGATCCGGGCCATGGTCCTGGACGCCCCCGTCATCAACTGGGTCAACGTCCTGGCACACCATGCACAGATCAACAGGATCCCGTCCCTGGTGGGACGCTACGGCCAGCTGATGCTGGGCCACCCGCTGGGGCGCCGGCTCACGGGCCTGTCGGCACCGGTTGACCTAAAGGCGATGGACTGGGTGGCGAGGGCTGTTGAACTGCGCACGCCTACCCTGATTGTGCACAGCGTGGACGACGAATACGTGCCCTATGAACCGTCTGCGTTGCTGGCCGAGCGAAACCCGGAAATGGTCACCTTCGAAACGTTCAACCACGCCCGGCACACGAAGGAATGGAACGTGGATCCCGCCCGCTGGGAGCGGGTGGTCAAAGCGTGGTTGCGGCAGCAGCTGGCGCCGAGGGTGAATCCCGGCCAGACCGGGGTTGCCGGGTAGCCCAACTAAGTAGCAGCAGATGTCGTTTCGAGGGGTCTAAACGACATCTGCTGCTACTTAGTTGGGGGAGGGAAGGACGCTTCCCAGGCTTTGACAGTTCCGATCGGGGCCGTGATGGCGGACGTCAGGCGGATGAGGTCCGCGGGCGCCAGTTCGATGTCCAGTCCGCGCCGTCCGCCGGAAACCAGCATGGTCTCCAGGGCAACGGCACTGCCGTCAATGACCGTAAGTGACGCCTGCCGCTGGCCCAGCGGCGAGATACCGCCGAGCACGTAGCCGGTGCGGCGTTCGGCCGCCTTGGGATCCGCCATGGTGGCCTTCTTCGCATCAAGGGCGGCTGCGAACGCCTTCAGGTCAAGGCTTCCGCTGACGGGCACCACTCCCACCGCCAGCCTGCCTTCCACCTCCACCATCAGAGTCTTGAAAACCCTCGCCGGGTCAATGCCCAAGGCTTCGGCGGCTTCGGTGCCATAGCTGGCAGCGGACGGATCATGGGTGTACGGGTGCAGCACAAAGGGAACGCCGGCCGCCGTCAGTACCGCGGTGGCCGGCGTTCCCTGGGAAGTACCTTTGCGCCCCATAAACCTGAGCTGGCTGCCTAGCTGAGCTGCCGGGACGAGGCGGCGACCTTGCGCTTGATGCGGCCCAGCATGGCGGTCATGCCGCGCATCCGCAACGGCGTGATGGCCCGGGTGAGCCCCAGCAGTTCAGGCATGTCGTCGGGGACTGCCAGGATATCCTCCGCGCTGAGCCCGTCGAGCCCCTCGTGGAGCACCCCGGCGAAACCCCGTGTGGTGGGGGCTTCCGGCGGCGCCTTGAAGTAGAGCCGTACAGCGTCGGCGGTGCCGGCGTCGTTCTTTTCCGTCTCGATGGTCAGGAACAGCGGCGACTGGCATTCCACCACCTGCTCCAGGAGCTCGGGGTGGTTCTTCAGCCGGTCCGGCAATTCCGGGAGTTCCCGCGAGAACTCGAGCAGCAGCTGCAGCCGCTCGGGCTCCGTGAGTGCCTGGAAGTCGTCCACTATTTCCGCCAGCGAGGCGGGCAGGTGTTGAGTAGTCATCTACTCCAGCTTACGCCGGGACGGAGCCGCGCTCCGCACCCTTGACGATGGGGACGCGGACGGCGTTGCCCCACTCTGTCCAGGACCCGTCGTAGTTGCGGACGGTGTCAAAGCCCAGCAGGTACTTCAGGGCGAACCAGGTGTGGCTGGAACGCTCGCCGATCCGGCAGTAGGCGACGACGTCATCGCCTTCGCTGAGACCGGCCTCGCCGAGGTAGAGGGCTTCGAGCTCATCGCGGCTGCGGTACGTTCCGTCCGCCGCGGCGGCGCGCGCCCAGGGAATGGATGCCGCCGTCGGGATGTGGCCGCCACGGAGGGCGCCCTCCTCTGGGTAGGCGGGCATGTGGGTGCGCTGTCCGGTGTATTCCTCGGGGGAACGGACGTCGATCAGCGGCTTTCCGAGGTGTGCCAGGACGTCCTCTTTGAAGGCGCGGATGGGGGCGTCGTTGCGTTCCACCACAGGGTAGTCGCCCGCAACTGGAGCGGACGTCTCCGTGGTCAGGGCCCTGCCCTCGGCGATCCATTTGTCGCGGCCGCCGTCCAGCAGGCGGACGTCCTCGTGGCCGAACAGGGTGAAGACCCACAGGGCGTAGGCTGCCCACCAGTTGGACTTGTCCCCGTAAATGACCACGGTGCTGTCGCGGGAGATGCCTTTGGAGGCAGCCAGGGCGGCAAAGGCAGTGCCGTCAACGTAGTCACGGGTTACCTCGTCGTTGAGGTCGGTGTGCCAGTCGATCTTGACGGATCCGGGGATGTGGCCCGTCTCATAGAGCAGGACGTCCTCATCGGACTCGACGACCACCAGCTTTCCGTCGGCGACGGCGCCGCTTTCAAGCGCGGCGGCGAGCCATTCGGTGGAAACCAGTCGCTCGGGGCGGGCGTAGGCTGCGAACTTCTCGTTCTGTTCAACTGGGTAGGACAAGGTGATGGCCTTTCATTGAAACGTATGGCGGACCTGCAGGAGGATGCTGGAACCTGCTCCAACACTAGCCACGGTGGCGGGCGAAATCCGCTGTTCAGTTAACAGAGGGAAATATGGCCTTCGTCACCCTCTGTTGCGGACCCGTGCTTAGGCGGGGAAGCCCTGCCCCATTGCCGGTATTCTTTCTGGGGACAACCCACCAGCAGAACGGACCACCTTGGTACAGATCGAACAGCTTGCCGCCCGCACTCCGGCAGTATCGGTGGATGAGCTCCTTAAGGGCTTTTATCCGTCGCCGCGGTTCGGCCAGGTTTCCTTCGCCAGCTACCGTCCCGACCCCAAGCAGCCCAGCCAGGCCCACGCCGTCCGGGAATTGGAAGGCTTTGCGCAGGGAGTCGGCGCCAATGATGGCGGCGGGTTGTTCAAGAAGCTTTTTGCCAAGAAGGACACGTCCCGCGCCGGCATCTACCTTGACGGCGGCTTCGGCGTCGGAAAGACCCACCTGCTGGCTTCGCTGTGGCACGCCGCGCCGGGACCGAAGGCATTTGGCACCTTTGTGGAATACACCAACCTGGTGGGTGCGCTCTCGTTCCGGAAAACGGTGGAGGCCCTCAGCCACTACAAGCTGGTGTGCATCGACGAGTTTGAGCTCGATGATCCAGGCGACACCGTCCTGATGTCCAGGCTGATGCGTGAACTGGCCGACGCCGGCGTCAAACTGGCTGCAACGTCCAACACCCTTCCGGGCTCGCTGGGCGACGGCCGCTTCGCCGCCGTCGACTTCCAGCGTGAGATCCAGGTGCTGGCGGACCAGTTTGACGTCATTCGGATCGACGGCGAGGATTTCCGCCACCGTGGCCTGCCCACGCCGCCGGCGCCGCTCAAGAACAGCGAGCTCGCCGCGCAGATGAAGGCCGAGTTCGACGGCAAGACCGTGGCGCAGGACGAATTCAGCACCCTGATAGGCCACCTTGCCGGCGTGCACCCAAGCCGCTACCGGCAGCTCATTGACGGCATCGACGGCGTGGTGTGGCGCAACGTTGAAACCATCACCGAGCAGGCAGTTGCCCTGCGGTTCGTGGTGCTGGCGGACCGGCTGTATGACAAGGACGTGCCCATCCTGGCCAGCGGGGTTCCCTTCGACAAGCTGTTCACCGACGAGATGATGCACGGCGGGTACACCAAGAAGTATTACCGGGCAGTGTCCCGCCTGACAGCACTGGCCCGGGAGGGCCAGAACCACGAGCCGTCCTAAACGGGGCAGGCCCCGCTCCTGGGCGGTCCGGCCTAAATGGGGCACTTCGACACGGACACGCCCACGAGACGTCCTGTTTCCAGAGTTTCGTCGCCCAGAGCAGCCCACGACGGCGGACTCACCCTTGGTCTTGCGTCGCCCGTTCTTTCAGAACCCAGCGGACCAGCAGGCCTGCCGCCAGCGCCCAGAAAGCAGCGCCGACGCCCGCAAAACTGAGCCCGGAGGCGGCAACCAGGAACGTGACGGACGCGGCGATCCGTTCCTGCGCCACTGCCAGCGCGGAGGACACCGAAGCCGCCAGCGTGCCTATCAGGGCCAGCCCGGCAACTGCCTCCAGCAAGCCCGGGGGAGCGGCGCTGACCACCGTGACCAGTGCGGCCGAGAACAGGGCCAGCCCCAGATAGGCCAGGCCCGAGGTAAACGCGGCGATCCAACGGCGGCTCCTGTCCCCGCCCGCTTCGTTGCCGGCTGCCAGGGCCGCGCTGAGGGCGGCGAGGTTGATGGCATGGCCGCCAAAAGGTGCACTGAGCATGGTCCCGGCGCCGGTCACCAACATGGAGGGCGCCCATGGGGTGGTGTACCCGAACGACTTCAGCACCGCGACCCCGGGGATGTTCTGCGATGCCATCGTCACGATGAAGAGCGGCAAAGCGATCCCGGCCACGGCCTGCATGCTGAAAGCCGGAACAGTCCAGACCGGCGCCGGAAGGAATCCGCCCTCAAGGTTTCCTCCGCCTCCCGTAAACAGGTGGATGGCTATCACTGCCAGGGCCACCGCCAGTGAAGCAGGCACTGACCAGCGGGGGGCGAACTTCATCATCACCAGCCAACAGATGATGACCGGAGCCACCTGTACAGGGTTGTTACCCAGCGCGGCGAAGGGCGCCAGGCACAGGGAGAGCAGCACACCGGCCAGCATGGCCTGCGCCAGGGACGTGGGAATACGCGCCAGCAGCCTGCCGAGGGCCGGGATTAGTCCGGTGAGGCCGATGAGCACCCCGGTCACCAGGAAAGCTCCGACGGCGGCCGGCCAGCCGCCGTCGACCGTTCCTGCCCCGGCCAGCAGGGCAGCCCCCGGCGTTGACCACGCGAGCGTCACCGGAACCTTCGAACGCCAGGAGAGCCAAAGCACGCTGACACCGAAAATAAGCGTGAGTGCCAGCAGGCCGGATGCTGCCTGGGCGGGGCTGGCGCCAACGGCGCGGAGACCGGCGAGGACCACTGCGAAGGATGACGTAAAGCCCACAAGTGCCGTCACAACGCCCGCCACGATTGGCTGGGAAAGTTGGCGTGACCTGTCAGGGGTGGCGCCGGGGACGACGGCTGGTGCGGGCTTTGGCATATCCGGAAGGCTACCGCCTGTGGAGCGGATGGTTAAAAGCCAGTGTTAAACGCCAAAGGCGCGGGTGCCGCCTCCCGGCGGGACCCACGCCCCCTTGACGTGCTAGGGCAAAGCCCTGGCCAAATCCTTATGGAGCCTTGTCAACCGGCGGAACCGGGTTGACCGGCGGAACGGGATTGACCGGCGGGGCCTGCTCGCTGGCAGGTGCCTGGTCCGGTGTTCCGTTCTTGTCAACGAGCTTGGAAGCGCCATTCTGGATTTTGTCGACGTGACCTGCGTACTTGCCGCCGGTCTTGGTGTCGACGAAATCGCCGGCTTTGTTGATGCCGTCCTTGATGGCCTGCTCGTTGCCATGGATAAGACCTTTAGCCTTGCCCTTAAGATCGTCAATCAGTCCCACGAGCACCTCCCTTCAATCGCGGAGCCAGTTCGCTCCTCCGCAACCGATCCTAGCCCTGTCTCCTGGAGGTTCCAAGGTGCTGTGACAAATCCTGTAAAGTCCCGGCCGGCCTGAGGAACCATGGACCGCGTTGCCTTATCAGTTTTGGTTGCCTCACCTGCTGATTGGCGACCGAAAGTGATAGGTCAAAGGGGGGAGCGGGCAACAAAAAAGCAGCTCCATGGAGAGCTGCTGCTGTGGGCGATACTGGGATCGAACCAGTGACCTCTTCCGTGTCAGGGAAGCGCGCTACCGCTGCGCCAATCGCCCGGAACCGGAAGACCGGCATTTTGGGATGTGTAACTTATCAGAAGAGAGCGGACGACGAGATTCGAACTCGCGACATCCACCTTGGCAAGGTGGTGCTCTACCAGCTGAGCTACGTCCGCGTATGAAGTACGTTCCGGCCGGGGCCGTGCGTACTGCATGAAGCAAGTTTCCTTGCTTG
>NZ_KV467168.1:224419-635054 GCF_001663775.1 Arthrobacter sp. B6 | reverse complement strand
CTGGAGGTTCCAAGGTGCTGTGACAAATCCTGTAAAGTCCCGGCCGGCCTGAGGAACCATGGACCGCGTTGCCTTATCAGTTTTGGTTGCCTCACCTGCTGATTGGCGACCGAAAGTGATAGGTCAAAGGGGGGAGCGGGCAACAAAAAAGCAGCTCCATGGAGAGCTGCTGCTGTGGGCGATACTGGGATCGAACCAGTGACCTCTTCCGTGTCAGGGAAGCGCGCTACCGCTGCGCCAATCGCCCATTGCCATCCGGAATCAACCGGAAACCATGGTTTTCACCGAGGTGGGTACGGGATTCGAACCCGTGTATACGGCTTTGCAGGCCGCTGCCTCGCCTCTCGGCCAACCCACCGTGTAAGCGCCGGATCGTAAAGAGCCGTTGCCGTGACAGTGTCCTGCGAGCGGACGACGAGATTCGAACTCGCGACATCCACCTTGGCAAGGTGGTGCTCTACCAGCTGAGCTACGTCCGCATTTTGGAGGCTTGATTCCGTGCCGTTTGGGCATTTCCTCGCGTTCCAACGAGTAAGAACTCTATAGGAGGTTCAGGGATTCTCCAAATCGAACACCACCGGCAGTGGGCTGATGCCTCGGGATCCGCGAATTCTAGGGAAATATCCGAATTACAGGCCTGTAATTAGGGCCAACGCCCGGTGCCTTTCCACCCGATTTCCGAATCGGCGCAGGGTGGGCTAGCATTCAAATGCATCGGGGCGATTGGCGCAGTGGTAGCGCGCTTCGTTCACACCGAAGAGGTCACTGGTTCGAACCCAGTATCGCCCACCGAGAAACAGGTCCGTTTCCGCTCCTCCAAGCGGAAACGGACCTTTTTTGTGCCCGGCCAATGTGCCCACCATTCTGTCAGCCCCTTGTGAAAGAGTCTTTGTATGACTGATCCGCTTCTTGCCCACGCCACCGAATATGGCCGCATGTACGCGCGCTCGACGTCCGAGCCGTTCACGGTCCCGTCCATCACCACGGTGATCGGCCAGCAGCCGCACGGACTGGACGGCTGGTTTGGGTACATGGGTGCAAGCAGCCTGGCGAAGGATCCGCTGCTGGCTGACTGCCTCGGCAGTCCGGCGAAGATCCGCCAGGCGGTCAACCGGGCGGCGAAGGCTGCCGAAACCTACCGTGACGAGGCGGCCAGGCGTGGAGACCGCGTCCACAACTACTGCGAGCAGGTGGCCCTGCGTGCCCTCGGCCGGCCGCACGCCATGAAGGAAACCCGTGAGGCGCTGGCCGCAAACGGTGAGGAAGCCTTCGCCGTGCGGTTCGACGAATGGTGGGAGCTGTACAGGGTGGAGCCCATCGCTCCGGAAATCACGGTCTGGAACAAATCAGTGGGCTACGCAGGGACCTTGGACCTGGTGGCAAAGATCAACGGCCGGATCTGCCTCATCGACTACAAAACCAAAGGCACCACTCGGGACGGAACGGTCAAGCCCCTCGACGACAAGGTAGTCATGCAGCTGGTCGCCGGAATGAAGGCGGAAGAAAGCCTGGTGGATCCCGTCGCCGGTGAGTGGGAGGCCTGGAAACACGGCGAAAACCCCGTCCTCCTTGCAGTGGCCATCGGCGAGACGGAAGTGCGGCCGGTGCGGGCAAACCCGGACGTCCTGAAGCACCACTGGTGGAAGTTCTGCGCACTGCGGCGCGTCTGGGAACTGTCCGCCGACACCATCAGCGCCGGCACAGCGCTGCTGCCCATCGCGCCCCCGCCCGTGCAGGCGCGGACCGCATAGCCCGCTGCGCACCGCCTAAACTGGATTGGTTCCCCAATCCGCCAACCGTGAGGAAAGACAGCACATGGCCATTCTGAATATCCGCATCATCGGCGATCCTGTGCTCCGCACAGTGGCCGATCCCGTGACGGAGTTCGGGCCGGAGCTGGCCAAGCTGGTGGCGGACATGACCGAGACCATGGAGGACGTGGACGGCGCCGGCCTCGCCGCACCGCAGATCGGCGTCAGCCAGCGGGTCTTTACCTACCGCGTCGGCGGCGTGGACGGCCACATCATCAACCCTGTCCTGGAAAACAGCGAGGACTACCAGCCGGACCACGTGGAAGGCTGCCTGTCCATCCCGGGGCTTGGATTCCCTGTCCGGCGTTTCCGCGCCACGAAGGTCACCGGCGTGGACCTCCATGGCAATCCCGTCACCGTCGAGGGTGAGGGCATGCTGGCCCGCTGCTTCCAGCACGAGACCGACCACCTGGACGGCATCCTCTACACCGACCGGCTGGAGGGCGAGGACCGGAAGAAGGCCCTGCGGTCCATCCGCAACGCGAACTATGACGCCATTACGGAACGCACGACGGCGAAGCGCGCCAAAACAGTCGGGTCCAGTTTCGGCGGGTCCAGTTTTGGCGGCGCAAGCTTTGGTGCCCCGGCGCCCGGTGCCGCTGAATGAGGGTACTTTTTGCCGGCACCCCCGCAGTCGCGGTGCCGTCACTGGACGCCCTCGTCCAGGCGGGCTTCGACGTCGTCGCAGTGCTGACCCGCCCTGACGCGCCGGTCGGACGCAAACGGGTGCTGACGCCGTCGCCCGTTGCACAGCGCGCCGCCGAGCTCGGCATTGACGTCATCCGCGCGGCCAGGGTTGATGCGGAGGTAACGGCAAAGATCGCAGCGGTCAACCCGGATGTTGCGGCCATTGTTGCCTATGGGGGACTGATCCCCCCGGCTGCCCTGGGCGTACCGCGGCACGGCTGGATCAACCTGCACTTCTCCCTCCTGCCGGCCTGGCGCGGTGCCGCGCCCGTGCAGCGCGCTGTGATCGCAGGCGACGACGTCACCGGTGCTGTGACGTTCCAGCTCGAAGCCGGCCTGGATACCGGCCCCGTGTTCGGGACCCTGACAGAAAGCGTCGGCCCCGAGGACACCGCCGGGCTGCTGCTGGAGCGGCTGTCCCACAGCGGTGCCGTACTCCTGGCGCAGACCCTCTCCGCCGTCGATGCGGGCAAGGCTGCCCCGCAGCCGCAGCAGGGAGACGTTTCGCTCGCCCCCAAGCTGACCCTCGAGGACGGCCGGATCGACTGGGGCCAGCCCGCGCTGGCCATCGGCCGGCGCGCCCGCGGGGTCACGCCGGAACCCGGCGCCTGGACAACCCTCGACGGACAGCGGGTCAAGCTGGAGCCAGTCCGGCTCCGGCCGGAGGTCACAGACCTCGGGCCCGGGGCGCTGATGCTCAGCGGCAAAAGCGTCCTGGCAGGCACCGGCTCCCACGCCGTTGAACTCACGCGGATCCAGCCCTCGGGCAAAAAGATGATGGCCGCGGCCGATTGGGCACGCGGTATGGCTTCCCTTGAAAGCGTGGTGTTCGAATGAGCATGTCCGGCGGAAACACAGGCGGCTCCGGCCGCGGCGGCAGCTCCGGCGGTACGGGGCGTGGCGGCGGCGGGGGACAACGGGGCGGTCGCGGCGGCGGCCAGCGGGACAGCAGCCAGCGCAACGCCCAGGGCCGGGAGCGCAACCGGCCCTCGCAGCGCAGCTTCACTGAAAACGCGCCGGCGCAGCGGACCCGCCGGGCGGATCCGGCGCGGCTGGTTGCTTTCGAAGTCCTGCGCGCCGTGGCTGCGGAGGATGCGTATGCCAACCTGGTGCTGCCGTCCCGTATCCGCCATCACGGCCTGGACAAGCGCGACGCCGGCTTCGCAACGGAGCTGAGCTACGGGGCACTTCGCGGCCAGGGTACTTACGATGCCGTCCTGGCCCGCTGCGTCGACAGGCCGCTGGACCAGCTTGATCCCGCCGTTCTCGATGCCCTTCGGATCGGTACCCATCAGCTGCTGGCCATGCGCGTGCCTGCCCACGCGGCCCTTGACCAGACGGTTGGCCTGGCCCGCGCCGTGATCGGCGCCGGCCCGTCTGCGCTCATCAACGCCGTGCTCCGGAAGGTCACGGCGCACACCCTCGACGAATGGCTGGACGTGCTGGTCGCCGGTGAAAGCGATGAAACCAAGGTCGCTTCCATCCGGCATGCGCACCCGGAATGGATCGTCCGTGCCATGCGCCAGTCCCTGGTGGCCCATGGGCGGTCCGCCACCGAGATCAACGATCTGCTGGAAGCCGATAACGCGGCCCCGGTGGTCAACCTGGTGGCCCTGCCGGGACTGGGAAGCCTGGACGAGGCACTCGAAAACGGAGCCACCCCGGGCGAGCTGGTTGAGGGTTCGGCCCTCTCCAGCGGCGGCGACCTCGGCCGGCTGGCCTCCGTACGCGAAGGCACCACCCGGGTCCAGGACGTGGGATCGCAGCTCGTGGCCCGCGCACTGGCCGCGGTGGACCTTGATAGCGCCACCAGCCCGGAGGCCTGGCTGGACCTGTGTGCCGGCCCAGGCGGAAAAGCGGCCCTCCTTGGTGCCCTGGCCAATGCCCGGGGCGCCAAACTCCTCGCGAACGAACCCGCGCCGCACCGGGCAAAACTCGTCAGCCAGGCCCTTTCCGCCGTCCCGAAGGACGCTTGGGACGTCCGCACCGGCGACGGCCGCGACGTCGGCACCGAGCAGGCCGAATCCTTCGACCGCGTCCTGGTGGATGTCCCCTGCAGCGGACTCGGCGCGCTCCGCCGCCGGCCGGAATCCCGCTGGCGCCGCACTCCCAAGGACCTCGCCGACCTGGGACCTCTGCAGCGCGACCTGCTCAAATCAGCGCTGGCCGCCGTCCGCCCGGGCGGCGTGGTGGCGTATGTCACATGCTCACCGCATCCCGCCGAAACCACCACCGTCGTGACTGACGCACTGCGCAAGCGCGACGACCTGGAACTCCTCGACGCCGGCGCGGTGCTGGACAGTGTCAGCCTCACCGGCAGCCTGGGCGCCGGGCACGGGCTGACTGCCCAGCTCTGGCCCCACATCCACAGCACGGACGCCATGTTCCTCGCCCTGATCCGTAAGAAGGCCTGACCCGTGAAAGGTACCCACGTGACGCAATGCTGCATCAACCCGAGCATCCTCTCCGCCGACTTCGTCAACCTCGAGGCGGAACTGCACCGCATCAGCAACGCTGACGCTGTCCACGTGGACGTGATGGACAACCACTTCGTTCCCAACCTCACCATCGGACTACCGGTGGTCCAGCGGATCCAGGCGGTCAGCCCGGTGCCGCTGGACGCGCACCTGATGATCGCCGACGCCGACCGGTGGGCCCCGGGATTCGCAGACGCAGGCCTCGCCTCCGTGACTTTCCATGCCGAGGCCTCCATAGCCCCGATCAAGCTGGCGCGCGAGCTCCGCGCCCGCGGCTCCAAGGCGGGCATGGCGCTGCGGCCCGGTACACCTGTGGAGCCCTACCTGGACATGCTGGCCGAACTGGACATGCTGCTCATCATGACCGTGGAGCCAGGCTTCGGCGGACAGGCGTTCCTGGACCTGACGCTTCCCAAGATCCGCCGGGCCAGGGCGGCCATCGACGGCTCGGGAATCGGAGTGGCCATCCAGGTTGACGGCGGCATCACCGAGGAAACCATCAACCGGGCAGCCGAAGCGGGAGCCAACGTCTTCGTTGCGGGCTCGGCCGTTTACGGCGCGGAGGACCCGGCGGCGGCCATTGAACAGCTGCGCAAAGCGGGCAGCCAAACGTTACGCGCGGGGTCGCCGGAATAGTCAGCCCACCTTCATGGTTGTGGCAGAATAGCAACACACAATACGTGCTCCGGGGTCGGTGTAAGTCCGAACCGGCGGTGACAGTCCGCGACCCGCGAGCCGGCGCTTTCCCACCAGGGAGGGAACCGGCGGACGGTTGAACCGGTGAAATTCCGGTACCGACAGTTAAAGTCTGGATGAGAGAAGCACGTACAGCTGTATCTGCGGCATCATTTGATGCCGCAGCCTTCTGCTGTCGTATACCCCCGGAGCCATCGCGGTTCTAGAGGGAAGGAACGACAACACACATGAACCCTTTGCGATGGCTCTTCGACGCCCTGACTCCTCTTGGCGTGGAAGCTGAAGCCGCCGGGCCGGCGGTCAGGCCATGACCGCGTCCACAGGGCAGGAGGCGCCGGTCTCCCAGGACACCAGGATGGTGTCTGCGTTCACCGCCGCGGAAACACGCGCCATGGAAGCCGCCCTTGACGCAGCCCTGCGCGGCCCGCGCGGCGCCAACCCGCTGGTGGGCGCCGTCGTCGTCGACGCTGAAGGCCGGCATCTGGTGACCGGGTTCCACCGCGGCGCCGGGACGGCACACGCCGAAGCCGACGCCATCGCCCAGGCCGAGGCAACCGGCTTGGACCTGCGCGGCGCCACCATGTTGGTCACCCTGGAACCATGCAACCACGTCGGCCGGACGGGGCCGTGCGCCCAGGCGATCATCGAAGCGGGAATCACTGACGTTATCTATGCCGTGGACGACCCCCATGACCCGGCGGCGGGCGGCGCCACCACCCTCCGCGACGCCGGTGTCAGGGTGCGCAGCGGACTCGCCGCGGAGGAGGCGCTTGAGCTGAACCGCCAGTGGTTCCAGGGAGTTGCCGAAAAGCGGCCGTTCGTGACCCTCCACATTGCCCAGACACTCGACAGCCGCATCGCCGCCGAGGACGGGACCAGCCAGTGGATCTCCAGTCCCGAATCCCTCGCGGACAACCACGGATTGCGCGGGAGGATCGACGCCATCCTGGTGGGGACGCAGACCGTGCTCATCGACAACCCGCGGCTGACCGCCCGCGACTCCTCCGGCGTGGTGGCGGGCAAACAGCCCCTCCGCGCCGTGATGGGCCTGCGTGCCATCCCGGCGGACGCGGCCGTCCACGGCGACGACGGAAGGGTGCTCCACCTGCCCACGCGTGATCCGCATGAGGCGCTCTCGCTGCTGTTCGCAGCAGGAATCCGCCACGTCATGGTGGAAGGCGGCTCGCGGATCCTCAGCGCGTTCCTTGCTGCCGGCCTCGTTGACGAGCTGATCGTATATCTGGCTCCCACGCTGCTGGGGTCCGGCACACCGGCACTGAACGGACTCGGCATCACAACGTTGCGGAACGCCCAGCACTGGAACTGGGACCAGTCCGACGGCGGCGCCGTCAGGACGCTGGGCCGGGACCTCCGGCTGCACCTGCGTCCCCACAACACACAACCTTTGGAACCACAACCGGGCCTTGCAGGCGCGGAACCAGCCTTGGGAGGGCACTGATGTTTACCGGAATAATTGCCGAGCAGGGGCGGGTCCTGTCCGTTGAACGGGACGGCGACACCAGCGCCACCGTCAGGCTCCACGCCCCCGCCAGCACCGAGGGCCTCGCCCTGGGCGGCTCCATCGCAGTCAACGGTGTCTGCCTGACCGCCACCCGGATCGACGGCAGGGACTTCAGCGTGGATGTCATGGGCGAAACGCTGGTCCGCAGCACCATCGGCGAACTCGCCGCCGGCGACTCCGTCAACCTTGAGCGTTGCGTCCCTGCAGGCGGCCGGCTGGACGGCCACGTTGTCCAGGGCCATGTCGACGGCGTTGGGCAGCTGCTGGAGCGCGAGCCACTGGGCAACTGGGAGCGGCTGCGGTTCGGCGTGCCGGCCAACCTGGCGCGCTACATCGCAGAAAAGGGCTCCATCGCCATCGACGGCGTCTCACTCACAGTGACCGCCGTCAGCCCGGCAGCGGAACCCGAGCCCTGGTTCGAAGTGGGGCTGATCCCCACCACCCTCGCTGAAACCGGGCTGGGTGCCAAATCCACCGGAAGCAGGGTCAACCTCGAGGTTGACGTCCTCGCCAAGTACACCGAACGGCTGCTGGCCTTCAGCACCGGCGCAGCCACTGGAGGAACCCGATGAACGGCACCGCGCACCTGGAGCAGCCAACAAAGGCCGCACTGGGACTGGACGCCGTGGAGGACGCCATCCGCGCCATGGCCGCAGGCCGCCCCGTGCTGGTAGTTGACAACGAGGACCGCGAAAACGAAGGCGACATCATCTTCGCCGCCCAGCACGCCACTCCGGCGCTGATGGGCTGGACCATTCGCTACAGCTCCGGCGTCATCTGCGTCCCGCTTTCCGGGGAACGCGCCGACGACCTGGCATTGCCTCCCATGGTCGCGGTGAACCAGGATGCCAAAGGCACGGCCTACACAGTATCTTGCGACGCCGCAGTGGGCGTCAGCACCGGCATCTCGGCCACGGACCGGGCCTTGACTGCCCGCATCCTGGCTGACCCCGCCGCCGGTCCGGCCTCCCTGACCCGGCCCGGGCATATATTCCCGCTGCGGGCAGTTAAGGGTGGAGTGCGCGAACGCGCCGGCCACACCGAGGCGGCCGTGGACCTGTGCCGGCTTGCCGGCCTGGAGCCCGTGGGCGTGATCGCGGAGGTGGTGTACGACGATGGTGAAATGATGCGTCTGGACGGACTGCGGATTTTTGCCGCCGAACACGGTTGTCCCCTGATCTCTATCGAGGATCTGGTGGCCTACCTTGAAGCAAGACCGGCGGCTGCAGCGGAGAGTGACACCGGGGTTATTCACCCGGGCGGAGAAGAGGAGAAACGATGACGGCTTCCGGAGCCAGTGACGACAGCCACGAGGGCAACCACGGCAACGGCCACCACAAGGGGCAGGCAGGCGACAGTAAAGTCCTTCACCCAGTTAGCGGTGGCCCCATTGTTCAACTGCCCACGGCGTTTGGGGACTTTGTGGCGCAGGCGTGGACTGACCTCGTGACTGGCGCAGAGCACCTTGCCGTCAGCTCGCCAAACGCGCCCAAGGACGGCAAGGCTCCTTTGGTCCGGTTGCACTCCGAATGCCTCACGGGTGACATCTTTGGCTCCTACCGCTGCGACTGCGGCGAGCAACTGGCCTTTGCCCTGGAAATGATCCATGAGCTCGGCGGAACCCTCCTGTACCTGCGCGGACAGGAAGGCCGGGGAATCGGTCTGGCCAATAAGATCAAGGCCTACGCCCTCCAGGAGGCCGGTTTCGACACGGTAGAGGCCAACGAACAGCTGGGCCTGCCGGTGGACGCCCGTTCCTATAACGCTGCTGCCCAGGTCCTGGCGGAGATGGGCCTGCACGAGGTCCGGCTCCTGAGCAACAACCCGGACAAGCAGAACAGGCTCGCCAAGGCGGGTGTCAAGGTGGTGGAGATGGTTCCCACCGAGGTGCCCTCGCGTGACCAGAACATCCGCTACCTGCAGACCAAAAAGGACCGCATGGAGCACCGGCTGACGCTGGACACCCATGTGGCGGCGGTGCCCGGCTCGTCCGCACCCGAAATTTTCCAGCACGAACAAGACTGAACGGAACCCAACATACCCATGAGTGGCCACGGCGCACCCGATATCGACCTCACTACCCTCAACCCGGCGGAAACGTCGCAGCTTAGGCTGGCCATCGTGGCCGCCAGCTGGCACACCCAGATCATGGACGGCCTGCTCGACGGCGCACTTCGCGCGGCCAAGGACGCCGGAATCAGCGAGCCCACCGTGCTGCGGGTGCCCGGAAGCTTTGAGCTCCCCGTCGCTGCCGCGCGGCTGGCACCGCACTTCGACGCCGTGGTGGCCCTCGGCGTCGTGATCCGCGGCGGCACACCGCACTTCGAGTACGTCTGCCAGGCGGCGACGACGGGGCTGACCGACGTCAGCGTTGCCACCGGCGTGCCGGTGGGCTTCGGGGTCCTGACCTGCGATACCGAGCAGCAGGGCCTTGACCGCGCCGGGCTGCCCGGATCCAGCGAGGACAAGGGCCACGAGGCCGTTACCGCTGCCCTGGCCACCGCCGTCGTGCTCAAGCAGTACACATAGGCCGCTGACGGGCGCGTTGTGTCTTCACTCACATCGCGCCCGTCATGCAACGGCCCGACAGGCGCCCTCCGGCCCGCAGCAAGTAGGCTGTAGGGCGTGAAGAATTTCGAGACGCTGTTCGCTGAACTGAGTGAGAAGGCAGCCACCCGCCCGGCAGGCTCCCGCACCGTCGCTGAATTGGAGTCCGGAGTCCACGGCATCGGCAAGAAAGTCGTGGAGGAAGCAGCCGAAGTGTGGATGGCTGCCGAGTACGAATCCGATGAAGCCGCGGCCGAGGAAATCTCCCAGCTGCTCTACCACCTGCAGGTTTTGATGCTCGCCAAAGGCCTGACCCTGGAAGACGTCTACAAGCATCTGTAGCCACTGCTGCAGCTGCGGCCAGCCCTGTCTGCCGTGCTCCAAGTGGCCCCGTTTGCCTGATCAACAGACCTCCCAACCAAGAAAGACCCCCATGCTGCGAGTAGCCGTCCCCAACAAAGGCTCCCTGTCCGAAGCCGCCTCCGCCATGCTGTCCGAAGCCGGCTACCGCCAGCGCCGGGACACGCGGGAACTGGTCATGGTGGACCCGGACAACGACATTGAGTTCTTCTTCCTCCGCCCGCGTGACATCGCCGTCTACGTCGGCCAGGGAACGCTCGACGTCGGCATCACCGGCCGCGACCTCCTGCTGGACGCCGAGGTGGAGGCTGAGGAGCTACTCCCGCTGGGCTTCGCCGCGTCGACTTTCCGTTTCGCAGGCCCCGTGGGCGACTTCGCCAGCGTCGAAGCGCTTGAGGGCAAGCGCCTGGCCACCAGCTACGACGGACTGCTCCGCGGCTACCTCGCGGGGCTCGGAATCAAAGCCAAAGTAATCCGCCTCGACGGCGCCGTTGAATCCTCCGTGCGCCTGGGCGTCGCGGACGCCATTGCCGACGTCGTCGAAACCGGCAACACGCTCAAGGCCGCCGGGATGGAGATCTTCGGAGAACCGATCCTCAAGTCCGAGGCAGTGCTGATCCGCCGCACCGGAGAAGGCGGCGCCGCGAACGGCACCGCCAAGGAAATTGAGGTCCTCATCCGCCGCCTCCAGGGTGTCCTGGTGGCGCGCCAGTACGTCCTGATGGACTACGACATCCGCAAGGAACTGGTGGAGCAGGCAGCAGCACTGACCCCCGGCCTGGAATCGCCCACCGTCTCGCCGCTGCGCGATTCGGAATGGGTGGCCGTCCGCTCGATGGTTCCCAAGAAGGAAACCAACCGGATCATGGACGAGCTTTACGACCTCGGCGCCCGCGCCATCCTGGTCAGCAGCATCCACGCCTGCCGCATCTGAGTTGCCGCTTTTCGGTAGCGCCGTATCCACCAGAGAATTCCAGGAGTACCCATGGCTGTAGCTGTACGAGTCATTCCCTGCCTCGACGTCGACGCCGGACGCGTCGTCAAGGGCGTCAACTTTGAAGGACTCCGCGACGCTGGTGACCCCGTAGAGCTTGCGCACCGCTACGACAACGCCGGCGCCGACGAGCTGACCTTCCTGGACGTCACTGCGTCCTCGGGCAACCGTGAAACCACCTTCGACGTGGTCCGCCGCACCGCCGAGGAAGTCTTCATCCCGCTGTGCGTGGGCGGCGGCGTCCGCGGCGTCGCCGAAGTGGACAAACTCCTGCGTTTCGGCGCCGACAAGGCCTCCATCAACACAGCCGCCGTCGCCCGCCCGGAAGTCATCGACGAAATCACCCGCCACTTCGGCTCGCAGGTGCTGGTCCTCTCGGTGGACGCCCGACGCACCCGGCCCGGTTCCGAGCCCACGGCGTCAGGCTTTGAAGTCACCACCCACGGCGGCCGCACCGGCACGGGCATCGACGCCGTGGCCTGGGCCAAGGAGGCGGCAGACCGCGGCGTAGGCGAAATCCTGCTGAACTCCATCGACGCCGACGGCACCAAGGACGGCTTCGACCTGGAGCTGATCCGCCTGGTCCGTGCCGCGGTGAAGGTTCCGATCATCGCCTCAGGCGGCGCGGGGGAGCCAGCGCACTTCGCGCCGGCCGTTGCCGCCGGAGCCGACGCCGTGCTGGCCGCATCGATTTTCCACTGGGGCCCGGACGACATGATGTCCCAGGTCAAGCAGGCCATCCGCGAAGCTGGCTTCGAGGTCCGCTGAAGCGCGTTCCAACCCAACTAAGTCGCAGCTGATGTCGTTATGAGGGCTCAAAACGACACCTGCTGCTACTTAGTTGGGGAAGCCTAGAGGCCCACTTCTGCGGACTGGAGCAGCGCGACGGCGTCGGGCTGGCCTTCGAACGTGACCAGCGCGTGGCGTGTCCGGCCGTGGGCGTGCATCAGCAGCTCGCCGGGCTCCCCGACGATTGCCACCGAAACAGGGGCGCGCTTGGCCACGTGCCGCGGGCCCGATGGGCGGACCAGGACAATGCCGAGGTCCACGCCGCGGTACAGGATGGCGGCTCGCTTGATGAGCTCGTCCCACAGCGCCTCGGAGTACGCTTCGTCGAGTGCCCGCGGTGCCCAGCGGTCCACGGCGCGGCGGACGTCCTCAGTGTGGACGAAGTACTCAATGAGGTTGGAGCTTTCGTCCAACGCCTTGATGTTCATGGGGGACAGTGCCGGCGGACCCGCCCGGAAGGTGTTCACCAGGCGGGTGTAGTCATCGCCGGTCTTCAGCTTCGCAGCCAGCTTGGCGGTGGCCTTGTCCGACGCCCTGGACAGGCTCTTGATGATGAGGCCCAGCCCTACGGCCGCCTTGCGTTCGCGCAGGTAAAGGTGCGCGGCAAGGTCCCTGGTGCGCCAGCCCCTGCAAAGGGTGGGGGCATCAGGGCCAGCCGCCAGCAGGGTTTCGGCCAGGACTTCTCGGGACGGGTCGACGAAATGCATCACTTGTGAAACTAGCACGACAGCGGGGGAGTTGGGCAGCAGAACCGCCAGCCCCAATGTGCGGTTCTTCACACTCCGGCGGGGGCTGTGGGGAGGCACTAGACTTGGTCTGATGTCTGAGCAGCCCGCCCCCGCCCGAGCCCCCGGTTCGCCCCTGTCCGCACCTGCTGCGGCCGCCCCGGCGGCGACGCCTGCTGGCGCGCCCGAAGCCAGCCCGCTTCCCGTCGAAGTAGCCGCTGCACTGAAGCGGGACGGCGCCGGGCTGGTGGCCGCCGTCGTGCAGCAGTTCGATACCAACGAGGTGCTGATGCTCGGCTGGATGGACGACGAAGCGCTGCACCGCACCATGACCAGCGGCCGCGTCACGTTCTATTCGCGCTCCCGCCAGGAGTATTGGCGCAAGGGCGACACGTCCGGCCACGTCCAGTGGGTCAAATCCGTGGCCATGGACTGCGACGGCGATGCGCTCCTGGTGCGTGTGGACCAGGTTGGCGCCGCCTGTCACACAGGCAGCCGCACCTGCTTCGACGGCAGGGGCCTTGAGGTGCGGACGGGCACGGCCCTCTGACCGGCGTCCCTGGAAAAGGCTTCACGGAACGCGGGACCGGCCCGCATCCCTACATACTTTCGGCAGCATACAACTGACGCCCTCCACCCGGCGTCGAACCAGAACAGGCGGAGAAGCATAGCCATGCAGGACCTTGGAATCATCAGCCCGGGCCTCGAGGAGTTCCGCGAACTCGCAGGCAGCAGCCGTGTCATTCCCGTCCGCCTCAAGGTGCTGGCGGATGCGGAGACACCCATTGGCCTCTACCGGAAGCTGGCCCAGGGCCAGCCCGGAACGTTCCTGATGGAGTCGGCGGCGGTCGGCGGGACGTGGTCCAGGTACTCGTTCATCGGCGCCAGGTCGCGCGCGACGCTCACCACCAAGGATGGCAACGCGCACTGGCTGGGACAGCCGCCGGTCGGTGTGCCCGTGGATGGCAATCCGGTGGACGCCATCCGGGACACCATCGAAGCCCTCCGCACGGACAGGTTCGACGGGCTGCCCCCGTTCACCTCCGGCCTGGTGGGGTTCCTCGGCTGGGAAACCGTCAGGCACTGGGAACGGCTGACCAGCCCGCCCGAAGACGACCTCCAGCTGCCCGAAATGGCACTGAACCTGGTCACCGACATGGCCGTGCATGACAACGTGGACGGCACGGTCCTGCTCATCGCCAACGCCATCAACTTCGACGGCAGCTCCGACCGCGTGGATGAGGCCTGGCACGACGCCGTGGCCCGGGTTAAAGCCCTGCTGACCCAGATCAGCACGCCCGTGGCCCAGCCGGTTTCCGTGCTGGAGCCCGCTGCGCTCGATTTTGCCTCCAGCGTGCAGGAACGGTGGGACGAAACGGACTACCTCGCCGCCCTGGACCGCGGCAAGGAAGCAATCGTCGACGGCGAAGTCTTCCAGGTGGTGATCTCCCGCCGCTTCGAGATGGAGTGCCGCGCGTCGCCCCTGGACGTCTACCGGGTGCTCCGCAACACCAACCCGAGCCCGTACATGTACATCTTCAGCCTCGAAGACGCGGACGGCCGGGAATACTCCATCGTCGGCTCCTCACCCGAGGCGCTTGTGACCGTGACCGGCCAGGAAGTCATTACCCACCCGATCGCCGGCTCCCGCCCCCGCGGCAAGACCGTCGAAGGGGACAAAGCCTTGGCCGAGGAACTCCTGGCGGACCAGAAGGAACGCGCAGAGCACCTGATGCTGGTGGATCTCTCCCGCAACGACCTCTCCAAGGTCTGCGTGGCCGGGACGGTGGACGTCACCCAGTTCATGGAAGTGGAGCGGTTCAGCCACATCATGCACCTCGTCTCCACGGTGGTGGGCACGCTGTCACCGCAGGCCAAGGCCTACGACGTACTGAAGGCCACCTTCCCGGCGGGCACCTTGTCCGGCGCCCCGAAACCGCGGGCGCTGCGGCTGCTCGACGAACTTGAGCCCCACCGCCGCGGCATTTACGGAGGCGTGGTGGGCTACCTGGACTTCGCCGGCGACATGGACATGGCCATCGCCATCCGCTCGGCGCTGCTCCGCGAAGGACGTGCCTACGTCCAGGCCGGCGGCGGCATCGTGGCGGACTCCGTCAACCCCACCGAGGCGCTGGAAACCGTGAACAAGGCCGCGGCCCCGCTGCGGGCCGTCCACACCGCCGGTTCCCTGCACAACATCTCGGCCGAGACCATCCCCGACGCCGGAACCACAACCCAGGCGGGCGCCTGATGCCGGTTCCGGACGTCACTGCCGGCAGCGCGTCCAAGGCCGCAGGAACCCCGGCCTGGGCCCGCAAGTCCACGCTGGTGCTGCTGGTTGCCGTGCTGGCCCTGGCGGTGTTCGGAACCACCACGCAGACCTGGATCACTGTCACACTCGACCCCAACCAGGTGGGCCAGGCCGGCAGCGCCCAGACCGCGCTGCAGGTTCAGGGGAGCAAGGCTGCCACCGCGGTGACGGCGCTGGCGCTCGTCGCCCTCGCCGGCGGCCTGGCTGCTGCCATCGCCGGACGGATCGCCCGGTGGATCATCACGGCCATCATCGTGCTGGCATCAGCCGGCATCGTCGGGGCGGCAGCCACCGTGCTTGCGGACCCACTGGCAGCCGCGCAAGGCTCCATTGCCGCCGCCACGGGTGTCACCGGAAGCAGCGCCGGGGTGACTGTGACCGCCTTCCCGGCGATCGCCGTCGTCGTCGGTGTCCTCCTGGCGCTGGGCGCCCTGCTGATCATTCCGGCGGGCCGGTACTGGAAGTCGCGGACAAAATACGACGCGCGGACAACGGGCAGCGCCGCAGCCACCGCCGGGCCGGTGGACGAGATCGACAGCTGGGACCGTCTTTCACGCGGAGACGACCCCACCTGACCGCACCAAGGTCGACGGACCGTCGCGGACGGTCGCCGGATCCGCGCCTGATCCGGCAATTGCCCCTCTGCGGGCAGCCGATAACGGGGTCCCGGCCAAAAAATGGCAGAATGTAAGCAGTATTGATCCTGAGGAGATTCACATGAGCAAAGCACCCGCGTCCGCGTCCAAGTCCGCCACGGAATCCGCTGTCCACCACGGCGTTGACCACAGCCAGGAACTCGGCCACGGCAACAGCCCGGCAGCCTGGACCTGCGTGATCGTGATGCTGGTCGGCGCGCTGGTCTGCTCCATCGCGTTTGTCATTGCCAACACCCCGATCTTCATCGCGGGCGCAGCAGTGATGGTTCTCGGCCTGATTCTGGGCTTCGTCATGCGCAAGGCAGGCTACGGCGTCGAAGGCAGCAAGCTGAAGAACTCCGGCCACTGATGGCGACTGTTCTCGATGACATCAATGCCGGTGTCAGGGAGGATATGGAGGCCAGGAAGCGCCTCGTGTCGCTTGCGGAACTGAAGGACCTGGCGTCGGCCGCTGCTCCGGTCCGGGACGCCTGGGCCGCGCTTGGCGGTCCTTTGGACCCCCGGGACCAGCTGAAGGTTATCGCCGAAATCAAGCGCCGCAGCCCCTCCAAAGGCGACCTGGCTGCGATCGCGGATCCTGCATCGCTCGCCGAGCAGTACGCCGACGGCGGCGCCGCAGTCATCAGCGTCCTCACCGAGCAGCGGCGCTTCCACGGTTCCCTCGCGGACCTCGACGCCGTCCGCGCCCGTGTGGACGTTCCGCTGCTGCGCAAGGACTTCACGCTCGACGAGTACCAGATCTGGGAGGCCCGCGCCCACGGCGCGGACCTGATCCTGCTCATCGTCGCAGCCCTTTCGGACGGCCAGCTCCAGGAATTCAGCTCGCTCAGCCGCGAACTCGGCATGAACGTGCTGGTGGAGACCCACACGGAAGAGGAAATCGAACGGGCGGTGGCGGCGGGGGCGCGCATCATCGGCGTGAACGTGCGCAACCTCAAGACGCTCGACGTCGACCGTTCAGTTTTCGCCTCCCTCGCCGGGATGATTCCCGCCGAGGCGCTGGTCATCGCAGAATCCGGGGTGCGCGGCGTCGACGACGTCAGGCACTACGCTGCCAGTGGCGCCAACGCCATCCTGGTGGGCGAGGCCCTGGTCAGCGACTCAACGCCGCGGGAGCGGATCGCCGAATTTACCGCGGCTGGTGCCGCTGCCATCGCCGCACGCGCGTAGCGCCGGCTCCATCCCGTCCCATCCGGCTTCGCACGCAGCCGCGGACAGGATGCCGCATGACAACTCATTAGTGAAAAGTGAACAGGATGGTGAGACTGATGGCCGAAGCGCCGACAGCCGGCTCTGACGAAGGCTCGGTGGATGCATTCCTGCAGGGCGGCTCCCTCAAGCACGCCCCGGGACCCTACTTCGGCTCCTACGGGGGCCGGTGGATGCCCGAGTCACTGATCGCGGCCCTTGACGAGCTTGAGGACACGTTCGAGAAGGCGAAGGCTGATCCTGACTTCATCGCCCAGATCGCCGAGCTGAACAGGAACTACTCCGGCCGGCCCTCACTGCTGACCGAGGCCAAGCGCTTTGCCGAACACGCCGGGGGAGTGCGGATCTTCCTCAAGCGCGAGGACCTGAACCACACCGGCTCGCACAAGATCAATAACGTCCTGGGCCAGGCACTCCTGGCCAAGCGCATGGGCAAGACCCGCGTCATAGCCGAAACCGGCGCAGGCCAGCACGGAGTGGCCAGCGCCACCGCCGCAGCGTTGCTGGGCCTGGAATGCGTTGTCTACATGGGCGCGGAAGACTGCCGCCGGCAGGCCTTGAACGTGGCGCGGATGGAACTCCTCGGCGCCACGGTGATCCCGGTCACCAACGGTTCGCAGACGCTCAAGGACGCCATCAACGAGGCGCTCCGCGACTGGGTGGCGAACGTCGGCAACACCCACTACCTGCTGGGCACTGCCGCCGGCGCGCACCCGTTCCCGGCAATGGTCCGCTACTTCCACGAGGTTATCGGCGAGGAGGCCCGCGCCCAGATCATCGAGCAGGCCGGCCGCCTTCCCGACGCCGTCTGCGCGTGCATCGGCGGCGGCTCCAACGCGATCGGCATCTTCCACGGCTTCCTGGATGACCCGTCCGTGAAGATCTACGGCTTCGAGGCAGGCGGCGACGGCGTCGAAACCGGCCGGCACGCGGCCACCATCACGCTGGGCAAGCCCGGTGTGCTGCACGGCGCCCGCTCCTACCTCATGCAGGACGACGACGGCCAGACCATCGAGTCCCACTCCATCTCCGCAGGCCTGGACTACCCGGGCGTCGGCCCGGAGCACTCCTACCTCGCCGACATCGGTCGGGTCAGCTACGAGCCCATCACGGACAGCGAAGCCATGGAGGCCTTCCGGCTCCTGTGCCGCACCGAGGGCATCATTCCCGCCATCGAGTCCTCGCACGCCCTCGCCGGCGCCATCAAGGTAGGCCAGCGGCTGGCGGCGGAAGCGGGTGACGCAGGCGGCGCTTCGGAGAAGATCGTGATCGTGAACCTGTCCGGGCGCGGTGACAAGGACGTGGCCACCGCAGCGGAGTGGTTCGACCTGCTGGACAAGGATTCCGCAGAGGCCGCCATCGGCAAGGAAGGGGAGCAGCTGTGACCGGGGTTCAGAACATCAGCAGCACCAGCAAATCGGCAGTCGCCATCGACAAGGCCCGCGCAGAAGGACGGGCGGCCCTGATCGGATACCTGCCCGCCGGGTACCCCACGGTTGAGGACACCATTGCCGCCGGCATCGCACTGGCCCGGAACGGTGCGGACCTGATCGAAATCGGCATCCCGTACTCGGACCCGGTCATGGACGGCCCGGTCATCCAGGCGGCCACCACGGAGGCGCTGGCCAAGGGCTTCGCGGTCCGCCAGGTCTTCGACGTCGTTGCCGGCATCACCAGCCAGACCGATGCCGCCGTTCTGGTCATGACGTACTGGAACCCCGTGGTCCGGATGGGCGTGGACGAGTTCTCGCGCCGCCTGGCCGAGGCCGGCGGAGCCGGCCTGATCACGCCCGACCTGATTCCGGACGAAGCCGCGGAATGGATGGAAGCGTCCGACAAGTACGGCCTGGACCGGGTGTTCCTGGTGGCGCCGTCGTCGTCCACGGAGCGCATGAAGCGCACGGTGGAGGCCAGCCGCGGCTTTGTGTACGCCGTCTCGATCATGGGGGTCACGGGCGCCCGGACCTCGGTCAGCTCTGCGGCCAAGGGCGTCGTGGCAGCGGCCAAGGAAGCCGGCGCCGAGCGCGTCTGCGTCGGCCTTGGCGTCTCAACCGCTGAGCAGGTGTCGGAGATCGCCGCGTATGCCGATGGCGTGATCGTGGGCACCGCCCTGGTGTCCGCCATCAGGGATGGCGGTGTGGAAGCTGTTGCCAGCCTGACCAAAGACCTCAGCACCGGACTGACCAGGAAGTAGCCCTCATGCAGACCCTCCTCCACGCCGCGGCCATGGTGCCGGCCAGCATCCCTAGCCCGGACTGGTCCGGCTTCGACATCCCGCTGCCGTGGGGTTCGCTGCGCATCCACGCCTACGCCCTCTGCATCCTGGCGGGCATCATCGTGGGCCTGTGGCTCACGTCCGTCCGCTGGGCGCGGCGCGGCGCACCGGAGGGAAGCGTCTGGGACATCGTTATCTGGGCCATCCCGTTCGGCATCATCGGCGGACGGCTCTACCATGTGGTGTCCTCTCCGGATGCCTACTTCGGCCCCGGGTTCGACGGCACCGGGGACCTGTGGCTGATCCCGCAGATCCAGCGTGGCGGCCTGGGAATCTGGGGCGCCGTGGTGCTTGGCGTTGTGGGCGCCTGGATCGGCTGCCGCCGGTCAGGCGTAAAGCTCACCGCCTTCCTGGACGCCGCGGCTCCCGGGCTGCTGCTGGCCCAGGCCGTGGGCCGCTGGGGCAACTACTTCAACCAGGAACTCTTCGGCGGGCCCACCACGCTGCCATGGGGCCTGCAGATCGATGCCGACAACGCCAACTTCCCGGCCGGAGTGCCGGCAGACACCCTGTTCCACCCGACGTTCCTGTACGAGTCGCTGTGGAACATCGCGGGCGTGCTGCTTCTCCTGGCCCTGGACCGCAGGTTCCACTTCCGCCGCAGCCGCCTCTTCTGGCTGTACGCCATGTATTACACCCTGGGCAGGGTCTGGATCGAAGCCATGCGCATAGATGACGCGGAGCAGATCAACCTCTTCGGCATCACCGCCCGGCTGAATGTCTGGACCAGCATCCTGGTCTTCGTGGTGGCGCTGGTTGCCTTCATACTCCTGGGAAGGAAGGGAAAACCCCAGCCTGACACCGTCTATCTGGACGGCCGGGAACCCACAACTGACCAGGTTGGCGGGGACGCAGAGCCGGTCCGTGATACGGACCCTGTTGTCTCAGATAGTGAATCGCGTGATAATCTCCCTGATAACCAAAGCGGTTCCAGGCGCCCTTCCACCCCAACGGAAGAGGAGCAGGAAACTTCGGCAGGCGGGCAGTCCCTTAAGGACTCACCGGCGGCCGGAAGGTCCGGCAGCAAAGCCGCAGGAACCGCGCCGGAGGCTGGCAGCACGAAGTAGCCAGCCGGCAAGCAGGGTCGCAGAGCCACCGCTCGCAGCGCCCAAACACCACAGCGTCGTGGCATCGGGACAGCCCGGACCAGCATAGAGCTGCCGGCCGGTCAATCCCGGGTCGGGGGCCTGCGTAACTGTTAGTTCAGCAGGCCGTGCTGACCTACAATTTCCAGTAGTAACACTTTGTTGCGCCCATCACAGTGGCGCCGACGAGTGGGGCCAACGGTGTCCCTTCCATACGCACGATCAGGAGGAAGGACGTCTCCCCATGAGCCAAACTCTTCACACTCCCAGCTGGTCCGAACCGGACAAGCCTGAGGCTGCCATGTCGCCGTTCAAGCGATTTGCTGCCCTGCCGGAGGCGCGTGGCCTGTACAACCCGGAGCAGGAGAAGGACGCCTGCGGTCTTGCGATCATCGCCACCCTCCGCGGCGAGCCCGGCTATGACATTGTCGACGCCGCCCTGACCGCGCTGCGCAACCTCGAGCACCGCGGTGCCGTGGGCGCCGACGAGGGAACCGGTGACGGTGCCGGCCTGCTGATGCAGATCCCCGACGAGTTTTTCCGTGCCGTTAGCGAGTTCGAACTTCCCGCGCCCGGGCAGTACGTTGCCGGAACGGCCTTCCTGCCCGCCGAGCAGCGCGAAGCCGATGCCGCCAAGGCAGGCATCGAAGGCCTTGCCGCCGACGAAGGCCTGAAGGTGCTGGGCTGGCGTGAGGTGCCCATCGTTGCCGACCTCGTCGGTGCCATGGCCCGCGCCTGCATGCCCTACTTCTCCCAGCCGTTCCTGGCCCCGGCCACCGGCGAAGAGCTGGACCGCAACGAGCTGGACTCCCGCGCCTGGCGGATCCGCAAGCGTGCCCAGAACAAGTACGGCGTGTACTTCCCCTCGCTGTCCTCCCGGACCATCGTCTACAAGGGCATGCTCACCACTGCCCAGCTGGAGCCGTTCTATCCGGACCTCTCGGACAAGCGTTTCAAGACCAAGCTGGCGATCGTTCACTCGCGCTTCTCCACCAACACGTTCCCCTCCTGGCCACTGGCCCAGCCGTTCCGCACCATCGCCCACAACGGTGAGATCAACACGGTCAAGGGCAACCGGAACTGGATGCGCGCCCGCCAGTCCCAGCTGGCCAACCCGCTGCTGGGGGATGCGCCGGAGGAGCTGTACCCGATCTGCACCCCCGGTGCCTCCGACTCCGCGTCCTTCGACGAGGTCGCCGAACTGCTGTGGCTTTCCGGCCGCCCCATCACGCACTCCATCATGATGATGATCCCCGAGGCCTGGGAAAACCACGCCACCATGGATCCGGCCCGGCGTGCGTTCTACGAGTACCACTCGCTCCTGATGGAACCGTGGGACGGCCCCGCCGCCGTGTCTTTCACCGACGGCAATTTGGTGGGCGCCACCCTGGACCGGAACGGCCTCCGCCCCGGACGTTACTGGATCACGGAGGATGGCCTGGTGGTCTTCGCCTCCGAAGTCGGCGTGATCGACGTCGAAGCCTCCAAGGTGGTCAAAAAGGGCCGCGTTTCGCCGGGCAAGATGTTCCTGGTGGACACCGACGCCGGCCGCATCATCGACGACGAAGAGGTCAAGGCAGAGGTGGCCGCGGCCAACCCCTGGGCCGAGTGGGTCAAGGACAACCTGATCGACCTCAACGACCTCCCCGAGCGCGAGCACGTGGTCCACACGGCTGCCTCCGTCAACATCCGCCAGCGGACGTTCGGCTACACCACCGAAGAGCTCAGGATCCTGCTCGGCCCGATGGCCCGTACCGGCGCCGAGCCGCTGGGCGCCATGGGTTCGGACACCCCGGTGGCAGTGCTCTCCAAGCGGCCCCGGCTCCTGTTCGATTACTTTGTGCAGTCTTTCGCGCAGGTCACCAACCCGCCGCTGGATGCCATCCGCGAAGAGCTGGTCACGTCGCTGACCTGCGCCATCGGCCCGAACGGCAACCTGCTGGACACCAAGCAGGTCCGCCAGCCCCAGGTCTCCCTGCCGTTCCCGGTGATCAACAACGACCAGCTCGCCAAGATCGCCAACATTGAGACGCCCGACGGCGACCGCATAGCCATGAAGGTCCGTGGCCTTTACCGTCCCGAAGGCGGCGAGAATGCGCTGCGTGCCCGGCTCACCGAAATCTGTGAGCAGGTCTCCGGTGCGATCAACCGCGGTGTGCAGTACGTTGTGCTGTCCGACCGCGACTCGAACGCCCAGTGGGCCCCGATTCCTTCGCTGCTGCTGGTCAGCGCCGTGCACCACCACCTGCTGCGCAGCGCCAACCGCACCAAGACCGCCCTGGTGGTCGAGGCCGGCGACGTCCGTGAGACGCACCACGTTGCTGTCCTGATCGGCTACGGCGCCTCTGCCGTAAACCCGTACCTGGCCATGGAATCCGTGGAGCAGCTCATCACCTCCGGCGACGTCGTTGGCGTCACGCCGCAGGACGGCGTCTACAACCTCATCAAGGGCCTGGGCAAGGGTGTCCTGAAGATCATGTCCAAGATGGGCATCTCCACCGTGGCGTCCTACACCGGCGCCCAGACGTTCGAAGCCCTGGGCCTCGGCCAGGAACTGGTGGACGAATTCTTCGCCGGCACGCATTCCCAGCTGGGTGGCGTTGGGCTGGACGTCATCGCAGCAGAGGTTTCCGCGCGGCACCAGATGGCCTACCCCGAGGGCGGCATCGAGCAGCCGCACCGGCCGCTGCTGGGCGGCGGCGAGTACCAGTGGCGCCGCGACGGCGAGCCGCACCTCTTCAACCCGGAGACTGTGTTCCGCCTGCAGCACGCCACGCGTGAGCGCCGCTATGACATCTTCAAGGCGTACACCAGGGGCGTGGATGACCAGTCTGAGAACCTGATGACCCTGCGCGGGCTCCTCAAGTTCAAGAACGACCGTCCCGCTGTCCCGCTGGAGGAGGTCGAGCCCGTTTCCAGCGTCGTCAAGCGCTTCTCCACCGGTGCCATGAGCTACGGGTCCATCTCCAAGGAAGCCCACGAGACCCTCGCGATCGCCATGAACCAGTTGGGCGGCAAGTCCAACACCGGTGAAGGCGGCGAGGACGTTGACCGCCTGCTGGACCCGAAGCGCCGATCTGCCGTCAAGCAGATCGCGTCGGGCCGGT
This sequence comes from Arthrobacter sp. B6, assembly GCF_001663775.1. GTDB lineage: Bacteria > Actinomycetota > Actinomycetes > Actinomycetales > Micrococcaceae > Arthrobacter. The sequence goes on along the minus strand of NZ_KV467168.1, from coordinate 611,803 downwards.
TCGGCGTCACCAGCCTGTACCTCAGCAACGCCGACGACATCCAGATCAAGATGGCGCAGGGTGCCAAGCCCGGCGAAGGCGGCCAGCTGATGGCGCAGAAGGTGTACCCCTGGGTCGCCCGGACGCGGCACTCGACCCCCGGCGTCGGACTCATTTCCCCGCCCCCGCACCACGACATCTACTCCATCGAGGACCTCGCGCAGCTCATCTACGATGCGAAGCGCGCCAACCCCTCGGCCCGCGTGCACGTCAAGCTCGTCTCCGAAGTGGGGATCGGCACGGTTGCCGCCGGTGTCACCAAAGCCAAGGCCGACGTCGTACTCGTCTCAGGCCATGACGGCGGCACGGGTGCCTCCCCGCTGAACTCGCTGAAGCATGCCGGTGTGCCGTGGGAGCTGGGGCTCGCAGAGACCCAGCAGACCCTGATGCTCAACGGCCTGCGCGACCGTGTGGTGGTGCAGGTGGACGGCCAGCTCAAGACCGGGCGCGACGTCGTCATTGCCGCTCTGCTCGGTGGCGAAGAGTTTGGTTTCGCCACGGCTCCGCTGGTGGTGGAAGGCTGCATCATGATGCGCGTCTGCCACCTGGACACCTGCCCGGTGGGTGTTGCGACGCAGAACCCCGAACTGCGGGCCCGCTTCACCGGCAAGCCCGAATTTGTGGTCAACTTCTTCGAGTTCCTGGCCGAGGAAGTCCGCGAGATCCTCGCGGAACTTGGGTTCCGGAGCATCGAAGAGGCCATCGGCCACGCCGAGGTGCTGGACGCCCGTGAGGCGATCAACCACTGGAAGGCAGACGGCCTGGACCTGGACCCGATCCTGCACGGACTCGAGTTCGACGACGACGCACCGCTGCGCAACCTGACCTCGCAGAACCACGAGCTGGACAAGCACTTCGACCAGCGACTGATCACGATGGCCACCGAGGCGCTGACCGACCGCAGCCCCGTGAAGATCGCCGTGGACGTCATCAACACCGACCGCTCGGTGGGCACCATGCTGGGCCACGTGGTGACCAAAACGTTCAGCACCGACCTGCTGGCCACCGACACCATCGATATCACGCTGACCGGAACCGCGGGACAGTCGCTGGGCGCTTTCCTGCCCGCCGGCATCACCTTGCGCCTTTTCGGCGACTCGAACGACTACGTGGGCAAGGGCCTCTCCGGTGGGCGGATCATCGTCCGGCCGGACCGCACCAACGTATTCAAGGCAGAAAGCAACGTCATTGCCGGCAACGTGATCGGCTACGGCGCCACCAGCGGCGAGATGTTCCTGCGCGGCCAGGTGGGCGAACGCTTCCTGGTCCGCAACTCCGGCGCCACGGCGGTTGTTGAAGGAATCGGCGACCACGGCTGCGAGTACATGACGGGCGGCCAGACGCTGATCATTGGCCGCACCGGACGCAACTTCGGGGCTGGCATGTCCGGCGGCACCGCGTACGTGCTGGACCTGCAGGCAACCCGGGTCAACAAGGATGCCCTGCAGTCAGGCGAACTCCAGCTCGTGGCGCTCGACGCCGAAGACCGTGACATCGTCCACGGCCTGCTGGTCAAGCACGTCGAGGAGACGGAGTCGCTCCACGCCCAGCGGTTGCTGGAGAACTTCGACGACACTGCTGCCCGCATTACCAAAGTCTTGCCGCGCGACTACGCGGCAGTCCTGCAAACCCGTCTCGACGCCATCGAAGAGGGCCTTGACCCTGACGGCGAAGAAGTATGGTCTCGAATCCTGGAGGTGACCGGTGGCTGATCCACGCGGATTTCTGAAAGTACGCCAGCGTGAAACCCAGCCGCGCCGTCCGGTCCCGGTCCGCATCATGGACTGGAAGGAAGTGTACGAGGCCCAGGAAAAGGGTGTCCTGAAGGCACAGGCCGGCCGCTGTATGGACTGCGGCGTCCCGTTCTGCCACCAGGGCTGCCCGCTGGGCAACCTGATCCCGGAGTGGAACGACCTCACGTGGCGGGACAAGGGCGAAGAAGCGATTGAGCGGCTCCACGCCACCAACAACTTCCCCGAATGGACCGGACGGCTCTGCCCGGCGCCATGCGAGGCGTCGTGCGTGCTGGGGATCAACCAGCCTGCGGTGACCATCAAGCAGGTTGAAGTCTCCATCATCGATGAAGCCTTCGAAAACGGCTGGGTCAACCCGCTGCCCCCGACGCGCCTGACCGGAAAGACCGTTGCCGTCGTCGGCTCCGGCCCTGCCGGCCTGGCCGTTGCCCAGCAGCTGACCCGCGTGGGGCACACCGTTGCCGTCTACGAGCGCGATGACAAAATCGGCGGGCTCCTCCGGTACGGCATTCCCGACTTCAAGATGGAGAAGGAGCAGGTTGACCGCCGCATCGAACAGATGAAGGCGGAAGGCACCCGGTTCCGCACCGGCGTCGCAGTCGGCACCGACGTGACGTGGGAGCAGCTTCGCCGCCGCTACGACGCCGTCGTGATTGCCACCGGTGCTACCGTTCCGCGGAACCTGCCCATCCCGGGCCGCGACCTCGAAGGCGTGCACTACGCCATGGACTACCTCGTGCCGGCGAACCGCGTCGTGGCGGGGGAGACCGTCGAGAACCAGATCCACGCCAGGGGAAAGCATGTGGTGATCCTGGGCGGCGGCGATACCGGTGCTGACTGCCTCGGCACCGCGCACCGGCATGGAGCAGCGTCGGTGACCACCCTGGCGATCGGCAAGCAGCCGCCGTCGGAACGGGCCGGACACCAGCCCTGGCCCACGTTCCCCACGCTGTTCGAAATGGCCAGCGCGCATGAGGAGGGCGGCGAACGCACGTATCTCGCCTCCACCGTGGAGTTTGTGGGCGAAGACGGCCAGCTCACCGGAGTCAAGGTTGCCGAAACGGAATTCGTTGACGGCAAGCGGCTGCCCAAGGCCGGTACCGAGCGGATCATTCCGGCGGACCTGGTCTTCCTGTCCCTGGGCTTCACCGGCGCCGAGCCTGCGGGCATCAGCGAACAGGTCAGCGCCGAATTCGACGGGCGCGGCAACGTATCCCGCGACGGTTACTACATGACCAACACCGAGGGCATCTTCGTGGCCGGCGACGCCGGCCGTGGGCAGTCGCTCATTGTGTGGGCCATCGCCGAAGGCCGGGCATGTGCCGCCGCCGTGGACAAGTTCCTCATGGGCAGCACCATCCTGCCTGCCCCGGTGGCCCCGACGGACCGTGCGATCGCGGTTCTCTGACACCCGTTCAGTTCGCCGCGGGTTCACCTCCACAACAACTTAATCCATGCAGCAAACTACTAGGGTAGGTATATGAGACGCGCAAAAATTGTGGCCACTTTCGGCCCGGCCATCGCCAGTTATGAGAACACCCTCGCGGTACTCGAAGCCGGCGTTGACGTAGCCCGGATGAACATGAGCCACGGCGATTACTCCGTGCATGACAACACCTATGAGAACGTCCGCAAGGCAGCGGCAGACCTGAGCAAGCCGGTGGCCATCATGGCTGACCTGCAGGGTCCGAAGATCCGCCTGGGCCGCTTCGTGGACGGTCCGCACGACCTGTCCGAGGGCGACACCTTCACGATCACCACCGAAGACGTTCCGGGCACGAAGGACATCTGCTCCACCACGCTCAAGAGCCTCACCGAAGACGTCAACGTGGGCGATGCCCTCCTGATCGACGACGGCAAGGTGGCACTGCGCGCCATCGAGGTGGACGACGTCAAGGTCGTCGCCACCGTGACCGTGGGCGGCATGGTGTCCAACAACAAGGGCATCAACCTGCCCGGCGTTGCTGTCAATGTTCCGGCGCTGAGCGAAAAGGACGAGGACGATCTCCGCTGGGCCATGCGCCGCGGGGTTGACCTCGTTGCCCTCTCGTTCGTCCGCGACTCCTCCGACATCGTCCGCGTGCACGAGATCATGGACGAAGAAGGCCGCCGCGTACCGGTCATCGCCAAGATCGAAAAGCCGCAGGCCGTGGACCAGCTCCACGAGATCATCGACGCGTTCGACGCGATCATGGTTGCCCGTGGCGATCTCGGCGTTGAGCTTCCCCTCGAGGAAGTGCCGATCGTGCAGAAGCGTGCCATCGAACTGGCTCGCCGCTGGGCCAAGCCGGTCATCGTGGCCACCCAGGTGCTGGAGTCCATGATTGACAACCCGCGCCCCACCCGTGCAGAAGCCTCGGACTGCGCCAACGCCGTGCTCGACGGTGCAGACGCCGTCATGCTCTCCGGTGAGACCAGCGTGGGCAAGTACCCGATCGAAACCGTGAAGGTCATGGCCCGGATCATCGAATCCACGGAGGTCCACGGACTGGAGCGCGTTCCCCCGCTGGGGACCAAGCCCAAGACCCGTGGCGGCGCCATCACCCGTGCCGCCGTCGAAATCGCCGACCAGCTGGAAGCGAAGTACATCTGTACGTTCACCCAGTCCGGCGACTCCGCACGCCGCCTTTCGCGCCTGCGTCCCATCAAGCCGGTCTTCGCGTTCACGCCGGTGGAGCATGTGTGGAACCAGCTGGCGCTGACCTGGGGCATCCAGCCGGTGCTGGTCCCCATGGTGGGCCACACCGACGAGATGACCGCCCAGGTGGACCGCAGCCTGCTGGAAATGGACCTGGTGGAAGACGGCGACCTCGTGGTCATCGCTGCCGGTTCCCCTCCCGGAAAGGCCGGTTCCACGAACTCGCTGAAGGTCCACAAGGTGGGCGACCTCGCCGACACCACCGGTCCGGGCGACGCCGCCGGAAACAAGGAAAAGCTCGGCCCCTGGCCGGAAAAGAAGAAGAAGTCCTAGGCTTCTGACAGCGAAAAGGACCCCTGCCGATTGCGGGGGTCCTTTTGCTTGTGGTCTGGTGATGGGGCTTGCCGGGTCACCGGCCGGCCCCATCGGGGCTGCTAGTTGACCTGGTTGATGATGGTCTCGGCAACCTCGCGCATGCTGAGGCGGCGGTCCATGGAGGTCTTCTGGATCCAGCGGAACGCTTCGGGTTCGGTGAGGCCCATCTTGGTGGTCAGCAGGCTCTTGGCGCGCTCCACGAGCTTACGGGTGGCGAACTGCTCCTGGAGGTCCGAGACCTCGCTTTCGAGGGCCTTGATTTCCTCGTGCCGGGAGAGTGCGATCTCCAGTGCCGGTATGAGGTCTGCGGGGGTAAAAGGCTTGACCACGTAGGCCATGGCGCCGGCGTCGCGGGCCCGCTCCACGAGTTCCTTCTGGCTGAACGCGGTCAGCAGCACCACGGGGGCAATGCGGGCCTTGACGATCTTCTCGGCGGCGGAGATGCCGTCCATCACGGGCATCTTCACGTCCATCAGGACGAGGTCCGGCTTGAGTTCCTCTGCGAGCTGCACGGCCTTCTCGCCGTTGTCTGCCTCGCCGACAACCTCGTAGCCCTCACCGCGCAGGATCTCGATGATGTCGAGGCGAATGAGAGTTTCATCTTCAGCCACAATGACGCGGCGCGCCGGCTGGGACGTGGGGTTTGACTCCGTCTGTTCAGTCACGGGATCTCCTTGAAAAGGTACGGCGGGAACATCACTATCTTAGGTGGGCCCGCGGCTGTACTTTGATCTGCATGGTCAGTTGCGGCGTCAGCGGCGCGATTCTGGAATTCAGCCTATCTGCATGTAGAGTAATTCCGCGTACGTGAAGTGATCGCGTTGCTCACAATCAGCTGTGGGCGTACCCTGATGCTCCATGTATTCCGCGCCCGAGTGGCGGAATTGGCAGACGCGCCGCACTCAAAATGCGGTATCGAAAGGTGTGTGGGTTCGAGTCCCACCTCGGGCACAGTGTTTCCGCAGGTCAAAGGCCTGTCGGGCGGTTGAGTGTGTACAAAACCACCAAAAGTGTGTACACGAGCGTAACGTTTTTCTATGGCCAGCATCGCTACACGCACCAAAAAGGACGGGTCCAAGTCCTACATGGTGCGTTGGCGGGATCCGAAAACCCGAGCATCGCAAGGCCTCACCGTTGGCACCCTTGTTGAAGCTGAGACGCTGAAGCGGCTCCTGGACGCCAATGGTCAGTCCTTCGAAATCGCACAGCATGCCATCCTGTCGAACGAGAAGCGCACGCCGACAGTGGCTGAGGTCATTCAGGAACACATCGACCTGCTGATCCGCCCATCCAGCGGAACCACGAAGACCTACCAGACCATGCTGGACCTGCACATCCGGAACGTTATTGGCCATGTACCGGTGGACAGGCTGGACTATCGACTGATCGCGCATTGGGTGAAGTCCATGATGGCCAAGGGCAAGGCGCCGAAGACCATCCATAACGTGCACGGCCTGATCTCGGCCGCCATGAATACCGCAGAGATGCTCGGATACATTGCGAGGAACCCTTGCCGCGGCGTGCAGCTTCCCGGGATTGAAAAGGCCGAGGATGAGGCCATGTTCCTCACTCATGCGGAGTTCAGCCTCATCATGGAGGGGATGGGGGAGCGGTACAAGGCCTTCACCAACTTCCTGGTGATGACCGGCACCCGATTTGGCGAGGCCACCGCCCTTACTGTCGCTGACGTCGACCTGCTCTCGAAACCGCCCACGGCCCGGATCAACAAGGCATGGAAACGGGACGGCCAGAACCAGTTCTACATTGGGGCGACGAAGACAGGTGCCGGCAAGCGAACCATAGGGTTGAACCCTGCGCTGGTGGAATTGCTGATTCCGTTGGTGGCGAGCAGGCCAGGGAGGGAACTTGTGTTCACGACGCCTAAGGGTGAGCGCATCATCCACAAGCTCTACTGGCACCACTACTGGGTTCCTGCCGTTCAAACAGCCCAGGCTATCGGCCTCACCAAGAATCCGCGGATCCACGACCTGCGGCACACTCACGCGTCCTGGCTGATCCAGGATGGTGTGCCCTTGTTCACCATCTCGCGCCGGCTCGGGCACGCCTCCACGCGGACTACAGAGCAGGTGTACGGGCACCTGATGCCGGAGGCGCTTCAGGCGGGGGCTGACGCTACGGAACGCTCGGTGACAGCTTTCCTTAGGTGACGGTTGGGCGGCGCGATGCCTCTGGCTACTTCCGGTCATGTCGATGGGATTGACTGGCGTCTATGGAAGTAGCAAATAAGCTCCTTCCCGATGGAGGTTTCCATGGAGATCGAATTCTTCGAACCCGCAGAAGCTGCCGCCCTCATGCGCTGCACGGAGTCATGGCTGCGTGATGGCGCCACAAGCGGACGCTTTCCCCACGCGTGCTGGGGAAAGGGAAAGATCATCTTTACTTCGGAACACATTCTAGAAATCGCGAAGTTGAGTGAAATTCTCCCCGACGCTACTCGACCCCCGCTCTCACCCAGTCGCCCGGTGACGAAGGAACGACTCATCGGTACCCGCTCGAAGGTCAGACTGGCCAATGCGAACTGAGCAGGGTGACGTTTCGCATCCCGGCAACGTTTGGAACGAATGAGCCAGCGAGTGGCCATCTGGAGCGGATCACGCCGGAGTCTTAAGGCGTCGACGTGTCTGGCCGGTGCCACGTACACGCTTACAGGCGGCAGGCATTGGTCGAAGCTAGCGTGGAACAATCGCCAACAACCAAGAGGACAATGAAGACGACCTTTTCTCCCGCCAAAGTACTGACCGCTGTCACCGCCTTGGTGTTGGCTGGGTCATTAGTAGGTTGCGACGCTGCAGCTGACGCTCTAGGGGTTATTGAGTCTGCTCAGGGTAGTGCTACTGATGGGCCTGCCCCGCTGGACCCGGCCGCTGCCAGTGACGCCGCCGACGCCCTTGTACAACTGGAGGGCATTCCGGTGAAGGGGCGCGCCCCAAAGACCGGTTACACCCGCGATGAGTTTGGACCGGCTTGGGCCGACGTTGACCGCAACGGCTGCGACATCCGCAACGACATCCTCGCCCGCGACATGGCGAACGAAACGTTCAAGACGGGCACCAACGACTGCGTGGTCATAACAGGAACCCTGACCGATAAGTACGCAGGCACCACGATTACCTTCGCGCGCGGCCAGGACACCAGCTCCGATGTCCAGATCGACCATATTGTTCCCCTCAGCGACGCCTGGCAGAAGGGTGCGCAGCAGTTGAGCTCGGACCAGCGCAAGGAATTAGCCAACGATCCGCTGAATCTCATGGCTGCCGACGGGCCCACCAACAGCGCCAAGGGTGACAACGACGCAGCAACGTGGCTTCCGCCGAACAACGCTTTCCGATGCGAGTACATCGCCCGCCAAACTGCCGTTAAGGCCAAATACAGGCTCTGGGTTACCCAGGCGGAGCACGACGCGATCATCAGCATTCTAGAAGGCTGCAAATAGACCCGTTGGTCCAAGGAGCGAACTAACCGATCTACGATTTTGGCGCGTTCTACGAAGGTGCGCACCCTAGAAAGGGGATCATCTCCATAGCGCTGATGGTTTTTCCATTCCCGCTACCCCTCGTATCCCACAATCGGGCTCTCACTATCTCAGGGTGGCTTTCAGCGGAACCTGCCGTTAGACACGAGTCTGGAAAGGTGACGGATTTCAAGAACGACCCGTTTCTGCCCCTGCAATACGAGCTTTGGGCTGCAGCCGGTGATGCAGGTGCTCACAGCTGCTTGTACGCAGCCCAGACAGGCAAGTCAATAACGACCGGTTTGACCTGTATTTGGCAAGCCTCCAAAAAAGTCTGTGAATCGCAGAGCTATTTGGCTTTCTTTTTCGCACCGTTCAGTGGTCGATGCGGAGGGTTTCCCTTTGGGTAGCGCTCGCCCAACAGGTCCGGGAGATTGTCATGGAGCCCCTGTCTCCGACGGGCAGCTGAAACGTCTAGAACATGGCCGTTTTCGAGGAGGCTCACTGCAATGAATAGGGCATTGGCTAACTCCTTCAACGTCATGTATTCCACAGGCTTCACTCCAGGCATCTCCGTCACTTTGTTGGGGGAGTGACTCCTAGCCGCCAGCACTCGAAGGCGGGCTTCTGACCAGCTTTCCTGCTGTGCCGGCTGTCTGGGAGCCTTGTCCACCTCGCTATTAGGTGGGATTGCAGGGCGTGATTCTGGTGCAGGTCCTCCTGCGGTTGGGGCCATCGCAGCAGGCGGCGACTGCTTGGGGCGTGGCTGCCTTTGTGCCGCCTTGGCTGACCTCTGAAGACGGTTGCTGTTTGCCGCACTTCCTGAATTACGCGACTGCGGCCCGGTCATTGCCCCTGCCGCCGCCCTTGCCCCTTTCGGAGGAATGGGAGAAAGCACGTCAGTGAGGAGTTCCCGGCTGTGCCAGACTCGTGCGACCTGACCATCAGGAAATGATGCGGCAGTTGGGTCTTTGGGTGACTGGCTACAGAATCCGATGCCATGATCTCTACACATATGTGTGGCCCGTAAGGCCGAGGCCTTCAGCGGGATGGGTGCAGGCTCTGGAATGACATACTCGTGCCAGTTTCGGATTTCCTCCGTCATGGGAATGTCGCCCTGGAGGTAGCCGCAAGAGGGGCAGGTGTAGCCGAGGTAGGCGTGCCCGGCTGCATTGCTGTTCTTCATGCGAAGTGGTGCTGGTCTGGCCAAGTCGCTTTCGGCATAGAGGGCTTTGAGGATGACCGGCCAGGCGGCCTTCTCAGCGCGGTCTTCCAGGTGCAGTCTGCCGAAGTACTCTGCTCCTACGGTGCCCCTTAGACCGCACCGTGTTTCGATCTGGACGCGCTCAAGACGGCAGATCGTCATCCATGCTCGGCATTCGCTGCGGAAGCACTTCTTCATGCCGGTTGAGATGCTGAATGCAGTGACGGTGGCGTCTATGAATTGCAGATGGTGTCCGGTTAGAGCGCTGCGGATGGCTGAGGCTAGCTCTACATCTCCGCCCGGTTCACCGAGGTTGGCTGTCGGGGTTTCGATGATGACTTTATCTGGGGAATCTACGATCACATAAGACGGGACTCCGGCTGCATTCTGCCTGTTGAGTGGTGCGACAAGCCAGATACATTCGAGGCCAGACGCTTTGTAGCGTTCTTGCCGCCGGACGAATTCTGCCGGTTGCTGCGGGGAAAGCTGTATCTCGATGGCGACTCGTCGTCCATCTTTTTCCGCTAATACGTCCGCAATCCAGCTACGCTGGGGGCCAGCGTATTCGAGATTGGCAGTCCATCCGCACGCTTCTACAGCAGCTTCCACCGCGGCCTTTAGCGCCAGGTGTTCAGGACTTTCTGGCCCACCTGCATGAATTGTGCAATCAGTGCCAGGCTTATGTGCGAAGTACTGAAAACCGAGTTTGGATGTCTTGGGGACACCAGGTTGACCGCAGGTCATTGTAAGAGTTCGTTGCTTATAGACCGACTTGAGAACGGCCCATTCATCTGCTGAAAGCTGATGGGCCTCGGTCCTCGAACCATTGAGATGTGCAACGAGCGGCATAATGTTTTCCCCAGAACCTGGCCAGATCGTTCAGCCTTCTATGGATTCCGGCGTGAACGTGAACGACTGGCTAGCCAACCTAATTGCAGACAGTGTGACACCAGCCACTGACAGAATTGTGGATGCGAGGGAGCCACGTCGTCGTCTCAGTCTCAAAGAAGTGGGATGCACAAGCCATTGGCTATGAAGTTCCACGTCTGGAGCTTGACGGCGCTATTGCGCTGTAACGGTCTAGACGTCTCCGCATGCGAGGATGGCTCTCAGTTCCGATGATTTTTGTAGAGGAGAATTCGTGGCTGGACTGGACGTTCAGTGGGCTGAACAAGAAATTGACCAGTTTCTGCAGGTGACGACTCAGGTCAGTCCTAACCAGTCGGGTTCGGGTGTCTATTACATGGGAACGGTTATGCGCGGATCGCAGAGTGCGGCGAGCGAAGCAGCCGTTGTGGTCGAGCAGATTCTGGATCGCGTGTTGCCGGCAGGCTGGGCCAGTGGTCGGCCGAACCCGGACACCAAATATAGGTGGCTGCGAGACCAAGCTTCGAGAGCGAAAGCCTTGCTGAAGAGGGCTGATGAGATCGCCCAGCGTCTTGGGGACGGTGCGCCGGAGATGAACGCAAGCGCACTACATGAATGGGCGTGGGGCAGTGGCAAAGCGTTCTGGCACACGGGTCATTTCCACCAAGCTGTAATGCAGGCGGCTATCCGAGTGAACGCAGAAACGCAAAACAAAGTTGGACGCAAAGACGTTTCTGAAACGAAGCTATTCAATGAAGTTTTCAGCCTCGAATCCCCCAAAGTTGGTGCGCCCCGTTTGCGTCTAATGAAGGATGATTCAAGCGATACCTATAAAAATCTTCACAGGGGTGCCCGCGCGTTGGCAGAGGGACTTTACGCCGCTATTCGTAACCCTGGCATGCACGAGCCTGCAGGGCCAACGGATGAGCATTTGGCGCTGGAACAGCTGGCTGCGTTCAGCATTCTTGCGCGCTGGGTTGATCAAGCCGAGCTCGAAACCTACCCAGCAGAGGCTTGCCGGGGAGTGCAGGCCAATCGTGTCCCGTTACCAGGGAAGTGGGACACGTTCCATTAGTGTGATGCCCAATGTCTCAGCCTCGATATCGTGATTCCATGACGACTTCCACCCTTGACGAGGACACACTGTTATCACTTGCCTTTTCTCTGCGGGCAAACCCAGGGGCATACGCAGTACTCCTTGGCGCTGGCGTTTCTGCCCCGAGCGGAATCCTCACTGCCTGGGGTGTAGTGACCGATCTGATCTCCCGAGTCGCCGTGCTTGTCGGAGAAGACGCACCTGAGGATCCTGCGGCGTGGTACGAAGCACGTTTTGGTGAGGAAGCCAGGTACGAAAATTTGCTGGAGAAGCTGGCGCCGTCCCAGCTTGAGCGACAACGGCTCTTGCGTGAATACTTCGAACCGGCCGATCCTGACGATGAATCCGAGGCGAGAAAGCCTACGTTGGCGCATAGGTCGATCGCCAAGCTGGTCAAAGCCGGGGCCTTGCGGGTTCTGGTGACGCTTAACTTCGACAGGCTGTTGGAGCAGGCAATTAGGGATGAAGGCATTGAGCCGACAATCGTTGCGTCGGCGGGCGACGTGGCGGGGTTGGCTCCGCTTCATACTTTGGAATGCTGCATCGTCCATCTACATGGGGACTACCTCAACCCGAGTTCCATGCTGAATACGACGGCAGAACTTGATGTCTATGAACCGGAGATGTTGGAGCTTCTGCGGCGTATCCTTCGCGACTATGGCTTGATCATCGCCGGCTGGTCGGCGACCTACGATCCTGCTCTAGTGACTGCCATCAAAGCCAACTACCCTTCCCGGTACACAATGATGTGGATTGAACCCGGCTTTCAATCCACGTTGGCGGCAGAATTCAGGCAGCTGATGAACGGCTACTTAGTGCCCCTAGATGCAGATACTGCTTTTGGCCGCCTCGCAGACTCCTTGGCCGCCCTGGTGAACCGCGCAGCGCGTCATCCCCTAACAGTCTCCGCAGCTGCGGAGACTGCCAAGAGAGAACTGTCCGGACGGTGGGTTGCGATCCGTTTACACGACACACTGTCTCGGGAATTCGACCGGCTTCGGCGCGTCCCCGAGCTGAACTTGGGGGAAAACCTAACCGAAGCGGAAGACGGCTACTTGGCGATGGTCGGCAGAGTAGAAGAGGCAAGCAGGGTACCGGCCGCTTTGGTCTCAACCCTTGCGTACTGGGGAAGCGATGACACCGACGGCTGGTGGATAGAAGAGCTCGATCGATTCTCACATCAGCTGAGGGCCTCTGGCCTCGTGAAACTTCTTCGGATGAACCATATAGCCGGCTCTATTCTGTTCTACGCCGCCGGTATCGCCGCCGTCGCCTCCAAACGTTACCCCCTGGTGCGCCGCTTATTGTCACGGGAGGTGCCAAGCGGGCACAAGGATCAGGATGAGCTGCTCGCGCGCATCTTCGGCACGGACCGGGCTCTGGAAAACGCGTCTCCCCGGCTCTACGGTTTTCTCCGTCCTGTGCTTTCTGAAGCTCTCTCTATCAGCTCCGAAGCGCTGGAGGATGCGTGGCAGCAGTTTGAGGTCCTTCGAAACGCGAAAATAACAATGGCCCACAAGAATTTCCCTGATGGTTGGGAAGCTTTCTCGGACGCAGAGAGCGATCTTGACCTAGAGCACAGGATCGGCGCCGAAGGCTCTAGTGGTGACAAGCTCGACGGGGCACGAACACAGATGTTCAGAGAGCAAGACGAAAGACTGATGGAGATTGGCAGGCTCGCGGATCTTTGGAACGTTCACCTCTACGCAGTCGACAGACGACTAAACGAACGCTGGCATGTCCCAGTCGCCGAGCGACTCGTCAAGGAACTTTATTCTCAAGGCGATGCACATCCCTTGGTGCGGGCCGGGCTGGGATCTAATTCACAACAGCTGGCCGTAGCACTCCGGGGAGTGAGTAAGTTTGCAGGAGACATTGCCAACGAGCTGACTTGGAAGCGACTAAACGTCGGAGGAAATCGCGTGGGAGCCGGATTCTTGCCCGACGAAATTTGGATTGATACTGGCATGACAGCTCAGGAACACGCCGTGCACCACGAGGCTGGCTCTCCCTGACACGGTCCCATTGTGGCTGTAGCCCCCACCAAGGTGTTCCGGTTCCAAGGAACTGGGACAGCCCAACTGCACACCCGACGCCGTCGCGACCATCTGGCCGTCGCGACCATCTGTACGCCTCTTGAAGCCGCCGTCCATAGTGGGCCAACTTGATGCCCCCTCTCTGGACATGTCCAGAGAGGGGGCGTTCAATTGAAGTTGGGGCGCCTGGTGCACTCCCGTGGCCGCCGTCAATGGCAGTCACAACTTGCTGTCCGCTGCAAGGAGGGGGCGGTATGGACCAGCAAAAATCGCAAGAACAGGGGCCAGTTCAGGTTGCGGCCGAGGCGTTCGCATCACTGCGGCTACCGAACCACCTGACGCTGGAGAGGCTCATCGCCATCGTGGCCGCCCGACGTCGGCGTCGAATCGAGATCGAAGCCACGACGATCCTCAACGGCACGTCCGTCTGCGGTCTCTGGTTGTCGACGGATACTCGGGAAATCATTCTGCACGCCGTCACGGACTCAGCGCTCCATAGGCAGCAGTTCATCCTTCATGAACTTGGGCATATGATCCTGCGCCACGATGAGTTGGGAATTTCCTCCGACTATGCAGCAAGCCTCTTCCCGAATCTTGACGGAGAGATGGTGTCACGAGCTTTGGCACGGAGCAGTTTCGTCGACGACCTGGAGGCCGCAGCTGAGACTCTCGCAGATCTTCTTGCCGGCGCTATCCGCGACAGCACCATGGAGCCAAGGTCATTTGAGCAGGTTTTCGGGTGATCCAGGCAGTCACGGCTGCGGTCATCTGGTGCCTCGTTCTGTGCTTGCTGCCAGGCGCGCGCACGAGGAAGGACCACAGCATCCTCGTTGCCGCCGTTGCGATTGCAACGGCGCTCTCCTTGAACGTCGATCCAATCTATCTCGTGGGTGATCGAGCCCTCGGCGGCCGCAACCTCCTGGATCTTCTCGCGAACATTTTGATGGTCGTGGGAATCTACTTCCTTTCCCAGGCGATCCTCCGGGCCTCAGAGCTTAACGATGCACCTGTGCGCAGAGACCGTCGCGGCCTCCTAATTCTGGGTCTAGTCTCCGTGGGGCTGGTCCTTGCATTCCTCCGCATCGAAGCACCCGCGTCCTCAACGAAATTCATGTTGGATTACGGGGACCAGCCTGCTGCCGCCCTCTATTCCGCCATCCAGTTTATTTACATCGGGGTGGTAGTCGGCGTCACCGGATACGTGTGCTTTAGATTCCGACGTCGGATGGCCGCATCTTACTTTCGCATCGCCTTCACCCTCATCGGCGTTGGGTGCTTCCTCGCAATCGTCGTAGTGTTCTCAGTCTTGGGGATGGACCTAGCCCATCTTCTCGGAGACCAGGCGACCATGCAGCAGTTGGCTGCCATCTACGACACCAGTTTTGCTGGGGCGATGTTGTTCCTGTGTGCTGGACTGGCCCTGCCACCAGTTGCGCGCCGGATCGCTCACCGAACGCAACTGAGGACCCAGGCTGGCTTACTCGAAGACCTCACATCCACTTGGGAAAAAGCGACAGCTACCCGCAAGGATGGACGCATGGCGACGCCCACTGGAGTCATCGAGCGGGGAGACTCAGAGACGCGGAGGCTTCATCGGATGCTCGTCGAGATCGAGGATGCTCTCCTGATGGATCCCGCTGCTGCTAAGTTGCTGGATGAAGCTGATTTCCAAACATTGACTCGGACAGAGAGCTACCTCGCTTCCCATAGGAGCACGCAGGGTGGTCGATTGGGCATGGCGCGATGGGGGAGGGGGAAGAACCCAAGTGGCAGATGATGCCGTAGAACCCTCTGAGTCGCCGCAGGCCAGGCTCGCTCGCAAGATTAATCTCCTGCTGGATTTGTATGAGTCCCGAGGAACAGGCCCCTTGTCCTACAGGGAGGTCAGCGAAGCAATGTCTCAGCATGGCACGCCGTTGTCGCGGTCAAGATGGGCCTACATGCGAAGCGGTGACAGCTCCCTGGCTATGGACCAGGATCTGCTGCAGAACCTCGCGTCATTCTTCGGCGTGGATCGCCGATACCTTCTGGATGACTCAACAGAGATACCCGAACTAGTGGAAGCCCAGCTCAACCTCCTTAGGTCGATGCGTGAAGCTCGCGTCAAGAATTTCGCAGCAAGGCAATTGCAGGACTTGTCTCCGGAGACGCTGGCGCGGCTTAGGGAGGTCATTGACAAGCATGTCAGGAGCGAAGATGAAGGCTCCTAAAGTGCTGGGCCCGCTGGCGCTTGCAGCTGTATGTGCATCTTTTATAACGTTCCTCGGCGCCGCCTACTTTGCGCGCCGGGTGGTGGTGCCGAGCACTACACGTCGGGAGGATCTTCCCATCAGGCAAGTATTCCCCGGCGAGGATGGATCCCTGAGGATCGAACTGCCAGCGACCCTATTAACGAGAGCGCCAGGCCGATATAGCTTGTGGTTCGACAACGGGAAGGGCCACGCCTGCATAGGGGCTGTAATAGCCGAGGACGCCAGCGGGGGAACATTGACTCGGCTTGTGGAGCGAGTCGACTACGGTGACATACACGCTGCTACCGCCGGCATCTGGAGCGGGTACGCGTACTCCAAACCCGAGCAACTGGGTCTGCCATTTGAGAACGTGGAGATTCAGGTCGACGGCGGTATGGCACCCGCATGGAAATTCGCGCCCACGGCCGCCGGTCCGGTGTCTTCGACATGGGCCATCCACGCGCATGGGATGGGTGGAAAACGAGCCGGCGCCCTTCGCGGTGTTCCTGTTGTGAGCAGACTCGGCATCATATCGCTGGTCGTGTCGTTCCGGAACGACGGCGAAGCGCCGCCGTCGAACGATTCCCGGTACTCATTAGGCCAGAATGAGTGGTTGGATGTAGAAGCGGCCATCAACTACGCCGTGGACCATGGCGCTGAGCGGCTCGTATTGTTTGGATGGTCCCTGGGCGGCTCGATGGCCCTGCGTGCAGCAAATCTCTCAGCCCACTCTGATCGGATCGTCGGCCTGGTGCTCGCGGCTCCCGTTCTGGATTGGGCCGAGACTCTGACGTCTAACGGGAGTGCCAGTGGATTGCCCAAAGCTATCGCCAGGGCTGGGCTGAGCTTGCTGGGTTCGAATGCGGGCCGCTGGGTCACGGGTCTCAAGCAATCCATTGACCTCTACGCGCTGGACTGGGTTACCCGCGCTGCCGAGCTCAAGACGCCGACGCTTATTCTCCACGGCGTCGAGGACAAGTCGACGCCGGTGGAGGTCTCCGAGCGGTTCGCGGAACTGCGACCGGACCTCGTTCAACTGGTTCGGTTCGACGTCCCCGGGCACTCGCTCGAGTGGAACGGCGCTACCGAGAAATGGGAGTCATCCGTTGCCCGGTTTCTGACGTCGCTGCCGGCTGACTGAAACGCGGCCGCCAGGTCAGCGAGTTGCCTTTCGATTTCGTCCGGCTGAGCCATGTACGTTCCTGAACGGGGAATGATCATGCCTGCCTCGGACAACAAGGTTAGGTGTCTACGGACGCATGTGACGGCTATGTTCAGGGCTGCAGCAAGTTGGTTGGACGTCGCCGGGCCGCAGGTAATCAAAATGCGAATGAGGCGGCTTCGCGTCCGGTTCATCAAGATGTTCGCCATGAGACCACAACCACGTGATGAGGAAGCTCTTGAGCCCGCTGTAGACGGGTCTACAGCAACACGATACGCTCATCCCCATAGTGATGGAAGTACGGTGCCCCACTTATTGCGTAGGGAGTTTAGCTAAGGCAATACTGGGCAAGAATCGGTGGCTCGTATCCGAGGGCCATGTGAGTCTGGGAGGTGAACGTGTCCGCAGATGGAGAAGATGGCAAAGGCACGGAAGCCTCCCCGCAGGCCGAACTTGCACGCCGCTTGAACTTGCTGCTCGACGTCGTCGTGGCCGAGAAGGGACAACCCGTCACGTTCCGCGAAGTCCAGGAAAAGCTGGGGAAGAAGGGGATCAAGCTTTCTAGAGCCCGCTGGTTCTACATGAAGGACGGCACGGGCAGGCTGGTGAGTGACCCGGCACTACTGGGCGCCTTGTGCGAAATCTTCAATGTGGATCCCGCGTATCTGCTCGGGAGCGACACCACAGATCTGCCTCAGCGGATTGATTCCCAGCTTGAATTCGTGAAATCTCTCCGTGCCGCGAGGGTGAAGACGTTCGCGGCCCGCACCCTGGGGGATGTGTCGCCGGAGACGCTCCGGGCAATCACCGAGTACTTGAACAAGGACATTAGCCGCCGGCCGGAGGGGGAGCGGGCGGCCAGTTCGCAACCCGACGGGGGCGAGGAAGCGGAAAACGAAGTGTAGACGCGCCTTCGCTACGAAGGTACCCAGCTACTTCTCCAGCAGGTACTTAAGGTGAGCGTCGAGCAGTTCCTTGATCCGGACAGGGTTCGCCGAATACCGTGGTGACCGTCCGTGTCTACGTCCAGGCTCGACGTCGACTGTCACCACGCCTGCCTCTTCGAGCGCGGCCAGATGCTTGGCCACGCTGGGATCGCCCGCGCTGACAGCAGCGACGATGTCTCCGCGCGTCGCGGGCCCAGTGGCAGTGAGGAATCGAAGAATCTCGTTTCGCGCCCGGTTGCCGAAGGTTGCGACGGCAGCCTCCACGTCAGCCGACCAGGCGGCGTCGTGAGGCTGCGTAATTCTCGGCATAAGGTCATTCTTCCCGAAGGCGGTGCAAAAAGTAAGAACCGCACTCTTGACGATACTTTAATTATCTTCGACAATAATTCCTATAGCTTCTTCTGATCGTTGTTGGATCTCCGCATCCACTAACTGGGGTGGCCGTTTGCGCGACTCTGCGAACTACTCGATCTGAACAGTCAAAGCGGTGAAGCCATGGAAATTGAAGCCAAGGCGTATCAATCTACAGAGGGACTAGAGACGGTCGCTGACGTTGATGTCTCATTGCGAAGCGCACCTCCGCCGGGAGAACCCGTCATCCAGATCGACCGGATCATGGTCGCGGTTGATGGGGTGCACCGGTACGTCGTTTCTCGGCTCGCGCGGATCGGGCGATCCTGCGATGTGGACGACGTCATGCAGGACATCCGGGTCGCCGTGTGGGACGGGGTTGCGCGGGGACGTTACCGGGAACTGCCCGGCATCCCGTTTGAAGCGTGGGTCCAAGGTGTCTGCAATAAGATCTGCGCTGCCCATATCCGGCGCGAGCTTAGCCATCAAACGTTGCCCTTGCTTGTTGACTTCACGACGACGGAAAGCTCACCGGAGCTTCTTGCTGTCGTCCATGCCGGTGCGGCAGGAAACGACGTCGAGAACTATGTTGATCAGGCCTGGGCACACGCCATGCTGGGCCTGGTCCAGCGCAGCGTCAGTGAGGAAACCTGGAGGCTTGCCGTATCCGGCCTCACGGGGCCGAGGCATTACGGACCTCCGTCCCCCAAAGACCGGCGTCGATGGCATGCCGTAACCGTCGTTCGGCAGACGGCAAAGACAATCAACACGGCATTGAACTGCCACCCCGAACCCGGATTAGGCGTCGACGAACTCTGCCGGTGCGCTGCGAACTGCCTTCCCACAAACGTTCTTCGGAGCGTCGCGGAGACTATCGTCCGTCCGGGACTGCGGGGACTGGATAGGTCCGTCCAGATGGCTGCTCTGGCTTGCGAGCTCGGCGTCACCGAAAGGTACATTGCGGTCAATATCGGATTTGCCCGGCAGCTGTACCACGCAGCTTGGCGCGTGCTTCAGCACGAAGTACATAGACCGGCTCTGTAGGTCTTGGTCGTCATTCACCGGAGTTGGCCATGAATTGGTTCCGAAGAGTTAGCCGCCGGGAGTGGCTGGCGGGAGGGCTGGTTGCCCTGCTCATGATTAGTGCGGTCTTCCTACTTTGGCCTGCCGATAGTCCCAGCGGACCGGTCCCGTCGACCACGTCCGCAACCGCGCCTTCAATTGCGAAGCCATCAGGCACTGCCACTGCAACCGGCAGTACGTCCGGTGTTCCTGACGAGCCGGTCGTTACGGCGGATGCGTCGGCGGATGGTTTGCCACGTACCCGCGATTACCGGACGCTCGCTGTAGCGGCAGCAACGGGAATCTATAGCTGGGACAGCCGTTCGTCGTCGTACTCAGACGTATATGCCAAGGTGCGGTCCTGGTGGGAGTTGCTGCCCGATGGATCGAATCCCTTATCTGTGCTGGTTCGGGAGTTTGAAGGGACAGGCGTGACAGCGGCGACGTTCACCACCCTGGCAGAACACTCCGCTCGCCGAAGCGGCACCGCCGAGTCGTTGCGCTGCGATCTCGAGTTGGCCAAGGTTCAGGAGTATCCGGCCCCGTGGGAGGGCCTCCACGTATGCACTGTGACGGTGCAAGTTGTAGACGAGTCCACTAACGGCAGAAGTGCCTATGCGGCACCTGTCACGGTGATGGTCAACTGTCCTCCTGCCACCACCGCTCCATCTGGGCACTGCGCCATGGTTGCCTTCTACGCGACCGCAGAGAGAATCGTCTACTAGTGTCTGGACTGGTGGCCGTCGCAGGCCTCATGCGGCGCCGGGCATTTATGAAGGTCGTATCGGCGGCCGTTTCCCTCGCTCTGCTGGTTGGCGCCATGGCATTTGCCGGAGGCGTGGCGGCGCTAACTGGTATGGCGCGCCAATCCGCAGTCGCCTGTACACCAGTAGGATCCGAGGTGTCCACTGCCCCTAACGTCACTGGTGCCGGCTTGGAAGTTCGGAACGCCGGACGCTTGCTCTACGAGCTGACGCCTCGTCAGGAGAGCGTTGCGCGGACATACATCGCGGTCGGCAAGCAGCTGGGCATACCGCGCTCCGGCCAGATCATTGCCATCATGATGGCGCTGCAGGAGTCAAGCCTGCGCATGCTTGCGAACCCCAGCGTGCCGGCTTCCCTGCATTTCCCCAATGACGGCGTTGGACGTGACCACGACTCGATCGGTTCAGCGCAGCAGCGCCCGGCGGCAGGTTGGGGGACGGTTGAGCAGCTGATGGATGCCTCTTACAACGCGCGTGCCTTCTACGGGGGTCCGTCTGGACCGAATCGCGGAAGTCCGCGAGGACTGCTGGACGTTCCCGGTTGGCAGGCAATGGACAAAGGTTTGGCGGCGCAAGCCGTCCAGGTGTCTGCTTTTCCTGAACTGTATGCACGTTGGGAGCCTGCGGCCACGGCAATCGTTGCTGCGCTTGAGGGCGGCACTGCTACTGCCTCTTGTGCAGATTCCTCGCCCGCGCCGCAACCTGGAGCACCTTCCCGTAGCTTGAGCCAGCTGCGTCAGGACATTCTGAGGTTCACGCAGGACGGTCTAGGCGGCAGATATGTGTGGGGAGGGACTGCCTTCAAAGCTTGGGATTGCTCCGGCTATGTGCAGTGGATCTACAGGCAAGCCGGAATCGAGCTGCCGCGAGTAGAACAGTGGCGTGTGGGTGTCCGAACAGAGGACCCTCAACCAGGAGATCTGGTCGTTCAAAATCCCCAGGGACCTGACAACTGGGGCCACGTCGGCATCTACGCGGGCGACGGCATGATGTGGAGTGCTCTGAACCCGGCGGTAGGGACGTTGTTGCATCCAGTGAGTTGGAATCCTGGTCCTGCGTATTTCGATCTGTTGGAGCGCTAGAGAACTCTTCTAGTGCCATTAGTACGTCGCTAACCTGCGACGTCCCGCCTATCGCTGAGACTTGTTATTGACCGCCTGAACCGAACATATACCAACGGGCAAATCAACCCAGCTCGATTTCAGGGCAGAATTACGTTCATGGCAGCTGTTTCGATTGCCTTTGTCATCCTCGGTGCAGCCCGGGCTTCCGGGAGGTTCAACCCTTGCTGGCGGCAGCGGTCGTTTTCGACAGCGCGACGCGCCGCTTACAGCGTGGAGGTTGCGGAGGACATCGGCCAGCCAGTGTCGAATAGATGGCACATGGTCAAGCTGACGCTTCCTTGCTTACGGTAGCGGCGGCATTTTGTCGGCGTGCCAATTCGTCAAGCAATCGTAGGGTCGAAAGATTCGTCCAGAATACCCAGTCCAGGAACTCCTCCCCGTAGTCCGACTTCTGGGACTTATCCCGGTGTCGGAGATTAAAGGTATTTGCAATTCGGAAGAGATCGCTCTCGTCACCAGAGGAGAGTTTCCGACCGATTGCCTTCCGCTTCGGTTCCATCTCGCCGTAGAGCATCACAATCGCGGCGCGCTTCTCGGCGATGGATGCGTCACGAGCTCTGAATTTTCTAACGGCATGAGCCACTTCGTCTTCGGGGGCGTCGGCGCGTTTAGTAATCTCGGAGCTGGCGAGGTCGTCCAGGGGCGAGTTGAAATGCCGTATAAGCCGCCCTTGCTCTTCGCCCGAGGAGCCTAGCCGGAGCGGTACGCGGTGGTTCTCCAGTAACGCGTTAAGTCGCCAGCGATAGACGCTCTGCCCCGATTGGCTGTTCCAGTTCTGATAGTGCAGACCACAGTCCCCGTAGCTGTGAATGGTGGCTGTTCGCGGCCTTTGGGCTTGGTCGTGAAAATACTCGACTAATGAGTACACCGCCCCATCGGAGAGCCCGAAGATATCGCCGGGGGTCATGGGCCACTTTACGTCCAGCTTTGTGGCGCGGCGGATCGTCTTTCGAACCTCGTCCAAATCGAGGGGGTCGTCGACACAGTTCTTTTTCAGGACCTTGGGGAAGTAGCCTACCTCCTCCAACTCGGTTATGAGTTCGAAGAAGTCTTCAGCGAAGGTCTCGTAGGGTTTGTCTGCTGCTAAAGCATTAGCGGCTCCGTTCCGCTCCGCCCAGTAAACGGGCGCCTTGTAGGGCCGTAGCCTGGAGTGGTCCTTCAGGAGATCGGTCAACCAGGCCCGAGCCAGTGCATCGCTCTGTGGAAGCCACGTCCTCGTATAGGCGTTGTCAGGGGGTATTGCAGCCAGAAACGCGGAGGCCACTTCCTCGTCCTCGTAAGCCTCAAGTAACAGGTGGCTGACCTTAGAAACCCACTCGGGGTCACCGGAAGGCAATTCCAAAATGCGCCGGGCTTCCCACTCGAATAGGGGCCGAGGCCAAAGCAGAGCGTAGGTGGGATCATTCATAGCTAAAACGATAGGGGTTCGTGGCGGCATTTCCCGGCTGGAGACCCCTTGTTCGATGACGAAAGTTGCCGCTGTATTCGCTGGCGCTGGTGTCGAATAGAAGACACGTGACACATAGGTGACGGAAACTGCGCCGTAGAGATACAAGTGTTGTAATCTCACCGCATGTCCTCGGAAGTTGGAGTATCTCAGCCCCCACCAAATGATCCGACCTCCGGTTCCCGGTCAGATGATATGCATAGAGAGCCGACCTGGAAGCAGAACCTGGCCGTTGCGGTAGCGGGTGCTTTAGCAGGTGCACTACTAACTGGTATCGGGGCATACTTAGTGGCTCAAGAGGCCGGTAGACACTCTCTGCGCACCGCGGAGATAACGGGGGATTACCTTCTACGCAATTCTGAGAATGAGTTCCTCCGAGAACAACAGATAGCTGCGTACGGCGACTACATCGAGGACCTGCTTACTCTGGAAGAAAAGTACCGAGAAGCAGTCGAGATAATTGCCCCTGCCGTACCGACGGATGAGAAGCAGGCAAGCGAGGAGGCGACCAAGGCCGCTCAAAGAGCTTTGGAGCTTCGCGGTGAGTTTGACGATGCTATGGACGGCATAACGCAGTCAAAGTCAGTGGTCGACGTGGTGGGCCTCGACGCCGTCAAGAGTGCCGCTAAGACAGCCATCGAGTGCTATGGGCCGCTGAAGGGTGAGATACAAAATCACCTCGCGGCACACTCAGCAAAGAAGCCGATCCCCCCTATGACGCAAACTTACGTCCAGGCGCTGGACAAGATGCACGACGTGGGGCGTGAACCTTTCACAACAGAGGCGCGAAAGAGCCTCGATATTCCGGACGCCATTAGCAGCAGCGCTAAGGTGAGTGCATGGTCGCAGACGAAGACTCAGCCAAGTCCGGGCACGAGTCCGGCCACGAAGTGTATGACATAGTCCTGGCGGCCGAGGAGCTGCTCGGCGGCAAACTGTCCGGCGAGGAGCTGGCTGAGCTCCATTGCCGATGGCGGTACTGAAGCTTGCGTCACGACAGCGCCAGCGGGCACAGGGCACCCGAACCTCCAACGAAGACGCAAGAGCCGAGAATCCACCAGAGCATCTGCGGCACTTCCTTGCGCCTATTCGTCCTATCCAGATCTGAATCATGCCCTGCAACGTGCCCATGTCATCGGTCATCCGCGCGTGTGCCGATTTGCTCAGCGGCAGGGTCTACGGTCCCTTCCTTAGCGGTGCTCTCGTGCCGAGCTCCAGTCTTAAAAGGATGGGTTGTGAGACGTTCTTACTGCTCCGTCGTGACTGTCGTGATCAAGGCTCTGCCAATGGTTATGGAAAGAGGTCATGTCGCTTTCTTCCGCTGGTTCCATGAACCCGTGAGCTCATCTGCTCACTCCATGGAATACGACGGACGGAGCACCCATGTTTTTCGCAGCGGTGGACCCGGGGATCACCCCGAATGCGAGCTTTCCCTTCCTGGAATCGCTCAAACAGATCGGCGGCGGCATCCTCGTCGGCGCCTTCATCATCATTGCCATCGTGGCCATCATCGGCGCTGCGATGCTTTTGGCTGGCAAACTTAGCCAGTCGTCACGTCTTGCTTCGGGCGGTGGCGTGATCCTCCTTTGGACCGGCCCGGTTGCTGCCATTCTCGGGGGCATCAACGGCTACATCCTTTGGTCGCAGACCGCCTTCCCGCTTGGATTTTAGCTCATGCCTGTTGAGTGTGACCTCAATGGATGGTGGCCGCCCGGCTGCGGTTTGGTCTCACAAGCGAACGACAACGCAATGGGCGCAGTCACTTCCCTCTTCGCAAACATCCTCCAAAGCATGGCGGCCTGGCTTTGGGCCTTTATTACCGGCGCCTTCTCAGTGTCGGACGTCGACGACTCCCAGTGGCTCTCCATTGAAGGGCTGACGAGGTGGTGGGTGGTCGTCATGATGACGCCGCTCGTCGTCGTGATGATCCTCCAGGTCTTATCGGGCCTGGTCAGCCAGCAGCCGAGACGAATCGGCCGCGCGATGCTCGGCGGCGTTGCCGCCATCCCACTCGTGGGGGCTGCTGTGTATCTCGTCCGGCAACTGACGCGGGTGAGTGACTTGGCATCGGCCGCGCTGCTCGAGTCGATTGGGTCGGACCCATACCTCGTGTTCATGAGGCTCTTTGGGTTTGAACGGGCACCAGAAGGAAGTGGTCGGGAATGGAACTTGGTATCGCTTGCACCTGGGACGACAGGGGGCCCAGCCGGTGCCGTCGTCGTCACAGTGATGGCAGTTATAGTCGTGTGGATCCTTGCCTTCATCCTGATGTGCTCGATGATCTTCCGTTCCTTTGCACTCGTCGTTTTGGCGGCCGTCGCGCCGGTGGCCCTGATGCTTCTGCCTTGGGACAAGACAAAGTCCTGGGCACGCCGCTGGTGCGAGGTGGTCATTGCCCTAGTGTTGGCGAAACCCTTAGCCGCAACGGTATTGGCCGTTGCAGTGAAGCTCTTTGCGGAGTCAAAGTCCTTTGCTGGTTTGGCGGCCGGAACGGTGGGCATGGCGCTTGCCTGTGGCGCGCCCTTGATGGCCCTGCGCTTGGTTAGCTTCGCGGGTGGGGAACTTGCGGCAGCGGCCCAAACGGCCGGTGGCGGCCACGTCCTGTCGCGGAGCAGCAGCGTGGCGGCTCGCCAGATCAGTCGGCAGACAGGTGGTCGCCTAACTCTTGCTGGCTTGGTGAATCGTTCGGCCATGACCCGGCCAGTCAGCTCAAGCCGTAGCCTCTTCCCGACACAAGTGTTGGCCCCCGCTGTCCGGTCCGGCGTGCCGTCGCCCCACGGTGACGGGGGCCAGCTGGCCCTGAGAATCGCGC
Organism: Arthrobacter sp. B6; assembly: GCF_001663775.1. Lineage (GTDB taxonomy): Bacteria > Actinomycetota > Actinomycetes > Actinomycetales > Micrococcaceae > Arthrobacter. Next base: position 586,422 of record NZ_KV467168.1, on the reverse strand, counting down.
CCTCCACCGGAGGCCCGAACACCCTGATGTCGCAGCAGGGCTTAGTGCGCATAGACCCTCACGAAAACACCAGTACCGCCCCGGCATCCGCCCGGCAGGCTCCACTCGGAGATGCCGAACCGCAAGCGCATCCCAACGCAAGCCCAGCGGCGGCCCCTTCTAGGGAGCGGCCTCCGAAACCCCATCCACCAAGAATCGACCCTCCGAACGGAGGAAACCCACATGTCTGAAGATGCTCGTGCCCTTGAGGCCGTTAAGTTCCCGAGATACGAGCGCCGGGGCTTCTTCCTCGGCCTCAAGTGGTACCAGTTGCTGATCGTCGCGGGGGGAGGGGCAATTGCCATCGTGGCTTCTGCGAGTAGTGGGCCGGTTGGCCTGTTCTCCTCCGGCCCCCTATGGCTTGGGCTTATGCTGCTCGGGCTCCTCCAGTTTTCCCGCATCCCTTATCCCGCATGGGCAAAACAGCTCGCTGTGTTCTTCTACCGGGCAGCCGCGGGGCAAACACGGTTCCTTGCAAAGCCCGCTGTTCCGCAATTAGCTGGTCGGCTCGCCCTCCCGGGTGGTCTCGGCAACATGGAGATTCGAACAATGGCCAGTGGTGAATGCTTCATGGTCGACCGACACGGCCGGGAGGCAATCGCTGTGCTGCGCTGCAGCACGCGATCCTTTGCCCTCCTGGATGCAGAGGAAAAAGCGTGGGCGGTGCAAGCCTGGTCACGTGTGCAAGCCGGCATGGCTCAACGGCCAGGCGTGGCCAGGATTGCCGTCCAGGATTACACCGTGCCCTATCCGTCGTCGGCACTCTGGGAGTTCTACAGAGGCCACGCCATACCGGTCCAGGACGGTGAAAAGGCTGCGTGGGGACAACGGGCGTATGAGGACTTGCTCAGTGCGGCGGGATCAACTATGAGCCATGAACTCCTGGTGGCAGTAGTCCTGGATACAAGCAAGGCACGACGGCGAATCAAGGAGTCGGGCGGGGGACTGGTCGGTCTGGAACACGTCCTGCGGCTGGAAGTCGAGGCGATGAATACGTCCCTCGGTACTCACAGCGTGAAGGTAGAAGGGTGGATTGGGGAATCGGGAGTACTAGGCATCATCCGTGGTGCATTCGATCCCGCTGCTTTGCCGGCTACCAAAGCGCCCGTTGCGGTAGCACCGCCGTCGGACGAACTGGCAAGTAAGGCGATGGATTCTCTTCACCGCCATGGCCCAATGGCTGTAGAGGAACACTGGACCTATCTGCGGACCGACACCGGGTTCCACCAGACTTTCTGGATCGCTGAATGGCCGCGCCAGAAAGTCTTTCCGGGATTCCTGCACCCGCTGATCTACGTGGGCGAATTCCGCCACACGTTCACGGAAGTCATACGGGCAGTGCCTACCGCTGAAGCCCTCCGTGACATCCGCTCCGCGCAGGAAGCGCATGAAACCCGCCGCCGCATCAATGCCCGCTTCGACAGGCCCCTCACCCGTGAGCAAAAGGCCGAGGAAGAGGAAGTGATCCAGAGGGAGGAAGAGATCGTCGCCGGCCATGGTGACGTCCGTCCGGCGGCTTACATCACCGTCACGGCGACCTCGCTGGAGGACTTGGCACGGCATCGCCAGGAACTTGAGTCCGCTGCCGCCGGGGCGTTCGTTGAGCTCCGGCTTCTCTACGGACAGCAGTGGGCCGCGTTTGTCGCCGGTGGCCTGCCGCTTGGAAGGGGACTGCGGTGAAACAGGCATTGAAAAGCTTCGAGTACCTACCGTCAGGGAAGAACCGGATGGGACGGAAGGCACGAGGGCGGCCCACACCGCCCGGTGAAGGGTGGGCGAGTGCCGCGGTAGGGGACAAGCAGCGCGACCCGCAGGGGTTTCGCCTCGCGGGTGACTGGGGGAGCAGCGAGCCGAACTCCCTGCGTGGTCCTCATCGGCTGCGGCCCGCGCCCCACCGCGCATCAACCATGACGTTTGCGGCCGCCTACCCGTTTCTTACGGAGTCGGGGCTGGGGCACGAGGGAACCTACATCGGTACCGATGTGTTCGGGTCCGGGGCTTTCTCGTATGACCCTTGGATCCTTTATGACAAGGGGATCATCAGCGGTCCTTCCATTGTTGTTATTGGGACAGTCGGCACCGGCAAGTCCATGTGCGGCAAGTCGCTCGTGACGCGGTCAATCACACTAGGGCGAAAGGCAGCCGTCGCGTCTGATCCCAAGGGCGAGTGGGTTGCAGTGGCGGCGGCTGTTGGCGGCAAGGTCATTTCCATTGGCCCGGGCCGGCCCGCGAGAGTGAATCCCCTCGACGCCGGTCCACGCTCCACTGCCCTTACCGAGGCCCAGTGGCAAGCGGTGGTGAGGCAACGGCGTCGGTATCTCCTGGGGGCTTTGGTTTCGCTCATGCGGCAAGGCACGCCCCTTCGCCCCGTGGAGCACACAGCCTTGGACATCGCCCTCATGGAAACCATGGCCGAGAACTCAAACCCGACCCTGCCCATGGTGCTGGACCACCTCCTCAAGCCGTCGAAGGAGATGACGGCCCTGGTTGGTACAGATGGAGCAACCGCCGTGAGCCACTCACTGAGACGTACCGTATCCGGTGATCTCGAAGGCATGTTCGATGCTCCATCCACTGTGGCCTTCGACGCTGACGCCCCGATGATGGTGATGGATACGTCAGCGCTGATCGGAGCGTCGGAGCAGGCCCTCTCGCTAGCCGCGGCCTGCGGCGCCACGTGGTTGGAAGCCGCCATCACCAATCCCGACGGCGGGAAGCGGCTTGTGGTGTACGACGAGGGGTGGCGGATGCTCGCGGATCCGTACATGTTGGCCAAGATGAGCGAACAGTGGCGGCTAGCCAGAACGTATGGGATTGCAAACCTGCTCATCATGCACAAAGTCGCCGACCTCAACGAGATCGGGGACAGTACTAGCGGACACCGGCAGAAAGCCTTGGGTCTGCTGACTGAGGCTGACACCAGGGTCATCTACCGGCAGAAGCACGACGCCATGCGCCTGACCAAGGAAGCGCTCGGCCTGACCGAAGCTGAGTGCGAGCATGTGGAGAACCTCCCGAAGGGCGTCGGGCTCTGGAAGGTGGGGAACCGCTCCTTCATCGTGGCAAACCGCGTGACCACGGACGAGCTTGCCGTGTTCGGCACGGATGACAGGATGCTGTGAGGAGGCCAGGCAGCGCACGGGCTGCAAGCGACAACCCTTTGGTTACCGCTGGGCTTGTCGCCGCTGCAGCCTACATAAGTCTTTGCGTAGTGGTGCAGGCAGCAGCGCACGTGGCCGGCTCTTGGCAGTGCGGCGCCATGCCGCCGCCGCCCTTCAACCCTGCCGCCGCCGTCGGACTCATCGCCAACAGAATGGAATGGATCATTGTTCGCCGGGCTGATTGTGTGTTTGGCACAGACAGCGTCTGGTGGGTTCTGGCCCCGGCTCTACTGCTGGTTGGTGCGCTCGCCGTCGGTGCGGTGGTCCTTTGGCGGCGATGGAAGCAATCGGGCGGCTGGCTGCGCCAGGACATACTGAACCGCGACGGCGTTGCCCGCCGGGCCGAGATTCTCCACGATTTTGGCGCGAGGGCCGTGCGGAAAAGAGGAAAGTTCACGCGCCCGGGACTCGCGAATCCTTCCGTGCAGGATCTGTCATGGACGCTGGGCCGCTCACGGGGCGTCACCGTTCATGTTTCCACGGAGGAGTCGATGGTGATTCAGGGTGCGCCACGATCCGGCAAGGGCTTGTACGTCGTCATCAACGCCATTCTTGATGCGCCGGGGGCAGTCGTCACAACATCCACGCGTGCGGACAACCTGGTGGTGACGATGAAGGCGCGGGCTTCAGGTGGGCGACCCGTGACCGTCTTTGACCCACAGGGTATGTCGGGGATCCCGTCGTCGCTTCGCTGGTCACCCGTACGTGGGTGCGAGGACCCCGATATTGCTACCCGGCGGGCGTTGGTCATCACCGCGGACACGGAGATGAAGGGGGAGAACGCAGCGTGGCAGAAGCGTTCCCTGATCGTTCTTCAGTGTCTGCTGCATGCGGCGGCGCTGTGCGGCGAGGGAGTGAAGGCTTTCCGACGCTGGTCTTCCAGCCCTGTACTGGCGCGGGAAGCACTGGAGGTGCTGAGCCGGCCCGGGGCTGCACTTGGCTGGCAGGCCGACCTGATGGGCATACTCGAAGATGACCCGCGGAATACGTCCAATTCGTGGATTGGGGTTTCGGCGGCGGTGGCGCCGCTGTCCTCGCCCAAGGTGCTGGCCGCGCTGAATCCGCAGGATGCATCTGAAGAGTTTAATCCGAAAGCCTTCATCCGGGAGCGGGGAACCCTGTACCTGATTGGCACTCGGGCTGGAGCCGCTGCCGCAGGGCCGTACCTGTCCGCGCTGATTGACGACATCGACAATGCAGCGCGGGAAATGGCCTTCGTATCGCCAGGAGGACGGCTGGAGCCACCTCTTTCCTTGATCCTCGACGAAATCGCCAACCTGGCCCCATGGCCCGGGCTGCCTGTGGCGCTGTCCGACGGCGGCGGTATCGGGATCTCAACGCTCGTCGTTTTGCAGTCGTTGTCCCAGGCCCGTTCGGGCTGGTCCATCGATGAGGCATCGACCATCTGGGACTCGGCGATCATCAAAGTGATCTTTGGAGGCGGATCTGACGAACGGGACCTGCGTTCGCTCGCCGGGTTGCTGGGGGAGAGGAGCCTCACCCTCACCACGCGGTCCTGGTCTTCCGCTGGCCGGCAGGACGGGGAGCAGATACGGGAAAGTCCTGTGATTGCTCTGGACGAGATTCGACGCCTGCCCGCTGGCACCGCGCTGATGCTTGGGCGGCGGACTCGACCGATCCTGCTCGACCTACTCGAGTGGCACAAGCGTAAGGACGCAGGGGAGCTGCGCCGCTTGAAGGCGGAGATGGAGCGCATCTTGGCCGACGGGCACAGGGAGCGTCAGCAAAAGACAAAAGGGGCGCCGGATGCGCAGCCATGACGAGACCGAGGAGTTCGATGTTCCGTCTGCTGGCTCCTTCGGGGACGACGAGATCACCGCACAGTTGTTTCGATCCGCTTTTGGTGCTTCAGCGGCGTCCAAGAGCGTGACCCGCCGTTGGCGGGAAATGACTCCGGAGCAGTCCCAGGAAGTTTGGGGTGCCCTTTTCTCATGGGTGCGATGGCTTGTCGCGACTTATCAGCTGACGACGTCGGTCATTCCTGACTGCTGGTGGCGTCACCCCGAGATTGTGGCTGAGTTGTATGCGCTTCACCGCGCTGAGCTTGCCTCCTACACCCAAGATGACCCGGGCTTTGGCCCGCTTGCCTTTCACGAAAGGCTCCCGCACGCCGTCGAACGCTTGCGGATGCACACCAGGACCGCCGGGTGTGTGGGGCTGCAGGCACACAAGGAGCCTGCGCCCCGAATCCTGTCTGGTGATGACCCTGACTTTGTTGAGTGGCGGAAGGCTGCTCATCAATTGGTTGCTGACTTCTGAGTCATGTCGCTCTTCAGGTGCTTAACCATGAACGGGTGTCTGCGCAGCGATGCTGCGGTCCAAGAAGCATGAAGGGTGGCTGTCGTGGCCGCTACACCTGAAGTTCCATCTAGCATTTTGCCTGGCCAGAGCTCTCCGGAAGCCAGCGTCGGCGCTCGCCGTATGGCGCCCGAGGAGCGAATCGCCTCATTGATGGATGGCCTCCACTCGATCCTTGAGGAGGCGGTCGAGTCACCTTCACATTGGCAGGTTCTGCTCGATGCCTCAGCCAATTTGTGGCGGTACTCAGGTGGCAACGTCGCCTTGCTCATGATGCAGATGGCGCAGCGGGGTACGGACGAGCCGACGCTCGTCGCCGGGTACAAGGAATGGGAACGACACGGCCGCACTGTCCTTCGTGGCGAGCAGGCCCTGTGGGTCATTGCACCTCGGACTGCCCGTGTGCAGCAGATGCTGCTGCCCGACGGTACGCGCCAGCGCATTCCTCTCGGCGACAAACTTCCCAAGGGCGCCATCGACGAGGGGAAGAAGACCCTCATCACGGGTTGGCGCGGACAGGCAGTCTTCGACGTTTCGCAGACCCAGGGGGCTCCGCTGCTGGTTCCCAGGCCGAGTGATGCCCCGACTTTCGACGCGCTACACCTATGGGAGTCGCTGGCTCGTGGTGCCCGCACGCATGGCTTCTCGATCCAGGTCACCGATGCGCAGTTCGGGCTGACGAGCGGCTTCACTGACTTCGCACAGCGCCAAGTTCAAGTGGGCGGCTGGCTGAACGCGGAGGAGCGCGTCGCCGTCCTGGCACACGAGCTCGGCCATGTCCTGCTGCACGGGCCCGACGACAGACTGGGCAAGCTTTACGGGAGCAGCGTGGACCACCGCGGCCTTGCCGAGGTCGAGGCCGAGTCTGTGGCGTACACGATCCTCAAGGCTCATGGAATCGACCGGGGTCGCCAGTCTGCAAGTTACCTGTCCGGCTGGGCTGATGCAGTGATTGAGGCGGAGCATTCAGCCGCTGTGCGCAGCTCTTCTCTGAAGCAAACCGCCTCGCGGGTGGATATTGCGAAGTCAGTTTTAGGCCGCGTCACGGCGGCAAGCAAGGACATCCTCGAATCCACGAATCCGCCTGGTTTTGGCGGGAAGGTTCCCACTGCTGAGGTCTCGCCCCAGGTGCAAGGCAAGGATTCGTACGTAGGCCTGCAGCAGCCCGGCGGACCATCCCGAGGGTTGGAGATTTCCGGACCGTAGGGCGGCCGCGAAGTGTTGGACGGGAGAAACCCGTCTGCGAAAGAAAGGGCAGAAGATATGAGTACCAAGATTCCGGTCAACATTGCCGGAAACCTCGTCGCGGACCCTGAGCTCACCTACGGTGAGTCCGGGGTAGCGCACGCCAAACTGCGGGTTGCTGTGAACCAGCGGATTCAGGGAGCCGACGGGTCCTGGCAGGACGGAGAGCCTGTCTTCCACAACGTCTCGGCGTTCCGCGCGCTCGCAGAGAATGCTTCGAACTCCTTGAAGAAGGGTGACCCCGTTACGGTGTCGGGTGAACTCGAATTCCGTGCCTTCGAAAAGGACGGCGAGCGGCGGGAAGCCCGCCGGATTGTTGCTGAGACGATCGGTCCTGACCTTCGGTTCGGCACGGCGGCCTACCAGCGCTCACCGCGGGCGGCAGCCGGTCCGGATGCTGCTGCAGATGCGGGTCTTCAAGCGGCACCCGAAGCTGCCCAGCCTGCTTACAGCATCGCTACGAAAGGACCGGTGGCCGCGCCCCCTTTAGGCGGGCCGGCGCGAGCTGACATAAGCATGTAGCTGACTGCTGCTGGAAGTGGGTGGCCTGATCCTCATTTGGACCAGGCCATCACCTTGTCTACGCTCCGCTTGTACGCTCTGACGCTTTCGGCCGCCGCTCTAAGAGAGTCGGCGGAACTGCCCAGGCTTCACCTGCACCAGGATCGGCAGCGCGAGCTGGACAGGTGCGGTGCCGACCGGCTTATCGAGAAGATCGTTGTCGACGTCTGTCCTCTCAGCTCCCCTGAGGGATCTCTTTCCATGCCCACGACCCTAGGCACGACCGCGAGCCGTGCGTTCCTTCGACACGCACGGCGCTACCCGATGATTGCCTGATCGTGGCCGGGATGGCTGCCGACTACAACGCACTGCTGCCCTTCCACTCTTCGGGCTTTACCCGCCTGATGCTTGAGGAATGAGCCCACCCCATGTGGTACTTGCCTGAAGTATCCAGCCACTCGATGAGGCCGTACTTGTGGGTCCACCCGACAGCTTTACCGTAAATTCCGCTGACGTACACAAGCGGACGCCCATACTTCGGAAAATCTCGGATGGGGGCCGGGTCGTCTATCGGCCGGCTTGCTTCGGCGTCCATGCGAATCATCATTCGCTCGACATCTTCAGGGGAGCCGGACTTGATCATGAAGTCATTTTAGAACATACGTTCGAATGTTTGTATCGCCGGAGCGTCGTAACAGTAGATGCCGCTTAGGGGCTCCGGCCTTCGGCGGGTGCCCAAGCTAAGCAGTCGGCGGCTCGAACGAAGTACGTCTCCGGCCATGGTGTGCTGGGCATTACTTGAGTGGGGTCGGGGGTGATGAGCAGGACGGATCCTGGCCATAGTGGTTCGGGTAGTGCTTCTATCCAGGCACGCTGAACGTGGTTGAGGCGGTTCCACATGATGGTGACCCATGAGCCGGTGGGTTGCACCGCGTCGACGCTGAGGAGGGTCACCTCTGTCGTGGTTCCGTTGGCCAGCTTAGCGTTGTCAAAGGATCGCCATCTGTTTGCTGCATTAGCGAGCCAAGTCCGTCGTTGGGCAGATCTTTTCCCCCATAACAGCGCCAGCACTAGAACAGTTGCCAGCAACAAGCTGCCAACGATGACCTTCATGACGAGAGGAAGTTCCGTGGCAGCCAAAGCTACGAATGAGAAGGCAAAGACTATGAAGACAACCGCGCTAGCTATCACTAGTCCGGTTGTCGCTACCTTGGGTCTTACCGCCGGATTGACGACCATTCGCATTACCTCCCTACCAGATTAGAGCTGCCAGCCGGCACCTGTAAGGAGGACTTGCTGAGAAAGGGCTGAATCCAAAAGTGAGTTATCTAGTTGAGCCGTGCCACGGCGATGAACATTGTTAATTGCTGCGTTGATTCGTTCACGCTGGCCCTGTTGTTCCCATTCGTAATCCGCGGGAGACGGACCCAGGGGGAGGGGAGAGTCCGGCAACGCCCACCTGTCGCGAAAGACGGCAACGTCACGGACCAGCTGCCAGGTTTCGCCGCTGGTGCTATCTCCGACGGCTTCAAGCAAAGCACGTTTCCACTCAGGATCGGCTGTCAGCGCTGCCATGCTCACGGTCTCCGTTCTTTGGGAGATACGTACCCTGACCTGCTGAATCATCGACGCTAAGTCAGGGCGCGGAATGGTGAGCTTTTCAACCAGAGGTTCCTCAACCGCCGTCGTCCTTCCTGTCATGAACCGGCGGAGGCGCACGCTGAGGACAGCGCAGCGATCATTGGCAATACTACTTTCCTGGCAGAACTGGCTCAGTATGCGCTCGGTACCCTGCCGGCTGACGGCTGTGGCTTTCCGCCATGCCGCGACAGTTGCGCCCCACGACGGAGATTGTTCGAATTCCTGTGAGGCACCAGGGGCATGTTCGTCCAACTGCTGCCTAAGATCCAGTCCTGCCGCGATCTGCGCGAGGTAGTCATACTCCGCGTAGAGCCGCTCAAGGCTGTCCGCCTTCCTAAGCTCCGCGTCACGAATCTCGTGGGCAGTCCGTTCGGCGCCCTCAGCCGCCAGCACCTCGCCAAGGATGCCCTGCCATGAGAGCTGCAGTGATGGATCGACAGCTAAATGTTCGGCGTCGTCACCTTCGCTGACGTAGGCAAAGTTGCCGGAACGGCCGCGGGTCATGCTCACATACAGCAGCTCGCGCGTGAGCCTGCCCTGAGTGATCACGGTGTGGCCCGTGTCCACGGTAAGGCCCTGGGAACGGTGTGCCGTGGTTGCATAGCCCAGCTCGACGGATGTCTCCAGATATGCCCGGGGGAGTAGGACGCACGCGCCTGTGTCCCGCCGCCGCGCGAGCAGGGAGCCGTCACGCCGACTGATGCCTTCGACGTCGAACAGCGTTCCGTTCCTCACGAAATTACCGTCACTGTCCACTAGCTTTCGGTTATTTCCGCGGGCGATGACCGTATCACCGGAACCCGCCCCTAGGCCATCGCTGAGCAGCACCGTCTGCTCTGGATCCACCTCTCCCTGGGCCACTCGATCCGCCTGCGCCCGTTCATTGAGCATGCCGACCGTTTCATTGTCGGCGGCAATGAGGATGGACGACTTGCCTGCCCGGGTATCTGCCTGCCAGGCGAGGTACGCCTGGTCAGCCATATTCAGGTAGGTGCCGTGCCGGATCCGCCCATGTTGGGCATAGTCGTTGACGGCTGAGTAGTCACCGTTCCGGAGCTTGAGCGACGACGCACGCTCCCACTCCCCATGGAATCTCCAGATCGTGCTCAGCCGTGTTGCCTTCCCCTGCCGGTCCAGCCAGCCAAGTACGCCTCCGGCGTCGATGGCATCCAGCTGTCCCGGGTCGCCGACCAGGAGGATCTTCGCGCCAGCATTCTGGGCCTGCTGTACGAGAGCCGCAAGCTGGAAAGTCGAAACCATCGACGCTTCGTCAACGATGATGAGCTGATTCGCGTGGAAGCACCAGCGTTGCTGGGTGGCAGCGAGCTGCGCCGCCTCCTGGGCTAACGTGATGCTCCAGCGCTCGCCGAAACGAGCCGTGGTCAGTTGCGAATGCACGTTGAAGAAGCGCCCCGCCCGTGAACTGGCCCCCTGTCCGGCCGATTCGTGCAGCCACTTAGTGACGTTTTCCGTTGCCATAGCGAGTTCGCGGCCCAGCACTTCCGCGCTGGCAGCTGCCGGGGCAAGTCCTATAACGCTGCCAGCGCCGTACTCCGCTTCCCAAACTGCTTTCAGTGCACTCAGCGTTGTCGTCTTTCCCGTGCCCGCTGGCCCCACGATGGCGTCGAGACGGTTGCCGCTCAGGACCACCTCGGCGACGGCGGCACGCTGATCGGAGTGAAGCACTCGGCTCTCCGGCTTTTGGACTCGGTCAAGTAGATCCATAATGACGTCGGCGCGGACTGCAGGGCCGCCGTCGTCGTCCCTTGCTTCCATGACCGCGCCCTCGCAGGCGAGCGTGGACGTATCGGTGTAGAGGCGTGACCCGTGAAAGTCGAAGACGCTTCGAGGCCCATGCTGGACGTCTGCCTCGGCGTGGGCCGGGACGGTGTACCGGTAATCATTCAGAGGCACGGATTGCTGCTCGGCTGCGGTGGCGATGGCGTCCATGAGCGTGCTCCTGTCCGCCGCCGTGCGGCAACGCACCTGGGCACAGACGCGTTCGGCTTCCGCAAGGAGATTCCAGCGATTCCAGGTTGAGCGCTTTTGAGCGACCCGCTCACGGGTCAGGGTGGCGACGGCGGTGATCCAGTCAGGGGTCAAATCAGTGAAGGCAAATGGCGTAATTCTGGAACGGTTGATCGTTGCCGGAATAACATCGTCCGGTTGGAATCCTTTGGCGGTGGCGCGTGCCTTCCATTCTCTGGATAGCTCGTGCAGGGGAGTGGGGAGCTCGGACTTGGGAACGCGTGTGGTCAGGGTCGCTTGCTGCCGCAGCTTGATGACCGTTGCTGTGCTTGGCGGACGGCCGTGTTCCATTGTCCACTCCGCGACGAGGCGGTCTGTTTCCACGTTGATCAGCCGGGACCGGTTGGAGAACTCGCGGATGAGGTCCTCATCGATCCCGGTGAGCTGCTGGCTGGGATTGCCCGTGTTGATGACGGGGAGGCGGATGTCCGTGTCGCTGCCAAGTTTCCGGTGGAGCGCGTCAAAGAGGAGTCCGTTGTAGTGTTCGCTGGCAGCGACGGTGGCCTTGTATAGCGTGCGGGAGTCAAGGGTGACCCAGGCGTCGTCGGTGATGCGCTGGATGCGGTTGGCGATGACAAGGTGGGTGTGAAGTTGCGGGTCGCCGGTGCGGGATTCCCAGTGGTCGAAGGCGGCGGCGATGGCGCCCCTTGTGCCGACGTGGGCGACGCCGTTTCGTCCGGCGCGGGTGTGGATGACCTGCTCTTCCAACCAGGCAAGTGTTGCTTTCACTGATTCGTGGTGGACGCGGAGGATTAGGTCTTGCGTGCTCCTAGGGCTGAGTGCCCAGAGGACTGACACTGACTTCGGCACACTGAAAGTCAGGTCGAAGCCAACGACGGCGTTCCTCCCTGCTGGTGGGCCGGTTTTGTTTTCGACGGCGGTGGGTTGGCTATGCGGGCGGCCCAGTGGTGCGTTGGTGTCCGGATGTACGGCTAAGTCGAAGACTGCTTTCGCGTCTGTTTCGGTGACGCCGCCGCCGGCACCTCTGTTGATGCCCGGCAGTCCGCTGCCGATCCACCATCCTTCAGGCGTCCCGGCCTTCATGTAGTAGGTGGTGGCTTCCGGGGGAGTAGTGGTGAGGTCGTCCATCATCGTGGTCTTGAACAGATAGCGGAGACCCGACTGTGCTGAAAGGCGTGCGATGGACATCGTCATGACCGCGGCGCTCCTGCCTGGCGCTTGGATGGATGCCATCCGCGGCGGGCGAGGATGTCCAGCGTTGCGGGGTCCAGGGCGACACCTTTTGCGTTCGCAAGCGAGACCAGCCAAGCTGCGAGATGCGCGAGGTCCTGCACGTTGGTCCGTTGCGCACGCTTCAGCCGGGCTACTTCGAGCTGGAGGACATTGTTGCTTTGACGCTGCTCGGAGTTCTCAGCTTCGAGACGATCGATCTCACAGGTCTGGGAGCGGAGCTTGGACTGCAGAATCTCGACACGCCGCTGGCAGATCCTTGTCCTAGTTGCCAGCTGGCGCTGCAAAGCCTTCAGCTCGTCCTTGGGAACTACGGCTCCGGCGTCAGCCTCTACCGCCACTGCGAGACGGCGCGCAGTTCGACGCATCCGGTCCCGCTTCCTGTTGCCGCAGCGGATCGAACAGAAGCGCTGACTTTTGCGGGAAGGCTCGAAGCCCATCGTGCACTCTTCGCAATTCTTGATCACGGAAGTTCATAAGATCGGGGTCCGGTTTCGACATGACCTAGCGTGAGCTGTCCTCACGCTGATGACCTTGGATGCCAGAGGTGTGAAGCGTTGATGCGGTGAAGGCTCGTCGCAGACGAGGAGCGGCAGACATAGCTGCGCACTGCTTTGGCTTGTGGGCACTGTTACTTGTTGCCCATGGGTTCGAAGCGGTTTGTAGTCGTCGGAGCGGCAGACGGGGCGATGCGTGAGAATGGGTGGATACGGGATTGCCCGCTTGCTGCAAGCCCCCGAATCCGCTCACCGCAGTCCCAACTGATCCTGTTCGTGATGCGCCGGGACTGTGTGGCGGGAGAACCGGTCCCGACAAGCTGACGAAGCCGGCTTACTAACAGCCCACGGTGTCCGGTCTGGGTCTATGAGTTCCCCTAGTCACCGTCAACAAACGAGGGATCGTACTCTACTGTGACAGTTTGCGTCTGGCTGCCTGACGTCAGGTTGGGGTGTACTTGATTGGGCGTCGGAGCAGCGCAATCTGCCATTTTCTGCTGCCGACCGATAATTGGCCTTACGGCAATAACGTCAACCGCCGTTTCCTACCCTTAATGGAGATGTCTAGCAGCCGTTTCCTACCGGCCATCGTTCGTTGGCGACGCACAAGCGTCGATTTGTGTCTGAACGATTGCGCCGTAGTGTGCGACTAGTTCGTCAAAAGTCCAGGCGCCAAACAGGTCCAGGGTTGGACGCTTTCGCCGAATCCAATCATGAGGGCAGTCACGGTCGCGGCGAAGCGGCGATCGGCCGAGCCGTCGCCGATGAGGTGTGCAATGGCGGCGAGGTAGCGTTCACAGGTGTCTGCGCGGGCAGCCTCAGGGTTCGGGGAGTCGAGTACCGCGAACGGAATGTTGGCCCAGGGCTCCTGTATGCCGCGTTCGCGGCGGATGAGCACCCGGAACACCAAGGCTCCTCCGAGCTCTGACGTAGGGACGTTCAGTTCGGCGAGCAGCGACTCGTCCGGTTGCACCGCGGCAAAGAGTTTTTCCTTTGAAACAAACAGTTTCATGACCAAGGCTGCCGAAACGCCCGCCTCTGCGGCGATATCACGGACTGTGACGGCACGGTATTCGCGTTCCCCAAAAGGCCGGGATGCTGCACGGAGGATCGTGTCGTGGCTCGGGCCGCTCATGCTCCCACCGGCTCTCCAGAGCTTTGTTCCATAGCTGGCGCGGTGAAGTCCAGGGTGACCGAACGGTTGTCCACCGCGAGCTTCTGCGCCATCGCGTGTTCCGTCCGCGGATGGAGCATGGTCATTACGTAGCGGCCCGCAGGGGGCAGCGGAAAGGCATAGGTGCCCTCTTCGTCTGTCCGCGTCGTGGCAACATAGCCACCGCCGGCCTCTAGCAGGGTAATCGCCGCTCCGGCAATCGCGTGACCACCCGTGCTGGCTGTGCCAGTGATCATCAGCCGGTTCCGAAGCTGGAAGTTATGCTCCAAGGTCCGGCCGTCGAATTCGAAGACCTCCGCCATCGGCGTCCAACCGGCCGTGTTGGCCACCATGAGGTACTTCCCAGCGACAGGCAGGGCCACGGAATAGTTTCCCTCCGCATCCACGCGGCTCCAGTCCACCGGCTCGCCTCCAATGTGCAGGACCGTAACTACGGCGGGGGTAAGGGGCCTCCTGTCGGGGGCCAGGACACGTCCTCGGACCACGAGCTCACCTGCAGTGACATCGGGGGCGGGTGGCCGCGTGACCGCAGCAGAGTGCGGGATGAAGACCGCGGCCAGCATGGAAGCGGCCGAGGCAAGGGCGGCCATCCAGAACACGTCTTTGAACGCATCGAAGGCAGGGAAGCGCTCAGCCCCGACCGTCATCGTGACAGCGGTGAGAACGGCGGCAACCGCAGCGCTCGAGGTTGAGGTACCGATCGACCGGACCAGGCTGTTCAGCCCGTTCGCGGAGGCAGTTTCGGTGATGGGCACCGCACCCATGATCAGGGTCGGCATGGAGGCGTAGGCGGTAGCCGTGCCCACACTCACCACCGTTGAACCGATGATCACCAAAGCGATGGAATCGTAGAAAAAGACACGGCCCACATAGCCCACAATCAGGACAACTGCCCCGGCCATCAGCGCAGTCTTCCCGCCGAAGACCCGGATGATCCGCCCCGAAATGGGCGCGAACAACACCATCGCAAGCCCGGACGGGACCATGCACAGGCCGGCGCTGATTACGCTCAACCCGAAACCGTACCCGGTCGAGGCCGGCAGCTGCAGCTGCTGCGTGGTGAGGAGCATGTTGGCGAACATGGCGAAGCCGATGAGCAACGACGCCACGTTGGTCATCAGCACCGGCCGGCGCACCGAGGTCCGCAGATCCACCATCGGCTGGCTGACCCTGAGTTCATAGGGCACCCAGACGGAAAGCAGTATCGCCGCAGCCAGGAACAGCAGGAGGACCGGCTCCGAGCCCCAGCCCCAGGAACCGCCCTTTGATATGGCCAACAACAACGCGGCCAACGCCGCGGACAACACCAACGCACCCCCAAAGTCGAAGCGGCCAGGCGTACGGACCCTGGACTCAGGGACCACCAGTGCCACAGCTAAAAGCAACAAGGTGCCGGCGGCAGCGGCCACCCAGAAGATCGACGCCCACCCCAGACCCTCATAAAGGACCCCAGTAAGAGGCAGGCCCATGGCGCTGCCGATTCCCAGGGTTGCGCTCATTAACGCGACGGCCGTACCCATCTTCTCCTTAGGCAGCTCATCGCGCATGACGCTGATGCCCACCGGAATCAGGGCCGTGGCGAAACCTTGGAGGGTCCGCCCGATGACCAGCCACACAAACGAACCGCCCACGGCCGCCACCACCGACCCTGCCACCATGATGGCCAGGCACACCACCATCATCTTGCGTTTGCCGTACATATCAGCGCTGCGCGAGACAATCGGGGTTGCTACGGCGCTGGCGAGCAGGGTCGATGTCACCAGCCAGGAAGCATCGTCAGCACTTACGCCAAGGATTCCGGGGAAATCCGGAAGGAGCGGAATCACCGAAGTTTGCATCAGCGCAACGACGGTGCCACTGAGGGCCAGGACCGCGGTGATGGCGGAGGAGGACGGGTGTCTGGGTGTCAAGGCGCTGGAGCGCGGCATCGGTCGCTTTCGGCTGGGCGGGGTTTGATTGCACGGCGGCGAAGTGCTTTCCTACGGTGAGCAGGGTAAGCCCGGCGCTGTTGTTAGTCCCTTTCGCGTCCAGCTTGTTCTACCAGTTCTGTCAGCCAGGGCCGCTGATTGCGGTGAAAAACTATGCCGTCGGGCAGGTCCTGCACGGTAGGTTCGGAATCGGTGATGTCGATGGTGATGCGGCCGCCGCCCAGGGGAGCGTTGGTGATGTGCAAGCGCCATAGGATTCGGGGAGCACGGGGTCCATCCAAAGGCCGCCCAAGGAAATATGAGTGTCCTAGCGCGTCAAACTCGTCACCAGCTGGACCGGTGTGGTCGCTGCCCATGCTTGCGCGCACATGCCGTTGGGTAAGGGACGGGCGCGGCGGTCTCGTCCCGGCTGAAGCCGCAGAACAGCTCCGGCAGCCGGCCATCGGTATATTCGGCCGCGTCCAGCAGCGCCATTGCGATGCGCTGCGCCTCCTCCACAAAGCCGTAGCGCAACAGGCCCGCGGCGATGATTGCGTTGTCATGAGGCCAGACCCCATCCGGAGGCGGTTCAGGTACTCCTCCTGGACCGAATCGCGATCGTCACTGGCCTTCCATAGCGTTCGGAATCCAGAGCACGATATCGGGGTACAGGATCAAAAGCAGGATCGTCAGGAGAATCGACGGGAAGAACATAAGGATTGAGTTAAATACGTCGCCAAGCGTGATCTTCTCACCGCTGAGCGTGCGTTCATTTTTCACCATGGAATGAATGATGAAGGATAGTAGCCCTACGGGGGGGGATAGAACTGCGATCTCTCCCAGGATGACCACGAAGATCCCAAACCAGATCAGGGGGATGTCTAGTGCAATCAGGGTAGGCAGAAGGAGGGGGACGGTAAGAAGAAGAATTGCGAGCGAGTCCATTGCCGTGCCCATGATCAGATAAATCACTGTAAGCACCAATAGGAACTCAATTGGTCCCAGACCGAGTTCAATAACCCACGTTGAGAAAGCCCTGCCCAGCCCTGTCACGGCGACGAGTTGAGATAGTACGTATGAACCGATCAGCAGAAGGAACATCGCACCGCATGTTGAAACCGTTCCGGCAGCAGCATTGTAAATCCGCTGGAGTGGCTTGTCCCCGCGTCGAAAAACAAAGCAGACGATGATAGAGGCCAGCGCCGCAAATGCCCCAGACTCTGTCGCCGTGAATATGCCCGTATAGATTCCGAAAACTGTGACGAAAAGGATCACTGGTAGCGGCCAGGTGCCACCAAGAGAGCGAAAACGCGCCCCCCATCCTTCCCCGGCAGCCTTTTTCGCGCCGACCGTGTCCTTACCGACCATCTTTGGGAACAGTGATGTCACCACAATGATGGTGATGATCATGACGGCTGTGATGAGCACCCCTGGGAGGATTCCGGCCATGAGCTGCGGGCCAATTGGCACCTCCGCGATGCCCGCGTAAATCATCAGCAGGATGCTCGGTGGAATGAGCTGCCCTGGAAGGCTTGACACCGCCACTGCGCCAACGGCCAGATGCTTGCTATACCCGGCTTTGAGCATCTCCGGAATAGCGACCTTTCCGATCGCGTACGTTGTCGCCACAGTCGAGCCGCTCACGGCTGCAAGTCCGGCCCCGGCGACGTTTGTTCCCACGGCGAGTCCGCCCGGAAGCCAACCCAGCCAATGGCGGGCAGCCAAGAATATTCTGGTCGTTAGCCCCGATTCGGCGAAGAGTGCACCCATCAGTACGAACAGCGGGATGACGGTGAGGCTCCACTGCGCGACGGACCCGTAGGGAATAGTTCGCATCGCGTTCTCGACCGCGAGAGAGCCATTGAGTGCGTAGAGGCCCAGGAATCCCGGGACTGCCAGGGCAAAGAAGACGGGGACCTTCAAGAACATTAATACGATCATGAGGGCAATAGCTGCCACTCCGACCGCTTCCCGAGTGTCCGCGACGAACACGATAATTACGGGGGCGATCACCAGGGAGGCTGATATGCCGCGGACAAACCACGCGGGGAATCGTTTGGCCGGCGCCTTCCCGATACTCGGTGTTACCGCCTCCGCGACTAGCGGATTCGGGGGAATGCTTTTTTGCAGGTCAAACACTTTCGAGTTCCTTCCGGCTGAAAGAAGTGGTGCTTGCGATGTCCCGGAAGGCTTCTCTGCCCCACAGGAAGGCGAGGCTTGCGAAGACGGCAGTCATGATTGCTAATACGGGCCAAACCTGGATGTCTGTGAAGCCAGCTTTTAATCCAATGGAATACGCACGCTGAGTTTGCAAGACGCTGAAGTATGTGAGCAGGAGGCAGGTTGTGGCGCTCAGTGCGTTGCCGAAGACTCGGTATTCGCGTTGCTGGCCTGGCTGCAACTTTTCGTACAAGAGCGTGGCCTCGATGTGTTCATTTCTGAACTGCGCTACTAGGGCCCCAACAAAAACTATCAACGGAAGGTACCAAAACTGAGCCCACTCTGTAGTGGCTGGAAGAGGAGTGCTGAAGAGGTGCCGAGCCCCCACACTTAAGATCGTTTGAGTCATGAGTACCAGGAGAGCGAGAACGCCAACCATGGTGAGAACGGCACCGAAAGTTCCGGCGAATCTAGATTTCTGAGAACTTTTTCCGGCGCTAGACGGCTTGGCTTGTCCATGCACTGTGGTCATCCTTGACCCTTTCAGCGTGTTTTATTTATCGATAGCTACATGCATCGCGGCGTTGAACCGGGACTCTACTAGCTGGTGACGCACTTGTCCACGGTCGAAGATCAGATGATCTAGCGCTTGATATACAGCGGCGGTCATGCTTCCATAGCGGGAAGCGAGAGATCAATCGAAAGGAATCACGTGCCTAAAAACTTGATCAAACAATCTGCCGCACTCACGGGCTTTGTGCTCCTGGGGCTTGCCTTCACCGGATGCTCAACGGATTCAGGTCTCGGAGCAGCGGCGGCGGGAACCGGCGAAGGAGTTGCTGCGGGCGCGTCCGCGGCGGTGTGGCAAGAGGCCTTGGCCGATATGGACCCTGTCAAGCTGATTTTTCAATCGAATGCGGCGTCGGAGCTCTCGCCGCTGGGCGAAGCTGAAGTCAACTTCAAAGCATTGGTTGAGGAGTACTCCGGCGGAAATATTGAGATCGAGATCGCTTGGAATCATTCGATAGCTCCTCCCCTGGACGTTGATGAAGCTCTCCTGGACGGGAGAATTGACATGTCCCGCCTCCTCACGGGGAGCCAGCCGCAGGATTTTCCGGTGAGCAACGAGATGCCCACAACCACATTAGTCCGAGATTCTCGGCCCGCCGTTGGAGAAATGGCACTAAAGGGTTCATTGATCGAAACGGCTTGGGGTACTCCTGAACTGATCGCTGAATTGGAAGGTCAGGGCCTGACTGTTATCGTCCCGGCGCTGTCTGGTGGAGGCTCGCCAGTGGTGGCCTGCAATTCTCCTCGCGAAGATCTGAGAGGTGCCCAGGTGCGGGTTGCGGGCACGCACATGCACCGCCAGATTGAGGCCTTGGGAGGAGTCCCAGTTTCTATGAGCTTTGCCGATGTGTATGAAGGCCTGCAGCGCGGCGTCATAGACTGCACATCTGGAGGCATCGCGACTGTTGCCGAATTCTCTTGGCTTGAGCAGGCACCGAACGTGATTATCCCCGCGGGTGAAACTGCGTTCGTAGGCGGTAATGCCCCCATTCTTGCCGGGCCCTCGTTCAGTAGGTTGCCCCTCGCCGCTCAGCAGCTCCTTTTCGACATGACTTATAAGACTTTTGTCCCAGCCTCCCTCGACAATGAACTTAGCTGGTTGAGCTACTCGCTCGGGAAGGGCACCTTCACCGAGCTGTCGAAGGATGAGTCGGACAAGCTCTCTAACGCGAATCAAGAACTGATCCGCGACTTCTACGGCTCAAATCTCGTCGATGGGACGTCTTTCGAGAAACGCATTAACGACGCAAAGGCCGACTGGGTAGCGCTTCTGGAAGACACCGACGCCGCAAAGGTCGGCCTGAAGGACTTCCATGCCTGGTACGAGGGCGAGCCTGACCTGAGCGCATTCGTTGACCATGTGACAAAGACCGTGCAGGGCTACCGTCCGGGCGCATAGTTATCAGAGGGCGGATGGCTAAATGAATCGAATGATACGCGTCGGTGGCGGTGGAGCCGTCCCGCTGAGTGCAGCATGGTTGTGCACGTGCGGCCTCTGGATACTTCTGGAGAAGGGGCCTGCCCCGGCTTTTGTTGACTCGGGGTTTCTTAGGCCGCTGTGAGCGCAGTCCAGTTGATTGTTTTAGATTCAATAGGCGTGAGTTTTCCCAGCAGCCATCCATCGCCGCCGTTGGTAGGTCCTTTCGATCCAAGTCGTGATGGCGAGGCGCAGTTCCTGCCAGGTGAGCCACCGCCTGCGCGCAAGGATATTTTCTGCAGCAGATTTCAGTGTGACATGCAATTTCATATATGAAACAGGCGGGCATGGCCCTAGTGCAAGACGAGTCATGAGTCTTCGCCTGGCAAAGGCGAAGACATCGTGAACAAATGCGGACCGTATCTGCTGCAACTCCGGCCTCCAGGTCCCTGCGATTGCCCTGACTTCTGCCAAAGGGACAACGAGGGACAAGTCGCACAACGTGTAGCCGTGCAAGAACTCGAATCAGTGTAAATAGGAGTTATTTCGTGTCAAAAAGAAGCATTGCGCAAGATTCGCCTGCAGCACTGGATGCTGTTGTCGTGGGTGCCGGTATAACAGGCATCTATCAGCTCCATCGCCTGAAGGAGATGGGCCTCTCGGTAGCCTTATACGAGGACGGAGCCGGCGTGGGGGGCACCTGGTTCTGGAATCGTTATCCCGGAGCGCGTTTCGACTCTGAAAGCTATAGCTACGGCTACTTTTTCGACGAGCAGTTGCTGCAGGAGTGGGACTGGAAAGAACTTTTCGCAAGTCAGCCGGAAATCGAGCAGTATCTGAACTATGTGGTTGACCGGCAAAGCCTGCGGCCGCTGATTCACTCGAACACTCGTGTCGTAGGGGCGTTTTTTGATGAAGACACAGCTTTGTGGACGGTGACGCTGGGCACGGGCGAGAGCGTCCTCACAAAGTACCTAGTGTCTGCCGTAGGGATTTTGTCCGCTCCCTTCACCCCCGATATCCCCAATCACGAGCTGTTCCGCGGGGAAATGCACCATACAGGTCGATGGCCGCAAACACCTGTTTCCTTCAAGGGGAAAAAGGTTGCTGTCATTGGCACCGGAGCCAGCGGCGTCCAGATCGTCCCCGTTATCGCTGGTGAAGTTGAAACCCTGACCGTTTTCCAGCGCACACCCAACTGGGCCACCCCGCTGAACAACCGGCCTATCAGTGCCGAGGAGATGGCGGAGATCAAGGCGACGTATCCCGCTATCTACGAAAAGGTGTCGCAGAATAAGAGCGGCCTTCCGCACGACGCCGACCCCCGGAGCGCCTTCGATGTCACCGAGGAAGAGCGTCTGGAGAAGTACGAGGCGCTTTGGAACTCCCCCGGATTGCGAAAAATTACCGAAAACTTCAGGGACACCGAACTGGATTCCAAAGCTAACACCATGTTCACCGAGTTCCTCGAAAAGAAAATCCGGTCCTTGGTAAACGACCCTTCCGTAGCTGAGCGGCTGATCCCAAAGGACCATGGGTTCGGGGGGAAACGACCTCCTTTTGAGGCTGGCTACTTCGAGGCTTTCAACCGTGAGAATGTCTCTTTGGTCGATATGCGTGCTGATCCAATCGTGACCTTCACTGAGCAAGGGCTCAATACAGTGAAAGGTCACCATGAGTTCGACATCATCGTCCTCGCCACCGGATTCGACGCTGGTACTGGTGCCCTGCTTAGGATGAACATCCATGGCCGCGAGGGGCTGTCCCTTGCGGATGCCTGGAAGGACGGCCCACGCACCCTCCTCGGGGTGATGGTACCTGGCTTCCCAAATCTGCTCATTGCCGGCGGCCCGCACGGGACCCGCGGCAACGTCCCTCGATCGAGCGAAATGCATGTCGATTGGATCTCCGACCTAATCAATTTCACCGAGCAGAAGGGAAGCAAGTGGATTGAACCCACTCCCGAGGCGGCTGATGCCTACACCGCTCACGTCTACGAAACCGCTGGAGGCGGAAAACACGGCAGTACTCAAGCCTCCGCTTGGTACAACGGCGGCAATATTCCAGGGAAGGCGAACCACTTCCTTTTGAGTCCGGACCCCCACCCTGAGTACAGGCGCAGGGCGCGCGAAGTCGCAGACGACGGCTACAGAGGCGTCACCTTCGCATGAGCTCATCGGGAAGCGCTAACCCCACCCAGGACCTCGATCACGATCTGACGATCTCCTACCGAATGAAGCAGAACGCGCCCCGCGTGACCGGCTCCGTGTCATGAAGAGAAGGCCCTCATCCTTAATTGCCGATGGCGAAGGTGCGCGCTGTTGAGACCGGGAGTCGGTTGACTTCTTCAAGATCAACCTTCTTCATGCAGCGGCATGAGGCTTGTGGGCGAACTATTGTGTACCAGGGCAACGGGAAAGCAACATTGACATAGCGTTCGCTAACGAATATGTTTGGCTAGGATAAACGTTCCAGCAGGGTGTTCGCGCGGTCTGGGGATCCTAGCCTCGCGGACGATTAGCGCGAGGAGTGAGATCCGAGCCGCGAAAAAATCCGACGGTCCCGTACACCTGACAGGGGCTTCTGCTGCGATGTCTCGAGTTTCGCGCCAGTGCGGGCCCGGCAGTCGCCGGCTATCAGCCCGCCTGCTGAGGTAAGACTCTGACGTGGAGGAAATTGACTGCCCCGTCTGAGGAGGTCATTGCAGGTCCGGGTGTAGCTCGACCGCACGTCGAGTTGCCAAGAATGCAAAGGAGATTGACCAAGTGGTCGCAGTTCAAGGTATGTGCGCTACAAAGTTCGAGGCTGTTCGTGAAGCGTTCGAAAAAAACTTTGAGAAGGGCTTGGAGGTCGGCGCCTCGGTGGCCGTCGCCGTAGAGGGTGAACTCGTCGTCGATCTGTGGGCGGGAGTGGCAGACGAGGAGCAAGGACGCCCCTGGGAACGCGACACGATAACGAACACTTGGTCGACGACCAAGACGATGGCGGTACTCTCTGCACTCTTGCTGGTCGACCGAGGTGCCCTGGAGCTCGATGCGCCGGTCGCTCGCTACTGGCCGGAATTCGCAGCAGCGGGTAAAGACGGTGTCCTAGTTCGACATGTCCTGAGTCACACCTCGGGGCTTGCGGGCTGGGAGAAAGCCCTGCGACCTACTGATTTCGGTGACTTTGAAAAGATGACCTCCCTCTTGGCAGCGCAGGCCCCATGGTGGACCCCGGGAGATGGTTCGGGTTACCACGGCTTCACGCACGGATTCCTGATCGGAGAGCTTGTTCGTCGCGTTACAGGTCAGACCCTTCCGGACTTCTTTCGCAGAGAGTTGGCCGAGCCGCTGGGAGCCGACTTCCAGATTGTAGTTTCCGAGGCGGACTACAGTCGGATCAGCCCCAACATCGCCCCGCCCCCGCGCGTCGAGGCGCACTACGGCTTCGATGACGAAAACAGCATCGCGGTGCGTGCTCTCAAGAACCCAGGAATCGGCGGCGACGATGCCAACACCGATTGGTGGCGTCGGGCTGAGGTAGGCGCCGCAGGCGGGCACGGCAACGCCCGATCGGTCGCGCTGGTGCAGCGGGTATTGTCGAGTGCTGGGGAGATAGGCGGGCGTCGTTTCCTCTCCCGCAAGACATGTGAGGCCGTTCTCTCGCTGCAGGCCGACAACGTTGATCGTGTCACAGGTAGGCACATCAAGTGGGGTGTCGGGTTTGCGCTGAGATCCCCCGGACTTCCCCTTCCGGTAAACGACTCAACGTACTACTGGGGCGGGTGGGGTGGTTCATTCGTCACGAATGACCTCAGTTCCAACATGACGGTGGCCTATGTCATGAACAGGATGCAAAACGTAACAGTTGGGGATGAGCGCGGGGTTGCCTTGTTCAAGGCCGCTGAGCAATCCCTCGCTGGAACCGTCTGAGCCTCATGCCGTCTGTCCCGGTTTTACAGATCCCATCAATTGTCTCTCAGCGCAAGACTCATCCGAATACGTTGCGTTTTTGACTATTGTTTTTATCCTGCTGGCCGATGCAGCCAGTCGTAATTTCAGGTTTCACACGTTAGCTCGACGTGACGTCCAGCCGCCACGTCCAAAGGAGATTGCCCCAGTGGTCCAAGTTCAAGGCTATTTGCGGTACGAAAGCGACATCGGCAACGTCCCGCCCACTAACGAAACGGCGGCGACACCCATAACAACGCGAGGCCGTCACCGTAATGGATTTAGGGGGGCTTGATGCGGGCACTGCGATATCACACCCTCGGTGAACCACCTCGCATCATGAATGTTGATGTCCCAGTACCCGGACCTGGGCAGGTGCTGCTTCGAGTGACTGCTGCGGGGGTTTGTCACTCCGACGAATGGCTCATGAGCAGGTCACGCGAAGACTACACGTACGGCGCGCTCCCGCTTACGCTAGGGCACGAGGCTGCGGGCGAGGTAGTTGCGGTGGGAAGTGGCGTCACCGGCATCGACTTAGGCGAGGCTGTCTTGGTTTACGGCCCCTGGGGGTGCGGTAGGTGCCCGTCCTGCGCCGCCGGCAGTGAGAACTACTGCCGACAGCTTGGCGGACCTAGGCCACCGGGAATCATGGTCGATGGAGCGATGGCGGAGTATTTGCTCGTTCCGGCCGCCCGTCATCTGGTTCCACTAGGGGACCTTGATCCGGTCGCTGCCGTTGCGCTGACGGATGCGGGGCTGACTTCGTACCACGCGATCATCACTTCGATGCCGCGTCTGCTTCCCGGTTCCACTGCGCTGGTAATCGGTATCGGGGGACTAGGGCACATGGCAGTCCAAATCCTACGGGCTCTGGCTGGTGAGACGACCGTAATCGCCGTCGATGCGCGCGAGGACAAGCTCGACCTCGCGCGGGAAGTAGGTGCCCATCACACCCTTCTCGCGGGGCCATCAACGGCCGACCGTGTCCGCGACCTCACTGCGGGAGCGGGTGTCAACCTCGTTCTAGACATGGTCTGCGCGCAGTCGACAGTTGATCTCGCTCGACGCAGTGTTGCGATCGGGGGTGACATCGCAATGATCGGGACGGGTTCTGGGATCCTCGGAGTAGGAGTCGGTCAGATGGCATTCCAGGCCTCAGTGCGTAGGCCGTTTTGGGGGTCGTTGCCAGATCTATGGGAGGTCGTAGCGTTGGCGCGTAACGGAAGAATTCACACGGAGTTCGAGGCGCATCCCCTCGAATCCGGGCCGGAGGTCTACGAACGTCTAAAGGCGGGCGAAGTGCGCGGCAGGGCGGTGTTGGTTCCCGGCCGCCCGTCCTAGGATCGGGCTTGCCAATTGGTTCGACCGCCGGAGACGTGATATTTCCTGGGAGTCGAGTGCGGGAGAGACCTGGTTCCCTTCATGCACGTGCTCCTTATGATCAGCTGATGAACTGGAAATGGCAATTCTGAGTGCCTGCCGGGATCGTTGGAAGCAGCCGAGTTCGGGCACTCGATGGCGGCACGGTCACACGGTAGTCGTCCATTCACTGTAAGCAGGGGAGATCCACCGCACTATTCGACCCCTGCGGCAACTACCGTCCGCGGACGGCCAAGAGTAGACGGAGCCGGCAGCGGACCGGGAAGATCACCATTGCGACACCTTCGTTGTACCAGCCTTGGATGCCGCTCCACACGCGTAGAAGGAGCCGCGCGGTGAGTGGGACGTCAGCTGCCACGACAGTCCTCAATCACGCCGACTTCCAAAAGCTCCACCAGCGTTTCCTGAACCGTCATTCGCTTGGCAACATACCTCCCAGGAAATCGGATCTTCTGAAGCGAAGCTCGTCATAGAGTCGAGCTAGCTCGTGCCGGGCTGGACCAGGACAGGCGAGGATTTGGCTCTTAGCCGATTCTCGCCGCTGCACTTACCGGAGCTCAAAGAGCACGGATAGCAGGAACAACAGCGCCGAGGATCGCGGTGCGCGTTGGCCTCCGCGACACCTCTGCGAGCGTACAGCTTCCCGGCCTTCCACTGGTGGGCGAAGGGCCGGACGCCCATTCAGGCAGTTGTCGTTTATCACTTTTGAAACATCCTGCGTAGCAAGCGTCACACTGGTTGCTGAGCCACGCTTCCCGCTGGGATCGTTCGTTTCACAAAACGTGAGAGCCCCCTTCCGTTGCCGCTGCAGAGAACCACGCCCCTAAGAGGAGGGCTCAACTGAGGCAACTAATTGGTCTACTCGGGTTTCACAAGACAAGGCAGGAAGTTGACTTATTTCATAGCGCTCGATAGCCTTCAGTCGCTACGTCGTAGTGTGTCTCACCACACACCCGGCAGGCCTCCCTGTTGCTAGCAGGGCTGAGGGACGTTGGAAATCAATTGGAGATCACATGAGAACGATCGATCGTGAGGCTGTCGGGGCGGGCATTTCGGACCTGGAGATGTTGTGGCAACCCATCATGATCGGCGGGCTGGAGATTAAGAACCGGGTGCTGTTGCCGGCTCATGGAACGTCTTACACCCGCGACAGTGGCGGGGGCCTCATTTCAGAAAGATATGCACGGTACCTCGAGCGCAGGGCGGAAGGCGGAGCCGGACTTCTTGTGACCATGGCGGCCGCGGTAGATCCGCGATCGGCGGGGCCCTCAGGGATTCACCTCTTCGATGAGCGTAATATCCCGCTTGCTCGTGACCTTACGCGGCGTGTTCAGAAACATGGCGCGAGGATTTTTACTCAGCTCTACCACGGCGGTTACCACGCTGATAACTCCATTGACCTCAACTGGAGCACCCCTGTGTCCGCATCGGCGCTCGTGTCGCCGACTCTTGGTCGGACAGCCCACGCTCTGACCGAGGCGGAGATCGCCGAGATCGTCGAACTCTACGGGCGTGCAGCAGCCAACGCGAAAAGCGGGGGATTCGATGGAGTAGAGCTCAGTGCCGGCCACGGATACCTCGTTTGCCAGTTCTTGTCCCCGTTGACCAATCGGCGTGAGGATCGGTACGGGGGCTCAGTGGAAAACCGCGCTCGGTTTGCTATCGAAATCGCACAGTCCGTCAGACGGCATGCTGGTCGTGACTTTGCCCTGGGTATCCGTCTGTCATATGACGAATATCTGGGGGAGGCCGGCCTCACTCCCGATGTCTCTGATGAGCTCCTGCGGGAAATCAGTGGGAGCGAGCTCTTCGATTACGTCAGTGTGAGTGGCGGTAACTACCACACGATGCACCATATGATTCCGCCGTCCTCGAGTGGGCTCGTGGCCAACCGGATTGACAATTCCGCGCGCGCGAAGGCGATCGTCGGAGACTCAATCCCAGTGCTGGTCGCCGGCGCAATCCGTACTGTTGAGGTGGCAGCAGCGGTGCTGGCCAGCGGCTCTGCAGACATGGTCGCCATGGCGCGGGCTCATATCGCTGACCCCGATCTGGTCAAAAAAGCACAGGAGGGCCGTGCGGCTGAAATCAGACACTGCATTGGATCCAACACGTGCTGGAAGCGTGCGTCGACCGATAAGTACCTCGCTTGTTCGGTCAATCCCCACGTGGGCCGTGAAGGCGAGTGGCCTGATGGGCAGGCGGCTTCCTCACGTTTCGTTGTAATCGTCGGCGGGGGACCGGCTGGCTTGAAAGCAGCGGTTATCGCGGCTGAGCGAGGCCACAGAGTAACCCTGCTGGAACGACAGGGAGAGCTCGGCGGGCAATTCCGCCACATGCGTGTACTGCCAGGGCGCGCACAATGGGCGACCCTGACAGATGACCTGACGGCTGCCGCGTACCGACTCGGGGTCGACGTGCGGCTGGGCGTAGATGCCACTCCAGAGCTTATTTCGGACCTGAAACCAGATCACGTCATCGTCGCAACCGGTGCCCGTTTTGATCATTCCGGCTATTCAAGCCTTCTGCCATTCCAGCTCTCCGGCATTGGCGGCGCATCCGACAATACCGTTCTGGATCCGATATCAGTGCTGGAAAACCCTGCACTCGTCGGGAAGCGCGTCGTGGTGATGGAAGACAGAGGCGACTACACAGCGCTTGGAATCGCCACCCTCCTAGCAGAACGCGGCCACCAGGTGGAGTTGGTCACACCACGAAGTCACATCGGAGCCAATCTCTACGCATCAGTGGAGGCACCTTGGGTGGTCTCGCGCGCCGCACAAGCCGGTGTTCGTGTTACAGCGTCGTCCTACCTATCAGAAGTCTCCCCCGGATCGGTCACCATCAACTCCGTCTACGGCGGTGAAAGCCGGAAAGCCGAAGTCGATTCCGTCGTACTGGCCCTGATGCGGCAACAAAACGATGAACTGACCCGGGCACTCGCCCAAACCGGCATCCCCACCCAAGCCATCGGCGACTGCGACGCTCCCGGCGACGTTGACGAGGCCGTATTCGCTGCAGAAAAAGCAGCGCGCCTCATCAAATGACTCACCCTGCCGACACGAACCAAACAACTGGACCAGCCTCCTGCCCGTATTCATGTGTAGGAGTTGCGGACCAGGCCTGTTTTCATTCAAATTGGTGAGGTACGAGAGGTTCGGTGTGTCGGTTGCCGGACATACCGCCTCTTAGCCCAGGATTGCACACACCCCGTAGCGGACTCTTCCTTTCAGCCCCCGTTGTGGGTGTAACTCAGTGCGCTATGCGGTTTGGGCGCGTCCCCCCGGTGGGACGTGGAGGGCCCGCCCGTTTCCGGGTTCGCCACCTCTTCATCGAATCCATGCGTCCATAACACCTAGGCCTAGCAGAAGGAATGATCAAATGATCCGGCTTGTATTTCTCTTGCGGCGCCATCCTAAGCTCAGCGTGGAGGAATTTCAGGAGCACTGGCGCGATCAGCACGGACCGCTAATGGCTTCACATCAGGTGCGGCTTGGAATTCTGAGATACACCCAGACTCATCGCCTCGACGACGCTTTTAACGCGCTTGCCGCCGCTCCACGGGGCCCAATGGAGCAGCCCTACGACGGAGTGGGCGAGGTGTGGTGGGAGTCGGAAGGAGCAATGAGGGAGGCATCGGGCAGCGTTGCCGGCAAGCGAGCCAATGCTGAACTCCTCGCTGATGAGGCGGATTTCATCGACCTGCCCAACTCTCCGCTCTGGTTTGCCCACGAGTTTCCACAGTTCAGCACCTCCTTGGACCACTTTGTCGCCCGTCCGATGAGCGGACTAGTCAAGGCGCACTTTCCCTTGCGACACCGCCCTGAGATGACCATGCAGGAAGCGCAACACTACTGGCACACGTCTCACGGACCGCTTGCCCGTTTGCTGGCTCCAGCCCTGACTTTGCTGCGATACCAGCAGGTGCATCGGTTTGAGACGCCCTTGGAGGCAGCATTTAGGTCAGCGCGAGGCACGGCGGTCGAAGCCTACACGGGCCATGCCGAAATGTGGTTCGACCGAGGCAGTTCTCGAGATGGCTTCCAGGCCGACGAGTTGCGTAGACGGGCCGTAGAGGACGAGGCCCGCTTTGTTGATTTTGCTCGGTCGTCCATCTGGGTTGGAAAAGAACACGTCTTCGTCGACCGCTGGTAGCGAGCAGGTATAAATGCGTAAGCTGCCATGGCGATTTCCTGAACTACGCCGGAGGGGGTGCGTCATACTCCTATCATTCGTGCATATGCAGGTTGTTCACTCCTCTCTGGTCCGTGTTCTGCCCGTTCCCTTATTACTTGATCACGACGAGAGCGAAGATGATTGAGCCAGCACTGAATGCGAGCGATCCAAGAAGCATCTCCCGGACCGAGAGAGGCTGCTCGCGCAAGGCTGGGGGTCTCCCCATTCCGGAGAGACCTCCCCGACGGTCCTGCTACGACACGAGATGTCACGCCGCACCGCAACCGAGATCCGGTCAAGCCATCAGACGGGTGTTGAACCGGGGATTAGCACAAGGCCGGCCGACAGGCATGCCCTTTCAGGAAAGAAGTGAGTATGGGACGCGTAAGCGGAAAAGTTGGTCTTGTCAGCGGTGGAGCGCGTGGAATGGGTGCGGCGCAGGCGCAGCGCCTCGTCGAAGAGGGTGCGCGGGTGATAATCGGCGACGTCCTCGACGAGGAAGGTGCCTCAACTGCCGCCGCCCTGGGTGACAACGCCCGGTTTCTGCACCTCGATGTTACGAAGCCCGAGGACTGGGACGCAGCCGTGGCGGCTGCCGTGTCCGAGTTCGGAGGACTGGACATTTTGGTGAACAACGCTGGAATAATGAACTTCGCACCTGTCGACGAGTACACCCTCGAGCAGTGGAACACGATCATCGCGATCAACTTGACCGGAACCTTCAACGGCATCAAGGCCGCGATCCCGGCGCTCAAATTGTCGGGGAAGGGATCAATCATCAACATTTCGTCAACGGCCGGTCTCAAAGGGTTCGGATCCTTCCCGGGATATACCGCTGCGAAATTCGCCACACGTGGACTGACCAAAGCAGTTGCCATCGACCTCGGTAAGTACAACATCCGTGCCAATTCTGTGCATCCGGGCAACGTTCGCACGCCCATGACTGATGGTTATGACATCGACCAGAGCGGCGTGCCGCTGGCCCGTTTGGGCGAAGCATATGAGCTTGCAAACCTGGTCCTATTCCTCGCGAGCGACGAATCTAGCTTTTCCACCGGGGCCGAATTCATCGCGGATGGCGGCGAAATGGCGGGGTCTGTTCCGCCAGCCGCCGACATATAGGTCCACCGGTCATCAATACGCCCGGGCCAGCTGATGCAGTGGTAGTCCTGGTCGATGCCTGCGCAATCAACGCGGCCAGGAAGCATGCGCTCTGTTCGGCAGCCGGGGCAAGGTCCGTGTGTGCGCATGGCCGCTGTAAAGCAGGTCCCGCAGATCCTGCCCTCGGGCCAGCTGGCACGGTGCTTGCCGGCTGCCCTGGAGCATCTGGCGCAGATGAACGCGCCGGTCGTGCGAGGGCGGCCGCGAACCGTGGCGCGCCGAGTGATGTCAGCCATCGTCTCGGATTATGCGGCCGCGTTTGGGGCGATGGTCTTGTTAAGGTCTACGACATTGGGGTCGGACGCGACTTTGCGGACCTTGGCGTCTGCGGCCGTGACGGTGACCAGGTCCTCGGGTCCCCAGGCGAAGATGTCGCAGAGGGCGGCGACCATCATGAGTAAAACCCGTTCCGGGCGCTGGGTGACCAGCCGATAGACCTGCGAGGCAGAGAGTTCGATGCCGCGTTCCTTCAGCAACGGGCTCAGGTCGGTGCTGTTGTGTATTCCTCGGGCTGCCATAAGTTCTGCAAGCCGCCACCGGTAGTCGATCTCTCGTTTCATGGGGCTTCCGTCTTCCATCCAGCAAGGGCGTCCTGGACGGTGGAGTCCAGGGCCCGGCGCAGTGTCTTGACCCGGTAATCGCTGGAGACGGAGGTGTAGAGGGCTGTTGTTGTTGACGCGTGTTCGTGCCCGGCCTGGTGCCGAACGAATAAGGGGTCCATTCCTGATTCGATCAGGTGGGTGACGTAGGAGCGGCGCAGCGAGTGGATGTCGAAACCGGGGGAGAGGCCGAGGCCTTCCCAGTACGGGTTGAAGCGGCGGTTCAGGGCGGTTTCGGAGACAAGGGTGCCGCGTTCAGAGGGAAACAGGTCCAGACCGTCAGTCATGTGCAGGTGTCCTCGTTCCAACCAGTCAGCGATGATCTCCGCCGACCAGGCGAACACCGTCAGGACACTGCGGCGTTTAGGGGGAGACCCTCTCATGGCCTTCACATATCGGACCTGCAGTACCCCGTACTTGCTGAACTCCCGGGCGTGCGGGGTCCTGGAGAAATCGACTGTCTGCAGGTGCCTAACCTCGTTACGGCACAGCCCCCAGCAGTAGGCCACCTTGAAAAGGACCGTATCGCGGTAGGCCGGCAGGCAGCCCTTGCGGCCGAGCCAGCGATCCGGTCCACCTCGTCATCGGCCCGGTCAATGAACGCCTGCAGCTCCTGCCTCGTGAAGGGGCGCCGCTTAGGAGCCGATTCGGTCGCCTGGGCATGGACCGCGGTGTTCCAGTCGAAACAAACCTGCGCAGGGTGCGTACCGAAGTACTGTTCGCAGACCCGGTCCCAGCCATACTCAGGCGACGCTGCGTATGCCCAGAACCCCTAAGCGCTGCCTGGTAGCTCCGGATGGTGGACTGCGAGGCGTGCTTCACGCTACGCAGATCCCCGAAGAACTCGTCCACGTGGGCCGGCGTCCACCGCCATGGATACTCGTTCGTGGACTCCTGGAACCGCGCGTCACCACCCGTTCCCGGCTCTCGATGGTGCCAAACGCTAGGTTCCGGCTCAACTGCTGGTTGCGCCAGCCGCTAGCATCGGCGTGAACACGTGGTCCTCGGTGTGAAGGAAACGCACAGCACCGAAGTCGAGCACCCGTCCCGATGAATCGCCGGCCAAGAAACCCTCCCGACTCCTTGCATTGGATGGATGCAATTGATGTTGAATCCGCACAAATCCGCGGATTGGAGGCCAT
The DNA here is from genome assembly GCF_001663775.1 of Arthrobacter sp. B6. GTDB lineage: Bacteria > Actinomycetota > Actinomycetes > Actinomycetales > Micrococcaceae > Arthrobacter. The sequence continues at coordinate 554,182 of NZ_KV467168.1, read as the reverse complement.
CCCAGCTTGATGCACTCCGGCTCGCGAGGGCTGCTTTCCAGGACTTGCCACCAGCCCGACCGGGCCAATTGCGCGGTGTTACCGCAGCTCACAGGCTCTTTCAGCTTCGACTCGCGGGTTGCCGGATAACGACCTTGCGGAAACGGTAGCGGTGAAACTCTTACGCCAGGAACAACTCCCCTCGGCCATCCATCACTTACTGCTGCTAGGGAGTTCTTGGACGATCCATATCTTGTTTGTTTAGCGAGCGATAGGTAAACTACAGATGTCCTGCATTACATTCAATCGCCCCACACCACTGTCCGGGACTCTTGAGCGCATGGTTGCTGGCACGCTGCCACCACCTTAAAGCCACCCATAAAGCCGCAACGCCTGCGTTGTTGAGTAAAAGGATTCTAATGCCAGATAGTCTTATTTCCAGTCAGCCCACTGAGGTACCTCGCTCCCGACGACGCACCACCCTGTTGCCGCGTGACCTTGGGCTTATTGCCTTATTTGCTGCGCTCATTGCAACCTTGGGTTTTGTCGCGGTTCCAGTTGCAGGTGTGGCGGTACCGATCGGTTTGCAGAACTTGGGTGTGTTCCTAGCTGGTGCCATTCTTGGCGCGCGGCGTGGGACGCTGGCCATCGTCACCTTCTTGGTTTTGGTCGCGGCCGGACTCCCGCTGCTGTCAGGAGGACGCGGAGGCATCGCGGTGTTCATGACTCCATCGCTGGGATATCTCCTGGGATGGGTCGTCGGTGCTTTAGTCATCGGCTTTCTGACGGAAAGGATCCGTGCCGGAAAACGTTTTTTTCCGAGGGTTTTGGCCGCCGTCCTGCTCGGCGGAGTACTGGTGATTGACCTGCTGGGAGCGCTTGTTTCGCCCATGTTTACGGGCTTGGATCTCGGCGTCACCCTAATCGGCTCGGCGGTGTTCCTTCCGGGAGACATCCTCAAAGCAGTACTGGCCGCGCTGGTGGCAGCTGCAGTACACCGCGCTTATCCGATTCCACCCGTGGGCATCCGGCGAGGCGAAAGCGGGAGCTAGGATCCGCATACAACCGCCGAAAGGATCTGCGCCCATGATTTCCCTGAAAGACGTCAGCCATGACTTTGACGGATTCGACGTGCTTCGAGAGGTAAACCTTGACCTTCACGAACATCGGATTGCCTTCATTGGTGCAAACGGGAGCGGCAAATCCACCCTGGCCCGCACCCTCAACGGCTTGCTGATCCCGCGGCGGGGTTCGGTTCTAGTGGACGGTGTAGATACGCGCAAGAACGCTGTCCAGGTGCGTCGCAGAGTTGGGTTCATGTTCTCGGACGCGAATCACCAAATCATCATGCCATCTGTTGCGGAGGACGTCGCTCTGGGGCTCCGGGGACAGAAGCTTTCAAAGCTGGAAAACGCAGATATCGTGGCCGCGGCTCTGGACCGTTACGGGTTATCGGAATTTTCCAGCCACTCAGCTCACCTCCTATCCGGCGGGCAGAAGCAAATGCTGGCCCTGGCCTCCGTCTTGGTTACCCAACCGGACATTCTGATTTGTGATGAACCAACGACCCTCCTTGATTTGCATAATGTCCAGATCTTCCTCGATACCCTTGAGACACTGAGCCAGCAGGTCATCCTGATGACGCATCATCTGGAAATTATTGAGGATTTCGACCGAGTCATCGCAATGGATCGGGGACAGGTTCACTTCGATGGCTCACCCCAGGACGCCGTGGCCGCTTACCGACGTCTCATCGGCAATCGGGAAAAGGAGCGCATCCGCCGATGATGGGCCTGTACGTCGACGGTGCTTCTGTGCTGCACCGAGCGCCCGCGTCCGCTAAATTCCTAGTGCTGTTCCTGATTCTCGCAGCTGTTTTCCTCGTAGAGAATCTGTATGCGCTAGGTGCAATCCTACTGTCCAGTCTGCTGGTCTACCCGGCCGCTGGCATTCGGCCTCCACTGGTGTGGGCGGCGGTGCGGCCGGTTGTCCCCATCGTGGTGCTGACGGTCGCAGCCCAAATGCTTTTCCATAGTCTGCAGCGCGGGGCAGTGTTCGGCATCCGCCTACTTATCGCCATTCTGCTGGCAAGCCTGCTCACATACACCACCCGAAGCAGCGATATGATCGAATTTTTCGGCAAGATGCTTGAACCGCTGCGACGCATCGGCATAAGCCCTTGGCGGGCCAGCCTGGTCCTGTCGCTGACGATGCGCGCGATTCCTCTTCTGTCATCGTCCGTCACCACGGCGCGGGAGGCGTTTCTGGCCCGTGGGCAAAAAGTTTACAGCTATGAAATCGTGGTTCCCGTTATCGTCGGGCTCATCCAGTCTGCTGAAGCCATCGGCGACGCCATATCGGCCCGAGGCCTCGAAGCGGACACCTACGAGAGCGGAACACTGGACGAGGTGTCAAAATAGAGGTGCGCGTGACTGCTGCAGGCCTCGTTGAACTCCGATGAGCACGACGGGCAGTGGGTGCTTGCACGGTACTCAGCAATGGTCAGCTCGGTCCGGCAGATCCCGCAGAGAATCGCCAGCTCCTGCCATTGGTCCTCCGGCCACAGCCTAACCGAGTGGTGCGCACATTCTTCGTGACACCGGAAGCAGGGATAGTAGTTTCCGCAGCAGTTGAACTTAACGGCAATGATGTCCTTACGGGTCCGGTAGTGGACGCAGCGCGTCTGCTCATCGACGGGTTTGCCGTAAACCTCCACGGGGTCCTTTCGGTTGTATGAGGGTGCACGAAGTTTTACGTGCACCGAATTCTTGACGAATGCCCGGGCAATGGGCAGCCTAGCCAATTCTCAGGCGTTTGTGTTCTTCATGCCTCAATGCCCTCCTTGTGCGGTAGATACATAGGTCTACTGCAGCTGATTGAGTCGCGCGTCGTTGTTGTTAATCCACTCCAGAAACATCTTGCGGTCTATTTTGCCTCTGTCTGTCAGGGGAATCTCGCTGAGCAAGTAGTAGTGCAGCGGCCTCTTGTCTCTGCTCAGGAGTGCCTCTAGGCCCGAGTTGAGTGTGGTTGGGGTGATCCCTCCATAGGAGAGCACGACTCCCGCCACCACACGCTGGCCGCGCAGGTCATCAGGCATGCCAACTGCCACCGCAGCTTCTACACCGGGGATGGAGGAAATAGCGAGTTCGACCTCGTGCGGGTAAATGTTCTTACCTGCCGTGTTGATCATGTCCGAGCTCCGCCCGAGTATGTGCAATTCGCCGTTCTGAAGGTAGCCCTGATCGCCCACCGTGAAATGGCCGTCCAGGCAACGGAGGGCTTTGCCGTCATCACCCCAGAGGTATCCCTGACACACCATGGGGCTTTTGACGCTGATGTTGCCGGGGGTGTTCTCTGGCAAGCGCCGACCCAAATCGTCGAGGATCTGTACTTCTACGCCGGGGAACGGCCGGCCTATGGCGGTGCCCGCGGCATCCAGCGGCGCCCCTGCGGGAAAGCCACGGCCTGACACGAAACTAAGCTCTGCTGCACCGTAGTACTCGAAGACCGTGGCGTTCGGCGCCCAGCGCCGGGCGGCTTCCAGTGTCCGAGCATCCAACTTGGATCCGGCGCAGATGATTGTCCTGATCCCGGAGGCGTCAACCGATGCCATGAGACCGCGTTCGCTCAGGAGCCGGAGCATCGTGGGGACGAGAACCAGTCTTGTAATCCCATCATGCATGATCACAGCGTGGGCATCTCCGACATCGAAACCACGCAGGGTATGGAACGCGGTACCTGCGTAGAGGCACTCGGAGAGCGCGTAAAGATTCAAACTTGCCGAGAGCGGACCGGGTGCAAACGTCTTGTCGTCCGGGCGAAGGCCGAAAAAGTCGATGGACGCGTCAAGAGAGGCCTGCCAGGACCGGCGGGAGCGCGTAAAGGCCTTCGGCGTCGACGTCGTCCCTGCAGTGAACCCAATGAGGAACGCCGAGTCAGGGTCGCCGTCTTCCAACACAGTACCCGCACCCCACGACGGGGAGGGCAGCCTCCGAAGAATCTCTTCCCTGGCCTGAGGCGTCCATACGTGATCCAGGACGGCGATTTGCCGTTCCCCGGCGATTCCCGCACAGTAAAGCGCGGCAAACTCGGCCGTGTTGGGTTCGGACAAAATGTACAGTTCCGGAGTGGAAGGGAGGAGCTCCGCGGCTGCTCCACGAAGCTCAGACCAGCTGAAACCGCGGCCGCCGACGGCGATGGCCGTGTCGTCTGGGCGGAGGTCCGCCCACATCTGAATTCTGTTCAGGAATGGCACCGGTTCACGTCCTATTGATGGGTATAGCTTTTTCTGCCCAGTTGCAGGACGACAAGCACCTAAGCGGTGGTGTTCCGTCGAGGGCCCCAGCTATCGATGAGCTTTTCTGGCGGCGTTGGTCAGCCGCGATAAGCAGGTTGCCCCTGTTCGAGCAGCGGCAGCCCATTTGTCCATAGGCTGCGCAAAGACATCAGCATAAGCCGCGGGGTCAATTGGGATCATGTCAGCGACCCCAGCTGGGTGGAGGTGGACAGCGTCGCACTAGATGCTCATGAATGTCCACCAGCCTTCTTTCACCGATGTCTGTGCGAATCCACGCGACGCCCAACTCCAGCGCCGTCTCCTGGATCACACCCCGGCATTGGAAGACGTTCTTCCAATCGAATACCTCTACCGATTCCCCTGGAGCGAGTGAATGGAAAGGAATGCTCCAGGTTGGCGTGTTTACGTACATGGGTCTTGTCTCCTTGCTTGCCTCGGAATACTTTCCTCCTAGGGGTCTAGAGGAACGCCTATTACTTCACGACGGTCTTGAGCGGGACGGGTACGAGTTCCTGGAGTTCTTCGAGGGTGCAGCCGAAGGTTTCGCGGACGGTGACGCCCTCGGGGCCGGTGAGGAACACGGCTTTGTCGGTGTAGACGCGAGTGACGCAGCCGACGCCGGTGAGCGGGTAGGTGCAGGCGTCCACGATCTTGGAGGCACCTTCTCGGGTCAGGAGCGTCATCATCACGAAGACGTCCTTCGCTCCGGTGGCGAGGTCCATGGCACCGCCGACGGCGGGAATGGCACCGGGTGCCCCGGTGTGCCAGTTGGCCAGGTCACCCGTGGCAGAGACCTGGAACGCGCCCAGGACGCAGATGTCCAGGTGCCCGCCGCGCATCATCGCGAACGAGTCGGCATGGTGAAAGTACGCCGACCCCGGGAGTTCGGTGACCGGGATTTTGCCAGCGTTGATGAGGTCGCCGTCGATCTGGTCGCCCTCGGCGGCGGGTCCCATGCCGAGCATCCCGTTCTCCGTGTGGAGGGTGATGTCCTGGTCCTCGGTGAGGTAGTTGGACACCAGGGTGGGCTGGCCGATCCCCAGGTTCACGAACGATCCCGGGGCGATGTCCTTGGCCACGAGGCGGGCCAGGTCGTCCCGGCCCAGGGGTGTGGCGGAGGTCTGGATGGATGTTTCGTTGGACTGGACGGTCATCTCAGGCCACCTTCTCACTAGTGCCGGCAATGCGGGGGTCTGAGGCCGCCACGCGGACAACCGTATTGACGTAGATACCGGGCGTGACCACGTTTTCCGGGTCCAGCGCCCCGGTCGGAACGATCTCGGAGACCTGGACGATGGTCTGCTTGGCGGCGGCGGCCATGATGGGGCCGAAGTTCCGGGCGGTCTTGCGGTAGACGAGGTTGCCCTTGCCGTCGGCCTTCAAGGCCTTGATCAGGGCGACGTCGGCGTGGATGGGTGTCTCAAACACCTGGCCCCGGCCGTCGATAATGCGGGTTTCCTTGCCCTCGGCCAGCATGGTGCCGTAGCCGGTGGGGGTGAAGAATCCACCGATGCCGGCTCCGGCGGCGCGGATCCGTTCCGCGAGGTTGCCCTGCGGCACCAGTTCCAGCTCGATCTCGCCGGCCTTGTATTTGGTATCGAAGTGCCAGGAGTCGGACTGCCGCGGGAACGAGCAGATCATCTTCTTCACCCGTCCTTCCTTGATCAGCAGCGCCAGGCCCTGGTCGCCCTGGCCGGCGTTGTTGTTCACCACCGTCAGATCCTTGGCCCCGCATTCGAGCAGCGCGTCGATCAGTTCGAACGGCTGCCCGGCGTTGCCGAACCCTCCGATCATCACGGTGGAACCGTCCCTGATGCCGGCCACGGCCTCCTGGACTGAATCTACAAAGTTCAGCATTCGCCTACGCCTTTCGAGCAGTTACGTTTTCGAGGACTACGGCCAGGCCCTGGCCCACGCCGATGCAGATCGCGGCGACACCCCAGCGTTCACCCGAGGCCTGCAGGGACCGGGCGAGGGTGCCCAGGATCCGGGTCCCGGAAGCACCCAGCGGGTGGCCCATCGCGATGGCCCCGCCGTGCCGGTTCACAATCGAGGGGTCAATGCCCCAGGCGTTGATGCACGCCAGTGACTGCGCGGCAAAGGCTTCGTTAAGTTCGACGGCGCCCACCTGGTCCCAGCCGATGCCCGCCTTCGCGAGGGCCTTGTTCGCCGCCTCCACCGGGGCGAACCCGAAGAACTGCGGATCATTGCCGTGCGCACCGCGCCCGGCAATCCGGGCCAGGGGCTCGAGCCCGAGCAGCCTGACGGCACGCTCGCTGCCGATCCAGGCCGTGGAGGCGCCGTCGGACAGCGGCGACGCATTGCCGGCAGTGACCGTGCCGCCCACCTCAGCGCCCTCGGGCTCTGAACGGAACACCGTCTTCAACGCGGCCAGCTTCTCGGCGGTGGAACCGGGGCGGATGCCCTCATCCCGCACCAGGTCCGTGCCGGGCACGGGTGCGACGAGGTTGTCGTAGAAGCCCTCGTCCCATGCCGCAGCGGACAGGTTATGTGAGTTCGCGGCGAACTCATCCTGCGCCTGCCGGGTCACTCCATACCTCTCGCGCAAACGCTCGGTGGCCTCGCCCAGGGAAATGGTCCATTCCTTAGGCATCGCCTTGTTGACCAGGCGCCAGCCCAGCGTGGTGGAAGCCAGCGTCATGTCCCCGGCCGGGTAGGGCTTCTCCGTTTTGGGCAGCACCCACGGGGCACGGGACATCGATTCGGCGCCGCCCACCAGCACCAAGTCGGCGTCGCCGGCGTTGATCTGGCGCGAAGCGATGATCGCCGCGTCCAGCGACGAGCCACAGAGCCGGTTGACCGTGGTCCCCGGAATGGACACCGGCAGGCCCGCCAGCAGGGTGCCCATCCGGGCAATGTTGCGGTTCTCCTCGCCGGCGCCGTTGGCGTTACCGAACACCACCTCATCAATCCGCTCCGGATCCAGGGCGGGAGCACGCTTGACGGACTCCTGGATCACATGCGCGGCAAGGTCGTCCGGACGCACGGCGGCAAGGCCGGAACCGAACTTACCGAAAGGGGTGCGCACGGCGTCGTACACAAAAGCCTGATTCATGATGCTGTATCCATTTCTCGAAAGACCTGCTGGGCAGTCTTGAAGGCGGTGTTGGCGGAGAGGACACCGCAGTAGAGGCCATTTCTGAGGACCGCACGGACGGGCACGTCGCCAGTTCCCAGTGCCCGTGCGCAACCGCTGATGTGCCTGTTCCTCATCACCACCTGCGCCCAGCATGTCGTTGTCAGTCCACGCCCGCTCGGCATGTCAGGACGATGTCCCGGTTGCAGTCCGGGTCCCGCTGCTGGTCCTGGCACGCACTGGATGCTAAACCTGAGTGCATTCCTGTGGCGGGGCGTGCGATCAGGTCGGCCAGGTCCGGCGACGGGTTTGCGTCTGTGAGGACACAGATTGTCCCTATACTCCTGCGGTGGCGCGTGTTGAAGATAGGAGTTCGGCGACGAATGCGGTGTTGAAGTCCCCGCTTCGGAACTTCTCGGTCTCGAGGATCTGCTTGTGGAAGGGCGCTGTGGTGGTGATGCCGTCGACAACGAGTTCGTCCAGGGCACGGATGGTCCGTGCGATGGCTTCATCGCGGTCTTTGCCCCAGCAGATGAGTTTGCCAATCATTGAGTCATAGAACGGCGGGATTGCATAGCCCGTCTCGATATGGGTGTCCATACGGATCCCGAAGCCGCCGGGTGCACGGAAGTTCGCGACGGTCCCTGGACGCGGTGCGAAGTTGTTGTCCGGGTCCTCGGCGTTGATGCGACATTCGATGGCGTGGCCGGCGATGACGATGTCATTCTGCCTCAAACTCAGTGGGATGCCACCGGCGATCTGCAACTGCAGCTTGATGAGGTCGATCCCGGAAACCATTTCCGAAACGGGATGCTCTACCTGGATACGGGTGTTCATCTCGATGAAGTAGTACTTACGCTCGATGTTGTCGAAGACGAACTCTACTGTCCCGGCATTCGTGTACCCCACTTCCTTGCAGAGTGCGACCGCTGCGTCCGCGAGGCCCTGCCTGAGCTCCGCGTCCAAGACCGGCGAGGGTGATTCTTCAATGAGCTTTTGATTGCGCCGCTGTGCCGTGCAGTCACGTTCACCCAGATGCAGAACGGTAGCGCCGTCGGAGATGACCTGGATTTCGATGTGACGGATGTCTGTGAGGTACCGCTCGATGTACACCGACGCATCCCCGAACGCGACCTCGGCTTCCGACATGATCTCGCGCAGATCGTTTTCGAGCGTCTCGGCAGCCTCGACGACCCGCATGCCGCGCCCGCCGCCGCCTGCCGCCGCCTTTATCAGCAGCGGGTAGCCGACCTCGCTGGCGACGGCAAGGGCTTCGTTGTACTCAGCGATCGCGCCGACCGAACCGGGAACTGTCGGTACCCCGGCCCGGCGGGCGATCTTCTTGGCTTCGATCTTGTCGCCCATCCGACGGATGATGTCCGCTGCGGGGCCAACGAACCCGACGTTTTCCGCTTCGCAGAGTGCAACGAAGTCAGCGTTCTCAGACAGGAATCCGTATCCGGGATGGATGGCATCAGCCCTGTAGGCCTGCGCAGCTGAGATGACAGCGTGCATGTTGCGATAGCTTGACTTGGCCTGCGCCGGCCCGATGCACACTGCCTGGTCTGCCAGCTTCACCGACAGCGAGCCGGCGTCTGCTTCGGAATAGGCAACGATGCTCCGGATACCAAGTTCCTTGCAGGCCCGGACGACGCGCAACGCGATCTCGCCGCGGTTGGCGATCAGGACGCTCCTCAACGGTTCAGGCATCGCGGGTGATCACCATCAGCGGCTGACCGTACTCGACTGCCTGCTCGTTATTGACCAGGATCTTCGTCACGGTGCCTTCGACGCGCGCCTCGATGTTGTTCATCAGCTTCATCACCTCGACGATGCCCAGCACCGTCGAGGCGCTGACGGTGTCCCCCACCTTGACGAAGGCGGGCTCCCCTGGCTTGGGTGACGCGTAAAAGACGCCGACCATGGGCGCCTTGATCAGTACCTCGTTGGCCCCCAGTTCGTCTGCGGATGCCGGTTCAGTCACTACGCGGCTGGCCACCGGGGCTGGTGCGGGTGCTGGTGCGGGTGCTGGTGCGGGTGCGGGAATGGAGGTCGATTCCGGCGCGGGCGTCACGGCTTGGGGGGCCGGACGGTCGTTTGAGGACTGTCGATCGCGGGAGAGGAAAAGCTCCACGTCGCCGTGTTTGATCGAGAGCTGGCGCACGTCCGGTGTCAGGTTCGCCCAGTCGACGATGTCCCGAAGTTCTTTGATATCGAGCGGGTTAAGCGACATCTTCACAATTTCCTTTTTCCAGTCGTATGTTTAGGTTCCCGGCAGTCAGCGACTGAGTGCCGGATTCGGTTGAGTCGTAGAGCGCCTTGACCAGGCCCAGGATGGGCCGGTAGATCTCGTCCGGGTTTCCCCCGGATGCCACAACTCGTTTCATCTCATCGACCTGGCTTCCCGCGAACATCGCGCGCAGGAGCAGGAAATCGATGGATTCATCCGGGTGCCGATCCCGCAATGCGGGCAACATCGGCTCAATGGCCGGCGGCTCCAACGGGATGTCCGATGCCCCATTGGCAATGACTTTCTCGAGCACTTCGGGATCGATGGGGGCAAGAAGTGTTCCGTAGTAACCCAGGGCGTATTTCTTGATCTCGTTCGGAACCACGGAGTAACGCTCACCCGAGATCACGTTCATCACCGCCTGTGTTCCCACGAACTGCGCAAACGGCGTGATCATGATCGGGTAGGCAAGCTCCCCGCGCACCCGCGCCACCTCGAGCAGCAATTCGTCGTATCGGTCGGCCAGACCTGCCGTCTCCAGCTGCGACCGGAAGTTCGACAGCATCCCGCCCGGGGTCTGGTGCATGTAGTGCAGACCGTTGTACTCGATCGGAACACCCAGGGGCTTGTCCTCCGCCGCGGCGATATCAACGATTTTTGAACTGATCGCGTCGATCCGCTCATCATCTACGTTGACGACATACCCGAGTGCGCGCAGGTCACGCACGATGCCCTGCGTCGACGGCTGCCCGTTGCCTGCTGAAAGCGGCGCGATAGAGGTGTGCAGTGCATCTGCGCCCAGTTCCACCGCTTCCAGGCAAACCAGAGGGGCGAGTCCTGTCAGGGAATGGGTATGCACTTCCAGCGACCGGTCGCCCATGACGCTTTTGAGCGCAGGAACAAGCGTGCGGATGCGGTCCGGCGTCAGCAGGCCAGCGGCATCCTTGAGCATGATGGCGTCGACGTCCGCCTTCTCGATCAGTTCGATCGCCTTCTTAACGAAGAGCTCGTCCGTATGTACAGGGCTCTCGGAGAACGACACTGCACCGAAAGTCGATGCCCCCAGTTCCTTGGCTCGGATCAGGCCGGGTGCGATGTTGTCTACGTCGTTGAGCCCGTCAAACGAACCGATGACACGGAAACCGTTTGCGTACAGCCGCTCCACCCACCCCGCGATCACATCGTCGGCGAGGAAGTCGAACGCTGCGATATTTTTGGACCGGATCAGTGCCCGGAACGTTGTGTTCGGGGCGTGCTGGTGCGCAAGCCTTACCCGCTCCCACGGGTCCTCCTTCAAATAGCGGACCGCGACGTCGAACTGGATCGGCGCGACCAGGTCCACCTGCGCGAAGCCGGCTTCATCGAAGTCCTTCGCCATAGAAATGATGTGCTCGGTCCGCATCCTCGTCGCCCATAGCGACTGGTGCGCGTCGCGCAGTGTCGTATCAATGATCTTGATCTCGCGCCGACTTCCCGCCGGCCGCCCCCCAAGACTCATTACCGACGCAATCGACGGTGGTGTACTGGTCGACATCGCTCTCCTTGTGTCAAGATAGTGAAAGTGAGTTTCAGAATCTGCCACACTATGGAATGATTTGCTAACAAAGTCAAGTATTTTTTGGCGTCAGCGGGACGGATTAAGCAATGAATGCAGCGTCGATAAGCGAAGTAGAATCCGGAAAACAACGCCAGGTGATCCAATCCGTCGCCCGGGCTTCGCGTATCCTGCTCGCGGTCGCGCGGTCACGGCATGGACTCACCGCGACCGAGGTCGCGTCGATCGTTGGCCTCTCCATGCCCACGGCCTACCACCTGCTCGCGACCCTTGAGGAAGAAAAACTGCTGAGCAAGGAGTCGGGCAAGCGATACACGCTCGGCTTCAGCGCCATCGACATCGCCAACTCGCCCAGCCTGCGCGTACGCGTGGACGCCAAACACAGGCAGGCCCTCAGGCAACTCGCCGAAACCACCCGCGAAACGGCGTATCTCACCGGCTGGTTCCGTGGCGAGATCCGCATCCTCGCCATGGTCGAAGGGTCCCAGGCCGTGCGGGTCGCCGGCCTCGAAGTGGGTTTCACCGGTGATGTGCACGCACGAGCAAGCGCCAAGGTACTCCTCGCCTTCGCCGACGAGGAACAGCGCTCATCGATCCTGGATAACCTGGATTTCACCCGATTCACGCCCATGACGGTAAGCGATCGAGCCGGCCTCGAATCCCAAATGGCCGAGATACGACGCACCGGCATCCTCTACGACCGCGGCGAATACCGGGAGGACGTTCGGTCATTGAGCGCCCCGATCCGCACTGACGGACGTGTCGTCGCTGCCTTGGCGGTGACAGTTCCCTCCAGCCGCTACGAGCGAACCGAGTCTGCGCTGGTCGCAGCTCTCGTGTCAGCAGTCACGCTCGCGGAGCAGTAGGCTCGGCGCTGCGATATCCACCAAGACGCCTGCGCCCCTGAAGTCAATTTGTTTGGCACCTTCTCGGCCGATCCAGCATGGACCAGCGCGGTGCCAAGCCGGACGTTGACACAATCCCGGGCCGCTTCGTGCTACCGCGATGACCACCTCCAGCCAAGAGGTCGACGAAAACACCTGGTGCCGCGCCTGCTCGGGAAAGCCCGTGATCGATCGGGGCCGCGCTCCTGTAGGCAAGGGCCTTCTTCGACGTCGCGGCATGTTTCTGCGTCCTCGCCACCTCCATGAAAAGGGCATAACCGCAGCCCGGCATCCCCGGCGCCGTGCAACACGCGGAGGTTTTTCCTGAGGCAGGGCAACGCACTCTTGGAGGTTTCCCACTGAGGCAAAATAACCACTGCGGTTACGTGAAGGTTTTAGGTCAACGCGTCGATTGTCAAATCGACGTACTGTACGCTGCCGTGTTTGTAAGGCACTCGGGGGCGCGATTGGAAGGCGTCAGTAGACGCCGCCTATGCCCTGCGCGCCAAGAGCCCCACGCGTTAGTGGCGCCACGGGTTCGTCAACAACAATGGAAGTCTGGTCACTGTGTGCGCGTGCGAGGACGGTGCGCCGTGCGCTTGGAGGCTGTTCGCGAGCCGTTCCAATCCAACTTCACCAAGGGTTTGGGCGTCGGCGTCCGTCGCGGTCGCAGTTGAAAATGAGATCATCGTCGACTGTGATGCGGACTGAGCGACGAATCGGACGGCAGGGGTGGAAGGAGACAAAATCACCAACACACGTGTAGCCCTTATCTGCCAAAACGCGGTCCCGAGGGGGTGCGCGGTATTCCCCTTCCAGGACATGGGACCCGAATCTCCTCGAGAGCGGTGGCCTATGGTCGTGTCATTCAGGTTGCCGGCCGTAAGGACGGCTGAGAGTTTTTGCCCTTTGCCGTGGGTGGCCATGTGCCCCTTGGATGTCAGGCCACCGCGGGAACGTCCGATCGCGTGGTCAGGCAGTTCGATGCCGAGTTTCTGTAATTTGACGGGTCCCCCTGTGAGGCGTGGAAGGGTCGCTCCGTGCTGGCGGAGGCGCACGATCCTGGAATCAATTGAGGCAACCCAATCAAGATCGCCCAAGGTCTCCGCTCGGGTCTGGACGTGTTCGAGTACTTTCGTCCACGTGCCATCTTTGGCCCAGCGGTCGAAATTCTTGAGTACGGAGTTCCAGTTCCCGAAGTGCGCGGGAAGGTCCCGCCACGGCGCCCCGGTTCGAAACTTCCATGCAGTCCCCTCCACGATTAGGCGCCGATTCGCGACCGGGCGCACGTTGCCCTTCTATGCCGGGAACAGGGGACCGATCACGGACCACACCTCGTCAGGACCAGAAAGCGTCGTTCATCACCCAGCCACCGCAACACGCCCTCAATGGGGTTTAGTAACACACCCTAGGACTCTCCAGTTGCTCACTCTTCGGCGTCAGGCGAGACGACTCTCCCCGGCCGCTGCCAAATTACAGGGTGTACAGCTTCCGCGCTGTGCCACCGAGGACCATGTGCTGGTCGGTCGCCGGGAGATCCGCTAGGAGGAGTTTGATCGCATTCCATAGAGTCCGGTAGCTGGCAACGCCGCGGTCCATGGGGAAGTTGGACTCCGCGATGCAGCGCTGAGCTCCGAAGGCGGATAGCGCATATGACACGAAGGGAGCCCAGTGATCTGCGATCTCGGCGCTCGACACCGGAGTATCGCGCCCGGCAAGGGTGCCGGCCATTGGGGGCCAGCCCAGGCCCCCGATCTTGAGGTAGGTATTCGGGAGCTCGCTGAACTCGTCGATCCCGGCGCGCCACTCGGCGAAGACCTCGTCGGGCCTTCCGGCATGGCGGCCGACTGCGGCCGGCGACCCAAGGTGCTCAAGCACCACCGTCGTCTCCGGGACGGCACGAGTGGCACTCGCCAGCTTTGAGATCTGGGGGTGGTACACGAACGCTTCGAACAGGTAACCGCGGTCACCGACGAGCTTGAGTCCGGCGCGGAATGGGTCGGAGTCCATGAGCTCGGGAGCGGGCTGCTCTTTCGGTCGCGGAACGGCCGGGTCCTCGTCCCACGCGGTCGAGTGCCGGATCCCTCGGAACCGGCCTCGAGCCGCCTGGTCGTGAGCATCGAGGGCCTCTCCCAACTCCGGGCTGGTGAGATCGGTGAACGAGATGATCCCCGACAGGGCTGGAGCTCCCTCCGTGTCCGCAGCGACCGCGACCGCTTCCGTCTCCCCCACCGACCTGAGGTGCTCCGGACCGTCGGGCCGAATCGCCCACCCGCATTCGACGTAAACGGAGTCGACAATGCGATGTCCCGATTCCGTATCGGCACGGAACTCCGGGATCATGTAGTCGGGAAGCCGCGGTTTCTTGTCGTCCCAGATGTGCATATGAGCGTCGATGACTTCGACATCCGGATTCACAACGTCTTCGACGTCACCGCCCCGCAGTCCACTGTCGGACATCCCGCGCCTCCTTTGCTTAGCGTTCGCTAACTACGATCGTGGCTTGTGGATCGGCTTACTGTCAAGCCCAGCAAATTACTCGACGCAAACAGGCTCCTCCGGGCTGTCTTCGCCTGAACTCCGGACCGCGTCGAGCTAGCATGACGCAGCGGTCGGCGACATCCGGCGGCGTCAAAGCGCCGCCGGGATTGAACCAGTAAACTTAGACCGGGCAACATGCCGAGGATCGCGCGGCTCGCTTCGCGGGGGAGTGGAGTGGCGAAGGAGCCGTCCTCGCACCCCTGGGCCACAGGCAGGTGGTGACAAGGTTCTCGATGTAGTCACGTCGAGCAGCATAACGGTCGAAGTCTCCGGTGTCAGGCTCCGCATCTCGCGATTGAGGAATGCCGGATTCCAGTGTTGCGCCATGTACTCGACGATCGAGCGGACCAAGGCCGCCAGCCAAGGACGAGGCCCCGTTTCTGTATTACTACTACGCGAACAAGAGGGAATTCTCACGTACGCGATGAACGTTCTGGAAGTAGGGGTCAATGAACCATCCCCAGGGGTCCCGATGTGTGGTGGTGACACCCACACGTTTCGTGATGGTGCGAACCAGCGTCGCGTCATCTCCGTGAACTACGAACTCCGCGAGGGAAGCCTCGAGAATGTCCGGCAACATCTCGGTAGCCAGCTGGGCCTGCCCCACAACTTCACCTGCACGCATGGCTCCTCCCTCCGCGCTGCGAACTTATCAATTGCTTGATCAGGGCGGGAGCGCGGTTCTTGCTTCCATCGCAATTCACGCCTATGCTAGCGAGCGATAAGTAAAATTTCCGGGGTGAAAAGAATTGACTAACAACATGCCAAAGACCGACGACGCATCGCTAGTAGTCACCGAGAAGGTCGATCATGTGCAGGTCATCCGGATTAATCGCCCGGAAGCGCGCAATGCCATTAACGCTGAGGTTTCCTCCGCCCTAGGCGCTGCCCTGTCCGAGGCGAACGCCAATCCGAGTGTGCGGGTTGTGGTGCTCACCGGTACAGGTTCGGCGTTCTCCGCCGGGGCGGACCTCAAGGAACTCGCGCGAGGCCTGACCGCCGACAGCGTCCACTCGCCTGAGCACCCCGAGTGGCATTTCGGCGGCATCGTGCGGCAGTGGTGCGACAAGCCTGTCATCGCCGCCGTAAACGGGCACGCGATGGGAGGCGGCCTGGAGATCGCCCTAGCTTGCGACCTGATCGTCGCGTCGACGACGTCGAAGTTCGGATTCCCGGAGGTGAGTTGGGGCCTCTTCGCCGCAGGTGGGGGAGCGGTCCGATTGCATGAGTTCGTCGGCCTGCGCCGATCGCTCGAGATGCTCCTGACGGCAGACCCTATCGATGCGGCGACGGCGGTGTCATGGGGTCTGATCAACTGTGTAGTCGCGCCTGATGAGGTACTCGAGCAGGCTATGATCCTCGCGGCACGCATCGCGTCCCACGGCCCGAACGCGGTCCGGCTCACCAAGAAGGCTGTTTACCGCTCCGCGACCGACGGGTCAATGTGGAGCAAAGACTGGGGCGACGACCGCACCTGGAACATTAACGATGAGACTACGCTCGTCACTTTCCCCAGCGCTGAAGGCATCGAGGGGATGGCGGCGTTCGCAGAGAAGCGAGAGCCGCGATGGGAGTAGGCAGCCCTTCTGAGCAGTTCGGACCGCTCACCGGTTTGCGGGTGCTTGAACTGGGAGGAATCGGACCTGCCCCCTTCGGCGGCATGCTTCTCCGCGACCTCGGCGCAGAGGTGACGCGTATCGAGCGGGTTGAACACGTCGATGCCCCCGATATCAGCGTCTTCGCCCACTCCATTCTCACTCGGGGCCGCCGATCGATCGCCCTCGACATCACGACACCCGAGGGCGTTGCGGCGGTGATGGGTTTGATCGGCGACGTCGACGTGCTCATCGAAGGGTTCAGGCCCGGTGTTCTCGAGCGGCTCGGCTTCGCTCCTGAGACACTTTGGTCGCGCAATCCCCGGCTCGTCATCGGCCGCATGACGGGGTGGGGCCAAGACGGCCCGCTTTCTGCTTTCGCCGGACACGACATCAACTACCTCGCGGTAAGCGGCGTGCTCGGCGGAGCCGTCGGCCCGGACGGTACGCCCGTTGCTCCTCTGAACATGCTGGGGGACTTCGCCGGCGGGGGCCTGCTGCTGGCGTTCGGAGTGCTAGCCGCGGTGCACGAGGCGACCCGAACCGGCACAGGGCAAATCGTCGATGCGGCGATCGTCGATGGTGTGGCCCTGTTCACCGCGATGCTGCACGCCATGCGCCGTCACGACATGTGGGACGACGGCGACATCGGCGGGAATCTCTTCGACGGCGGCGCACCGTTCTACGGAGTGTTCCGCACACGCGACGACCAGTGGCTCGCCGTTGGCGCGATCGAACCGCAGTTCTACAACCGATTCATCGACATTCTCGGTCTCTCCGACCAGCTCAACGCCCTCGGGCAGCACGACAAGTCGCACTGGGCGCAGACCCGCGCGCTCTTCGTTGAGACAATTGCCGAACGCACCCAGTCGGACTGGCTTACCGCCTTCGACGGAGTGGATGCCTGCGTAAGCCCCGTCGTCCGACCAGCCGACGTGCTCTCCGAGGTTCACCTGGACGCGCGCCGCGTCTACACGGACGTCGATGGGATGATTCAACCGGCTCCGGCTCCCCGCTTCTCGCGGTACCAGACGATGACGGCAGCCCCGACCGTTGCCCCTGGCGCCGACACCGTGGCCGTCCTTCGGAATGCGGGCTTCGACGACACCGAGATCGATTCCCTGATCGCGCGCGGGGTGGCGCGTCAGCGACGGACCTGACCCGCATCGGTCACCTCTCGCGGTGGCCTTCGACAGCACAACGGAGTGAAATACATGGACGCAACACCGAGCCGCAGCCGCGGCGCCGAACACCGACCGACGGCAGCGACGACCCGCCCGGGCCTAATGATGGACTTTCCATTGACAACAGGCCAGTTCTTCTGGCGTATGCGTCACGTCAACCCCGACAGTTGCATCTTCTCCGTCCGGGACGCGGAGGGAACGTTCGACACTCACACGTTCGCCGAGGTCGCCGGCCGCAGCTTACGACTAGCCGCTGCCTTGGACCGGCGCGGCATCCGGCCCGGCGACTGCGTGGCGTCGTTCGCTTGGAACAGCGTCGAGCACATGGAGACGTACCTGGGCGTCATGGGCATGGGTACCGTGCTCCACACCATCAACCTGCGCATTCACGACGACCAGATCGCGTGGACTGCCCGCCACGCTGGTGACCGTGCCCTTATCGTCGATGACTCCCTCGCTCCTCAGATTTTCACGCTACTCGACCAAATGCCGGACGTCGAGTTCGTCGTCGTGATCGGCTCAGGCGACGTCCCTGGCATCGATCGACCGATCTTCCGCTACGACGAACTCATCGCCGAGGAGGTCGGCGACTACGCCTTCCCCGAGTTCGACGAACGCAGCGCCGCGGCACTCTGCTACACGTCGGGGACGACGGGCGATCCGAAGGGGGTGCTCTACTCGCACCGATCCATCGTCCTCCATGCGTTGACGATGGTTGGGGGAGACGTCTTCGGCATCCGACGCCATGATGTCGTGCTCGCGGCGGTATCGCTGTTCCACGCGATGGGATGGGGACTGCCGTTTATCTCGATCCTGACGGGTTCCAATCTCGTCATGCCGGGGCGCTTCCTCCAGCCGGCCAGCTTGGCGCGCACCATTCGGGATCATGGCATCACGTGGTCGAGCGGCGTGCCGACGATCTGGATGGACCTCCTCAACCACCTCGACGAGCACAAAGAGGACGATCGCCGCTGGGACACTCTCTCGTCGCTGCGCAAGCTCCTGCTGGGTGGCACCCAAGTTCCCCGGGACCTCATCACCCGAATGCACGACTTTGATGTCGAGGTTGTATCGGGGTGGGGCATGACCGAGACCTATCCGGGTGCCGCCGTGACGGTCGTTGACCCCTCCGAGACCCACGAGCAGAGCCTGCCCAAGCGCGTTCGCGGCGGAAAGGTGAGCCCGCTTTACGAAGTGCGGCTCGTCGACGACCAAGGCGTCATCCTGCCTCACGACGGTGAGGCGCACGGTGAGATCGAGGTGCGCGGCCCGATGGTCGCTTCGCACTACTACGGGCTGGAACCGGAGGAGGTCGCCGGCAAGTTCCGCGACGGATGGTTGCGGACTGGAGACATCGCGACGATCGATCGGGAGGGATGGATCACCCTCACGGATCGCGCGAAGGACATGATCAAGTCGGGCGGCGAGTGGATTTCGTCGGTTGACCTGGAAGTCGCGCTACAGGATCATCCGGACGTCAACGAGGTGGCGGTCGTCGGCCGACCTGACGAACGGTGGACGGAGCGCCCGCACGCATTCATCGTCTCGCCGAAGGATCTGGACGTGGATGGGCTGCGGAAGCATCTGCTCTCGCGCGTCCCGAAGTGGTGGGTACCAGAAACGTTCGAGCGTCTCGACAGCATTCCGCGTAGCACCACTGGGAAGTTCGACAAGAAGGCGCTTCGCGCGCGGCTCAAGGAGATTAACGACAAGACAGGAATTGAGAAGTGATGATACGAAACGCAGTGATCGTCGACGCCGTTCGCACGGCGTCCGGGAAGGGAAAGCCTGGCGGGGCCCTCTCCGGCGTGCATCCGGCCGATCTCTTGGGGACAACGATTGCGGCACTCGTGGAACGGACCGGCATCGATCCGGGCCTCATTGACGACGTCATCGCCGGATGCGTCAGCCAGGTCGGCGATCAGGCGCTTAACATCGCCCGGACCGCGGCGCTCGGGGCCGGACTGCCGATCCATGTTCCTGGCACCACCGTCGACCGTCAGTGCGGGTCCAGCCAGCAAGCCGCGCATTTCGCCGCGCAGGGCGTAATGGCCGGTGCCTACGACATCGTCATCGCCGGCGGGGTCGAATCCATGAGCCGGATTCCGATGTACTCGAATACCGGCGGCGGAGATCCGCTCGCACCGCTCGCCCGGCGCTTCCCGAGCTTGCCGCCTCAGGGCATCGGTGCCGAACTCATCGCATCGCGC
This sequence comes from Arthrobacter sp. B6, assembly GCF_001663775.1. Lineage (GTDB taxonomy): Bacteria > Actinomycetota > Actinomycetes > Actinomycetales > Micrococcaceae > Arthrobacter. The sequence continues at coordinate 534,610 of NZ_KV467168.1, read as the reverse complement.
TGGGGGCTGACCCGGAACGATCTTGACGAATTCTCGGCGCGGTCACACACACACGCCGCGCGCGCTGCCGAAAGCGGGGCGTTCGATGGCGAGATCATCCCTGTCACTGTCGCCGACGGGTCACTCCATACTCGAGATGAGACCGTACGCCCGGCGACCACAGTGGAGGGACTCGCCGCACTCTCTCCGGCATTCAAGAGCCCCGAGTACTGGGAGCGCTATCCCGAGATCGCGTGGAGCATCACCGCGGGAAACGCATCCCCGTTGACCGACGGCGCATCCGCAATGTTGATCATGTCGGAAGAGCGGGCACTCCAGCTCGGGATGCGCGCACGCGCCCGCTTTCACGCGTTCGCGGTGCGCGGATCCGATCCCGAAATCATGCTCACCGGGCCCATTGACGCCACGCGGCACATCCTCGAACGCACCGGCATGAAGATCGAGGACTTCGACGCCTACGAGGTAAACGAGGCTTTCGCACCTGTGCCGTTGGCGTGGGCCGCGGAACTCGGAGCCGACTCCCAGCGGCTCAATCCCCGCGGCGGCGCGATTGCGCTCGGCCATCCACTCGGGGCATCAGGCACACGCATCCTGACCACCATGCTTAACTACCTGGAGGACACGGGCGGGCGCTTCGGGCTTCAGGCCGTGTGCGAAGCGGGCGGCATCGCCAACGTCACCATCATCGAGCGAATCTGAACTTGAGGAGGCCCCACGGCGGGCGGACGGCCCTCGTGATCCCGGAACTGACGGTTGGATGTCGGGGTCGAGCGCAGCGTAGTCCTCTATGCTCGAATCATGGGCTTCCATAGCTGGTATTTCTTCGCCCTAGACGACCGGTTGCGTGCGCCCTAGGAAATAGGGTGCCCTACAATCGATGTATACTATATCGAACGAACGCTAGCGCACGGCGGAGCCTCAGCCGCGACCCCCAGCTGCTCATTCGAGACGCCTGACGTGGCGCTGGATAAGCCACAGGGGTGTTAGATCAGTAGTTGGGGGTTTTAGCCGGTCGATAAGAAAAGGACCTGATCGACGTGGCAGACGCGACCCAAATGGCAACATCGACGTGGCGCACAGACAGTGATTTGTCGCTCTCGCCCATTCTCGAAGCCGCACTGAAGGACCTCCAACAGCACGGCTACCACGGGACGACCGTGCGCAGCATAGCTGCCGGCGTCGGTCTAACGATGCCGTCGTTGTACTACCACTACGGCAGTAAGGAGGGCATCCTCTTCGCCCTCCTTGACATCGCGATGGACAGGCTCCTAGCGCGAATCGAACAAGCCGTGGATGAAGCCGCCGGCGACGACTACAAGGGCTTGTCGAACTACGTTGCCTCTGTTGCTCTGCACAACACTCTCCACTACGACCTCGCTCGATTGCACGACGAGTTCCGTTATCTGGGTCCCGACCTGCGTGCCAAGTACGTGGAGAAGCGGTCAAAGGTGCAAGACATTCTCGTCGATCTGCTGATCGCGGGAACGGCCGCGGGCAAGTTCGACGTCCAGGACCCGAGGTTCACAGCGCGCGTGATGCTCGGTACGGTGAGCGGAATCATCGACTGGTACAGCCCTGGCGGGTCACTTCAGGCGGAGGAGATCGCCGACCGATACGCTAGGTGCACGCTCCGAATGGTGGCGGCCGAACCGGATCACTGACTGCTGTCAGTGATGCCGCGCAGACGGCAAACTGCGGCAAAGCCGTCTCCGTTCAACACAGACTTCCATGGGGGCCATCGCGCTCGCTCCGGAAGTACTCAGTCAGTTGAGCTGCCAGAGTGCCTTGAATTGGTCCTCGTAGTCCTCAGTGCAGACCGGAACCGAGCCGGGTTGACTCGAGGTTGTGGGGAGTCATCACCCGGGAACGGGTAGAAGACGCTGTCTGACCTGACTTGGCTCATTTGCTTGGTGCGTGACTTTTGGGCTTTGAAGTGCCTTGAGAATGGCCTGTTGCTCGGGCGTGATGACGGGTGCGAACGCCTGCGTGGTGCCGTTGATGGTGATGGTTGCTGAGCGTAACGGCCGGAGCTGCTCGATGACATTGCGCACTCCGAGCCCGGTCCTGGACTGGACAGTCCGGGAGACCGCAAGCGCTGTGAAGACGATGGTCAAGTGAGCTTCTATCGCGTTGCGGGTGCGGTGGAGCATGGGCCTGGCCCCGCAGGTCTGACTTGCTCATCCGGTAGGACTGCTCGACGTGCCATAGGTCTTGGTAGGAACTGATGATACTTCGGACGCGGATATGAGGTCCGCCGGGATGTCGCTCCCGTAGCCTTTCACCCCGTCAAGTTGCCAGGCCCGTGCCAGCGAGGCTTCGTCCAGGCTGCGTTTGCCGCCCGTGGTCTGGATGAAGCGTGGGATCATCCCAGACGGACTTGGCGCGCAGGTCGGAGTCATTCTTCTGCTTGTGGCCGGTTCCGGGCGTGGTGGTGTCGATCAGTTTTCCCGTCGGTAACCGCGTCGCCGTCCCAGCGGAAGTGCGAGGCCAGATTGTTCGGCGCCTTCCTCATCCGGGAACCGACAATGAACCGAAAGTTCGCCTCGTCCAGCTCGCGCAGGTTCCCGCTGAGAGCATGTCGGCGTCGGCGTCGGCGACGACGACCATGTCGGCCCGGCAGTGGCGGGCCTGGACCTGCTTGATGATCGGGATGATGGTTGCGGTTTCGGCCTTGTTGCCTTCGAAGCAGCCGATCTGGAACAGGAAGCCGCCGCGGTCAACGAGCAGGCCGACGAGGGTCTGGGAATTGACGCGACGTCCTTGGAGTACCCGACCTTGCGCAGCTGTGAGTCCGTGACGACACCGCGGGGCAGAGCCGGTGCGCCCAGCAGTGTCCGCGGCCGTGCCGGGGATGTCGAACAGGGCCGGATCGCCCGCCCGAGCGAGCAGGCCTTTCAGGGGCGACGCGGGCTGAACTTCAAGCTCGAGGACACCCATGGGCGGGGTTCTCAAGCAGCACACCGAGCTCAGCCTCGGTATGCGCCGAGTCGACGTGCTTAACCATGCGCTACCGGCCCCTGACATCCTCCGCGATCAGCACCCCGGTCGCGCTCGAGTCCGTCCGCACCCGCCTAATGAAAGCCACGCGGTGACACTAGGACAAAACCCATTAGTGCGTGAAAAGCTGCCCGTTATATTTATTGGGTCCCCGAGGGTCGGGGATATGGTCGCTGGATCCGGTATGACTTTCTTGCCCTGTCTTTGATGATCCGGGGGTGTTGTCGCCCGGGTTCGGAGGCACGCGTTGACTGCCGATAGGGACACGGCCGGTTCCTTCCGATGGGGCCAGGTCTCTTTGTAACGTGGGTGCCAGCATCGGGTGTCGTGACTGGGGCCATAGGGGAAGAAGCACAATGCCTGCCGTCATCTGCCTGGCCCGCCGGCGCTGCGACGTCATCTACTCAATGCTCAGACAAGGCACCTTCTACGAGGAAAAACCCGCCCTGGCCGCTTGACCAAAAGCATAGGGACACCCCCGCGAACATTACCGCAGCTCAGCGACCCGCTGGCTCGCGAAACCACAGCCCGTGAGCCAATTCAGGAAAACGGGTAGAAGTCGCTCTCAGATCGCTGATCGAGTACGGAAAAGCAGCTGTCGAACCACGCGTCGATGACCTCCTGGTTGTCCGTCGGCGGGCTCCATGCGCTGCACGGTCATGGCCCACTGGGCGGCTTTCCCTCGACGAACGTCACGGCATCGGTGAGTGTCGCCCGGTCCGTGCGGAACGCGTTGACCGGGTGGTCGAGATCGGCGTAGCCGAACGAGACCGCACAGACCACCAATCGGTCCTGCGGAATCTCGAAGAACTGACGGACTACGTCCGAGTACATGGCAATGGCGGCCTGCGCGATGGTGGCGACACCGAGCGACGATGCCGCGTTCACCAGGTTGGCGACGTAGCCACCGCAGTCGATCGCACCGTAAACACCCTGGTTCCGGTCGGTCGTGACGATCGCGACGTGCGGAGCGTCGAAGAACTCGAAGTTCCGCAGCAGCTGACGGGCACGGCCTGGCATGTCCGACTTCTCGATGCTGAGGCTGTCGTAGAGCGCGAATCCAGATTTGCGCCGCCGGTCCTTGTAGACGCCGACGTATTCGACAGGCGGCGGGAAGTCGGGGCTTTCGCCCTCCTCCTGGGCACGAGCCACGAGCTTGTCCGCTAACGCGCGCTTTGCGTCGCCGCTGGCAACGTACACGTGCCACGGCTGCGTGTTGCACCAGGAGGCGGTCCGTTGCGCCAGCGCGAACATGTCCGAGACGACAGCCGTGGGTACCGGCGCGGGGAGGAAGGCACGGCAGCTCCACCGCTCGCTCAGGAGCCGGCGGAAGGCCAGGGCACACTCGTCGTCTCCGTCGGCTGTTGAGTTCTGGATCACGGTCGTGGTGCTCCTCTGTTGGGTGATCAGTGGTGCGCGGTGCCCGGGGGTGTGGTCCGGGCGTGAAGACGTACTTGCCGACGTACTGCGCTGCCCCGTTGGGAGAGGACGCTGTCCCGCGTCCGCCAGCGGTACCGCGGTCGGGTGGCGTGAACGTACCGTTCGCGACTTTGCTGAAGACACTCGGACAGGGTGGTGCCCTCACCGACCCGGAGCCGACCGGATCCGGCATTTTTGCGGTCCTCCGCCGTAACAGGTTGCCCTGCAGCCTTGAACACGATCTTGCTCGTCAGGACCAGAATCCGGCGGAACCGTATTCCCACCGGCTGCGTAGCGGTCGTGCTTCACGGCCAACTCCTGATATGCCAGCAGGTGGTCTCCCTGATACCGTAATCGTTTCACCGTGCTTACAGCATCTAATGCACTAGGCACCCACACATTTGCTATCAAGCATGGCAAGCCTGTTTCAGAATTCGCAGCGTGTAGGACAGGCTGCAAGTCTGCGCTCGGCCTCTGTCACCACTATTCGTCGACCGCCGTCCGCGGGCACCGGTCACCATTCGGTGATCAGCGAGCCGCGGTCCAGAGAACTCCGGCCGCCCCGGTTGTATCGGGCATCGACGACCTCTAGCACCGGTAGCAAAGACCAGTCGTCGCCAGGATCCCCCCCCAGCAGCTTCAATACCGCAGTCGCCGACCAGAACTGCACCTCGGCCGGTTCGAAGACCTGTCCTAGGGGCGACAGCAGTCCGTAGCGGGCTTCAGGTTCGAATGGGTTGAGTCGCGTCGCATAGGTAAGCATGCCCAAGCTCGCCGGTGGATCGGTCCGTACCCCGAGACGCATGACCATGCGCACGTAATCGAACCCGTGCCGGCCCGCCGTGAGGATGAGTACGTCGCCATCCCATTGCATCTGCGCCTCGCCGGTCTGGAGCGGCATGCCCCAGATCTCGCGGCCCGCGATGACGCCTGTGAACGTCGTCTTCATCCCGGTAATCCCGTACAAAACCGGCTTGCCCTCCAACTCGGCACGCACGCTCAGGTACACACCGACGTAGGGGCCGAACGTGCTGCGCCGATGATGAACCGCACGCAGCACACCATAAGCCTCACCCTCAGGAAGCGAGAGCACCGGCGGAAGCACCGAAGCGACCACGGCGCGGTCCGTGCGAAACACGACAGTAACCTCGTCGCCCTTGTCGTAGTGGTAGGGAGGATCGTCGATGACGTGCCCGATGAGTTCAGTCATTAGCTTGCTTCTTTCGAGAAGTGATTACTTGGCTGCGAGCGAGGGTATGAAGAGCGGTATGTCCGGTAGAAAAATCAGGATCACCACCACCACGATCGAGATGGCCGTGAAGGGCATAATTCCGAGGAACACGTTACCGAGCGTCACCTTAACACCCCGATTGACCTTCGGATCTTGCGCGATGCGGTGCACCACAAAGGTAAGCAACCCGATCGGCGGGAACACCATACCGATCTCGCACATGATCACGATGAACACTCCGAACCACAGCAGGTCGACATCCATTGCCTGCAGTGGAGCGATTAGCAGCGGCACGGTCAGAAGGATCATCGGGAGCGATTCGAGGAACATCCCGAGAACGATGTAGACCAGGATAAGTACAAGCATGAACTGGACCCGGTCGAGATCGAGGCTAATGAGCCAAGTCGTCAGGTTCTGGGCAATCCCGCTGAGCGCGATCACGCGAGTGAGCAGCAGTGCTCCGATCATGAGGATGAACAGCCCCGCCATTGAGATGATCGCCTCGCGGAAGATATCTCCGACGAATTTCAAGGTTGAAATGAAGCCGCGGTTACCGCGCGCGAGGCCAAACCAACCGACGATGAGCGCAAACACAGCGCCAAATGCCGCAGCCTCAGTTGCCGTGAAAACGCCGACGAAAATGCCACCAACCACGAGGAACGCGATAAGTACCAGCGGGATGGTGCCGACTAGCGAGCGCAGGCGCACGCCCCAGGTCGCCGACGGATCAGTAGATCGAGGCGCGACTGATGGCTTCAGGCTTGCCCATAGGACGATCACCAGTCCGAACCCGGCCGCGAGCATGAGGCCGGGGATGAGGCCGGCCAACAATTGCGGGCCCACCGGAACCTCGGCGACGCCCGCGTAGATAACGAGCATGATACTTGGCGGGAGAACTTGGCCAAGCGTCCCCGCCATCGCGACCGAAGCCGTTGCGAGCGTCGGTTTGTAACGGGCGTCGAGCATCTCGGGAAGAGCCATCTTGCCGAGGGCAAAGGTGATGCCCATCGTGCTGCCGCTTGTCGAGGCGAGACTGGCCCCGGCGGCGTTCGTCGCGAACGCTAAGCCCCCGGGCAGCCAGCCCAGCCAATGTCGAGCGGCCGTATACGCTTTGGCGGTCACCCCGCCCTTCCACATTGCGATGCCCATGACAATGAAGAGCGGGATGACGCTGAGCGACCACGAAGCGACTCCAGTGAAGGCGACCTCCCCCGCGGAAGCTCCTGCTGTCTTGTACGACGACACCGCAGCAAGCCCGACGACGGACGCTGCGATCATCGCGATGCCGATCGGAACGGTAAGCGCCAAGAGCAAGAGCAAGAGCACGATAGTCAGGACGCCGATCATAAGTTTCGGCGCCTCGCCGAGCAGCATTACGGCCACGACGACAGCTGTAGCGACCACGAATGCAACCGTCAACCATACAGGAAATCGCTTGCGGACCGTGCCGTCCTCCGCCAGCGGTGGCAGAAACTGGGTGTGGGTATTCATACCAGTACGTTCTCCTCAGGGGGAATCTGTTCTGTCGTGTCGATGCGCTTGCCAAGTTTGTATAGGTTCGCGACGGAAGCCAACGCGAGTATGACGAAGGAAACAACGACTACGAGCCTGCCCGGCCAGAACGGCACCCATCGGGTCCCATTCGCCCGCTCCCCGTGATCGATCGAGCCAAGCAGCGCCTCGAATGAGACGAACGAAAGCCAGGCAACGATCAGCAAAGTGATTACCTCCACCAGTGCGTCCAGTCGGCGTTTGGAAACGCTATCCAGCGCCTCGAGCAGAAGGGTCACACGTATCTGCTCGTTCCGGAACTGAGCGTATCCAAGCGCCAGAAGGGACACCCCGGGCATCCAGAAGTACGCGACGACGTCCAGGGTTCCTGGCAGTGGCGCACTCAGGAGATTGCGGGCGGTTACATCGATGATCACGTGAACCATCATCAGGGCGACAAGTCCGGCCGCGACCCCCACCGCTACAACCGTGATGCGATCGATGATGCGGATCCAGGCCGGGGATGAGCTGGGGGGCAGGCTCGCGGTCGTCATTATTTATCCACCTACCGCCGCCGCAGCCAGCCGCTCGCGGTAGTCATCCCAAGAAAACGATTCGGCGGCGTCCAGGTAGGCCTGCTTTAGTTCCTTGCCGTTGGGCTCTTTATTGAGAACGTACCCCAGGTCATCATTGAGGTAAGCGTCCCACTCGTCTACCGTGGCCTTGTACCTCTCGATCACTGATTCCGGGTCCTTTATTGTGTCGGGAGCCAGGCCTGCGATGTTCTCGATGCGCGCTTGGTGAGCTTTTTCGATGGTCGGAAGCAGCTCACTTGTGTCGACCCAGGTGACCCCGTGCGCCTCGCTCTCGGTGGCCCATCGGGCGTTCACCTCCGCGTAGCCGCGGAGGTAGTCTCCCGCCAGACCGGTCGCTTCCTCACGGAAGATCGTCCGGACCTCCTCAGGGAACGCTTCCCAAACATCTTTGCTGACCATGTAGCCGGAACCCGCCGAATTCGGGAGCGGGAGGGGGTGCACATAAGTCGCAACGTCCCATAGGCCGGCACCCATAGCGACCGACGGTGCGGTGACCGCGCAGTCGATGACGCCGCGCTGCAGGGCTTCGAAGATTTCGAGGTCGGGGGTGAATACGTTCGTCATGCCCAGCGCCTCGATGTCGTCTGAGAACGGCCAGCCCGCGGTGCGGGTCTGCACGCCCTGGGCATCCGCCAGTGTCTCGATCGGCTTCGTGCACAGCAGGAACAACGACGGCCCCGTATAGGAACCGAGGGGAACGGCGTTCCATTTCTCGAGTTCGGCGCTTAACTCCGGCGTGCTGAGGGTAAACTCCTGGCTAGCGGCAGTTCCGCTGAGCATGTCCTGCGGGTAGCCGCCCCACTGCAGAGTCGCAAGCGCGTTTGCCCACTGGCCCCCGGGGAGCGAGTCGCCGAAGTAGCCCGGAATGTAGTTCGTCATGTCGGTCAGGCCGGACTGAACCGCCGCCAGGCCTTCTGTCACGGGGTGCAGCGATCCGGAGAGATATACATCGAACGTGACCTTGCCCTCCGTGCGTTCGGTGACGGCCTCCATGAAGTTCGCCGTCGCCTTCTGCGACAGCGAACCTTCCCCGAAGGCTTCGCTGTACGTCAGCGTGACCGGCTCCATGTCTTTCAGGGTGGGGCCGTCGGCATTTGTAGTCCCCGAGCCCGTGCACGCTGCTAGCGTGATTGCACTAGCGGCGACCACGGCCGCTGCAATGATGCGTTTGCCAATGCCGGGCGATGAGTTGGTTGAGGCATAGAGCATGTGACTTCCTTGTCTGAAAAAAGTGTTAGAGCAGTGCCGATCCTAACCCGGTGATTTATCGGATTCGGTCGCAAAGCAATTCACAAATTATATATAGCTATCGCTCAATAGGTCAATGTCCGCTACCGTGGTCGTCGTTAGACCTCGCCGCCCGATCCGCGCTCCGTGGAGGCGATCGATTGGAGTGCATTGTTCAACGAACCCTGTCTGATCGAAGACGACTACGCAGGTTCCAATTTGGGGCTGCGCGATGACGCTACGACTCCGGTGCCTCGTGGACGAACAGGACGCGGTCCTTCACGAGCGCGTCAATCTCATCGTCGGCCATCCCGAGAACATCGGCCACGACCTCGCGCGTGTGCTCAGCCAGGAGTGGCGCAGGATGCCGGAGAGGCATGCCTAGATTTGTGAATTCCACCTCGGCACCGTGGACGCACAAACCCTCCGGATAGTGCGGCTGGGCGAGCATCGTGAACGCAGAGCGCGCCACCAGGACCGGGTCGTCGGGTAGGTTCACCTCATGCACGACCGGGGCGGCCTTCACTCCTGCTCGTTGCAGAGCGGCGGCCATCGTCTCGGCCACGAGTCCCGCTGTCCAGACTTTCACGATCTCTTCGAGCTCGGCGCGGTGCTCGACGCGTCGAGAAGCTGAGGCGAATCGCCTATCGTCGGCGAGATCAGGCCGCGCCATCGATTCGCACAGCGCGCGGAAGGACGCATCCCCGTCCACCTCGAGATAGATCCATTGGTCCTGATCCGGGTCACCGGCTGCAGCGAACACACCCCGGGGTGCATCACCCAGGCCCTGCGGCCGGTCCAGCTCCGCGATCGCCTCGGCTGCCGCGTTCATGATGATGTCGATCTGCGCGGTCTTGGCGTCACCGCCGCGGCCGGTGCGACGCCGGCGCAGCACGAGGGCGAGGGCGATCGACGCACTGAGCCGTCCGGCGAGGTGATCCGGGAAGACCGTGAGCCCATCGCCGAAACCCTCCTCGAGGTCGGGATAACGCCATTGATGGGTCAAGCCCGACACCGCCCGCACGAGCGGTCCGTACCCGAAGAACCCGCGGAATGCCGGAGATTCCCCGAACGCACTCGACTCCACGGTGACGATTTCCTCGTTGCAAGCGGAGAGCGCGGGGTGATCGATTCCGAGGGATTCAAGCGTTCCGGGTTTGAAGTTGCTAAGAACCACATCCGAAACTTCGGCGAGCCGGCGGAAAATCTCCTTTCCGTGGTCGCTCCGCAGATCCAGACCCAAGCTCCGCTTGTTGCGGTGCCCCCGCGCAAAGCTCGCCGACATCCCCGTTGCGAGGGTGGCCAGGCGCGACCCGTCGAGGTGGTCACGGCTCTCGATCTTGATCACATCGGCGCCGTGATCGGCAAGAAGCCGCCCGGCTTCGGCCCCCGCAACGATGACGCCGAGGTCTAGCACCCGGAGTCCCTGCAGGGGTGAGGAACCCGGCGACCACGGGCCGAGTTGGTCAAGCAAGGATGCGGCGGAGCGCCAGTCCAGGCCGGACTTCGGTTCGCTGGAGCGCACCCGCTCGCCGTCGATCACGAACATGCTCTGGACTTCACGATGGCAGCGGCCGTCCCCGTCGACCACGGTGAGGATGACGCCCGACTCGGCCATGGCCTCCGAACTCGCGGCGGCCGCCAGCGAATCGACGCCCACGATGGGCACCCCGCGCGACTGACCCGCGGCGATTGCCTCCGAACGTGTCATCGAAGCGAGGTGGGCAGCGATGAGCGGATAGAGCCTTGCGGCGGCGGCGAGTCGGACATCTCCGCGGCCGAAGCGCTCGTCGGCGAATTCCGCTGGCTCGCCGAGCCATCCGAACATGCTCCGCCACTGACCCGGGCTCAAGATGCACAAGCGTACCCAGCCGTCGGCGACACGAAAGACCGGGTAGAGCCCCGCCGCGTCGGGTCGGCCGATCGTCGCGCTCATGTTCTGGGCACCGAGGACGCTGCCCTTGATCCCAAATGGCGGGTCGAGCGCGTGGATCATGGCATCGGAGACCGCAAATTGGATGGTCTGCCCAACGCCGCTGCGTGCAGTCGCGACGAGAGCGAGAAGCACCGTCCAGAGGCAGTGAACGGCGACCGTGACGTCAACGATGTACGCCGGCGGGATGAGAGGCGTCCGCTTCTCGGGCAGACCCGAACGCGCGAGCGCTCCCGACTGCGCAAAGTGGACGCCCGGCGAACCCGACCATTCCGACCGCCGACCGGACGTTCCGAATTCGCTGATGCGGACCCAGATGAGCTGCGGCCGGGCTCGCCGCAGCGTCGTCTCTACGAGGCCGTCCGCGCAGAGCCGATCCTCGCTTCGGTCGGTAATCACGACATCCGCGTTGGCGGCGAGCCTCGTCAGATCCTCCGCCCGGCCTAGGCGCTTGTTGTGCTGCCGAACTCCATCCGCGATGTCGTCGCGATCGTCACCGACGGCGATGACATCCGCCCCGAGATCGGCGAGCAACCGCGTTGTGTATCGCGCCGGGCCGCTGACAAGATCCAAGATTCTAAGTCCGGCGAGGGGCTTGGAGTGGGATTCACCATCGGGATCGTGGTTCACGCACGACTCCTTCGTTGCATGTGAGGGATACTAAACAGGCACAGTTGACTGTTATTACGACGGTAGGGGACTTCGCCCCGCTCCGCAATTCCGACATCATAAAAGGGCGATTCAACACAAGGGAGGCGCATTGATGAAGGCAGCCTATTCAACGCAGGCACGTTCGCGGGCAGTTCAGGAGCGGAGTGTCCAGACCAGGTCACGGATCCTTGAGGCAGCAATCGAGGTGCTGACGACCTACGGCTACTCGGGCGCGACGACCACTCGGATCCAGGAGACGGCCCGAGTGACCCGGGGCAGGCTGTTGCATCATTTCCGGTCGCGAGATGAGCTTCTGATCGCGGCGGTTCAGCAACTCGCCGCCGCACGTATGGGCCTGCTTCGTGAGCGTTCGACGTGGCCCGAGGACCGGCATGAGCGCCTGGACGCGGCAATCGACGCGATGTGGGAAACGCATCAGCAGAGCTACTTCTGGGCATCCAGCGAACTGTGGATGGCCGCACGGCATGACGACCGACTCCGAGCTGCGCTCCTGCCGCGGGAGCGCGCCCTCGCCAGGCTGATCCACGACACGATCCGCTCGTTCTTCGGTTCGGAACTCTCCGAACTGCCGAACTTCCGTCTTCTGATTGATGTCCTTCTGACGTCGATGCGCGGGACGGCCATGACGCACGCGCTCACGGGACCTTCGACGTCGCCGCAGCCGCTCGACGAGTGGAAATTCGTCGCCCGTAGCGTGCTCGGGATGTCAACGGGCACCCCAGCCCCTCAGCCCGCCGCGCCTGCGGGACCACTCACTTGACGCATCGCCTCGCCCCCCGCTAAGGTCCAATACAGTCAATCACGACTGTTTTTTACCCGATCAGCTCAGAAGGGTTCAGATGCTTGATCTCACAGGGGCCAGCGCACTCGTCACAGGTGGGGCCTCAGGTCTCGGACTTAGTGCCGCCCGCCGTCTGCACGCCGCAGGCGCATTCGTGACCATCCTCGATATGTCTCCGGCAGCCGGAGCCCAGGTATCAGCCGAACTCCGTGACCGCGTGGCGTTCGTCGAGGGTGACGTCACGAACTCGGAGTCCGTCGGCGCCGCCGTCGATCGGGCAAGAGATCTCGGTCCACTGCGCGTGCTCGTCAACTGCGCGGGCATCGGCACCCCGGGGATGATCCTGCGCAAGGGTGTCCCCATGCCTCTCGAGGAGTTCGAGCGTGTGGTTCGCGTCAATCTCATCGGCACGTTCAACGCCATCCGTCTCGCCGCTCCCGCGATGGTCGCGACCGACGAGGTGGGTGAGGAGCGCGGCGTCATCGTCAACACGGCCTCTGTCGCCGCCTTCGACGGTCAGATCGGACAGGCAGCCTACGCCGCTTCCAAGGCCGGCGTGGCCGGATTGACCCTCCCGCTCGCCCGCGAGTTTGCCCGCGCGAAGGTACGCGTCGCGACGATCGCCCCGGGACTGTTCGAAACCCCTATGCTCCTGAACAGCCTCAGCCAGGAATACCGCGACGCCTTGGGCGAGCAGGTTCCCCACCCCTCCCGGCTCGGCGTGCCCGACGAATACGCAGCCCTCGTGATGCACATCATCGCCAACCCGATGCTCAACGGGGAAACCATCAGGCTCGACGGCGCCATCCGCATGGCACCTCGCTGACCTTCACCCCCTCGCGAATCGCAGGAATGAACATGACCTATACCGCCTTTCCCGTCCCCCAGGTGACCTCTCCCCTGACGCCCCAGCTGCTGATTGGTGGCAGGCTCGTCGACGGCGACCGCCCGTCGATGGCGATCCTCAACCCGGCGGACGAGACGGTGTTCGCCCTCTCCGCCAGCGCGTCGCCCGAACAACTTTCCGCGGCGATTGATGCCGCGAAGACCGCGTTCCCCGGGTGGCGCGACACTCCCGTCGACGAGCGGCGCGCCGCAGTGCGCAGGATCGGCGAGCTGATCAGCGAACATCAGGAGGAACTCGCGACGCTCCTCACCTCCGAGCAGGGCAAGCGCATCACCGAGGCGCGTGGCGAGATCGGTCGGGCCGCGCTATGGTTCAGTGAGATGGCTACGCTCGACGTCCCGTGGGATGTCGTCGTCGAGGAGGACGACGAGCGAGTGGTGCGCATCCGGCGCGTTCCCATGGGCGTCGTCGCCGCGCTGTCCCCGTGGAACTTCCCGGTCACCTTGGCCATGTGGAAGGTCGCCCCGGCGCTGCTGACGGGCAACACCGTGGTGCTCAAGCCCTCGCCGTACACGCCCGTCACGAACCTTCGTATCGCCGAGCTCATCAACGGGGTGGTCCCCGCCGGAGTGTTCAACGTCGTCGCCGGCGACCACGACCTCGGGCCGCTCCTGACGAGCGACCCGCGGATTGATCGGATCGTCTTCACCGGGTCAACAAGCACAGGTTCGGCGGTGATGCGTTCGGCCGCTGCGACCCTCGCGAGCGTCACGCTCGAGCTGGGCGGCAACGACGCGGCAATCGTCATGCCCGACGTCGACCTCGACACCGTTGCGGGGCAGGTATTCTGGACGTCGTTTACGAATAACGCCCAATACTGCCTAGCATCCAAGCGCGTCTACATTCACGAGAGCATCTACGACGAGTTCGCGGCGCGCGTGGTCGCGTACGCCAGGAGCATCCGGGTGGGCAACGGGCTCGATCCCGAGGTCGACCTCGGACCGGTCGCGAACCACGATCAGTACACCCGTGTGCGCGCGATCATCGACGATGTCGAGAAGTCCGGACTCACGTTCCTGCTACGCGGCGAGATCCCCGAGGGTAAGGGGTTCTATATCCACCCGTCAATAATCGACAACCCGCCGGACGACGCCCCAGTCGTTGCGGAGGAGTCGTTCGGCCCCATCGTTCCGTTCCTCAAGTTTTCCGACGTGAACGAGGTTATCGAGCGCGTCAACGCGTCGCCGTACGGACTCGGCGGATCGGTGTGGTGCGCGGACCCCGAACTCGCCGAAGGCATCGCGCGACGCATCGACTCCGGCATCGTCTGGATCAATGAAGTGCAGCGGCTGTCGGCGCGGTTCCCGCTCGGCGGCCACAAGATGTCCGGTGTGGGAAGCGAGAACGGGATCGACGGGGTGCTGCAGTACACAAACGTGCAGGTCCTCTCCGCGCATCGCCAAGGGATGGCGCCCTCGTGAGTGGCATCGCCGCCCTCACGCCCGGCACAGTAGTTGCGTCGCGAGATCACCGTGTCGATGAGATCGACCTGTTCCTGTTTAGTGCCGCTTGCTCGCTGCCACACCGCATTCACTACGACCCGGAGTTCGCGCGCTTGGAGGGGCTCGCAAACGTACCCGTGCACGGCCCCCTGCAGGCGACCTGGCTCACCCAACTCGCATCCGAATGGGCTGTTCAGCACGGAGCGACGCTCCAGTCGTCCTCGGTGCGACATCTGAAACCCGCCTATCCTCGCGAGCTGCTGCGCGCCTACCTCACCGTCGCCGATTCCGAGCTCGAGGACAACGGGATTGTCCTCGAGCTTCGTCTCGCGAAGGAAGACGGCACGGTCACCACGACCGGGACCGCCACCATCGTCCCCCGTGGCGCGTCCCGCGACGGTGGAGGGTCGCCGTGAGCAGCATCTCTATCGCGGGCGTCGGATCGAGCGCATTCACGCGCGCGAGCGGGAGGTCCGTCCCCGCGCTGGCCCGCGAGGCGACACTTCTCGCCCTCGCCGACGCGGGCATGTCACCGGCCGACCTTGGCGCGGTCGTGCCCGTTGGCGGTTCTCTCTTCACCGAGGACGTCGTCGCCGGGTTGGGTCTGCGTGATGACGTCCTTGACGTGCTGCCGCCACCTGGTGGAAACGGCGGCCTCAACTCCGTCGGCGCCGCAGAGCTGATCCTCCGGGCCGGAGCAGCCGATGTCGCGGTCGCCGTGTTCGCCCGCAACGGGCGGTCGGCGAGCCGAATCGGACGCCGTGTGTCCGATCTGCCCGGCCAACAGTTTCGGGAGTTCCTAGAGCGCCCCTATGGATGGGTCGCTCCGGCACAGTGGTACGCGATGATCGCGCAGAGACATATGGCCTTGCACGGGACGAGTACGGACGCCCTCGCCGAGGTCGCCCTGACGATGCGGGCCCACGCACAGTTGAACCCGCACGCGATGATGTTCGGCAAGCCTATGACGCGTGAACACTACGACGCCTCGCCGATGGTGAGCGACCCGTACCGACTGTTCGATTGCTGTCTTGAGACCGATGGCGCGGTGGCGGTAGTCCTGACATCGCGCGACCGACGATCCAATCCGGCGGGGGAGCGCGACGTCCGGCTGCTCGCTTTTAGCTCCGCGCGTCCTCAGAGCGCCGACGATCTCACCAACCGCGAGGACTGGTTTCGGATAGGGCTGACCACTGCCGCTCCGGCGGTCTACGAGCGGGCGGGAATCGGTCCGGCCGACGTCGACACCGCTATGATTTACGACTGCTTCACATTCGAGGTGCTCCACCAGCTCGAAGAGGCGGGCTTCTGCCCACGGGGCGAGGCCGGCGCGTTCGTGCTTTCCGGTGCTCTGCGGTTGGGCGGACGTCTTCCGACGAACACCCATGGCGGCCTTCTCTCCGAGGGGCACCTTCTCGGACTTTCGCACGTCGTCGAGGCTGTGCGTCAGGTGCGTGGGGAGGCCGGGGACCGGCAGGTCCCTCACGCCAGGGTCGCCGCAGTGACGGGCTGGGGAGACTGGGGGGACGGCTCGATGGCGCTGTTCGGCGGAAGGGGTGTGGAATGAATGCCGAGGAACACATGAGCCGGGCGCAGCTCCTCGCGCCGGAACTCGCGCCACACCTCGACGGTTCCGACGCCGCACCGCTCGCGGTACCGCGTTGTGTCGCTTGTGGTACCCACCAGTGGCCGCCACGCCCCTCATGCGCCGTGTGTAGAAGCACGGAGTTCGTCTCAACGCCTGTGGACCCAGTCGGCACGATCTACTCGTGGACGACGACGCACCGGGCTCCCACTCCCGAGTTCGCCCACCTGGTGCCCTACACAATCGTCGTGGTCGCGCTTGATGAGCCGCACCGCATCCGGCTCCTCGGTCGGCTCGCACCGACGAACGAAGCGCCATCACTTCGTGTAGGCCTGCGCGTCCAGGGGACGCGCGAGCGATCCGCAGAAGGAGTCCCTTTGCTCGTCTGGAACATCATTGCTTGACGACGGCAGCGACGACCTTCTCGAACCGCGGCATGTCGAGGTCCTTGTCACCCGTGACGCCATCAGCCGGTTCGCCGCCGCTGCCGGCATCACCGCAGCCACACATCACGACATCGCCGCGGCGCGACTCGCGGGTTTCTCCGACCTCGTCGCACCGCCGTACTTCTTCGTCTCGTTGGGACTGACCATGAGTCGAATCCTCACGCGACGGGAGCTAAGCGACGGCGGGATCCCGAACGATGACCCCCTTGCTGCGAAGAAAGTCATGGCGGGCGAGACGACGGTCCGCTGGTTCGGTGACATCGTCGCCGGAGACATAATCACAGTCACACAGACGTTCATCGGATCCGTGGCGAAGGCCGGCCGTTCAGGTCCATTCGAGATCTACACCTTCCGACGCGACTACTCCCGTGGTGGTGAAGTAGTCGTGCGGGAAACCTACTCGCGAGTTGTACGATGAGCTCCCGCAGCGACCCCGCGCCCGGCAGTAAGGACCACAACGCAAAGGTACTGCCATGCCCGGCAGATCAGCTTCACCACGCCCCGGCCGGGAAGCAAAACGACGGGGCCCATGTGGAACAGAAGAACTGGGCCCGTGTCCGAACTGGTGGTGGTCTACTACTACCACGACACCACCCCGAACTTTGAGAAGCTCAATTGAATCTGGGATCTGTCCTACAACGAAAACAAGCTCACCTTACTCCACATCATGTGGTCATTCGCTGAGCTGCTCGGCCCCAATGGCATTTTTGTCAACGCGATCGCACGCGGCCCGGTGAACACTCCCATGTGGGCACAGTTCGCAGAGAACGCAGGCCCCGACGCGGCTGCCAATCGTGCCACGCGGGCCGCGCAGCTGCCAATGCGCCGGTTTGCTGAACCGACGAAGTCGCCCGCGCCATCCTTTTCCTGGCCGATCCGGACAACCGCGACATCACCGGAGTAACACTGGACGGTGCAGGCGGAGCACCTCTCGGAATGGATACTTGGTCCGCCCCAAATGAACCCCCGCCAATTGCCGTCAGTGGCAAACACTTGGTTGCGGGACGGTGACCGGGAGCGGATGACCCCTCTCCGCGTAACTCCCGGAGGACTGTCTCTGGCCCCTCTGTCAAGCCACCTGGATGAGCGTGCTGGCCGCGGAGGTCTTGTGATCCCCGCTCAGAACCCGGTATACGACGTCGGATAGTCGGCGTTTGAGGATAGGCAGTGCTTCCATGCTGCCGTCCCCGCCTGCTTTAGGCGGGCCAGAAGTTCCCGCGCGCCTTGATGGCAGCGGGCCTGAGTCAGGACGATTCCGTGCAGCGCAGCGTTCAGCTGTCTGTTCCCGGTTCGGGAGAGTCGGTGCCGGGCCTTGTTCGAAGACCACACCGGCGGTCTCTCCCAGGATCTTCTTCGCTGCCGTCAAGGACCCACAGCTGACGATCGCCATCCGTGCCGCAGCGATGACTGGGGTCCGCCGGCTGGGTTCGGCTGTGAGTTCATCGATCTCCTCGGTGAGGCGGTGCAGATGGGTGAGGAGCCGTTGAGCGAGGTTGGCGACGACCCCGGAGAAGTCATCCAGGCGGAATTTGATGCGTGCGAACGTGCCCTGGTCGAAGTTGGCCGGGCAGGATCGAGCTCGTGCAGGTGCCAGCGTAGCTGGCTGATCACGCGGGTCCGTTCAGCGGCGATGTCCTCGTGGTGGTTGACCAGGACGGGCGACGGGCAGATCGGGTTCTCGCAGGGCGGAACGTGCGATCGCGAGAGCGTCTATGGGGCGGACTTGCCGAACGTGGGGGCGCTGTCCCGAACGTGGGATTCACACGCGCCGCAAGGAGGTCGCCTTCCAATCGTCTCCTCAGGTGCCGCCAGTCCTCGATCGCCCAGAGCCGTTCCTGATCATCTTGTTTGTTCGCCCATGCCAGCAGGAGAGATGGTCGCTACTGGTCGTGCCGATCGTCTTGACTGCCAGCTGCTGCCAACCGTGTCAGCGATCACGGCCATGTGGGAGCGCTGTGTGGGGTACGCCCAAGTCTATGGTTTCCAGCCCGGTAGCTCCGGGGAATAGGAAGAAGAAAAATGGGACGTGTAGGTGGAAAAATTGCCATCATTAGTGGAGGGGGACGCGGAATGGGCGCAGCTGCATCCCGGCGACTCGTTTAGGAAGGCGCGAGGGTTGTAATCGGTGAAGCGCTCGGCGAAGCGGGTGCCGCGACAACAGCCGAACTAGGTATGGACGGGCGATTCGTGCACTTCGGCGTTCGTAAGCGTATGTTTCCACCTTCGGTCTCGTTGCTCTGAAAGTGCTTTACCCGGCGGTGCCAGTCGCCCTAGAGGTCGTCCCGGCTTTCCCTTATGTCCTCGACCGATCGGAGCGGTTGGTACCCGACTCCCGGCAGACGCGCAAAATAAGAACGCCGTCAGCGCAAGTAAATAGTCTTCGTCCTGCGCCAGCTTCAAGATGAAGCCAAAGGACCAGGCCATTCTCAGTTACAACATCAACTTGGCCCGCTAGGTCAGGCCGTCGTTTTCGACAAGTAGAACGCTGTCTCCGCTCGCCAGCCTTGTCCAGTTCCTAATGTAGTCCGCGCAGGCTGTGAGCATAGCGAAGCGGAGACTGTCGTCTGTGGTTGCTGCAGGTGATGGGTCCGGATCCGACCTCCGGGTTTCGTTGCCTTATCCGTAGTTTGAGCGCCGGTTCTTATAGGGCCGTTTTCGTATGTGCCGGGACTTCTGCAGAGATGCTTTCGGAGCTGTTGCTCATGACCACGACTCAGTTCACCGCGCTGTTGTTCAATGCTAAGGGCGGGCGGACCAAGCCGGGGGTGACTCCTTCGGCGGGGTCGTTGCCGAGCTGGAGGATCCTGTTGTGCTGGTCTACATGCACAATCCTGGGTTCGAAGGACCTGGCTTCTTCGGTGGTCATATTCGCATAGGAGATGAGAATGACAGTGTCATTCTCATGGATCACGTGCGCAGCAGGTCCGTTTATGCCGACTACACCGGTGCCCCGTTGGCCGGCGATGGTGTAGGTCTCCAAGCGGGCACCGTTGGTAACGTCGACGATCGCTACGAGCTCTCCGGGCAGGATGTCGGCCGCCTCCAGCAGGTCCAGATCCACGGTGACCGAGCCAACGTAGTGCAGGTCGGCGTGTGTGACGGTGGCCCGGTGAATTTTTGATTTGAACATCGTGCGAGTCATCAGATTCACGGAGATTACCCCTGACTAGTTTGAGGACGCAGGCGGCGTCGTGTTGCTTGGCGAGCAGACGGTGAGGTGCCGTAGCCGTTGCGATGTTTGATGATCCGGGTGATCATCCGGCACCTCACCGCTGGAATCGAGAGGCAATTCAATTGCCAGCTACAGGGAACGCTGTTCGTGCCCGTTGTATTCGCTCAGAGGACGGATGAGGGAGTTGGAAGCGGCTTGTTCCATGATGTGGGCGGTCCAACCGGTGATGCGGCTGGCGACGAAGATCGGGGTGAAAGTGGGAGTGTCGAAGCCCATGAGGTGGTAGGTCGGCCCGGCGGGGTAGTCGAGGTTGGGTTTGATGGCCTTGGCCTGGTCCATGGCCTGTTCCAGGCCGTTGTACAGGCCCAGGACTTCAGGCCGGCCGTAGTAGGCGATCATTTTGTCGAGGGCTGCCTTCATGGTGGGCACCCGGGAGTCGCCCTGTTTGTAGACGCGGTGGCCGAAGCCCATGACCTTTTTCTTCTGCGCAAGGGCATCTTCCATCCAGGCCTTGGCACGTGAGGCAGCTTCTTCGAGGGACTCCTCCTTGCGGATGCCGATCTCGTCGAAGGTGTGCATGACGGCTTCGTTGGCGCCACCGTGCAGAGGGCCTTTGAGGGCTCCGATGGCTGCGGTCACGGCCGAGTGGAGATCTGAGAGGGTGGACGTGACGACGCGGGCGGTGAAGGTGGAGGCGTTGAAGGAGTGTTCTGCGTACAGGATCATCGAGACGTTGAAGGCCTCGGTGACCTCGTCCACGGGCTCTTCGCCGAAGGTCATCCAGAGGAAGTTGGCGGAGTAGCCGAGGTCATCGCGCGGCTCGATGACGTCGTGTCCGTGGCGGCGGCGCTGGTCGTAGGCGACGACTGCGGGCATTGCTGCCCAGAGGTCGATGGCTTTGTTCATGTTGGCCCCGGGCGAGGAATCCTCTGCCAGCTTATGGCGCGCTCCGAGCACCGACGCCGCAGTGCGGCACACGTCCATCGGGTGGGCGTTCTTAGGCAAGGTGTCGATGATGGCTTGGAGTGTAGGGTCGAGTGCCCGACCGGCCCGTTCGCGTGCAGTAAACTCGGCCAACTGCTGCTGGGTGGGCAGCTCGCCGTTCCAAAGCAGGTAGGCCACTTCCTCGAAGCTGCACTTTGCGGCAAGCTCCTGGACCGGGTACCCGCGATACAGCAGTGAGTTGGTGTCGGGGTTGACCTTGGAGACGGCGGTGTAGTCCACCACAACGCCGGCGAGGCCCTTTTTGATGTCTGTGTCAGTCATGCTGAACTCCTTCGTTGCAGCCCTTTACAAGCGAGTGTGGGGGATTTGGAAGTTGAAGATACCGGAATCGAATTTGTTGTATGCCTCGTAGTCCACGAGCTCATAGAGGCGTGCCCGCGTCAGCATCTCAGGAACAAGTACTTCTTGTGTTCCCAGACTCTTGAGCGTGTCCAGGACACGTTCAGCTGCCCCCATGGCGCTGCGGAGCAGGGTGACCGGGTAGATGACCATGTTGACGCCCACGGCCTGGAGCTCTCTCGTCGAGAAGAGGTCGCTTTTGCCGAATTCGGTCATGTTGGCCAGGATGGGAACGTCCACGGCGTCCCGGATCGCACGGAATTCGTGCAGGTCGCGCATGGCTTCGGGGAAGATGGCGTCGGCGCCGGCGTCCACCAGGGCTTTGGCGCGATCTTTGGCTGCTTGCAGTCCGTCGGTGGCGCGGATGTCGGTGCGGGCCATGATGAGGAAGTTTGGGTCGCGACGGGCGTCGGCTGCGGCGCGGATGCGTTTGGTGGCGGTGTCCAGGTCCACCACGTTTTTGCCGTCGAGGTGGCCGCAGCGTTTGGGGTTGAACTGGTCTTCGATGTGCAGGCCGGCTAGGCCGGCGTTTTCGATTTCCTGGACGGTGCGGGCGACGTTCATGGGTTCGCCGAAGCCGGTGTCGGCGTCCACGATGGCGGGCAGGTCGGTCATGCGGGCGATCTGCCCGGCGCGGGTGGCGACTTCGGTGAGGGTGGTCAGGCCGATGTCGGGCAGGCCGAGGTCGTTGGCGAGGACGGCGCCGGAGATGTAGACCCCGCCGAAACCTTTCTCCTCGATCAGCCTGGCTGAGAGCGGGTTGAATGCGCCGGGGAACTGGGCGATGGTGCCCGAAGCAAGCAGGTTGTGGAAATCGATTCGCTTCTGCTCGGGCGTGACCTTGGAATACAGCATCAGAAGAGTCCCTTGGGTGCGGCGCTCAGGTTGATGACGCCGGGGGCAGCGGTGATGTTCAGCTGGTCCAGTTCCCCATGACCGAGTTGGGGGAGGCGTTCGACGGCGGTGAGGAACCGTTCGATTTCGGCTTCCTCTACGAGGCCAGCGGCCAGGGTGCGGAACTTGTGGATGTACTGTTCGCGGCCGAAGGGGCGGGCACCGAGAGGGTGGGCGTCGGCGAGGGCGATCTCATCACGGATCACGGTGCCGTCGGCCAGGGTGATTTCCACGGACCCGCCGAAGGCCTTCTCTGCGATGTCCAGGGAGTGGTAGCGCCGGGTCCATTCCGGGTCTTCCTCGGTGGAGACCTTCTGCCACAGCTCCACGGTGTCCGGCCGGGCGGCACGTTCCGGGGAGTAGGAGTCCACGTGGTGCCAGGCGCCGTCCTGCAACGCGACGGTGAAGATGTACGGGATCGAGTGGTCCAGCGTCTCCCTCGAAGCTGTGGGGGAGTACTTCTGCGGATCGTTCGCGCCGGAACCGATCACGTAGTGGGTGTGGTGGCTGGTCCTGATCAGCACCGACTTCACGTTTCCCGGGTCCGTGGCTTCGGGGTGCTCTTTGTGGAGTTTCCGGGCGAGGTCGATCCAGGCCTGGGCCTGGTACTCGGCGGAGTGTTCCTTGGTGTAGGTGTCCAGGATGGCACGCTTGGCCTCCCCGGGAGTGGGAAGCGGGACCATGTAGGACGCCTCCAGGCCATCGAGCAGCCAGGCAATCACACCGTCTTCGCCCTCGTAGATCGGCACCGGGGAAGTCTGCCCACGTATTGCACGGTCCGCCGCCTCGACCGCCATCTTCCCGGCGAACGCGGGGGCGTGGGCCTTCCACGTGGAAATCTCGCCCTTACGGGACTGCCGCGTGGCGGTGGTGGTGTGCAGCGCCTGGCCCACGGACTGGAAGATCGTCTCAACGTCGAGGCCCAGCAGGGTGCCGATGCCGGCCGCGGCGGAGGGGCCAAGGTGGGCCACGTGGTCGATCTTGTGCTTGTGCAGGCAGATCGCCTTCACCAGGTTCACCTGGATCTCATACCCGGTGGCGATGCCCCGGATGAGATTCGTGCCGCTGGCTCCCACGTGCTGTGCGACGGCGAGGATGGGCGGGATGTTATCGCCGGGGTGGGAGTACTCCGCAGCAAGGAAGGTGTCGTGGTAATCCAGTTCGCGCACTGCTACCCCGTTGGCCCACGCGGCCCACTCCGGGGAGACGCGTTCGCCGATGCCATAGATCTTCGCGCCTTTGCCACCGGTGCTCGGGGCGTGCGCCAGAGCCTGGGCACGGGCCGCGACGATCGGGGCCCGGTTCAGCGATGCTATAGCCACCGAGGAGTTGTCGATGATCCGATTAATCACCATGTCGGTTACTTCGGCCGCTACGTCCACGGGGTCAGCGGCTACCACGGCGATCTTGTGCGCCAACTGGTCCTCGCGGGCGAGGTTTTCCTCACTTTTGTACACGCGGACGTGGTGCTTCTTAACCATGGGGCTCCTTCGGGAGTGCGGGGTGAGTGGCTTTGATATGGGCAAGACTGCGGTGCAAATGGAGTGTGGTGGCTGCTTCGGCCAGTCGCGGCTTCCCATCGGCGATGGCCTCGGCGATGGCTGCGTGCTCGGCCGCTGCGGCTATGAGCCGATCGTCCACTTCCGCGGCCAGCCGTCGGATCCGCACGAGGTGCACACGGAGGGTCCGCGTTGCCTGGACGAGGTAGGAGTTGGAGATGGAGGAGTCGATGGCCTGATCCAACCGGGCTACCAGGGCGTAATACGCGTGTCGGGTAGGGTCAGCTGCGGTGAGGAGCGTTGGAGCATCCCGAAGTTCCCGATGGAGCGAAGCAAAAACACTGGCGGTGCCCCGTTGCGCAGCCAGAACAGCGGCTCTGCACTCCAGTATTTCGCGCAGCTCGAAGAGTTCATCAACGTCGTCCAACGAGATGTCAGTCACGACGACACCTCGACCGCCGGCAGCCTGGGTGAGACCCTCAGCGCTTAGTCGGCCAAGGGCCTCCCGTAATGGTGTTCGGGAAACGCCAAGCCGTTCCGATTGTTCGACTTCAGCCAGAACTGTTCCGGGTAATAGACGCCATTCGACAATGTCTTCACGAAGAACTTGGTAAGCCCGCTCACTAGCACGCATGAAAGCAGTGTATACAAATATTTTGGACACAGCAACGGGGTGGAACACTTATGTATACACGACGGGGGCTTGAAGGCCGTTGAATAGCTAAGTGGCCAGCCATAAATCGTCCGCGTCTGGGCCTAGCGTGGCCGTAGTTGGCACACCGTTCCCTATAAGGGTTAGTTAGCAGGCGGAATCGCTGCGAGCATAATGTATACAACCTGCAGTATATTTTCTGGACCACCATGGACGAGTGCTCCCCAAATGTATACACTGGTTTCGATTACTCCCGTGTTCTGGATCCCAGACAGAGCGTTCGGCTGTGCCGGTGATGGTGATGCTCGACGTTCCTACTTCTGCCCAATGGCATTCCCACAACACCAGCGAGGGTCAGGGACACGTCAAGCCTGCGGACGATCCCTACAAGAGAAATCAATCGATACCGCGCCCTGGGCAGTAAATTTCTGCTTGCCCCGGCTGGATGAAAGAGAGTTAACGTGGCACTTATTGGCGTTGTGGCCGAGTTGGGTCGCGAGACGCGGGTGGCGGCGACGCCCACCACCGTGAAGCAATTATTGGGATTGGGCTACGAGGTTGTGGTCGAGAAGGGTGCGGGGGAGTCCGCGTCGTTCCGTGATGAGGCTTATGCCGAGGCCGGTGCTGTGATTGTGGGTGCTGATGAGGCGTGGGGGAGCGAGGTGGTGTTGCGGGTCAATCCGCCCACTGAGGATGAGATCGCCCGCCTGGCCGAGGGTGCCACGCTGATCGGGTCGTTGAGCCCTGGGTTGCGGCCGGAGTTGGTGGAGGCGCTGGCGGCGCGTCCGATCACGGCGCTGGCGTTGGATGCGGTGCCGCGGATCTCGCGGGCCCAGTCGATGGACGTTCTCAGTTCGATGGCGAACATTGCCGGTTACCGTGCCGTGATCGAGGCGGCGCACGAGTTTGGCCGGTTTTTCACGGGACAGGTGACCGCGGCGGGCAAGGTCCCGCCCGCCAAGGTCCTGGTCGCCGGCGCCGGTGTCGCCGGGCTGGCGGCGATCGGGGCCGCGTCCAGCCTGGGCGCGATTGTCCGGGCGACGGACCCCCGGCCCGAGGTCGCCGACCAGGTGAAGTCCATTGGCGGAACCTACCTCAAGGTCGAGGTGGAGGTCGCCGAAGAGATGAGGTCCTCCGACGGGTACGCGAAGGCCACGTCGGAGGCATACAACGCCCGGGCTGCGGAAATTTACTCCGAGCAGGCAGCGGATGTGGACATCATCATCACCACCGCACTCATCCCGGGACGCCCGGCGCCGAAGCTGCTCACCGCCGAAGACGTTGCCGCCATGAAGTCCGGCAGCGTGATCGTGGACATGGCGGCGGGCCAGGGCGGGAACGTCGAAGGCTCCGTCGCCGGGGAACGCGTGGTCACTGACAACGGTGTGGTGATCCTGGGCTACACGGATCTTCCGGCCCGGCTCCCGGCCCAGGCATCGCAGCTGTACGGGACGAACATGGTGAACCTGCTCAAGCTCCTGACCCCGGACAAGGACGGGCAGCTTCGGATCGATTTCGACGACGTCGTGCAGCGTTCCGTGACGGTGGTGCGCGAGGGTGAGAAGACCTGGCCGCCGCCCCCGGTCCAGGTCTCCGCCGCACCCGCGGCAACGACCCAGGCCCCGGCCGCCGGAAGCACCGCGCCGAAGAAGAAGGAAGGACTCAGCCCCGCCGGCAAGGTCGGCTTGTTTGCCGCCGGGATCGCGGTGCTGTTCGGGATCAACGCGGTCGCTCCCGCGCCGCTGCCCCAGCACTTCACAGTCCTGATGCTCTCGATCGTGGTCGGCTTCTACGTCATCGGGAAAGTCCACCACGCCCTGCACACCCCGCTGATGTCCGTCACGAACGCGATCTCCGGAATCATCGTCGTCGGCGCCCTGCTCCAGGTCACCTCCGAGAACATCGTCATGCAGGTCCTCGCCGCCGTCGCGGTGTTGCTCGCCAGCATCAACATTTTCGGCGGCTTCGCTGTCACCCGGCGGATGCTCGCCATGTTCTCGGCCGGGAAGGCACGTTCATGAGCGCCGCCACCGCAACAGCAGCAGCAACACTTACGAGGAGCTTCACCGTGACCGACACCGTCTCCGGTCCATTGACCGCCGACTCCATAGCGGGGGCGGCCTACATCGTCGCGGCCCTGCTGTTCATCCTCAGCCTCGCCGGGCTGAGCAAGCACGAAAAAGCCCGCGCCGGGGTCGTCTACGGCATCACGGGCATGGTCATCGCCCTTGCCGCCACGATCTGGCTAACCCTGCAGGACGCCTGGGGCACCGGCCACGCCCTGACCGGCCTGGGCCTGCTGGTCGCCGCGGTTCTGGTCGGCGGGGCCATCGGACTCTGGCGCGCCCGGGTGGTCGAAATGACCGGCATGCCCGAACTCATCGCCCTGCTGCACAGCTTCGTCGGCCTCGCAGCGGTCCTGGTGGGCTGGAACGGCCACCTCGAAGCCCCCGCGCTGTCGTCGGACCTGATGGCGATTCACCACGCCGAGGTCTTCATCGGCGTGTTCATCGGCGCGGTAACCTTCACCGGCTCGATCGTGGCGTTCCTCAAACTTTCCGCCCGGATGAAATCCGCACCCCTGATGCTGCCAGGCAAGAACGCCATCAATCTCGGCGCCCTCGCCGCGTTCATCGCCCTCACCGTCTGGTACGTCAACGACTCCCAGCTCTGGCTCCTCATCGTGGTCACCCTCCTGGCTCTGGGGCTGGGCTGGCACCTGGTTGCCTCCATCGGCGGCGGCGACATGCCCGTCGTCGTGTCCATGCTCAACAGCTACTCCGGCTGGGCCGCCGCCGCGGCCGGCTTCCTGCTGAACAACGACCTGCTCATCATCACCGGCGCCCTGGTCGGCTCCTCGGGTGCGTACCTGTCGTACATCATGTGCAAGGCCATGAACCGATCCTTCATCTCCGTGATCGCAGGAGGGTTTGGCATCGCCGCCCCCGCCAGCAAAGGGGACACGGACCACGGCGAGCACCGCGAGATCACCGCCGAGGCGACAGCGGAAATGCTGACGAACGCCTCGTCCGTCGTCATCACTCCCGGCTACGGCATGGCCGTCGCCCAAGCCCAGTACCCCGTCGCTGAACTCGCCCACCAACTCCGCGAACGCGGCGTGAACGTCCGGTTCGGAATCCACCCCGTCGCCGGGCGCCTGCCCGGGCACATGAACGTGCTCCTCGCCGAAGCCAAAGTCCCTTACGACATCGTCCTGGAAATGGACGAAATCAACGACGACCTCGGCGACACCTCCGTGGTCCTCGTCATCGGCGCCAACGACACCGTCAACCCCGCCGCCGCCGAAGACCCCGGCAGCCCCATCGCCGGGATGCCCGTCCTGAAGGTCTGGGAAGCCGAAAACGTCATCGTCTTCAAACGCTCCATGGCCGCCGGCTACGCAGGAGTCCAAAACCCGCTCTTCTACCGCGACAACTCCCAAATGCTCTTCGGCGACGCCAAACAGCGCGTCGAAGACATCCTCCGCGCGTTCTAACCAATAGCGCCCGCGTAGCCTTTCTGCTGGTCAATATAACAACACCGGGGTGGCGCTAGTCCGGGTTACACAACCGGATCCGTTTACGAGGCAGACGACAGAAGAGAGAGATGAGACGACGAGACCATGCCCAAACGCCAGGTTCCTCCAAAGTACCCTCTGCAGACCTTCCGACGCTGTGTGCGCCGGATCGGACTCCCTGCGCTGAAGAAACACCAGTACCCCGTCAGGCCATTAACATCGACGAACTGACCGCATCCCCCTGGATTGGTCTTCACTACAAGCACGAATTCTTGCTCCACTACAGGCACGAGCTGTTAGAGCAGCATCCGAAGGACTAGCTGGGGGCTTCGGACAAAGAGAGACTAGTAGAGTGCGTGAGACAAGCAGGGGGTAGAGGGCCGGGCATACTCGATTTCAAAGTAGCCGGATATGCCTCATAGATCATCGGAATCAGCGATTCCGGCCGCGACCAGCCCCGTCATTACTTCTTCCTGCACGCAGGCCGCTGCGTAGGCTCCCATTCATAAGGGACCGCAGAAGCTCCTGAGCGTCTTCCGGCTAGCCACGCCCCGCATTCATGCAAGGGCGGGGCTGGCGGGAGGCGCCGCAACCCATTTTGCTGTTTGAGAGGAAATAATGAACCTGCCGCCGATTACCCTGACCGGCCACGCACAGAAGGAGGCGTGGAGGAACAGGGTCCTGCCGCCCGTGGAGCGGCTCGCTACGGAGGTGTGGTCCATTCCCGTGCCGTTTCCGGATAATCCCATGCGTTACACCCTCAGTTACCTGCTCCTGGGGGACGGCGACGCGGTCCTGATCGATCCGGGCTGGGACAGCGACGTCGGCATTGAGCATTTGGCGGCCGGAGTGCGGCAGGCCGGCCTTGGCCTGCCCGACCTGACCGGCATTGTCGCCACCCACTATCACTCGGACCATCTGGGGATGGCTGCCCGCCTGCGGACGGCCACGGGCGCGTGGGTTGCCCTGGGTGACCGGGAAGTCCGCCGGCTTACCGCCGGCGAGGACCCTGATGTTGTTCTGAACAACGACCTCGAGGAGCTGACGCTCTGGGGCGTGCCGGCGGACCGGCTGCCCGAAGCGGCCCTGGACCACGCGCATTTCACCCATCTGCAGAACCTCGCCGATCCGGACCTGCGTCTCACCGACGGCAGCCTCGTGCCCGCCAAGGGTCTTGACCTGCGCGTGGTTATGACCCCCGGGCATTCACCGGGGCATATCTGCCTGGTCGATGAGCCGCACGGCCTGATCTTTAGCGGGGACCACGTCCTGCCGCGCATTTCCCCGCATATAGCGCTGGAGGTGCCGGGGCCAGAAAACCCGCTGGCAGACTACTACCATTCTCTGGACCTGATTGGGTTCGAGGACGAGATGGAGATCTGTCCGGCGCACGAGTACCGGTTCCGCGGCATGCAGCGGCGGGTCGCACAGCTGATCCACCACAATCGCGAACGCTCCGCCGAGGTCCTGCGGGTGCTGGAGGCGCATCGGCCCGAAAGTGTCTGGGACATCGCCCGGCACCTGACGTGGTCCCGCGGATGGGAGTCTCTGCAGGCCTTCTCGCTGCGCTTGGCGGTTTCCGAAACTGCCAGCCACGTCGTGTACCTGCGTTCCCAGGGACACGCCATCGACGTACCCGTCACCGAACCCCGCACAGCTATGTCCCAATGACGGCAAGCCGCCGGGCAAGCTCCCGATTGGAGCGAGCCTAGAAAGTGCTCGACCACGAAACGTAGGAGAACTTGTGAAACTTATCACACCCATGCAGGTGCGATTTTCGGACGTCGACCGCTTCGGCCACATCAACAACGCAGTCTACTTGACCTATATCGAGCTCGCACGTCTCCGGATCTTTCAGGACGAGTCGCGCGGAGCTTCGGTGGAAAGTCTCTCGGGTGAAGGGGCCGGGATCGTGATCGGCTATCAAGAGATCGCCTATCGAGCTCCGATCGGGCCGAACGTCCAGACTGTCGAGGTGGCCGCATGGGTGACACGGGTGGGGCGATCGAGCTTTGATATCGCCTACACCGTTCGTGACGGAGAAGTTGAGTGCGCGATTGCTGCAACATCTATCGTGCTAGTTGACGTTTCGACCGGCCGCCCTCGTACACTCCCGGTTCCTGCGAAGGCAGTCCTTGAACATTTCAGCGGGCCGCCCGTCAACGTACGCGGGCGGTGAGGTCGGGCCCAGCTCCTCAGTGATTCCACCCGGCGACTCATCACAGGCGCGCGCCGCAGAAGTTCTTAAGACAAAATCTAGGGCGATGCCGGATCCTCCACCGGTAAAAAGGAGAGATTTGCCTTTGAACTCAGCCCGCGAAATGGCTCACTTTTCGACCATCGCTGACACCTGAGTCATCGCGCAGAATCTGACCGCGTTCAGGGTCCGCAGTGCTGTGGTCTATCCCTGCCAGTTCAGGGCCTTAGGGTTAACCAGCGTTGTGCTTGCTGCCATCCTTCAACAGTGCGGGGATTCTGCCAGTTGCGGCATCAAGCCGGCCCAGCGCTTTGGGTGAATTCAAGCCGGTATTAACCCGAGCCCCAGCTGCCACCCAGTACCCATGCGTCCGGTGCGAGACCCTGAGCTCGTACCTCAATGGCAGTAAGCAGCTGCTCCAAGGAGAGGTTCGGTGGTGCATTGAATCCGCATCAACCGGGTCGGATGCCGACACCGGCTCGGCCCTGTCGGCGCCCCGGTTTCATCTCCGCCACGGCGATTCCGGCCGCCCTCCGGGGCGCGGATTAGCCCGGCGCCGTAGGATGAGCCCCTCGACGGCAACGACTTGTTGCCGTTCGTGCTCGAGGCCATACAATCGAGGCTCCGCCCGATGGCAGCTGCCGTGGCGGGGATCGATTCGGTTGCGATGCATGCACTGGCAGAGGTGTCGATGACTGCGTAGGTGGGGGCTCTGGCGCGTTTCCCTGCCAGGCGGGGCCGCAGTGGATGACCACGTCCGCTTCGATGAACCCATGAACCCAGAAACCTGTTCGTGCTAGTCCCCTGCCTTGCCGACCCTGATCGAGTTCCGCAGCAGCGGCCCGGCCTTGGTCGCCGACAGTCCCCGTTTGGCTGCATCGGTGGGTTTGAGAAGCCAGTCGATCGTGGCCCCCGAGGCTTCCATCAGTTGGTCGCCACAGCCGGTGTCAGCCGCCCCGCGTCCAGTTCCTCAAAGGACCTTCACAGTATCATTGTAGAAGCCTTAGAGCATTGACGTAGCGCTCGCTAAGGGCTAGTCTGGCCGTTGTAACCGCAGACCTTTTGCAGGATTATCATTCGAATGGAGAGCAATGGGGCACTCAACCAATGCAACAGTTTTAAATTCACCTCACGCAGCTACGTCAGCCGACATTGACTCGGATGTTCTGGATGCACTCGTCATCGGCGCTGGGGTTAATGGTGTGTATCAGCTCTACAAACTTCGTGAAGAAGGTCTTAATGTCCGGTCCGTGGATGCGGGCGCGGGTCCGGGGGGGACTTGGCATTTCAATCGGTATCCTGGGTCACGTTTTGATTCGGACAGCTATATCTACGGATATTTCTTCTCGAAGGAAATCTACGAGGGGTGGGAGTGGAGCGAACATTACGCTGGCTATGAGGAGATCGAGCGCTACGTTAATTACGTAGTCGATAAGACCGATCTGCGACAACTCATGACGTTCAACACCCGGGTCGAGAGTGCAACTTTTGATCAAGAAAACAATCGCTGGGAAGTTGTAACCAATACAGGTGAGACCATCCGTGCTCGGTTTGTGGTGGCCACTCTGGGACTTCTGTCGGTGCCCTTGTATCCACCGGTTCCAGGTCGCGAGAAGTTCGCCGGGGAGGCCTACCACACGGGTGAGTGGCCCGATGGCGTGGACCTGAAGAACAAGCGAGTGGCCGTCGTCGGTGTCGGCGCTAGTGGCGTGCAGGTCGTGACGGCAATTGGCAAAGCCGATGAAGTCGCCGAGATGACTGTTTTTCAGCGCACGGCTAACTGGTGTTCGCCATTGCGCAACCGGCCGATCACGCCCGAAGAACAGGCCAAGCTGAAGACGTCGATGAAGGAACTTCACCACAGTTCCAGCAATTCTTTCGCAGGCTTCCTCAGCTATGATCTGGAAGCCCTGCCTCCGTGGCAGGAGCACACTCCCGAACAGCGCCGCGCCCACTTCGAAAAGATCTGGGCGCTACAAGGGTTTGCGAAGTTTTACGCCAACTACAGCGAGTTTCGAACCTCTCCTGAACTTAACGACGAGTTTTGCGGGTTTATTGCAGATACGATTCGTGAGCGGGTCAAGGATCCAGAAACCGCGGAAACTCTGATCCCGAAGGACCATCGCTTCGGCGAGAAGCGCCCCCCTTTCGAAGATGGATATTATGAAGTTTTCAACAAGGACAATGTGGCTTTGGTTGACCTCCTGAAGACGCCCATGGTGGAGATCACCGAGCGGGGCATCAAAACCACGGAGCAAGAGTTCGAGTTCGATGTCATTATTTTCGCCACGGGCTTTGACGCCATCACAGGACCTTACAACCAGATCGATATCCGCGCCGGTGACACTACACTGAAGGAAGCGTGGGAACACGGACTGCTCACGAATCACGGAATCCAGACTCCCGGATTCCCCAACTTGCTGTTTGGATACGGGCCGCACAGCCCGGGTGGTAACGTGCCTCGCTGCGCTGAACCCCAGATCCATTTCGTGACGG
The DNA here is from genome assembly GCF_001663775.1 of Arthrobacter sp. B6. Classification (GTDB taxonomy): domain Bacteria; phylum Actinomycetota; class Actinomycetes; order Actinomycetales; family Micrococcaceae; genus Arthrobacter. The sequence goes on along the minus strand of NZ_KV467168.1, from coordinate 502,112 downwards.
AACTTTTAGTGAAGGCCCTCCGAGAGGACCATGCGCGCCTGGAAACAACAAGCGAGGCCGCCGAAGCGTGGACCCAAGAAGTGGCAGACCGCATAGCCGGTACTGTGTTTGAAAACGCTAAGGACTGGAGATCAGGTGCCAATGTCCCTGGGGCAAAGACGGTTGCCTACCGCTTCTTTGCCGGAGGCCTAGATACTTACATTGCTAAGCTGAATAAGATTCGGGAAGCAGACTACGAAGGATTCGAATTCTCCTAGCATTCAGTGCTCAACTTTGCAGGTGTCACAGCCGGCAGAGAAGCTTGGGCGCCATGCCGCTTCAGCTTTGAACCCCGCAAGGGGATGGAACGGGTGACGTCTCGTTGGTACCGATGGGCGTCACCCTCAGGATTTCAGTCCCTTCCTATTAGCCCGGAGTTTTCATGGCGGGTCCGTCGGGACGGCAAGTTAATCAGGGGGAGGGGTGCTCTGAGCTGGGAAAATAGTTGTTGTCGAGACAATTATTTGCCTGCGAAGGAGCACCCTTTCAATGCAAAAATATAGTCGCATGTTCCCGTCCCTGCCGGTCAGTTTCACCAGCCAGTTGCTGATCTCCCGCGCCGGAGCCTCGGTCCTCGCCGGCTTCATGGACCCGGGCAGTCTCTGCGAAGACAGAATCGGCCAGTTTGTTCCCTCCGGCGCGCGGCACCGGTCTGGCCGGCTGGTTGGATCCCTGGCCGCGATGCTCGCCGCCGGCGAACGCGCCTCGGATCTCGACATCCTGCGGCCCTCACCAGGGGGTCTTCGTTCAACTGCCCTCGAACGCGACCTTGTCCTGGTTCGTCGAAGGCACCGTCACCTACCCGGAACTCGTTCAGCTACGGCTTTGAAACCCGCACCCGGGCCTGGCATGCAGTAGGGAACCGGAACCGGCCCTGGCCGCCCCAGCCGCGGACCCGCTCGTCGGATAAGGAAGACGTCGCCGGAACCTACAAGGGCGGCTACGGGTTCCCCCGTTCATCGCCAGGGTCGATGACGGCACCGATAAGGGTTCTAGGGAAATGCTCGCCTGCTCGCTGCGGCCCGGCAAGCCGGACCGAACAGCGCCGAGGACCACATCTGCGTCTTCCACCGCAGCAGCCCAACTCCCCGAGAGCCTCTTCAACGACACCGGGGCCCTGGCCAGGGAGAAGATCCTGGTCCACAACGACAGCGCCGGGGCCTCACGGAGATCCCTCTGGCATCTGCACAGCTTCGGAGTGCAGTTTTCCACCAGCTAAACACTCCCGTTCGCAAAGCAACATGCGCGACTGGATTAGCGACAAGGAGTTCTGGCAGCCTGCCCCTGGACCAGCCAGGGAACGACCGGACCGATGCTTAGGTCATCAACGTCACCGACGTCATTTCCGCTCACCGATTTACCCGCCAGGCACCAAACTTTTCCTCCGCGCCGGGTCGCTGCACCCCGGCGCGCAGCCGACCCTGCTCCATGCTGATGGGCATCGGATCACTGCTCTTCTGACCACCTCGCCGCGCTGGCACGAAGCCTGCGATGCCCGGCACCGCGCCGGGGCCGATGCGAGAACCGGATCAAGACCCTGAAGAACACTGACTGGGCAAGCTGCCCTTCTTTGATTTCGCCGCCAACCAGGCCTGGGCAAACGTCGCCGCACTGGCCTCTAATCTCGTCTCCTGGATCCAACTCGCCGCACTCCTGGACGGTCACCATGCCAAAGCCCGGGACATCAAACGCTGGCACTACCGGCTCTTCACAGCCGCGTGGAAAATCACCGTTGTTCTTTGGCGAAGAACGCCGAAACTTTTTCAAGAGATCATTGTCCATTGTGTTTCGCGGGTCCCCCGGACCATCAGGCTTGCCGGCGTCGCCCGCCTCTCCTTCCCCATGCATGCAGCGAGACCCGCCGCTCAGCGCCCGGTCACGAACCTTCACGGACCCTGACTCCCGTATCATGAAGACCGCCGACGCCTCCTACCACAATTGCTGTAGCGCCGCCCAGGGCTCCGGTTGACGCAGGCCATAGGTCATCGTCTCGACCGAATTGAATAACACCGCAGTGGACATGCAGCAATTTGTCCCGAACTGGAACACACCAGGTTCCTCGCTACAACAGGAACTAAGAGAGGGGTGTCTCAGCCACGGAGCTCCCTACTACCCCGCCAAAGAGTCCGAGACCTCCGACAAACTTGGCCAGTTCGCGCGCCCTCACCGCAAACCAGAGAACCAGTACGGCAGCCGGCGACGCGCAGCAGCTCAGATCACAATACGTCAACCCACTGAGCCACCTACCGCCCACGCTCCTGGGGCGTATCTTGTAAATGGGGGACTATCTGGCGGGAATACGCTGCATCCTTTACGGTCAATCAATATGCTGTCCGGGGCGCGCTCCGAGAAGCCGTAAACATATCCCGACCGCGGCGTTTCGCGCTATTATTTAGCTAGCGCAAGACACAAACCACTAGACCTCCGAACGGGATCAAGCCATGCCTACTGTGAACGTCCCCGCGCTTCAAACAGCGGACGAGTCCGACCGTGTAGGAGTGTCTGACCAGTTGCCACTCTCACCAATTCTCGCCGCCGCCCTTACCGAACTCAAGGAGCACGGATACCACGGAACGACCGTGCGCGGGATTGCGTCGCGCGTCGGCTTAACCATGCCATCGTTGTACTACCACTATGGCAACAAGGAGGGTATACTTTTCGCCCTTCTCGAAATAGCGATGGATGATCTCCTAGCGCGCATTCAAGGCGGTCTGGAACAAGCTGGTGGCGATACCAAGGCTCGATTTTCCAAGTTTGTTTCCGCCGTCGCCTTGCATAACACTCTCCGGCATGACCTGGCGCGACTCCATGACGAATTTCGTTTTCTCGGCTCCGACTTCCGTGCACGGTACGTCGCTAAGCGCAGAATTGTTGAGGAAATCTTAGTGGAGCTATTGGAAGCCGGCGTCGCCGAGGACATCTTTGACGTCGAGGACATCCGATTCACCTCGCGGCTCATCCTCGGCATGTTGACGAGCATCCCAGACTGGTACAACGAAGACGGTCGCTTAAGCGCCGGGGAAATTGCCGAAGAGTATGCGCGAAATGCTCTTCGTTTGGTCGCGCACAACGGCGCTGGCTGACGTGGTCTCGGGCTGGGGTGCTGATCTCGGCCCGCGCACCAGTGCCTTGGGCGGGGAGGTCGCTTCGTTGGCGGCGCGGGCCGTGGTGGGTCTCATGTTCACCACGGGGACGCTCTTCACGAACACGAGGCGTTGCGGTCGAACACCGCCAACGTGCCGCGGGCCCGGCCTTCCAAAACGACTACCCATGCACTGGCCGATGGTCGAGCGGTTTTTTGCTTGGCTCACCTGCGGCAACCGCCGCCTTCCCCACCTCGGCATCAGTAGGGACAACGCCTGGCTGCAAACTGCGGATCGTGGGAGTTGACCTGTGCAGGCTCCTCCAACCCGGGCTGACCTTGCACGAGGGATGGGCACTCGGATATTCCACTGTTCAAACCCGGCCATTGATAAACCATTGTATGACGCCTAGATCTGATGCAAATGAACGCAACCGGGCGGAATGACCCCGTCGCTTTCCAGACCTGACGGTTGCCCCGCTTTCAGCTTCATCCAGGAGCCGACCCCTGAACGCCGCTGCGGGAGGGGGTTCTCGCGTTCACGGGAAGTCAGTGGGCATTCCCATACTCCCATGGCCGGTGGGGTGCAACGGCTCTTAGGAAGACCAAGATGATGTATTACAAGCATGTTGTTCACGCACTTTTATCTACAGGCACAATACCCCGTTCCTAACTGATTTCTAGGACGAATCCACATCCGGTGGAGTAGTAAGGCACAATTTCGCCCGGCCTGTCTGTGATCTACGGCTTGTCGCGCGTGTTCCCGCTACTGCTGCTGAGGGAGCTACCCCCAATTACTCCCCGATCCCGGCCGTGGATAACCGGATTGACCCCAACTGTGGACTGCTCAGTTCCCAGCCTGACGTTGCGACGGGCGCCCTTGTGGGGTCCGATGTACCAGGGGATCGTGCGGACCAGCGTGGCGGGAGCGCCGGAGGCGAGGGCGACGGCGCGGCCGCGGTTCGGTTCGGCAGGTTGGAGACGTCGAAGATGCGTTCCTTGCCCTCTTGCCGGAAGCGGCTGGAGCCTGATTCCCGGAGGAGCTGGAGATGTTTGGGTAGCTGTAGTCCCCGATGAGATCCGAAGGTGCGCGGAGGAATCGCCGCCAGATGGGCAGACCACGCCTCGGACACTGCGTTTGGGGCTCTTCTGTTGGAGAGAAAGGTCATGGAGTGAAAAGCATGGAATTCCCAGAGTTTGGTCGGGTGCAAGAGGCGAACGAGACGCGCTGAGGCATCCCCGCTCCACCGGGGAGCGCGATTGTCAACATATGCCCGCCGCCCCGACGAGTAAATGCTGCAGGCGCACTTTTGCAGAATTTCCAAAGGATTTCCTTTAATGGTTGACTGCCGTTCGCGTCTGTGGAAACATAGCGAACGCTAGAGCATCGTTGCTCAAGCGACTGAGTCGACGATGCCTCTTACAAGGACGCCTCCCGCTGGCGAATCGCCGCTCTCTAACATGCGAGAAGCCTCAAAGGAGAGACATGAACGCGTCAAACCACCGCGACTTCAGATGCTAGACGTGTCGAAGACATTCGGCAGCGCTCACGTGCTGCATGATGTCGCACTCACCGCTCTGCCGGGTGAGGTCCACGCGCTCATGGGCCAGACCGGGTCGGGCAAATCAACGCTTATCAAGGTCCTCGCGGGGTTCCACGAGGCCAACCCCCGAGCGATTTTGTTCGTTGACGGCGTGAGCGTGTGTTAGGTGAATCCAATGACGTGCACAAAGCCCTTTTCGAACTTTCATTTGACACAAAGGAGTTGCAGTGAGTTTCACTATTGGCGTTGATGTCGGAGGTACTTTTACCGATATTATGCTCAGCGATGGCCAGCAGAGCTGGCGTAGTAAAGCGTCGACGTACCCGCAGGAGTTTGGTCGAGGTGTGAAGGAAGCATGCACCCTTGTTGCGGATCAGGTCGGCCTTTCTCGGGCGGAGATGCTTTCGCGAGTGGACCGTTTCGGGTTAGGTACGACAGCGGTTACCAATGTCATCACCGTGCAGAAGGGCCGCAAAGTGGGGCTCTTGACAACGGCAGGGTTCGAGGACGTGCTTTCGATGGCCAGGGGCCGACGCGCGTCAGTGGATGGGTGGCTGGAGGTGCCGTGGCAACCTGTCGAGAGGCATTGCACGTTGGGAGTGAGCGAACGAATCGGGCAGGGCGGAGTCGTGGTTGAGCCTCTTAATGAGGCACAGGCTATCGAAGCAATTGACGATCTCGTAAATGTTCAAGCGGTGGAGGCCATTGCGATCTCGTTGCTTTGGTCGTTTGCTAACCCTGTGCATGAGGACCGACTGGCAGCCCTCGTGCGCGAGAGGCACCCGAATATCCCGGTTTTTTCTGGTTCTGGTTTGCACCCGACGATTCGAGAGTATGAACGCACAATGGTCGCCGTTCTCAATGCTTATTGTGGGCATGCGCTGGATGGGATCTCGGATCTAGCGGAGGATCTCGAAGACGAGGGTCTGGCTGTTCCGATGATGTTGTTGCAAGCCAATGGTGGCTTGACGACGCTGGATGAGGTACGCCGGTCACCGTTCAGTCTGAATGCGTCAGGGCCGGCTGCTGGGGTGATGTGGGCTGCTGAGATCGCTTCTAAGTCTGAGTTTGGCAATGTTATCTGTGGTGACACCGGTGGTACTAGTTTCGATGTGGCGCTCATTCGAGAGGGGCGGCCAGAGCGTACGCAACGCAAGTCCCTGCACGGTGCAATTGTGGCGCAATCAACTGTGGACATCGAGTCGATCGGCGCTGGCGGGGGTTCCATCGCCTGGGTTGATGAAAGAGGGCTGCTTCGCGTTGGTCCTGAATCGGCGCGTGCTTACCCTGGGCCTGCTTGCTATGGGCGGGGCGGGGTTGCGCCGACGATCACCGATGCAATGTTGGTATTGGGATATATTGATCCACTGAAGTTTTTGGGTGGTGCGATGCCACTCGACGTCAATGCTGCGCTTCGGGCTTGTGGTTCCCTGGGGGAGCAGCTTGGCCTTGATGCAGAACAGGTTGCGTTGGGGATTCACTCTATCGCCGTCCAGCAGATGGGAACGGCAGCGCGCCTTCTGGCAACGTCATCGGGCCTGGATCCGTCGAGCGTCGTGTTCCTCGGATATGGCGGAGCAGGGCCGCTTTTTGCCGGTGAACTCGCCGCGATAGCTGGTCTACCTACGGTTTTGGTGCCGCTTGCAGCGTCTGTGCTGTCGGCCGGTGGTGCTGCGTCGGTTGACGTTCGAAGCGAGCGCATCCTGTCTGTGAACGAATCGGTCGATAAGGTCCAAGTCGAAACCCTCATGGCTCAGCTGAAGTCGCTCGGGGTTGAAGTTGACGGCGACGTGGCACGCACCAACGTGCCCGAACATAACCGATCCGTGATGTACGAGGCCGATATGAGGTTCCAGCGCCAAGCGTTCGAGCTTACTATTCCCATCGATGTGGATGCTCTTGACTTTGAGACCCTCAAAGAAACGTTCATCGCGCAGTATTCTCAGCGATATGGAAGGAGTGCGGTCGCTCTTGGAACTCCGGTGGAGGTGGCCTCGGTTAGAGCCGTCGGTTTTGGAGAGATACCGAGTGCGGCGGTTCTTGAAGACAAAAACTACGGCGCGAGCTCAGAACCGCCTGTGAACAGTTTCAGGATGGTCCTTCTCGAGGGGACCGAACGCACAAAGGTCAAGACCTATCAAGCCGAGGATTTACTCCCACAGCACAGCTTCCTCGGGCCCGCCCTCGTCGATCAGGGCGATACCACGATTGTGGTACCGGAAGGTTATCGAGCGACGCGTGACTCACGTCATTCACTACTTATGGAGGCAATCTCATGACTCTCATCGACGCAACCACTGCAACAGTCGCCGACTCGATGAACATCATTGAAGTCGAAGTCCTGCGTCATCGGCTTCAGGCTCTAGTGGATGAGGCTGCTCTCATCATCCAACGCACCGCAGTCAGCCCCATCATCGTTGAGAGCGGCGACTACAGCTGCGCCATGCTCGACGCACGGGGAAACCTCATCGTGGGCGGTGGGCAGATCACCATGCAATTCAACGAGGCAACTAACGCAGTTCGCGGCATATTGAAGGTTCGGAGCGATATCTCTGAGGGAGACGTATTCCTGGCGAATGACCCCCACGGCGCTGGCGGTCTGCAGCCACAGGACGTCATCGTGCTCCGACCCGTCTTCGTCGAAGGTGAGCTTTCGGCCTGGCTGGCCAACGATGCTCACCTGATGGACATGGGCGGAATGGTCCCCGGCTCGCTTTCACCAGATGCCACCGAGTGCTATCAAGAAGCGCTCCGATTCCCGCCCGTGCATTTGGTGCGCGCCGGCGTTGAGCAAGTGGACGTATGGTCGATCTTTATGAACAACGTGCGCATGGCAAAACTGGTCGAAATGGATCTTCGCGCACTGGTTTCCGGAGTGAACGTGGGCAGCGAGCGTCTGAAAGAGCTTATCGAGTCCACGGGCCTCCAGCGGTTTCTCTACGGCATAGCAGAACTGAACAGGCGGACCGAACTCGCCGTACGCGGACGCATCGCAGAACTGGCCGAGGGGACGTATTCCAACACGACGTGGTCTGAGTGGAACGGTTCGTTCCACCGAATCCCATGCTCCCTCCGCGTTGAGGATGCATTGCTGACTTTCGACTTCACCGGGGCCGCACCACAGGTGAAAAGTTTTCTCAATTCCAAGCAGCACGTGGTTAAGAGCATGATCAGCATGTATCTCGGCAACTACTTGCTCGGAGACCTGCCACATAATCAGGGTTACCTAGACTCCTTCGAGGTTATCTGCTCGGAGGGTTCTATCCTCGACAGTCGACCGCCCGCACCGACTGCCGCGAACCATCTCCTCTCCGCCATGGATGCCGTTGAGGCTGCCCTCCGGTGCCTACTCGCCGCTGCGGTGGCGTCGCCGGGAAGTTACGTGAGCAAATTCCTCTCCGTAGTACCACCCCATTCCGAACAGGCGCTGACCATGTTTAGTGGAGAGAACCGCGCCGGAGAGTTCTTCGTGTGGCTGGCAGGGGACACTCTCCTCAGAGGCTCCGGCGCCACGCCCGATCGGGATGGAATGGACTACTACTGGGAAACGGTAGGCAAGCAGACCCTCTGGGAGCAAGCCGATGTGGAGAGTACAGAGGCGTGGTACCCCGTCCGTTACCACCACCGCCGCCGCGATGTGCGTTTCGCGCACGGAGCTCAGCGCGGTGGCATCGGTGGACAGGCAACGTGGGAACCGATCGGGTCCACCTCTCTGTTCGGAACTTCCGTGGGACAGCACGATCTCCTTCCGTGCGACGGTTCAGCCGGCGGATTGGAAGGTCCCCGTACACGAATCGCTGTCGGTCATCATGACGGCACGGAGACTGAGCTCAAACACACTGCCCAGCAATTTGAGGTCAAACCGGGCGAGGAGTTCCGTTCCTGGGGAGGGAGCGGTGCGGCCTGGGGCGACCCCCTTGACCGGAGCGTTGAACTGGTCGAAGAAGACGTCCGTCAGGGACTGCTCACCGAATCAGAAGCCCGTGAGATTTACGGCGTAGCCGTCGGGGATCTCGAGACGACGATGTCGACTCGGACGCAAATCGGTGCTGAGCGTCTTCGGCGGGCGTCACTACCTACAGACGAACCAGTGGCTCTCGATGCCTCCATGGATCTTGACGTCCCGGGGCTCCCTATCGCACCTGGCGTCGAACAAAGGGGAATGTTCGCTGTGGCAATCGACACGGGAGCAGTGCTCGCAAAGGCACCACAGCACTGGACCGCTGGTTGCCCCGTCATCCTTGAATCCGCCGGCGACTCTGTCCAGCGGCGAGGATATCTGGATCCCAAATCTGGACGCCTACTTCACTCCGAAGTAATTCCTATGGGAGAACCTCGCACCTTCGCATCATTGCCTGACCGATGGGTCACTGCGGGGATGTGAGGACGGCTCCAGCTGCGCCGTAGTTCCGGCAGGGAATGCCTCCATACCGCTGCCGACACCCTTCACCTGGGTGCCGGCAGCGGTTTTGGTTGCTCGAATCGACGCTGCGCCAGGAAATACCTCCGGGAAGGGCGATTCATTGCCTCATTTGAAAAGCTAGTTTGCGGTCGATCGGCGCCGCGCTCATGCGCGCCAGCAAATCAGCCTGTCCGTCGCTGATCGCGAGCTCTTTCTCCCGGCGCAGCATCGGCACAAGGACCGGAAGCATCGGGCCAGCAGCCTGCTTTCAGGGGCGCGCAGCACGCCCAGCACCTGACCAACGGGGGCAGGAGATCAGCTCCGTATTCCGGATGTGGCCCGGCCTGCGCCGGACAACTTTCAGGACCAAGGCGCCCCGCAGAATCGCCCGGACGTAACCGCGTTGGCACCCGGTCAGGTCCACTAGCTCATTCAAGATCCGGGACTTCACTGCCCGATCCGAGGTCTTGTAAGACGAGGCCTTCTTATCGTCCCAGCCTTCCAGTGCATCACCGTTAGCCCAATGAAAACGTGCAGAGCCCCCTTCCGTTGCCGCTGCAGAGAACCACGCCCCTAAGAGGAGGGCTCAACTGAGGCAACTAATTGGTCTACTCGGGTTTCACAAGACAAGGCAGGAAGTTGACTTATTTCATAGCGCTCGATAGCCTTCAGTCGCTACGTCGTAGTGTGTCTCACCACACACCCGGCAGGCCTCCCTGTTGCTAGCAGGGCTGAGGGACGTTGGAAATCAATTGGAGATCACATGAGAACGATCGATCGTGAGGCTGTCGGGGCGGGCATTTCGGACCTGGAGATGTTGTGGCAACCCATCATGATCGGCGGGCTGGAGATTAAGAACCGGGTGCTGTTGCCGGCTCATGGAACGTCTTACACCCGCGACAGTGGCGGGGGCCTCATTTCAGAAAGATATGCACGGTACCTCGAGCGCAGGGCGGAAGGCGGAGCCGGACTTCTTGTGACCATGGCGGCCGCGGTAGATCCGCGATCGGCGGGGCCCTCAGGGATTCACCTCTTCGATGAGCGTAATATCCCGCTTGCTCGTGACCTTACGCGGCGTGTTCAGAAACATGGCGCGAGGATTTTTACTCAGCTCTACCACGGCGGTTACCACGCTGATAACTCCATTGACCTCAACTGGAGCACCCCTGTGTCCGCATCGGCGCTCGTGTCGCCGACTCTTGGTCGGACAGCCCACGCTCTGACCGAGGCGGAGATCGCCGAGATCGTCGAACTCTACGGGCGTGCAGCAGCCAACGCGAAAAGCGGGGGATTCGATGGAGTAGAGCTCAGTGCCGGCCACGGATACCTCGTTTGCCAGTTCTTGTCCCCGTTGACCAATCGGCGTGAGGATCGGTACGGGGGCTCAGTGGAAAACCGCGCTCGGTTTGCTATCGAAATCGCACAGTCCGTCAGACGGCATGCTGGTCGTGACTTTGCCCTGGGTATCCGTCTGTCATATGACGAATATCTGGGGGAGGCCGGCCTCACTCCCGATGTCTCTGATGAGCTCCTGCGGGAAATCAGTGGGAGCGAGCTCTTCGATTACGTCAGTGTGAGTGGCGGTAACTACCACACGATGCACCATATGATTCCGCCGTCCTCGAGTGGGCTCGTGGCCAACCGGATTGACAATTCCGCGCGCGCGAAGGCGATCGTCGGAGACTCAATCCCAGTGCTGGTCGCCGGCGCAATCCGTACTGTTGAGGTGGCAGCAGCGGTGCTGGCCAGCGGCTCTGCAGACATGGTCGCCATGGCGCGGGCTCATATCGCTGACCCCGATCTGGTCAAAAAAGCACAGGAGGGCCGTGCGGCTGAAATCAGACACTGCATTGGATCCAACACGTGCTGGAAGCGTGCGTCGACCGATAAGTACCTCGCTTGTTCGGTCAATCCCCACGTGGGCCGTGAAGGCGAGTGGCCTGATGGGCAGGCGGCTTCCTCACGTTTCGTTGTAATCGTCGGCGGGGGACCGGCTGGCTTGAAAGCAGCGGTTATCGCGGCTGAGCGAGGCCACAGAGTAACCCTGCTGGAACGACAGGGAGAGCTCGGCGGGCAATTCCGCCACATGCGTGTACTGCCAGGGCGCGCACAATGGGCGACCCTGACAGATGACCTGACGGCTGCCGCGTACCGACTCGGGGTCGACGTGCGGCTGGGCGTAGATGCCACTCCAGAGCTTATTTCGGACCTGAAACCAGATCACGTCATCGTCGCAACCGGTGCCCGTTTTGATCATTCCGGCTATTCAAGCCTTCTGCCATTCCAGCTCTCCGGCATTGGCGGCGCATCCGACAATACCGTTCTGGATCCGATATCAGTGCTGGAAAACCCTGCACTCGTCGGGAAGCGCGTCGTGGTGATGGAAGACAGAGGCGACTACACAGCGCTTGGAATCGCCACCCTCCTAGCAGAACGCGGCCACCAGGTGGAGTTGGTCACACCACGAAGTCACATCGGAGCCAATCTCTACGCATCAGTGGAGGCACCTTGGGTGGTCTCGCGCGCCGCACAAGCCGGTGTTCGTGTTACAGCGTCGTCCTACCTATCAGAAGTCTCCCCCGGATCGGTCACCATCAACTCCGTCTACGGCGGTGAAAGCCGGAAAGCCGAAGTCGATTCCGTCGTACTGGCCCTGATGCGGCAACAAAACGATGAACTGACCCGGGCACTCGCCCAAACCGGCATCCCCACCCAAGCCATCGGCGACTGCGACGCTCCCGGCGACGTTGACGAGGCCGTATTCGCTGCAGAAAAAGCAGCGCGCCTCATCAAATGACCCACCCTGCGGAACACGAACCAAACAACTGGACCAGCCTCCTGCCCGTATTCACGTGTAGGAGCTAGGAACTAAACAGTCCGATTAGATCGGGGAGAAGTCCAGAATCTGCTGATTGAGTAATCAAGGGAGAAAGTCGAACATGGGCCAGGAATTCAACGGAAAAACCCTCCTTGTAACCGGGGGAGGATCGGGCATCGGTGAAGCCGTTGTCCTGAAGATGGCGGCAGAAGGGGCCTCAATCCTTGTCGTCGATCTGAACGAAGAGGCCGCATCCTCAGTCTCTACCGCAGCTTCAAGCCTTGGGGGCAGAGCCATCGCTTTTCGGGCCGATGTGGCCAATCCGGAAGACATGAAGAGAGCCGTCGAGACCGCATCATCAGAATTTGGTGGCCTCCACCTGGCGTTTAATAATGCCGGCATCGGTGGACCACTCAGTCTCCTCGCTGATACTGATGTCAACGACTACACGCGTGTAATGGAAGTCAACTTACATGCGGCGTTCTACGCCATGCGTTATGAGATTCCAGCGATAATCGCTGCGGGGGGCGGTTCGATTGTCAATACGTCTTCAGTTTTGGGCTTGGTCGGCGATCCTTTGGCAGCACCTTACGTCGCTGCAAAGCATGGATTGACGGGTCTAACCAAGGCTGCTGCGCTGGGGTACGCGGATCAGGGCGTGCGGGTAAATTCGATTCATCCCGGCTACATCGACACTCCGCTACTGGAGAAACTGCCTGAAAAAAGCTACTCGAACATTGTCGCCAAACATCCCATAGGCCGACTCGGAACAGCTGCTGAAATCGCTGAGATGGCTTTGTTCCTATTCTCCGATAAGGCCTCCTTCATAACGGGATCGCAGTTTACAATTGACGGCGGCTATACCGCTCGATAACTCAAAGTCCCGTTCAATGAAAGACCTTTCGTGGCTTGCTTATTTGAAGTAGTGTAGGCCCCGCAGGAACCGACGCGTGGAGGGTGGTGGGTGTCCGCTTTGTCCGCTGGGGTTACCTCCTGACCCCTGAAGATACCGGGACCGCCCTGACCGAGACTTGGGAATTCCTGCCGGGCGGGATCGCCGTGTTTGAGGAGAAGTACTCCTGTAAGTCTTGCTCGCCATGAGCATGGATGTGCACGGAGGAATGGTCGAGGAGTTGTTCCGTAACGAGACTCACGGTCGCTTCCGTGCCGGTTAGAACGGTGGGCGAGGTAGTGGCGAGGGGCCCTTCAAGAAGTTCTGCGCTTCCTTCGGGAAGGTGGAAACAACCAGCATGGGCATTTCCCTGCGACTGCGCCTCGGAAAGCCTCTCACGCGTGGGCGTAGTCAAGGGCACGCTGGCAGGGGCTAATTGAATCTCTAATTTTTCCGAAAGGGCTAGTCGAACGGTAATGCTTTGTAGGCGGTGTTTTTGTTTATGTTCCAGCCGGCGACGATGCCTGAGCCGATCATTTGGTCGCTAAGGCGGGCGAGGCGGTAAGCAGGGTCGGTGTCGAGGGCGAGCTGGAGAAACTGGTGGGCTTTGCTGCCTCTACCTTCCCACCAGTTGATGTACCCAATGGTTGTGAGGACTGGTGCTGCGTGTTCGGCGCTGGTGCGGGTGTAGGCGTGCAGCAGCAACTGTTGCGCCCACTCGATGCGTGACCACTTCGGTGCGGCTTCTGTTTGGGCGAACAGGATCTGCTGCATGGGTTCGTCCACCCCTGGGATGTCTGCGATGAGCCGGTCGCGGATCGCGGGGAATTGCAGGTTGGCGACGAGGGCGTGGCAGTCGTCGTCGCTGGGGAAGGTTTTGGAGTCGAGCATGTCTGCCCAGAGCTTCCGGCCTTGCTGGAGCGCGGTGTCGGTTGGTTGGGAGGCGATGGTTTCCATGTGGTGTTCGACGGCGGCCGCTTTGGCTTCTCCCTGGCTGGTCCTAGGGAGGGTAATGTGGTCGGTGGATTCAACGAAGCTGCCACGGTAGATAAATTCGGCGTTGATCGCGCTGGTCTGGGTGGAACTGACGGGCAGCGCGAGGCTGGTGCCGGGGTCGCCGTCGTAGGGGGAGAACGTTTCGTCACCGACGAAAAGCCCGTCCCGGATGGTGATGCCCTGTTCAGCGAGGACCCCGGTGAGCGCTGCAATGGTGCCGGCCCGGGGTCTGGCCTGGCCGTGCTGGGCTGTTTCGCTGGTGTAGACGGCGAAGAGGATTGATGTGGCGGTCGTGTCGCTGGTGAGGTAATGGGCGACGGTGCGTGCGTAGGGAAGTTCCTGGCCTGGTTGACGGGGGAGATCGATGCGCAGGGTTGCGCCGATGCTGTTCTCGTTCAGGGTGATGCAGACCAGGCTTTCCTGTGGCCAGAAGCCCAGGGTGTGCCCGATAAAGCTGAGTACATCTGATGGTGTTTTGATCGTGAGCTTTTCCATGACCAGTGGTTTCCCTTCACCCTTTGTTTTGCTGTGTTTTCTGCGGTTGTTCGTTGTGGGCGTCGTTCTGGTAGGGGACCACCCGCTGGGCTGAGGGGCCGGAGTGCAACTTGGGGGACCGGCGCCGGGGCGAAAACTTCATGTGGCGGTTAGTGCTGCACCGGTCTGATGAAGAAGTTTTCGGTTCGGGGTCGGCGCGGTAGCGCCCTGGTTGCGCGGAGGACCCGTCCAGCGATCATGGGGCATATCAGAATGACAAGCAGCGGTGATGCTTTTACTTGTTCATCGAAGTCAACGCATCAAGCCGCATGACTTCCGGCGAATACCCTGCCTTCGTCCTGTGGCCGGGCATTGTTTAGCCATCGTGTGTGGCAGCTGTGATGACTAAAGGGAATGAAGGCCTGAGTGCAATCCAAGAATCGCCCTCTGCACCGGTCACGCGATACGTTTTGCTGAACCTGCCCGGTGTCGGCACAGAGACACTCGTAGGCGAGACCCGGCGTTCTCAGCAGAGCGTCCTGGAACGCGCCGGCAGCCACATTCCATTGCCGGTAATCTGACCCAACTGCGAGAAGCGCTCGGTTCTGCAGGGCACTCCCCGGTTGTCGCGATTACCCTAAATGTGATCTGATCTGGTACTGGTCCGGTACCATTGGTGGATGGCTATGAATCTGCGTGTCCCGGAAGATCTTGATCGTCGTCTGGACCAACTTGCCGCCGAGGAACACACCTCGAAGTCGGCTTTGTTGCTGCAGGGTGCGGAGTTGGTGCTCGAGCGTCACCGGCGCACTCGTGAGATCGGTGAGGGCCTGGATTTCGTGATGAGCCATGACGCCGAGCTTTTGACGCGCCTTGAGGATGCGTGAGCGAGTACTTCGAGATTGAAGACGCGCTGCAGGTCGTTGACCGGTTCGGGTTCCATATCCGGGATATCGGTCTGCTGGCCTCGGCTCTGGCCCGGCCGGCAACGACAGTCATGGGTGTGGAAGCTTATCCGCAGTTGGCGATGAAGGCGGCGGCCTTGATGGAGTCAGTGGCGCGCTTCCACCCGCTGATCGACGGCAACAAACGCACAGCGTGGACACTGATGGTTTTGATGCTCTGGGTCAACGGTTACCGGCATGACTTCAGCACTGATGCGGCATTTGATCTCGTGATCGGGGTGGCCGCCGGTGATGTCTCACTTGAAGTCAGCGCCGGGCAGATTGGCAAGCATCTCATCAGGCGCTAACTAACGGGTTCGGGAGCTTGCCGGCTGGACGGTTTCCTCACGCGTCGTCCTTGAAAGCGGTGCAGGCCGGTTCAAGGGATGGCCCAAAGGAGGTGGCAGCGACCATGAAGCTCCTGGAAGCTGGCCAGCAGGCGAACGTAGGTCTGGTGCTTTTGTGGCGGTTCGTGGTTGCCGGATGTTGAAGCCGCGGCCGTTCTTCCAGCTGGGCAAAACCTATCAGGACCAAGAGAACCGCATCCTGCCGCTTGGGGGTGCCATCGTTGGTCCGAAGACTCTAAGGTGACGGAAATGGTGTGTGGACAATGTCCACAGATTCGGCTTCGGACCGCGTCGTACAGCCCTCGAACCGTCGTGGATTCAGCGTTTTTTCGCGGGTTCCCAGGGTTTGCAAGACCCGGAAGACAGTTCGAGTCCCACCTCGGGCACAAGAGATCCCCTCGTCAGAGGGGATTTTGCTTTAACGTGTGTACAAAGATTGTGGTGGCGTCCCTCTGACGCTAGGTTCGCGGGCTGTGGCCTGGCCGCTGCGGGGGCCTATTCAGGTGTGTGGGTGGCGGGTTCAGGGCCCTGGCTAGTGGGTCCTCCGCCTGCTGTGGGCTGGGATTATGTGGTTCCTCGTTTCGGTTCTAGGGGTTGGTCGGGGTGCCCAACACTCATTCATGGTTCGGGGTTGCGGGGACAACATGACGTCGCCGACTGTGGCGGGAAATTCTTCTTGGAGGGTTCCTCTTAGACGTCAGGGGAGTCGTATGTGCGCGTTTTGTCCTATCAAAGTGTGTGTGGACACTGTCCACATTTACGTCTGCTTTATTGAGTCCTTCTTGTGGCGTAGGAGTGCGGGGGAGCGGCGGGGACTGAAGGTGTGTGGGACCGTAGACCACCTGTCGACCCAGGGTCCCGCAGTTAAGAGGCGTGTCAGGCTAAGCGTGTGTACAAACTTCCGGTGAAGTGTGGACGCAGTCATGACTTCACTTCAATCCGCATCCCGGCATGGACTGGAGCGGTAATCCTTTCACGGTGTAATCCGGTCCGCACAGCGTCGGATTCGCGGGACCCGGGGGAGTTCCATCCTTAAGACCGGCCGGGCGGTCGGCCGGGACAGGATCGTGACCATTTTTCGAATGCCAAGCACTTAATGAGGCGTGGAGCAGGGCAGTTCGCAAGCCGGAGCGGGCAGCACAGCCGTGAGTCGAGGAGAGTCGAGCAGGGAGCCGGGCCTTCACCCGGTACAAGGCAGCCTGATGGCAGCGGACGTGGTTGGACTATACGGTCGGCCTGGCAGCAAAGGACGGCCTCGGGCAACCATCAGTCAGGGGGATCTAAGACTCTTCACAGAGGGAGTGTATAAACGCCTTTGGACCCTATTCTGACGTTATTTGCGTGAAAGCCTGACGGTAGGTTTGGGCGTGCCATAACCGGTCAGGCGTCCACGGGCGACTTCCTGAGCGGGGGCTGAGCGGGTTCTAGCTCCTATGATCTGTGATGGCTATTTCTGCGACACGGAGGGCTTCTAGCGCGGCGGCTGGAGCACCACAATATGTCAAGGTCTGTAGCAGGACCTCCTGAATCTCCTTTATTGACCCCCTTGTTGAGGGCCCCATGGACGTGCCCTTCCAGTTCGTGCGAACGGTTAAGGGCTGTCAGCATGGCGAGATTGAGCATGCTCCTCGCCTTCAAATCGAGCCTTGGCCTGCACCAGATCTGACCCCATGCATACTCTGTAGCAAACTCTTGGACTGGACGGCGGAAAACGATTGCCAGTTCAAGCGCCCTGTCGACCTTCCTTTGTCTCATCACCCTTTCCGGATGCAAGCCCTCAAAGTGCTTTGCTGTCTTTGGCTCTCCAAGGCTCAAAAGTCTTCCTCTTCCTATCAACTCGTCGGCTCGACTGACCTTTCGCGTCGAATGCAATTGGGGAACGGATTAGCAGGCTGCCTAAGGGATGAATTCATAGCAATTACACACAGCCTGGGTGCGGGCGCCTCTGGCGACCAGTGCGTGCCAACCAGAGATCCGTGAGCTATCGGCTTCTTAGCTGTTCGAGCCCGCTGGCGACCATCGACATATTGACCTCAGTAAGTTGGTGAGCGGCCACGCCTGCGGTGGCATAGGGATCTTTTCGCCAGTTCGACCTCGAGGTGCTTCCTGTCCTGCACCATGGAGAGCCGGATACTGCCGTTGCGGGTCGCCTTGCTGCCGGCGGCTGCGATCAGGCCGGAGTCGACGGCCGCATGGAGCCACTCGATGTGGGGATGACGGTGAGCAGCTACGACATCGGCGGGTGCTGTGTAGCTGATGTTAATGACGAACTTGGCGAAGCCTTTCAGACATCTTTATCTTCTACCCGCGCTCTTAGACGGGCTGTGAGTGGATCCCGAGGGCGGCGAGGTCGTCGGGTTCGAGGAAGGAGGGGGGAGGTGGCGGCCCCCGGTTGAAGAACCCTGGCGGGAGGTGGCGGCCCCCAGTTGAAGAGCCCTTGGGCGCCTTTGAAGTTTCGGGGTCCAGATTTCGTCGGAGTAGTAGTCAGAGAAGTTTCCCGCGGGTCTTTGAGGTTCCAGAAGAAATTCGAGCCGGCGTGGTGGCGGCAGGGGCCCCAGATGTGGCGTTCGGGGTTGTTTTCGAGCATGGCCTTGGCGCCGCGTCCGACGTCGTCGATGTCGTCGTCCGGCCCGGAGGTGTGATGCAGGACGTTCACGGGGCGCGGCGAGGGCCAGAACGTTGTGGTCCACCGAGCAGCGCATCAAGGCGCCTTTGTCAGAAATGTAATCGCTGACCCTGAAGCCGATGCCTTCGGTGAAGACCCGCATGGCTGCTTCGAAATTCACGGTGCCGATGACGGTATGTCCGAGTTTGCGGGGCTTGATGGGGACAGAGACAGACCGACGTGTGCCGGGACGGAGACTCCGGCCTTCTTCGCATGCAGAGCGCGTCGAGTGCGAACCCGGGCCGGGCAGCCGGATACTCGCCGACGCTTTGCAGCTCTGGGGGAACGGCCACACAGTCTAGCTCAAGCCGTGCGCCGTGAGTCATGCTCTTCGGGTGGGCCCGGGCGCACCGTCGCGACCGACGAAGTAAGCGCACTTGTCTTTGGTAACAACTTCCAGTTTCGTGGCGTTTTGTGGCCGTTCTGCATGCCCTATTCCTTGAAGAGCCAGCCAGGTATCTGAGGAGAGAGAAGTGCATGAAAGTTCTGGTATCGGAACGGGTAAATAGCCTGGTTGTTTCTCCATTTGCTGCTCGTCGTGACTGCTGGAACTTTTACGGTCGCATTGCGACCAGACGGCCGTTGACCTCGCCGCGCTCGAAACGCAGGATCGCGTCGTAGACGTCGTCGAATCCGACGATCTCAACGTGGGATGACACTGTCCCTGCGGCAATCAGATCCAGCACTTCCGCGCAGTCCTCATTGGTTCCGCCGTTGGAGCCGATGTAGGTCAGCTGTTTGAGGATCATTGTCGTGGTCGAGATGTTCGTGCGCTCGGTCCCCATTCCGACCTGTACGACGGTGCCGCGGAAGCCAACAGTTTCAATCGCATCGTCTGTGGTGGAATCGAAGCCCGCGTAGTCCACGATCACGTCGAGGTGCTTGTCCGTGAAGTCGCGGATGTTCTCAGCGAGGCCGTCGACTCCCAGTCCCTCAACCCGTTCCCATGCCCCTCGGTTCACCTCGGCCACGTAGATCTTGGCACCTATCGCCTTCGCGAACTGGATTGCCAAGCTGCCGAGGCCGCCGGCGCCGATGATCCCGAGCCGGGTCCCCGCCTTCACGCCGCCGACTTTCAGCGCGTGGTATGACGTCATGCCGGCGTCGGTGGCGGGTGCGGCCTGTTCCCACGGCACCGCATCCGGAACGGGGATGACTTGGTAATCGAACGCTTTGACCTTATCGGCGAAGCCGCCGTCGGTGCCGGTGCCCGGACCCGCCACAGTAGCGGGGATGGCCACACGCTGTCCGACGTCAAAGCCAGTGACGTCAGCTCCGAGCTCCGAAACAATCCCGGCAATTTCGTGTCCGAGAGTGATCGGAGTGAAGCCCAGAATTCCCGTCAGCGTGCCATCGAGATAACCGACGTCGGTGTGACAGATGCCCGCGGCCTTGACCTCGACCACGACTTCGTTCGGCCCGGCTACCGGATCGGGGACGTCGACGTAGATCAGCGGTTCGTGTGCGGCCAAGAGGCGCCAGGCTTTCATAATCGATCCATTCTGTTGGTAGCCGATGAGGGTGCGTTGTCGTCCTGACGTTCTTGTCATGCCTATGTGTGTCTGCGTCTACTTTAGCTCCCCGGCGATCCCATATGAGGTCGCCTTCAGACCGTTCTCGGGCCTTCACGTATGGCTTGGTCTCGGTCATGGTGTCCTTATGGTGTCGGTATGTCGGTATGTCGGCATGTCGGGGCTCGCGGGTTAGAGGTGCGGACGGGACACCGCCCGCACCTCCAGAGATGGTCAGGCGCTGGCGCCCACGCCGGTTGCCACGTAGGGGCAGCCGGAGGGGCGCCAAGGCGCCGATATAGAGCAGGGGTCTGGAAGGTTTGCCTCGGCTCTACGAGGGCGACTTTCCCGTCTAGTGATAGCAGATCGTCCACGAGGAACTCCTTTTCTTGTCGGTCGTTCCTGTCCGTAGCGGTAGACGAGGAAGACTGAAGGGCCTGATCCCCCGTTCGGGCCTGATCAACCGCTAGCGATCACGCTGTCGAACGGGGGTGTCAGGCATTCAGGGTTACAAAGCGGCGACGGACTGAGTCTTAGCGAAAGGGGGTGCGCTGAAAAGCAACCGCGAAAGAGGCACAGCAAAAGACAGGCATAAGAGGAAAGCAAACGTCCGATCTTGAACCGTGATCTGCCCTCACGGTTGCAGACCTCACGGTTTCAACTGGCAGCCGGCAGCACCCCCTTGGTGCATGACCCGTGAAGCGTTCCTGGCCCGGCCGCCTGAAGTCTTTCCGGTGGTCTTGTAATGGCACCCCCGACATCACCCATGCACCACACGCAGAATCACGCGCATCGCGTCCCTGACGCAGGGCAAGTGCCCGCCCGCTGGGCCATCCCCTCTAGTGATTCAACACTTGGCTTTGCGATCGTGCTCACAGACCCCAATCGTAGCGGGAATCCGTGACGTAATCAGCACTATTGATCATGATCATCTCTTGACTTAGAGATGGTGTTCACACATAGTATTAATAACCATTGATTGTAATAGTTTCGTATTCAGCTGGATCGCTAACAAAGGAGTTTGGATGTCAACGCTGCCGGAGTACAGGGCGCCCCGTGATATGCGGTGCCCGTTCGACCCACCGCCGGCCACGATGGAACTGGCCCGAAAATCGACTGTCACAAGGGTCCGTCAGTGGGATGGGATCGTTGCGTGGCTGGTCACGGGATACGAGGAGGCGCGAGCGGTGCTCTCTGACAACGAGCACTTCAGCGTGAACCCGGCTAACCCGGGATTTCCCGAGAAGAACGCCGCGTACACCGCGGTGATGGGTCGAGACCACAACCTACGGACAATGGATCCGCCCGAGCACGGTGAGCAGAAGCGAATGCTCGTGCGTGACTTCACGGTAAGGAAGGTCGAGTCGCTCCGGCCGAAAATGCAGGATCTTGTGGACGAGCTGATTGACGAAATGCTTGATTCGCCTCAGCCATTCGAGTTCCACCATGGGTTCGCGCTCGAGATTCCAACACGCATCATTTGTGACCTTCTCGGAGTGCCTGTTGAGGATCGAAACTGGTTTACCGGGCTGAGCCTCACCGCTACCTCGGCCGGTGTCTCGGTTGAGGAAGCGGCGGCTGCTGGCCAGGATCTCTACGACTACATCGACAAGTTGCTGGACGTGAAGCTTGCAACTCCTGGAGAGGACCTCACCAGTCGGCTGGTCCACGAACAGCTCCAGGCGGGCGCCCTCAGTCGTAAGGACACGATCGAGTTGATCCGGTTTCTACTTATCGCGGGGCACGAGACGACGGCCAATACAATCACCCTCAGCGTGCTTGCCCTGCTGCAGCACCCTGATCAGCTCGAGGCCATGAAGAGCGATCCCGAGTTGATTCCGAACGCCGTCGACGAGCTGTTGCGGTACCTCTCGGTGGCCCACACCGGACGCCGACGCGTGGCTATCGCCGACGTCATGGTCGGTGACCAGCTCATCAAGGCTGGTGAAGGTGTCATCGTTGGCAATCACATCGCCGACCGTGATCCTGACCAGTTCCCGGAGCCGGCGACTCTCGATATCCGGCGGCAGAACGCAAAAACCGCGCTGGCCTTCGGATTCGGCATCCACCAGTGCCTGGGACAGACCCTGAGCCGGGTCGAGTTGCAGGTCGTGCACAGTACTCTGTGGCGCCGCGTCCCGAGTTTAGCGCTGGCCAAACCGATCACCGAGCTCGACTTCGTCGAGGATCGTCCGATCATCGGTGTCGATTACGTTCCCGTTATCTGGGACGCAGGTTCGGTCCAATGAGGGCGGTCGTGGACCCACAGATTTGTGCGAGTTCCGGGCTCTGTGAGATGACGCTGCCCGAGGTCTTCCAGCAGGACGACATCGACGGCAGGGCACATGCAGTCCGAGACCCCCGACCCGATGAAGAAGCGCAGGCACAAGAGGCAGCTGATATGTGCCCCGCACGTGCGATCAAGCTGCTGAGGGGTGATTCAAGTGACGGAGGTGATTCAGATGACAGCACACGCCCTTAATACATTCGAGGGGGAGGTGTGCATCACCGAGAAAAAGTTGGTGGCCGAGGACACCTTCCTGTTCAGGTTCGTACCCGTCGGCAATGGCACATTCCCCCAGTGGGCGCCCGGTTCTCATGTTGAGATCCGCCTGGGCGAGGGTTTGATTCGGCAATACTCCCTTTGCAGCCGTTCCACAGACCGCTTCTGGGAAATCGCTGTTCTCCGGTCCGAAGCAGGGCGAGGCGGCAGCGTGCAGCTGTGCGACACCCTGGGCATAGGTGACAAGGTCGAGATATTTGGGACGCGGAACCACTTCGGGTTCGAGGACTCACCGCGGTACCTCTTCCTCGCAGGCGGAATCGGTATCACGCCGATCCTGCCGATGATCGAGGCCGCCGAGGAGGCGGGTCGCAGCTGGGAACTCCACTATGGAGCCCGGTGCAACGAAGCCCTCGCATTTGAAGACCGACTGAGCCAATACGGCGACCGCGTCACGCTGTACCCAGAGGATCGGACGGGGCGAATTCCCCTCGGGGAGCTGACCGCAGGACTCGATCCGGCCACCTTGGTCTACAGCTGTGGGCCCGGCCCGATGCTGAACGCCGTTGAAGCGGCCATGGCGCATCTGCCGGAGTCAATGCTCCGTATCGAGCGTTTCGCCGCGGTCGAAGCACCGCAGCCAGTCGGTGGTGACCAGCCCTTCAAGGTCGAGTTGGCCCTGTCGGGAGAAACGATCGAGGTGGCCGCGAATGAATCCATGCTGGACGCCTTGAGAAAGGCTGGCACCAAGGTCGACTTCTCATGCATGGAAGGTACCTGCGGCGCCTGTGAGGTCTCCGTGCTTCGGGGGAAGATCGATCACCGAGACGCGGTTCTCACGAAGGCGGAGCAACGGGCCGGTGAGCTGGTCATGCCGTGCGTGTCCAGGGCCACCGGCACATTGACGCTGGAGTTGTGAACGCGCGCGGCGCCGCCCGCCTGGGCGTTCGTCCATCCAGAAGCACGAGTATCGTCCTTACGGCAGTGGCGCTCATCACGATCGCTTGCTTGCTAAGGCCGCCGACGTCGGCACTCGGTCCGGTGATCACGAGCGTCCAAATCGACCTCGGCGTGGGGCCGGTGTGGGCAGGATTCCTTCAGGGCCTGGGATCGCTGTGCCTCGCCCTGCTCGGTTTGGTGGCCGCGGGGGCCGCGTCGAAGGCAGACCTGAAAACCCTCATGGTCGTGGTTTCGATCGGCCTGGTGCTGGGCTCGCTCACCCGTGCACTGATCGTCCACTGGACGGTATTTTCAGTGGCAACCGCTATTGCCGCCGCTTGCGGGGCGCTGGCTACCGTGCTCATCCCCAGCCTCATTATGCGGTGGTTCCCTCGACACATCCCGCAGATGAGTGCGATCACGGCCGCCGGCATCATCGCGGGCACGGCGCTCGGTTCCGCGGTGACGCCCGCAGTGGCGGCGGCTACCGGATCATGGCGGTACGGGCTGGGCCTGTGGGGTGTATTGGCGGTCGTCCCGCTTGTGCTCTGGCTGTTCGTTCCCCGGTCGTCGACGCCCGAGGCGGCGCCCAAGAAGACCAGTGTCCCGAAACGCCGGATGTCGATCGGCTGGACCGCTACATTCTTCGGAATGCACTCCGCGAACGGGACAATAGTCATTGCGTGGCTGCCTGGCCTGCTCGCCCAGGAGGGAATATCGGCTTCCTCGGCCGGGCTTGCTGTCGGCCTCTTCTCGGTCGTCGGCGTCCCCGCGGCGCTGCTCCTGCCGACGTTGTTGGCCAGGAAGGTATGGGCGCCTGTCTGGCTCCTCCCCGTTGGGTCGGCAGTGTCGACGGCCCTCGGATGGGCCGGGCTCACGATCGTGCCCTCGTGGTACATCGTCTGGGTGGTCCTCTTCGGGTTGTCCATGGCCGCCTACCCCTGGACGTTGACCAGAATCGCCGAACGGTCCCAAGACTCGCAAGCGGCCATGTGGGTTACGGCTCGAGTCAACCTGATCGGTTACGGGATGGCGGCACTCGCACCTCTGTTGGTGGGTGCGCTGATCGGGGCCCAGCTGGACAGCCGGCTGATTTTTGCCATAGTCGGCGCCTTCAGCCCGATTTACGCGGTTGCAGGCTTGATGGCGTCACGGGCCCAAATAGCCGAAACCGAACGTTCGGACCCTTCGAGCGGCCACAGCTCGCGGGCTACACGACCTGGCACGAGTAAGGAATTCGAAAGGAAATGAGAGAGATGACCACCATCGAAAGCAGCACCGATGTATTTGCCGGCCTCGGCCGCCCGGACGTGAATGTCGACGTCCTTGTCATCGGCGCCGGTCCTGCCGGGCTGACCGCTTCACTGGCCCTGGCGCGCGACGGGGTGTCGGCCTTGACTGTCACCAAGTATCCCGGGACCGCAAATAGCCCGCGCGCACACATTACCAATCAGCGCACCATGGAGGTGCTGCGCGATCTGGGGGTGGAAGAACAGGTACGCGCCGTCGCGGTGCCGAATGAGTTGATGGGCCACAACGTCTGGGCGACGAGCTTCGCAGGTCAGGAAATCGCTCGGCTCATGACTTGGGGATCGGGCGTGGAGCGACACCACGAGTACCAGAAAGCCAGCCCATCGGAGATGTGCAATATTCCCCAGCACATCCTCGAGCCAGAGCTTCGGGACGCTGCTCTCGACCAAGGCGCTGATATCCGGTTCTCCAGCGAGATGGTCGGGATTCGCCAGGACGATGACGGTGTGGACGTGGTGGTGCAGGACCGTGACAGCGGTGCCCGCCAGTTGGTGCGGGCCAAATATGTGATCGCCGCGGACGGTGGTCGGTCCCGCGCGGCTGAGCTGTTGGACTTCCCCTTTAGAGGGGAAAGCAATCTCGGTGCGGCAGTGAGCGTCTGGATTGAGGCCGACCTAACTAAATACACCGAGCACCGCCCGGGAACGCTGTACTGGATGACCCAACCCGGTAATGACTACTGGGTCGGTTCCGGGACATGGATCTGCGTGAAGCCGTGGACCGAGTGGGTTCTGCTGTTTATGTATGACCCCGCGGAGGGGGAACCGGACCTGTCGGAGGAGGCGCTGAGGGCCCGGGCGCACACCACCATCGGTGATCCCGACATCGATGTCCGCATCAAGTCTGTCGGCACCTGGCAGATCAACCATGTGGTGGCCGAGCGATATTCGATCGGTCGAGTCTTCCTCGCTGGTGACGCCGCCCATAGGCACCCGCCAGCGAATGGCCTCGGAACCAATACATCGATCCAGGATGCTTACAACCTGTGCTGGAAGCTGAAGATGGTCCTGGAGGGTGTCGCTGGTACTGAGCTGCTCGAGACCTACCACCTCGAGCGCCAGCCCATCGGAGAGCAGGTAGTCGACCGGGCGATGAAGAGTGTCGCGGATATGCTGCCAATCAGCCAGGCAATCGGTGTCGAGCCCGGTCAGTCGCCGGAGGAAGGCTGGGCCCGGCTCCATCACCTGTTCTCTTCCGAGGAGGGTGCACCCGAACGGCGGAGGAAACTCGATGAGGCCATCCAACTACAGAATTACCAGTTCAACGCGTTAGGTGTAGAGATTGACCAGCGCTACCAGCATGGCGCATTAGTCAACGATGGTGAGCCTTGGGACGAAGGATCGGTGGATCCTGAGCTACATCACCGTCCAACCACTCACGCGGGAGCCCGCCTTCCACATGCTTGGATTGAACACAAACGAACCCGCCTGTCCACACTCGACATCGGTGCTTCGCAGTTCCGACTGTTCACCGGTCGCACCGGCCAGATGTGGATCGATGCAGCGGCGAGGGCTGGGAAAGCTATCGGCATCGACGTGCCCGTTTTCCAACTCGGTCGCTCGTGTGAGTATGACGATGTCTATCTCTCGTGGGAGAAGGTGCGCGAGGTCGGTGACGATGGAGTCATCCTGGTTCGACCCGACGGACACGTCGCGTGGCGTGCTCACAAGATGCCAGTCGATCCTGAGGCGGAACTGACTGCTGCATTGGCCGCGACGCTGGCTGTTGATGTCAATGACTGAGCCTAACGCGACTTCGGAGCGTCGGGTCGCGATGGTGACTGGTGCAGCGTCCGGGATCGGCTTGGAGGTGGCGCGGCGGCTAGCGAACAGCGGTGCAGCCGTCGTTCTCCTCGACGCCGACGAGGAGCGTGGGCACAAGGCCGCGGCCACGCTGACGTCGGAGAAGGGCGAAGCATTGTTCCTCCCCGTGGATGTCTCCAACCCCGACGACGTTGAGTGCACTGTGGCTCAGGCCGTCGAGCGGTTTGGCCGCCTCGACTTGGCGTTCAACGGTGCCGGCATCTACCCCAGTCCGCGCCCATTCCACGACACTGACCGGGACACCTGGCGGCGCACACTGGAGATTAACGTGCTCGGTCTGGTGTGGTGCCTGCAGGCCCAGGTGCGTGTAATGCTCGCCACTGGTGGTGGAGCCATCGTCAACGCAGCATCGGGAGCAGGCTTGCGTGGCAGCCCACTCACCTCGCCCTATGTGGCGGCGAAGCACGCCGTGGTCGGTATCACGCGGACCGCTGCTATGGAGTACGCCCGGCAGAACATCCGCATCAATGCTGTTGCGCCCGGGCTGATCGAGACCCCGATGACCCTCCGGCTGTCCCAGGAGCAGCTCGCGGAACGGATCGCGAAGTCCTCGATGGGCCGGTTCGGCACGTCCACGGAGGTGGCGGCCATCGTGACGTTCCTCCTGTCGGACGAGGCCTCATTCGTTAACGGCACGACCTACACCGTCGACGGTGGCGGCGGCCCTGTATAGCGCTGTACGAGAGGAATAACAATGTCACAGTCACCGCCATCCGCGGCACAGGAAAGAACCTTCCGGGAGGCGTTTCGCTCATTGGGAAAGCGGCACGCGCCACCGGCCCAAGGGGCATTCGTCACGACCCCCGACCCCGCGTTCACCCTAATCAACGGCTACGCCGGTCTCGACTTCGTCGTGATCGACAACGAGCACTCACCCCTCAGCCCGGCAGAGGTGGCACCGCACGTTATCGCAGCCCAAGCGGCCGGGATCCTCGCCCTCGTGAGAGTGGGGGTGAATGATGCCGCGCGCATCCAGAGCTTCCTCGATTTGGGGGTTTCCGGCGTTGTGGTGCCCAAGATCGAGTCCGCAGAGGAGGTCCGCGCAGGTGTCGCGGCGACTCGCTACCCACCTGGCGGTCAGCGCGGGATGTTCCCCCAGGGGTACGCGGCAAGCTTCGGCTGGACGGGCTGGCATATCTATAAGCAGCGAATGCGAGACGGGGCAGTGGTCATCCCGATCGTCGAGACGGTTGCCGGCCTCGACCGGCTGGACGAGATCGTCGCCGAGGACGGCGTCGACGCAGTCTTTCTTGGTGCCGGCGACCTGTCGGAAGACATGGGTGTCGACATCATGGACTCGCGAGTCGGTGAGGCGTATGAAGCTGCGCTCACGAGTTGCCGTAAGGCGGGGAAGTTGATCGTCGGCACCGAGTACTTCGGTCGCGACGCTGACTTCATGATGCACCAACCCGAACGCTCCGCCTACGCAACTCTAATTGGCGATGCCGTAAAGCGAGTCCGAACCGCACGGCAAGAAGGGACCCTCTAGTGACCACCTCATGGGCAGATCTCGTCCGTCCTCCCGTGGACATGACCGGAGACCGGGTCCTGGTGCTTGGTGCTACAGGCGGAATCGGCCGCGCTACTGTGGCCGCCTGCCTGGGGGCCAACGCCCATGTCACGTTGCTCGACCTGCGAGATCCAGAGGAGGACGTGCGTCAACTGCGGGCACTCGTAGGTGAGGACCGAGTCGCCGGGGCCGCTCTCGACAACGGCGACAAGGCGCAGGTGGCCCGGATGATTGATGAGCTAGGGCCCTTCACTGCGGTCGCCGACTGCAGCGGCATCTACGTTGACGGCGATCTGTTAAACGACGACCCCGACTCATGGGAAACAAACTTCGACCGCATCATGCGGATCAACGTTTTGGGGCCACTGAACGTCCTCCGGGCGGTGCTGCCTGAAATGCAGCGTTGCGGACGGGGACGGGTGGCATTGATCGGCTCGCTCGGCGCCCGCAATGGGGGCAGCAACGCTGCCGTCAACCCGGCCTATGTTGCTTCCAAGGGCGCGGTCCAGTCCCTGGTGCGTTCACTGTCACGTTCCATGGCGCCGCACGGCATTGTGGTCAACGCCGTGGCCCCCGGCATGATCGAGACACCAATGATGGCCGCAGCGAGCCACACCGGCGCCACCCAGAGGCCGACGATCCCACTGGGACGGACCGGTGCGCCCGAGGACATCGGGCGCCCCATGGCCTTCCTGTGCTCACCCGCGGCCTCGTTCATGACCGGCATGATCCTCGACGTCAACGGCGGCCTGTATGCATAACGGCCTAGCCGGACATGTCCGTCACTAATTTGCTGAGTCACATCCACCCGCGGGTGGCGCTGTCTCCACGGTCCAAGGTTCCGTGGCCAGACAACGCGCCTTTCCAACGGGGCAGGGGCATCCCCGTCGCAGAGGAAGTTCCCGGAGGGAAGCCAATGGCCACGGAGAATGCCGTGTCAGAAGGTGACGCGATGCCGGTGGGAGCAGAGAAGTATGCCGCTGCGCGGTCAGCCCCGGGCGGCCAGGTGTTTGCCCTGGTCGCCTCCCACCACGGAACCGGACTGGACTTCCTTGCGCGGCTGGGGGCAGGCCCACGCCGGATCACGTCCGCAGCCCTGGCCGCATCCCCCGACCTAGCCGGCACCGTGCTGCTGTCGACCTGCAACCGCTTCGAGGTCTACTTCGAGATCGCGGCCGGCACGGAGCCATCAGCAGCCCGGGGCCGGATGCTGTCGATCATCAGCGACTGCTCCGGCGTCCCCGACGAAGAACTCCGCGCGTCCCTGGACTTTTTGTCCGGGCAAGCGATGACGGAGCACCTGTTCTCCGTAGGTGCGGGCCTGGATTCAGTGGTGGTCGGCGAACGGGAAATTGCAGGCCAGCTTCGGCGGTCTCTGACAGCAGCCCAGGAATCGGGAACGGCCAGCGGCGCCCTGATCCGCCTGTTTCAGGCCGCCTCACGCGCCGCACGCGACGTCGGGTCCCTGACGACGCTCGGCGACGCCGGGCGCTCTATGGTCTCTGCCGCCCTGGACCTGGCCGCCGTGAAGCTGGGCAGCAGCGGGGTGGCAGGGCTATCGGTGGTTGTCATCGGCACCGGAGCCTATGCCGGGTCTACCCTGGCACTTCTTGCAGCCGGGCACTGTGACAACGTCTCCGTCTTTTCGTGGTCCGGACGCGCCGAGACCTTCGCGGGAGCCCGGGGTGCTGCCGGGCTGAGCCGCTCGGAACTGCCTAAGGCAGTCCAAGGCGCCGATGTGGTGATTGGTTGCAGCGGCCGCGGCATCCGGCTTGGGGCAGATGAATTCAGGCGGTTCCGGCAGACCGGGCAGGAGCGTCTCATCGTCGTCGACCTTGCCCTGAGCCGCGACTTCGAACCGGAGACCGGTGAGCTGCCCGGGGTTGAACTCATCACCCTGGACGACGTGCGGTCCGCATCACCCCGCGAGCACTCTGCCGTTGTCCAGGAGGCCGCCGAAGTCGTCCGACAGGCTGCACTGCGGTTCGAAGACGACCAACAGGCCCGCCTCCTGGACCCCGCGATCGTGGCACTGCGAGGGCACATGCAGCGGGTTCTTGCCAGCGAGGTGGTGCGGGTCAAGAACCAGCATGGCTGCACCGCCACCGCAGAAGCCGTGGAGTTCGCTTTGCGGCGCATGGTCCGGCAACTCATGCATGTGCCCACGGCCCGGGCACGGGAACTGGCGGCGTCCGGCCGGCAGGGCGACTACACTGCAGCCTTGGAGGCCCTTTACGGACTGAACGTTGAACCAGCACCCGAGCAGATCGCCGCCAGCGAGAGGGTCGACGCGGCGCAAGCAGGTTAAACGCACTCGATTAGGGCACCGCTGGATGTTTCTGCCCGCTGCCCTGCGCAGTGGCCCGACCGCTGCAGCACTCGACGCCGCCACTGCGCACTTCAGGCCCTGACACCGATCAGTGGGCTGCAAGCGCCTGCCTGTGATGGCTGGCCACGCCCGCACGGTGTCTCACATCCACGCAGGCACCGTCGAACATAAGCGCGCGGCAGGTCCGGCTGCACCGTCAAGATTCAGGACTTAACGGTAATTGTCTTGTGCTCCAAAAGGAGTTGACGGGACAGTTCCTCATCCCGCTGCTCGATTGCATCCACCATGCGCTCGTGCATCAGTAAGAGGTCATGGAAATACTCCGCAAGCGGCTGGTCCTGGGCATGCACCTCGAGCGTGTGCGACTCGATGATCTCAAGCAGGCTCTTGTAGAACGACGAGAGCATCTGGTTCGGGCTGACATCGGCGATCTCAGCATGCAATCCCCAGGTAGCCCGCACGAACGCGACCGCGTTGGCTTCCTCAGACGCGACCCGCATGGCCTCGACCTTCTCCCGCATCGGCACGATATCTGCGGGAGAGGCGTAGGCGAGTGCGTCCTCCATAAGCAGCGGATCGAGGGCATCGCGGATCCGGACCGCATCGGCCACGGCCATCGCACCTGCATCCAAGGCGAGCATGGAGTTTCCGAATCGAACCTGCGCAGTCTGCTCGGCGGCGAACAGGCCACCGCCGGGCCCGGGTCGGACCGCTACCAGTCCGCGCGTCTGCAACAGCCGAAGCGTCTCGTTGAACGTGCCTACCGCCACCCCGCATGCCTTGCGAAGCTCCTCCTTGGTGCCCAGGCGGGACCCGGGCTCGACCGACTTCACGATCGTCTCGATAGCGGCAGCAGCCTGCTCAGCCCTGTTAAGATTCGAACTCCCGGGCCCCATAAGCCCCGGTCGCCTCTGGGTTCCGAGCAACTGCGGGACCACGTTCGATCGACCGGCCGTGACTTCCGAGTTGTCAACTGACACCAGCAGGCCTCCTACGCTTATATTTGATACCTATCAATATAGACGAAAGCTTGACTGGGCGTTCAAGACCCGGCGATCGAGACTTCACCATCAAATTACCGTGCAGATCTGACCGGCGTTGGTCTTTGACCTTCACAACTCAACGGGACGTGTCGTCGAAGCGTGTGCTTGCGGTAACGGGGGGAACGTCCGGGATCGGACTGGCGGTAGCGCGGAGCAGCAAACGGCAAGTCAGCCGTTGTTCTCCGCACCGACGAGGAGCGGGGACACAAGGGGGCGAGCACGCTGACATTCGAGAGGAGCGCTGCAGTTGTTACCGGTTCGCGGTCGCAGGTTCAGGGCGGCGGCGGGCACCGTTGCTTTCGCAGCGGAGAGCGGCCATGAAGTCGTTGGCAAGTTCTGGGATTGCCGCGGCGGCCGCTGTTCCGTAAATGTAGCCGTCGGGCCGGATAAGCACCGCGTCGGTTTCCATTTGGTCGAGCCAGCGCTCGTAGGCACCGGTGGTGTCGACGGCGGTTCCTGCAGCCGGGATCTGACCGAGGGCAACGACCTCCACCCCAACTGAGGCCAGGGCGGCCTTTTGGTTCTCTGGCAGCTGCGAGGCGAGCGCGTTGTTCCTTGTGAGCAGGGTGCCGGTCACGAAGACGTCGTCAAATAGGCCTTCTCCTGCTGGGCCGCGGACGGTTGCCTGGATTGATAGGGTCCCGCCCGGTCCATCGTTGCGGAACAATCCGTCTCCCAGACGGGGTGCGGGGTGGGCGGGCATGCTGATGCCAGCGGCAATATCGCCCATCATTTTCGCGTCTCTCTTTGCAGCGTCCGCGGGGTCGGTGAGGCAGATGATTTCGCCGAGCTGGATGGAGCGTTCAATGAAGTGGCGGACGTGTTCTGCCCGTTCCGGTCCGTAGGAGTCCAGGACGGAGTCGTCAGCCAAGCCGGAGAGGACCAGATCGAGTTTCCATTCCAGATTTGCAGCGTCCCGCAGTCCCGAGCACATGCCTTGTCCTGCAAACGGCGGCATCAGGTGGGCGGAGTCACCGGCGAGGAGCATGCGGCCCTTGCGCCAGACATCACACGAGCGGGCCTGGAAGGTGTAGATGGTCCGTCGTTCCAGATCGGCAGTCTCAGGCGTGACGCCCCAGGGCCGGAGGAGTTCCCAAACACGTGCCTCGCTGTTGAGTTCTTCTTTGGTCTCCCCGTCAAGACGCAGGAATTCGAAGCGGCGCCGCCCCGGTCCGCCGGGGACGAGGGTGGTCGGTCGACTTGGGTCACAGATTTGCAGTGCCGGCGGATCGACGTGCACTGGCCCTTTCGGAAGCAGGTCAATGACCAGCCAGTCGTGGAAGTAGCCGAGATCCGTCATGGTGGTTTCCATCCACCGGCGGACTTTGCTGTTGGCGCCGTCGGCACCAACCAGGTACTTGCCCTTCAGTGAGCGCCGGTCGCCTTCCGGATTGCGCACGTGCAGGGTGATGTGCTCGTCGGTCTCGAGCCGGGATTCTGCTTCCCATCCGCGCAGCAGGGTGACCGTTCCCAAAGCCTCCACCTTTTCGTGGAGGAACGCTTCAACGCTGGGCTGGTGGAAGAAGTAGCTGGTGTTCCAGCCTGTTTTTCCTCCTCCCCGCCATTCCAGTCGTAGCAGCGCTTCACCGTCTGCATTGTGCCATTCGTAGAGGTCGTCGTAGGCCTCGACAGCGTGGGACATCTGGTCGGGGGAGGCATCCAGGGACTGCAGCAGGCGGGCGATTTCGTCGTCGAAATGGACGGCGCGCGGCAGCGGGTAACTGACCAGCTGACGTTCAACGACGGCAACGCGGTGGCCGCGCCGACCGAGCTGCAAGGCAAGGACTCGTCCTACCGGGCCGTAGCCGGCAATGATCACGTCGAAGTCCTCCGCGGCCGGGGTTTTCAACTGTTCGAGGCCATTGCCGACCATGGGCACATTGACTTCTGTCACGTGATGGTTCGCCACCCCTGTGGTGGCATAGGGGTCCCTCGCCAGCTCGGCCTCGAGATACTCCCTGTCCTGGATGAGGGAGAGCAGCATGCCGCCGTCCCGTGTCGTCTTGCTTCCCGCAGCTGCGATGATGCCCGAATCGACGGCGGCCTGCAGCCACTCGATGTGGGTTTGGCGGTGTTCCGCCACGACGTCGGCGGGCGCGATGTAGCTGATGTTAATGACAAACAAGGTGGGGCCTTTCAGGCATCGTTGTCTTGCCGGATTCAGACCGGTTGGGAGTGGAGCCCAAGGGCGGTCGGTGCGTGGGTGCCGGTCATGAGGGCGGCGAGGTCGTCGGGTTCGAGGAAGGAAGGGGGTGGGGGTGGGCCCCAGTTGAAGAGGCCTTGAGCGCCTTCGAAGGTTTCGGGGGTCCAGATTTCGTCTTCGGGGATGCAGTCCATGTCGGAGTAGTACTCGGAGAAGTTTCCCGCGGGTCTTTGAGGTACCAGAAAAAGTTGGAGCCGGCGTGGTGCCGGCCGAGGCCCCAGATGTGGCGTTCGGGGTTGTTTTCGAGCATGGCTTTCGCGCCGCGGCCGACGTCGTCGATGTCATCGACCTGCCAGGAGGTGTGGTGCAGGAAGTTCACGGGTGCGGCGAGGGCCAGGACGTTGTGATGGTCCACTGAGCAGCGCATGAACGCGCCTTTATCGGAGATGTAGTCGCTGACTTTGAAGCCGATGCCTTCGGTGAAGAACCGCATGGTTGCTTCCAGGTTCACGGTGCCGATCACGGTGTGCCCGAGTTTGCGGGGCTTGATCACGTAGTCCCTGACGACTCCGGGGGCCCGGCCGAAGCGGTCGATGCGGCCTGGCCCGTTGTATGGGGTGGCAGGAGTTTTTTCCTGAGCGATCCGGGGTGCGACATGGATGCGGGCGGTAAACCCGGAGACGGGTTCGGTGGCGAGCAGTTCGGTGCCGTTGTGGTTGATCGGGACACCGAGTCGGGTCATCTGGGAGGTGACCTTGGCGACGTCGTCATCGTTGTCGGCGCCGACGCCGAGTTCGACCAGACGGCGGCTGGGGGCGTGGATGATTTTGAGTTGTTCGCCGCCGTCCCGGGTCCCGAACGAGTTGTTGCCCAGAGGGTCGAGTCCGAATTCCTCATAATAGGCGGCCGTTTCGGCGACGTTCGGCACACCCATCACCACGCGGGTCAGACGGTGCAGTGACATGGGATTACTCCTTTGTATCCAGGGGTTTAGGTAGGTCGTGGATCCGGCGCCAGTACAGTTCTGTTTATTTGCCGGGAGAAATGAAGGTCTGGCTGATTTCGCCGATCCCTTCAATCCGGGAGACCAGGGTTTCACCGGCCTGGATAAATCGCTGAGGGCTGCGGCCCAGGCCGACACCGGCAGGGGTGCCAGTGAAGATGATGTCGCCCGGGAGCAGGGTCACCGTCTGGGACAGGCCCTCGATCAGGGCCGGGACAGAGAAGATCAGTTCACTGGTCCGGCCCTTCTGAAGTTCCTCGCCGTCGATACTGCACCCGATTTCCAGATCATCCGGATTATCAAAGGAGTCGGGAGTAACCAGCCACGGCCCAACAGGACCGAACCCGGGAAATGACTTACCCAGCCCGAACTGCGGCGCCGGGCCGCGGAGTTGGGAGACCCGTTCGGAAATGTCCTGCCCGACCGCGAGCCCGGCGACGTACTCCCAGGCCCGCGCCGCGGGGACGTTTTTGGCCTCGGTACCGATGATGGCAACGAGTTCGACTTCCCAGTCCGTGTTCCCTCCCTCAGGCAGCACGACTTCGGTTTCGGCGCCCGCGAGGCAGGTGCCAAACTTCGTGAACACCGGAGGCAGCGTATCCGGCTGGGCGAACCCTGACTCCTTCGCGTGCTCACTGTAGTTCAGCCCAATCGCGAAGATCTGCCGGGGCGCAGGCGACGGGGACCCGAGCAAGGACCGGTCAACGACCACGTCAACGGAAGCCTTGGTCAGGGAACCGGCCCACCCAGCGAACTCATTCCATTGGGCGTAGACCGAACCCAAATCCGGGCCGAACCTGCCGTCGCTGGCGGTATGGACATCAATGCCGGCCTCGTCAGAGACCAGCACAACAGCTCGGTTGTCGTGGTTAGCGATACGCACAAAAGCTCCTTGTTAGTAGTGCTGCCGGTTCGATGTGCGGCGGCAGTCCGCAGTGTGGACGTGCGATCAGTTCTGTAACCAGAACCCGGGGCACCCCCTGGTAAAACCGGAGGTTACCTTTGGGGCTCAGGTCAACCCCTGGGTCCTGAAGTGGTGCACTGTCGAATTGTGGTCCGTTGCATCAACAATGGCGGGAGTGCCCCCGCACGATAGCCTCGCCCTCACCGTTCGTGTGGGGTGTCCGGCCAGCACTGTGCATCCGGCCACTGGCGGATGACAAGAGCCGCTCTGTCGCGTCATCACCCCCAGGCCACTGGCAGTTCATACACCCCGAAGACGGTGTGGTCGGTTTTGTACGGCAGGTCTTTACGTTCGACGGTGAGGCGGAGGTCCGGTAGCTTGCGCAGCACGGCAGGAAGCACGACCTGCAACTCCACCACTGCCAGGCGTTCCCCGACGCACCGATGGGTCCCGTACCCGAAGCTGGCCGATTCCTGAAGGTGCTCGCGGTCGAAGTCGACCTCGCTGGCGTGCTCGAAGACACTCGGGTCCCGGTTGGCCGATTCGCTGGAGACGATAACCCCTTCCCCGGCCTTGATTGTGACGCCGCCGATGGTGACGTCCTGCAACGCTACCCGGCACCGTCCGGCCTGAGCGATGGTGACGAAACGGAGCAACTCCTTGACGGCCCGCTCTACGAATGCAGGGTCCTCGGATTCACGCAGCTGTGCGGCGAGATGGGGGTGGTCGAGCAACACGAGGATACTCATCGATATGGCATTGGCTGTTGTCTCGTGGCCCGCGAGGAAGAGCAGGCGGATGCCCTGCGTGAGTTGTTCAAGAGTGCACTGGCCGGTATTCACGTGTTCCTCGATGGCTTCGGAAATCACGTCGTCGTCCAGGGGGTGCTCTTTGCGCTGCTTCACCAGAGACTCGCAGAACTGGAGCAGCACGGCTGAGGCAGCGGCCGATTCCTCAGTGGTCGAGCGCCACGAGAGGATCGTGTTGGTCGCCTCCTCCACCACGAGGTGGTCTTCGTAGGGCGCATTGAGCATGGCGAAAATGACCTGTGACGGGATCGGCAAGGCTAGCTGTGCGTAGAGATCTGCTGTATCACCCTCAGCGATCAGGCCGTCGAGGACACGGTCGACCAGGTCAGCGATCTTCTCGTGCAGCGAATTGATGCGGCGTACTGTAAACCACTTGGTGAACATGCGGCGCTCGAGGCTGTGCTGGGGGTTGTCCTTGTTGTTGAAGGTCTCGAGTCCGCTCTTCCGGTAGCCGGCGAGGGCGGGGCTAACGTGCGGGTAGCCAGGGACATCGGGGCGTGCACTGAAGCGGTCGTCGGCGAGCACCTCGTTGGATTCCTTGTGGCCCACAATCAGCCACGCCTGGTCGCCGTTCCATAGGCGCGCCTTGGTGATCGGCTTGGTCAACAGGGTGTCGAGGTAGGCCGCTGGAGGCTCGTACGGGCAGCGGGCATCTCGGGCGATCGGGTAGTCAATGGTCATTAGTTTCTCCTCTGTGTTACAGACATGGGTAGTTTGTGGTCAGCAGGTCTTTGGGCGGGTGACCAGCCGGCGGCCTGCGAGCTCGTTGTGCTGGATACGCCGGTACGCCTCCGGCAGTGCGTCGAAGGGGACCTCGTCAACGGTCGGGGCGAGGTTTCCCCGCTCCAGCTCGACGAGCACCTCGGCCAGCGTTGAATGGTCTCCTCCATGGGAGCCCCTCAGGGTTTTTTCGCCCATGATCAGGTCGTAGGTGTCGACCGGTACGTTTCCGTCCGCCAGGCCCACGACAACGACTCTGCCGCTGGGCGCCACCGCCTGCAAGCTGCCGTGGACAGAGCCCGCGGAGCCGACGAAGTCGATCACGACGTCGGGAACCAGCCCGATCTCCGATAGATTCAGGGTGCATTGGCTCGCGCCGGCTGCCTTGGCAGGCGCGAACGACGCAGGGTTGCGATCGACGCCTACCACATGGGCCCCCAGGAGAGCTGCAGTGCGTACAGCGTTCATCCCCAGGCCGCCTAGACCCAGGACACACACCAGCTGCCCTGCGGTCACGGCTGCAGTCTTTTTGACCGCTGTCCACGCGGTAGTAATGGCATCCGGAGCGATGGCCGCCAGAGCATCCGGGACGGCGTCGGGCACACGGACCAGCCTGGCTGCCGGCAGTTCGCAGAACTCGGCGAACCCGCCGTCAATCGTATTGCCCGGGGAGCCGAAGGCGACGTTGCTCGGGTCGTTGGCGGAGATGACCCTGTCGCCCACGGTCCACCCTTCGACGTCCGTGCCCAGCGCGACGATCCTGCCGCAGATCTCGTGCCCGAGGGTGAGTGGTGGCTGAGTAAGGTTCCGCGCGCCAGTGGAAGAGCCAAAGACCTTTCCTTCCATCAGGTAGAGGTCGGTGCGGCACAAACCGGCCGCGAGTACTTCGACAAGCACCCATCCGGGGCGCGGCGACGGAATGGCTACCCGTTCTAGCTGGATGGGTTGGCCCACGGCGACGAATCTCGCAGCCCTCATGGAGGTAGCGGTGGCGCTCATGACGGTCGGTAGCGGAAGGAGATGACCCGTTCGGCGAACTTCCACTCTTCCCCGTCCCACCGCACCCGGTCGATATAGGATCCAAGCTCGGTAATTGCCGGCGGCGAACCGGTGCCTTCCACGTCCACCACCATGAGGTAACAGCGGCCCTGCACATGGGACTCGTCGATGCGGGTCAGGATCAGGTTGTTGTTCCAGTGCTGGCGACGGCCCCGGAGCGGGTCCGCCCGACGCTGCTCAACATGAGCGGCTAGCCCTCGTCGGAGCTCGATGCCGTTGCGAATCGTGACCGCGTCCTCGGTGAAGCAGGTCTCCCACAGCGCCAAATCGTCCTGGTCGGCAGCCTGATTGTAGCGCGCGTAGAGGGACGTGATGGCGGCATAATCTTCCGCAGATAGCCCTCTCACTTGGGCACCTCGGGCGTCTGGCCCTCGGCCCAGGACATGTCCCAGTAGCGGTTCCCGGCAGTGGTGCCGACCGGGAGCAGGTCCTCTATACGGTCCAGGTCGGCCTGGGACAACACGAGCTCCACGCTGGCAGCGTTCTCCGCTACCAGCTCAGGGCGGTCGGACCCTGGGATAGGCACGACGTGGTCGCCTTGGGCGAGCAGCCAAGCCAGTGCGATCTGGGCGGGGCTGCACCCCTTCTCCCCGGCGATTTCGCGAACGATTCTCACGATCTCGAGGTTACGGTTGAAGTTCTCCTCTTGAAATCTTGGCATCCGTCTGCGTGAATCGTCTGGAGGCAGGTCGGCAAGCGACGCGATGGCGCCGGTGAGGAAGCCACGCCCCAAGGGGGCGAACGGAACAACACTGATCCCAAGTTCTTTCGCAACCGGGATCACTTCGGACTCAATGTCGCGTGAGAACAAGGACCACTCGCTTTGAACTGCACTCAGCTCGTGGGTGCGGTGCGCCCGCCGAATAGTCTCAGCACTGGCCTCACAGATGCCGATCCAGCGGACCTTTCCAGCTTCGACCAGTTCGCCCATTGCCCCCACTGTCTCTTCGATCGGCACTTTCGGGTCAGGGCGGTGCAGATAGTAGAGGTCGATGTGGTCGACTCCGAGACGGCGTAAAGACGCTTCGCACGAAGACTTCACGTACGGCCTGTCACCGCGGATGGCGTCGGCCGTGTTCTCGGCCATCGCGACGACACCGAACTTTGTGCTGAGGGTCACTTCGTTCCGTCTGCCGGCGATGACCTCGCCGACGAACAGCTCGTTGGCGTGGTCAGTACCGTAGGAATCTGCCGTGTCGAACAGCGTCATGCCATGTTCGATCGCCGCGTCTACCGCCGCCCTCGCGGTAGCTGTCCCGACGGGCTCGCCGTATTGCCCCGTCAGGTTGAGGCAGCCGAGCCCGAGGGCACCCACTGCCGGGCCCCGGGCACCGATTCTTCTCGTTTTCATTGTCGTAGTCCCTAGTGTGCTTTGGATTGGATTTATCAGGATGCGGTGTGGCCCCGGTCAATCCACCAGGTTAGGTAGCCACATAACGAGGTCCGGGAAGAGGAAGAACACAAACGTCAGCGCGAGATCAAGCAGGACGAAGGGCACTGCCTTCTTGTAGATTCCTTCTGCTTTGAGTTTGGTGATGCCCGAGATGATGAAGACATTCAGGCCGACCGGAGGGGTGATGAGTCCGATCTCGATGATTTTCAGCATCAGGATGCCGAACCAGACGAGGCTGAAGCCCATCTCGTCGACGATCGGCAACATCACCGGGCCCGCGAGGAGCAGGATCGACAGGCTGTCCATGAACATCCCCAACGGGATCAGGATCAATAGGAACAGCAGGATGAGTGCCTGGGGAGGGACGTTCAGCTGTCCTGTCCAGTCCGAGACGAGTTGTGGCAATCCTGCCCGGGCCGCGAAGAAGCCGAAGACCGAGCCGCAAATCAGCAGGAGGAAGATCATACTCGTCGTGTTGGCTGTCTCCTTCAACGCCAGCGATACCACGTTGCGGCGTGTCAGCCCTTTGGGTCGGGCCGACGTGAATATAACGATGAGCAGTGCGGCGAATGCGCCCCAAGCACCGGCCTCTGATGCGGTTAGTAATCCTGAGTACATGCCGCCCATGACGACGGCGAAGAGCATTCCGGCGTAGACGATGCCGCTGAAGCCGGCGAACCGCCTGGACTTTTGTGGGACGCCGAGATCCAGATCAATCCCGGCCGCGGGAATCCGACTCTTCGAAACCGTCGACGCGGCAGGAGCTTCGAGCAGCATCGTTGTTTCGCCGGCGGAAGAACCGCCAGCGGCAACGCCAACCGGTGCAAGATCAGAGATGGCCAAGGATTTGGAGCCGGTGAATTTGCGCAGACCTCCGGTCCCGGTTTCCTTACCGACGTAGGCACGGACCACTACGAAGATGATCAGCGCCAAACAGGATGCAACGCCCGGGATCAGGCCAGCCATGAGCATCTTCCCGGCAGACTGCTCGGCGACCACTGCAAAGATCAGCAGGATTACGCTTGGTGGGATAAGGACGGCGAAGGTACCGGCGGCGACTGTTACGGCGGCAGCGTACGCCGGGTGGTAGCCGGCGCGCCGCATTTCCGTGACCGACAGCCGGCCGAAGGTGGCGATGTCGGCCGCGCTAGTCCCCGAGATCCCGCTGAACATTCCGATGGCCACAGCTGTCGATGCGGCGAGTCCGCCGTGCACCTTGCCCACGACCTTGTTGACCGCCGCGAAGATGGCTTCACCGATTCCGGTATGCGCCACCAGAGATCCGAGCATGATGAACATGGGGATCACGAACAGCGTGTACTTCGACGAACCCGAATAGGGGAATGAACCAAGGATGGACATTCCGACGCCGAATCCGCTCAGGATGACGATGCCGATGAAACCAGAGATGCCGAGCGCGAGAGCGATGCGAACCTGGAGGGAGATCATTATGAAGAACGACGCGAAGGCCACGATGGTGGCGAGTAACTCAGTACTCATGATGAAGAACTTTCTCGTTGTGCTGAGCGGCAGGTTGTGTCGCGTCGGGGCTGGTGGCCATTTCGGGTGCCCCATCAAACGGCCCACCGGTCGCTGCGAAAGCGGTCGCCGGGACGCCTTCTTCAGATGACGCGGTTCCGTCGGGATCATGACGCAGATCGAGAATCTGGCGCAAAATTCCGCACAGGATTGCTACGGCGAGGAGCACGAATCCCAGGAAGATGAAAATCTTGGCTGGGTAAATTGGGATCCGGATCAGGCCGAACTCGACTTCCTGGATCGCCACCGACCGCAGAGCGGGCGCGGCACTCGCGTAGGCGAAAAGCGAGGCCCCGAGGAAACTTATGGTCGTGCCGATGAGTCGTGCCCCCCGGCGCGCCCGCGCAGGCAATTGATCGGTGACAATCGAGGTGGATATGTGCGAGTCGGTTACCTCGGCTCCCAACATCCCGGCGAAAACCAGAATGACCAGAAAAACCTCCGTGATCTCGACGCTTCCAGGAATGCCTCTCCCGAATAACGTCCGCTGTATACCGTCGGTGACCGTGAGGAGCATAAGAATGAATATCCCGGTTCCGGCGGCGATCGAGGCGATCCTACTGGTTGCCGCGAGTACCGAATCGACGACGCGCATTTTCTCGCTTTCTGGTGCGGGGTCCGTTTCCGCAAGCGCTGGCGGCGGGACCGTCGTGTCTGGTGACATCGGGATCGTCACTTATTCACGCACGCTTCTGTGGCAGACTCGTAGGCGGGATAATTCTTCTGCTTGGCTTCTACCTGTTGGGTGTACCGGTCGAAGAACGTCCTGGCCTTCTCTTCGTCGCCGATGGTGCCCGCCCAGGATTTGTAGACGCTGTCACCGACAGCCTTCTCCCATTGATCGACCATGTCGTCAGAAAACACTCCGACCGTCGCACCCTGCTTCAGGAGTGCATCGCACACCTCCGCGCCCATTTCGGCCTTTATCGAAGTCAGCTTTGCGTTGAACTCCTTGCGGAGGTCAACAAACACCTGCTGCACGTCGGGGCCAAGGTTGTCGTATACCGATTTATTGATCACGGTGGTGTCGATCGCGTACACACCAGAACCCGTCTCGTAGGTGTAGGGCGCCACCTCGGCAAATGATTGCTGCGGGATGTATTCCAGTGACTGGGCACCGTACGCATCGATCGTTCCGCGCTGGAGTGACTCGTAGACCTCTTGGCCGGGGATTCCGATTGGGTCCGCGCCGATGGCGTTGAATACCTGGGTGATGTTGCCAGCGGTCCGAACCTTGAGTCCCCTCATGTCCTCAAGCGAATCGATCGGTTCTTTGGCCCCCATCATTGCTGGCCCCAACTGTTTCCAGGCGAGAACTACGACGCCGTTGTTCTCCCATTCAGCCCGGAACTCTTCATCGGTTTCGTAGAGTTCCGCGTAGGCGTCGGTGACCGCAGCGGGGTTGCCTTCGTTGGTGAAGGGCAGTCCCACTACTTGGGTCAGTGGCAGCTGGGCGGGGTAGTAGATCGGGTTGATTTCCCCCATGTCGACCTGGTGGCTGGCGACTCCTTCGAGCATCGTGTCCCCGCCGAGAAGGGCACCTGACCATGATCCCTTCATCGTCACGCATCCGTTGGTTCGCTTTTCCAGTTCGGAGGCGTACCAGCCCGCCATGGTTATTTCGGAAGGGCTCTTGGGCGTGCTGTACGCGGCGTACTGTAACGTGACTTTCTCGCAGGACTCTGCGTTGGTGGTGACGCTGCTGGCACTGCCGCCCGCACACGCGGTGAGCGAAGCGCAAACTAGTGTCACGATGGATACGCCCACAGCGCGTTTTGCTGGACTTTTCATTTTATTTTCTCCGTTTTCGGTCTGCGCACTCAGGCAGCAGAAGGCTTTCGACTTTTCGTTTCGCCCGGAAGCGAAGTGCATTTCGACGAGAGGACCGAACTAGTTGGTGAAGCGAGCGTGCACAGCAGGTGAAGATCCAGGCTCTTATGATCGGTACAGAACGTCGATGGGTGCCGCTCCTGAGCTCCGATTCGGCGCCGCAACCGTAGCCGCAGGGCCTACTCAGCTCGGGAGCGGGCGAACGAAAATCCGCTCCGGCGAAGCGTCGGCAACTAACGTATCCCCAGGCCCCGAGGTCACGCCGAGCTCAGCACTGAGCTCAAAGGACAACGGGACGATAAGGTTTGTCACTCGCATCGATACCCTCAATCAACCATGATTAATGTTACCGATTTCAACTTTGATGTGATCTGCACTGCATGTCAAGACCTTCGGCTATATTGATAATAATCAAATATAAGTGTTAGGGGTGCTGCGTTGATTGATAACGAAGAGATCGCAGGCACGCGGTCAAGCTCGGCCGCTAATCTGTCTGGCACCAGGTGGGGACCCGAGCTCATGGGAGCCGGGAGTTCGATTCTGAACAGGGCTGAGCAGGCCGCGGCCGCCATCGAGACGATCGTGAAGTCGGCCGATCCTGGGTCCCGCCTGGGCACCAAGGAGGAGCTGCGCAAGGCATGCGGGGTGGCTGTGGGCACGTTCAACGAGGCGCTTCGACTGTTGCAGACACGGGGTCTGGTAGCGGTCCGCCCCGGGCCCGGTGGTGGCCTGTTCGCGGCCGAACAGTCCGTGCAGGTCCGACTGGGAAACTCCATGCTTGCCCTGGACGCAGGTGCGATGGCCGTGGCCGATGCAGTTCGGATCCGCGATGCCCTCGACCCCTTGCTCATGGAGGACGCCCTCGCCTACGCCTCGCCGGCCGACATCGTGCTCATGCGCAAGAAGGTCGAGACCATGCGCCTCGCGTCCGAGCAAGGCGACGCGATCGCGTTTGTGCACGCGAACTGGGGACTGCACACGGAGATCGCCAGCGTCAGCCCGAATCAGTTGCTCTCTTCTTTCTACAAGAGCCTGCTAGAGATCATCGAGTCGCACACGCGTGCGGTGCACGGCACCCAGGACCAACCGCTTCCGGAATATCTCCACGAGCGCTCCGTGCTGCACGAGCGGATGGTGGATGCAATTGAGCAGCGGGATGAGGAACTGTCCCGCCAGGTCCTCTTCGACCACAACACGACAAGCGTCAAGACCTGAGCGTTGGCTGTTGACAGGATGAGATGCCTGCGCAGATGATCGACACGGTGTCCACGTCGATGCAAGGCAGATTCCAGATGGACCCTGTCATCCGATTAGTTGTAGTCCATTGATCGGCGCCAGGGTCCGACGAGACTGACCTATAGCTCGCGAAACGGGGTGATTGCCTCATTTGGAAAACGCTCGCGAAATCACGGGCGGCTACGGTCGCGGCGGTGAGATGAGGGATGGACCTGTCGAAGGCAATGCGTAGGGAGAACACGAAGAAAAGTACGCAGCCGATTATGCGAAGTCGTCGAAGAACGCCAAGGGATTGCTTCTGGACGAGCTCGTTGC
Organism: Arthrobacter sp. B6; assembly: GCF_001663775.1. Taxonomy (GTDB): domain Bacteria; phylum Actinomycetota; class Actinomycetes; order Actinomycetales; family Micrococcaceae; genus Arthrobacter. Next base: position 457,989 of record NZ_KV467168.1, on the reverse strand, counting down.
CATCATCCGGGGTTGTCCAGGGCTAACGCCGCCGGGCACTGTCCACGGGGGATAGGCGTAAGGCCCAGCGAAAATTGGTGGTGCGGAAGCCGCGGGGACGGATTTACGGCGATGACACCCTCAAGGTCCTGATCAGTGTGTGGCGGCTCGCCGGGATGCCCTCAGGCAAATACCTGGCAGCGACCATTGACTTGTGGCTACCGAAGCTGGACGCGTTCGGGGAACTCGATGCGAAGCGGCTGGCCCCCGCAGTGGCGGCCCAGCTGATGCAGGGTCTCCGGGGCCACGATCGACCGGCTCCTCAAGCCCACCAAAGACGCAGCCAAACCCAAGGCCCGCCTACAACCAAGGCCCAGCGCGTCATCGACTCCGGAATCCTCGCCAAAGCCAAAGCCTCTGAACTCGCCGAGCTGACGGCGGCTACCAGCTCGGCCGACCCCACCCGCGGCATCACCACCATCCAGACCGAACTGATAGCCCTCGCCGTAGCGAAGCATCAGCTGCGCGAGCAAAAATAGATGAGGCACGCGCACCACTTTCGCGAGCATCTTGCCATGAGTCACTACGGGGCCGGCCCCTGATTCACGCTCGAAATCGACATTGGATTGGCCCTCATAGGCAGTGTTCGTGTCAGATGCACCGCGTCGCGAGCGTCGGTCTTCAGGGTGGAGAACTCGATGGGTTTCGGACATGACGGACCGGAAGTAGATGTCCCTGAGCGGAGTTGGCGAGGGCTGCCTCTGTCACGGTCCGACCATGGGGGTAGGCCCGGACGGCAGGCTCGACTTCCTCGATTGTGGGTGAGCCGTTAGTCCCTTTTTGTTTCGTGCAAGTGGAATTACCCGACGAGCTGGATCAGGAACGCTATCCCGTGGCCTCTGCAGCACGAAGGAACAATTCCGGGAGAGGCACAAGCCTGCTTTGGTGAACTTCGCTGCATAGGAATCCAACTTCCCTAACTACTGGGCGTGGAGGTCGATCTTGGCCGCCCCGTAAGTGGAACGCCGCAAGTCTTTCATTGAGCCGGTCCGATACCGCTGGCGACAGCTTGGTAACCAAAGGCCAAGGCGCAGCAGGTCTTGGACGACGGGCCGGGGCGCTGGCTTAGTTGCGGACCTCACCTCGGGGGCTGCTGAACGCTGCAGCAAGGGGCGCAGAGGCGGTCGTCCTTATGATTCCAGTCTTGACACTAGACCACATCACATTTACCGTTGAAATCGCTATTATCGATCATTATGATTATGGCTTGAAGCCGCGATCGGTCACGCGATTTATTCCAAGAGGAGCTTTTGTGCGTATCGCTAACCACGACAACCGAGCTGTTGTGCTGGTCTCTGACGAGGCCGGCATTGATGTCCATACCGCCAGCGACGGCAGGTTCGGCCCGGATTTGGGTTCGGTCTACGCCCAATGGAATGAGTTCGCTGGGTGGGCCGGTTCCCTGACCAAGGCTTCCGTTGACGTGGTCGTTGACCGGTCCTTACTCGGGTCCCCGTCGCCTGCGCCCCGGCAGATCTTCGCGATTGGGCTGAACTACAGTGAGCACGCGAAGGAGTCAGGGTTCGCCCAGCCGGATACGCTGCCTCCGGTGTTCACGAAGTTTGGCACCTGCCTCGCGGGCGCCGAAACCGAAGTCGTGCTGCCTGAGGGAGGGAACACGGACTGGGAAGTCGAACTCGTTGCCATCATCGGTACCGAGGCCAAAAACGTCCCCGCGGCGCGGGCCTGGGAGTACGTCGCCGGGCTCGCGGTCGGGCAGGACATTTCCGAACGGGTCTCCCAACTCCGCGGCCCGGCGCCGCAGTTCGGGCTGGGTAAGTCATTTCCCGGGTTCGGTCCTGTTGGGCCGTGGCTGGTTACTCCCGACTCCTTTGATAATCCGGATGATCTGGAAATCGGGTGCAGTATCGACGGCGAGGAACTTCAGAAGGGCCGGACCAGTGAACTGATCTTCTCTGTCCCGGCCCTGATCGAGGGCCTGTCCCAGACGGTGACCCTGCTCCCGGGCGACATCATCTTCACTGGCACCCCTGCCGGTGTCGGCCTGGGCCGCAGCCCTCAGCGATTTATCCAGGCCGGTGAAACCCTGGTCTCCCGGATTGAAGGGATCGGCGAAATCAGCCAGACCTTCATTTCTCCCGGCAAATAAACAGAACTGTACTGGCGCCGGATCCACGACCTACCTAAACCCCTGGATACAAAGGAGTAATCCCATGTCACTGCACCGTCTGACCCGCGTGGTGATGGGTGTGCCGAACGTCGCCGAAACGGCCGCCTATTATGAGGAATTCGGACTCGACCCTCTGGGCAACAACTCGTTCGGGACCCGGGACGGCGGCGAACAACTCAAAATCATCCACGCCCCCAGCCGCCGTCTGGTCGAACTCGGCGTCGGCGCCGACAACGATGACGACGTCGCCAAGGTCACCTCCCAGATGACCCGACTCGGTGTCCCGATCAACCACAACGGCACCGAACTGCTCGCCACCGAACCCGTCTCCGGGTTTACCGCCCGCATCCATGTCGCACCCCGGATCGCTCAGGAAAAAACTCCTGCCACCCCATACAACGGGCCAGGCCGCATCGACCGCTTCGGCCGGGCCCCCGGAGTCGTCAGGGACTACGTGATCAAGCCCCGCAAACTCGGGCACACCGTGATCGGCACCGTGAACCTGGAAGCAACCATGCGGTTCTTCACCGAAGGCATCGGCTTCAAAGTCAGCGACTACATCTCCGATAAAGGCGCGTTCATGCGCTGCTCAGTGGACCATCACAACGTCCTGGCCCTCGCCGCACCCGTGAACTTCCTGCACCACACCTCCTGGCAGGTCGATGACATCGACGACGTCGGCCGCGGCGCGAAAGCCATGCTCGAAAACAACCCCGAACGCCACATCTGGGGCCTCGGCCGGCACCACGCCGGCTCCAACTTTTTCTGGTACCTCAAAGACCCCGCGGGAAACTTCTCCGAGTACTACTCCGACATGGACTGCATCCCCGAAGACGAAATCTGGACCCCCGAAACCTTCGAAGGCGCTCAAGGCCTCTTCAACTGGGGCCCACCCCCACCCCCTTCCTTCCTCGAACCCGACGACCTCGCCGCCCTCATGACCGGCACCCACGCACCGACGACCATGGGATAAAACGATGATCCGTACAGCCATGCCGGCTGAGTTTCCAGGAATCCATGGCCTGCCCGCAATACGGCGGCAAGCCGCCTACGTCGGACACTGGGAAAACCTGTGGTGCAGGGAGTTCATCGAGCTGCGCTGTGGCGCAGCAGTCGTCGGGGCAGGATGGGTCGATGAAATCGCGGACGACGGCACGGTTATCTGGGTGAATCGAATTAACGGACTGGGCAGGTCAATGATCCACCGCTCCGATGGAATCGACGTCTGGCGTGTGGATTCACGGGTCCAGGGGAACCGGCCCCAATCCTGAACTTCTCCAATCAGCGACCGAGCAGACCCGAACCTGCAGCTTGAAATCGCACAAACCACGTGAGTGCCGATCAGGACAATCTCCCCTACGGACGACTACCCCGCCGCCCCGCGCGCTAAGCGTATATACACCGGTAGTAGATCGCTGGATTCGTTAAGGGTTAGTCCAAGCCGGCCAATTCGAGCCCATAGGAGATCCAATGCAAACCCGAACTTGCCCGATGGGCAGCCCGACCCGACAATGCATCCGAGAAAAAAGACCACAGCGTGGTGCTCATCCAGCCTGATGGAGCAAGTCTCTGACGACGACGAACTCATTGCGTGGCCGTGGGCGGGGTTCCAACCCAACAAGGTGACCTCGTCGAAGGCTTCGGCGGTGCCATGGATCTGGTAGTTGGCGCCACACGTGGCATCGTGGTCACAGACCACGTCGCCAAAGGAATGCAGCCCTAAAATCGTTGCGGAGTGCGGCCTTCCCCTTACCGTTGACCGGATGATCAGCGACCGAGCCGTCACTGACGTTGGAAACGGAGGCCATGTCCCCGGGCAAGACGCACCTGGACATACTGTCTTAGAAATGCAGGAAATTTGCCGGACGTCCTTGCTCGTCTACCCTGATACTTCTATTTGGGGATGGCCGGACGTCGAATTCTCCGCGGCGCTGCGTCAGCAGGCCCTCGAACACGTGAGGGATACTCAGAACATTCGGGGCGCCCGGGCATTACGCCGCCGAGCAAGCGGCCTTGGCTGCGCTGATGGCGTGGCCGCCGAGGAGTGCCGCCGGGATGGAGGAGAAGCGTCCATTGAATCGGGAGAAGGGAGTCCAGGCATAAAGGGCGATTCGGGCGCTTATGCTTATGCCCCTACTGGAGGGGACCGGGTGGCAGAAGCGGTGGCCTGCTGCGAGGCATGCACCCCTCATTCAGCTGCCAGATGACCAAGTGCTGCCGAATACGGCATCGCTTGCGCCGGGATTCCCGTTCTGGCACTGCTCAGGACCCCATGGCACTGCCAGACTTGGTCAGCGGCCCAATCACTTCAGCCGTCAGGACCTCTATGCGATCAAGAATCCGGTCGGCTCCGGGTTGGTCAATATAGAGAGCAAGCCCCTGGATACGCGCGGTGCATTGATCCGGATGACCAGCACGGGCTGGGCCTGATCGTTTCTATCCTTCTGTCCGGGACTACGCACGAGAATCGCATCGCTTCCTTCTTCGACCGGAACGAGAGGAATCCGCAAGGTTGCTCTGGGGTGTGCCATCAACGTGGATGTTAGGTCGCGCATCCAGGCGGATGCCTAAGCGTGTAGTGCGTTGTGCACGGCAGTGGATAAAGCCGGCGCGTAACGGTATGCCACGTGGAGGACCGCTGCCCCTTGCCTGCTTCCAAAGAGGCGATGGATCCGCCGCAAATTTCTGCCCTGTCAGGTCTCAGGATCCGCTTCATACCAACCCACCCAGGCGGACGAGGTCAATTTGATGCTGGGCGCCGCCAGCTCCGCTTCCCACAGGGCAAGGTCCTTGCTGTGGACAAGGTGGGACAGCAGTCTCATTTGATGTGCCAGGAAAATCATGGAGCCATTTCCCTTCCAAGCGTAGGTCGCCAGCCGTTCCAAGTCCGCAGCGACGACGCTGGGGAGACTCGACGGGCGGCATGTAGGGCCATTGAACGGAACCGGATGCGAGATGCAGGCCGGCGTAGATAGGGAATCAGCGGGGAAGCACCTCGATGGCTCCGATTTGACGTAAGGGGAAGCCTTTCGTCATGGAGAGGTGGCACAGGAACGGACGATGGAGCAGGAGCCGACGGTCCTGCACGGCGGAACGTTGTCAGGCTCCCGTAAGCGCACGGTCGGTCAAGTTGGAAAGCCCGTATGCTCCACGGCATCATCGACACCCCAGCAAGGGCTGCGGCGCTAAACATGGACATTCCCCTATACCAGCAAGTAGTCGCCGTCAGGCTGGCAGACGAAGAAAGGAGGCTGTTCGACCTGGGCGAACGGAACAATCAGCCATTCGTTCCCATAAAATTCAACGTATGAGTCCGATGGGCATCGGGAATAGGCTTCTTCGCGTGTCATCTCACTGCTTCCTTTCTCGTCGTGTATGTACCCATAGGATGACCATAATCAATCACTATTAATGATAGATGTGACCGACGACTCAGTCAATAATCGATCATTACCATTATTATCTATAACTATTAATCGTGAGGTGCGGAACCCCCATCAGCGGAGGCCGCGCGTCGTGTGCTGAGATCGGTGGAACCGCTCACGCGATACCTAGCCTCCGGCGGGACGGCAACGGGCTACATTGACGCCTGCCGGCCCATTTCACTTGGCTGCATTTGCCTTGCACCAGGGTCTCCCGTGGGCGTGGCCGTCGTGCTTAGGTATAACCATGGCTGCACCAATAGAGGACTACGCGCTCCTGTCAGACCTCGCTACCGGGCCACTCATCTCCCGGAGCGGAAGCGTGGATTGGCTCTGCTTTCCGCGCTTTGACTCACCTTCAGTTTTCGCAGCACTTCTGGGTACTGAGAAGCATGGGCGGTGGCTGATCGCACCGGCTCAGCCCGACGCTGTAGTCGTAAACCGTCAGTATCTGGAGTCAACTTTCGTTCTTGAGACGACGTGGCGTACCCCGAGGGGACGGATCCTGGTGACGGACTTCATGCCAGCCGGGCGGGGACGGTCCTCACTTTTGCGACGGGTGACCGGGCTCAAAGGTAGAGTTGCCGTGCGGCAGGAGCTGGCTATCCGCCCTAACTACGGAGCGCTCACCCCATGGATGAGCCGGGGGCGCAGGGACCCGGCCAACTTAGCCGGGGAAACGCTGCTAGCCATCGCAGGGCCTGATGCCTGGGTCTTACACGGTGGACAACTGCCTCACGCCCATGACCAGAGACATATTGGCGAATTTACGGTTAGTGCCGGCCAAAATGTGGACTTTGAGTTGACGTGGTTTCCGTCGTACCGGGAGATTCCGCCACCACTTGACTTTGACGTTGCCTTGGCCGAGACGGTGAACTATTGGACCCGTTGGGGTAACCATTGCCGGCAGGACGGTGCATACGCGGCCGAAGTCAAGCGATCCCTGCTGGTGCTGCGCGCTCTGACGCATTATGAGACAGGCGGCATCGTCGCCGCACCGACGACTTCACTGCCTGAAGATTTCGGCGGTACACGCAATTGGGACTACCGCTATTGTTGGCTTCGTGACGCCGCACTGACCCTGGAAGCCATGCTGACCCATGGGTATGAATCGGAGGCGCTAAAGTGGCGCAATTGGCTCTTGCGCGCCCTCGCCGGAGACCCCGAGGATATACAGATCATGTACGGGCTCGCGGGCGAACGCGATTTGGCAGAGAAAGTTCTGAATCATCTGCCCGGGTACCAGGACGCCAGACCGGTACGGATTGGGAACGCTGCGGTCTACCAGTACCAGGCTGACGTTGTAGGCGAGGTCTTGGTCGCCCTTGAAAGGCTGCGCCTCGCCGGCGGCAAAGAAGATCCCTTCTCCTGGGCGCTTCAGCGGGCACTGCTCGGTTACGTGGAAAAGCACTTCGATGACAAGGACTGTGGCTTGTGGGAGATCCGTGGCACCGCCGAATACTTTACGCATTCGAGGGTGATGATGTGGGCCGCATTCGACTGCGGCGTCCGGGCTGTCCGTGACCACGGGCTGCCTGGCCCAGCTGACCGCTGGGACGAACTGCGCCGGCGTCTGCGGGCGGAAATTATGGGCCGCGGCTTCAACCACGGGCTCAAGTCCTTCACCCAAACCTACGGCGGCGATCACACGGACGCGGCCCTTCTGACCCTGCCGCAGGTTGGCTTTCTCGCCTACAGCGATGAGTGCATACTCGGTACGGTGGCGCAGTTGGAAAGAGAGCTACTCACCGAGGAAGGCCTGCTGCTACGCTACCGGACCGAAAGCGGCATCGACGGACTCGAACCAGGTGAGCAACCGTTTCTGGCCTGCTCCTTTTGGCTGGTAGAGCAGTACGCGCGTACTAACCGCAGGGCAGAAGCCGAGGCGCTCATGGACACCCTCGTGGGCTTCACCAATGAACTGGGCTTGCTCAGCGAAGAGTTTGCCCCAAAGGAGCTGCGGATGGCCGGAAACTATCCACAGGCATTTTCCCATTTGGCGCTGGTGCGTGCTGCAGACGCGATGCATGGAGTTGACAGGCTGAGCCTGGCTGCCAAGTCGGCAGCATAAAAGCTCCCGGCAAGAACTGGCGTAAACGTGCGTACAGTGCCGGGGTTCGTGCGACCTGGTCGCTTAGGACAGGGAATCTGCTAAGGACGGCCGGGGACGCTATGAAGCTGTCAGCCAGAATGTTCGCGCGGTCGCCGGGCATCGTGTAGGCCTTCGATAGGTCGCTGAAGGTCAGGCAGCAGAGATCCTCGGCCGCAGCGGCCGTGTGAATGAATTATCGGCGTTAGGGGTCTGAGGCCTCCGTAGATGGAAATAGTCAGCCAAAAGGAATGGCAGAGCGTAATCCGCTGCCTATGCTACAAGTTCGACCGTTGTCAGCTTTCGGGGTGCGATCCCGCCGCGCCCTCTATGAGAGCTACTTGCGCTGGGACCCGAAGCGCCACAAGTGCGGGCGGGAGGCAGAGGGCCGCTGTCTGCTCGGGGTTTCGCACCTGGCCGACGGCGGCCAGAGTGGCGCCCAGCAGGGACGGTACCTGCAGCAAAGGTGGCTGACCTGCGGAAACGCCGGATTTGTCATGGGACGGGAGTTCTCTCAGCTACTTCTACTCGTCCCACTCAAGAGCCCGATAATTGATATTCCGTCAACCAAGCGATAACTACGGCGGGGTGCCAGCTGTCGTATCTAATCGCGCACCCGATTCGGTGATGGTTCTTCCCTTGCGTCTAGCCCTAAGGGCAGACGAGGGAAGACCGGTAAGGAGTGGTTGGGGACGGATGCGGCTCGCGCTTGTTTGCACGATTCGTGCCATATAGAGTGAAGTGTGCAAAGGGCATTAGCTCTGCGAAGTGGGCCTGGCAGTCTTCCGGATGGTATGACGAGCCGGGCCCGCGTCTGTTAATCGACGCAGTCCACGACTTCCTGGACGAGTGGACTCGCTAACCTGATTCAATCTCCACCTTTCTGGTGGCACCAAGCGACTGCGTCACTGACCCACAGCAGGGGTTCCTCGTGGGGCCGACGGTGTCCGTATTCCAGCTTGCCCGTTGCATTGACGGAAGCGAGATACGAAGCGATGACCCGGCGGTCCGCCTTTTCGAGGGATGCGTCGCTTTCCAAGACCAATCGAGCTGCACCAGCGGAAGTGAGGTCCTTGAGGAGATACCGCAGGCACAGGGGACGGGCTACCTTGTCCGGCAGGTTCATAGCAGCATACACGCGAGTTGTAAATCCGGCTTCGATTGCACCTTTCAGGAAGGCCTTCCGTGAAGCATCGCTTTCACTCTTGAAATGGATTCTGCGCTGACCTGCACGGTTCAAGGCAGCGACCGCCTTCCTTGCCACACTGACGTCCGCCGGTGCTATTACGGAAGCGACAACGTAATAGGCCTTGGATTTGGACTCGTCAACGAATACGTGTGCTCGGGCGGGGATCAGCGATGTCACTGTTGAACTCTACCTACCCGGTCCGACTGCCCCGCCCATAGTCCGTCCTCGACGACGGGCCGCCGCCCTGAGACCCCGAAGAAATCAGGATTGTCTTAAGCTGGCCGTGCTCGTCTCCCGCAAAGCGGCCGCGGTGGGGGAGGGTGGTACCCCCAATGAGCTTGGCGCAGGTACTGGTAGACAGTCTCGCGACTGATTCCGTAGTCACGGGCGAGAACGACTTTCGAAACGCCGCTGCCGGCCCGCTTGACCAACTCGGCGGCCCGTTCCGGCGTGAGGGTCTTTTTCCGTCCTTTGTAGGCGCCGCGCTGCTTGGCCAAGGCGATGCCTTCACGCTGGCGTTCCCTGATGAGGGAACGTTCGAATTCGGCAAACGCACCCATGCCCGAGAGCATGAGGTTGGCCATGGGGGAGTCTTCACCGGTGAAGACTAGGCTCTCCTTGACGAACTCCACCCGCACTCCCTTGCGAGTGAGGCCCTGGACGAGGGCGCGCAGGTCATCGAGGTTTCGGGCGAGCCGGTCCATGCTGTGCGCCACCACGGTGTCGCCGTCGCGTGCGAACTGCAACAGCTCGGTCAGTTCTGGCCTGGAAGTGTCCCTGCCTGAGGCCTTGTCCGTGAAGACCCGGTCCAAAACCTGGCCTTCAAGCTGACGTTTCTCGTTCAGATCCAGAGTGCTTACACGCACGTACCCGATCCGCCGTCCAGCCACGTAATGCCTCCAACCCTGAACCCGTCAGGTTGAGTTCTAGACCTGTCTCAGAAAGAAGTCAAGACGAGTACGGAAGTTTGTCAGATTTGGGTGTGCCTAACCGGACAACCTCCCCATCCATGAGCCAGGTACTCCGCGGCTGGTTAGCCAACAGGACCCGTCCGTAAGTGCCAGCAGATATTCCCCGTGCAGAGCAAGGTGCTATCCAGTAGCCGGCGAGGTGGCGAGAACCCCGAACAGCAGATGCGTGCGCCAGTGGGGGAATATCCCACGCCTTGGGCGGCTTCGGACAGGGCACCTGAACCGGCGGTGGTTCGGTGCGCTTGTTGATCCACCTCGCATAACGGACCACGGTGATCGCACACTGGAAATTGAATCCCCCTCAAGCGGACAACTTGTGCTCTAACGTAGGTCTTGCTCAGTGAGGGATCCGGTCGGCCCATCTTTACGACTTAGGCTGTGTGATGCAGCGCCGCCCTCGGGGCCAGCATTCCACATCAGGAGCTTCCATTTTCCGCTGACGGACCGCTCAACAAGCGCGCTACCAGTGTTGTGCAGTTCAGCGTCAGCCGCGAAACTATCAGATACGTTTTGGCAGCGCAGCCCGGCCCAGACGCGAATTGATGCTCCATGGCTGACGATGACGGGAAGTTGCTCGTCTCGACTCGTCACTCGGTCGACAACGTCGTCAAAACGTTCGAAGAATTCACGCCCGTTTTCGGCTCCCGGCATACGAGGGCTAAGGTCGCCTGCCGCCCAACCCCAGGCGATCTTGACGTAGCGGGCCAGAGCTTCTTCTCCCGCGGCCATTTCCATGTCTCCGGCGAGGATCTCGTGCACCCCGTGCTCGACAGCGAGGGTGAGAAATCGTTCATCCGCGAGCGGCTCACCGGTTTGCACCGTACGCACCATTGATGATGCTGTGACGCTGCTGACTGGATAAGTTTTGAGCGCGCCCGGGACCGCCGCGGCCTGTTCGCGACCGAGGTCCGTGAGGCCAGGTCCTGGAATGCGGCTGTCGAGGAGGCCAAGGACGTTGGAGGGAGTCTGGGCGTGTCGGAGAAGTAGAAGTTGCGCTGCAGGCATAGGTCAGTCCTCAGGAGTGTATTGTCCAGTCGCCAGGTCAAGACCAGGCTGCAGGCGAGCGTAAGGATCGTGTGCGTTTGTCTGCGTAGAGGTTGAGTATGAGAAACCGGACGCCTAGGACAAAGGACTAGACGTTCGGCTGGGTCCTAGCCGGACGTCTAGTTGCTCATTCAGCACACGTGGTTCGGCAAGGTTTCACCGCATGGTTCCAGTGCTTGACAGCGCCAAACCCCCTCATTCGTCTTTGTCGGTTCTTTCATGGCCCAGCGTGGTGAGAAGGTCTTCGTGGAGTTCCATCCAGACATCGTGATAGGAGTCAGTCATGGGGGCTGCGAGGGCCTTGCCGTCGCCGTTGCTGAAGGCGTCGAAGGCGCGATCAAACCTGGGTTGGTAGTACGCAAATCTTTTCATGGCCGAGGAAGCGGAGGTGAGAACGGAGGACAACTGTTCATGGACCGTGGTGAGGCGGGGCAACACCATGCCAATATCTCCTGCAGCAACAAGTTGCCAGTCGGTGGTCACGGCCTTGAATTCCTTGTTGGGGGCAAGGAAAGACTCATAGGCAGGCTCAAGCGCCGAAATTTCATCCGCCGTCAGGACATCGGCCCGCAGCTTGGCGTGACGCGCCCTTCCATCTGATGTCAGCAGGTACCCAGTGATTCGACCGGTGCGGTGCTTTACATATCCATCCTCCACGGCTTTTGCCAGGATCTTTTCGACCTCTGCGGTGGTCAGGCCGGTGCTCTCGCTGAGAGGTTGCGCTTCGGTGAATCCTCGTACTTTCAGCGCGTGAAGAATGCTGTATTCGTCGGCTTCGACGTTGATGGACAAGGAACCTCCATTGGTTCGGTCGTGCTTACTGTTGGTGGACACGACATTTGCTATTAGGAGCGGCCCCGGACGAATCTGTTTCAGACGAGAAACGGTAATCCGTCGGGTTTTAATTTTAGGGTCAGCGCGTATGCACCTGGGCTATCTGGGTGCATACGCGCTTGATGCGGGGCAGCGTTCGTGCAGCTGCATTCGTGCCACTATCGGCACAGGGGTTGTCCTGGTGAGCGGGTTAGCCCTGGATCCTGAGGGCCTGGGTTGGGCATCGCCGAACGGCTTGTTCAACAGCGGCGCGTTGGCTTTCCGGGATTTCTCCTTCGATGAGGACATCGAGGTCACCCTCATCATTGATCGTGAAAACGTCCGGTGCGGCGAACTCACATTGCCCGTGGGCCTCGCAGAGGTCCCAGTCCACTTCCACTTTCATCGCTTCTCCATTCCTTACTGATGTAATTGTCATGACTTTTCCACGGCTACCTGAAGGCGCTTGAACGCGTGGAACTGGTTGGTGTGCAGCCGGTCCGGCTCACTGAGGGGGCGGAAGCGAATGCCACGCTTCAGCACCTTCTCCAGGAAGGTTTTCACTTCCGCTCGAGCAAGGTGTGATCCCATGCAGGCGTGGATTCCCCAACCGAATCCCATGTGGTCATTGGGGAAGCGGTTGATCTGCACCTCCTGGGGGTTCTCGAAGACCTCGGGATCCCTGTTTGCCGCCTGGAACCAGAGGACAACTTTGTCGCCCTTCTTGATGGTTTGTCCGCGGAACTCCACGTCCTTGGTGGCTGTTCGACGCATCGCGCGAATGGGCGTGACGTACCGCAGCATCTCTTCGATCGCGGGCCGGATCAGTGCGTGGTCATTCACGAGGGCGTTCCACTGGTCAGGAAATTCGTCGAAAGCGAGAACTGAGCCGGTGATGAGATTGCGTGTGGTCTCATTGCCTGCCCCTACTAGAACAAAGTAGTAGGCGGCAAGGTCTTCCCAGCTGAGGGGCTCATCATCGATTTTCGCCGCAATAAGTTTCGAGACGATGTCGTTGCGGGGCTCTGCCCGGCGCTCTTCGGTCAGTTTGCGGAAGTATTCGAAGAGTTCGTCACGCGCCCGTTCCTTTTCGTCTGGGCCTGTAATGAACTCCGGGTCATCCGAAATCACGCGGTTGGTCCAGTCGAGGAGCAGCCCACAGTCTTCGCCGGGGACACCGAGAACCTGGCCAAGTACCCGGATGGGCAACAGCGCGGCTACGGTATGGACCAGCTCGATCTCTTCCTGACCCTCTATGGAGTCAAGAATTTCGTCCACGGTCTGGTCAATGACGTCTTGCCATTCCGTAATTTTTACGGCCCGCAGGTGGGGTGTGACGATTTTACGGAGCTTACCGTGGCGGGGCGGGTCGGTGTTGTGTACCGTGCTGGTCCCTCCCTCCACTTTCCGGCTGAGGATCTGTGTACCGTCGCCGTTGATGAAGGTGGTCGGATCATTCACGATTTCAAGGATGTCAGCGTATCTGGTGATGGACCAGAATCCTGGCCCATCTTTCTCAGGGTTCCAGTGCATCGGTTCGGACTCCCGAAGTCTGGACAGGAGTGCGTTTTCGGCGCCGTCGATGAACGGGCCGAGATCCATCAGGTCGATATCAGACTCGGGCCTGGTTGCGGTCATGGCGTTCCTTCTTTTCTAGCTTGCGTTTGAGACGTGAGGAAATCCTGCCCCGAAAAGCAAAACAGGGGTGAGAATTTCCGCGGCACGTTCGCTTGTGAGCGCCGGCCAGGCTGCTTCGGCATGGGGATGGAGTGTGTCGAAACCCTCCTCTTTGAACTTTTCCCATAAGCCCACCTTTGAGGCATGGGGGAGGAGGAACTCTCGGGTGTAAACCATGACTCCGTCCCGGATTTTTTCTTCCTTCGACTTCTTAGAGAGGACCTTGTACATCTCCATGGTGCCTTTCTGGCACTGAGCGGAAATGCGCTCCATTTCGTCATTTTCGAGCACCCGGATTTCACTCATGGGGGTGTCGATCTTGTCGCGGGCGAAAATGACGGCCCCTTCCAGGTAGTCGAGGTAGTTCGACGGTTGGGAGAAGGTGGTCTGGATCTCGTTGACGGTTGCCGTGACCTTGTCGGAGGGGAAGATCATAACCTGCGTGACAGCGTAGGGGAGGCCCGCTGCCACTCCTGCCCACGGGTATGCCGTTTCGTTGAGGAAGTGGTCGCGGACGATGGCGAAGCGTCCGTCTGGGAGGGGATACGGTCCGGTGTCCGCCATCCCGGCCCGGCAATCGTAGTGGAGCATGAACCCGAAGAGTTCTGTGCGCGCGTTGAACTTACGGAAGGCGGCAAGGGCTTCCGGATCCTGAAGTGGCCTAACTTGGTCCACCAGCTGCTGGAGCACCTCCGGAGCCAGTGTAGGCACGGTGTACTGGCGGCCAGAGACGAAGCCACTTCCACCATTCCATGTGCCGTGCTGTAGGCGCCGGCCGAACTGGATGATGGTTTCCAGGTCCTCTCGGCGTTCATCTGGCGATTGCTGGCCCAACTCAATGCTGATACCGCGACCAAGGATGGGGCATACAGAGGCAGCCCAGTTGCGGGTGACGTTGACCTTGGTCCCGATTTCTCGGCTCGAGGTCTTGGCCAAATCCAAGAGCCCGTCGACGCCGATTTCTTCGGTGAGCCTCCGGATGAAGCGTGGGTAGTTGTTCCACTGCTGGACGAAAGAAATGGTCTCGTACTCCTGGCGTGGAATAAGCCCTGATTCTCCTTCGGACGCCCGGCCAAGAATAAAGTCAAACAAGTTCCAGCCCGCGTAGTCCAGCCAGCTGTTGATCTCCGGGACCGTCAGCTTGTCACGGCGAACGTTCTCATCCGTGGTGTCCATGAAAGGCACCTCCACGCGGGCGCGCATCTGCTTGTCGCCTTCTATACCCTGAGGGACTTCTCCCAGCCAAGCGGACAGGTACTTTTGGACGTCGATGGTCTCAGACATTTGCCGCACTCCCAGCTGCGTTGACCAGGAAAATCCGACCTTCAGCACCAGCTATATCCAGCCGCACGGTCGTTCCATCGGCGGGAATCGTCTCTCCGCGGGAGGTCGAGACACCTTCAGAGAAGTTCGTGGACATGACGCATGGGATCCCGAATTCGCGGGAAAGTATGCCCAAGTGACTTTCCGGGGCTCCCTGGAGAGTTATAAGTCCTGCTACGCCCGACATCAGGGCAGGAGACATGAAAGTCGTGGTTCCACCACGGGAAATCACCACGGTGGACTCCACATCTGGGCCGTCAATGAAGTCCAGCACCTCTTCGGGAGAGTCAAGGAATCGTATCGTTCCGGTCGCCCCCTTCTCCGAGGTAAAGGCCTTGACTCCTGTGCCGATCATCTTGTCTTGCGACATGCTTTGTGCCTCCATTGGCTGTAGCGAAAGGAACTCTAGATGAGTTTATGTCCTACCATTTATTTGGACCAACTCTTTATGTATGATGTGACGTAACCAACATGCCTGTCAAGGGGGTTCCTGCTCGTGATCGAACTACACGACGACGTTTACATCGATGGCCGCTGGCGGCCGTCCAAATCTGAACGCCGCAGTCCCATTTTCAATCCTGCCACAGGAGAAATCTGGGCAAACGTTCCCGACGGGAACACAGAAGATATAGATAATGCCGTGGCAGCCGCGCGCAGGGCCTTCCCTGGCTGGGCAGCGACGCCCGCTGAAGAGCGCGCTGGCATGCTTCGCCTACTGGCGGATCAGATTGATGCCCGCTCGGATGCTCTAAGTAATTGTATTACCACGGAGAATGGCACACCCATTTCCGAAACACGGTCTGCGCCTGGGTATGGAGCGGCTCATCTGCGTGAGGTGGCCAGCCTTGCGCATCTCCTGACGGAGGAAGACAAGCGTTCGAACCCACTGTCGTCGGGTTCGTCTCTGGTGCGGCGGCACCCTCTGGGAGTTGCGGGGCTTATTACACCCTGGAACTTTCCGCTGGGCCTGATCATCGTCAAACTGGGGCCTGCGTTGCTGGCGGGCTGCACGGTAGTCCTGAAACCTGCTCCGGAGACTCCCATGGCTGCCCGGATGCTGATGGAAGCCATTGAGGCGACGGGCTTTCCGCCCGGAGTTGTGAACATGGTGACAGGTTCCGCGGAGGCAGGATCGGCTCTTGTTGAGCATCCTCGCGTCGACAAGATTTCCTTCACGGGATCCACTGATGTGGGCCGGATGATCGGTGCCTCCTGCGGCCGCTTGCTGCGTCCGGCCACTTTGGAACTGGGAGGCAAATCTCCTGCGATTGTCCTGGACGATGTCGATACGTCAGTTCTGGCTGCGAACATCCTCAAGGTTTCCATGCGCAATACAGGACAGACCTGCAAAGCCTGCACTCGGTTGCTGCTCCCGGCGCACCGCCATGATGAGCTCCTTGAATTGGTGGCTGAAGTGGTTTCAAGTGCTCCGCTCGGTGACCCGTTCGATCCGGCCACCTTCTTTGGGCCCCTCGTCTCTGAGCGTCAGCGCCAGCGGGTCTTGGGCTACATGGAGATCGGTGCAGCTGAAGGTGCCAAGGCGGTTGTAGGCGGGGGCCTGCCCGCAGGACTGCAGCGGGGCTTTTACGTTGAACCCACGGTGTTCCGGGATGTCACCCCAGGCATGCGCATTGCTCAGGAGGAGATCTTCGGTCCCGTCCTGGCGGTGATTCCCTACTCGGACGTGGATGAAGCCGTCGCAATCGCCAACGATTCACCCTTTGGCCTTGCCGCCACAGTCTTCGGTGCCGACATAGACCGTGCCCGCAATGTTGCGGACAGGCTGGACACCGGAAACGTGGGGATCAATCACTACGGTTCAAACGCCGCAGCACCTTTCAGTGGCCACAAGGCGAGCGGGCTTGGCACCGAATTTGGGCCTGAAGGCCTGTCTCAGTACCTCACATACACATCGATTCATTTCCCAAACTGATCCTTCGATGACCGAAGAGACTAGGAAGAGAGACTCATGAAAGCTGCAGTCATGTGGGAAGCGGGCACCCCCTTTGAAGTCAGGGATATCGAGATATCTCAACCCGGCCCCGGGCAGGTATCCGTTGAGCTGCGGGCGTGCGGAATCTGCGCGTCCGACCTGTCGCTGACAACTAAGTTCGGACAGCCCACTCCCGTTGTCTTGGGCCATGAGGGTGCAGGTGTCGTAACCGCCACAGGTGACGGTGTCGACACCATATCCGTCGGCGATCACGTTGTGATTGTCTGGGTTCCCCCTTGCGGCCGGTGTGCTCCCTGTCGCCGCGGTGATGACTACCTGTGCGCCAACCGCCGCTCCTCTGCGGATATGAGGGCGGGCAACGGGCGTGTCTTCTCTCCCTTGAGTGTGGGTGACAAGTTGGTCCATCAAGGAATGGGCACTTCAACGTTTGCGGAACAGACAGTCGTTCCGGCGAATGCAGTGGTACGCATCGATGACGATGTTCCGTTCGAAGTGGCAGCAATGATGGGATGCGCTGTGCCAACCGGTGTTGGTGCCGCCCTGCGGAGCGCAAAGGTCCAGCCTGGAGACGACGTCGTCGTCATCGGCTGTGGCGCCGTCGGACTCAACGCCGTGATGGGCGCGGTCGTGGCCGGAGCGGCCCGCGTGGTGGCTGTCGACCCCATGGCATCCCGGCGCGAGCTTGCGTTGTCATTGCGTGCAACTGCTTCCGCCAGTTTCGAAGAGTTCTCATCTTCGATTTCAGACATGGACATCGTTATCGATGCTGTAGGTGCCCCGGCAACGGTCCTCGCAGCCTGGAAGGCGGTCCGCCGCGGCGGGACTGTCACAGTAGTTGGGGCTGGCCGCCCTGACCAGGTCGTGGAAATCCCGGCATACGAGCTGTTCCACGACGACAAGAAGCTCACTGGCAGCTTCCACGGCGGCATCAGCATGCACCGGGACCTGCCGATGCTCGTGGGACTGTGGCGTAATGGCCGGCTCCCGATCGAACGGCTGATCAGCGGAACAGCGGGACTGGCGGACATCAACGAGGTCGTCACAGCCCAGCAGTCCGGAAGTGTTGTAAGGACGATCCTTACGCCGGGAAACTAAAACTTTTCCGTACCAAGCCGGGATGCACGGCTGCCAGTATTGACGGCCTGCATCCCGGCTTTCTGTTTGCCATTGAGCACATGGCCTCTGGACCCTTCGGTCATTGGTTGGGCATCGGCCAGCTAACCGGGTGCAGCCACGGCCAGGAGTGGCTCCAGGCGGTGCCTGTGGCCGGAGGTTTGGTTCGCAGTAAGAGGGCACTCTGCGTAGTGTTCTGAATGCCGGCTTCCCGGGAAGATGCCGTCCGGTCACTGCCAAACTCCCCTGAAGACGTTTTGCGCACGACAAAGCCGCCAGGACCCGGGAACGGTACTGGCGGCCTGTGTCTGGAAGTTCTTATGTGGAGACCCAGAAGCTGCAAGGATCTGCCTCGGAGCCGGGCGGGTAAACTCCCCCAAGCAGCGTGGACCCGTGCTGGGTCAGTGCGGTCGGCACGTCCTCCCAGGTCAATCGATCCGCGGATGTTGAGGCCGGCAGTGTGCTGGCTATTGCAATTGCCACCCGGCTGGGGCTAAGTCCCTGTGGGGATCGGTTCACCGTCAGTTGGGTTTTTTCACCTTCAATTTCGATCCACGGGTCTGAGATATCGACCCGTAGCGCTCCATGGTATCCCTCGAAGCGAATACTTCCGGCGAACTTCAGGATGCCCAGCCCGGACCGGGAATCAAAGGATGAGGCGCTGTCCAAGCCAAAGGCTATTGATTCCGGTTCGATGCCGCCGGGACCGCTTATCCACCGTTCCGCACCGTCGGGAAGGGAGCGGACATATTCGCGGAAGCGGCTCTTGATGTTCCACCGCAGTTCTCCCTGAAGCTTGGCAGCAGCATCTTCAATCATTGGTGCCCCTAGACCGTTTCCTGCTGGATCAGGGCCAGTTTCCGGCCCAGTTCCTTATAGTGTTCCACCGCTTCAGCCCAGGTGGAACGTTGTTGGATACGGCGGCGGTCCTTCATGATTTTGGCCGGTTCGTTGACAGCAAGGGCTCCAACGACGTGGTCACCGGACCGGTAGAGAACGACGAACTTTTCCTCCTCGTACCCTCCGATCACCACTTCGGGTTCTGCATCGTGTGCTGTGCCGGCGAACTGGATCCGGTGGCCGTACCAGTCGCTCCAGAAGTACGGCACGGTCGAGTAGGCAAGGGCGTCTTCAACGCCTGCGGCGTTTCGCCCGGCGATAGCGCCCTGTTCGTTCGCGCTGGTCCATGTCTCGAGTCGTCCCGTCCGCCCGGTATGGGCGTTGGGCCAGCTGATGGCGTCACCAGCAGCGTAGACATCGTCCAGTGACGTCTTCAGGTACTCGTCGCAGGCGATGCTGCCGTCAGGGTGAAGTTCTATACCGGAATCTTTGAGCCAGGAGGTGGTGGGTACAACGCCGATGGAAACGAGCAGCAGGTCAGTTTTGATTTCGCTGCCGTCACTTAGGACAACAGATGAAACCTTTCCACCCTCACCTTCAGTGCGCAGTTCAGCCAAAGTTACTCCGCAGCGGAGGTCGGTGCCGTTTCTGGGGTGCATCTGGGACAGCACCAGCCCCATTTCCCGGCCTACCGCCCGCTCCAGGGGGTAGTGGGTTGCTTCAATAACGGTTACCTCGCAACCACGTTTGCGGGCCGCCGTCGCGATTTCAGCACCGATAATTCCCGCACCCACAATGGTGATGTTGTGGGTAGCATCCAACGCCCGCCGCAAAGAGTGAGTGTCTTCCAGATTACGGAGAGTCACCACACCGGGGATTTCGGAGTAGCCGGGCAATTCGCGGGGAGCAGCACCGGTAGCGATGACAAGGGAGTCGTACGAGATTGACTCCCCATTGACCACGACGGCCTTTTCGTCGGGCCTCAATGCCGTAACCGGGTTGCCCAGGACCGCCCTGACGTTGAGTTCATGGACGTAGGAGTCAGGATCGCGCAGGTAGGGAATTTCCGCGTCGCCCAGGTACTGCTTGGACAGCGGCGGACGATCATAGGGCAGGTGTTCCTCGGCCCCGATGAGAACTATCTCTCCGGTAAAGCCACTGGCCCGGGCGCCCTCGGCCGCCCTCAGCCCCGCCAAGGAGGCTCCGACAATGACCAGCCGCTTCGACACCACGGGGGCGCTCATGAGATCAGCTTCAGGGCGCTGGTGGGGCAAGAGCGGACAGCTTCTTCGGCCTGGGCCAGATCCTGCTCGTCCACGGTTTCCCGCAGCACGATCAACTGGCCGTCGTCGCCGACTTCGAAGTGGGTAGGAGCCGCCGCCTCGCATAGTCCGAGTCCGACGCATTTGATTCTATCGACAACGATTTTCATGGTATCCCTCCTTGGGATGCGTAACTTTATAGCTAGACCGCGGCGATGTGGACCGGCAGGTGCCGGACGCCGTGGATGAGGTTGCTGACCAGGTATTCCGGTTCACCGGTGACGGTGACCGTGGTCCGCTGAAGCAACTCTCCGAAGATCGCCTTCAGCATTGTGGTGGCGAACCTGTTACCGAGGCAGAAATGCACGCCGCCGCCGCCGAAGGAAACATGCGGATTCGGGTTCCGGGACAAGTCAAACTTCATCGGGTCAGCGAAGCGTTCCTCATCGCGGTTCGCGGAGCAGTAGAAAAGGACTGCTTTGTCTCCCTTCGCCATGTGCTGTCCGCGGAACTCAACATCGCGCGAAACTGTCCGGCCGTGGTGGATCACCGGGCTTGCGTAGCGCAGGAACTCATTGGTCGCCGTCGTGATGCGCCCGTTGAAGTCCTCCATGAGCCAGTCCTTCTGATCCGGGTTGGCGTCCAGTGCCATCATGGTGAGGGTGGTAGTCTGCTTCGTCGTGTCATTCGCGGCGATGGTAATGAGGTAGGCGAAGCCCCCAATGTCATCGTCGGAAAGACTCTGACCGTTCTGTTCTGCCCTTACGAGGTTTGTGATCAGGTCATCGCCGGGATTCTTCCGCCTGTCAGCTGCCAGGCTGCGGCCTAATTCGAAGACGTACTCACGAGCCTCCTTGAAGGCCTTCATCGGGTCCTTCGGATTCCCCAGTTCGGGATCGGCCTTGCCAATGAGCTGGCCGGAGGCCCGCATGAAATTGTCCAACTCGGTGGCTGGAACCCCGATAAGGCGGGCCCCAGTAATGCCAGGGAGTCGCTCAGCGACGGTGGTCACGAAATCAACATCGCCGGCTCCGGCAACATCATCCACTATGGATGTGGCATTTGCATGGATCTGGTCGACGAGCTTACCCACCTGCTTGGGCGTGAATGCCGAACTGACCAGCGACCGGTTCTTCTGGTGAAGTTCCCCGTCCTGGGTATGAAAGAAGCTGGACGTAGATCCATCCCACGGGTAGGGGTCCATATGGAGTCCTTGACCGGAGAGGAACACGTCATTCATCTTGGCGGCCTCAGCGAGGTCATCTGCTTTCGTGATCGCCCAGAATCCTTTTTCTTCATGCTGAGCCGGAATCTCGGTCGGCCGGTTGAAACTGACCGGCGCTTCCTTGCGCAGCTTGGCGAACGTACCCTCCCGCTCGTTGAAGGTCTGCGACCAGAACTTCGCTGAGGAAATGTCCAGGTCGGTGGTGTATTCGTGCTCAGTAAACGCCTTTTTGGCGAGTATGGCCATTTCTGGTTTCCTTATCTCGGTTGTCGGAGTCGAGTTTGTTTACGGGCAACTGCCCTGAGGCCGGATCCTTTAGTAGCCGGGAAGCGGGACGTCCCCCGTTTCCATGCCGGCCTTCAGACCTCCATCGACGTTGATGAGCTGGCCGTTGACGAAACGGGCAGCATCGGAAGCCAGAAAAATGATGACTTCGGCGATGTCGGACGGCTCCGCGAAGCCACCGATCAGCCGCTTGATCCGGTCTACTCGCTCCTCACCCATAACTTCAGTGAAGTGGTTAATGAGGGGCGTGTTCGTCATCCCGGGGCACACCGCGTTAATCCGCAACTTTGCCTGGGCGAAAGCGATCGCGCGGTCCATGGTGTAGTAGCTCGTGGCCTCCTTCGAGAAGTTGTAGGCCTTACCCTCTGGCTTGTTGGTCCGGTACCAATCCAGCCCCTCCGCGAACGATGTGGTAGCCATCAACTTTTCATGAACGTCTTTACGCGTACGCCACATCACGTCGCCGTTGGATGACACGTTAACTACTGAAGCGCCAGTGTTCAGGTTGCCGACCATCGCTTCGGTAAGGTGCCGCAAACCAAGGAAGTTGACGGAGAAGACGAACTCCGGTTCCAGTTTGCCTCCGGGAACGCCAGCGACGTTCAAGAGACCATCCCAGCCTCCGCTGAGCTCGGCCACGACTGAATCAATACTCTCTGGCTGCGACAAGTCGATGGGGATGTGCCGGGCGACCGGCGCGGTCGGTTCGTTACGGTCCAGGCTGACAACTTCGGCCCCTGCCTCAATGAGTTGGACGGCGGTAGCATGTCCCATTCCTGACGCTGCACCGGTGACGATGATTCGCTTACCTTTGAATGTCATGATTAGGACCTCTCGTTGTCTGCTCGGTTGTTCTGCGCTTGGCGCGGCGGCGCTGCCAAGGTTTGGAGTTGGGTATATGCTTCGTAGCCCCAGCGGCCGTTTTCCACCCCGATACCGCTCCATTTGAAGCCGCCGAAGGGAAGATGCGGTCGAATGCCACGGGTGTGGTTGTTCACGGATGCCTGCCCTGAATCAAGGCGGCGGGCCACAGTGAGTGCGTGGTCTATGTCTGTTCCCCATACGGAGCCACCGAGACCGTAGTTGCTGGCATTGGCCCGGGCGATGGCATCGTCTTCGTCTCTGTACGCCATGATGGGCAGGATGGGACCGAATTGCTCTTCGTCAACGATCCTGTCTCCGTCAGTGACGTTTGTGAGGACGGTAGGTTCGAAGAAGTAGCCGTTGCCGTCGATGGGGTTGCCGCCGGCAGCTGGAACGGCTCCGCGGGCCAGGGATTCGTCGGCAAGCTCCTTGATCCATGCCAGCTGGGCTGCCGTGGTGAGCGGTCCCAGCTGCACTCCGTCGCTCATTCCGTCACCTACGCGTGCTGTGCGGGCAACCTCGGCGATGGCTTCCACATAGTCGTTGTACCGCCGTGCGGGGACGTACAGCCTTTTGATGAGCGCGCACATTTGACCGTTGTTTTTGAAGGCTGCCCAAAACAGATCGCCGGCGATGGCCGCTGGGTCCGCGTCCTCGAGCACGATGGCTGCATCGTTGCCGCCGAGTTCCAGGGTGACCCTTTTTAGGTCAGGCGCTGCCGCGGCCGCAACCTTCTTGCCGACCTCAGTCGAGCCGGTGAAACTGATCTTTCTGACCAGGGGGTGGGCGGCAAGCTTGTCGCCGAGGGGGCTGGGCCCGGTCAGAACAGTGAAAACCCCGGGAGGAAACACCGATTTGAGCACGTCGGCGACGGCCAGTGCCGTAAGCGGCGTGTAGGGCGACGGCTTTAGGATGATGGTGTTACCGGCGCGCAGAGCAGGGGCAGCCTTCCAGGCGGCGAGAAGCATAGGCTGGTTCCACGGGACAATTCCTGCGACGACACCGAGCGGTCGGCGGACAACTTCCACGTATCCGTCCCGGGTTTCCTCGTGGAATTCAGGTTCCAGCTCCAAATCCCGGTAGTAGCGGAACCAGTCAGCGGAGCGGTGTACGTCCGCGACAGCTTCCGCAAGAGGCTTCCCCTGTTCCGCGGTGAGTACCTTTCCGATCTGGTCAGCATGCGCATCGAGTGCATCTGCTGCAGCCCCCAGGCGTTCCCTGCGGTATGCCTCGTCCAACTGCCACGTTCTGAAGGCTTTGTCAGCGGCGCGTACTGATGCATCCAGCTGTTCCGGAGAACAGGCCGGGGCTTGGGCGAACACTTCACCGGTTGCGGGGTTGACGACGTCGAAGGTGGCGCCGTTGGTCAGGTCGGGGCCCCTGCTGGTTGTTGTAAGTGATTGCATATCTGCTGCTCTCTCGTCCCGCTCCACCACTGGAGCTCGATTGCGAATTGCCGGAGTAGTGGTTCGGCGCCTAGTCCGCGACCATCGCCGCGACGTCAACGTCTGATGCGGTGTAGCCGTACTTGGTCATCAATCCGGCGAACTTCTGAAGCTTGTCTGTGTGCACCTGGGCATCAAGGTCCTCGATCACAACCGTGTCGGCAGTGGCTTTTTCCATCTTGATGAATGTGGGAAGGACTGCGCGGAGTTCGACTTCATGCTCGGCGGCGTATGTCAGGGTTTCCTTCAGCGCGGCCCGGAACTCTTTGATGACATCGCCGTGGGAGGAAGCCCAGCTGGAGCTCGTGAACACGAGCTGCGTACTCTGGCCCGGCAACGCTGCGCCGTAGGGCGATGTCACGATTCGCAGGCCTGAGTTGACGGCATTTGTCAGGAAGGGCTCGGACAGCCAGATCGCGTCGGCATTGCCGCGTTCGAGCTGTGCCTGGGCATCAGAGAACGGCATCTCGGTGAATTTCACCGCGTTGGGATCACCGCCATCCTTGGCAACGGCTTCCTTGATGGTCAAATCACCGGGACCTTTGATGGTGTTGACCGAGACCGTCTTGTCGGCCAGGTCCTTGGCCGACTGAATGCTTGCATCCTTGGTAACTACACCGTTGCTGTCTGCCCTGCCTTCAGGCGAGTATCCGTAGCCTGCAACGATGCTCATGTCCAGGCCCTTGTCCTGGGCAGTCAAGACAGCCAGGGGATGGCCCAGGGCGATGTCCAAGGAACCGGAGGTGACCGCTGGCAGAAGAGCCGCGCCGCCAGTTCCCTGAGTCAGTTCGAGCTTGAATCCATGCTTTTCGAAGATGCCCTTATCCATGCCGAGCTGAAGAGCACCTGCGGACGCTGCGGGCACGAACCCGACCCGGAGGGTTTGCAGGCCTTCCTGATTCTGGGTAGTCCCTGCTGAACCTGAGACTGACCCGCCTCCGCAAGCGGACAAGGCAGTCAGCAGTAGGGCTGCCAATGCCGCCTTGAGGTAGTTGTTCTTCATTGAACCCTGCTTTCTGTTCTTCACATGAATAGGACCATATCAATGGTCCTTCCATTGATATGGTCCAACTCACATGCCGTTTTGTCAACGTAGGGAGTCTAGGGCGGGCATTTGAGGACCACATGCAGGTAGGCCTCAACGGGGCGATAAAGCTTGTTCGCGTTACAGGTGAAGCGGTGGGGCACCCAGAGCGTTGCGATAGTTGATGATCCGGACGATCACCGGTGCCCCACCGCTAGTGATTCGCGCCGTTGACTACAGGGCGCGCTGCTCGACGCTGTTGTAGTGGCTCAAGGGGCGGATGAGTGAATTGGCCTCAAGTTGTTCCATGATGGGTGCCGTCCAGAAAGCGTGGCCACACTTCTGAAGGCACATCAGCGGTAAGAATCACAGGTTTTCCTCGTCGCGTCAGGAACGAAGGCGAGGACATCGAAGGGGAGCCCGGGCTACCGCATGTGCAGCCCGGGCTCCCGGCATGCCTAAGGTACTTCGAGGACCTCGACCACGCCGGTGTTACCGTCGACGCTCACCTTCATTCCGGTAACCAGACGCTGCATGGCGAACGGCACGGAGACGGAGGCTGGAATTCCAAGTTCCCGCGACACGATCGCCGCGTGCGAAACCGGGGCTCCCGTCTGAGCAATCAGCGCGCCGGCGCTGAGGAAGAGCGCGCCCCATGAGGAGTCGGTGGTGTTGGCCACCAGGATGTCGCCAGGTTCGATTTCCACGTCGTCCTCGATTGATTCGACCACTTTGACGTATCCAGTGTGCGTTCCCGGCGAAACGCCAAGTCCGGTCAGTGTTTCCCCGACGGTCGCTTTGGCGAGTTCTCCCGTTGACTCGGAGACAAAGTCTTCGATGGAAGGGTACTCACTGTCGATGATGAAGGGGGGCGTTCGCCCTTCCAGGTCCAACAGGGTGGCGCGGCGATCTGAGATAGCGGCTTCCCAAGGCGCGGGATTTGCCAGGAAATCATCAATTTCGGAGTCCAGCAGCAACAGGATGTCAGTCCACTTCTCGAACTGCCCGTTGCGGACGAAGCGCTGGCCTAGCTCCCGCATCGTAATGCGGGCCTCATCCACCAGGCGAGTGCAGAGAACCTTCGATCCTTCCCGGCCGGGCAGGGCAATCTGGGCAGCGGCAGCGGCGGCCTGGAAGGGTCCGTGGAGCTCTGTGCCTTCGAGCAACGCAATAACTGTTGCAATCGCAGATGCGCGTTCGTCGATGAATGACGCGGTCCTGGTCTGGGGGGACCCCTCATCTGCTACTTTGCGGGCACCTTCGAGCATGTGCAAAACAATGCTCGGCTCTGTGCCGTATGTGGCTGATCGCAGTTCCCACACGCTTGGACCGATGAAACCCCAATCGAGCATGAAGGCGTCCCACCGGTCAAAGAACTCATCGACGTCAGGTCCGGAGAGGGTCAGAAGCCGGTCGGAAAGCCCGTCCAGCCCCTTGTCGAACTCCGCCGTCAAGGTCGGCGAGGACCGGATAATGCGCGAGAGTGACCACAGCTCGAAGGACTGGCGCGCGGAGTCTACGTCACCAAAGCCTGAGATCACCTTTGATTCGAGATCCGGGCGCCCCGCAGCCCTGCAGCCTGCGGAAATGGTCCCGGAGATAATCGTGGCACCGTAAAGGTTGACCATGTGCGTGGCAAACACGGGGCGCAGTTCCTCAGCAAGCCACCGGGCACGGGCAACGAGGTCTGTGTTGGAGAGCTTCGTCAGGTCCGGGCGTGCGGCGACGAGCTCCTCGATCGCCTGACGATGGCCACGATTCACGGCATCAGCATCGGGCGCAGTAAGGATCTGATTCATCCACGCACCCGTCGCGGCCGAGCGTTCCTCGTCCTCGTCGTCGGGATGTGCTCGGTAGGGGCGGACATCCGGGTGCTCACCAAAGAAGGACTGGTCGATGGCCTCCGGGGTCATACCCGGGGCTCGCACCCCGAGGATGCGCGAAATCGACACACTGATATAGATGTAGCCCCCGAAAGAGGCTACGCAGACACACCGCCCTGGACCCTCTTCACTGAAGTCCTCAGCCGTGAAGGCCCCCATGCGGATAAGGGCGTCGCGGAAGCCCCCTTCATAGTCCACCCGGCCAAAGAGGCTCCACGTGAACGGGCTGGAAGCAACAGTAAAAACCTCGCCCGTGTTGGCGCGGGTGTAGATGGGAAAGCGGGGACTGACGATGTCGTCACTGGGAAAAATTTTCGTCTCGCGCTCAGCAAGGGCGGTATCGTTCAAAACCACTGGATCTCCTTTGACAAACTTCATTGTCCGACTCGGTAAAAAAAGACTACAAGGGTTGGACCATTTACGGAAGGGATATATGGTAATGGTTCTACCGTTAGTCCAAGTTTCTACTAGATGGAGTGCAAGATGATCCTCGCCAACGACGCCGAGTTCCACGAACCGCCCGCAAATGAGCCGCTCTGGGCTGAAACGAACTACTTCGGATTCGAGATCCCCCAAGCCTCGGCACACATCGGTCTCTATTCACTGTTTCGCCCCAACCTCGGTGTGGTCAATTCCACCGTCTTTGCCAACTCCCGGAAGGTGAACGCCGGGTGGGAGATCGATTACTGGGACCATAGGGCCTACCTGCCGATCAAAGACCAGCCGCTGACAAATTTTGCCCTTGACAACGGCCTTAAGGTGATCTGCCGGGAGCCCAACCGTATTTGGGACATTTCGTTCCACAATGACGTGGCCCTTGACGTGGATGTGACCTTCGAAGCACTCATGCCACCCTTTGACATGCACGATCCGGAAATGAATCCCCGGGCCAAGCGTAAGGGAACCGACCTGTCCGCGGCCCCCCTGTGGGCCGGCGGACACTTCGACATGACTGGGAAAGTCACCGGCGAAGTCACCCTCAGAGGCTCACGGTATGACGTCGACTGGCTGTCGACGATGGATCACAGTTGGGGTGTCCGGGGCGAATACCAGCCAGGAACCATGACATGGCTTCAGGCTCATTTCTCCCGCGATCTTGCCGTTCATGCGATGTTCCAGTTTGATCCCACCGTTCCTCAGGATCAACCCCTGGACCTTGAACTCACCCATGGGTTCGTGATGCAAAACGGTAAAGTCTTCGGCCTCAAGAGTGGGACGGGGCGTACTGAACGAAAGGGCTTGTACCAGGTCCAAACCATCCTGGACCTGGTTGACAAGGATGACCGCGAGTGGCACCTGGTGGGGGACAGCATCACGCAGTTCCCCGCCGAATACTGGCCCGGCTCCATGTCCATGATGGTTATGAAGAAATGGAGGATGAATGATGAGACGGGTTACGGCACCAGCACCGACTTTTACGACTACTCCCACTTCGCCGGGTTGTTTCCGAACTAATTCATCGGGGGAGGGCCGTTAGCTCCTGTGTTCGGGGGAAAGACGGCTGCTTCCAACATGCAGCTTCCCATGGGTGATCAGGTCCTGCCTGTTCACCCATGGCCGTTAAGCCGGCTCTGCCCGGTACCAGCGGCATGCAACCATTTTGGGCCTTTTCCGAGTTTCCGGAATCCGACAGGGAGGCAATGGAATCGTAGTAAGACATGGCTGGTTGGTGAGGACGTGACTTCCCAACGACTTGGGCGTCGGAAATGGCGCCCTGTGCAATAAGCGGCGCAAAATGAGGTGCCAACGGAAAACGTGTTGGCTCAGGAGTTTTTAGTTTCCCATCAGCTCGAATGTCACCGTCAGAGACTGCTGGATCGAGCTTTCGGTGGCCCTGCTGCTAAAGACGCCGGCGGAGCCCATGCCGGACGCCCCGACCTGAACACGAGGACGTGCACAGGCTCAGAGCCACGTATGGAGCAGCCGTCGCGCGGTCTTTCTGATCTGCCATTGTTGAGGCTCCTTGGGTCCCGGGCTCGGCCTTTGGCACCGGTGCGGTTTCCGGTCCGGTTCTCCTGCCAGTCGAGTGCGGCCACTGACTTCAGGGAAGTTGCGAGTGGCAAGCTCGGCGAGCGAATGCTCGAGTGGCCGACTTCGTCGCACAGGTATGTCTGTGCTGCCGGTCCGCCTCGGGCACCTAGTGGTGTGTCTCCAAAATATCTAGAGGTCGGCTGTTAATATTGGTGTATGTCGAATCGTGCTCCTGCTTTGGTGGTTTCTGATGCCCAGCGCGTGCTTCTTGAGAGGCTTTCCAGGTCCCAGACGGCGTCGCACCGAGAGGTCCAACGGGCGCAGGTTCTGCTGATGGCTGCGGAGGGGTTGGCGAGCGAGTGGATCGCGGGGGTTGTTGGGGTGAGTCCGGCGACGGTCAGGTCGTGGCGTGCCCGCTTCGCGGAGGATTGTCTCGCTCATCTGGGTGAGGTTCGTCCGGGGCGGGGCCGCAAGCCGGTCATTCCGCAGTCCAAGATCGATGAGATCGTTGATCTGACGCGCAATTCCAGGCCCGAAGGCCAGACGCACTGGTCGGTACGGACGATGGCCGCCAAGGTCGGGGTCTCTCCGGCGCAGGTGCAGCGGATCTGGGCGGCCCGGGGCTTGAAGCCGCACCTGGTCGATACGTTCAAGCACTCCAACGATCCGCGTTTTTAGGAAAAATTCATCGATGTCGTTGGTCTGTATCTGAACCCGCCGGAGAAGGCGATCGTGCTGTGCATGGATGAGAAGTCCTCGATCCAGGCCTTGGACCGCACCCAGCCGTCCCTGCCGATGACGAGGGGCCGGGCGGAGACGATGACGCATGACTACAAACGCAACGGCACGACTACCTTGTTCGCAGCCTTGGACGTGGCCACCGGGAAAGTCATCGGTTCTTGCCTGCCCAAGCACCGGCACGAAGAATTCCTGGTGTTCCTCAAAACCATCAATAAGGAAGTCCCGCAGGGCCTGGATGTCCACCTGATCCTGGACAACTACGCCACCCACAAGCACCCGGACGTGAAGGCCTGGCTGGAGAAAAATCCCCGCTTCCAGCTACATTTCACCCCGACCTCGTCCTCATGGCTGAACCTCGTTGAACGCTGGTTCCGGGAGCTCACAGACAAGGCCCTGCGCCGCGGAGCGTTCCACTCCGTACCGGACCTGATCACCAAAATCGAAGAATATCTCGCCGCCCACTACACCGAACCCAAACCCCTGGTCTGGACCGCGACCGCAGACACAATCCTCAAAAAAGTCGCCCGCGGCCGCGTCGCCCTCGAAACCATCAAACAAAACTGAGACACACCACTAGTAGCCCCGGGGTAGAGGCCGACCTAACCACAAGTCGGCGCCCCTGTCGCGCTCGGAAAAGTGAGTGGTCAGCCGACCGGCTCAGCCTTTCAGGCTAGGCCGTCACGTGCCGGGGCAGGCCGCGGTGGCTGCTGTTACGTCCGAGCAGCATCGCTGCGTCACCGCGCAGCCACGAGACCCTATCTGCGCCCGCTGCGCTCTGCTGCAAGTGACTGCTGAGCGCAGCGGGGGTTTTATAGTTGCTGGGGCGAATCTACTGCGTACTGCCAACCCACCCAGGCTGTGTGGATGAGTGTTTCCACAGCCGCGTCGTCGTCGTCGTAGCTCTTGGGGCTTGTTGCGGGTTCGCCGGCGCTTGGGACGTTGGGATTGATTAGCTGCATGATTTCTCCTCATTCTCTGATGGCGGCACTGCAAGCACCCATCTACGAATTTCTTGAGGCGCTGTCGTTGTGCCGTCGTCCCGCTGGTCGCGGGAGCTCCCCCAACAGATAGATCCGCTGCCGTGTGCGGTTATACCGTGGTCAGTTTGCTGGCCCAGCTTTCCAGTTCGGCCAGTTCAGGAAGGGCGCTAGCGAGCACGTCGTCCGCCGGGTCGCTGAGGTCGGACGCAACTTCGCCAACCCAGACCTGACCGGTCGTGCCATCGATGGTGATGATGTCTCCCTCCCGGATCTCCTTGTCGGCGGTGACGAGCTTGTCGGACGACCAGGTGATGCCCTTGGCTCCAACCACTGCCGGTATGCCCCATCCTCGCGCGACTACTGCAGCGTGGCTGACGAGACCGCCTTTGGTAGTGAGTACTCCGGCGGAGGCGGCCATACCGGCTACATCCTCGGGGCTGGTTTCGCGGCGGACCAGGATGACGTCCCCATCGGCGTCTGCGGCAGCCTCACTTGTCAGGACGACGGCCCCGGTTGCCCTTCCGGGGGATGCCCCCATGCCTGTGTCGACCAAGTCGTCCTCATGGCCAGCGGCGCTGACACGGGATAGTACTTCGTGGCGCGCCTTTTCCCGCACTTCGACGGGTACGCGCTCCAGGGCCTCTTCGCGTGTGAGACTCACGTCAGGATCGTGGACGAAATCGACGGCTGCTTTAACCGCGGCAACGCAACCGCGTTTTCCGGCCCTTGTTTGCAGCAACCACAGGTGGCCATCTTCAATCGTAAACTCGACATCGCAGATGTCCCGGTAGTGGATTTCCAGCCGCCGCAAGACCGTCAAAAGGTCGGAGTAGGCGGCGGGCTGGTGTTCCCGGAGGTGTGTGATGGGGAACGTCTGGGCGGTGCCAGCAACGACTTCCTCGCCCTGAGCGCGGGGAAGATAGTCACCGTAGGGCCCCGGCGCACCCGTTGCCGGGTCCCGGGTGAAGACAACACCGGTGCCCGAGTTGTCGCCACGATTACCAAAGACCATTGTCTGGACGTTCACAGCGGTACCCATTGATTCATCAATGTTTTCCTTGGCCCGGTAGGCCTTGGCCCGGTCACAATCCCAGGACTTAAAAACGGCTTCGATTGCCTCCCGCAATTGCTGTCGCGGTTCCTCCGGCACGGAACGTCCCGCGAGCTGGACAATCTTCTCCTGCAGTACAGACACTGATTCCTTGAGCTGATCAGCGTCATCACCGGCCGGCCCGTGACTTCCGAGGTCTTCGGCGGAAATGCCCATCACGGTCGTGGCGAACATGTGCAGGAACCTGCGGTAGCTGTCCCACGCGAACCGCTCATCTCCTGAAGCTGCTGCAAGTCCCTGAACGGTCCTGGCATTGAGTCCAAGATTCAGCACGGTGTCGAGCATCCCGGGCATTGACACTGGTGCTCCACTGCGCACTGCGACCAGGAGTGGATCCTCTGAGCCGCCGAACAACCTGCCCATCCTTTTTTCCAGGGCCTCGATGTGGCCGCTGAGCGCTGCTTCAAGTTCGGTCGTCCAGCCAGAATGGCGATATGCACGCGATGCTTCCAGCGTGATCGTGAACCCTGGCGGAACGGCCATGCCCAGCGCCGCGGTCATTTCGGCAAGGCCGGAGCCCTTTCCGCCGAGGAGATTAACCAGCTGCCGGGCCGGCACCGCGTGGCGGTGATCGAACGCGTAAATGGGCGCTGCGGAATGAGAATCAGCGTCGAAGAACTGTGCCACGTCGCACCTTTCGTTTTTGGGTTATGGTCGAACCATTGAAAGTCTGAACCAAATGTAGCATCGTAGAGATCGCAGGGGAAGCCCTGCTTGTGACAGCGGTCACCCGACCGCCACACCCAGTGTAGGGAGCCCTTTATGTCAGTTGATAACACCAGAACCGTGCTGCCGGGAGTCGCTGAGTCGCGGGATCTGGGAGCAGGAGAGCTCTTCACGCCACTTCAGAGCACGAGAATCGAGCTACCCGGACTCGAAAACCTGCGGGACCTGGGAGGCTATCCGAGCCAGGACGGAAGGGTGATTGCCCCCCGTCGACTGTTCCGTTCCGAAGTCCTCGTGGCCGAGGGAGTCAGCAAGATCCACGGCGTGTGGAGTGCCGCTAACGCCGATCAGCTCGCGGGGCTGGGCATCAAAACCGTCATCGACCTCCGGGCAAGGCACGAGGTCGCACGCACGCCCTCATCCTGGAGGGAGGCCACCGGCGCCCTGGTCGTTGAACTTCCGATCGCCGAGGGCGGGGAAGGGACCGACACCAACTACGTCCGGCGCATGCTCACCGGAGAACTCACACAGTTCACCGAACTCGACATGGCCAACTTTTACAGGGAAACCCTTGACCGTCGCGCAGATATTTTTGCCGCGGCCATCACAGTCCTTGCCGACAGTAGTCAGGTGCCGGCGCTGGTCCATTGCTCCGCCGGCAAGGACAGGACAGGGCTCCTTATCGCGCTCGTCCTTGAATTGATAGGGACCCCTCGTGAGCTGACGGTCGCCGACTACACGCTTACCGGCCTGTTCCGGCCGAACCGCGTCCAGGCATACGCTCCGATACTCCAAGGCGCGGGCCTGGAACTCGATAACGTCCGCATCCTGTTCGAGACACCGGCATCGGCAATGGATGCTGCGTTGGCGTATTTGGACGAGCAGTTCGGCGGAGCCGCCGATTACCTGATCGCCGCCGGGGGGATCTCAAAGGAAATACTGGAATGCCTCAAAGCCACGCTGCTTATCACCCCTGAATTGCACTGACCGTAACTGCTGGCGCAGGGAGCAACCCATCCGCATGAGCGGTGAAACAGCAAGGAGACACTCGTGGCAGGCCCAAACTTCGTGCCAGGCCGGAACAGGCAGCACCTACTGGGCTGGCCCAGCCCACGCCTCTTGGCGCCGGACGCCGACCTGGTTGCAGGTCCAAGACTAATACCGCGACGGAGCTAATTTTCCAGCAGCCCAAAGCGCAAATGCCCTGATCGAGGGTTACCGCATCGATGAGCAGCAAGACTGGTCCGCAGTCCGGAGGACGCAGCGACCTCCGGGGACTAATTGCCGTTGGCCTCCAGCCACGTATCGTGAATCCCCTGCAGGTAAACCGTCACTTCATGCGCTGCCGCGTCAGCATCCCTGTCGCGTAGAGCCTTGATCAACCGGCGGCGGTACTCCCACACGGCTTCACCTGCCCGCGGTCCGATTCGTCCAGCGAGATCCTGCGTCATTCCAAAGAGTGGCCTGAGCATGCTTGCAAGGATAGGATTCCTCGCAGCCAGAGCCAGTTTCTCGTGGAATTCGCCGTGAGCCTGCAGGACAGCGGGAAAATCAGCCTTGGATGACAGCTCATGGGCGCGGGCAACCGACGCTTCGAGGTCATCGAGTTCCTCTTCGGTAATCTCCACGGCCGCTTTACGGACGATGAAGGACTCCAGCGCGATCCGCGCCTCCGTCAAGTCTGCGATAGAGAATTGGGTCAAGGCCAGGCCATCAGAGATGCCTTGCGTCACGGCATCAGTATTGGACTCAGTGACGAAGGCCCCCCCGGTGCGGCCCTTCTTGAGGGTCACGAGTCCGGCGATCTCAAGCATGCGAAGGGCCTCGCGTACCGTATTTCGGCTTACACCCAACTGAACAGCGAAGTCACGTTCATTGGGCAGCTTCTGCCCGGGACTCAGTTCGCCGCTTCGAAGCAATTCGCGGACCTGATCAATAATGTCATCGAATGCGCGCTTGGGTTTCGCTGGCAGAAATGCCACCTGCTGTTCAGACATGCGTACTCCTTCTAAATTCCGGCCCTGATACCCAATGGATGCATTGCCCAGGTCTTCCTAGTCGTAGATCTTCCCATGATTACTTCTTCACGTTCTGTAGTGCCTGCAACCGAGGGCGCTTGACACCTGAGTTGGTGACCACCATCATATCAATGGATGGACCAAAAAGGGGTCAGTGAAGGTTTAGGAGCCAATTTCGATGAACAAGCCGACGGAGTGCGACGTCCTGGTCATAGGATCGGGGGTTGCCGGCCTGGCCGCTGCTATCCGCGCTGCGAAGCAGGGACTCAGCGTGATCGTAGCCGAGAAGGACCAGTACCTGGGCGGAACGACGGCGATCTCCGCGGGTTGGGCCTGGGTTCCGGGAAACAAGAAGGGAGCGGCTGAGGGGGATACCCGCGAAGAAGCAGAAACATACCTTCGGCAGTTGGCCCCGGAAACTTTCAACGCTGCGGGGGTCAAGGAATTCCTGGACGCAGTGCCGGAGGCCTTGGAGTTCTTCGAAAACGAGACGGACGTGCAGTTCCTCTACCCGGACAAGGCCCCGGACTACCAGATGGACCTGCCCGGTGCGCGAATGTCCGGCCGCGCACTTATTCCAAAAGACGTGGATGCGCGCATTCTGGGGGACAAACGTTTGCTGATCCAGCCCTACTTGAGCTCCTACACCGTCTTTGGGTACATGCCCCAGGTCGGGCCGGACATCAACGAGTTCTTCCACGTCAACCAGTCATTCAAATCCTTCGTCTACGTGGCAAGGAAGTTGTTGAGGACGTGGGTGGACACGGCACGGTACAAACGCTCAGTCCTGCGATCCAACGGCAACGCAATGATTACCCGCATGGTCAAGAGCGCTGATGACCTGGGCGTACGCATTTGGGTAAACACCCCGGCGTTGTCCCTTCGCCGTGCTGAGGACGGGGCCGTAACCGGTGCAGTTCTTGGAGGCGAACACGCTGGAACGGTCAACGCGCGGTTTGGGGTCGTGCTGGCAGCCGGCGGATTCTCCGGCAGCAAAGAGCTCCGCATGAAGTACTTTCCCCACGACCCCCAGGGCGACAACCACTTCACTCCTACCGTGGGCCATGGCGGCGACGCGGTGACCTTGGCACAGGAAGTGGGGGGATTCGTTGACAACTCCGTGTATTCGGTCGGTTCCTGGGCACCGGTGACCGTGTTCAAGTATCTTAACGGCAATCAGCGTCTCTTCCCCCATCTGCGGGCAATTGGCCTGCCCGGAATCATCGCGGTAGACGGTGATGGGAAGCGATTCGGCAACGAGGCTTTGAGCTACCACGACTTCGGTGGGCAAATGCTTGCCCACACCCAAGGGCAGCGGGATACCTTCGGGTGGGTTATTGCGGACGCCAAGACGATGCACAAATACGGCATTGGCTACGCCAAACCCTGGCCCATGCCCCGCAGCTATTTCTACAAGACCGGCTACTTAGTTAAGGGCGACTCTTTGGTCGACCTGGCCCTGAAAATAGGCGTGGACTATGACAACCTCGCCGAGACGATCAGGGAATTCAACAAGGGTGCAGAATTGGGGGAAGATCCCCACTTCGGGCGAGGTTCAACCCTCTACAACAACTTCCGCGGTGACATGGAACACAAACCTAATCCGAACCTCGCCCCGCTGGATGAAGGAAAGTTCTACGCAGCCAAAATCCAAATGGGAGACCTGGGTACGTTCGCCGGCCTGGGGGTCAACGAACGCTCGGAGGTACTGACCGAGGAGGGCCAGGCTGTGCCGGGTCTTTACGCCGTAGGTTCCGCGGCGGTAAGCGTGTTCGGTGGTGGCTACCCCGGCTACGGCTCCCATATCGGCCCTGCCCTCGTCTTCGGCTACCGTGTAGGCCGCGATATCGCGGCCCATGCGGCAGAGCGTGGCACCCTTCGAATCTGACGCTCATGTCGATGAACAGGTTCGAAGCACTTCTGGAGTCCCGGTACAGCTGCCGGGCGTTCCTGAGCGACAGCATCGCCGAACAGGAGTTAGCCACGCTTTTTCGCATGGCTCAGAGGGCGCCGTCATGGTGCAATGTCCAGCCTTGGCAGGTCAGCCTCGTCTCGGGCGCCATCCTGGCGGAGCTCAGCGCAGCACTGCTGGCGGCAGAATCCAGCGACACTCCACAGCCTGATCTGCCCGCCCCGGCCGCATATGAGGGTGTTTACCGGGAACGGCGGGCAGAGACTGCCTACGGGCTTTATGGGAGTCTAGGAATAAGGCGCGAAGACAGGGAACTTCGGAGGGCCCAAGCCCGCGAGAACTTTCGCTTTTTCGGCGCCCCGCAGGTCGCCGTGGTGACGACAGAAGATGTTCTTGGCAGCTACGGTGTGCTGGACTGCGGCGGATACATTACGACACTCCTGCTGGCGGCGGAGAGCCTGGGACTGGCAGCGGTCCCGCAGGCCGCGATCGCAATGTACTCCCAGACAGTAAGACGAATTCTGGACCTCCCGAAAAACCGGCTGGTCGTCGCCGCGGTCGCCCTTGGCTATTCGGACGACCGGCACCCGGCGAACCGGTACCGCACGTCCAGAGCATCAGTTTCAGACGTAGTGGTGAGAATAGCCACGTAGGTTTAGGAGTCCTGGCGGGGCCAGCTGGAGCTTACAGTCTCGACGCTGGGACGTGGCAATGCTGCGGCACCTTCAGGATTCGGTGAATGACCGCGTCGATAGGCGCCGGGATACTGCCCGGCGCCGATACTCGCGGGCAGGCGCTCCTGCATATGCATTAGCAACGCACTCTTCTGGATGCCATCACACACTTCAATGCGAGCGAGCATTTGATGGGGAAGAAGTGGGACGGCGTCGCCTCCCTCGGCAACGCACTGTAGCGCCAACTATGCTGCCGAAAGACGCCCAGACCTGGGCGGCGTCAGGCTAAAGGAAGCCAACTATTTCCGTTCGCTCTTGACGTGTCGGCAGAACCGCATATGGTTGGACCGTACGTATGGAATGGCCATTGCTTAATGACGATGTTGAGCCATACACCTAGGCAGGCATGCGTGACCGAGACAGTAGATTTCGCAAAGTTCGTGGAAAAATTTATGGCCGAAGTTCCCGGAGGTCATGAGGGCGACCAGGAAATGAGACGACGGGATCCTCATCCCTTTGTTGACACAACTGTTGCAGACATACGGCCCGACAAGCTCGAGGACCACCAAGTTGATAGCTGGTTCAACTACATGGCGTGGAACCTCTGGGAGCTCATTGCCTCGCGTTCCACTGAGGGTGAATCCGGGCTCATTCCTCGTCAGGAGTATGAGACGCTGTCCTTCGTTCAGCAATGGGATCTTTACCCGGAGGCGATGCGCACAATAACGTCCGAGATCGGCGTGGATGGCCTGGTGGACCTTGGAAGGGTATCCAAACGCGAAGTGGGAACCAAGGTCAACCATCTTCGAAACTATGCCTGTTCCTTGATGCCTATCCTCGGCAGGGGCGTCGGTGTGAAGCTGGGCCT
The DNA here is from genome assembly GCF_001663775.1 of Arthrobacter sp. B6. Classification (GTDB taxonomy): domain Bacteria; phylum Actinomycetota; class Actinomycetes; order Actinomycetales; family Micrococcaceae; genus Arthrobacter. Next base: position 420,455 of record NZ_KV467168.1, on the reverse strand, counting down.
CGTGGATGCCGAGGCTTCACGGCCCGATGTTGAAACAGCCATTCAGTTCGGACGACGGCTCTGGCACGGAACGTGGGGTGACGGTCCCGGCCTGGCTTCCGGCAGGGGATTCGTCCTCCCCCATCTTGACCGCGATGTCCTGGACCCGCTTATTGACAAGGCCACTGCACTGGACGACCCGGCCAGGAGGGCAACCTTCCGACGGTTCAATGCAACAACAGAACTTTTTGCTTCATGCTGCACTATGACAACAGACTGGGAATGGGAGATACCGGTCCATACCCACTACCTGGCGGCGGATTCGCCTTAGTCCGTGATCACTTCCTCAACGAATCAGCCTACCCGTGGGCCGACGTTGCCGAAGGCATGCCATACGCCGTCACCGAGGTGATGGTTTTTGGCGCCGGAGACATAGAAGTGACCATAAATGACATCGGCACCACCTTCACTAAGCCCAACACTTACTTAGATCACCTCGATCGGGTAGCGGTCTTTGCGCGCGACACACCGGAAACTCCAATGTCCGAACTTCGGCTTCTGGCAGACGACGAGCTGAAACGTATTTCCGGGCTCTCAGAAAAGGGAACTCTTGCCCTCTATCGCATGTACTCGAAGATGAGCACAGGCGACAAGATCTGGGGCGGCATTACGGTGTATTCCCACGACTTCATGCGGCCAATAGCTGAGAGGGCAGGGATCTGGGACGAGGTCCGGCAGGGCGGGTTCGATGCCCCAACAGCCCGCACAAAAGAAGCCTGGTCAGTGCTCACCAGTGGTCGGGCAGGGGAAATCTTGGCCCCGGTGTTCCTGATGGGAGACGGTTTCCCACCTGTCCGCTCCAACAAGTAGCAACGACGCTTGGCCTCTCGCACGCCGGCAGCTGCAAAAGTGTGACGGATAGGTGCGATCCCTTGGGGTCTGCCGGAAGGAAAGGGCAATGGCGGGCTGGGTGATGTAGCCGCACAACCAAGATGGGCCGCCCCCGGAAATACCGGAGGCGGCCCATGTTGTAGTGGGAGCAGAATGTCAGGAGTTCATCGCCCGCGCCGCGTAGGACAGGCCGTCGGTGTGGCGGACCGCCACCAGTTCTACGGCGGCACCGATCGAAACCTCCGCCGAACCGATAAGGCGGGTGGCCAGCCGGATGCCCTCCTCCAGATCGACAATGCAAATGCGGTAGGGCAAATCCCCAACAAAGGCAGATGGCGAGGCGTGAACAGTCGTGTGGGCGTACAGCGTCCCGCGGCCGCTCAGTTCCACCCACTCCACCTCTTCATCCCATGCGTGGGGGGACACGGGCTTGGGGGGAAACGTCAACTGTCCGGTTTCAACGCCGGCTGTTGTCATGAAACGGCCCTCACCCAAGGCATCCCAGAACTGCCGGGTAAATTCCGTAATCCGCGGCGGGTAAGGATGCGCCTGCCCCGATTCGATTACCGGAATCATGAGTGAACCCCTTCCAGGATGTGCACCAATGCTGCGTTGTAGTTTCCGAGTTCGGCGCTGGTCAGTGCCAGCTCGGCGTCCTTTACCTGACGCTCGTCTGCCAGGCCCATCAGCTGTTCGTAGGCCTCCACAAAGCTGTAGAGCGGTGTCACGTATGCCGGATGCCCCCGTGATGTGAGTCCACCGGATGTCGAGATTGGAATCTCCCCGCCCAGGGAAGTGCGGCCCTCCGCGGCCCATTTGCCTCCATTGCCCCTGGGCGTCAGGCCGAGAGCTTCACTGACCAGGACTTCCACGATTGTGCAGGGCGCGTAAAGCTCAGCGACGTCAATGTCAGTAGGCAGGAGCCCAGCGTCGGCAAAGGCCTGCTCGCCGGCCGCCCGCGCAGCCCCAAACGCCGTCATGTCGTTGGGGACGTCACTGAGCTGGTGTACACCTTCATGGTAGAAGCCCCTGGAACGGACTCTGACGTAAGGCCGGCCCAAGGACTTCGCATAGTCCTCTTCAGCGAGGATCAGTACCACAGCCCCGTCACTGCGCGGCGGTACCTCGTACAGGCCCAACGGCTCAACGATCATCCGCTGGTCCAGAACCTCGTCCAGCGTGATGGGCTTCCGGAACTGGGCAAGCGGATTCAGCGAGGCATGCATCCGGTTCTTGACGGCAACCGATGCAAGCTCACGGCGTGAAGAGCCATACTCGTGGATATAGCGGCTGGCATCCAGTGCGTACCAAGTAATTGGAGTGATACCAAACGGTGCATGGAAGTCGACATCACCTGTTGCCCGCATAGAACTCATCATGTGGTCCTGGGCGCGGGCTGCAGTCTCAAAGTTAATCCCGAGGGCGAGGCTGACCTTTGACCGCCCGAGCAGGATATCGTTCGCCGCGTTCTCAAAGGCCCAACCTCCGGTCATTCCATTCCCCAACACCTCGGAGACGTTGCCGTAACAGGGCAGCCGAAGGTAGCTGGCCATGAACGTGGCGAAGTACTTCTGCAGGGTGTAGTGCCGGTTCATGGCGAAGCTCAGGCCTTGAATGTCACCTTTGTCAATGCCGGCAGTCTTAACCGCATCCACGACAAGTTTCGCCAAGACTTCGTGCTCCAGGACCTGCGTCTCAGCATCCGGCTGCGTCTGCCATTTTCCCACCGGCAAAGCTGAAGCACCGATGATCGTCACTGATCTACTCATTGATCTCCTAAAAAGCATCCCGGTTACCGCTCGGAAGGGATCGTCGGTTGACAGCCTTCCCAAGTGAGGTCCATCATATCAATGGATGGGCCAATAACCCATTAGTTGAGGATTTCGACGACGTGATCCTTTAGCCGGATCGGAATGTGGTGAACGCGAATGGGTGAAACAGCCAAGGACACTGGATACCTCAACGACCTTAGGGTCCTTGAAGTGGCTGACGAGCTGGGGGAGTACTGCGGGAAGGTTCTGGCCGGCCTTGGGGCGGATGTGGCCAAAGTCGAACAGCCCGGCGGTGAGAAGACACGTGGATACGGTCCTTTCGTAGGCGATGTCGAGGACCCCAACCAAAGCCTGCACTTTTGGCACTACAACCTTGGAAAGCGTTCCGTGACGCTGAACCTGGAAACGAAAGACGGACAGGAGTCCTTCCGACAGCTATCCGGAGCCACGGACGTGATCATCGATTCCAGGCCTCGGGGGTGGATGGATTCCAGAGGGATCGGCTATGAGGCGCTGCGAAGGGCCAACCCTGGGCTTATCTACGTCAGGATCAGCCACTTTGGCGATGACGGCCCGTGGGCCGACTATTCCGGCAGCGACCTGATCCACCTGGCCCTGGGCGGGGTCATGATGAACAGCGGCTACGACCCTGATCCGTTCGGCCACTACGACACCCCCCCTATCGCCCCACAGATGTGGCAGGCCTACCACGTCGTGGGAGAGATGGCCGTCATCTCCATCCTGGGCGCTTTGAACTACCGACTGCAGTCGGGAGCTGGGCAGCTGCTATCTGCAAACGTGCACGAAGCAGTTAGCAAGAACACCGAAACCGACCTTCCCGACTGGATTTTCCTCCGTCAGAAACACCTGCGCCTGACTTGTCGGCACTCGATGGTCTCGGGCAGCACTCCGGCGTTGTCCATCACCAAGGACGGCCGGTATCTGCTGCCCTACCGCACATACCTCAAGGGTTCCGTCACGGCCAACGGCGGAGCCTGGGACGGCACCGTGAACGTCCTGCGGAAATACGAGATGCAGGGTGATCTGGATTCTGCCCGATATCACAGCGCGGAGAGCCGCAATGAAGACACCGCGACCGAGCGCCTGTCTTTGCAGACCGACAAACTCATATCCCGTTCCTTGTTCAAGAGCGACCTGTGGCGGGACGCCCAAGACAATGGACTTCCATGGGCGCCGGTCCGCCGTCCCGAAGAAAACATCGACGACGAGCACTGGCTGGTTCGCGGCGCCTTCACCGATGTCCACCACGCCGAACTGGACCGGACTTTCACCTACACCGGCGCCAAATGGTATTCCCCGGATGTCCAATGGCAAATCGGTCGGCGTCCGCCTTTGACCGGCGAGCATACGTTGGAGGTGCTGGGGGAGTGGCAGGCGCCTCACGAGGATCGTACCCAGTCGATGGAAGCCCGCCCGGCTGCAGAGCAGATTCTCAGCAAGCACGGCAAACCCTTTGCCCTCTCAGACGTTCGCGTCATCGACCTCAGCTGGATGCTGGCAAGCGCCGGCGCCGGGCGGTTCCTGACGGCGATGGGAGCTGAAGTCATCAAGGTAGAGCACGCTTCCCGGCTGGACGGCATGCGCACCGGTCTCGGTGCATGCCCCCCAGGCGGCCGTGCCGAGCGCGACGCCGCGACGGAGCCCCTGCCTACGCCCACCTCCAAAAGCCCCAACCGTGGCGGCTCCTTCATGGAGATCAACGCCGGCAAACTCGGGATGTCACTCAACCTGAAAAGCGCCGAGGGTAAAGCAATTCTGGAGGACCTGATCCGGGGCGCGGACATGGTGGTCGAGGGCTTTTCCCCCGGCACCATGGACCGGATGGGGCTCGGATATGAGCGGCTCAAGGAACTTAACCCGAAGATCATCTACGTCCAGCAGTCCGGCTTCGGGCAGTACGGCACGTACGGCCGGGCCAGGGCGTTTGGCCCGACCGCCCAGGCGTTTACCGGCATCAGCGAAATGTCCGGCCTTCCCGAACCGTTCCCGCCAGCCGGAATCGGCTACTCCTACCTGGACTGGGTAGGAGCCTACAACATGTCCCAGGCAATGCTGGCAGCTCTCTACCGCAGAAACATCACCGGCAACGGCTGCCACATTGACGCCTCTCAGGGTGAAGCCGGTCTCTACCTGACCGGCACTGCCATCCTGGACTGGTCGGTCAACAAGCGCCAATGGTCCAGATACGGGAATCGGTCCCCGTATAAGCCCGCCGCTCCGCACGGCGCCTACCGAACGGTCGGCAGTGACCGTTGGATATCAGTGGCCGCTTTCACCGAGGACCACTGGCAGAGCCTCACCGAGGTTCTTGGCCATCCCGCGTGGACCCAGAATCCAAGGTTTGCCGACCTGCAGCAGCGATTGGACAACCAGGATGAGCTGGACGCCGCGCTGGATCTCGAGACCAGGAAATGGGACGGGTATGAGCTCATGTCCGCCCTCCAGATCCGCGGTGTGCCGGCCGGGGTCTGTCAGGATGCCCAAGACCGCTACGAGACCGATCCGCAGCTCAAACACCTTCAGTGGTTGGTTGAGCTTGACCAGACCGAGATCGGGACGTGGCCGGTGAAGGAACACCCGGTACGGATGGAGGCGACGCCCGCATATATGGGCGGTCGCTTGAACCGGTCGGGTCCGAACTATGGGGAAGACACAGATTATGTTCTGTCAGAAATCTTGGGCTTTGACGATTCCCGGATCGAAGAACTCCGTCAAGGCGGCGTGGTGTGAGCAGCCGGGCGGCCCACACCGTGCAACCGGATATCGGGAACGGAGGGGCGGACGCTCCTGCCCGTCCAGCCCGAGGCCGCAGCCTGGCATTGGGACCCTTGAGCAAACCCCTTCTAGGGCTGGTCGGCATTGCCGGATTTTTGCTGATCTGGGAGGTGTGTCCACGAGCTGGTCTGGTTGACATCCGGTTCCTGCCGCCAGCGTCCGAGGTTCTCGGGATTCTGCTTGCCGACCTTGGGCTTGCGGCGTTCTGGGCCGCCGTCGGCGAGACCATGACAGCCTGGGCCGTCGGTCTGGTCACAGCCGTCATTGCCGCAGTCGTGCTGGGATTTGTGGTGGGATCGTCCACCTTCTTACGCACGTTCACGTATTCCCTTGTCGAGTTCATGCGCCCCATCCCCTCAGTGGCGCTAATACCGCTGGCCGTGCTGCTCTTCGGCGTGAAAATTGAATCTTCGCTGATGCTGATTATCTATGCCTCGTTCTGGCAGGTCTTTATCCAGGTTCTCTACGGCGTCGCCGACGTGGATAACGTCGCCATGCAAACCGCTAGGTCCTACGGCCTGAAGGCCACCGCCCGCGTCCGTCACGTCGTCTTTCCAACCGCCTTGCCGTACCTCATGACAGGGATTCGCCTGGCTGCTGCCGTAGCGCTCATCCTGGCTGTCACGGCAGAACTGGTAATTGGATCACCTGGCCTTGGCCGCGAGATTGCCTTGGCACAGTCCGGCGGCGCCATTTCATCTATGTACGCCCTTGTGCTCGCTTGCGGGCTGCTTGGGGTTGCAATCAATGTGGCCATGCGATGGGTCGAGCGAAAAACCTTGGCATGGCACTCATCTGTGCGATCGGAGACGGTCGTATGACAGCCCTGAAGTCGGTCCTCTTCGCCCTAACCTTGCCGGCACTGCTCGTGGCCTTCTGGTACATCGCCACCTCGGGAGCCAAGAACTTCTTCATCCCCACACCGGCCTTGCTGGCGGAAAAGTTTGTGTCAGTCTGGTTCTCGGACCGATTTTTCTCCGACGTTTTGCCTTCACTGGGACGGCTAGTCATAGGGTTGGTCTCCGCATCTGTTCTAGGCATCGCCGCAGGTCTTCTGATTGGATCCTTCAGATGGCTACGGAGTTTGACTGAACCGGTCCTTGAGTTCTTTCGCGCCATTCCACCTCCCGTGCTGGTTCCGATTCTGATGCTCCTGATTGGCGTCTCGGACCTTATGAAGGTGGCGGTGATCGTCTCGGCGTGCGTATGGCCAGTCCTCCTCAATACTGTGGAGGGTGTACGAGCCGTTGACAGCGTGCTCTCGGAGTCTGCCCGCACCTATGGACTCAGTGGGGCAGCCCGGGTACGCTATCTGGTCCTGCCCAGTGCCAGCCCACAGATCATGACGGGGATCCGCCAAAGCCTGTCCGTCGGCCTGATATTGATGGTCATTTCCGAAATGTTCGCCTCTTCGTCGGGGCTGGGATTCACCATCGTCCAATTCCAGCGTTCGTTCGCGATCCCGGAGATGTGGTCGGGCATCGTCGTTCTGGGCCTCATCGGCGTGATCATGTCGTTCATCTTCCAGTGGACCGAGCGCAAAATCCTGCGCTGGTACCACGGCCTGCGAGAGGTAGAAAATGCAGCTTGAACCCAACCTGGCGGCGACAAACGTCCCGGACGAGATACGAAACGCCGACACCCCCTGCGATAAGGCGATGCACGCCACCGAACCCTTGCCCTCGTCCGAGGGAGTCATGCTCTCAGTACGGGGCCTGAAAAAGGTGTACCAGACTGACGGCGGGGACAACGAAGCGGTGAGGAACCTGACCTTCGACGTGCGTGCCGGAGAACTGGTATGCCTCGTCGGACCGTCCGGATCAGGCAAAACCACTTTGCTCAAATGCATCTCCGGGCTCATGGCCCCGACCGCCGGTGCTGTCCTTTTGGATGGAAAGCCTGTATCCGGTCCACCCAAAAAAATGGCAGTCGTGTTCCAGGAGTACGGCCGGTCCCTGTTTCCTTGGATGCGGGTGCGGGAAAACGTAGAGCTTCCGTTGAAAAATCAGCGTGTTCCGAAAGCTGAACGTACCCGACTGGTCAATGAAGCGCTGGAAGCGGTGGGCCTGTCCCACGTTCCCAGGTCCTTTCCCTGGCAACTGTCCGGTGGGATGCAGCAACGCGTCGCGATCGCCCGTGCGATCGCGTACCAGCCTGAAGTTCTCCTCATGGACGAACCCTTTGCAGCCGTAGACGCACAGACCCGGGCAGACCTGGAAGACCTGATCCGGGTGGTCTGGAAGAAGCTTGGCGTAACCGTGCTATTCGTAACCCATGACATCGACGAATCCGTCTACCTCGGGGAGAGGGTAATTATCCTGTCCAGCTCGCCCACCGTGGTTCAAGAGGACATTGTGATTGACCTTCCGGCTGATCGGGACCAGCTCAACACCCGTTCCACTCCCCGCTTCGCGGAGCTGCGGCACCACGTGTACAAGCAGATTCAGCTGGCCAAGAAGGGCCACCGGCCCGCCTCTGCCAGCGCCGGGAAAGACGCACGTAGCGACTGACGCCGTTCCTTAAAAAGGTTCTTCAAACGGAGAGCACATCGGTGTGTCCTGACGCGAACGCCTCGCGATCCCCAGTTTAGAGACGACCAACCCAACACTTAATGAAGGGCTCCGGCCATGAGTAATGTTTTGATAATCGGGCCTCCGGGCTCGGGCAAGGGCACCCAGGCGGGGCGCATTGCCGACCACCTCGGCATCGTGCCGGTTTCCACCGGTGATATCTTCCGCGCCCACGTAAAGAGCGAATCGCCCCTTGGCATGGAAGCAAAAATCTACATGGAGGCAGGAGACTTCGTCCCGCACGGTGTGACCAACAGGATGGTACGGACCCGCCTCAACGAGGCAGACGTCAGCAATGGCTTTCTTTTGGATGGCTACCCCCGCACCCGAGCTCAGGTGGATTATCTCGACCAGATTCTCGCCGATAGTGGCCAGCGAATCGACGCCGTCCTGCAAGTCACTGCGGTGGACGAGGAACTTGTCCGGCGGTTGCTAATACGAGCGCAAGAAGCAGGCCGCAGCGATGACACCGAAGTAGTCATCCGCCACCGACTTGATCTCTACCACGAGCAAACCGAAGCCATGGTAGCCATCTACGCTGACCGTGGGATCCTTGCCCGAGTAAACGGCATGGGTGCCGTGGGCGAAGTCACGGAACGAATGCTGCTCGCTCTCGGCACGGTTACCCCGGAAAACCTCGAGGCCAGAGCCAGCGTCGCCCAAAGACTTGCAGGAGGAACACTTGTCTAACCGTCACATCATCACCACCCAGGTGGCTATCATGGGCGCCGGTCCCGCCGGGCTGATGCTTTCCCACCTGCTGGCCCAGGCCGGCATCGACTCCACAGTGATCGAGATCCGCAGCCACAAGGACATCGCCGAGACAGTCCGCGCCGGAATCCTGGAGCACGGCACCGTCAACCTGCTCGTGGACAGCGGAGTCTCGGACCGGGTGCTCCGCGACGGGGACCGGCACGACGGCATCGAGCTCCGGTTCAATGGGGAAAGCCATCGCGTGGACTTCAAGGAGCTGGTGGGGGAGTCCGTCTGGCTCTACCCGCAGACAGATGTTTTCCTCGACCTTGCCGCCCGTAGGAGCGCCGACGGCGGCGATGTCCGCTACAGCGTTACCAACACCACCATCCATGATTTGGAAGGCAAACCCAAGGTCTGGTTTACGGATGCCGACGGTGTCGAGTACGAGATCCAGGCCGAGTATTTAGTGGGTGCGGACGGTTCCCGAAGCCACTGCCGCTTCGAAATCCCTGAGGCCGACCGGAAGTGGCACTTCCATGAATACCCGTTCGCCTGGTTCGGCATTCTCGCGCAGGCCGCCCGCAGCGCCGAGGAGCTCATTTACGCCAACTCCGACAAGGGTTTCGCACTCATCAGCCAGCGCACCGAGACCGTGCAGCGGATGTACTTCCAGTGTGATCCGAAGGAAAACGTGGCGGAGTGGGATGACGACCGGATCTGGGCCGAGTTCCGCCGCCGGGTCAACGGCAACGGCTTCGAACTCAACGAAGGCCCCGTCATCGAGAAAATGGTTTTGCCCTTCCGCAGCTTCGTCCACACTCCCATGCGGTACGGAAACCTGTTCCTGGTGGGGGATGCCGCGCACACCGTGCCGCCCACCGGCGCAAAAGGCCTGAACTTGGCCATCCACGACGTGAGGATGCTCTTCGAAGGACTTGAAAGCTACTACCGTTCGGGCTCCTCCGACCTCTTGGGGGCCTACAGTGCCCGTGCTCTGGACCGCGTCTGGAAAGCCCAACAGTTCTCCTACTGGATGACCACCATGCTGCACACGCCCGAAGGCGCCAATGACTTCTCAAGGGCACGGCAGTTGGGCGAACTGAACTCGGTTGTCTCCTCACGGCACGGATTGGCGTACCTCGCGGAGGCGTACACCGGCTGGCCCGGCATCAGCTGATTCCTGACGCGCCCCAACGGAGCCGGTGCCTGAAATGCGGACACGACGCTCCACCCGCAACCACGACAAGAAACTGGAGGGAGATCTGGATGGCCGCACACCGCCCTGAGGATTGGAGTCAACTCGTCGGAGTCCGGGTGGAAGTTGGAAGTCAGAAAGCACCACCAAGGTTTCCGCACAGGGACCGTCGAAGAGGCAATGCCGGATTCCTCAGCTCTTTGGCTGGCAGCGTCCGGGCTGGACCGCAGGATAATGATAGAAGCCGCTGAAGGCTACGAAGTTTGGGTGGAACCTCAAAAGTTGCACTCAACGATGCCCTACCGTATGACGGCCGCGACCCCTTGACCTGGTCCCGATGAAGGCTCAAATAGCCTTTGAATAAGGTCCTCGCACGAGCCGGCCACCACTCCGTGCGTCAGACAGATTCGCCTTATCCGGCCAGAAAGTGGCAGCCGCCGAGCAGCCACTGACGCAGGCTAGCTCAATTTCGACCGCCGAACTGGCGTTCTTCTTAGGCGCACAGATGATCAGTGGACACCAACAGACGAACAACGGGAAACAGCATGTCTAACATCATTGAAGCCATCAATATCGAAGTCACCAGCAGGCACGACCTTGAGCAACGACTGGAGGCCGCTGAAGCTGCCCTTCAGGAAGCTGCCAGGCGCACGAGGGCACACGGAATCCTGATAACCCGTCAAGAAGCCGGTAGGTACACGGCCAGATTATCGGATCAGGTTCCTTACGGGTTGACACGGGAGCTTCATTCCTGATCCGCGGCGATCCTCGCCAATGGCAGGAGGCCGCCCTGTGGGTTCCCTTCCTGTCAACGGCAGAACTGAGACCGATGGAGAATATGGAGTGTCATCGACCCTAAGCGTGTCACTAGCGTCTGGCAGTACGCACTGAAGCCAAGTGGTTCCTTGGGCAGCGGCCGCTGCCGCTAGTTTTTCTTGCGCAGCCGACCCATTCTTACGAGATCGGCAGACCAGGGGCGCATTCCTCGATGGAATACGAGCTCTACGGGGAGCCCTTGAATAGTCGCATTGGAACCTGAAACATCAATGCTGATCCGGCTGCCTGCCATGGGGGCGTTGCTGATGTGTAGCTCGCCATAGGATTCCGGAAGCACCGGCTCCATCCACAAGCCGCCAAGGGCAACGTCAGGGTAATACCCCATCAAACTTTTTATCAGCATGATCGGAGTGGTAGCGGCCCATGCCTGCGGCGAACAGGCGGTTGGGTATGGAATTGGTTCACCGGTTTGGTCCCGGGTGAACCCGCAGAACAGCTCGGGTAAACGACCCTCTGAATATTCTGCTGCCTCAAGCAGTGCTGTGGCTATACGCTGTGCCTCATCCACGAAACCGTAGCGCAGAAGTCCGGCCGCGATGATGGCATTGTCGTGCGGCCAGACGGAGCCGTTGTGATAGCTCACGGGGTTATAAGCCTCCATGTCGGAGGCCAACGTGCGCACGCCCCACCCGCTGAACATTTCAGGGGACATGAGTTTTTTTGCTACCAACTCGGCCTTGTCCTCGTCGACAATGCCGAACAACAAGCAGTGGCCCATATTGGAAGCACAAGCGTCAACTGGCTTTTTGTCACCGTCCAGTGCCATGGCGTAGTAGCCTCGCTCCGGCAACCAAAAGCGCTCATTAAAGTCTCGCTTCAGCCTCGCTGCGCGGTCCTCGTATTCCGTCGCCAAGGGAACATCACCGGCGTCGAAGGCTAGCCAGGAACGAGCGAGATATGCGCCGTACACGTATGCCTGCACCTCACACAACGCGATTGGGGGCTCGGCTAAACGGCCGTCCGCAAAACAGATGGCGTCCCAGGAATCTTTCCACCCTTGGTTAATGAGACCGTCGGGGTTGAGTCGTGCGTATTCCACGAATCCGTCGCCGTCACGATCACCATAGTTTTGAATCCAGCCCAGCGCCCGGTCCACGTGAGGAATCAACGCGGCGATGGTTTCCGGAGCGAAACCCCAGCGGCTGATTTCCCCTATGACAGCCACGAACAGTGGCGTGGCGTCGACACTGCCGTAATACGCAGACTTTCCGCCCAGCGCCAACTCGCTGGAAACACCAAGTCTGACTTCATGCAGAATCTTGCCAGGCTCTTCCTCGCTCATTGTGTCCACAACCCTGCCCTGACGATCGGCCAGGGTTTGCACAGTGCCGAGGGCAAGGGAGGGGTCGACAGCCATGGCCATAAAAGAAGCCCACAACGAGTCCCTGCCGAACAATGCCATGAACCAGGGCACGCCCGCCGCAACAACAACTCTGTCCGGATGGGCAGGATCTTCGATACGAAGGGCTCCCAGGTCGTCGTAACTGCGCCTAAGGGTTCGCTCGATTGAACGGTTGGTTACATGGACGACAGGAATTTTGGAGACCCATTCCTGCCTTCGCAGGTCTCTTGGAGACATTTCGCCTTCGGACGGATGCGCGATTGGCCCAGCCGGTCGGTAGCCTTCCTTCGTTGGAGTCGCGCTCACGGTGGTGTGCCATTGTCCGTGCGCAGGGACAATTGTGCGATATGTCAGCGACTCTGAGATCGCTGCACCGTGGCCGGCCGACACGACCACGCCCTTCCGAAGGTCCTGCCACACAGCCCTGATGATCAGGGAGTCACCTTCCACTTCCCGCGTCTCGTCCCAGTGTCTACGCGTACGCGCTTCCTTCACCTCGAAAAGATCGGCGAAGTCCGCCTCAACATTGATGGAAATCAAACAGTCCAGTGGTGCGGCTGAGTAGTTATGAAGGTGAAGCTGCTCCACAATTCCTGAACCAATCTCCCGGATGCGCTCCATAATCAACGGGCTGTCGGCATAGCCGCCCTCACTGGCTGTGCGCGCCGTAAAAATGGCTCGGTAGGGCGTCACCATCCGCGCGGCCAAAGGCTCCAGCGGTTCTCCATTAACAGCGAGATTCCAGCTCGATAGGATACGGGTGTCATCCACGAAAACCCCCTGTGAACGACCAGGATAGATGTCCCCGTTCCCAGCGGATATGCAGAACGACGAGCCTTCCACCAAGGTGACCGTTCCAGGACCGAGTGGCCCGGCGGAGGTGTCAGCGTTCCATCCAGCCATGCCGCTCCTTCAACAGACGCACTTTCCAAAGGACCACCAGTAGCGTCACCCTTGGTCCATTCGACGCTACCCCTGCCGACAAACCAATTCCAGCCCTAAACGCCCCCAGCCCCCACTCGTCGACGAGCAAATAGTCGGCATTTGGGCGTGAGCACACCATCCCGTCGTAATATCGGCTAGGCAGGGCGGTCTTCGGTCAAACTGCAAAGCCATTCTCATGCTCGCAGCTCTGGCTATTCGGTCTCAGCTTTGGAAAGGGCGTTTACCACACGTGGGCTGAAGGCTCCGCATCAACTAAAGCCGAGGAGACTAAATGGTACGTCCATTGACATTTCGGGTGCTTATGATGCGACACTTGAGGCATGAAGCTGCTCCTTATCCGCCACGGACAGACCCCCGAAAACGTACTCGGCCGGTTGGACACAGACCACCCCGGCCCCGGCCTTACAGAATTGGGTGAACAGCAGGCACAAGCTATGGCCCGCTCGCTCGCGAACGAGACAATCGGGGCGCTTTACGCATCCACGCTGACCCGAACGCAGGTCACCGCTGCACCGTTGGGCATTATGCACAGCCTGGATGTGGAGGTCCTCGACGGCCTTCATGAAATTGAAGCGGGTTCCCTTGAAAAACTGGCTGACCGTGAATCCCTCAAACGCTACTTGGGGACGATTTTCTCTTGGGCGGCCGGCCAACTGGATCCACGTATGCCAGCCGGACCGGACGGTCACGCCTTCTTCGGCCGTTTCGACGCTGCCATTGCCCATGTCGCGGAACGCGCGGCTGGACAACACGGAACGGCCGCAGTCGTAAGCCACGGTGCCGCTATCCGCACCTGGGTCGGTCGCCGGGCAGAGGACATAGACCACGAATTTGCTGCGGAGCACGAACTGGACAATACAGGCATCGTGGCCCTTGAAGGGGATCCTGACGGCGGCTGGAAGCTCATCCATTGGGACCGCAGCCCCGTGGGTGGGCTTGCCTTGGCTGATCCAGCAGCAGAGGACCCGACCGGCAAGAACGCAACCAACCTCTAGTGCAATACAACCTTGTGTACCCCGCTAACGAGCTGACACGGCCGCGTTGCGCTAACTGCCCGAGCACGCTCAGATAATCGCCGAAAACTTGCCTTTCGTCACAACGGTGAAGTCCTCCTGCTGCCCTTTTTGGAATAGGAATGTGGCAAAAATCAAGTGTGGACATTGTCCACACTTTTGGCTTCGGACTGGGTCGTACATCGGTCGGATTGGGCCGGATTGGCTATGTTTTCTGGAGTTCCCAGTGTTTGCAAGAGCTGGAATGCGGTTCGAGTCCCACCTCGGGCACAGTGGATCCCCTCGTCAGAGGGGATGTTGCTTTTAACGTGTGTACAAAGCTTGTGGTGTCGTCCCTCTGACGCTGGTGCGCGGGCTGTGGCCTGGCCGCCGCGGTGGCCTATTCAGGTGTGTGAGTGGCGGGTTCAGGGTCCTGGCTGATGGGCCCTCCGCCTGCTGTGGGCTGGGATTATGTGGTTCCTCGTTTCGGTTCTGGCAGGTTGGTCGGGGGTGGCCAACACCTATTCATGGTTCGGGATTGCGGGCACAACATGACGTCGGCGACTTTGGTACGAAAATTCTTTTGAAGGGCTCCTCGTACACGTGAGCGAGCGGTTTGTGCTCGGTTTGTCCTGCCAAAGTGTGTGTGGACACTGTCCACACTTACGTCTGCTTTTATGGGTCTGCCGGTGGCTAGGGAAGAGCGCCGAAGCGAACTAGCGTACGGGCGGGCACTAGCGCCCTGATGGCGCAGGGGGACGGGTCGGCGACCATGAAGTTCAGGGTGACAAACAGCGAAGATGGCTTGGCTTGGTCGTTCATAAATTGTGGGGGAGCGGGGCACCATGACTAACAGGAGTGGACCCGACCCCTGACACCCTGAAATGTTGGACAGACGGCAAACACTGGCGCTGCTCCCGCCACGGTAAGCTCACAAACTCCACCCAGCAGTTTCGCCGATCGGTCCCCTCGAATACTTGACGAGCTGACATGGTCCGACGAGGGACCGTGCCCGACGGACGTCGATGTTGCGCTGTCGTGGGCTCTGTCGCAAGTATCAGGTCTGGATATACGGGCCTTCCCAAGCCAATGTCAAAAGAGAAGAATCGAACCTCATTCTGACCACGCATGGTTTCCGCCCTGACGTCAGCTTTGGGTGTGCCCTAATTCGCCAAGCATCCTTGCCACGACGTCAAATCTCCAGATTTTCCGAGTCTGGCCCGGCTATACCTCCGCCTGACTCGACAAGGGGTTTTCGAGCTCTCAACCTGATAACCCTGTGAGCGGAGGCAGGTGCTTACGTAGGCTTTCACGATGCAAGTACTGCTAGGTCGCCGGTGACAGTTTCGATGGCCTCTCTGCGACTTGGTTGCTTCCGGCCCAGGTACGTCTGTGGAGGCTCGGCCGGCAGGGAAGCCGCTGAAAAGCTCGAAGATGCCGTTATTAATCGGACCTATTCCTTTAGGCCGGATGGGGTCGTAAAAGATGACATTTGTGCTCTGCCTGCCGAGGAACATTCCTGGTCTGAACATATCCCTTGGCGTGGCACTGTTGGGGTGCGGGATGGCATTGGGGTACCTAACGCCCAGAACGACCATGGTGCATTCACGTGGGTGAAAAGGGCCGCTGGGAGAGTCGGAGTCTTCGTGAATCTGCCGCCTCCCGCGTTTTTGCGGGGTTGGGGTCCCGCAGGTGAATCACATAGGGACGCCGCAACTGCCGTTCACACGTAGGTTGTCGCCAACTGCTGTTCGCCGTTGATGCGGCGGTTGAGGTGCCAGGGGTTGTCGTCCTGCAGCGGGGCCGGGAGGAGTTCTGGCGGAAGGTTTTGGTACGCCACCGGCCGCAGGAAGCGGCTGATGGCGAGGGTTCCGACGGAGGTGGTGCGTGAATCGGACGTGGCGGGGAAGGGTCCGCCGTGGACCATGGCGTGGCCTCCCTCGACGCCGGTGGGCCAGCCGTTGACGATGATCCGTCCCACTTTCTGTTCGAGGGCCGGGATGAGCGGCGCCGCCGTCGGGTAGTCCGCTTCGGTGAGCTGCAGGGTGGCGGTGAGCTGGCCTTCGAGCCGGTTGACAGCCTCGATGAGGTCCGCTGTGGAGGAGTAGCGGATGACCAGGGATGCTGCGCCGAAGATTTCCTGGTGCAGGACGTGGTTGCTGACGAAGTCCCGGACCGGGGTGCCGAAGATGGTGGGTGCCGGTGCGTTTTCGGTGGGGCCGGTGGTGCCCTTTCCGACGACGGTGACGCCGTCTGCGGAACCGAGGGCTGCGGCGCCGGCGTTCCAGGATCCGGCGATGCCTTCGGTCAGCATGGTCTGTCCCGCGCAGGCGGACACGGCGCGGCCGACGGCGGCAGCGAGTCTGTCACCTGCCTCGCCTGCGGGGGCGAACAGCAGGCCCGGGGAGGTGCAGAGCTGCCCTGAGCTTCCGGTGACCGCGGTGACGTACTGGGTGGCGAGGGCGTCAATGTCTTCGGCGGAGCCGTTGAGCGCACCTTCAAAGACGAACACAGGATTGAGCGAGGACATTTCGGCGTAGACCGGGATGGGTTCGGGCCGGGAGGCCGCGGTGCGCATCAGGGCAATGCCGGCGGCCTGGGAGCCGGTGAAGCCGACGGCCTTGATGTTGGGGTCGGCTACGAGGGCCTGGCCGATGCTGGCGCCGGGGCCGTAGACCAGGGAGAACACGCCCGGGTGTAGGCGGAAGTCCTTGACGGCCTTGACCACTGCCCGGCCCACGAGTTCGCCGGTGCCGGGGTGGGCGTTGTGGGCCTTGAACACCACCGGGCAGCCCGCGGCCAGGGCCGAGGCGGTGTCTCCGCCCGCCGTCGAGAACGCCAGCGGGAAGTTGCTGGCACCGAACACGGCCACCGGGCCGAGCGGGATCTGCCGCTGGCGGATATCGGCACGCGGCAGCGGGGCACGGTCCGGGAGGGCCGGGTCGATCCGGACGCCGCGGAAGTCGCCCTGCCGGACAACGTTCGCGAAGAGCCGCAACTGGCCGGTGGTGCGGGCCCGTTCGCCCTGCAGCCGGGCCGCGGGCAGCCCGGTTTCCTGGCCCGCGCGGATGATCAGTTCCTCGCCGATGGCCTCGATATTGTCCGCGATCGCGTCCAGGAACGCGGCATGGGTTTCCGGATCCAAGGTGCTGAACGAGGGGTAGGCAGCAGCGGCGGCGGAGGTCGCCGTCGTCAACTGCTCTTCGGTGATCAACGAGTAGGCGGGGTGGAGCTGTTCATTCGTGGCGGGGTTGAAGGCAAAAGTGGTCTTGCCGTCGCCGACGAGGGGCTGCCCGGCGATCAGTGAGTGTCCTGTAAGGGTCATAGTGATTCCTCGGGGAAATTAGTGGCTAGTGGGGGAAGGATAACCAGCAGCGGCGGTTGCGGGTGTTGGTTATCCCTTGACTGCTCCGGCGCTCAGTCCCTGAACCAGGAATTTCTGGACGTAGGCGAAGAGCAGCACCACGGGAATGATGGCGATGACGCCGCCTGCGGCGAGGGCTCCGAAATCGGCGCCGAATTCGCCCAGCAGGTAGCTGAGACCGACGGGGACGGTGAATTGGTCCTGGCTGCTGATGAACATGATGGCGAAGAGGAAGTTGTTCCAGGCGCTGATGAAGGCGAACGAACCAACGGCCACGATGCCAGGCTTTAGGAGGGGCAGTACCACTAGCCGGAATCCTTGGATGCGGGTGCAGCCGTCAACCCAAGCAGCTTCTTCCAGTTCCACGGGGACGTTCCTGATGAAGCCTGACATCAGGACCAGGGACAACGGTAGATGAAACACGGTGTCCGAGATGATGAGGCTCCAGAGGCTGTCGGTAAGGCCGACTGCGTTGAAGATCTCGAAGAGTGGGATGAGCATCATGGCCCCTGGCACGAACTGGGTGCAGAGCATGGCTACCAGGAAGAGTGTTTTCCCGCGGAACTTGAATCGGGCAAGCGCGTAACCGCCCAGCAGGGCGATCACGGTGGAGGTCAGCAGGCTCATGACGGCGACAAAGAGGCTGTTTTTGAAGTAGATACCGAATCCGGACCCGTTCCATACGGTCTCGAAATGCTCGAACGTAATCGGCCACGGGACCAGCGACGTTGATCCTGAGGGGCGGAATGCGAACAGCAGCATCCAATAAAAAGGTACGAGCGTGAAGATGAGGAACAGTGCCAGCGGCACGTAAGTCAGGATCCGGTCTATGCGGCGCGCGCGCTTTTTCAGAGGGCTGAGGGGCCGGTTTGTGTATTCGCCGTTGTCCCCTGTCTGAGGGCGGGTTGGCCTTGTTTGGGGAAGCAAGGAGGTCATTTGTCATCCTCTTTGGACTTGGTGATGCGCAGATAGACCAGCGAGAAGAAGGTCAGGATCATGAAGGCCACCACTGTTAGTGCGGAGCCGTAGCCGAAGTCTCGGTCATGGATGGCTGTTTGTGCCACGTAGAGGGGCAGCGTTGTGGTGGCGCCGGCAGGTCCGCCGCCGGTCAGGGTGTAGAGGAGGTCGACGTTGTTGAATTCCCAGACGGCCCGAAGCAGGGTGGCGATGATGACGGCCTGCCGTATGTGAGGCCATGTGATGGACAGGAATTTCCGCAACGTGCTGGCTCCATCGACATCTGCGGATTCGTAGAGTTCGAGGGACACCGATTGGAGGTCGGCCAGGATAAGGATCGCGAAGAAGGGTATGCCTTTCCACATTTCGGCTAGGACCACGGCCCAGAATGTTGTTCCGCTGCCGGAAAGGAGCGAGAACCCATATTCTCCGATTCCGATATCTGCGAGGTAGCGGCCGATTCCGGTTGATGGGTTGTAGATCAGGATCCAGATGGTGGTGGTGAGGATGCCGGAAACTGCCCAGGGAGAGAAGACGAGCGAGCGGGCGACGGCCCGGCCGATGAATGTTTTGTTGATCAGCAGTGCCAGTGCCAACCCAAAGATGAACTGCAGTCCAACCTCCACGGCCACCCATTGGAGGGTGAAGGTGAGGCTGCGCCAGAAGAGGGGGTCAGAGCCCATGGCGATGAAGTTGTCCAGGCCGGCGAACCCGTCGTTCCACGGCTGGGTGACGTTGGAGTGCTGAAGGCTGTAGTAGAAGACGCTGCCGACCGGGTAGACCAGGAACACCAGCGTCAGCACCGCTGCCGGGCCGATCAGGAAGTAGGGGTAGAAACGGCGGAGCTTGGCTTTGGGCTTTCGTTGTTTTGATTGCGCCGGACGTTCGGGGGTTATGACAGACATGGCGTCACTTCTTCATGTATTTTTGTTGGGCCTTCGTGAGCTTCTCGGCCGATTGGGTCAGGAAGTCCTTGACTGAAAGCTGTTTCTGAAGCACCCGCTGCCATTCAGGAAGCATCTCCGTGGTGGTGATGGAGTTGAACTCCGGCAGGTAGAACGGCTGTTCAAGGACAACGGCGTCTTTGTTTTCGAGTGCCTTGATGGACGTCTGCATGGCGGGGTTCTCGGTGACCCAGGATTCCTTGGCGACTTCGAGGTTGCCCGGGAGGTAACCGGATTTCTGCGCCCAGAAGCTGTTGCCCTCAACGCTCATCGTGTACTCAAGAAACTTCCAGGCGGCTTCCTTGTGTTTGCTGGTCTCGAACATGGCAAAACCGGTAGTCATACGGCCAGAGAGCACTGACTTGCCCGACTTTGAGGGAAATGGTGCCACCGCTGCGACTTTGTCGGCTCCGAGGGCGGCGACGTGGGTGGGGTACGAACCGATGCTGTGGCTGAGCATGGCGGCGCCACCGGAGCCGAACTGGGCCACCATCGTTTTGAAGTCAGCAGTCAGGTCACTCTCGGCGGTGTCCTTGCCGTAGAGATCGACATAGTCCTCGGCCGCGGCTACGACTGCAGGATCGTTCAGGGTTGAGGTGCCGTCTTCCCGGAAGAATGTATCGACGCCGGCCTGCGGGTAGACCATCTGGACAAATTGCGAGAAGAAGCCGTTCCCACCGCGCAGGGTGTAGCCGAACTTCCCCGTTGACTTGTCTGTGAGCTTGTCCGCCACCGCGTAGAAGTCATCCCAGGAAGTAGGAGCTGACAATCCGGCGTTCTTGAAGAAGTCTGACCGGTAATAGATGACGTCCGCCAAACTCGTGGCTGGTGTCAGGTACAGCTTCCCGTCAGGAGATGCAGCCTTGGAGGACTTGGTCATGGCCGGTGAAACCTTCGCGTCCCAGCCGCCGCCTTCAAACTTCTCATCCAGAGGCGCCAGCGCCTTCTGAGCAACAAGCGCGGAAATGTCCGATGCCTTGGGTGTAATGATGTCCGGTGTCGCCTTCGTCGCAATCGCCGTGCTGATCTTCTGCATGTAAGAGTCCGTCGGCAGGCCAAGGTAATTGACCTTGATGGACGGATTCTTCTCCTCGAACATACTGATCAATTTCTTCAGGTTTTCCGTGCGCTCGGGGCGGGTGTCCGTGTCCCAAAGTTCAAGGACAACATCGCCCCCTTCCGCGCCGGAGCTGTCAGTGCCCGTCCCGCAGGCACCCAACCCCAGTGCCGCCGTGATTATGGCAGCGACCCCGACCAGGGTCCCGCCACGGCGGTTCCTTTTGAGCGACGGTCCCTTGTTCTTACGCATCATTGCGTTCCTCTCAATGGATGAAGCGGGTCAATGGATTAGCGGGAAATGATCCCCGTCCGGCCCTTCTCGTACATCATATACTACATACGATGTGCATGATATGATGTTTTGGTCGAAAGGAAATTATTATGAGTACGCAATTCATGGGCGGGGCGTTGCTGCCGACGGCGTCCAGGACCAACCTCGTTGTTGAGGCCCTCCGGCGCTCGATTCTGACTGGTGAGCTAGCCGCCGGGCAGGCTTTGGTGGAGACCGAACTGGCTCGTCATTTTGGCATTTCCAAAACTCCGGTCAGGGAAGCGCTTAAGACTCTGGCTGGGGCAGGCCTGGTAACGATGAGCGAATACAAGGGCGCCACGGTGCGCGTTGTTGATGAGGAAATGGCGACCAGCATCTTCGATGTCCGCTCCTTGCTGGAGCCCGTTGCGGTTGCGCGAACCGTCGAACGTGGCTTCAACGTGGTGCGGGCGCAGGAGGCCCTTGACCGGGCAGCGGAAGCCAGGGACGAAGCGGAACGTAGCCTGGCAAACCGTGATTTCCACCAGTTGCTGTACTCAAACAGCGGCAACACAGTTCTTACGCAGATGCTTGACGGGCTGCGGGAGCAAACGGCCCTCATTTCGGCGAACGCCTGGATTAAGCAGCACTCCTGGGAGGAAGAAGCGGCCGAGCACGCTGAAATCCTTGCCGCGGCACGAAGCGGTGATGCAGGCAAAACGGCGGAACTGGTACTCCATCACATTCGCAGTTTCGCCGCCCGCGCGGTCGGACAGATCGCTAAGGGGCAATCATGACCTTCTCCGACCTGAGGTCAGCTTTAGCGGACGTCGTGGCAATTCCAGTGACGCCGTACAAGAACGGCGCTGTGGACCTTTCGACATTCAAGATCCTTTTGCGCCGGCTGATCGACAACGGTGTCACCACCATCACGCCGAACGGGAATACCAGCGAGTTCTATGCGCTGACAGCAGCTGAACGCAAATTGCTGATCGAGGCATCTGCCGAGGCGGCCGGGGATGAGGCGACGCTTCTCCTTGGCGTGGGTCATGACATCCAGACGGCCATCACGGACGTGCGCCTTGGCAGGGATGCAGGCATTCCAATGGCCATGATCCACCAGCCCACCCATCCACATATTTCAGCCGCCGGCTGGGTGGAGTACCACGCCGAGATCGCCTCCGCTGTCCCGGAAACGGCCTTCGTCCTGTACATCCGCAATGAATGGGTGACCGCGCCCATGCTGGTGGAATTGTCCGATCGGTGCCCGAACATCATCGGAATCAAATACGCAGTGCCCGATCCAACTCAGTTCGCACGGATCCGGGACCTGGCCGGCGCCGACCGCTTCGTCTGGATTGCCGGCCTGGCCGAACCATACGCCCTTTCCTACGCTGCCCACGGGGCCACGGGATTCACTTCGGGACTCGTCAACGTCAACCCGGAACTTTCGCTTGCCCTCCGTGACGCCCTACGCAATGGAAGCTATTCATTGGCCGGGTCGCTGCTGGCTCGGATATCCAGGTTTGAGGAAATGCGCGCCGAACACCGGTCGGCCAACAACGTCAGCGTGGTCAAGGAAGCCCTCGCGCAGCTGGACCTTTGTGACAGATCCATCAGACCGCCCAGCCGCGAAGTTGATGATTCGGACAGGACCGAAATCGCGGAGATCCTTGCAGACTGGGCAACCAGCCACAACCTTCTCGCCACTCCCCGGCCCTCGGAAAAGACAGTGGTCGCATGAAAATCACGGGCTTCAAGACCTTCATGCAACGAGTCGGCACCCGGCCGCGGCTGCTCCTTCGGATTGACACCGATGAAGGAATATCCGGCTGGGGTGAGGCCTATAACCATGGCCCGGACTGGGCCCTTGTTCCGGTCCTGGACTACCTGTTTGAACAGGTCAAGGGGGATGATCCCAGGCGCGTGGAGTACGTGACCCAAAAACTCATTCGCAAAGCCCGGTTCCCGCAAGGAGCCATCGGCCTGGCAGCAATCTCGGCAGTAGACCATGCACTGTGGGACATCGCGGCCAAAGCACTCGACGTTCCTGTCTACAGCCTCCTCGGGGGATCAGTGCGAGACCGCGTCTCCGTATACGCGGGCGTTTACTCAGCCCCGGACCCGATCGAATGCCGGGAAATCACCCAGGAACTCAACGAAGAATACGGATTCACCGCTTTCAAGCTAAGCCCGTTCCGCGGAGAGCTGCACGATCGCCGCTGGGGGCTCGTGGTCAAGGAAACGGCTGACTACTTCGCCGCCGTACGGGAAGCATGTTCCGACGCCTGGGACTTCGCTTTTGATGCCCATGCCAAGATTTTCGAGCCATACCAAGCGATCCAACTCGGCAACGCCCTGGCGCCATACCAGCCGCTCTTCTTCGAAGAACCCATCCGGCCCGAATACTTCCCGGCATGGCACAGGCTCCGCGCAGAACTCCATGTCCCCCTGGCGACCGGCGAGAGCCTCTACTCGGCAAACGAGTTCCTGAGCCTCCTCTCAGGCGCTGGAGCAGACATCATCCAGCCGGACATCTGCGTCGTCGGAGGAATATCCCAAATGCGGAGAATCGCTACCATCGCCGAAGCACACTTCACCACAGTGGCACCCCACAACCCCATGGGCCCACTCGCAGTCGCCCACAACCTGCACTTTGCCGCAGCCTGCAGCAACTTCTCCATCCTCGAATACAAACTCGAAGAAACCACCTGGTGCCCAGACCCCTACCTCCCGACCGACGGCCACCTAGAACTCCGCCCCGACCGCCCCGGCTGGGGAATCGACATCGACGAAGCCGCGCTGAGCACAGATGACTACGTCCACTGGGAACGTCAGCTTCCAATACGGCCAGATGGATCCATGGCTTATTGCTAAAAGGAGCAGCGCCCCGCCGAAGATCGCACGCGCTCGTTGGTTCGGCGTCCAGCCGACGAGTCTGGCACCTTCAAAAGAAACTGCGGCCTAAGGCTCCGCTGTGTCAGGTTGGGGTGTACGCGAATTTGACGGGCATCGCTGCCACTTACGCGTCTGGTCTTCTAACGCGGGGACCCCGCAGCTCAGAGGCGCGCGGGGCGACCGCCCCCCACGGCGTTTGCGAGAGTGCGCGGCAGCTTCGGGCGACACTGCGGCAGCGTCGGGCCGAGCGCGACGGCGGGACGGCCTAGCGCAACCGACCCTAAGCGCAAGGGTGCACTGACCCGCCATAGTTAGTCAGGGCAAATGCCTGGAGCAGCTCGCCGGTAGCGTGGCCGCTAGTGTGAAGGGCGACGGAGACGCCACTTTTCGGGGTGCTGGTACAGACCGGGTGTCAGGATTTAGAGCTGGGTCGACCAGGGATATGGCTAAGAATGGACTTGGTAAAGCCGCCATCGACGCAGATGTCTTGCCCCGTGACGTACCCCGAAAGCGGGCTTACAAGGAACTCGATCACGTTCGCAATGTCCACGGGTTCTCCAACTCTTGCCAACGGGATGATGTTTTCCCTTGCCTTTTTGATTTGGGGATCGGCATACATTTTTTCGGTCAACCGCGTGTGGGTCATGCCTGGTGAGACGACGTTGACGCGAATTCCTTCGGGTGCCCATTCCAGCGCAAGTGTTTGGGCCAGCATCGTCAGCGCGGCTTTGCTGGGGCTGTAGGCGCCTGATCCAGCATGCGGTACCTGACCAGACATGGAAGAGGTGAAGCAGGCGGATCCGCGGCTCTGCCTCAAATGTGGGTGGCTTGCTTTCGCGAGAAGCCACGGGCCGCGAAGGTTGACGGCGAACATTTCGTCCCAGTCTTCAAGGGACACGTCGCAGATGGCGCCGGGGTTTGCGATTCCCGCGTTTGCTACGAGTGCGTCCAACCCGCCAAATTCGGTTACCGCGGCTTCTACCAATTTACCTGGCACCTCTGGGTCGCCAAGGTTGCCTGCCAACGCGATAGCGGTACCCCCCATTGACTGGATTGAACGAACGACTTGTTCCTGGTTGCCGTTCGAATCGTGTCCTGCCACGGCGATCATCGGGTGCACGCCACGAGCCAGAGCCGCCTCTGCGATTCTGAGGCAGGTTGCTGCTCCTATACCGCTGCTTCCGCCACTAACCAAAGCTCTCATCGCTCATACTCCTTTATCAGCGGTTCACATGCCAAAAATTGCTGCTGCAAATCTCATGCAAATCATGACCTGCCACATTCCTGGCGTTGATGATCGATTCGCAATGTGAACTATTTACACACTTTCCTGCGGATCCTCCGCTACCGCGCCGCGTCACCGGACATCGGGCTAGTTTGCCAGTTCCCAGCCCTGATCTTTGAGGTCCTGCATTGCCTTCTGAAATTCTTGGACGGGGTTCTCTTCGCGAATGATCTCAAGAACAACGTTGTTGACTCCGCACGTTTCTCTGACGGCCTTGCCCAGGCCGCTCCAGTCGATTACTCCGGTGCCGATCGGATCGTGGCCCCAAGTGTCCGTGCCCGTATCAGAAATGTGTACCAGGCCAATCGATTCGTGATGGGAGAGCAGGCTTTCTACGGGATCCTCTCCGATGTACGCAGCGTTGGCGACGTCGTACACGACCTTGACTGAGTCGTCGTTGATCGTGCTTACGACCCCTGCCAGGTCCTGGATGGTGGGGGTGAAGCAATAGGGGGTGTTTTCGAAAAGCAGCCGTGTGCCGGCCTGTTTGGCAAGCGGAATCAGGTTCTCCAGGCTCTCGTACATCCACCCGTAGGTCTTCTCGAGTGACGGTGAGATCATCGGGCGCCTTGTGCCGGGGGAGATCACAACCTCGGGGACATCCCACGCTGCAGCCAAGTCGATCACCGACGTGATGTGCTCGATACTTTTGCGGCGCATGCTGGCGCCAGGGCTGGCCAGGTTGATGTCGTATCCGCCGGCGTTCAGTGACCTGATTTTGGCGCCATATTCATTAAGTCTTTCACGGATTGCCGCACGTTCGAGGGCGGATATTTCATCCGGCCAGCAATGTGGGGAGCTAACCGGAACTTCGAAAGTTTTATACCCGTTGTCGACTAATTCGGTGATTGCATCAATTGCCGAAGATGACCATAGGTAGGAAAACGTGTTAATAATCATTTGGTTCATGTGGAAACCCCCTTTAGTTCTGCGCCTATGGAAAAATTGTTTCGTTCATACGGCAATGTCTATTTCGATCGTGCTTAAGGGATCGCACCCTTCACGAGTCGGGCGGCTCGACGAGGCCCGGGGCCGTCACGCCCCTGTGCCCGGTCGAGCCGCCGCGGCTTCCCAGGGCGGCAGCGTGCCTAGTGGGAACGCTTCACCGCGCCGGTGGCCTGCGAGGTGCTCGCGAGCAGGTGTTCGCCTTCGAGTACTTCAGGGTCAGCAAGCGCCACGGTGGCACGGTCGCCGCGGTTGCCCGTCTCCGGGAGGGTGAAGTAGACGATGAGGCTGAGGGCGACAATGGCGATCATGTAGACCGCGACGAGCATGGGCTGTCCGGCGCCGACGAACGCTGCGGCGATCAGCGGGGCGGTGCCACCGAAGACGGCGATCACGATTTGGTGTGCGAGGCCGATGCCCGATACACGTACTGAAGCTGGGAACAGTTCGGCCTGGATGGTGGGGTAGACCGACTGCCATATGCCGAGAACCACCCATCCGGATGCCGAGACCAGAACGTACACGCCGAAGCCGGGCTGGTTCAGCAGCAGGAGCATGGGGTAGAAGAGAACGATCATGCCGATGGCGCCGACGATGGGGAAGATTTTGCGTCGGCCGAGGCGGTCGGAAAGGTATCCGCAGGCCGGAACGATGATCACGAGCAAGACCAGCCCGATCACGCTCCCGGCCAGGGTGGAGGACAGGTCCCTGCCGGTGGTGAGCTTTGCGTAGGTAGGAAGGAAGGTGGCCCAGGTGTAGTACGCCACCGCCGGGGCGGACAGCGCAGCTGCCTGCAGCAGCGCCTTGGGGTGTTCGCGGACCAGGTCCACCAGGCGGGCCGCAGCGGACTTTTGATCAACCAAGGACTCTGCCTCAAACTCAGGCGTTTCCTGTGCGCGGGCCCTCAAGATGAGGCCGACTATACCGAGGATGCCTCCAATGACGAACGGGATGCGCCAACCAAAGGCGGCAAGGTCCGCTGGGGCAAAGGATGCTGTCACCATTGCCGCGGCCCCGGTCGCCGCGAGCGTCGCCAGACCGCTCGCCATGTTGGTGAACGAACCGAACAGGCCCCTCCGGTTCGCGGGGGCGTGTTCGACCATGAACGCGATGGCACTCTGACCCTCACTGCCGGCGGAGATGCCCTGGATGATGCGTGCAACCAGGAAGAGAACCGGCGCTGCATAGCCGATGGTCGCAAATGAAGGCGTGAGGCCGATGATGAGCGAGCCGAGCGCCATCCCGGAGACGGACAGCGTCAGGATGAGCCGCCGGCCGAAGCGGTCGGCCAGTGGGGAGATGATGATGCCGCTGAGCGGGCGGACAACAAACCCGACCGCGTAAGTGAGCAGTGCTGCGACCAGGGAGGCGAACGGGTCATCGCTTGGGAATATCTGTGATGAGAACACCGCTGCCAGGAGCCCGTAGATGTACCAGTCATACCACTCCACAAAATGGCCGATCGTGCCCGCCACGACGTTGCGGTAGCCACGACCGGGGGCCTTGAGATCGGTAGGGCCCGGGCTGCCGGGGACGTCTTGTGAGGTCTTCATTGAACTCTCCATATTTTTCCGTGTACTAGGAGGGGTGTTGGAATATTCCCGGCCACCTGAAACGGTACGCGGCTCTCTCCCGGCTGCAACCCGGTTCAACCGGACAACCGCCGGCTAAAGCCAAAAGCCGAGCCGCAGCGCCTACGCGCTGCCTGCCTTCACGTGGGAAGGAAAGCAATCCAGCCCCTCCACTTAGTCAGTGAGATCGGTTGCTGAGATCGGTTGCAAGCAACGATACGGACCCCATGTGATCCTTGTCAATGTCTTGTGGGGTTCTAGCGCGAATTTGGATGAAAGGTCTTTACTTCGGAGCAAAGACAGGGTCAAGGCTGTGACTTCTCCGTGCCCCGTTGATCATCGTGCGCGAGCCGGTGCCCCGAATGCGCGGCGCGAGTTCACTTCAATCGACTCGAAGGGGTGCCTCATTGTTGAAGTCTTGGAAATCCACTCCGGACCAAGCGCACTCCAGGCTGCCGTATACAGACCAGTAGTCATCCCAGTGGGCAAGTTTCCACTGGTCCCGCTCCAGTCCGCGCCGGGTGAGCCGGGTACGCAGGACGTCTTGAGGTACCCGGACGCGTATCACGGTGATCACGGGGGACGGCCATTGGAAGTCTTCTGCTACACGCGTCAAATAGTCTGGTTGTCGGAAATAGGCTCCGAAGGGAGCATCGAGGACAACGGATCGGCCGAGGCGCAGGTTTATCCCCGCGACATCCATGAGAGTTTCATACTCGAGGGGCAGCAAATGATCGCGATAGTAGTCGTTGGACTCGCGGTCGCTGGGATCATGCCCGGTGGCGGTTAGCGCGAACTCGACGAAGCGGCCACTGACCCGGTCCTTGTCCAGGTAGGCAGCCTCATGCTGTTGAG
Organism: Arthrobacter sp. B6; assembly: GCF_001663775.1. Classification (GTDB taxonomy): domain Bacteria; phylum Actinomycetota; class Actinomycetes; order Actinomycetales; family Micrococcaceae; genus Arthrobacter. The sequence goes on along the minus strand of NZ_KV467168.1, from coordinate 392,312 downwards.
CTGTCTGCTGGGCAATGGTCGTCTTTCCCGATCCGGCAGGACCGATAACAATAAAGACGCGGGGGGACATTATTTGCGTGCCTCTGCTACTGCTGTGAGGAACGCCCGGGCCGCCTCCGTGACACGGGCGAAGTCGCCGTCGCGTTGCCATGCTTTTGTCACGTAGCTGCCCACGCCGACTCCGGCCACGCCCGCCGCGAACCAGTCGCCGACATTTTCAAGGGTGACGCCGCCTGCCGGCATGATCGGCAGGTGTGCCAGCGGTGCCAGCACGGACTTCGCATACGGGATGCCACCGGCTTCGGTGGGGAAGAGCTTGAGGATGTCAGCGCCGGCTTCGGCGGAGTTAATGAGCTCGGTTGGCGTGTAGGCCCCGCTGACGGTTGGTACCTGGTACCGGTTCGCTGTCCGGATCATCGCGGGGTTCAGCTGAGGGCTGACCAGGAACTGGGCGCCGGCCCGGATGCACTCGTACGCTGCGTGCTCGTCGAGTACTGTCCCGGCACCGATGGCCACGCCGCTGGGTCCATGCTTGGCGGCGAGCCGACGGATCACGTCTACGGCGCCGGGAATTGAAAGGGTGATTTCGAGGGCACGGAAACCTCCTGCGATGGCAGCTTCCGCAACGCGCTCGGCAACCCCGGCGCTCTCCAGTCGCACAATGAGGACGGCCCCGGACTCGTCGATGGTTTGCAGGGTGCGAAGTTTCTTATACATGCTGGCCTCTCTCTGGCCGGGTATGCCCTAACTTCTTCAGCGTCCCGGCCCCTATGGGTGTTGGTTCCATTGACAAACTCTCCCACCATCCATAGTGTTATTGCAACCGATCTCAGCAACCGATCTCATACAAGGGGGTATCGCGGTTGACTCACGTACGCACAATCATTCTGGGTGCTTCGCACTGGCATGTTCCGCTCTGCGCGCAGGCGATTGCCGAAGAGCACGAAGTTATCGGGGTCGGTGACGATGATGTTTCCCTGGTGCAGGTGCAGGAGCTGGCCAAAGTTTGGGGCGCACCGCTTGAAGCCGACTGGCAGAAGCTGGTTGATCTCCCGGACGTCGGGCTGGCCTATGTCTTTGGTCCCCATGACGGTATGGCCGAAAAGTGTATGGCCCTGATCGAGCGCGGTATCCCGTTCGTCGTCGAAAAGCCATTGGGCACTTCCCTCAACGAGCTTTCTGCCGTGCGCCAGGCCGCCGAGGCAGCTGGAGTGCCTGTAACTGTCCCCCTGGTCCAGCGCGGCGGACCCACCGAAAAATGGCTTGCCAAGGCAGGCCCGCCTACTTACCAGCGGACCTCATTTATCGCTGGTCCACCATCCCGGTATCTTGAAAATGGCAATCCCTGGATGCTCGACCCCGTGAGGGCGGGCGGGGGTTGCCTGGCCAACCTTGCACCGCATTTTGTTGATCTGTTCCTCCGGGGCTGCGATGAGTCGGCAGCACATGTGGACTCCCGGCTCTCATCTGTTCTTCACCACCAAGCCGTTGAGGATCATGCAAGCCTCATCATCACGACACCGCAAGGACGTGAAGCCATTGTGGAGGTCGGCTACGCATTCCCTGGCTCTCCGCTTAAGCGCTACTGCAGCTTTACATCGGTCGGTGAGGCAGGATTCGCCTCCGTTGATTCGGACGGCACAGCTACTTTCACGGCACTGGACGGCACCACGGAGGTCGACAAGATCAATGTGGACAGCGACCCTCTCTACGATCCGTTTGTGCGGAGCGTTGCCCGGACGCTGGAAGATGGATTCCGGGGCCTGACTACGCTGGCCCAGCTCGAAAATGTCATGCGCCCCATCTGGCAGGCCTATGACGACCAGCACGGAGGAAAAGAACATGCCTGACTTGAGTATCGACGTCGTTGCAAAAGCTGCCGGTGTCCACCGCTCTACGGTTTCCCGGGCGTTCTCACGCCCTGAGGCTGTGAAGAGTGAAACCCGCGAGCACATCCTCCGGGTCGCCGAGGGACTCGGCTACACGATGAGTCCGCTCGCCCAGGCGCTTCGGACCAAGACCAGCACGTTCATCCCGCTGATCGTCCCGGACATCACCAACCCGTTCTTTGCAGAACTTGCCAAGACGATGACGCAGGCGGCAGACGAGCGCGGCTACCAGCTGCTGCTCTGCGTGACCAATGGCGACCCTGCCAAGACCGACGGATATTTCACCGCCATGCAGGCCATGTATGCCCCCTTCGGTATCGTCGCGCCCTCCACAAAGGTCGATACCGAGGCCCTGAAACGCTTCGACTTCGGCCACAAGGTGGTGGTGATCGACCGGGTGGAAGGGGACGATGCGGTCCCAACCGTCACCGTCGACAGCCGGCGGGGCATCATGCTCGCACTGGAGCACCTGCATGGCCTCGGGCACACTTCGATCGGCTATGTTTCCGGCATCGCCGGAACGCACACCGCCCAGGACAGGATGGACGCGTACCTGGAGCTGTCCGCCGAGAGCGGCAGCACGCCTGTTGTGCTCGACAGCGGGTCGGATCTGGATGCGGGCACGCGCGGCGCCGAACATTTCCTCGAAATGGACAATCCGCCGACCGCCATCATCGCGGCAAATGACATGGTGGCCTTTGCAGTCATGTCGGCGCTCGGCCAACGCGGGGTGCGGGTACCAGAGGACGTATCGGTCATCGGGTTCGACGGTCTCGCTCTCGGCGCCCGGTTCAACCCTCCTCTGACCACGGTTCGGCAGCCCATCGCCGACATGGGACATATCGCCATTGAACTGGCTGAGAAGCAGAACGCGGACGGCTCCGTGGACCATATCGTCCTCGAACCTGAACTCCTGGTCCGCGGCTCCACCTCGGGACCGCGCAAATGACCGCGCAGACTAACGGCGCCCCGGCAGGAACACTGCGGCGGCTACCGGGACTCCAGCACACAGACCACGTCGGCCTAACGGTGCCCAATCTTGAGGACGGGATCCGGTTCTTCGTTGAAGTCCTGGGGGCTGAAGAGCTGTACCGCTCCGAACGAGGACCCGACGAAGACTTCATGCCCACAAACTTTGAAGTCCCGGCCGATGCCAAGCTCACACTGGCGATGCTGCGCCTGCCACCGAACCTGAACATCGAGCTTTTCGAGTGGAGCAGCGCTGAGCGGCGCGAGACGCCGCCGCGGCACTGCGACGCCGGCGGGCACCACCTGTGCTTCGTCGTGGACGACGTGGATGCAGCGATCGCAGTGCTGCAGGAAACACCTGGGGTACGCGTGCTTGGTGAACGCAAGGAAGTCGCTGGCGACAGCCCCCGCGTAGCCGGCAACCGCTGGACCTACTTCGTCGCCCCGTGGGGATTGCTGATGGAAATCGTGGACCGGTCCCGCGTCGCAGCACCGCCCCGGCTGGTCGGTCCTGCGGACTGGACAGCAGCTCCAAACATCTCAGAAAGGACATAACCAATGCGGCTAGCCGGCCACACCCTAGGCACACCGGACCACACGGTTCCCCAAGCACTTGATCTCTTCCAAGCCGCTGGGCTCGACGCCGCCGAGGTCATCTACCAGAATGACTACAAATCAGGATTGCCGTTAGGTGACCGTCGCGCCGCGATGGAGGCATTGAGAGCAGCCGAAAGCGCAGGCGTACCCATCGTGGGTCTGACGCCTTACACCACCGCCATCAACTCACTGGATAATGTCGAATGGCGCACAGCAGTCGATGAATTCCGTGGCGCCATAGAGACCGCACACCTGCTCGGCGCTGACCGGGTCCGCGTCTACGCCGGATCCTGGCATCACGGGGACAACGACCACGCAGCGCATTGGGCAAAACTGCGCGAGGCACTGGAAACTCTCGCGCCCGTTGCAGACCAGGCCGGGGTTCGCCTTTGCGTGGAAAACCACTTCGGTACCATGACCCAGACCGCGGCGGATACCGCTGGCCTGGTCCGGGAAATAGACCACCCTGCCGTCCGCGTTCTGTACGACCAGGCGAACCTGACATTCACGCACGACGAAAAGTATGAACAAGCCCTCGCTGTTCAAGGTGACCTGATCGGTCACGTCCACGTGAAGGACCTTGTCTTCACGGATCCCGACGCGGCCTTCCGCGCCACGGAAACGGCCCGGGTCAACGCTTCTGAGCGCGCTGTCCGGTCCCGCGTCGTCGGAAACGGCGTCGTTCCGTGGCCTCAAATCCTCGCCGGGTTGCTGAAGCATGGCTACGACGACGTGCTGAGCATCGAGCTCGAGTACCGTTGGCACCCGCAAGACCTCCCTGCGCCCGAGGACGGATTCCGGGAATCTGCCGCCGTCCTGCGCTCAATGCTCTCTAATTTGGCTGAAGTGAGGAACGCCTGATGAACACCACCCGTCTCCGAGTCGGAGTTGTCGGCGCAGGCAACATCGCTACCATCGCCCAATTACCCACCCTCGTCCAACGCGATGACGTTGAGCTGGCCGCCTTGGTGTCCCGGCGTGAGGATCCAAGCAGCCTGGTCCGGCGCTGGGGGTTCAACACCGCCTACAAAACGGTGGAGGACATGCTGGATTCACAGGAACTGGATGCAGTCTTCGTGCTGACGCCCCGCTCAGAGCACGCCCACGGCGTCCAACTGTGCCTGAACCGTGACGTCGATGTGTTCTGCGAAAAGCCATTAGCCCCGGAAACCGATGAAGCAGAACGTCTGGCAGATCTCGCCGACGAGCGGGGCCGGATCCTGATGGTTGACTTCAACCGACGCTACGCGCCCGTCTACACTGCCGGGCGGGAAGTCTTCGGCGATAAAGGCGCCACCTTCTGCGTCGCCCAAAAAAACCGCCCGGGATCGGAATACCGTGCAACATTCGAGAACGCTATCCACATGGTCGATCTCCTCCGCTGGTACTGCGGCGGCGAGCCCCTGGATGTGGCCGCCCATGCCGCCGGTGACGACCCGTGGGAAGAAGACGGTGTTGCAGCAACCATCCGCTTCAGCACCGGGAACACCGGAGTGCTGATGGCAGCCCGCACGGCAGGAGCATGGAACGAAAAACTGGACGCCTACGGCGACGGGAAGACCGTCGAAGTCAGGGCACCGGAGACGGTTTCGACCACCGTCAAGGGCGTTACCACATCACGGGAACTCAGCGCCGAGGCCTATGGCTGGGCTACGGCGACAGACACTCTGGGATTTTCGGCCGCCGTTCATCATTTCCTGGACCGGGTTGCTGACAGGGCGCAGCCACTTACTTCAGGCCGGGAAGCTGTCCACACCCAGCGCTTGCTCGACCGGATTCTCGCTGCCTCCGGTTTGCCCACAGAAGAGCAAGCCGGCCGGGAATGGGCCAGCCACGCAGTAAACGGAAGCTAACAACCAACCGAGGTCGCCCTTCTGCACAACACTCGCAACCCTTGAGCACTGCGGAACTGTGGCTTGAACAAACCTGCTGAAAAATTGGAGGTGCAGACATAGCTCTACTTCGCCTCCGTCAGGGCAGACCACAAGCCGGGGAAGCGGGGGGACAACCGCTACGCGGCCGGCTCGCCGCGCTTGCCGGTATCGTGCTGGTCGCGTTCAGCGCCAGAGAAGCGGTTTCGGCGGTGTCCCCCCTCCTTGATCCGATCAGCGGGGATCTTCCCCTCGATGCGGTGACGACAGGGATCCTTGGGATGCTTCCGACCGCGGGTTTCGCAGCGATGGGCTTCCTGGCTATGCCGCTCCTCCGGCGAATCCAACTGGAACACCTGCTACTGGTTTCGATCCTGCTGACGACACTTGGTCAGGTCGGCCGCGCACTGGGGTGGAATACCCCGACATTTTTGGTGTTCACCTGGGTCGCCATGCTCGGGATCGGGCTGGTCAATGTCGTGGTTCCGCCTTTGCTGGTGAAGTACTTTCCCGACAAAATCGGGATCCTCGCAGCGCTCCACGTAACTCTCCTGGGCGTCAGCACCGCTGTGGCCGCCCAATCTGCCATACCCTTGGCAGATCTTTATGGCTGGCGGTTCTCCGTCGGCATTTGGGCGGCCTTCAGCGCGGTCGCCGCGGTGCCTTGGTTGATTGTTCTCGCAGGCAAGCGGACTGTGGCCCGCTCCACGACATCACCAGCCAACGATGGGCGGTCTCGGCCAACGAACGCGATCAAACCCTGGAGATCATCGATTGGCTGGGGTGTAGCACTAGTCTTCGCAGGGTGTTCAAGCAATACTTTTGCGGCGCTCACGTGGCTTCCGGCTGTTCTTATTGACAGAGGAATGAGTCAGGGAACCGCTGGATCCATGCTGGCGCTCTATTCGATCCTCGCCCTGCCTGTCGCCTTGGTTGTGCCTCTGGTAGTAGTGAGAATGCCTCGTCCGCTACCCGTCGCAATCCTGTTTGTCGTAGCATTCGCCATCGGCTACGGGGGCATAATCTTTGCTCCACCAGCCTCTGCAGTGGTCTGGGTGGTTATTGCCGGACTTGGCCAAGGCGTGTACTCCTACGCGTTCACGATGATCAATAAGCGAACACGAACGCAATCCGGTTCAGGGATCCTCTCCGGGTTTGCTCAAGGAGTCGGTTACGCCCTGGCAAGCGTTGGCCCGTTCCTTTTTGGTCTGCTGCATCATCCAGGAGACGGCTGGCAGCCCTCGTTCGTCATGCTCGGAGCCTGGCTCCTGGTGCTTTCGGCAGGAGCCGTGATGGTCAACAAGCCACGCTTTCTCGAGGATGCCTTCCAACTGGCACAGCCAGGCACTAAAGAAACCACTGCAGAGCCGGACTGCAGCAGATCAACAAGCCGAAATATTCCTCGCCGAAAGCGGAGAACGCCGGGCAAGAAAATTCGAACCGAATAGACCCCTGACAGACCCTTCCTGCAACCGACCTTTATTTGCAACCGACCTCGAAGGAGAGATGTGATGATCAGCTGGTTCCTCCCGTGCCCGACCTTTGGCGGTATTACATGATGACCGGGGCGGGAAATGCTCCTCGCGTCGCTGTCGTAGGCGCGGCCGGCTGGGCCGGATCACGGCACGCGCGGGCATTTACCGCGGCAGGTGCTAAGGTCACCGTCCTTGTGGAGAGGGACGAGCGCGGCGTCGCCCTCGCGCAGGAGCTCGGCGCACAGTTGATGCCCACTACCGCAGAACTCCACCCCGAACATTTGGACCTGGTGGTCGTAGCCTTACCCACCACGGTGCAACCGGTCCTATGTGCAGATCTGCTGAACCGGGGATTCCGGGTGCTGACTGAAAAGCCGGTGGCCGCAGATACGGAAGGTGCTGCCGTCCTGGCTGCCGCTTCCGGGGTGAACGAGAGGCTCATGGTCGGGTATACGCTCCACCAGCATCCCGCCGCCGCACAGATCACTCAATGGATCAGGGACAAGAACGTGATCGCCGTTTCCGTCCGTTCGGTCGCCCACAAACAGAACGTCAATTCATGGCGCGCTGACCCGAAGGAGGGCGGCGTCGCTGTCGTGAACGGCATTCACGCCATCGAATTAGTCTCATCATGGTTTGACGGCGACCCGAAAGTACTTGCCACCAGCGCCAGCAGCAGCCTATATGGGTCGCCGGTACCGGAGCACGTCGTGTCCACCCTCGAGTTTCCTGAGGGCGTCGTATTCACCATGCAGAGCTACTGGTCTCCCTGGCAGGAACCTCAAGGTCTCAATCAGGGCGACTGGAGCCTCACCATCGATGTCCTGGCCAGTGAAGGCCGGATGCTCTGGACCAACGACTCCCTTCAGGTGTGGGAGCGTGAGGGCGACCACTACGAAAAGACCTTCGAGCCCTCCGACCTCTTCCTGCGCCAGGCAGAGACGGCGCTGAAGTTCTGCGCCGGTGGAACCCCTCCGGTCACGTTCGCCCAGGCACTCCGCGCCACGCAAATCGCCGATGCGGTCCTGGCAGCATCCGGCGCTGACACCACGATCGCCCCGTAGGGTCACCAAAAACCTGAACACTGCCCACCGTCCATTGCACAACCTTAAGTAAGGAACTAGACATGAAACCAGCAGCCCGCGTTCCGACCGCAGGAGATCCGCGCGGAGTCCAGAGCGGAGAGAACCGATGAGCCTCAAAGACCAGGTGGTTCTCGTAACCGGATCAAGCGGAGGAATAGGCGATGCCGCCGTCAGTGCATTCACAGCTGCCGGCGCCACCGTCATCGGTGCTGATCGTTCCGCTAAAGACGACCAAACCCTGGACGCCTTCTACCCCCTCGACATCACCTCGGAACAACAGTGCGCAACGACTGTGCAGGACATCGCGGCGCGGTATGGCCGCATCGATGTCCTCGTCCATGCAGCTGGAGTGCTTGGTACAACCCCCGACATCATGGAGACAACCACCGAAGAATTCGATTCCATTCTGAGGATCAATGCCTCTGCAACGTTCTCGATGGTACGAGAGACAGCAAAATCAATGCTCGGGTCCGGCACGGCCGGCTCAATCGTGGTCTTATCCTCAGTGGCGGCCAAGGAAGCACGCCTCAACTACCTGCCCTACAATGCGAGCAAACTCGCAGTCCTGCACATCATGTGGTCATTCGCAGAACTGCTGGGACCTCAAGGCATTTCCGTCAACGCCATCGTCCCAGGTCCAGTGAACACACCCATGCGGGCACAGTTTGACAACGATTCGAGCCCGGACGCGGCAGCCAGCCGCGCGAAGAGGGCAGCGCAACTGCCGATGCGCCGGTTTGCCGAACCCGACGAAGTCGCCCGCGCCATCCTTTTCCTGACCGATCCCGACAACCGCTACATCACCGGAGTGTCTCTGGATGTCGCCGGCGGGGCACACCTGGGAATAGGAACCTGAACCCCCTGTACCGTGCCCCGCGATCGTAGAGGCCCGTGCCACACCTATTTGCAGTGCGGCACCACGCATGCCCATATGCCAGGCAAACCAGCACGGCCCCTCAAGGCTGTGTCTGACCAACCCCGACCAAGTTTAGGTCCGCAACGACGAGGAGAAGACCTGATGTCTGTTCTTTTGGTCCAGTTCAAGCCCCTGGGAATGTTTAGGCGGGAGAAATGAAAACTGCAATTCGACATCATCACACTGCCCTGCACGTTACGGACATGGAGCGCAGCGCACGGTTCTACGTGGAAGGGCTTGGCCTTACCCGCGTGAAAGCGTGGACGTCGGGTCCATACGTCGGCGAACTTTACGGCCGTCCCGACGTCAAGGTCAAAGCCCTAATGCTCTCAACGGGTGACGGGACCTTCAACTTGGAGCTGGTCCAGGTTGAGGATCCGCCACCCGCTGTAAATCCATCAGAGGCGCAGCCGGGGACTGCCCATCTTGCCTTTACCGATATTGACCTGCGCCAGGTTTACGCCAGAATGACAGCGCTCGGGTACAGGGCTTTGTCCGAACCGGTTGCCCCCACGTCGGGGCCGGTTTCAGGAGGCCTGCTGATCTACCTGCTCGATCCGGACGGAAATCGCGTGGAGCTGATTCAGCCGCCCGACTGGCGGCCAAACGACAACTCTTGAGCTATCCGCATCCGGAGAAATTGACTTGTGACGCGGGCTGAGGGGCCTGCCAGGGTCTAGAAGATTGCAGATCCGGTGAGCTGCTCTACACAGGCACGCACATGACCGCTCGGAAGCGGTCATGTGGCGTGCTTTCTGGGTTGGGCCCGGCGGGAGAACTCTTGCTTCAGTTATCCCTTAACACCACCGGACGTCATGCCGGCAACAAACCAGCGCTGGAACGCCAGGAAGATTGAGAGGACGGGGATGAAAGCAACGACGATGAATGCGGCGAAGAGTCCCCAGAAGCTACCGAAGCCGGTGGTTATGTATCGCACTATGCCGTTCTGTACGGTCTTCATGTCTTCTGTCGTGGCGAGGACGGTGCCCACAAGGAAGTCGTTCCACACGAATACGAAGATGAAGATGGCTACGGCAGCGATACCGGGACGGATGAGCGGGAGGATGATTCGCCACAATATCTGTATCCGGGAGCAGCCATCGATCGCGGCCGCTTCCTCAATCTCAACGGGGATATTCTCAATAAAGTTGCGCAGGAACAATATGGTCTGTCCACAGATAATGGCCGTGTAGACAACGATCAGCAGCGGGTAGGTGTTGATCAAGGCGGTTCTGACGAACATGGAGTACAGGGCGATGAAGACCACGATCGCGGGAACCATCGAAAGCACCAGTATGCCGGTCATCAGAGTTTCCATGCGCCGGCTTCGGTACCTGGTGGCAACGTATGCCGCAGGAATGGAAATCGCCAACGCGAGAATGATAGAGCCCACAGCGTAGATGAGGGAGTTAATAAAGAACCGGCTGTTCGTTGAGGTCAGCAGGCCAACATAGCCCTCGAATGAGAGCGGGTCCGGGATCCACCGTGGCGGGAACTCGATGGTATCCGAGGCGGTTTTCAGCGAGGTGGAGACGATCCATGCGACAGGCGGCAGAACGACTGCGGCTGAAAGGATGACGTATGCCCAGGCCGGAACCGCCCGAAGGACCGCGCCGGGCCGGCCTTGGCGACGCGAGGTTGTGGTGCTCACAGGCTTTCCTTCCGTCGGAAGCGAATCGCGACAAGGGTGAGGACGATATTTACGGCAAAAAGGAGGATGGCCGTTGCTGATGCCCCGGAAAGATCGAACCTGTCGAACATCTGGTTGTATACCCGCATTGACAGCGTCTCGGTCGATCCGATAGGACCGCCTCGTGTCGTCACCAGGATGATGGTGACCATCTGTACATAGAGCATGAGTAGAACGATCACCACGGAGACGATCGTGTTGCGCAGGTGAGGCAACGTGACGTTGAGAAATGCGTGCCGAATGCCCCCGCCGTCCACTTTGAGGCTTTCGTACAATTCCACTGGAACGGTCTGAAGGGCACCGAGAAAGAGAAGCATGGCCTGCGGGTAGGACCACCACGCCGTCATCAGAGTCACGGCAACGAGCGCGCTGTTTGGGGACGAGAAAACATCAGTAGGACCGAACCCAAGGGCTTGGGTGATAGCTGAGGCCGGCCCGTAATTGGGGTTAAGAAACCAAAGCCAGATTGTTCCTGCTGTGGCCTGGGAAAAAAGCCACGGCAACAGGAAAAGACTGCGGACGGAACGCTTGAACCGATGCAGGTTGTTCAGCACAATCGCAGACAAGAGTCCAGCAGGCAACGCGATGACCAGTGCCCCGAGCGAAAATACAAGCGTTGTCCAGATGCGGGCGGGAAGCTCGGAGTCCGAAAACAGCTCGGCAAAAGAGTTCAGACCCGAGAATTTGCCAATCTGGTAGTACGAAGTCTCGTGAAGCGCTGTCCATGCCGTGTAGATAAGCGGTCCAACAAAGACAAAGAGAAACACGGCAGTGACGGGGACGACGTACACCCAGACCATGCGGTCTTTACGAGCCCGGCGGAAAGCCTGGATTCCTGTGGATGGAGTGGCCGTCTCATATGAAGTGCGGGTCGGGTTGTTTGTTGACATTATCTCTCCCTTCCGGGGAGAGCCTGATTTTCAGGCTCTCCCCGGACGTTGGGCACTATTTCTTGTTGGCCGCATCTTGGGCGGAACGGATAAACTCGCTCCCCGATAGATTGTTGAGGGTTAGTCTTTGCCCGGCCTGGGAGAGTCCGGTGGCCAGCGAGGTCCAGTTATTGGAGTATGTGCGGGGTTCGCTGTTGCTCTTGACGTAGGCGGCGATGTCGTTCACCGTTTTCGCTTCGGGTGTGGAGAAGAACGGCTGCTCATAAGTGGCCGCACGCGTGGGGACCTCACCGCCGGTGGCCATCTTCGCACCGGCTTCAGGGCCGGTCATGTACTCGATAAACTTCCAGGCCGCCTCTGTATTCTTGCTCCCAGAGCCTATTCCCAGAGTCCACCCAATGGTGGTGCCGGTGGTGTCTCCGGTAGATGCCTTTGGCAGAGCGGTCCACTTGATATCCGGGTTTTGGGAAGCGAACGAAACGATTCGTTCGGTGCCCATGACTGACATTGCGACAGTGCCGCTGGCCATGCCGTCCGCTACGGTGCCGTACGTGTCGGAAACAACGTTGCTACCCAGCGCCTTTGCGTCCCGGAGCTTGGCTAGGAAGTTGCCAAACTCCTCGGCCTTCTGGGTGGCGAAATCCGCTTGTCCGTCTTCAGTCCATATGTCCTGATCAACTTGCGTCATGAAGCAGTTGAAGAAAGTGCTGATGATGGCTGAGTTGTCGGTGTCCGAGAACCCGGTTCCAAACCCGGTGAATCCAGCTGCTGCAGCTTTCTGTGCAACGTCAACGACTTCCTCGTAAGTGGTTGGAACGGTCGCACCGATCTGAGACAGGATTTTTTCGTTGTAGTACAGGGCGCAGGTGCGGTACTCATAGGGCACCGCGACCTGCTTGCCGTCAGGACCCGCAAAAGTGTCGGTAGGACGGAGCCAGTCGGTGACCTCCGACGCAGCATCAGGCAGCGGCGAGTAAACGCCGGCAGAGGCCATCTGGGGGACGAGAGGGGTGAACATCTTAAACACGTCCGGCGCCTGCCCAGCCGCTGCTGACTGCGGCAGCCTGTTCAACATATCGCCCAGCGAAACCACCGAGAGATTGATCTTGATGTCGGGATTTGCCGCCTCGAAATTGGCGACGTTTTCCTTCAGTGCCTTCGATCGCGGATTGTCTTGGCTGGGATCGAGGAAGTCCCAATAGCTGAGCGTCACCGGCCCCCCGGGTTCCGAAGTTGAGGGGGAGCAGCCGCTAAGGGCAAGGCTGACTGAGACGGCTGTGACGAGTGCCAGGCCCCATCGCTTTTTGATCATGAGTTTCTCCTGTGGACTGGGTTGCTGATGCGGGAGCATGCCGTACTCAAAACGACGCCTGCTAACTGTGGGGCCACCGAAGGTCCGGGGATGAGCCAGTTGATCATCGAGTCTCTCCTTTGAGATCGGTTGCATTCGCTGGAACAGTGAGATCGGTTGCTGAGATCGGTTGCAATAAACATAGGGCTACAGGAAGGCTCTGTCAAGGATTCTTTTTGTTCGGATCTTTGGGGTCCGGATTTCTGGACGGTCATCGAATATTTCGTTTGTGCTCTGCCGCGATAGGGCTCTGTATCAGCTTCTTGATTCGTTCATCTATGGAAGATTTGCCTTGGTAGCCGCCAAAAGGGCGAGTCGCGCCATGGTGGGCGCGGGCTGCGGGCAATCTGCGATCTGCCTAGCACAGGAAGATGCCAGGCGACGGACTGGGACGAGTCATCCCATCCACCTCTACTCGTCCCACTCAAAGGTCAATATTGGACCTTTCGTCAGTCTGCCTCGGCGGGGCAAACGCGTGCTCACTGACCACGCGACCGGTTCTGGTGGCGACTTTGATCCGTCATGGCTGGAGTCAATTCCGGTTATCCACTGCCGGAAAGTAGGAGCCGTCGGTGTGCTCCCTGGCAGCAGTAGCGGTGGATAACCCACGAGAATTGTCCCCGGCTGTGGGCGGGCGGACCCGACTTCTCGTTGAAAGTAGATCAGTTCCGGTTGTTCCGCGGACCACGGCAAGGAGCCGTGTGTCAGCTTGGAGTTGCCGCTGTGAAAGGCTGCAGTTATGGACACCTCATCTCGGGAACATGACCTCGTTCTCTACGGAGCGACGGGTTTCGTCGGCCGACTGATCGCCGTCTACGTCGCGGAGCATGCACCGGCCGGTATGCGAGTCGGACTCGCGGGCCGGTCGAGGTCCAGACTCGAGGCGGTTAGGTCGCAGTTGCCGGTCGCGGCGCACGGATGGGCCCTCATCGAAGCCGACTCGGAGGACGCGGACTCGGTCGCCGCCCTGGCCGCGGGAACACGCGTGCTCTTCACAACCGTCGGTCCATACGCGAAACACGGACTACCTGTCGTCGACGCGTGCGCACGGGCTGGTACCCACTACGCGGACCTCGCTGGTGAGGTGGCCTTCATCCGGGAGGCGATCGATCGCTACGACGCTCTGGCCAAGACGAGCGGGGCCAGGATCGTGCACTCCTGCGGCTACGACTCCGTGCCGTCCGACCTCGCCGTACTGCTGCTTCATCAGGCAGCAGAAGCCGATGACGCTGGCGGTCTGGGCGAGGTCCAACTCGTTGCTACGGCCAAGGGCGGCATCAGCGGAGGCACGCTCGAATCGATGCGCGGGCAGCTCGACGCGATGCGATCGAGCACCGCCCTGAGGTCATTAGCCGCGGACCCCTACGCTCTGAGCCCCGACCGGACTAGGGAGCCGACGACTCAACAGCCTCCTGACACCGGTCCTGTGCGCCGTACCGATGACGGCACCTGGACCGCGCCTTTCATCATGGCCCCGGTCAACACTCGGATAGTGCGCCGCAGCAACGCATTGCAGGGCTGGGCCTATGGCCGCTCCCTTCAGTACGGCGAGGTGATGGGGGTGGCCCCCGGACCGGCAGGAGCGGTCATCGCCAGGGCAATCGCCCTTGGGATCCGAGCATTCACGGGCGCGATGGCATTCCCGCCCACCCGGCGGATGCTCGACCGCTGCCTTCCGGCACCAGGTACTGGTCCGAGCACCAGCACGCAGCGCGCGGGCTGGTTCCACTCCCAGGTAACCGCCCGCACCGAGCACGGGCACCGATACCAGGCGATAGCTGCCGGCCCCGGTGATCCCGGCTATGCCGCCACCGCCGTGATGGCAGGCGAGACTGCACTCGCTTTAGCCCTCGACGGTGACCGGCTGCCGACCGTTAAAGGGTCGCTGACACCGGCCACCGCACTCGGCAACGTGCTCATACAGCGACTCCGCACGGCCGGCCACACCTACCAAGTAACCAAACAGGGGAGCGTGCCTTACTCCACCTAGGGGGACCGGCCCCGGGGCGAAAGCTTCGTCTCCGAGCCATCCACCTCACTCCGGGAAGTTTTCGTTCCCGGGGTCGGCGCGGTAGCGCCTTGGTTGCACGGAGGATTCGCCCAGCGATCATGGGGGCATATCAGAATGACGAGCAGCCGTGGCACTTTTGTCTGTCCATAGACGCCAAGCAATAAAGCGGCTGGACTTCTGCAAGGCACCGGCGACGGGGATCGCTTAAACGCTCATGAGTGCGGCTTTCGAATTATGACGGTGACCGCACCTGTCTGATCTTCTTAGTGTCGGCTGGTCGCGGGTACCTGCGGCATGTGCCGCCAGTTTCCGAGCTTTGGTCTCCTGTAAGTTCCGGCTCGGTCATGCCCCTGCCCGATTTCTACCGGCGACGATCAGCAAGAGCAAGGACGGAAGACCGAGAGGGCCGGGCTTCGTCTACACCTCCGCCAGATGCACCTTTGGGTTTTTGGCCGGAATCTCTTATTTTGTTCAGCAGACGCGGCCCTGATGGAGCCTGCAGGCTAGGGAGTCGCAGATCGGATGCTCACGGAACATACGGCGACTGAGTGCACAAACTCAACTGATGACACGGTTCCTCCCGGACAGTACGGCCATGACGCATAGAACGAGCATCAGCATGGCGGTGGCGGTCAGCGGGAGAGTCCAGCTGCCGCTGAGATCGTGGAGGGCGCCGAATGCCACGGGCCCGGCGGCGGCGATCGCGTAACCCACCGACTGTGCCATTCCCGAAAGCGAGGCGGCCTGCTCGTGGTTCACGGCGCGGAGGCTGAACAGTGACAACGCGATCACGATGAGGCTCCCGCACCCCAAGGCTCCGACCACCACCCACAGCAGGGTGAGTTGCGGCGCAAGGGCGAGGCCCGCATACGCGCAGAACGCGAGGATGCTGCTGCCAAGGGCGATCGGCCGCTGGTCAGATGTGTGGTGCAACACGGCTCCGGCGGCTAGGCTTGCCAGCACGCCAACCAACAGGAACACCGAGGTGTGCAGGCCGGAGGTGGCCGCAGGAATCCCTTGTTCATGTTCAATTCCGGGTAGCCAGGCGACCATGACGAAGAACGCCAGCGACTGGAGCCCCATGAAGAGCGTGACCTGCCAGCCCAGCGCTGACTTCCACGGGGAACGCAGATGGCCTTGGGCATGGCCTTCGACCTTGGCCGCGATGGGATTCCGGGACCGCAGCTTTGGGAGCAGGATGGCCAGCGCGATCAGCGCCAATCCCGCCCAGACGCCAAGCGCCAGCCGCCAGCCGTATGTGCTGGCGTTTGCAATAGGAACGACGACGGCGGCACCGGCCGCGGCAACGGCACCTTGAACGGCAGTGTAAATTCCGGTCACCTGACTGACTCGCGTAGGCAGGTCTCTCTTGACCAGCGATGGCAGCAGGACGTTCAGGAAGGCGATGCCGCTTCCGATGAGCACGGTACCGGTCCAGACAGCGGCTTCCACCGGAATAGAGCGGCCGAGGATTCCTGTCGCGAGCAGCAACAGCGATACCCACAGTGCCCTCTCTAAGCCCAGCCGGCGCGCCAGACCCGGGGCGACGGGGGAGAAGACGGCGAAAGAAATCAACGGCAGCCCGGTCAGCAGGCCCGCAGTGCTACCGGACCAACTAAATTCGGCGCTGATGTCTGAGAGCACCGGACCCACGATGACGAAGGCTACGCGCAGGTTCAGGGCGATGAGCAGGATGCCGAGGAAAGCCGCGCCAGCCTGTGCCGTGCGTATCGTTGTTACCCGTTCAGTCACTTCGAGGGCGGCTGAACAGCTGCTCATCTCCCAGCCTGCCTTGACGCGTCAGATCCGCCTTTTGGAGCACGAGTGCGGTACACCCCTGTTTGAGCGTCTGCCCAAGGGCACCTTCCCAACTCCGGCCGGCGTCGCCCTCCATAAGCACGCCCTGACCATGCTGGCCATGGCCGGGTCCGCTCGGGACGTAGCGCGTCAAGCCGGGCCGGCACGGCAGCCTGTCGCTCTTGGGTTGGCCCCGGGTCTGCCTTTCGAGTGGGTGGACCGGCTTCTCGTGGCAGTAGCTGCACAAGCACCCCTGGCTGAGCTGGAGTTGACAGACGGCGACACCACCAGCCAGCTGAGAATGGTCCGGGAAGGTCGTCTGGATATTGGCCTGGTGCATCAGGAGCCTTCACAGGACTTGGTCGGCGGGCGCGTAAGGAAGGAGTTCTTCGGGCTTGCCTGCCGACCCGGACTGCCGGCGATCGGCGCCGAGGCGGACTGCCGGCTGGCCGATGTTCATGATCAACGGGTGCTGATTCATTCCAGGGAGCAGTTCCCCCTCGGGCATGACCGGCTGTTGGCAACCTCCCATGAGCTGGGTGTGGCTCCAGCCTGGCGGATTGCGACCTTCAACGAACACGCCCGCGCCTGCGCGGACTCCACGTCGTCGGTCGCGGTGATGCTGACCGAAGCAAGCGCCCACAGGCTCCTACCCGATTGGCACTGGAAGCAGCTCGTGGACCCCGCCATTGCGCTTGAGACGTGGCTGGTTCGCCAGCCCGTGACGCGCGGAATCGTTGAAAAGGTCGCGGACATCATCCTGGAAACATTTCAGTAGCACCGGGGAAATCGGCCTACGAGGGGTGTTCCTGGGACGCGTTTCTAGCCGGACATGCATTTTCCGCAATGCCCCTCCGTCTCGGCTGAAGCGGCCAATGCCTCTACCCCTCGTACTACAAAATGGTTTTCTTTGAAGCGGCTGCAAGTGCTCTGGCCGTCAGTTTGAGGTGTATTTTAGCCTGGCACGCCCCCGCCAGAACTGACATGGTGAGTTCGCGGTCGACCCTGGAGATTTGCCCGTTGACAGGGGAAGCAAGGAGACCGGCTCGACGGCTTCGGCTGGGCAGTCCACATCTAGTCGTCGTCGGCCCACGAGACGAACTGCCATACCGGGCCGGGATGGCCCTGCGTTCTTTCCCGGAGATCGTCGCGGAGGCTAACTATACTTGGCGAGCCTGCTGGGTGAGCTTGAGTGGGGGAGGGATCGCGTGTTGTTGTTTCGGACAGCGATGGCGGGGGAGAGCGATCCCAAGGGCCTTTGCGTGTCTCAGCCGTTCTTGTCGCGAGAGCCGCGGTCCGGATCCAGTACAGTGTGGCCGCACGACAATGCAATCATCGCAACCGGACTCCTGCGCTACGGCCTCGTAGGACAGGCGCAGCGGATCGCCACAGCCCTGTTTGAGGCGGCCGAATATTCGGACGGCCGGCCCCCCAATTGTTCTGCGGCTTCAGCCGCGAGCACTACGACGAACCCGTGCCCTATCCCACTGCGTGCTCTCCGCAGGCTTGGGCAGCCACCACCCCCATCCAGCTGGTGACGAGTTTAATGGGATATTGTCCGGATGTTGCGCGCGGCGGCCTATGGATGGATCTGGTGCTTCCGGAATCCTTCGGGGAACTGCACATCACCAACGCCCCCATAGCAAACAGCCGATCAGCATCCATATCTCCGGTTCCTCTGCGAACGTAGAAGGGCTGCCCGACGGCATGGTGTTCCACCACGCAACGCGGCCCCGGGCGGCAGACTTGGTGGAACAGGCCAGAAAGCGAGGAAAGGCCTAGCAGTTCAATGCATGCACCCGGATCGGCGGGGTTTCCAAGGCCTGCGGAATACGCGGCCTGCATTCGTTGAGGATTAGCAACTCGAAGGCCACGGCGCAGTCGGCGTAGACGCCGTTAAGACTCTATCTGCGGGAAATCGACCCACAAATGGCGGTTGTCGCCTCTCATGGGCAAAGGGTTTGGTCTCCGCGCCCCAGTATGGCTATCCGTTCCACAGTGCCCGGAAACGGCTCGTTTCCGCGTTGCTGGAACGTGCCCACACCTACAACGCCGCCCCGGACAAGCGCCTGTTCATCAACACACTCAGGGTTTTCGGAAGCTACCTCAGGCCGGAGATCGATCCGATCGGTTACGTGGATACGGATTCTGGCAGGCCGTCGGCAACGTGTGGGAATGGTGTTCGGACTGGTTCGATCTCCGACCTACTACCGGGATGCGCAGAAGGAGAACCCGACCGGTCCGGAGTCAAGGGTTTTGCACGTGCTCCGCGGGGGGAGCTATCTGTGTCATGACTCCTACTGCAACCGCTCCGGAATGCGGCGCGCTCCCAGAATACGCCCGAGTCGTCCATGGGCAACGCTGGATTCAGAACGGTGGCAGTGCCTGCAACATCAACACGGGTCCGATGACGGGCGCCGGGACAGAGCACATTCCTGCCGGAAACGTGCGCCTAGATGTTAGGTCAAAAGGGCAAAGATGCCCAGAGCTAACAAGTCTCCGGCCAGCGCCTTTACATTCGCATACCTGGAATGCTGCAGGCGGTTTTAGGGGTTGACCGGGTGAGTGCGTCCCTGTAATCTCCTTGAAACGTTCCATTGAGAACGTTCTCCAAAGCAGACGGTTGACAGCCCAAGTCCTGTAAGTCGCGCTGGAGATCCCCAATGAAGGAGGACCATGACCATCCATTCCACACTCGCTCGCCGCGGAGGAGTCGGTGCCCTCGCAGCAACGCTACTGCTGGGGTCCGGGCTCGTCACGGCCGGACCGGCACTTGCCGCGCCAGCCGAATGCACTACCATCGGTGGCGCCATGCAGGTCACCGCCGACTGCCTCGACCAGACGTACGCCACGCCCGTCATAGACAGCGAGACCGACGAGTCCGCGCCCACGCCACACCACCGCATTCGGGGTCATTTCGAGGGCACAAACATCCAATTCACCATCTATCTGCACGCCCAGGAGGACAAAGCCCGTTGGGAGGGGCGGTTCTTCCAGTACACCTACCCCGTCGTGTTCACCGCCGGGCAGGACACCTCACAGGCGGATGACCGCGCCATCGGGTTCGCGCTTTCCAGCGGCGGGTACGCCGTGCAGGCCGGAAACAAGTCCCTGTCCCTGGGTTACCGGCACGCGGCCGCGGCAGCGAAATTTGCGGAGACGGTCGCCGCGAAGTATTACGGCAGTGACCGGCCGATTGCCGGTTACCTTTATGGACCAAGCGGCGGCTCGTTTCAGACGGTTGGCGCCGCAGAGAACACCTCCGGCGTGTGGAACGGGTTCGTGCCGATGGTTCAGGCAGTGCCTCAGCCGACGAGCTACAACTTCCTCGGCCGGTCCGCCGCCGAGCTCATCCTTGGCGGCAAGGCCGCGCAGATCCGGTCTGCCCTCCTGCCGGGCGGCAGCGGAGACCCGTATGCAACCCTCGACGAGGCCGAGCAGGCCATGCTGAAGGAGGTCCACGCTCTAGGCATCCCATGGAAGGGCTGGGAGTTCCCTGACTACCTGCTTGGCCGCTCTGAGCAGTATCCGAACGGCCTCGACTCCAGCGATCCGCTTTGGTATGACCCGACCTATGTCGACGACTTCTGGAACGCGGAAGGTTACCTTGGCACGGAGACCTCGCCGCTGGGCGAACGTGTCCGCGCAGAACTAACCAAGGCCGGCGATACCGTCGCCAACCGCTGGAATATCGCCAACCGCTTTTATTATCGCTACCAGATCCCTGCCGCCAGCGAGGGCTGGATCGGGCTCGATCAGTTCCGCAATCCTGACGGCACACCGCTCTATCCGCAGCGGCCCGTGACTGCACCCGGCTTCTCTGGCGCCGTCTCCGGCAACGCCGCCTTCGACGGCTCCGTGAACGGGAAGGTCATCGCGGTGTCAAACCTTTACGACGCCGATGCCCTGCCGTGGCACACTGACTGGTACCGCCAGCGTGTCGAAGCGAGCCTGGGTGACGCCGCGGCCGACACCTACCGGGTCTACTTCAACGACCACGCGGACCATCAGGACGCGCCCGTCTCGGGGGAGCGGGCCAAACACCTCGTCAACTGGTACGGCATGGCTGAGCAGGCGCTCCGGGACGTTGCCGCTTGGGCCGAAGAAGGCGTGAAGCCGCCCGCGTCCACCAACTACAACGTCCAAGATGCTCAGATCGTCGTGCCGGGCAATGCCGCCGCCCGACGGGGGATCCAGCCCACCGTCGACCTAACAACCCACGGCAAGGAGACCGCCACGGTACACGCTGGCAAGCAGGTCACGCTAGAGGCCAAGGCGCAGGTGCCCACCGGTGCCGGAAAGATCGTGAAGACGGAGTGGGACCTCGACGGCGACGGCGTCTACACGGAAGCCCCGCTCAGCCGGATCGGCAACGCGATCACGTTCCAGGCCACCGCCACCTTCGACCAGCCCGGCACATACCTGGTCGCGGTACGCGTGTCTTCCGAGCGCGACGGCGACCCGACGGCCCGGTTCGCTCTGGCCCAAAACCTCGACAGAGTTCAGGTCGTCGTCACGGCCGCCGACTGACGTCCAGGCATCTGGACCAGTAGAACAGGGGAGCCCCCGCATCAGTGCGGGGGCTCTCGTTGTCAGGCCTTGTCGGATACCGCTTCGTCACCAAGTAACCTTGGAATCGAAGTTAGGGGAAGTCGATGAGCGAGGCCAACGACCAGCGTCGGCGCCGAGTCACGATTGTGGACGTGGCAAAGCACGCGGGAGTGTCTACAGCGGCCGCCTCCAGAGTCCTCCGTAACGCCTACGGCGCCAGCGAGTCGATGCGGGCCCGCGTTCAGGCCTCCATGGAGGAGCTCGACTACCGCCCCCACGGCCCCGCGCGCGGTATGCGGGGGCGCACATTCACGATCGGCGTAGTCGTCTCGGACCTTGAGAACCCGTTTTTCAGCCTCATCACCGACGGGTTGTCCAGCCTAATCCGCCCCAAGTCGTATGAGCTGTTCGTCTCGCCTGGCGGTTTTGAGGTGCCCCCGCAAAAGTCGGTTGTCGAGGCGATGATCGACCATCACATGGACGGGCTCGTGCTGGTGGCCCCGCCGATGTCCATCGCCGAACTCGAACAGATTGCCATGAGCATCCCGCTCGTGGTCGTAGGCCATCACAGCCAGAGCCCGGCTTTCGACACGGTTGCGGCCGACGACGAGCGGGGCGCGCAGCTCGTCGTCGACCACCTCGTAGGGTTGGGCCACCGGCGCATCGCGTTCGTCATGCACGCGGATGGTCGAGGCGACGAAGCCAGGCCGGAGTCCCACCGCCTGCACGGCTTCGAACGCGCTATGAGCCAGCATGGCCTCGCCAGCGACGCAATTGTCGTCGACTCGCGTTGGAGCCTCGACGGCGGAGGAGACGCTGCCCGGCAAATCGATGCACTGGACACGCCTCCGACAGCGGTGCACGCCGGCGCGGACATCGTCGCGTTGGGAATGATGAATGAGTTGTGGGCTGGCGGCAAATCAGTGCCCGAGGCCTACTCCCTGGTGGGCTACGACAATTCGAGCACGTCGTCTCTCGGGCCGATCTGGCTCACGACAGTTGACCAATCCGGTGTGGAGATGGGCAAGCGGGTCGGCCACCTGCTGATCGAGCGCATCGAAGGTAGGTCCGAGGCCCGCCATGAAGTGTTCGAACCGCGGCTGGTGGTACGCGGGACGACTACTCGTCCGGCCTGATTATCAGGGAGCCAAGTGCCCTCAACCGATCCGATCATCAGGGCGGGCAACTCTGGATTTCTTTCCGTCCCGAAACAGAAGTGCTCAGGGACGGCTGGACGATGAGCCCGTGCCTGCAGCGTGAGCGTCGTCTCTCCCTCATGCAGGAGTTTGATCACGGCACGCTCGTCCGCATCGGCTTGGAGCACTGCGGATCGGAGGCGGTGAAAGGTGGATCGGGTTGCCAACAGCCCGCCAATAGGTTGGCGGTCCGGTAAGCATCGAAGCCGGTTCCGGGCCCAGACCAGATGTTGTTGTCCGTTCTGCCGTACAGCCAGTACGTCGGGCCGGCGGCGTCGCTAAGGACGAATGGTTCACGGATCTGAACACTGTCCGGACCTATGCCGGGCGTGCCGGGCGTTCGCGCTGCGTCGGCTGGTTTGTGGGTTTGTCCTGGCATCTCTACCTTCGAACAATATCTGGAGCCGCCGGCGTCAGGGCGTCACCTCGTCGTGACCATCTGCTTGCGGGTTTCCGGCTTCGGCGGCTAGTGTAGCGTACAACGTTGCACGCAGTAGTGCCTCGTTGATCTCGAAGTCCGGCGCCCAGTCGTCCGGCACGGCGGCCAGATCCGCCGTCAGCCGGTTCGGAAAGAGCGAAGCCTCCTCCACCGGAAGGACCAGTGAAGGAGGACTGCACATGAGTGCGAACGAAACGGATCCGTGGATGGACGAGCAGCTGACGGCTGGCGAAAGAGCCCACCTGCTCCTGGCCGAGTTGAGCCTGGACGAGAAGATGGCCCAGGTCTCCTGCTACTTCCCGACGGACATCACTCAGACCGACGACTTTCTCCAACGCTTCCCGCGCGGAATCGGTGAGGTGTCGTGCCTGGAAGTGCGCTCCGCGCTCACCCTGGACGAAGTAACCGCCTTCCAACACCGCGTTCAGGCCGCGGCCATGGAGGGGTCCGGGCACGCAATCCCGGCGATTTTCCACATGGAGGGACTGTGCGGCGCGTATCTTCCGGGTGCGACGAGCTTTCCCTCGGGGCTGGGCCGAGCTGCCAGCTGGGACATTGACCTGGAGCACAGAATCGGCGAGATTGTGGGCAGGCAGGAACGTGCTCTGGGTATGACGCACACGCTGGCTCCCGTCCTGGATGTATCCCGCGATCCCCGTATGGGACGGCAGGGGGAGACCTACGGGGAGGACCCCAGCCTCGCGGCTGCGCTTGGCGTCGAATACACCCGTGGCCTCCAGGGCGAGGACGCGGCCGGCCGGCGCACCGAAGCCGTGGCAAAGCACTTCGTCGGCTCCCACCATACTGAAGGCGGAATCCACGGCGCTCACTGCAACGTCCCGGACCGCACCCTGATGGAGGTTTACGGCAAGCCTTTCCAGGCCGCAATCACCTTGGCCGGGCTACGTGGCGTGATGCCGTCCTATAACTCGGTGGCCGGCGAGCCCGTATCGGCATCGAAACGACTGCTGGCGACTCTGCTGCGAGAGCAGATGGGTTTCGATGGAATGGTCGTCTCGGACTACGGAGCGGTAGGAAACCTCCACACCGTCCAGCGCGTCGCGCAGTCCCCGGCACACGCAGGGCTCGCCGCCCTGCGCGCAGGCATGGATGTCGAACTCCACGTGCCACAAGGTTTCGGCAGCGAGCTCCGGGAGTGGTTCGCCGCAGGACGCGCTGACGTGGCACTGCTCGACCGGGCTGTCCACCAGGTGCTGGCAGCCAAATTCCGGATGGGCCTGTTCGAGCATCCTTTCGCACCCGATCCAAACGAGCGCGACAACACTTTCAGGTCAGCGGCCGACTCGACAGTAGCCCTGCAGTCGGCGCGGGAGTCGATCGTCCTGCTGCACAATGACGGTGCGTTGCCGCTGCAGCCGGGTATTCGAAAACTAGCGGTGATCGGCTGCCACGCGGCGAGTGCACGGTTCTTCTTTGGCGGGTATACGCACTACTCCATGGCCGAGGGCAAGCTCGCGGTCAACTCCTCGATGGCCGGCCTTGCGACCCCCAGCGACGATCTTGAAACAATCACCAACACCGTCCCAGGCACCACCATCGAGGCATCCGACGATAAGGCCTTCGAAGCCCTGCTCGAACAACAGCAGCCAGGCATCCGCAGCTTACTGGACGAACTTCGCGTTAGAATGCCTGACACCGAGGTCAACTGGGCGTACGGCTACCCGTTCGCCGGTGACGACGATTCCGGACACGACGAGGCCATCGCGGCCGCCGAGCGCGCTGACGTCGTGCTCCTGACTCTCGGCGGTAAGCATGGCACCGCATCCATCGCCTCGATGGGCGAGGGGATCGACGCGACGAACATCAACCTGCCGCCCTGCCAGGAGGACCTGATCGCCAAACTCGCTCGGCTGGGCAAGCCGGTGATTGGCGTGCACTTGGATGGGCGGCCAGTGTCCAGCGACGCCGCAGACACCCACCTGTCGGCTCTCCTTGAGGCGTGGAGCCCGGCAGAGGCCGGCGCCGAGGCCATTGTGGACGTGCTTACAGGCACGCACGGACCCAGTGGCAGGTTGCCGGTCAGCATCGCCCGAAACGCCGGCCAGGTTCCGGTCTACTACAACCACCCGCACGGATCGGCATGGCACCAAGGCGAGAGCATCGGATTCCCTGACTACGTCGATGCACCACACACGCCGCGATACCCGTTCGGTCACGGCCTGTCATACACCAGGTTCGCGTACACGGACCTGACACTCTCCAGGCACCGCGTCGAGGCTGGCGACACGATCGACATCACCGTCACTGTCACAAACGACGGCGTGAGTCCCGGCACGGACGTCGTCCAGTTGTACGTGAGCGACACGTTCGCCTCGGTCTCCAGGCCGGTTCTGGAACTCGCCGGGTTCCGTCGGGTCACCCTTGAGCCCCGGCAGCAGGCCCGGGTCGTCTTCCAGCTCGACGTCAGCCAGCTGGCGTTCCTCGACACTGATATGCGGTGGCGAGTCGAAGCAGGCGAGATCGACGTGATCGTGGGGGCTTCATCAGAGGACCTGCGGCTGAAAGACACGGTGGTCATCGGGTCGGACGCTCTGGTCGATGGCAGGACGCGGGGGTTCTACGCCGGGTAACCACCGGTGCATGCGGTTCCCGCGAACGAGGGCATCACAGCCAGGCCCGGGTAAGCCCCGGGCCTGGCTGTGATGCCAGTCAAGGCCCCAACAGGTCCTAGGGCTCTTTGGCAAGGGGACTGGGTTCGGCAGTCGCTCAGATGGCAGGCGACGGTTCCTGCGCGATTCGTCCGGGGCGGAGCGTCACGAGAGCACGCTACCAAAGCTCAATAAGCTGCAACTCGCGGGAGGATGTCGGCCGAATCAGCAGCGCCTAGGTGGAGGACAGCTCAGCCTGCGACTGCAGCGTTGCGGTAGCCGGCGGACCGCTCGTGGCCCGGGGGATGAGCCGGGGCGCGACGACATAGTTTTTGGGCGTCTCCCGGCCGTTGATGCGTTCCAGCAGCAGCTTGGCGCTGTTGGCGCCGGTGAGCTGTCCGGACTGGTCGACGGTTGTCAGTGAGATTCGCCCGATGGTGGACACGTAGATGTTGTCGTAGCCGGTCACGGTGAGGTCTTCGGGCACCATCAGTCCTTGTTCTTCGGCTGCCCGGAGGACGCCGAGGGCAGCAACGTCTGCGCCGGCGAAGATGGCCGTGGGGCGTGGTGTCCCGGCCAGCGCTTGGAGGGCAGCTTGGTAGCCGCCCTTCTCGGAGTAGGAGGTAACGATAACCTCAGGTTCAAGGCCATGCCGCTTCATTGCCTGCTCATATCCGTCAAGCCTGGCCGTGTGGGAGAGCACGAAGGGCCTCGTTAGTCCGCCGGACGGCATGCTGGTGTGAACGATGCGTCGGTGACCTAGCCCGACCAGGTGATCGACCATGAGACGTGCGCCCTCGTAGTCGTCGTCAACTACGGTGTCGAAGTTTCGGGCGCCACCGTGCCGGGCGACGACGACAGTCGGGATCTTCGCCGCGATGTCTTCGAGCCATTCCGCGGTTGTCCACGGGGCGATGAGGATGAGGCCATCCACCTGTCGATCAATAAGGGCCTCGACGGCGCGTTGCTGGCGTTCAGGCGCTATTCCTGCGGCCACGATGATTTCCTGGTAAGGGCTGGTTTCCAGTTCGTCGCTGATTCCCTGCACAACTTCGGGTTGGAAAGGGGAGGTCAGCTCAACCAGGACTACGCCAATGGTGAAGGACTTGCCGCGCATTGCCCGCGCCCCTGCATGCGGCCGGTAACCGAGCTTCTCAATCGCCGCTGTCACTTTGCTGCGCATTTCCGGGCTGACGCCGCTGGCACCTCGGATGACTTTGGACACTGCGGAGAATGAGACCCCGGCCTCGCTCGCGACGTCCTGGAGCGTGGTACGGCGTGATTTGCTACTGATTGCGCCGTCGTGGGACGTCTCCTGCGGCGCATTTCCTTTGTCCTTCATGGCATTCCAAGTGTAACCCGCCGGACAACGTTTTACGATCCGCTTGGAAGAAGCACATTTTGAAATGCGTCTTTAAGAAGGCGGAAGGCAGGAAATTCCTTGTAATCGCGGGGGGGAGGGGCGGATGGTGTGACCGTCGCGACAATATGTCCTTGACGTCAACTCGATCGGTGCCCTACGCTTTTCATGGACAACGTTGCACGCCGATTCAGTCTCCAGACTTCGCGAAGCCGCGAATAGGTGTGGCGGCAGCAGTCGGCAGGCGTTCCTGCGATTCAAACTAACGAAGGAGTTAACATGCGGCGCACACGACGACGTGCACTTGTCGCCCTGGCAGCCCCACTGGCACTTAGCCTCGCGGCACTCACTGGTTGCACCAGTGGCGGCCAAGCGGGTGGAAATACGGGCGGCAATGCCAAGGACACACTTACCCTGGGCCTCACAGCCGACATTCAGGGGTGGGATCCCGGCGTCCAGCCCACCTACCAGGGCTGGGGCGCCGACGCTGTTTGGGATTCCCTGCTTCGCTGTGGTCCAACGGGCGAGCCGTCTGCATCACTGGCAGACAAATGGGAGTTCAGTCAGGACCAGAGGACGGCCACGCTGCACATCCGCGAAGGCGTCAAGTTCTCTGATGGAACACCTGTGGACTCGGCAGCTGTCAAGGCAAACGCTGAATACTACGCGACGGCCGGCGGAGCATCCAGCCGCTGGGCCGGCATCACGGTCGAAACGCCCGACGCGCAGACGGTCAAAATCTCCTGGCCCGCGGCCAACCCGCTGCTCGCCCTGCGGATGTGTGAGTCGAAGATCGCGACTCCCGCCTCGATCGCGGAGGGCAAGTTCGAAGCCCCCATTGGTTCCGGCCCCTACACCCTGGACACATCAGCGACCACTGGCGGCTCCGTCTACACCTTCGTCAAGAACGACTCCTTCTGGGACAGCGCAAGTTTCCCTTACAAGAAAGTTGTGCTGAAGGTCCTCGAGAGCGAGACGGCCTCGATCAACGCGCTCAAGACGCAGCAGATCAACGGTTCCCTGATCACGACTGCAACCTACGAGGAAGCCAAAGCGTCGGGATTGGCTTTGGAGACTCTGAAGGCCAACACCACCCGGTTGCTCATCACAGATCACCTCGGCGAGAAGATCCCCGCGCTGGGAAGTGTTGACGTTCGCCGGGCCATGAACATGGTCTTCGACAAGGATGCCATCGCGGAGAAGCTGTACCTTGGCCGTGCCACCCCCGCCTACCAGATCTTCCGTGAGGGAAGCAACGCATACATCGCGGACATGAAGGACCCTTACCCCTTCAATGTCGACGAGGCCAAGTCCTTGATGGCGAAGGCCGGCTTCAGCGATGGATTCACGCTCCAGATTCCCACCATGCAGGGGCAGGGCCACGAAAAGCTGATGCCCTATATCAGCCAGCAGCTGGCACTGATCAACATCAAGGTGGAAGAGGTGCCGTTGTCCGGCCCGAACGCCATCAGCGAGCTGCTCAGCGGTAAGTTCCCGGTTCCGTTGTGGCAACTCGGCAACTATGGCGAGTCGCTCCAGGACATCAGCGACTACACGCTCAAAGACGGCATCTGGAACGTTTCCCATCAGGCGGACGCGAAGATCGACGAGCTGTGGAACACGATCCTGACCGGAACCGAAGCTGAGCGCAAGCAGGCCCAGCAGGACGTCAACCGCTACATCACCGACCAGGCATGGTTTGTACCCATGGCATACCCGGAGCACTTCTACGCGACCACCGCCGGCGTGGAAGTTTCCCAGGTCAGTGATTTTTCAGGGCTGCACCCGCTGCTCCGCGACTTCAAATAACCAATTCGAGAAACCCGGCAACCCACAATGATGTTATCTGTCCTGAAAAGACTCCTCCGTTCGGCAGTGATAGTGCTGATAGTCACCTTCGCAACCTTTAGCCTCATGTTTGGCAATGGGCCCGGAATCGCACGGGCGATTCTCGGATACCAGGCCACCGAAGGTGACGTTCAGCGCAAAGTGGTCCAGCTGGGTCTCGACCGCCCGTTGTTGGTGCAATACGGGGATTGGTTGGGTAACGCCGTCACCGGCAACCTCGGAGAGTCGTTCTTCACGGGTCAAACCGTGACGTCTGCTCTCGCAACGAGGGTGCCGGTGACTCTCACCCTGGTCGTCCTGACCATGATCCTCACCATTATCATCAGTGTGCTGCTGGGTGTCGCGGCTGCAGTATATGGCGGGTGGCTGGACAGGGCGCTCCAGTTCGTGGCGGTTCTCGGCGCTGCAGCCCCCTCATTCATCATCGCTATCGGCCTCGTGTTTGCCTTCGCGATTGCAGTCCGGATCTTTCCCGCGACCGGGTACGTTTCACCGGATATCAGCCTCGGCGGCTGGCTGCTCTCCGTGACACTTCCGGTGATCTCACTACTGGTCGGTTCGGTCGCCAATGCAGCCAGCCAGTTCCGCGGCGCGGTGCTTGACGTCTTGTCACGGGACTTCGTCCGGACGCTCCGCGCCCGCGGCATCCCCGGATCACACATCATCTTCCGCCACGTCCTGCGCAACGCCGGGGGACCGGGCCTGACAGTCCTCAGCCTCCAAACGCTTGGGCTCGTGGGCGGTGCGATTTTCGTCGAACTGGTCTTTGCCCTGCCAGGTATTGGGCAGCTGGCGAACCTTTCGACCCAGAACGGCGACGTGCCGATGGCCATGGGGCCAGTGGTAGTGACCATCATTATTGTCCTGGTCGTCAATTTCATCGGCGATTTCGCCAACACGATGCTGAACCCGAAAGCGAGGACGCGATGAGCGCCGAAACGCCAAATCCGGCTGCTACAGAGGCTCCCGTCCCGGTTGCAGGCCGCTCCGTCATGAAGCGACTGGTCACCAATCCCATGGGTGCCATTTGCCTCGCCTATCTGCTCTTCGTTATTTTCCTGGGGCTTTCAAGCCCCTTCCTGGCTCCCTTCCAGCCGAACCAGGCAGACCTCAATGCTGTCAACGCGGGTCCCTTCGAGCCCGGACACCTCCTCGGGGCTGACAGCGCAGGCCGCGACATTCTCTCCCAGCTGATGTGGGGAACCAGCCAGACCCTCCTGGGATCGGTGCTTGTTCTGACTATCTCGGTTGCCGCCGGCGTCACCGGAGGCCTCTTGGCCGGCTTCTATCGCGGCAAGTTTGAGACTGCCGCTGACTGGGTCAACGACGTCATTATGTCCCTGCCCAGCATCGTCCTGCTCATCGCCCTTTATGCCCTGACTGGCCCCAACGTCATGGTCGCCATGGCCGTGTTCGGTTTGCTCGTCGCGCCGACCTACTACCGCCTGGTCCGTGCCGTGGTAGTCGGGGTCAGGACCGAACTGTACGTCGACGCCGCAAAAGTCGTGGGGCTCTCAGACCAGCGGATCATTGGCCGGCACGTGTTGTGGGCCGTACGTGCACCCGTGGTCATCCAAAGTTCATTTATCCTCGCGGCCGGAATCGGCATCCAGGCCGGCGTCGAATTCCTTGGCCTGGGCGACCCGAAGCAGGCCTCCTGGGGTGGCACGCTCCAGAACGCCAACAACAACATCTACAACAACCGGTTCGGTGTCCTTTGGCCGGCGCTCCTGGTCACACTTACGATTCTCGCCCTGGTTTTGCTCGGAAACGTGCTCCGCGACGTTCTTCAGTCCTCGGCACGCAACAAGACACTGCGTAAGGACCGGCGCCGCGAGCTGGCCCGCAAGGCCCAGCAGGAGCGGACAGCCGCCACTTCAGACTTGCCAGCTCAGGACGTCGTCCTGTCCATCCGGGGGCTGAGGGTTGGGTACCCCGATGGCCCGGACAGCGTACGGGAAGTCGTTCATGGCGTTGACCTCGACGTCAGGCGTGGCGAAATCCACGGCCTCGTCGGCGAATCAGGCTCCGGAAAGTCCCAGATGGCCTTCTCCACGCTCGGCATCCTGCCCAAGGAAGCCGTCATCCTCGGCGGAAGCATCTACCAGGGCGGCGAAGACATCCTCGCGGACGACAAGTCCATGAAGAAGGCCCGGGGTCACCGGATCGGCTACATCCCGCAGGAACCGATGTCCAACCTCGACCCGTCATTCACCATCGGCGCCCAGCTGGTTTACGGGCTCCGGGCCGTCAAGACGATCAGCGCCAAAGAAGCAAAAAAACAACTCACAACGCTGCTGGCCAAGGTTGGCATCCGCGATCCGGAGGGTATTATGCGCCTCTACCCGCACGAGATTTCCGGCGGAATGGCCCAGCGCGTGCTGATCTGCGGAGCCGTTGCTGCGGACCCGGACCTGATCGTTGCAGATGAGCCCACCACCGCGCTCGACGTCACGGTGCAGGCGGAGGTCCTGGAACTTCTCAGGCAGTTGAGCAAGGAACGCGGGCTGGCCATGATTCTGGTGACGCACAATCTCGGCGTCGTGGCCGATCTCTGTGACACAGTCAGCGTCATGAAGTCCGGCCGGATCGTCGAACACAACGATGTTGAGTCCTTGTTCGAAGACCCCCAGCAGGACTACACCAAAGAATTGCTGGAATCCACACGTCGCGTTGAACTGCTGGAGGTCTGAGCGAGATGCCTAGTCCCATTCTTGAAGTCAAGAACCTCGATGTCACCTATACAGGACGTCATGGCCTTTCGAAGAAGGTCATCAACGACGTTTCCTTCGACCTGCATCCCGGCGAAACGGTCAGCCTGGTGGGCGAGTCCGGCTCGGGCAAGACCACCATCGGACGGGCGATCCTCGGCCTCGCACCGGTGACATCAGGATCAATCACCTTCTGCGGTGAAACCATCAGCAACATTTCCCGATCGGAGCGACGCAGGATCGCGCGAGGCATCCAGGTAGTGTTCCAGGATCCCTATTCCTCGCTGAACCCATCCATGACGGTGGAAGACATCCTCGTTGAGCCCATGCAGGCGGCAGGGGCTTCAGGCGGACGGGACCGTGTTCGAGAGCTGTTGGACTCCGTCGGCCTGCCGAGCGACTCTGGGAGCCGCTACCCGAAGGAGTTCTCGGGCGGACAGCGGCAACGCATCGCCATTGCACGCGCGTTGGCCCTGGATCCGGCCGTCATCATCTGCGATGAGCCAACGAGCGCATTGGATGTGACGACCCAGGCACGCGTCCTGGCGCTCCTGAAGGACCTCCAGCAACAGACGGGCGTGGCTTACCTTTTCATCAGCCACGACCTCGGCGTTGTGAACCTGATCAGCGATCGGATCGGAGTCCTGTACCAGGGTTCGATCGTGGAACTGGGAGAACATGTGGCCACCAAGCCCCAGCACGAGTACACCAAGCGCCTCCAGATGGCAGCGCCTGTGGCCGACCCCAAGAAGCAACGCGAACGCCGGGCGGCCCGGTTGAAGCTCCTGGCCGATGAAAAGGTTGGCGCGGGCCGCCTCTGAATTCCGGTGCAGCCCCTCGACCCCGGCTACCACCGCGGACCTGGCACGCCAGCGGTCCGCACCCGAATCAACCCTGTATGGAGACCCCTATGGCACTCGCTGCCGCTCCCAATGCCCCCCGTTTTGAACACCGCACCGACTCCGGCCCCGTCCTCGGGCTGGGAACGGGAACGCCCCGGCTGTCCTGGTCGGTTCCGACTGCCGACGCCGCTTATTCGCAGACGGCCTATGAGGTTGAAGTGACCCGAACGGGCCAGGCGGAGGTTTACAGGGTGGAGAGCCCCGAGCAGGTGCTGGTCCCATGGCCCGCTCCCGCCCTCTCCTCTCGGGAACAGGCAGAGGTAAGGCTACGCGTTGCCCACAATTCGGACTGGAGCGGTTGGAGCGAGAAATCACTCGTCGAAGCCGGCCTCCTCAACACCGACGACTGGCAGGCCGACTTCATCAGCCCCGTCGGTGTCGGCGGACAGGACATGCCTGCGCCCATTCTGGCCGGGACCATTGACGTGCCGGTTGAAGTAGCCAAAGCACGCCTCTACGCCACCGCCCACGGAATTTATGTTGCCACGCTGAACGGGCAGCGGATCGATGACAGTGTCCTGGCCCCTGGCTGGACATCGTATGAAAACCGACTCCGGTACCATACCTACGACGTCACGGCGCTCGTGCGCCAAGGTGCCAACACCCTGGACATGCTCTTGGGCAACGGCTGGTACCGCGGCCGTCTCGGTTTCGAAAACAAGCGTGCACTGTATGGGGACAGACTGGCAGTGCTCGCCCAGCTTGAGGTCACAACGGTCGACGGCGGCACTTACGTCCTGCTGTCGGACGGCTCCTGGACGGCCCGGGAAAGCAACATTCTGTCAGACGACCTGTACGACGGGCAGCGGACCGACCTGCGCGTCAGGAATGCCGTCGGCGCCCCGGCAACGGGCACGGTGGAAGCCATCACTGCCGATCTCTCCCGCCTTGTCGCCCCCGAAGGCCCGGCGATCCGGCCAACGGAGGTTATCCAGGCGCAGTCCGTTTTCACGTCGCCTTCCGGGCAGACGCTGGTGGACTTCGGCCAGAACCTGGTCGGCTGGGTCCGGCTCCGGGCCCACAACCTGCCCGCCGGCAGTGAGGTTGTCATCCGCCACGCGGAGGTCCTCGAGAACAGTGAACTCTGTACCGAACCGCTGCGCACGGCCAAGGCAACGGACTCCTACCTCGTTGCAGGCGCGGCCGAGGAAACGCTGGAACCAGAGCTCACCCTGCACGGCTTCCGCTACGCCGAAGTGGCAGGTGTGCGGGGGCTCAGGGCAGAAGACATCGAGGCCGTTGTTGTCGGATCGGACCTCCGACGGACCGGATGGTTCTCCTCGTCCAACGAACTGCTCAACAGGTTCCACGAAAACGTTGTGTGGAGCGTACGGGGCAACTTCGTGGATGTTCCCACTGACTGCCCGCAGCGCGACGAACGGCTGGGCTGGACGGGGGATATCCAGGTCTTCGCGCCCACAGCCTCGTTCCTTTTCGATAGTGCAGGCTTCCTGAGGTCCTGGCTGGCGGACCTTGCCGCCGAGCAACTGCCGGACGGTTCGGTACCCCACGTTATTCCCGACGTCGTGCATTCAGATTTCACGAACGCCCCCACGGCGGCGTGGGGTGACGCAGCAGTGCTGGTCCCATGGACGCTTTACCAGCGGACCGGGGACGTCCAGGTCCTGGAACAGCAGTTCCAGAGCATGTGTGCGTGGGTAGACAAGGTTGCCGCGCTGGCAGGCCCTGACCGATTGTGGACGGGTGGATACCAGTATGGTGACTGGCTGGACCCCAGTGCGCCGCCGGAGGATGCCGCGCGAGCCCAAACAGACCCCGACGTTGTTGCATCGGCTCATTTCGCCCGCTCGGCAGAGGTCCTCGGCAAGGCGGCTGCAGTGCTTGGGCGTGACAATGACGCTGCTCGGTATGCCACGCTGGCCGAAGAGGTCCGTGCCGCCTTTGCCCGGTCGTTTGTCACCCCTTCCGGCAGGATCCTCTCGGACAGCCAGACGGCTTATGCCATGGCCCTGGAATGGGCGTTGCTTCCCGCTGAAGAACAGCGGGCGGAAGCCGGCCGCCGCCTGGCCGATCTGGTGCGTGTCAGCGGATTCCGGATCAGCACCGGATTTGTTGGCACCCCGCTGGTTTGTGACGCCCTTACCTCCTGTGGGCACGTGGACACGGCCTACCGCCTTCTGCTGCAGACGGGCTGCCCGTCATGGCTCTACCCCGTCACCATGGGCGCGACCACGATCTGGGAACGGTGGGACAGCATGCGGCCGGATGGCAGCGTCAACCCTGGCGGCATGACATCGTTCAACCACTACGCGTTGGGTGCCGTCGCTGACTGGATGCACCGCAGCCTCGCGGGCCTGGCGCCTGCGGCTCCTGGCTACCGCGCGCTTGAAGTGCGGCCGTATCCGACGGCGGCACTCACGTCGGCATCCGCCAGTCACCTGACTCCCTACGGCGAGGCGGCTGTTCAGTGGGAGCGTACCGGCGGACGGCTGAAACTGGACGTAAAAGTGCCAGTGGGCGCTACAGCCCAAGTTCATGTTCCCGGTGCCCCGGAGCCCGAAACGGTTGCGCATGGCGAGCACACCTGGGACGTTTCCGATCCCACGACAGCCTCGGAGAGCCAGGCAGCCGAAACCATCCGCGACGTGCTTGACCATATGCCTGCCGCGTGGTCGGCTGTGGTGGCTGCCGCCGTCGAAACCGGCGTCACCCCCGAGGGCGAAGCCCAGGCGGCAGACAAAATCAGCCGGTACCTCAACGAACCCGCCAACACATTGGGGACCGTGCTGGTCCCCGAACCGTGGGTCAATGGACGGGCTCCGCTGCGAAAGCGCGTGGCCGAAATCCTTGCTGAGCCGCGTTCATGACGGCTCGGGACAGGACCGGGAACTCCGGGCTGAAGCCTATTTTGCCTGGCTTCTACCCGGACCCCACGATCTGCCGGGTGGGCGAAGACTACTACCTGTCGACGTCGAGCTTCGAATACTTCCCCGGCGCACCCGTCTTCCACAGCCGGGACTTGGTGAACTGGTCGCAGATCGGCCATGTCCTCGACCGCAGGAGCCAATTCAAGCTGGGGGACCCCCGCCCGTCAACGGGCATCTACGGATCCACGCTGCGCCACCACAACGGCATGTTCTGGTTCATCACCACCAATGTCAGCGACTACGAATCCGGCCAGGTCCTGGTGCACGCAGAGGACCCGGCCGGACCATGGAGCGACCCCGT
Organism: Arthrobacter sp. B6; assembly: GCF_001663775.1. Classification (GTDB taxonomy): domain Bacteria; phylum Actinomycetota; class Actinomycetes; order Actinomycetales; family Micrococcaceae; genus Arthrobacter. The sequence continues at coordinate 356,966 of NZ_KV467168.1, read as the reverse complement.
CTTCATCGCGGGCGCAATCGGCATCGACCCCGATCTGTGCTGGGACGACGACGGCGCCTGCTATCTGAGCTGGAAGGCCATGAGCTTTACCGAAGGTGAGATCGGCATCCTTCAGGCCCGCCTGGATACCGCCAACGGCCGACTCCTGGGCGACCCGTATCCGATCTGGCAGGGAAGCGGCATGGGTGCCGTGGAGGCACCCCACCTTTACCGCGTTGACGACTACTGGTACCTGCTGCTTGCCGAGGGCGGAACCGAGCGCGGGCACTGCGTCACGGTCGCCCGCAGCATGCGGCCATCCGGGCCGTTCGATCCCTGCCCCACAAACCCCGTCTTTACGCACCGCAGTTCGATCCACCCGGTTCAAAACGTAGGGCACGCCGATCTTGTGCAAACACCGGAAGGGGAATGGGCCGCCGTCTATCTCGGCGTCCGCCCCAAGGGCCCTACACCGGGCTTCCACGTCCTCGGACGAGAGACATTCATCGCGGGTATTGACTGGGTAGACGGATGGCCGTGCTTCGACGAGGACCGCTTCGACGTCCCGGCAACGGAGACTGCATTTACGGAGAACTTTTCCACAGGGGAGCTGGACGCCCGATGGGTAGTCCCCGGCGGCGAACCTGGCAACGTGACCATCAGGAACGACGACGGCGGCATCAGCCTTTCCAGTTTGGCTGATGGAACCCCGGGGCTGCTCTGCGCACGTGTTCGTGACCTCGGTTGGGCTGCGGAAGCGACCCTCTCCGGAGCAGGCAGTTTCCAGCTCCGCCTCGACGACCGGTACTGGTACGGACTGACGGTTCAGGACGGACAAGTCCGGGCGTCGGCCAGTGTGGGCGATATCCGTCACGACCTGGGAACAGCCGACGCAACGACGCCCACGGTCACCCTTCGCATCGAAAGCGTGCCGGCGTCGTCCCCCACTGTCCCTCTTGGCCATGGCGGGCCTGACGAGATCGTGCTGTCCGTCGTCGGGCCTTCACAGCCCCGTGAACTCGGAAGGCTGGACGGCCGCCACCTTTCCACCGAAGTGGCCTCCGGCTTTACGGGCCGGATGTTGGCACTTCAGTCGGCGGGCCCCGAAGGCAAATTCCTGTCCGTTAGCTACACACCCCAGCCCCTGCAGTAGGAACTCATCCCCATGCCATTTACACAGAACGCGACCGTGGCGGACATTCTCGCCGACCCCAAGGCTTCGTCCGTGCTGGACCGCCACCTTCCGGGTTTCCGGACCTGGAACGATTGGACGCTCTCACCGCTGGCGAAGCTGGCGGAGATTGCCCATTGGGCGAGGGGAGTCGGAGCGATGGATCCTGACCTGACAGCACTGTGGGAGGAATTGGGAACTCTGGAATCCTCGCCCGTGGTCAAGGAGATTCCTGCGGCGCCGCCGGGGCCCCTAGCGGATTATGAAGCATCCGGCCGTGTACGTGCCCGAGCCGTCATCGATTCCGTCAGGTCCGCTCAGCAGTGGGGTGTTGCAGAAGTGGTCCTGGAGGGTCCGTCACACGGCAATCCATTCACGGACGTGGAGATCCACGCGACGTTCCGATGCGACGGAGATTCGGTACAGGTCGGCGGATTCTATGACGGGGACGGCGTCTACCGCATCCGGTTCATGCCGCCGCGTCGCGGCCAGTGGGCGTTTGAGAGCGGGTCCAACGCTTCCTCGCTTGATGGGCTCACCGGAACAGTTGACGTAACCGGGCGGGATGAAGGCAACCATGGCCGGGTGGTGGTCCGGGACATGTTCCATTTCGCCTATGAGGACGGCACTGCCTACTTCCCGTTCGGGACTACCGCCTATGCCTGGACTAACCAAACTCAGGAACTGCAGGACCAGACGCTTCGAACACTGGCAGATTCTCCGTTCACGAAGATCCGCATGTGCGTTTTCCCGAAATCCTATTCCTACAACGCCAACGAACCCGACAACTACGCCTACGCCCGGAACGCCGACGGCAGCTGGGACTTCACCCGCTTTGACGTAGCCTTCTTCCGCAACTTGGAGCAGAGAATTTTAGGCTTGCAGCAACTAGGTATCGAAGCGGACCTGATCCTCTTCCACCCTTACGATCGTTGGGGCTTCTCGGATATGCCGGCGTGGGCCGATGACCTGTACCTCAGCTACATCGTGCGCAGGCTCGGCGCCTTCCGCAACATCTGGTGGTCCCTGGCCAACGAATACGACTTTATGCAAACCAAAAATGAGGCCGACTGGGAACGGTTCGCTGCCGTGGTCGGCCGGGAAGACCATGCGGAGCACCTGATCTCCATCCACAACGGGGCCAAGTTCTACGACTACTCCCGGCCGTGGGTCACGCATTGCAGCATCCAGCGGACGGACAACTACGTCTCTGCGGAAAACACGGATTCATGGCGGAAGCAGTGGGGTAAGCCTGTTGTCATCGACGAGGTCGGTTATGAAGGCGACGTGGCGGAGGGCTGGGGCAACCTCAGTCCACAGGAGCTGGTCCGCCGCTGCTGGGAGGGCGCAGTCCGCGGCGGCTACGTCAACCACGGCGAGACGTACCTCGATAAGGACGACGTGATCTGGTGGGCCAAGGGAGGCACCCTCAAAGGCCAGTCGCCGGAGCGCATCGGCTTTCTCAGCGGTCTGGTGGCCGAATCACCCAGCGGGCGGTGGGACCCGCTGCCGGGGGATTGGGACTCCCGGACAGGAGGCGACGACGACCACCGGATAATCTACCTCGGTCTGGGCCGCCCCCGATTCCGGTCGGTCCTCGTGCCGGCAGGAGCTGCCTGGCACGTGGACATCATCGACACTTGGAACATGACGGTCGATACGTTGCCGGATCCCGTGCAGGGGCGGGTGGTAATCGACCTGCCAGGACGGGAGTACATGGTCATCCGAATCCGTCGTGCATAAAACGTTGCACAGATTCATTTGAACATGTTGAGCTGCCTTGACGCCTCAATGCAGGCTCGATTAGTCTATAACGGACAACGTTGCACACCGATGCGACGGCGTTCCACTAGCCCTCGTTAGGGCTTCTGATCCGCACCACTTCGCGGCAGAAATATTAATCTGTTGTGAGGAACCAGCATGGCGCCAAATCTGAAACACGGCCAGGACGAAGAACAGGTCCAGGTCCAGCAAAGCAATGAGAAGTTCCCTTTCGTCGGGCTTGTGGTCCTCTCTGCTGCCATTTTTGTTTCGATGGCTACCGAGTTCCTGCCGGCCGGACTTATCCCCCAGCTATCCGGGGATTTTGACCGCTCGGTGTCCGAAGTCGGAAACCTCATCACGGTCTTCGCGTTGACGGTGATTGTCACGGCCGCACCTCTGGCCGTTCTCACCCGCCGGATTCCGCGCAAGGGAATGGTCCTTGGCTCGTTTGCCGTCATCGGTGCGGCCAATCTGATGACAGTAGTTGCGCCGACGTTTGAGGTACTGCTTGTGGCCCGTGTGCTTGGTGCCGTAGCGCACGGTGCCTTCTGGTCCGTTGTGGCGGCCTACCCGGCGCACCTCGTCCGTCCCTCACAGTTGGGCAAGGCCACGGCGATCACAGCGGCCGGAGGTTCTGTGTCCGGGGTCGTCGGCATCCCTCTCGGTAATGCCCTGGGGCAGGCCTTTGGCTGGCGGGTGTCATTCGCCGTACTCGCTGTGCTCGTGTTGATCGTTTTTGTGTTGATGATCCGCCTCCTTCCAGCCATACCCAGGCAATTGCCCGCCCGGACAAGCAAAGCGAAGGTCCGTTACGGGCAGGACAAGAGCTTGCCCGCCATCCTGATGGTTTGTCTTCTCATCCTGCTTGTCGTGGCGGCGCAAAACGGCTTCGGAACATTTCAAGTGGTGTGGCTGCTGGATGTCGCCCATTTCGCCCCAGGCGCCATCCCCATTGTTCTCCTGGCCGGGGGAATCGCAAGCGCGGTCGGAGTCGCCTTGGTGGGTGGCATTTACGGCCGGTTCCCGCGGAGGTTGTTCCTCGGTGCGCTGACAGTCATGGTTGTCATACTGTGCGCTGTTCCCCTGGCCGCAGCCAGCGGCTCAACGACCATTGTTTGGGTTCTCGTCATCCTCATGGGGGCCGTTTTCGGCGGCATACCAGTCATGCTTCAGACACGGATGATGTGGTCGGCTTCCCCAGGCAGCCGTAATCTGGCGGCGGCCCTTCAAACCACCGCGTTCAACGTCGGTATTGGGGGAGGGGCGTTCTTCGGCGGGCTCGCCGTGGAGGAAACATCCATGGCCGTTTTGCCCTACTGGGCTGCCGGCGGCATGTTCCTAGCCTTGCTCACAGCCGGCATCTGGGAAATCTACAGCGGCCCTGGCCGCAGGAAAATTCGCCCGCAACCCTCAACGGAACAGCCAGAGAACTGGACGCACCAGACGGCCGATGAGTAGTACGGGCCGCCTCCGAAATCACGGTACGAATTTTCGCCAACCCGAACACCAGAAAGGACCACTCTCCATGCTCTTCATGGATGAACAAACCAAGACCCGCGAGATTCTCGAGGACGAAGCGGGCCGGAACGCCCTCCGGATTGCACTTCCTGAAGTGGTCGACAAACCCGCGAAGTTCGGCGGCGCACTGGAGCTCCCCATCGGCGCCCTGGCCACAGTCTTCCGCGTCAAGGAAAGCATCCAAGCAAAGCTCTGGGAACGGCTGGCGAGTATTCCTGCCAAAGAGCGCACCGAGCCGCTCCCCGTCAAGCCCAACGAGGACTACGAGGGACCGGAAGTGCCCACCGCTTCGGCCGCCATCTCCGCTCCGGCGGCCGGGAAAGTCAATGCCACGCTGGAAATCGTCCTTGGAGGGCCAAGGCATGACAACCCCTTCACCGACGTCGAATTGCACGCGAACTTCAGGCTCGGCGATATCGAACTACGCGTAGGCGGCTTCTACGACGGTGACGGCAGGTACGTGATCCGTTTCCTTCCGCCGAAACCCGGAACGTGGGAATTCCGCACTCTATCAACGGCCCGTTCGCTGGATGGACACGCCGGCACCATTACGGTCGAGCCCTCCTCAGCACCCGGACCGGTCCGAGTCGCTGAGACATTTCACTTCGCCTACGCCAATGGCGAGGTCTACCGCCCGGTTGGCACCACTCTCTACGCATGGACGCATCAGAGCCAGGAACTTCAGGAGCAGACGCTGGAGACGCTGGAAAAAAGCGCCTTCACCAAGGTCCGTATGTGCGTCTTCCCCAAGGCATTCATCTTCAACGACAACGAGCCTGAGTTGTATCCCTTCAATCGTGACGGCGACACCTGGGACAGCTCACGATTCAACCCGGCATACTTCCGTCACCTGGAGAAGCGGATCCGTGACTTGGAAGACCTCGGAATCCAGGCCGATGTGATCCTCTTCCACCCCTACGATCGCTGGGGCTTCCAGGACCTGGGCAGGGCCGCTGACGACCGATACCTCCGCTACGTCGTCCGGAGGCTGGCAGCCTTTCCAAACGTATGGTGGTCCCTGGCGAACGAATACGACTTCATGACCACCAAACGGCGCGATGACTGGGAACGATTCGCACAGATCGTCACCGATGAAGACCACGCGGACCACCTGCTGTCCATCCACAATGGCACGCGCATGTACGACTACTCTGCAGAGTGGGCAACCCACTGCAGCATCCAGAAGGTCGACTATTACAAGACCGCCGAACAGGTCACCGACATGCGGGAACAGTGGGGCAAACCCGTTGTCCTCGATGAAATTGGCTACGAAGGTGACCTGGAATATGAGTGGGGAAGCCTGTCAGCAGTTGAAGTTGTCCGCCGGGCCTGGGAGACAACCCTCCGAGGCGGCTACTACACCCACGGCGAAACGTACTACGACGACAACGACGTTCTCTGGTGGGCCAAGGGCGGACAACTCGTAGGACAAAGCGCCGAAAGAATCGCATTCCTCGACCGGCTCATCGGAGAATCCCCAACCGGGCGGCTCGAGCCGATCCTGCGGATGTCCCCAACACCGATTGGCGGCGTCGAAGGCAAATACGAACTCCACTACCAGGGCTATAGCCAGCACCGGTTCCAGACGATTGATATTGCCGAGGGCCATACGGCCCAGGTCGACCTGATCGACACCTGGGCGATGACCATAGAGACGCTACCGGACACGTTCACCGCGGGACAACGGATTGAACTGCCCGTCCGGCCTTACATGGCGTACCGGTTGCGGATTGAACGAATCGCATCTTGAGAAGGGAACAGGGGTGAAAAGGGCGGCTTTTCACATGGAAATCCGCGCACCAAGGAGGCACACATGTTGAGGATCGGTATTCTGGGAGCATCCGGGATCGCGCCTGCCGCGGTCATCCGCCCCGCCCAAAGACGGGACGACGTCGAGATTGTGGCTGTTGCATCCCGCCGCCGAGGATCCGCGGCGGAGTACGCCAGACTGCACTCCATTTCCCGTGCTTATGGTTCTTACGAGGAACTGCTTGGAGACGCCGAGGTTGACCTCATATACAACGCGTTACCGCCCTCGCAGCACGCTAAATGGTCGATCCGAGCGATGGAGCGTGGCAAGAACGTGCTTTGTGAAAAGCCATTCGCGATGAATGCCGTCGAAGCGCAGAAAATGCGCGACACCGCAGACCGGACTGGCCGGCGACTGATCGAAGCGTTCCATGATCGCTATCACCCTTTGAGCCTCGAACTGGACGCCATCAAAGCATCTGGGCGGCTAGGGAGAACCATCTCGATTCGCGCCGAGTTTTCGGCCAGCATCCCATACGACTCCGGTTCGATCCGTCACGACCCACAAGTCGGTGGCGGGTCTCTCATGGATCTCGGCTGTTACCCGGTCCACTGGGTGCGCTCGTTTCTGCGTGAAGAGCCCCAAGTGACGAGCGCCAAGGCAACCCTGAATGCCCTGGGTGCAGACATGAGCATAGAAGCAGACTTGAAGTTCCCCTCCGGTGCGGCTGCGACCGTTTTCTGCACCATGGACGAAGGGCCGCTGGTGCAGACATTCGACGTTGTCGGATCCTTGGGAAGACTCTACGTGAAAGGCCTGGTCTTCCCCTCCCACGGGCACAGCATCGCGGAGAGTATTGCGGGAGTCACGAGAGTACGGACCGTTCAAGGAACAGAAACCTACGACCATCAGTTGGATGCGATCGTCAAATGCATCAAAAGCGGGGAATCGCTGCTGACGGAAGGCACGGATTCGGTTCGAAACATGACGGTGATTGATGCCATCTACAAAGCCTCCGGGGTCCGGACCACCACAACCCCTGCCACAGCCAGCCCACACATAGACAAGGACGTTCAGTGAGACTTCCCTTTAACACCGGTTGGACGGTGAAGCCCAAAGTCAGCAGCTTCACGGATATCGTCGGCAGTCGAAACGCCGGGAAATCGGTGACGCTTCCTCACGATGCGATGATCGAACTGCCCCGTTCAGCAACGGATGGCGAAGGAGCGTCAACGGGCTTCTTTCCTGGTGGTGTAGTCGAGTACGCGAAGACCTTTGACGTCCCCGAAGCGTGGCTCGATAAATGCGTGAGCATTGAATTCCAAGGCGTCTACCGTGACGCGATGGTGTTCGTCAACGGTTCCTTCGCCGGGCAACACCGCAACGGGTACGCACCATTCCGCCTCCCTCTGGACGGCCATCTGCGCCATGGGGAACCCAACACCGTACGGGTGGAAGCCCGAGCCCATCAGGACTCCCGATGGTACTCCGGGCTCGGAATTCATCGCGACGTCACGCTGATCGTGAGCCCGCTGGTACACATACCCGTCGACGGGGTACGCATCACGACACCGGATGTCGACGGTGAAGGAGCGGTTGTCGAAATTTCCACTTCAATACGGAGCGAAGACCGCCAAACACGGGAACTGACGCTAAGGACAGAAGTGTGCGACGAGCAGGGCCGGGTTGTGATTCACGACGAGGGCCTCATCACCATCGCCCCGCAAAGCTCAACAACCATTCGGCAGCGTCTCTACGTTGTTCAGCCAAGGCTGTGGAACACGGACCAGCCTCACCTGTACCAAGCGCGCCTGACGTTGAACGCCGGCAGCCAGAAGCAAGAGGAAACTCTTACCGCTTTCGGCATCCGCAAACTTCAGCTCGATCCGCAGCACGGACTGCGCATCAACGGGGAAACGGTAAAGCTCCGGGGTGCCTGTATTCACCATGACAACGGGCTGCTGGGTGCGGCTGCCATTGGTCGGGCAGAGGAGCGACGAATCGAGATCTTGAAGTCTGCAGGTTTCAATGCGATCCGCAGCTCCCACAACATGGCCAGCCTCGCCATGCTGGAAGCCTGCGACCGTCTGGGAATGCTTGTTCTGGACGAGGCTTTCGACATGTGGTTCGAGGGCATGAAGCCTTTTGACTACTCTCTTGATTTCCCTGAATGGTGGGAACGGGACATTGAAGCGATGGTGACGAAGGACTTCAACCACCCAAGCGTCATCATGTACTCCATTGCGAACGAGGTTCCCGAATCCGGTTCCGGAAACGGTGCCATTTGGGGGCGCCGCATCACCGAAAAGATCCGCGCTCTCGACGACACCCGCTTCACAACAAATGCCATCAGCAGCTTCTGGGCAGTGAGCGGAGAAATCCTGGAAGAGTTCGTGGCGGAAGTGTCATCCCTGCAGGCCCGAGGCGTCAACGATGTCATGAACGCGATGACTGACATCTTCGACCGCATCACCACCTCGGACCTCGTTACCCAACGGACCGCCGAATCACATGCAGCCGTCGACGTAGCAGGACTCAATTACGCCGAGCAGCGGTACAAGACCGACGGCGTCCAGTTCCCCAACCGCGTGGTACTCGGCACTGAAACCAACCCGCGCCAAACCGACATCATCTGGGGGCTTGTTGAAGAGCTCCCATTTGTCATCGGAGACTTCACGTGGACTGGCTGGGACTATCTCGGTGAGGTCGGCCTGGGCAGGACAGATTACACCGACCACGAAGGTGCAGCTGGCGGCGGCGACCCCGACTACCCATGGCTGCTTGCCTGGTGCGGCGACATCGACATCACGGGTTACCGTCGCCCGGCCTCGTACTACCGCGAAATCGTCTACGGGCTCCGCAGCGAGCCGTACCTTGCTGTGTTCAGGCCAGAGAACCGCGGAAAACGCCGTCTGGAGATGCAGTGGGCGTGGAGTGACACCGTGTCGAGCTGGACCTGGGATGTGCCGGAAGGGACTCCCATGGAAGTCGAGGTATACAGCGACGCCGAAGACGTGGAGCTCCTCCTCAACGGAATATCGGTTGGACGGGCACAATCCGGAGCGGCGAACCACTACCGTGCTCTCTTCACGGTTCCCTATCAACCCGGGACACTCACCGCAGTGGCGTACGACAACGGAAAAGAACGAAGCCGCACGGCGCTGACTAGCGCCAGTGAACCCGGACTGGCAGTGAACATCGACCGCGACCAACTATCCGCAAACGAGGCAGATCTGGCCTTCGTGTCACTGGAACTCCTTGATCCTTCCGGCAATCTCGCTACCAATGCCGACCGGGAAGTTTCCGTGCAGGTCACCGGTCCCGGAATCCTGCAGGCACTTGGGAGCGCACGACCCGTCAGCACCGAGAGTTTCAACACCAGCAGGTGCACAACATTCGATGGAAGGGCGCTGGCAATCATCCGACCGACTGCCGCCGGCATCATCGAGGTGACCGTATCCTCTCCGGATCTCCACGACGTGCACAGCAAGATAACGGTGGCACCCACACAGAACGGGCTCAAACCGGCCCCGGCAACCGCAACGAGCAAGCCCCACTAATTTATGACCAGGTTCCGGCCTAGGAGCCTCTGATGCGCACATTCTCGCGGCTGGAATATTTATCTGCCTGTTGTAAGGAACAGAAATTGAAATCATTCGAGAAATATGGCCAAGAGCAGACGATCTGAAACTGCCATGACGCAGGAGCGCTTACCCTTGGGAGGCTTGCTCCTATTCCATAATGTTCGCCACGACAGTTGACACGAGGCCCATCTTCATTTAGGCACTGCGTTCTACGCCCGGGCAACAAGGATCATCCACTAACCATCCGCCACATGGATGCGGGGACCGCTTCGGGAAGACGTGGATCGCTGAAGTCCTGTAGAGCCGTTCGTTCGTAAAGTTTCTGGTTACGGCGTGCACAAAGGGACAGAGAGTATGAACGTGACTGAAATCGACAAGTTTGGTGGTGGTGAAGCCGAGCCTAAGCAATTTCCCGATGCGAGGGTGAGAATGCAGGACGTCGCCGTAGCGGCCCTTTCATCACCAAATGGTTGTGTGCAAGTCGAATGCGATGGGCTTTCAGCGTCTCCCAAAAGGGCCCCGGGTGCTTGCGGGTCTTGCTTGTTCATCAGACACCAGCTGGTGTTGGGTTGGAGTCCCAACTTGAGTCCAGTTGCGGGTTATCGTCGACTTTCTTGATGCGAAATGGGCTCGATCGCCCGAATTCTGTGCTCCCAAGCCAAAATTCCACCCCTTAGATAGGCTGTCCCCGTGACGGACGAGATAGAGTGGCCCGCCTTGCCAGCTCCTCACGCATGCGGCCATAGCTGCTGCCGTGACCGTCTCACGCGCTGGCGCTAATCCGCCCACGCGTGCCGAACTCAACTGCATTGAAACCGCGGCAGAGGACGCTCCTGCCGTCGAACTGACGGGTGCGGAGCTTGACAACAACTGAAAGGAAGCCATGAAAACGCATGATCCATTTGCACCAGCATCCGGTATCGAATCCTTCGAAGTCATCAGCGAATCCTTCGAGGATGGCCAGGTTCTTCCGGAAGCCCAACGCAGCGCCGTCCTGGGAGCCGGCGGGCAGGACGAATCGCCCCAGCTCACCTGGTCGGGCGCGCCCGAGGGAACCAGGAGCTACGCAGTCACCGTCTTCGACCCCGATGCCCCAGGCGCGGGCTACTGGCATTGGGCTGTGGTGAACATCCCGGCAGACGTCACCTCCCGCCCGGCCGGTGCAGGTTCCCGGGACAACTCCCGGTTACCGTCTGGTGCGGTGCAATTGAAGAACGACGCCGGATATGCCGGTTTCGTGGGAGCTGCCCCGCCTCCCGGGCACGGTCAGCACCGGTATTTGCTGGTGGTCCACGCCATGGATGTTGAGCGGCTGGACCTGCGCACTGATGACACCCCGGCCGCCCTGCAATCCGCTCTCTCCACCCACACCTTGGGCCGGGCGAGGCTGACGGGAACCTTCGAACGCCGCTAGGAGACTGCTGAATTAGTCAAGGTTGGGGCGCGTCGGCTGGACTCACGTGTCTGGTGGTTAAGACTGGTCTTATGCAGGGACGCGAGGACGCGCAACGCGGGTATTTGGATGTGGAGGCGCTGGCCGGAGAGTTGTTGGCTCCGGGCAGTGTCTTCGCTTTTCTGGCCAAGCATCGGGGGCGGTTGTTTCCGGATTCGATGATGGAGGACCTGTTTCCGTCGCGGCGGGGCCGGCCTTCGGTTCCGGCTCCGGTGATCGGCTCGGTGCTGGTGTTGCAGTCGTTGCAGGGCCTCTCTGACCGGGAAACAGCCGAGGCTTTAACCTTTGATCTGCGTTGGAAAGCCGCGTGCGGGTACGGGCTGACCGATACCGCGTTCCACCCGAGCACCCTGACGTACTGGCGCAGGCGTCTGGCCGGTTCCGGGAACCCGCACCGGATCATGGAAGCTATCGCCGAGGTCGTCGCGGAGACCGGGGTCCTGAAGGGCAAACGCCGGCGGGCTGTGGATTCAACAGTGTTGGATGACGCGGTCGCGAGGCAGGACACCATCACGCAGCTGATCGCGGGGATCCGCCGCTTCGGCCGTGACCTCCCCGGCGGCCGGGAACTGCTGGCCAGCCAGGCCACAGGCTATGACTACACGCGCACCGGCAAACCGGACATCGCCTGGGATGACCAGGATGCCAAGGAAGGGCTGGTTTCGGCGCTGGTCACCGACGCGCTGGCGCTGCTGGCCGCGGTCGATCCCGAGACCTTGGACGGCAGGGCGGCCGATGCGTACGCGCTGCTCGCACTGGTCGCCGGGCAGGACGTGGAACCGGCCGAGGATTCGGACGGGACCGACGGGCGGTGGCGTATCGCCCGCAAGGTCGCCCCGGACCGGATGATCTCCACCGTGGATCCGGAGACCCGGCACGCGCATAAAACCCAGTCCCGGCAGCAGGATGGATTCAAGGCCCATCTTGTCATCGAGCCCGATACCGGACTGATCACCGCCGTGGAGCTGACCAAGGCCTCCGGGCCGGAGAACAGTGACGGGACCGTTGGTGCCCGGCTGATCTCCATGGATCCCACGATCGCCGGCACCAGCGTGGACGTCCTGGCCGACTCGGCCTACGGTTCCGGGGAAATGCTCGCCGCTCTCGCCCGCACCGGCCATACCCCGGTGATCAAACCGTGGCCGCTTCGCCCTGCCGTCGAGGGCGGGTTCACCCTCGATGACTTCACCGTCGATGAAGCAGCCGGCACCGCAACCTGCCCGAACGGTATCACCAGGAACATCACCGCCAAACGGCGGGTCACGTTCGGCGCCGCCTGCACCGGCTGCCCCCTCCGGCACCGGTGTACCGCCTCACCGCGGGGACGCAAGCTCGATCTCCACGAACACGACGCGCTGCAGCGCGAGCACCGTCAACGCGCCGCGGACCCGGCCTTCCGGGACGCTTACCGCAGGCACCGCCCGATGGTCGAGCGGTCCATCGCCTGGCTCACCCGCGGCAACCGACGCGTTCCCCACCGCGGCATCAAACGGAACAACGCCTGGCTGCACCTACGAATCGCGGGACTAAACCTGCGACGCCTGCTGGCCCTCGGACTCACCACGAACAAGGGATCATGGGCGCTGGGATGAACCGCCCGCCGGACCGGATCCATCGGTAAAAATCGCTGGATGACACCCCAGATCTGCGGCAGAATGTACGCAAGCGGGCGGAACGACCCCGTTGTCGCACCCAAGGGTGCTGACCAGAACACGCCGCTAGACGGCCATTGGCGGCGTTCCGCCCGCCCCAACATCCCGCTAATTCAGCAGTCTCCTAGGGCGTGTCTCCCAAGCCCTGAGGCGGTTGTCCGGAATGCTTGATGTCTCTCGTATTTCTATGTTTTGACTGATGGGCAATGGGCTCTCATTATGTCGTTGCTGCCGTCTTCCAATGGTCGCCGGGGTCGCCCCTTCCGGGACGACCGGCGGGTGGTCGAGGGCATTATTTACCGGTACGGCTGCGGGATCGCTTGGCGGGATGTGCCGGCCGAGTTGGTCCGAGGCAGACGCTTTGGAAGCGGCACCGCCGCTACAGCGGTGACGGAACTTGGGACAGTATCCTGGCCGCGCTGTTGACGGTCGCGGATCGGCGTTGCCAACTTAACTGAGACCGGACCCGTGCTGGTACTGATTTGGTACCATTGGTGGATGGCTATGAATCTGCGTGTTCCCGAAGATCTGGACCGCCGGCTGGACCAGCTGGCGGCAGAGGAACACACTTCTAAGTCTGCGTTGCTGCTCCAGGGTGCAGAGCTCGTCCTGCAGCGTCACCGTCGGACCCGTGATATCGGCGAGGGCCTGGATTTCGTGTTGAGCCATGATGCCGAGCTTTTGACGCGCCTTGAGGATGCGTGACCGAGTACCTCGAGATTGAGGACGCTTTGCAGGTCGTTGACCGGTTTGGATTCCATGTCCGTGATATCGGGCTTCTGGCCTCGGCACTGGCGAGGCCTGCGACCACTGTGATGGGAGTGGAAGCCTATCCGCAATTAGCGACGAAGGCAGCGGCGCTCATGGAGTCGGTGGCGCGGTTTCATCCACTGATCGACGGCAACAGGCGTATGGCGTGGACGCTGACGGTTCTGATGCTCTGGATCAACGGCTACCGGCATAACTTCAGCACTGACGAGGCCTTCAATCTCGTCGTGGGTGTGGCAGCCGGCGACATCACACTGCGGGACAGCGCGGGGACGATTGCGACCCACCTAGTCAGACGGTAGCCCTGCGTTCACCTGCGGTTCGGAGATGCTTCGAAGTGGCAAAAAGAGAGTGTTGACACTGTCAACACATTCGGCGTCGGACTGGGCCATATCTCGGCCGGATTGCCTCGGATTGGTTATGTTTTCGGGAGTTCCCAGTATTTGCCAGGGCTGGAATGCAGTTCGAGTCCCACCTCGGCACGTGTTTCCCTTGTCAGAGTGGATTCTAAGTTCGATTCAGAATTTTATTCGCCATCTTTTGGCCGCTTTTGTGCAGGGATAGCATTCCGATAACGCCTGGCACTACTAGACCGGCGCTTGCTGCCTCCCCGAAGGACCCTCCATGCCCCTTTCCCCGCAACAATTCGCCCTTAACCCGATTCAGTGGCTGGCCACAGAAGACGGATGGATTAATCCACGGCTCGCGCCGCCGCTCCACGACATGCTGCCGGTTATCGCTGGGTCCGGATTTGCTGCCATTAAGACCGAAGTCCCGGCCGGTGTTTCCGCTGAGGCCTATCGTGCAGAACTGGCCAAGGCCGGCGTCGGGCCCGGACCAGGCTACGTACCCATGCCTTGGGTCATGGACGACTCGGATCGACTTCCGTACTTCGAACGTGCCCGCCTGACCGCAGCCAACAACGCGGCCCTGGGCGTCCCCCTGGTCTTTCTGGCTCTTGGAATGGACCAGGCTGCCCCCGGGTCCGCCATCCGGGGGTGGGATATGACAGCCGCGAAGACCGCCTGGCGCAAATATCGGAATACATCGCGCGGGCAGCCGAGATCATGGCCTTTGAAGGCGCGACCCCAGCCCTGCACCCCCATGTCGGAACGTGGATTGAAACTGTCGACGAAGCCAGATACGTTCTTGACCGGGTTGATGAGAGCGTCCTCAAATTCGGGCCGGACGCTGGCCATCTCGCGTGGACAGGGGTTAACCCCGCCGACGTCATTGCCGAATACGCGCCCAGAGTCGCGGGAATCCATATTAAGGACTACCACAGCAGTATTGCGCGGCGGAGCAGAATCGAAGACATTGACTACCGATCGACTGTGCTGTCGGGTTTGTGGACCGAGCCCGGTACCGGGGACGCCAACATCGAGGAGGTGCTGGCTGCGGCCGGGCCGGCTTTCACAGGCTGGGTGGTGGTTGAGGTCGACAGGGGCTCGGTCCCTCCGGCTGAAAGCATCAGACGATGCGGCGCATGGCTGACCAACCGATTCGCGTTTCAGAACGCCGGCAGTTGACAGAGATGACACGAACGCAATTCGCTCTGGTCGACACGGGAGTCATCGGCACCCATCACGGCAAAGTCATGCATCAGTTGCATGACGAGCTTGAGTTGGTCGCGGTTGCGATCCGAACGTAGCCCGGGCGCGGAGTCTTGCTGCGCTGCATGGTGCCGGCGCCTACAGCACTCTTACCAATGCCCTCTCTGACGTTGAGTTCGACGCCGTATCCGTCTGTACTCCTACTGGAGCCCACGGCGAGGTTGCGATAGAGGCGTTCCGGTCCGGCAAACACGTACTTATCCAGACGCCGGCCGACGTTTCCCTCGCAAAAACCGATGCGAACATCGCTGCCCAGCAGCGGGCGGGCACGGTCCTCAGCGTTGTATCGCAATACCGCTTCGACCCGGCGACAGACATTGTTCTCGCCGCGATTGGGTCGGGGTCTGGGACGGCTCACTTCCGGAAGTGCCGCCATCAGCTGGTGGCGAGGCCAGAAACACTACGACTCGGGGGACTGGCGGGGTACATGGCGCCTGGACGGCGGGGGAGCTTTGATGAATCAAGGGTGTACACAGTGGATCTCCTTGTCGCCGCGTTGGGCACGCCGATGGAGGTATTTGCATACACCGCATGCCTGGTCCATGAACGCCTGGAAGTGGAGGACGTGTCGGCTGCCGTAGTGAAGTTCGCAATCAGTGCGCTGGGTGTGCTGCGCACCCACAGCCGGGGCGGACCCGGGCTCGCTGTCTGATTCACACAAGCTCCAGTTCAAAAACTTCCTAGCCGCCATCAGGGTCGAGGGAGACATCCGGGTGGGTCTGACCGAAAGCAGGACATCCGTCAGCGTAATCCTCGGGGCTTAGGAATCAGCCCGAACGGGTCTTAAAGTCAGTCTTGTCTAGATCGACGAAGTAAAGGATTCCTTCGTCGGTAATGGGGATTCCTACGACCGTCGAAAGCCCATCTTTAAGCAGTGAGAAAAACTAAATTCGGCATCTTGCAGGCCACGTCGTACTAAAACATGCTTATGGAACAAGGTGTGACAACAGCCACAAGCCCGGACCGGGAGTGGAAAGACAAGAACGTGAAAGCCTGCGCAGGATCAACCTCCAGCACACACTCCGGAAACGGAATCACGGTAAGGCAAGAACGGCGTACGCGACGGCGGCCAGGCGCCGCCGTCCTAACTCCCGGTGTTCTTCTGCTCAGTGTGAGACATAGCCGGCCCTGAACTGCCACATCAACAACTTAATCAACAACAATGCGCACCCGCGCACCGGAAGCGAAACAGACGCCCACGACGGCGTTCCATGAGGAGAAAAAATGATCAAGAAGCTAGCAGTGGCAGGCACCGCAGTGCTTGCAC
The DNA here is from genome assembly GCF_001663775.1 of Arthrobacter sp. B6. Lineage (GTDB taxonomy): Bacteria > Actinomycetota > Actinomycetes > Actinomycetales > Micrococcaceae > Arthrobacter. The sequence continues at coordinate 340,447 of NZ_KV467168.1, read as the reverse complement.
TGACACTTTCGGCCTGCGGCGGAGGTGACACCGGCGGCACTCCGGGGGAGGGGGCTACTGGCGGAACACTGACGCTTTCCATTTCGCAGGACATGAAAAGCTGGGACCTGGCCGAAGCCGGTCTCGGTCACTCCGAGCAGTATTACCAGCCGGTTTTTGACCCGCTGCTCAGGCTGGACCAACAGGGCGAGGTCAAAGAGAACCTTGCGACATCCTGGACCTACGATCCGGCGCTGACGACCCTCACGCTAAAGTTACGGACCGACGTTAAATTCAGCGACGGTTCGGCCCTTGACTCCACTGCAGTCAAGACCAGCCTCCTGCACGCCAAGGCAGGTACCGGCGAATCTGCGGCCAAACTCAAGTCCATTGACGACGTGCAGGCACCAGACCCCAGTACCGCCGTCGTCAAACTTACCGCACCCGATCCGGGACTGCTGCGAAACTTTGCCAACGTTCCCGGGATGATTGCCAGTTCCACCGCGCTTACGGCCGCCTCTGGTCCAGTGGGCTCCGGCCCCTACAAGCTTGACGCCTCCGCCTCAACCGCCGGAACGGAATACGTCTTCGTCGGCAATCCGGATTACTGGAACAAGAAAGACTTCCCTTTCGACACCATTGTGATGAAGACCCTGGATGACCCTACGGCGGAGACCAACGCGCTGCTTGCTGGCCAGGTCGACGGCGCGAGCATCACACCGGACAGAATCCCCGCACTTGAAGGTGGCGGGCTGGACATCACAAAATTCTATTCAGGGATCGTTGAGGGACTCTACATCTGGGACCGCGCCGGAAAGATCACCCCTGCCCTGGCCGACGTCCGCGTTCGCCAGGCCTTGAATTATGCCTTCGACACGAAGGCAATTGTCAAGGTCGCCAAGAAAGGCCTGGGCGAAACGACCACACAGCACTTCGCCCCTGACAGCGAGGCCTTTTCGGCCGACCTGGACAAGAAGTACGGCTACGATCCGGCCAAGGCCAAGGCGCTCCTGGCTGAGGCCGGCTACGCCGGCGGCTTCGACGTCGTCATGCCCGACATCTCGACGCTGTTCCCCGAGGCCCAGGCTGCCATGGTGGAACAGCTCGGTGCCGTGGGTGTCCGCGTGCAGCTTGACAAGATCCCCTTCTCGCAGTTCATGCCGTCACTGCTCCAGGGCAAGTACGCCCTGTCCTATTTCAAGACCGGCTCGACGGACCCGTGGAATGTGATCCAGCTGCTCGTCAAGGAAAAGGCAACATGGAACCCTCTGGGCTACAAGGACGACCATGCTCTTGACTTGGTGAACCGGATCAGCCTTGCCACCGGCGAAGAGCAGGACAAGCTGTATAAGGAACTGAACGAGTACATGGTTGACCAGGCTTGGGACGCACCGTGGAACTTCGTCCAGGACGTTTATGCCTCGTCTAAACGCGTCCAGGTAACGACGCAGCCGTACTCGATGCTGCCTCCCATCTACAACTTCAAGCCGGCCAGCTAGTCCAGCTAATTCGGGCCGCAACCTACAAAGGAGGATGCCATGGTCTCGTTTCTGCTCCGGCGCCTGTTAGCCGGAATCACCCTTGTACTTCTCGTTGCCAGCGCAACATTTGTCATGCTGAATTTCACGGGAGCCGACATCGCGCGCAACATCGTAGGAGAAACCGCGACGCCGGAGCAGGCCTGGGCCAAGGCAACCGAACTGGGCTTGGACGAGCCCCTAGCGCTTCGCTACATCGAATGGCTGGGTGCCACGCTGACAGGAGACCTGGGTAAATCCTGGTTCACCACGGTCCCGGTAGGCACGACGCTCCAGACAGCGCTCCCAGTCACTCTTTCCATCATTCTGGGCGCCCTGATCATTTCAGCCCTCGTCAGCGTCGTGCTCGGATCGCTTGCCGCTGTGCGGGCAGGCTGGTTCGACAAGACCGTGCAATTCTCCGCAGTACTTGCCGATGCTGTCCCCGGATTCCTTGTGGCCTTGGCACTGGCGCTTGTGATTGCCGTCAACTTCGGCTGGCTGCCCGCCACCGGATACGTGCCCTACCAACGCTCGGTTGTCGAATGGCTGCGGTCCATCACGCTTCCCTCCATAGCGCTTGCATTCGGCGCCATCGCGGCCACAACATTGCAGCTGCGCGGCTCGATGTTCGACGTACTGCAAAGGGACTACGTCCGTACGCTCCGCAGCCGCGGACTGACTGAAAACAGCATTGTCTTCAAACACGCGCTGCGGAACGCAGCTCCGCCTGCGCTCACAGTGCTGTCACTCCAATTCATCGGCCTGGTGGGCGGCGCGGTCATCGTGGAAAAGGTCTTCGGACTCCGCGGGATCGGCAGCTTGGCCACGGCAGCCGCAGTACAAGGCGACGCGCCGGTGGTGCTCGGAGTCGTCATCGTCATGGTCCTGCTCGTGGTGGCAGTAAATCTCGTCGCCGACCTGGCCTACGGTTGGCTGAATCCAAAGGTGCGTGCCGAATGAGTGTCCCCCCTACCGACGGACTTGTCGTTGTCCCCAGCGCGCCTGTACGCCGCCGCCACCTGATGGTCCGGCTGCTGCATGATCCCGTCGCGGTTGCAGCGCTGGTCATCCTGGCGCTGTTGGCGGCAGCCAGTGTCCTTGCACCCGTCCTGACGAGCCACGACCCGATAAGGTCATCTCTTTTCGACACACTGGCGCCCATGGGCCCTGATCATCCGCTTGGAGCCGACGGCGTCGGCCGGGACGTGTGGGCACAACTGCTCTACGGGGCACGGACCAGCCTCGCAGCAGCCCTCGTTGCTGTCGCTGTAGCGTTCGCCGTGGGTATCCCTGCCGGCCTGCTTGGCGGCTACTACCGAGGAAAAGCTGATGCCATCCTGTCGTGGGCCAGCAACTTCATGATGGCCGTCCCGGCGATTATCGTGCTGCTGGTGGTCATGGCTGCTGTCAGCCAGAGCACGTACGTGGCCATGGCCGTTCTGGGCCTGATCATTTCACCATCGGTGTACAGGCTCATCCGGGCCTCCGTTGTGTCAGTTCGTGAAGAGCTGTATGTTGACGCTGCCAGAGTGTCCGGGCTGACTGACGGCAGGATCATGCGGCGCCATATTCTGCCGGTGGTCCAGGCTCCCTCCATCATTCAGGCGGCCCAGATATTCGGTGTTGCCATCAGCATCCAGGCGGGCCTGGCGTTCCTTGGCCTGGGCTCACCGTCGGAAACAAGCTGGGGCGCCATGCTTAACGACGCCTTCGCCAATATCTACACCGCCCCTATGCTGCTCCTTTGGCCGGCGCTTGCCATCTGCCTGACGACGACCTCGTTGGCTCTGCTCGCCAATGCGCTTCGGGACGCATTGGGCGGCAAAAAGGTCCGGCAGAAGAGTTCCGTTCAGCGGCCAAAGACATCCGTGAGGCCCGCCCGCGGAGCCAAATCAGCAAAGCCTGCGGTGCGTAATCTTGGAGCCGAGCTGCTCCGGGTGGACAACCTCAAAGTGACCTACCCGGTCGACGGCGGCACGAGGACCGTCGTGGATGGTGTCTCCCTCGTGGTGGAGCGCGGCAAGGTCCTCGGACTGGTCGGCGAATCCGGCTCGGGCAAGTCCCAGACGGCTTTCTCCCTTCTGGGACTTCTCCCGCCGGAAGCGGGCATGCAGGCAGATGGCATCAGGTTCGACGGCGACGAACTGGGTGGGTTGGGCCGGGGTGCCATGAACCGGTTCCGCGGCAAGCGGATCGCCTATATCCCTCAGGAACCCATGTCCAACCTGGACCCGTCCTTCACCGTCGGATCGCAGCTTGTTGAACCCGTGCGCCAGCATCTTCGCATCTCGGCGCGGGCAGCCAAAGCAAAGGTTCTCTCGCTCCTCGAAAGGGTTGGCATCACCGAACCGGGAAGGGTCTTCGATTCCTATCCGCATCAGATCTCTGGGGGCATGGCACAGCGCGTTCTCATTGCCGGTGCTGTTTCGTGCGACCCGGATTTGCTGATCGCGGACGAACCGACGACCGCGCTTGACGTGACCGTCCAGGCAGAGATTCTCGACCTCATCCGTTCCCTGCAGGACGAACGCAATATGGGAGTCATCCTGGTGACGCATGACTTTGGCGTGGTCGCAGATATCTGTGACCGGGTAACTGTCATGCGTTCCGGAAAACTCGTAGAAACAGCCGACGTGGCTGAGCTTTTCGCGAATCCGCAGGCCGACTACACCAGGATGCTGCTTGCTTCCACTCTGGAAGACGCAAAACCACGCACCGCACTGAAGGGGCCCGCCGTCGGGCGCCGGGACCGGACCGCCTGATGGGAACCGACATGACAAATCTCGAACTGCCCGCCGGAACATCCGGGGACGGCGGGGGAAACCCGTTGCTCCGCGTGGACAACATCAGAGTGGAGTACCCGTCCAAGAAATGGCGCAGAGCCGGGTTCGTCGCGCTGGATGGAGTGTCCTTGGACGTCCAGGCCGGTGAAACCGTGGGAATCGTTGGTGAATCGGGATCAGGAAAAACGACACTGGGGCGTGCCGTCCTCGGCCTCGCTCCCGTGACCGGCGGGTCGATCGTTTATGACGGGCGGGAGATCTCCTCGATGAGGCGATCCGAGAGGCGCTCCCTCAGTGATGAGATTCAAGTTGTCTTCCAAGACCCTTACACGTCCCTGAACCCGGCGCTGACGGTGCTGGACATCCTGAGTGAACCGCTGCTGATGTCCGGAACGGGCAGGGCAGCCGCTGAAAAGCGCGTCCGGGACCTGCTCGACCAGGTGTACCTGCCGTCCGACGCCGCCCAGCGGCTCCCCCGGGAGTTCTCCGGCGGACAGCGCCAACGGATTGCGATTGCCCGCGCACTGTGCCGGGATCCCCGCCTGATCGTCTGCGACGAACCCGTCAGCGCCCTGGACCTGTCGAATCAGTCCCGCGTCCTGGATCTCTTCATCGAGATACAAGAGCGGACAGGCGTCGCGTACCTCTTCGTGACCCATGACCTCTCCGTTGTCCGCTACATCAGCCACCGTGTTGCGGTCATGTACAAGGGAGGCATCGTCGAGACCGGTGATGCGGCCGTGGTCACTGCCCATCCCGTGGAGGCATACACCCGGCGGCTGCTCCTGGCAGCCCCCGTGCCGGACCCCCAACGCCAGGCTGTGAGGAGGGCCGCCCGGAAGCAATTTGACGCAGCCCAGCGTGAGGCAACCCGGATTGGCGCTTAGAAAACCATCACTTCCCGGCAGGTCCTCATCACCGCCGCCGCGCCGGAATCATTGAACGGATCACCTTGAAAAAAACCCTGAACGTGGGCATCATCGGCGCGGGCTTCGCGGCAGATTTCCACGCCGAGGCTCTTAAACGTGTCACGGGGACCGATGTCAGACTCGTCGGCATCGTCGGAGGAAACCGTCAGCGGGCCGAAAACTTAGCTCGTCGCCACGGAATCCCGGACGTGTTTGGCAGCATTGCAGAACTCCTGGCACAGCCGCAGATCGATGTGGTGTGTGTCTGCGTCCCGAGCGGGGCGCACGCTGACGTGGTGATAGCTGCCGCCAACGCCGGTAAACACGTCATCTGCGAGAAGCCACTGACAGGATCCTTCGGTGAGCATGCCAACGGCACCGCCGTTGACGACGTGGAACGAACCAGGGCCTCCATGGTTGACATCGAAGCCGCCGTGAACTCTGCCGGTGTGACCTTCTGCTACGCGGAGAACTGGGTCTACGCTCCCGCCATGACCCGGACGAAACAACTCCTGGCTTCGTCCGGAGGATCCATCCTGGACATCCGGGCCGAAGAAGGGCACAGCGGCTCCCACTCACCGCTGCCCGGCGCAGGGACACTGCCGGTGGAGGATCTCTCATGACACTCGGCGCACACCCCATTGCCACCGCGATCCACTTGAAGACCTTCGAGGCGAGCCTGGCCGGCGTCCATATCGGTGTCGACTGGGTGTCGGCCCAGACGGCACGCCTCCATGAATCCGACGCTGCCCGAAGGTCTCCGGCACATGGTTGGATCATCTCCGAGTGGGAAAATGTGGAGACCTGGGCCAATGTCGTCCTCGGCTTCAGCGACGGCAGCCGGGCAGTTGTGACGGCCTCGTTCGCCATGCTGGAGAACCGCCGAGTGCAACTGGGACTGTCACTGCAGGCCACATCATGATCCGGGAACTGAACCACGTCGGCCTGTTCGTACAGGACATGGGAAAGTCATTGTCCTTTTACCGCAACGCTTTGGGCGGGACAGTGACCTTCCGGGGCGTCCGCACCGCCGGGCCAAACGAAATCGCCTACGTCCGGTTCGGCAGCGGCCTGGTGGAGCTGATTTCCGGACCCGCCCCGGATCCGAGCTGGGGCGACCGGGGCCTGCATCACCTTGGATTCATCAGCGATGACCTCGACGCCGATTACTCGCTGCTCGCGGAAGCCGGCGCCACACCGTGGAGACCGCCAACACAGGCGGGAACAGGCGGCGGCCGTGTTGCCTTCCTCCTGGACCCCAACGGAATCCGGGTAGAACTCCTGGAGCGCGAAGGCAAGCCCCAAGCATCGGAGGCCGATCCGCCGGGTCCGGCGGTACTTGACCACTTCTCCATCACTGCAGCCAACCACGACGCGGCCACGTCGTTTTACGGCGACGCCATGGGCATGGAAACCCTGCCCCTTGGGACTGGAACGAACGCAGCGCATCAGGTCTCCTACCTCGCGATGGGGCCTGACGTCCTGGAAATTCACTCCTACACCCCGCCGCGATCCGGTTCGCTTATTGGCCACATTGCCTTCTGCGTGGCCGATGTCCCCGAGGCCTTGAACGCGCTTGCGCGGAACGGCATCGGTGCCGCCCCGGGATATCCGCGGCCTGCCCGCGGCAACTCGGGCTCCATGGCACTGGTCCACGACCCTGACGGTAACGAGGTGGAACTCCTTGACCGGCTCCCCCTGCATGGAGGCGCGTCGCCGAGCGCCGCGTTCGGCACCGACGAACAGTCCGCGGAAGTTGCGGTGGGCCGGTGACCAGTTGCCACGCCACAACGCCGGAACTGGCAGACCTTGGGATAGTCCAGGCGGCGCGGGGCCTGCGCGCGCGGGAGTACTCAGCCGTGGAACTGCTGGCGGCCTGCCAAACGAGAATCGCGCGCGTCAACGGCGGGCCGCCCAGTTTCGATGGAGACCCCTCTCGCATCAATGCCTGGGTCCGGCTGTACCCCCAGAAAGCCTTGGTGGCCGCCCGGGAGGCAGACCGGACGCTGGGCATCCGGGGCCGCGATTCTCCGCTGATGACAGGGATTCCCGTCGGCCTCAAGGATATCTTTGCCGTTCAGGGACTTCCCCTGACGGCGTCGAGCCGCGTCCTGAACGAACGGCCTGAACGGGTGAACAGCACGGTGTGGGAGAACCTCGCCCATGCTGGTGCCGTCCTGGTCGGCCACACGCATACGCATGAGTTTGCCTTCGCAGGCTCCTGCGACCAGTCCGGCAACCCCTGGAACGCCGCCGCTTCACCTGGCGGTTCCAGCGGCGGTTCCGCGGCAGCCGTTGCGGCTGGGATGGTGCCTGCAGCAGTCGGCACCGACACCGGCGGGTCGGTACGGGTTCCGGCCGCCTTCTGCGGAATATCGGCGATTCGTCCTTCCACCGGCCGGATTGGAACCGTGGGGGTTCATCCGCTTGCCCCGACCTTTGACACGCCCGGACCCATGGCGCGTTCCGTTGCCGATGCCGCTGTGCTGCTCTCGGCCATGGAGGGCCGGGACCGGGGACGGCCCGACGGGTTCGCCGCTACTGGCAAGGCCCGGCCGCTCACGGGTCGCCGCATCGCGCTGACCAGCCGTCCCGACGCCCTCGATCTCGATCCTGACGTCGCCGAGGGCTACGAGCAGACGCAGCTGGCCTTGATTCGGCTCGGGGCGTCACTGGTCCATGTGGAACTTCCGCCACCCCTGGCAGGAGTTGAAGATTTCGAGACAATCTTCCAAGCGGAGGCGCAGTTCCATCACCGGGCCTACTCGGACCGTCTCGCCCTTTACCGGGCGTCGACGAGGGCCACACTGACACGTAGCGCACCGGATACCCGATCGCGGGAGTACCAGCGGGCGCGACACAACCGGCGGCGGGAGTCGGAGTCCTGGCGGGCATGGATGAAACATCATCACCTGGACGCTGTTCTTGAGCCGGTTTCCCCCGTGCTTGCGCCCCTGCGTGGCCACGGCTATGACCCCGACGCCGCACAACCGCCCCTGGGGGCGCTGGTGCTGCAGTGGCCGCTGCTGGGCTTCCCCGTGGTGGCCTTGCCATCGGGCGTGGGCAGTAGGAGCGGTATGCCCATAGGGATGGCCCTGATCGGAAACAGGAACGGGGACGACGCCGTCATCCGGCTGGCCATCGACCTTCAGGAGCGGGAACTCCCCTCGCTGCCGGTTTCCCCAATGGCGTTGGGCTGAGCACCGTAACGGCATCACCCCACACAGCCGAAAGGCGCCCAGCTCCTAACGGAGCCGGGCGCCTTTTCCGCGTGCGGACAGGCTCTGACACTATTGGCCAATCTCAGGCGTTGCCGGTCCCCGCCGCTCGCAGGTCCTTCCGGATGATGCCGGACTGGATGATGACCCGGATGTTCTCCGGTTCGCCCAGCACCGAGACATCAGCGGCGGGGTTGGACGAGAGCACCAGCAGGTCCGCTTGGAGCCCTGCCCTGATTGTGCCGGTGACACCGTCAACACCCAGCAGCCGGGCGCCATTTGATGTCGCCGCTGTGATGGCATCGAGCGGTTTCATGCCGAGATCCACCAGCCACTGGAGCTCCTGGGCGTTGGCTCCGTGAGGGCTGACACCGGCGTCGGTGCCCATGGCCACGGGGACCCCGCGTTCAATGGCCCGGGCGATATTGATGCGCGTCCGCTCGGCCCAGCGGGCCTTCTTGTCGCGTTGCTTCTCACTGGCGGTGGGTGAGGTGTGGAATAACGTGGACAACGTCGGTACCAGGAACACGCCGCTTTCCAAAGCCAGATCGCAGGCTTCGTCAGTTATGCCGTAGCCGTGCTCGATGCTGGCCACCCCGCCCCGGATGGCGTTGAGGATTCCGGCGGTGCCCTGTGCATGGGCCGCAACCTTCTTGCCCCGATGCCGGCGTGCCTCGTCAACGACCGCGCGGATTTCGTGTTCGCTGAGGTCCTCGTCGTCGGGGTCGTCGTGCGGGCTGCCCATTCCGCCGGTTGCGCAGATCTTGATGAGGTCGGCGCCGTCCCGGAACTGGGTGCGGACAGCAACGCGCAGCGACGTCTCGTCGTCGGCGATGGTGGTGAAATGGGCGGCGGCGTTGATCCCGTTCTGCAGGGTGCAGTCGCAGTGGCCGCCGGTGTGTCCCAGTATCTTGCCCGCGGTAAGCATCCGTGGTCCGGCGATGACGTCTGTTTCCTGGGCAGTGGCAAATCCCTGAGGAACGCCGCCAAGGTCCCGCACTGTGGTGATGCCAGAAAGTAGCGTTCGGCCCATCCGCTCGGCCACGCCGAACGTATTGAGCACCGGGTCACGCTGCGCGGCAGTCAACGCCTGGCCTGGCTCGAACGAGAGATGGACGTGCGCGTCGATGAGTCCGGGCAGAAGAGTGAGGCCCGACAGGTCCTCCACGCACCGGTCATCACGCGGCGGTGCGGAAGCATCCGGCCCGGCGTAGGAAATCGTCCCGGACTCTCCGATGATGACCGTCCAGCCGCGCTGCGGCGCAGCCCCCGATCCGTCAATGACGGTGGCGCCTTCGAGCCGTCGAGCGACGGGGCCGCGTTGGGGATTAGCGTCGTCAGACAGCAATTCCAGCCGCCCATTCGGCACACAGCCGCACGCTGTCCTCCGGTGTCGCCTGCGCCCCACGGTCCACTTCCATGACCAGCCAGCCGTCGTAATTGGCCGGCAGAGCGGCCAGGACGCCGTCGAGATCATTAGAGCCCTGACCCGGCTCAGCCCAAATGCCTGCGCGAACCGTTCGCCGATAGTCCCATTCCTCAGCTTTGGCCTGGTCAAGAACGGCCTGCTGGTAGTCCTTGACGTGCACGCCGGCTACACGGTCCGCGTAGTCCCGGATCAGCTGGGCCGGATCGGCTCCTGCCCACGCGAGATGCCCCATATCGGGGCCGAAGGCCAGGACGCCACTGTCGACGCTGTCCAGCACAAAGCGGGTCTCCTGGTCGGTTTCCACCCACGTGCCGACGTGCGGGTGGAGCGCGGGGGTAATGCCGAAGCTTCGGACTGTCTCTGCGGCACTGGCCAGCAGGTCACGCGCCCTGTTCAGGCGGTCGGCATCGAAGTCGTATCCAACTCCCGGCCGGCGGACTCTTGCGGCTTCCTTGTCCATGCCCATAGCCAGGAAGACGGTGGGAACGTCCAGTTCCGCATGCTCGCTACTGATCTTCCTGATCCGTTCTTCGATAATCAGGTTCTGGGCCGGATCATCGGACAGCAGAACTGCTATGTAGCCTGGGGCTGCAGCCAGCCCATGGTCTTTGAGGCAGGCGGCGTAATCGCCTGAAGTCATTCCGGCAGGAACTGCAGAATGCACGGCCCGGATTCCTGCCTCGCTGATGAAGCGCAGCTGGTCATCGAGGGACGGCGCCAAGGCAGGGTCTATCCAGCCGTCATCGGTTGCGATCCATTGGAGCGGGTTAATCGCAATGCGGTCCAGAGTGATTTTCACTGGTGGTTCCTGTCGCTTGTTGTGGGGGATCAGTTTGAGTACTGCGTGCTGTAGATGGTCGGTCGCGGTTCAGGGCGAGAGCAGGTGCTGAGAATATTTACCGGGGCGCCGCTGTCTTCGGATTCCTGGAATGCGCCCAGAACCTCCAGCGTGTGAAAGGCAAATTCGCCGTTTACCCGCAGGCTCGACCCGCTTAGTGCTCCCGCCAGATCGGCCACTCCCAGGCCGCGCATGTACTGGTCAGGCGTTCCGACGCGTCCGAAGGGCTCTGTGACTGGCTCCAACGTCCGCCATTCGACGTCGTTGAGGTTCTTGATGCGGACATCACCGTCGAATGTGTTCGGATTCGGCAACGACAATGTTCCCTCGGTGCCGTAGATCTCCATGTAGGGAAGTTCTGTGTGCCAGACGTCAAAGCTCATGACTGTGGTGGCCACCGCGCCGGAGGTGAATGAGAGGCTGGCGGAGGCATGCGTAGGCACCGTTACCTCGACAAAGTCCACGGCACGGTCCGGTGCCGATACCGGACGGCGGCGCAGCCCGGTCCGCGTTGAGGCGAAGACCTGCTGCACCGGGCCCAGGAGGTTGACGAGGTTGGCAACATAGTAGGGCCCCATGTCCAGCACGGGGCCGCCACCGGCGCCGAACAGGAACCCCGGGTTCGGATGCCAGGTTTCGGCCCTGCTGTGACGGACAAATGCTGTGGCGCCAATCGGTTCTCCAATCATGCCGTCGTCGAGTGCACGGCGCGCCGTCTGGTTGGCACTGCCGAGAAACGTGTCGGGCGCCGAGGCGACAGTCAGGCCGGCGTCCCTGGCATAGTTCAGAACCGCACGGGCATCGACCTTGCTGAGGGCCAAGGGCTTTTCTACGTACACATGCTTCCCCGCCTGCAAGGCGGCAATGATGGTAGACGCATGAAAAGCCGGGGGAGTCAGGTTGACGACAATCTCGACGGCAGGGTCCTCGTACAGCTCCTCGGGAACGCCGAAGGCGGGTATCCCGTACGTGGCAGCCGCTTCACGCGCCCGTTCGACGTCCATATCGGCGACGTGCACGATTTCCAGTTCGGAAAACCTCTGCATGCCTTCGACATACCTGGGGAAAATGTTCCCGCATCCGAGGATGCCGATCTTACGGGGGGCGGATGAATCTGCCATTGTTCTCCTTCGGAGCGTGACGCCGGGACGGAAATTCCTTAGACGGTGCGTAGGGCGTACCTCAAGGGTTCTTTAGTTCATCCAGCGCAACAAGATGCCGTAAAAAGTCCGATTCAAAACTTAATTCGGCCAAAAAGTACAACGAGTGCGGGGCCGATACCATGGGTGTGGGGGCTATTTAGCCGTTGACGCCGACAAAGGGGGGGGCTTAAGTTCAGCTCATGCCAGATAACAAAACCGCTCACTTGCCCGATGTAATTCCACTGGCCATGATGACCGTATTGCGGAGCGTCGCATTGGACGGAGCGACCAGCCGTGCGGAAATCTCGCGTTTGACCGGGCTTGCCCGGTCCACCGTCGGGCAGCAGGTTGAAGTCCTGCTGGGCTGTGGGTTGCTGACCGAAGAGATCATGGACTCAAGCGTCCGCGGTCGGCCCCCTCATGTACTTGCTGTCAGCACTACCGCCGGTACCATCGCGGTAGCTGACGTCGAGGTCAATGCCGTACGGCTGGCAGTGACGGATCTGTCCGGTACCCTGATCCTTCGATCAGCACTCACAGTCGACCTGGCCCGCGGTCCGGAAGCCATTCTGGGCGATCTCGCGTCTGAATGGCGGGACATGCTGAGCAGAAGCGGCCATGATCCGGATGGCATACGTCAGATCGTTGTGGGATTGCCGGCGCCAGTCGACTACCAGCGGGGCTGTGCTGTGCGCCCGCCAGGAATGCCGGGCTGGGACAGTTTTCCCGTCGGTAGTTTCTTGTCGCAGGAGTTCAACGTTCCGGTCTTTGTCGACAACGACGCGAACCTGGCAGCCCTTGGCGAGACCGCGCGGGGCAAGGACACGGAAAAGCCGTTGCTTGCGGTAAGAATCTCCTCAGGAATCGGCGCCGGACTGGTCACCGCCAACGGCGAAGTGCATCGAGGCGCCGACGGGGCAGCTGGAGACATCGGCCACATCCGGGTTCCGGGATATGAGGAGGTGCTCTGCAGTTGCGGGAAGCGCGGGTGCCTGGAAGCGGTCGCGTCGTGCACCGCAGTCCTGGCGGACCTTGAGCTCACCGGTGGCAATGACCCGGAGGCGGGTGTGAAGCAGTTGGTGCACCTGCTCGCAACGGGCGATGCCAAGACGCTGAGCCGAGTCCGTGACGCCGGAGCTGTCGTCGGTGAGATCATGGCAACCCTGGTTCATGTCTACAACCCCCGGACGCTGGTCCTCTCCGGCCCCATGACAGAGGCCTGTGACGATCTGCTGTCGGAGGTTCGATCTGTGGTCTACCGGCAGGCATTGCCGCTAGCCACGCGGAAACTGGTTATTACCGCTACTCGACTTGAACAGACGGCCGGTTTGATCGGCGGTGTCGTGCTGGCCGTACGTGAGGTTTTCAGCGACAAGGGAATGGAATCACTTATCACCTCGGTGGCGACATCGCGTAAGTCCCCGCCACCTCTGCAATTCCCGCCCGTGGGGAGCGGGGACAATAATAGGCAGCCTGGAACGGCACAGCTGCCGGCCGCCGACTGGCGGTAACTGAAACCCTGGCTCCTAGACCTGTCCGGAGTGGCTGAACGATTCTGGCGAGGCCAGGGGCAGCTCGAAAGCAAAAGTTGCACCGCGCGACTCGTTTTCTTGCCCACATCCCATAAGTGAATTCCTTACCAAAGTCAGGAATTGCTGGGTGCGGCGACGAAGAATCACCAATTGTTGGGCCCTGATCAGGCATTTAGGTTTGAAACAGAAGATATCCGATGCCGACCTTAAGCCTGAGCTTGTACTCGATCCTCAGGACAAAGCTATGGCATTGGCCGCGAAGTCGTTGACGAATTCGTGCTGGACACGGCCAAGTAGACCGGAAGGGCAGCTAGCGGAAGGCATCAGGTTTCGGCATTGCGAAGCCTCGCGCCTTTCGGTTTGGGCGCCCGTGACCAACCGAGCGATGATGCTCTTGCCTCGCAATTGATAGCCCTGTTCGAAGGCTTGCGCCTCCAATGGCTTCTCGATCCAGGCTCGCCGGACATGGCGGGCGAACTGCGTCTTTTTTCTCGAAGGGGTTTCGAGCGAGAAACGCTAAGGAAAGCCAGCCACCCAAAACACCCAAGTAGGAGATCCCATGCGCGCACGCGCCCGCGTCATAATCGACAACGACTTCTCGGGTGACCCCGACGACCTGTTCCAGTTAGCCCATCATGTGTTGAGCACGTCAGTCGAAATACCGTTCGTTATCGGTTCACACCTGTCCCCTGGCGACCCGTGGGACCCCTCAACGACCCAAGCCGACAACGCCGCCCGTATAGCGCGCGACTTGCTGGACCTTATCGGCAGCGACATCCCAGTCGTCACTGGGAGCAACGTCAGAATTCCCGACATGGCGACGCCGGCACCGAGCGCGGCGTCAGCGGCCATCATTCGGGAGGCGCTCCGGGACGACACTGATACGCAGCTCTTCATTGCACTTGGTGCAGGCATGACCGACCTCGCAAGTGCGCTTCTGATCGACCCACGCATCGCCCACCGGATAACGGCATTGTGGATCGGCGGCCCGGAGCATCCCGGAATGAGCCTGCCATTTCCCGCTCCTACGCAGATCGAGTACAACCTCAACATAGACGTCCCGGCTGCCCAGGTGGTCTTCGATTCCGCTGTGACGCTGTGGCAGGTGCCACGGGATACTTATCGTCAAGCGCTCGTCTCCCTCGCGGAGCTCGATGCTCGAGTACGGCCCCACGGGAAGCTCGGCCAGATGCTTGCGGCCAGCATCGACGGCATCCGCGCACGTTTCGAGGATCACGGGAAGAGTTTTGGGGAAACCTACTGTCTTGGCGACCAACCGCTTGTCCTGCTGACTGCCTTGCACTCCACCTTCGAGGCCGATCCTTCTTCCAGCACGTATGTGACGATTCCGAAGCCCCGACTGACCCCGGAGGGGTGGTATGAACCTCGCGAGAACGGCCATCCAATGCGCGTCTACACCCGGATCGACACGCGCCTGATGTTCGAGGACATGTACTTCAAGATCGCCAAAGCGGCCGAGGCCTAATACAAACTATTGCTGGACTGGAACGGCCCCCTGCGCCAGGTTCTCCGGAACTCAACGAGGCCGGGTGCGGCTACTTGGGGGATTCGACCACAACTCATGGCATGAATAGGTTCGCACTCTTACCGGCATCTTGTTAGAGCCAGCTGCGCAGGCCACGCGTTTTGCCCGCGTCGCCGTTGATGGCTCAGGGATGCGAGCCATGATGGCATCAGCAGGACCGCTGCAAGTCCTTCGCCGGGCTATAGCCCGCGACCCGAGTGGAGTCTGGCTCAACGTTCCGCACCGGGAACCGTTAGTAGGCGGAACACGTCCTTCGTACGTCACTGCAGTCAGCGGTGAGCCCGCAGGGATCAGTGCCCTCCTTAACTGGATGCCCGGAGCGCTTGGGCGTACTTTTCGACACGCTTGAGTGTCCCGGCATCGTGGGGACCCCACTCCGGGTGCGGAGTATCGGAACCGGCGTAGGGTTCATCCCGGTAGTGGCGCTGGTACTCGGCGAGCTTCCGTTCCAGTTCGGCACGGATGTCTGCGTAAGCGGGATCGTCGGCTACGTTCCGGATCTCGGTGGGGTCGTTCCGGAGGTCGTACAGTTCCCACTCGGCTTCGAATTCACGCTCGGAGGCGCCGGGGACGCCGAGACCTGCGCCGTAGTAGTGGATGAGCTTGTAGTCCGTGGTGCGAATGCCGTAGTGACCGGGTGCCGCACCGGATCCCCGTCCACCACCGTCCACACACCCTCACCCTCAACCACGAAGCGGAACGCGTTCTGCGAATGGCGGTGCTCCGGCGCTGTTTCCCGGGCGCCCAGGTACTGGATCGCGGCCCACAGCGTGGGAGTGGCGTACGGGGTCCCGGCCAGGCCCGGGTTCGCCAGGGCAATGGCACGGCGCTCCCCGCCCCGGCCCACCGGCACCAAATCACCGGCACGGGCAGCCAACGGGTACAAATCACTCCACCGCCACACATGCGGCACCGCCTTCGGGGACGGGACCATCGGCATCAGGTCCCCAATCTCCGTCCATAACGGAATCAGGTTCTCTTTATCGAAATCCCGGTACAGCTGCTCCAGCTGGAGAGCTTCCTCCGGAGTCGGCTCCGGAAGGGCGTGGCCGGCGGCCACCGATTCATGCGTCGGGTTGTCAGACATGTCATTCCTTCATGTTGGCTGCTGGCTAGGGAAGAAGTTCTGGACGCTGGTGACAGCTACCTACATGGTGATGGCGACCTCATCGCTTGGTTCAAAGCCGAGGCGCCAGGCGCGGACCCACAGTCTGGTTCCTTTTTCTGCTGTGAGGGGACTGCTGTACAGGTTCCAGCGGCGTCCGTCATTCTGTGGAGCTCCGCTAACCTGCTCCAACGCCTCCTGGCGTATTTCACCAGTGGTGATATCGCCGTCGGGACGCGCCTCCCCGCGGAGCGCCAGTTGGCCGCCTCCCTGGGTGTTGGCCGGTCCGCGGTGCATGAGGCACTTGCCGCCCTGGAGATCCTGGGGATTGTGATTGTGCGCCCCGGGTCCGGCACCTACCTTCGCGATGGCATCTCCGAACTCCTGCCGCGCACGTTGAGCTGGGGCCTGATGCTGGGTGCGCCGCGCACCCGTGAACTCGTGGAATTGCGCAGTGGCCTGGAAGTCCAGGCCGCGCAGCTCGCCGCAGACCGGATCATCGATGAGGCCCTTGAGCGCATGCGGGACAACCTGGCCACCATGGCCGAGACGCTCAATGACCTGGCGGTCTTTGTGGAAGCCGATGCCGCATTCCACCGCGAAATCGCCGAAAGCTCCGGAAACCAGGTTCTCAAGGAGTTGCTTCAAAGCATTCGCTCCCTGCTGCGGATCTGGGTGGACCGCGCGCTGACTGACGAAGGGCATGCGGCGGCCGCGCTCAAGGAACACGCCGAAATATTCACCGCTCTTGAGGCGCGTGATTCTGAGGCGGTTACCAAGACCATGCGCTCGCACATGATGACCGCGTCCCGGCGGCTGCTCGCCGGCTTTGACGCCTCGCAGTAGCTTTTCGAGCAGGCTCCTTCTGGTCCAACTGCCGTCCGGCCATTGGTCAACCGGTTGACTTGATGTGGATGGTAATTCCATAATCGGAGAGGGCCTGCCTCACAGGTCCTCTATGAATTTGCTTTAGCGACGCCGGGTATCCGGGCCATAGCAGCCCCGGACAAGGCAGAGAGCAGTGATGTGTCTTCCCAGCCCCTGACCGGTCAGCCGGAACAGTCGCCTTCCGTCCAGGCCTGCCTTGCACCCCCAGTCCAGGTCCTCTCCGCAGGTCCGTGGACTGCCCGGCTTGTGGGCGACGAACTTGGACATGTCAGCTATGCGGGCCGGGAGGTCCTGCGGGCTGTCAAGGCGGTAGTCCGTGACCACGATTGGCGGACTCCGGAGGCCTCGGTTCGAGACGTCGAGGTCAAGCGGGACAACGACGGCCTGGGGGCGCGCTGGACCGTAGCGTTTGCCGGCCACAGCGTGGAGTACGACGGCGTACTGACGGCCGAATTCACTCCCGCGACCGTGGAAATTTCCTTTGAAGGTGCGGCTGCGCATGCCTTCCGCAGAAACCGGATTGGATTGGTGGTACTCCACCCTCCGGCTGAGGCCGGCCGGGAAATCACGGTGGAACACCCCGACGGCGGCACTACAGCCGCGCAGTTTCCTCGCGACATCAGCCCGCACCAGCCCTTTACGGACATCGCGGCACTTGAGTGGGCCGACGCCGGTACTGCCTTCCGTCTTTCGTTCACCGGTGACGTCTTTGAGACGGAGGACCAGCGGAACTGGACGGACGCGTCCTTCAAGACGTACAGCACGCCGCTGTCGCTGCCCTTTCCGGTGGACGTGGCTGCCGGGGACTCTGTGCGGCAGTCCGTCCTCCTCGAGGCCGCCACGCTGGAGCCACAGGAGGCTGTGGAAGCGGCCGCTGTCGCTGCCCACGGCGACACCTTCAACGTGCCCACGGTGGTTTCGGCGCGGATTGGCCGCGAAGCCGGCCGGGTTCCCGCATTGGCTGTGGGGGCCGGGTCGCAGCCAGGGGTGCTCCCTGCGATCCCCGGGCTCGATGCCCTTGTGGTTGACCTTGTCGAAGGACAGGGCGAGGCTGCCCGATCGCACTGGGCAGGCCAGCTGGAGGCCGCGGCGGCCGCCGCCACCATCCATAGAGCCGGGCTGGACATCCGGGCGGTCACCGCGGACCCGGTTGGCGCCGTCGCAGACCTCGCAGCTTATTTGCCGCAAGCCAAGCGACTCGCGGTGTTCCATCCTGCCAGCCACGTCACTGAGCCGGACACATGGCCGGAACTCAAGGAATCGGCGCGTGCCGCCGGGTTTAGCGGAAGCCTCCTGGCCGGAACCCGGGCGCACTTTACGGAACTGAACCGGGAGATCGGGCGCACGCCGTCGGACTCTGACGCCGTCACTTTCAGCATCACGCCGCAAATGCACAGTACAAGCCCCGCGCACATCATCGACAGCGTGCCCATGCAGCGGCTCGTGGCCCGGAACGCGCTGCGCCTGGGCGGCGGACGACCCGTCCACGTTGGTCCCGTGACGCTGCTGCCGCGGTTCAACGCCGTGGCCACGTCGGGTGCCGACATCGAGGCCGAAGCTGATGAACTCCAGGGCGAGCCGTTCACCGCGGCGTGGACGCTGGCGAGTATCAATGCGCTGACCATGGACGGAGTGGCGTCCGTCAGTTACTTTGAGGCGTCCGACCCGCGGGGCATTTGTGACGCCGGTGGCCGGCTGAATCCCGCCGGTGAACTGCTCAGGGAGCTCGCCGGGCTCCGGGACTCCGTGGTCATGTCGGTCCACACCGATGCGGGGCCCGTGACGCTCTATCCGGTGCTGGCGACGGCTGGCATTGTCATTTTCGCAGGCAATCTCTCCGGCTCGGCCATCGCCGCGGATGTCCGGCTTCCGGACGGCATGGGCGCTGCCGGCGCCACGTGCGCCGCTTTCGGGCAGGCGACCTCCGCTGCCGTCGGCTTCAATGCCAACAACGACGGCGACCCCGCAGCCGGGCGGCTGACGCTCGGACCCTGGTCTGCCGGCGTCGTCCGTTTCCCGGACACCAAGGTTCCGGCACCGAACTGATCGCCCCATATTCTTTGCTGCCGGCTTTCGACGGCGGTGCCACCTATGTGAAAGGAGACCCCCATGGGTCTGCGTCTTGAAGGAAAAACTGCCCTCGTCACGGGGGCCGGCTCGGGGATAGGCCTGGCCGTTGCCCAGCGATTCGTCGCCGAAGGAGCCACTGTCTACTTCGCCGACATCAACGTGGAAACCGCCGAGAAAGCCGCCGCCGCTACAGGGGCCTCGGGGGCCCACGCCCTCCGGATGGACATTTCAGACGAAGAGAGTGTGGTTGCTGCCTACGCTGAGGTTGCAGCGGCCGGCCAGCTCGACGTGGTGGTGGCGAACGCCGGAGTCCAGCTGTTCGGCCGGGACGCTAAAGTAGGCGACCTGGACCTGGCCGTCTGGGAGAAGACGGTCACCATCAACCAGCGCGGAGCCTTTCTGACACTCAAACACGCCGTCCGGGCCATGGAAGGAAGCGGCGGGTCCATCATCTGCACGGGCAGCCCCACCGCCGTGGTGGCCTGCGGCCAGACCTTCACCGCCTACACGAGCTCCAAAGCGGGCGTCCATGGCCTCGCTCGAGTGGTGGCCGCCGACTACGCGCACGCCGGCATCCGCGTCAACATCGTGGTCCCGGGCTACACCGAAACACCCCTGGTCCAGGCCATCGCCGACGACCCTGTCAGTCGCGCTGGCCTGGTGAATTCCACCATGCTGGGCCGGCCGGGGACGGCTGCCGACGTGGAGGGCATCATGGTCTTCCTCGCCAGCGACGACTCGGCCTACGCAACCGGCGGGATCTTCACGGTGGACGGCGGCCTGACGGCGCTGTAGGGCGGCGCCCACGGGCCGCGCTGACCGTGTGGCCGCACAAGCGGTCCTGGCACGCACCGCTCAGGCGGCGCAGGACCGCTTGTGCGCCCAATGCTCGGCTAGAACTTTTCCGTGGTGATGGCCTCCAGGAACGCAACCACCTCGGCGGGCATATCCACGGAGTCGTTGTCCAGCAGCCACTGCACCTGCAGGCCGTCCATGAGTGCCACAAGCTGGCGTGCAGCGGTGGAGGGAGCGATGCCCGAACGCAGCTGGCCTTGCCTTGCCAGCTCGTCGAAGGCTTCTGTCATGGTGCTACGGACCCAGTTGTAGCGCCTTTGGAAGTACTCATGGGCCGGATGGTCGGGATCGGTGGCTTCAGCCGACAGGACGCAGTACAGGGCGACCAGGCCGGGAATGGTGGTGTTGTAGCGCGCGAGCTCCACAACTCCGCGGAGCATCTCAATCCCCTGGGCAGTCAGTGCGCCCGTCCGGCTGACAGATTCCTCGTCCCTTAGCGTCAGGACAGCCTCCAGCAGGGCTTCCTTGTTGGGGAAGTGGTGCAGCAGTCCGGCCTGTGTCAGGCCCACTTTGTCGGCCACATCCTTCAGTGATCCCGCGCGGTAGCCCGACGTCGAAAACACCTCAAACGCCGCGGTCAGGATTTTATGGCGGCGCGCCTCGGTCTTGGCATAGCTGCCCCGTGGACGCCCCCGGCGGGACGCCTCGGCGACCGCGGCTGAGGTTGTGTCAGTCATCGCATAACCCTAACAAGGTAGTTTTCACGGGCGGAAAGCCAATTGGTCAACCGCTGTGGGTGACGTCACATTTCGGAACGATTCATCTTTTCAAAGTAAAAACCTAGTACCCACTAGGTTTTGATGTTACGGTCTTTTCCAATGGCCGTCCATGATGGACGCCACTGACCGTGAAAGGGACCAAAGATGTTCCGATCTAAGCGAATGGCCGCCCTCGTTGCCGCCGTTGCCCTGGGCCTCACCGGCTGCTCTGCCGGTGGAGACGCCTCCGGAGAACAGTCCTCCGAAACCCTCACCCTCGGCACGCTTCTGGCGCCGAAGACGTTTGCAGCAGACCAGTCCGAGTTCGCCAACCTGTCGCCGTTCTACCAGGCCGTCTACGACACCCTCCTCCGCATGGAACCGGACGGCACGCTGGTGCCCATGCTGGCCACGGAGTGGAAGTACAACGAGGCCAAGACCGTCCTCACCCTGAAACTTCGCGACGACGTGAAGTTCACCGACGGCACTCCGTTCAATGCCGACGCCGCCAAGCAGAACCTCGAGCGCTTCAAGGCCGGCACATCACCGGACGCGCAGTTCCTCGCGGCCCTGCAGACCGCCACCGCAGTGGATGCCACCACCCTGGAACTGACTTTGTCGGCTCCGGACCCGGCGTTCCTGAACTACCTGTCCAAGGACGCGTCGTTCATACAGAGCCCGGCTTCCTTCGGCAACGCGGACATCGCCACCAACCCAGTCGGCTCCGGACCGTACATCCTGGACACCGCCGCCACCGTCACTGGCACCTCCTACACCTACAAAACCAACCCGGACTACTGGGACAAGGACCTGGTCCACTACGACAACCTGGTCCTGAACGTCTACGGCGACCAGACCTCGCTGCTGAATGCCATCAAGTCCGGCACGCTCAACGCTGCCAACACCATTGACAACAACACGCTCACCGAGATCGAAGCAGCCGGCTACAAGGTCAACCCGCTCCAGTTGAACTGGTCCGGCCTGCTGATCTTCGACCGCGCTGGCACCACCAACCCGGCCCTGGCAGACGTCCGCGTCCGCCAGGCACTGAACTACGCGTTCGACTCCAAGGCAATGCTGGAATCCATCGGCCAGGGCCACGGTGAGCTGACCACGCAGGTGTTCCCGCCGTCGTCGGACGCCTATGACGAGTCCCTTGACTCCCGCTACAGCTACGATCCCGCGAAGGCCAAAGCGCTGCTGGCCGAAGCCGGTTACGCCAACGGGCTCACCCTGCAACTGCCGTCCTCCACCCTCCTGGGCAACACCATCCCGGCGCTGATCACCCAGCAGCTCAAAGACGTGGGCATCACGGCTCAGTTCACCGATGTAGGAAACAACTTCATCGCTGACCTCCTGGCACCCAAGTTCGGTGTGAGCTACATGATCCTCGAGCAGCAGTCCGACTGGCAGCTGATCAACATGAAGCTCACTCTCAACGCACCGTGGAACCCGTACAACTACCAGGACCCGAAGGTGGATGAACTGGTCAACAAGATCCACATGGGTTCCGAGGACGAGCAGAAGTCCGCAGCGAAAGAACTGAACAGGTACATCGTGGAGCAGGCCTGGTTTGCCCCGTGGTACCGCCCGCAGTCCAGCTTCGTGACTGACGCAAAGACCAACGTCGAGGTCCAGACGGGTAACGCCTACCCGTTCCTCTGGTCCTTCACCCCCGCCTCCTAGCGGACAGCTGCCGCACCGGGCCCACTTCAACAGTGCGGTCCGGTCCGGCAGCCTCAGGAACCTTCCCTAAGGATTTTCGAATGTACCGATTCGTGCTGCGACGCCTGTTTGCCGGTGTCCTATTGCTGTTCGTCATCACCACGGTCGCCTACCTGATGCTGTATGCAGGCGGCGGCGACATCGCCCGACGCATCGTGGGCCCCACCGCCAGCGACGCCCAGGTGGCCCTCAAAGCCAGCCAGCTTGGCCTGGACCGCCCGCTGGTGGTGCAGTACTGGGACTGGCTGACCAGCGCCCTGACCGGGGACCTTGGTCGGTCGTGGTTCACCGGCCAGCTCGTCAGCGTCGGCGTCAGCAGCCGGCTCTCCGTTACCGTCTCCCTGGTCCTCGGCGCCGTGATCATTGCGGCCCTGATCTCGGTAGTGATCGGTGTGTGGGCAGCGGTCCGGCGCGGCTGGGTCGACCGAGTGGTCCAGTTTGTGGGCGTCCTTGGCTTCGCCATCCCCGGCTTCCTCATTGCCCTGGGGCTGGTGTCCCTGTTCGCCCTGAACCTCAAGTGGTTCAAGGCCACCGGTTATGTCCCCATTTCGACGTCGTTCGGCGGTTGGGCGGCGACCGTCACGTTGCCGATCATCGCCCTTTCCATCGGCTGCATCGCCGCAGTGGTCCAGCAGGTCCGCGGCTCACTGATTGACGCGCTCCGCCAGGATTACGTCCGGACCCTGCGGGCCCGTGGACTGTCCTTCAACCGCGTGGTCTACAAGCACGTCCTGCGCAACGCCGGCGGCCCGGCCCTGGCGGTGCTCGCCGTGCAGTTCATCGGGCTGCTGGGCGGCGCCGTCATTGTGGAACAGATCTTCGCGCTTCCCGGCCTCGGGCAGATCACCGTCGCCGCCACTGGCCAGGGTGACATCCCGGTGGTGATGGGAGTTGTCGTCGCGACGGCCGCCATCGTGGTGACCGTCAACCTCATCATCGACCTTGCCCAGGGCTGGCTCAATCCGAAAGTTCGGCTGTCATGACCGCTACACCCCTCGCACTGCCCACGACGGCAGTCAAAGTTTCCCTTTTCCGCCGTCTCCTGACCCACCCCACGGGCGTGGTATCCCTGCTGGTCCTGTTCCTGGTGGCCGTGGCCTCGGCCCTGGCGCCGCTGTTGGCCACCCACGATCCCAACACCGCCAGCCTGCAGGACGTGCTGGCCAAGGCCGGCTCCGAACACCTCCTGGGTGCCGACAGCGCTGGCCGGGACGTCTTAAGCCGGCTGCTCTTCGCCGGCCAGTTCAGCCTCGCGGGCGCACTGTTGGCCCTCTCTGTCGCACTCGTCATCGGCGTCACAGCGGGCCTGATCGCCGGGTACTACGGCGGCTGGTTCGACTCAGCCTCCTCCTGGCTCACGGGCCTGACGATGGCCCTTCCCGGCATGGTGGTGCTGCTGGCAGCCCGCGCAGTCCTCGGCCCGTCCATGTGGCTGTCCATGATGATCTTCGGCGTCCTGCTCTCGCCCGCGTTCTTCCGCCTGGTCTACGCCTCAGTCACTGCCGTCCGCAACGAGCTTTATGTGGATGCGGCGCGGGTTTCCGGGCTGAGCGATTTCCGGATCATCGGCCGCCACATCCTCACCGTTGTCCGGGCGCCGGTCATCATCCAGTCGGCCATGGTCCTGGGCATCGCAATCGCCATCCAGGCCGGCCTTGAGTTCCTGGGCCTGGGCGATCTGAACATCCCCACCTGGGGCAGCATGCTCAACGATGGCTTCATCAACATCTTCAAGTCGCCCACCCTGGTCCTGTGGCCGTCTCTGATGATCGGCCTGGTCTGCATCGCGCTGACGCTGCTGGCCAACGCGATGCGCGATGAGCTGGAACGCAGCCGCGGGCCGGTCAAGAAGAGCCGCAAGGCCGCTGCAGCAGCCGCAGCAGCCGACGCCGAAGGTGCCGCCGAGAAGCGCGGTGCCGCCGCCGTCGTACACCCTGACGAACCCGCCGGTGCAGAAAACAGCAACGCCGGCGAGCTGCTGCTGGAAGTCACCGACCTCGGCGTCGGCTACGACCAGCCCGACGGGTCCACCACCCACGTGGTGAACCATGTGGGCCTGACCGTCCGCCGCGGAGAAGTGCACGGCCTGGTGGGTGAATCAGGATCGGGCAAGACGCAGACCGCGTTCTCCATCCTCCGGCTCCTGCCGCAGGGCGGACGCATCACGGGCGGTTCCATCTTCTTCGAGGGCAAGGACCTGGCGCACCTGTCCGAGAAGGAGATGACCAGGGTCCGCGGGAAACGCATCGCGTACATTCCGCAGGAACCCATGTCCAACCTCGACGGCGCGTTCACCATCGGCAGCCAGCTGACCGAACCCATGCGCGTGTGCTTAGGGCTCTCCAAAGCCGAAGCCCGGAATCGCGCGCTGGCACTGCTGGCCAAGGTGGGCATCCCCAACCCGGAACGTACGTTCAACGCCTACCCGCACCAGGTCTCCGGCGGCATGGCCCAGCGCGTCCTGATCGCCGGTGCCGTGTCCTGCGAACCTGACCTGCTGATCGCCGACGAACCCACCACCGCCCTGGACGTCACGGTGCAGGCCGAAGTCCTGAACCTGCTCCGCGAGCTCCAGGACGAGCTGAATATGGGCGTCATCCTGGTAACCCACAACTTCGGCGTGGTGGCCGACCTCTGCGACCGCGTCACCGTCATGCAGACCGGCCGGGTGGTGGAAACCGGCCCCGTCCGGGCCATCTTCAACAACGCCCAGCACCCCTACACCCGCCAGTTGCTGGATGCGATCCTCGAAGACACCGCACCGCGCGGGCAGTACACCACGGCTGGCCACAACCCCGCCGAAAAAACGGCTGAGCCCAAGGAACTGAAAGGAGTGACGTCATGACCGAGACCCTGCTGGACGTTAAGGACGTTGTTGTCGAATACCCTCTCAAGGGCTTCCGGAAGGAACCGTTCAAGGCCCTCAAGGGCGTGTCCCTGGAC
Organism: Arthrobacter sp. B6; assembly: GCF_001663775.1. Taxonomy (GTDB): domain Bacteria; phylum Actinomycetota; class Actinomycetes; order Actinomycetales; family Micrococcaceae; genus Arthrobacter. Next base: position 315,268 of record NZ_KV467168.1, on the reverse strand, counting down.
ATTCGCCCCGGCGAAACCGTGGGCTTGGTAGGGGAGTCAGGTTCGGGCAAGACCACCCTGGGGCGCGCGGTCCTCGGGCTGGCGCCTGTCACCGGAGGCAGTATCAAATACCGCGGCCAGGAAATCTCCAAAGCCACCCGCGCCCAGCGCAAACAACTCAGCCACGAGATCCAGGTGGTCTTCCAGGACCCCTACACGTCGCTGAACCCGTCCATGACCATCGAGCAGATCCTCACCGAGCCGCTCACCGTCCGCAAAGTGGAGCGCCAGGCCGCCAACAAGCGCGTCGCGGAACTGTTGGACCAAGTCCGGCTGCCGCACGACGCAGCGCACCGGCTGCCGCGCGAATTCTCCGGCGGCCAGCGCCAGCGCGTCGCGATCGCCCGGGCCCTTGCCCTGGACCCGAAACTGATCGTCTGCGACGAACCCGTCTCCGCCCTGGATCTTTCCACCCAGGCCCGGGTCATGGAACTCTTCATCGAGATCCAGGAACGCACCGGCGTCGCCTACCTCTTTGTCTCCCACGACCTCGCGGTGGTCCGGCACCTCAGCCACCGGGTTGCTGTGATGTACCACGGCGAGATCGTGGAATGGGGCGACGGCGAGCAGGTCACCGGAGCGCCCGAACACCCCTACACCCAGCGGCTCTTTATGGCCGCGCCGATTCCCGATCCCGACCGGCAGGCCAAGCACCGGGCAGACCGGCTCCGCCTCCTGGAACTCCAGCGCGAGCAGGACGTCCAGGCCGGTGCCGCCTGACCCCGCCCGATCGAGCACGCCCCCTTCCGCCGCAGGACCAGCCAAGAAAGCCACTATGGAAACCCTCATTACTGACCTGAATACTGACCAAAGCACCGACGCGCGGTTGAAGGCCCTCCTGGCTGAACTGACGCTCGAAGAGAAAGTCCGGCTGCTGACCGGCCGCGACTTCTGGACCACCTGGCCGCTGGAGAAGATTGGCCTGCGCCGGATGCTGTTCTCCGACGGGCCCACCGGTGTCCGTGGCGAGGTGTGGGACGAGCGGGAGCCGTCGATGAACTTCCCGTCGGCTGCGGCGATCAGCTCCTCCTGGGACCCTGCGATCGCTGACCGGCTCGGGGCCGCGTCTGCCGTCGAGGCCCGGCGCAAAGGCGTCGACGTGGTCCTCGGCCCCACCATCAACCTGCACCGTTCGCCTTTGGGCGGCAGGCATTTCGAAGCCTTCAGTGAAGACCCGGTCCTCACGGCGGAGCTCGCCGCGGCGTACGTGACCGGCGTGCAGCGCAACGGCGTGGGCGCGACTCCGAAGCACTACATCGCCAACGACTCCGAAACCGACCGCTTCACCGTGGACGTGAAGGTCGCGGACCGGCCCCTGCGCGAGCTGTACCTGCTGGCGTTTGAGAAAGCGATCGTTGAGTCGAAGGCGTGGCTGGTGATGAGCGCCTACAACTCCATTAACGGCACCACCGCCACGGAAAACGGCCTGCTGGAAACCCCGCTGAATGATGAGTGGGGCTTCGACGGCGTGGTTATCAGTGACTGGACCGCGGTGCGGAGCCTGGATAGCGCCAACGCCTCCCAGGACCTGGCCATGCCCGGCCCGGACGGCCCTTGGGGCGAGGCCCTGGTGGTGGCCGTGAAGTCAGGCCAGGTCCCGGAAGCCGCCATTGACCGGAAGGTGTTCCGGATCCTGCAGCTCGCCGCCCGGGTCGGCGCCCTGGAAGGCTTCGACGCCGTTGCGGCCGAACCGGTGGACCGGGAGGACCCCATTGCGTTCGCCCGCGAAGCCTCCGCCGCCGGCACGGTCCTGGTCAAGAACGACGGCGTGCTGCCGCTGGCTGTGTCTTCGCTGGGTAAGGCCTCCGCCACGAAGGTCGCGGTGATGGGGCACAACGCCCGTTACGCCCGCACCCAGGGCGGCGGCTCCGCCACGGTCGTGCCCGAAAAGATCGTCACCCCGCTGGACGGGATCCGCGAAGCGTTCGGTGCGGACAATGTCAGCTACAGCGTGGGCGCCGTGGTCCAGGAAGGCATCGCCGAACTGCCGCTGGAACAGCTCACCAACCCCGCCACCGGAACCCCCGGGGTGAGGGTCCGCTTCCTGGACTCCAACGGGAATGAACTGTTCGCAGAGGACCGCCGCTCCACCGCCCTGGTCTGGTTCGGCGGGGACGCCCCCATCGCAGCGTCTTCCCTGGTCCAGTTCCACACCATCTTTACTCCGGATGAGACCGGCCCCGTCAGGCTCGGCTTCTCCACCGTGGGCCACGGCCGGATCTTCGTCGATGGAGTCCTCGCCCGCGAGACCACCATCGAAGCGACCGGAACGGACCTCGGCGCCGCGTTCCTGGCCCCGCCATCGGCATCTGTTGAAGTCCAGGCCACCGCAGGCGTCCCGCTGGAGGTCCGGATCGAACTGGACACCGCAGACCGCGCCAGTGCCCTGTCCAACGCCCTTGCCATCACCATCGGCGTGGAAGCGGACGACGCCGACCCGGACTCCCTGATCGACGACGCCGTGGAGGCCGCCCGGGCAGCCGAGGTCGCCGTCGTCGTCGTGGGCACCAACTCCCGCGTCGAATCCGAAGGCTACGACCGGACCTCCCTGGACCTGCCCGGCCTGCAGGACCGCCTCGTGCACGCCGTCGCCGCGGCCAACCCCCGCACCATCGTGATCGTGAACTCCGGCTCCCCGGTCCTGCTGCCCTGGCGCAACGAGGTGGCCGCGATCCTGATCGGCTACTTCGGCGGCCAGGAATTCGGCCATGCCCTCACCGACATCCTCACCGGCGCCACCGAACCCGGCGGCCGGCTGCCCACCACCTGGCCCGCCACCCAGGACGACGTGCCCGTCATCAACGTCACCCCCGCCGCCGACGGAACCCTGACCTATGACGAGGGCATCCACGTCGGCTACCGCGCCTGGCTCAAAACCGGCACCGAACCCGCCTACGAATTCGGCTACGGCCTCGGCTACACCGACTGGACCCTCGACAACGCCGACGCACCCGCACAAGCCGCACCCGGCGCCGTCGTGCCCCTCACCGTCACCCTGGCCAACACCGGCACCCGGGCGGGCAAAAACGTCGTCCAGGTCTATGCCGAAAAGCCAGGCTCCGCCGTCGACCGCCCCGTCCGCTGGCTCGTGGCCTCCACGCCTGTGTGGGCCGGGTCCGGAGAAACCGTGACCATAACCCTGGACGTCCCCACCCGCCTGCTGGCCTACTGGGACAACGGCTGGACCTACGAACCCGGCGACTACACGCTCCGCATCGGCACGTCAGTCACCGAACTGCCCCTCGAAACCACGCTTACCCTGGCAGGCATCTCCGAGGAGGGAGTTGCATGAACCTGCCCAACCCCCTGATCCCCGGCTTTAACCCGGATCCAAGCATCGTCAAGGTGGGCAGTGACTACTACCTGGCAACCTCAACGTTCGAGTACCTGCCCGGCATCCCCGTCTACCACAGTACCGACCTGGTCAACTGGGCACGGATCGGCCACGTGGTGGATCGCGAAGGGCAGCTGGATTCCCGTGATGTGCCCACCCTCGGCGGTGCCTGGGCGCCCACTATCCGCTTCCACAATGGACTGTTCTACGTGGCCGTTACCGACGCCATGGCCCGCGGCACCCTGGTGTTCACGGCCAAGGATCCGGCGGGCCCATGGAGCGAGGGGCTGGTCATCGAAGGGGCCATCGGCATCGACCAGGACGTCGCCTGGGACGACGACGGCACCGCCTATATGACCTACTCCGGATTGGACACCGTCACCGGGAGCTTCGGTGAGCACGGCGGCATCCTCCAGGTCCGCGTTGACCTTGAAGCCGGCAAGGCACTTGAGGAGCCGCGCAGCGTCTGGTCCGGCACAGGCCTGATGTTCCCGGAAGCGCCGCACCTCTACAAGCGCGGCGACTACTGGTACCTCATGATTGCCGAGGGCGGCACCGAGCGCGGCCACAGTGTCAGCATCGCCCGCGGAACCTCCCCGGCCGGTCCGTTCGAGTCCAACCCGGCCAACCCCATACTGAGCGCCCGCAGCACGGACCGTCCCATCCAGAACACCGGCCACGGTGACCTGGTGGAAACCCCCGACGGCGGCTGGGCCATGGTGCTCCTTGGCATGCGTCCCAAGGGCATGACCCGCGCCTTCTCCGCGCTGGGCCGGGAAACGTTCATCACCCCGGTCACGTGGGTGGATGGCTGGCCCGTCGCGGAACCTGTCATCCTCAACCCCCGCGAAGGCGGCAACGCATTCCAGGATGACTTCGCGGACGCGGAGCTCGACGGCGGCTGGATCGCCGTCCGGCGCTTTCCCGGCGCTTTTGCCTCCACCGAAAAAGTCCCGGGACGCCTCACTCTGACCAGCGACTGCACCGGCCTGGACGATGCCCGTCCCGCGTTCCTGGGCCGGCGCCAGCAGTACCAGGTGGACACCATCGCCGCGCTGGTGGACGTCGGTGGCTCCAGCGCCAGCGAAAGCGGCTCCGGTGGCCTGGCAGTCCGCTACGACGAGGCACACCACTATTCCATTGAAACCGACGGAACCACCGTCACCGCCCGGGCAAGGGTCTCTACGATCGAACAGACCTGGACCCACCCGGCGCCCGGCAGATCGGTGGAACTGCGGATCGAAACCCGCGAACCGAACCCGGACAACGCCGTCGGCAGCCTGAGCTCAGACACCATCGCGCTGCAGGCAGTCATCGACGGCCAACCGGTCACCCTCGCTGAGCTCGACGGACGGTACCTCTCGGCCGAGACTGCCGCGTCCTTCACCGGACGGGTCGCGGGTGTCTTCGCCAGCGCCGGCACGGTGGCGTTCGACTGGTTCCGCAGCGAAGGCCGCGAACCCCGCTAGGCAACCAGCCTCGCCAGATGGCACTTCGCGGCAGTGCGACTGCTGGCATTGCCCCGGAGTGCCATCTCGATCCCTTGACTCCTCCGCCTGAAAGGCCCTCCGTGACAAACACGACCCTGACACCGCAGTCAGCCGCCCTCGAACAGACAGTTGTGAGCCGGTTGTCGGCGGAGTACCGCACAGACACCCCGTTCGTGGCCGAGCCGCGGCCCCGGCTCAGCTGGGTCACTGCCACCGGGAGCGCAGAGTGGCTGCAGGTTGCGGCCGAGGTCAGGGTGAGGCGGGACGGGACGGCGGAGGCTGCACTGCTCGACGGCCCTGAGTCCGTGCTGGTGGATTGGCCTTTCGCGGACATCGCCGCGGGCGGGCAGGTGGAGGTGGACGTCCGGGTCACCGGGAACGACGGCGGCACCTCGGACTGGTGCGCGCCATTGACTTTGGTGGGCGGTTTTGTGGACGGTCCCTGGCAGGCCGAAGCCATCGGCCTCCCCGCCCCGGCCGGCGAAGATCATCCGCTGGGCCAGCCCGGCCAATTCCGTCATGAGTTCATGGTGCGGGAGGGCCTGGCCAAAGCCACCCTCTTCGCCACCGCGCACGGCGTGTATCAGGCCGAAATCAACGGGACGGAGGTGGATGACCAGGTCCTCAAGCCGGGTTGGACCGCCTATGCGGACCGGCTTAATCACGAAACCACCGACGTCACGGCGCTCCTGGCTCCGGGTGCCAATGCCATCGGCGTCTGGCTGGCCGGCGGCTGGTTCACGGAAAAGTATGGCTTCCACGGCTTCGCCAAGCCGTTCTACGGCGAGCAGCCGGCTGCCAAGGTGGAGTTGCGCATTGAGTACACGGATGGCACGAAGGATATTGTGGCCAGCAGCCCGGACTGGCGGGCCCACACCGGCGGTCCGCTGGTGTCCAGCGGCATCTACGCCGGCGAAGCCTTCGACGCCCGCAGCGCGGAGGCCGGCTGGTCCCAACCGGGTTTCGACGACGGTCACTGGCTCCCCGCCGCTGCCGATCTTGCAGACACCTGGGCGGAGGCCACTCCGGCCATAGCCCCGCCGGTGCGCCGCATCGAGGAGCTTCCCGTAAGGGAAGTCCTGACAACTCCCTCCGGCGCCACCGTGCTGGATTTCGGCCAGAACCTCGTTGGACGACTCCGGATCCGCGTTTCCGGCGAGGCCGGCCGCACCATCACCCTCCGGCATGCCGAGGTCCTCGAGGCCGGCGAACTGTCCCTGCGCCCGCTGCGCCAGGCGTCCGCCACCGACAGCTACACCCTCGCGGGCTCCGGTGTTACGGAACACGGCGTAGGGGGAGAGGGCGTCGAGGAATGGGAGCCGCGCTTCACGTTCCACGGCTTCCGCTATGCCCAGGTGGACAACTGGCCCGGCGAGCTGGACCCGGCGGCGATCACCGCCGTCGTGATCCACAATGACATGCGCCGCACCGGCTGGTTCGACTGCTCCGACCCGCTACTGAACCGGCTTCACGAAAACGCCCTCTGGGGGATGCGCGGCAATTTTCTGGCCCTGCCCACTGACTGCCCCCAGCGGGACGAGCGGCTGGGCTGGACAGGCGACATCCAGGTCTTCAGCCCCACCGCCAGTTATCTCTACGATTCGCTGGGTTTCCTCGGCTCCTGGCTGCAGGACCTCGCCCTCGAACAGGGCCACCGCGACGGCGTGGTCCCCATCATCGTGCCGTCCGTGCTGGGCGTGCTCGAATCACCGGTGGCCGCCTGGGGCGACGCCGCAACCGTGGTCCCGTGGGTGCTTTTCGAGCGCTTCGGTGACGCTGGCCTGCTCCGCCGGCAGTACGCCAGCATGCGGGACTGGGCCGACGCCCTCTTGAACGTCCGGGACAGTTCGGGGCTGTGGCAGGGCCAGATGCAGCTGGGTGATTGGCTGGACCCCGCTGCTCCGCCGGACAAGCCCGGTGCCGCCCGCACCCACGGCGACATCGTGGCCAGCGCCTACCTGTTCCGGTCCCTGGACCTGGTGGCTCACGCGGCTGCCGTCCTGGGGAACGACGCCGACCACGGCAAATACGCTGCGCTCGCCGAGGAGACCCGGCAGGCGTTCCTGGCGCAATACGTCACGCCGGCCGGCCGCATGGTTTCGGACGCCCAGACTGCTTACTCGCTGGCCCTGATATTCGGCATCAGCGCCGATCCGGCACAGCGCCAGGCCCTCGGTGACCGGCTCGCCGAACTGGCCCGGCTGGGCGGCTACCGGATCGCCACCGGCTTTGTTGGCACGCCGCTGATCGCCGACGCCCTGACGGTTACCGGCCACCTCGAGGCTGCCGAGCGGCTGCTCACGCAAACCGAATGCCCGTCCTGGCTCTACCCCGTCACGCAGGGCGCCACCACCATCTGGGAACGCTGGGATTCCATCATGGAGGACGGCAGCGTCAACCCCGGCGAAATGACCTCGTTCAACCACTACGCGCTCGGCGCGATCGCCGACTGGATGCACCGCACCGTGGCTGGCCTGGCTCCGGCCGCGCCTGGGTACCGGAAACTGTGCATCGCACCCCGGCCGCTGAACAGCCTCACGCACGCTTCGACGTCGCACGAGACCCCGTACGGCCTGGCGCAGGTTGCCTGGAAGCGGGTGGGGGACAGGATCCTGGTGGAGGCTACGGTGCCTCCCGGGACCACCGCGGAGGTCTCGCTTCCGGACGGCTCCGCAGGGTTTATGGTGGGCTCGGGCCAGCACAGCTGGGACGTTCCCGACGCCGGGCCGGCAGCTGAACGCAGCATGGCCTCCCTGCACAGCCCGCTCGCGGACATCATGGACGACCCCGAGGCGTATGCCGCCGTATGGCAAGCCATCGATGAGCATGACCCCGCCGGTGCGGTGGCCTTCCGCAAGGACACCGTCTGGTACCGGCAGACCACCCTGGACCAGAGCCTGATCTTCACCCAGCCCGCCGTCAAGCAGGAGATCGCCGCCGCGCTGGCCGGCCTCGCTGAACGCGCCGCTCCGAACGCACCCGTCACGACTCCTGAACTCCACAAGTCCCTAACCAAGAAGGCTCCGATGACAACATTCACCGCTGAAAGCCCGCTGTACTTTGTGATGCGGCACGCCGAAGGCAACCGCATCCTCAGCGAGCGCGTCCCCACCCTGACCAACAACCCACTGCTGCACACCCTGTACTTCCACGAGGTGGGCATGATCCTCGGAACCGAGGAAGCCCTGAACGGAAAGCCGGCCGAGGTTGCGGAGATCCTCCGCCTCATCGGCGAGCTGGAACCGGAGGACACCGTGGCGCAGCGGGCCGCGGCGGCCGCCGTCGACGTTCCCGCCCCCGCTGCCGGCCACGAACCGGAAACCGTGGAACGGGCCAGCGTGGCTGTTTCCCTGCCCACGACGGCGGCAGCGCAGGACCGGCTCGAAATCACCTTCGCCGGACCCTCGCATGGCAACCCGTTCACCGACGTCGAGCTCCGCGCAGTCTTCACCGCCCCGTCCGGGAAGACGTTGGACGTGCCGGGCTTCTATGACGGAGACGGCAACTACAAGGTCAGGCTCCTGGTCCCCGAGGCGGGGGAGTGGACCTTCATCAGTTCCAGCAACGCCCGCTCGCTCGACGGCATCACCGGATCGTTCAGGGCAGCGGAGGCTGCATCCGGTGCCAAGGGCTTGGTGCGGGTGGCCAACACGTTCCACTTCGCGTACGACGACGGCACCCGCTACCTGCCGATTGGCACCACGGCCTACGCCTGGACCCACCAGGGCGATGCCCTGGAAAAGCAGACCCTGGACACGCTGGCCACAGGACCGTTCAACAAGATGCGGATGTGCGTCTTCCCCAAGTCGTACCTGTTCAACGAAAACGAACCGGACCTCTACCCGTTTGAGGGCTCCCTTGCCGGTGGTTTCGACTACGAGCGGCCCAACCCGGCGTTCTACCGCCACCTCGAACAGCGCATCAGCCAACTGGACGAACTTGGCATCGAGGCTGACCTCATCCTTTTCCACGCCTACGACCGCTGGGGCTTCTCCACCATGACCCCGGGCCAGGACGACCGCTACCTGAAGTACGTGGTGGCCCGGCTTGCCTCGCACCGGAACATCTGGTGGTCCCTGGCCAACGAATACGACCTGCTGTTCCGCAAGACCACCGAGGACTGGGAACGCTTCGCCGGCATAGTCCAGGCCAACGATCCCAGCGGCCACCTGCTGTCCATCCATAACTGCCACGCGTTCTACGACTACAGCCGGCCCTGGATCACCCATAGCAGCATCCAGCGCCAGGACGTGCACAAGACCGCAGAGTTCACGGGGGAGTGGCGCGACCGCTGGCAGAAACCGGTGGTCATCGACGAGTGCGCCTACGAAGGCAACATCGACCAGGGCTGGGGCAACATCACCGGGGAGGAAATGACCCGGCGGTTCTGGGAAGGCGCCGTCCGCGGCGGCTACGTTGGCCACGGCGAAACCTATATGCACGACCAGGACATCCTGTGGTGGGCCAAGGGCGGGGTGTTCCACGGCAGCAGCCCCGAGCGCATCGCTTTCCTGCGCCGCATCCAGGAAGAGACTCCCGGAGGCTTCCTTGAGCCGCTGCCCAGTTCCTGGGACGTTCCGACCGCCGGCATCCAGTACGAGTACGAACTCAACTACTTCGGCTTCAACCAGCCCACGTACCGGAACTTTGTGATGCCCTCTGGGCGGCAGTACCAGGTGGACATCATCGACACCTGGAACATGACAGTGGAAACCCTGCCCGGCACGGTGGAAGGTCGGTTCCGCGTGGAACTCCCGGGCCGGCAGTTCATCGCCGTGCGGCTCCGGGCAGTTACGCAGTACACCAACCCCGACGCCGAGGAAGCACACCAGTGAAACGCATTACCTTCGTCGAGGGTTGGGCGGTCGGCCCCAAGCTGGGCGCCTTCGAGTCCCGGGATGCCGCGACCGCCGCTGTACCGGTAACTCTCCCGCACGACGCACTGCGCGACCTGCCCCGTTCGGCGGACGGGACCCAGGGCGTGCACAGTGGCTACATTCCGGGGGGAGTTTTCGAGTACACGAAGAGCTTCGATGTGCCGCTCCACTGGCGGGAGAAGTCTGTGCGCATCGAGTTCGAGGGCGTCTACCGCGACGCGACTGTCTACATCAATGGTGACTTCGCCGCGCACAAGGCGAACGGCTACGCGGCGTTCGTCGTGGACGCCGATCCTTTCCTCCGCTTCGGTCAGTCGAACACAATCACTGTCGAAGCGCGCGTACACAAGGACAGCCGTTGGTACACCGGGGGCGGCATCTACCGCCCGGTGCACCTCGTAGTGGCGGACCCCGTTCACATAGCGCTCGATGGCACGGTGGCCACAACCACCGACATCGACGATGAGCGGGCGATCGTGGAGATTGCAACGCGCGTCGAAAACGACACCCGCCACACCGCCACCCGCCGACTCACCTGGACCGTTCTCGGTGAGGACGGTGCCGAAGCGGCCTCTGGTACGTCGCCGGTGACGGTGTTACCCGGCGCCAGCTCCGTTGCGCGGGCGCGCCTGCCGCTGCCGACCCCACGCTTGTGGGGTCCGGATGCGCCGCACCTCTACTGTGTACGGTCCGTGCTGACCGAACTCGACGGCACTGTGGTCGACGTGGACGAGATGCGCTTCGGCATCCGCCGTCTCCAACTGGACACGACCCACGGGTTGCGCATCAACGGTGTCCCTCTAAACCTGCGCGGAGCATGCATTCATCATGACAACGGACCGCTCGGTGCGGTTTCGATCGCGGATGCGGAGGAACGCCGCGTGCGCCTGCTTAAGGCCGCCGGGTTCAACGCGATCCGCAGTGCCCACAATCCGGCCAGCCGTGCCCTGCTCGATGCCTGCGACGTGCACGGTGTGATTGTGATGGACGAGCTGACCGATGTGTGGGTGAAGTCGAAAACGTCGTTCGACGCCTCCATCGGGTTTGACGAGCGCTGGCAGCGGGATGTCGCGGCTCTTGTCGCGAAGGACGTCAACCACCCGAGTGTGGTGCTGTACTCGATCGGCAACGAGATTCTCGAACTGGCCACACCGCACGGCGCCACGTGGAGCCGACGCCTCGCTGAGGAGTTCCGGGCGCTTGACCCGACGCGGTTCGTCACGAACGGCATCAACGGGATCATCGCGAATTTGGACCGGATCGGCGAAGCGATGGCCGAGCCTGACGCCTCGGATCCCAACACCATGATGGCGAACATGGGCGAGAAAATGGCGCTTATGAACGCCTCGTCGTTGGTGACAGACTCCACCGAGGAGTCAGCCGCGGTGCTCGACGTCGTCGGGTTCAACTACGCCGATTCCCGCTACGCACTTGATGCGCAGCTGTTCCCTCATCGCGTGATAGTCGGATCCGAGACCTTCCCCGATCGCATCGCGTCATTGTGGGCAGACGTGCGCCGTTTCCCTCACGTGATCGGCGACTTCACCTGGACGGGTTGGGATTACATCGGTGAAGCAGGCATCGGTCGCGTCGACTACACGGACGGTGAGGACTACGAGCCAACCGGGACGGCCGGACCCTACCCGTACCTGCTCGGCGCCTGCGGTGACATCGACATCACCGGCCACCGCCTTCCGGCGTCGTTCTACCGGGAGATCGCCTACGGCCTGCGGGCCGAGCCCGCGATCGCGGTACATCGTCCCCAGCACTACGGTCGCCCCACCGCAAAGACACCCTGGTCCTGGGATGACGTTGTCTCCAGTTGGACGTGGAGCGTTCCTTCCGGCTCGCCGGTGACCGTTGACGTGTACGCCGATGCTGACGAGGTCGAACTGCGACGCGACGGGGCCGTGCTCGAACGGACCGCCGTTGGAAAGCCACTGCCGCTGATTGCCCGCTTCGAGACGGAATACCACCCGGGTGCACTCACTGCCGTCGCTTATACGGACGGCGCAGAGGTCGCCAGAACAAGCCTGCGCACCGCTGTCGGGCCGGTACTTGTTGCTCGTGCCGAGCAGGCCGAGATCGCGACGAACGGAACGCTCGGATACGTCGTTGTCACGATCGAAGATGCCGAGGGCACAACCGTCTGCGACGCGGACCGCCTCGTGACCGTGGAAGTTTCCGGCGGCGAGCTCGCGGGGATCGGCTCGGGACGGGCGCGCACAGAGGAGTCTTTCGCGGGCCCCTCGTGCACGACCTACGACGGCCGCGTGTTGGCGATTGTGCGCCGAACCGGTCCAGGGGAGATGCGTTTGACCGCAACGGCGGAGGGCTTCGATCCAGCGGTCGCGTTGATAAACGCACGGTAGCGCCCAGGAACGTTGACGCGCGTGCCCCACTGAGGGATGGCCCGGGGAGTGAAACACACCCGGGCCATCCCTAACGTCCTCGTCAAGCGGAAGCGTTCAGTGCGTCCGGACATCCGCAGGTACATGACCTGCCGTGAACCCGGGCGTGGAAGACTGACGTGACCTTGGCGGCGGGCAACTGGCCGCCAAACACCCTGGAAATTCAGCCCATAGAACTGCAGGGAGGGGCCCCGGAACAAAGCCGGAATGAAGGTGTGTGGGCGGACCAAACGTCGGCCGGGACCGGGATGCGTATTCAGGCCGGATCGCGGCGACGTTCACCCGAACAAAGACGCGGAACCGGACCAGCCCACCCTCTCCGCCAGCGTCGCGGCCGGCATCTCGGCGTCTTCACCAACACCCGAACCCTGGGAGGGTCATTTCAGGTACACGGCGTGCAGTCATTCCAACTCGGACCGTACGTGACCGTTCCACCAGCGGCTGGTGGACGTTCGGTTGGCCGCTCTATCCATCAACGAAGGACCCTCGCCCAGCCTTACCGGGAGAGGGTCCTTCGTATCTATTTGGAGTGGAGCGCTGATTCGAGCGTTACTGTATGCCTTCGCGGGTGAGTTTCCATTCCTGGCATGTGAACCCGTTGGCGGTATATTGCTGGGCGGCCGCGCCATCGGTCGTAGAAGTACCAGCTATTTCGAGCAGTTTGCCGCTGTTCACGTTGGCGAGCTTCCACCAGCCGCCGCTGACCGTCGGTGACCATACTTGTGTGGGATGCCCGGTGGGAGACCCCATTGGGTCGCTTGGACTCCGTCTCCGGTTGCTGCGGCGCCGATTTCGAGGAGTTTGCCGCTGTTGGCGTTGGCGAGCTGGATTCCTCCGCTGGCTTGCCGGACGTTCCAGATCTGGGTGGGGTTGCCTGTGTCTCCCATTGTCCGGCTCCTGCACCGTCAGTGGTTGACGCGCCCACGATTTCCAGGGATTTGCCACTGTTGCGGTTGGTGACCCGGAATTGCGGGTCCAGAGCAGCAGATGGGCTGTATACGTGGAGTGCGTCGAGTTCGGCGTAGGAGGATCCCTTGGTGAAGGACACGTTGTTTGTTCCGGCCGCCAGTGTGGTGGTCATCTGCGCCCAGCCATAGCGGCCCCAGTCGACGGTCGCCGGGTAATTCAGTGTGGTCGATGTTCCCCCGTTGACTTTGACCGAGTGGGAGCTGTTTGCCCCTGTTCCGTTCGTGTAGCGCATGTTCAGGGTGTAGGTTCCTGCTGCCGGTACCTTGACGGTGAAGGTGACGGAACTGCCGGCGTTGTTGATGTTGCCTACTTTTGCGCCGTTGCACGCGTCCGTGTCGTTTACCAGGGCTGCGTCCTGTCGGATTGCGCGTTCGGCCTCATACTGTTGGGCCTCCAGGGGGATTGAGCCTACCCGGACATCGTTGTAGGTGGTGACGGGATTTTCTACGTTGGTGGCCTGGTAGAGGGCTCTGCCGTCGACGCTGGTGTCAAAGCCCTGCGCGAATCCGGTGAAGGACCCGCCTTGGGTGTCGGATGCGTCGTAGGTGACAGCGAACGGCAGACGTTCCCATGGGCCGTCGCCGAGGTTGTAGTTGACGTAGAAGTTCTGTCCGCCGTCGATGTTGCCTGCCGCGTCGAGGGACCATTTCGAGGCGATGATGACCATGCCTTTCGGGCCGCCGGTCGGAACCCACTTGACGAAGGGAGTGGATCCGATTCCCCGTCCGTCCTTCAGTGCGACCTTTGTTCCGATACTGGCCACCGGTGACCAGTTGAGGCCATCGGGTGAGGTCTTGAAGTAGACCGGCGCGGTGTTCTGAGACTGGCTGGGCCGGTTGACGACTTCGAATGTGGCCAGATAGCGGCCGTCCTGCATTTTTTGGTCACCGCGATCATGCCGGGCCGGTCGCTGTTGTTTGGCGGTGCTGAGACGTTTGCCAGCGCGCCCCATGTGAGACCGCCGTCGGTGGAGCGTCGGTAGGACACTGCCTGAAGAACGCCGTTGGCCTTTTGCCGCTCATCAGAGAAGTAGGCGACGAGTCCGCCGTAGCCGTCGATAGCGAGGGAGGGTTCCCACACGGTGGTGGTAGTGGAGGTGGGACTATTGAAGTTCCAGTTGGTGAGTAGTCCCGCCTTACTCGTCATTCGATGTGTCGGAAATCGGTGGGATCTTCCCCGCGGGGATCGTCTGGGGCGCCGGACCTCGCCTTAGCCGCGGTGTCCGGCCACCCTGCGGGTTTTAGACATCCGGGTAAAGGGCTAATTCGCTAATAGTCCCGTGTGGAACCTCTGGGGAAAGTTCAACCGTGAATGTCTGGTGGTCATGCCGCGTCACCAGTACGCCGCGTCCAGGACTGTTGAGCGCTTCCCGGATTGCTGCGTCGACGGCCAGGTCAAGTTGGTTTTCAAGGTTCCTGCGCTGGGTAATCCTGACCTTGACGGCGTATTGGTCTGCCTGGTCAAGCATGTGTGCTCCTTCCTCTGGTCTTGTTGCCCGGCGTTTCAGGTGAATGAATCTGCCATCGTGCTAGGGAGTGTTGCTAAAGCTGGCGTTTAGCCAGACGAGCGATGCAGCGAGTTGGACGGCGGCGAGGTAGTTGCGTGCGGTTTTGTCCGATCTCATGGCGAGGCCGCGCCAGTTCTTGAGTCGATTGAATCCCCGTTCGACGACGTTGCGACCCTTGTAGGCCTCACTGTCGAACGCTGGCGGGCGCCCGCCAGCGGAGCCTTTTCGCTTCCGGTTCGCTGCCTGGTCAGACTTTTCCGGGATGGTGGCCTTGATTCCCCGCTCGGCCAGCCGGGCGCGGTTGGCCTTGGACGTGTAGCCCTTGTCCGCCAGGAGGCGGTCCGGACGGACGCGCGGTCTTCCCTTTCCTGGGCGCGGGACTCGAATCTCCTCGAGGGTGACGGCCATCATGGTCGTGTCGTTGATGTTGCCAGCCGTAAGGACGGCTGAGAGCATTCGCCCTTTGCCGTCGGTGACCATGTGCAGCTTGGACGTCAGGCCACCGCGGGAACGTCCGATCGCGTGGTCAGGCGGTTCGATGCCGAGTTTCATGTAATTCGACGAGACCCCCTGTGAGGCGTGGAAGGGTCGCTCCGTGCTGGTGGACGCGCACGATCGTGGAGTCAATCGAGGCGACCCAATCAAGATCTCCCAAGGTCTCCGCGCGGGTCTGGACATGTTCGAGTACCTTCGTCCACGTGCCATCCTTGGCCCAACGGTCGAAATTCTTGAAGACGGTGTTCCAGTTCCCGAAGCGCTCGGGAAGGTCCCGCCACGGCGCCCCGGTTCGGAACTTCCATGCAGTCCCCTCCACGACCAGGCGGCGGTCCGCGACCGGGCGCCCGTTGCCCTTCCATGCGGGAAACGGCGGTCCGATCACAGACCACACCTCGTCAGACACCAGAAAGCGATCGCTCATCACACCAGCCAACCGCAACAAGCCCCAAAAGGGGTTTAGCAACACGCTCTAGGGCCCCATCAGGACGGAGGCCGACGGATAGTCCGAGGCGAAGGCGTCCGACAGGGGTGCAATGAAGACATTTTCAGTGCGGGTCCTGGTGATTTTCCAGCCGCCGCCAGTCTTTCGGAAAGAATTGTTGAGCCGACTCGACCGCAGCAACGACGTCCCGTCGGAAAAGAGCCAAGGCTGCATATGGATCCACTGGCCGGTGGCGTTGTCACCGTCGACATAAATTTGTTCTGAGGTGAGGTAGTGGGCGTTGAGCAGCAGTGCGGGTTCCTGTTTCTCACCCCAGAAGCGTCTGAAGTGTTCGCGGATCGCCTCGTGCCCCTCGGCGCGGCCGAACTGATTGTCGTAGTACTCACCTACGCCTTCCCACACGGCATCCTCAGCGTAGAGCTCCACGATCAGGTCGATGCGGTGGGCGTCGTCACGGACCGCAAATTCAGGGCAGGGGGTGTCGCAGAGGAACATGTAGCGGGCCTGGAGACGGCGGATTTCGGCTTCAGCCTCCAGCACGTCAATGCGCTGGACCAGGCTTGCCAGAGTCGTTTCTTCAGACATCGTATTTTCCATATCGTTGTGTTGGTCGTGGGATGGTCCAACGGAGCTAGGCGCCTGCATTGCGCTGCATATTGCGCAATGCAGGCGGTGCCCTGCAAAACTGTGCGTTCGTACGCTTGGGTGGGACGAGAGAACGGCTTCCACTGGTGAGTCGCCGGCATGGTCTCCTGAAGAACCCAGGGCTCGACCATGCCGTGGCTCCTCGACGAACTGCCGGGCTGCGCTACTTGGCTGGTGCGAGGACGAAGTCGTAGCCGACTTCACGGCCGGAGCCGTCGGTCCTCTCCTGCGGATTGAGGATCAGTTCGGGTTTGACTGCCGATGCGATGTCATCCGTGAGGTGTTCGCCGGCCTGGAAGTACAGCTGCGTGGTGATGAGTTGGTGTTCGTCGGCACTGACCTTCAGGTGCAGGTGTGCAGGCCTCCAGGCGTGCCAGCCCGCTGCTTCGATGAGCTTGCCGCACGCCCCGTCTGTGGGGATCTGGTAGGGCGCGGGCTGGACGGTGTTGATCTCATAACGGCCCTCGGCGTCCGTGAGGATCGTGCCGCGCAGGTTCCACTCCGGAATGCCCGGGGCGAACTGCGAGTAGAAGCCAAGGTCATCCGCATGCCAGATCTCCACTCCTGCGCCGGCAAGGGGGCGGCCGTCGACGCTGGTGGCTTTGCCGTGCAGCACCAGGGGAGTGCCCGCCTCAACGTCGCGCATAGGGAGCGTTGCCGGGGACTCCAAGACCGGTGACTCGGGCACATAGTAGGGGCCCTCGATGGTGCCCTTGCTGCCTTCGCGGTTCTCGTTGGCCACTTCCTCGACAGCATGTTCAACCCACACGTCCAGGAAAAGCGGCCATTCACCGGTTTCGCCCACCTCGATCAGCCAGGCCTTGAAGGCGTTGTACTCCTCATAGGTGACCTTTTCCTCAAGGACGGTGTCTACCAGGGCCCTGATGGCGCGTGAAGCAAGCCGGTTAACCCGTTCGGTAGTAACTTCGGAGGTGAAACTCTTTTTGGCCCGGAAGCGCTCGGTAGCCTTCGCTCCCGAGTCAGCGGCGGTGGCCTGTGTTTCTACGGACATGGTGTTCCTTTCTGAGTGTCAGGGTTCATTAGCGATACCTGACGTGTTCCGTTACGTGGTGCTATCGAGGGCGGAAGGGTGCTGGGCGAGGGGTGTGACCTCGATTTTCATAAAGGGGTAAAGCGGGAGTGCCTGCAGGATTTCGTGGAGTTCGTCGTTGCTGTCCACGTCAAAGACTGAGTAGTTGGAGTAGCGGCCAACGACGCGCCACAGGTGAACCCAGCGCCCGTCACGCTGCAGTTCCTGGGAACGGGTCTTCTCGGTGGCTTTGGCGGCTTCGACTTCTGCCGCTGGCAGATGCGATGGGACACTTACGTCCATCCTGACGAGATAAAGCATGGTGGATACCTCCGGCGTGTGTTTGGTCTGTCGGCTAGCGGTCTTGACGGTAGCGTTCGAGCCGCTCCGGATCGATGTCGGCCCCGACGCCTGGAGCGTCGCGGACGCTGATCGTTCCGTGGGTGATGGTCAACGGTTCCGTCAGGAGGTCATCGGACATGTCCAGGAAGTTTGAAAGTTCACCGGCCCTGCGGGACGTCGCCTCGTGTGCCGCCCCGAATGCCACGGTGGCAAGCGTTCCAATTTGGGAATCGATCTGGTTCCCCATGACGACGTCGACGCCCAGTCCCGTGCACAGCCCCAGGATTTGCTGGGCCTCCGTAAACCCGCTGCGTGCTGTCTTGATGCTGATGGCGTTGCAGCCGCCGGAGAGCAGTTCCCGCGAGACGTCCCCGGCGGTGGGAACGCTTTCATCACCTACGACGGGGATGGCCGATTTGGTGACGAGACGGCGCCGGCTCATGGTCTCTTTCGCGTCGCAAGGCTCTTCCAGCAGCGAAAGCCCCAGCCCTTCTGTCCTTCGAAGGACCTCCAGGGCCTCGTTTGCTGTCCAGCCGCGGTTTGCATCCAGGTAGATGTCCGACTCTGGACCCAGGCCATCCCTCAATACGTGGCAAGCCCCGATATCAAGCGCGAGTGGGCGGCGCCCCACTTTGAGCTTGAAGGTGTTGATGCCGTATTCGGCCCTGATGCTGGCTGCTTCCTCAAGGAGCTCCGACGCTGGTTTGAATCCAAGCATGTGGCTCACCGACATGCGGTCCGTGTACCCACCGAGCAGCCTCCATACGGGTAAGCCGCAGGACTTCCCAATGATGTCCCACAGGGCGATATCGATGGAGCCCTTGGCGGCTTGATTGTGGACAGTCCGGTTGAGGATGGCATGGATCTTCCCGCGCTCCAGCGGGTCCAAACCCAGGATTGCGGGCGCGAAAATCGTCTCTACGACGGCGACGGCGGACTGCTGCGTTTCACCGTATGTGTAGGGGCGTGGGGGAAGATCTGCCACTCCGGTAATTCCCTCGTCCGTGTGCACGCGGATGAGCACATGCTCAGCGTCGCTCACATAGCCGCTAGCGAAAGCGAGGGGCCTTGAGTACGGGATCGAGTAGGGGATCGCCTCGATGCGATCTATCTTCAACTGCAACCCCTTTGGTCGTGACGATAACGTCGTTTCACTGGATGGGAGACAGGATCCGCGTCACGGGTCCTGTCTCCTCAATTTTCGTGGCCCGGCGGGACAACCAACAGGCGAACTATCACAGGCCTTTGTAAGGCTTTCTCTCCTGTCGCGGCAGGGAAATCCGTCGTAGGGTTCGGAAGAAACGAGACTAAGGAGGCTGTGGATGCGACAACGGAACTTCCATCGCATGTTTTTGACCTGCTACGTGGACACATTTGGTTATGGCTGGCACCACGTGGACCTGTTCGTTCATGATGAGCATGGCCTTGAGGTGAACTGGGTTCATTGGCAGGTTGATGAGGATGGGCCCATGGCGGCTGATGCCGTCACTGCTTTGGTCGAGCCTGAGCTGAAACGCATTTCTGAGTGGCAGCATGGGATGAGCGCCAACGGCATGGAATACTGGACGGCCGATGCAGCCTGGCGGTAAACGCACAGGCAACCAGGCACGCTAAAGAAGAGTGGCTCCGCTGGATAATTCCAGCGGAGCCACTCCTCTTTAGCGGTTTGTTTCAGTCACTTGGTAGCCGGGACAGGGCTCTCATCGGCGGCATCCGTAGCGTACTTGTTCTGCAGTAGGCGGCCTGTGCGGTCGGGGTTAAGGAAGAAGACCGACAGGACGCCGGCCACCAGAAGCAGCGCGCCTGCTACGCCGAAGGATTGGTGAACACCATCGGTCATGTTTGCGATCATCTCTGCTGTGTCCTTTTGCCCTGGACGGGTGCGGTAGCCGGCGTTCTCCATGAAGAGACCGACTGCTGTTGGGGAAATGATGGCACCGACAGATGCGATGCCTCCCAGGGTGGCCATGAGGACCGGCCGCTGCTGGGGGCCGACCGCATAGGCCATGGCGCTGGGGGCCATGGGGTAGATAACACTGCACCCGGCGGCGATCGTCAGTAGAGCTACGGACGCCGCGCCTGTTGTTGCGGGCAAAAGGAGGAAGGACGCTCCAGCCACGGCAAGGGAAACACCAAAGGGCACGCCGATGGCTTTGTGGACGCTGACGCCCCGCCTCATGAGGTAGCGACCGAGGATGCCTAGGGCGAGCAGGACGGCGGCTCCGAAGAGCCAGGGGAAAGTAAAGAACACAGCGACCATTTCGGGAGAGAGATTGACAACTCCCGCGAGGTATTTGGGGGACCAGGTGGTGAGGAACCCTTGAGTCCAAAAGTTGGTGAATCCTGCGAATACGGCTACGACGAAGGATCCAGACATGAGGATGGCGCGCCATGGAACGCGCTTCTGACGATCGATTCCCGTCAGCCTGTCCTGCTCAGTTGAGCCCGCTTCCGTCTCGCTGGCATGCGCCTCCGCATCGGTAGCTGCCTGAGATTCGGGAACGGCGGAGGCGTTGGGGGCTGGTTTGCCTCGCTTGCCGCCGTATGGGCCGTCCCCTCCCAGGATGAACCAGGTGATTGTCCAGATAAGTCCAATGATTCCCAATACGCCGAAGGCCCACCGCCAGCCGAAATTGACGATGATGACAGCGAGGAGGGGAGCTGCGACCACGGGCCCGAGGGTTGAACCGATGGCAATGAGGTTGCTGGGCAAGGACCTGTCCGCCGGACGGAACCAGGAATGCGCTGATGACAGTGAGATGGCCGTTGCGGGTCCCTCCGCACCGCCAAGCAGGATTCGGGTGACGAGAAGGACAGCTGCGCCACCGCCGAAGAGCATCGGGAATTGAAGGATTGCCCAGCTGAGTCCCATGGCGAGGAGCACCCACTTGATGGGGACTTTGCCTGCCCATATTCCCAGGAGCACCGATGCGATGGCGTACAGGAAGAAGAAGGCGCTGCCAATGAAGCCAAACTGGACAGTGCTGATGCCGAGTTCAGGGATCGCTTGTTGGGCCACGAGGCCAAGGACGGCTTTGTCGGCGAAGGCGATGATCTGGAAGAGAACGAGCATAACTGTGATCAGCCACGCCCGCTTGTTCATGCGGCCAGTTTGAACCGCGTCTGCCAGGGATCCTGGTTTTGCCGTTGTGGATGTCATATTTTGCCTCTGTGTTTAAGGGGAGTGGGGAAGCAGCAGATGCTGGCTTAGTCGGACAAAGCTGGCTGGGCGTGATGCCCGGCAGAGGTGAGGATGAGGGCGGCTTCTATCCGTTCACCGATTTCGAAGAGTTGCGGCTCCCGGCCGGGGAGGCCGATGAGCTGCAAACCAAGAGGCATGCCGGAACGGCTGCGTAATCCGGGGATGCTCAACGCCGGCATGCCCAACGCCTGCCAGGGTCGGCTGAGGACAGGACTTCCTGTGGCGCCAATGCCGCGCGGCGCCGCCCCCAGGGCTGCCGGGCCCAGGACCGCATCGAATCTTTTCGGCACTGCCAGAAATTTGCGGCGGGATGCGGCGATGCGCGCGAGGGCAGCTTGGTACTCCTCCTCCTTGATGCCGCGGCCCGCGGTGAGGAGATCGATGAAGGGCTGGCTCAGCGCCTCGGGTTGAGTCAGTTCGGCAGAACGCTCGACGGCGGCTTCCGCAGCCATCACTGTGGCGTGGTCTTTCGCCAAAGCGCGGATGAGTTCGTGGTCTGTCCACTCCGTGAGGTGGATGTCGTGGCCGTTGCCGAGGACTGCGGAGGCGTGGTCCAGCGCTTCTGTCATGTCCGGGGTCAGGTCGTCCAGCCCGCTGCCGTTCCAGAACAGGAGGTCCACGGAACCCGGGTTGTCCTGAACCTTGATTGCGTCGTAGCCGCCCAGGGCATTCCAGGCATAGCGAAGGTCCTTCACGTTGCGGGCCAGCAAGCCGAGGGAATCCAGGGACCTGCTCAATCCGGTGATACCGGTCATCGCGAACTGTCCTTGTGCGGCGACAAACCCTGCAACACCGCAGTAGGACGCTGGGCGGATGAGGGAACCGGCGGTTTGTGTTCCGAGGGCCAGGGACACAGTTCCGGCTGCGACGGCGGCTGCTGAGCCGCTGGATGAGCCACCGGGAGTGTGGTCAGGGTTGGCGGGGTTGCGGGTGGGGCCCGGGCTGAAGTAGCCAAATTCGGTTGTGACGGTTTTACCAAGTACGACGGCGCCGGCCTCCCGCAGGAGACGGACGCAGTCTGCGTCCACCTCAGCAGGAACACCGCATTTCAGCCGGGATCCGCACTCCGTTGGCAGGCCCTGGACGTCGATAAGGTCTTTCACTGCAACGGGGACACCCCACAGAGGCCCTTTTGTGCCACCGATGGTTTCGAGGGCGGATGCTTGCCTCGCGGCGCCGTCCTCATCCACCCTTACCCAAGCCCGAATTGACTCTTCCGTGTCAGCGATCGACTTGAGACTTTCTGCGACGGCGTCATGGGGAGTGACGATCCCGTCTCGGAGTCTGGCGGTCAGCTCCAGCAGGCTGTTGGGGGCGTTCAAACTGCGACCAGCTCCGGGGTTACGGAAAGACGATGAAACTGCCTCTTGAAGTAAACGAGGCTGTCACGCTCCTCCTGGACTTCAATTCGGTCTACCTGAACGAAGATCACTGAGTGGGATCCCTGGGTGCTGCGGTCGCTGATACGGCCGACAATTTTCACCAATGCGTCCCGCAGTACCGGCACGTTTCCGGCGTCCTTTTCCCAGATGTCCCATCCGAAGCGTTCCTCCATGGGCACCTTGGTCGCACCTGAGAAGTGGCGGGCAAGTTCCTCGTGTTCACCGCTGAGGACATTGATGCAGATCTCGCCGTTGTTCTTGAAGATGTCGTGTGTGGCACTGCTCTGGTTTACGCAGACGAGGACGGTGGGCGGCGCATCCGTGACAGAGCAGACCGCGCTGACAGTGATGCCTACCCGGCCGTGTGGGCCGTCCGTGGTGACGACGTTAACCGCTGCCGGCAAGTGGGCCATGGCTGAGCGGAAATCTTTCTGTATCTGGGAAAGTTCAGGCATTTCATTCTCCAACCGCCGTGACCGGAAACCGGTCGTTTCGTGATTCCTATGAGAAAAAATCTAGGATGCTTCCCGGCTAATGAGTATTGCGATTTATTCCAGCATGCTTTAGCGTTCGCCTTAGATAAATAGGTGACATCCTTACGGGCGTCTTCGTTGACTACCGGGTTGCGGGCTAGGTAGCTTCAAAGAAGCCCATTTCCCCCTTGCAAGGTCGTCATCCATGGATTCACCCGAAGCTCTCGTCTACATCGTCGACGATGATCAGGAGCTATGCGACTCACTTTCGTGGCTGTTGGAGTCGGTGAACATCAAGTCATGCATCTACAACGATGTGGCCACGTTCCTTGCCGAATACGATCCAGAACTTCCGGCATGCCTGGTGCTGGATGTGCGGATGCCCAGGACGGGTGGGTTCCAGCTGCAGGAGACATTGAATCAGGTTTCCTCGCCGATTCCCATCATCTTCGTATCGGCACATGGGGACATACGGATGTCGGTGAAGGCATTGCGGCAGGGTGCGATGAACTTCCTGGAAAAGCCGTACGATCCCCAGCACATGCTGGACGTGGTTCAGGAAACCCTGGAGCTGGCTCAGGAGCGCTTCGAAGCAGACCGGGGCAGACGGGAAATCAAGAAACGGATTTCCGGCTTGACTCCGCGGGAGCGGGAAATTCTCGCTTTAGTTATCGACGGCCTGCCGAGCCAGAACATTGCCCGGAGACTGGGTACCAGTGTGAAGACAGTCGACGTGCACAGAACCCGGATTAAGGCCAAGACAGGGGCAGACAGTATCGCCACTCTCGTCCGGGACATCCTGCAGCATGATGTACCAGTGAACTGATCTGGGGAGGTCGGCCATAGTTGCGAGGACCACAAGACGCAGCAGGCCGGCCACAAGGGCCGGCCTGCTGCGTCGTTCTTTAGTTTCTGCAAGAGCCCGAAAGCCCTTTTCTAGAAGATTTCCAAGACCAGTCGTGAACTCTTGGCTCTCGAAACGCAGGCAGCAATCTGGTCATTAGCCTTCTTCTCGCTGCTGGACATGCACTGGTCACGATGGTCAGGCTGGCCCGCCAAGACCCCCATGATGCAGGTACCGCAGATGCCCTCCTGGCATGTGGTGTCGATTTCGACATCGTTTTCAGCCAGAACCTGCACGATGGATTTCCCCACAGGAACCTCGAAAACCTCGCCGTCCAGTTCGACCTCAAAGGGGGTGTCGCTGTCAGAATCTACAGGTTCTCCGGCTTGGAAATGCTCGATGTGCACGTTGTCTTCTGGAATCACGGCAGAGGCGTGTTCTTGAACGCGCTTCATGAAACCCTCTGGTCCGCAGGTGTAGACGTGCGAAGCAGATGTCAGGCCCACGAACGCTTTGTCCAGGGCGGATGGTTGGTCCTCGCGTTTGAGACCGAAGTGGAAATGGACGCGTTCACCAAATCCACTTTTTTGGCTCATCAGGTCGCAGAAGGCCGCTTCGTCGCGTGACCGGGCAAAATAATGCAGATCGAAGTCCTGTCCGGCGCGATGCAGGTGGTAGGCGATGCTGAGCATGGGTGTGACGCCGATGCCTGCGGCCACGAGTATGTGACGGTCAGCGCTGGGCACGACCGCGAGGAGATTGCGTGGGGCGCTAATCTCTAGTTCGTGGCCGACTGTCACCTGGTCGTGGAGGGCGGCTGAACCGCCTCGCGACTCCGGCTCAAGTTTGACGGCGATCACGTAGTCCTCCGTGGAGTCCGGCGGGCTGCACAGAGAGTATTGGCGCACCACAGCTGTGGGTCCGACGATGTCGATGTGAGCACCCGCCGGATAGGGGTCGAACCGTGCCCCATCTACGCGCTGGAGGCGGAAAGATTTGATGTTGTTCGTCTCTTTCAGTACTTCAGCCACTCGTACCCTGAACATACCCATGGGGCAACGCTCCTTTCTTGTTTTTCAGCTCTCTCGGTTTCGGCAGTTATTTTCGCTGTGCTTAGCGCATGTAGATTCCGCCGTTGATGTCCCAGCAGGCTCCGGTCACCGACGAGGCGCCGGGGGAGGCGAGCAGGGCAACTGTGTCGGCGATGAATTCCGCATCACCGAACCGGCCTACCGGGATATTCGCCTTGATGGCGTCCAATTTGTTGGGATCCACCGTTTCGTAGACGACCGGGAGCTCCAAGGGCCCGGGGGAAACCGCATTGACCGTGACGCCGGAGGAAGCGAACTCCCTGGCGAAGACCTTTGTCAGGGTGGATACGCCGCCTTTGGAGGCGGCGTAGTGCGCCCCTGTTGCGGTCCCGCCGTTATGTCCTGCAAGTGAGTGGATGTTGATGATCCGGCCATAGCCCCGGTCCCGGAAATGCGGTGCGAACACCTGGCAGCCGAGGAACGTCCCTTTGAGATTGATCTCGACGTTGGCGGAGAAGTCTTCCGGGGTTATCTCCAGCAGGGGGGCGACCTTTGAGCGCCCCGCGTTGTTGACCAGGACGTCGGTCCCTCCCCATTTTTGGGCCAGGGCGTCCCGTACCGCTTCGAAATCCTCCTTGCGGCGGATGTCCAGTGCGCCGGCCCAGACGGTGTCCCCTGAAGGGTCAAGGCTGTCCGCGACCGGCTGGACGGATTCGGTGGTGGTGCCGGTGATCGCTACCCGGAATCCCTCCTTGTGCAGGGTCCTCGCGATGACTTCACCGAGACCGCGGGCAGCACCAGTGATTAGTGCGACGTTGTTCATGGTGCTCCTAGAGGAGGAAGCCGGAGGCGTTGACGGCTGAGTCGGAGTTGACCAGGCGGATGACCTTGAGGTCGATCCGGGCATCGTCGCCGGCAATCCTGATCCGGTGGGTGAGGTCAGCGCCGAGCATTTGGAACTTGTCCCTTTTGAAGCCCACCAGCACCTGCGCTGAACGTAGGGTCACGGTGTCCTCCGTGATCTCCTGGACCGTGAAACGGGAGATAGTCCGGGAGGTGCGGGCCGCAGCGACCGCAGACATGGAGTAGCCCTGCACCAGGCGGGTTACGCGCATGTGGCGCATCCGCGCGTCGTCGTAAACCATGTTCAGGGACGATTCGAAGTCGGCAACGTTCGGTTCAACCGGGATGACGTACTTGGCATCTTCTGTATATAGGGTCTGCCAGGCTTCGTAGTCCTTATCGTCGAGAAGTTGGGCTTCGAGCCAGATGAGTTCAATGGCTCGGGCGACACGGGGATCGGCCAAGTTGCCGAGGCCCAGGTTAAAGGGCTCGCGGGCTGGGCGGTTGTCGATCGCTTCCACTGCTTCGGGGGCCTCAGTTGTCATCGCTCATCATCCTTGTCCACATTGCGTACGATTCGCGCATGCCGGTTTCATCCGTCACGTGCGAGGTTTTCCAGCCTTCTTCAACGGTTTCTTCGCGGCCAAGGCCGCGGTTGACCAGGATAGGCATATCCGGGTTGGCTACTGCCCCGCGCTGGACCCGGTCCCATGCCTCCGAGTCATCGGAGGTGCCAAAACCGAAGGGGCCCTGGAAGTGCTCGTGGATACGGAGCCGTTCCCGGTTGACACTTTCGGGTCCGCCGTCCAGGCCAAGTGCCATGTGCTGGATTTCGGTTTCATTGACGGAGATGGGGCGGAGCACCCGGAAGAAGGACATGGACAGTGAGAGGTTTGGGAACAGGTTCAGGTTGTAGCCGGCGCCGTGCATGGTGCGGACGATGCGGCGCACCTGTTCCTGGGGCATCGTTTCGGACAGTTCGTCGATGATGTGGCGGAACCGTTCCTGGAGTTCTTCGGAACCGTCATCTTCTTCCAGGTCAACGTGTTCGGGGACCATAACAGCAACGCTGTGCCCGTTGCCCAGGGCATGGGTGACGGCCTTCTCGTCGGTCATGAAGGAGAGCATGTCAGCGGTCTCCGCATCGACCGAAGCCATCCAGGAGCGGTGCACGATCGGGAAGTGGTATCCGTCGGTGGTGTTTTCAAGCTGGATCTTCCAGTTTCCATCGAACCGGAATTTGTGCTCGCCCTGGACCTTCACCGGGAAGCCTGCGCCCTGCTTCATAAACCGGTCGATCCAGATCTTCGCGTCGCCGAGGAAATCCTCCAGGGGCTCGATGTCCGTCTTGAAAGTGGCGAAGATGAGGCCGTTGTACGACTCCACCCGCAGCTTTTGGAGCGACAGTTGCTGCTTTTCGATGACGCCTTCGTATCCGTCCGGGTACGGGATGCCCCGGAGGTTTCCCTCGAGCGAGTAAGACCAGGAGTGGTACGGGCACGTGAACCCGTTGGCCTTGCCTTTGGGGACCTCGCAGACGCTGGCGCCGCGGTGCCGGCAGCGGTTGAGGAGAACGTTGAAGTTGCCCTTGCGGTCTCGGTTGACTACAACCGGCTGCAGACCGACGTGCGTCATTTTGAAACTTCCTGCGTCGGGAATTTCGCTCTCGTGGGCGACCCAGACCCAGGTGCTGTAGAAGATCTTTTCCATCTCACAGTCAAAAACTTCGGGATCTGTGTAGAGACGGGCAGCAACACGGTCGTCGGCCGCCAGCCCGGCGAAACCGCCTGACCGGTCTGTAGTGGGGACAGTCATTGGTACTCCTTCAATTGCAGGTCAAATAGTGGTTGGATCTCGGCCAGTTGCCGTGGCCTATCCTGCCGGGGCTACGTCGTCACGGATCACGAGGGCGCGGCCGATTCGGGCCTCGACTGTTGCGTAGTGCCAGAGGGCGTGCTCGCCGATCATGGTGGTCCGGAAAAGGTTGCAGGCGGCCTTAACGGTCTCTTGGGTGTCAACGTCGGCGAGAATGTAGCAGGTCCAGGGCCAACCTGTGGAGGGGCCTACCATGTGGGAGTCGTCGTCCATGTTGCCGATGACGTGCACGCCTTGCATGCGGGCCATCTCGGACATCATTCCTGAGAATGCGGTCCAGACACTGCCGATGTCATTCTTGGGAAGGTCGAAAAAGTTCTGGTTGATTCCGATGCAGAAAAGCACTCGCAGGGGTTCGCTGGGGGTAGTCACGTTGGCTCCTTGGTGCAGTGTTCTAGATGAATGCCGGGATGGATGGCGGGGTGTCCATGAGTACTGCGCCTGCGCCGTCGTAGATTCCGTCTCCGAGGAAGGCGTGCTGGGTTACAACGGAGGCGTCCCGGAGGTATCGCTGCATTGGGTTGGAATCGTAGATGGCAGCGGTTCCGGACAACGTGTATGCGCTCTGGACTGCTGCCGCTCCCACCTTCGCCACATGGGTGGAGGCCAGGCGAAGGAGAGCCTTTTGCTTGTCTGTGGCCGGGTCGCCTGCAGTTACAGTGGCGAACACTTCTTCGGAAATGTCGTAGAAGAACGCACGGGCCGACAGCAGGGACGCTTCGGCTTTGGCGATGTCGATGCGGTAGTAGGCCCGATCTGCCAGTTTAGGGGCGCCGGTGATCCCGCTGCGTCCACTGCCTACGCGGGTGGCGTAGTCGAGCGCTGCCCGGCCTGTGCCCAGGTTTACGGCCGCAAGGACCTGGGCAGCATAGGCAATTGCCGGGTAGCGGTAGAGCGGCTCATCGACGGTCGGTTCGCCACCCCGTATGAACGTCCATTCATCCGGTACGAACTCTCCCTGCACGCGCAAATCGTTGCTGCCGGTGCCCTTGAGTCCAATGACATCCCAATTTTCGACAATCTGAACCTGGTCCGGACGCAGCAGGGCAGTGAGGGGCTTTCCGTTGTTGTCGTCTCCGCCTGCCAGCCCGACGCCGATGATGTCCGCACCGCGGCAGCCGCTTGAAAACTTCCATTCCCCGGTGACGTTCCATCCACCAGGGAACCGGTCTGCCTTTTGGACGGGGAAGAGCCCGCCTGCGAAGACAACGTCCGGGCCTTCGGCATAAAGCTTCGCCTGGGTTTCCAGCGGCAGGGCCGCCAGATACACGGCAGAACCGAAACTCGCGACCCAGCCGGCCGAGGCGTCAACGGCGGAGATGCGCTCAACAATCCTCAGAAATTCAGCGGGAGGCAGGGCGTCGCCTCCGAATTGTTTGGGAGTTGCTGAGCGGTAGATTCCGGCCTTTTTGAACTCAGCGATCACATCTTCGGGCAGCGACTTCTGTTCGCTGAATTCTTCGCGGCGACGCTCCACCGTCTTCAGCACCTCGTCTAAGGTGGCGCTTGAAGTCGGGTTTAGGACTTCTGTCATGTGTGGCTCCCAAGGGGTTCAGCAACGAATTTTGTCTGCTTCAAAGCTATGGGGGTGCCGATGACGCAACAATTGGAGATTCTTCGCGGGCCAGCACAGCATTTCCTCGTTTTGCTAAGGAATTCACCTATGCCCGGCGCTGGCTGTCAGGGCGTAAAATTCCTTGTGTCCAACTCCTCTTTAGGTAGCGAGCTACCCTTCCCTGACGTTGGCGACTACGCCAGCCTTATGCAGTCGCTGACGTACTGCATCCTCATTCATGATGCCGAGACCAAAGACATCTTGTGGGCCAACCAGGCAGCCTGCGACATGCTGGGGTTCAGCCTTGATGAATTGAGGCCTCTCAAGGCGCCGGACATGAGCAGCGCTGATCCGAGATTCCGGCGCTCCATCGGGGTTCATTGGCTACAGGATGCCGTTGACCACGGGATGAGCCGCATTGAATGGATGTACAAGTCAAAGACTGGCCGTGAATTCCTCACAGAAGCTATAGCCGTAAGGGCTGACCTGCGTCAGCGGCCCGTTGTCATGGTGCAGTTCCGGGACATCGAAAAAGAGGAACTGCTGAAGTCCGACCTTCAGCGGACCGAAGGAAGGCTGCAGGCTTTCCTGCGGCACATGGCGGAAGGAATCCTGGTCGTGGATCAGGACTCGGTGATCAGTTATGCCAGCGTTGCCGGCGGGGAGCAGCTCGGCAGGGACGTAGACGAATTGGTTGGCACCGACCTCTTGGGCCTGTGCTCGGAGCAGTCCAGGCCGGAACTCCAGAAGGCCCTTGCCAGCCCCCACGCGGAAGGTTCCCCGGTGAGCCTCCGCTTGCAGATTGCGCGCCCTGACGGAACAACGGCATGGTTCGGGGCCAGCTGCCAGTACATCGCACTTGAGCACGACCTGACCGGGACGCTGGTCCTCCTCCACGACATCTCCGAGCAGGTGGAGGCTGAGAAGCAACACCGGCGGGACTTGGAGCACCTTAACTACCTTGGCCGCTACAACGCGATGGGGGACATGGCTATGGCCATCGCCCACGAGCTCGGTCAGCCGCTCGCCGCGGCCACAAACTTTATCGACGGAGTGGCTCGCCGGCTGGTCAATCCGACAACCAGCCGCGATGACCTCGAATACGGCCTGGATAACGCAAGGAAGCAGATCGATAGGGCTAACCACATCGTTTCCAGTTTGCGCTCGTTCGTAGTTCAGCTTGAACAATCCGAACAGATTGTCGATTTGAACGAAATCGTCGAAGACTGCCTCTACTTCATCATGCTCCGTGCCCAGCAACACGACACGGAGGTCCAAGTCGTCAAGAGCGACCTGCCACTCTGGATCCGCTGCGAGAAGGTGCTCACAGGTCAAGTGATACTTAACCTCTGCCACAACGCTATTGACGAGATGTCAGGGTGGCCGGCGAAGGAACGGCACGTCACGATCACCACCTACGCGACGGCTGATTCCGGTGTCTTCCGCGTCGCTGATCGCGGTAAGGGACTGGCGCACATCCCGGACGGGCGCATTTTCGACGGTGCCTTCACGTCGAAGTCAACAGGAAGCGGCATCGGTCTCGCTCTTAGCCACCGCATCATCACCCGTCAACAGGGCCGTCTCTGGGCCGAAGAAAACGATTCACGGGGAGCGTCTTTCATCTTCGAGCTGCCGCTCGCCGTAGTGGATGGCACCGACGACGAGTAGGCAAACCCAGGATCCCGAGCAGGGTAACAGCGGAGGGACATATGATGGCGGGTGCTCTCGGCCCCCCAGGTCGTCGAAAATGAGTCGGTCGGGACAACTATGGGTTGTGTATGAGCCGGAGCAGAGCTTCCAGGTGGGAAATGAGCTGGGCCGGGGTACTGGTGCCAGGGGCGAGGGCAGCGCTTGTTTGCGCGCCGAGAAGCATGTTCATCAGGATCCCGGCGAAGTCGTCATCGCTTATTAGAGGGAGCGTTTCCCCAGCCGCCCGGGCGTCCCGAAGGTGGACGAGTATCCTTTTGCGCCACTGTTCCATGGATTGTTCATGCAACGCGGATTTGGACTCATCGACCAGGGCGCGTTGCCAGAACGCTATGACGATCCGGGCTTCGCTCCGTTTTTCCTCATCCAGCGGGAGTACCTCGTGACAGAACAGCCGCAGAGCAGCCAAGCCCTTCTTGCTCCCGGTGGCATTGTCTATTCTTTTGTTCGTCTCGTTAAACACATGCTCGAAAGCGAAGGTGAGCAGTTGCTCTTTGCTGCCAAAGTAGGGTTTCAAGGCGCCATTGGCGAATCCTGCCTCTGCGGCGATTTCCCGCATGGTTGCGCCCTCGAGGCCGTCGCGGGCGATGAGCCTC
This sequence comes from Arthrobacter sp. B6, assembly GCF_001663775.1. Classification (GTDB taxonomy): domain Bacteria; phylum Actinomycetota; class Actinomycetes; order Actinomycetales; family Micrococcaceae; genus Arthrobacter. The sequence goes on along the minus strand of NZ_KV467168.1, from coordinate 284,176 downwards.
CATGTGGCGCCCACCAGCTCCACTCTCCGCTGATCGTGATCAACAACTTTTGGCACCAATACTCCTTTTACTCCGTCCGACGTGCGGACTCCATTTAGCGTAACTCGACGGTGCCCCCGCGCCTCACGGGATCGCCGAGTTAGCCAGGTGTTGGGATGGCCGTTGCTGGAGGGTGGACAGAAAGTGCGAAAAGGAACGGCACCCTCGGCCGTCCGGTGAGGGTGCCGAGGGTGCCAAGCATGCATCTGTTGGCTATGTCTGGTTGACCCCCAGGACCTCGCTATCTGATGCTCGCTGGCCGGAAGGGTGTTCTTGGCCAGAGACACCTTCGCTGCCGTGTCCGATGCCGTCAAAGACTGCGGGTGCCTTGGTCTTGAGGTGGTGGCCCCACCACAGTCCTGCGGCGCCCGGTAGCAGGGCGATGGCAGGGAGGATCCAGGAAAGAGGTGAGGAGCCTGAGGAGCCGATGAGTACGTCAAAGTTTACGAAGATGAGTACGCAGACGAGTCCCAGTGCCAGGGCGCTGAGCAATGGGGCTATGAGGCGGGTCCAGAGTGAGTGCCCGTGATGGTCGGTACGGAAGTAGCCCCAGACGGAGAGGGAAACCAGAACCATGAGAAACACCAGTCCGAGGGCGGCTGTATTTGAAAGCCACGTGAAGAGCGTCAGGACGGGGAAGAGCGGGCCGAGTTCGGAGCCCGTGCCCGCGACGGCGAAGATCAGTATGGCAATCAGGGCTATGGCGGATTGGGTGAGTGAGCCGGCCACCGGGGCATGCGTGCGACCGTTGACGTAAGCGAGCCGTTGGGGAAGGACACTTTCCCGGGCCAGGGAGAAAACGTATCGGGCCACAGCGTTGTGGAAGGCAAGCAGAGCTGCAAAGAGGCTTGTCAGGAAGAGTACTTGGGCTATGTCGGCCATGATCGTGCCGACATTTTGCCCGATGAAGGCGAACATGAGTTCGGGTCCCATTTCCCGTGAAGCTGCAACAATCTGGCTCGGACCGGTCCCGATCGTCATGGCCCAGGCAGAGAAAGCGTAGAAGGCTGCGATGACAGCGACGGAGATGTAGGTGGCTCTGGCTATGGAGCGGGTGGGGTTTTTCGTCTCCTCGCTGTAGATGGCCGCGGATTCAAAACCCATGAACGAGGCGATGCTGAAGGCCAGTACGCCCCCAACGCCGGCGGTGAAGAGGTCGCCCGGCAGCAGCCCTGCTGTCGATACTCCTTCGGGCTGAACAACGAAGGCGGCCACGTCAAAGATGATGACTGCCAGAAATTCCAGTCCGACCATTACCGCTACGACACGGACAGAGAGGTCCACTTTGTTGACGCCGAGCCATCCTACAACCAGGAAGGCGACGCCGGCCGTTGCCCACCAGGGGATATCCGAGCCTGTCTTGGCGTTGATGAACGCTGCCGAGGCGAACCCGAAGAGACCATAGACTGCCACTTGGATGCTGTTGTAGGCAGTGAGGGCAAGGAACGAGGAGGCAACGCCCGTTCTCTTTCCCAGCCCTTGGGCGATATATGCGTAAAAGGCGCCGGCGTTTCGGATTTTTGTGCTCATGGCGGCGTAGCCGGCCGTGAACAGGGTAAGGACCACACCCAGCACAATGAACGACAGTGGTACGCCTATCACGCCGTTCACGGCGAAGTTGCTGGGGTAGCCTCCGGCGACGACAGTCAGGGGAGCCGAAGCGGCGATGGTCATAAAGACAAGCGCGGGTACTCCGAGCGTGCGCCGACTTAGGCCCGGCGGGTCAGCGACAACGGTGGATTCTGGGTAGTGTTGGGACATTTCAGCCTCCGAAAGGTGGTGCGGGGTGCAGGGGAGTTGCTTAGGAGTGCATGTTTACCCCGTGGGGCAAACCGCCAGTCAAACGTGGGTCTTAGCCGTTGATTACTTGGGGAATGCCAAGGGCTTTGAGTCCTTCAACGCCGAATTCAAGGCCGTAACCCGACTGCTTGGATCCTCCGAAAGGAATCAAGGGGTTGACCATTCCGTGGGCGTTGATCCATACAGTTCCTGCCTGGATGCGTGATGCGACTTCGCGGGCTGCGGCGGGGTCAGCGGACCAGACTGAGGCGCCCAGTCCGACGTCGAGCCCATTTGCCTTGGCAACGGCCTCGTCAACGGAGCTGTAGCGGATGATCGGCAAGGCTGGGCCAAACTGCTCTTCAGCGACGAGGGGGTTGTCATTGTCGATGTCGGCCACGAGGGTGGTGGGATAGAAGTTGCCGGGCTGATCGGTGTCCGGGTTTCCGCCGAGCAGAACGCGGGCGCCGGATTCCTTCGCTGCCTCCACCAGCCGGGCGACGATGTCGAACTGCTGCCGGTTCTGCAGCGGACCCAATACGTTGTTTTCATCAAGACCGACGCCCATTGGCATGGCTGCCGCAAAGGCGGTCAGCTCGCTACAGACGGCGTCGTAGATGTCGTCGTGCACGTAGAGGCGCTTCAGTGCGGCGCAGGTCTGCCCGGTATTGATGAACGCGCCCCAGAACAAACCTTCGGCGATGGCCTTGGGATCGGCGTCGGGCAGGACAATCCCGGCGTCGTTGCCACCCAGTTCAAGGGTCAGCCGCTTGACGGTCGCCGCGGAGGACCTGATGATCGCCTTGCCGGTGGCGGTGGAGCCGGTGAACATGACCTTTCCGATCGCGGGATGTTCGACCAACCGGGCACCGACGTCACGGCCCCCGCTGACCACCGATAGCAGGCCTTCGGGCAGTTGCTCGTTGATGACCTTGATCAGGGCCAGCACAGACAACGGCGTGTATTCGGACGGTTTGACCACGACCGCGTTACCCATGCGCAGGGCGGGGGCGATCTGCCAAATGGTGATCAGCATCGGCCAGTTCCAGGGACCAATGGCACCAACGATCCCGATGGGCCGATAGTGGAGTTCTGCACGGGTTTCCCCGTCATCGACCACTGTCTCGGGGTTGAGCGGGGTAGCGGCCGTGGCGCGAAGCCACGCGCCGCATGCGCTGACCTCGAACCGGGCATTTGGGCCGTTGAGCGGCTTGCCCTGCTCCCGGGATAGCAGGTGGGCAAGCTCTTCGGCAGAGCGTTCGACGGCGTCGGCGGCCTTCATGAGTGCGGCGGACCTCGCCTCGTGGCCCAAGGCGGCCCACTCCGGTTGTGCCGCAGCGGCGCCTTCGACCGCGGCTTCAAGGTCGCTGACGGTATGCACCGGGGCGTCCCCCACCGGCTCGCCGGTCGCCGGGTCAAAGATTGTCCTTGATCTTGCCGGCGATGATGCTCGTTCCGCGGTACCGGGGGCAGTGCTGATGTTCATCGTGCTCCTTTTGCTGGGTGGATTCACAGGGACCGAGGGGCGGCATGAGGTGCACGTGCGGCTCGGTCGTGGTGGAGGAAGCTCTTGCCGTCATGGCTCATCTGCTTGCATGACGTGTGACACAACACACAGTAGACGGCGTTTCCCGCCCTTGTCATGCTTTTTTCCACAATTGGCGAAAAAAACTTTTGTGTCCGCTCCGGCCTTGTGGCCGTGATCACAATGGCGTAATCTCTACAGTCATAGAAAAACACATTCCCACCTTTCACGCGAATGAGGACCCATGATTACTCCCGTGCTGCAGGCAGCTTCTGTCCACCCGTTGGCCAGCCCCGACGAAATCACTGCGGTCCAGTCCCTGCTGGGTTCAAGCGGCCTTCTTGGCCCAGAGAAGCGGATTGCCTATCTTGGGCTTTTGGATCCTTCACGCGGCCAGGAGGGACAGGACCGCCGGTTTCGGGTCTTCATCCATGACGTCTCCGGCGCGGCGCCCGTGGACGCCGTTGTGTCCCTGACACGCGGGCACGTCCTCTCCGTCACTGAACTGGACACCACAGTCACCGGCGAACTGCCGGTGCTTGAGGAAGAGTTTGAGCTGGTGGAGATTCTTCTTTCCACGGACGAGCGTTGGCTCGCCGCCCTCGCCGCACGTGACCTGGACGTCGCCAGAGTACGGGTTGCGCCGCTTTCGGCTGGCGTATTCGAGTACGCCGAAGAAAAGGGGCGCCGCATCCTGCGTGGTCTGGCATTCGTCCAGGAATTTCCGGAGGACAGCGCCTGGGCGCATCCGGTGGACGGGCTCGTGGCCTATGTGGACGTGGTCAACAAGGAAGTCACCCAGGTGCTGGACCTCGGTCCCATGCCGATCCCGGCCGAGCACGGCAACTACACCGATCCGGAACTGACCGGGCCGCTGCGGACCACACAGAAGCCCATCAGCATCACCCAGCCGGAGGGGCCAAGCTTCACTGTCACCGGCGGCAATCACGTGGAGTGGGAGAAGTGGAGCGTGGACGTCGGGTTTGATGTCCGCGAAGGGGTTGTCCTGCACAACCTCGCCTTCCGGGACGGGGACCGGCTGCGGCCCATCATCAACCGTGCCTCCATCGCCGAGATGGTGGTCCCGTACGGGGACCCCTCGCCCGTCCGGTCCTGGCAGAACTACTTCGACACCGGCGAGTACCTGGTGGGCCAGTACGCCAACTCCCTGGAGCTCGGCTGCGACTGCCTGGGCGAGATCACCTACCTGAGCCCAGTGGTCTCGGACGCCTTCGGCAACCCGAGGGAGATCCGGAACGGCATCTGCATGCATGAGGAGGACTGGGGCATCCTGGCCAAGCACTCCGACCTGTGGTCCGGCATCAACTACACCCGCCGCAACCGCCGCCTGGTGATCTCCTTCTTCACCGCCATCGGCAACTACGACTACGGCTTCTACTGGTACCTCTACCTGGACGGCACCATCGAATTCGAAGCCAAGGCCACCGGCGTCGTCTTCACCTCTGCCTTCCCCGAAGGCGGCTCGGACAACATCTCCCAGCTCGCCCCCGGTTTGGGCGCCCCCTACCACCAGCACCTCTTCAGCGCCCGCCTGGACATGGCCATTGACGGGTTCACCAACAGGGTCGAAGAGGAAGACGTCGTCCGCCAGCCCATGGGTCCGGGCAACGAGCGCGGCAACGCCTTCTCCCGCAAGCGCACGGTACTCACCCGCGAATCCGACGGGGTCCGTGAGGCCGACGCCCGGAGGGGCCGGACCTGGATCATCTCCAACCCCGAATCCCGCAACCGGCTCGGCGAGCCCGTCGGCTACAAGCTCCACGCCCAAAACCAGCCCACGCTGCTGGCCGACCCCGGATCCTCCATCGCCGCCCGTGCCGCCTTCGCCACGAAGGACCTCTGGGTCACGCGCTACGCGGAAAACGAGCTATACCCCACCGGCGACTTCGTCAACCAGCACTCCGGCGGAGCAGGCCTGCCCGAATACGTAGCTCAGGACCGGGACATCGACGGCCAGGACATCGTGGTCTGGCACACCTTCGGCCTCACCCACTTCCCGCGCCTTGAGGACTGGCCCATCATGCCGGTGGACACCGTGGGCTTCAAGCTGCGGCCTGAGGGCTTCTTCGACCGCAGCCCGGTCCTGGACGTGCCTCCTGTCGCAGGTTCAACCTCGGTTAGTGGCTGCCGTGAGGACAGTGTCTCCGGCAGCCATTGCCACAGCTAAGGCTTCCGCCATGTTATTGACAGGACGGGCTGGAACCGGCGGGCCTGTTCTCCATGCCCGACTGTGCGCGGGCGTTGTTGCAGCTTCCAGTGGCGTTCACCTGTGGCTTGCCCTCCAGAATCAGCACGGCGCTTGGTTGGGTGCGTTAATGATGGTCCTGGCGGCTGTCTGTATGCCTTGCGCCGTCCATATTTGGCGTGAAAGCCAAGTGGCCGCGCTCCAACGTGTAATGGGCTGCGGGCTTTTCATGGTTGCCCTCCATGGGCTGCTTCTGATGGGCGGTACAGCGCGAGGCCACGCGCATCACGACACCTCCGGGGATCTCGAGTCGGTGGCTGACGGGGTCGGGAATCTGTTGGCCGTCATCGGCCTGGAGCTAATGACGGCGCTGCTTGCTTCCACGCTGATAGCCCGGTTGCGAGCTAATGAACGCGCAGCACATCATCCCCTTCACTGAACAGCGACCACCACGCTATAACATCCCGCTGCCCATAACCGGCGTTTCTTCACATGAGGCGGGGGCGGCGTTTGATCTGCTTTTGGAGGATCTTTGCTGCAGATCGGCGCCTGCAGCGCTCCCGGGTTGGGGAGCGCGGCACTCGCCATTTTGCTGCTCAGAATCTGTCAGAAAGGGGGTTTCATCATTACTGTCCACACTTACGTCTGGTTCGCCTCGAGAGAAGGGATTTCTGGGCCCCATTGTGACGGTTGGATCACCGAAAGTACGGATGGACGGCACTAACAGCCGGCTCCGCTTACCATGCATGGGTCCATGGCGCCGCTCGGAGCGTACTCAGTATCGGGCCCTTCTATCACCGAAGTACTAGGCTGACACTCTCCACAGTCAAGCCCCACTGGGAACGCTAAAGCTGGGATCAGCAAAGAGACGGCCTGAGGCCCTACTGGTTCTGGGGGATTGGCCGCCCCTCTTGGTAACCGGCTGCGGATAGGACCACACGAGTGCGTTTTCTCGGAACTCTTCGAGTTGGCTGCGCCGGGCGTACGTGAGCATGCTGCCGGCGCCGGGCGCGCGCTTTGGTCCCTTGGGACATCACAAACAGCTGGACCCTGCGGGCTCTCGTGAGGATGACAAGAGCCCGCAGGGCCTTTCTGTTCGTAGTCCTGCTAGACGGTCGCTTTTTCGTAGGCTGGTTCTCTGCGCTTATCGAAGATTGTGGCTCCGACTTCCTGTTCGGCTTGGTTGTTGATGGAGAGGTCGATACCTGGCCGGTCCCGCAGGATTAGGACGGCGATTACAGATAGTAGGGTCATGCCGAGCAGATAAAGGGAAACTGAGGCGCTGCTCCCGGTGGACTGTATGAGTGCCTGGGCGATGGTCGGTGCGAACGCCCCGCCTAGGATGGCGCCGATGGCGTAGGAGATAGAAACGCCGGAAAAGCGAACTGAGGCCGGGAAGATTTCGCTGTACCAGGCTGCCTGGGGTCCGTAGCTGAGTCCGAGCCCGATGGTGAACAGGCCAAGGGAGAGGTAGAGCAGGGGCAGCGACCCGCTGTCGATGAGCCAGAACAGTGGGAAGACCATGAGTGTCTGGGAGGCGAAGCCGATTAGGTAGGTCCGTTTGCGCCCGATTTTGTCCGCGAGGTAGCCGGACAGAAGCGTGAAGAGGAACCACATGGCGGCGGCGAAGGTGATGGCAAGGAGTACGTCGGTGCGGTCCAGGCCTACCTGGCTTGTGGCGTAGCTGGGGATGAATCCTCCGGTGGCCATGTAGCCGGCTGCGTTGTTTCCCGCGAAGACGAGTGCGGCGAGTAGGACCAGCAGCCAGTGTTTGCGGAACAGTTCGGCGGCCGGGACTTTCGTCTGTTGCTTTTTGGTGGCGATTTCCTGGAACACGGGGGATTCGTCGACTGCGCGCCGGACCATGTATCCGACGCCGATCAGCACGATGCTGAGCAGGAAGGGCACGCGCCAGCCCCATTCGATGAAGGCTGTTCCGGGGGAGACCCATCCGGTCATAACGGCTGTGACTCCGGAGGCCAGGAGCATGCCCAGCGGTACTCCGAGTTGGGGGAAGGCTCCGGCGCGGCCGCGGTGGTCCCTTGGGGCGTGCTCGACGGCCATGAGGACTGCGCCTCCCCATTCGCCGCCTGCTGAGATGCCTTGGAGGATCCTGAGCAGCAGCAACATGACGGGGGCCAGGATTCCTGCAGTTTCGTAAGTTGGCAGGATTCCGATGAGTGTGGTGGCGGCTCCCATCAGGATGAGTGTTAGGACCAGCATTGGCCGTCGGCCGATGCGGTCGCCAAAGTGTCCGGCGAGGAAGGCTCCGAGCGGCCGGAAGAGGAAGCTTATCCCCACGGATGCGAATGCCAGCAGAAGCCCGATCGACTCACCCGCGGGGGCAAAGAAGACTTGGGCAAAGACGAGTCCTGCGGCGGTGGCGTAGATGAAGAAGTCGTACCACTCGATGGTGGTTCCGACGATGGTGGCGAAGGCGACGCGGCGTTGCGTCTTTTTCGCCGTGGCGTCGGTTGATGCATTGGGCATGGTTTCTCCTGCGTTGGGTCAAGGCGGCGTTTAGGGGCAGAGCGCTAGGCGGGGTTTAGCAGTGCCTGCTGTGTATGTGCTTTTAGGCTGAAGCCTGGGGCTTGGGCTTCTTCGGGTGATGGTCCCAGGCCTGCGGATAGAAGTTTCCGGGCGGCCATATGGTCTGCTGCGGCATTTACGGATTCGACTGCTACGAGTTGGCCCTCCCGGTGGCAGAGGACCGAGAATTTTGCTGCAGCGGGGTCTCCGATGAGTGTGGCTGAGTCATCGGCTCTGGACATTCCTGCCATCTGCAGGCGCAGTGTGCCTTGTGTTGACCAGAACCAGGGTGTTTCTTCGTAGTGGTCCGTTGCGCCAAGGACGACCTGTGCTGCGTGCCGCCCGTGCGCCGCAGCGTTCTGGACCGACTCGAGCCGGGTTCTGGTCCGGGTATGGGGGTTCGGGTAGTTCGCGCAGTCGCCAATGGCGAGAATTCGGGGGTCTGAAGTCCTCAGGGACTGGTCTACGACGATGCCGTTGTTTGTTTCGAGTCCGGCCCTGGCGGCAATCTCGTCGTTGGGCATGACACCTACTCCGACGACAATGAGATCAGCCGGGTAACGCCGATTTGTGGTTGAGTGGGCGGCACAGACCCGGCCATCAGGGCCAGCGTCAAAATGGCTGATCCCCTCATCTAGACGAAGCTCGATACCGTTCCGTCGGTGCGCGTCCGTAAACCATTCGCTCATAACAGGCGTCAGGGCCCGGGCCATGGGTCGGGGGGCAAATTCCAGCACTGTCACGGAGCATCCGTGGGCTCTTGCGGCTGCGGCGAATTCCAGGCCAATAAATCCTGCTCCAATCACGATGACGTCCCGGGCTTGGGCGAGGGCCGCGTGGAGTTCTTCCGCGTCCTGCAGAGTCTTCAGGCTGTGAATGCCTGTCGTTTCCGCTCCGGGGCAGGTCAGTTTGCGGTTGCGGGAACCAGTGGCCAGGACAAGGTGGTCATAGGGAATCGCAGTCCCGTCTGAGATGGTGACGGTCTTGTTGTCCCGGTCGATGTCCCTTGCGGAGACACCGGTGCGCAGGTCAATGTCGTTGTCGGTGTAGAAGGTTGCTGGCCGGAGTGGCAGGGCCGCAGGGCGGCCGGCCGGAGCCAGGTAGTCCTTGGACAGTGGCGGGCGCTGATATGGCAGGCCCTCTTCCTCGGCGAGGATGGTGATGCTGCCGGTATATCCGCCGGAGCGGAGGGAGTCAGCCGCTTGAATGCCGGCCTGGCCGCCTCCGATGATGATTACCCCCATGGTTTAGACCTGGTCCGTGGGGACGTCGACGATGATCGCGTCGAGGTGTACACCGACGCTCACCTGGCATCCAAGGCGGGACTGGCTTGTCCGCTCTGCCGTGGTGCAGTCGAGCATTTCGTCTTCGTCCTCGCTGAGCTCGGGCAGAGCGTCCTCGAACTCGGGGCGCACATACACATGGCAGGTGGCGCACATGGCTTGGCCGCCGCATTCGCCGACGATTCCTTCAACGCCGTTGGCGACTGCGGCGCGCATGAGAGATGTCTTTTCCTCCACAGAGACGGTGTCGGATTTTCCGGTGGGCTGTACGAAGGTGATGGTTGGCATGATTCTTCCTTGGAGTGCTTGGATGGGGCTGGTTTCAGTTCCAGAGGACTGGCATTTTGGTCAGTCCGCGGAATACCCAGCCGGCGTCGATAGAGGGGTTGTCAGGGTCCAGCCGCAGACTGGGCAGCCTGTCGAAGAGCGCGGGCATCGCCACTTGGGCCACCTGGGCGCGGGCGACCCAGGTCCCGGCGCAGAAGTGTGCGCCGCCACCGAAGCCAAGGTGCGGCTTCTTAGGCCGATGGATGTTGAACGTCTCCGGGTCGGTGAACACGGCAGGATCGCGGTTTGCGGCGCCGAGCACGACGCCCAGGCGTGCTCCGGCGGGGAGGCGCACACCCTCGAGGACTGTTTCGCGGGTCGTCTGGCGCGGGTACATCCCAATGGGCGCGACCCAGCGGACGGACTCTTCGAAGGCGACGGAGAACAATTTCGGGTTTGCCAGCACGTCGGCCAGTTGGTCCGGGTTTGCCAGGAGGGCCCAGACCGTTGTGGCCAGCACGTCGCGGGGCTCGTTGAGGCCGCCGCCGATGGTCATCTTGAGGTTGGCCCTGATGGACTCAAGTGGAATAGGCATTGAGGCCAGCCCGGATAGCAGCGATGGATCGGGGTTCTTGCGCAGGTACGGGATCATGTCATCAATGGCCGCGTCTACTTCTTTGGAAGATGCTTCGCTCTTGGCCCATACGGAGGGGTCGTCGGCGTAGTTGCCGGTGCCATCGATCATCGTCTGGCTCCAGTGCTGGAAGTCCTCCTGGGTGGAGTTGTGGAAGCCACAGATCAGCCTGAGGTTTTCTGCCGCGTAGGGTGCGGCATAATCCCAGACGAAATCAGCGCCCGGGCCCTTGGCGGCGAGCTCTTCCAGGTATTTGGTGTTGTTCTTTTCGAAGATTGATGCCCAGTGATTCTTGATCGTTCCGGGGCGCAGCGTGCTGCCGTAGGAGTCCCGATCGATTTTGTGTTCCGGGTCGTCTTTGCGCAGCATCGAGTGGCCCATGGCCCGCTTCATCAGTGAACCGGATTCGTTGGCGGAGAACGTGTCCGCGTCCTGTTCGATGGTGTGGCAGGCAGCGTAGCTGGTGACCATGTAGCGGTTCACTGCCGGCACCCAGTGCACCGGAGCTTCTTCACGCATGCGCCGGTACATAGGGAACGGGTCGCGGTACAGGTCCGGTATGGTCACCCAGTCAGCCACCGGGGCCTCAACGGCGGCCGCAGCAGCTGAGGAGTCTGCGACGACGCCGTGGTCCGCTGGAACCGAGGATAGTAGTGCGTTCCGCTCCGCTGCGTCTTCCGGCAGCGCCCCCGTGAACGGGCAGCCTGGGGCTTGCGGGGTTCCCTGGACGATCATCTTTGGTCTCCTTAAGTGTTGCGCGACTTTGCCTGTACTCAGTGTGGGTTAGAACATATCCCCGGTAAAGTACAACTATCTGGGCTATATCCACGGTTTTAATGAGGAGGGAGGCGAAACATGGCACGCTACACGTTGCGACAGCTTGAGATCTTCATTGCTGTTGCCGAGCACGGAAGCATGTCGGCTGCAGCGGACGCCTTGCTTGTGTCGCAGTCTGCGGTCGCTGGAGCAGTCAACGCCTTGGAACATGCTTTTGGAGCGCAACTGACCATACGGCGCAAGGCCCACGGCGTGGCACTTACTGCCGCCGGGCGGTACGTCTTGGACCGGGCCAAGGGGCTGCTCAACGCGGCTTCAGATCTGGAACTTCATGCCGCGGATGCGGGAGCGGAGTTGCGTGGGTCCCTGACATTGGGCTGCTACAGGACCCTGGCGCCTACGGTCCTGGCCGCACTCATTGACGACTACAGCCGACTGTATCCATTCGTCGAACTCGACTTCTTCGTTGGTCCTCAGTCCGAGGTGCAGAGCGGCCTGGCATCTGGAACCCTGGACCTGGCTATCGCCTACGACCTGTCACTGCCCAACGGGCTGGTGAGCCAAAGACTCTTCGATGCCGTGCCAGCGATCGTCATAGCCGCCGACCACCCACTTGCCGCGCACCCGGCGCTGGGACTGGCGGACGTAGCTGATGAACCGATGATCCTGCTGGACGTCAATCCCAGCCGGGAAAACACGATGATGATGTTTTCCAGTGCGGGTATAGAGCCGAACATCAGGTTCAGGACTTTGGACTACGAGGTCACCAGATCGCTGGTGGGGCGCGGCATGGGCTACGCGATCCTTATCCAGCAGCCCGCATCCAACCAATCCTACGAGGGCCGCCCACTCGCGGTCCGGCCCATCGAGCCCACAGTGCGTAACGTGCCCGTATCTATCATCTGGCCCGCAGCCATCCGGCCGTCCCGAAGCGTTGGGGCGATGATGACACTCGCCGCGCAGCTATACGGCAAGCCAGCCAAGGGTTGATCTGCCGCATGGGGGTGTCCTGCCAGATAACGAGAGCTTGTCGCGGCCGCTTTGCGGGAAACTAACGGAGCTGTACTTTGGAGGCTTCCATGCTCGAGGCCGGAAGACTGTCGTGAGTTCAGCCGTTGATGATTTGGGGTACGCCGAGGGCTTTGAGGCCTTCGACGCCGAATTCGAGGCCGTAGCCTGACTGCCTGGCGCCGCCGAAGGGAACCCGCGGGTCGACGGCTCCGTGTTTATTGATCCATACCGTCCCGGCCTGGATCCTTGCCGCCACTTCGCGGGCAGCTTCCGGATCGGATGACCAGACTGAGGCTCCTAACCCGACATCGAGGCCGTTGGCCATGGCGACTGCCTGGTCGATGGTGCTGTATCGGATGATGGGCAAGGCCGGCGGGCAGTCCTATTGGCTGACTTGACCCGGCGTTGTTTGGAGGCAGGAAGCAGACGGGGTGGCATGCCCTTCATCGCCCCAGCGACGGGCCCTCCTGGAGGCGAATACGCCCAACATTGACACGCCCGGGGGTGCCAGTAGACCAAGGGGTTGGTCCTTGCGCCAGCCCGCCTGCAGCCCGTCCCCTTTGCGGGGGCACCGCCCGGGAACTGGGCGGGCGGGCGCTTAGCTCGCGTAGTCAGGAGACACTTTTTGAGGTGAGGTTTTCCAGCATGTTGCCGGTGTGAAGTGCTTCTAGGTTCCTACTGATCAGCGCTGCCGCTCCTTGTGGCCTGTTTCCGGCAACGTGCGGTGTGATGATGAGGTTTTCTGTTGTCCATAGTGGTGAGGTGGAGGGCAGTGGTTCGCTTTGCGCGACGTCGATGGCCGCAACCCTTAGCTGTTTCTTTTCGAGGGCGGATCTAAGATCTGCTTCGTCGACCGTTGAACCACGTCCTGCGTTGATGAAAACGGAGCCTCGCGGCATGGTGGCGAACACACTGTTGTTGAACAGCTTGTCGGTTCGCGCGGTAGCGGGCACAAGGGAAATGAGCACGTTTGTACTTGCCAGCATTTCCCGGGCAGTATCTTCTGTCACGACGGGATAGCCTGAGCGGTTACCCGCGGTGCTTGCCACACCCGTGACCTTTGCGCCCAGAGATGTGAGAAGGGGAGCTAGCTTCGCGGCGATGGAACCAAATCCCCAGATGAGGACACCTGCGCCAGCGAGTGTGTAGTCGCGGGCAGTACTCGGACTTGCCTGCTCATGAACGTACTCGTTGTCCCACGTACTGGATTGCTGAGCCAGGTGGAGCCGGTCGAGCCTCCGGATACAGGCGAGCACGAGCGTAAGGGTGTGCTCGGCTACCGGCCCATCATGAAGGGAACGGCCCGAACATACCTGTACCGGCTCAGGAAAGCCGGCTGCGGTGACAGCGTCCGTCCCCGAGGCCAGGGCTTGCACCAGGCGCAGGCGCGTGAGGTGTTTTGCCGCGGCTGCCAGTTGTGCCGGAGGGTTCTGCCACGCCACCAGAACCTCGGCATCCCTATGCTCTTCCGGTATTGGGGCGTGTACGTCATAGACGATGAAGTCGTCCACCCTTTCACCTGTAAACGACTCTGAACTGACCGTTGACGGAATCAGAACCTTCATTGCATCCCACCTGTTCTTTTGGTCCTAGGGCCTTTGCCTAGAAGTCTTACCTCTTGCATCTTACTCGTAAGACGTATATCTTGTGACTATGCACACATCAGATGAGTCAGGTCGGCAGCGCCGCTATTTGAATGTCGCCCAGGACCTGTTGATGGCCATTACCAATGGCGAGTTCGCAGCAGGAGAGCGGCTACCCGCCCATACCGATATCGCCGCTAAGTATCAGGTTTCCCGGCCTACCGCGCGGGAAGCGTTCCTGGCCTTGGAGCTTGTGGGGGCAATTGAGGTTCGCCATGGTGACGGGACTTTCGTACGGCGCGCTGCGAAGGTCGGCGGGACCGAAGGTTCCCCCCTTGACGTCCCTCCGCGGGAGTTGATTGAGACCCGCCTGTCGATTGAGCCTGTAGCAGCCAGCTTGGCGGCCACCAGGATTACGTCTGAGCGGATTTCCAAGTTGGAGCGGTATCTGGATCGCCAGGCCGAACTTGTGGAGGACTCCACAGGGGTTGCCGAATTTGTCGCCTTGGGGCTTCAGTTCCACTCGGATCTGGCACCTGGGTGCGGCAACTCAATCCTGTCGGGGATTATCGAGCAGCTGGTGAACATCGAATCGCATCCACTGTGGGTCCTCGTCAATCAACAAGGATTGCCGGACCCGGCGTCTCGGCAGGTGCAAGTCGACGAGCACCGTGCCGTCCTCAAGGCAGTCCGCGGCGGCGATCCACTATCCGCGGCCGAAGCGATGCGAAACCATCTTGGGCATCTGGACCGTGCCATTTTCATGAACGGAGGCGGCACTCGTGCCTGACCAAACAATCCCTACGCCCTATGACCTTGTTGTTACCGGCGGCCTTGTCGTCAACGCCACCGGATCCTCTGAGGGCACCGTCTTGATCCAAGACGGGCGCATCGCAGGGATCCTCGACGTGGACGCGCCGTTGCCCCCTCATAAGCGACAAATCGACGCGACAGGCCAGCTGGTTCTGCCCGGCGGGGTCGATCCGCACTGCCACGTCGGGCAGGTGCTCGGTGAATTCTCCATGCTGGACAGCCACGGTCAGGCAAGCATTGCAGCTCTGTGGGGCGGTACCACCACCATCATTGATTTCGCCATTCCGGAACCCGGCCAAAGCCCGCTGCAGGCTGTGTACGAGAAGCGCAAGGCTGCGCAGGATACGCGCACAGACCTGGCCCTGCACGGTGGTGTTGTCGCCTGGGACAACACCACACGCGATCAACTCCTGTCCTTAGCTGAACTCGGAGTCCTCACGGTCAAGATGTTCACAACATATCGTGACGGGGTGATGGCCGGATTCGACACCATCGAAAAAGTCATGGAAGTCCTTGCCGGTCTCGGTGGCGTAGCAATTATTCACGCCGAGGAGAATCACCTGGTCGAGCAGGCGCAAAACTACGAGCGCGAGCATGGGCGGGGCGACTCCCGGCACCACGGGCTGACGCGGCCCGAAGCAGCTGAAGCAGCTGCTGTCTCCCGCGCCCTGGGGATCGCGGCAAACACTGGAGCGGCTGTCTACTTCGTACACCAGACGACGCCCGATGTTGTGGATTTGGTTGCAGATGCCAGGTCCAAGGGCATCCGCGCCTACTCAGAAACCTGCCCGCACTACATCACTTTGGACGACAGCGTCTATGAAAGCGGGCGACCCGAACTTTTCGTTTGCTGCCCGCCAATCCGCTCCGCTGCCGCCATGAATGGACTGAGGGACCGGACGATCAGGGGCATGGTCCACACCCTTGGATCCGATCACTGCTGCTACTCCAGCGCACAGAAAGAAAAATACTCCCACGACGTGACCTCCATGCCCAACGGTCTCCCGGGTGTCGAACACCGAATGACGGTGTCCTTTGACACGCTCGTCATCCGCGGTGGAATGAGTGTTGAACACTTCGTGGCGATGTCTTCAACAAATCCCGCAGTCCTCAATGGCCTCAGGTCCAAGGGCTGGATAGGCCCTGGCGCGGATGCCGACGTGGTCATTTTCGACCCCACGATAACGAAGGTAATCAGCGCAAAGACGCACCATATGAACTCTGACTATTCGCCGTACGAGGGCACGGAGTTCACCGGCTGGCCCACTGCGGTGATCAGCGCAGGACGCGTCGTTATTGACGACGACGGGTTCCACGATCCGGGACCCGTTGGACGGCACATCTTCTCAAAAGCCCAGCTCGACGCCGTCCCGCTCCTGGCGGCACCCGCGATCGGCGGAACACAAACCATGATCACCGGATCCAACAAAGAGGAGCTCCTGGCATGACCCGAAAAGTGATTCTCGACGTCGACACGGGAACCGACGACGCAATCGCGATCATGTTGGCGGCCCAGTCCCGGCCACTGGATTTGATCGCCTGCACCACCGTGTGGGGTAACCACGACGTTGACACCACGACAGAGAACACACTGCGGACTCTCGACCTGATCGGTCGTCAGGACATTCCGGTGTACCGGGGACTCGGTAAGCCCTACGCACCCATCCCGTTCCTCTTCGAGGATCACGTTGACAGCGAGCGGGAAGTTATTCATCCTCGTGACTTCCCAGCGCCGGCCACCCTCCGACTGGCATCTCAGCAGCCGGCAGTGGAATGGCTGGTGGAAACTCTGCGGGCAACCACGGAGCAGATCACCTTGGTGCCAGTAGCACCATTGACGAACATCGCAGCAGCCATCACTCTGGACCCCCGGATCGTTCAGGCGATCGACGAGGTCGTCATCATGGGCGGTGGGCACGCGTTGGGTAACGTCACGGTTTCAGCCGAAGCAAACATCTGGCATGACCCGGTCGCAGCAGACGTCGTCCTGCAGGCAGGCTTCGAACGTCTCGTGCTGGTGCCCCTCGATGCGACCCATAAAGCCAACATGTCCTTGCGTCACACCGCCGCCCTGCGTGCCATTGGCACTCCGGCCGCTCGTGTGGCTGCAGACATCGTCGAGCAGCGAATCCATGGCTATAACGAAACCCAGCCTCAGAATGAACCGGATTCGGCTCCCGTGCATGATGCTCTCTGCATCGCGTACCTCTTAGACCCGGCCGTGGTCGACCTGGCGGCCTACCACGTCGCCGTCGACACGGTCAGCCCGCTGGCTTTCGGCAAAACATTTGTCGATGTCGCCTCACGCTCCCGCAAAAAGCCCAATGCATTTGTGGCATTGGGCGCGGGCGCGGACCTGTTCAACAAGCTTCTTTTCGAGGCCATGAGCGAAGGGAGATAGGCAGCTAGTCCTAACGCGGAGGGTGAATGCCTAGGAAACGAACACCCTCCCACGCCAGTAATGAAGGAGTCACTTATGTACAACAACTTTACATCACGACGGCGGAGAAGCCGTCTGATCCTTACAACACTTGCGATTGGCGCTCTGGCCTCATCCGTAGTTGCGTGTTCACCGAGTGCCCCGGAGACCAGCGCCAACTGCCCTGACGGGTCAGCCAAGCTTAAGGTTCTGCGGTCCACGACCAACGTGCCAACGGACGCCCAGATGGCCGACTACACGACCAAGACCAACGGGTGCGTCACCTTCGACGTCACCGATGTGCCTTTCGGCCAGTACGCCGACAAGGTCAGTGTTCTCAGCTCCTCGGCTAACGCACCGGACATCTACGGATATGACCTGCCGGAGACCGCGAACTACGCTTCCAAAGGCGTACTGCTTCCCCTCGATGACTACCTGCCTGAGGGGTGGAAGGACGACGTCCTTCCAGCCACGCTCACAGAGGGCAGCTACGAGGGCAAGGTTTACACCATGGGCGTTCAGCAGGACGCCTTGGGCCTGTACTACAACAAGACCCTGACTGACCAGGCCGGCATCACGGTCCCCACGACCCTGGATACGGCCTGGACGTGGGAGCAGGCCCGCGATGCCATGCTGAAGTGCCAACAGGGGACCCCTGGCAACCCAACAATTTACGGGCTCGCGCCGACGCAGCTGGGTTCGGGGACTCCGGGGCCGGTTTATAGCGACCTGTTGTATCTTCGCAGTGCCGGCGACCCTAAGGCGCCAAGTGATTCGTCAGCGTACAAGACCTTCTACGCGATCTCTCCTGATGGTAAAGAGGTTGACGGCTGGTTGAACACGCCCGAAGCGGTTGAAGCGGCGGGCTTCTATCAGTCACTGTATAACGGCGATAAAGCAGTCACTTCGAAGACGGGGCGGCCGAATGCATTTTTGGACGGCAAGGCGTGTTTTGACATGTTCCACGCGGGGCAGGTCCAGCCTTTGAAGGACGCCCAGGTGTCCTTCGACTGGGGTGTGGCACCGATGCCCTACATCAAGACCCCCATTGTTCATACGGGTGCGATCACTGTTGCGGCGTCGGCGAAATCGAAGCAGGCAGACGCGGCGGCGGAGTTCGTGGTTGCCGTGAGCACGGGTGCCGCAGCCAAGGAATATAACCAGAAGAACGGCCGCCTTCCCACGCTGAACAGCGTTTACAAGGAACTGCCGGAATTCCAAGAGCCCCCGCTGAGTCTGTTCTACAGTGAGCTGGAGAAGTGGGGCCAGCCGCGGCCGCCCACTACGCACTTCTCCCAGTACAGCCAGATCGTGGAGAACGCGCTGAAGAACATCGCCTACGGTGGCGACCCCAAGGACGAACTCGACCAGGCAGTGACCAAGCTGTCGCCGCTGATGTCCCGGTAAGGAGACCGTCCATGTCATCCACGACGACGAGGACGAGGCTCGTCCGTGGAACTGGAAGGAAGCGGTCGCGGCGAGAATTACTCGTCGCGGCCGGCTTCCTGGCCCCGTTCCTCATCATCCTCGCAGTATTCCAATACGTCCCGGTTGTACTCCTTATCAAGAACAGCCTTCTCAGTTACACGCTTATCAACCCCGACCTGCAGACGTTCGTGGGGTTGGAGAACTTCGCCCGGATCTTCAGCGATCCAGGGGCTCTTCAAACCATAGGGGTCACGCTGATCTTCGCGGTAGGAATGGTCGTCCTGATCATCCCGCTGGGCTTCCTCCTGGCCACGTATCTTAATCAACCCCTTCCAGGCAGGGGAATCCTTCGGACAGCAGTGTTCCTCCCGGTCATCACATCATCGGTTGTGGTCGCAACCCTGTGGAATTTCCTGCTGGCCAACGAAGGACTCGTCAACGCCGTCCTGAATTCTCTGGGGTTTGGTACCGCCTCGTTCCTAACCGACCAGGCTTTGGCTTTGCCGTCGATCATCATCATGAGTGTCTGGCAGCAAGTTGGCATGGCCGCCATCCTCTACCTCGGCGGACTTCAGTCCATTCCCGGTGACGTAATGGAGGCATCGGTCCTCGACGGTGCAGGGGGGCTGAAGCGGACATTTCTGATCGTGATCCCGCTCCTGTCCAGGACGACCGTCATGGTCGTGGTCATCATGACGGTCTTTGCGCTTCAGTCATTCACTCCGGCCTACGTCATGACCAAAGGCGCCCCGGGGGGCACCACCAACCTGCTCGTTTACGAGATCTACAAACAGGCTTTCACCCTGCAGGACCCGGGCTTCGCTTCTGCACTGTCGGTTCTGCTGTTGGTCGGAGCCATCACTATCAGCCTCGTTCAAATGAGACTTCTCCGAACCCGATGGGACTACTGAGATGACACAGCTGACATCGCAACGCGTGTCGGACGACGCCGGAGCCGGGGGCGGTGCCGGCGGAAACGGCGACAAGACCGGCCGGAGCCGCGTGCCCACCCGGCTATGGCAGCGGATCTGGACAACGGTCGTCGTCATTGCAATTCTGATGGCCTTCGTCCTGCCGTACGAATGGATGTTCGTTTCAGGCCTGAAGAGCCAATCGAGCATCTTCGCGGACATTAGCCCGCTCAGTTGGAAGACGTTCGTTCCACTTGCTGTGACCTTCGAAAACCTCGAAGAGCTGTTCGTTGACCGGGGCGTCGGACGCGCCCTGCTGAACTCGTTCCTGGTCGCGGCATTCCAAGTGGTGGCCTCACTCATCCTGTGCACGCTGGCAGCCTATGCGCTGACCAGAATCGCCTTCAAGGGCCGCAACGCAGTGTTCGCCGTCATACTTGCCACGTTCATGCTTCCCGCTGAAGCGCTCGTCGTTCCGCTGTATCAGCTGATTTCCGCAATGAGCCTGCAGGACACCCTCATTGCCGTGGGTGTTCCCTGGATCGCAAGCGCGTTCGGGTTGTTCCTGCTCCGTCAGTCATTCGAAGCGGTTCCTCTGGAACTGGACGAAGCTGCCAAACTCGACGGCGCGGGCCACTTCCGGATTTTCTGGTCAGTCATTCTCCCCGTGGTCCGGGTCGACCTCGTGACGTTTGTACTGATGATTTTCCTGTTCTCGTGGAACGCATTCCTCTGGCCCCTCGTGGCCATCCAGAGCACGGAAAACACACTTGTGCAGGTCGCCGTCGCGCAGTCAGTATCCCCCGGGGCGCTGCCAAACTGGGGCCTGACATTCGCGGGCGCCTCCGTGGCCACCATCCCCCTGCTAATTCTGTTCATCTTCCTTCAACGGCTCTTCATCCCCGGGCTCGCCCGATCCGGACTGAAGTAAAGCCGATCCAACAAACTCCTAAGGAGAGTAATTAAGTGCCTAAGAAGATCATTCTCGACGTTGACCCCGGACACGATGACGCGATAGCCATCCTGCTCGCGCAGGGAAATCCTGATATTGAACTGGCCGCCATCACTTCTGTCGCCGGCAACCAGGTCCTGGCAAAGACAACCTACAACGCACAGCGTGTTGCCACGCTCGTCGGAGCGATCAACATCCCGATCGCCGCCGGCGCGGAATTCCCCCTGGTGCGTGAACAGATCACCGACGGCGAAGTGATCGCCGGATCGGTCCACGGTGTCTCTGGGCTGGACGGTCCGGCGCTGCCGGAACCCGTGATGGAGCTCGACCCCCGCCATGCCGCACAGCTCATCGTGGACCTCGTTATGGCAGGGGAGCAGGACGAGTACACACTGGTCCCCACCGGACCGCTCACCAACATCGCCCTGGCCATGCGGCTGGAGCCGAAAATAGTGGACCGCGTAAAGGAAGTCGTCCTGATGGGCGGGGCCTACACCCAGGGGAACGCCACGCCCGCGGCCGAGTTCAACATCCTCGCCGATCCGGAAGCCGCAGCGGCGGTTTTCGCCGCACAGTGGCAGGTAACGATGGTGGGACTGGACCTCACCCACCAGGCAGTTGCCACCCCCGAGGTGAAGGAACGGATCCGGGCGATCGGAACACCCATTTCACAGGTAGTCGTCGAATGGCTCGATTTCTTCGGCGCGAACTACGATTCCGTGTGGAAGATGCCCTACCCGCCGATCCACGACGCCTGCGCCGTGGCGCGAGTGATCAACCCATCCGTCGTGCAGGCGATGGAGGCGTTCATCGCCGTCGAAACCCAGGGTAAATGGACCTACGGCGAAACCGTCACCGACTTCCTCGGCGCCTACGGCCTGCCCTTCAACAACCTCGCGGCCACCACTTTGGACTTCGACGCTTTCTGGGACCTCATCATCGATGCCATCAAACAAGTCAGCGCTAGCTGATCCTCCGCTGTCCGTCCCGGCCTGCGCCTCTGCACGCCGGGACGGCACTATCTTGCTCCTCAGAGAAAGGCATGAAACATGCGCCTTGCAGGTCGCACAGCAATCGTCACCGGAGCTTCATCCGGTATCGGCCGGGCCATAGCGCTCCGCTTTGCCCGTGAAGGGGCGAAGGTAGTAGTCAGCGACATACGCGAAGAACCCGTTTGGAACGGCACCGACGAGCTGCCCACAGCCGACCTGATCATGGCCGAAAACGGGACGGCGGTATTCCAGCAGACCGACGTTTCAAAGGCCGACGACATCGACCGGCTGGTGACCCGCGCCGTTGAAGACTTCGGACGCGTGGACATCCTGGTCAACAACGCAGGGCTCGTGTTCTCCTCCTCGGTGCTCGACACCAGCGAGGAAGACTGGGACCGGCTCATGGACGTGAACCTCCGGGGACAGTTTCTCAGCTGCAAACGCGGCATCAGGCAGATGATTGCACAGGACCCCATCGGGGAAGTCCGCGGCCGCGTAATCAACGTCGCCTCGCAACACGGCCTCGTCGGAGCCCCAGACTTTTTCGCCTACTCCGTCAGCAAAGGCGGAATGATCCAGATGACACGGCAGCTCGCCGTTGACTACGCCCAGCACGGAATTATCGTCAACGGCATCGCCCCCGGACGAATCATCACCGGAACCCACCCCGGGGAAGTCGACATGACCGACCCCGTACTCGAATACTCGCGATCCCGCACGCCGTTCCCTCGCCTCGGAAGGGCCGAAGACGTGGCCGGCGCCGCTTTGTTCCTCGCATCGGATGACTGCAGCTACATCTCGGGCCACAACCTCCTTGTCGACGGCGGATGGATGGCCTACTGATGACGACGACACTCACCGGGCCCTTCCGGGACCTTGTCGGCTACGGGCCACAACTGCCGAAGGTAACCTGGCCCGATAACGCGAACATCGCGGTCAACATTGTCGTAAATTATGAGGAAGGTTCCGAGTACTCCTATGCCGCCGGCGACGGCGAGAACGATGTCCTGGGCGACTCGGGTTACCGGTTTCCAGCCCATGTCCGGGATCTCGCCCAAGAGTCCATGTATGAGTACGGGAGCAGGGCAGGGGTCTGGCGGCTCCTGCGACTGTTCGACGAGTTACAGGTCCGGACAACCTTTTTCGGGTGCGCCGTGGCTTTTGAAAAGAACCCGGCCGTAGCATCGTATGCCAGCACCGCAGGCCATGACCTTGTCTCGCACGGCTGGCGGTGGGAAGAACACTGGAGACTTACACGTGACGAAGAACGTGAACACATCCGCAAGGCAGTGGAATCCTTCGAACGTACCTGGGGCAGTCGTCCCACCGGCTGGTACTGCCGTTATGGTCCCTCGGTAAATACCCGGGACCTCGTTGTTGAAGAAGGCGGGTTTTCCTTCGACTGCGACGCCTACAACGACGACCTGCCCTACTTCACAGAAGTCAAAGGACAAAGGCACCTCGTTGTTCCGTACTCGCAGACCTACAACGACTCGCAGGGGTCAAAGAACCCTGCTGAGTTCTTCGATTACCTCCGGCGGGCCTTTGACGAACTGTGGCTGGAAGGGGAGAAGGGGCTGCCGAAAATGATGTCAGTCGGCCTGCATCCGAGGCTGGCCGGGCAGGCTGCGCGCACATCCGCCCTGCGCGACTTCATTACCTACGCCCAGAAACGGGGCGGCGTCTGGTTCGCACGCCGGACGGACATCGCCGAGTGGTGGCTCGAGAACCATCACAACTTCCCCATTGTGGACTCCATGCGGCAGTCCGGTGAATGAATCCCGCCCCGACTACCTGCGACGTTGGGAGGAAGTGTGGGACGCCCAAGAGAAGCAGGGCATCGACTCCCTGGTGCTCCATGGTGCAGGAGCTGTTTCCCAGTTCGGGAACATCGTCTACCTGACCGGACACGTGCCCAGCAATAAGGGAGTTTTTGCGGTCATACGGCGAGGCAAAGCACCCGAGCTGATCGCCGCGACGGCACTGGAGGCACAAGCCGTAAGGCAAAGCGGTTTCCTGGCTGCGGGAATACAGATACGGACCGCCAGCGTCCCGACACGGGCAGGACTGTGGACGGAAATAGCGTGTGCCGTCGGCGAGGGGCCAATTGGTTTGGCAGGTCCGGGCAGCAATGGGCTTTCCACAGGGGACGATCACGGTATCCGTCAAGCCCTCGGGCAACACACCCGTGTTGTGGACGGGAGCGGAACCATGGAGCAGCTGCGCAGGAGCAGCGACCAGGTCAAGGCAATGCAGCTGCGGCAGGCAATGCAAGTTGCCGAACGCGCCATCGGCGCCGGCGAAGAGGCTCTGCATACGGAACTTACAGAGAGGGAAGTCGCCGGAGCCATAGCACAGCAGCTGCGGGCAAGAGGCAGTCTTTTCGAGATCGTCCACGTCTCATGCAATGACTTCAGTGGCCAGGCGCCCCGGGAACGGAAGATCCTCGAGGGGGACATAGTCACAGTCTTCGTGGAAACCGCCGGGGCAGATGGACACTGGGTGGAGCTTGGCGCCGCCTTCGCCATCGGCCACGTTTCTGACCAACGGCTTCGCCTCGGGCACAGGACCATTGATGCGCTGGCCCGTGCTGCCACTCACCTCCACCCGGAACAGCCGTTCGCGGCAGTCGCTGAACATATGGCCTTAGCGGGGCAGTCCACCATCGGTTTCGGGCACAGTACCGGCATCGATGAAATACCCGTAGCGGTGGCCCCCGGAATACAAACCAAAATGCTGGAGGGCGAAGCCGTGGCACTGCACCCCAGCCTGATTGACCCCGCCAGCGGAGACGCGGCAGGCGTGGCCAACACGTTCCTCATCACCCCCCAGGGAGGAACCGCCCTTTCCACCTACCCTTCCACCTTGCATCAAATCCCCCGGGTCCGGGCATTCTAGAACCAGAAGGAACAATGACAAGAACGAGAACTGCCATCATCACCGGAGCAGCGAGTGGCATAGGCCGCGAAACCGCGGTGGCATTCGCCAAAGCCGGCATCAAATCGGTCATCGGCGCATACCCCGGGGATCCTCACGATCCGTACGAAACAATGAAACTTGTAGAAGAAGCAGGCGGGACAGCCGTCGTCCACGAACTCGACGTCCGGGACCCGGACGAGGTGGACGAATTCGCACGTCGAGCGGTCACCGAATGGGGCCGCCTGGACATCGCCGTCGCCAACGCCGGCATCGTCCGGCTTCACCCGTTGGGAAGCTTGACCGACGAAGCGTGGAACGACCTGATATCCGTGGACCTGACCGGCGTCATGCGCCTTTTCCGCAGCGCCGCCGCTCTCATGGTCGACGGCGGAGCTCTGGTAGGAGTGTCATCGATTTCCGGGGGCGTCTACGGCTGGCCGCAACACGCCCACTACACAGCCGCCAAAGCAGGCGTACTCGGGCTCTGCAAGGCACTGGCTGTAGAGCTCGCTCCCCGCGGGATCCGTGTAAATTCAGTCATCCCAGGCGTCATCGACACAGCTCAAACACAGGACGGGGAGAACTCGTTCGGACGCGAAGGCCTAGACCTTGCCGGAACGAAGATCCCGGCAGGACGGGTGGGACGCCCGGAAGAGATTGCCAACGTTGTGAGATTTCTCAGCAGCGATGACGCGAGCTACGTCACCGGCCAGCACCTCGTCGTGGACGGCGGGCTGACAGTATTCATGCCAATCTCCTAATCCCCGCAGCCGCGAGCCCGTCGGTTGCCCAAATGCACGAGCAGCAGCAACGCGCATCCAGCACCACAGCCAGAAAGGACCGATTGCCATGCCAACCGCAAAAATCCTCGTCGTAGGTTCCATGAACGCTGATTTCATGACCACTGTCAAAGAGCTTCCCGAACCTGGCCAAACCGTGATCGGCACCGACCTCGTCACCGAGCCGGGCGGCAAGTCATCAAACCAGGCAGCAGCCGCAGCCCTGCTGGAAGCAGACGTAACTCTCATCGGAGTGGTCGGCACCGATGCCATCGGTGACCGGCTCATCATAGAAGCGAGTGCCCGGGGAGTCGACACTTCCAGGGTCCGGCGGAACCCAGACACCAGTACAGGCTGCGCTCTGATATCCGTCAACCGAGAAGGCGAAAACACCATTATCGTCTCACCTGGCGCGAATGCCACACTCAGGCCCGAGGATGTGAGCGACGCTGATCTCCACGGCAACCCGCTT
Organism: Arthrobacter sp. B6; assembly: GCF_001663775.1. GTDB lineage: Bacteria > Actinomycetota > Actinomycetes > Actinomycetales > Micrococcaceae > Arthrobacter. Next base: position 258,858 of record NZ_KV467168.1, on the reverse strand, counting down.
GTCCTAATGGCACTCGAAATTCCCCTGGAAACCGTTGTTGCAGTTGCCGAGCGGGCGGCGGCAGCGGGTGCCCAGGTCCTCCTTAACGCTTCTCCGGCCCAGCCGTTGCCGCGACGCCTGCTTGCGAATGTGGACGTGCTCGTCGTAAACGAGGGCGAACTGCTGGAACTATTGGGGGATCAGATTCCGTCAGGCCAGTGGGAAGACTACGCCCGGAGACTGCACGAAGACGGCATCGAGCGCACGGTTGTCACTTTGGGAAAGCAGGGTGCCGTTGTCATCGAGCACAGCGACGGCCACCTGACCATCACAGCGGTCGATCCTGCCTCGGTCACCGCTGTAGACACAACCGGAAGCGGGGACGCGTTCATGGGTGGTCTTGCAGCCGAACTGGCGGCTGGGCGGACGCTGACCGAAGCAGCCCAAACAGGGGCCCTGGCCGGTGCCTGGGCTGCCCAAGGCCACGGCGCACAACCGTCATACGGCAGAAGGACGGACCTCGACTCACTTGCCTCAACGGTTGCGGCCCGAATGTGAGCCGCACCAGTAAAGACGCGGCCCGCATCGTCTTCGCCCCCGACTCCTTAAGGGGCACAGCAACCGCGGATGCCGCGGCCCGCAACATCGCCGAGGGTTGGTTGACTGTCCGCCCTAACGACGACGTCCGACTCCTACCAATGGCGGACGGAGGGGAAGGAGCCATCGATGCCTTGAAGACGTTGTTCCCCGCTGCGGAACAACGGGCAGTCCGAATATCCGGCCCCGACGGACGCCCTGTAGATGCAGTATGGCTATACCTGCAGCCCACTCCGGGCGAGCCAAATGGTAGAGGGGTTGGTAGAACTCGCATCAACCAGCGGGATTACGCTCATGGAATCCCTCGCGCCCTATGACGCGCACAGCATCGGCTTTGGACAGGCCTCACCCGGAACGCGAGGCCGGGCGAACCCGGGCGTCGTCGCAGGGTTGCCAACGCAAAGCACCAGTTCGGCGGGAGTCCCAGTCCGCCCCCTACGCGGATCCCTCACCGGGAAGCTCAGTTGAAACGCGGACCGAAGCTATGGCATCGAGATCATGGGCAGTTACGGTGGCTCTATGAGGGACAGGAAGCAGCTAATCGTTTGCGGGACGACAGAGTTCAACGACGCCCCTCGACCACTACGAGACGGATGGCTGGCGCCGTGCGGAAACTGATCTACGGCATGAATCTGACCCTGGACGGCTACATCGCCGCGGCCGGCGACGACATCGGCTGGAGCGGGCCGAGCGACGAACTGTTCCAGTGGTGGCTCGACCAGGAGCGGGCTAGCAGCCTGTCGCTGTACGGCCGCAAGCTCTGGGCGACCATGAGCTCCTACTGGCCGACCGGCGACCAGCAGCCCAACGCCACCCCAGCGGAGATCGAGTTCGCGCGGAACTGGCGGGACACCCCGAAGGTGGTGTTCTCCTCGACGATCGACAAGGTCGACTGGAACACCCGCCTGGTCACCGGCGACGCGATCGCCGAGATCACCCGGCTCAAGGCCGGGGATGGCGGCCCGATGAGCGTCGGCGGAGCAATGCTCGCCGGGGCGGCCATACGGGCCGGGCTGATCGACGAGTACGCGCTGGCCACCTATCCGGTCCTGGTGGGCGGCGGCACCCCGTTCTTCACCTCGCTGGACAGCTGGGTGAACCTGAACCTGGTGGAGACGCGGACGTTTCCCGGCGGCGTGGTCGTGACCAGGTACGAGACGAAGCGCTGAGCGCGATTCCTCCGCGCGGTCGGGGAAGTACTCCACCAGCGGCCCCACGTCGATGGGCATCAGATAATCCGGCACGGATTACGCAGCTCGGTCACTTCGACAGCAGCCTCGGCGCCGAGTCGTAGGCGTGTCCCGCGGGGGAGTCTCAGCAGGTCGACCCCTTCCGTGGTGACATTCTCGCCGAGCTCGCCTGGAGCAATCTCTGCTGTCACGTCCTCGCATAGTTCCCGTTGGATCAAGTGAACCTGCCGGAGATCCGGCTGCGTCGGGTCTCGACGCACACGCGACAGATGCTGCACGGTGGCCCCGAAGTGGGCGTCTCCTTCTACGCCGAGGCCGGCGACAAGGCTGATGGATCCGCGGCGTGGCTTCGAGAAGCGGTGTTCGTCGTCGCGGCTCACGGCGATCACGCATGCGGTTGTCATCACACCATCGTGCCCTACGGCGACTGCCTGATTGAGGAATGCATCGCCACTAATGAACGCGGTTTCGAGCGCGCCGCCTGCCCGTAAGCCGGTGCCTGAGCGGGACGCAACATGGCCGTCCGGTCTCGCCGCGGACGGTGTGATCATGCGACGCCGAGATGAGGAGAATGTGGGTCAGGTCGGTAACCCTGCGCGTCGCGCTGAGCGGTGACGAGATAATTCGGTTGGGTCGCGTCGTACGTGGACCCTGCGAGGCTTAGACCTGCGGCCGCGACATCGGCTAGGAGTTCCGCGTGGTGGACGGGCCAGATCGGCAGCAGTTCGGTCGTCATCTGCAACTGGTCACCGTCCTGGAGTGCTGCCACGGAGATCTGCAGGTGGTGTTCGGCGTCCCATGAAGGCGGCACCTGCCAGGAGTACACCACCACTGCCTTGCGGCCGGCGCGTTCCACGAGCCGGTCCCAGACGTCCAGCCTGCTGCCGGCTGAGCGGATCTGTTCCCAGTTGCGGGAGGTCAGCGCCAGAAGGTTCAAGGCTCGATCGCGCCTAGCGGCGCAAAGCTCGTTCCTTCACAGGCGTTGCTTCGACACAGAATCAGGGGGCCCTAAACGGTGCACTCGGCGTCATGCTTATCGGCTACGCCCGTGTCTCCACCAACACTCAAGACCTAACCGCCCAGTGCGACGCTCTCGCGGCCGCCCCGGCGTGGATCCCGACGCTATCTACGTCGATCACGGATTCACCGGCACCCAACGCGAACGACCCGGCGTTGGCAAGCCCTGGCCGCATGCCGCAACGGAGACACCCTCGTGGTAACCAAGCTTGATCGCCTCGCTCGATCGTTGCCCGACGCCAGGGACATCGCGGACGAACTCACCCGCAAAGGGGTTGCCCTCATCCTTGGCGGCAGCGTCTACGACCCTCACGATCCGGTGGGGAAGCTGCTATGCAACGTCCTGGGCATGGTTGCCGAGTTCGAAGCCGAATCCGTGCCAGGACGCGGGAAGGAATGGCAGTGGCTACCGTCTACCGCGCCATTCAAAGAGCAAGGTTAACGCCGCCCAGGCGATAAATAGCGCCGAAAAAGACCGCCATTTATCGCCGAAGGTCACACTCCTAATAGGCGTAACTAACGTCAGGTTGGGTGTACATCAAGCAGGCATGGGGCAGGGGTCGAGGTCACGGAAGAATGCCTCTTTATGGAGTTTGGGCTGCCAGCTGATGGACTACCCCACGGAGGCGGTGTCGGTTTGGACCGTGGCCGCTTTGGCTGTTGTCTCGCGGACTACCAAGTGTGGCATTCTAACTACGCTGGCTGGCGGGCGAGTGCCTTCCACGCGGTCAACGGCACGGTCAACGGCGGCGGCCGCGAGGAGTGGAGCGTCCTGACTGATTGATGACAGTTGAACGTAGCTGAGCCGGGCAAATTGGCTGTCGTCATAGCCGAGAACCGACACGTCCGCCGGAACCTTCAGTCCTGAGGCACGCAGGCCTTCCATGACACCGAGGGCGCACCTGTCGTTAAACCCGATCACGGCGGTGGGCGCGAATGCCTGAAAATTGCGACCAGCCCTGATTCCGGCTTCTTCATCAGGGCCGCCGGGAACAACTACTGGCTCCAAGCCGTGGCGTAGCATCTCTGCGCGGAACGCTTCCCTTCGGTGGTCTGCGGAAACGGCTGACCCCCCGTCGACGTGCACAATGCGTCTGTGGCCCAAGTTGGTGAGATGTTCGACCGCTATGCGGATGCCGGCGTGATCGTCGCTGCTGACTGAATCCACTTCTTCCCCGACTTCGTCGCGGAGAAGGCTCACGACGGGTACCTGGCGGGCGTGTCTGGCGAGTTCCTCGTTGCTGAGCGTAGAGGAAATGAGGATGAGCGCTTCAGCGCCAACGTCCAGGAGCGACTCGATGGCACGCTCCTCAGGCCGTCCGGCGGCTACGGCACTAAGGGCAATCTCATATCCTCTGGCGGCCGCTTCGGCGTAGGCGGCGTCGACGATTTCCGTGTGGAAGGGCTGTGAGCTGGAGAAGACGAGGCCAAGAAGTTTCGTTCGGCTGCTGCGAAGCAGCCGCGCCCTGGTGTCTGCTCTATAGCCGAGTTCCCGCGCCGCTTCCAGAACTTTCTCACGTGTTCCCTCGGCAGCGCCGGGTGCACCGCGCATGACGATGGAGACCAAGGCACGCGAGACCCCGGCTGCGTTAGCCACGTCCATCAAGGTTGCGCGGCGCTGCTGTTTCGTCATGTTCCTCCTTGACTAAAACACTCTATAGAACGATCTAGACATGACGCCAATCACATGCCAAGATATTCTCACTAGAACGATCTAGAAACCAGCTTTCAGGAGTTTTTATGAGTTACCTTCAGCACCCGGTCGCTGACGACCAGCCGGTTCGCATCGGCCTTATCGGTGCAGGATGGATCGGTGGCTTCCACGCCGAATCTGTCGCACGGCGGATCCCTAACGCCCGGCTGGAAGCGATCGCCGACCCGGCTCTCCCTGCTGTCGAGGCTCTGGCGAGCCGGTTGGGAGTGACCAAGATCAGCGCCGATCCTGCGGACGTGATCAACGACCCCGACATCGACGCTGTCCTCATCGCGGCGCCGGCACGGTTCCACTCCGGGCTGATTGCTGCAGCAGCGAAGGCCGGAAAGCACGCCTTTTGCGAAAAGCCGGGCGGTCGCACCATCGAAGAGATCGACGAAGCGATCGACGCGGCCGAGGCTGCCGGTGTCATTGTCCAGTTCGGCTTCACCCGGCGCTACTCCGCCGACTTCGCCGCAGCACGCAAGCTGATCGACGACGGTGCCGTGGGAACCCCGCAGTTGCTGCGCTCCCTCACCCGCGACCCGGGCACTGAAGCGGGGATCGCCAGCCCCGAGCGGATCCCGGCCGGCACCATCTTCCTTGAAACGCTGATCCACGACTTCGACACGCTGAACTGGCTCAACCCCGGGGCTGTCCCCGTGCGTGTCCATGCAGTGGCTGACGCCTTGGTCGCACCCCAGGCAAAGGCCGGCGGACTGCTCGACACAGCAGTCGTCACCGTCACCTACAGCAACGGTGCCATCGCCGTGGCCGAGGCCAACTTCAACGCCCTCTACGGCTACGACGTCCGGGGCGAAGTCTTCGGCTCAGCTGGCATGGTGACCGCCGGCGGACCCCAGGCAACCAGCGCCGCCAGTTACACGGCTGCCGGCATCAACGCCGAAACGGTCCGCCTGAACGTGGACCTCTTCCACGACGCTTACACAGATGAACTCGCTCACTTCGCGGACGCCATTCAGGCCCGCCGCGACGGACTCCCGGTCGCCGGCCCGCAGGCCCCCGGCGGTGCGGATGCCCGCAACGCCCTGGCAATCGCCCTGGCTGCAGTACGCTCCGCTGAAACCGGGCAGCCCGTCGACGTCGCCACAATCGCGGAACTGCACCCCGCCGAAGCGGAGCTCCACTCGGTCGGCTAAACCGTGCACGCTCAAAGTGCCTGTTGCGCAAAAGCACCAAGAGCCCGGACGGGGCGGCGTATCACCGCACCGTCCGCGCTCTGCACAATCAACTAAATACAGCCGTCGGTCGCAGTTCTGTAACCGGGTCCCGCAGGGGCTTCAGAACTAGAGATTTGCGACGGACTGCATGGTCTTTTTAATCAGTTTTCAGCTCAACAAAGTCCGCCTACTGCCTTCCACGGCAGGACGCTGACACACCTTGGAATCAAAGGAGATCCACAGTGAAGAAAACCAACCTCCGCCAGTTGGCCGTGGCTGCAGCCGTCATTCCGCTCATCGCCCTCAGCGCCTGTTCAACCCAGGGCGGCCGGCCAGCCGACAGTGGCGGCGGAGCCGCAGCCGGACAAGTAGCCTCAACTCCCCGGATCAAGATCGCCATGGTGACTCACGCACCGGCCGGAGACACTTTCTGGGACATCGTGCGCAAGGGCGCTGAAGAAGCTGCCGCCAAGGACAACGTCGAACTTCTCTACACCTCCGATGCTGAAGGCGGCCGCCAGGCCCAGCTGATCCAACAGGCCATCGACCAGAAGGTCGATGGCATCGCGGTCACGCTGGCAAAGCCGGACGCGCTCAAGGACGTTCTGAAGAAGGCTACCGACGCCGGGATCCCAGTTGTCAGCCTGAACGCCGGTGGCGACGTCTGGAAGCAGCTGGGCGCTTTCACACACTTCGGGTCTAACGAGAACATCGCCGGCAACGCGGTGGGCGAACGCCTCGCCAAAGACGGCATCAAGCACCCCATCTGCGTCATCCAGGAGCAGGGCAACGTGGCTCTGGAAGCCCGGTGCCAGGGTGTAAAGGAAAAGGTCCCGGGTACAGAGAACCTTTATGTCACGGGTACCGATATGAGCAGCGTTTCTTCGACCGTAACTGCGAAGCTGCAGGCTACGGCCGATGCAGATGCAGTGATCGGCCTTGCAGCCCCGGTGACGCTGACCATCGTCAAGGCGGTCGAATCTGCCGGAAGCAAGGCCAAGGTGGCTTCCTTTGACATGAACGCCGAGCTCGGCAAGGCGATCACCGACGGGACAGTCGCATTGACTGTCGACCAGCAGCCATGGCTTCAGGGTTATGGCGCCATCGACTCGCTGTGGCAGGTCAAGCGTGGCGGGTTCCACGTCGGCGGCGGGCTGCCGGTTTTGACCGGCCCGTCCATCATCGACAAAGACTCTGCCGCGCAGGTGCTCGAGTACGCCCAGCAGGGTATCCGCTAAATAACCGCGCCCAGGCCGGGGCGTAAGCCCCGGCCTGGCCTCAGGAGATCCAATGACTCAGACACTAGCCTCGCCCACGCGTCCTGTAACCGATGAACGTGTTGCCAAGCGCAACCCCCTTCAGAAGCTCCTCGGCCGCCCGGAAGTAGGCGCTCTCGTCGGCGCCGCAGTCCTTTTCGTCTTCTTTTCCGTCGCCGCCCCCGTGTTCCTGCAGCCGGCCTCCCTCGCGACCGTGCTGTACGGCAGCTCCACGATCGGCATCATGGCTGTCGGAGTCTCGCTGCTGATGATCGGCGGGGAATTCGACCTCTCCACCGGTGTTGCGGTGATCAGCTCCGCCCTGACGGCTTCCCTTTTTAGCTGGTACTTCAGCACGAACGTCTGGGTAGGCGTGGCACTGGCCCTGATCGTCTCCCTAGCCGTCGGCTTCATCAATGGCTGGCTGCTGATCAAGACCAAGCTGCCCAGCTTCATCATCACCCTGGCCACCTTCCTGATGCTCACCGGCCTCAACCTCGGCCTGACCCGCATCATCGGCGGCGGCGTGTCCTCGCCATCCATCTCCACCATGGACGGCTTCGATTCCGCCCGCGCCATCTTCGCCTCTTCCGTAAAGATCGGAAGCGTGGACGTCAACATCACCGTGTTCATCTGGATCGCCCTGGTGGCACTGGCCTCGTGGATTCTGCTCCGCACCAAGATCGGCAACTGGATCTTCGCAGCCGGCGGGGACGCCAATGCTGCCCGCGCCGTAGGTGTACCCGTCACCAAGACCAAGATCGGACTCTTCATGGCCGTCGGGTTCTGCGCCTGGATCCTGGGCATGCACAACCTGTTCGCCTTCGATGCCGTTCAGTCCGGTGAAGGCATCGGTAACGAATTTCTCTACATCATCGCCGCCGTGATCGGTGGCTGCCTTCTGACCGGCGGCTACGGTTCGGCAGTGGGCGGTGCCATCGGTGCCTTCATCTTCGGCATGGCCAACAAGGGCATCGTGTACGCCCAGTGGAACCCGGACTGGTTCAAGTTCTTCCTGGGGCTGATGCTGCTGCTCGCCACCATCGTCAACCTCGTGGTCAAGCGCCGCGCAGAACAGAAATAAGAAGGCAAGCAATGAACGCGCACCAGATTGATCAGCGGACCCTGCTGCAGAACGAAACCGACCCTCTCACCCATACTCCGGTGCACCTGCTCTCACTGGAGAAGGTGGGGAAGAACTACGGCAACATCCTTGCGCTCAGCGATGTCACCATGGCCGTGGACAACGGCCGGGTCACCTGCGTCTTGGGCGACAACGGCGCCGGCAAATCCACGCTGATAAAAATCATCGCCGGCCTGCACCAGCACGACGCCGGCACGCTGAAAATCATGGGGGAGGAACGCAAGTTCAGCTCACCCCGAGACGCCCTTGATGTTGGCATCGCAACCGTCTACCAGGACCTCGCCGTCGTCCCCCTGATGCCCATCTGGCGGAATTTCTTCCTCGGCTCGGAGCTCACCACAGGGTTCGGGCCGTTCAAGAGCCTGGACGTCCAGAAGATGAAGGACATCACCAAGCACGAACTCGCCGAAATGGGCATCGACCTCCGTGACGTCGAGCAGCCCATCGGACAGCTCTCCGGCGGTGAGCGCCAATGCGTGGCGATCGCCCGCGCGGTCTACTTCGGGGCCAAGGTCCTGATCCTTGACGAGCCGACGGCGGCCCTGGGAGTCAAACAGTCAGGTGTGGTGTTGCGTTACATCCTCCAGGCCCGCGACCGCGGGCTCGGCGTTGTCTTCATTACCCACAACCCCCACCACGCTTTCCCGGTGGGGGACCGGTTCCTGCTACTCAAGCGCGGCAAGTCCATCGGCTACTACGAGAAGAAAGACATCACGCTCGAAGAGCTGACCGCCCAGATGGCCGGCGGCGCCGAACTTGCCGAACTCGCTCACGAACTAGAGCAGCTTGGCGGACACAGCGACGTTGTAGCTGAAGTCGAATCTGAAATCAGCAAGACCGAAGGAAACTAAAAGCCCGCACTGTCCGCCAACCACACAGGCCTGATGGATATGAAGTGCCGATGCCGCCTGCAAGTGTCAATGACACTGGCAGGCGGCATCTTTTCGTAGCCCAAGTTCCAACCTGGCTTTCCTGTGTGCCGGGCTTACGCTGCGGCACTCCAGTTACCGCGTACTGCCATCGCTGAGAACACCGTCCGGGGCGAAAGAATGTCCTCCAGGGCATCCCTGAATGCTGGCCCATAGGAATTGGTTTCGCTCGACACGTGCGCCGCTTCGCACCTGGCGATCAACAGGACTTCGCCGAAAAGCCCAGGTTCCTTGTAGCTTGGCCCAGGTTCGCCGGGTCGATACTCTCCAGGCGGGACGCCTCCAGCCCTCGGCAGCCCGAAGGAGATGAAGCTGGATCACCAGTCCAGGGGCGATGGGCGCCCGCGCCGCCCTGCGACGGTGCGGCAGAGCGGCTCAAGCGGTGTCACCGCGGGCGGGCAGCCGCCTTCCCGAAGGCCTGCAATGCCTGCCCGGAACAGCCCATGCAGTGCCGAACCCAAAATTTGGGGCGCCTTAGCTCCCCGCCCTGTTGCACCAGGCGGCGCGTTGAGTCGGTTAAGCAGATGACCCGTGCGGGCATTAGCCCGCACGGGTCATGGGTAGGAAGAACTGAAGTCGCGAATCCGGACGATATGACGCTCAGCTTTTTCTTCTGGTCAGCCGGATAGAGCCGGAGCGCTTGTTCACCACTCCCAAGTCTCCTGCGTGAGCCCGGCGGGAACGGAGTCACTGCGTTGAACGCTGAAGAAACCGGCAGCATGACTCGTGATTGGGGATCGATTCTGCGACATAGCTGCGCACCTTGGGGGGGCTGGGGTTGTTGGGATAAATGCAGGGGCTGGCAGCCATTGCCGCCAGCCCCCGGTGAATTAGTTGGAGGGGAAGTTGTAGGAGGCGCCGGAGGCGTGGGTGGGTTCGGGCCAGCGGGAGGTGATGACTTTGCCGCGGGTGTAGAAGGATACGCCTTCGGGGCCGTAGATGTGCTTGTCGCCGAAGAGTGAGGCTTTCCAGCCGCCGAAGGAGTGGTAGGCCACCGGGACGGGCAGGGGCACGTTGATGCCGATCATGCCGACGGTGACGGAGCGCTGGAACTTCCGGGCGGCAGCGCCGGAGGAGGTGAAGATGGCGGTGCCGTTGCCGTAGGGGTTGGCGTTGATCAGCGCGATGCCGTCTTCCAGGCTGTCGACGCGGACCACAACCAGGACGGGTCCGAAGATTTCCTCGGTGTAGGCGGTCATTCCGGTTTTGACGTGGTCGATTACGGTGGGGCCTACCCAGAAGCCGTCTTCGTGGCCGGGGACTACGAGGTCGCGTCCGTCCACCACCATGGCCGCTCCCGCGGCTTCGGCTTCGGTGACGATCTTCACGATGCGTTCCTTGGAGGCCGGGGTGATGACCGGGCCCATTTCGGCGTCGGGGGCGGTGCCGTTGTTGACCTTGACGGCCAGGGCGCGCTCCTCGACCTTCTTGACGATCAGGTCCGCGGCGTCGCCGACGGCGACGGCGACGGAGATGGCCATGCAGCGTTCGCCTGCGGAGCCGAACGCGGCGGCGGCGAGGTGGTCGGCGGCGTTGTCCAGGTCGGCGTCGGGGAGGATGATGGCGTGGTTCTTCGCCCCACCCAGGGCCTGGACCCTTTTGCCGTGCCTGGTGGCGGTTTCGTGGACGTATTGGGCGATCGGGGTGGAGCCGACGAAGGAGATGCCGTCCACGTCCGGGTGGGTCAGGAGCCCGTCGACGGTTTCCTTGTCGCCGTGCAGGACCTGGAAGACGCCGTCGGGCAGTCCGGCGTCCTTCCAGAGCTTGGCGAGCAGCATGGAGGCGGAGGGGTCGCGTTCGGAGGGCTTGAGGATGAAGGCGTTGCCGGTGGCGATGGCCATCGGGGCCATCCACAGCGGCACCATGACGGGGAAGTTGAACGGGGTGATGCCGGCAACCACGCCGAGGGGTTCGCGGAAGGAGAAGACGTCGATGCCGGTGGAGACCTGGTCCGAGTAGTCGCCCTTGAGCAGGGTGGGGATGCCGCAGGCGTATTCGATGACTTCCAGGCCGCGGCCGATCTCGCCCTTGGCGTCGGAGAGGACCTTGCCGTGCTCGGCGGTGATCAGGGCCGCGAGGTCGTCGACGTGGGAGGCGACGAGTTCGCGGAACTTGAACAGCACGGCGGTGCGCTTGGCCAGGGAAATATCGCCCCAGGTGTCGGCGGCTTTGCGGGCGGCGGCGACGGTGGCGTCCAGGTCGGCGCGGTTGGCCAGCTGCAGCTGCGCGGAGACCTGGCCGGTGGCCGGGTTGTAGACGGGGGTGGTGCGGTCACCCTCGCCGGCGGTTTCGGCGCCGTTGATGAAGTGGTTGATGTCGGTAGTGGTCGTCGTTGACATGGTGGGCTTCCTTGGTCTGTCGCTGGGAAAAGTGTGCCGGGCTGCTGGAGGCACCGGAAGCTGCCCGGTGCCTCCAGCAGGTTCAGCCGAGCAGTTTGCGCTGGCGGCTCTTGTGGTCGGTGTAGGTCTGGAAGGCCTGCTGGGTGGATTTAAGTTCGGAGACCTGGGAGACGGGGACGTCCCACCAGGATTCGGAGGACGGTGCATCCAGCAGCGGGTCGGATTCGACGTGGATCAGGATGGGACCGCCCCGCTCGGGGGCGGCTTTCGCGTCGCGGATGGCCTGTTCGAGTTCGGCGATGACCTTCTCCCCCGGTTCGATCCGGATGACCTTCACGCCCAGGGACTCGGCGTTCAGGGCCAGATCGACGGGCAGGGTCTCGCCCTCGTCGAAGCTGTGCTGCTCCTCGTCAAGGGCGCGGTACCGGGTGCCGAACCGCTGCGAGCCCAGCATCTCGGACAGGGAGCCGATGGAGGCGTAGCCGTGGTTCTGGATCAGGACCACGATCAGTTTGATGTGTTCGGCGACGGCGGTGACCAGTTCGGTGTGCATCATCAGGTAGGAGCCGTCCCCCACCATCACGACGACGTCCCGCACCTCCGCGCCTTCCCCGCCTGCCGCCGTCGTGCTTTTCGCCTCAGCGATCGCTGCGCGTTTGACGCCCAGGCCGCCGGGGATTTCGTAGCCCATGCAGGAGTAGGCGTATTCGACGTGGTAGCCGAAGGGGTCGCGGACCCGCCACATCTTGTGCAGATCCCCCGGCAGCGAACCCGCGGCGCAGACCACCACGTCGGCATCGTCCATGGCCCGGCGGGTGGCGCCGATGATCTCGTTCTGCGCCGGCAGCGGCGTGTACCGGGTGTCGAAGGCCTCGTCCACGGTGGCGTCCCAACGCTGCTTCTCGGCCGCGATTGTCTGCTCAAGGTCCGCGCCCACACGGTAGCCGCCCAGGGCCTGGTTGAGCTTATCCAGGGCCTTGCGGGCGTCAGCGACGATCGGCAGGTGCGTGCCGTGCTTGTACGCATCGATCGCCGCGACGTTGATGTTGATGAAGCGCACGTCCGGGTTCTGGAACGCGGTCCGGGACGCGGTAGTGAAGTCCTCATACCTGGTGCCGACGCCGATGACCAGGTCAGCCTCGGCAGCGATGGCGTTCGCCGCCGTCGTGCCCGTGGAGCCAATGGCTCCGAGGGACTGGGCGTGGTCCCAGGGCAGGACGCCGACACCGGCCTGGGTGTTCCCCACCGGGATGCCTGTCAGCTCCGCGAACCTGGCGAGTTCGTCGTTGGCGTAGGCGTAGAGGACGCCGCCGCCGGCAATAACCAGCGGCCGCTTCGCCGCCCTGATCGCCTCGATGGCGCGGGCGGTGTCGGCGTCGTCGGCGTCCGGGCGGCGGATCCGCCACTCGCGCTCGGCCAGGAACTCCTCGGGAACGTCGAAGGCCTCGGCCTGGACGTCCTGCGGCAGCGAAATGGTCACCGCCCCGGTCTCGGCCGGGTCGGTGAGGACGCGCAGGCCGTGGTGGAACGCCGAGAACAGCTGCTCGGGCCGGTTCACCCGGTCAAAAAACTTCGACAACGGGCGGAACGCGTCATTGACCGTGAGGTCGTACGCGTACGGCTGCTCAAGCTGCTGCAGCACCGGGTCCGCGGCACGGGTGGCGAACGTATCCGACGGCAGCAACAGCACCGGAAGCCTGTTGGTGGTCGCCAGCGCCGCACCGGTGAGCAGGTTCGAGGAACCCGGCCCAATGGAGGTGCTGACCGCGAACGTCTGGCGGCGGCGGGGGTGCCGGGCGTAACCCACGGCCTGGGGGACCTGCGCCTGCTCGTTGCGGCCCTGGTAGTACGGCATGATCGCCGGGTCCAGCTGCTGATACTGCTTCAGAGCCTGGCCCACGCCGGCGACGTTGCCGTGCCCGAAAATCCCGAACGCGCCCGGGATCAGGCGCTCCCGGTACTCCACACCGCCCACCGTGTCCACGGTGTACTGCCTGGAAAGGTATTCAACGACGGCCTGGGCCACCGTCATCCTGCGTGTTCCTGTTGTGGTTCCCATTGTTACTCCGATGCTTCTGTGGTGTGGTGCAGCAACGAGGCGGCCGCGGCGACGGCGCCGGCGACGTCCCCGTCATTCGGGTAGAGCAGGGTACGGCCGACGGTCAGGCCCTGCACGCCCGGCAGGGACAGGGCCGCGCCCCAGGTGGCGAAGACCTCGTCCTGGCTGCCGGCCGGGTCCCCGCCCAGGAGGACGGTGGGCATGGTGGTCGCCGCCATCACGCGCTCCATCTCCGCCACCACCGGAAGCTTCATCCAGGTGTAGGCGCTGGTGGAACCCAGGCCTTCGGCGATGCCGATGGACTTAATCACCGCGTTGGTGGACAGGTCGTTGCGGACTCTGCCGTTCTCACGGACGGACAGGAATGGCTCCACCATGGCGATCAGCTTCCGCTCCGCCAGGGAATCGATGGCCTTAGCCGTTGCTTCGAGGGTGACGACGGTGTCCGGGTCGCCCAGGCAGATCCGGGTCAGCATCTTCCCGCCATCCGCGCCCAGCGCTTCGAGAGCTGCGGCGGTGTGCCCAGTGAACCGGTCATCGAACTCGTTCACAAGCCCGGCGAGCCCGCCGCGGTTCATCGAACCGAAGACCAGCTTGCCGTCCAGGGCGCCGAGCAGGAGCAGGTCATCCATGATGTCCGGGGAGGCCAGGATGCCGTCGACGGCCGGGTTCGCGAGGGCGATCTGCAGCCGGTCCAACAGCTGCCGCCGGTCAGCCATCGCCACAGGATCCGAACCAACTGCGAGGGCGCCCCTGGCCGGGTGGTCGGCAGCCACAATGAAGTTTTGCCGGCCGGCCTTTCCACCCGGGTGGCGGCGGCGGGCCTTCGCCGCGCGGGCCACGGCCTCGGGGTCTTCGAGCCGGATGGTGCTCAGGTGCTCGTAACGGCGCGGGTCATCATCAACTGCGCTGTTGGAGGCAAGGGGGGTGAGAGTCACAGGGCAGCTCCTTCGGTGGCAAATTCGGCGGTCCCCGGTGCAGCACCGGGGATGGGGCGGCCGCGTTCGGCCAGCAGCGAGGTGACCTCGTCCGGTGTCGGCATCGCGTCCGCGCAGGACAGGCGGGAGGCGACAATCGCGCCCGCAGCGTTGGCGTAGTCCAGGACCTGGGCCAGGGGCCAGCCGGACAGCAGGCCGTGGCAGAATGCGCCGCCGAAGGAATCACCGGCGCCCAGGCCGTTCAGGGTATCCACCGGGACCGGCGCAGAGACAACGCGCTCGGTGCGGGTCTTGGCCATCACACCCTCCGGGCCGAGCTTGACGACGGCGATCTCCACGCCTGCATCGAGCAGCCGGTCCGCCTGTTCGTCCGGGGTGCCCTCACCGACGGCGACGGCGCATTCTTTGTCATTGCCGATCGCAACGGTGACGTGCGGGAGGATCTTGGCGACCTCCGCGCGGGCTTCTTCCTCAGAAGCCCAGAACATCGGCCGGTAATCCAGGTCCAGGATGGTGAACTGCCCCTCGGCCAGGCCGGTGCGGGGCCGTGCCTCGTGCGCAGCAATGTGCGCGCTGCGGGACGGCTCCTGGCACAGGCCCGTCACCGTGGACCAGAAAATTCCGGCCTCCCGGATCGCGTCCAGGTCCAGGTCCTCAGCCTTGATCTGCAGGTCCGGAGCCGTGGGGAAGCGGCCGTAGAAGTAGAGCGGGAACTCGTCCGTTGCCGGCTTGATCGCGCAGAAGGTGACCGCGGTCTGCAGGCCAGCGACGGGGGCTACGAAGGAGCCGTCAACACCGAACTTTTCCAGTTCGCGGCGCAGGAATACGCCGAAGGGGTCCTTGCCCGTGCGGGTGATGACGCCGGCGTGACGGCCGTGCCGGGCAGCGGCAACGGCAACGTTGGCAGGGGAACCGCCGAGGTACTTGCCGAAGGAGTTCACGTCCTCCAGGCCGACGCCGGTGTCGTTCGGGTAGATATCAACGCTGATGCGCCCGATCGTAAGAAGCTCGTGGGTCACGATGATCGTGGACCTTTCTGTGTGATTGTCATGGGTGGGGCAAAGTTCCCGTCAAGGGGTACCGCCCGACCCGCCCCCAACGGCGGGCCGGGCGGTACTGCTCATTTCTTGGGTATAGCCAGTTCGCCGGTGACGTACTGGGCCTTTCCAAAGCCGAACGACCAGTCGCCCGGGGTGTTTTCGACGTAGCCGATGAAGACGTTCTCGCCTCCGATTCCCACTTCGCCCAAACGGTCCGCCACGGCAGCGAACAGGGACTGCTTCGCGGCCTGGCTGCGTCCGCCCTG
Source organism: Arthrobacter sp. B6 (assembly GCF_001663775.1). GTDB lineage: Bacteria > Actinomycetota > Actinomycetes > Actinomycetales > Micrococcaceae > Arthrobacter. The sequence goes on along the minus strand of NZ_KV467168.1, from coordinate 243,230 downwards.
GGTAAAGATCTGGATCATCACGACATCGTGGGAGCGTTCAAATCCCAGTCCGGCGTCCTGCGCGAAGATCTGCCCCTGCGGGTGCTCGGTCAGGATGTGGAAGTAGTCCCTTTCGGGGATGCCATACTCGGCCAGAATCGCGTCATGGATGGCTTGGCTCAGGCCCTGGAGCTGCTCTTTGTTCCGGCCTTCATTGACGTCGATTCTTACCAGTGGCATTGCTTCACCTCTTCATTTGTCCTGACATGCTTACTAATACGAGGCTAGCACGTGACAGTGGCGATGGGCCAGTACTTCGATTGAGGTACTGGCACGTGCTAATCTGGCGTGCAGTATGGCGATGGAGCCTGTCGAGAGCGACTGGCGGCGCCCCGGAAATATTGGAGGATCTCGCATGAGTGTTGCGCTCAACCCAAACGGCATTACCCTGGCTGCGTCAGCGGAGATGTTGTTCACTGACCTACCTTTCGAGGAGCGCGTCAGAAAGATAGATTCCCTGGGATTTCAGGTCGAAATTTGGGACTGGACGGCTAAAGATCTGAAGGGGCTGGCAGGCACTGGAGCGACGTTCGCCTCCATGACCGGTTACATCCGCGGTGACTTGATTGAGGAAGACGGGGCCAAGGAACTGCTGGCGACCGCCGAAGAGTCTCTGCAGGCGGCAGAGGTGCTTGATTCCCCGCGGCTGAACCTCCACGGCGGCGGCCTGGACGGCAAGGGTCTTCCTGTCCGTCCAAGGGAGTCGACGAGTGGACCGGATTGGGTGCGTGCGACTGACACTCTGAAGCGGGTTGCCGATCTGGGCCAGAAGTACAACCGCATCTTCACGCTTGAAAACCTCAACACGGCCGTCGATCATCCCGGCACCCCGTTCGCAAAAGCGTGGGAGACCATTGCTCTCGTTGAGGCCGTAGGCAGCCCGTTCCTGCGCCTGAACCTGGACCTTTACCACGCACAGATTGGCGAGGGAAACCTGATTGAGCTGGTCACCCGGGCACTGCCGCTGATTGGAGAAATTCAGGTCGCCGACGTTCCCGGCCGGTTCGAACCCGGCACCGGCGAAATTGCATACCCTGCCGTTGCCAAGGCTTTGGCGGACATTGGATACGTGGGAGTCGTCGCCATGGAGGCCTGGGCCAAAGAGGATTCAACCGCCGCCCTGGAATCGTTCCGGGACGCCTTCTCGGGCGCCCTGCGCGGGTCAGCCGTACCGGTGAGCCACTAGGAAAGTCGCCGGGACTTCCCTTCCTCCTAAACGGGGGAGCGGGCAGCAGCAGACGGGGTTTCGCCGGCGCCCGCCTCGTGCCGGTTCACTAAGGTAGTCGGAGCAGCAAGCGATCGATCAAAGTCACGGAGCACAAGTGGACATTCAAGCGGAGCAATCAGAGGCGACATCGCCAGCGGCGACCGGCCTTGCAGCAAGAAGGCCCACCATGAAGACCCTCGCAGACCATGTTGGGGTGTCCCGCCAGCTGGTCTCCCTTGTCCTCCGCGACCTTCCCGGTGCCAGCGATGACACACGCAAGAAAGTTCTCGCAGCGGCAAAGGAAATCGGCTACTACCCGGATGCCTCCGCACGGGCACTCCGGGGACGCCGCACCTTCCGGCTTGGGGTGCTGTTCACCATGCATCAGCCCTTCGAGGTTGACCTGGTCGAGGCTCTCTTCGAGTCGGCTCAGAAGCTCGGGTTCTCCCTGATCCTAGGTCCGTTGACGAAGGACCGCAGCAGCGCCACTGTCGTTGCGGAGCTGCTGGGCCAGCGGATTGAAGGACTCTTCGTGCTCGCGGCCGAGGGGGGAGGTGGCTTTGCCTCAGGTCTGCCGGGAAGTATCCCTGTGACCATGGTCGGTGGCCCCCGCAGCACGGAGGCCCGCGACGATTTACGCGTCGACGATGCTGCCGGCACCCGCATGCTCGTGGAGCACCTCATCGAGCTGGGGCACACCCGGATTGCCTACGTCAACGGAGGCAACGGTCCCGGCAGCACGGTCCGCGGCCGTGCTTACGAGAAGGCGATGAACGCAGCAGGCCTTGGGGACCGTATCGACGTCGTTGAGGGGGACTACTCGGAAGAGGGGGGATCGGCAGCGGCGATCGAGCTTCTGCACCGTGCCCACCTTCCGACCGCCATCATGGGCGCCAACGACCGCAGCGCAATGGGCATTATGGGAACCCTGGTGCGGCATGGGCTTCGGGTCCCCGAAGACATGTCCGTCGTTGGCTTTGACGACAGCACGCTCTCCCGCCTGCCCTATGTCCAGCTCACCACAGTCGGCTTTACTCCGCGGGACCTCACCGATCGGGCAGTGGCAGCGATGGTGACCCGCCTTGAAACCCCGGACGCCGCCTGGCTTGAACACAAGGAAATTCCGCACGTGGTCGTACGGACCTCCAGCGGTGTACCGCGCACTGAAGGTGCACCACTTCCCACCCCAAAGTTCTTCCATCTGCCTGTGCCATAGGCCTGGCAGCCACGGACACTAAAGCTTGAAAGTAGAAACAGCCATGACAAGCAGCATTCACATAGGAACCGCACCGGATTCCTGGGGCGTTTGGTACCCCAATGATCCCCAGCAGCCCCCTTACGACCGTTTCCTCGATGAAGTCCGGGACGCAGGATACGAATGGATCGAGCTTGGGCCCTACGGGTACCTGCCAACCGATCCGAACCAGCTCGCCGACGAGCTGGGTTCGCGCGGGCTGCGGCTGACTGCGGGAACCATGTTCACGTCCTTCCACCGCGGCGCTTCGGAGTCCTGGGACGCCGCTTGGGCCGAAGCCCAACAGATCGGCAAGCTGATTTCGGCGCTCGGGGCAGAACACGTAGTTGTTCTTCCGGAGATGTGGGGCGAACCCGAATTCACCAACCCGGCCCTGCGCACACCCGGGACGGAGCAATGGAACAACCTCCGGGAACTCCACAACCGGCTTGGGCGGGCACTGCAGGAAGAATTCGGGCTTGCCCAGCAATTTCACTCACACGCCGAAAGCCAAATTGGCACTTATCGGGAGCTCAACAGATTCCTGAACGAAACCGACCCGCGCTACGTCAGCGTCTGCCTCGACACAGGCCATCTGGCCTACTACGGCGGTGACAGTGTCCGGCTCATCAAAGAACATCCCGACCGGATCGGTTACCTGCACCTGAAGCAGGTTGACCAGGATCTGTTGTTCGACGTCCTGAAGAACGGGGTTACCTTCGCCGACGCGGTACCTCAGGGGATCATGACCGAGCCGCCCCGGGGCGTACCGGACTTCGAACCGATCCTCGATGCCGCAGCCGGGCTGGGCAGGGACCTGTTCGCCATCGTTGAGCAGGACATGTACCCATTGCCCAGCTTTGATACGCCGTTTCCGATCGCCGAGCGCACCCGGAAGCACATCCTCTCCTGCTCCGTCCGTGCCACGGCCTCCTAAACAGCTGACGTGACGGCCGGGCCGTCAGAACCGGAAGCGGGGATTCCCCTTTTCATTCGGATTCCTTGTGCATCCGCCGGGCGTAAATTGCGCAGATGCCCTGGGACCCGCGTCCGTGGCACCTCTCATCGGCAAGTCCTGCAGTCCTCCCTGGGCTTTGCTCCGGCTTCGGATCTACAGCATCGATCAAAACGCATTTGGGCCCCGACCTTTCGTGAGGTCGGGGCCCAACTTCTTGATAGTTTCGAAAAACTATTTAGCGCGGTACCAAGAGCCCGCTGCGGCCGTTGTACAGGGTTCCGACGGTGGCTATCGCTTCGCGCCGCCTGCTTGGGCCCTGGAGGCCGTGGCCGCGGGCAGTCCTTCTAGGGGGGCGGACGCTCTTTTTTATGGACCTGGTAGATCGCGCCGGTTGTGACGTCCTCTTCGAGCGCCTCAAGGGTGCGGCCGCGTGTTTCGGGCATCTGCGTGTAGACGAAGATGAGGGCTGCAATACCCACGGCACCGAACATGAAGAATGTGCCAGTGATCCCGACGGCGGCGTCGATGGAGGGCAAGTACAGACCGAAGAAGGCGTTGGCGATCCAGAGGCAGAAGACAGAAATACCGATGGCAAAACCGCGGATATGCAGCGGGAAGATTTCGGACAGCGTGACTTAGGTGGCGACGTTCAGAAATGTGTTCATAGACCCCACGAAGGCGACAATCAAGAAAAGGAGAACGAACGGGCGTGCCGGGTTGCCGATAGGCAGTGTCACGGAGGCGATGCCGATGAGGAAGTGGCATGCGGTGGTGAGTCCGTAGCCCAACATGAACGTCGTGCGGCGGTTCATGGTTTCCATCAGCCGCAGCGCGATGAGGCTGCCGAGAACCGAGATGACTTCGGGGGCGCTGTTGGCGATGAGGGCTGCGTTGGAGTTGAAGCCAGCCTTAATAAGGACCGACTGCCCGTAGTACAGGATGGAATTGATGCCCGTGAGCTGCTGGGCAACGCCAATGCCAATACCAACCAAGATGAGGCGCAGCGGCCACTTGTTCTTCAGCACCGCAAGCACTGACCACCTCGTCGTTTCCTTGTATTCGTTTCCGAGGTGCCTGACCTCTTCAACTTCGGCTTCCGCGCGATCGACGGAGCGGATGGTCTTCAGTACGTTAAGGGCATCTTCCTGCCGCCCCTTGGAGACGAGCCACCCGGGGTGATTCAGGCATGCGAAGCATGCCGGAGAACAATGCGACGGCCGGCAAGGCAGAGACTGAGAGCCTGATGCGCCAAACACCGTGGAACTCTCCCCAAAGGTTGCCGATACGGCGTTGACCACGAAGGCAGCCAGCATGCCAGAGACAATCATGACCTCGTTACGGCCGGCGAGCGATCCACGAATCTCGTAGGGCGCCAGTTCGGCAAGATACACCGGCACCACCATTGACGCCCCATCGACGTCTCCGCCGAGGTCTGCCCTGGCGACGTCGTCCTGGTCCCGTACGGCTGGCACGGCCCCCGCCATGGCCGCCCCAGGCTACGACCTTTACTACCTCAACGTCATGGCCGGCCCCGGCCCCATACGCGACTGGCTGATCAGCGACGACCCGCACCACGGCTGGGTCCGACAGACCTGGGACACCCAGGACATCGACCCGCGCCTGCCCTTCAAAGCCTCACCGACCGTCGATGCCTGATTACTCATCTGGAATCACCCTCAGGACGCGCAAGTGGATTCGACCAGAAGACCTCAACGCTGACGGCACCCCTTTTTGGCGGCAGCCTGTTGAAGTGGATCGACGAGGAGGCGGCGATATACGCCATCCTTCAACTGGGAAACGGCCGAGCCGTCACAAAATATATCCCCGAAATCAACTTCATCAGCTCCGCAAGGCAGGGCGAGGTGGTTGAGATGGGCCTGACAGCCGCAAGGTTTGGGCGGACCTCCCTGACAATGCGGGCCGAAGTCCGCAACATGATCACACGCCAAAGCATCCTCACAATCGAGGAAATCGTCTTCGTAAATCTAGGCCAACCTGCGCCTCACGGACAGACGGAGATAACCTACGACGGAGCCACAGTGCCGACATCCCATCCGCTTAGCCACGGGCTCCTGCAGCTACTTCTGCTCCCGCTGTTTAAAGGCCGATAACGGTTATTGAGTCAAGTCGCCATCGGATTATGCCCGAGAGCAGGGTTTGTCGGAGTCGCTTCGCCGTAGAGCCGACTGAACGGGGGAGCGGGCAGCGCGGGCAACTTGCGGGCGACGGTCTGCCATCCTCGTCTAGTAGGCAAAATTCGACACGACGGTCTGCGTTGGCGTCAGAATAGCGCGAATTCCGTTTTATTGACAGTGGTTCATGATGTTCTCAGATGCAATCCGACAGTCAGAGAAAAAGAGAGAGTCGACCCACGGGTCCAGCTCCTGACTCCCGGGACGTAGGGACGCTGTACCGGAAGCAGCGGCCCTGTGGTTCGCTCTGGCTTCCGTGGCGGCAGGACAGGCCCCGGGGTGGAACCAGTCGACGATGGGCGCGTGGCTCCTGTCAGGGCGGGTCTAGCGGCTGTTCTGTCGGGGAATCACGACTTTGTGAATAATGATGACGGCGGAGGTGGCCAGCGGCACCGCTACCAGCGCACCCAGAATACCGCCCAGCGTGCCTCCCGCCACGACGGCGACCAAGACGAGCGAACCTGGTATTTCCACGGCCTTGTCCATGATCCTCGGAGTGAGAATGTAGGCCTCGACCTGCATGTACACCAGGTAGTAGATTCCCGCCACGACCGCTGTTTGTGGCGAAGCTGTAAGACAAACGGCGGTGATGACAACTGATGAGACCAAGGTGCCCACCATGGGGACAAAGGATCCGAAGGCGGCGATAACTGCCAGGAGCAGCGGGCCGGGAGCTTGAATCAGTGTCAGGAAGACTGCGGATAACAGGCCGTTAATTAGGGACAATGCGAAGTTTCCCATTAGGTATCTGCTGATTGAATCTGCAGTGTCCTCTGCGATATCGATAAAGGCTTCCCTCTGGCTTGCGGGAACCAGGCGGTATGCTGCCCTCTTGGTCCGGGCGAGGGTCGCCGTGAGATACATGGTGAGGATGAACACGAAGATTGCTCCGGTAAAGCCACCCAGCAGTCCCGCCCCGACGGTAAGGAGCCCACCTCCGAGGGCAACGAGGTTATCTGGGTCGCTTAGGAACCCTGTCAGGGTCGCAAGCAGTTCGTCCAGGTTCAGGTAGCCGGAGAGGATACCCGCGATGTTTTCCACCCAATCCGAACGCAACAGCCGTTCTATCAGCGCTGGCAGGTAATCGATCAGGGCACGGATTTCCCCGATCAGGCGGGGAATGATCCAGTACAGCAAGCTGGTGACGGAGAGCCCCAGCGCACCGATTACGAGGACGACAGCCAAGGGTCGGGGCACGTTCCGGCCTTCCAGCCATCGGAGTACGGGGTCTAGCCCGAGGGCGACAAAAACAGCCAGGCCAATGTATACGAACAGCGTTGCCAGGGAGGAAACCGCAGCCCAAACGATCAGCCCTACCCCGACGCCGAGGGCACCGGCAAGGCCGACCCGGAAAGCGTGGATCTGCCCCTGCCGGGGATCGGATGGGCCGGCAGGCGCTCCTGCTGCAGGGGGCCCATATGGAGAACGGGCCCGGTGCCACTTCGTTATCGGAGTGACCCGTTTCCTTACCGGCGTCATAGGAACACCCGGTCCTGCTGCTGGATGCCTGCCCGGCCAGCTTTACCAGTCTGGTTGACGAGGGGGTCATCAGACCACCGGCAAGATGAGATCGCCCCGAAAGCCCAGATGGTCAGGACATGGACGGCTAGGTCCCACCAGCGAGGCACCACGCCCAGAACCGTCAAGCCAAACACATAGGGCAGAACCACAGCCGGCTCTGCACACCGCGGCACAAACAAGCACACGGAAACCACCTGGAACCGGACAAAATTGTCAGGTCCGAACCAGGCAGGCAGCACAAGGCCGTTGAGCAGGGCAGTTGACTCTGCGGCGTCCGCCATCACGGCAAGGACCCTCTGACCAGCCTGGGCTTTCCGCTGTCCATGCCGGTCAGGCTACAGAGAATCGGCAGGAGCTGCCAGAGCGCCACTGAAAAGTTACCTGGTGACGTTACTCAGTGTTTGGCGGCCCTTCTCGCTGCGCTCGCCGGCGTCGACATTCTCGTCAACAACGCCGGCCTCTTCGGGCTAAAGCCCTTCGCCGAGATACCCGACGAGGACAGGTCGCGCTATTTTGCCGTCAAGCATGAGCGGAGTCCGACTCTCGCGAGAGCTGCTGCCCGGAATGCTCGCGGCAGGATGTGGCCGAAATCATCTTGTTGGGATGCGAATCAAGCGTAAACATACCGGCTGACATGACGAACTCCGGCGTGACAACGCCGGGATGCTCGCCTGGAGTAACGGCCTCGCCAAGCTCACCCGCGGAACGGCGTTACGTCAACACAATCCTCGGCGGCCCGACCTACTCAGACGGCGTGGCCAATACGGTGCACAACATTGCCGAGGCGCAGCGAATCTCTACGGAGGATTTGAAGGCGGTGATCATTGGCGCGAACCAGACGTCTCTCCTCGGGCGCTTCATCGAACTGGACGAAGTCGCGAATGGGACATGACCTCGCCGATAGGTCGAGCGCGGTTTAGGCGCTAGGGCTTCAGTGACTCGCGCAGTTGTTGCAGGGCGATATTAACGTTGGTCTCGGATCGATGGATCTCCCTTACATTCATCCCGGTAAACTCTTTCACCGCACGGCGCATACTTTGCATATTGGTGAATCCGCACGATTCCGCAATTTCTGAGTATGTTGTCTTCTGAGCGTCGGCCTGCAGGAGTAGCTCCAGCGCTCTGCGCGTTCTCAAAGCGCGTATGCGCTCACTCAGGTGGAGTTCTTCGTTCTCGAAAAAGTAGAACAGGGAGCGTCGGGAGAGGTTAAACCTATCGGCGACCATTGCCACATCCAGATTGGGGTCGTCATAACTGTCATTAAGGTATTTCTTCACCGCCCGGCTTAGGGCCGGTTTCTGCGCCTCATCGCTGACCGATGTTTCGAGCAGGGAGCCCACCAGGGTTGCCATCACGGATCGGAAAATGTCTGCGGTCCCCGATGCTGCCCGGTCGATGCCCGGCCGCTTCCAACTCATCAGCGCAGGGATCACGAAAGTGCCCACAATTGGGTGTTTTGCGAGGTCAGGCAGTCGAAGTAGGGAGCTCAGTTCGGCCTCGCTCACATTTAGGCTGCTGCGGTCGATATTAAGCTGCAGGGCGTGAAAACCTTCGGGCGCATCAAAACTTCCGCCCAGCGAGGTATCGATGAACCTGACGGAGCCCGGTGATACTGGCTCAGGAACACCATTGAGAGTGAGCGTTAGCCCCGGCGCCTTGCGGAAGTAGGCCAGGCGCAGGTCCGCGGTGTCGGGATTCGGCGCCCACGAGCCCAATGCGGGGGCGTTGTGCATTTCTATGAGGCTGAAGCCCGGCCCGGCGAGATTAATGGCTGAAGGATTGAAGGATACAGGAGTCGTACGTACCGCTTTTTCCAACCGCATTGGGGTTTCGACGGCGCTGCCGTACCACACTCGCCAATGTTCGAACCTTTGTTCGGGGTTCAGCCCCTCCTGCACGACATATCGTCGCAGACGGCCGCTGTCCCCGGTACCAGTTTGAGGCATGCCATCCTCCTTCACCAGCTGAACCATTATGGCGGACTTGGGAGTTGCCGCGGCGCCTGAGGAAGAGGCTGCGGTGGCTCATAAGGCTGGCCGAGAGGACCTCAGCTGTTAGGGGTAGTTTACTTCTATAACCCTTTGATTGGGCCGTTGATGAGTTTGGTATCGGCACCCCACCCGAAGACGAGTATTGGTGCCGCCGCCGGGCTTGGGTGGGCATGCCCTGGAATACGGTGGATGCTGGGAGAAGTGACCCAATCCGTCGCTTGCACCTTTGGCGCGGCCGTCTTGCGCATCTTCAGTCGGAGGCGTGGTCAAGGAAATGTGTCCTGCAATTGTTTGTCCAGCACGTCAGGGAGCGGCTGGGACATCTGGGCGACGTCCTCCACTTCCTGGAGACCGTGAGTATCTTCGTGTCCGCCGGAATGCAACCTGGTTGCGAGGTCGTTGACTCGGTGAGGGGAGAGGACGTGTTCGACGGCCAAGATGCTGGCCCCAACCACGCCAGCTTCCGGCCCGGTTTCAGATTGGGTGATATTCAGGTGCTGGGTCGCCAGCGGCGTTGAGCGTGCATAGACCGTTTCGCGTATCCCGGCGATCAAATGTTCACCGGACTGTGCAAGCGATCCGCCCACGACAATGAGGGAGGGGTTGATGAAGCTAACGCACATGTTGAGCATTTCTCCGATGTCGCGGCCGGCCTGTCGGACGGCTTGAATGGCAGCCAAGTCTCCTGAACGGACGATCGCGACGACGTCGTTTGCGGTGGTTGCTTGCAGTCCGCTTTCGCGGAGCTGCGCGGCTACGGCCGGAGCGCCTGCTATGGCCTCCAGGCAGGCAGTCTTGCCACAGCGGCACTGAATTCCTGCCGCCCTGGAAACAGCAATATGGCCGACGTCTCCAGCGACTCCTGCCGCGCCTCGCTGCAATATTCCTCCACTAACAACTCCCGATCCGATACCGGTGGCGACTTTAAGGAAGATCATGTTGTCCTCATTGGGCCAGCGGGCCGCCCGCTCCCCGAGGGCCATAAGATTGACGTCGTTATCGACGAGTATGGGAACGTCAAAGGTCTTCCGGACGTACGCGGGGACATCGAATCCGTCCCATCCCGGCATGATCGGCGGGCTGGTCGGCTTTCCGGTGGAGTGTTCCACCGGACCAGGCAGCCCGATGCCGACAGCGATGATATCCGTTGCCGGACGCTTTATCGCTTTCAAATGGCCCCTCAGCGTCATGGCTAGCCAGTCCAGAACAGCTTCCGGTCCGCACGAAATCTCAAGTCGTTCAGTGGTTTCCAAGAGAATCCTTCCCGACAGGTCCGTGAGAGCCACGGTCGCGTGTGTGGCGCCGACGTCGGCGGCAGCGATCAGCCTTGCACGCGGGTTGAAGGCTAGTCGCGCCGAGGGGCGGCCTCCGGTGGAAGCCGCATCCGACACCGGCACAACTAGGTCGAGTTCCAGGAGGGCCTCGAGGCGGGAACTGATGGCTGCCCGCCCCAAGCCTGTTATTCCAGCCAGGTCTGCTCTGGTTCGCGGGCGTCCGTCCCGCAGGATTTGCAGAAGTTCGCCGGATCCGCCGTTGTCCATGTCTCTCCAATTGTCGGCTCGAAGTGGGTGAATTGTGAGACTGAGGTCTGACCCAAAGGCTCAGGACCCCGGGGGCCCTCATCTCCACTCAGTGTCAAGGTGCCCCCTCATTCCCGTCCACTCGTCGAGGCCCTTAGGATCAAAAAGTGCACCTTGGGCGTGCTTTCCACCGCCCTTAGCGTCAAAAGGTGCAGACTTTTGCTGATCGACTGACCAAAGCCCCGTGCTGCGTGTCACTGTTTCGGCATGGAAAACGACAGAACCACGACAGCCCCCACCCGGTTACGGGCCGGGTTTGTCGGCGCCGGGTTCATGGCTGAGGTGCATAGCCGAGCCGCCCGTGCTGCCGGGGCGGAAATCGCCGGCATTGCGTCCTCGAGCCCTGCCAGTGCCGCCCGCGCCAAGGACCGCCTCGGCGTCGAACAGGCTTACGACTCCGTCCAGGACCTCGTCCAGGACGGAACGATCGACGTCATCCACATCTGCACGCCGAACGCCACGCACGCCGCACTGGCCGAGGCGGCGCTGAAGGCAGGCAAGCACGTTGTTTGTGAGAAGCCTCTGGCTACCAACGTGCAGGATGCCACCAAACTGGTGGAGCTAGCCGCAAGCGCTGGGACGGTTGCGACCGTTCCTTTCGTCTACCGGTTCCACCCGATGGTGCGGGAAGCCCGGGAACGCATTGCATCCGGTCAGACGGGACGGATCTCGACCATTCAAGGGTCCTATCTTCAGGACTGGCTGCTGTCCCGGGACGACGACAACTGGCGGGTGGATGCCGGTCTTGGTGGCCCCTCGCGGGCGTTCGCCGACATCGGTTCCCACCTGTGCGATCTTCTCGAATTCATGAGCGGTGAACGGATTACACAGGTCGGGGCCCTGAGCCGGACTCTCTTCTCGGGCCGGGCAAACAACAAGGAAATCCAGACCGAGGACCTCGTTGCAGCTGTATTCGCCACTGAGGCCGGCACGGTGGGAAACCTCCTGGTCAGCCAGGTTGCACCAGGACGGAAGAACCGCCTGATGATCGAGATCGCAGGTTCGGAGAGCAGCCTCCAGTTCGACCAGGAAGCCCCGGAGACTTTGTGGCTAGGCAAACGCGCCGGATCCCAGTTGCTTGTCCGCGACCCGGACACGCTTAGCCCCGAAGCGGCACGGCTCAGTGTTCTACCGGCAGGGCATCCGCAGGGTTATCAGGACGCATTCAATGCGTTTGTCGCCGATACGTACGCCGCGATCGGCGGAGACCTCCGCGATGGCCTGCCCACGTTCCAGGACGGCCTCAGGTCAGCCGTCCTCACCGAAAGCATCATCGAATCCTGCAAGGGCGGCCAGTGGGTCGACGTCCCATACCTGAAAGAACTAGAAGGAGTGCAGTAATGAAAATCATCCAGGTAGGCCTCGGCGCGTGGGGCGCTTCATGGCTGAACGTGATTCACCAAAGCAAAACCTGGGAACTGGCCGGCGTTGTCGACGTCAACCCCGACGCCGCACGGGCCGCAGGTGAGCAGTACGCAATCCCCACCTACGCCACTATCCAGGAAGCGCTAAAGCACAAGGAAACGTTCGACGCTGTCCTGGTCATCGTCCCGCCCGAGTACCATGCAGCCGTGGCCACCCCGGCCCTGGAAGCCGGTGTGCATACTCTGATTGAGAAGCCCCTCGCCCACAACCTTGAGGACGGCATCCGCATCATCGAGGCGGCCGAGAAATCTGGCAAACAGGCCATGGTGTCGCAGAACTACCGTTTCAAGCGCGCCGCGCGCACTGTTCAGCGCCTCATCCGTGAAGGGGTCATCGGAGACCTCGAGCACGTCTTCATCGACTACAAGAAGAACCCGCCGTTCGAAGGGTTCCGGCTCGAAATGGACGAACCCCTCATCGTTGACGCGATGATCCACCACCTTGACCAACTCCGCGGCATCGTCGGCATTGAAGCCACCACCGTCCGCGCACGGTCCTGGAACACTGGCACCTCCAGGTTCAAGGGCAACGCCTCCGCGGTCGTGCAGTTCGACTGCGACAACGGTGCCCGCGTCGTATACACCGGTTCATGGAGCTCCTACGGCCCCCAGACCAGCTGGGACGGAGACTGGGAAATCCAAGGCAGCAAGGGCGCCATCACGTGGAAGAACAACGAAGTCACCATCAACTTCGCCTCACTGTTCGACACCGTTTTCCTCGCTGGCGCGGTGGAACGCTCCGGCGTTATGCACGTCGACCTGGACCCGTTGCCGGTCGAGGAACGCCTGGGGACCCTCGCAGCGTTCCGCGACGCCATCGAAACAGGGCATAAGGCTGAGACGGACGTCACCGACAACATCCAGAGCCTGCAGCTCGTCATGGCCACCGCCGACTCCGCCCGTCAGGACGGTGCGCCCATTTTCTTAAAAACCAACGCCGAACTCTTCGGCAGCCACTAGCACTTCTGACCCGAGGAAGTGTCGAATTGACTGGAGATACAACCATGCAGCCACAAACAGCCACCGGCCCCGCCGGTCCGGTTTCCGGGAAGGCTGGCCCCGGAAAATTCCAAGACAAGTCACGTTCACGGCTATCCGGCGTCGGCGACTTCATCGGTGCGCAGGGCCTGCTCGTCGTAGTCCTGCTCTTCGGTGTACTGCTGACATTCCTCAGCCCAGTATTCCTGACCACGGTCAACCTGGTGAACCTGCTGTTCCAGTGCACGATCCTCGGTGTGTTCGCCATCGGCATGACCTTCGTGATCCTTACCGGCGGCATCGACGTCTCGGTGGGCTCCACCGCTGCCCTGTCGTCTGTGCTGTCCATGGGCGTGATCGTCAACATGAACATGCCGCCGGCAATCGGACTCCTGACTGGCCTTGTGGTTGGCGCCGGAGTCGGAGCCGTCAACGGGCTGATGGTTACGAAGCTGGGCATATCCCCACTTATCGCGACACTGGCAACACTCTCCGCCGGCTCGGGTATCGCCTTCGCCTACTCCGACGGCGGCAACATCACACCCGTACCTAAAATGCTCACCGAGATGGTCAGCGCGAAAGTGGCAGGGATCCCCCTGCTCATACCGGCCGTTCTGGTGCTGGCCTTCCTGGCTCACCTGGCCCTGACCCGTACCACCTACGGACGATCCATCTACGCCGTCGGCGGTAATAAGGAAGCAGCCCTGCTGGCAGGGATCCGCGTCGACCGTGTCACCATGAATGCCTACATCATCGCCGGTCTCTCCGCGGGAATGGCCGGGCTCCTGCTCACCGGCCGGCTGGCTTCCGGAAGCCCCCGTGCCGGCGATGGTATTGAACTGACCGTCATCGCCGCCGTGGTCATCGGCGGAACCAGCCTCTTCGGCGGCCAGGGAAACATCAAGGGCACCCTGCTCGGTGTGCTGTTGATCGCCATGGTCTCCAACGCCGTAAACCTGCTCGGCATCCCCTCGTCCTACGACCGGATTGTCCAAGGCGTCGTCATTTTCGCCGCCGCCGCCCTGGACGTGTACCGCTACAAGTACGTCCAAAAAAACCTGTCACGGAAACGCAAGATCGGGCCGCCGCCGGCGACAGACCCGAAGACGGCCGGCACCACAGCCACCGGGACCGCCACAGCGCACACCGGTACGCCGGCCTGACGCGTCACCCGCTCACAACCCGGCTCAGCCTGCACGGCTAAGCACCCAACAGAAAGAGTAAGTCAATGAAGACCTCACCGAAACTGGCGGTCCTGGCGGCAATCTCCGCCGCTGCCATCGCCCTGAGTGGCTGCGGTGCACCCAGCGCTGCCCAGGAAGCAAGCGACGGAACGAAGACCAAGAAAATCGCCGTCCTGCTCTACAGCCAGAGTTTTGAATTCATGGTTGCCCTCGGGCAAGGCGTCAAGGATAAAGCTAAGGAACTCGGCGTGGAGGTCACAGTCCTTGACGCCAAAGGTGACTCCAGCACCCAGATCAGCCAGATCCAGGACCAGCTCGCCCAAGGCGTGGACGGCATCGTTCTTAGCCCGAACAACTCCGCGGAACTGGTTCCCGGAGTCCAGATGATCCACGACGCCGGAAAGACTGTCACCACTGTCGACTCGGTGATCCCGGGCGACATTGCCGACGCTGCCGTCGCCTTCGACAACGAAAAGGCCGGCAAACTCGGCGCTGAAGCCTTGTCCAAACTGATGGGAAACAAGGGAACTGTCCTTGAATACCAAGGAGCCAAGGGCGCCTACCACGCCATCCTGCGCGGCAAGGGCTTCACCGAGGGCATCAAGCAATTCCCCGACATCAAGGTCATCGGCCGTGACGCACAGTGGACTGCAGATAACGCCCTGTCCCTGACCGTCGACAACTTCACCGCCGACTCGAGCATCAACGGTCTCTTCAGCCACAACGACGAAATGGTGCGTGGCATTGTCTCTGGCCTTTCCCAGATCAACAAGAACGCTCCGGTCGGAGCCGACAATCACATCCCGCTCGTTGGAGTCGACGGCACACCGCTCGCCCTGGACCGCATCCGCAACGGTATTCAGGACGCCACGATGGACCAGAACCCGTTCGAAATGGGAGCACTGGCCCTTCAGGCCCAGGTGGATCTGCTGGACGGCAAGCAGGTCCCCAAGATGCAGCTGACCGACACCAAGCTGATCACCAAAGAGAACGTCGATGATCCTACGCTCTGGGGCAACATCTTCAAGGACTAGAGCACCAAAGCCATAGACGGCCGGGCCGAGCCCCGCTGCTTGGCCCGGCAGCACCAACCAATTCCAACTCAAGGAGAAACATGTCCCGCTTCAAGTATTCCTACAACGCCATCGTCTACTACCAGGAAGACATCGCCAAAGGCATCGACCGCGTCGCCCGCTACGGCTACGACGCCATCGAACTCGTAGGAGAACCGGCAACGCACAACGTCGAAGAAATCAACCGGCTCACCAAGGACGCAGGCATCGACGTCAGCTCCATCTGCAGCATCTGGTTCGGCGAGGAACGCGACCTGATCAACCCCAGCGCGGCCAACCGGCAGAAGGCCCTGGACTACGGCAAGTCGGTAGCCGACTTCGCCGCCGCCGTCGGAGCTCCGACCATCATCGTTGGCCCGTCCCCGGTGGGTAAGACCGAAGCCCTGGCCAGCGACGAACAGGAATGGGAATGGGCTGTCGAGAATGTCCGCACGCTCGGCGAATATGCAGCCAGTGTCGGCGTCAGCATCACTCTCGAAGCGTGGAACCGCTACGAGACACATTTCCTGAACCGGCTCGACCGCGCCGTTGAACTGCTGGACGCTACCGGCCTGAAAAACGGCGGCGTACATGGTGACCTCTTCCACATGAACATCGAGGAAGACAGCATTCATGGCGCCTTCGCCCGTGCCGGCAGCAAGGTCAACCACGTCCACTTGGCCGATTCAACCCGGGCAGCCCCCGGTGTAGGACACACCGACTTCCGTCCGACACTGCAGACGTTGAAGGACATCAACTTCGACGGATATCTGACCTTCGAGCTCCTGCCTGCCGCATCGAACCCCTTCGCCATGATGGCACGCGGCGGCCACCTGGAGTTCCTGGACTCCTACACCGAAAAGGCCATTAACGAAATGAAGAAGCTGGAACAGGAGCTGTGGCCCAATGAGTAAGTACGAGTTCGGCGTCAGCACCTTCATCCTCGTCTCCCCGTTCACCGACAAGGACGTCGATCAGTTCGATGTCGCCAAGGAGATGGGCTACGACCTGATCGAGGTTTGTATTGAAGACCCCGCCGTGGTCAGCGCGGAAGCACTGAAGAAGGCCTCAGAACGAACCGGACTGCCCGTGTCCATCTGCGGCGCGTTTGGACCGGACCGCGACGTCTCGCACGAGGACCCGCAGAAGCGGCGGCAGGGCATTGACTACCTGAAACTGTGCGTCGACATCGCCCAGGCCGTCGGATCGCCCCACGTGGCCGGCCCGATGTACTCGGCCACCGGCAAAGCCCGGTTGCTTCCCCCGGAGGAACGCCAGCAGCAGCGCCAGTGGGCGGCAGACAGCCTGCGTGAAGTGGCCGACTACGCCTCCGAACGCGGCGTCACCCTGGCCATAGAACCGCTCAACCGGTTTGAAACCGACCTGGTCAACACCGTCGAACAGGGTCTGGAACTGTGCGAGCTGATCGGCCGGGACAACGTCGGCCTGATGCTCGACACGTTCCACATGAACATCGAAGAGAAGAACATTGGTGCAGCCATTACCGCTGCCGGTGACAAGGTCTTCCACTTCCAGGTGTCGGAAAACGACCGCGGAACGCCCGGCAGCGGACACGTCCCGTGGTCCGAGACCTTCGACGCACTGAAAACCATCAACTACCAAGGTTCCATTGTGGTCGAATCATTCCTTCCCACGGTCGAGGAAATCGCCAAGGCTGTTTCGCTCTGGCGTCCGGTTGCGCCGTCCATGGACGCGCTGGCCCGGGACGGACTCACCTTCCTGAGGAGGGAACTGGCATGACCGAGAAGCCCGGACGTACTCCAGCAATCGTTGAAGCACGCAATCTCGTAAAACTGTTTCCGGGCGTCGTCGCCCTCTCCGGCATGAACTTTGAGCTTCATGCCGGAGAGGTGCACTGCGTCTGCGGCGAAAACGGAGCAGGAAAATCAACGCTGATCAAGACACTCAGCGGGTTCTACACGCCCGACGAAGGCGGCGTGTACGTGGACGGCGAGCTTATGCTCTCCAGCACGGTGGCCTCCAAGGCCGCCGGCATCGCCACCATCTACCAGGAGCACAACCTGGTCCCGGACCTGTCCGTGGCTGAAAATGTTCTTCTGGGAAACTGGGGTGGACACAAAGGCATCCTCTCCCGCCGCGAGATCCGCAAGCGCGCACGCAAGGCCCTCGACCAGGTTGCACCCCACCTCAACCTCGACACCCCAGCCATGGCGCTCTCAACGGTGGACGGTCAGATGGTGGAAATCGCGCGCGCCATCGCCCAGGACGCAAGAGTCATCATCATGGATGAGCCCACCACGGCCCTGACCGAGCAAGACGTTGAAAAACTGTACAAACTCGTCGACGAGCTGCGGAGCAAGGGCCTTGCGATCATGTACGTTTCGCACAAACTGGAGGAAGTCTTCACCCTGGCCGACCGGATCACCGTCATTCGCGAAGGCAAAACGGTGGCCTCATCCGTCCCGGCAGATGAACTCGACGCCCGTTCCGTGGTGCAGCTGATGGTGGGCAAGGACGTTGACCTCTACGAGCACATTCCCCGCGAACGCGGTGAACTTGTTCTTGACGCGCGGGGTCTAAGCCTTGCCGGTGCGTTTGAGGACGTGAACCTCCAGCTGCACGCAGGAGAGATCGTCGGACTCGCGGGACTCGTCGGTGCAGGCCGGACCGAGGTCGCCCGGTGCATTTACGGGGCAGACAAAGCCGACGCAGGAACGGTCGAGGTAAGCGGGCGGAAACTCAGTCTCCATGGCGCCTCAGCCGGCATCGCCGCCGGCATTGCCCTCGTCCCGGAGGAACGAAAGCTGCAGGGCATCATTCCCATGCTGTCCATCCGCGAAAACACCACGCTGACGCTACTGAAGCAGGTCAGCAAATGGGGCGTCTTACAGCGCGGCTATGAAAAGAAGATGGTCAGCGGCTACATCAAAGAACTCGATGTCAGGACCCCGTCCGCAGAAACCCCGATACAGTCCCTGTCCGGCGGCAACCAGCAAAAGGTCATCATCGCACGTTGCTTGGCAAGCAATCCCAAGGTCCTCATCCTGGACGAGCCAACAAAGGGCATCGACATCGGTGCGAAGGCCGAGATCCACCGTTTGATCGAGCAACTGGCCCGCAGAGGCGTGGCCGTGCTGGTCATCTCCAGCGAGCTCCCCGAGCTGCTCGAGCTCTCCGACAGAGTGATGGTCATGCGGGCCGGCAGAGTGGTGGCCGAACTGGACAAAGCCCAAGCAACCAAAGAAAACGTCATCGCTTACGCCGCGGCGTAAGCGATCCATCCAGAACGGAACAATCATGATCGATCAACAGACCCGGCCGTTCACCCTGTTCACCGGCCAGTGGGCCGACCTCCCGTTCGAGGAAGTCGCGCGCCTGGCGTCCGGCTGGGGCTACGACGGCCTGGAAATCGCCGTCTCCGGGGACCACCTGGACGCCTGGCGCTGGGACCAACCCGGCTACGTCGAAT
>NZ_KV467168.1:140857-224409 GCF_001663775.1 Arthrobacter sp. B6 | reverse complement strand
GGGCTACGACGGCCTGGAAATCGCCGTCTCCGGGGACCACCTGGACGCCTGGCGCTGGGACGAACCCGGCTACGTCGAATCCAAACTCGCTGTCCTGGACAAGTACAACCTCAAGGTCTGGGCCATCTCCAACCACCTCAAAGGCCAGGCCGTCTGCGATGACCCCATCGACTTCCGCCACGAAGCGATCGTCGGGGCGAAGGTCTGGGGCGACGGCGACCCGGAAGGTGTCCGGCAGCGTGCCGCCGAGGAAATGAAACACACCGCCCGGCTCGCCAAGGCACTGGGCGTGGACACCGTCGTCGGCTTCACCGGCTCCTCCATCTGGCAATACGTCGCCATGTTCCCGCCCGTCCCGGAAAAAGTCATCGACGCCGGCTACCAGGACTTCGCCGACCGCTGGAACCCCATCCTGGACGTCTTCGACGAATGCGGCGTCCGCTTCGCCCACGAAGTCCACCCCTCTGAGATCGCCTACGACTACTGGACCACCGTCCGGACCCTCGAAGCGATCGGCCACCGGCCCGCGTTCGGCCTGAACTGGGACCCCTCCCACATGATGTGGCAGGGCATCGACCCCGTCTCCTTCATCTGGGACTTCAAGGACCGGATCTACCACGTGGACTGCAAGGACACCAAGCTCCGCCCCACCGGCCGCAACACCGTCATGGGCTCCCACCTGGCGTGGGGCGACCCCCGCCGGGGCTGGGACTTCGTCTCCGCCGGCCGCGGCGACGTGCCCTGGGAATCCTCCTTCCGCGCCCTCGCCGCGATCGGCTACGACGGACCCATCTCGGTCGAATGGGAAGACGCCGGAATGGACCGCCTCCACGGCGCCCCCGAAGCCCTCGCAGCGCTCAAGAAATTCGATTTCCCGGCATCGCAGACAAGCTTCGACGCCGCCTTCAGCAGCAAGGACTAGAAGATCAGCCCGGGCAACGGCGATCATTACGCCTCAGAGGCGTGGCCGGCGTCCGGTTTGAGTTAAAGAGAAGCCAGAGCCGGCAGCGGTCTTGGCTTGGACGACGCTCCTCGAAAGCTGTAAAGCGGAGGTCCAATTCGTTGACCGCGGCGCCATCGTATTGCGACGTGTCGGGCTGTTGAACGACCGGCTCCTTGACACTGCGGATCATCAACAGTTCCTGGTTCAAATGAGGGTGGCATTCTGACATGGCGCCGATGGTGGGCCGGGGAGGATATCGAGACAGGTCCCGCGAAGTTTGTCGTGAGGCCAGCCCTCAATGGGGAAGTTAGTTCGAGTCCCACCTCGGGCACCAGAGATCCCCAAGCACGGATAGCCCGGCGCACGGTCCAAGCCGCGCACCGGGC
The DNA here is from genome assembly GCF_001663775.1 of Arthrobacter sp. B6. Lineage (GTDB taxonomy): Bacteria > Actinomycetota > Actinomycetes > Actinomycetales > Micrococcaceae > Arthrobacter. Next base: position 223,080 of record NZ_KV467168.1, on the reverse strand, counting down.
TTTCCCAGGGGTCTAGCCCTTGACGGCGTCCAGCTTGAGCATCTTCGCGATGACGCTGTCCAGCTCGGAGTCGTCGAAGATCTTCTTCCAATCGTCCTTGATGATGGTGTCCTTGCCGTACTGGATGGCGATTTCGCACGCTTCGGAGAACGGGTTGGAGCCGCGCAGCGCGTTGGTGAGGGCGATCTGGACGTGGCCGAACAGCATGGCCTTGGCCGCTTCCTCGGGGACCCCGGCGGTGTGGACGGTTTCGTGCAGCGCTTCGTTGAGCAGCGTGCCGATCATGCAGGCCACGGTTTCCACCAGGGTAGGTTCCAGGATGGCGAGCTGCTTGACGGTGACCCAGTGGACGTCGATGACGGGGGCGTAGATGATGCGGATGGTGGCCTCGGCAGCTGCCTTGGTCTCTTCCGGAGCGTCCTCGTCGATCGCGGCAACCACGTTCTGCGGGGCGCCCTCGCCGCCGAAGGTGTCGGCCCACTCCTCCTTGGTGGTGCGCTCCAGGAACACCGACGGGTGGCAAGGGTGCGCAACTGCCTGGACGACGTCGTCGCGCTTGGCCAGCAGGCCGGCGTAGGCGGCGGCGGGGTCCAGGGTGAGCAGGATTGCGCCTGCCTTCATCTGGGGGACTACGCCCTGGGAGACAACGCCCAGGACGGTGTCCGGGACGGCGAGGATGACCACGTCGGCGCCCTTGACGGCGTCTTCGGTGGAGGTGATTTCGCGACCCTCGGCCTGGATGCGTTCCTGGCCTGCGGGGGAGTTCTCACTGTAGAAGACGGTGTGGCCGCTCTTCTGGAGGTTACGGGAAACGCGCATTCCCATTTTGCCACCGGCTCCGATGACGGCGACGGTCAAATTTTCTGCTGACATTTCACTTGCTCCTTAGGAATTCGATGCTTTGCTGGGTCCACTGGTTTTCGAGGCGGATCGTTTCCGCCTCGGAGTCCTGCCATGGCAGCCAGTGTTCGACGATCTGGTTGATATTTCTCTGGTGGGGCTGGAACTTGCTGACCATGTACTCGTAGTCGAGCAGGCCTTCGCCGAGCGGTGCGCCGGCCAAAGTAAAGCCGACCCACCCGTCCTTGCGGCTGAACGCGAAGTCCTTGATGTGCATGTTCAGGACATAAGGCGCGACGGCGTCAATCACCTCGCGCGGCATTTGCAGCGCCGCGACCGTGTTGGCCGGGTCGGCGCAGATGCCGAGTGACGGGCTGTCCACTGCGCGGATCACATCAAGGATCCGGGAGGTGGGCACCTGCTCGTAGGTTTCCACCGCGATCTTCACCCCGGCGGCCTCAAACTCCGGCAGCACGTCGTTGAAGATCGCCACCGCCTCCTCCGCCGTCGGGGTGTGGCCCGGGACGTTGAACATGGTCCGCAGCAGGGGCGAGCCCAGGATGCCGGCGATGTGCAGGAACTTCCGCAGATGCTCTGGACGGATGCCCTTAGTGCCGAGCTCCAGGGAGATGCCCAGCCTGTCCGCTGTGCCCCGGACAGCTTCAAGTTCGGAGTCCGCCATGGCATCCAAGGGGGCATAGTCACAGATCTGGAAGAGATCCACGCCGAGTGCCGCGGTCCGTTCAAGCGCCTGATGGATGCTGAGCGGTTCCGTGACCTTGTCCGAGAGCTGCCAGAAGAAGGCGTAGCTGCTCAGGCCAATCCGTGAGCCCTGTTCCGTGCTGTTCGTGGTGGGGGAGCTCATACCGTCACCTCCGGCGCGGCAAGCCGTGCGGCGGTCTCATCCAGGATGCTCTTCAGCGCTTCCGGGTCGTGGGCGAAGCGGCCAAGGAACAGGCCGGCGACGGCGGAGTCCAGCGTGGTGATGAGGCCGGGTCCGGCGCTGCCGCCGTAGATCACGCGGCTGTCCTTCTGGCCGGGCTGGGCACGCAGTTGCGCGTCCAGCCCGGTGATGACGGCACTGATGTACGCCGGCGTTGCAGGTTCCGGGGCGCCGATGGCCCACTGCGGCTCGTAGGCCACGATGGTCCGGCCTGCGGGTCCCAATGAACGGGCCCGGTTGAGGGCGCCGTCGATCTCGGCCGTGCACAGGGCGATGGCTTCCTCCACGGAGCCCTGCTCCAGCTCCCCGACGCACAGGATCGGCGTGAGGCCGTTGCGGTAGGCGGCAGCGGTCTTCAACCCGATGACAGTGTCGTCCTCGCCGAAGATCCGGCGGCGTTCCGCGTGGCCCACCTCGGCGTAGCGGCCGCCTAGTTCGGCCACGGTCCTGCCGCCCACTTCGCCCGTGAAGGCGCCCTCGTCTTCCCAGAAGATGTTCTGGGCTCCGGCCGCTGCTCCAGCGGCACCCAGAACGCGGGTGGCCTCGGGCAGCACCGGAAGGGTGGGCAGGACAAACAGTTCGATGTCGCCGCTCTGGACTGCCGGGTGCGCGAAGGCGATCGCGGCAACGTCGCGGCAGTAGTCCACGGAGCGCTGGTAGCCGAAGTACATCTTCAGGCTGACCCCGATGATGGCCTTCGGTTGCGCGGCGGGGTTAGCAGGAAGTGACACCCTCATAGTCCTTAATCAGGGAGACCTTTTCGGCCGAGGCGGAGGTTTCGTCGAAGGTGTAGGTAAGCCACTCGCGGGCGAGCCGGCGGGCCAGTTCCAGGCCGACGACGCGCTGTCCGAACGTGAGGACCTGGACGTTGTTGCTCAGGATGGATCGTTCAACCGAGTAGCTGTCGTGGGCGGTGACGGCGCGGACACCGGGGACCTTGTTGGCAGCGATGGCGACGCCGAGCCCGGTGCCGCAGACCAGGAGCGCACGGTCGGCCTTGCCCGCGGCGATAAGTTCGGCGGCGGCGATGGCCACTGACGGGTAGGGGGTGTGGCTGGTGGCGTCCACCCCGACATCGGTGACGGATTCCACCAGGTCGGAGGCTTCCAGGTCAGCCTTCAGGGCTTCCTTGTACTCGAAACCGGCGTCGTCGGCTCCAACAATCAGGCGCAGTTTGGCGCTCATGCTTTCTCCTTGATGGTTGTCCGCTCAATGAGCGTGTTGTGGATGGCTCGGATGATCAGCGCCATGGACACGGCACCCGCGTCCGGTGTGCCGAGGCTCTTCTCGGCGTGCGGGCGGGCCCGGCCCATGAGGGGCAACAGCTGGGCGGTGTCTTCGGCGGCCTGCTCCGCGGTCACGGCGGCGGCACTCCAGGCCTCGGTCAGGGACTGGCCTGCCTCGACGCCGGACGCCAGCGCATCCCGGAACGGGACCAGCACGTCCACCAGGGTCTTGTCGCCCGGCTTGGCCTTGCCGAAGTCCATGATCGCGGCCGCGGCGCCCGCGACTCCGGCGGCGACAGCACCGGCGTCGGGCGCTTTCGTGTCGCCTACCACGTCACCGACGGCCCGCAGGGCCATGCCCCAGAGGGCGCCGGACGTGCCGCCGGCCTTGTCAGCCCAGGCGTCCGCGGCGAAGTGCAGGGTGGTGCCGGCACCGGCACCGCGGCCGACGGCGTCCGTTGCGGCCTCGACGGCGGCGCGGACACCGCGCTCCATGCCGATGCCGTGGTCACCGTCGCCGGCGATCGCATCGATCCGCCCCAGTTCGTCAGCGTTGGCGTCCACCACCGCTTTCGCGGCACCCAGGGCCGCGAGGACGCGGGCGGCCCCGGCGCGAGACTCGGCCGTTGCGTCCGGGATGGAAAGCTCGACGCCGGCAGTGTCGCCGTCGTACATTGCGCTGTCGGATGCTTCCAGTGCGGCCGCCGTGACGGCACCGCGGCGGAAGGCCGGGGCGTCGGCGGGGGCGTTCCAGAGGGTCTCGAGTTCGTCGTCGAGCCAGAACAGGGTCAGGGAAGTGCCGGCCATGTCGAAGCTCGTGACGAGCTCACCTACCTGCGGGTCTACCGCTTCCAGGCCCGCTTCGGCGAGGAGCTGGGCGACGCGGCGGTAGACGACGAACAGCTCCTCGTACTTGACGCTGCCCAAGCCGTTCAGGATGGGGACGACCCTGGCGCCGCCGGCGTCCAGCCCTTCGGGGATTTCGGTGAGGAGCTTTGCGACCAGCAACTCTGCGAGCCCATCCGCCGTCGGGATGTCCGTCTCATCGATGCCCGGTTCACCGTGGATGCCCATGCCAACAGCCATGCGGCCCTCGGGCACGGAGAAGAGCGGGTGGTCGGCGCCCGGCAGGGTGCAGCCGGTGAAGGCGACGCCGAAGGAGCGGGTGCGGTCGTTGGCGCGTTCAGCGATGTCCACCGTGGCGTCCATGGAGTAGCCGGCTTCCGCTGCGGCGGCGGCCACCTTGAAGACGGTCAGGTCGCCGGCGATGCCGCGGCGCTTGGCGCGCTCGGCGAGCGGGGCGGAGGAAACGTCGTCGGTGACGGCGATGCTGCGGCAGTCGATGCCTTCCTTGCGGAGGCGGTCCTGGGCCTGGTTGAAGTGCAGGACGTCGCCGGCGTAGTTGCCGTAGCCCAGGAGTACGCCGCCGCCGTGGTCCGCTGCCTTGGCCACGTTGTAGACCTGCTGCGCGGACGGGGAAGCGAACAGGTTTCCCATTGCGGCGCCGTGCGCCAGGCCTTGGCCCACCAGCCCGGCGAAGGCCGGGTAATGGCCGGAGCCCCCGCCGATCACCAGCGCCACCGTGTCCGGTGTGCTCTGGGTGTTGCGGACCACGCCGCCGGAAACGCGCTTTACCCAGCGGCCGTGGGATGCGACAAAGCCCTCGATCATTTCGTCAGCGAATGCTGCGGGTTCGTTGAACAGGCGGGTCATGGAAAGCTCCTGGAGTTATTGCTCGCTCCGATGGACCGGCCACCGGTTAATTGAATTGGTGCGGGGGCGTCCGCGGGTAGGGCGGACGCCCCCGGGTTGTTACGGCTCGGCGTGGTGTCCGGCTCCTGCCGGGTCCAGGGCCTCGGCGGGGATGCCTTCGCTGACCTTGCCGGCGCGGCTCAGCGCCACCATGAGGACCGAGGAAAGGAGCATGAAGCCGCCCACCACGAACATCGGTACCGTGTAGTCACCTGTCAGGTCTTTGAGCCAGCCGGTGATGTAGCCGGCACTGAAGCCTGCCAGGTTGCCAATCGTGTTGATCAGGGCGATGCCTGCGGCGGCTGCTGCGCCGGTCAGGAACTGGGTGGGTACCGTCCAGAAGTTGGGCAGGGCCGCGAAGATGGACATAGCCGTGATGGTGATGACGGCGATGGTGGCCGCCGGGGAGCCGGCGAACAGTGCCAGCGGGATACTCAGGCCGCCGATGAGGGCCGGGAGTGCGATGTGCCAGGTTTTGACGCCGCGCTTGGTGGCGTCCTTGGACCAGAAGTACAGGGCGAAGGCCGCCGGCAGGTACGGGATCGCGGTGATCAGGCCCTTCTGAAGGACATCGAACTTGGTGCCGTAGATGCCTTCGAAGCCCGCGATGATGGTGGGCAGGAAGAAACCGAGGGCGTAGAGGCCGTAGATGAAGCCGAAGTAGATGGCCGAGAGCATCCAGACGCGGCCGTTGCCGAACACGGTGCGGACGCTGACGTGCTTGTTGCTGGCCGCGGTTTCCTTCTTTTCCGTCTCCAGGGCGCCGGTCAGCCAGGTCTTCTCTTCCTGCGTCAGCCATTTGGCCTTGGCGGGGGAATCAGCCAGGTAGAACCAGGCGATGATGCCGACGATGATGGCGGGGATGGCCACGCCGAAGAACATGACGCGCCAGCCCTCAAGTCCGAAGAGTCCGTGCTGCTGGATGAGGAGGCCGGCCAGAGGGGCACCGATCACGGTGGTCAGCGGCTGGGCAAGGTAGAACAGCGCGAGGATCTTGCTGCGGTGCCGGGACGGGACCCAGAGGCTCAGGAAGAGGATGGCACCGGGGAAGAAGCCGGCCTCGGCCACGCCAAGGATGAAGCGCAGGACGTAAAGCTGCTCCACGTTGCCGACCCAGGTGAACAGGAGGGAGACGATGCCCCAACTGACCATGATGCGGGCTAGCCAGCGGCGGGCACCGAACTTGTGCAGGGCCAGGTTGCTGGGAACTTCCAGCAGGATGTAGCCGATGAAGAAGACGCCTGAAGCGAAGCCAAACTGGGCTGCCGAGAGGGCGAGATCCGTGTTCATGCCGTTGGGGCCAGCGAACGAGATGGCCGTGCGGTCCAAGTAATTGATGAAGAACATCAGGGCGACGAACGGCACAAGCCGGATCGCCACTTTCCTGATTGCGGATTTTTCGACCACCGATTGTGTGGTGTCCACGTTGACTCCTAGATGTTGATGTTCCCGGCTGCGTCCGTCACTGGAGGCTGGGGGGTCGGTTAGCTCGCCGGAAAGCATGGGGGATCATCCGGCGGCTAAAGCATGTGACCTCCACGATACGAGGGAAATGTAAATTGGTCAACCGGTTGACGTGTTCCTTTTCGCGAGTTCGCCATGGCTGCTGGCAGCGGGCCCGGTTGCTACGCTTGGAATGTGTCCATAAACTCCGCCGCGTCGACGGCCAAGATCAGCGCAGCACTCGGTTCCGTGGGCCAAGGCTCCGTTGTCTCCGAAGTCGCCGAGCGCCTGCTGGCCTACTTCACCAGCGGTGATATCGCCGTCGGCACCCGGCTTCCGGCGGAGCGTCAGCTGGCCGCATCCCTGGGTGTTGGCCGTTCTGCCGTGCGGGAGGCACTCGCCGCGCTGGAGATCCTGGGAATTGTGATTGTCCGCCCCGGTTCGGGCACTTACCTCCGGGACGGCATCTCCGAACTCCTGCCCCGCACACTGAGCTGGGGAATGATGCTGGGCGCACCCCGGACCCGCGAACTGGTGGAACTGCGGAGCGGCCTGGAGGTGCAGGCCGCGCAACTTGCGGCCGGCCGGATCACCGATGAGGCGCTGGACCGCATGCGGGACAACCTGGCCACCATGGCCGAGACCCTCAACGACCTGGCTGCCTTCGTGGAGGCCGATGCCGCATTCCACCGCGAAATCGCCGAAGGCTCCGGAAACCAGGTCCTGCAGGAACTGCTGCAGAGCATCCGGTCCCTGCTCCGGATCTGGGTGGACCGCGCCCTGACCGACGAGGGCCATGCGGCGGCCGCATTGAAAGAGCACACTGAAATATTCAGCGCCCTGGAGGCGCGTGACGCTGAGGCCGTCACCAGAACCATGCGCTCGCACATGATGACCGCGTCCAGGCGGCTGCTCGCCGGATTCGATGCCTCGCAGTAACTTTCGGGGCTAACTCCTTCGGGGAACTGTCTCGACCAATCATTGGTCAACCGGTTGACTTGTTATGCGCAGCAATTCCATAATCAGGTATGGCCTGCCTCACAGGTCCTCTTTGAGTTTGCTTTAGCGACGCCGGCCATCCGGGCCATAGAGCCCGGGCAGGCAGAGAGCAGTGATGTGTCTTCCCAGCCCCTGACCGGTAAGCCGGAACAGTCCCCTTCCCTCCAGGCCCGCCTTGCACCTCCGCTCCGGGTCCTCTCCGCTGGACCGTGGACTGCCCGGCTTGTGGGCGACGAACTCGCACACGTCAGCTATGCGGGCAGGGAGGTCCTGCGGGCTGTCAAAGCCGTAGTCCGTGACCACGATTGGCGGACTCCGGAGGCCTCGGTTCGAAACGTCGAGATCAAGCGGGACGACGCCGGCCTGCAGGCACGCTGGACCGTGGCGTTTGCCGGGTACGGCGTGGAGTATTACGGCGTACTGACGGCAACCTTTACCTCCGCCGCGGTGGAGATTGCCTTCGAAGGCACTGCGGCCCACGCTTTCCGCAGAAACCGGATTGGATTGGTGGTACTCCACCCTCCGGCTGAGGCCGGCCGGGAAATCACGGTGGAACACCCCGACGGCGGCAGCACAGCCGCGCAGTTCCCTTACGGCATCAGCCCGCACCAGCCCTTTACGGACATCGCGGCACTTGAGTGGGCGGACGCCGGTACCGCTTTCCGTCTTTCGTTCACCGGTGACGTCTTTGAGACGGAGGACCAGCGGAACTGGACGGATGCGTCCTTCAAGACGTACAGCACGCCGCTGTCGCTGCCGTTCCCGGTGGACGTGGCTGCCGGGGACTCTGTGCGGCAGTCCGTTCTCGTGGAAGCCGCCACGCTGGAGCCGCAGGCTGTGGAAGCGGCTGCCGTGGCTGCCCGCGTGGAGGCTTCCAGTGTGCCCGCGGTGGTTTCGGCGCGGATTGGCGGTGAAGCCGGGCGGGTTCCGGCATTGGCTGTGGGGGCCGGGTCGCAGCCTGGGTTGTTGCCTGCGATCCCCGGGCTCGACGCCGTTGTGGTTGAACTTGTCGAAGGACAGGGCGAGGCTGCCCGATCGCACTGGGCAGGCCAGCTGGAGGCCGCGGCGGCCGCCGCCTCCACCCACGGAGCCGGGCTGGACATCCGGGCAGTGACCATGGACCCGGTTGGCGCGGTCGCAGACCTCGCAGCTTATTTGCCGCAAGCCAAGCGACTCGCGGTGTTCCATCCTGCCAGCCACGTCACTGAGCCGGACACATGGCCGGAGCTCAAGGAATCGGCGCGTGCCGCCGGGTTTAGCGGAAGCCTCCTGGCCGGAACCCGGGCGCATTTTACGGAACTGAACCGGGAGATCGGCCGCACGCCGTCGGACTCCGACGCCCTCACGTTCAGCATCACGCCCCAGATGCACAGTACAAGCCCCGCGCACATCATCGACAGCGTGCCAATGCAGCGGCTCGTGGCCCGGAACGCGCTGCGCCTGGGCGGCGGACGACCCGTCCACGTTGGTCCTGTGACGCTGCTGCCGCGGTTCAACGCCGTGGCCACGTCCAGCGCCGGCACCCAGGCCGAAGCTGATGAACTCCAGGGCGAGCCGTTCACCGCCGCGTGGACGCTGGCGAGTCTCAATGCGCTGACCATGGACGGGGTAGCGTCCGTCAGCTACTTCGAGGCATCCGGCCCAACGGGCATTTGCGGCGCCGATGGCCAGCTGAATCCGGCCGGTGAACTACTGAAGGAGCTCGCCGGGCTGCGGGACTCTGTGGTGTTGTCGGTCCACGCCCATGCGCGGCCGGTGGCGCTCTACCCTGTGCAGGCGCCGGCTGGCATTGTCGTTTTCGCCGGCAATCTCTCCGGCTCGGCCATCGCCGTGGACGTCCGGCTTCCGGACGGCGTGGGCGCTGGCGGCGCCACGTGGGCCGCTTTCGGGCAGGAGACCTCCGCTGCCATCGGCTTCAGTGCCAATGACGACGGCGACCCCGCAGTGGGGCGGCTGGCGCTCGGACCCTGGTCCGCCGGCGTCGTGCGTTTCCCGGACATCAAGTTTCCGGCACCGAACTGAACCACCCCGTCTCGTTTTGCTGCGCCCTTCAGCCGGCGGGGCCACCTATGTGAAAGGAGACGCGGCCACCGGCGCTGCCGCCGCGCACGCCCTGCTGATGGACATCTCGGACGAAGCGAGTGTGGCTGCTGCCTACGCCGAGGTTGCCGGGCAGGCCATTGGCGACGACCCCGTCATCCGTGCTGGCCTGGTGAATTCCACGATGCTCCGTCCCGGGACAGCCGCCGACGTGGAGGGCATCATGGTCTTCCTCGCCAGCGACGACTCGGCCTACGCGCCGGCGCGGTTTTCACCGTGGACGGCGGCCTGGCAGCGCTGTAGTCCCGGTTACTCGGACTCACATAAACGCCCAGGGGTGACGCACGCCCGTATGTGATGGGTACTGACGAGGCCTTCAAACTCGTCGGCGTGGCAGCCGGCGACGTCACTCTAGGGGACAGCGCTGGGGCCTTTGGGACGCACCTCGTCAAACCTAAGCCATGCGTTGGCCTGCAGCTCGGAGCTGCTCAAGGGGGCAATAAAGAGTGTGTACATAGTCCACACTCTTGGCCTCGTGCCGGGTCGGACAGCCCTCGAACTGCCTCGGATGCCGCATGTTTTCTGGAGTCCCAGTTTTTGCAGGGGATGGAATGCGGTTTGAGTCCCACCTCGGGCACAGTAGATCCCCTTTGTCAGAAGGTCTTTGCTTTAAAGTGTCTACAAGGCTTGTGGCGTCACCGACGCCAGTGCGCGGGGGCTGTGGACTGGCTCCCGCGATGGCCTTTGTGGGTGTGTGGGCGGCGGGTTCAAGTCTGTGGCTAGTGGCCTTCCGCCTGCTGCGGACTGGGCTTATATGCGTTCCTCCCTCGGTTTGTTGTGGTTGTCCGTGGGTGTCCAACACTTATTCATGGTTCTGGATTCTTTCGCAGCATGATTATCTTCAGGATCTTCCTGGGCTGACTGTTCCTGCGGTCTAGGGGAGCGGCGGCAGCCAGTTAGGCACGCCAAAGGGGGTGGACTGTCCCAATTCTGAATCTGCGTGAGTTGTAGAAGGGGTGTTCCCAGGGCTGGCCCGTGCCGTTAGGGTGATCACGGGCGGTGCCGATGAAGGATCGCCCGGTTGGGCGATCAGGTGCCAGTAACGGAGCTGATCCTAGCGATTCGATTCTCGGGAGGAAGCATGACCAGTCCAGAGCAGGATCCAAGCCAGCAGGAAGGCCCCGCGGACGGTGGCGCGGCCGGTGTCCCAGGCATGCATGATGGGGGTGCCGACGGTGGAGCTGACAGCGGTGCCGACGGTGGAGCTGACAGCGGTGCCGATGGCGGAGCTGACAGCGGTGCCGACGGAGGAGCTGACAGCGGTGCCGACGGAGGAGCCGATGGCGGAGCTGACAGCGGTGCCGACGGAGGAGCCGATGGCGGAGCTGACAGCGGTGCCGACGGAGGAGCTGACAGCGGTGCCGACGGTGGTGCCGATGGTGGAGCCGATGGGGGAGCCGCAGAACGGGGCATCTAAATTTTGAGAACAACCCGCACTCACTTTCAGGACCCCGACGCCTTGGAAAGCGGCGGGGTCCTGGAGACACGCCTGATTGAGATTGGCCGTGAGAGGTTCGCCGACGACGTCTGGGGGCGCACGGCCCTGCTCACGCGTGGCGCAAGCGACTTCTCCGATCTGTTCTCTGCCGAGGCCGTCGACGAATTGATCTCGCGCCGGGGACTGCGTACACCTTTTCTCCGCGTTGCCAAGGGCGGCACAACATTTCCCGACTCGTCATTCACCTCACCAGCCGGCGTCGGCGCCACCATCTCTGACCAGCTCGACGACACAGCGCTCTGGCGCAAATTCGCGGACGGTGCCACGCTCGTGCTGCAGGCTCTGCACCGCACCTGGGAGCCGGTCGCGGACTTCAGCAGCAGGCTAAGCACCGAGCTCGGACATCCGGTGCAGGCCAATGCCTACATCACGCCGCCTCAGAACCGTGGGTTCGACGATCACTACGACGTGCACGACGTCTTCGTCCTGCAGATCGGGGGGACAAAGCGCTGGATCATCCATGAGCCGGTTCACACGGACCCGTTGCGTGATCAACCCTGGACCGATCGCCGCTCCACCGTGGCCGAGGCCGCGAAAGGCGAGGCCTATATCAACACGGTGCTTGAGCCAGGGGATGTCCTTTACCTGCCGCGTGGCTGGTTGCATGCCGCGCAGGCGCAGGGCGAGGTCTCCATCCACCTCACGCTGGGAATCCACAGTTGGACCCGCTATGCATTGGCAGAACAGCTCGCCCAGGCCGCGCTGGCAGCGCTGTCCGACGATCCCGAGATGCGCCGGACATTGCCCTTGGGCGTCGACGGACCAAACGGGGAAATCGACGTCGTCCGTGAACGGCTCGTCGCAGCCGTCGCTGCGGCTGAAACGAGTTCTTTGTTTCACCGCGCCCGGCGAGCACAGGGCCGCCCGGCACCGCTGGGACCGCTGGCCCAGCTCGCGGCGGTCGACGGCCTAAGCCCCGCGTCTGTGGTCCGGCTTCGCGATGCGCTGGAAGCACGGCTGGAGGGATCGCGCCTTACTACGCGCGTGGGTTGGCTCGACTTCCCAGCGACCGATCTGCCTTCTGTAACGTGCCTGCTCGACGGGGAGATTCACATCGCGAGGGATCTCGGCGTCGAACTCGTTGAAAGACTGTTGCGCGCGGGGGTCCTCGTTCCCGTTGAACAGTGATCTAGACAGTGACTTCGCCGCGGTGGGGGCCACGGAGCGCTTCTTCTGCTCTGAGGCCGCCCGGTTGCGCGGTGACCCTATTGCAGGGACAGCGTCGCACGGCGTCGTCTGGGTCCTCATCGAGTACCGGGGCGGGTGGCCTCCTAACGGCTTCGAGGGGCTTGGTCTCGAGCCCGAGACCAAAGCACTCGTGCTCTCCGCCGCGAAGGCGGCGCGGGCGCGGGTGCTGCTGGTGAGACGGCCCGGCCCCCGCCGCCGTGAGGGTCAATCCAATTGGGCGGTGCTGCACCATGACGATTCTGGCGCCTATCGTCAGCAATGGGGAAACTGGGGCAAGGATGAGGATTTGGCGGAGGTTGCCAGTGCCCTCAGCCTCCGCGGAACGCTCGGCTATCCGCCCGTCATCCTGGTCTGCACTCACAGTCAACATGACCAATGCTGTGCCGTGTGGGGACGGCCCGTGGGACGTGCGCTGAGTGAGCGGTGGCCGGAGATGGTGTGGGAATGTTCGCATGTAGGAGGTGACAGGTTCGCAGCCAACGTCGTGGTTGCACCCGACGGTGTCTACTACGGAAATCTGGACGTCGAGTCGTCCGTCGCCACGATCGAAGATCACCTCGCGGGCCGTATCCGCGCGGAGTATTTGCGCGGATACACGGATCTCTTCCCAGCACAGCAGACCGCTGTCGGGGCCACGCTCAGGCGTTTCGGTCCGGCCGGCCGGAATGACTACAGGGTGGTCGAGACCTCCCGCGACGGTGATCATTGGCGGATCCACATTACCGGCAGCCCGCCTCACCCGGCGCGTATCGACGTCGAACTGCGTGCTCACAGAGGCCCGCCGTGCCGGTTGACCTGCCGCGGACCGGCAATGAGCTCGGCCATGGTCTACGAGCTCATTTCGATCCGCGCGGTCTAAAGGACGGTTTACCGAAGGCGATCCAACCTCATTCTGACGATGCCTAAGTAACGGCCTGAGGTCAGGTTACGGGGTAGTTCCGGCTGACAGGCGGCAAGCCTGACGGCGATAGGTGAAAGTTCTTGCGTCAGCGGGGCAGGAGCAGGCGGATTTGGGTCCTGATGTCCTGGACAACGTCGTCGACCCGAAGAGCGGGATCCGCACTCACTGCCATGCTGACGAACATGATGGCCGAAGCGATGCGTGCGGTTGTTGCGGCATCATCGGCATTGAGAAGTTCATTCCGGCCCAGGACGGCGGCGATAGCCTCCTCGGTCTGCGCGACGATGGACAGGGCTTCACTGTGGTGGGGCTCCGTCGGGTCCCCGAAGACCATCTCGCGCAGGTAGGTGCGCCCATTGTCGACCTGGACGCGGTTGCACTCCACGATCGGCCGCACGAGGGCCATCACTGCATCCAGTGCATCCAGGATGGTTTCAGCATTAGCCCGGCCCTGCTCCAGCGCTTTCGCGTAGTGCGCGTTCTGCACGAGCAGGAGGAGTTCTCCCTTGGTCTTTGCGTAAAGGAACAGGGTTCCGGTGCCGATATCGGCCTTGTCGGCGATTTGCTGAGTTGTGACATCCTCGACCCCATGTTCGGCGAACAGCTCACTGGCCGCGGCAGTGATGCGGTCCAGCTTCTCCTGCTTATTCCGCTCGCGTCGTCCGAGCGGCTGGGGTGGCACGGGCATGAAGATTCCTCCGGAACGTAAACTGACTGGACTCAGCTATGACTATAACGACCGCGGAGATCCGCGGCACCCCAACCTGTCTACTTCTCGCAGTGGGAAGGCTTGACCGTGTTTCTGGAAGTTCTGAACGTTCAGTTGGCGAGGAATTCGACAGCGGCCGGGGCGAACTTGTCGTGGTGCTGGAAGATGCCGCCGTGGCCCGAGTCGGGGTAGATGATCAGTTCAGACCCCTTGATGCGCCGGTGCAAGTCCGTTGAGAGGCGGGATGGCACCATGCGGTCGTTGTCGCCGTTGGCGATGAGAGTGGGGTGCCTGAGCGTGGACAGGTCCGACGGGGCGGAGCGGCCGAACGCTTGGATTGCCTTCAGCTGCGTTTGGAATGCACGGGTGCTGATCGGCTCGTCACGGTTGACGGTGCGCTCCTGGAGTCGCTTGATGAACGCTTTCGCTGCTGGTTTGCCGGTGGCGTTGCGGTTGAAGAAGAGGAACTCCTTGGGGTCGGACCTTGTCAGGGTTGCGCGGATGATGTCCCAGTAGGTGGTGCCGACGACCTTGTCGATGCCCTTTCCTCCCCGCGGGCCAGTCCCGGTGAGCACGAGCTTGCCGACAAGGTCGGGATGTTTGAGGGCCAGGTCCTGGGCGATCATGCCGCCCAGGGAGAAGGAGAAAACGTCGATTCTTTCAAACCCGAGGGCCTTGATGAAGGTGTAGGCGTCGTCGGCCATTGCCTCGACGCTATGGGGAACCTGCCCGGTGGAGGCGCCGACGCCTGGCTGGTCGAAGGTGATGACGTGGCGGTTTTCAGCAATGGGGTCGATGATGCGGGGATCCCAGTTATCCAATGTGGCGGCGAGGTGCACGAAGAAGACGACGGGGATGCCGCCCTTGGGTCCCAGCTCGCGGTATGCGTAGGTGGTGTCACCGGTGGTGAGGGCTTTAGTAGGTGCTTTGGCATATGAGGTAACGAGGGACTCGTGCGGGGTGCCGGTGCTGTCCATGGCGGTTTGTTCTCCTGAGGTTTGTGAGGTGGAAAGAGTGGCGGTTCAGCGGGTCAGGGCGACCACTGCTTTCCCGCGGATGCCGCCCGCGGCCAGGGATTCCAGCGCCTCTGGGGTCTGGTCGAAGCTGAAGACCTTCCCGACGGCGGGGCGCAGCACGCCGTCGTCGACCAGGGTGCTGATTTGGCGCAGTTGGTCCCCGCTGGCGCGCATGAAGAGGAATTCATAGCTGACGCCGAGTTTCCTGGCCTGCCGCCGAATTTTGCTGCTAAGTAGAGTGACTGCCAGGCGGATCGCAGGATTCAGCCCGGCTTTGCGAGCGAAAGCCGGATCCGGCGGGCCGGAGATCCCAATAGCCTTGCCACCGGGCTTGAGGATGCGCAGTGACTTTTCGAGGTTCTCCCCGCCGAGGCTGTCGAGCACGAGGTCGTATCCGTTCAGGAGCTGCTCAAAGTCCTGGGTGCGGTAGTCGATCACGATGTCGGCTCCGAGGTCGCGCACGAAGCCGGCGTTCGAGCGGCTGGCGGTGGTTGCAACGGTCGCGCCGAGGTGCTTGGCGAGCTGGATAGCGATCGAGCCGACCCCGCCGGCGCCGGCGTGAATGAGGACCTTGTGCCCGGGCAGCACGTTGCCCTGCTCGACAAGGGCCTGCCATGCGGTCAGCGCCACCAGCGGCAGCGAGCCCGCTTCCTCCATGCTGGCCGATGCCGGCTTCAGTGCAAGGTCTTCCTCGGCGACGGCGATGCGCTCGGCGAAGGTGCCGATGCGGTCCTTGTCGGGGCGGCCGTAGACCTCATCGCCGGGCTTAAACCCGCGCACCTTTGACCCGACCTGGAGCACTTTGCCGGCGACGTCGTTGCCGAGGATCAGCTGGAGTTCGTAGGGCAGGATCTGCTTGAACTCGCCCAGCCGGATCTTTTCGTCCAGCGGGTTGAGTCCCGCCGCCTGCACCTGCACGAGTACATCGCGGTCCCCGACTGTTGGCTCGGGGACGTCCGCCTCGCGCAGCGGCTCCCTGTACTTGGTGACTACGAACGCTCGCATGCCGTGATTCTCCTTCTGGGGTGGTGTTTAACAGTTGGTGCCGTTGGTGCAGCGACCGGGGGCGCCCCTGCGGCGGCACGTGATTGGCACCGGCCTTCCTTGGATTGGCCCGGCCAAACTATGACTACAATCAATTATGACTATGCTCATCTATTTGTCAAGAGGAACCCTGCTGGAGGGCGCCAAGCAGGAACGGCCGGGCGAGGCGCAGCTTCTTTGCCGTAGCGGACCTCAAAGTAGGAGAGCTATTTGCGCGGTGCATTGGCATTGGGCTGGCCGAGCGGACTGTCTGAGAAGCGAAGAAAGCCATCCGATGAGTAAACGCCCGGCTGGATACTCCAGCCGGGCGTTCGAGACCTGGTTCTTTTCTTCCAGTTATGTGGGGTGCTCCCTTGAGAAGGAGGACGCCTAGCATCCTGAATCGTTCACCTTGACTCTGGCTGACGCAGGTGCGGCGACAAGGTGTTCGCCCTCCAGGACCTCTGGGTCGGTCGGAGCAACCGTTACACGCTCGCCGCTGCTGCCGGACTCCGGCAGGGTCAGTCAGGTAGACGATGAGGCAGAGGGCGACAATGGCGATCATGTAGACCGCGACGTACATGGGTTGTCCAGCGCCGATGAACGCGGCGGCGATGAGCGGTTCGGTCCCGCCGAAGACGGCGATGACGATCTGGTGCGCGAAGCCAATGCCGGATACGCGGACGGATGCCGGGAACAGCTCGGCCTGGATGGTCGGGTAAACGGACTGCCAGATGGTGGTCAAGACGCGAGAAGTTTGATCCCTCCGACCTCTTCTTTCGCCAGGCAGAGGCTGCAATCAAATTCTGCAGGGGCGAAGCCCCTGCGGGCGGATTCGCCCCTGCACTCCACGTCACAGCAATAGCGGACGCCCTGCTGGCGGCTGCAGCTTCTGACGCCAACGAAGTGGTGGCCCCATGAGCATAATCAAGACCTGACAGCGGAATGCACCGGACCGAACAAGCTCACGTAAGGACGATGAAAATGAAGCAAGCAGCTCACGCATTAGCTGCGGGGGAGCCGGCGGCCAGGCACGGCGCGAGTGGCAAGAACATATGAGCCAAAAAGACCAGGTGGTTCTGGTAACCGGATCAAGGGGTGGAATCGGCAACGCAGCCATCGAGGCACTCACAACCGCGGGCGCCATCATCATCGGAGTTGATCGTTCCCCCAAAGAGGGACAGGCCCTGGACGCCTTCTACCCCCTCGATATCACCTCAGAACAACAATGCGCAGCTACCATCCAGGACATCCAAATACGGCCGCATCGATGTCCTCATCCATGCGGCGGGGGTGCTTGGCACCACCCCCTGCCTAATGGAGACAATGACCTGAGAGTACGACTCCATCATGCGGATCAACGCATCCGCGACGTTCTCGCTGGTACGGGAGACGGCCAAATCAATGCTTGGGTCCGGTACAGCAGGCGCCATCGTGGTCCTGTCCTCAGTCGCAGCCAAAGAAGCCCGACTCAACTCCTTGACCTACAACGCGAGCAAGCTCGCCGTACTACATTGGCTGAATTGCTCGGACCCAACGGAATTTCTGTCAACGCGATCGCACCTGGCCCGGTGAACACTCCCATGTGGGTACAGTTCGCAAAGGACTCAGGCCCCGACGCGGCCGCCAACCGTGCCAAGCGGGCCGCGCAACTGCCAACGCGCCGATTCCCCTTCTGGTCTAGGAGTTGCGGTGTCGCTTGAGCTCTGTGACGGGCTTCGGGAGGGGTCGGCTTAGCCGTTGATGATTTGGGGTACGCCGAGGGCTTTGAGGCCTTCGACGCCGAATTCGAGGCCGTAGCCGGATTGTTTGGCTCCGCCGAAGGGAATCCGTGGGTCCACGGCTCCGTGTTTGTTGATCCAGACGGTGCCGGCCTGGATCCGGGCTGCGACTTTCCGGGCTGCTGCGGGGTCGGATGACCAGACGGAGGCTCCGAGTCCTACATCGAGTCCGTTGGCCATGGCGACTGCTTCATTGACGGTGCTGTATTTGATGATGGGCAGTGCGGGGCCGAACTGTTCTTCGGCGACGAGGGGGTTGTCGTTGTCGATGTCCGCGACCAGGGTGGTGGGGTAGAAGTAGCCGGGCTGTTCCTGCGGAGGGTTGCCTCCCGTCAGGATGCGCGCTCCGGAGTGTTTGGCTGAGTCAACGAGGCGGTTGACGATGTCGAACTGCTGCTTGTTCTGCAGCGGGCCCAGCACGCTGGTCTCGTCCAGGCCGTTGCCCATCGGCGCAGCTGCCGCGACCGCACCGAGTTCTTCACAGACGGCGTCGTAGATGTCTTCGTGGACGTAGAGGCGTTTGAGGGCCGCGCAGGTCTGGCCGGAGTTGATGAACGCACCCCAGAACAGATCCTGGGCGATGGCCTTGGGGTCGGCGTCGGGCAAGACGATGCCGGCGTCGTTGCCGCCCAGTTCCAGGGTCAGCCGCTTGACCGTGTCAGCGGAGGATTTGATGATCGCCTTGCCCGTGGCGGTGGAGCCGGTGAACATGATCTTCCCGACCGCGGGGTGCCCGGCCAGCCGTTCGCCGACGTCACGGCCGCCGGAGATGACGCTCAGGAGACCTTCAGGCAGTTCCTCGTTGATGACCTTTGCCAGGGCCAGCACGCTCAGTGGAGTGTATTCGGAAGGTTTGACCACCACGGAGTTACCCATCCGCAGGGCGGGGGCGATCTGCCAGACGGTGATCATCATCGGCCAGTTCCACGGGCCAATGGCGCCCACAACACCAATAGGCCTGTAATGCAGCTCGGCACGGGTCTGGCCGTCATCCACGATGGTTTCGGCCTCCAGCGGGATGGTGGCGGCTGCGCGGAGCCAGGCCACACAGGAACCCACTTCGAAGCGGGCGTTGGGCCCGTTCAGCGGTTTGCCCTGCTCACGGGAAAGCAACCGCGCGAGGTCCTCAGCGGAACGTTCCACGGCATCTGCCGCCCGCAACAGAGCAGCGGACCGGCCCTCATGCCCCAGCCCCGCCCACGCCGGCTGCGCCGCGACAGCGGCAGCCACAGCGTGCTCCAGGTCCGCAACACTATGAACAGGCGCCTCACCGACAACACCACCGGTCGCAGGGTCCAAGATGGTCTTCATAAGACCGGACGTGGGAGTGATCGCGGCCAGAAAAGCGTCGTAGCCCGATGGAGCGGCAACTTCAGTGGTCATGGAATGTCCTTCAGGTCAGGTGGCAGTGTTGGTTTTAGAGGGCCGGTACTGGTTGCCGCGCGGGGTTGGTGATGGTGTTGGCGGTCGCCGGGGCAGTCAACTGTTCGCCGACCGCCCGGGCGGCGTCGAGTCCGCTTTCGATGGCCCCGTCGATGAACCCGCCCCAGCCGTTGGCGAAGTCGGAGCCGGCGAGTCGGATTCGTCCTTCGGGCCGCTGCAGTTCGGGAAGGGAAGTGGTGAGGTAGCCGGTGTAGTGCATGGGCCAGGTTGAGCGTGAATGCTGATCCTCTACCCAGTTGTGTCCTGCCACGTCGAGGACCTTTAGTCCGGGAACCAGGGTGTCGAGGATACGCTGGGTGGCTCCGATGTCGTCGACGGGGACGGCACCTGCATCGGGACCGAAGCACACGAGGGTGGTGCTGTCGTCGTCAATGTATTCCGCCTGCGCGAAATTCAGCGGGGCGTCTTCGGCGCCGAACGCGACGAATCTCTCCTGCTGTCCCTGTACCTTCACCCAGAGCTTCGCACCCCGCCCGGTCTGGCCGCGCGCGGCGGCTTCGCGTTTGGTGGGGGAGAGCGGGGGATGGAAGTCAATGTCGTTCAGCACAGAAAGGGGCAGCGCGAGAATGAGTTCCCGTGCTTTGTATTCCTGGCCGCTGGCCGTGCGGGCGGTGACTCCATCGTCGTCCTGCGTGATTGAAACAACCGCTTCGTTGAGGTGCACGTCGGCGGTGGAATCGGCGAGGATGGCTTCGGCCAGCTTGCTGGTGCCGCCGTCGATCTTGAAGCTGGCGCAGGCTTCGAACATGGTTTGCCATGACCCGGTCGCGACAGCACACCACCGCAGTGCCTGGGTGTAGGCCGCTTGGTCGAGTTTGCCGTTGAAGTTCAGGGCCCAAAAGGATCGGAGCAGCTCGTGCTGGTTTTCCTGCAGTTCCAGCCGATCGATGGCGTCGGAAAGGGTGATGCCGTCGATGTCGGCGACGTCCGGGTTGGTCAGGGGTGCCCAGGGCAGGGGGAAGTATCGCCGTGCGTCGGCCAGCAGAGCCTTGTTCGGCGCGTCGAGCAGCTCCAGTACCTCGTTGGCGTGCCCTTCATGACGGTGTCCGTTCACATTCCAGTAGGCCTTGGTGAATTCCGGTCCCGGTACGGGCTTGATGCCGTACCGGCCCATCTCTGCCCACACGTATGGCTGGGTCCAATGCACCCAGGTGCCGCCCAGTTCCAGGTTGCGTCCCATGCGTTCTTCGAGGAAGGTGCGGCCTGCGATACGGTCCCTTGCCTCCAGCAATAAGGTCTTGTGGCCGCGGCGGGAGAGTTCGCGGGCTGCGGTGAGGCCGGCGAATCCTGCGCCGACGATCAGGACGTCAGAAGTTTCCATAGTGTGTTCGTTCCCTATTAGCTGTAGACGAAATATTCGATGGTGGGTTCGAGCACGGTCCACCGGGTCATGGCCCCTTCGGACAGGGAAGCCATGCAGCCGGCTGTAAGTTCGTGGGTTTCGCCGTCCTTGACCTCAATGCGGATGCGGCCCGAGGAGATGAAGATGGTCTCGTCCTGATGAATTGGCAGGTCGAAGGGTTCCGGGGCCTCCTCAGGGGTGACTTTCCAGATGCCTGCGGACAGCTTCTCGTTACCGTTATCTCCCGGGCGGCGAAGCCACTGCACGTGGCCGAGCTCGAAGGGCTCGAAGGCGGAGTCATCGTGCTGTGCAAAAAAGACCTGTGTCATTGGTTATTCCTTTACTTGTTACTTGGTGTTGACAGGTGGGGTCGGGGCGACGGTGTTCGCCGTGGTGGCCAGCGAACGTGGTTCCCTAAGGAGCGGTAGCCGGTCCTGGAACCGGCGCCTGATGAGGTAGAGGAGGAGGGATAGCAGGAGGATGCCCGCACCGATTGCCAGTTCCACCGGTCCGCCGTATCCGGACAGTTCGGAGGAGAGGGCCCCGATGACCAGAATGGCAGCGCCATAGATGGTCAGCACCACGGCAAGGGGCACAGCCCAGGCGCCGAGCTTGAAGGTCCTTGGTGCGTCAGGCCGGTCCCTGCGCAGGAGCAGGAAGCCTGAGACGGCGAGAAGGATGGCGAGCAGGTAGCCCATGTTCGCTGCGACAAGGATGGAGATGGGGTTTGATACGAAGATCATCAGCAGGACATTCATCATGACGGCGGCAAGGATGGCTCGTGCGGGCACCTGGTGTCGATTGAGTTTCTCGAACTGGCGGGGTACGAGTCCGTCGATGGCTGCACCATAAAGTGCCCGCGATCCGTCGGCCATGGAGGCGTTCACGCCCATCAGCAGGGCGCCGATGGTGATCAGGAGCGCGGCGTCACCGGCAAACCCTGCGGGAAGAACGGAAGCGAAGCCGGAGACGAAGACGGCTGTAGGGTCAGCCGCGGCATCAGCCTGTGTCATCAGCCCGCCGACCCCCAGCGGTACCAGGGCAAACATCAGGAAGGTGTAGCCGCCCGAAGTTGAGAGGGCACGCCGGGCATCTTTGTTGCTGCGGTACTCGGGCGTGAATGCCGCGCACATTTCAGTGCCATAAGCCGTCCAACCGACAAGGTAGAGCCAGACGATGGCGTCCTGCCAGCCGCCCCAGTGGTCCGCCCCCGGCTGCCCAAGGCCCCAGGTGAGGTTGGAGATGTCCCACTGCCCGCTGATGAGCGGGGCGATGACAAAGGTGAAAAGCGGGATCAGAAGCAACGCACCGAATACCTTATTGACCCACGCGGCCGGCTGTGCGCCAAAGAGGTTGGGTACCATCAGCGCCAATATCAAGGCAATGCCGATGATCTGTGCAGTGCCAAGCTGTGCGATACCGAGGTTGAGCGACCATGCCGATTCGGGGAGCCAGCGGGCTTCGATGATGGCCCCGGCGGTGAGGCTGACAATCGAAATAACTGCCGACCAGCCGAACCAGTAGCCGAAGGTGGCCAGGGCGCCGGCAGGGGCAAAACGTTCCTTCCATGCCTCGTGGGCGTAGACAGGGACGCCGCCGGGCTTGTCGGGGAACATCGAGGCCATTTCTGCAAAGAGGTGGTTTTGGGCCCAGCCGATGCCTGCGGCCAGAGCCCATATGAACAAAGCAGAGAGGGCCCCGATCGCTGCCATGGTGAAACCAAAGGAGACAAACAACCCGCCGGACACTGCCATCGCCAGGGCGAAGGCATCCTGCCAACGGAGCGTCCGGTGCAGGGCCGGAGCGGTGGGTTCATCGAGCGAATGCGCCATTGCATAGCCTTCCAAAGACTGGACTAACGGGGATGGGACTTGTGGAGCGAAGGGCGTGTGCTGCACCACATGATGTAGCAACTATGCAATTGCTTAGTTGCGTCTGTCAAGGGGAGGCCGTACGGGCTACACTCGATTTGTGGCTGCGACGAGAACCAATGAGTACGGAAAAGGCCGTGAGGCACTGCTGGCGGCGACAGTGCAGGTGGTAGCGGAGCGCGGACTCCACGGCTTGACCTTGCGGGCCGTTGCGGAAGTGGCGGGGGTCAACAACACCCTGATCAGCCACCATTTCGGCACCAAGGATGCGCTGCTGCATGAAGCAGTCGCCTGGGCAACAGCCCGCGCGATCAGGCTTAGCGACCTGTCTGCCGCTGAAACCATTGATGGCAGTTTCGCAGGTGCTCTCGTGGAGCTAGTGACCAGCGAGCCGCACCTTCAGATATTTCAATACGAGTTTGTCCTTGAATCGCGGCGCCGGCCGGACCTGCGGGCCGAGGCTGTAGCCCTTTATGAGGGCTACATCGAGGGACTCGAGCTCGCACTGGCACGCCACGGACATGCCGATACAAAGCCGTTGGCCCGTGCCGTCTTTGCAGCACTCGATGGTCTCGTATTCCAACAACTCACCGTGGCCGAGGGCATCGTCGTCCAGCCCGCTATCGAGCGTATAGGCACCCTGCTGGAAGCCAGTCTCGCCGGCTCTACTGCACGTCCGTTGCAGGAAATCGGTGGAGCCAGTTGATATAGCTGCTGCTATTCCGGCTACACACGAGGCCGTGTTCGCCACGCGTTAGGCCGCCGGCCCGACGGTGTTGCTCATAGGCACGAATAGTTCGTGTTGAACGCGTGCCAGTAATCCTCCTAGTGCTGCCTTTAGAGCCGGAAAGGACCTCCCCGTGTTCTGGACGAGGGGAGGTCCTTCTGGTCTAGGAGTTGCGGCGTCGCTTGAGCTCTCTGACGGGCTTCGGGAGGGGTCGGCTTAGCCGTTGATGATTTGTGGGGTGCCGAGGGCTTTGAGGCCTTCGACGCCGAATTCGAGGCCGTAGCCGGATTGTTTGGCTCCGCCGAAGGGAATCCGTGGGTCCACGGCTCCGTGTTTGTTGATCCAGACGGTGCCGGCCTGGATCCGGGCTGCGACTTTCCGGGCTGCTGCGGGGTCGGATGACCAGACGGAGGCTCCGAGTCCTACATCGAGTCCGTTGGCCATGGCGACTGCTTCATTGACGGTGCTGTATTTGATGATGGGCAGTGCGGGGCCGAACTGTTCTTCGGCGACGAGGGGGTTGTCGTTGTCGATGTCCGCGACCAGGGTGGTGGGGTAGAAGTAGCCGGGCTGTTCCTGCGGAGGGTTGCCTCCCGTCAGGATGCGCGCTCCGGAGTGTTTGGCTGAGTCAACGAGGCGGTTGACGATGTCGAACTGCTGCTTGTTCTGCAGCGGGCCCAGCACGCTGGTCTCGTCCAGGCCGTTGCCCATCGGCGCAGCTGCCGCGACCGCACCGAGTTCTTCACAGACGGCGTCGTAGATGTCTTCGTGGACGTAGAGGCGTTTGAGGGCCGCGCAGGTCTGGCCGGAGTTGATGAACGCACCCCAGAACAGATCCTGGGCGATGGCCTTGGGGTCGGCGTCGGGCAAGACGATGCCGGCGTCGTTGCCGCCCAGTTCCAGGGTCAGCCGCTTGACCGTGTCAGCGGAGGATTTGATGATCGCCTTGCCCGTGGCGGTGGAGCCGGTGAACATGATCTTCCCGACCGCGGGGTGCCCGGCCAGCCGTTCGCCGACGTCACGGCCGCCGGAGATGACGCTCAGGAGACCTTCAGGCAGTTCCTCGTTGATGACCTTTGCCAGGGCCAGCACGCTCAGTGGAGTGTATTCGGAAGGTTTGACCACCACGGAGTTACCCATCCGCAGGGCGGGGGCGATCTGCCAGACGGTGATCATCATCGGCCAGTTCCACGGGCCAATGGCGCCCACAACACCAATAGGCCTGTAATGCAGCTCGGCACGGGTCTGGCCGTCATCCACGATGGTTTCGGCCTCCAGCGGGATGGTGGCGGCTGCGCGGAGCCAGGCCACACAGGAACCCACTTCGAAGCGGGCGTTGGGCCCGTTCAGCGGTTTGCCCTGCTCACGGGAAAGCAACCGCGCGAGGTCCTCAGCGGAACGTTCCACGGCATCTGCCGCCCGCAACAGAGCAGCGGACCGGCCCTCATGCCCCAGCCCCGCCCACGCCGGCTGCGCCGCGAGAGCGGCAGCGACAGCGCGGTCCAGGTCCGCAACACTATGAACGGGCGCCTCACCGACAACACCACCGGTCGCAGGATCGAGCATCGTCCTGGTCTCACCAGTGCCGCCGCTAACCGCGGCCAACAGTGCATCGTAGCTTTCCATGATCACTCCACATCAGGTAGTTGGTTGCCCGGAGAATATTTCGCACCGGCGGGGTCCTGTGTGCCGCCGAACCCGATGCCCGAGTACAGGCCAGGCCGGCGGGCCTTAAGGTACAGGCCCCAGCCCAGGCCGGCAAGGCCCGGCATAAGTATCAGCGCTGGCAAAATCCAGGACAGAGCAGAATCACCTTCGGCGCCGATCAGAACGTCAAAGTTGGCCAGGATTACGGCGAAAACTGCTCCAAGGAGGACTGCCGACAGTGCCGGCGCCACTGCTCGTGTCCATGCAGTGTGCTGCCGGACGTGACGGCGGAAGTACCCGATCACGGCGACGGAAGTCATCACGAGCAGAAGCACGAGTCCCACCGCCCCTGCGTTGGTGAGCCAGGTGAAGAGGGTCAGGACGGGGAAGAGCGGACCCAGGTCAGAGCCTGACCCCGCAAGAGCGAAACAGACCAGAACAACCAGGGCGAAGACGGACTGTGCGAGGGAGCCGGCCACGGGGGCATGGGTCCGGGGATTCACCCCGGCCAGCCACTGGGGCAAAACGCTCTCCCGCCCCAAGGAAAAGGAATAACGGGCAACAGCATTATGGAAGGCAATCAGGGCAGCAAGAAGACTGGTTATGAACAGCAGCTGGGTGATGTCGGTGATTACCGGGCCGGCGTGCTCTGCCAAAAAGATAAAAATGAGGTCAGGCCCTGCTTCCTGTGCACTGGCTACGATCTGGGTCGGGCCGGTCGCCACAGTCATGGCCCATGATGACACTGCGTAAAAGCTGGCGACAAGGCCGACTGCCACGTAGGTCGCCCGCCCGATAGCGCGTTTGGGGTCCTTGACTTCTTCGCTGTAAATGGCTGCCGACTCGAATCCCATGAACGCGGCGATGCTGAATGCCAGGACTGCTCCCAGTCCGGGAACCAACAGGTTGGATGGATCCAGGCCAGCTCCGGTGACACCCACAGGTGCTACCGAAAAGGCGAGTGCATCGAAAATCACCACGGCCAGGAATTCAAGCCCCACAAGCACGGCAATGACCTTCACTGACAGATCAACTTTGTTTATTCCCAGCCACCCGACAATGAGAAACCCAATCAGCGCTGCCGCCCACCAAGGTAGGTCTACGCCGGTCTTGCTGGCGACGAAGGATGCGGTGGCAAACCCGAAAAGCCCGTATATACCTACCTGCATCGCGTTGTAGGAGACAAGGGCAATCCATGACGCTCCCACACCGACCGCGCGCCCGAGTCCTTGCGCTATATAGGCGTAGAACGCGCCTGCGTTACGAATGTGGGCACTCATGGCCGCGTAGCCCACCGTAAACAAGGCAAGCACTCCTCCGAGGAGGAGAAACGAAAGGGGCACACCCACGTTCCCAGTTACAGCAAAGTTACTGGGAACGCCGCCTGCGATAACTGTAAGGGGCGCCGAAGCAGCGACGATCATGAAGATCAGCCCCGGAACACCTATGGTCTGGCGGTCGAGGGTGGGCAACGCATCGGCCGTCAGCGGTGACGAAATTTTAGGTTGCAAGTAAAGCTCCAAAAAGAAGAGCAGGGGAGGTGGCCCTGCGAACGGGGTGGGACCTAACGCGTTCTGCACGCATCAAGCGCGGGCAACTACAGGTATGAAAGGAATCGGCTTGCTATTCCCGGCCCTGGGTTTCTCAGTGGCCTACCAACCAACCTGTGTCGCGCAACACATCCACCTCAGGCTAAACCCGGGAACACCCATCTGTCATCTTTTTTCCACATGCGTCGAAAAAACCTGGCATGTGAGCTGGATTATGCGTCGCAGGCGTGCGGGCGCAGCAGGGCGAGATAGCCCTCCAGCTGGGGATGTGTTGAGATTCGCTGTTGCCGGCAGGTGTCAGGGCGGCCTCAATCTGTGCGCCGAGAAGCATGTTCAGCAACTGGACGGCGAGGATGGCGTCGTCGACGGTGGTGCTGACGTCGCCGGCTTGCCTTGCCTCGCTCAAGCACCGCCGGATGGCGCCGAGCCATTCGGTCATGGAGTCATGGTGAATCAGCGCCTTTCGAGGGTCGTTGACTGCCTTCTGCCAGAAGGCAATAACAATCCGCGCTTCGTTAACACGCTCCTCGTCTAAAGGGAGAATCTCAAGGCACAACGCCCGCAGGGCGGCGACGCCGGACTTGCCGGCGGTCACGTCGGAAATTCGCTGGTTGGTGCGGTTGAAGACGTGACCGAACGCGAATTCCAGGAGCGTCTCCTTCGTTGGAAAGTAGGGTTTCAGTGCTCCGTTGGCGAAGCCCGCCTCCATCGCTATTTCCCGCATGGTGGCACCCTCAAGGCCGCTGCGCGCGATGATCCGCCATGTGGCATCCAGCAGCTCCAAGCGCCGCTCATCGTGGTCAACAATCTTCGGCATGGCTCCCCTTCCAGGAATCAGCTTGTTTTTAGGTCTTGTGAGTAATCTAACCTTACGTTTATTATCTACAACTAGAGAAAAACAAAATTCCGGCCGGAAACGGTCTTGAGGAAGGTCGACGATGACACTCGCACATGCAGACGCAAGCACCCAGTACCGCCTCACAACTGGCGGCGAAATCACACAGGTCCAAACCATCCTCCGGGCAGCCGGCCACCTCGAACCCCATCACCGCATCGCCTATCTGGGCCTCCTGGAACCTCCCCGCGGGACCGCTCCGCACGAAGCCGACCGGCGCTTCCGCATCTTCATCCACGATATTTCCGGCGGCGCTCCGCACGACGTCGTCGTCTCACTCACCAAGCAGGCAGTGGAGTCAGCCACCATTTTGGACACTGCCCGCACCGGCGAACTGCCGGTGCTCGAAGAGGAGTTCGAGGTCGTGGAGACCCTGCTGGCAGGCGATCAGCGCTGGCTGGCCGCGCTGGCGGCACGGGACCTGGACGTCAACAAGGTCCGCGTTGCGCCGCTTTCGGCTGGCGTATTCGAGTACGCCGAAGAAAAGGGGCGCCGCATCCTGCGTGGCCTGGCATTCGTCCAGGAATTTCCGGAGGACAGCGCCTGGGCGCATCCGGTGGATGGACTCGTGGCCTATGTGGACGTGGTCAACAAGGAAGTCACCCAGGTGCTGGACCTCGGTCCCATGCCGATCCCGGCCGAGCACGGCAACTACACCGATCCGGAACTGACCGGACCGTTGCGGACCACACAGAAGCCCATCAGCATTACCCAGCCGGAGGGGCCAAGCTTCACTGTCACCGGCGGCAATCACGTGGAGTGGGAGAAGTGGAGCGTGGACGTCGGGTTTGATGTCCGCGAAGGGGTTGTCCTGCACAACCTCGCCTTCCGGGACGGGGACCGGCTGCGGCCCATCATCAACCGTGCCTCCATCGCCGAGATGGTGGTCCCGTACGGGGACCCCTCGCCCGTCCGGTCCTGGCAGAACTACTTCGACACCGGCGAATACCTGGTGGGCCAGTACGCCAACTCCCTGGAACTCGGCTGCGACTGCCTGGGCGAGATCACCTACCTGAGCCCGGTCATCTCGGACCCTTTCGGCAACCCCCGGGAGATCCGCAACGGCATCTGCATGCACGAGGAGGACTGGGGCATCCTGGCCAAGCACTCCGACCTCTGGACCGGCATCAACTACACCCGCCGCAACCGCCGCCTGGTGATCTCCTTCTTCACCACCATCGGCAACTACGACTACGGCTTCTACTGGTACCTCTACCTGGACGGCACCATCGAATTCGAAGCCAAGGCCACCGGCGTCGTCTTCACCTCTGCCTTCCCCGAAGGCGGCTCGGACAACATCTCCCAGCTCGCCCCCGGTTTAGGCGCCCCCTACCACCAGCACCTGTTCAGCGCCCGCCTGGACATGGCAATCGACGGCTTCACCAACCGTGTCGAGGAAGAAGACGTCGTCCGCCAGCCCATGGGCGAAGGGAACGAGCGCGGCAACGCCTTCTCCCGCAAGCGCACAGTGCTCACCCGCGAATCCGAGGCCGTCCGCGAGGGCGACGCCCGGGCAGGCCGGACCTGGATCATCTCCAACCCCGAATCCCGCAACCGCCTCGGCGAGCCCGTCGGCTACAAGCTCCACGCCCAAAACCAGCCCACCCTGCTGGCCGACCCGGACTCATCCATTGCACGGCGCGCCGCCTTCGCCACCAAGGATGTCTGGGTCACGCGCTACTCGGGCGACGAGGAGCGCTACCCCACGGGCGACTTCGTCAACCAGCATTCCGGCGGTGCAGGTTTGCCGGCATATGTTGCCCAGGACCGCGACATCGATGGCCAGGACATCGTGGTCTGGCACACCTTCGGCCTGACCCACTTTCCCCGGGTGGAGGACTGGCCCATCATGCCGGTGGACACCGTGGGCTTCAAGCTGCGGCCTGAGGGCTTCTTCGACCGCAGCCCGGTCCTGGACGTTCCGGCCAACCCGAACATGCAGGCCTCCGCCTGCCATAGCGAGGGAACCACCGGTGGCTCCTGCCACTAGCTCGCCACCGACGTGGAAACTGGCTACTGCAGGACGGGACCGCGCCACCGGTCCCGTCCTGCACCCCAGGCTCTGCGCGGTTATCACCTCGGTCTCCTGCGCGGTGCACCTGTGGTTGGCAGTCTTCGGTCAGCACGGCGCGTGGCTGAGCGTCCTCATGTTCGCGCTTGCCGCCGTCTGCGTCCCTTGCAGCGTGCATATCTGGCAACACAGCCGGGTGGGCGCTCTCCATCAGGTGACTCTGTCGGCCCTCGCCATGGTTGCCCTGCATGCCGCTTTACTGCTGGGAGCAGGAGGTGCCGGGCACGCCCACCGCGGGGTCCCGCCAGCAGCCATGGCGGTGACCTCCGGCAGCACGCAGTTGCTGCTCGTCATCGCGCTGGAACTGACGACCGGGCTGCTGGCCGCCACTCTGATTGCCCGGCTGCGAAGTTATGACACACGCACGTCAGCTTGAAGCCGGCTAAGGAACACGAGTGCGGAGACACCGGAAAACGCCTCCGGCGCATCAGGACTTTTCCAGTCAAGGGGGCCGTTCGGAACGCTTGGCGGGTTTCCGTTTGCACTGGGCACCGCCGGGGCGGACTCTAGACGGTGCGCATCAGGGATAGGAGGCGCGTGGAAGACGCGAGCGCCAGGAGTAGCCTCCGCGGTGGCCCTCAAGGTGTCCTGTGGGGACATGGCCAAGGCCAAGACGGTAGATTCAGCCATACCTATGCCCGGGGCTGATGGACCGGCCACCTAGACAAATCAGGGGTACTGCACGCCGTTGCGTCCAGTACCCCTGAGCTACAGGAAGCTTCAGCCGTTGATGACTTGCGGAATGCCGAGAGCCTTGAGGCCTTCAACGCCGAACTCGAGGCCGTAACCGGACTGCTTCGCTCCGCCGAACGGGATGCGTGGATCTACTACGCCGTGTTTGTTGATCCACACAGAACCGGCCTGAATCCGTGTTGCCACCTCACGGGCGGCGGGGAGGTCCGAGGACCAGACCGAGGCGCCGAGTCCGACGTCGAGGGCGTTGGCCATTTCCACGGCGTCATCGACGCTGCTGTACTTGATGATGGGCAGTGCGGGGCCGAACTGTTCTTCGGCCACGAGCGGGTTGTCGTTGTCGATGTCCGCGACCAGGGTAGTGGGGTAGAAGTAGCCGGGCTGGCTGGTGTCGGGGTTTCCGCCGAGAAGGATGCGGGCGCCGGAGTCCTTCGCTGCCTGCACGAGGTTGGCCACGATGTCGTACTGGGACTTGTTCTGCAGGGGGCCCAGGACGTTGTTCTCGTCCAGGCCGTTGCCCATGGGCATCGCGGCAGCCACGGCCGTGAGTTCCCCGCAAACGGCGTCGTAAATGTCTTCGTGGACGTAGAGGCGTTTGAGGGCGGCGCAGGTTTGGCCGGTATTGATGAAGGCGCCCCAGAACAGATCCTCGGCAATTGCTTTCGGGTCGGCGTCGGGAAGGACGATACCGGCGTCGTTCCCGCCGAGCTCCAGGGTGAGCCGCTTGACCGTGTCGGCGGAGGACTTGATGATGGCCTTGCCCGCAGCAGTGGAGCCGGTGAACATGATCTTGCCGATGGCCGGGTGGTTGGTCAGTCGGGCGCCGACCTCGCGGCCGCACGAGACCACTGACAGCAGACCTTCGGGCAGTTCTTCGTTGATCACCTTGATCAGGGCCAGGACGCTCAGCGGGGTGTTGCCGGAGGGTTTGACCACAGCCGCGTTGCCCATGCGGAGGGCGGGTGCAATCTGCCAGACGGTGATCATCATCGGCCAGTTCCACGGACCGATGGCCCCGACGACGCCGATGGGCTTGTAATGCAGTTCGGCGCGGGTCTGGCCGTCATCCACGATGGTTTCCGCCTCCAGCGGGATGGTGGCGGCTGCGCGGAGCCAAGCAGCGCAGGCCCCGACTTCGAAGCGGGCGTTGGGCCCGTTCAGCGGTTTGCCCTGCTCGCGGGAGAGCAGCTGCGCGAGCTCTTCGGCGGAGCGTTCGACGGCGTCGGCTGCCTTCAGAAGCGCAGCGGAGCGGCCTTCGTGTCCCAACGCAGCCCATGCCGGCTGGGCCGCGACAGCAGCGGCAACAGCGTTCTCCAGGTATTCGAGATCATGAAGGGGAGCTTCGCCCACCGTCTCGCCCGTTGCCGGGTTAAGGATGGTTTTCGTGGGGCCGAACGACGGGGTGATGGACGCGAGAAGCGCATCATAAGATTCCAAGAGATACTCCACTTCGAGTAGTCGTTTGAGTGCAGCCGGAATGGCTGGACGGATTATCCGCAGTTTCGTTGACTGCGAGTTGCTTGCCTTGCGAAGGCCTCTTGTCGCAGGAGGGAGAACGACAAGACCCCGGATGATCGAGGTGATTAGGTCAGCGGGCGTAGGGGTCGGCGATGCCGATGTATTGGGTGGTGGTGTATTCGGCGATGCCTTCGGTTCCGCCTTCGCGGCCGAGGCCTGATTGCTTGACCCCGCCGAAGGGGGCGGCGGCGTTGGAGATGACGCCGGCGTTGAAGCCGACCAGGCCGAATTCGATCTGTTCGGCCATCCGCAAGAGCCGGTTGAAGTCGCGGCTGTAGATGTAGGACGCGAGGCCGTATTCGCTGGCATTGGCGAGGCGGATGGCGTCAGCCTCGGTAGCGAACGTCGTGACCGGGGCGACGGGTCCGAAGATTTCCTGGCCCAGGATCTCGGCACCGTTTGGCACATTGCCGAGCACCGTCGGCTGGTAGAAGTAGCCGGGCCCATCCACCGGTTTGCCGCCGGTCACGGCAACTGCTCCGGCGGCGACGGCGGCGCTCACCAGGGCGTGCACGTCCTCGCGGGCACCGCCATCGATCAACGGCCCTACCTGGGTGGCGGGGTCGGTGCCGCGGCCAGTGGTCAGGGCGGCCATGGCGCTGGCGAACTTTTGGGTGAACTCCTGTGCCACGGATTCGTGGACAAGGAAGCGGTTGGCGGCGGTGCAGGCTTCGCCCATGTTCCGCATTTTGGCGGCCATGGCACCTTCGACGGCGGCATCGAGGTCGGCGTCCTCGAACACGATGAAGGGTGCGTTGCCGCCGAGCTCCATCGAGGTCCGCAGCACGTTCTGCGCCGCGTCGGCCATGAGGCGTTTGCCGACCGGGGTGGAGCCGGTGAAGGAGACCTTCCGCAGCCGGGAGTCCTTCAGCAGCGGTCCGGAGATCCCGGACGCGCTGGAGGAGGAGACGACGTTCAGGACTCCGGCGGGCAGCCCGGCCTCCAGCATGGTCTGCGCAAACAGCTGCGAAGTCAGGGGAGTCAGCTTCGCGGGTTTGAGGACCATGGTGCAGCCGGCCGCCACTGCTGGCGCTACCTTGCGGGTGGCCATCGCCAGCGGGAAGTTCCACGGCGTGATGAGCAGGCACGGGCCCACGGGCTTGTGCTGGACCAGGATCTTGTTCTTTCCCTCAGGGGAGGTGAGGTAGCGGCCGTAGTCCCGGGCGGTTTCTTCGGAGAACCAGCGCAGGAACTCCGCGCCGTAGGCGACTTCGCCGCGGGCTTCGGCGAGGGGTTTGCCCATCTCCAGGGTCATCAGCAGGGCAAAGTCCTCGGCCCGTTCGGTCACCAGGTCAAACGCCCGGCGCAGGATCTCCGCCCGCACACGCGGGGCGGTCCTGGCCCAGGAGGCCTGCACGGCGTCGGCGGCGTCGAGCGCCGCGACGGCGTCTTCGCTGGTGGCTGAGGCGAGGGTGGCGATCACCTTCCCGGTGGCGGGGTCATGAACGTCGAATGTGCCGCCGTCGGACGCTTCGCGCCACTGCCCGCCGATCAGCAGGCCGGTAGGCACGGACGCAAGCAGCGCCGCTTCACGCTGGGGGGAGGCGGAAGAGGTGGTCACAGCAGATATAGCAGTCATAAGAGAAGTCCTAAAAAGAATGTCAGTAGCTGGCGGGGGCTTCGCCGTCGGACGGTTTGATGTACTGTGCGGCGAGGGCTTCGGAGCCGCGGGCCAGCAACGAGACGTCGGCGCCCACCAGGATGAAGTTGGCACCGTTGTCCAGGTAGTGGCGTGCGGTGTCCGGGTTGAAGGCGTTGACCCCTGCCGGTTTGCCAGCTTTCCTGGCGGCAGTGAGGCAATGTTCGACGGCGGCGCGCACCTCGGGGTGTTCCTGCTGTCCCAGCAGGCCCATGGACGCGGCGAGGTCGGAGGGGCCGATGAAGACGGCGTCGACGCCGTCCACCTTAAGGATGTCCTCGACGGCGTCCACGGCCGCCGTCGATTCGATCTGGACGGTGACGCTGATAGTCTCGCTGGCCCGGGCCAGGTAGTCCGGGACCCGGTTCCAGCGGGCCGCGCGGGCCAGGGCAGACCCCACCCCGCGGACGCCGTGGGGCGGGTAGCGCGTCGCCGCCACCGCGGCCTCAGCCTCCGCCGAGGAGTTGACCATGGGGATGAGCAGGTTCTGCACGCCCAGGTCCAGGTACTGCTTGATCACCACTGTGTCGTTCACCGGCGGCCGCACCAGGGTGTGGACCGGGTAACCGTGGATGGCCTGCAGCTGGGCAAGGATGGACTCAAGCCCGTTGGGGCTGTGCTCGGCGTCGACCAGGAGCCAGTCCAGGCCGGAGCCGGCACAGAGTTCGGCGACGAGCGGGCTGCCGGAGCACACCCACATCCCGGCCAGCGGACGGCCTGCTTTACCGTTTTGATTGCGGAGCGCGTCGCGGAAGGTGTCGTCTATTCGAAGCGGCATGTGACACTCCCGAGGGGTCCGTAGTCGGCATGGACGGTGTCACCCTTGTAGACCCACATGGGCCGGGTGAAGGATCCGGCGAGGATGATGTCGCCGGCTTTCATGCCGTCTCCGTGGGCGGCGATCTTGTTGGCCAGCCAGTGGACGCCGTTGGCGGGGTGGTCCAGGACGCCGGCGGCTACACCGGTTTCCTCAACGGTCTGGTTCTTGTAGAGGATGGCGGAGACCCAGCGGAGGTCCACGGCGTCGGGCTTTACCGGGTTGCCGCCGATCACCATGGCGCCCATTGCCGCGTTGTCCGCGATGGTATCCACGATGGTCCGGCCCTCCATCTCGATCCGCGAGTCCAGGATCTCCAGGGCCGGAACCACGTAGTCGGTGGCCTTCAGGACATCGAAGATGCTGCAGCCCGGGCCTTTGAGCGCGTCCTTCAACACAAACGCAAGCTCCACCTCAACCCGCGGATGCGTGTACTTGTCCCAGTCCACGGAACAGCCGGTTTCGAGCACCATGTCATCGAAGATGGCACCGTAGTCCGGTTCGGTGATGCCGGTGGCGGCCTGCATCGCCTTGGACGTGAGGCCGATCTTCCGGCCCACCAGGGTCCGCCCGGCCTCCTCGTTCCGCCGCCGCCACAACTGCTGCACGGCATAGGAGTCCTCCACCGTCATCTCCGGGTACCGGGAAGTCAGGCGCGGCACCGGCGTGCGGGAACGCCCGGCTTCCACCAATTCATCGGCGATGGCCTCAATCGTCTTCGGGTCAAGCATGCGTAGCGCTCCTCAAGGGGATGGGGCGGTCAGTTCGTGATGAAAGCGGCCGGCCACGCAAAGTAGTGCGGGACCGGCCGCTGCCTTGCCTAGAGTTGAGCGCCGAGCTTGAAGCCGGTCCGGTCCTCTTCGGGGGCTCCGTCCTTGCGGGTGTAGGAGAATCCGTCGGCGCCGACGGTGACGGCCATTTCGCTCTTTTCCTCGCGCTCGATGACGGGCTGCGGGTTGCCGTCGAGGTCCAGGACGAGGGAGGCTTCGGTGTACCAGGAGGGGACCACGGGGTTGCCCCACCAGTCGCGGCGCTGGTTGTCGTGGACGTCCCAGGTGATGGTGGGGTTGTCGGGGTCCCCGGTGTAGTAGTCCTGGGTGTAGATCTCGATGCGGTGGCCGTCGGGGTCCAGGATGTAGAGGTAGAAGGCGTTGGACACGCCGTGCCGGCCGGGGCCGCGTTCGATCCGGTCACTGATCCGCAGGGCGCCCATCTTGTCGCAGATCTGGATGATGTTGTGCTTCTCGTGGGTAGCGAACGCGACATGGTGCATGCGCGGGCCGTTCCCGCCGGTGAGGGCGGTGTCGTGGACGGTCTGCTTGCGGTGCATCCACGCGGCGTACGTGACGCCGTCGGAGTCCTGGATGTCCTCGGAGACGCGGAAGCCGAGGTCCTCGAGGTATTTGCGGCCGCGGGGGACATCCGGGGTGACCTGGTTGAAGTGGTCCAGGCGGACCAGTTCGCCGGCGGAGTAGAGGTCGTAGCGCTGTGTGAGGCGCTCCACGTGCTCCACGTCGTAGAAGAACTCGTAGGGGAAGCCCAGCGGGTCCTCGACCCGGACGGAGTCGCCGATGCCCTTGGTGAAGCCTTCCTTGCGGCGCTCCACCCGGCAGCCGAGCTCCTTGTAATAGGCCTCGGCGGCGTCCACTTCGGCGGGGGACTTCACCCGGTACGCGAACGCGGCGACGGCGGCGACGGGTCCTTTGCGAAGCACCAGGTTGTGGTGGATGAACTCCTCGAGGGAGCGCAGGTAGATGTTGTTCTCGTCTTCCTCGGTGACGTGCAGGCCCAGCAGGTCTACATAGAACGCGCGGGATTTGGCGAGGTCGGTGACCACGATTTCCATGTAGGCGCAGCGGACGATGTCCGGGGCGGGGACGGTGGGGGTGGGGACAAAGTTGGTCATGATGTTCTCTCTTCTTTGAGCAGGTAAGGGGAGTACTTCTTAGCCCTCGTTGGCCGCAGAGTCTTCGATGCTGCCGAACTTGGGAGTGTGGACGCTGCCGAGGGTAATGTGCACGGCCTGCTGGTCGGTATAGAAATCGATGGAGCGGTAGCCGCCTTCGTGGCCCAGGCCCGATGCTTTGACGCCGCCGAACGGGGTGCGCAGGTCACGGACGTTGTGGCTGTTCAGCCACACCATCCCGGCCTCCACGTTCTGGGAGAAGTTGTGCGCCCTGGTCAGGTTCTGGGTCCATATGTAGGCCGCCAGACCGTAACGGGTGTTGTTCGCCAGGGCCAGGGCCTCGTCGTCGTTCTCGAACGGCGTGATCGCAACCACGGGGCCGAAGATCTCCTCCTGGAAGATCCGGGCGTCGGGGGAGACGTCGGCAAACACCGTGGGTGCGATGTAGTTGCCTTCCGGGAGTCCCTCGGGCCGTCCGCCGCCAGCCAGGAGCCGGCCTTCGGACTTGCCGATCTCCACGTACGAGGCCACTTTCTCGTAGTGCTCTGGGTGGACCAGGGCACCCACTTCGGTCTTGGGATCGTGCGGGTCACCGACCACGATGCTCTTTGCCCGGGCGGCGTACTTTTCGCAGAACTCGTCGTAGATGCCGCGCTCTACGAGGATGCGGGAACCGGCCGTGCAGCGTTCGCCGTTGAGGGAGAACACGCCGAACAGGGCCGAGTCGATCGCGGCGTCCAGGTCGGCATCGGCGAACACCACGCAGGGTGACTTGCCGCCAAGCTCCATGGACAGGCCCTTGAGGTTCGCGGCCGCGTTGCGGAAGATCGTCTGCCCGGTGGTGGTCTCGCCGGTGAAGGAGATCAGCGGCACGTCCGGGTGCTTGACCAGCGCGTCACCGGCTTCCTCGCCCAGGCCGTTGACCAGGTTGAACACGCCGTCGGGCAGGCCGGCGTCCTTGAAGATGGTGGCCCACAGCGAAGCGGAGAGCGGGGTGAACTCGGCGGG
Organism: Arthrobacter sp. B6; assembly: GCF_001663775.1. Classification (GTDB taxonomy): domain Bacteria; phylum Actinomycetota; class Actinomycetes; order Actinomycetales; family Micrococcaceae; genus Arthrobacter. The sequence continues at coordinate 186,534 of NZ_KV467168.1, read as the reverse complement.
CTTGAGGACCACGGTGTTGCCCGTGGCCAGGGCCGGGGCGAGCTTCCATGACTCCAGCATGAACGGGGTGTTCCACGGTGTGATGAGGCCGGCGACGCCGATCGGCTTGCGGTTCACGTAGTTGATCTGCGAGCCCGGGACCTTCATGGCGTCATCGAACTGCGCCACGATCAGGTCCGCGAAGAACCGGAAGTTCTCCGCGGCGCGCAGCGCCTGGCCCTTGGCCTGGGTGATGGGCAGGCCGGTGTCGAAGGTTTCCAGCTCGGCGAGCCGGGCCTCCTGCGCTTCGACGGCGTCGGCGATTTTGTTCAGGACGCGGGCGCGTTCGCGGGGCTTCATCTTCGGCCACGGACCGCTGGTAAACGCTTCGCGGGCGGCAGCGACGGCGAGGTCGATGTCTTCCTTCTGACCGGCCGCGGCGGTGGCGTAGTTGCTGTTGGAGACAGGGTCCAGAACGTCGAAGGTCTTGCCGCCGACGGAGTCAACGAACTGGCCGTTGATGTAGTGCTGGATATGGGTGGGCAGGTCCTGCGGGATGTAATGCGTCTTGGTTTCCGGGGCAGTGAACGTCATTGTTGTTTCCTTTACTGCTTGGTGTGGCTACTTGGGGGATCGGTCAGACAGTTTTGGCTTGGCTCAGGTAGGCATCCAGGGTCGCGGACCGGTGCCTCCGTGCAGCCTTCTCGATCTCATCGGCGTCCGCACTGGCTTCGATGAGCTGCAGGAGTGCTTCATGCTCGTCCACGGACGCACGGGCCCGGCCGGGGACGAAGCGGAAGGTGGAGGACCGGAGCGAGGCGAGCCGGTTCCAGCCCCGGTGCACCAGGTCCAGGATGTGCGGGTTGGGGCAGTGTTCGAACAGGACGCTGTGGAAGTCCTGGTTCAGCCGGGTGAAGCGCACCGGATCAAAGTGCTCCAGGCACTCGCGCATTTCCTCATTCACGGCACGGGCCCGGGCGATGTCCGCTTCCCCAATGAGCGGTGCGGACAGCGCCGTGGCAGCGCCCTCCACAATGCTCAACGTCTGCATCGTGTAGAGGTACTCGGTGGGGTCGATCCCGGACACGGTGGCTCCGACGTTCCGCTCGAACTTCACCAGTCCTTCGGCTTCGAGCCGGCGGATGGCTTCCCTGACTGGAACCACGCTGAACCCCAAGTCCTTGGCAATAGCGGCCAGGACAAGCCGGTACCCGGGGGAGTAGGACCCCTCCACGATCCTGGCTTTCACAGCCTGGTATGCCTGCTCAGACTTACTCCCGGCAGTGGTCAAACCCGGGAGGTCGGTAACCGCTGTTTCAGTCATTGGCTTGGCCTGCTTCCCATTCCTTGTAGCGGGCCTGCCAGTCAGCATTCATGGGGTAGAGGCCGTCCACGCTGTTGCCCTGCTTGACCATTTCGAAGATGAAGACTTCTTCCTGCTCCTGCTGGATGCAGTCATCCACGAGTTCCTCGGCGATGGCCGGGGGGATCACCAGGATGCCGTCAGAGTCCGCCACGATAATGTCGCCTGGCTGGACGGTGGCACCCCCGCAGGCGATGGTGATGTCCGTGTCCCACGGGATGTGCCGGCGGCCCAGGACTGCGGGATGCGGGTTCGCAAAATAGGTGGGCATCTCCAATCCGGCCACGGCTGTGTAGTCGCGGACGCCGCCGTCGGTGATGATGGCTGCGGCGCCGCGCACCTGGGCGCGCAGGGCAAGGATGTCACCCACCGTCCCGGTGCCTTTCTCGCCGCGGGCTTCCATGACCAGGATCTCGCCCTCGTTGACGGAGTCGATGGCGCGCTTTTGCGCGTTGAACCCGCCGCCGTGGGTCTTGAACAGGTCCTCACGGTTGGGCACGTAGCGCAGGGTCCGGGCCAGGCCAACAACGCGGCGGTCCGGCCGGGTGGCCTGTAGGCCGTCGATGCTGACGTTATTAAGGCCCCGTTTGCGCAGCTGTGAGGACAGGGTTGCCGTGGCGACGCTCTCCAGCTTGGCTTTGAGCTCGGGGGACAGCGCGGGTGCGGGTGCGGGGATGCCGGCGGCTTCGCTTGAACCGTATGCCTCCTCACGCTGCAGGTCATCAACCTTGGGGCCGGCACCAAAGTCAGCGAACGGCGTCGTGCCTTCCTCCACCCGGGTGACCAGGCGGCCCGTTGACAGGGTGCCGTCAATGGTGCCCACCTCCACTTCCAGCACGTCCCCCGGTTTGGCCACGGAGGCGCCGGCGGGGGTGCCTGTGAGGATGATGTCCCCCTCTTCGAGGGTGAGCAGCTGGGACAGGTCAGCCACCAGCCGCGCGAACGGGAAGAGAAGGTCCTGCGTGGTGTCATCCTGGACGAGCTGCCCATTGTGCCAGGTGCGGATCTGCAGCCGGGCGGGGTTGACGGCGTCTGCCGGGATCAGTGCCGGGCCCACCGGGGTAAACCCGTCGCCGCCCTTGGACCGGAGGTTGGAACCCTTGTCCGCATAGCGGAGGTCGTACACGCCCAGGTCGTTGCTGGCGGTGATGGAAGCTACATGGTTCCAAGCGTCCTCAACAGTCACCCGCCGTGCGGCCTTGCCGATGATCAGTGCGATCTCGCCCTCGTATCCGAGCAGTTCACAGCCTGCCGGCCGTTCCACCGGACTGCCGCTCAGTGCGAGCGATGACGACGGTTTGAGGAAGTAGGACGGCTGGGCAGGGGTGCGCCCCCGCTGCGCTGCACGGCTGGGGTAGTTGATGTGCACCGCGATCACCTTTCGCGCCGCTGCCAAGGTGTGCCCGTTTACCTGCTCCAAAGCCGTCTCCTCATCAAGTACGAAATCGTATACGAACCACTATGAACTGCCGCACTGGATCCGTCAAGCCTCGGGCTTGGCCTTTTTTCTATGCTCTTGTCGTTCCCGCTCCAGGTGCCGTACAGTATTTGCCTAGCCCATACGTTGCGAATATAGAATCGCAAATTCGTATATGGAACACCAGTCGGTGAATTGAAGCCCACAGTGAAGTGAGGAAAGCCCGTGCAGTTCCACCACCACGGTTATGTATCCGGTGACCCTCGGGTGCAGCCCGCCGCCGGGGTCGGTATTAACCGCCCCGCAGAGCTCCCCGATGAAGTAGACGTACTTATCGTCGGCACCGGCCCAGCCGGCATGCTCGCCGCAGCACAACTCTCGCAGTTCCCGAACGTCACTACCCGTATCGTGGAGCGCCGCCCCGGTAGGCTCGCCATTGGCCAGGCCGACGGAATCCAGGCTCGCAGCGTCGAAACCTTCCAGGCCTTCGGATTCGCCGAAAGGATCATCGCCGAGGCGTACGCCATCACCGAAATGGCATTCTGGAAGCCCGACGTCAACGACCCGTCGCGCATTGTCCGCACCGCCCGGGCCCAGGACGACCCCGCAGGTATCAGTGAATTCCCGCACCTGATCGTCAACCAGGCCCGGGTTCTGGACTACTTCGCCGAGTTTATGGCCAACTCACCCACCCGGATGGCGCCCGACTACGGTTACGAGTTCCGTGGCCTTGAGGTGGGGGAGGGGGAGTACCCCGTCACGGTGACGCTTGGCCACACCTCCGGGCCAAAGGAAGGGCGGGAGCGCATCATCAAGGCGAAATACGTTGTCGGAGCAGACGGTGCCCGAAGCAAAGTGCGCGAGTCCATCGGCTGCACCCTCGCCGGCGACCAGGCCAACCACGCATGGGGCGTCATGGACGCACTCGCAGTCACTGATTTCCCCGACATCCGCACAAAGTGCGCCATCCAGTCCGGCTCGGGCGGCAGCATCCTCTTGATTCCACGTGAAGGCGGCCACCTCTTCCGCATGTATGTCGACCTCGGCGAAGTGGACCCCAACGACAAGGGCGCAGTCCGCAACACCACCATCGAGGAAATCATCCAGAAGGCCAACGAGATCCTTCACCCCTACACATTGGATGTGCGCAACGTCGCGTGGCACAGCGTGTACGAGGTCGGCCACCGCCTCACGGACAGGTTCGACGACGTCCTGCCGGAGGACCGCGGCACCCGCACCCCGCGGGTGTTCATTACCGGCGACGCCTGCCACACGCACAGCGCCAAGGCCGGCCAGGGTATGAACGTCTCCATGCAGGACGGGTTCAACATCGCCTGGAAGCTGGGGCACGTCCTTGAGGGCCGCAGCCCGGAAAGCCTGCTGGCCACGTACTCGGCCGAGCGCCAGGTGGTGGCCAAGAACCTCATCGACTTCGACAAAGAGTGGTCCACGCTCATGGCCAAGAAGCCCGAGGAGTTTGAAAACCCCTCCGACCTCGAGGATTTCTACGTGCGAACCGCCGAGTTCCCCGCCGGATTCATGACCGAGTACGCGCCGTCCATGCTGGTGGCCACTGCCGAACACCAGGACCTGGCCGCAGGCTTTCCGGTGGGCAAGCGCTTCAAGTCGGCGCCCGTGGTGCGGGTGGGCGACACCAACCCCCTGCATCTCGGGCATCACGCGACCGCAGACGGCAGGTGGCGGATTTACGTGTTCGCAGACCCCGCGCTTCCGGGCACAGGGTCTGCCACGGACAAGTTCGCCGAGTGGATCGCGAACTCGCCGGCATCACCGCTGGCTGCGACGCCGTCTGACGCTGATCTGGACGCGTGGTTCGACGTGAAGGTGATTTACCAGCATCCCCACGCAGCCCTGGACATCAACGCCGTTCCAGCTGTTTTCAAGCCGCAGGTGGGCCCGTTCAAACTGACCGACTACGAGAAGGTGTACGCCACTGACCCCGCCGCGGATATTTTCCATCTCCGCAGCCTGGACCGTGGCGGCGTGGTTGTAGTGGTGCGCCCCGACCAGTACGTGGCCAATGTCCTGCCGCTGACAGCGACGGCGGAGCTGGGAGAGTTCTTCGCACCCCTACTCACCGCGCTTCACGCGGCACCGTTGACAGAAGTCGTGGGCGGGCCAACCGCGCACTCATCCCTCGTCAGCAGCGAGGCTTAGTGAAGGGCGGTCCGCCGGGGGACAGGCCCCGGCAGACCGCCCTACGTGGGTGCTCGGGCGGCCGGTTGGGCGTCATGCGTTCAGTGCCAGGGGATGAAGACCAGTGCGATGGCGGCGGCGAGTCGGCCGGCTGCGGCCAGCAACGGAGCAACCAGCGGAATCTGAAGGGGCGCCTTATTGCGCATGCTGCGCTCCACCCGTAGCCACCGTAGCTCTTTCCGCGAGGAGGCGGAACGGGAGCGTCGCCCTTCGTGATGTCACCTTGCACGGTCATCCGCGGCCGTTCGGAATCCGCAATTGCTGCTGGAGGAGTCGGGTGTGTTGGAGCTTCTGGCCGCGACCCGGTAGCGGTTGCAGTAGGAGTCGTGGCAGAGGTATGACCCACCGCGCATGACACGGCCTGTGCCGATGGTGGGCCCCTGTGGGTTGGCGACTGGTGAGTTGCGGTAGTACTTGGGCAGGAACCAGTCCGAGCACCATTCCCAGACGTTGCCGCTGACCTCGTATAGCCCGTAGCCATTGGGCGGGAAGCTGCGGACGGGCGCCGTTGACGGGAAACCGTCTTCTTCGGTGTTGACTTCGGGGAACTTGCCTTGCCAGATGTTGCACCTGTGGGTCCCGTCAGCGGCCAGCAGTTCGTTTCCCCAAGGGTAGCGCTGTTGTTTGAGCCCTCCCCGGGCGGCGTATTCCCACTCGGCCTCGGTGGGCAGCCGCCGGCCTGCCCACCGGCAATAGGCCATTGCGTCATCATGGGAAACCTGAACGACAGGGTGGTCAGGGATATCTGACCAGTGGTGTCCCGGGCCAGCCGGGTGGGCCCAGTCAGCTCCCTTGACGGTGAGCCACCACGGGGAACCGGAGGCGACACCAACAATGTCGCCCGTCTGGGCTTGCACTACCAGGTGGAACACTGCCGACGTTCCGTATTTCTCGGCTTCCGTACGGTATCCCGTGGCATCCACGAAAGCTGCGAACTGTTCATTGGTCACAGCCGTCGTGTCCATCCTGAACGCTTCGAGTTCAACGGTATGGACCGGGGCTTCGCCGTCCGCTGGGTAACCTTCGTCGAAGCTGTCGCCCATCTGGAAACTCCCGGCCGGAATCAGCACGTCCTCGTGTAACGGAGGATGTTCTGCGATGGATCCGAGAGCCTCGTCCGGTTCCGGCGGCGTCGCTGCCGTGCGCGTGGGGGCGCAACAGCTTTCTGGCAGGTGGTCCGGCTTCTTCATGGTTACGTAGTCATCCTCATATCGACTTTGATTGCCTGTGCTTTACGCTGTCAACGCCCGCCCTTTTGATTCAAGTGCGTGCTCTGTTTCCAGCGCTGCGCTTGCGGCCGGGCAACCTCGGTCATGTTCGTCCCGTACTGTTGCGCGAAAGCTCATCGTCCAGGGGGAGGGCCTGACCCGCCGCCCGTGACCCAAGGGGGCTTAGTAGGTAGTCATGTTTAGTACGTCGGCGACGGCGCCTACTGGGAAGTTGGTGTAGGTTGAGAAGTCGAAGCCGCTGTATCCGAAGATTTTTCCGTCTGTTTTCATGCGTTTCAGGTCGATGAGGATGACGCCGAGTGTGGGGACGATTTTTTCTCGCCAGATGAACAGGTATAGCTGTTCGGATATTGCGATGTAGTGGCAGCGATCCGTGTCTGCCAGGCCGGATTCTGAGCCCTTTATACAGTGCCAGGTGTAGAAGTTTTCATTCAGGTAAAGGTGTTCGTACGCCTCTTCCGGGCTGTAGTGGTAGCGGTTCCGAAGGCCGATCAGCTCCTTTGTGGGAGCGTGTGCCATCCCGCCCTGTACCCCGTTGAGGGATCCGTGAAGAATGGTTGCATCCACTCCGGTCAGTTCCATGCCTTGGCGTGCCCGGTCGTAGGCGCTGGCGGACGCGGTCTCTTCGTTCGGCAGTGATCCTCCCACCAAAGTCACTTGCCCGTTGGCGTCGTCCAGTACAACGCTCAATGACTCCTTTGCCTTCTCACCCGTAAGGAAGTCCACAAAGTAGATGCCTTCCCTTATCGACGTGACGCGGGCTTCGTAGGTACTGCCGTCCCAGATCAGACTGGTGCTGCCCAGGATCCGGCAATCATGCGTTTCTCCGTCGGCGAAGGTGAGGGTGAAGCTGCGGCCGTTCAGGCCCTCGTGCACGTCGAGTACGTTGCTGTTGGCGGCGAATCCTTCTCCCAGAGCCCCGACGGAGATGAAATTGGGTGTTTTGGTGTTCTTCAAGCTGGAATTCCTTTTGCAGTTTCGTTTGGGAACGGCTCTGGCACCAGGCGTGAGACCTATTGGGCCGAGACCGTGGAGTCTCGAATAATGAGGGATGCCAGGCCTTCAGACAGGAGATCCACCAGGGCGGCGGAACGTTCCGGGTCGGGATCGGCAAGATGCTGCATGCTGATGCCGTCGATCCCGGAGATGAAGAGTCTGGTGATCAGCTCGAGGTTTTCGGGGATGTCCTCGCCGGCGACGGCCGCTGCCTCGCGGAAGAGTTCGATCGTGGACTGGATCCAGCCTTCGTACATGATCCTGTTCTGCGCCCGGACGGCGGCCTCGCTCTCGGGCTTTTCCCGGAAGCGGCGAAGCAGCAGTTCGAACGTGGTCACCTGTTCGTGCGGATTCAGCAGCATGCGCTCCCAGATGCGGTGTGCATGGGCCCGCATCACGTCCGTTAGCCCACCGCCGGCCACGTTCACCGGCGGAAGGGCTTTGGCGTAATCGCGGCTTAGGAACGCGTAGACCTCTTGGAGCAGTTCGTCCTTGTTCCGAAAACAGTAGTGCAGGGCAGCAAGATTGGCGCCGGCCTCGGTCGCAATCCTCCGGGTGGTTGCGGCGGCAAGACCGTCATTGGCTATGACTCGTGCAGCTGCCTCAACGAATTGCAGCCGCCGGGCGTCTGCAGAAACTCTGGCCATTTTCACCGCTCTCCCTTCTCTTGTTGATCCTAGTGCTCCCCACCAGCTGAGGTCCCAAGCGGCCGGGATGCACACGCTTTAGAAACTCCAAGAAAAATTTTACGGCAAAACCTAGTCAAATGACCCAGTCAGGCGACATACTTTTTTCATGGCGTTATCCGGATCACACTTTGTGGCCGCGAATTGGAAGGAGTGCCGGTGCAGGACACGGCAGATTTGGTGATCATCAGGGCGCAGGTCCTGACGATGGACCCGGCGAACCAACGGCGGATGACTGACGCCATCGCAGTCCGCGGCGATAAGGTGTTGGCCCTGGGAAGCGAGCCCGTCGGTGCGGTCACCGGCCCTGGAACCAAGGTCATCGACGCCGGGGGAGCCGCTGTCATTCCCGGCATCAATGATGCCCACCTGCATTTCGTCTCGGCCTCCATGGCTGCCTTTGGCTACCTCAAACTTGACCGGGCATCAACCCCGGACCGGGCGGCAGTAGTTGCCCGTGTGGAGCAGGCCCCGGTGGGAGAAGACGGTTGGATTCGTGCCCATGGCTGGGACGACACCGCCGTTGGCTCGGGTGCCGGTCTGTTACTGGACTGCAGGCCCGACGTGCCTGTCGTGGCCTTCGACAGCACCGGCCATCAACTTGCTGTGAACCGCGAGGCGCTTCGCCGGGCCGGTATCTCCACAACTACAACCGATCCAGCGGGGGGAGCCATCAGCCGTTCCGCGGACGGTGAACCGAACGGGCTTCTGCAGGATGGTGCCATGGAGCTGCTCTCGCGTTCCTTGCCGCCGCTCCCGGAGGAGATGCTGCGCGGCTCGCTGCTGTCCCTGCAGCAGCGCCTGCACGGCGAGGGCATCACGTCATTGACCGAACCCGGTCTTGGTCCTGCCAGTCCCGGCCTCCTTGATGGGGCTGGGTCAACCGCCGCACTTGAGCTGCTTGGGAAGCTTGCCCTGGAAGCCGAGCTGACCCTGCGGATTAACGTCCTGATGCTGTTCGCAGGCACCGGTGGTGCAAATGCCGCCGCGGTCCAGCACGGCCTGGGCAGTGGCCTGGCTGCTACCTACAGAAACCGGGGGATAGATGACCAGCAGCTGCGGATAGCGGGTGTGAAAGTCTTCGCCGACGGCATTCCGCGAAGTGGAACGGCCTGGATGTCGGAACCCTATGGTGCTGCCTGCTCGCACGGCAGCCTCGTCATTAAGGGCATGAACGATGCCGATAAAGTTGCCGAATTGAACCGGATCCTGGCGTTGATTGACGACGCCGGACTTCAGGCCGGAATCCACGCCACCGGAGATGCGGCCACCGACGCAGCCGTGAACGCCCTGGCCACCAGGAACGGCTCCTCCAGGAACCGCCACTACATCATTCACGGCTCCTTCACTGGCACCGGAACGCTCAAGAAGATGGCAGCCCATGGCATCGGTTACAGCACCAATCCCTTGATCCGGGCCGAGGCAGGTGACGCGATGCGCCGCTTGCTGGGTGAAGAACGCTTCGCGAACCATCAACCCCTTCGTTCAGCCCTGGATGCCGGTGTCCACTTCAATATTGCATCAGATGCGCCGGTTACCAGCACCGATTGGCGGCGCACGGTGCTCGCCGCCGTCCGCCGGCCCACCCGGACCACGCCCGGTTCACCCACTGACCCCCAGCGGCTGGGCGGCCTGGAAGCCCTCGCCGCGATGACCGTTCAACCGGCGTGGCAGGACCGGGCCGAACACTATAAAGGAGCGCTGATCCCCGGCATGAAAGCCGATCTTTGCCTCCTCTCCGATCCCTGGCCCGATGACAGGGACATCGAAAAAATCCTGCACAACACTGCCGTCCTCACCCTCAGCGGCGGCCGCATAGTCCACAACGTCACTTCCTGACCATCCGCTAGACCTAGGAGTATTCCATGCGACGCAGTATTCCCCTTGCATTCGCCGCCGTCATTTCCCTCGGGCTCACCGCTTGCGGCGGTGGACAAAGTTCCGCGCCGGAAGCCGGCGGCGAAGCCACCCTCAAAGTAGGCACCATTGGCATTGGTTCCGACGCGGCTATCCGTCTCGCAAGCGATAAGGGTTATTTCAAGGAACAGGGCCTCAACGTCGAGTTCAGCGTTATCGCCAACCCGCCGGCGGGAATTGCGGCGGCCCAGAGCGGCCAGCTTGACCTGACCTACGCCCCGTCCATTCCCGTCCTTAATGCCCTGAGTCAAAATGTCCCGTTGAAGATTGTTGCTGCGGCAGACGGCTACGAAGAGGGTGCAGCCAATAGCGCCGACCTTAATCGTGTTGATGATACCGGGCTCCTTGTTCCGAAAGGTTCGGATGTTACCCGGCCCAAGGACCTTGAAGGCAAGTCAGTCAGTGTGCCGGCTCGCAAAGCGCAGATGGAGGTCACCGTCACCAAGCTCATCAAGGACGACGGCGGCGATCCCGCCAAGGTCAACTGGATGGTCCTGGATCCTTCCTCGGCGCTGCAGTCCCTGAACTCATCCCGCGTCGACGCCGCATCACTGATAGCCCCCTTCACCTCCCAGGCAGTTTCTGACGGTAACCGGCTGCTGGCATCACCCGGAATCAACTTCTTCAAGGAAGGAGCTGTCGGACTCTGGGTGGCAGGAGCCAACACCGTCAATTCCAAGCAGGATCAGATGAAAAAGTTCCAGGAAGCCATCTATAAGGCCAACGCCTATGCTAACGCCAACCTTGAAGAAGCCCAGCAGCTGAGTGCTGAAATCACCAAGACCCCGCTGGAAACCGTCAAAGCGGGTGCCGAGAACTACTGGCCGGAAAGTGTCGAGCAGGAAGACATCGAGCGCACTAACCAGGCGTTGGCCGAACTGGGATTCCTCAAGGAGCCGGTCAAGCTCCCAGCGGACCTCATCCTCGAAGACTGACCCGGCAACCGTGATGGGAACTTTACGATGAATCAGTCAACCAAGCCGATGCTGCTGAGCGCCGCCGGTGTTGCGGCCGCCTTGCTCGTGTGGCAGCTCATGGCAGTAGGAAAAGTGGCGGGCGAGGCACTTCCGCCGGTCACGACAGTCTTCGCAGCGCTTTTCACCACCCTCGGAACAGGAGCGTTCTGGTCATCGCTGGGCGCCACTGTAGGTATCTCGCTCCTGGCCCTGGCCCTGTCGGCGGTGGCTGGCGTGGTGCTGGGCATCCTGATCGGTAGCTTCGACCCGGTCCGGTACGCCACCTTGGCGGTGCTTGAGTTCCTCAAGCCCGTGCCGCCTATCGTTATCCTGCCGCTGGCTGTTCTGGTCTTCGGTCCAACCCAGGAAATGTCACTGTTCCTGGTGGCGTTCGGATGCCTGCTTCCGATAGTGATGCAAACGGTAGACGGCGTCCACGGCACCGACCCCGTAGCCCGCGACACAGCACGCTCCTATGGGCTCAAATCACCCGAAATCCTGTTCCGGGTTGTTCTGCCAAGTGCCATGCCCTACATCGGAACCGCGATGCGGGTTGCCGCCCCGGCCGCCCTCGTCATCACGGTCGTCGCAGGACTCCTCGGAGGCGGCCCAGGCCTGGGCCAAAGCATCTACCAAGCGCAGTCCGGCGGGGACTACGCCTCGCTATACGCCCTGGTTATCGTGCTCGGGGTACTTGGCCTGATCTTCCAGGGAGCCACCCGGGCCGCCGAACGCCGGGCCCTGCATTGGCATCAATCATTCCGGGAAGTGGTGCACTAAATGAACCGCACAGCACGTAACTCACTCATCGGCGCCGGAACCCCCGTGGTCCTGCTGGCGCTCTGGTGGGTCCTGTCCGACCAGTCAACGAATGCATTCTTCCCGCCGCTGCGGATCATTCTTGAACGTTTCCAGCAACTGTGGCTGTTCCAGCACTTCCAGTCGGACATCCTGCTGAGCCTGGCCAACCTCTTCACGGGATTCGCGATCGCAGCCGTCCTAGGCATCACCATCGGTTTTGTAACCGCCCTCGTTCCAACCGTCCGCTGGCTCATCGACCCGTTGATTCACTTCCTCCGCGGCATCCCACCGGTCGCGCTGGTACCGATCTTCATCTCGCTGATCGGCTTCGGTACGGAGATGCGCGTGACCAGCATCGCGCTGGCGGCACTGTTTCCCGTCCTGATCGCCACGGTCGATGGAATCCGAAGCGTAGACCAGGACATCCTGGACGTGTCCCGGGTGTACCGGCTGTCCCGCCGTGAACGGATAACGAACGTGATACTGCCCTCAGCCGGCCCGCAGATCTTCTCAGGGTTGCAGGTAAGCCTCCAGGTCGCGTTCATCGTGATGATCGCGAGCGAAATGCTGGGTTCTTCCCAAGGCATCGGGGCCATGACACTGCTGGCCCAGCAGAGCTTCATGATCGCGGACATGTGGGCCGGGATCCTGCTGCTCGGAGTCATTGGCTTCGCCGTCAACATGATCTTCAACCTGGTCCGACGCAGAGTCCTGGCCTGGTACATCGGCTCCCGACGATTGGCTAAATCAGCATGAAAACTACACCCTCCACCCCGAAGCAGGACCCCACGATGCAAACCACCAATGCCCCGGATGCTTCCGTCCCGGACAAGAACGTCCCTCCCCAGTCCAGGAAAAAAGCCATGGCACAGCAACCAGACAGCCCCGAACAGTCCGTTCCGCGCCTCAATGTGGTGCACCTGGCGAAGACCTACGGATCCGGCGAGAACGCCAAGACAGTGATCGAGGACCTGACCTTCAGCGTCGAGGCCGGTGAAGTCGTCTGCATCGTCGGCCCTTCCGGCGTCGGCAAGACCACCCTGCTTAAATGCCTGGCCGGCCTTCATCCCGTTTCCAGCGGCAGCGCTGCAATTGACGGCCGGACCATCAGCGGACCGCCGCCCGAGATGGCCCTGGTCTTCCAGGACTACAACCGTTCCCTGATGCCATGGCTCACGGTGCGGAAAAACCTCGTCCTCCCGCTGCGGCATATGCGCTTGCCCGCCGCCGAAGTCAAGGAACGCTGCGACAGCGCACTGGAAGCTGTCGGGCTAACGCACGCCGAGCATCAGTATCCATGGCAGCTCTCCGGCGGGATGCAGCAGCGCGTCGCCATCGCCCGCGCCCTGGCCTACCGGCCCGAGATCCTCATCATGGATGAACCCTTTGCCTCGGTTGACGCCCAGACCCGGTTCGACCTGGAGGATCTGTGCCTGAAAATCCGCCGTGACTTCAACATGACTATCCTGGTGGTCACCCATGACATCGACGAAGCCGTGTACCTGGCCGACCGCGTCGTCGTCCTGGGCTCCAAACCCGCACGGGTCCTGAAAGTGATCGACATTGATCTGCCGGCCCCCAGGGACCAGATCACGACGCGCTCCCTGCCGGACTTTGCCCACCAGCGCACCGACGTCCTGTCCCTGATCAAGAGGCCGGCATGACCACCAGGCGTCCCAACGTCCTGTTCATCATCGCTGACCAGCTGCGTGCAGACCATTTGGGCTTCGGCGGCAACAGCATTGTCCAGACCCCGAACCTGGACGCGCTGGCCGCGCGGGGCACAGTGTTCAGCAACGCCACCGTGGCCAACCCCACCTGCATGCCGAACCGGGCCAGCCTCATTACAGGGCGCTGGCCCTCAACCCACGGGACGCGCTGCAACGGGATCCCTTTGGATCCCCAGTCGCGGACCCTGGTCCGTTCACTCGGTGAAGTGGGCTATCACGCGATCGGCGTGGGGAAGCTACACCACCAGAACATGGGGTGGGACTTCGAGCCGGAGCAACAGCAGGAGATCAACGCCACCGATCCGCTGCTGCTGGACCCCGCCGCCGGCAATGCCCGGCGGGAAACATCCGGATGGGACGGCTGGGAGGACCGGGCCGCACACGAAGAACGTTTCATCGAGTTGCCCCCGGATTACTACGGGTACGACCACGTCGACCTCGTAGTGGGTCACGGCGACCACCCGGGCGGCCATTACCTGCACTGGGCCCGCGAACGCGGCGTCGATCCCGACGTCATCGGCGGACCTGAACATTCCGAGAACCTCTACCCCGGCTGGGACCAGGTATACAGGACAGCAGTCCCCGCCGAGCTCCATCCCAGCACCTACATCGGCGAGAAGGCAGTGGAGCACCTTAAGGACGCCGGGGGCAAAGACCGCCCCTTCTTCATGTTCGTCTCCTTCCCCGACCCGCACCACCCCTTCTCACCGCCCGCCGGCTACGACACCATGTACGACCCCGCCCTGCTCGAGTTGCCGATCGGCTTCGAGCAGGACCACACCAAGTCACCGGCACACATCCAGCACATGATCGGGCACCGAGGCGAGCCGGGCACCGATCCCACGATGACCTGGGCGCCCACTGAACAGCAGTACCGGCACGCCGCCGCGGCGCAGTACGGGCTGATCACGCTCATGGACGAACAAATCGGCAGGATTCTGACCGAACTCGAAACCCAGGGCCTGTCCGAAGACACAATCGTGGTGTTCACCAGCGACCACGGAGATCTGTTCGGCGATCACGGACTGATGCTGAAACATTTCTGCCACTACCGGGCGGTGACCAACGTGCCGCTGGTCATCGCGGTGCCCGGCGGCACTCATCGGCGCAGCGACGCGCTCGTGTCCAGCCCGGACCTGGTGCCCACCCTGTTGGAGCTCAGCGGCGCACCCGCCTTCCGCGGAATTCAGGGCCGTTCATTGATCCCGCTGTTGCGGGGCGAAACCGGCGAACACCGCCACGCCTTGCTGGTGGAAGAGGAACAACCCTTCGGCCTGCCTGGACTCCCCGGGCCGGTACGGATGAGGACAGTCATCACTCCGGAAGGGCGCCTGACCCGCTTCTTCGGAACGGAAAACGCCGAGCTCTACGACCACCGGACCGATCCGCATGAACTCCACAACCTGGCCGGCTCGGCACAACACGCCGACCTGGAGAACAGGCTCACATCGGTCATGCTGGAGGAAATGGCAGCCCTGGCCGACGAAGGGACCGCTCCCACAGCCGCGGCCTAAGACAGCAGAAGGAATGCTGCCGTTGATGCACGAGGACCAGGTCGCGGCATTCCCACTAACGAACTGGTACTCGCTCTTTGCCACTAGCAAGCCCGGTACCGAGTAGGCACAGAATCATCAGACATATTCCCCGGGCAACCAACTACCTGATGTGGAGTGATCATGGAAAGCTACGATGCACTGTTGGCCGCGGTTAGCGGCGGCACTGGTGAGACCAGGACGATGCTCGATCCTGCGACCGGTGGTGTTGTCGGTGAGGCGCCCGTTCATAGTGTTGCGGACCTGGACCGCGCTGTCGCTGCCGCTCTCGCGGCGCAGCCGGCGTGGGCGGGGCTGGGGCATGAGGGCCGGTCCGCTGCTCTGTTGCGGGCGGCAGATGCCGTGGAACGTTCCGCTGAGGACCTCGCGCGGTTGCTTTCCCGTGAGCAGGGCAAACCGCTGAACGGGCCCAACGCCCGCTTCGAAGTGGGTTCCTGTGTGGCCTGGCTCCGCGCAGCCGCCACCATCCCGCTGGAGGCCGAAACCATCGTGGATGACGGCCAGACCCGTGCCGAGCTGCATTACAGGCCTATTGGTGTTGTGGGCGCCATTGGCCCGTGGAACTGGCCGATGATGATCACCGTCTGGCAGATCGCCCCCGCCCTGCGGATGGGTAACTCCGTGGTGGTCAAACCTTCCGAATACACTCCACTGAGCGTGCTGGCCCTGGCAAAGGTCATCAACGAGGAACTGCCTGAAGGTCTCCTGAGCGTCATCTCCGGCGGCCGTGACGTCGGCGAACGGCTGGCCGGGCACCCCGCGGTCGGGAAGATCATGTTCACCGGCTCCACCGCCACGGGCAAGGCGATCATCAAATCCTCCGCTGACACGGTCAAGCGGCTGACCCTGGAACTGGGCGGCAACGACGCCGGCATCGTCTTGCCCGACGCCGACCCCAAGGCCATCGCCCAGGATCTGTTCTGGGGTGCGTTCATCAACTCCGGCCAGACCTGCGCGGCCCTCAAACGCCTCTACGTCCACGAAGACATCTACGACGCCGTCTGTGAAGAACTCGGTGCGGTCGCGGCAGCTGCGCCGATGGGCAACGGCCTGGACGAGACCAGCGTGCTGGGCCCGCTGCAGAACAAGCAGCAGTTCGACATCGTCAACCGCCTCGTTGACTCAGCCAAACACTCCGGAGCGCGCATCCTGACGGGAGGCAACCCTCCGCAGGAACAGCCCGGCTACTTCTACCCCACCACCCTGGTCGCGGACATCGACAACGACAACCCCCTCGTCGCCGAAGAACAGTTCGGCCCCGCACTGCCCATCATCAAATACAGCACCGTCAATGAAGCAGTCGCCATGGCCAACGGACTCGATGTAGGACTCGGAGCCTCCGTCTGGTCATCCGACCCCGCAGCAGCCCGGAAAGTCGCAGCCCGGATCCAGGCCGGCACCGTCTGGATCAACAAACACGGAGCCGTGGACCCGCGGGTTCCCTTCGGCGGAGCCAAACAATCCGGCTACGGCCTCGAATTCGGCGTCGAAGGCCTCAAAGCCCTCGGCACCCCACAAATCATCAACGGCTAAGCCGCCAGCCCCGGGCCCCTTCAAAAACGTCGATAATGGAGCTTTCGTTAAGCAAACGCGCTGCCGACGGCACGTCACGAAGTCCGCACGTTAGCTCCGTGGGCGGGATTGTCCCGTTTTTGCTCGCAATGGAGCAGGCCAATCGCGGTGCGCCAAGCTGACGACCAACAGCAACTCAACCGCCAGCGAACCGAGGACTTCATCCAGCGTCCGATCCGTACGGACGCGTGATCGCCTCGAGGAAATGCCCGTCAGGATCCGCGAAGTAGACGCCACGTCCGCCGTCGTTGTGGTTAATTTGCTGCGGGCGGGACCGTCCCGGGTCCGCCCAGTAGGGGATGCCCTGGGCCTGGATTCTTGCGAGGATTCCGTCGAAGTCCTCCTCGCTGACCAGGAAGGCGTAGTGCTGCGGAGAGATGGGCCGATCTGCCGTGGCGAAATCGAGGGTCACTCCTTGGTCGAGGGGCACGGTCATGAAAGACCACATGGCTTGGGGTTCAGGCAGTCCGAGCACGTTCGCCAGGAACTCCGCCGAACGGCGCTTGTCCGTTGCGTAGACGATGGTGTGGTTGAAAGTGACCGTCATGGCGACCTCCTCGGGTGTTTGTCCAGCAGTCGGGAAGCTCTCGCTGCTGATGGCAAACACTCGGTTGTGAGTACCCGTCAACGGATGCTTGCCACAACTTAACCGTAGCGCTCGGGCCTTCGACCGACCTGCAGGACCTGGCGACCCGCACCTCGGGAGAACCTTCAACTATGACGAGGTGACATCGCCAAGGCGTCAGGAAAGACCTGCGGGGCTTGGCGAAGCGTGATTTACCGAAGCTAATGTCTGGTAGACGCAGGACTTGCCGACGCAAGGACGGTCCACACAACCCTGCTCACGCTGTTGAACTCAAACTGGGCGGCTGTCAGCACTACCGACGTTTGGGCCGATGCCCTCCAAGTTCAGCAGGCGCTCAGCAAGAGTGATCTTGGCAGCTCCGCAGTAGCCGGGATCCAACGCCTCACCAGGGCATAACTCGCTACCTCGGCTCGTCCTGTACGTTGCCGCTCCTTGTGGTTTCGACCGGACCGTTCGGTACGCTGCCACAGGGACAACCAGCAACAAGGACTCCATTATTTAGGTTTTAGGCGTAAAATCTAAATAAGACTACCGCTGTTGGAGCTTTGGAGGATCATGACTGAGCCCTGGCCTGTCCACGGAAGCAGGAGCGTTCCGTGGAAGTCGTCCGGGCGGCCGCCGCGCGAGGACCGTGAATTCAGGGAGGTTACCGTCTCGCTGCCGCCGATGATCGCGGAATGCTGGTACGACCCGGGCCGCGAGACCATCGTGGCTCTCGAGGAGGCGGCCGTGGCGGTTGCCTCCCTGGACGTCACAGCAGGGACGCGGATGGCGGCCATCAGCGGCTTCCTGCTGCGCAGCGAAGCGGTGTCCTCGTCCAAGATAGAACACGTCCACGCGAACCGGGACGACTACGCTCGGGCAATGATCGGTCTTAAGGCCAGCGACAACGCCCGCTCCATGGTGGCCGCGGCCGACGCGGTCCAGGGCATGATCGACGCCGCCGGGCACGCCAGCGAGATCCGGCTGGTGGACCTGCTCGCGGCCCACCACACGCTCATGAAAGATGATCCGGTGGACGCTCCTTACGCCGGAAAACTCCGTGACGTGCAGAACTGGATTGGCGGTAGCGACTACTCGCCCCGCGGAGCAATTCATGTCCCGCCACCGCCGGAGTTGGTCCCGGACCTCATGGACGATCTGATGGTTTATTGCAACCGCAGGGACGTCCCCATCATGGCCCAGGCCGCGATCGCCCACGCCCAGTTCGAATCCATCCACCCGTTCACCGACGGCAACGGCCGCATCGGCCGGGCTCTGATAGGTGCCATCTCCCGCCGCCGCGGACTCACCCGGAACACGGTCACTCCCATCGCTTCGGCAATGGTGGCCGACGTGGACAGATACTTCAGGCTCGTCAATAATTACCGCGCCGGTGAGGCTGATGCATTCGTGCTGTACCTGGCGCGTTCCGCCCTTCACGCTGCCAATGCCGCGCGGGAAAGTGTCACCGCCCTGGATGCCCTTCCAGCCCTGTGGTTTGAGCTGGCCAGGCCGAGGAAGGGCTCGGCCGACGAAAAGATCATTCCTTGGCTGCTCGAACGCCCGGTGTTCGAGGCGAACAGCGCCGCGCACATCGCCGGCGTTGCAGAAAGCTCCGTCTACGCTGCCCTGGACAGGCTCACTACTGCCGGGGTCATCTCCAAAGTCGGCCAGTCCAAGCGTCGTCAGGCATGGGCGGCCACTGAAGTGCTGGATGAGGTGGATCGGCTCAACCAGCGTCTCGCCGACATCGAAAAAGCGGTATAGTCCTGCCGGTGTCGGGTGTGCATGGCCTGTTCGCTGCGCTGCTCGCACAGCGGCTGTCACCCCCGCCTCCGTCAATGGATTCACAGTCCCTCAAACAGGTCGGTGAGGAGTGGGCTGTTGGGCGGCCTTACCGGCCACGCCATGACAGATGATTCCCGGGACACAATTCTGGCCCATCGGCGCTCGTCCACCCCGGGGTCCACGAGGACATGCCGCTGGGATTTGTGCTCCAACAGGCCTGCGACTATCCGGTGCGCTACCTGCTTTGTGTCCACGTCAATATCGATCCGTTCATCGGGAACCGGGCGCAGGTGATACTCACGGGCAGGGTCCCAGGGTTCCATGCCCTGTTGTCGACGCGTCTGGTTCCAGCGTTCAAAGGTCGACGCCCGCAAGGCGCCGTGAACGAGCCGCTTCAAGCCAGGGCCAGGCACCTGCCGTGCCCGTGTGAAGGCCTCATCGGTGGCTCTGCCCACTGCTATGTGGTCCCGGTGTCCGGTGATCCCATCGGGTCCGAAAGTTACCACTACCTGCGGGCGCTCCTGGAGGAGGATCTCCAGGATTCTGCCGACCAGCTCGTCGAAATCAACTTCCGCCACGTGCCCGTCCGCGTAGTCCAGCCATACGTGCCGGTCCGGAATGGTGCCGTGGGCCCGCCAAGCATTGACACTTTCCCTTCGCCGCCATGTTCCCAGCTCCTGAGGCGTAGTCGGGACGCCCGCAGCGATCTGCCCCGCCCCGCCGTCGGTCGCAAGCACCAGGCAGAAGCGGAACCCAGGGTCGTTCTCGTGCAGGGCAATGGAGCCCGCACAACCGTAGGCATCATCGTCCGGATGGGCAACCACAACCGCCAGTGAATGTGGTTCGTCCATACAACAGAGGCTAAACCCTGGTGAATCGGAAATACAGACCATGAGGAATCGCCGTAGCCCCGCACGTGGGGTCCCGGAAGTGGTGACAGGGTGGGCCCTATCGAAAGAGAACGGGGAAATCGGCAGGTTCAGGTCAAATGGTCGAAGTCTCCCCGCGCCCAGGCAGCGTGCCTTTGCGCGGAATCGTGCAGAATGGCTTTGGCCCCGGACGCGATGACATTGTTGAAGTTGCCGTAGATCCGGTCGAATTTGAGGTCTCCCAGCTGTGCGGCGATTCGCAACGCCACGGCGCCGGATAGCGGCAAATGATTCGGGTAGCTGCGCATGAAGGAGATGGAGCGGCGGTCTGGATTCGGATACACGCTGTCACCGGTCAGCAGCACTCCTCTTCCGCCCGCCCCGGCCGCCCAGTGCGCCACCGCGCTGCCGGGGAAGTGGCCCCCGGTCTGGTGCAGCGTCAATCCTTCGGCGATAGTATGACTGCCGGACCAGTATTTGATGATCGGATCTTCGCGTCCCAGCCATCGCCGGTCTGCGTCCGCCACAAGTACGGGGACGCCACCGAGTCGGTGCGACCATTCGACCTGTACACCAAACATGTGTGGATGGCTGGCGGCGATCGCCAGGACAGGGCCTCGCTCCAACGCTGCGTTCGCCGCACTGTCATCGACATATCCGACCGGATCCCACAGCAGCGAACCCTCGTGGGTCACCACAAGCTGCGCTGTCTGGCCGATCCCGACTTTTGGCTCCGTCCTTATCCCGATAAGTCCCGGCTCGTTTTCCTTCAACGCTGTCTGCTGGCCATTCTGCACCAGCCCGTCCAGTGTGAGCCACTTCTGTCCGTCCTCGGGCACATACTGCCGCTCATCGGTGCAGATTGGGCAGAGCTCCGGGGTCGGTTCGTCGCGTTCGACGGCGCAGGCTGCACATATCAGCATGGTTAGTCCCTTCCAGTCGTTTGGGGCAGGGCATTAAGCCGTTGAAACCGCACCTGCCTCATGGTCCTAGAAACTGGTCACCAATTCGCCAAGCACCTCTTCGAGCCTGTTCGGATCGGTGGCGTCATAGTAGTGCGCTCCGCTGGACCTGGCGATTTCCAGCAGAGTGGGGACATCGGCGTCGGGCCCGTAAGCGAGCGTAAAGACGAGCACCGGCGTTGAGTGGTTCTGATGGCTTAACTGTTCGGAGAGCCCGCTCAGGTCTCCCGGATGGGTGGAATCGTTTTTGCCGTCACTCAAAAGCACGATGGTGTTGATGAAGGTGTCTTTATAGTCTTTGGCTTGGTCGCCCGCGAAGCGGCTCAC
Organism: Arthrobacter sp. B6; assembly: GCF_001663775.1. Lineage (GTDB taxonomy): Bacteria > Actinomycetota > Actinomycetes > Actinomycetales > Micrococcaceae > Arthrobacter. The sequence goes on along the minus strand of NZ_KV467168.1, from coordinate 165,604 downwards.
CGCTTCAAAAAGGGGCGTCGCGTCCACCGCCTGGAGCCCGTTGAGTTGGGCGATGAGGTCTTCTTTATTGGTCTTGAACGGGGCCACCGGGCTGACGATGCCCGGCTGCAGGGGGCCATCGTTGACATGGGAGAAAGCGGCCAGTCCAACCTCATCCTCACCCGTGAAATGGTCCAGTGCCTTGAGGACGGCATCCTTAGCCCGTTGCAGCTTGGTCACTCCGGGTTCCTGCACCATGGACTCAGAGACGTCCAGCAGGAATAATGCCCTGGCCCGCTTGCGGACGTCGGGGAAGCTGTCCTGCATGGCAACAAGAGCCTCCGCCCTGGGCAGTGGCAGCGGCTGGAGCGTCTCGGCGTACCGTCCTGTCCCCGCAACGCCACTATCCAGCTTGCCCTGGATGGATCGGTACCCGGAGGCCTTGACGACGTTTTGCCCCTGTTCCGTCACTGCGAACGCGAGGAAATCCTGAGCCGCGAGTCGCTGCTGGCTCCCTACCCAATCTCCGTCGAGGATTACTGCCGGGTTGTCCGCCACATGTACACCGTCGTGGGGATAGATGGCAATGAGGGGCTCCCTGGGGGCGGGACCGGTTTGCTTCGTTATTCCGTCCTCGCTGACCACTCCCCGGTTGTAGTCCCAGACAGATTTTTCGTCCACGATCACTGCGGAGAGGAATTCCGAGACGTTCCCGGCGTCGTCAGCCTCCCTGGCATGCCACAGAAAATGCTCGGGGGTGGCCATATAGTGGCTGGTGCCCAGTTCCACGGCTTGCACTTTCTCCAGCAGGGACGGCGCGTCCAGGTCCATGTCGTCCAAACCCGACACGCTGCCGCCGGCGGCACCGTAGGAAGCGGCAAGGGCCATCAGGCCCGACGTCGAGACGAGCGGACTGGCCTTGCCAAACTTGAACTTGCCCCAGTCGGCGTGCCCGAGGCGCTCCCAGACGTCCTGGTCCTCGGCCATCCTGAACACCTCAGACCACGACGGCGGTTTGCTGTCCCAGCCGAGGGCACCGGCCATCGTCTCCGGCATGGCCACGACGACCGCACTCCGGGCGAGGCTGATTCCCTCCTGGGGGACAGGGCTTCCGCCGGCACCTTCCCCTCCGGTTCGTAACCACGCGGAGGAGTCCGGCAGCCATATGACGGGCCTGTCGCCGGCCGGAACGCCTGGGAATTGCCCAGCAACCTTGCCGGCGGCGAGGCCCGATTTTTCCTGGGTCACTTCCGGCGTCACGCATTTGCCGTCCACGCTGCGGGGTTTCGCCGTGTACTCGGCCGCCAGGGCACGGACCATCTCCGCGTTCTCCAGCGAAGTGAGGATTTTCAAGGAAATGCAGGGAGAGGCGCCGGCGGCCGGGGCCGGACTGTCCTGCGCCAAGGGTTCGCCGGCTGATGGTGTGTTGCCATTCCCCGCTGAAGTCCCTCCCTGCCCTGAACCCTCGGGGTATATCAGCGTTCGCAGTGCGAATGCGCCGCCAACAATAAGAAGTGCCACGGTGGCCGCCGCAGCGATCCAAATCCAGCGTGGATACCTGGGGTCAGTTGCTGCGCGTCGACGGCCCATGCTTGCTTCCCTTTAATCCGCCGGTTTTCCCCGGTGTGGATGCAAAATGAAACTGGCCCGCGGCAGTCAACCGCGGGTGCGCCTAGCCCCCGCCCGGATGCCCCCCGCAACTGGATACGCACTTTGAGAATAACCCCGACGGCCGCAATGCGAGAGACCGGATTTACATTCTTGATTAAATTTTTTGTTGGGTCTTTGCTGCTGCACCGGGGCGTGTAGTTACGTTTGGTTGAGATCTTCCCCGCTGAGCGCATTGTGGAATTGGCTCTCCATCTCCCGACGGAAGGCATCGATGTCACCTTCCAAAGCAAGCTCGGCCAGTCTCTCGTGCTCAACGGCGATTTCATGGAGGTCGCTGTACGTAGGATGGTCGGCCGCGAAGTAGAGCCGCAGCTTGTTCTCCCAACCGTTCCACAGAGCCTGCAAGGCGGCGTTTCCCGAGAATTGGTAGAAGAGCCTGTGGAAGCGAAGGTGAGCGTCGACGCTTGCCGGGATGTCGTTGGTGTCCGTGGCCCGGTAAAGTTCCTCGATGGTCTGCTTCAACCGAAGCCGCTCAGGACCGCGCAACGTCGGGGCCGAGAGCTCAGCAGCGTAAGGCTCGACAAGCATTCGGATTGATGCGATGTCGGCGACGTCGCGAGCACTCACCTCCACAACAAACGATCCCTTGAAGGGGATCTTCACAACCAGCCCCTCCTCTTCAAGCTTGGTCAGCGCCTCACGCAGCGGGGACCGGCTTATCCCGAGATCGGCAGCAATGTGCGTCTCGCGCAACTGTTCCCCGGGAGGCACCGTTCCGTCCAGGATCGCTGTACGCAGCACGCGGTACACACCGTCCGGCGTCGTGGTCCGCTGTTCCTGCCACTTGAACTTGTTGTCCATCGTGCCGCCCCTCTTGTCGATTGTCGATTATATCGCGTACGTGGGCGTCCTAGGGGCCCTCGCCAACAGGTCCGCCCTCCCGGGACGTTGGAGCTGGGGCAGGAGAACTCCTGAGGAGCGGATGGGTTTGTCCACCTGAGTCGCAGTGAGGTCCTCGACGGCTTTTTGCATGTGCCGCTCGATGGCCTGGAGGAGACCTTTCCTGTCGCCCGCCTCCAACAGATCCAGGATGTTCTGTGTTCCTGAACCAGCACGTCGATCCTGGGGTAGGAGACTTCCAGGTCGAGGATGCACATCCTCGATTCAGCCGCGAGTGTCTTGTATATCCTGATGAAACGGGAATTTACCCGTGCCGGCAACAAGGGCTGAGTGGAACTGCATGTCGAGCCGCGCGATGGCCGGCGTCGGAAGTGGGCATCTGCTTCGCCATTTCGCCCACAATTTTCCTGAGCACTTCGCAGGTGTCTTTGACCTGCTGCCGGCTGCCGTCCAACAGCCTGTTGGCGGCGGCGGATTCGACGGACTCGCGAACCTCGTAGATCTCTTTGAGGTCACGCGTTTTTACTTCCAAAACGAACACTCCGTAGTTACGCCTACTGACGAGGATTCCTTCCTGGCATAACCGCTGCAGTGCTTCCCGAAGAGGACCTCGGGACATGTTGAGCTGGCGCGCCAGAAGGGATTCGTTGGTCTGCGATCATCTGCGCAGTGGTTCTTCCCTCCACTGCAAAGAGTCCTTCTGATGCCGCCATTGACATCCCACTGATCTCCCGACTCGCCATGCTGCATATTTTCTAGATTGCTGTTGCGGTGTACTTGTACTAGATGAACTCCTCGATGCCGATCTTGCCGCCTGCTGGCGGAACCGCGGGGAGCTTGCCCAGGTTTGGTTAGCTCGTCTTGAACCTTTCCGGGCGTACAAATTCCAGGCCTTCGAGTGACTGGTTGCCTAACGCTTCGTATGCAGCAATATGGCCGTACCCGGTGGCATTCTTGAATCCGCCTCCCGAGAAGCCTGTGGCACAGTAGATCCTGCTTGACTCGCCGAGCCAGCCCAGCAGCGGGTTCCGATCCCTGGTGTAGAGGTCCGGGAAAGCGTCCGAGCGAACGATCGTCGGATTGAGACCGGGGATGAATTCCGAGACCGTTTCGAAGGTCTCGGCGATTTCGGCTGCTGAGAGTTCTCTGGGGAAACCGTCGGGGTCGGGTGTTACTGTGCCCCTGCCGTCGAGGGTGGCTTTGACTGTGACCCCGTCGACGGCGGGCGCCCCGTACATGGAGCGGTCCTCGTACATCCGGTTGAAAGTGGGGAACTTTTCCGGGATGAACTGGGTCGCGTCACGGGCAACGAACCACGACAGGAAGACCCTGCGTGTTTCCGTGTGTGCCCTTAGATAGTCCGGCATGAGCCGCCGGGACCAGCCCCCAGCGGAGACAATGACGTTCTCGAAGGTCCAGGAGATGTCTCCGGAGGTGACGACAACGCCGTCGTCGGTTTCAGTGATGCGGTCGATCGGGGTATTCGTGTGGACGGTTGCGCCGTTGCCCTGGGCAGCGGCGACAGCGGCAGTGACGGCGCGGTCGGTGCGTAGGACACCGGCATTCGGATCGTAGACAGCGCAGTCATCCGGACGGAGGTTGTGCTGCGGGTAGCGCTCGGCCATCTCTTCGCGGCTGAGGATCTCGTGGGTAGCCCTATTGGTTCGGGTGGTTTCCAGGAGGCTGCGGATGTAAGGTCCGTCGACGGTGCCGATGGACAGTCCACCGCAGCGGGTGAGGATGTTCTGTCCGGTTTCGGCTTCGAGTTCGGCCCAGAGATCGCGTGAGCGTTCCAGGATGGGGTAGAGGTTGGGGTTGCCGAGGTAGATCATGCGGAACAGGCGGGTGTCGCCGCCGACGGCGCTTCTGCCGTGAGCAGGTGACTGTGCCTCGAATCCGGTGACCGAGCCGGTCAGGTGCGATGCCTGCCACAACGCCATGCTTCCGATGCTGCCCAGGCCTATAACCGCCAGTTTTCCATTCATGGCCTACAGCGCCGGTTTCAGGAAAGGCGCAGCGGCAGTCCGAACTATATTTATGGTCTTCATGGTGTTCCTCCAAGGGTTCATGAGAGTTTTGGTGGACGGACTATTCGTGTAGTCCGGCGAGTCTGCTGCCGAATTTGGCCAGGAGTGAGGTCTTTGTGGAGTCCCTGCGTTCTTCCCATTGGTCGGCAATGCCGAAGAGCCGGTACATGCCGTGGACACCGAGCCAGCGGAGGGGTTCGGGTTCCCACTTCCGTGCGCGGTAGCCGACCCAGGGAAGCGTCGTCCGTTCGGTTTCCTTCTCGAAGGCCAGTTCCGCGAGGGTTCGGCCGCCGACGTAGGCTGCGGTGACGCCGTGTCCTGCATAGCCGGTGGACGATCCGATCCCGGCTGCGTGGTCCCAGTGCACGCCGCCGTTCCAGTCACGGGTGACGCCCAGGACTCCGGACCAGGCGTGCTCCACTTCGAAGGGGATGCCGGGGAAGAAGGAGCGGAGCTTTGTGGAGATCAGGTCAATGGTGGACTGGGGTGTTGACCCCGCGCCTCCTGTGCCGGAGCCGTAGCGGTAGGGCTTACCTCGGCCGCCTATGGCGATGCGGCCGTCCGCTGTTCGCTGCGAATAGATGAAGGTGTGTGCGGAGTCGTTAAGGCACTGGGGCCCGTTCCAGCCGATCTCCTCCCATGCTTCTTCGGACAGCGGCTTGGTCACGATCATCGAGGAATTGATCGGTATCAGGGTCCTGCTGCCAAGCAGCTGTCCGGAATACCCTTCGGTGCAGACGAACGTTTTGGCAGCGGTTACTTGTCCGTTGGCCAGTTTTAGGGTCTTGCCGTCGATGCGGTCCACCCGGCTGCCGTCGTAGATGCTGACCCCCATGGAGACCAGGGTGTCGGCGAGGCCGTAGACGAGTTTCGCCGGATGAATGCGGGCGCAGTGTTTGTAGAACAGCCCGCCGTGGACGGTGGAGATGCTGATCTTGCTCTGGAACTCGTCCCGGTCCAGCAGGTGGACATCGTCTTCGCTCAGCCCGTACTTCCAGTCGGCGTCACACCTGCTCACCAGCCGGCCCAGCCCCGACCTGGTGTGGGCGGCGACGAGTGCGCCGCCCTTGTTCTGATCCGCGTCAATGCCCTCGGCCTGGAGAATATCCAGGACCGAATCAACGCTGGCGACAAACTCCTGCTGCAAGGCCCGGCTCGCATCCAGCCCTCCGCCGGACGCGCGGGCGAACGTGGCACGGTTTCCCGCAGGCATCGCAGAAAGCCAACCGCCGTTCCGGCCGGATGCGCCGTAGCCAATCTGTTCTGCTTCAAAAACCGCGACCGAGAGTGAGGGCTCGAGCTTCTTTGCGAAGTACGCTGCCCACAGGCCTGTGTAGCCACCACCGATAATGGCCAGGTCTACTGAGCCGTCGCCGGTGAAGCGGGGGTACGAGGGCCTCTTGTCCGCGAGTCCGGCCATCCAGAAGCCGAGCTCTCCGTTTCGGGGTGTTGCCGCAAGGGCTGTCATGACTTGTCCTTCGTTGTGTATGGGAACCGGTGTGGTGTTCAGGCGGCGGTGTATCCGCCGTCGACGGGAAGGACCGCTCCTGTGATGTAGGAGGATTCCGACGACGCCATGAAGAGAACGGCGTTTGCGACCTCTTCGGGAGTGGCCAAACGCTGGAGCGGGATCTGGCCCTCGCGTTGGCGGCGGTAGGCCTCGGGGTCTTCCCTGCGCTGGAACGATGCTTCGATGATGGGGGTGGCTGTGAGGCCTGGTGCGACGACGTTCACGCGGATGTTCCGCTCGGCCCACTCGATGGCTGCGCCCTTCGCGAGCATTATCAGGCCGCCCTTGGCCGCGGAGTACAGGACTTCATCGGGCTTGCCGACCATGCCCAGCCTGGAACTGACGAGGACGAACGAGCCGCCCGCAGCCGGCATCAGCGGAGCGAAGTGCTTCAACACCAGAAAGGAGCTGAGCAGGTTGCTGTGCAGCACGTTCTTCGCGTCCTCGTAGGACATCTCGGTCAGCGGACCGCTGACCTGCAGGCCGTGGTTGAGGACGACGACGTCGACGGTGCCGTAGGCTTCGGCGGCCTCGTGCGCGAGCCTTTCAACGAAAGCTTCGTTGTTGAGGTCTCCCGGAACATACAGGTCCCCGGGCTGCGCGCTGTCGATCTGCTCCTTGCGGCCGGTCAGCAGCAGGCGTGCCCCTTCGCGGCGGAACTGGGAGCACACTGCCTGCCCGATTCCGCTGTTGGCGCCGGTGATCAGGGCTGTGGTCTTATCAAGTCTCATGTCAGTCACTCCATCGTGGGTAAGGTGCTTGGGTTTCGGGCTCGGGGACGGAAGTCCCGTCCGGGGGTGACCGGCCCGGTCTGGTTAGTTGAGGAAGCCGCGGGCGTCGACGGGCCAGCGTTCCAGGGTGGTGCCGGTGCTGTCGGTGACGATGTATTCCTCGAAGTTGACCACTACCGGGCAGACGTGGTTTGGCACGACCGGGAGTACGGTACCGACGCTGGGGCGGAAACCCTCGGGCAGCGGGAGGAATCCGTGGTACTCGTTGAGTTTGGAGAGGGTGGCCGTCGTGCCGGCGATTCCACCGAAGCCGCGCTCGGGGCTGCCCTCGCGGCCGAGGACCTTCGTGCCGACATCGAGGATGACCTGGTCGGAAACCCAGTCGCTGACTACGGTGCCGGCGACGAACAGGGCGATCTGGTCCTCGGTGCAGGCGCCGAGCCGGGTGTTGTTCAGATCGTTGAACACATACTCGCCTGGCCGGATCTCGGTGATCACACCGCTGGTGGAGAACTCCACGGTAGGCGTGGAGCCCGCGCTGACCACCTCCGGGGTGATGCCTACAGCGGCGAGACTGCGCACCGCGGTGGTGAGCGCTGTTTCCTGGTCCAGAGCGGCACGTTGCCGGGCGTCCGGGCCGGCGCTGCCGTGGCCGGGGTAGGTGAACACACCCGCCGGCACGAGGCCGCGGTTGCGTGCGGCGGCGGCGAGTTCGCCGGCTGCATCCGCCGGCGCACCCGAGCGGCGGGCTCCGCAGTCGACCTCGACCACGACCTCCAGCCGTCCAGCGTCCTCTCCCATCGCGTCGGCGAGGGCGTCGATGGCCGCGAGGTTGTCGACGCCGACCCGCAGCCGGGTGGTTCCGGCCAGTTTGCGGATCCGCGGCCCTTTCGTTCCGGCGGCCCAGATCGGGTAGGCGATAAAGATGTCGGCGAACCCGGCCGCGGCGAAGACCTCGGCCTCACCGACGTTACCTGCGGTGATTCCGACCGCCCCGGCCTTGACCTGGCGCCGGCCGATTTCGACGCACTTGTGCGTCTTGACGTGGGGCCTGACGTCCAGGTTCTGGTCGACGGCGAAGGCCTGCATGCGGTCGATGTTCTCCTGCATGACGTCGGTCAGCACGATCGGTGCCGGGGTGTCGATTCGCCCGAGGAGAGCCTCGAGTGCTGATTGAATGCGGTTCACGCTGTACTCCTCATGATTCTGTCTATGAACGTCGAGGGGCAGCCAGTGCTGATGTCCTCGAATGCTGAAAGTGCGGGACCCGCATCAGCGGGCCCCGCACACCGCCACCTTGGGACAGCACCGCCGTCGTGCCCGTCGCTAAACGGCCGTGCAGATCATCTGGATCTCTACAGGAGTGTTCAGCGGCAGCCCGGCCACACCGATCGCAGTGCGGGCGTGCCGTCCGTTCTCACCCAACACTTCGATGAGCAACGCGCTGGCCGCGTTAGCCACCCGCGACTGGAGGCCGAAGTCCGGCGCGCTGGCCACGAAGACCAGCATTTGCACAATCCGGACCCGGTCCAGATTGCCCACCGCCTGCACAGCGGCGGCGAGGCAATTGAGCACGCAATGACGGGCGAGGTCCCGGGCCGTCTCCAGATCGACATCCCGACCGACTACGCCCTGGCGCAGCAGCTCACCGTCCTTGTAAGGCAGCTGGCCGGAGATGTGGATGCTGGAGTCCACCGCCCGGTGTTGGACGTAGTACGCGTTATCAGCGAGGACGGGCAGCTTCATTCCGAGGGCTTGGAGCCGATGTGATGCCGAGTCGCCCTTCACGGTTTGCGGCAGTGGCTGACTCATCTTTTACTCAGTTTTCTCTAGGAGGCTGCAGGACGCGGCAGGCCGAAGAGGACGGGGAGATCGGCGATGTCGGTGATTCGCTCGTAGCCAAGCCAGTGCTCGTCGTGCTCGAAGCCGCGGTCGACATACACCTTGTTTTTGATGCCCATGATGGCCGCGGAGCGGTGGTCGTACATCGGGCTCGCGGAGACGTGCACGATCTCATCCGGTGTCACGCCCAGCTTGTCGAACATGTACTCAAACGCACCGAGCCGCGGCTTGTAGGTGCCCATTTCCTCGGCGCTGATGACAACGTCGAAGGGGGCCTTCAGGTTCGCTGAAAGGCGCGCAGCATCCGCGGTGTCGCTGTTGGTGATGATGACCAGCGGGAATTCCTCGGCCAGGCGGTTCAGTGCCTCAGTCACACCCGGGTACGGGCCCCAGGTGGGAAGAATCTCGTAGACCGCCTGGGCGTCGGCTTCACGGTACTCCAAGCCGAGCCTGCGCGAGGCGCGTTCCATGGAGTTGGCGATGATCTGGCGGAACGGCTTGTAATCGCCCATGCACTCGTCGATCCGGTAGGCCTTGGTGGCCTGCAGGTACTCATCGGCGATCTCGGGCGGCAGCCTGTCGCCCAGGACTTCACGGGTCGCGTCGGCAATGGCGAACTTGATCAGTGTTCCGTTCATGTCGAACGTCACGAACTTGGGCTTGGTTTCGAATTCGAATGCCATTTGATCCTCCAACTCTTGATTCTCGTCGATTGTCGACGAAACTTGGTGACTTGCTGTCGATTGTCGACAATACTCTGGTGCCAGGTAAGTTGTCAACGGTTCTTTGGATGTTGCAGCCGCCGAATCCCGGGACCTCGGGGTGTGCTCAGAGGTGTCCTTCCAGCCGTCCCTAGTATCAACCTCGGGATTCCGCAAGAAACCGATGTCCACGGGTGAAGGTTCGTTTAGGCCAGATTGTTGCCGATTTCTCCGATGCCCGGGCACATTTAATCCGTGTCCGGAGGATCCTGCAAGCACGATGACGTTGTCCATGGCCGGATGGGGTCCGCTCCACTCCCGGCGGGTTGCTGTGTAGGTCTCCAGGTACGTTTCGGTGCGCATGGGGTCCAGGTCAAGGCCAGGAAGATAGCGGGAAAGGGAGAATCCCGGATAGATATTCAGGATCTGCGCCAAAGTGCCAGGTGGATATCGGCTTCGTGTTTCAACGATCCGGCAAACCGCGGCAAAAGCTCTGCCGTCCATCTGCCGGCGCACTCAACGGCCCGGTCGAAATGCTGTTCCCCGGAGTCGGTGGCGACGATGGCCCCCGTGGGCGTTCCCCGCACATCGAGCACGGCGCCGTTAGGCACTAGCTTCGCGCCGCACCTTTGCGCCAGTCGCGCCGCAGCGCCGAAGAGACGGGCGTCGACTAGGAGGTGTTTGACGCTGAGCAGCTTGCTATCCGTTTTCCGCAGTTCAGGATGTACGACGGCGACGTCGCGATCCTCGACGTCCGTGGAGGTTTCATCCGCCCGGAATTAACGGTGGCGACTACCGGTGTATTCAAGCTCGATGTTCCGGAAGAGCCGGTTCCCGCCTCCGGCTGCGCCACGGGGATGGCCATACGTTTCGAATCCGGTCACATCCACGCCGCGGCGGCTGAGCTGCCACAGAACCTGTGCGCCCATCGTCCCGACGCCGATCACTGCTACTTTCAGGTGAGACTCCCCGGCGGCCAGCCTTCCCTCAGAAATTCGGGCGTTTGCAATCCTGCTCAGCAGCAACAGTATGGGGACGTCTCCAGGGAGCCACAGCTTGTTCCATAGCCACCCAATGCCTTCCGCGCAGGGACAGAGTTCTGCCCACGCGCGGAAGGCTGCTGGCTTACCGTGACCTCGACTTCAAACTCGTAGTCCCGCGCGAGGCTTGCGACACCCACAGTGGCACGCACGGAGGGAATTTACGATGCCGGTGGCGGCTTGCCCGTCGGGTGTGAGTGTGGCCCGGTCGGTGACGAGGTCGACACCGATGAAGAAGCCGCTTCCGCGGACTTCTGCGACCTGCTCCAGGCCCTGGGCGAGGTCTTTGAGTCCGGTGATGATTTTGTCGCCGACCTTGTGGGCGTTTTCCATCAGCGATTCCTCGCGGATCACGTCCAGGACGGCCTGGGCGGCGGCGATGGCTACGGAGTTTCCGCCGAAGGTGTTGACGTAGCGGATGTTCTTTCCAAACTCGACCAGCAGTTCGGGTTTGAAGATGGATGCCGCAACAGGAATGCCGTTGCCCATCGGCTTGCCGCTGGTGACGATGTCCGGAACGATTCCGTGGCGTTGGAAGCCCCACCATTCCGCTCCAGTGCGGCCAAAGCCGGGCTGGACTTCAAGATGCTGTCGGCAATGAAGGCCGCCAGTCCGATGCCGTGCCGGTGCAGGTCGGCGATCGCTGCGCGTACCTGGTTCCGGAGGTGTGGTAAGCGCCGGAGGTGACGATGATGCCCTGGTTTCCGGTGACATATTTGGCCACGCGCATGGCGAGGTCATTGGCTTCGGACCCGGTGCAGGTGAACATGATATGGCCAAGTTCGGCCGGGAACGCGGAGCCGGAACGTCTCGTCCTTCTCCGTGGGAATCCGGACAAGTGCACCCCTCAGGCCATAAGACCCTTTAAGCAGCTCCAAAACAGTCGAATCGGCGAGCTGGGACTGTTCTTCCAGGAGCCCACTCTCCGAAGCGACGGCATCAATAAATTCGGAGTCGGTACTGACATCCATGTGCAGGCTCCTGCCGCTACGTCGGGAATTCAATTGAGCAATAGCCGTCGTTGAGGCTGTTCATCTGTTCGCGCGGGAGGGCTGGCCGTCGTCCTGGGGAACGCCGCACTGGCACCCCTCTACGAACTCGCCTACACGCCAACAATCACCGCGTTCGATCCTTGGCTCCTCCTGTCCATCTTGGGGGCGACAACGGCAATCGTCATTCGCCGTTTCGTTCCCACCGGTGCAGCCAGCGTCCGTCAAAAGATAGAACGTCAAACCGCGTAACCCCCACCTCACCATTCCGAATGATGGGGCGGGGTTTATGGGAGTCGACGGACGGAAACTAGTCCGCCGAGATTCCTTTGCTGAGAGCAAGGAGTTTGAGCTCCCGCGAAACAGCTTCTATCGCGGCGGCTCGGGCGGCAGGTTGTCTCCTGCCTGCATGTTTCCGCTCCGCGCGATGTGGTTTGGGTGAATTATGAAAAGGGATGCCTGCAAGACTTTTGGGCACGTCATGGGCGAAGGGGTCGTGGAACACCATCTCAGGCCCCCTCGGTGATGGGGCTGCGCCAGGAATTTTCGCATCAGTCATTGCAACGCACCCACTTGAACATGAATTGCGAGAAGGATCGAACCCAGGGCAACAATGCCGACAATTAGCAGCGGCACGTTGGATTTTGTGCGGTTGCCTGTTCGTGACGCGGGCCATTGCACAGGCAAGACAGCACTTGCGCTGGTCATCATTGCAGCGGCAATAAGGACGATCAGGGTGAGCACGGCACCCTGCCTACAGAGAAGCGACGACTTTGTCGCATTTTGTTTGCCTTTCTTGCGCCCGCCCACCCGGGCGCCATATCCCGGGCCCTTCGGGCGTCGGTACCGGCGGTGTGTGGTCATGACCACAAATCTGGAACTCCAGCCTATCGTAAACTGTCAACAATTTACAGCCGACGGCGCCACCGGACTTCCGCTGCTCCCGCACCTTTCTTGAGGTGGCCAGCTTTGGTGGGCGACGGCGTCGGACTCTGAGTTCCTGCCATCCAGCAGCCCATAGTTGAGGCCGGCACCAATACTGGCACCGGCCTCAACGAGGGGAGGTGAATACTAGGCAGTGGCGCGGCGCGCTACGTTGTAGAAACGGATGTTTTCGTATTCTTCGAGGCCTTCGGCGCTTCCTTCGCGTCCGAGGCCTGACTGCTTGATGCCTCCGAAGGGGGCGCCGGCGTTGGAAGGAACGCCCTGGTTGATTCCGACGATTCCGGTCTCGAGGCGATCGGCGACATTCAGGGCACGGTCGAGGTTTTCGGTAAAGACGTAGCCGGCGAGGCCGAATTCTGTCGCGTTGGCCCGGGTGACCGCTTCGTCTTCTGCGCTGAACCGCTGGATCGCGGCGATGGGACCGAAAATTTCGGACGTGGCAACGTCGGAATCTTCGGTGACGTGGTCCAGGACGGTCGCGGCGAAGAAGTTGCCTGCCGAGTCGTATCCGTGGCCGCCGGTCAGCAGGCTGGCGCCCAGGCTCACGGCGTTGTCGGTGTAGGCCTGCATTTGGGCTACTGCACGGTCATCGATCAGTGCACCGAGTCCGGTCTGCTGTCCGAGGCCGCTTCCGACGGCCACCTGGGCGAAGCGTTCGGTGAGCGCCGCGACGAAATCATCGGCGATGCCGTCCTGGACGTAGATGCGGTTGGCTCCGATGCAGGACTGTCCGCCGTTGCGCAGCTTCGCGGCGAACGTCCCGTCCACGGCGCGCTGGAGATCGGCGTCGTTGAAGACGATGAGCGGTGCGTTGCCGCCGAGCTCCATGGAGCTGCGGAGCACGTTCTGGGAGGCGAGCTTCAGGAGCTGGCGGCCCACCGGCGTTGACCCGGTGAACGAAACCTTCCGGACCCTGGGGTCGAGCAGGACGGCTTCGCTGAAGGCCCCCGACTTGGAGGTGGTGATGACCTGGATCAGTTCTTCGGGCACGCCGGCTTCGATGGCGAGCTGGACGGCGAAGTACGTCGTCAGGGGAGTAAGGGTTGCAGGCTTGATGACGACGGGGCATCCTGCCGCCAGCGCCGGTGCGATTTTCCGGGTGGCCATGGCCAACGGGAAGTTCCAGGGCGTGATCAGTACCGCCAGGCCCACGGGGGAGCGGCGGGTCAGCAGGCTCGCGCCGCCGTCCGGGGTGTCGCGGAAGTTTCCTGCGGGGCGCACTGCCTCCTCGGCGTACCAGCGCACGAAGTCGGTGCCGTACTTGACCTCGCCGCGGGCCTCGGCCAGGGGCTTGCCCATTTCGCGCGAGATCAGGTGTGCGAGGTCTTCGGTGTGGGCGACCAGCTTGTCGTACCATGCGTGCAGCACGTCCGCGCGCTGACGAAGGGAAGTGTTTGACCAGGCAGCTCCTGCCGCGTCGGCCTTGCCTACAGCTTCAAGTGCAGACTCAACATCAGCGTCGGGCACGTGGGCGATCGTTTCGGCCGTGGCAGGGTCCTGCACCGCGATGCCCTGGCCCGGCAGCTTGATGGACTGGATGACGGCATCCGCGTGACGCAGGCTGTCAGCGTCCGCAGTAATCAGCGGCGTAGTGACGTTGGTTGTGAGGCTCATTGGTTCTCTCTTTCGGTTATGGCTTGCTCTGAGGGACGGTGTTGCGGGGATCAAGGAGTTCGGCGAGGTGAAGGCTTTTGCGCTCCGGTTCCAATTGCTTGACCTGCATTACACAGCTGAAGCCGTCGGCGAGGACCGGGGTGTCCCGGGCGGTGCGGGCAAGGGCCGGAGCCAGCGCCTGTTCAGCGACCTTCATGGAGATGTCGTAGTGGTTGGCTTCGAAGCCGAAGTTCCCGGCGACCCCGCAGCAGCCGGTCGCCTCGGTGACGTTGGCGACGCCGAGGGCGGCGAGAGCCTTGCGCTGGACGGTGGCCCCGAAGGTTGAGTACTCGTGGCAGTGTGTCTGCACAGTCACGTCCGTGGGTACGGCCGGTGGCGTCCACCCTGCGTCGACCCATTCATTCACGGCTTCGGCGAAGCTGCGGATCCGGTGGGATACGCGTTCGGCCGCCTCGGTGCCGAGCAGTTCGGGCGCATCCTTTTTCAAGGCGGCGGCGCAGCTCGGTTCGATAACGACGATCGGTGCATCGCTGCCGTCGTCGAGCTTCGCGACGGCCTTGCCCATGAGCTTCTTTGCGGTGTCGAGTTGACCGGTGGAGATCCAGGTCAGGCCGCAGCAGGCGTCGGATTCGCAGCCGACCTGCCGTCCCGTGCTTTCCATGACCCGGGCTGCTGCCCCGGCCACTTCGGGCCTGAAACCCTTGGTGAACGAATCAACGAACAGCACGGCGTCGGCTGCCTTCGTCGGTGTGCTGTGGGGGGCGAGGGCGTCGCGAAGCATCTTCCGGGAAGCAAACTTCGGCATCTTCCGCTCGGTGGTGAGGCCACCGGCAGCGGCCACGAGGTTCCCGAGCGGGCTGGCCAGCACGAGGTTCACCAAGGGGCTGATCAATGTGGTGATTTTGAGCCACCGTGGCAACCAGCCAAGGGAAAAGTGCGACATGGGCCGCAATTTCCCCTCGTAGTAGTGCGAGAAGAACTCCGATTTGTAGCTGGCCATGTCCACGCCTGCAGGACAGTCGTTGGAGCAGGCCTTGCACGCCAGGCACAGGTCCAGTGCCTCGCGTACGTCCTCAGACTTCCAGCCTTCGTCGACGGTCCGGGCACCCCGGACCATGTCCTGGAGCACCCTGGAGCGTCCACGTGTTGAGTCTTTCTCGTCCCCTGTGGCGCGGAAGCTGGGGCACATCACTCCACCGGAGTCTGAACGGCATCTCCCGACGCCGATGCACGCCTGGACGGCATGTACCCAGGGGTCGGCTCCGGCTGCGGCTGCCTCGACGGGCCGGAGTTCGAAGTGTGTCCTCCACTCACGCTCGGGGACACCGTCGAGGGCCAGGTTGGCGTCAAACGGATCGGCATCGGTGATCGATCCCGGATTCAGGATCCCAGCCCCATCCCACAGTCTGCGGTACTCCTCGAATGCGGCGAGCATGGCGGGGGAGTACATCTGCGAAAGCAGCGCTGAGCGGGCACGTCCGTCACCGTGTTCTCCGGACAGGGAACCTCCGTGGCGGACAACAAGTTCGGCGGCGGCATGCGTGAACTTGCGGAACACGCTGCGGCCTTCTTCCGTGCGCAGATCGTATGTGATGCGGATGTGCATACATCCCGCACCAAAGTGTCCGTACATGATCCCGGTGAGCCCATACTCGTCCAGGAGCGTCCGAAAATCGGCCAGGTAGGCTGCCAGGTTCTCCGGGGCAACAGCGGAATCCTCCCAGCCGGCCAGGGACTCCCCGCCACTGGCGGGCCTGGACGACAGGCCTGCGCCGTCCTCCCGGACCCGCCACAACGTAGCGCGTTCAGTGGAATCCGGAACAGCGCACCCGTCCACCAGGCGGCCGTTTCCGGCCAGCCTTTCCAATAGCAGGGCGGCCTGGCGGGCCACTTCGTCCGGGTCGTCGCCGTCGAGGTCCACATACAGGAACGCCCTGCCGCGGGGAAGCCCCAGGACGGAGTCGTCTCCGCGGCGCAGCCGCATGGTATCCACAATGGCCTCATCGATGCCCTCGACGGCTGCCGGTGAGAAGTCAAGAATGGTCTCGATGTCCTTGGCGGCATCGACGACGTCGGCGTAGCCGAGGCAGACCAGCAGCGCACTGGATGGCTTGGGGACAAGTTTCATGCGGGCGCGGACGACGACGGCGCAGGTTCCTTCGGTGCCAACCAGTGCCCTCGCAACGTTGAGGCCGTTCTCCGGCAGCAGGTTGGCAAGGTGGTAGCCGGAGACCTGGCGCTGGATGCGGCCAAGTTCACGGCGGAAAGCAGCCAGGTTGTCCTGGGCGAGCTTTTTGAAGTCCTCGCCCAACTGGAACGCGCGGGAAACGGAGTAAGCGTCGGACGGGTTGGTGGCCCTGACGCCTTTGCCTGATGCGGTAAGAAGGGCGCCATCGGAGGTGACGACGTCAATCTCGTGGACGTGGTCGGACGTCCGTCCGTAGCGGACCGAGTGATTGCCGCAGGCGTCATTGCCAATGGCGCCGCCGATGGTGGCACGGTTCTTTGAGGACGGGTCGGGGGCGAACGTGAGGCTCCCGCCAGTTGCGAGTTCGGTTTCGCGGGTGAGCTGGGCCAGCACAACTCCGGCTTCGACGTCTGCGGTTCCTGCCGCCTCATCGATGGTGATGATGCGGTTCATGTGCCGCGAGAAGTCCAGCACGATTCCCGGGCCAATGGCGTTGCCAGCCATGGACGTCCCTCCGCCCCGGCTGATCAGGGCCGTTTCGGTTTCCCGGCACAACGCAATGACGGCGACGACGTCGTCGACACTGCGCGGAAATACGACGCCGACAGGCGGAATCCGGTAGTTGGACGCATCGTAGGAGTAGGCGGCCAGCCTGTGACCCGAGGCTTCCACGGGCACACCCGCGGCCCGCAGCCTATCCAGGATCGGTGCGTGTTCCGGGGCGGTGAACGTTGAATGCATGGTGCGCTTTCCACTGGGTTTTTATGGAACGGTCTTGATGAAAATCGAGAAGCCATTGACCGGCGAGTGAGGGCGGAACGACCGCCGATCATTGCGAGCCGGTGGCAGGGGCGACCTAGTGCCCCTGGGCCGGTTCTTCCTGGATTCTGGTGCTCAGGAACGCTTCGGCGTCGTCCAAATGGGCCGCCCAAAGCTGCAATGCCTCTTCCGGGACGCCGGCGAGGAGGGCTTGCAGCAGCACGGTGTGTTCATCATGCAGCGTGGATACCTGGAGATACCGGGGGCGAAGAAGTGCCATCAGGAGGCGGATCTCGGTGGAAATCGACTGAAAGAGCCTGCTCAGCCGTGGCGAGTCGGCAGCTGCCACGACTGCCGCATGAAAGCCCATGTCAGCTTGTGCCGCAGTTTCCCAATCCTGATCATCCCGGACCTCTGAAAACTTCGCCAAGGATTTCCGGATACGCTCCGTGTCCGCTCCCTGGCAAACCGAGCGGACCGCCTCAAATTCGATGAGTCGGCGCACACGGAAGATGTCTGCCACGTCCTGGACGGAGAAACGGCGGACCCTTGCGCTCCGCCCGGTTTCACGTTCCAGGAAGCCGTCAGCGATGAGGCCCTGAACCGCAACGCGGGCAGTGGGCCTCGCCACGCCCAACGTCTCGGCCACGTGACTGTCTTTGATCTGCGCTCCGGCTGAGTAGTCTCCGGCCAGGAGGCTGCGCTCAAGCCGGGTACGGACAGCGTCGGCAACTGTCACCGCTTCATGTATCACGTAAAAACTGTATAACAGCTATACAGCTTGGGCGAAAAGCGGCGAAACTCAAGGTAACGCTGGCTTCCGCAAGAAAACGCAAGGGAGCTGCGCACTGTTGCGGCGCAGTTCCCTTGCGTTCAGACCCGCGACGTCAGTAGCGGGCCAGCTACTATCCGGTGACGCCGGTGAGTTCGTTTGGCGTGGTGTCCAGGGTCCCGGTGCTGGTGATCTTCCCGGCTTCGAAATCCACGGCGTGGATGGTCTTGGTGGACGGGTCGGTGATGTAGGCCGTGTGGTCGTTGACGAAGATCGTGGGCCGGGCTTCCTGCCACTTCAGCGGCTCCTCCCACGGGGCAACCACCGGGATGCTCTTCGTAACGGCCGCCTTGTCCGGGTCAATCACGTGCAGGGCGCCGTCCGTGCCCAGCACCAGCCCTTCACCGTGGGGGCCGCGGGCCAGCGAGCGGAAGCTGTAGCTGGTTCCCAGGTTCACCAGGGTGAGTTCCTTGGTCCTGGTGTTGATCAGGGAAATCTGCTCCGGGCGTTCCAGTTCGGCGTCCTTGTCCTGCTTGTAGTCACCAAGCGTGATTTCGGATTCTTCAGAACCAGCCTGGTTGCCGATTCGGCCGTAGTCCGTGGGGCTCTCGAGTTTGGTGATCTCGCCGTTCGCGTAGATCAGGACGCCGGTCTGGCATCCGATGACCACGGCTTCCCCTGCGGCGGTCGCCTCGCCGTGCACACCTGGGCAGTCCTCGTTCCGCGCAATTTCCTTGCCGTCCTTGTCGAAGACAACGATGCCGGGGCGTTCCTCCTCGTTGCCCACGGTGAGGACCAGTTCGCCGTTGGAAAGCTCGACGGCGACACCGTGGTGGGCTTCTGCGGCCTTGTGGGTTTCGGTCTTGGGCTGGCCGTCGCCGAGGTCCTCGGATTCGAAGACGGTCACTTCGCCGGTTCCGTCGCTGAAGAGGATGGTCTTGCCGTCGTGGCGGACCACGTGGCCGGGCTTGGTGGTGGGGAAGGAAATGTCCGTCATAGCGGGTTCCTGGGCGTAGTGCTTCCCGCCGTCGCTCCAGACGCCGGTGTCCAGCACTTTGAAGCCCTCGGTGGTGGAAATGATGACGTGCCGCCCGTCCCCGGCGGGGTTCACGCGATTGAAGCCTTCCATCGGGTAGTCGCCCAGCACCTCGAAGGAGTCGCCGTCCAAAACTTTGATGCCGCCGTCGTACGTGGTGACGAGGCGTGGGGTAGCCTCGGCCACCGTGGAGGCGCTGGCCGGCTCGGCGGTGGTGTTGCCGGCCGGGGTTGCGTTGGAGCCGCAGCCGGTCAACATCAGGCCGGAGACGGCCAGGGCCGCAAGCAGGCGCGCGGGGATAGTGCGGTGATGCATGGGTGTTTCCTTTTCTTGGTGGGTGATGGTTCAGGACAGTGCTTTGGTGATGCGGTCGGTGTTTGAACGCATCATTTCGAGGTAGGTGTGGGCACCGGACCCTCGTGCTCCCAGGGATTCGGTGAAGAGGGGTACCACTTCGATGCCTTGGCCCGCTTCGGCGGCTAGCACGTCAGCCAGGCGTTCCGGCTGGGAGGAGTCCGCGAAGATCGCCACGACGCCTGCGGCCCGGATCTTGGACGTGAGGTCGTGGAGGTCTGCCGAACTGGGCGAGGCGAGTGTGGTGCCACTGGGAATGACAGCGCCGATGACGTCGAAACCGAACCGGTGTGCCAGGTAGCCGAAGACGTGGTGGTTGGTGATGAGCTTGCGCCTGGAGGGGGCGATGGCGGCGAAGCTTTCCTCCATGGAGGCGTCAAGTTTGTCCAACTCGGCCACGTAGCCGACAGCCTGGGACCGCACGACAGAACTGTCTACTCCGCCCACGTGCTCAATGACGTTTTCTGCGATCTTCTCTGCGGCCAGCCCCACTAGGGAGGGGTCGGTCCAGAAATGCGGGTCGTCTGCGCTGTCGCCGTCGTCGTGGGTGAACTTCAGGGGCTCGACGGCGTCCATCGCCGCCAGTGTGGGGACGCCTTCTGCTGCGGCGGCCTCTATGTGGTTTAGGACGCCCTCTTCCAGGCCCGCGCCGTTGTGGATGACAAGATCCGCGTTCTCGATGACCGCGGCTTGTTTGGCTGAGATGCCGAAGGAGTGCGGATCGGCGTTGGATTCCATCAGCACCACGACGTCGGCTTCCTCGCCCACCAGGTTGCTGGTGATGTCGCCCAGGATGTTAGTAGTGACGACGACGGTGGGCCGCTGCGCCGCTGCCGCCGAACAGCCGCTCAGCGCGAGGCCAAGCGTCAGGAGGGCCGCGGCCATCTTCGCTCTTGTGCCGCGCCTCACAGTCCGGTCTCCAGCATCATGTCGGCAGCCGGAACGTCGAAGGTCCTGGCAACCCGGAGCCCGTCCGCATAGTCGATTTCGCGGATCGCCGATCCATCAGGATCACTGAGGTAGGCCCGCGCGGTATCGATGCGGAGCTCCGGTACGGCATCGGCCTGTGCCGAAAGGGGTGCCAGCATTGTCACCTGGGCGGCCACTTCTCCGGAGGACGGATTGAGGGTCATCAGAGAACCGTCGACGCCGAGGGCCAGCACCCGTTTTGTATCCCCTACAGCGGAGGCAGTGACCACCGGAACGGGGGTCTTCAGGTATGTCCAGGATCGTTTTGACACATTCAGGTGCCAGATGCCGCCGTCGCCCGCTGGTGCGGCGAGTTCGTTGGAGCTCTTGCGGTGCTCAAGGCTTGTGGCGGGCGGAATTCCGGCGGCGTCGGCCGGATAGGGGATCTTCTCGGCGGCGAACTGGCCGTCATCCTCGGTAATGAGCAGGGCCCCGTCCGCGCAGGCCAGCACCACGCCCACCCGGGTCGTGGCGTGGGCCGAGGAACCGGCGCACGGCTGTTCAGCGAGCACCGTGTGATTCTCGGCGTCGCGGACCTCCACCGCTACGGGAGCGGGGCCGTCGCCGGCAATACTTGCGATGAAGTGCCCCTCGTAGGGGATCACACTGCCCTGGTGCGGTGTAGTGGTGATTCGCGCGGACTCGACAACGTGGCGTTCGTCCAGGTCTTTGTGCCTGTAGATGGATGCGTAACCGCCGGATTCGGAGAACACCGCTATGGACTTGCCGTCGCCGGCCACAGCGCCAGCGTCAGGAATGGTGATGGCGCCAACCGGACCGGGCGTTGAGCTGTAGTAGTGCACGTGGTCACCGTGGTCCACTGTCCATGCACCGGCGTCGAACACCGTGACGCCATCCTGCGTGGTGACCAGGGCGTAGCGGCCATCCAGCCGGACTGCGTCGACGGGTCCGAACGTGCCGGCGTCGGTCGTCTCGTCTGTCAGGAGGGAGAGCAGCTGCGATTCCCCGGTCTCCCGGTCAAAGGTGAGCAGGCCGTTTTGCGGCTCCGGGTTCTCCTGCGCGCCGGCGACATAGCCATGGGGCGTGGTGCCTGCGCCCGGAGCGGCTGGGTTGCCAGTACCGGATGCCGCGCAGGCGGAGAGCAGTAGCGGAAGGCAAAGCAGAAGGAAAGGGAGTTTAGGGGTGGTGCGATGCATTGGAATGCGGCTCCAATTCTGGCTGTGATGCGGGCGTGCGGATTGGCGCGGGTTCGACGGCGGGTGCGGCCTGGCCCTCTTTGCTGACGGTGGCGCGGTGGAGCATGGCATCTTTGCGGACCATGGCGCGGGCAAGGGCGGAGACGAAGTAGGACAGAGCGGCAGTGAGGGCGATGGTGGCGCCGGCGGCCGTGGACGCATACCAGGAGATCCAGAGACCGATGACCACGCTGGCGACGCCGATCAGAGAGCCGAGGATCATGACAGCCCGGATCGACTTTGCCCACACCAGGGCAGCCGCGGGTGGGGCGATGAGCAGGCCAAAAACCAGGAGTGTTCCGACCACCTGGAACGACGAAGCCACAGCAAGGGTGATCAGGCACAGCAAGACAAAGTGGGCCAGACGGGGCCGCAGCCCGAGGGTCGCCGCTTTCTGCTGGTTAAACGCTGCCCCCATGAAGGCGCGGTGGAAGATCGCAGCTGCCGCAAGGACGACGACGCCGACGACGCACAACACGAAGATGTCCTTCGTTTCGACGGCCAGGACGTCGCCGAACAAGGTGCCCGTAAGGTCCACGGCGAACGACCCCGAGGCGGACACGATGATGACGCCGAGCGACAACATGACGACGAACAGCAGCCCGATGGCGGTGTCCTGGGAGACCCGACGGTTCCGGGTGATGGCCGAGACCCCGGCCGCCGTCACCGCAGCGCTCAGCGCTGCACCGACGATGAGGTTGCCGCCCAGCAGCGACGCGATGGCAATTCCGGGCAGCAGCCCGTGCGACATTGCGTCGCCAAGGAACGCCATTCCCCGCACCACCACCCAGGTTCCGACTATGCCGCAGACAATTGCGACAAGGCCGCCGCCGAGCACGGCACGTTGGACGAACGAAGCGCTTAGGGGATCAAGTAACCATTCCATCGTGGATCATCGTACAGTAGATAATGATACTTGTTCGCAATAAGGAAAGAGATGCAGTGTCTTCGGTGATCTTCAGGAATGCTGGATATGCCTACCCTGACAGGCAGGCGTTAGCGGACGTTTCGCTGAGCTTCGAGCCGGGCATGCACACAGTGCTGACGGGCAAGAACGGCTCCGGGAAGTCGACGCTGCTCGCCCTCGCGGCAGGCGTACTGCGGCCGACGCAGGGGGCAGTATCCGTCACTGCCAGCCGCCGCCCCGCTTTCGTCATCCAGCAAACCCGGACACCTGAGTCCATGCCGTGCACTGTCCGCATGGCGGTGGAGATGGGCAGGTGGCCGCACCGGCGGGGATTGCTGCCGCTGCGGGCCCTGGACCGGCGGGTGGTCGCGGCGGCGATGATGAGGATGGGGATTGAGGACCTTGCCGGCCGCCAGCTCAGCGAACTCTCCGGCGGTCAGCACCAGCGCACACTCGTAGCGCAAGGGCTGGCGCAGGAGTCGGACATCCTGATCCTGGACGAGCCCACGGCCGGCCTGGATGGGGCAGCACACCAGCTGATTCGGTCAGCGGTTGAAGAAGAACTGCGGCGCGGTGTGGCAGTCATCGAGTCAACCCATGACCTGAGGGATATCGAACGTGCAGACCGTGTAATCACGCTCGAACGGGGACGCGTCAGTTCGGACACCCGGCAGGCGCCCGCCGCGCCGAGGCTGGACCGTGACGAAAGCCTGTCAGGTGGTGTTGCCGGCACAGGTGGCTGGGCTCCATAGCCCACGTTCGGCAGTGCGGGCCGCCTGTTCGGCGTCGCGGAAGGTGTCCCTGTATTTATAGGACGTCTCGTACGTGTATTCCGAAGCATTGGACTGGTTTGTGGGGATCGGCCTCCGGGGTGTCGATGCCGATGAGTCTGACGCGGGTCGAGTTGCCCTCGATGGTGACCCTGATAGTGTCCCCGTCGGTGACGGAGGTCACCGGGAAGGGTCCTTCGGCGCTGGTCGGGCGGGATGCGTTGATTGGGTCAGCGTCCGTCGGGTTGGCTGCCGGGCCATTCCCAAGGAGCGAGCACTCGGCCAGCAGGATGGCGCAGGGGATGGTTGTCATCGTGGTGTGCCAAGCTGCACGCCTTAATGGGGTCATGGGGCAGGTTTTCAGTCGCGGCAGTCGGGCCAGAGGTCTCCGTCGTGAAAGCAGCCGGAGGTCCATGTCTGCGGAACAGGAGATGGGGTCCGCCGTCCTGTGGTGGCGGCAATGATTCCGCTTGAAACTCTAACGTTCGTGCCGGTGCATGAGGACTGGCCGAGGGCCCGGGGTGGTGTTATCCGTTTCATGGCTCATCCTGCTCCGCGCTTGCCGCTTATTGTCTTCGCCGCCAGTGGTTTGTATCACTGGGGTGCTGCTGGATTAACCATCCCGCCGCCGGATCAAGACTTCCCATGGTTTTCCATAGCTCGCGTGCAATTCTTGGGCAGGGAAGCGCAAGCATCTGCGCACGCGATGAACGGGGTGGGGTGCGGCCTGGCCACGGCTCCTACGGGTTTTCCTGGTGATGCGTTGGGACCTTCGATTCACCGTGGTGGTGCTGCCAGATGACATCCACTGCGGCATCGGCTACGATTGTCAACAATTGACAGCACAACAGAAGGAGAAGTTTTATGCGTCCGTACGTGTATGTACCTGCCGCCAAGATCACCGGGGAGCTCGAGCCCAACGGCCACCGTCCCAACTACGACTCGGGTGACCCCAAGACGGCGATCCTGAAGTTCGACACCGCCATCAAGACCGGTGTCTGGGAGTGCCAGCCCGGCGGCTGGGAAGTGACCCCCCGCGAGGACACCGAGGTGTGCTACATCGTGAGCGGCCGCGCGACCGTTACCGACTACGCCACCGGCAACAGCTACGACATCACCGGCGGAGACGTGATCGTGCAGCCCAAGGACTGGACGGGCCGCTGGGAAGTCACCGAGACCATCCGCAAGGTCTACTGCCACGGCTTCGACTGAGCGCCGTCTCATCTGGCACGCAGGTGACGAACGGGCCGCACCCCGCAACGAGGGGTGCGGCCCGCTCGCGCTGGGAGCCTTTGTTTCAGAGGGTCTGGGGCACTTTGATGGCCCGCATGACACGGTCGTTAACTGCCCAGAAGTCGTATGACCTCCCTGTTCAGGCGAATTGAACCTCGGCCAGCTTAGGCTGGGTCCGACTGGCGCCCAGCCCCTTCCGCAGGGCTTCTCCGAAGACTTCGTCGGGGTCGAGGCGGCGGAGTTCTTCGGCGAGGCAGTCTTTGAGGCTGCGGCGTGGGAGGGAGATGCGTTGGGCGGGTTGTCCTGGTTGGGTGAGTTCGGCGATGGACAGTCCTGGGCGGAAGAGTTGGACGTCGCCGCCGGGGCGGGTGAGCCGGACGCGGCGGATGCCGGTTCCGGCGGGGTCCGCGACGATGGTGACGGGGGCGTCCAGGGCCAGGGTGAGCCAGGCGGCGAGCAGGATGGTGGAGGGGGAGTCGGAGGCTCCTTCGACGGCGACGGCGGTCACGGGGGAGGAATCGACCTGGTCCAGGACTGCTGCGAGTTGGATCCGCCAGTTGGTCAGCCGGGTCCAGGCGAGGTCGGTGTCGCCGGCTTTGTAGGTGGTGCGGATGTTTTCCAGGGCCCGTTGGGGGTCGGGTTCGTTCGCGGAGTCGGTGATCCAGAGGCCGGTG
>NZ_KV467168.1:0-139808 GCF_001663775.1 Arthrobacter sp. B6 | reverse complement strand
CCTCCTCCAGGTAACCCAGGACCTGTTCCCCGCCCTGCCAGCCACCGGCGAACTGCCCCCGCGCCGAATGCGTGGACAGATCCTCCGGCAACTTCACCGCCGCGAGGACCTTTTCCTTCTCCGCCCGCAAATCATCGGCATTAAACGAAATCGGCTCCTCCATCGCTGTCAACGCCAGCAACTGCAACAAATGGTTCTGGATCACATCCCGCGCCGCACCCACACCGTCGTAATACCCCGCCCGGCCACCGGTCCCAATATCCTCAGCCATCGTGATCTGGACATGATCCACATAATTGGCGTTCCACAACGGCTCGAACAACTGGTTCGCGAAACGCAACGCCAAAATGTTCTGCACCGTCTCCTTCCCCAAATAATGATCAATCCGGAACACCGCGTCCGGCGGGAACACCGACTCCACAATGTCATTCAACGCCCGCGCCGATTCCAGATCATGCCCGAACGGCTTCTCAATCACCACCCGACGCCACTTCTCCCCATCAGCCTGCGCCAACCCATGCTTGGACAACTGCCGGCAAACCTGCTCAAACGCCTTCGGCGGAATCGACAAATAAAACGCGTGATTACCCCGCGTCCCACGAACATCATCAAGTTCCTTGATCGTCTCACCCAGCCGCTCAAACGCCCCGTCATCATCAAACGCGCCCTGAACAAACCGCACACCCTCAGCAAGCTGGTTCCACACCGCCTCATCAAACGGCGTCCGAGCATAAGCCTGCACCGAAGCCTTCACCTCAGCAGCGAAATCCCCATCCGACCACGCCCGCCGCCCAAACCCCACCAACGCAAAACTCGGCGGCAACAACCCACGATTAGCCAAGTCATACACCGCAGGCATCAACTTCTTACGCGCAAGATCCCCCGTCACCCCAAAGAGCACCAACGACGACGGACCCGCAATCCGACTCAAACGACGGTCACGAGGATCCCGCAACGGATTACGCCCAAACCTTCCGGAACGGGACAACGGAGTGCGGGAGAGCAGATTCGTTTCAGACATTGATGCCTTTCTGTTCCTCACATAGAGGCGGCGGCCCGCACCACTGAGGTGCAGGCCGCCGCCGGTCCCAAAGGACGGGCTTGCTAGATGATTGCGGCCTTGAGTTCCTTCGCCGCGACAGCGGGATCTGCGGCGCCGTAGATGGCACCGCCGGCAACGGCCACGTCAGCGCCGGCCCGCTGAACAGCCTCAATGGTGCTGAGCTTCACGCCGCCAGCGACTGAGAACGGAACGCGGGCCTCTTCACCTGCGCTGAGCAGGCCGTTGAGGTCAAAGCCCGGCTGTGCCTGCTCGTCCAGGCCAGCGTGGAACTCGACGAACGTGGCACCGAGGGCACGGGCCTCCTGGGCGCGGGTGACCTTGTTCGGGACGCCGATGAGGTCAACAACGATGCCTTTGTTGTGGGCCTTCGCAGCTTTGACGGCACCTGCGATGGTGGAATCGTCAGCGCTGCCCAGGACGGAAACCAGGTCAGCGCCGGCCTTGAAGGCAATGTCGGCTTCAAGCTCTCCGGCGTCCATCGTCTTCATATCGGCGAAGACGATCTTGTCCGGATGTGCAGCCTTGACTGCCGTGACGGCGGAAAGGCCAGCGGCCTTGATCAGGGGGGTGCCGAGCTCGATGATGTCCACATACTCGGCAACCTTGCCGGCAAGTTCGAGGGCGTCTTCGACGGTGAGAAGGTCCATGGCAACCTGAAGTTTCATGATGTTTGTTTCTTTCTGTTGGGTTTACTTGATTGGTGGAAAGACGGGTGGGTAAAGACCGGGTGCCCGGGCTTACTCGAGGTTGGCGTGCCGGAGCCAGAGTTGCTCCGCCGGCACTTCGGCGTTGCCCCAAAGCGTCTGGAAGACAGCTTCGGTGGCCAGGAAAAGCACCTGCTCGAACAGGCTCCCGGAGTACTGACGGGAGACGCCTGATCCGTGATCGGTCTTCTGCTGAGCCGGAATAATGACCAGTTCGTCGCTGAGCCTGGCCAACGGTGATCCCGGGTTGGTGGTGAAGGCCGCAACGCGCGCCCCGGCAGTGGCCGCTGTTTCTGCTGCCTTCACTACGCCGGAGGTGGTGCCGGACCCGGAAGCGACCAGGAGCAAGTCGCCGGAGCTGATCGCGGGGGTTGTGGTGTCCCCGGCGACATGAACCGTTAGGCCCAGATGCATCAGCCGCATGGCTGCCATGCGCAGGACAAGGCCGCTCCGGCCTGCCCCTGCGACGAACACGCGGTCTGCCCGGGTGATTTGTGCTGCAAGCCCTGCCAGTTGCCGGTCATCTATCTGCGCGGCCGTGTCCGCAATCTCATTCCGGACGAGGGACAAGTTATAGGCGATGGTGCTGACGGTTTCATCCACTGTGGATGCACCAGCTGTTGTTGGATTCACGATATGGTTTCCTGATTCGTCATCCGCGACGCTGCGCTCGTTCAGAGGTTTTTCCTCTGTTGTTTATCCTGTCCAAGATTCGGGGTAGGCAGAACGCTGATTTATGACGGTTCTCGCTACACTTTCGGATAGTTGGCCGGGTTCCCGGTAGTCTGTCCGAATGAGCACACCTGGGCAGTCACTGGGCAGAGCGCCGGCACCTTTCCTCCCCGACGACGCGTGGGCCCTCCTGCACTCGATTTCCGCCGTGGCGCAAGCTCCCCTGACCACCATCGCGGAGCGCTTGCGAGAGGCGGTGCTCCCGTATTCGGCAGGCAGCGCGCTTGTTATTTTCACCGAGGACTGCACGGGGCGTCCGCAGAAGAAGGCAGGCGACGAAGGGATTATTTCCCGGGTGTCGATTGCTGAACTTCAGGGGCTTCGCGCCTCCCTGACCGATGGTCATCCCTGGCTCGGGGAGGCCGAGATCGCGGCAGAGCAGCGCCCGGTGCTCGCGATAAGGCATGTGCACAGCAACGCCCTGCTCGTCGTCACAGACCCGTATCTGTTCAACGGTGGAGCGGCGCCTGATCCCGCACTGGAGTTGGTGCAGTACTTTTGGCACATCGCGGCCCATAGGATCCAGGAGAAGGTCAAGGACGCACCGCCGTCCTACCTGTTGGAGTCACGCGCGGCATCTGCTGAGCGTATCCGGGTAACGGCCGAACTCGTCGATCAGCACTCCACCACGCTGGAAACACAGCTGGCAGCCCTTCGGTCATCTTCAATGGACGATGCCGCAGCGCGTTCAACGGTTACAGCGCTAACAGCCAAGGCGCTGGTTGGACTGCGCACGCTCAGCGACAGGACAGCCGATCTGGTTGAGGAGCCGGTCGCTACAGCCTTCGAACGCCTGAAGGAGGACCTGCGGCCGCTGACCCGGTTCAGCGGGATCAGCGTTCAATTTATTGAACCTCCCCTGAGTGGGAGGGCACTGCCCGGAGAGGTCGCCCACGCGGCCAGGGCAATTGTCAGAGGGCTGCTGCTGGCCATGATGGAACAGCCGGAAGTCCGGCGGGTCCGGGCACAGTGGGACTGCGATGGGGAGAACCTGCTGATTAACGTCCGCGACGACGGTCTCGGCGCCCTCTCAGCCGACGCCGACAGTATTGGCCGGCTCGACCGACGGGTCCAGGCCCTGTCCGGCCGCATGCAGATCGACGTCATGGAAGGCTGGGGCGCCGATGTCAGTGTCACGTTGCCCCTGGATCCACCGGCCATGCCGGTGGGTGATGTCGCGGCATGGAATCTCGCCGCACGGGAACTGGAAGTCCTTCAGCAACTTGCTGCCGGAAAACGTAACCGCACCATCGCTTCGTCGTTGGGAATCAGCGAGAACACGGTGAAGTTTCACGTACGGAACCTCTTCAAAAAGCTCGACGTCGGCTCACGCACGGAGGCAATCGCGCTGGCCCACAGCCACGGCCTGCGCTGATTCCGCTTCCCGCAGGCCCAGGCGCCTCCGGCCTATCCCTTTGGGTAGAGGATACTGACGCGCCTGTATTTTGGTTCCCCCGAGGCCGGTCGGCTGGTCCACACGGCATGATCCTGGAGGGCCGGGAGGACCTGGAGCGCCATCTTTCGGCCGTCTGGCTCCTTGCGGTATCCGCTAGCCGTCGCGCCGGCGTGCCACCTTTCGGCGCAGTATCTCCAGTTCTGAAAAGTTGTCCAGCGGAGGTCGGGTTCCCCTGTGGAACACCATTCCTTCCGGCAAACCCTCAACAACTGTGCGTGTGCCGGAAATATCCACCGTGACCCGCGCGGTACCCACAGGCGCGTTCTCGCCGTGCATGGAGCCCCATGATTCCGGCAACACGGGGTCCATCCACAGCCCGCCCAGGGAAACGTGAGCCTCGTAGCGCAGGAGGCTGCGGAGCAACATCACCGGGGCCGCAGACGCCCATGCCTGCGGAGAACAGGCCGTCGGGTAGGGGAGCGGCTCGGGACACTCGTCGCGGCTGAACCCGCAGAACAGTTCCGGAAGCCTGTTATCCGTATATTCGGCGGCCTCCAGCAGTGCCGAGGAAAGGAGTTGGGCTTCCTTTACGAAGCCATAGCGCATCAGGCCGGCTACTATCAGCGCATTGTCATGTGGCCAGACTGAGCCGTTGTGGTAGCTGACCGGGTTGTACGCACCCATGTCCGTTGCCAGGGTGCGTACGCCCCAGCCGCTGAACATCTCCGGGGACATCAGCCGATCGGCAACTTGCTGGGCCTTGTCGGCATCCACTATGCCGGACCACAAGCAGTGGCCCATGTTGGACGCGCAGGCATCGACCGGCCGCTTGTCCCGGTCAAGCGCAACTGCGTAATATCCGCGTTCAGGCAACCAGAACGCCTCATTGAACCTCTTCTTCAGGCGTGCCGCACGGTCCTGGAGCTCTGCCGCCAAATGCCCATCGCCGGCGTCGTGGGCCATCCAGGCCCGGGCGATGAATGCGCTGTAAACATAACCCTGTACCTCGCACAACGCGATGGGAGCCTCCGCCAGTCGGCCGTCAGCGAAATTGATGCCATCCCACGAGTCCTTCCAGCCCTGGTTGATCAGGCCCTGGTCGTTGAGGCGCTCATACTCGACGAAACCATCGCCGTCCTTGTCTCCGTAATCACGGATCCAATCCAGCGCACGATCCGCGTGGGGAAGCAGGGCCGCGATGTCCTGCGCGGATACTCCCCAGCGGGAAACCTCTCCGAGCAGGGCCACGAACAGGGGCGTGGCGTCAACGCTGCCGTAGTAGGCGGACTTGCCGCCAAGTGCCAGACCCGTGCCGACGCCGAACCGCACCTCGTGCAGGATCCGCCCCGGTTGCTCTTCCGTCAGGACATCCTCCGCCGAGCCTTGCAGGTCAGCAAGAGTCTGCAGCGTACCGAGTGCCAGGGACGCGTCCAACGGCAGAATCATGGAAGAGGACAACAGGGAATCCCGCCCGAACAGCGCCATGAACCATGGCGCCCCCGCAGCGGCGACCATGCGCTCGGGATGGTTCGGATCAACGATACGCAGGGCCCCCAAATCAGCATGGCTGCGAAGCATCGTCCGCTGCACCGACGGATTTCCCATGGTTACCTCTGGAACAGTGGCAAACCACGCCTGCTGCCGAATGTCCTGGGGAGAAGCAGTGTCTGCAGCCGGGTGGTGGAGCAGCCCTTCCGCGCCGTCCCAGTCAGGCATGGCCACAATACGAACAACCCACTGTCCTTGAGCAGGAATGGTCGCGTTGAACGCGAGGCCATCCTCGCTGACAGTGCAACCCTGTGCACGTATGATGACGCCGTTCCTTACGCCCTGCCAGACCGCGCCGATCTTCAGCGACCCGTCCTCGGACCGGCGCGTCTGTTCCCACTGCCGGTGAAAGCGCCCGTCCTTTACTTCAAATAGGTCCGCAAAATCCGCATCCACGGAGAGCGCGACGTCACAGGCTGCCGGCTGTTGGGAGTAATTGCGGATGGTGATGTCCTCCAGCAGGCCGGACCCCAGTTCCCTGCTGCGCACTACCGTCAGCGGGCTGTCGGCCCGGCCGTCCGCACGCACCGCCCTGCCAATGTAGGTCGCCCGGAACGGCGACGGGGTCCATGCACCCAGCGGCTCCAGCTCCTGGCCGTTGACGGTGAGGCACCAGCGGGAGAGGATTCTCGTGTCCCGGTAGAAAACACCGTGAGGGTGGTGGGCGAAGATGTCTCCGTTCTGCAACGAGATGCAGAAGGAGGACCCCTCCACGAGGGTTACAGCACCCAGCCCCGTAGGGCCGGCCGCATTGTCCGCATTCCATCCGGCCATTTTGGCCCCCTTTGAAGAACGCCGCGCCATCACATTGGATTGACTGAATCTACGCCCCACAAGGACGGTGCGCCAGATCGTCGAACCGCTCCTTGGAGAGTGTTCCCGCGCCGCCCGCGTTCCCTGCTGGACTGCGTTTCCCACGGTGCAGACAGCGGAAGACCCCGCACTACGAGTCAGTTTGTGCGGGGTCTTCCTAAGCGCCGGCTCCGCGTGATGGGGGACAGGCGGAGCAGCAGGAACCAATCTAATAGAAAGCATACTTAGTTTTCAAGTCACCCCCGGCCGGAAGGTGACGGAGTAGTGTCAGCCGTCCAACGGAAACGCCACGGCTTCACCCACCACCCGGAGGCACAGTTCCATGCCGGGCCGGGCGATGGAGGCGTTCCAGTGGCGGATGGTGATGACCTCGCCGCCGCCGGGGTAGCGGTGGTCGGCGCCCGACGCCAGCTCTGGAGGTACCGCCAGTTTGAGGCGCACTGTGGTCTCCGGGCCGAAGTAGTCGGTATCCACCACCACGCCGCGGATGGGGCCGTCCTCGGCGATGCGGATCTGTTCGGGCCGCAGCATCAGCTGCACGCGGCCCTGTGCGGGTGGCCTGCGGACGGGGATTCCGCCCAGCGAACAGGTGGCCAGCGAGCCTTCCATCCATGCGTCAAGGATGACTGCGTCTCCCAGGAATTCGGCTGTGGCACGGTCGGCGGGGCGGGTGTAGACCACAAAGGGGTTACCGATCTGGGCCAGCTTGCCGCCGCGCATCACGGCGACCTGGTCTGCGAAGGACAGTGCTTCGGCCTGGTCGTGGGTCACCAGGATGGTAGTGACGCCGGCCTTGTTGAGCACCTTGGCTACCGCCCGCCGCGTGGCCACGCGCAGGCCCGCGTCCAAGGCGGAGAACGGCTCGTCCAGCAGCATCAGTTCCGGCTCGCGCGCCAGTGCGCGGGCCAGGGCAACCCGCTGCTGCTGGCCGCCGGAGAGCTGGTGCGGCCGCCGCTTGGCCATGGCCGGATCCAGGGACACCATGTCGAGCAATTCGCTGATCCGGCCCGCCACCGCGCGGCGGCCCCCTTCCAACTTGCTGGAATCCAGGCCGAAAGCAACGTTCTGGCCCACTGTGAGGTGGGGAAAGAGGGCACCGTCCTGCGCCACGTACCCTACCTGGCGTTTGTGCGCGGGCAGCCACACGCCGTCGCCCGCCACTTTGGAACCGTTCAGCGAGATGCTGCCGGTGGCGGGGTGCTCAAAGCCTGCGATGAGCCGCAGAAGTGTGGTTTTGCCGGACCCGGAGGGACCCACGATGGCGGTGGTTCCGCCCTTGGCAACGGCGAGGTTTACGCCCTTGAGTACCGCCTGGGACGAGAAGTTCTTGGTGACATCCGTGATCTGGAGGTGGCTGTTGGTGGTCTGCTCCACCGAGGCCGCGATCCGCGGTTCCGGGAGTCGGGATGGGGACTGTTCGGTCACTGTCCGGCCACTTTCTTGGACTGCTGGAAGAGGAAGTAGGTCATGGGGGCGGAAAGCAGGATCATCAGCAGGGCGTAGGGTGCCGCTCCCGCGTAGTCGATTTCGCTGCTTTTGCTCCAGAATTCGGTGGCTAGTGTCCGCGTTCCGTTGGGGGAGAGCAGCAGCGTGGCAGTCAGCTCGTTGGCGATGGCCAGGAACACCAGGGCAGCGCCCCCGGCCGCGGCCGGTGCCGTGAGCCGCAGCGTCACCCTGATGAAGGACAGCAGCGGCGGCTTGCCCAGGGCCTGGGCAGCTTCGTCGAGTTCTTTGGGGGCCTGGGCCAGGCCTGAGCGCAGGTTCACCAGTGCCCGTGGCAGGAACAGCAGGACATACGCCGCCACCAGTACTCCGGCAGTCTGGTACACGCCCGGCACCAGGCGGATGCTGACGGTGACAAAGGCCAGGCCCACCACGATGCCCGGCAGGGAGCTGGTGATGTAGTTGGAAAGTTCCAGTGACTTGCTGAACCAGCTGGGGTGCCGGACGGCAAGGTACGCCATGGGGAAGGCCACGGCGGTGGTCACCGCTGCGCCGGCCAGCCCATACCCGAGGGTCGTCAAAAGGGCGGGCGTGAACTCGTCGGCCACCCAAATGCCGGCACCGCCGGAGAAAATCCATCGCAGGACAAGAAAGAGGGGGAGTCCGAAAGCCAGGGCGGTCAGGGCAACCAGCGCCAGCTGGGCCGGGGCCTGGTAGGCGTGCAGGGGAAGGCGGATAGCCTTGGCTTGGGCTCCGGAGCCGATCCGCGCGTACCGGGCAGAACCCCGGCCGCGGGCTTCCAGGAGCAGCAGGATGAGGCAGAAGAACACCAGGACGCTGGCGAGCATGTTGCCCGCCGTGCCGTTGAAGGTGGACTGGAACTGGACCATGATGGCGGTGGTGAACGTATCAAAACGGATCATGGCAAAGGCGCCATACTCGGCCAGCAGGTGCAGGGCAACCAGCAGCGCGCCGCCGGTGATGGCAAGCCGCAGCTGCGGGAGCACAACGCGGAAGAAGACCCGCCAGGCACCCAGCCCCAGTGCGGCCGCGGACTGCTCAATTGCCGGATCAAGCCGGCCGAGCGTGGCTGCCGCCGGGATGTAGACCAACGGGAAATAGGACAGTGTGGCGATCAGGACCCCGGACCCCAGCCCCTCCAGGGACGGCACAGCAGAGACCCAGGCGTAACTGTTAACAAACGCCGGGATGGCCAGGGGTGCTGCCAGCAGGACTGCCCAGATTTTGTGCCCGCGCAGGCTGGTACGCTCCACCAGCCAGGCTCCGCCCACGCCCAGGATAAGGCAGAGCGGAACTGTCACCAGCATCAGCAGCACGGTGTTGAGGAGCAGCTCGCCCACGCGTGGGCGGAAGATCAGTTCGACGGCGGTGTCCCACCCCGTCGCAATGGTCATGTACACCACGTAGCCCAGCGGAACGAGCGAAAAGAGTGCGATCAGCACCGCGAGGAAGGTCACCGCAGAAACGCCGAAAGGCGGGCGGGGGCTGGTGCCCCGGCCCGCCGTCGTCGTGCTCCCTTTTGGTGGGGGAGCCGATAGCTCAGTGGTCACGTAATTACAGGAGTCCGGCCTTGGTCATCAGCTCGGTGACCTTTTCGGAGTTCAGCTTGGCCGGGTCCACGGTAGGGGCCTGGAGTTCAGCCACCGGAACCAGCTTCTCGTTGGCGGGTACGTCAGAAGCGATGGCGTATTCGAAGGACGTGCCCTTCTGCAGGACCTCCTGCCCCTTCTTGCCGGTGATGAACTTCAGGAACGCCTGGGCGGCCTCTGCATTCTTGGACGTCTTCAAAACACCGCCACCGGAGACGGACAAAAACGCGCCCGGATCCTGGTTCTTGAAGTAGTACGGCGTGACCTTGCTGGAGTTCTCGCCGGTCTTCGCCTGGTCGCCGTAGTAGTAGTAGTGGTAGATCAGTGCGGCATCAACTTCGCCGGCGTTGACTGCCTTCATGGCGGTGCCGTTGCCCTTGTAGGCCTTGAAGTTTTCCTTCATGCCCTTGAGCCATTCCTCAGTGGCGGCCTCGCCCTTGAGCTCAAGCAGCGCGGAGACGATGGCCTGGAAATCGGCACCCGACGGTGATGCGGCCCACTTGCCCTTCCACTCGGCGTTGGCCAGGTCCAGCATGGACTTGGGCAGCTGGTCCTCGGTCAGCTTGGCCTTGTCGTAAACCAGGACGGTCGAACGGGCGGCAATGCCAGTCCACTTTCCGGTAGAGGGGCGGAATTCTTCGGGTACCTGCTCGATGGTGGCGCTGTCCACGTCAGCGAACAACCCTGCGTTTTCCACCTGGGCCATGGCAGGGGAGTTCTCGGTGAGGAAAACGTCGGCCGGTGAGGCAGCACCTTCCTGCACGATCTGGTTGGACAGCTCGGTGTCCGACCCCTGGCGCATGGTGACCGTGATGCCGGTCTCCGCCGTGAAGGCCTCGATCCACTCTTTGGTCAGGCTTTCATGCTGCGCGTTGTACACCGTGATGTCGCCCGACTCAGCGGGAGCGGAACCGGAGGCGGCGGGGGCGGTGCTGCCGCCGCAGGCGGTCAGTCCAAGTGCTGCGGTGGCGGCGAACGCGATGCCGGCCAGAGCATTGATGCGGATCTTCATTGAGAGGCTGCTTTCTGGAAAAGTCTGCGGGACTGACGGGTCCTTGTGTGCTGGGGATTGCCCACAGCTGAACTGTAGGTTAGCCAAACCTAAGTCCCTATCGGGAAAGCGCTTTAAGTGACTGAGATCACATCAATTACGCAACTATTGCGTGCCCTAAATGGGGGCGTCATGCCTTAGTCGTCCTTGTTTTTCCCCTTGCCCTCGTTGCCTTTTCCCTGTCCAGGGGGAGGCCCTGGGTCCGGGTCCGCAGGGGCGGGCGCCGGAGGGGCGGGTACCGGCACGACCGGTGCCGCGTCTTCCTGGGCGGCCTGCCTGGCAGCTTCCGCGTCGGCCCTTGCCTGCTCCGCTTCTGCAGCGGCTGCAGCGGCTGCTGCTTCCTGGGCTGCCTTCGCTGCCGCGGCAGCTGCGTCGATTGCGGCGATAAGGTCCGCCCTGACAGCGGTGATGCTGGTCATGATGGCCCGGCGGCGGTCCTCGGAGACCTGGCCGGTGCCGGCCGCTGCCGCAACGTCAGCTTCCAGGGTGTCAAGTGCCGTCAGTGCGGCCGTATGGTCATTTGCGGCCGCAGCCTGGCTCACGCCCAGCACAAGCTCCTGGAGCTGCCGGGCGGTGTCGCGCTGCACGCCGGTGTCAGCCGGACCGCAGCCGGCGAGCGACGCCGCCAGCACAAGGGCGGCGGTAAGGCTGACTCCCCGTGCGCCGGCGCGCCGTCTCTTGGAATGCCCGAGGGTCATGGTTCCACACTCTTCTGGAGTTCCTGAAGGTGGTCACCCAGCGTGCCGGTGACCGCAGGGTAGGGCACGACGCCGGACGCTGGCCCTGGGGCCAGGCCCGCCGTGAGTGCCGCGGTCCCACCCGTCAGCGCCAGAACCGTCAGGATGGCCGCCGCCCAGAGCCTGCCCTTGCGCCCCGCTCGGGATGACCGCGCCGCGCCGCGCGTCCTTGGCGTGCGGCCGGGCAGGCCGCCTCCGGCATTCAACGGTGAATTGCTGGCGGTGGTACTCGAATCCTCGGCGCCAGGACCTTCGTTGGCCGGACCGGACAGGCGCTGGCGGGGGGTGGGCGACTCTGCTGTGACGGCCGGCGCCCTGAAGGGCATGGCGGGCAGCACGCGCGTGGTTTCCGGTGCGAGTCGGCCCGGAGTGGATGTCGGCGAGACAAGGGCGTGTCGCAGCGCCGTCTCGATGTCCGCAGCGGTCGGCCGTTCCAGTGGGTCGATGGCCGTCATCGACCGAATGAGGTCGGCCCACTCGGCCGGGAGATCCTCGGGAATTGTGGGCGGGCGGTGCAGCCTGGCCACGGCAGATTCCACCGCGCTGCCGGGGTACTCCATAGACTGCTTGACGCATTCGAGCAGGACCAGGCCCAGCGAATACACGTCGGTGGCCGGGCTGAGCGGTGAGCCCATGGCTTGTTCAGGGCTGAGGTATGCGGCGGTGCCCACCATCGCTCCGGTAGCTGTCAGGCGTGTTGCATCAGCGATTCTTGCGATCCCGAAGTCTGTGACTTTGGCCCTGAGTGGCTCCCCGGGGCGGGTCTGCACCAGGAGGATGTTGCCCGGCTTGATATCACGGTGGATGATGCCCAGGCTGTGGACATAAGCCAGCGCGTCAGCGATCCCTGCTCCTATGACGGCAAGCTCGTCCAGGGGGACTGCACTATGCCTGATCCGGCTGCGCAGATCCTGCCCCTCGACCAGTTCCATCGTGAGAAACGGCCGGGGCTCATCCGGGATGCGGGTATCAATCCCGGCATCGAACAGTGTCACGAGGCTGGGATGGTTAAGAGTCGCCAGCAGCGTGATTTCAGCTTCCTGCCGTTTGAGCTCGTCTGCGTCCGGCGCCTGGGGTGCGAAGAGCTTCAACGCGACATCCCGGCCCAGGTTAACGTCCCGCGCGCAGTAGACGGATGACATTCCGCCGCGACCGATGACTTCGCCCAGCCGGTAACGGCCGCCGACCGCTTCACTCCTGATGGTGCTGGGCGATTCCGCCAACATATCCGTTCCTCCCGGCACGCTTCGGCACTCTTAACTAAATCATAAGGCCACTTACTATAAGCCGGTGCCACGAGGAGGGCGGGGGACGGCCGCGCACGTTGCGGCGCCCCGTAACGGCGCGTTGTTCCCCGTTCCCTGATATGTCCCGCTAATTGCTGGTTCACGACCAATCCGCATGCAACAGTGGCTGCGAATGCAGTGCAGAGGCGATGTCTCCCGTCCGGGAGCGCCGCTGCAATGCATGATTCCGGCAGGCGAAGGGTTTCCGATGACCAGCACGAAGTACACGCGCTTCGTCGCAGACTGCATTACTGTCCAGCGGCCGAATGACTCCGGCCTCACCGAGGACGAAATGTACGGGGTCTATGTGAGTTGGTGCTTCCTGAGCCGGCTCGCTCCCGGTTCGCCTGGTGTCTTCTGGGCGGCGATGGCACAGGAAGGACTTGGTCAGCGCCGGCTCGACGCAGGCCGTTACGTGAGGCCCGGTTTGGGCATGACCGGACCGGCAGCCGTGGATTACATCCTGTCGAGCCAGCCGAGCCTGGTCTGACGCCCGGCTGGCAGTCCGTCCAGGCTGGGTTGCTGTTCGCGGTTTACTTTTTGGGGTCTGGACTCTTGGGGCTGTGAGGCGTCCGTTCATGATTCCGTTTTTCGGCACGGCTGCCGCGTGTGGGGCAGTCGCGGTAGTCACGGCCACCGGTTCCCAGGCTCAATCCCCGATCAGAGCCGTCGGAGCCGCAGCTTACCTCGCAGGGTGGGCATCCACCATGCTGGTGAACGGGCCTCTGAACAACCGCCTGTCCGGGAATGGAAGCGGTCAAACGGACCTGCACTGGCATATTTATGAGCGGGCCTGGAGTCGGGCCAACCATGTCCGCGCCGTCCTCTCGTTCGTCGGTGCAGCCGGACTGTTGATCCCTGTTCAGGGACCTGGGCCCTTGAACGTCTGATCGCTGCGGGACTAGCATGGCCGGCACAGGCGTCCATTCCGCTCCTGTAAGGGTGCGGTCATGGACTTCGGGGTGGGCTTGGCAGGCTGGCCAGGAACGGGAATCATGCTGGTTCGGCCAAAGCGCCCCGGCGGACAATGACGTCGATCAGATCGAGGAGACGGCCATGGGCAAAACAACTGCAGAAGCATCCTCAGCACAGCTGATGGTCGACCTGATCATCTCCCTGGACGGGTATGCCTCGGCCGAGGGTTGGCCGGGCTGGTGGGGTCTTGAGGGGCCGGAATACCTGGCGTGGCTTGAGCAGGAGGGGGAGAAGGACTACACCTTCCTTCTCGGGGCGAACACCTACCGGTTGATGTCCAGCATGTCGGGGGAAGCCGCGGCTGCGGACTCGGGATTCTCCGAGAATGAAGGGGCCAGCCTGACCGGACTGGCCGGCGTGCCCAAAGTGGTCTTCTCCTCCACCCTCCAGGCGCCCCTGACGTGGCCGAACTCGAAGCTGGTCACCGGGGACGCGGTGGAGGCCGTGGCAGAGATGAAATGCACCGGGACCGGAACCCTGAGCACCCTCGGCAGCCTCAGCCTCTGCAGGTCGCTGCTGACCGCCGGCCTCGTGGACCGGTTCCGGCTGGTCGTCTTCCCCGTGATCACGGGCCGCACCGGGCAGGAGCGGATCTACGACGGCTACCCCGACGTCGCGCTCGAGATGGTGGACAGCAGGACCTTCGACGGTCGGCTCCAGCTGCTCGAGTACGTCCCCACCGTGCTCAGCGGTCCGCCGGGCAGCAGTCCGCTCAGCTGACTAGCGGCTTCTGATGGTGACGGTCCGGGGTGCCTGGAAAGACAAGAGCCTGATCCAATCGGTCTGGCACTCCTGAAGCTGTACCTCCGGCAGTGCGGTGGCGGCCTCCTGGACAACTATGGTGGCCTCCAGCTCCGCCAGCTTGGCGCCGAGGCAGCGGTGGATGCCGGAGCCAAAAACCAGGCCACGGCTGGTGGATTGACCGCGCAGCACCGCCGTCGAGGAGACGGACTGGCTCATGGGTGTGGCCTCTGACGTGACCGGGTTGCCGCTCAGTTCGAGGAGAATTTCGGTGCCGGCAGGGACTAAACCGCCGCCCAGGCTCGTGTCGTGGGCTGTCACCCGGCGCCAGGTGGGCACGGATGATTCGGTGGCCAGCACGTGCCGGACCATGGACGCGGAGCCGGCTTCAGAGCGGGCGTCCTTCCAGCCCACGGGCGTGGACCCCTGCAGGAGCCGGAACAGGGTAGTGCTGATCAACTGGGTGGTGGTTTCCTGTCCGGCGATCAGCAGGAAGTAGCCCAATGAGCAGATTTCAGGCGTGGACAAGCCGTGCTCGGCCAGGGATTTGAACAGATTGCGTCCGGGAGCCTTCCTGGATTCAGCCACGAGCTGCCGCAGCCAGACGTAGAAGTCGGCGGCGCTGCGGGCCAGTTCGAGTTGGCGGTTCCCGTCAGGCCACCCCCAGAACAGCTCCATGGAGTCAAGGCCCCACCGCTTGAGGGCGGCAAGATCCTGAACGGGCAGCCCGAGGAGTTCCAGCATCACCACGGCCGGGGGAAACGCCGCCACGGCCTGCACCAGGTCTACCTGGCCGGATGAGGCGAGCTGGTCCGCGGCGCTCCGGGCCGCTTCCCGTGCCAGTTCCCGGATCCGCGGCTCCATGGCGGCGACCTTCGCAGGTGTAAAAAATCCGGCGACGACCTTACGGATTCCCGCGTGCGTGTCCGTATCGTTGCTGGCCAGCACGGGAGGCAGCGCAAATCGCACGCGTTGCAGCACGCGAAGGGCTGGCCCCTCCAACGGCGTCACAGCAACGAGGGCATTCGCGGGGCTGAAAGCGGCTGGCCGGTGCAGGACTTCCCGGACGACGTCCGGGTCACGCACCACGAGGTACGGGCAGCGGTTCCGGTCCGGAGTTTCCGACTGTCCCGCCCCCTCCGCAAGAACCGGGTCGGACGCCGCGGCGGTCAACGCCGGGCTCATGCGGGCAGGCCGTTCAGCCATGCAGCTGCGCCGGCACGGAAATTAATCGGGGACAGTTCCGAGGCCCGCTCGGGAAGGGCCCCGAGGAACGGCACCCGCAGTGATCCGAGCACCTGCCGGTTGCTGTGGTGCACGGTGCCCGGGATGACGGGCCAGCTGCCGAGCACAAGGCCAAGGACCCGGAGGCCGCGCACAGCCAGCGCTTCGAGGGTCAGCGCGGTGTGGTTCAGGGTCCCGAGGACTGGCCGGGCAACGAGCACGAACGGCGCCGCCAAGAGCGATCCGAGATCCGCCAGGGTGCCGCCGTCGGAATCCAGCTCCACCAGAAGGCCGCCTGCGCCCTCAACCAGGACATGGTCGTGCGATGCGGCAAGCTCTCGAACCCGGTGGGCGTGCACAGCAAGCGCCGGGAGTGGTGTTCCGTCGGCGGCGGCCGCGGCGACAGGTGCCAGCGGCTGCTGCAGGACTACTCCGGTTTCAGCTGTCACGGCGCCTGCGAGCCGGGCAACTTCGGCGGCGTCGGAATCGCCGTCAATGGCTCCCGACTGGCACGGTTTGTACACCGCGACGCTGCGTCCCGAGTTGTGGAGGACGGCGGCGAGTGCCGCCGTCGTGATGGTTTTGCCGACGCCGGTGTCCGTACCGGTGACCAGGATGATGCCGGGCAGGTTCATGGAAGTTCCTCCAAAATGCCGCGCAGCACTGCGCAGCTGTCTTCGATTTCCGCAGGGCTAAGGGTGGCGCGGGCGGTGAGCCGCAGCCGAGAGATTCCGTCCGGAACGGACGGCGGGCGGAAACATCCGATCCGGACGCCGGCTGTTCGCGCGGTTCCGGCGGCGGCCAGGGCGGATTCAGCGGACGGCATGGCGATGGACCGGACGGCCCCCACTGCCCGGTCGAGGGTGGGCCGGTCGACAGTGGCCCGGTCCACGGCGGCGCCGCGGGCTGCGAGGACCGGTGCGAGCCCGGCTGCCAGCGCCGCAGCGTTGCCTTGGACAGCTTCCGCCCGCCATGGCTCGTCCCTGATGATCTGCACGGCGGCGAGCGCGGCCGCGGCGGAGGCGGGCGCCAGGCCGGTGTCAAAGATGAAGCTCCGTGCCCGGTTGACCAGGTGCTCCCGGAGGAGGGCGGAGCCCAGCACCACTCCGCCCTGGCTGCCGAGGGCCTTGGACAGCGTTGCGGTGGCGATCACGTTCGGATGCCCGGCAAGGGGAGTCCCGGCCACGGAGCCACGGCCCCGGAAGTTGCCGGCGCCGGTGACTCCAAGGCTGTGGGCCTCGTCAATCAGCAGCACGGCGTCGTGTTCCTCCGCCAGGGCAAGCAAGCCGGCGAGCGGGGCTTCGTCGCCCAGGACGCTGAAGACAGACTCGACGGCGATCAGCGCGCGCGGCTCCGGCCGGTCTGCAACCTGCCGGCCGGCGTCCTCCACGCTGTTGTGCGTGAAAGGTTGGATGCGCGAGCGGCTCAGCCGGAATCCGTCGAGCATCGAGGCATGGCAGTGTTCATCCGCCACGATCAGTGTCCCCGGGCCGCCGAGCGCCGTGATCACACCGATGTTTGCCAGATAGCCGGAGGAAAAGACCAGCGCTGACTCCATGCCCGACAGCCCGGCCAGTTCCTCTTCCAAATCCAGATGCAGGCGCGTGGTGCCGGCCACGAGGCGCGAGGATGTGGCGCCCGTACCCCACAGCGAGGAGGCTGCCGCGGCAGCCTCGGCAAGCCGCGGGTCCGTCGCGAGTCCCAGATAGTCGTTGCTGGCCAGGTCGATGAACTGTTCGTCCGCCTCGCGGGGGAGCGGGCGGCGGACCAGGCCCCGGCGGTCCCGGACTGCGGCCTGGTTCTCAAGCCACTGGGCCATCGAACTGCTCATAGAGCACCTCCGGATCGGGCCGGGACGCGCTCATGGACTTCGGCGACGGCCGCCGTCATGCCCGCCGTGATCTGTTCAACCTCCGCCGCAGTGCTGATGTACGGGGGCATGGTGTAGACGAGGTTCCGGAACGGCCGGACCCAGACGCCGTGACGGATGGCGGCGGCTGCCACCGCGGTGACGTCGACGGAGTCGTGCAATTCGATGATCCCGACGGCGCCGATCGTGCGGACATCCCGCACGGCCTCAAGGTCCAGGGCGGGGGCCAGCCCGGATGCGAGGCCCGCACCGATCCGGGCCACATCTGCCCGCCAGCCGCCGTCGCCGATGATACCGAGGCTGGCGTTGGCCACCGCACATGCGAGCGGGTTGCCCATGAACGTGGGGCCGTGCAGCAGTGCCCCGGCCCGGCCGCTTGACACCGTGGCCGCAACATCTGCCGTGCAGAGCATCGCGGCAAGGGTCAGGTACCCGCCGGTCAGGGCCTTGCCCACACACATGATGTCCGGCACGACGCCGGCATGATCGGCCGCGAACAGCTCGCCTGTACGCCCAAAACCGGTGGCGATCTCATCGAAGATGAGCAGCAGACCGTGCCGGTCAGCCACCTGCCGCAGCGCTGTCAGGCACTCCGCCGGGTAGGCGTGCATGCCGCCGGCACCCTGAAGCACCGGTTCGGCAATGATGCCGGCGAGCTCCCCGGACGCCGCGGCCGCGATGTCCGCGAGCTCAGAGGCCCACGCCAGCACGGCTTCCGGGGTTGCTGACGCTGCCGCCGGGGGACGGGGCGCAAAGACGTTGCCGGCCAGCAGGCCCGGGAACGAAGAGTGCATGCCGTCCACGGGGTCGCAGACCCCCATCGCAGCGAAAGTATCGCCATGGTATCCGCCGCGGATGCTCAGGAACCGTTGCCTTTGTGGCTGCCCGGAGGCGGCCTGGAACTGCACCGCCAGCTTCAGCGCAACCTCCACGGCCACCGAACCCGAGTCCGCGAGGAACACCCGTTCCAGGCCCGGCTGCCCGGGTGCGGAAGGGGCCATGCACGCCAGCCCCTCGGCCAGTTCCACCGCCGGGGCATGTGTGAGGCCGCCGAACATCACATGGCTGAAACTCTCCAGCTGCCGCCGCGCGGCGGCGTCCAGCACCGGGTGGCGGTAACCGTGGATCACAGACCACCAGGAGGACATCGCATCCACCACCTCATGGCGTGTGCCTTCTTCGCTCCGAAGCCGCAGCCGCACGCCGTCGGCCGCCTCGACCTCCCACAGCGGAAGGTCCGGGGACGCCGGCGCGTACGGGTGCCACAACCGCGCGCGGTCCCGCTCGATCAGGCCCAGCTGTGCCTCTGCAGTCATGGGGCAAGCACTCCGTGGCGGGAGCATTCCGCCGACCATCCCAGCGGAGTCACCTGGACTTTCATGCGGCGCCGGCAGGCGGCGCAGTAGCGAGGCGGCTCCATCGCGAGACGCTCGCGGCAGCGGAGGTGAATGTCCGACGCCGTGCTGGGGCCGCCGTCGGACGGGTCACCGCAGTGCCCACAAAACTGACCCGTGTTTGGACCTGCTGCGCCGGCGGTGGTTGAGAAATAGGGGGGCGAAACCCGTTTCATAGCGTCTTCTGGAGTTCCTTGATAGGCATGTTGAGTTCCACCAGCAGGTTCAGGTCCGCGGTTGCCGGGCGGCCCAGGGTGGTGAGGTAGTTGCCGACGATGACGGCGTTGATGCCGCCGAGCAGGCCTTCGCGGGTGCCGAGATCCCCGAGGGTCAGTTCGCGGCCGCCGGCGTAGCGGAGCACGGTGCGGGGCATGGCGAGGCGGAACGCGGCGATGG
Organism: Arthrobacter sp. B6; assembly: GCF_001663775.1. Classification (GTDB taxonomy): domain Bacteria; phylum Actinomycetota; class Actinomycetes; order Actinomycetales; family Micrococcaceae; genus Arthrobacter. Next base: position 120,825 of record NZ_KV467168.1, on the reverse strand, counting down.
CGCGGAGGGCGTCCCTGCCGTCCATGATGCCCTGGTTTTCCAGCGGCGTTCCGGGGCGGGGGTTGAGGAAGTTCAGCGGGACTTCGTGCGGTTCCAGGGCTGCGAGCTGGGCTGCGAGTTCGGCCCGTTGTTCCAGGGATTCGCCCATCCCGATCAGGGCGCCGCAGCACAGTTCCATGCCGGCGGCCTTGACCATGTTGCAGGTGTCCAGGCGTTCCTCGTAGCTATGGGTGGTGACGACCTCGGGGAAGTAGCTGCGTGCGGTTTCGAGGTTGTGGTTGTAGCGGTGGACGCCCCATTCGGCGAGCTGGTCCACCTGGCGCTGGGTGAGCATCCCGAGGGAGCAGGCGATGTTGATGTCCACTTCTTCATTGATGCGGTCAATGGCGAACTTGATCTGGTTCATCAGTTTGATGTCGGGTCCCCGGACGGCGGCAACAATGCAGAACTCGGTTGCTCCGGTCGCGGCGGTTTCCTTGGCGGACTTGACCAGTTCCGGGATGTCCAGCCAGACGCCACGGACGGGGGAGTCGAACAGGCCGGACTGGCTGCAGAAGTGGCAGTCCTCGGGGCAGCCGCCGGTCTTGATGGAAATGATGCCTTCGACTTCCACGTCCTCGCCGCAATGCCGCAGCCGGACTTCGTGGGCGAGCTGGAGGGCGGCGGGCAATTCTGTGTCCGGCAGCCTGAGGATTTCCAGGAGCTGGCTTTCGGAGAGGCCGATGCCCTGCTCCAGTACCTGCGTCCGGGCGGTTTGGAGGATGGTGCCGGGTTTGGCCTGGAGGTCTGGCTGCATCGTCATTGATCGTCCTAGGGGTTCTAGCTGCGGTTATGTCTTCCGAACCGACGGTAGTTCCCACGTGGAGGCGAGGTTTTGTTGGGTTTCGACAAGCTGGTCAAGCTGATATTGGACGGACCAGACGCTGCCCTTCTCCGACCGGTGAATGCCCTGGACCGCGTTGATGTGAGGTCAGGAGGGGTCGATTGCGTGGCTGAACCACTCGTCGTCGATCCCCAAACGGCGCCGCTCTTCCGGCGTGTCCTCGTAGACCCGCCATTCCGTGAGCCCTTCGTTGGCGGCTATTGCCGTCCACAGCGCAGGTCCCTCAAGTGCGGAAAAGCCTGGACACGGTAGTAGCACAGAACCTGCAGTCAAACGCGGACCTGGGTGCCCGAAGGGACGGTGGGCATTGCTACTCGGCGGACGGACGCTTCCTTTGCTGTTTTGTCGCCGCCCGCTGTACCTTTGCGGCGAGGCGCCGGCGGTTCGAGCCGCGTGTGGGTTTTGTAGCCCGGCGGCGGGCACCTTCCGGAGCAATCCCCTCAGCCACCAGACCGGCGAGCTTGGCCAGAGCGATTTCGCGATTGCGCAGCTGCGAGCGCTGCTCGGAGGCGGTCACGGTGATGACCCCGGCGATGAGGCGTCGTTCGAGTCGCGTAAGCAGCATGAGTCGTTGGCCGTCTGAAACGGCCGTTGAGTCGCCGACGTTCCAGAAGAGCTCCACGCGGCTGTCCGAAGTATTGACGTGCTGCCCCCCTGGTCCGGACGAGCGCGAGAACCGCCAGCCCAGTTCCGAGGCCGGAATTGTGAGCGCGGGCGACACCTCCAGATCCATGCCACCAGCCTTGCACAATATCGGCGCGGCCGAAGCCCCATCTTACTGAGGGCCGTCGTCTGCTCCGAACGCTTCGTGACAGTATGGCTTCACCTGTTCCGGGCCTGGTCTTCACGCAGCGCGCATGCGGTGGGACGATGCCCTTATGAGCGATAAACACCAAGAACACCCCCATGATCATGGCCCGCACCAGCACGCGCACGTAGCGCCGACCACGCAGCAGATGCGGACCGTCGGACAGCGCCGGCGGGACGCGGAGGAGAAGCTGGAGCATCACCTCGAGGAAGCGCGCCACAAGACCGAACACCATGAGACGACCGAGCCGGACACGGAAACGGGGACGGCCAGTGCTTCGGGAGTGGACGGCGAAGACGTTGCCGCCATCCAGAACGATGACGGGCTGACCGCGGCAGACCGCGTCGACCTGATCGCCAACCAGGTGGTTCCCGAGCCGGACGATAACAGGGCATCCCAGGGCGAGGACCTGGATCAGAGTCCATAGCAGAGAGTGGGAAATATGACTTCCGGAACGGGCAAAATCCAGGACGCAGCTGCTCAGGGACGGGCCGTGGGCGGTGATCTTGCCGGCCGGCTTAGCGATCTTGCCCGGGAGCTTCAGCAGGAGGAGGACACTGATGCCCTGCTGATCGATATCGTTCATGCTGCCTTGGACCTGATTCCGCACGTTGCCGAGGCCTCCGTGAGCCTTGTGATGGGGAGGAGGACCGTCCAGTCACGGGCGGCTTCAGGCGAGCTCCCCCGGAAGGTGGACGCATTGCAGAGTGCAACGGGTCAGGGACCATGCATTGACGCCGCCTACGAGGAACGGATTGTCCGGGTCCCGGATATGGGCCGTGAGGACCGCTGGCCTGACTTCGCGCAGGCAGCCTACGACGCAGGGGCCCGGAGCATGCTGGCCTTCCAGCTCTTCGTCAAAGGGGACAGTCTCGGTGCCCTTAACCTGTACGGCGACGACGTAAACGTTTTCGACCAGGAATCAGAACAAGTCGGTCTCCTGGTCGGCGCCCACGCTGCGGTCGCATTCTCCGACGCACAGGAAATAAGCCAGCTCAACAGGGCAATGGACACGCGTGACCTCATCGGCCAGGCCAAGGGAATCCTGATGGAAAGGTTCAAAGTCAGCTCCCAGCAGGCGTTCCAAATCCTGACAAGGGCCAGTTCCGAAACCAACGTCAAGCTCAGGGACGTCGCAGACCACCTCACCCGCAGCGGAGAAATCCTCACTCGCCACCGCGACTAGAAACCCCCGTCCGTCGGTTCTTTGGCGTTTAGGCAATATTGCCGGGATCTTGAGCTGATGCGGCGGGTACGCCAGTATTCCTGCAGCTAGGGTTTGCGTAGTGGTTCAGGCAGATGGACCCCCACTCTGAGTGGTTGGAGCACCAAAATGGCTGACAGCAAACGCAGTGATCGTGGCCGTCGGGGCGCCGATGAACAGGAAGACGGCGACCTGCCGGAATCAGCAGCCAGCGATGACACCGATCAGGAGGGGCCCTCTGACAAGGTGCAGGAGCCGCGCCGGGTGCCAGGCCTGCACGGCTACGACCCGAAACAATGGCCGGACGCAATAGGTTAGCTTTTATCCTCCCGCCGATGTCGCGGGCCGGTGGGCGGCAACCCTTGGTGCAAACTTGGTTTTATGGCTGATTCTGAAGCGATTACAACACAGGGCTCGACTGTTGAGGACTGGACGCAGGCTCTGGCGGAATCCAGCGGTTCACCAGGCGGTGGTGCGGGCACGGGTGTGATGCTCGCCATCGCCGCGTCATTGGCATCAATGGTTGCGGGCTACACCGAACCCGGGGAGCACCAGCGCTCGGAGCTCAACGATCTTCACGGGCGGGCGCGGTCACTCCGGGAAGCAGCTCTCCGGCTGGCGGATGACGACGCGGCGGCGTCTGCTGCTTTCGGGGCTGCTTTCCGGCTGGAACCGGGGCCGGAGCGCGAAGATGCGATACACCGTGCATCCGTAGAAGCTGCCAAGTCATCAGCCGTGCTCGGCGACCGTGCAATCGAGGCCGTCGGGGATCTGGGCTGGCTTGCTTCCCACGGTAACCCTGCGCTTATTGCCGATGTCATCGTCGCGTTCGGTGCCCTCAGGGCAGCGGTGACAGGGGCACGCACCAACGTAAGTTTCGATCTGGCAGCACTTACCTCTGCTGGCACCTCGCTCGAACAGGTCCGGGAACAGCATCCGGCATTGTGGGCAACCGTCGAGCGCCTGAACGCCGCGCTCGATCGTATTGACGCGCTCACTGCGGGGATAGATCACCGGGCCGCCCCCACCGACGCCGACTCGTTGGAATGACCCGGGGAGCTTCACCAATGATCTTTGCAGGCCAGGTCTTCCGCGTCCCACTCCCCGCCTGACCCCGGGACGCACACGCCCTGCCGGAGCCGACGCCGGCGGCCGTCCCGCCGTCGCCTGCTCTTCCTCTCCTGCCGTTATGCGTATTGGGTGATATCCAGGCTATTGATGGTGGCTGTTCCGCCGATGGCGTAGACGGCGACGTCGGTGCTGGTGGGTGTCGGGAAGATCAGTTCCGTGATGGTGACCTGGCCGTTCTGGGCGAAGATTTCCACAGAGCAGTGGTCCACATAGATGGTGAGCTGGTAGGAACCGTTGACCGGTCGGATGGGGGCTGTGTCGATGGAGGGGAAGGCCTCGTGGAAGTTTGTGTTTCCTGATGTCCGGCGGTCGACATGGATTGTGTTTTGTGACGGCCGAAGGCCCACACGGGTTCCATGGGCGCCGTTTCCACGGAGTATTAGTCCGAACTCCTCGGCGTTTTCCGGGGTGACGGTGATGTCGATGCGCTGGACGGTGCCGGCAGCGCCGTCGAGGACGCGCGTGCAGTCGGAGAGTTCCAACTCTTGGAGGGTGAATGACGGTCCTGCGCTGGAAAGTGCGGTGAAATCTCCGGTGGCCGTCTGGATCAGTCGGGGTTGTCCGTCGATGGTGTGGAGGGATATTTCGCGGGCAAGGGTCATGGGGCTGCGCCACGGTGCGGTGGGGATGTGGTTGGCGTATTCCCAGTTGTTCATCCAGGCGATCATGAGGCGGCGGTTGTTGGGAGCGTCGGTGAAGGAGACGGCGGCGTAGTAGTCCCGGCCCCAGTCCAGCCACTGGTACTCGCCGAGCCGGGCAGGGTCCTGGAGTCCTTCGGTGACGGTGGTGGCCGACGTGAACGTGGTGCCGTCGAAGTCCCCAATGAAGTACTGTCCGGCGGAGCCGTTGTTGGGGCCGCCCGGGTTGAGGTTGACGGTGAGGACCCACCGAAGGTTCTCCGGGTCGCCGTCGAGGGGGAGGGGGAAAAGGTCGGGGCATTCCCACACGCCCCCGGTGGCGTTGGCCGGGCCGAAGGTGCTCAGCGGCTCCCAGCTCTTGAGGTCATGGGACTTGTAGAGAACGACCTGGAAGTCTGTGGCTTCCACGGCGACCATGACCCAGTAACTGCCGGCGCCGCCGTCGTACCTGATGATTTTGGGGTCGCGGAACTCTGCTGACCCGCGGTTCAGTACGGGGTTGGCGGTGTGTTTGGTCCACGTGTAGCCGCCGTCGCGGCTGTAGGCGAGCGACTGTGCCTGGAGCCCGTCGTGCGCGGAGCCGGTCTTGAAGGCGCTGGTGTAGACGGCGACCAGGGGCGGGGCCGAGGCGGTACCGAACCCGCTGGTGTTGCTCCGGTCGAAGACGATGCTTCCGGAGAAAATGTCTTCTTCCTCGTCGCAGACAATGGCGACGGGGTGTTCGGTCCAGGTGACGAGGTCCGGGGAGGTGGCGTGTCCCCAGGACATGTTTCCCCAGACGTTGTCCAGCGGGTTGTTCTGGTAGTAGAGGTGGTAGACGCCGTCGTGGAAGATCAGGCCATTGGGATCATTGAGCCAGGTGTTCCGGGCTGCGTAATGCAGGGCCGGGCGGTAGGTGTCGGCTGTCGTGGCGGTCGCGGCAGTCATGAAGCTGTGGTCTCGTTTCTGTGCAGGTCCAGGAGGGAGCCCTCGTAAAGGGCTCCCTGGTGCGGGGTGGGCCGGTTTGCCCCGGCCCACCCCTGTTTGTGCTGCTGGTTTGTGGTGCTAGGAGTTGCTCTTGTAGCGGTCGTAGGCCTGCTGGTAGACCTCGATCATTTTGTCGACGCCGATGTTCTGGAGCTGGGAGACGTAGCCATCCCATTCCTGCTCGATGCCGCCGGAGACGATCCACTTGGCGATGTTCTGCTTCACCAGTGAGGTGCTGTCCGCCTGGATGGTGCTGATCTGCTGGAGTTCCTCGTTGGACAGGGCGACCGGGGGGTAGCCGTCGTTGCCGGCAAAGGGCTTGTAGTGTTCGTTGACGGTCTTCTGGCGTTCAGCGGCGCGTGGTTCGGGGGCGACGACGGTGGTGAAGTTCTCGGCGGTGTTGGCTTTCGGGCCACCCGGGGCGACTTTTTGGCGGCGTTCGCCCTCGCTGGTCCCGGCCGGGGCGGGGATCTGGGTCAGGAGGCCGTTGGCGTCCTTCTGCAGGGTTTCACCGATGGGTCCCCAGTTGGCCTGGGCTGACTGGATGGGGTCATAGAGGTTGTCGGCCCAGCGCATGGTGGCTGCCGGATATTTGTTGGTCCGGGTGATGGCGAAAGCGCCGCGGGCGATTTCCTGGTTATTCGACTGGCTGGCGATCCGTTTGCCGTCGACCCCTTCGAGGACCGGGACGAGGGAGTAGTTGCTGGCGCGGTCCGCGCCGACCATTTCGGGGATTTCCCACCAGACGAAGGAGCCGAGGTTTTCCGTGGCGGCTTTGCCCTTGGCCAGGTAGGCCTTGTCGTCCTGGGAGAAGGATTCCGGATCGATCAGGCCTTCCTTGTACCACTCGTGCAGGGTCTGGATGGCCTTCTTGTAGCCGTCCTGGGTGGGGGTGAAGATGACCTTGTCGTCCTGGACGATGCGGTGGTCCATGTTGTCCGGCACTCCGCCGAGGGCGGCGATCAGGTCAACGATGTCCCCGCACCAGGATCCGGGCATGAAACTCAGCGGTATGGTCTTGCCGGTCCCGGAGGCGTCCTGGGTCTTGAACGCAAGCAGTGCGTCGTGGAACTCATCGATGGTCTTTGGCATCGGGATGTTGAGTTTCTTCAGCCAGGACGTGTTGATGGCCAGCTCGTTGGGGAACTGGACCAGGCCCAGCTCCTCCACCGAAGGCAGGGAGTAGATGTGCCCGTCCGAGGAGGTGATGGCTGCCTTGATGTCGGGCCGTTCGGAGAGCAGTTTGGAGAGGTTGGGCGCGTTCTTCTCGATGAGACCCTCCAGCGGAATGAGGGTGCCGCTGGTGGCGTAGGTCGCGATCTCGGCGTCGGTCAGCCCGGAGTTGAAGAAGGCATCGGGCAGGTCGCCGCTGGCTAGGATTAGGTTCTTCTTTTCCTGGAAGACCGTTTCCGGGAGGTTCTCCCAGTTGATGTGGACGTTGGTGGCCTTCTCCCATTCCTGCACCACGGTCATGGTGTTGTAGTCCGGGGCAAGGGCGGATTTCGTGCCGGAGAATGTCAGGTCAAGTTGCTTGCTGACGATCGGGAATCCTGTTTCCTGGAAGCCGAAGTCAGCGGAGGCGTCTTTGATCTCCGTAGTACTGGAGCCGCCGGAGCACGCGGTGAACATCAATGTTCCGGCCAGGACGGCGCCGAGGGCGGCGAATTTGTGGCTGAATGCCATGGTCATTCCTATTCTGAGGTGGGGATACTGCATCTGGGGGTTACAGAGGTGGGAGGTGCGGTTATTTGACGGCGCCGATCATGGCGCCCTTGGTGAAGTGCTTCTGCATGAATGGCAGGGCAATCATGAGTGGCAGGCTCGAGACGACGATCATGGCGTACTTGGTGAGCTCTGCGATCCGTTGCGCGGCGGCATAGGATGCGATGTCTCCGCCGGTGGTTCCGGTGGATGAGACGTCTGACTGGATAAGGATGTTGCGCAGGACGAGCTGCAGCGGGTACTTGGAGTCGTCGTTGAGGAAGATCAGCGCGTCGAAGAATGAGTTCCAGTGCGCCACGACGTGGACCATGATCATGAGCATGATCAGTGGTTTGGACAGGGGGAGCACCATCTGGAAGAAGAATTTGAAATCGGTTGCCCCATCCATCTGGGCGGCTTCACGCAGCTCGTTGGGGATGGTGTGTTCGAAGAAGGACCTGGCGATGATCAGGTTCCATACGCCCACCGCGCCGGGCAGGACCACCGCCCAGACGGTGTCCAGCATGCCCAGGTCCCGGACCACCAGGTACTTGGTGATGAGGCCGCCGTCGAAGAACATGGTGATGACAAACAGGAGCATCAGGATCTTCCGCCCGGGCATGTCCTTGCGGGACAGCGCGTAGGCGCCACACAGGATGGTGCTGACGCTGATGGCGGTGCCGAGCACGGTGTAGATGACGGTGTTGCCCAGGCCGTTCCAGATCCGGCTGTCGGCGAAGATCCGCTCGTAGCCCTCGGTGGTCACACCGGAGGGAAACAGCCAGACCTTGCCTTCGTAGACGGCGTTTGGATCGCTGACCGAGGCGATAACGATGAAGTACAGCGGGTACACGACGGCCAGGATGGACAGCAGCAGGATGGAGGTGGCGACGATGTTGAAGGCACGGTCGCCGTACCGGTCCCGAAGGGTTTGCCTGGGGCGGCCCTGGCTGAGCGGCCGGTTCGGGGTGTCGATAGTGCGGGGGCTGGTTTTCAGGGACATGTCGTCATCACCACAGGGTCGCTTGGTTGGCCCGGCGCGCGATCGTGTTGAAGACGAGCAGCAGTGCCAGGTTGAGGAGGGAGTTGAACAGGCCGATGGCGGCCGAGTAGCTGAACTGCGCCTGCTGGAGGCCGGCGTGGTAGACGTAGGTCTGGATGATCTCCGAGGTTGAGAGGTTCAGCGGCGTCTGCATCAGCAGGGCCTTCTCGAATCCGACGTTCAGCAGGTTGCCGATGGCCAGGATGAACAGGATCGTCACCACCGGCATGATGCCGGGCAGGTCAATGTGCCGGATGCGCTGGAGTTTGGAGGCGCCGTCGACCTTGGCCGCATCATGCAGCGCCGGGTCGATGGCCGCCAGGGCCGCCAGGTAGACGATCATGGAGAAGCCGGCGTTCTGCCAGACATCGGAGATGACGTAGATGGGGCGGAACCACTCCGCTGAGCCCATAAAGAAGATCGGTTCGCCGCCGCCGAGCTGGATCGCGTTGTTCACCAGTCCTGACCTGGGGGAGAGGACGACGAACATGATGCCCACCACCACGACGGTGGAGATGAATGCGGGGGAGTAGAGCACCGTTTGGGTGAACTTCTTGAACCTCTCGCTCTGGAGCTGGTTGACCAGCAGAGCGAGGATGATCGGGATCGGGAAAGCGACCAGCAGGCCCAGGACGGCGATCCACAGGGTGTTACCCACGACCTGGCCGAACTGGTAGGAGTTCATGAACCTGATGAAGTGCGTCAGGCCCACCCAGGGGCTGTCAGTGAACCCGTCCACCGGGTTGTAGTTCTTGAAGGCGATCTGCACGCCGTACATCGGCCAGTACTTGAAGACCAGGATGTAGATGATCGCCGGGGCAAGTAATACGTATAACTGCCAGGCGCGGAAAATCCTCTTAAGGCGGAGCGAAAGAGAATTTTTGGCTTGCGGCGACGGCGCCGCAACAGGACGCCCGCGTCGGGCCGGGATGGTGCGGCTCATGGCATCTCCTTAGGATGAGTCACGGAATTCCGTTCGATGAGAGGGCAGTCCATCAGCTCGACCCGGCCGTCGGGTTCCGCATCCTGGAGGATCAGTTCAACCGCACGCCGGCCCATGGCGACGAACGGCAATTCAAAGGTGGTCAGTCCCGGGCGAAGAAACGGCGCCAAAGTTGCCTGATTGTCGAACCCCACGATCGAGATGTCCTCGGGGATTGAGAGGCGCAGGTCCGACACCGCCTGATAGGCGCCCCAGGCGCCACGGTCGTTGGCGCAGAAAATAGCAGTCGGCGGGTTGCGGGAGGTCAGCAGCTCCATTGCGTACTTGTAGCCATGCTCTTCACCGCCTTCACCGAAACGGACCAGGTCCGGATCGACGAGCAGCCCCGCTTCCTCAAGTGCCGCGCAGTAGCCCTCGTAGCGTCCGACGGCGGCAGGAAGGCCGCTTTCCAGGCTCTCAATGTTGATCATCCCGACTTTTGTGTGGCCCGCTTTGAGCAGTCGACTGGTGGCCGCGTACCCACCCTTGACCTCGTCCGGGGCGACACTCGGGACCTGTCCGGCGCGGTCTTGGGAATTCAGCACCACGGACCTGACGCCCGCCAAAGCCTCGGGAACATCCAGCCTGCGGTGATACATGGCGGCGTAGACCACGCCGGCAACCTTGTAGGAGAGCATGGTGTCCAACGATGCTGCCTCGAGTTCCCTGTCGCCGCCGGTGTTTACCGAGAGCAGAAGGAGCCCGTCCTCCCAGGCCCGCTGCTGCGCACCTTCGATGATGGCGCCGGCGAAGGGAGTAGTGGCCACGGAATCGCCGATGAACCCGATCATTCCGGCGACGCCTTCGCGGAGGACTTTGGCGTGGGCGTTGGTGCGGTAACCCAGCCGGTTCACGGCGTCCCGAACGCGTTTGCGGGTATCTTCGGAGAAGCGGGAACCGGAAGCCGAATTGAGCACCAAGGACACGGTGGCCTGTGAAACACCGGCGGCAGCCGCGACGTCGTGCATTGTCGGTCCTGACTTTGGCCGTGGTACAGCCATGGGGCACCTCCTTGGGCTTTCGGTAATAGCGGCGGTTATTCGTATAACTTCCCGTAACTGTATCGTGCATCACATCAGCCGTCAACAGGCCGCCAAGGATTTCGTGGTGAGCGCTAGACTCGGCCGAAAGATCGGGTGGTGACTCATGGGAATGTCAGCAGCGGATTCAACAGCGGCGGCCATTTTTGTCCCGCTCCTGGGCCCGTCATGCCTGCCTCCTGCGCCGTGCACCAGCAACTGTAGCCGGTGACCGCGACGTGAAGCCAATCATCCTTCTCGGCATCGACGGCGTGCTTAATCCTGTGATTCGTCGGGGCGGTGGCGGGGACCGACCGGAGTTGCCGGTGTCGGATGCCAGCGTTTCCCTAGTCCGAAGGCTGGCCCGGTGTGGCCGGATCGCTTGGGTGTCGATATGGCCGGCGGACCACGTGGCCGGCCTGGAGTCGCAGCTGCAGTTGGACGAGGAGCCGTTGCATGTGCCGTTGGGCTTTCGTGCAGGCGGAAGCAATGAACCGACGCCGAAGCTCCATTCGGTGCGCCGGTGGCTGGCAAGAATGGAACTCCTGGGCGAAGCGGACTGGGACGCCGTGGTGTGGATCGATGACGTGCTGGGGCCTGATGCCCGGGAGTGGGCCCACCACCACAGGCAGCCGGTTCTGTTGGAAAGGACGCTTCCGACGCAGGGACTGTCGGAAGTGCACGTTATCGCTGTGGAGGTGTTTGTCGACACCGGCTGACGCAGCGCTGTAAATCGACGTAAATTTTGTCCATCGAAACGCCAAACTTTCCTCGCGGGGCCATACGATGGGGTCGTCTCATCACTTAAAACCTCGGGGGAACAACCATGAGCTATCCGCACCCGCAACAACAGACCCAGCCGCAGGCTTTCCAGGGCGGCGAGCCGCCAATCTGGGCACCGTATTACGGCGCGCCCTTCCCGGCAGCGGTACAGCGGTTCTTCAAGAAGTACGCCACCTTCTCCGGGCGGGCCAGCCGGAGCGAATACTGGTGGTGGACCCTCGTTGCCGTTGCCGTAGGTATCGTCCTGAATATCATCACCGGCGCGACGACGACCACCTCCAGCTTGGACAGCACCCCGGCTTTTGGCTTTGGAAGTATCCTGCTGATCGTCTGGGGCCTGGCCACGATTGTTCCGTCCCTGGCGCTCGTTGTGCGTCGTCTGCACGACGGCAATTTCAGCGGCTGGCTGGCTCTCCTTTTGCTGGTGCCCTTCCTGGGCGCCCTGGCTGTGCTGGTGCTGATGATCATGCCTTCCAACCCGGCGGGCCAGCGGTACGACCGGCCGGCGGGCGTCTAGGAGCACAACAACCGGGTAAGTAGATCCGGCTGAAGCACCAGAGCAGAAGGATCCGTTCATTTGAACGGGTCCTTCTGCTTTGCCTCCGGCGTCCTGTCATCACCTGCGGGCTCCAGGGTTCCGATCCGGCAGTCAGGTTTCGTCCAGAAACTTCCGAAAGACTGGAAGCTGCGGGCATGGCGCCCGTGAATTCAGTGGATAGGCGGGGCCTAGTCCTGCCTCGGTTCAGCCGGGGCGCGGCCGGCCAGTCGAAACTCCGGAGGTTATGTGACGTTGCTCATCGGTGGAACCGTGGAGACGGCCGCCCCGAAAACTTCGGGGAGCCAGAGGTTGGGCGGCCTGGATGTTCTTCGTGGTGCGGCCGTCGGCGCCGTCCTGTTGGGGCACTCCTGGCCCGGATTGTTTCAAGGCGCCGGCATCGTCGGCGTGATCGTGTTCTTCGTGCTGAGCGGTTACCTGATCACAGGCGTACTGGTGAGGGACATCGAGCGGCACCGCAGAATCCGTTACGGGCGCTTTTACGCACACCGGGCCTTCCGCCTGCTGCCCGCCCTCATCGCGTTCCTGGGCGTGTACGCCATCGTGGAATTGACGGCCGACGTCCTCGGGGACCGGTCCAAGGGAATCATCGGCTATACCCTCCTCGCCGGTTTTGGCTACCTCAAAGACCTTCCGCTGCCCTTCGATGTGAGCATGGCCATCGGGCCCCTCTGGACGCTGGCGGTGGAAGAACAGTTCTATCTGATCTGGCCGGCACTGTTGGTGCTCGCCCTGCGGAAGAACCGGCAGCGACGGCTGATCGCGTGGTCGGCCGCCGTCGTCGTTTCACTGATGACGGCGAGCGTGCTGGCCATGCTGATCCTGGCCCCGCACCTGCACTCCCTGGTCTACGCACTTCCCACAACGTGGGGCCTCGGGCTGATCATCGGTTCCGCCCTGCGCCTGTTCCGGCTGCGGATGTTCGGCTGGTTCTCCGGACGCGGGACCAGGCGTGCGTCCCTCGTGGGCGCGGTCTCTGTCCTGGCCACGCTGATGTTCTTTCCCAAGGCCAACGAATCGCCGGCTTTCTTCTTCGTTGGGGGGCCGCTGGCCATGGTTGCCGCGGCCGTCCTGGTTGCACTGGCGTCTTCGCGTACGCCCCCAATACCGTCATGGACGAGGCCATTGCAGCTGATGGGAATGGTCTCCTACGCTGCGTACCTCTGGAACTATCCGGTCATTCTCTGGCTCAATGACGGATCGACAGCCGATCTTCCGCCGCTCGTGGCTGTATCAGCCATTCTGCTGACGCTGCTCCTTGCGGTGATCAGCTGGCATACCGTCGAGAGGCTTGGCCGCCTGGGGCGCGAACGTTTCGACCGGTACTGCGGCAGCTAGATGTACTCGGCCGGGACATTCTGTTGCTGTCCGGCCGCCCGCGGGGCACTATCGGGAGATGACCAAATACCTCATCTCCTTCCCGAGCGAAGCCATGGTGCTCACCGACGAGGAGTTTCCGATGGTCTTCGCCGAATCCCACGCTGTGATCGAGGAGGCGAAGGCTGCCGGCGTCTACGTATTCGGCGGCGGGATCGCGGAGGAAGTCGCTCCCCTACTGGTCTCCGCCGACGGGTCCGTGAGCGCCGAGATCTATCCGCGCTCTGAACTCAAGGGCGGGTTCACGGTGCTGGAGCTGCCGACGCGCGAGGACGCTGTCGAATGGGCGAGGAAGATCGCGGTGGCCTGCCGCTGCCCGCAGGAACTCCGCGAGTTCGGGTACGACCCGGCGAGCTAGACCAGACCCCCGTCCTCAGTCGATGGCTTGGCCGGCGCGTTCGCGGCATCGGCTGGAGAGCCCTGCCGCCGGCTGGCAAGGAGGAACGGGACCGCCAGGAGCTGGACGATTCCGCCCATGGCCAGGGAGGCAGGATAGCCGTACACGTCGGCAGCGCGGCCGAGCGCCGGCTGCACCACAACACCGCCGCTGGACCCCATCAGGGAGTCGAAACTGAGCACCGTGGCCCGCTGCTTGGAAGGGATCATGTCGTTCACGTAGGCCTGCCGCACCGGCGTTGCCGCAGACTCGATCACGGCCCACAGAGTCAGCAGGACCAGCGCCACCCAGAACACCCGGGTAAAACCAAGCACCAGGAGAATCAACGCGCTGATACTGCCACTCAGAATCAACACTGACGTGCGTCTGCGGAACAGGCCCCGGATGTGGGGTGCCAGCCAGCCGCCGAGCACATCCGCCCCGGCCACGATTGCCGCCGCCAGCCCCGCCACGGAGTAGGCGCGGGGGTCGCCAAAGAGTTCCAGCAGGTACGGCTGCAGCGCGTAAAAGACGTAAAAGCCGACGCCGGTGGTAAACGGAGCAGCCAGCATCACGTACCGCACCGACGGGACTTTCAAACCGTTCTCAAGTGAGGCGGACAGCACCGCCCGCGTCGCCCGCAGGGGGTGTGCCGAGCGTTCGGGGGTGAACCCGACGTCGCGCATTAAACCAAAAGCGATGCCGAACATAGCCAGCAGCACCCCGACCCGCACCAGGAACGGCACGCCGAGGTCCGTGGCCTGGGCGATCACACCACCGGCCACGGATCCGGCGAACATCGCCACCCCAGACACCATCTGCCCGCGCCCGAAGACAGCCTCCAGCCCGCCCTGGTATCCCGAGTAGTGCAGCGCGTCAACGAGCCACGCCTCAACGGCACCCGAGAAGAAGGTAAAGCCGAGGCCAAGCAGGACCGATACGGCGGCCCACCAGGGGAAGGGCGCGGACAACTGCCAGAGAAGGTAGTAAAGGTAGGTTGAGCCGGCCAGCGTTACGGTGCCGAGCAGGAACGATACCCGGCGGCCCCAGCTGTCCGCCACTACTCCGGTGGGGACCTCGAAAAGCACCATGCCTGCCGTGAAGAAGGCGTTGGCGGCGAAGGCTTCGAAGTTGCTGAGGCCGGCGTCCAGCAGGAAGAGGGTGTTAACGCCCCAAATGAAGGAAGTGGCAAGGGTATTGCCCAGCGTCAGCGTGAGGTAGATGCGCTGGATCTTTCGGGCGGCTGCGTTCATCACCTCGCCGTCCCGGCCACGGCGAGCAAGGAACACGTTGCCATTCTCGCCCCCTTGAGCGCCGTGTGCCAGAGCACTGGCCTAACCGCCGGGGGCAGTGCCGGAGAAGCGGCGGTCCACACTACGGCTCGTGGCTGGTGGGAATGTCCTGGGTTGCCGCCCATTCGCCTACATCGCGGCGTTCAATGGCCGCGGCCATCAACTCCGGGAACAGGTCCGGCGTGCAGGCGAAGGCCGGGACGCCGATTCCGGCCAGGGCAGCAGCGTGGTTCGAATCGAACGACGGATGGCCGCTGTCGCTCAGCGCCAGGAGCGCGATCATTGTTGTCCCCGAGCCCACTATCGTGGACGCCCGCCGCAGCATCTCCTCGGCGATCCCGCCTTCGTAGAGGTCGCTGATCAGCACCAGAATCGTCTCCGTGGGCTGCGTGATCTTGTCCTGGCAGTAGGCAAGGGCGCGGTTGATGTCGGTGCCGCCGCCGAGTTGCACGCCAAACAGGACGTCCACAGGATCGTCCAGTTCGTCCGTCAGGTCCACAACCTCGGTGTCGAAGACCACCAGCCGTGTGCGCACCGACCGCAGCGAACTCAGCACGGCGCCGAACACGCTGGAAAACACCACGGACTCGGCCATGGAACCGGACTGGTCAATGCACAGGATAATTTCCCGCTGGATCTCGGTGCTGCGCCGGGCATGGCCGATCAGGCGCTCGGGCACAACCGTCCGGTATTCGGGCTGGTAGTGCTTGAGGTTGGCGGCGATCGTCCTGTTCCAGTCAATGTCCCGGTGCCGAGGCCGCCGTGTCCTTGCCGCGCGGTTCAACGCGCCGGAGACCGCCTGGACCGTCCGGGCGCGCAGGCGGTCCTCGAGTTCCTTTGTCACCTGGCGGACAACTGCCCTGGCCGTCTCGCGTGAATGCTCAGGGATCACCCGGCCGAGGCCAATAAGCGTACTGACCAGGCCGACGTCGGGCTGCACGGTGCGCAGCATCTCCGGCTCGAGCAGCAGCTGCCGCAGGCCGAGCCGGTCCATGGCGTCGGCCTGCATCACCTGCACGACGCTGGACGGAAAATAGCTGCGGATGTCGCCCAGCCAGCGGGCCACCCTCGGACTCGACGCACCGAGGCCGCCACGGCCGTTCTTTTCGGCCCCGTACAAGTCCTCCAAGGCCTGGTCGCGCCGGGCGTCAGCGGCGGAGAGCACCACACTGTCGCCGTCGGCTGTAGTGATGCCGTCGGCCTTCTGCCCGCCGAGCACAAGGCGCCAGCGGTTCAGCCGGCTGCGGCGGTCAACGCCGGCAACGTCCTTGCCGGTCATGCGGTCGCCTCCCATCCGAGGTACCGGGCCATCGTCCGGATCGCGGGGCCCGCGGCGGCCAGGTCCAGCGTCGTCCCGCTGTCGGTCTGCCAGTCTTCCCCGATGCGGCTGAGCTGCTCACCGATCTCCCGGCGTTCGGGCCGGCTGAAAGCGGAAAAGGTCCTGCGCAGGAGCGGCAGGACATCGTCGAAAATTTCGTCGTCTACCCCGGCGACCCAGTCATCGACGATCTGCAGGAGCCGCCGGTCATATACCAGCAGCGTTGCGTCGCCGGAAAGGAGGCCGTCCAGCCAGGCGGCTGCCTCCCGTGCCGGAGTGGCGATTGAGAGCCGGCGGCTGAGCCGTGCCGCGACGTCGTTCGCGTCAACCAGGCCGGCGTCCAGCAGCAGCCTGGTGGCCCGCCCTGCCACCGAGCCATGAATCCTGTCGGAGCCGGCTACCGCTGCGAGGGCCCGATGCCAGTCCTCCAGCGGCAGGTCGGGCAGCAGGGACAGACCCTGCTGGGCGGAGTCGACGGCGTGCCGCATGGCGTCTGCGGACTCATCGTCCAGCCCGGCAGAGGCTGTGGGCAGTCCCACACAGGCCCGCACCACCGTTGTGTCCAGAATCTTCCGTACACCGGTGACGTCAACGCCGCGCACGTTGCCGTACCGGCAGGTCCGGGCCAGAGGGGCAATGGTTTCCAGCAGCGGTGCGACGTCCTGCTGTAGGGCGGTGCGCTCAGCAAGGACCGTTACTACGCCGCCAATGCCGTCCGGAAGGTCGGCGAGCAGGCAGCTCGCCAGCAGTTCGCTGAGCTCGGTCAGGCTGCCGGCGCCCTGGGCCCGTTCGGATACGCACGTCGCTGCAGCCGACTCAACCGTAGTGCCGTAGCGGCTGGCTTCCACCACAGCGACGGCCAGTTCGGGTTGCCAGTGGAGTGTCCACACCTCCTTGAAAGTGCCCGTCGTCCGGCCGGTTTCGTTCTGCTCGCCCCAGTGCACTCCAAGCAGCGCCAGCCGGTGCAGCAGCACCGAGCGGGCCAGCTGGCCCGGCTTGCGCAGATCCAGGGTCAGGACCTCTTCCATGGCGCCGGGTTTCCACCGGAGCCGGCGCTGAGTGGCAGCAAGATCGGCCGCCAGGGGGACAGTCGGCGCCGTCTCCGGCACGTTCCCGAGCTCGAGCCCTACGGTGAGTTCGCGGTGGACCAGGGCCAGCGGCAGGGGCGAACCGTCGCACAGCACGGCCTGTGCGGCGTCGTCGAGTTCTGTCAGTCCCGGGCTGGGCCGCCCGCGGACGGCGGCAAGCGCGTTCGCCATCCGGCTCGCCTCCACCACGGAGGCGGTTGAGGCGTCCAGGTTTTCGCGGCGCAAGGCGCGGGCCACCCGGACCAGCCAGGTGGTGGACACGTCGGTAGCGGAATCCCGGGCCATCCAGTGTGCAAAGAGATGCTGGTACCAGCCGGGTGCGGTGACGCCGGCTCCGTATCCGCTGCGCAGGCTGAGCCGGTTAGAGGTCCACGGCACCCAGGTGACGGCGACTTTGGTTTTGGGCAGGCCGGCGAGCACCTTGTTGTCGGCAGACACCGGGGGAAAGCCGATGGGGACCAGGGCAGGGGCATGATAGGCGCCGCACACCACGGCTATCCGCGCGTGGCCTTCGCGCATTGCAGCCCGAATCAGGCGGCGCATGGCGGCTTCCCGCCGGTTGTTTTCCACAACATCGGGATGATCGCCGGGCCGGTCGTCGGCCGCCCGGATCTCGGCAATGGCCTCAGTCAGCGCCGCGAACCGATCGACGGGGTCCGTGTTCCGGTGCTCGATGGCGTCCTCCCACCACCGCTCGGCGTCGCTATATCCGGCGGCCCCGGCCAGCATGCCGATCGCATCGGGGCGGTAGGGCTGCTGGGGCGGTGCAGGAGGTTCCCCGTCCTCTGCGGAGGGACCGCCGTCGTCCTCTGAAGACGACGGTGCGGGTGGCTCAGGGGCCATATGCAGCGCGAAGGTGTGCGCCGCAGGCAGGTCGATGGCGCGCACGAGGGTGCCGGTGGACAGCGCCCACCGGATGGCCACCCATTCCGCGGAAAAGGCCGCCATCGGGTAGAACGAAGCGATCCGGGGCTCCTCGGCCGCGTAGATCAGGCCCGCAACGGGCGGCACCATCTCCGGATCGGACAGCAGCGGAATTACCCCGTCAAGCTCCGGGGGACCCTCCACCAGCACCAGATCGGGGCGGAGGCTAGCCAGCGCTTCTGCGACGGAGTGTGCCGAACCGGGACCGTGGTGCCTAATCCCCAGGACGTGGACGTCGGTCATGATTCACACGTCACAGGTCAGTTCGACGACTCGAGGTCGCGGCAGGCCCGATAGAGGTCCTTCCATTCCGGCCGGTTCCGGACGACGGTTTCCAGGTATTCCTGCCAGATCACCCGGTCCTGAACCGGATCCTTGACCACTGCTCCCACCAGGCTGGCCGCCACGTCCTGGGCCCGGACGGTTCCGTCACCGAAGTGGGCGGCCAGGGAGAGCCCGTTCGTCATCACCGAGATGGCCTCCGCAGTCGAAAGGGTGGCCGACGGCGACTTGAGGGTGGTGCGTTGGTCCTGGGTTACGCCGGCGCGGAGCTCCCGCATGACCGTCACCACCCGGCGGACTTCGGAGAGCGCGGCCAGGTCGGCCGGAAGCTCCAGTGCTGTGCCGAGACTGCGAACCCGCGTGGTGACGATCTCGACCTCCTGGTCGATGCTGTCCGGGAGCGGCAGCACCACGGTGTTGAAGCGGCGCCGCAGTGCCGACGACAGGTCGTTGACGCCCTTGTCCCGGTTGTTCGCCGTCGCGATGATGTTGAACCCCTTGCGGGCCTGCACCTCTTCATTGAGCTCGGGGATCGGCAGCGTCTTCTCGCTGAGGATCGTGATGAGGGAATCCTGGACATCGGACGGGATCCTGGTGAGTTCTTCCACGCGTACCAGGCTTCCGGTCTCCATCGCACGCATCACAGGCCCAGGGACCATGGCAGCCCGGGACGGGCCGTCGGCGAGCAGCCGCGCGTAATTCCAGCCATACCGCAGTGCCTCTTCAGGTGTTCCGGCAGTACCCTGCACCACGAGGGTGGAGGATCCTGAAACTGCAGCGGCCAGATGTTCTCCCAGCCAGGTCTTCGCGGTACCCGGCACGCCGAGCAACAGCAGGGCCCGGTCCGTGGCAAGCGACGCCACGGCGATTTCCACAAGCCGTTCCGAACCCAGATATTTCGGCGTGACCTGGATTCCGTTCGGCAGGGTGCCGCCGAGGATATAGGTGGTCACGGCCCAGGGCGACAGCCGCCAGCTGGGCGGCCGGGGCCGGTCGTCAACGGCGGCCAGTGCACTGAGTTCCTCGGCGTAGGCGTTTTCGGCGTGGGCGCGGAGAACGTCCGTTCCGGCCTGGGCATCAGTCATTGAAAAGCCTCCGTCAGGGATTGTCGGAATGATTGGTATTGCACGGCATCACGAAGCACGCGGCGCCGTGCGGCGTCGTCATCTGACTGCTCCAGCAGGCGCCGGGCCTGCCCGGCCGCCTCGGGTGGGAGCGCGGCAGGCAGGATGTCCGCCAGCATGGCTGCCAGCTGGCCGCCGTCTTTGGCAGAGATCTGCTCAAGCACGGCGTCAGCCAGGGCAGGACCCCACGGTCGTGGCATGTCGCGCAGTGGCGGAGCCAGCGCGAATGGGTTTGCGGTGCCTGCCCGGATGTGCCGGGTGAGCGTTTCCTCGCGCTCACCAGGCGGCAGGATCTTCAGCAGCCGCAGGTCCGTCCGGACCTCCAGCAGCGCCCGTACCCACTCAAGGTCGGCCCGATGCTCGGCCGTAGTCAGGATGGTTTCGAGGACACGCTTTTCGCCCTTTAGCAGTGCCACGTTGGCTGCCGGGCTGCGGCCCGCCGTCGTCGTCCAAACATCGAGCGGGGCACCGCGGACGACGGCGTCGAGCCGGCCCAGCCGGTCCGGCTCACCAGTGCGCGGGTCCGGTGGTATCCCGTCCCGGAGGGCTGCCGCGTCAGGTTGAGGCGGAAGATCGATTTCGAATTGTTTGCGCAGCACGCCCTTGACGCGCAGCAATGGACGCAGCCGGTCGGCCATGCGGCCGGCGCGGGCGCTGGCGGGGAGCCGGTCGAGCAGGCCGGCGGCGACGTCGCGCACGCTCTTGGCCTTGTCATCCAGGGCCCGCTCCAGCAGTTCCTCGTCGTCTGCGCCGAGATTCGTCGCGAAGGCGGCCAGGTGGGCGGCCCGCTCCCGGGCTCCGAGCGTGTCCCAATGCGCCGTTAGTTGTTCGCGGGCTGTGGCCGGATCGCTGCGGCGGAGACGTTCCAGTTCCGTGGTGGCGTCGGCGCTTTTCAGCTCTGCCCAATCCGCCGTCGTGGGGGGAGGGTGCTCGGTGCCCCCGGCCTTGAGCGCCTGGAGCCACCGGCCGCGGGTGCCGAGGGCGGGATCCAGTTGCTTCGCCACGCCGGGCTTGGTGTCCGCCAGTGAGAGCAGCGAGGGCAGCAGCCGGTGGGGCACGCGCCGTCCGGAGGCGCCGGCGAGCTGCAGCCAGTCCGCCACCAGCAGACTTCGCAGCTCCAACCCGACGGGAGGCTGGGTGAGCAGCAGGTCCAGCAGCCGGGCGGCCTCACCGGAGGCTTGGGGGACCTCGTCCGGTGGCGCCGGCTCAACGAGGTCAGCTGGGTCCAGCGTGGTGGAAGCCCGGGAGGCGCGGGTAGCGGCATCGGCCAGGGCCGCCTGGTCAAGCAGCGACTCCTCACCGGACAGGCCCTCCGGCGGGCGGACGTGCAGTTCCGCCGGCGGGGGCGGTGCCGGGTGCCGTGCCGTGCCGACAAGGGCCGCCGTCCGGAGCTCGGCCAGCCAGGTCATGGCATCACCACCGCTCCACCGACGACGGCGGACAGGGGCCGCACCCGACCATCCTCCAGCTCGCCGAACAGGTCCACTGGATGGCCGCCGGTGAGTGCCAGCAGGGAGTCCAGCGGGGCGTCGACCAGGGGAAGTGCGTCACCCTTGCTGTCCCGTAGCCAGCCGTGGTCATCCGGACAAACGCGTACGCCGCCCAACAGCACCGGATGGCGGTCACGCCAGGGGGAGACAGCCACAGCCGCTGACTCAGCTTCCAGAGCCTGCAAAATGTTGCCGCCTTCACCGAGGCTGGCGGCCATTCCCAGCGGGTCCACGGGACTGGTGAACATCGCTCTCCGTTGGCCGGAACCGGGATATCTCGCCACGGTGGCGTCCAGCAAGGCGCCGGCGAGCTGTGGTGTCGCCAGCGCCTCACTCTGCGCGGCGAAGTCGAGGACGACGACGACCGTCCCGTCGGGCCCGCGAAGCCAGGTCCGCTGCTGCTGGAGCCGGCCGTCGTCGCTGCGGTGGGCGCCCAGAACGAGCCACGGTCCGTGCAGTGCCTCCGTACCCTGGACGTCCGCCGTCGGGACAGCCCAGCCCACGGCCACCCGGAGATCTGCCAGCTCGTCCGCCGCCAGGGTGCTGCGCCGGCGCCAGGCCTTCGTCACTGCCCACCACCGGCCAACCCGGAGAAGCAGGTGGTCGGCCCAGTCAGTCCGCGCGTGCACGTCTGATCCCATGGCCCGCACCTGTTCTGCCAAACCCGGTAGCTGGGCGTCAACAAGGCGGGCTGCCACTCCGTCCCACCAGGAATACGGTTGCCTGCGGGCGGATGCCAGGCCGGTCCGCACCAGATCCGTCAGCCACCGGGCAAAGTCGTCGATTCCCGCATCCATCAGAGCCATCCGTTCGGCCAGCCGCTTGGCCTGGGCCGCCGGATCCACGGGCTGGTCGTTCTGGCGCCGTTCGCGTACGGTGGCCCGTTCCGCCCGCTGGGCCGCCCATTCCTGGGCGAAGCCGGCGGTCTCCGTGCCGGCGTCGGCAGCTTCGCCCCGGGACCACAGAAGGAGCAGCGCCAGGGCGTGCTTGCAGGGGAACTTCCGACTGGGGCAGGAGCAACGGTAGGCAGGGGCGACGGTGTCCACGCTCACCTGGTAGGGGGTCTTTCCGCTGCCCTGGCATTTACCCCAGACCAGGACGTCATTGCTGCCTGTATCGGACCAGGGCCCGGGGCGTGCCAGCTTGCGGGCGGCGGCAAGAGAAGATGCGTCGGGCGCGGCGTTGATCACCCGCTCCTCGCTCCAACGCCCCATGAAGCACATTGTGCCCGATGTCACAGAAAGCGCAAAGGAAACCGCGGCGTGGCGGCGACGCTACGCACGTCTTGGGGGACGGAAAAAGTCCTGTAGTTGCCTCATCAGGACGTCCGGAGCGCGGTCCAGAGCCGAGTGGTCGGCTCCAGACACCTCTACACACGTGCCGTTGGGCAGGCTGTCAGCAAGTGCTTCCGCAATGGCCCGGTAGAAGGCGTCGCTCCGGGAACCGTAGAGGACTACTACAGGCACGGCGATGCCGGCGTACCGTTCCGCAGAAGGCCGGTTGCCATCCAGCCACGCCAATTCCTTCACAGCGCTGTGCACAGTGCCCGTCCAGGCGCGCCCCTTGCGGGTGGCAACCGTCATCATCCAGACAACGCCCTGGAACACCGGATCCGGCAGGGGGCTTTCACGGAGTCTGACCGAGATGCCCTTGCCCAGGACAGTCACAGCCCGGCGCACCTCCCCGCGCAGCACGGCGCTTTCGAATTCCGGAAGAAAATGGGTGGGCAGCGCTCCGCCGATATTGGGAACTGCGTCGTAGAGGGCAATCCTGGCGACTGGCAGTTGGAGCCCTGCCTCCAGTGCTACCGCGCCTCCATAACTGTGGCCGAAGACTGCACTGCTGCCCGTCGCCTCCAGTACGGAACGAAGGTCGGAGATCTCCGTATCCATCGAATAGTCCTCAGGCTGCAGGCTGGAACCCGGTCTGCCCCTGCGGTCATAAACGTGGACCGGCACGGTACGGCTCAACTTTCTTGCTGCCCTGAAGTAGGCGGACGCGGCAGTGTTACTGCCACAAACCATGACCACGCCCGGTCCGTCCCCGAAGCTGTGGACGCGGAGATGGCCGCCGTCCGGTGTCCCCACAACGTGCCGTCTCACTGACCCGCTCCTCTGTGCCGAGATTGAAGGCCGTCAATAGCCAACTCGCGCGAAGGGCCCTGGTCAGGTCCAAGAGTGGTTAAGTCCAGAGCCCGGGCCGGCGCGGAGGGCGGCCAGAACCGCCGCGGCATCGTGCACGTGGTCACGGGGTCCAAAGTCTCGAACTATTCCTCGTAGTAGATCCCTACTCCGTTGACGCTGAGTTGGGGCATCTCACCAGCCTAGGTCTGCCTGCAACCGCGCGGAAGGCCCCCGTGCAAGGCACCCCGGAACGCCTAAAGATTAATTCGTGGGGCCTTGCGTGCCCACCGGAGCTAAGCGAGACTCTTTAGGAACTTGATGCGCCGATTAATTCGATTGCACCACAAACCAGCGGAGGGACGCAGCGTCGCGTCCCGTCAGCTCGGCTCAGCGGCAGAGGCGCGCCGCAGGCAGGGTCCGCAGACGTTGAGGAGATCCATGGCTGGAATGTTTGAACTTTTCGTGGACGCGGAGTCCTGTTTCAGGTTCCGTCTCACAGCACCGGATGGAACAGTGATGGCCACTTCCAAGGCCTTCGACACCAAGACCGCGGCGGTGGCCGGAATTGCCGATGTGCGTGAATACGCCGGCATGGGACACATAACCGACCTGTGCCCGACGTCCAGGAAGGCGGCGCCGCCCGATATTCATGAGCTCCCGGTAGCCCACACACATGAAGTCCGGCGTATCCCGGCCGCCGACCTTCACACCCGTGCCAGGACAATCCGTCAGCCTGCCAACGGGCCGCGGCGGGCCGGAGGGGTCTAACGCGGCCGGGCGCTTCCGTGTCAGGATCAGGTATGCCACACCGCCTGATGCTGCTCGACACTGCCTCCCTGTATTTTCGCGCCTTTTACGGGCTGCCCGACACGATCCGGCGCCCCGACGGCACGCCGGTGAACGCCGTCCGCGGCCTACTTGACATGATTGCGCGGCTCACCACCGACTACGAAGCGACGCACTTGATCGCGTGCTGGGACGACGACTGGCGTCCGCAGTGGCGGGTAGATCTCATTCCGACCTACAAGGCACACCGGGTCGCGGAGATCGTGACGGCTGCCTCCGACGTCGAGGTCGTCCCGGACGCGCTTGAAGCCCAGATTCCGATGATCCGCCACGTGCTTGACCTGGCGGGCATCGCCGTCGTCGGGGCTCCTGAACACGAGGCCGACGACGTCATCGGCACCTACGCCAGCCACGCGGACCTTCCCGTCGATGTAGTCACAGGAGACCGTGATCTTTTCCAGGTGGTGGACGACGCGCGCCAGGTGCGGGTGATCTACACAGCGCGGGGGATGAAGAACCTCGAAGTCGTGACTGACGTGGTCGTCGTCGGCAAGTACCGCGTGCTGCCGGAACAGTACGCCGACTACGCAACCCTCCGCGGCGACGCTTCGGACGGGCTGCCGGGCGTCGCAGGCATCGGTGAGAAGACCGCCGCGTCGCTCCTGGGCAAGTTTGGCACGCTGGACAGCCTGCTCGCGGCGTCGGCCGCCGACGGCGGAGGCGGGGTTTCCGCGCCCGTACGGGCCAAGCTCGCGGCAGCCGAAGACTACCTCAGTGTCGCGCCCACGGTGGTGAAAATCGTGCGCGACCTCAAGTTGCCCACCCTCGAGGAAGCCGGAGCGCGGCTGCACTCCGTCGAGGGCGAGGCACGCGCCGAACTGGAGCATCTCGCTGTCGAATGGAATTTGGGCAGCTCAGTTAAGAGGCTGCTTGCCGCCTTGGAGCAGCGCTAAGGGTGCTTGTCGGGAACCAGTTCGCTCAGTACTTGAGCTGGCCATTGGGGTGGTTCCCAGTCCTGGTGTTCACTTGGGTAGTGGCGGCCGGTGGGTGAGGTCCAGCCGGGTGGTGTGTTGGTGCCGGCTTTGGTGGGGGTCCAGGCTGTGGTGTGTTTCAGGCGGTGGTGTTTGGGGCATGGTTGGCCCAGGTTGGTGATGCCGGTGGTGCCGCCCTCGGCCCAGGCGAGGAGGTGGTCTGCTTCGTTGTCCAGGGACTGGTTGGTGCAGCCGGGGAAGGGGCATTTGCCGTCGCGGAGCCGGAGCCATTGGCGCATGGCGGGAGGGATACGGTAGCTGGCCCGTCCGATTTCCAGGGGTGCGCCGTCGCGGGGGTCGGTCAGGACCCGGTGGAATGAGGTGGCGCCCTCGGCGACGAGCTTCCGGGCCATGGATGCCGGGATCGGCCCGAACCCGTCCAGGGTGGCTGGTTCGTCGGTGAGGCCCATCAGGGCGAACACCGGCACGGTGACCAGGACCTGCGCCGCGGGCGAGGGGACACGGCCGGGCACCTGGCCGGGTACCTGGCCGGGAACACCACAATCACCCGCTGCACCCACGTCGCCCGCGGGACCCGTAGCAGCGGCCGCCCTGTCGGCGGGGATGCCGCCCGCGCTGGTGACCGGGTTGCCGGTGGTGGTGGATTCCAGGCCTGCGGTGAGGAGCCAGGTGGCGGCGATGTCGGCGCGGAGCTGGGTCAGAGTCCGGGATTCGGCGGGTCCCTGCAAGGCGCGGGCGGCGGTGGTGGTGCGGTTCCAGATCCCGGCTGCCTGGTCCGCGGGCAGGTGGGCCGAGAGCCAGGCCATGCCGTCCCGGTCCGGGGCGTATTCGAGCCTGCGGTCCTGGGCGCTGCGGGTGTGGCGTTTTTCGATGCTGTCCGGGTGGTGGCGTTCGCGCCAGGTGCGGGCTTTGTGCCGGAACCGGGACGGGATGAGTTCCCCGGCCGGGCAGCCCCGGGCGGGGTTCGGCGCCCCGGGGTCCAGGAAGTGGGCTTCCAGTGCCTTGGCGCTGGCGGGGTCAAGGCTTGCGGTTTCATCCACCATGACCTTCGCGTGCTGCCATGAAAGGTCCCCGGCCTCCAACGCTTCGAGTGTAAGGGGCAAGGCGCTGGTGAGTTCGTGGGACTGGGCCAGCAACGCTGAGGCCGAGCGTTCGCTCACCGTCAAAGCACACGCGACGTCAGCGACGACGCCCATGTCTTGGGCCGTGTGTTCACCGGGAGTCGTCGCCGGGGCCGTCAGGGCCAGGGACTTGGTCGAGTACCCGGCGGTAAACTGCACTTTCCAGGCGGCCAGAATCGCCTCCACCCGGGCCGTCTCCTCCAGCCCGTCCAGGCACGCATCTGCCTGCTCCCGAAGAGGATCCGCCCCCTCAGAACCCAAACCCAGCCCGCTGCGCGCACAGTCGGCAAGCGCCGCGACAGAAGCCACCAAGGCCTCCAACCCCGCCACCGCTGCCGTCTTTTCCATACCCACATCATCCCGCGAGGGGCTGACAAAACCGCCGAAGCAGAAAGCCTATGTGGATAACCCTCGACCCCTCTGCGAACAATTTCTGGAGGCTCTTCGGCCAGTGCGACGTAATCCACTGATTCTCCGCAGGCCATGCTGCGGCCACGGAGAACACGGCATGAGTTAGTGTCTCCGACCGGTCTTCTCGGCAGCCGTTGCTGCCCGTATCGTGGTGGGCGTCCCTGCAGAATGTGCAGCAGGGACTTGAGCATCACCACAAGGCTCCCTCCAGAGAACGGATCACCAATGCGTGAACTGAATTTCATCAGCACCGGCAAGCTGGAGTGGATCGAACGGATCGACCCGAAGCTGCTCACGGGTGATGATGCGATCGTGCGTCCAATCGTCGTGGGCCGCTGCGACGCTGACACGCTGCCGATCCACCGCCGTGTCTCCCGGGCGATGCAGGCCGGTTTGAAGACCGGCCTGATCGACCCCGCCGTCGGAAGCATCTGTGGGCCGGTGCCCTTCCAAGGACCCTTCGCGATCGGCCACGAAGCGATCGCGGAGGTCGTCGAGACCGGGCCCTACGTGAAGGGCCTTAGGGCAGGCGACAAAGTGGTGGTGCCCTGGTCCGTCTCCTGCGGACGGTGCGGGATGTGCCGGCGGGGACTAACCTCCAAGTGCAGCATCGCCCGTAACGGACGCACCATCGCCGCGTACGGGTTTGGCCCGGCGTGCGGCCCCTACGGCGGAATGGTCGCTGACCTGATCCGCGTCCCGTTTGCCGAGCACATGCTTGTCCCGCTTCCCGGCGGGCTGGACCCGCTGCGGGTCGCAGCAGCCAGCGACAACCTTTCTGACGGGTGGCGCACGGTGGTGCCGCAGCTCCGCGACCGGCCTGGCGCGTCGGTCCTGGTTCTCGGCGGCGGAGGCAAATCAATCGGCCTGTACGCGGCGGGCCTGGCCGTCGCCCACGGCGCTTCGAAGGTTGATTACGTCGACACCAGCCATCGCCGCCTCGAGGTTGCCGAAGCGCTGGGAGCCGACTCCCACCAGCAATCCAGAAAGTTTGTCAGTCCCGGCTCCGGGTACGACATCGTCGTCGAGGCCTCCAGCACCGGCACCGGGATCCGCAATGCCGTCCGCGCCACCGCCCCGGGCGGGATCTGCACGGCGATCGGCTACTACTTCAGGACGAACACGGGGATTCCGTTGATGCACATGTACGCCAACGACATCACCCTGCACGTGGGCGTCTCCCACCCCCGCGCCGTCCTGCCCGAACTCCTGGACTGGGTCAACAGCAACAACTTCCCTGCGGAGAAAGTCACCAGCCACGTGGCCGACTTCGACGACGCCCCGACAGCGTATGCCGAACACGCCACCAAACTCGTACTGCAACGCCCCGCCCTCATCCAGCACTGAACAGGGGCCGGGCAGTCCGCCGGGCCCCTGGGAGGCAGTACCGGAAGCGCCCCTTAATGCGCTTCCGCTGTGGCGAGCCGGTTCAGTGCCAGCGCGCCGACCAGAAGGCCAAAGTCCCGCAGGGCAATATCAAAGAAACTCCCCAGCAGCAGGAGATTGATGATAATCCCCAGCAGCCACGCGGCCACCAGCAGGGACCCGAACCGCGGGCGGACCGCCACCAGGACGCCGGCGATGATCTCCACGACTCCGACCGCATACATGATGGTCTGCGCCGGCAGGGGCACCACGCTTGTTGCCACCGGCGCCAGGTAGATGGTCCAGTCGGCGAGGATATTGGCGAATTTGTCCAGC
This sequence comes from Arthrobacter sp. B6, assembly GCF_001663775.1. Lineage (GTDB taxonomy): Bacteria > Actinomycetota > Actinomycetes > Actinomycetales > Micrococcaceae > Arthrobacter. The sequence goes on along the minus strand of NZ_KV467168.1, from coordinate 92,707 downwards.
CCAAAAACGACGGGGGCAACAGTGAAAACGGTGCGAAGCAGGAGGAAAGCCTGGTGGCGGGGTTCCCCGACCACGGTCCGGCCGTTCGCCCTCTCCGCAGCAGTGGACTTCATGACGAGCTCCTTCTAAAAGTAGGTACTGTAATTTTAGAAGCGAAGCTAAGATTAAGCAATGGTTCTTGTTTTTAGAAGGAGGCTTCATTTGCGCAGACTTCCGTGGGCCGGCCGGCTGGCCGCCGTCGCGTCGTTGGGGGACGAAAAGAGCCGCCAGCTGTTTGAACTGATCACATCGTCTGAGGACGCAGTAGGCCGGGATGAGGCGGCCCTTGCCGTGGGCTTGCCCAGAAGCACGGCATCGTTTCATCTGGACCGGCTCGTGAAGGACGGCCTGCTGGCCGTGGAGTTCCACAAGCCGGCGGGGAAGACCGGTCCTGGGTCGGGCCGCCCGGCCAAAATGTACAGGACAGCCGAGCACGAGATCGGGGTGTTCGTGCCGGACCGGAATTATGACCTCGCAGGGGAGTTGCTGGCAGCAGCAATAGAACATTCCTCTGCCGTCGGCACGCCCGTCCATGAAGCACTGATGGTCACGTCCCATGAAGCCGGCCGCATGGCAGCGGCGGGAAACCGAACCCTGGAGGCCTTTCTTGCCACCGTGGGCTACCAACCGGAACCGGACGGCTCCGGGGGCCTGACGCTCGCGAACTGTCCGTTCCACCGGCTGGCCGACAAGCATCCGGCGACAGTGTGTGCCATGAACGGCGCCTTCCTGCGGGGCGCAGCGTCTGCGTGCGGAGACTCGGAGCAGAGGGTGCAGCGCAACGACACCCCCGGGCAATGCTGTGCCAGAATCGCCCCCGCCTAGAGGCCCAGCCGCGCAGCACCGGACGACGCCGGCCTGGTGGCCTCAGTCAGCTGCCGGCAGGAACTGCCCGTTCCTGATCCGCGATTCACCGAAGGTGACAGTCATGGTCGGAATCTCCACGGGTTGGCGGGACCGCGCCTTTGGCCTGCCCACAGCAACGTGCGGCACCCAGTGCGGATACCTGAAGCCAAGCGCGGGCGAACTGAGGATGAAGTCGTCCACGTTATCTACGAACAGCCCGTCCAGTAGCCCGCGCAGTCCCTCCACCAGCGAGACCTGGTAGTCGTGGACCTGCTGTGGAACGTTCACTTCGAGGCCGGAGATGCCCCCGCCGCCGAGCACAATGAGTCTGTCCGACGGTCCGGAAAAACCGTCCAAGACCGGCAGTGCCCGCAGCCAGCGGACCGTCTCCCGGATTGCAGAAGCCGTGCCGGTGAAGCCTTTGGTCCACTCGCTGACGTCGCGGGCGAAGTCCTCGAGGATCCCGATGTGCAGCAGTGTCATGTGCAGTCCCTGCGGCCGACGCAGGGCGTCGACGTATTGCGCCAGATCCTCGTAGTCTGCCGGCCCTGCTCCCACGCCCACTACGGGTACCTCGACCGTGATCCGCGGAAGTGCCTGCATCCTGCCCCCTCCCACCAGCACCCACCGTTTCGGCTTGGCTGCAATTATCCCTCCGCCCACGAATCCGCGCGGTGCTCTTGCCGTTCCGCGCGTCAGGGTGTCGAATCAAGTAACACGTTCGGCCCGGGTGGCATGGCAAAGACGCCAGGAGGTTCCAAATGTCGGTAAAAGGCACTAAGGACACAGCGAGGACGCCCGGCCGCGGCGGACCGGAGGCCCGCCGGTCCGATGCCTCCGCCGGGATCCCCGCCCAAAGCCCTGCACAGGTACGGAATGTGGCACTGGTGGGCCACTCGGGCGCCGGCAAGACCATGCTGATCGAAGCGCTCCTTGCCGCAAACGGCATGATCACGCGCAAGGGCACGATCGCGGACGGGAACACAGTCAGCGACTCAGATCCTTCGGCCGTCCATCAGCAGCGCTCGGTCACGTTATCAGTGGTTCCCCTGCAGCTCGGCGACATCAAGGTGAACCTCCTGGACACCCCCGGATACCCGGACTTCATCGGCGAGCTTCGCGCAGGGTTGAGGGCCGCGGACGCGGTCCTGTTTGTCGTTTCGGCTGTGGACGGCATCGATGCCACCACCACCGCGCTGTGGGGCGAGTGCGAACATCTGGGAATGCCCCGGGCCGTGGCCGTCACCCGGCTGGACCATCCCAGGGCTGATTACGACGGCGTCCTCGCCGCCTGCCGTGCGTCGTTCGGGGAGTCAGTGCTGCCACTCTACGTCCCGGTCCGGACCGGCGGCGAAGTTACCGGCCTGCTTGGACTGCTCACAGGGACGGTATCTGAATACGCACCGGGGGAGGTGCGGCCCACCCCCCGCGCGGGAGGGGCCAACGAACTGGAGGAATCAGAGTCTGCCCGGGCCGAACTGATAGAGGGGATCATCGCCGAAAGCGAAGACGAGACGCTGATGGACCGCTATTTGGGTGGCGAGGAGATCGATACCGCCGTGCTGGTCGAGGACCTGGAGACCGCCGTCGCCCGCGGTTCCTTTTTTCCCGTGCTGTCCACGTCGGCTGCGACCGGCGTGGGAGCGGTCGAACTCCTGGAGGTCCTGGCCCAGGCGTTCCCGTCGCCACTTGAGCGCCCCCTGCCGGACGTGAAAGACCTGGCCGGAGCCCCTTTAGGGGCGTTGGCGTGCGACCCGGCCGGGCCCCTGGCGGCGGAGGTTGTCCGTACCAGTATCGATCCCTTCCTGGGCCGCGTCTGTCTTGTCAGGGTCTTTTCCGGGGAGCTGCGTGCCGATACGGCGGTGCATGTGGGGGGCCACGGACTGGCCGACCGCGGCCATCAGGACCACGACACGGATGAACGCGTCACCCACCTCTACTCCCCGCTGGGGGCCAACCTGCGTCCGGTGTCCAACTGCATCGCCGGGGACATCTGCGCGATGGCCAAGCTCGGAAGCGCCGAGACCGGGGACACGATCTCCTCGCGCGAGCAACCCCTGCTCCTGGCCACGTGGGAGATACCCGAGCCCCTGATGCCGGTGGCCATCGAGGCCGATTCCCACAGCGACGAGGATGTCCTGGCCCGCAGCCTAGGAAAAGTGGCCGCCGGAGATCCAACCCTGAGGGTGGAACGCAACGCCGAAACACATCAGCAGATCCTGTGGTGCATGGGGGAGGCCCATGCCGACGTGGTGCTGGACCGCCTCAGGGAGCAGGGAGTGAAGCTGCATACTGTAGGCGTGGTGACGCCCCTCCGGGAAACCTTTGCCGCCCCCTCCGCCGGCCACGGGCGGCACGTCAAGCAGTCCGGCGGCCACGGACAGTACGCGATCTGCGACATCGAGGTGGAGCCCCTGAAACGGGGCGGCGGCTTCGAATTCGTGGACAAGACCGTGGGCGGCGTGATCCCCGGAACGTTCATCTCGTCTATTGAAAAGGGCGTGCGGGCGCAGATGCAGAAAGGAGTCGCCGCCGGGTTCCCGGTAGTGGATCTGCGCGTAACGCTGGTGGGTGGAAAGGCACACAGCGTGGATTCCTCGGATGCAGCATTCCAGGCGGCAGGTGCGTTGGCGCTGCGGGAAGCGGCGTCAGCAGGCCGCATCCAGCTGCTGGAACCCGTTTCGTCCGTGATCATCAGCGTGTCCGATGAGCATGTGGGGTCCGTGATGAGTGATCTTTCCGCCCGTCGCGGCCGGCTGACCGGGACCACGTCCTCCGGATCGGACCTGACCGAAATCAGCGCCGAGGTGCCGGACCAGGAGCTCCTGAAGTACGCGGTGGAACTGCGGGCACTGACTGCCGGCACGGGACGGTTCCGCCGCCGGTACCTGAGGCATGATCCGGTACCGGGCAACACGGTCCCAGCCGCCTGAGCAGGGGGTGGGGGCTACTCCCCCTCGCAGCCCCCTGCTTTGGCGAAACCCGTTGAATGTCAAACTGCCGCGGAGTAGGCTGGCGCCCACCCCAACCCGCATCACCCTCATCAGGGAGCGACCATGCCAACCTTTCGACGTCGACTGGCTGCCGTTACGGCGGTCCTGGCTCTAAGTGTTACCGGCGGGGCGGTGATCAGCCCGGCGTCCGCCGATCCTCGCGAGATAACCAAGGTTCCGACGGCGACAGGCTATGGAGGGGCCGTGAGTACCGTGGACCCGGAGGCGTCTGCTGCGGCCATCAAGGTCCTTCGCAATGGGGGCAATGCCGTGGATGCCGCGGTCGCCGCGGCTGCGACCCTGGGCGTGACCGAGCCGTACAGCGCTGGAATCGGCGGCGGCGGGTACTTCGTGTTCTATGACGCGAAGACCGGCAAGGTGGGCACCATCGACGGCCGCGAAACTGCCCCGGCGACCATGCCGACCAATGCGTTTATCAACCCCACCACCATCACAGCCGAGAATCCGACCGGCAGCGCATACCCCTTCGCCCAGCTTGTCTCGAGCGGAGTCTCCGTAGGTGTCCCCGGTACGCCGGCTACGTGGGAACGGGCGCTGGAGCGTTGGGGAACGCTTGACCTTGGCGAAGCCCTCGAACCTGCAATCAAAGTGGCAAACCGCGGCTTCGTGGTGGACGAAACGTTCCGCCAGCAGACCCTCGATAACAAGGTCCGCTTCTCGGCGTTCACGCCGACGAGGGAGCTCTTCCTTCCCGGCGGCGACGCACCTGCGGTCGGAAGTATCTTCCACAACCACGACCTCGCCAAGACGTACCGTCTTCTCGCTAAGAAGGGCACGGACGCTTTCTACGGCGGCCCCCTCGCGGCAGAGATCGCGGCGACAGTCCAGGCTCCGCCGAAGGATCCAACGTGGGTGGCTCCTGCCCCGGTGCCACCCGCAACTGCGCCTGTATCGATTCCTGCCTTTCCCGGCTTCCTGACGACGTCGGATCTGGCTTCCTACACGACGATCGACCAGGAGCCCACGCACGTGGAGTACCGCGGCTACGACGTGTACGGCATGGCACCGTCCAGCAGCGGCGGAACGACCGTGGGCGAAGCACTGAACATCCTGGAGCCGTTCGACCTTACCGGCATGTCGGCTGCCGGTGCGCTGCACCACTACCTCGAGGCGAGCGCGCTCGCCTTCGCGGACCGTGCCAAGTATGTGGGCGACCCGTTGTTCGTCGACGTTCCCACCAAAGCGCTCACCGACCCCGTGTTTGGCAAGGAACGGTCCTGCGAAATCGATCCCGGGCTTGCGGCTGTGAAGCCTGTCGCGGCAGGGAATGTAGCGTCGTATGACGGTGTGTGCCTGCTTGCGCCTGCATCCGCCGTCGTCGAGACGGACACCGAAAACATCTCCACCACCAACCTGACGGTGGCAGACAAGTGGGGCAACGTTGTGGAGTACACCCTCACCATCGAGCAGACCGGCGGTTCCGGCATAGTGGTCCCCGGCCGCGGGTTCCTGCTCAACAATGAGCTGACCGACTTCAGCACCGTGTATGAGCCCACCGACCCGAACCGGCTTGAGCCCGGCAAGCGCCCGCGCTCCTCGATGTCGCCCACGATCATCCTGAAGGAGGGCAAGCCGTTCCTGGCACTTGGCTCACCAGGCGGCTCCACCATCATCACCACGGTGCTGCAGACCATCCTGAACAGGGTCGATTTGGGCATGACCGTCTCCGAGGCTCTCGCGGCCCCACGGGCATCCCAGCGGAATACAGAAAATATCAGCGCCGAGCAGGAGTTCATTGACGCATATGCCGGCGACCTGGAAGCGCTGGGGCATGTGTTTACCAAAGCAGGTGACGGCCTCACGTCGTTGCCGGAGATCGGCGCCGCGACTGCCATCGAGTTTGGGCCTAAGGGAGAGATGATTGCCGCGGCCGAGCCGCTGAGGCGCGGAGGGGGTTCGGCGATGGTGGTCAGGCCGTCCAAGTAAATTGTGGAACGGACGGGCCCGTAACGTTGGTGTCAGCCGCCTGCCCATACTGGGTGTTCGTGGCCCGGCAGGCGGGCTCCTGGACGGTGGGGGAAGACCCACGGAGCCCGGACCTAAACGCCGCCCTATCGCCGTCCGGAGGAGCAGATGGTCCAGGAGTTCGTCGAAGCACTGGTAGTTCTGGAGCAGGGCGATGTCAGCGGTGGCTGGCTTGAGGAGCTGCGCCAGCACGCCGTCGTGCTCCAATGGCTTCCGCCGCGGATTGCCATCGTCCTGGTCCAATCAGACGTTGCCCTGCCGCGGGACGTCCCGGGGACCCGCTGGTACCCCGGTGAAATTCCGGCGGAGGAGGTCGCCGGCTTCACGCCGCCGGAGCGGCTGTTTGTCGACGCCTGGCTGTCCCGCCGCGAAGGAAAGGTCCGCCCCGGGAACGGCCTGCCGTGGGACGCTTCCGGCAGGGAGCCCCCTGACTGGCCGGACGAGCCTGCGCACAAGCCGTAACACTCCAGTAACGCCCTGCCGTGCATAGTCCTTGCTGTACGCCTGGGTGAGGAGAGGGCAATGTCTGGAGATTTGAATATCAGGGAGCAGGCCGTCCTGGACGATTTTCCGGGGCTGCGGAGCGGTGCGGAGCCGAACCCGCCGATCCACCAGTATGGGCGGATCCGGATCGCCGTTGTCCCGGAGGGTGGCGGACCGCTTCGGAACGGGCTGGCGCCTGACGCGCCGCCGGAGGATCTGACCCAGACGGAGCGGCTGGGCCTTGGAGCGCTCCGCCTGCGCGACTCGCAGGAGTTCCGGACGGCCAAGGACAACCGCCCGCGCCAGGGGGAGCCCTGGGACATGACCGGCGGCTGCACCGCCGTCGTGTCCGTGGGGGAGTCGGAAGCCGGCGACGACGGCCTCGCCTTCGCCGCCGCCCCCACCAGCAGCTACCTGGAGGGCACCGTTGCGGTGGGGATAGTGATAGTCCAGGGCCCGACGGCGGCGCTGCGGTTTTCGGACGCAGAGGTCCTGAAGGTGGTGGCGGAGGTCCAGAACGGGCTGGGTTATCTTGCCACCACCAACCCGATCGCGGGTATCAGCTTTGCGTATGACATCCAGAACGTCACGCTGGCCACTCCGGCGGACCCGGCTGCCGCGGACCTGGAGGGCCTGTGGCGGAATCCGGCAATGGGCGCCATCGGCTTCAGCGCCGATTGGAGCGGCGTCACGGCCTACGTGGAGGACCTGCGGACGCGCTTTGGCACCCGGTGGACCTTCTGCGGCTTCTTCACCAAGTACCCACTAGGGCATTTCGCCTACGCGTCGATCGGCGGTCCGCGGATCGTGATGGACTACAACAACGACGGCTGGGGACCGGACAACATCGACAGGGTCTTCGCCCACGAAACCGGACACATCTTCGGCTGCCCCGACGAGTACGCGGTCAGCGGCTGCAACTGCGGAGGGAACTGGGGCAGGTACGGGACCGCCAACGGCAACTGCGAAAACTGTTCTGCGGGCGGCGGCGTCCCCTGCCTCATGAAAGGCAATACCTTCACGCTCTGCGGCTACACACCTGCCCACCTGGGCTGGTCACCGCAGCTCCTGGTACGCAACTACGGGGCTTCCTTAGGCGGCTGGCAGGTAGGCCGCCACCCCCGCCTCCTGGCCGACACCACGGCGGACGGAAGGGCCGACATCGTGGGCTTCGGTGACGCCGGCGTCTACCTCTCCCGGGCCCAGGCGGACGGGCGTTTCGAGGCGCCCCACCTGGCCGTGAACAATTTCGGTTACGTTGCCGGCGGTTGGCGGGTGGAGAAGCACCCGCGGTTCCTGGCCGACACGACGGGGGATGGAAGGGCGGACATCGTGGGCTTCGGCGACGCCGGCGTGTACGTGTCCCGCGCCCAGGCCGACGGCACCTTTGATGCGTTGCGCCGCGTGGTGGACAACTTCGGGTACGTTGCCGGCGGCTGGCGGGTGGAGAGCCATCCGCGGTTCCTGGCCGACACCACGGCGGACGGCCGGGCGGACATCGTCGGCTTCGGCAACGCCGGCGTGTATGTCTCCCGGGCACAGGCGGACGGCAGCTACGACGCCTTGCGGCTGGTAGTGGACAACTTCGGGTACGACGCCGGCGGCTGGCGGGTGGAGAAACACCCGCGGTTCCTGGCCGACACTACGGCGGACGGCCGCGCCGACATCGTGGGCTTCGGCGACGCCGGCGTCTACGTGTCCCGCGCCCAGCCGGACGGCAGCTACGACGCCCTGCGCCGCGTGGTGGACAACTTCGCCTACGTTGCCGGCGGCTGGCGGGTGGAGAAACACCCGCGGTTCGTGGTAGACCTGACCGGTGATGGGCGGGCGGACATCCTGGGCTTCGGGGATTCCGGGACCTATGTCTCGCTCGCGCAGGCGGACGGCAGCTACGGCCCCGTAACGCTGGCTGTCGCCAATTTCGGCTATGTCGCCGGAGGATGGCGGGTCGAGCGGCACCCCCGCTTCCTGGCGGACACCACCGGCGACGGCCTCCCGGACATCGTGGGCTTCGGCGACGCCGGCGTCTATCTCTCCCGGAACCTGGGCGGCGGCGCCTTTGAAAACCCCGGCCTGGTTGACACCCACTTCGGGTACGCGAACGCCGCGGGCGGCTGGCGGATCGAACGGCATCCCCGCTTCGTGGTGGACGTGACCGGGGGCGGCAAGGCTGACATCGTCGGGTTCGGCGAAGCAGGGGCGTACGTGGCCCGGGCCTAGCTCACCTGGCGCATGTTACTGGAGGCATGGAGATGGCCACCGTCTTCTTCGATATCGGAGCGACACTCGCGGATGTAAGCGGCGCCCCGGACGGGTCGCTGACCTTTCGGCCGCGGCCCCGCGTCCTGGAGGTCCTCAACGAACTCGCCACACTCGCCGACACGCGGCTGGGAACCATTTCGAATCCGGGCCCAGGCGCACGCGCGCGCTCACACGCCGCCTCCGCGCTGGAGGAAGCGTTCCCGGGGCGTTTCGGTGACGGCTCGCTGATCCGGTGGGGCCGCAAGGATTCACGCGGTATTTTCGACGACGCCGTGGCCAGTGCGGGTGCCGCCGCGGGAGACTGCGTTTTTGTCGGCGAAGATCCGGATGAGCGGGCGTTTGCCCGCGAGGCGGGACTCAGCACGGCTCCCCATCCCGTCTTTGCGAGGGCGGCACTCGAAGGGCGCCCGGTCTCGTGGATCCGCATTGACCTGCCGCCGGAGCGAACGCTCAGGGACCTCAACGCTGTGGCAAACGCCGCCGAGGTTGTCCCCGTGCATGTCCCGTCAGCACGGCTTGTCCTTGCCATGGCCACTGATACCGGCGCGGAGCAGCTGGAGCAAAGGGGCTTCTCGGTGGACCAGCGGACGCCGGTGGACGATAGTGTGGCGTTCCTGGTGCGGGACGACAGGCCGGTCGCGCCGCCGTCCGACCCGCCGCCGTCGGGCCCTGCAGGTCCGTCGGGCTTTACAGCGGCGCCGGGAACAGCGCCGCTGCCGGCCGACGGCCAGGCCCGCGCCGCCGCCGCCTTCACGTTCATGGCGCGCGGCCTGACGGGGCTGACGCACGCCGTGGCCTCCCTCGGTCCGGCACCCGGCGGCGTCTACATCGCTGCCGCTGCCGGCACCCCGCTGGAGGAACTCCACATCCCCGGCGCGCGCCATGGCCATACGGAGCGGCTGCTTCCCGACCCCGGCCTGCTGGGCCGTCCGGGCGAGCTCGACGCCGGGGAGCTGGCCGCCAGGTTCACCAGGGCCGGCTTCGCAGCGGCTGGTCCGTCTCCCGAAACGGTAGGCGCCGTGGGCGCCGCAGTCACGTCGTCAGCGATCCGCGGGCACATCGCCCGCATCTCCGGTGCAGCCCCGCTTGTTGGCGGGGAGCCGCGGATAGTCAGCAGCCGGGATGCCTCCAACCCCGACAACATGGCGGTTGTGGAAGCCCTGGCGGCACAGTTCCAAGGCCTGGGCCTCACCGTCACGCTGCAGCCATTCACGTGGCGCGGCCACCGGCTCGCCAACGTGGAAGCAGAACACCGGGTCGAGGGGTCAGACGGGGCTGTACTTCTTACGGCGCACCTCGATTCCACGGCGGCTTACGGCACCTTCTTCGATCCGGATGGCAGGCCCCGTCCCTACGATCCCCGCACCGACCCTGCGCCGGGAGCCGACGACGACGGAAGCGGCACCGCCGCTGTCCTCGCGGCGGCCGAGGCCTTCAGCGCCATGGCCACCCGGGGCCGGACGCCGGCGCGGACCGTCCGCTTCGTCCTGTTCAACGCCGAGGAGCAAGGCCTCATCGGCAGCAAGTTCTACGCACGCGCCGCAGCCGCCAGGGAAGACAGGATCGCCGCCGTGCTCCAGATGGACATGATCGCAGGCCTGCAGGACGGTGCCCACAGGGTAGAGATACACGCGGGTTCGGCGGTGCCGGGGCCATCAGTGGCCGCATCCAACGCACTCGGTGACCGCGTCGCAGAGGCGGTGGCGGCAGTGGAGCCCGGCCTGGAGGTCCAGAGGCTCACCGGGAGCACGGACCCGGCTGCCGGGCGCAGCGACCATGCAAGTTTCCACGAACGTGGCTGGGCTGCCGTTGCCGTCTCCGAGAACTTCTTCGCCGACACCTCACCCGCGACGGGCACCCGGCAATACCACCTCCCCGGCGACACGCTCGACGACGCCGGCCACAACACCGAGTACGCCGCCGCGATCGCACGCACCGTCACCGTGGCGGCGCTGACACTCGCGGGACTCTGAACACCTGGAAGGGATCACGTCATGGACAACATCATCGACCAACGGAACCTGGACTACGACCGCTTCGCCGAGCGCGGCGGAGCCCAACGCCTGCGGGAAGGGACAGAGCGGGCGGCGGCCCGGATGCAGCAGGAACTGAGCACCGGACCCGAAAAGGTGAACCGCTTCACGGGCCACCGCTGCGAACTGCGGTCCGTCCGTGCGCCCGGATTCGCCGACGATGTCGAACCCACCGATACGGACTACATCGCCCAAGCCAAGTCATATGCCGGGTCCGTCGCGGAGGCGGTGGGCTTCGGGGCAGAGGAACCGCCAGAGTTCGAAGCCGACCCGACGGTCACCACAACCTCCGAGGGGCTGCGTGTGGTGAGCCTGCAGCAGATGTCCAACGGCATCGAGGTATGGTCCATGTCACCCAAGGTTTGGCTGCACAGCGACGGGGCGGTGGACCGGCTGGTGGGTGACACGGTGAGCGTGCCGCCGGACCTTCCCTCCAAACCTGCGGTCCCGGCAGAAGCGGCCCTGCTGGTGGCGGTCCGCGAAGCGGCTAAGGCGAGGACCCTGAGGGGCAACTTTGGCGACGACGAGCTGGAGCAAGTCACCATTTCAGAGGGCGATTTCCGGCGGCTGTCGTTCCAGTCGTTGCCGGCCCGGCCCATGACGTTCAGCAGGGGCGCCTTCGCGGAGGATATTCCTGCCCGGCTGGTGTACCTGGACATGGGCGGCAGCTTCCGGCTCACCTGGTTCTTCACCATTTCCCGCGATGACCTTGTGGTCCAGTACAAGGCGTTTGTGGAGGCCGATGACCGGACGAAGGATCCGGATGCACCTGAGATCCTCTATTTCTATGACTCCGTCAGCCGCGCCGTTGGCGGGCGCGTGATCAGCAGGAACCCTGCCGATACCGAATTCCGCGAGGTTCCATTCCCGCTGCCTGCCAGTGAATACCCGGTGGATGTGCCGGCCGGCTTCCCGGCCTTCGCAGCATGGACAGCCGCGGTGAACGGGAAGCTGGCCACCGTCGGCAACAACGTGCGGGCACTGAACGGGACCACGCGGAAGCCGTATGAGATCCCCGCGGCGGACAGCGGAGGTGTCTTTGCCCCCGACCCCGACAGCCCGGAACAGTTCATCACCAACATCTTCTACTTCTGCAACTACATGCACGATTTCTTCCTGATGCTGGGATTCAGCGAGGAATCAGGGAACTTCCAGCTCTCCAATCCCACTGGAAAGGGGCGGGGCGCGGACCCCGTCGATGCCCTCGCCCATCCCGGCCGCGTGTTCGGCACAGCCAACATGAGCACCCGCGCCGATGGCGTGGCTGCACTGATGAACATGGGCCTGGTCACCTCTACCGGCCGCCACACGGCCAACGATTCTGACGTCGTCTTCCACGAGTACGTCCACGGCGTGACCAACCGGCTGGTGGGTGGCATGCTGGACGCGGAAGGCCTGAACGAGGAACAGTCTGTTTCCATGGGGGAGGGCTGGAGCGACTTCTTCGCGCTGACCATCAATAACTTCCCGGGCACCAGCGAGCGCCTGGTCACCGGAAGCTGGGTAACGGGGCGTGAAACCGGCATCCGGCAACGCCCGTACAGCGCTCAGTATCCCGGGACCTTCGGCGACATCGGCAAAGGGACGGGTCAGGTCGCGGGGGCAGACAACGCAGACCTTTCGTACCAGCAGGTACACGACGTCGGCGAGATCTGGTGTGCTGCCCTGATGCAGGTGACGCGCGGCGTCGGCGCCGCCCTGGGCAGCAAGGAGCGCGGCTACCGGCTGACGTGGCAGGCTGTGGTGGACGGGCTCAAACTGACCCCCAAGAATCCATCCTTCCTGACAGCCCGTGATGCCGTCCTGCGCGCCTTCAGGTCCATGGCGGACACTGGCCGTCTCTCCGAAGAGGAGTACACGGCGGTCCGGGCCGCCGCGTGGGCGGCCTTCGCCAGGTTCGGGATGGGCTTCGATGCTTCCTGCCCGAATTCCACGTTCAACGGCTGCCGCAGCGGCACGGCCCTACCTCCTGCAGGAGTGGATGACTGAGAACGCTGGGCGGCTGAGGCCTGGGCGGCTGACGGTCACCACTGGATATCGGCGGGGCCGTTGAGCGGTTCGCGGTCGCCGGCAGCCGGCAGCGGAAGGAAGGCATCCGCGCCCCGCAACGCGTCCGCGAAGCGCAGCCGCGTGCGTTCCTCAAGTTCGGCCGCGCTAACCTGGAACGCCCGGAATTCATCCAGATCCAGGGACTCGAACGGGTTCAGGTTCTGCGTCAGCAGGAAGGCGTTGCTCCTGAACACGCCCTGCTCGACGTAGGCAAGGATCTTCCAGTACTCCCGGGGCAGCCGGACGCCCCGGTATTCGCGGTCATTGTCCTGGAAAACCGGCCCGCCGAAGACACTGACTTTCAGGTCCTGAACGTCGACGTCTGCGAAAACCGCCTCTTCCAGCCGACCCCAGACGCCGTCCTTGCTGCTTTGGTTGAAGTCGTCCATGTGGGGCGCGATGTTGGTGAAGAAGAAGGAGTCGTCGTTTGCGCTTTTCGCCTCGGCCAGGTCGCCCCACACCAGGTCCGCGCGACGGGCCAAATGCCCGCGGTCCAGGCGGTTGCCGCTGTAGAGCTCATCACCGTTCTGGAAACTGGCCGGGATCCGGGGATCCTTAATGAAGGAGATGCCCTTCCGGCTGACCCTCTTGAGGCTGCCGCCGTCGATGTTCCAGGCCACCCACCGCGCGAACCGCCGGGACTTGCTGAGGGCGAGCGAAAAGTGGGTGTACGGGATGATGCCGGACCCCTCGAGCTGGACGGTATCGTCCTCCAGCGATGCATCGGTCACCGGCGGTTCCAGAGGTTCGCCAAGGAAACCGGGAGAGTAGCCGCCGCCGTCGAAATCCTGATTCTGAGCCATGCCGCGAACACTAGCCCGGGGACGTTATCCGGGCGTTACGGCCCCCGGCGGCACCAGGCGTTGCGGCTCCCGGTCCGACACGGGCCGAATGTCATTGACATCCCGCACCAAACTGCGGATCGTCGTTGCTACACCAGTTCCAGCTCATCAGACCCAGACTGAAATGGGGGGAACCCATGGGCGACGACGGCTATGGCCATTTTCAGCTGCGCCTGCTTCAATCTTGGCAACTCAGCCGTGACACCGACGTCGTGCATGTCGCGGCGCGGCAACAGCGGCTCATTACTGCCCTGGCCATCACCGGTCCCCGTCCCCGGAGCTACCTCGTGGGCCTGTTATGGCCGGACAAGGCTGAGGCGAGGGCGCTTGAGAGCCTCCGCGTCAGCGTGCACCTGGTGTCCCGGCAGCTGCCGGGCCTGCTGGTCAACGACGGCGCCGTGCTGTCGCTGAACAGCGAGGTGGATGTGGACCTTCACCGCGTCCGGGCCGGGATCCGGGCCCTGGGCCAGGCCGGGCTCAACGGAAACATGGCTGCCTGCCTGCCTCTGCTGCGGGACGCCGAACTGCTCCCCGGCTGGTACGAGGACTGGGTGCTGTTTGAGCAGGGAAGGCTAAGCCAGGAGCGCCTCCATGCGTTTAACATCATTGCCCGCGAATCATTGGCCCACGGAGATTACGAGACCGCCTTGGAAGCAGCTGAGGCGGCGTTGGAGGTTGAGCCCTTGTACGAAAGTGCCGTTGGGCTCCTGATCCAGGCTGAAAGCAGGCAAGGCAATGCCGCTGCCGCCATTCGCGCCTTCGAGAAGTACCGGAAGAAGCTGAAGGAGGAGATGGGACTGACACCGTCGGACGCCATGTTCCGGCTGGTCAACGCTGTCCGGGACAGCCAGTCGGTACGGCCGGGGGACCCCTACTGACTGCCGGCCGTTCCCGGCCGGGCGAGCAGCCACCGGCGCACAACAGCCAGGACTTCGTCAGGATCCGCTGTGGTGACTGTCGTTGGCCCGGCCTCAGCAGGCTGGATGGACGTGACCCTGGCCCGGAAGCCATGCGCGTGCTCCGGTTCCCACCAGGTACGGATGACCATAATGCCCTGGTGTTGTGCCTCAACCTGGGACGGCGCTGCGGAATCGGTGCCGTCGCCGGCGCTTCCTGACGGACCGTCCCCGTGTGCCATGGCGTTCCACCTTTATCCCATCCGGTTGCCTCTGCTGGCTTGCACCCCCGGCTGCCTTGATGGTCCAGTACGAGAATCAGGAATCAGCGGTGTTATGCATAAGGTTTGCTCAAGATTGGATTCGGCGGCCTACCAGCACATCACGGCGGTCTGGCCCGATTCACCCGCCCAGTACAGCCGCACCCGGACAACGTAGCTGCGGCCCTGGAACAGTTTTGCGGTGACCCGGGAGTTCCGGTCCTCGCCGCTGTCATCGTCACCCGCCACAAAGCGGAGCTCGCCGTCGATCTCTTCGAAGAGCACCATGACCGTATCAGCCGTGCCGAAAGTGGCGATCTCATACTTGCGGGAGTCCGCCGGCTGGAGTGAGAAGTCCGCCTGGCCGCCCGGGGACAGCGACAGGGGAACCGACTGGAACGGCTGCAGCTCGGGAACAGTGGGTTCCAACGGTGGGAAGAACCTGCGCACCCATTCCTTGTCGGCGTCGGACAGTCCGCCCGGGGGATTCAGTCCGGTCTTGAACCGTGCAGGCTCCTTGATCAGTCCCGCGGGGAACCAGTACTCCATCACCGAATCCGGGTCCCACGTGGACCCTTCCACTTCGCTGGCGTCGATCTTCCGCAGCACATTGTGGAGCGTCTGCTCCGGCGTCCAATGGTTCGGGGCGCCGGTGAAATAGGAATAGACCTTGGGCTCGTCCCAGACTATGCCGGCGAACGGGTTCTGGTGCTCATGCGGCATGCCCAGGGTATGCCCGATCTCGTGCAGTGCGGTGGTCCGGCCGTAGTCATCGGTCAGGTCCCAGCCGAAATTCATGGTGGGCTCGTTGGAGCTGATGCTCAGGACATCCCGTCCAACGTAGGACCACGAGCCGTCCGCCTGGTCGAAGGCGATCCGTACTTCGGATTCGCTGCGGTCTGCCACTTCCGTGAAGACCAGGCCGATTCCCAGGTCCTTCCACTCCTTGAAGGCTTTCCGCACCGCTTCCTTCTGCGGAGCCGGGCCGTCGAGGAACCAGTAGTGCAATACCGTTCCATTGACCCATTTCAGCCGCAGCAGCCGTATAAGGCGATCCCTGGCCGGGGAAAGGTCCGGCCGGAGCAGTGGCCGTGTTTGCGGCCTGGCGTCACAGTGCGGCTGGGGGGCGGTCTTAGTCATGGCGTGCTCCTTCGGTGCAGCGGCTTCTGATCAAGTAGAGCGGTGGATCCGTTACTGCTGCGTTATCGCCACGTGGCCGGGGTTCTGCCCGGGTTCCGGCCCGGAGTCCCCGGCGCCGGCAAGGGCGGTAACACCGCAGTAACGGCGGGCGTGCTGTACTTCCCGCACGAGTGTGCCCGTGGTCCCCCTGTGGGTTCGGGGCGCCTACTTCCTGAAAAGAGGGCTGCGAGATGGGCAATCCCGGCGACGACGGCAGGCTCCCGGTAATCTACGTCCGCGGGTTTGCAGGCAATGGCACAGCGATCAACAGTGCGGTGGACGATCCGTTCTACGGCTTCAGCCAGGGGTCGGTGCACGTCCGTGCCGACAGCGCCGGCCGCGCCAAGTTCCACCAGTTCGAGTCGCCGATGCTGCGCCTGATCACTGACCACAAGTACGAGGTTCCCGTCCACGGTGACCAGTGGGCGTATCTCCAGAGCGTCGACGCCGGCACGGTGAATCCGGCGTCCGTATGGATCCACCGGTTCTACGACGACGCCGCCGCAACGTTTTCCGAGGACCCGGAGAACTTTTCCTTCGAACGCGCAGCCGCGGACCTGTTCGAGCTCATCAAGCTGGTCCTGGAGAAGACCGGCGCACCCAAGGTCTTCCTCGTGGCCCATTCGATGGGAGGCCTGATCTGCCGCTCTCTTCTGCAGCGCGTGATCCCGGAACAGCTCGCCGGGGACGGCGGCGGGATCGACCCGGCCGCCGGCGCCAACTACGTGGCCCGGGTGTTCACCTATGCCACGCCGCACGGCGGGATCAGCTTCGCCGTAGGTTTCGGCCTGCTGGAGCGCATCCGCGATGCCACGGGGTTCCAGGGCGCGGACATCTTCGGGCCGGACCGGATGTATGAATACCTCACGCCGCCGGCGCTGCGGCAGCGGCGGACACGCGATGAGTTCAGCGGGACCCGGATGCCCGACGACGGGTTCCCGGTGGATGAGCTGTTCTGCCTGGTGGGATCCAATCCGGAGGACTACGACGTGGCCTTTGGCCTGTCCTCCAAAGCGGTTGGGGCACGCAGCGACGGCCTGGTGCAGATTGAAAACGCGGCCGTCAGGGGTGCGCCCCTGGCGGTGGTCCACCGCAGCCACAGCGGGCGCTACGGCATCGTCAACTCTGAAGAGGGATACCAGAACCTGCAGCGGTTCCTTTTTGGCGACCTCAAAATCGAGGTTGAGCTGGTGGGTTTCACCGTCGGCCGCGGTTCTCCCCATGACATCGAGTTCCAGCTGGACGTGGGCCTGGCCATCCGGGGGCTTCCGGTGCTGGTCCACGAACAGAGTGCCGCCCACTTCTGCCCGGTGCAGATCGAACACTGGAAGGAAGGGAATCCGATCGATTCGCCCGTCCCGTTGCTGACCACCTTCCTGTCGTCGCATGCGCCCCGCCCGCGGGTGGCTGGCAAGGAGGTGCCCCGCCTGCGGCACGCGCTCAAGCTGCGGCTGATGTCCATCCAGGAACGGCAGGGCAGATTCTTCTTCGATGACCATATGGAGCAGACCGAGGACTGGGCTGACACCCTGCTGGTGGACATCGAACCTCCCGGCCCCGGGCGCGGACTGCCCCGGGCGTGGGCAGCCTGGACGAGTACTGTGCCCACCGCCGTCAGGGACTGGAACCCGGAGGACAAGGACTTCCTCGCCGACACTGTTGACACCCCGGAGTTCTGGCGCGGGCGGATCGGCGTCCCGGAGTTCTCCAAGGACCTGCTCGGCGCCAACGCCGGCATCCGGCTGACCGTGACACCCCGGAAGGTGCCTGCCTGATGCCGCCACGGGATGAAGAACCACCCGTCGATGTCCGCCTGCTTCGCACGCAGGACCTCATCGACCTGCGGCTCGAGGCCCCAGGCTGCAGCATCGAGCCCACCGACGGCGGAGCAGAGCTGGTTGCAGGCCCGGACGCCTCCCTGATCGTCCATTTCCCGCCGCAGCACGTGGGGGAGGAAGTCTGGCAGGCAGGGGCACCGCCGCCCCCTCCCGCGCAGCCACCACGGCCGTCGGGCCACTTGGCTGCCGGCCCGAGCCGCCTCGTCTATGCGGTCCCCGAAGGTACCCGCATCACGTACACGCTGGAAAAAGTGCTGGAAGCGCTCGGGGGCCTGCGCCTGCGAGTCTCGCCGAACGCGACGCCGGCCGGGGAAGCCGGGTACCGCGGCGTCCACAAGCCGGGAGACCTGGAGACGGCCATCGAGGCCCCATTTCGCCTGATCGTTTCGCCCAGCAGACTGGGCGCCTTCCGGCACTCCAGTACGCCCCTGGGCCCGCCCGGCCGCGCCGAACTCTGGCGCACCCACCTGACGGTCCGCACAGGCACCGGCGCAGGCACAGGCACCGGAACGGACGATGGCGACGCGGACCAGCGCATCGTCCGCGCCCTCTGGACCCGCGACAGTGAGCTGCCGGCGCCGGGCTTCGACCAGCCGCTCATCCCGTTCGACCGCACCGCCATCGTCGACCAGACCAACGGTGGCGACCCCGCGAATGCCGACACGCCGCTGCTGGTCAGCAATCTCTCCCTCTCAAGCCTGGGCGCCTGGTTCGACTGGAAGCAGTCGTGGGAGCTCCCGGCGAACATCGTCGACTACCGGCACCAGGCGTACATGGGTCGGGACGGCTACGTCCGCGTCGCCTATCCCGGGATCCTCTTCCCGTTCGGGCACCGCTGTTTCCTTGTGAAGATCACCGAGCGCGAGGTCAGGCACCGCGACCGGCCGGTAGCCTACCTCTGGCAGCGGTGGTTCATCGTGGTGCGCCAGCCGACGCGAACCTATCCACCAGCTGACAGGGACAACCCTTTCGGCCAGGTCACCGTGGGTCCGCTGGTCACGCCTGACATCGACAAGCCGCCCGAAAACCAGCAACCCTTTGTGCCCACCCGCAACGGGGTGCCCTTCCCGTTCACGCTGGCCACGCTGGACCGCGGTGGCGGGATCCGCAGCTGGGCCGCACCCCTCGTCTTCGTCCAGGCCGGCAGGGACGGACCCCAGACGTTCATCTTCCACGCCGAGAATGCCTCGCCGCGGTACTTCCCGGTACGGCAGATCCAGGGCCGCGGGCAGGCAGTCGCCGTAGCCCCGCCGGTAAAAGCGGGGGACACGTCGGTTGACGTGGCACATCTGGTCTTCGACGGCGAGATCGACCACACGAACGTCACGTCGCGGCCCTTCCTGACGGAAGCTCGGGCCGTGGTGCCGGCCATGAGGCACCTGGCCCCGCAGGCGCCGGCCGTCGACCTTGTCTTCGCCAAGCCCTACCTTGCCGAGGGCCTGCCCGCACGGGGTCCCGGCGACAAGCCGGTGCCCGGGACGCCCAACGCCGGCGAGCTGGTGCTGGCCCTGAAGAGCCCGCCCGCCGCCGTCGACTTCAGCAGCGGCTCCGACCGGGCAGGCGGTTTCATCGCCCCCAATCTGTCCGTCAGGGGGATCTCCCGCGCCTTGGGCGCAATTGGCGAGAGCGGCAGCACGCCCTCGCCGTTCGACGCCGCCACGTTCGATCCGGCGTCGTTCCTGTCCGGAGCGATGCCCAAACTGTTTGGCCTGTTCAGCCTGCTGGACCTGCTCAAGGTAGCCGCCCTGGACGAGGCGCCGGCGTTTGTCACCGATGCGCTCGACGCAGTGGCCAGGCTGCTGACCGAGGCCCAGCGCCTCCGGAACGCGCTCGACGACGCCGGGGCACGTCTGGCGAGGGAGGTCACCGCGGCAGCCCATGACGGAGCGCGGGCCGTGGCGCAGCACGCCAAGGACCGGCTCGAGGCCCGGAGGGGAGCGTTGGAGGTACGCCTCGACGCGCTCATCACGGCCGTCCGGGGCCTGCCGGGCAGCCCGCACGAAGTCAGCACCGCCGCCGTCGCCCTCGCCGGGGAGCTGCAGCCGCTGCTGGACGCCATCGGTGTCCCGGGTGTTCCAGCCGCCGTCCGGTCGGCGCTGGAAAAGCCGGTGCAGGCGTTGAAGACCCTCACGGATCTCGCTACGGATGCCGACGGGCTGGCACAGCTGCTACAGGGGGCAGCCGGCGGACAGGTCACAGCACAGCTGCGCTGGCGCCCGGCGATCAGGCCATGGGGATTGCCGGGAGCTCCCAACATCTTCAAGCCCCAGGACGAGCACGCCCTGCACGTTGACGTCGAAGTGCGGGCGGCAGCGAGCGCGCCGCCCGCGGTGGACATCGTGGCGGAGATCGTCGACTTCGACCTGAACCTGATCGGCGACGGCTCCGCCGCCCTGATGAGGCTGATGTTCCGGCGTATCGGGTTCCACGCCGGATCCGCCGGCAAACCCGAGGTGGACGTGGTGTTCGGCGGTGTCGGGTTCCTCGGGCCGCTGTCCTTCGTGGACCGGCTGCGCGAACTTATCCCGTTCGACGGGTTCTCGGACCCGCCCTACGTGGACGTCGCCCCGTCCGGAGTCACAGCGGGCTTCGACCTGGCACTGCCCAACGTGTCCGTCGGCGTGTTCAGCCTCGAGAACATCTCCCTGGGCGCGGACGCCCGGGTCCCCTTCCTCGGCGAGGCACTGACGGTCGGGTTCAACTTCTGCGCCAAGGACGCGCCGTTCAGGCTCACTGTGATGTGCATCGGCGGCGGCGGGTGGCTGGTGCTGCGGGCGTCGCCCAAGGGCCTGGTGTTGCTGGAACTGGGGCTCGAAGCGTGTGCATGCCTGTCGGTGGACCTGGGAGTGGCGTCCGGCTCGGTGTCCATCGCCGTTGGTGTGTACCTCCGGCTCGAGGCGGACAAAGGCATGCTGGCCGCCTACTTCCGCATCCGCGGCGAGGTGGACGTGCTGGGCCTGGTCAGTGCCTCGATCACCCTTGAGCTGTCGCTGATCTACCACTTCCAGACGGGCAAGCTCATCGGCCGGGCATCGCTGGTGGTCGAGGTGGAGGTGCTGTTCTTTTCCGCCTCCGTGGAGATCTCGGTGCAACGCAAGCTGGCCGGCTCCAAGGGCGACCCCACGATGTACCAGGTGATGCCACCCGACGACGACGGCACGAACGCGGACTGGGAAGCCTACTGCGACGCCTTCGCGCCACTGCCCGCCTAAGCAGGAGGACCTCATGCCCACCACCGTCCTGGCCACCGCGCTGCCCTACTCGCTGGCAGACGACGCACCGTTCCACCTCACCGTCTTCATCACGCACAAGCTGACGGGCGGCGGTGCCCTCCTCGCCGGCTATCCCGCGGCCGCAAACTGGGTGGGCACGCTGGCAGGCTGCACCCTGACGCTGACGACGTCCCTCAATGCGGGCACTGCACTGCCCCTGCGCGTCGTGTCCGCAACCGACGCCGCCTCGTGGGCCGCCGTCCTGCCGCCCGGGACGCCGGTGGAAGCCTTCCCCGCGCCCGTGCTGTCCGGTGAAACCTGGCACACCAATCCCGCCAGCCGGATGAGCGACCACGCCGTGGACCTGCACCTCGCAGCCATCTCCGCCGCACCGGCGCTGAAGCCAGGACTGGCAACTGATCCGGTGGCGGGCGGCCTGCTGGAAACGCTCGCCAACCTCGACGAGCGGGGCGCGTTGCGGCGGCTGCTCCGGGATGCCCCGGCCCGGGCACGCCGCGCGCTGCAAATCCCAGGGCGGCGGTTGCGGGATACCCTGGCCACCATCGGTCCGCTCACAGACCCTGAGGACGCGGACCCGGAGCGCGGGCACGGCCGTGAACTTCCGCCGCTGCCGCCGTACCAGTCGGAGATCGCCGATGACCCCTCACCTGTACAGGTGCTGCTGGACGACCCCGAAGCTGACCTGCGGGTGACGCGGAACCTTGACCGGCTCGTGGGCCAGGACCTGTCGGCCAATCCGCGGCTGCAGCTGATGGTCGACGCCCACGCCATGCGGCGGTACTACGAGCGGCCCGAGCAGCCGCAGCAGGAACCGCGGACCGAGCCGGATCCGGACGCGCCGCCAACGCCTCGTCCGGACCGGCCCCGGCATGACTTCCACGCCAAGACAGCGTCCTTCGGTTCGACTCCCGCGCTGCTGCGCCGGCTGGGCCTCGCCATCGACGTAGTAATCGACGGCGTTGATGCAGCCGGGGCACGGGCCGCGCTGGCCGGCGCCGCCTGGGTGAGCGTCGCGGTCTCCTCGCCGGATCCCGATGTGGAAGTGCTTCCGCCGCGGCGGACCTCGGTGGTGGTGGACGGCCCGGTATTTGCGGCCAGGTCAAGCAATGCCTGGGTGGGAGGAGCCCTTCCGCTGGGCGACGACGACTGGGTGGTGCTCGACACCGACCCGGACGCATCGGGCCTCAAACTCGACCAGCACACCCGCAACCTCGCCCGCCAATACGCTAGCGAAGCCAACGGTGACCCTGCGGCATCCGCGCCCGGCACGCTGCGTGCTACGGGCTTCGCCCTCGCGCGCCGCAACCGTGCAGCCCAGCTGCGGGCACGCGTGGAGCAGGCCGAGCAGCTGGCCGCAGATGACGGCAGCCGCGAGCTGCTCCTGGACGACCTCGTCCGTGGCCTCAGGGTGGACGTCTGGGACGACGCCTCCAGGCAGTGGCACAGCCTGCACCGGCGCCGGGTCACGGTGACCGGGCAGCCAGGGAACGTGCCCGTCCTGGACGACGCGCCCAACGTCGGGTTCCTCCAGCTCTCCGCGCTCAACCGGGCCCCCGGCGACACCACCAACGGGTACTACCTCCATGAGGTGGTCGCCGGCTGGGACGGCTGGAGCCTGTCCGCCCCGCGGCCCGGGCTGACCATCGTGCACGTCGAGCCGCCCGGAGCCGACGGCGCTACGGAAGCCGTCGTCGAAACCCCGCCGGACCAGCCGGTCGACGGGGCCCACATCATCACCAGGGTTGAACCGGGGTCCCTGCCGCGGCTGCGGTACGGCACGTCCTACAGTTTCCGGGTGCTGGCCGTGGACCTGGCCGGCAACTCCGTGCCGCAGGTGGCGCCCCAGCCCGGAACGCCTTCCGGTGCCCCTGACGAGGCCGCCGTCGACGCGGCCCGCACCCATCTTGACCGGCTGCGGACCTCGTACCGCGAGCGCGACCGCGGCGGTGTGGCGGCCGCCCTGCATGACGCCGTCGTCGAGCATTTGCGGACCGCCGGGAACGGTTCCGTTGGCGGCGCACTGCCTGCCGAGCTGCTCTCCGGTGACCCGGGGATCGACGCCACGCTGGAAAGCCTCGTGGCCCGCGCCGCGGCTCCCGGGGAGGTAGCGCCGGCCCAGCGTGTGCTCCACGACGTACTTGCGGCGTCGAGGGTCCTCGCGGAATCACGCGACGCACTGCGTGTCCGTCCCCAGCTGCGCATTAGTCCTGAGGATTTCGCCGGCCTGGCGCGGAACAGTGACCTGCAACTGCCCGCGGAAGTCCGCCTGGCCGCCCGGCCCGTCGTTACCACCCCGCGTCCCTACCTCCGGTGGGAGCCGGTTCCCGCGCCGGCCGTGGTGGCCCGCCAAGAGCTGGGAACCGGCGAGCAGCCTGCCCATCTGGTGGTCCGCAGCGGCTTGCCGCCCGGGGATGGGCCGGACGCACGTTTCTCCGCCGAGCGGCACATCGCGCCGCCGAAGGCCACCCAGCTGGAGGCGGAGACCGCCGGATACTTCGACGCCGCGATCGGCACCGGTGACACCGCCGAGATCCGCAGGCTCTACGCAGTGGCCCTGGCCGAACGCGGGACACTGCTGGAGCAGTTCGTGCCCAGCCTCACCGATGCCCGGGCCACCGACGAGCAGGCTGGCATTTCCCTCGCCGACCGGCCAGGGGCGGACACCGGCTCGGCACACCGGGCAACACTGGCGGACATCACCACCGAGCGCGGCCGGCCCATCGGAGAGGGCCAGTATGTGGTGCACAACACCGACGCCCTGCGGCTGCCGTACCTGCCCGACCCGTTCGCCCGCGGTGTTTCGCTGGTGTTCCATGAGGCCGGCGCGCCACATGGCCTGCGTGAGCCGCGGGCGCTGCAGTCCGTCTCCGTTCCCTACCCGGGAAAGTGGCCGTCGCTGCAGCCGCTGAGGCTCGTGCTGGAGCCAGGGGACGAACTGGTCGCCCGCGTGGATGGCCACGAAGTCCACGTGTCCGTCCCGCCGGGAGAGCAGGTGCGCGTGGCGCTCTCCAGCACCCTGGACACCGCATCGCTGGACAAGTTCGGCCTGTGGCGGTCCCACCTGGCCAGCGTCGCCGACCCGGAGGACGGCTACACGACGGACGAGGTGGTGGCCGCGGCCGCCCTCATGAGGGCTGCATCCTCGGGCTGGACCTGGTGGCTGACACCGTCGGCGGACCTGCGTCTGGTACACGCCGTGCCTGCCCCGGTCCGGCCGCCGGAGCTTAAGGCCCTTGAGGTGTTCCTGCGGCCGCCGGGCCGTGCGGTGGTGGCACTCACCGGACTGGTGGATGTGCACGGCGCCAGCACCGATACCCTGCTCGTGCGCGCCCGGTGGACCGAGACCATCGATGACCCCACCGCTGCGGGGCCACAGACAGTGTCCAGGTCCGACGTCGTGGTGCGCTCCGCCGTCGCCGAGGCAGAACGCACCGGGGTGCTGTTCCTGTACGACTTCCTGCCGACCGGCCCGTTGGCGCAGTCACTCGGGAACATCGGCTTTCACCGGATGCTGCAGACATTCCAGGACACCCACTACCGGCGGGTCACGTACGTGCCCTCAGGCGCCACCCGGTACGCCGAGTACTTCCCGCGCGTTCCCGACCCTGAGGATCCGGCACTCGCCGGCGTGCCGGTGGAGCTCGACATCCCCTCGTCAGCCCGTCCCGCCGCGCCTTTGGTGCTGGACGCCGTGCCGCTGCTGCGCTGGGAGGCCGGGGCCGAACCGGCTGGCCCTTTCGCCTGGCGGCAGGTGCGGCGGTCCGGCGTGCGCATCTGGCTTGCCCGGCCGTGGTTCTCCTCCGGCGACGGGGAGCTGCTGGGGGTCCTGGTCTTCGACCCCGATGAATGGGTGCAGCAGCCGGACGGATCCTGGGTCCGCAGGCCCAAGGTCCGGCAGGCTCCGGACGGTGCCACCAGCCTGTGGGCAGCAGATCCGATCATTCACCGCGGCGGCAGCACGTCCTCGCCCACCGTGCCGCCCCTGCTGACGCTGGACCAGCTGGTGCTGGACCTGGTGGAAACGGGTGCCGCGGAAGGCGTCGGCGCCAGGCCGCCCCTCGGTGGCCGGCCTCCCGGCGGGCGGGAGCGCGGGTGGCCTGACGCGCCCGGGAACCCTGTCGCTGTTGCCGCGTCCGTGCCGCTGCGGGATGTCCGGGGCCGCCCGTCAGTACGGGTCCTGGGCTACCGGCCGGAGTACGACGAAGCAACCGGCCGCTGGTTTGCCGACGTCGCCGTCCAGGAGACTTCCGCCCTGTGGCCGTTCCTGCGCCTGGCCGTGGCCCGGTACCAGCCGCACTCCATTGCCGGCTGCGAGCTGTCACCGGTCGCGCTGACCAGCTGGGTGCAGCCGCTGCCCGCCCGGACCCTGACGGTCAGCCGGCCGGACACCGGGCACGTCCAGGTGACCCTGACCGGCGTCGTCAGCTGGCTGCGCTGGGATCCCCACGGAGCACCGGGCCTGCCGGGGGAACAGCTCACCGCCGACAGCCCCACCGGTGACGCCGCAACCCGGGCATCACGGCTTCAGCAGTCCCGTACCGTTCGTGCCTCGGTACAAAGCCGGACCAATGGCGGGGGAGACCTGGAATGGCAGACCGTGTCCAGCTGGCTGCTGCTGGCCGTTAGCGTGGAAGAAGGCGGGGGATTCCGAGCCACCTGGTCGGGGGCACTTAACCTGCCGCCGAACGCCGGGACGCCATCGGGGGACGCGGCAGGGATCCCGGGACTGCGCCAGCCGGGCAACCCGGATTCACTCTGGCGGGTGCTGGTGGAGGAGCACGAACTGCTCGACGCCGACCCTGTGCCGGGCGAGCGCAGCGCCCGCGTACCGCGCCTCGTCTACGCGGACAGCGTGGCCCTGTAGTCACTGTCGTTAACTGGCACCTCGGCTGAGCTGCTCGGTCAGGGCATCGAGGATCGGCAACTGGCCCCGCACCAGCCGGGTGCGGGCTTCAGCTTCGGTTACCCACTCAGCGCGGTCGATCTCGGGGAAGTCGGTGATCACGCCGGACCCCTTCGGCCACTCCAGCGGGAAGGTGTTGCTCATGATCCGGTCCGGGGCGAAATCAGACTCGGCCGCGAAGACCGTAATGATCTTGCCTGACGGCTGCCTGAACGACCCCAGCTGCCGGTACTCGGCGGGAGGCGGCGGCACGCCCATCTCCTCAGCGAACTCCCGCTGCGCTGCTGCCCACGGGTCCTCGTCCTCGCTGTATTCCCCCTTGGGCACGGACCAGGCCCGGGCATCCTTGCGCGCCCAGAATGGTCCGCCCATGTGCGCGATCCAAAACTGAAAGGCCGACGCCGGGTCCCGGCGGTACAGCAGAATGCCAGCGCTGCGAACTCTCATGTGCCCTCCACCTGGTCAGGCTACCCCGTTCGGGGCGGCCGCTGTTGCCAAAGCTGCCCGGGAGGTTCACAGTGAAGTAGGTCACTTTGAGGCCGGGAATCCTTTATCGGTTTCCACCGGGAGCCGTCTACCCGCTGTGGAGGTCAGCCATGAGTCAGACGTCTGAGGAAGTATTCGACGTGACGCCCGCGGGCGACGGACCGGAACTCAAAAGGGTCCTCGGGCCCAAACTCCTCCTGCTCTTCATTGTCGGTGACATCCTGGGCGCGGGCGTCTATGCCGTGACGGGCACCATGGCCGGCACTGTGGGCGGCATCGTGTGGCTGCCGTTCCTGCTCGCCTTCGTCGTCGCGACGCTGACGGCGTTCTCCTACCTGGAGCTGGTCACCCAATACCCCCAGGCGGCCGGCGCGGCGCTGTACACGCACAAGGCCTTTGGGATCCACTTCGTCACGTTCCTGGTGGCATTCGCCGTGGTCTGTTCCGGCATCACCAGCGCCTCCACCTCCGCGAACGTCCTCGCGCAGAACTTCTTCGGCGGCCTGGAGATCAACGGCTGGATGGAAGTGCCCGGCCGGGAGGTGATAACCCTGGTGGCGATGGCCTTCATGGTGCTGCTGGCGGTGATCAACCTGCGCGGCGTGGGGGAGAGCGTGAAGTTCAACGTGGTGCTGACAATTGTCGAGATGACGGCTTTGTGCATTGTGATCGGCGTCGGTTTCTACGTGATGATGCAAGGCACCGGGAACCCCGGGGAAATCTTTGTCTTCAACGACTACCAGGACAAGGGGCTGTTCCTGGCAGTCACTGCAGCAACGTCCATCGCCTTCTTCGCGATGGTGGGGTTCGAGGACTCCGTGAACATGGTGGAGGAGACCCATCACCCGGAGAAGATCTTCCCCCGGACCATGCTGACGGGCCTGGGCGTGGCTGTGATCCTCTACATGCTGGTGGCCGTGTCCGTGGTCAGCGTGCTGACACCCGTTGAACTTGAAGGCATCCGGGAGGCCGAAGGTGCCGCGCTTCTTGAGGTGGTGCACAAGGGCTCACCCGACTTCCCGATCGATACAATTTTCCCGTTCCTTGCCGTCTTCGCGGTCGCCAACACCGCGCTGATCAACATGCTGATGGCGAGCCGCCTGATCTACGGCATGGCCCGCCAGCGCATCCTGCCGCGGCCGCTCGGAAAGGTGCTTCCGGTCCGCCGGACACCTTGGGCCGGCATAGTGTTCTCCACCGTCCTGGCTTTGGGCCTCATCTGGTACGTCACCTCCGATCCGGAGAGCAACATCGTGGCAAACCTCTCCGGTACCACTGCATTCCTGCTGCTGTGCGTCTTCACGGTGGTCAACGTGGCCTGCCTGGTCCTTCGCCGCAAGAGGGACCCAAACCGCAAGGTGTTCTTCACGTCCCCGGGGCAGCTGCCGCTGCTGGCCGCACTCCTGTGTGCCTTCCTGGCCGGCCCCTGGGTTGGCCGGAACATCATCCAGTACCAGATCGCCGGCGGCCTGATGGCCATCGGCGTGGTGCTCTGGTTCATCACGTGGCTGATCAACAGGAGGACCAACGCCGGCCCAGGCGGCCCTCCCGAGGTGGAGAACGTGGCCAGGGACAACAAGCCCTGACCCGCCCCCGAGGTAGGGAGTTTTTGTCCACTTATGGCGAGTTAATACCCTTCGAAGTCGCCACATCTGGACAAAAACTCCGTTGGGCGGGGGCTAGTGGTTCTGCCGCCGGTCCTCCGCCTTACCCATGCCGGGGGCGATGGCCACGAACTCGATTCCGGTCTGGACCTTCTTCTTCGGACCCCGGGAGAATCCCTTGGCATCAAGCTGGTTCTGTGCGCGGTAGAGGGCCAGGGCGTCGTCATAGATCCGGTTCAGCCGGAGGCCGCTGAACACTTCCTCGCTGCCGTCGGCGAACGTGACGGTCACCTCGGCGCTGGCGGGAAAGTGGCGCTTCATCCTGATGAAGCCTTCGGCGTCCTGCTGGAGATTGATCATGCTGGTCCCGCTTTCATGAGTGACTGCCTCCAGTCTCTCCTACGGCGGCCCCCGACGGGACGGGCAGTCCGGCACCCGCCGTGCGGGGAGAATGGATAAGTGACTTCTCCGAGCCTTGCCGCGACGTTTGACCTGCCAGCCATCGGTGCCGGACTGGCCTTTGCCGAGTCCCTCGGCGACCTCACCGCGGCGTTGCGGCGGGGAGGGCAGTCCGGGACGGCGGTGGTGCAGGCGCCCCCGGGCACGGGCAAAACCACTCTGGTGCCGCCGCTGCTCGCGAATCTGGTGGCCGGCACGCCCCGCGGGCAGGGACAGCGGCGCGTGGTGGTCACGCAGCCGCGGCGCGTTGCAGCCCGTGCAGCGGCCCGCCGCCTGGCAGCACTGGACGGCAGCCGCCTCGGCGAGCGGGTGGGCTACACGGTCCGCGGCGAGCGCCAGGCAGGGCCCGGGACCGTGATCGAGTTCGTCACCCCGGGGATCCTGCTCCGCCGGCTGCTCGATGACCCTGGGCTGGAAACGGCAGGTGCCGTAATCCTGGACGAGGTCCACGAACGCGGCCTGGAGACGGACCTTCTGCTGGGCATGCTCACCGAAGTGCGCCAGCTCCGCGGAGACCTCACCCTGGTGGCGATGTCCGCCACCCTGGACGCACCGCGCTTCGCGGCGCTGATCGGGGCCGCCTCGAAAGACGAAACAGAAGATCACGACGCCGGCGGGCCGGCTCCCGTCGTTGACTGCCCGTCGGCGCTGTACCCCCTGGACGTTGAGTGGGTGCCCGCGGCGGTGCCACGGCTGGATGGCCGGGGCGTGACGCGCGGGTTCCTGGACCACGTCGCGGACACGGCCGCGGCTGCACACGCCAGGGCCGGCGCAGACACGGACGCCCTGGTGTTTGTCCCCGGCGCCCGGGAAGTGTCCCACGTGGCAAGCCGCCTGCGCGCCCGGATCGGGACAGGAACCGAAGTCCTGGAGCTGCACGGCCAGGTGAATCCCGCGGAGCAGGACCGTGCTGTGTCCGGCCGGAGCAAAGACACGCTGCCGCGGATCATCGTCTCCACGGACCTCGCCGAATCCTCCCTCACCGTCCCGGGCGTCCGCCTCGTGGTCGACTCCGGCCTGACGCGGGAACCGCGGCGGGACGCGAACCGGGGCATGTCCGGCCTGGTGACCGTCTCCTGCTCCCGGGCGTCGGCGGACCAGCGCGCAGGCCGCGCCGCGCGCCAGGGGCCCGGCCGGGTGGTGCGCTGCTACGACCAGCGGGCCTTCGGCGCGGCCCCCGCCCACGTCACCCCGGAGATCGCCGTAGCCGATCTCACCGCCGCGGCACTGGTCCTGGCCTGCTGGGGATCGCCCGGCGGCGGGGGACTGGCCCTTCCCGATGCACCTCCAACGGCAGCGATGCAGGAGGCAGTTGAGGTGCTGCGCGAACTCGGCGCCGTGGCGCAGGACGGACATGCCACCCCGCTCGGCAGGACGCTGGCCCGGGTCCCCGCCGATCCCAGGCTGGCCCGCGCACTGCTGGACGGTGCCGCCGCTGTGGGCCGGCGGACAGCGGCCGAGGCGGTTGCGTTGGTGGCGGGGGACCAACGTGCGCCGGGTGCCGACCTGACGCGGCTTCTCGCTGCCCTCCGAGCCGGCAAGGAGCCTGCCTCCCGGCGCTGGGCTGAGGACGTCAGGCGGATGGAGACGATCGCGCGGCAGGAGGGCGGCGCCGTCGTGCCTTCCGTCCTTCACGGCATGGCCGGCACAACTGAAGCGGTGGGCGTCGTCGTTGCCCTCGCATTCCCCGACAGGGTGGCCCGGCGCGTTCCGGGCGAAGGGCCGGAACGTTACCTGCTGTCCTCCGGAACCCGGGCCGGGCTGCCGGCAGGAAGTTCCCTGGCCGGGCATGAATGGCTCGCTGTGGCAGAGGTGTCGCGGGCGGAGGGCCGGGACGCGGCCGGCACGGGCGCTGTGATCCGTTCCGCTGCGCCGTTGGGTGCAGACACCGCCGAAGCGTCCGCGCGCCACCTTCTCAGTGACACAGTGGAGGCGCAGTTCAGCCAGCGCCGCGTCACGGCGCGGCGGGAACGCCGGCTGGGAGCGATCGTGCTGTCCTCCACTCCGGTCCGCCCGTCTGCCGCCGAAGGGCGCGCAGCAGTGGCCCGCGCCCTGGCGAAGGAAGGACTGGGGATCATCGGATGGTCGACGGCGGCGGACGCCTTGCGGCGCCGGCTGGCCCTGCTCCGCCGCGAACTGGGCGAACCCTGGCCCGATGTCTCCGAACCTGCACTGCTTTCGCATCTGGATGACTGGCTGGGACCGGAACTCGAGGCGCTTGCCGGGGGAGCCGCCACCAGCGCCATCGACCTCACCGACCCGCTGCGGCGGCTGTTGCCCTGGCCCGAGGCCGGAAAGCTGGCGGAACTCGCGCCGGAATCGCTGGAAGTGCCCAGCGGTTCGCGCGTGCGCATCGACTACCCGGACGTTCCGGAGCATGCAGCCGGGACTGGTGCAAACGCGGACGCTGAGATGCCTGACGACGGCGGCCGGCCGGTGGTCGCGGTCAAGCTGCAGGAATGCTTCGGCTGGGCAGAGACGCCGCGGCTGGTGGGGGGACGGGTGCCGGTACTGTTCCACCTGCTGTCACCGGCCCGGCGCCCGCTGGCCGTGACAGACGACCTGGCGTCCTTCTGGTCCGGGCCCTACGCGCAGGTGAGGGCGGAGATGAGGGGCCGCTACCCTAAGCATCCGTGGCCGGAAGATCCGTGGACGGCGCAGGCAACCGCACGGACGAAATCCCGGATGTAACGTCATCATGGGCCGGTTTCAAATCGTCAGGCCAGCTGGGTGAGAGGAACGATACACAACGGAAACCTTGCGTCGACCTGCTGAAACATGCGGCCGTTAGGCTCGTCCGTACGTGGACAGCGTGGTCCACACCACGACCTGAAAGGACGCAATGATGTTGCTCTTAAGTAGCCTGAACCTCTTGCTGGACGCCCGCCGGAGTGACGACAGCCGTGGGCAGGGTGGCGGAAACGGAAAAGCCGAATTCCCCAACGGGCAGTTGACCTCCACCGCCTGGGAAGGCTGGTGGCACGACGACGCGGTGTAGCTGACCGCTCAGCCGCGGGTCCGCATGAAGTCCGCAACCGTTCCGGCCAGGGACGCCCCGATGTCCTCGGCACTGCGCTTCTTCCCGGCGATGGCAAAGGAGTGGTCCCCGCCGTCGATCCACTCCAGTACGGCGGACTGTCCGATCCTGTTCACGACGCCTTCCAGCAGTTCAGGGGTGGCGAACGTGTCCCGGGAACCCTGCAGGAACAGCATTGGCAGTGACAGTCCGTAAAGGTGTTCGTCGCGGATTTTCTCCGGCTTGCCCGGCGGGTGCAGCGGATATCCGAGATAGATGAGCCCTGCGGCGGCCATTCCCTCCGCAACGGCCATCGACGCCATCCGCCCGCCGAAGGACTTACCGGCCGCCCAGACCGGCCCGCCGTCCCCGTTTTCCGCGCCTTGCCGCGCTGCCTCGTCCATGGCCGCCTGCCAGGCCGCGATCGCCGTCGGTGGACGGTCCGGGAACTTCCGCCCTGCCTCCCGGTACGGGAAATTGAAGCGCAGCGTCGCCGCGCCTTCACCGTTGAGGGCATGGGTGAAGCCTCGGAGGAAGGGATGCTCCATGCCGGCGCCCGCGCCATGGGCCACCACCAGGGTGGCGAAGGGCTGCTCGGGGCGCGCGTACGCAGCAGAAACTCCGACGTCGCCCACGGCGATGGTCAGGACGGACTCTGTAACGGTCATGGATCCATCATGCCGAACGAATGTGGTTTGCGGCGGGAGGGCCGGGGTGTAGCTTGTCCCCATGGCGAGCGAACAGACCACCCTTACCGTTCCTGGACCCAAAGGCGACCGCGAGATGCGGATTTCCAGTCCCAGCAGGGTCCTCTGGCCCGAGCTGGGACTGACCAAACTGGATCTCGCGCGCTACCTGGTTGACGTGGGGGAGGCCTTCGTTGCCGCCAACGGTGACCGGCCGGTGGCGTTGCAGAGGTTTTCGGAAAACGTTGAGGGCGAGCAGTTCTTCTCGAAGAACCCGCCGAAGGGAACCCCGGAGTTCATCCGCACGGTGAAGGTGGTTTTTCCGAGTGCACGCTCGCATCTCATGCTGGTCCTCGACGAGCCGGCTGCGGCTGTCTGGGCCGCGCAGATGAACACAGTGGTGTTCCACCCCTGGCCTTCACGGGCCGGGAACACGGACAATCCGGACCAGCTCCGGATCGATCTGGATCCCCAGCCGGGCACGGATTTCGACGACGCGATACCGGCCGCCATGGCGTTGAGGGACGTGCTGGCTGAGGCCGGGCTGGAGTCCTTTATCAAGACGTCGGGCAACCGCGGGCTTCACGTCTACGCGCCCATCCAGCCCACGCGCGAGTTCCTCGACGTCCGTCATGCCGTGATCTCGGCCACCCGTGAGCTCGAGCGGCGGATGCCGGACAAGGTCACTACGGCATGGTGGAAGGAGGAGCGCGGCGAAAAGGTGTTCCTGGACTTCAACCAGGCAAACCGGGACCGGACCATCGCCGGCGCCTACAGTCCCCGCCCCCTGCCCCACGCGTCGGTGTCCTGTCCCATCACCTGGGACGAGCTGGAAAGCATCAGCCCAAAGGACTTCACCATCCTCACCGTCCCGGACCGGCTCAAAACCGTGGGCGATCCCTGGGCGGACATGAACGCGAACCCCGGCACCCTCGACACGCTGCTGGACTGGTGGGACCGCGACCTGAAGTCCGGACTGGGCGAAATGCCATTTCCGCCCGACTATCCCAAAATGCCCGGCGAGCCTCCCCGCGTGCAGCCCAGCCGGGCGCGCAAGCAGGACTAGGAAGGCTATTCGAAGCGGGACGGGTCCCCGGTGCCGCGGCGCACCACCTCAGCCACGCCGCTGGAGAAGTCCACCACCGTGGTTGGCTCGGACCCGCAGTCGCCGGAGTCAATGACGGCGTCCACTTCATGGTCGAGCCGCTCCTTGATTTCCCAGCCCTGGGTCAGTGGGTCCTCTTCGTCGGGGAGCAGCAGTGTGCTGGATAGGAGAGGCTCGCCGAGTTCGGCCAGCAGTGCCTGCACCACGCGGTTGTCCGGGATGCGCACGCCCACCGTCTTCTTTTTCGGGTGCAGCAGCCGGCGTGGGACTTCCTTGGTGGCGGGCAGGATGAAGGTGTAGCTGCCGGGGGTCACGGACTTGATGCTGCGGAACACGTCGTTGCCGATGTTCACGAACTGGCCCAGTTGGGCGAAGTCCTTGCAGACAAGGGTGAAATGGTGCTTGTCGTCCAGCTTGCGGATGGTCCGGATGCGGTCCAGCGCCTCCTTGTTGCCGAGTTGGGCACCCAACGCGTAGCAGGAGTCCGTGGGGTAGGCGATCAGGCCGCCGTCGAGCACCATGCGGACCGCCTGCGTGACGGCGCGGGGCTGGGGATCCTGGGGATGAACATCAAAATATCTGGCCATGTTCCCGAGCCTACCGCCGAAACTTCCAGAGCCGGCGCTCGTCAGCGGGTGCGGGGACGGGGTGTCGGGTACAGGTAGTCGGTGAGGAATCCAGCGACGACGCCGGCCAGCGCAAGTGCCAGCGCAAGTGCCGGCGCCGGCAACAGGGAGAAAGGTCCCACGAGGGCGCGGACATCGACGCGGAGCACCAGCAGCAGGACCATCAGGCCGAGGTAGGCCACTGCGAGTACGACGGCGACCGCCATAGATAGTGGCACTAGTTATATAGCGGGTCAACTAGGGCGGGTCACTTCCGCCCGCGGCCAGTCAGCACTTTATGATGCTCGAATGGGGGAAACGTTGGGTGGAAAACTGCTGGCGTCGCAGAAGCCAATCTACGTCGAGATCGGCATCAGGGCCGCCATGGAGAGGGTGTGGACCCTGAGCCAGGATCCGGTCCTGCACCCCCGCTGGGATCTGCGGTTCTCCAAAATAGTCCCTGCCGGCAGCGATGAGCAGGGACTTGTCCGGTTTCGATACGAGTTCCGGCTTCCGTTTCACAGCATCCAGGGGGCCGGTACGTCACTGGGGCCACAGGCATCGATCCGATGGCCAGGCCACATCGGTGCTGAAGTTCGACACTGCCGACCCGCTTTCGCCCATCGGCCCAGGTTCAGGCTATTGGCGGTACATTCCCACAGAAGACGGACTTCGGTTCATCACCGGGTACAACTACCAGCCGGGGATGCGGGCGGTCGGAAGACTTCTGGACTCCTGGATGATTCGGCCAGCCGTGGGCTGGGCAACAGCCATCAGTTTCGACCGCCTGCGGCTGTGGGCGGAGTCGGATCTAGACCCCAAGGACTCCCGCGACCATTGGCTCATCGACGCCGCCGCACGGGCGGGCGGCATTCTGGCGGCCGGCCTCCTGCTTCGCCGGGCTGCTACTGGGCGGGATGCGGGCGCGCTGGCCTGGGGCATGACGGCGACCGTGGCTTCGTGCATTTTTCCCGCACACTGGTCTGTGCCCAGAGCCGGGCGGTGTCTGCGGAGCGTCCCTGACTCGCGCGCGGCACGTGCACCATCGGCCCTCGCCGGGCTGCCGTCGCCTGTTGCACATGGCGTTGGCCGTCAAGACCGAAGAAGGCAGGAGTAGCCATGGCTTCCATTTTTGAATTGGCGTTGGGGAGCGATTTCCAAAGGCTGCACCCCATGCTGCAGAAGCGCTTCGGCGTGGCCAGCGAAGCGGGCTACGCATGTGTGGGACGCGGAGTTTTTTCGGAAGTCCGCCGCGGGGCGTGGTGGACAGTCCCCTTTTTGCGGCTTGGGGCCTACCGCAACATCTTGTTCCCTGACCAGGGCAACGGCATCCCTTTCATCATCGAGAACTACCCTTACGTTGACGCGTTCGGCCGCCCTACCGTTACCTTCGTCAGGACCCTGGAACTTCCGCGGTCAAGGAAGCGCCGGTTCGATGCCACGATGGTGCACAGCGCACGCCGGGGCGGGATCGTTGACTACCTCGGTACCCACCAGCATCTCGCCACTGACCTGATTCTGGAGGTCACTGCGGATGGGTCCCTTCACCTGCAGTCAGGAGCCCAGCGGTTCTACGAAGGCTTCGTGGCCTTCACCTTTCCCGCCTTCTGCACGGGGACGGCGGATCTGTATGAGAGCTTTGACGACGCCCGTGGGGTATTCACAATCCAGATGCAGGTGCGGCACCCCGTCCTCGGGTTCCTTTTCGGATATCGGGGTGAGTTCGAATGCACCTATCCGGCCCTATCCAATGAAGCAGTCCCGGGGCACCTCAAACCGCTCAGGGAGGAAAGCAGGGAATAGCGGAGGGCCGCCCGGCCACATTCACCAACGGGCGACGACGGCAAGAGCCTCACTTCCGTCGTAGGCTAATCCTCCCGGATGTGACGGATAGGGAGGCAAAGGGTGTCTGAGACGACGGCAGCAGGGTCGGTGGCCGAGGTAATGGCCGAGCTGGCCACACTTGAAGACCCGAGGGCCCGTGAGGTGAACGCGAAACACGGCGACGATCACGGTGTGAACCTCAGTAAGCTGCGCGCCGTGGCGAACCGGCTGAAGACGCAGCAGGAACTCGCACGGCAGCTCTGGGACACAGAGGACACAGCCGCGAGGTTGCTTGCGCTCCTGGTCTGTCGGCCGAAGGCCTACGAGCGTGACGAGTTGGATCTCATGTTGCGGGAGGCGCGCACGCCCAAGGTGCACGACTGGCTCGTGAACTACGTAGTGAAGAAGAATGCGCACTCCGAAGATCTGCGCCGGTCCTGGTCCGCCGATCCGGATCCAGTGGTCGCCAGTGCCGGCTGGGCGCTGACCACCGAACGCGTGAAGAGGAAGCCCGAGG
The DNA here is from genome assembly GCF_001663775.1 of Arthrobacter sp. B6. Lineage (GTDB taxonomy): Bacteria > Actinomycetota > Actinomycetes > Actinomycetales > Micrococcaceae > Arthrobacter. Next base: position 56,563 of record NZ_KV467168.1, on the reverse strand, counting down.
GACTCGACCTCGCGGGGCTGCTCAGCGTTATCGAGGCTGAGATGAGAGAGGCCCCGGATCGCCTGCAGTGGGCGATGAACGCCTGTCTGGCTCAGATCGGGATCCAGCATGCGGAGCACCGTATCCGCGCAATCGATATTGGTGAGCGCCTGGAGGTCCTCAAGGACTACCCGACTCCGCCGAACTGCACTTCTCCGTTCGCGCCCATTTGGATCAACGAGATGGTGCGGCGGGCCGGAGGGGCTTGAAACAGCATCTGGAGGGGCCAATCCCTGCACGAGGCGTTCCCGCCGCGTCGCGCTAAACTGGATCATGACCGGTGCCCCTGCCCGTCTTCTGGCGTGGCTCGTCGTCTTGGCGAGCCTTATCACTGCCTGCACTCCCGTTGTGGACCTCGATGAGGCCGCCACCGATCGACCGTCCGCAGCCTCTTCGCCCCTGCCGGCTGTTGGGGACGCCGCCCCCGCCCCCCAACGGACCCCGGCCAACACGCCGACACCGGTTCCCGCGCCACCCCCGGTGCCCCAGGCGTTCGCCCTCAACCTCTACCAGTTGGGGGACTTCGTGCCGCAGTACACTTTTGACTGGTGTGTTGGGGCCAGCATCCAGATCGCACACAACCTCATCGATGACACGGGGGGCGGCTCGTGGGCCGACCCCGCTCAGCAGGGCGAGCTGTGGGAAATGGCGCGGGCACGGTCGTCCAACTCGTTCAACGGTGCCAACCCGCTCGGTTGGGCGCAGGTGCTGACCGAGATCGGGATGGGGCCGTACACCGTCGTCAGCATCCCCCAGTACGACGACGCGCTGCAGACCGCGGCGCGTGCCATCGCCGACACGGGACGGCCGGTTGGGCTGGTCATGTGGCGCGGCCGCCACGCGTGGGTGATGAGCGGGTTCGAGTCGCTCGGCGATCCCGACCAGTTCCCGGAGTTCTCGGTCACCGGCATCCGCGTCCAGGATCCGCTCCACCCGCATGGCAGCGGGCAGTGGGGTCCGTCGCCCGCGCCCAACAGCCTGCTCACCCCTGAGCAGCTGGCAACCCAGTTCGTGGCCCGCGAGCCGCGACGCTGGAGCAGCGATCTGCCGACCGGCTACCTGCTGGTGCTGCCGGTTGCGGCGGCCGCTGCTACGTGAAGTGGGGTTAGGGGCTCGCGTCCGAGGATGTTGGTGAGGTCAGTGCCAGTCTCCTCGAGGAATCCGTGGCTTGCAGCGGAATGGATAAACAGCAGCATCGATGGCTGGAAGGGCAGCAGCGCTGAAGAGTCCAACGCCTGACGCAATTCGCTGCGGCTGCGGCAACGCCGCCCTGCCCGAACGGGGCAGAGATGACCCTTTCCCGGGGAGCCAGGAGTTGGCCGATCAGCTCCGCGTAGAGACCGTTCCGCAAAATTGTCCACTGCGGCGTTCCGTGACGAAGGCGGCATTCTGTCCAGCGGTGTGCCAGTGCGAATCCCAGATGGTCGCCGGCGTCGGTGAGGCTCGTGTACACGATGTGCCTGACCCCATCGCGTTCTGCCGCCGTGATGGCGTTGTTGTGACGGCTGATGACGACGTCGTCTTCTTCAGTTCCGGCGGACACCATCACGAGTGTTTCCACGCCCTCAAAGGAGATTGTTTCGGGGACGTCGAAGTCCAGAGCCCGGAGCTGGCTGCTGCTGGTTGTACGGCGGGTTGCTCCGGGCGCAGGCGCGCCAGCCTCGGAACCCTGCGGCGAAGCGGACCATCCGGACTGCGGGATCCGTGATGTATTGGATCGGATCGGCGATAAATGGTCCGTACTCGTGTTTGGACTTCTGCTCCTGCGGCAGGACGGAGCACCTGCGCGAAAAGCCGTGCGGAAAGTCCAGGGCTTCCATGAAACGACGGGTGAAAGTAGAGTCGCGGCATAGCCAGTGAATCGGACTTCCACCTTCCTCCGAGAGCGAGCCCCCATGGACCGTCCAGAAAAGCGCGCTATCCAGCGCTGCAGCATCAAACTGACAACCTTTGTGCAGGGCGTGACGGGATGAGCGGCCCATCATCTTCCCGCTCCGCCGCACCTGCGAAGCGCGAGACATTTTCCACGCGCCGGCTCTTTATTCTCTCCGCCATCGGTTCAGCTGTGGGGCTTGGGAACATCTGGCGTTTTCCCTATATCGCCTATGACAACGGCGGCGGCGCGTTCCTGATCCCGTACCTCGTGGCGTTGCTGACGGCGGGCATCCCGCTGCTGTTCCTGGACTACGCCGTGGGGCACAAATTCCGTGGCTCCGCGCCGCTTGCCTATCGCCGGCTCCACCGGGTGGCCGAGCCGTTGGGGTGGTGGCAGGTCCTGGTCTGCTTCGTCATCGCGGCCTACTATGCCGTGATCATCGCCTGGTCCCTGATGTACACCATCTTTTCGTTCACGGAGGCATGGGGGGACGACGCCGAGGGCTACTTCTTCGGCACTTTCCTCAACGTCGCCGAGGCGCCTGGCATCGGCTTCAACTTTGTGCCATCCGTTTTCTTCCCGCTGCTGTTGATCTGGACCGCAGTCATCATCATCATGGTGGCCGGAATCCGCAAAGGCATTTCACGCGCCAACTCGGTCCTGCTCCCGCTGCTGGTGGTCATGTTCCTGCTGCTGGTGGTCCAATCCCTGTTCCTCCCGGGCGCGGCGGAAGGACTCAACGCATTCTTCACCCCCGATTGGGCCGCCCTGGCCGATCCGTCCGTCTGGGCCGCTGCCTACGGGCACATCTTCTTTTCCCTCTCCGTGGGTTACGGCATCATGGTCACCTACTCCTCCTACCTGAAGCGCAGGACCGATCTCACCGGTTCCGGAATGGTGGTTGCGTTCTCCAATTCGGGATTCGAGATCCTGGCCGGCATCGGCGTGTTCGCCGCCCTTGGGTTCATGGCGCAGGCGGCCGGAACAGGTGTCAACGATGTGGTGACCCAAGGCATCGGCCTGGCTTTCGTCGCGTTCCCCACCATTGTGTCCCAGGCGCCGTTCGGGGCGGTCATGGGGGTGCTGTTCTTCGGGTCCCTGGTGTTCGCCGGGGTTACATCGCTGATCTCGGTTCTGGAGGTCATCGTGGCGGCGGTGCAGGACAAACTCGGCTGGGCGCGGATCAAGGCTTCAATAGTGGTGAGCGGACTGGTCGCGGCGGTGTCACTGGCACTCTTCCCGACGGCAACGGGCCTCTACCTCCTGGACACCTCCGATGCTTTCGTGAACAGCTTTGGCATCACGCTCGGGGCGCTGGTCACCGTCGTGGTGCTGGCATGGTTCCTGCGTAAGCTTCCCCTGCTATCAGCCCACCTCAACCGCATTTCGACGATCAAGATGCGCCGGGCGTGGATGGTGCTTGTTGCTGGCGTAGTGCCGCTTGCGCTGATCTACATGGTTTCCAGCGAATTCATCAGCAAGATTTCCACCACCTATGAGGGCTATCCCGAGTGGTTTGTTGGCCTGTTCGGCTGGGGCATGGCGGGCGGGCTCGTGGTCCTGGCGCTCGTCCTGACCTTCATCCCCTGGAGCGGCAGGTCCAAAGCGCACCACGATCCCGAATATCAATCCATGGTGGACGAAGAATCAGAGGAGACTGCACGATGACACCCATCGCGATCACCATGATGATCATCGCCATACTCACCGTATGGGGTGGTCTGGCGCTGGCGCTGCTGAACCTAAAACGGCACCCGGAGGACGAGGGCGCGCTGCCCGAGGAGCACGCACCGGAGCTTTAGCCCGGCAGAGTACGAAGATTAGCCTGCCGGATCTACAGTCGGATTTTGTGACGGTATCGGCGATCTGGATGGGTAGGAGGGTATTCCGCCGCCAGAACCTGCTGCCTTGAAGGTTCCGACTTGTGTTTCGCCGTCGCTGAGGAATACGGGGATTTCGCGAAGGGGGATTGGGTTGGAAAAGTTTGTCACTGCATCTTCCGGGCTGGTGGGCATTGGCCCGCCGTAGAGATCCTTTGCGTAGGCGTAGCCGGATGATCCGTTCGTTGCCATGACGGCGATCAGATCCGGGACTCCGTGTTCGGGGCTTTCCATGCCGTAGGTTTCACCTTTGGCGTTGACGCCCGGCTCGGTCCGTTCCTGTTTCACATATTTGGCGGTGAGCTGCCACCGGCTATGCGGCTCGGTGTTGATCGTGATGCTGTCCTGCCTTGGTTCGAGGGAAACGGTGTACCGGCAGGAGGCATATCCCGCCTCTGTGTCGATGTCTGTGGCGGTGAAACCGCAGGAGGCGCCGTCCTGGAACTTAAACCAGCCAGGGGTCAGGGCGGTTAGCTTCAATTCGATGTCGGTGGCCCCTTCCGGAGGGTCGCCGAGTTCCAACGTCGCCGTTCCTGTGTAGCTCTCTGTCACGGGCGAAGCCAGGGGAGTTACTTCCTGACCGCCTGGGATCTGGAACAGCCCGGCCGCTGCGGCGCCGGCCTTGCCTACCGAGCAGTCCGGAACCGTAGGATCGCTGCCCACCGCAGGTGGATGATCCGTGCCTTAGCGGTCGGCCTGGGTGTGGGCACCATCCGGTTGTGGATCGGCACCTATCCTCGATTCCGTCGCCGTGTTCCGTATTCACGGATCACTTGTTGCTGTGGTGCCTTGAACCCGACCGCCCCGCCGGTCCGGAGCGGAGACATCGGTGGCGTCGAGGTGGCCTGTGATCGCCGTCATTACCTCGTGCATGTCAGGGTAGGGGAACGGATGACCGGCGCCTTCCAGCCAAAGGCCGCAGGCGGAAGGGATGGCTGCGGCGAGTCGGTGGCCGTGCTCGATCGGCAGGTACGCATCGGCGTTCCCGTGAATCACAAGGGTGGGTGCCGTGATCGAACCCAGAAGCGGGTATCGGGAGCGGGTCACGGCGACGGCAACCTGGTGCTGCAGCAGTGCGCGGAGGTTGAGTCCGTTTCGCTCGCGCAGGTCGTAAAGAACGATCCTGGTCCACTCTTCCACGTCGACAGGTTCGTCTCCGCCTTGCGCGACCAGCCCGGCGAGGAGCTCCTTCACGAGATTCGCTTCCCCGCCGAGCAAGCGGTAGCGCAGCAGTGGAAGGCCCGCTATCACGGACAGGATCAGCGGCCAGGTCTGAGGCCCCGGCATAGAGCCGTCGGTTGGGTCGGCCGATGTTGACATGAGGGTAAGGGACTGGACACGCCCGGGGTACGCGATCGCGATCTCTTGGGCGACGAAACCTCCGAGTGAAAGCCCGAGCACGTGACTGCGGTCGATATGAAGCTCGTCCAGGACGGCGATCGCATCGTTCGCCATGTCGATGAGTGAGTACGGATGCTTTCGGCTCCAGCCTGTCATCCAACTCGACGCGCCGGTGCCCCGATGGTCGTACCTGACCACGCGGTATCCCGCCGCCGACAGGGCGCGCAGGAAGGCGGGCGGCCAAAACAACGAGCCTACGCCGAGTGAGGAGTTGAGCAACACGACACCCTTCTCCGCACCGGCAGAAGGGATGGACTCGTACCAGATCCGGACCCCGCCGGACTGGGCATACCCCGATTTGCCCTTGACGACTCCCGTTACGGGGGCGGCACGGATGCGGGCAATGGTTTCCTCCGTGCCGGGCGGCAGACGAGGCCCCCGCCACGCAAGAAGCGCGGCGAGTCCGGCAAGTCCCAACGCCGATGCCAGCACCACCCGCTTCCTCATCGGCTCAGCCTAAATGACGACGCAGGCTCGCGTCTTCACCCGGGGGGAGCCTCAACCAACGTGCACCCAAGGCCGCTTCGTGACGTCCGGTTCGGCTTCCCGCAGGATCTCGCGGGTCACGGGAGCGATTTCGCCCTCGCCGAGCACCAGGAACCGGAGGAGGTTCACCGCCGGGTTGCCTTCAGTCCAGCGGAAGTAGACGTGCGGCATCAGCCCCGTCACGTCGCGGATGTGCAGGAGCACCGACGCGATGGTGTTCGGCACCACCGGGCCGTTCACCTCCAGCACCGCAAACCCGTGGCGCACCACACCCCTGACTTCCAGCTCCGTCTCGAAGTCGGAGGAGTCATCCACGGTGACTTCCAGGAACAGCGGCCGGTAGTCGGCGGGGAAGTGGCTGGCCTCGGTGGCGGAGGCCAGCTTTTGCAGGTAGGCCTCGGCGGACTGCCGGAGGGGTTCGTGGGCGATGATACCGATCGGCCCGGACAGGTTCTCCGCCATGAATTCCAGCGCCTGCGTGTCCAGCCGCACGTGCGTCGCATGCAGCTCGAAGGAACGCAGCACCCTGGACAGGAGCGAGATGCCGACAATCCCCAGGATGAAGAACCCGGCAATACGGATCCCCTCGGGCCGCTCCACGATATTGGTGACGGTGGTGTAGACGAAAAGCACTGCGATAACGCCGAACCCGATGGTCCGTTTCCGCTGCTGCAGCCGGCGGGCCGAGAGTGTCACCGCCACAGCTGCCGAGGTCATCAGCACCAGCACACCGGTGGCATACGCACCGCCTTGCGCGTCGACGTCGGCCTCATACAGCCAGGTGACCAGGAACCCCGTCAGGGTGAAGACCAGTACGAGGGGGCGCACTGCCTTGGCCCATTCGGGGGCCATGCCGTACCGGGGGAGGTACCGGGGGACCAGGTTCAGCAGGCCGGCCATCGCAGACGCCCCGGCGAACCACAGGATGGCGATGGTGCTCAGGTCATACACGGTGCCGAATCCGTCCCCGAGGTACTCGTGCGCGAGGAACGCAAGCGCTCTGCCGTTCGCCTCCCCGCCCGGCAGGAACCCGTCCTCGGGAATCAGGACCACTGTTGTGAAACTGCTCGCCACCAGGAAGGAACTCATGATCACTGCTGCGGTGGTCAGCAGCCTCCGCGTACCCCGGATGCGTTCGGCCGGGTTGTCGCACGTATCGCCTGCGCCGCCGCGTACCTGCGGCATCACCGCCACGCCGGTCTCAAAGCCGGACAGTCCCAGCGCCAGCTTGGGGAAGACCAGCAGCGCAATGGCCACCGCCATCAGGGGACTGCCGTGCGAAGTGTTGAGGGTTTCCCACCAGTCGCCGACGGCAACCGGATGGGCGGCCACCTCCCCGAGCGACCTGGCAATGACCACGACGTTGAGCCCCAGGTACAGGACCACCAGCACAACGGCGACGCCGATGGCCTCCTTGAACCCGCGCAGGAAGACCGCGGCGAGCAACGCAAGCAGGACGAGCGTCACGGCCACCTCCTGGCCGTGCAGGAACTCAGGAGCAAACGGGTTCTCGACCAGGTGGGCCGTCGCGTCGGCGGCGGACAGCGTCATGGTGATCATGAAGTCCGTCGCCGCAAAGCCCAGCAGTACCAGCACCAGGAGCTTCCCGCCCCAGCGGGGGAGCAGCCGCTCCAGCATGGCGATGGAACCCTCGCCGCGGGGACTCTCGCCGGCCACCCGCCGGTAGACCGGGAGGGCGCCCAACAGTGTCACAGACACCAGGACGAGAGTGGCAAGGGGAGAGATGGCGCCGGCAGCAAGCGCCGCAATGGCCGGCTGGTAGCCAAGCGTGGAGAAGTAGTCAACGCCGGTCAGGCACATCACCTGCCACCAGTGGTGCCTCTTCTCTCCGTCCGGCGCCACCCCGCCGGGGCCCAGATGGGCACCCTTGGTGTCCTGCAATCCGGACAGCAGCCAGTTGCTGACGGCTGCCTCCCGCTTAAGACGGAGGGATGACGGGTCGGCGGGCGGCCTGCTCAGGGTGGTCATGAATGCCTTTCAGCCCGCAGTACGGCGCCGCAGGCAGAGCCGAATCTAGTACCGGCGACAGGCACCCGTACCGAAATCCGGCCAATCTTGACGCATCCTTAACGCCGCTATGGCAGAGAACACAGCGCCGCCGGCTGAAGCGCGGAGGAGCGCCGGATCGGAGTGGGAGAATGGCCGCATGGCACGGGAACGGATAGTCATTGGCCTCGACGGCAGCGACGACGCAGAACTGCTCATCCGCCGCGCCGCCCGGATCCTGGAAAGGAGCGACGGCGGTGGGCTGGCAGCGGTCCACGTCCGCACCGCGGAGGGGGCGCCGGGCGAATCTCCCCAAACATTGGAGGCACAGCGCCGGCTGGTGGTTGGGCTGGGCGGGACCTACCACACCGTCTCCGCGGCCGACCCCGCCCGGGCCCTGCTCGACTACGCCCGCGAGTCCGGCGCCACCCATATAGTCGTGGGCCAGTCCCGCCGCCGGCCCATCAAAGGACTGCTGTCAGGGCTGTTCTCCGGCGGCACCGTGGAAGCGAGGGTGGTCCGCGGTGCAGGTGACATCGCTGTCCAAGTGGTTCCCCGCCACGACACTCAGCAGACCACACCGCGCCGGCGGCCAGACCTTGGCCGGGCCAGGGTGGGCGCCGGCTTTGCGCTCGCCGGTGCGGTTCCGGTTTTGTTGCAGCTGCTGCTGGCAGTCTTTGACCACAGCGTGGCTACCGCCGTCCTGATCCAGCTGGCCGGCGCCGTTGCCGTGGCCCTGGTGGGAGGATTGTGGCCCGCCGTGGTCGGCGCGCTGTGGAGCAGCGTGCTGGTGAACTATTTCTCCACGCCACCGGTGGGAAACTTGGCCGTCAGCGATCCTCAGGACTTCCTGTCCCTGGGCATTTTCGTCGGTGTCTGCGTGGCCGTCGCCGGTGTCGTGGACACGTCCGCCCGCCGATCCAAGGTAGCAGCCCGCGCCCAGGCGGAGGCGGCGACGCTGGGTGAGCTCGCGCTGGGGGCCTCCCGCTCCGAGGACACCCTCGACGGGCTCCTTGCGGAGGCGCTGCACGTTTTTGGTGCCGCCGGGGCCGGTGTGTTCACCAGCAGGGAGGGCAATTCGGAAGGTGCTGTTCCGGCGTCGGATGCTGGCGGCCAAGCATGGCGGATGGTGGCCGGTGCCGGGGACACCACCAGGTGGGCACCGGGCGCCACCGGCCTGGCGGGCAGCACGGCAGAGCCGGTCGACGCCGACACCTGGCTTGTGCTGTTCGGCCGGGAGGTCCCGGCGGCGGACAACAGGCTGCTGGGTGCCTTTGCGGTCCACGTGAAGGCCCAGCTGGAGCGCCGCCAGCTGGCCGTCAGCCGGCGCGAAGTGCTGCGGCTCGCCGAAGGGAACACGATGCGCACCGCCATCCTGCGGGCTGTGTCCCATGACCTGCGGACGCCCCTGGCCGGGATCAAGCTCGCCGCCGGCGGGCTGCTGCAGCGCTCCGTTACGTATACCCCTGAGGAGGAACGGGAGCTGCTGGAAACCATCGACGAGTGTACAGACCGGCTGGACCAGCTTGTGGGAAACCTGCTGGATATGTCGAGGATTACCGCCGACTCCGTCAGGCCGTCGCTGGGGCCCGTCCGGTGGAGCGACGTTGTTGCCCCGGCTCTGCGTGGTCTCCCGGACGGCACGGTCCGCGTAGAGCTGCCAGCCAACATGCCCGCCGTGGAAGCTGATCCGGTGCTGCTGGAACGCGTCATCGCCAATATCGTCGAAAACGCCGTTAAGTACGCGCCAGACTCCGGAATCACTGTGACCGGCGCCTCCGACGGCATGGGTTCAGCGACCCTGGATGGCTATCCGACCGGCGAGCTGCGGATCATTGACCACGGTTCGGGCGTGCCCGCCCGGAAAGTGCTGGAAATGTTCCAGCCATTCCAGCGGCTCCACGACCTGCCGCAGGGCACCGGAGTAGGGCTGGGCCTGGCCGTCGCAGACGGTTTCGTCAAGGCGATGGGAGGCACCCTGACCGCTGAGGAAACTCCGGGCGGCGGGCTGACCATGGTGATCACCCTGGCCCTTTCCACCGGTGAAGCAGGCGCGCGCCATGCGGCGGACCGGCCGAGGCAGGACGCAACATGAGCCCGGGCCCGACCGAATCTTCAGGCACCCCGGCCGGCCACCGCACCAGCGTCCTGGTAGTCGACGACGACGCCCACCTCCTGAAGGCCCTCCGCATCACGCTCCGGGCCCACGGCTATGCCGTGGATACGGCGCCCGACGGCGGAACGGCCCTGCGTGCCGCATCGCACCGGCCGCCGGACCTGATGGTCCTGGACCTCGGGCTGCCGGACCTTGACGGAGCGGAGGTCCTGCGGGAACTTCGCCGGTGGAGCAGCCTGCCGGTGCTGGTGTTGTCCGCGCGGCACGGCTCTTCGGACAAAGTGGAAGCCCTGGACGCGGGCGCGGACGACTACATCACCAAGCCGTTCGGCCTGGACGAACTCCTTGCCCGGCTGCGTGCGCTGATGCGCCGGGTACCCGAGCCGGAGTCGGCGCCTACCGTGGCGGCGTCGTCGTTCACCGTGGACCTTGTCCAGCGGCGCGTCACCAGGGACGGCGATGCTGTCCGGTTGACACCCACCGAATGGAACATCCTGGAGCTCCTGGTCCGGAACCCGTCCCGGCTGGTAACCCAGCAGCAGCTGCTCCTTGACGTCTGGGGTCCGTCCTACCAGAAGGAAGCCAACTACCTTCGCGTGTACATGGCCCAGCTGCGCCGGAAGCTGGAGGCGGACCCCGGAAATCCCCGCCACCTGCTCACCGAGCCCGGTGTCGGGTACCGTTTCGTGCCCTGAACCCCGAGGAAAAACCGGGGGGCGGCACCCTATGAACCCGGGTGGAATTGGGGCAGTATGTTGACTGTTCCTTTCCGAGTCCGTTCCGAACCGCAAGGAGATCCGCCCATGCCAACAACGCTCAACCCCTACCTTGGCTTCCGCGACAACGCCCGCGAGGCGATGACGTTTTACCAGTCCGTGTTCGGCGGCGACCTGGCGCTCAGTACATTCGGCGAGTTCCAGGCCAGCGAAGATCCGGCCGAAGCCGACAAGATCATGCACGGCATGCTGACCACCAACAACGGCCTGGTGCTGATGGGGGCGGACACCCCAAACGGCATGGACCTCGCGGCCGGCAGTTCCATTTCAGTCTCGATCAGCGGCGACGATGAGGACGAACTGCGCGGTTACTGGGACAAGCTGGCCGGCGACGGCGGCACCGTAACCGTTCCACTCGAACCGGCGCCGTGGGGCGATATCTTTGGCATGTGCACGGACCGGTTCGGGACCGCCTGGCTGGTCAACGTCAACAACCCAATGGCAGCTCCGGCCTCCTAGTTCCGCGCTACCGGCTTTCGGCGGCCTGCTTCCTGGCCACAAAGTAGGCGTTAAACGGATCCTCCTCCAGATCCAGGACCTGCACGTCGCCGAAGCCGGCGTCGCGGACCATCGCTTCGGCCCGCTGCACGCCCCACAATGTTCCCAGTCCGTCACCGTCCTGTGCGAGTGAAACCGACATGCAGTGCGTGGTGGAAAATTGCGTAGAGGAAAGCCGCCCACGGCAGCCGGCTTGTAGTCGACGAACTGTGCCGTCACCATGCCGCCGAACCACTCGCGCACATAGCGTTCGTTGAGGCCCGCCGCATCGGCGATCTGCTCGCTGGTCGCCGGAGGCAGCACGGCGAGGGTGTCAAAAAGTCCCGTTTGGTGGCCCGATGCTCGCCAGCACGGCAGTCGAGCCGTCATTCAGGATGCCCAGCAACCGCCGGGCAGCTGCCTCAACCTCAGCTGCCTCAATGGCGGACTCTGTCTGCTGAGTAGTCATCGGCCTTCCTTTCCTCACCGGTCCGGACACGGTGTCCGATGTACCGAGGCTATGGCGGTACCGCCTTTGGCCGCGGCGGGCGGATGATGCATCTTGGAAGCAGGGGATGGGGCGGATGATGTACACCTCCGGACGCCGGCCAGCCTTCGGGGAAACAGGACAGAAAGTTAGCCCAACGCCACAGCGAGGTCCCCGCGTGTGCCCCAACGCAGCGACAGTATGATCGCGGTCATGGCCGCGCCGGACGGGTTGTCTTCGGCCGCCAGGCGGTGGTACAGCTCCTCGGATGCCGCCAGCGATTCGGGCACGTTGCCCAGCCACCACGCCGAGCTGGCGAGAGCGTCCAGGTCCGGCGTGGCGAGTTGCGAACTCCGGTGGGCCTCAGTGAGGCTGCGGTTTGCCGTAACCCAGTCCCGCCGGACGAAGGCAACGCGTCCGGAGGTAAGCAGTTCATCGAGTTCTGGCATGGCTCGGCTCTTGGAATATGCACCCAGCGTACTGCTGGGGAACCGGGCGAAACAGCGGCGGTGAGCCCGGCTTGCCGACGCCGTCTCCGCAGTCCTTGAGCAGCGGCGGCGCGCGGTGGGACGATAGAAGTGTGCAGCCCATCCTCGATTTTATGGCCCATTACTGGTGGTTGGTCTTTCCCCTCAGTGGTGTGATGGGCGGCTGGGCCCGGTCGTGGCAAAACTCCACCGAGCGCAGGCACCAGCGGCGCGTGGAACTCTACAAACTGCGGAACCAGACACTGCAGGCGGAGCAAGTGGCCGAAGCCGAAGTGGCATTGCTGATGGCCACGCACGACGCCGTCAACAAGCAGTGGCTGGACTATGAGCTGGATGTCGGCAAGCTGATCGACTTTCCCCTGATGACTGATGTCCGCGAACCCCTGACCGTGGCGTTCCTGCGGGCCAAGCGTGAAGCTGACGGTCTCCGGCCTGCCACCGCCAAGGAGTTGACGGTGCCGTCCCGGCTCGACGCGTACCGCGCCGCCGTCAACGGCTACGAAGTGGCCTTCTCAATAGCTGAACGGGAAGCCAGGCGGATCAGGGACACCAATTTTTCCGGTCCGGAGCGGGAACGGCTCGCCAAGGCCAGGAAGCTGCTGCGGCTAGCGGAGGACGGCGCGGCCACACCGGCCGAGCGACAGGCAGCCTACAAGCGTGCCCGCCGGGAACTGGACGGCCTCATCGTCCTTCCCGACGCGACGGTGGCCGCCCTGGAGGAAAAGGTGGCCCCCATGCTGGGCCCCGGCCGGCCCTCGGACTATCCCCAACGCTGAGCCTGCGGAGCGGCTGTGCGGAACGTCACGCTCTATGTGGATGTTGACGGCGTCATCTGCCCGTTTGGCCCGGCCGGCAGGAGCGAATGGGGCTCCGAATGGCGACGCGCCGAGGCGGGCCTGCTGCCGGTGGCCTATGCGCAGGAACTGGTGGACGGGCTGAACAGCCTGGCAGCGCAGCCGGACGTGCGGTTTATCTGGCTCACCAGCTGGGAGGAGATGGCTGCCCAATACCTGTGCCCCGCCATCGGCCTGAACGGCAGCCGTTGGCCCCACCTGGCTGCTGACGGCGGCAACACGGGGGCGGGGTGGTGGAAGCTGGCGGCGCTGCAGGCGGATCTGGAGCGGAGCAATCCGGAGCGGATCGTGTGGATTGACGACCAGCTCCGGTTTGAACAGGAAGCGCAGGCGTGGGCCCGTTTCCTCGGCGCGCGGATCCTCCTGGTCTCACCCGATCCACGGCTCGGGATTTCGCCCGGTGAACTGGCTGCCGTCCACTCCTTCCTCACGCCGCCAACGTTTTGACCTGATGCCCGGGACGCGTACGATCGATAGGGTTTCACGCCGGTTCCGTTAACGCCACAAGTCATTTCAAGCGAACAGCTGGTGAATTATGCTGTGCAAGGCAGCCGGGGCAAAGAAACTGCTGAACGTCGACTCTGCAGATTGGGCAACAGGTGGATATCACCTTAATGGTGGCGCTGGTTATCGCACTGGCACTATTTTTCGACTTCACGAACGGCTTCCATGACACCGCGAACGCGATGGCCACGCCCATCGCAACGGGCGCCATCAAGCCGAAGACTGCAGTGACGCTCGCCGCCATCCTGAACCTGGTGGGTGCCTTCCTGTCAACGGAGGTCGCCAAGACAGTTTCCGGCGGCATCATCCGGGAAGGCTCCGACGGCGTCCAGATCACGCCGGACATCATTTTCGCCGGGCTGATGGGCGCCATCCTTTGGAACATGATCACCTGGCTTAAGGGGCTCCCGTCGAGTTCGTCCCATGCGCTGTTCGGGGGTCTGATCGGTGCGGCCATCGCCGGCATCGGTTTTAACTCCATCAACCTTGAGAGCCTGCTCCAGAAGGTCATTCTGCCGGCCATCTTCGCCCCGCTCATCGCCGGACTTGTTGCCTATATCTGCACACGGCTCGCTTATGCACTGACATCCCGCCACGACCCGGAAACCGGCAGCAAACTGACGCAGAAGCGCGGCGGCTTCCGGACCGGCCAGATTTTTACCTCCAGCCTTGTGGCCCTGGCCCACGGCACCAACGACGCGCAGAAAACAATGGGCATCATCACCCTGGTCCTGATCGCCGCGGGTACCCAGGATCCCGGCTCGGGCCCGGAGTTCTGGGTTATCGCAGCCTGCGCGTTCGCTATTGCAATCGGTACGTATGCGGGCGGCTGGCGGATCATCCGGACCATGGGCTCCGGCCTGACCGAGGTCAAGCCGGCCCAGGGGTTCGCGGCCGAAACGAGCACCGCGACGGCCATCCTTGCCTCCTCCCACCTGGGCTTCGCGCTGTCCACAACCCAGGTGGCTTCGGGTTCGGTGATCGGCTCCGGAATGGGCCGCAAAGGCACCAGCGTCCGATGGAGCATGGTGGGCAAGATCGCCCTCGGCTGGCTGTTCACGCTTCCCGCTGCCGGCATTGTGGGCGCCCTCACCGCCTTGCTGGTCAAGACCGGCGTGGTGGGCGTCGTGATTGCCGCCGTTGCCGGCACAGCGGCCGTGCTGTTTATGTTCTTCTATTCCCGCAAGTCGCATGTCGGCCATCACAACGCCGTCGAGGTCGAAGAAGCCGGGCAGGCCGTCCGCTTCTCCAAGAAGAAGGGCCTCTCCCGGGTCCGCGCCAAGGCCAGGGCCACGGCGGATGAGCAGAAGGATACTCAACGATGAAATGGTTGGAACTCCTGACAGTGGGCGGCGCCACCCTGGTGGCCGCCGTGACCGTGGTGGTCCTTTACTCACTGGGCGTCCGCCTCACCGCCATCGCCGGTGACGCCGAACAGGCTTCGCCGGGCGTCAAGCGCTCCTTGGCCTACATCTGCTTTGGCCTCTGCGGCGTTGCAGTGCTGTTTGGGCTGTACCTGATCATCCCTTACTTCAGCAAGTAGTTTGTCTGGCCGATAACCCGCGGCAGGACGGGGCCGGACTGCGTGGAGTATGGGAACCCTGAGTCCACGTGGGTACGCTGGAGCCATGTCCCGCTTCCAGTATTTTGTGGCCGCATCCCTGGACGGCTTCATAGCCACTGCTCATGACGACCTCACCTGGCTCCTGCAGTTCGACGGCTTCGAGGGCGGCCAGGACAGTTACGACTCCTTCATGGAGGGCGTGGGCTGCATCGTCATGGGAGGGGAAACCTTCACGTGGCTGATGAAGCACGAGCCCGGCAACTGGCCCTATCCTTCCACGCCCTGCTATGTGTTCACCCGGCACGAGCACGTGGCGCCTGCCGGTTCAGACGTCACGTTCGTCCGTGGCCCCGTCCAGGAGTTCGTCCAGGACTTCAGGGACGACGCCGCCGGGAAGAATGTCTGGGTAGTGGGCGGCGGCAACCTGGCGGCCCAGTTCGCGGCCGCCGGGTACCTGGATGAGCTCATCCTGTCGGTCATTCCCGTGGTCTTGGGCGACGGCAAGCGGCTGCTGCCACTGGAAGGCCCGACGGCGCCGCTTGAGCTGACTGCCTCGCGCACCTTGGGCCGGGGGGTGGTGGAGCTGCGGTACAACCTCAATGCCGGGGATCCTGCCAGCTAGCTGTACTGTCGCCGCTGAACGGCGGCTCACAGGCTGAATTATTCAGACTTTCTTGCTGGTCCGTTGTCCCTCAGCATGTTGGTGATGCGGGCCGTGGAGAGCCGCCGGCCCTTGTCGTCGGTCATGACCACCTCATGGGTTGTCAGGGTCCCGCCGAGGTGGATGGCCGTGCACGTGCCGGTGACAATGCCCGCTGCGACGGACCGGTGATGGGTTGCATTGACCTCGATGCCCACGGCATGCCTGCCGGCGCCGGCGTGCATGCCTGCGGCGAAGGATCCCAGTGTCTCCGCCAGGACCACGTGGGCCCCGCCATGCAGGATGCCGGCCACCTGGGTGTTGCCCTCCACCGGCATGGTGGCCACCGTCCGCTCGGGGCTCATCTCCAGGAAGTGGATGCCCATCTTGAGCACCAGGGCACCGATTCCGTATCCGCTCAGCCACTCGTGGAGCTGTTCGGGGATTCCTGCTGTGACTAACTCCTCAGTAAAGGCGCCGGGCGTGAAATTGTCCATCATGGGAACTAGGCTGGCACCTGTGAGTGAAACTACCAAACCGGCCCCCTTCCCTTCCGAAACCGTCGCCCTTGAGGCCGACGCCGCCCTGCAGGACATCAAAGTCCCGCCGCCGGCCGGGGGCCGCGTTTCCGCCACCGAGGCACCCGTCATTCCCATCACCAGCCAGCCGCGCCTCCTGGTGCTGGACGGGCACTCCATGGCGTTCCGGGCCTTTTTTGCGCTGCCGGCGGATAAGTTCTCCACGGCCAACGGTCAGCACACCAACGCGATCCACGGCTTCACGTCCATGCTGATCAACCTGATCAAGGAGCAGCAGCCCACGCACATCGCAGTTGCCTTCGACGTCTCTGACGAAACAACGCACCGCAAGGCCGAGTACAGCGAATACAAGGGCGGCCGCAACGAAACTCCCCGCGAGATGAGCGGCCAGATCGACCTCATCGACAAGGTCATGCAGGCATGGGGCATCAAGACCATCAAACTTCCTGGCTACGAAGCGGACGACATCCTGGCAACGCTGTCCGTGATGGGGGAGAAGGCCGGCTACGAAGTCCTCCTGGTCACGGGCGACCGTGATGCGTTCCAGCTCATCACCGACAACGTTTTTGTGCTCTACCCCCGCAAGGGCGTCAGCGATATTCCCCGGCTGGACGCCGCCGCCATCCAGGAGAAGTACTTTGTCACGCCGCCGCAGTACTCCGACCTCGCCGCGCTGGTGGGGGAGTCCTCCGATAACCTTCCCGGCGTTCCGGGCGTCGGCCCCAAGACCGCGGCGAAGTGGATCAACCTCTACGGCGGACTCGAAGGAGTCCTCGAGCACCTGGATGCTATCGGCGGAAAGGTGGGGGAGGCCCTCCGCGAGAACGTCGAGGACGTCAAGCGCAACCGGCGGCTGAACAGGCTCCACACTGATCTCGAGCTGCCGGTTACCCTGGACGACCTTGAGGAACCCCGTCCCGACGAGGCCGCGCTGGAGCAACTGTTCGACGAGCTTGAGTTCAAGACCATCCGTACCCGGCTCTTCGCGCTCTACAGCAGCGAGGACCTGGAGCCGGCCGAGCGGGAGAGCGTGGACGTCCCGGAGTATGTGACGCCCTCCGACGCAACCGAACTGGGTGCCTTCCTGGCCGCCGGAGCCGGGAAACGGTCGGCTGTCGCGGTTGACCTGGTGCCCGGCCGGATTGGCGAAGACGCTGCCGCGCTGGCCATCGTCCGGGACGACGCCGCGGTCTACATTGACCTCGCAGCCCAGGACGCCGCAGCCGAAAACGTCCTGGCGGACTGGCTGCGGGACGCGGAAGCCCCGAAAGTCCTGCACGGCTACAAGGCGGCATTGAAAGCCCTTTCCAGCCGCGGCCTTGGCCTCGAGGGCGTGGTGGA
Source organism: Arthrobacter sp. B6 (assembly GCF_001663775.1). Classification (GTDB taxonomy): domain Bacteria; phylum Actinomycetota; class Actinomycetes; order Actinomycetales; family Micrococcaceae; genus Arthrobacter. Next base: position 39,088 of record NZ_KV467168.1, on the reverse strand, counting down.
TGACACCTCGATTTCCGGATACCTGATCCAGCCGGACCGCCGGACGTATGAGCTCTCCGAACTGGCCCAGCACCACCTCAATATCAGCATTTCTTCCGAGACCGCCAAGGCCGGACAACTTGAGCTGTCGTTCGACGGCGATGACGCCGCCGCGGCAGACGCGCTGGTCCAGGTGGCCGCGGTAGTCCAGGCACTGAGCCGTTTCTTCGAATCCGAGCTGACGGAACGCAAGGCCGCGGACCTGCTGGCCACCCTGGAGCTGCCCGTCAGCCGGGTCCTGGCGGACATGGAACTCGCGGGCATCGCGATCGACATGCCGCGCATGGACGAGCAGCTTGCGGACCTCGCCAAGGTCATTGACAATGCCCAGGAGCTCGCCTTCGCAGCGATTGGCCACGAGGTCAACCTCGGGTCGCCCAAGCAGCTGCAGACTGTCCTCTTCGACGAACTCCAGCTGCCGAAGACCAAGAAGATCAAGTCCGGCTACACTACCGACGCCGCTTCGCTGAAGAACCTGCTGGAAAAGACCGGGCACGAATTCCTGGTCCAGCTGATGGCACACCGCGAATCCTCAAAGCTGCGCCAGATGCTGGAATCGCTCAAGAAGTCCGTCACGGAAGATGGCCGGATCCACACCACCTACGCGCAAAACGTGGCGGCCACGGGCCGGATCTCCTCCAACAACCCCAACCTGCAAAACATCCCCATCCGCAGTGAGGAAGGCCGCCGGGTCCGGGGGATCTTTGTGGTCAGCGAAGGCTATGACTGCCTGCTGTCTGCGGACTATTCGCAGATCGAAATGCGCATAATGGCCCACCTCTCGGGGGACGCCGGCCTGATCCAGGCCTATAAGGAAGGCGAGGACCTGCACCGTTTTGTGGGCTCCAACATCTTCCACGTTCCCACCGACCAGGTCACCAGCGCCATGCGTTCCAAGGTCAAGGCGATGTCTTACGGCCTCGCGTACGGCCTGACCTCCTTCGGCCTATCCAAGCAGCTGGAGATCTCCGTCGATGAGGCACGGACGCTCATGAAGGACTACTTCGACCGGTTTGGCGCGGTCCGCGACTACCTGCGCGGCGTGGTGGACCAGGCACGGATCGACGGCTACACCGCCACCATCGAGGGCCGCCGCCGTTACCTCCCTGACCTCACCAGCACGGACCGCCAGCTGCGCGAAAACGCGGAACGCATCGCGCTGAATTCGCCCATCCAGGGCTCGGCAGCGGACATCATAAAGCGCGCCATGCTGGGCGTGCACTCGGAACTCGCGGCCCAGGGCCTGAAGTCCCGCATGCTCTTGCAGGTCCATGACGAACTGGTGCTGGAGGTGGCCGCCGGTGAGCGGGAAGCGGTGGAGAAGCTCGTCACCGAGCAGATGGCCGGTGCCGCGGACCTCAGCGTCCCCCTGGACGTCCAGATAGGCGTGGGACCGAGCTGGTACGACGCCGGACACTAGGAGCGGGGCGGGGCGCGGTGGACAAGTACGACGTCAGGAAACAGTTCAAGGAACTGTACACGCCCCGAGCCGGTGACTTCGAGGTGGTAACCGTCCCGCCCCTGAAGTACCTGATGCTGGACGGGCAGGGCAACCCGGGGACGGCCCCCGCCTACGCCGCCGCCCTGGAAGCGCTGTATTCGGTCTCCTACACCGTGAAGTTCGCCAGCAAGCACGCTGGCCGGGACTACGTTGTCGGGCCGCTGGAGGGGCTGTGGACAGCAGACGATCCGGGTGCCTTTACCCGGGGCGACAAGGACAGCTGGAAGTGGACCATGATGATTCCGCAGCCGGACTGGATCGGACGCGCCGACGTGCAGGACGGCATCACGAAGGCTGCGGCGAAGAACGTTCCCGGGCTGGACCTGCTCCGCCTTGAAACCCTCGACGAAGGGCTCTCGGTGCAGATCCTGCATATCGGCAGCTACGACGACGAGGCGCCAACGCTGCATCGCCTGCACCATGAGTTCATGCCGGCTAACGGCTTCGGATTCGCTGGCCCGCATCATGAGATCTACCTCAGCGACGCCCGCAGGGTAGCGCCGGAAAAACTTAAGACCATCCTGCGCCAGCCCGTGCGGAAGATCTGATCCACCTCGTGCCGGCGCGGGCGTGTTGTTGCTGGCCAGGCGCCGGATGGATTGGTTAGGCTCGGCATTGTGGCTGAACTGAGTGGAAACTATGAAATCCGGCGCTTCAACGCAGCGTCAGAGGATGAGCAGGGATACGCCGAAGCCGAAAAATGGGTAAAGGCTGTTGCCTTTGGCTTTCACGAATCCACCCGGAGCCCGGAACACATCGCGAAGTCCCTGGCCACCTACCGGGCCGACCGCCGCGTCCTGACGGGGGCGTACCAGACCGGTGAGGTGGCCCCGCGGTCACTTCCTGCCGACGTGCCGGTGGCCACGTTCGGCACGCTCCGCAAGACCCTTAACATCGGCTTCGGCCGGATGCTGGAAACCCAGATGGTCACTGCTGTGACTGTCCGGACGTCGCACCGTCGCCGCGGACTGCTGCGCCGGATGATGTCCGAGGACCTGGATTTGGCCCGCCGTGACGGCCTTGCGATGGCCGCCCTGACCGCTTCGGAAGGGTCCATTTACGGCCGGTTCGGCTATGGCGTGGCCAGCTTCGAACGAACTGTCAAGGTTGATACCACTGCACGGTTCCAGCTGAACCACCAGGCTGTCGGCACAGTTGAGGTGGCTGATCCGAAGGTCCTTCTGGACGTGGCGCCGGAAATCTTTGACCGCGTTCACCGCGTGACGCCGGGATCGATCGGCCGCCAGGAGTGGTACCGCCAGCTGGCCTCAGGATCCCTGGGCCGGGACGGCAAGGAGGATCCCACCGTCAAGGTGGCGCTGCACTACGGGCCCAACGCCACCGTGGACGGCTACGTCTCCTACAAGTTCCTGGGCTGGGACACCAAGCCCTACACCGTGGAAGTGGTTGACCTGGTGGCCGCCACAAATGAGGCGTACCTGGAACTGTGGCAGTTCCTGGGCGCTATCGACCTGGTGGAACGAGTCACCTGGGATGAGGCGCCGGTGGATGATCCGCTGGCGTGGGCGCTGGCCGATCCTCGCTGCATCGAGTCCTCGGACGGCAGGGACATGCTCTGGCTCCGGATCCTGGATGCCGCCAAAGCATTGGAGGCCAGGCATTATCCAGTGGACGGCAGGCTCGTGCTTGAGGTACTGGATCCGCTGGGTCTCACCGCTGGGACTTACGCCCTGGAGGTCACCGGCGGCCAGGCCGCCGTCGTGCCCGGCCCTCAGGAGGGCAACGAAGCGCCTGCGGACCTGGTCCTGGACATCTCAGCGTTGTCCTCGATCTACCTGGGCGCGGTCTGCCCTGTGACGCTGGCTGCCGCCGGCAGGATCCGGGAAAGCACCCGGGGTGCGGCGCTGCGGGCGCGGCAGATGTTCGCGGTGGAGCGCGCCACGCACTGCCTCACGCACTTCTAGGGCCAAAACAGAACACAGCTCGACCCAAGCTGCGGCCCGGAGACGGTGCGATGATTCCACCCAATGCGGGCGAAGAGTAGGGTGGGCACCGCAGGGAAAACGGTCATCTCAACCAGTCACATGAGGCAGATTCCGAACGGAAGTCATGACAGCGGGCTCGGAAAATCGTTCTTCACGGTTTCGGGAATGGTCCCAGTCCCTCGGGATCGGCCTGGCCATGGTCACTCTTGCCACATCGTTGATCGCGGTACCACTTTCTGGCACGGAGCAGTTGAACCTGGCGGACGGGCAGGTGACCGCCTGGATCATGACGATCTATACGTTCCCATGCGTCCTGGGCATAGTTCTGACGCTCTATTTCCGGCAGCCGCTGCTCCTCACCGGCAATATCTTTGTCCTGATCTTCATCGTTTCCCTTCAAGGACGCTTGCCTTTCGGGGAACTCGCGGGGGCCTCAATGGTGGCCGGTGTGGCAGTGGTCGCTATCACGGCGTTGGGGCTTGCAGGGCACTTGGCCCAACTGATCCCGGAGCCGGTGGTGATTGGCCTTTTGGCGGGTTCCACACTGCCGTTCGTCGCCGGCGTTTTCAGCGTGATGGGTTCCGAGCCCGCAGTGATTGGGGTTGCTTTCCTGGCATTCGTCCTGGGACGGAAGTACCTCGACAGCCGGGTGCCTCCGATTTTCCTTGCCCTCGTGCTGGGAATCGCCTCCGCGGCCATTCTGGGCAAGTTCGGCACCGCCGGCTGGGCCAGTGAGCCGTCACTTCCCGTCCTGACACCGCTTGTTTTTACGTGGAACGCGATTCTGACTGCCACCCCGGTCATGGTTGTCCTGATTGTCCTGCAGTCCAACGTCCCCTCCCTGATCTTCCTGCGGGGTGAGCAGTACCGTCCACCGGCCCGCGTTCTTGGCTATGTGAGCGGCTTGGGCACAATGGCCTCGTCGTTCCTGGGTCCGGCCGGGCTGTCTCTTTCCCTCCCGGCCACCGCCATTGTCGCGGGGCCAGACGCCGGTCCGCACCGATACAGGCATAGGGCGGTGGTGCTGGCCTATGCCATTTTCCTCGCGATGACTCCGCTCGCGGCTTATGCCGCCGACGTGGCCGGGGTCCTGCCATTGGAGCTGCTGGTGGCAATCGCAGGCCTCGCCGTCATCGGCGTTCTGGCGATGGCTTTGAAGCGGATCAGCAGTGGACCCTTGACCTTTGGGCCACTGGTGGCCTTCGCCGTGGCGGTCTCGGACCTTTCAATGCTTGGACTAGGACCATACTTCTGGTCATTGGTGTTTGGGGTCGGGGTGTCGTGGACACTTGAACGCGAAGCCATCATGGAAGTCCGCGCTCAGGCGCGGGAGCTGAGTACGTAAAAGAGCCATCGCCCGTAAACAGGCGGGCAGTGGCATGCGCTTTGACCCGTGTTGGCCCCTGCGACTAGAATAAACGGGCGTGTACTACGTGCACGTTTCTAGAATCCACAAAATCAGGATGACCCGGCAGATCCTTGCGATCTGCCGAGACCTGCGCCTGCGTTCCATAACGCGGGCGCGGTGGTTTGCCTGACCGACTAACTATCCACAACGGAGCCCCTACTACATGACCATCACCTCCACCGAGAAGCCCGGTACCCCCGTAGTCGCGATTAACGACATCGGTACCGCTGAGGACTTCCTCGCAGCAGTCGACGCCACCATCAAGTACTTCAACGACGGAGACCTCGTCGAAGGTACCGTCGTCAAGGTCGACCGCGATGAAGTTCTGCTCGACATCGGTTACAAGACCGAAGGTGTCATCCCCTCCCGCGAGCTTTCCATCAAGCACGACGTTGATCCCGGAGACGTCGTCTCCGTTGGCGATCAGGTCGAAGCCCTGGTGCTCACCAAGGAAGACAAAGAAGGCCGCCTGATCCTCTCCAAGAAGCGCGCTCAGTACGAGCGTGCCTGGGGCGATATCGAGAAGGTCAAGGAAGAAGACGGTGTTGTCACCGGTACCGTCATCGAGGTTGTCAAGGGTGGTCTTATCCTCGACATCGGTCTGCGCGGCTTCCTGCCCGCATCCCTCGTCGAGATGCGCCGTGTGCGCGACCTTGCTCCGTACATCGGTCAGCAGATCGAAGCCAAGATCATCGAGCTGGACAAGAACCGCAACAACGTTGTGCTGTCCCGCCGTGCCTGGCTCGAGCAGACCCAGTCCGAGGTCCGCTCCACGTTCCTCAACAAGCTGGAAAAGGGCCAGGTCCGTCCCGGCGTCGTTTCCTCCATCGTCAACTTCGGTGCGTTCGTGGACCTGGGCGGCGTAGACGGCCTCGTTCACGTTTCCGAGCTGTCCTGGAAGCACATCGACCACCCGTCCGAGGTTGTCGAAGTTGGCCAGGAAGTCACCGTCGAGGTTCTCGAAGTCGACCTGGACCGCGAGCGTGTTTCCCTGTCGCTCAAGGCTACGCAGGAAGATCCGTGGCAGACCTTCGCCCGCACCCACGCCCTCGGCCAGGTTGTTCCGGGTAAGGTCACCAAGCTCGTTCCGTTCGGTGCGTTCGTCCGCGTTGAAGACGGCATCGAAGGCCTCGTGCACATCTCCGAGCTGGCAGTCCGCCACGTGGAGCTGGCTGAGCAGGTTGTCTCCGTTGGTGACGAGCTGTTCGTCAAGGTCATCGACATCGACCTCGAGCGCCGCCGCATCTCCCTCTCCCTCAAGCAGGCCAACGAGGGCGTTGACGCCGAGTCCACCGAATTCGATCCGGCTCTCTACGGCATGGCCGCTGAGTACGACGAAGAGGGCAACTACAAGTACCCGGAGGGCTTCGACCCGGAGTCCAACGAGTGGCTTGAAGGCTACGAGAACCAGCGCGCAACCTGGGAGCAGCAGTACGCTGACGCCCAGACCCGCTGGGAAGCACACAAGAAGCAGGTTGCCCAGCACGCTGCCGACGACGCTGCAGCTGCAACGTCCGGTGACAGCGATTCCGGCACCACCAGCTACTCCTCCGAGCCTGCTGCTGCCGAGACCGGTGCAGGCACGCTTGCTTCGGACGAGGCTCTTGCCGCTCTACGCGAGAAGCTGACCGGCAACTAATTGCCGCGGCGGCCCGGGTTTCCCGGGCTGATACAGACAGGCCCCCGCCTCGCGCGGGGGCCTGTCTTGCTTAAGAGCAGGCCCGGGCCGACGGAAATGCGTGACTTTTGGCCTCGTCAGCCCTGGCCCGTCCTGCAATTGCGGGTTTCGCATCAGGGGTGCCCGCTGAAAATGACGCACTCCGGCGGCGCCCCTTTTTAGAGGACGACGGCGGCACTCACCGCGCCGCCGTCGTCGTGCGTCAGGAACGCCCCAGCCGCGGTGAGGAGGCGCTGGGCAGCCACATTGCCCGCCGTGGTCTGCGCGGTGACCTGCCCCAGCCCGGCCCGGCGGCTTTCCACCAGGACCAGGCCCAGTGCGGCGGCGCCGACACCGCGGCCACGGTAGCGGCGTCCCAGCCAAATGCCGGTCTCTGCCGTTCCTGGCCCCGTGCGCTTCAGCCTGATCGAGCCCGCGGGGCTGCCGTTGCAGAGAACCACCCAGCTCCTTTCCTGGGCCGGGCCGTCCAGGCCTGCCGCCGCAGACCGGTGGTAAGCGCGGAACCAGTCCATCCGTTCCGCATTCCAGCCGTTCCCGCCGAGCGGCGGCGTGACTTCGTCCGGGGACGCGTCGCGAAGGGCCAGTTCCAAGAGTCGCTCCAGGGTTGGCTCGTCGACGTCCGCCAGGCGGACATCAGGGGAGCGGGACATCGATCCACTCCGTTCCGCCGGGGGTGAGCACGGCTTTCCCGGCGGTGAGGGAGAGGACCCGTTCCGCGGCGGCGGCTATTTCTGCCGGCTGGTCCGGGATGGCAAGGCGCAGGACGGTATCCTGGGCGCGATAGCCCGTTTCCGCCATGACGAATCCCGCCGCCCGCAGGTCGTTCTCCAGCCGGCCCGCGGCGGCGTGGGGAACGGGGGTATCGCAGATCCGCAGCCGGCGACGCCTGACCAGCGGCGCGAGGGCCAGTGCTGAGGACACGGACTCTGAGTAGGCGCGCACCAGTCCGCCCGCCCCCAGCAGGATGCCGCCAAAATAGCGCACGACGACGGCACTGACGTCGCTGAGGTCCGCGGCTCCCGGCGTGGTTTCCCGTTTGATGAGTGCTTCCAGCATGGGGATGCCCGCCGTGCCGGACGGTTCGCCGTCGTCACTGGACCGCTGGACCTCCCGGTCCGGTCCCAGGACAAAGGCAGAGCAGTGGTGGCGGGCATCGTGGTACTCACGGCGGAGGCTTGCCACCAGGTCCCGGGCGGCCTCCTCGCTGGCCGTGCGGCGCAGCACCGTGATGAACCTGGACCGTTTGATCTCGATCTCGTGCCGGAACTCCGGTCCCGCCGCAAGCGTGGTGTAGGTCGCCGCCCTGCTTTCTTCCTCTTGCACCGCCCAAGTCTAGTCCGGCCCTCGGCTCGCGCCGCGGTGCCAGGGGGCGGTGGGTGGGCCCACGCCGCCAGGGTTCCCTGGGCGAGCGCAGCGATGCCAGGGGGCGGTGGGTGGGCCCACGCCGCCAGGGTTCCCTGGGCGAGCGCAGCGAGTTCAGGGGGCGGTGGGGACTACGCTGGTGGGGTGCTGAAGATCGGTTTGACGGGCGGCATCGCCTCTGGGAAGTCCGTAGTCGCCTCACGATTCGCCGAGCTGGGTGCAGTGCTGGTGGACGCAGACGCCTTGGCCAGGGACGTGGTCGAACCGGGAACGCCGGGACTGGCACGTGTGGTGGAAGCGTTTGGGCAGGAAATGCTGGATGCCGCCGGACGTCTGGACCGCGCCCGGCTTGGTGCCGTGGTCTTCGGGAACACCGCGCAGCGGGCCGTGCTGAACGGCATCGTGCATCCGCTGGTCCGCGAAGCTGCCGCCGGCATCGTTGCCTCAGCAGCTGACGGTGCCGTCATAGTCCAGGACATTCCGCTGCTTGTGGAGACCGGCCAAGGCAGCGACTTCCATCTGGTGATTGTTGTGGACGCCCCGGACGATGTCCGACTCGGGCGGATGCTGGAACACCGCGGCATGACCGCCGATGAGGCCCGTTCGCGCATGGCTGCCCAGGCCTCCCGCGACGAACGGCTGGCTGCAGCGGACGTCGTATTGGACAACTCCGGCCCGATCGACGGGCTGCTGGCCCAGGTGGACGCGCTTTGGGCAGAACGGCTTGTCCCGTTTGCACGGAACCTGACGATGAACACTCCAGCCGAGCGCCCGGGCGGGCCGGTACTGCACCGTCCGCGCGCTGAGTGGCCCCAGGACGCAGAGCGGCAGATGGCCAGGATCCGCGTGGCGCTCCGGAAGAATGCGGGGCAGGACGGCGCCGGCACGGTCCTGGGCGTGGACCACATTGGCTCCACGTCGGTTCCAGGCCTGGACGCAAAGGACGTTCTTGACCTGCAGCTGACCGTCCCGGCCCTGGCCGCAGCGGACCCGCTGGAGCCGGTCCTGGCTGCCGCGGGGTACCCCCGCGTGCCTGGCATCACCGCGGACATTCCCAAGCCGGCCCACCCGGACGCCGCCGCGTGGGCGAAACGCTTCCACGCCAGCGCCGACCCCGGCCAGGCCGTCAACCTGCATGTCAGGGCTGCAGGTTCCGCCGGGTGGCGGTTCGCGCTGTGTTTCCGGGACTGGCTTCGCGCCGACCCGGACGCCGCGGCGGACTACCTCGCACTCAAACGCCGCCTCGCGGAACTTCACGCCGCCGATCCGTCCACCGCCGCCTACGCTGCAGCCAAGGAAGCGTGGTTCGCCGCAGCCGAAGGTCCGATGGAACGGTGGGCCGCGGACGCCCGGTGGGTGCCGCCGTCGTACCCTGCCTGAGTTGTAGCCTCCTGAGCCTTAGCTTGCCCGATCCGAAGCCGGGGGCCCGTGCACTGCCGGGCGGTCCGGCGCAGCGGGTGTTCGCCGGTAACTGATCCGGCTGTTACTGTCGGTCCCCGGTTGTAGATTAGATGCATGAGCCTTGCCCAGGAGATCAACCGCGTCGTAGCACCGTTTGAAGTCATCAGCGAGTTCCAGCCGGCCGGTGACCAGCCGGCGGCCATCGCCGAACTGACGGAGCGGATCAGGAACGGCGAAAAGGATGTTGTCCTGCTGGGCGCCACAGGCACCGGCAAGAGCGCCACCACAGCATGGCTCATAGAACAGGTGCAGCGGCCCACGCTGGTGATGGTGCAGAACAAGACCCTCGCCGCGCAGCTGGCCAACGAGTTCCGGGAACTGCTGCCCAACAACGCGGTGGAGTACTTCGTCTCCTACTACGACTACTACCAGCCTGAAGCGTACGTCCCGCAGACGGACACCTTCATTGAAAAGGATTCCTCGGTCAACGAGGAAGTCGAGCGGCTGCGCCACTCTGCCACCAATGCCCTGCTGACCCGCCGCGACGTGATTGTGGTGGCCACCGTCTCCTGCATCTACGGCCTGGGCACCCCGGAAGAATACATCGCCGGCATGGTCACCCTCCGCAAGGGCCAGCAGATGAACCGGGACCACCTCCTGCGCAAATTCGTCTCCATGCAGTACGCGCGCAACGACATGGACTTCCACCGGGGCACGTTCAGGGTCCGCGGCGACACCGTCGAGATCATCCCGATGTACGAGGAACTCGCCTTGCGCATCGAATTCTTCGGCGACGAGGTGGAGAACATCTACACCCTCCACCCCGTCACCGGGGAAGTCATCAGGGACGAGACGGAAATGTATGTGTTCCCCGCCTCCCACTACGTGGCCGGCCCGGAACGCATGGAACGCGCCATCAAGGCCATCGAGGAAGAGCTCGCCGAACGGCTGGCCGTCCTGGAAGGCCAGAACAAGCTCGTGGAAGCCCAGCGCCTGCGGATGCGCACCACGTACGATCTCGAGATGATGCAGCAGATGGGCTTCTGCAACGGCATCGAAAACTACTCCCGCCACATCGACGGACGCGCCGGCGGCACGGCCCCGCACTGCCTCATCGACTACTTCCCGGACGACTTCCTGCTGGTGGTGGACGAATCCCACGTCACCATTCCGCAGATCGGTGCCATGTACGAGGGCGACATGTCCCGCAAGCGGACGCTTGTGGACCACGGCTTCCGCCTGCCGTCCGCCATGGACAACCGACCACTTAAATGGGACGAGTTCCTCGAGCGCATCGGCCAGACGGTTTACCTCTCGGCAACCCCGGGCAAGTACGAACTGGGCAAGGCCGACGGCACCGTGCAACAAATCATCCGTCCCACCGGCCTCATCGATCCCGAGGTGATCGTCAAGCCCACGAAGGGGCAGATCGACGACCTCCTCGGCGAGATCAGGACCCGCGTGGAAAAGAACGAACGCGTGCTGGTCACCACACTGACAAAACGGATGGCCGAGGACCTCACGGACTACCTCCTGGGCCACGGGGTCAAAGTGGAGTACCTGCACTCCGACGTGGACACGCTGCGGCGGGTTGAACTGCTGCGCGAACTCCGGATGGGCAGTTTCGACGTCCTCGTGGGCATCAACCTGCTCCGCGAGGGCCTGGACCTCCCGGAAGTTTCGCTCGTAAGCATCCTGGACGCCGACAAGGAAGGGTTCCTGCGCTCGGGCACCTCGCTGATCCAGACCATCGGCCGTGCGGCCCGCAACGTCTCCGGCCAGGTCCACATGTATGCGGACCGCATCACCGACTCCATGGCCCACGCGATCGAGGAGACCAACCGGCGGCGCGCCATCCAGGTTGCATACAACACCGAGCACGGAGTGGATCCACAGCCGTTGCGGAAGAAGATCGCTGACATCACCGACCAGCTTGCCAGGGAAGACGCCGACACCCAGGAACTGCTCAACAACAACAGGCTGGCCAAGGGCGGCAAACGCGGCAAGTCCGCGGCGAAGGGTGCAGCCCAGGTCCGCGCCGACGGCCTCGCCGCTGCACCGGCGGAGGACCTCGTTGGCTTGATCGAACAGCTGACGGAACAGATGCACGGCGCCGCCGCCGAGCTCCAGTTCGAGGTGGCCGCCAGGATCCGCGACGAAGTCAGCGAACTCAAGAAGGAACTCCGCCAGATGCAGGCAGCCGGCCACGCTTAGGACCAGCATACGGACACCATGCAGAGGGTGCAGTGACTGCTGGGGTACAATAAACGACACGTAGGGGAGTATCCCAAGCGCTACGATCGTCAACACGCGAGGCATTGTTGCCTTGCCGGGCGTAGCGGGCCGCCACATCAGCACTGAGTGCACAGGCAGGCCGGAGAGACTTACACCACTGTTCCGTACCCTGCGAAAGGCTACCCTGTGCTCGATTTGCCCGTGTGGTTCGAGGTCGGCTCCTTTGTCGTCCTTGGCCTGATCCTCCTCATCGACCTCCTGCTGGTTATCCGGCGCCCGCATGAACCTTCCATGAAGGAAGCCGGCCTGTGGGTGGCGTTCTATGTCACCCTGGCCCTCGTGTTCGCCGGTGCCATGTTCGCCTTTACGGGCGCGGAGTTTGGCGGCCAGTTCGTGGCCGGCTGGGTCACCGAATACAGCCTTAGCATCGACAACCTGTTTGTCTTCATCATCATCATGGCCCGCTTCTCCGTACCCCGGAAATACCAGCAGGAAGTGCTGATGGTGGGAATCATCATCGCGCTGATCCTGCGCGGCATCTTCATCATGCTCGGCGCCATCGTCATCGAGCAGTTCAGCTGGGTGTTCTACATCTTCGGTGCGTTCCTGCTGTGGACCGCATGGAAGCAGGCCCAGGATGAAGGCGAAGACGAAGAAGACCGGGAGAACCCGCTGATCGCCAAGATCCGCAAGGTCATCCCCATGTCGGAGAAGTTCGACGGCAACAAGCTGCGCACCGTGGTGGACGGCAAGAAGGTCTTCACCCCGATGCTGATCGTCTTCATCACCATCGGCCTGACGGACCTGCTTTTCGCCGTTGACTCCATTCCCGCAATCTTCGGCCTGACCCAGAGCCCGTTCATCGTGTTTACCGCCAACCTGTTCGCCCTCATGGGCCTGCGCCAGCTGTACTTCCTGCTGGGCGGCCTGATGAACCGCCTGATCTACCTGAAGCACGCACTGTCCTTCATCCTGGCGTTCATCGGCGTCAAGCTGGTGCTGCACGCCATGCACGTCAACGAACTGCCGTTCATCAACGGTGGCCAGCACATCGAATGGGCTCCTGAGATCCCGACGTTCGTCTCCCTGGCGGTTATCGTCGGCACCATCATCGTGGCAGTCGTAGCCAGCCTCGTCAGTTCCAAGGCGAAGACAGCCCACCTGGACCCGCGGCTCGAGGAAGACGCCAAGAAGAGCCTCCGCGACGCCGACCTCACCGACGCCGAATAGCGTCCGTTTCACCACCTCTGTACCAGTGATCCCGGCCGCAGCGCGGCCGGGATCACTGGCTTAAAACCCTGTAGGACCGGGACGCGGAGGACTATGCTCGGAGGATGGCCGGCACCCTGATGACGGAAAGCGTAGTGCGCCAGGTGCAGCGGCGCACCGTGGCGCTGCTGAGCGTGGCCCAGGTCTTCGCCGGGATCGGTACGGGGGCCACTGTTTCCATCGGATCCATCCTTGCCGTGGAGCTCTCGGGCTCCACCGCCTGGGCCGGCGCCGTGGCCACTGTCATGACTCTTGGCGCCGCCCTGGCCGCGCTTCCGCTTGCTTCGCTTGCTGACCGCAGGGGACGCCGGGTCGGCCAGGTTACCGGGCTGTCGTTGGCACTGCTCGGCACCGTGCTGATAGTCCTGTCCGTGGTGTCCGGCATCTTTGTCCTTCTCATCCTGGGGGCTGCCGGCATCGGCGTGGGCACCGCGGCCAGCCTCCAGGCGCGTTTCGCCGCCGTCGACCTCGCGGCTGCCGAACATCGCGGCAGGGCGCTGTCCACGGTTGTATGGGCCGTGACCGTTGGAGCTGTCGCGGGGCCCAACCTGATCCAGCCGGGCGCCGTGGTTGGGCAGGCCCTCGGCCTGCCGCCTATTGCGGGCCCCTTCGTCATCTCCTCAGCCGGACTGCTGGTGGCAGCCGTACTGCTTTTTGCAGGCCTTAGGCCCGACCCCCTGCTGCTCGCTCGGGAGATCGTCTCCCAACAGGCGGCCGCGCAGCCTGCGGTGACCCTCCCGGCTGCGCCTTCACAGGCCAGGCCCGGCGGTTCACTCGTCCGCGGAATGCGGGCGATCCGCCAGTCCAGGGCTGCGTGGCTTGCACTGGCCGCCGTCGTCGGCGCCCATGCCGTGATGGTGGGCGTGATGTCCATGACGCCGCTGCACCTGCAGGAACTCGTATCCGGGCCCGGCCATGCCGGCCACCCCGCCACCGGCGATGTGCTGGTGATCATCGGGTTTACCATCTCGCTGCATATCGCCGGAATGTTTGCGCTGTCACCGGTCATGGGCTGGCTGACGGACAAGGCAGGCAGGACGGAGACGATCATGATCGGCTTTGCCACGCTGATCGCCGCTGTAGCGGTGGCAGGGTTCGGTCAGTCGTCCACTGTGGCCGTTGCTGTGGGGCTGGTCCTGCTGGGTGTGGGCTGGTCTGCGTCCACTATTTCCGGTTCCACCCTGCTGGCCGAGAGCGTGGGCCAGGAGTCCCGCGTTGTGGTCCAGGGGGTGTCGGACATGCTCATGGGCGTCGCGGGCGCGGTGGGCGGGGCAACGTCGGGGCTTGTCCTCAGCGGTGCCGGCTACCTGGGCCTGAACATGGTGGGCGCCGTTGTGGGTGGGGCGGTCCTGGCTGCCGCCTTCGTGACGCTGGTGGCTGCCCGGCGACGCAAGTCAGTGCCGGGCTGAACGCACCATACCCAGCAGACGGCCCATGATGGCCTCGCCGTCGTCAGCTATGCCGTCGTGGTGGAAGTCGGCCGTCTCCCAGACCTGGAGCCCACGGACGGCCGCCGCGGTCTGGAGGGAAAGGCCGCGGTCCACATAGATGTCGTCCCGATAGACAGCCGCGGCAACCGGCACGCCGTTGGCGGCCAGCTGCGGGCGGTCGTACAGCGGCTTCCAGTCAGACTTGGCAGCCAGCAGATGGGCAACCTGCCGCAGCGGCTGCAATGCGGCATCCTGCTCGAAGTACCAGGGGTACACCATCTCCCCGGTCAGGAGGAGCGGCTTGGAGTCGGGATGGAACTGCGGGTATTCCTGCAGCACGCGCCAGGCCGCCCAGTCGGTGGCCTGCCCCTGCCCGTAAATGGACTCGTGCATCAGCGCGTACAGGGGGTTGGGCAGGCGGGACACAATACCCTGCACCTGTTCCAGGAAGCAGTCCGAGAGCCTGCGGCCGTCCGGTGACTCGGTGAAGGCATCCTCCAGCAGGTAGTGCAGGCCATCCACCCTGGTGTTGCCGCCCAGGAAGGCCCCCACCATTTGGAACCGCTCCACGGTGAGGCGGCCGCCGTCGGGCAGGAATTCTGCGTTTTCCCGGAGGTGGCGGGCGATCCGCTCAACGGTCCGCCGGTCCTCCGGGTACCAGCTGAAGTATTCGGTGTTCCGCTCCGCGACGCGCCGGAAGGTGGCGCGATACACGTCGTCCGCCGGTCCCGAAAGCGGGGGGAGCCCACCCGTGATAAGGACTTCCCTCAGCCCCTCCGGAGCGAAGGACAGATACGTGAGGGCGCAGAAGCCACCGTAGCTTTGCCCATAGATGCTCCAAGGGCCGGAGCCGAGGGCGGCGCGGATGAGTTCGGCGTCAGCCACGATCGAATCAGCCCTGAAGTGCTCAAGATAGGCAGCCTGCTGCTCAGCCGTTCCGCGCAGGGGCAGCGTGTTCCTGTCAATGGGGGAGGAGAGGCCGGTTCCGCGCTGGTCCAGCATCAGGATACGGAAGTCCCGGGCCGCCGCCTTGCTCCAGCCTCCCAGCGACGCGAGCCGGTTGCCGCGTCCGCCGGGGCCGCCCTGGAGGAACAACAGCCAGGGCAGCTCCTCCGCCTCAGCCTCGGTGTGGGCTGTCGAGACATATTCACGGGCGAATACCGTGATGGTCTCCGGAGCCTCCCCACCGATGGCACGCGCCGGGGCCCCGCTGCCGGTCCCTGTTCCGAAATGGTCCAGCGGGACGGTGAAGCAGTGCTCGGCGGTGCGCATGCCGCGGAACTCGTGCCGTGCCCTGACGGTGTGCCTGACCGGCGTGTCCGTCCGCGCGGCTGTGGCGGCCCTCTCAGCCATGGATGGCCGCTGCTGTGCTGCTGCCGAAATGTTCCAGGGCGTCACCGGCCAGCCGGAAGGTGGACCAGCCCTCCATGGGGCGGGCGCCGAGGCCCCGGTAGAAGTTGATGGACGGTTCGTTCCAGTCCAGGACACTCCACTCAACCCTGGCGTAGCCGTTTTCGACCGCGGTGGCAGCCAGGTGCTTCAGGAGCGCCTTGCCGTGTCCCTCGCCGCGGGCGTGCGGGCTGACGTAGAGGTCTTCAAGGTAGATGCCGTGGACACCTTCCCACGTGGAGTAGTTCAGGAACCACAGGGCGAACCCCTGGACCTCGCCCGCCGCGTTTTCGGCCATCGTGGCAAACACCCGGGGGTTCTCGCCGAAGAGGACCTCGGTGAGCTTTTCCGGCGTGTTGCGGACGGCGTCCGGTTCCTTCTCGTAGATGGCCAGTTCGTGGATCATCTGCAGGATTGCGGGGACGTCGTGACGGCTTGCGGGGCGGATTAAACTCATGCGTCGAGTTTACTAGGGCGGCTACAGCCGGTTGACGTCGGTGAGGCGGACCACCGCCGTCCCCGTTTCGTCGGAAGCGGCCAGGTCCACCTCGGCCGAGATGCCCCAGTCGTGGTTCCGCGCCGGATCGTCGAAAATCTGCCGGACCTTCCACAGACCCGGTTCTTCCGTGATGATCAGCAGCCCGGGGCCGCGCGCATCCGGCCCGGTGCCGATGTCGTTGTGTTCGTCGAAGTAGTCGTCCAGGACGTCCTCCCAGCGCTCGGCATCCCAGCCGGCGCCGCCGTCGAGTTCGCCCAGGGTAGCGGCGTCCTCATCGGCGAACAGTTCAACCCGGCGGAACATTTCGTTTCGCACCATCACG
Organism: Arthrobacter sp. B6; assembly: GCF_001663775.1. Classification (GTDB taxonomy): domain Bacteria; phylum Actinomycetota; class Actinomycetes; order Actinomycetales; family Micrococcaceae; genus Arthrobacter. The sequence goes on along the minus strand of NZ_KV467168.1, from coordinate 22,609 downwards.
CGGAAGGCGCGGATATTGGACGTCAGCGACGGCGGCGGGGGAGGCGGTGCGTCGTGTGGTGTGGGCGCTGCCCCGGACGTCAGTTCCTCCCATTCGTCCAGCAGGCTGGAATCAACCTGCCGGACCAGTTCCCCGAGCCAGGCGATAAGGTCTTCGAGGTCTTCGCGGAGGAGGTCCTGGGGTACGGTCTGGCGCAGTGCCTTGAAACAGTCTGCGAGGTAGCGCAGCACAATGCCTTCGGAACGGGCCAGCCCGTAGAACTGGACAAATTCGCCGAAATTCATGGCGCGTTCGTACATGTCCCGGACCACGGACTTGGGTGCCAGCTCGAAGTCGCCCACCCACGGAGCGGCCTTGCGGTAGACCTCAAAGGCTTCACCGAGGAGCTCCGCGAGCGGCTGCGGATAGGTGACTTCCTCCAGCATCGCCATGCGCTGGTCGTATTCGATGCCGTCGGCCTTCATGGCCGCAATGGCTTCGCCGCGCGCCTTTTTCTGCTGGGCGGACAGGATCTGCCGGGGCTTCTCCAGCGTCGCCTCGATCACGGAAACCACGTCCAGGGCGTACGACGGCGACTCCGGATCCAGCAGCTCCAGTGCCGCGAGGGCGAACGGCGACAGCGGCTGGTTCAGCGCAAAGTTGGCCTGCAGGTGGACGGTAAGCCTGACGGTCCTGCCATCGGCTCCCTGCTCCTCCGCCGGAATGCGCTCCACGACTTCTGCGGCCAGCAGTTCCCGGTAGATGCCCAAGGCCCTTTTCATCAGCTGGAGCTGGGAGGACCGTGACTCGTGGTTCTCGGTCAGGAGCCGGCGGGCGGCATGGAACGGATCGCCCGGCCGTTCCATCAGGTTCATCAGCATCGCGTGCGTCACGCTGAAGCTTGAGTTCAAGGGGTCCGGGACGGATTCGACCAGGCGCTTGAAGGTTGGCTCGCCCCAGGAGACGAACCCTTCGGGCGGTTTCTTCTTCACCACCTGGCGGAGTTTCTTCTGGTCATCGCCAAACTTGGCGGTGGCCTTCGCCATTGCCTTCACGTTTTCCGTCACGTGCTCGGGCGCCTGGACCACCACCGTTCCGGCGGTGTCATAGCCTGCGCGCCCGGCCCGGCCGGCGATCTGGTGGAACTCCCGTGAGTTAAGCAGCCGGGTGCGTACGCCGTCGTACTTGCTCAGGGCGGTGAGCAGGACGGTACGGATGGGAACGTTGATGCCCACGCCCAGCGTGTCTGTTCCGCAGATCACCTTGAGCAGGCCCGCCTGGGCGAGCTGCTCCACCAGCCGCCGGTACTTCGGCAGCATGCCGGCGTGGTGGACGCCGATGCCGTGCCGGACCAGCCGGTTGAGGGTTTTCCCGAACCCCGCCGCAAAACGGAAATTGGCGATCAGCTCCGCGATCTTGTCCTTCTCCTCGCGGGTGCACACGTTGATGCTCATGAGGGTCTGGGCCCGGTCGATCGCCTCGATCTGGCTGAAGTGCACCACGTACACCGGGACCTGCTTGGTGGACAGCAGTTCCTCGAGGGTCTCGTGGACCGGCGTCTGGTGGTAGTAGTAGTGCAGCGGGATGGGCCGCTCTGCCGAGCTGACGGTGGTGGTGGGCCGGCCGGTGAGTTCAGTGATGCCGTCCTCGAACCGGCTGACATCGCCCAGCGTGGCGGACATCAGCAGGAACTGGGCCTGCGGCAGTTCCAGCAGCGGGACCTGCCAGGCCCAGCCGCGCTGGGGATCGGAATAGAAGTGGAACTCGTCCATGATCACGGCGCCAAGGTCCGCGCCTGCCCCTTCGCGGAGGGCCGTGTTTGCCAGGATCTCGGCAGTGCAGCAAATGATGGGCGCGTCCTGGTTGACGCCCGAGTCACCAGTGATCATGCCGACGTTCTCTGCGCCGAAAATGTCGCACAGGGCGAAGAACTTCTCCGAGACGAGTGCCTTGATGGGCGCCGTGTAATAGCTGCGCTGCCCGCGGGCCATGGCCTGGAAGTGGGCTGCGATGGCGACGAGGGATTTCCCCGAACCCGTGGGCGTGGCGAGGATAACGTTCGCGCCGGTGGCGAGTTCCATGATGGCCTCGTCCTGGGCGGCGTACAGCTCCAGCCCCCTGCTTTCGGTCCACTCAAGGAATTGCGTGTAAAGGGCGTCCGGGTCGATGCCCGTACCCGTTGGGTTTGAGTCGGGCAGGACGGGCAGCTGGTCAACGAGTTTCATTGGTTTCCAGCTTAGTGCCCGGGAGCTGCCGCAGATCCTGGCAAGGGCGGGCTAGGCTCGCGGTACCGGAGCCAACAACAGACCGTGGAGACAGATGTGAAGTGGGACCCAGTGAAGTACGTCCAGTTCGGCGACTACCGCGACCGGCCGTTTTTTGACCTCACCGGCCGGATCCAGGCCGATGCCCCGCACAAGGTGGTGGACCTGGGATGCGGTCCCGGGAACCTCACCGCGACCCTCGCCCGGAGGTGGCCCCGGGCGAAAGTCCTCGGGCTTGACTCGTCCACCCAGATGCTGGCCAAGGCCGCCGTCCAGGCAGAAGGGCACCGCTGCCTGAGCTTCGAGCAGGCAGACATCGCCGACTGGACGCCCGCGGCGGACACCGACGTGGTGGTCACCAACGCGGCGCTGCAGTGGGTGCCTGGCCACCAGGAGATGCTGGGACGCTGGCTGCGGGCGCTGAAGCCCGGAGCATGGTTCGCCATGCAGGTGCCCGGCAACTTCAACGCCCCGTCGCATGCCCTGATGCGGGAGCTGGCCGGCTCGGCACGCTGGTCGACAAAGCTGGCCGGCGTCCTGCGCGGTGGCGAATCCGTAGGGGAGCCCGCCGAATACCTGGGCATCATGCTGGACGCCGGCTGCACCGCCGACGCTTGGGAGACCACCTACCAGCAGGTCCTCCCCGGAACCGACCCGGTGCTGGAATGGGTCCGCGGTACCGCACTGCGGCCTGTCCTGGCCGTGCTTTCCGCCGGGGACGGGGCTGCCTTTGAAACCGAATACGCGGCCGCGCTGCGGGCAGCCTATCCCGGCACGGATCATGGGACGGTGTTTCCGTTCAGGAGAATTTTCGCTGTTGCCCGGAAGAATGCCTAGGCGTGGAATTCCATTCGATGTACTTTGGTTACGGCGCGGGTCACGCCACGTGACAACGGATCGAAAGTGATGTGGCTTACAATGACGGAGCGGCTGTTGGGGGAAGGCTAACCCTGTTCCTGACCGGCCCTCCAGACGACTTGTGGAGGTGCAGTGCTTTTCGGTTTGATCACCCGGCTGCTTGCCGCCCACAAGGTGCCTGTCGCGGCCATCGTCCTGCTGCAGCTGGTCCAGACCCTCGGCAACCTACTGCTGCCCACCGTCAATGCGGTCATCATCGACGACGGCATCGTCCCGGGCGACACTCAGGTCATTCTGCGGCTCGGCGCAGTCATGGCCGCCATTGCGGCCGTGCAGGCGGCCGCGGCAGTGGCGGCCGGGTATCTGGGGGCTGTGGTTGCCATGAGGCTGGGCAGGCAGTTGCGCCAGGAGGTTTTTGCCAAGATCCAGTCGCTGTCATCCCAGGAAGTCGCCGGCTTCGGGGCACAGAGCCTGGTCACCCGTACCACCAACGACACCCTGCAGATCCAGTCTTTTACGGTCCTCGTCTTCACCATGCTCGCCGCGGCCCCGGTGATGGGCGCGGGTGGAATTGTCCTGGCGCTGCAGCAGGACGTGGCGCTCTCCTCAGTGGTTATTGTCATCGTGCCGGTGTTGATGGCCATCATGTACCTCATCGTCCGCCGCCTGGTGCCGCTGTACCGGGACGGGCAGGAGCTCCTGGACCGCACGGGGGAAGTGCTGCGGGAACAGATCATCGGCGCGAACATCATTAGGGCCTTCGTCCGGAACGACTACGAAATCCACCGCTTCTCGGAGGCAAACGCCAAGCTGACCCGGAATAACCTGCAGTCAGCACTTCTGGTCGCAGGAATGTTGCCGCTGATCATGATCGTGGTGAACCTTTCCTCGGTCGCCGTGATCTGGTTCGGCGGGCACCGCGTCCAGGCCGGTGAGATGAAGCTGGGTGCCCTGACGGCGTTCATTGCATACATCCTGCAGATCCTGCTGGCCATCATGATGGCCATGTATGTGCTGATGACCGGGCCCCGGGCTGCGGTTTGTGCCGAGCGGCTGCGGGCCGTCCTTGACACTTCGCCCTCCGTCGCCGACCGCCGTCCATCCGATGTCCCGGCAAACGCCGACCGGCCGGTTTTCGACGGCGGCGACCTCTCCTTCCGTGATGTCACGTTCTCCTACCCGGGCGCCGAGGCCCCTGTACTGGAGGCGGTCTCGTTCACGGCACGGCCTGGCACCATCACAGCGGTTGTTGGTTCAACCGGCAGCGGGAAATCCACACTCATCAACCTCCTGCCGCGATTCCTTGCCGCAACGTCAGGGCATATCACCCTGGCGGGACGGGATATCCGTTCCGTGCCCCTGGACGTCCTCCGTTCAAACATTGCCCTGGCGCCGCAGCGGTCCCACCTTTTTACCGGGACTATCGCCGACAACCTGAGGGTCGCAAAGCCCAACGCTGCGGACACCGAACTGTGGGCCGTCCTGGAGACAGCGCAGGCGGCGGGGTTCGTCCGGGAACTGCCTTTGCAGCTCCAGGCCCACCTGGGACAGGGCGGATCGACGCTTTCGGGCGGCCAGCGCCAGCGGTTGTGCATCGCCCGGGCGCTGCTCCGCCGCGCGCCCCTTTATCTTTTTGATGACAGTTTCTCGGCCTTGGACTTTGATACCGAGGCAAGGCTGCGCCACGGCCTCGAAACTTCCCTCCGCCATGCCGTGGTGATCATCGTGGCCGAGCGGATTTCCACCGTCGCCGGCGCGGGCAAGATCCTGGTGCTCGACGACGGCCGCCTGGTCGCCGAGGGTACGCACGATGAGTTGCTGGAGACTTCCTCCACCTACCGCGAGATCGCAGAGTCCCAGCTGGCATTGGGGGACATGCCGTGACTGCGCCGCTGCCGGGAGGTGAAGACTGGCTTCGGTTCTGGCCCACTGCCGGCAGGCTGCTCGGGCTGCTGCGTCCGTTCCGCTGGGCCATGGCCGCTGCGATTGCTGCGACCTGCATCTTTGTCGGGCTGAATGTCGCAGCACCGAAGTACCTGGGCGATGCCACAGACGTAGTGGTGGACGGTGTCCTGGCCGGAGTCCTCGACTGGCGCGGGCTTGGCCGCCTGCTGGGAGCGGTCTCGCTGATGTATGTCGGCGCCTCGCTCTTCAACTGGGTCCAGGGTGCACTGACGGCCAGCTCCGTCCAGGGGGTGATGTACCGCCTTCGCTCCTCGGTGGAGGACAAACTGCACCGGCTGCCGTCCACTTACTTTCAGGAACAGTCCAGGGGCGATGTCCTCAGCCGGGCCACCAACGACATCGACAACATCGCCCAAGCCCTCAGCCAGGCGCTGACCCAGCTGATCATGGCGGTGCTGATGCTTTGCGGCGCGCTGGCCATGATGCTCTGGATTTCGCCGCTCCTCGCCGGCATAGCCCTGTTGTCCGTTCCGCTCTCCACGCTGATTACGGTGCTGGTGGCGCGCCGGTCCCAGTCCCATTTCGCCAGGCAGTGGACTGAGACCGGTGAGCTGAACGCACATGTCGAGGAGTTCATCACCGGACATGAGGTCATCAAGGCCTTCGGTTACCAGGAACAGGCGGCGGCGGTGTTCGCTGCCAGCAACGACCGCCTGGCCAGGGCAGCGACCCAGGCCCAATACTCATCGGGCCTGGTCCAGCCCCTGATGATCCTGGTTTCCAACCTCAACTACATCGCTGTGGCGGTGGTGGGAGCCCTCCAGGTCACTGCCGGAGCCATGACCATTGGCGGCATCCAGGCCTTCATCCAGTTCAGCCGGCTCTTCACCCAGCCCGTGGGCCAGATCGGCGGCCTGCTGAGCGTCATCCAGTCCTGCATGGCGTCTGCAGGGCGGGTGTTCAGTCTCCTGGACACTGCGGAACTGCCCGCGGAACCCCGCGGAGCGCAGCAGGTGATGGAGCCTTCAGGCCGCATCGTCTTCGACGACGTCACCTTCGGCTACCAGGAGCGGGTCCCCGCCGTGCGCGGTCTGTCATTTACGGTCGAACCCGGCCAAACCGTAGCGATCGTAGGCCACACCGGCGCCGGAAAGACCACGGTGGTCAACCTCCTGATGCGTTTTTATGAACTGGAGTCCGGGCGTATCACCATGGGCGGAACCGATATTGCCGCCATGCCCCGGGATGCCCTGCGGTCCGGCTTTGGCGTGGTGCTTCAGGACGCCTGGCTTTTCGCGGGAACCATCCGCGAGAACATCGCCTACGGTCGGCACGGGTCCACGGAGCAGGAAATCGTTGCCGCCGCGGAGGCGAGCCACGTGGACCACTTCGTCCGCTCCCTCCCGGCGGGTTACGACACCATGCTGCACAACGGCGGTGATCCGCTCAGCCAGGGCCAGCGCCAGCTGATCACCATTGCCCGCGCACAACTGGCGGACCGGAACGTTCTGATTCTTGACGAAGCCACCAGTTCGGTGGATTCGAGGACCGAGGTGCTGATACGCCAGGCCATGCAGCGGCTCCGGAGCGGAAAGACCAGCTTTGTCATCGCCCACCGTTTGTCCACGGTCCGGGACGCTGATCTAATTTTGGTCATGGACCACGGACGCATCGCGGAGCAAGGCACGCATCACAGCCTGCTGGCCGCCAACAGCCATTACGCCCGGCTTTACGCCGCCCAGTTTGCCGGCCACCCCGGTGCACGGAAGTTCCCGGAAGCCAACGGGCACCCGGATGGCCTGCACCCCGTGGAAACCCATGCGCTGGAGGCAGACCCCATGGGTGCAGGTGCTTTGGAGGCGGGAATTTGAGCGGGGCGTCCCCTTTTCCCGGGGACTGGAAGCCGAACCAGGGCAGCTCGGTCGCCTTATTTGAACAGCTGCGGCTGCAGGTGATCCGGCTGGCGGACAGCGGCGCCCTGCCGCCAGGCACCAGGCTTCCGGCTGTCAGAAGCCTCGCCGGCCAGCTCGACGTTGCCCCGCACACAGTGGCCCGTGCGTACAAGGAACTCGAGGCGGCCGGGGTGGTGGCAACGCGGGGGAGGAACGGCACAGTGGTCTGCGCCCGGGACGAACGGTGGGGAACATTGTCCGCCGCTGCGGCCACCTATGCGTCGGCGGCCCGGGCGCAGGGGGCCACCTTTGCCGAGGCCGTACAGCTCCTCGCCGCCGCCTACGATGCCGAGTAGCAGCTGCACATGGATCTTCGAAGAAGTTTTCGATTAGCATTAGTGGGTGCCCAAAGCCGTAGCTGAAGAAACAGCAGTCGAGTCCGTTCCCGCCACCGTTGAAAAGTCCCTCGTTAAGCCTGTGCGTCCGGACCTCTCCCGCCTGGTGGTGAAGGGTGCGCGCGAACACAACCTGCGCAACGTGGACCTCGACCTTCCCCGCGATGCCATGATCGTGTTCACAGGCCTTTCAGGCTCCGGAAAATCGTCCCTCGCCTTCGACACCATCTTCGCCGAGGGCCAGCGGCGCTACGTCGAATCGCTGTCAGCGTACGCCCGGCAGTTCCTGGGGCAGGTGGACAAGCCCGATGTGGACTTCATCGAAGGACTCTCGCCCGCTGTCTCCATCGACCAGAAGTCCACCAGCAAGAACCCGCGCTCCACCGTGGGCACAATCACCGAAATTTACGACTACATGCGTCTGCTGTGGGCCAGGGTAGGCCGGCCACACTGCCCGGTCTGTGGCGAGCCGGTAGCCAAGCAGACACCACAGCAGATCGTGGACCAACTGCTGGAACTCGAAGAGGGCACACGGTTCCAGGTACTCGCTCCGGTGGTCCGCGGACGCAAGGGCGAATTCGTTGACCTGTTCAAGGAGCTGACGGCCAAGGGCTACTCGCGGGCCCGGGTGGACGGTGAACTGGTCCAGCTCAGCGACGCCCCCAAACTGGGCAAGCAGTTCAAGCACACCATCGAGGTGGTGGTCGACCGGCTGGTGGTCAAGGAAGGCATTAGCCAGCGCCTGACGGATTCAATCGAAACAGCCCTGGGACTCGCCGAAGGCCGCGTGCTCGCGGAGTTCGTGGACCTCGACGCCGATGACCAGGGCCGGTTGCGCGCGTTCTCCGAAAACCTGGCCTGCCCCAACGAGCACCCGCTTGCCATCGACGAGATTGAACCCCGTTCCTTCTCCTTCAACAATCCCTTTGGCGCCTGCGCGGCCTGCAGCGGCATCGGCACCAGGCTGGAAGTCGACGAGGACCTGATCGTCCCCAATCCGGAACTTTCCCTTGCCGAGGGTGCCATCGCCCCGTGGTCCCTGGGCACGGCCACCACCGAGTACTGGAACCGGCTGCTGGAAGGGCTGGCGAAGGAACTTGGCTTCTCGATGAAAACGCCATGGGAGAAGCTCGGCAACGACGTCCGCCAGACCGTCCTGCACGGCAAGGACCACAAGGTGGTGGTTCAGTACAAGAACCGCTTCGGGCGGGAGCGCAAGTACAGCACCGGCTTCGAAGGGGCCATTCAGTACGTCCACCGCAAGCACGGCGAAACCGACTCCGACTGGGCCCGCGACCGTTACGAGGAGTACATGCGGCAGATCCCCTGCCCCGCCTGCAACGGTGCCCGGCTTAACCCTGCCTCCCTGTCGGTCCTCATCAACGGCAAGTCCATCGCGGACGTCGCCGCCCTGCCGATGCGCGACTGCGCGGACTTCCTGAACAACCTCGTGCTGACCGGCCGCGAGGCACAGATCGCCCACCAGGTGCTTAAGGAAATCGAGGCGCGGCTGACCTTCCTGCTGGACGTTGGCCTGGAGTACCTGCACCTTGAACGCCCGTCCGCCACCCTGTCCGGCGGCGAGGCGCAGCGTATCCGGCTGGCCACGCAGATTGGTTCGGGACTGGTGGGTGTGCTCTACGTGCTGGACGAGCCATCGATCGGGCTGCACCAAAGGGACAACCGCCGCCTCATCGAAACCCTCACCCGGCTGCGGGACATGGGAAACACCCTCATTGTGGTGGAGCATGATGAGGACACCATCCACGTTGCGGACTGGATCGTCGATATCGGACCCGGCGCCGGCGAACACGGCGGCCAGGTGGTGCACTCCGGTTCGTATCAGGACCTGCTCAAGAACACGGAATCGCTCACCGGCGACTACCTGTCCGGCCGCAAGCAGATCGAAGTGCCCAAGAAGCGGCGCAAATACGACAAGAAACGCGAGCTCAAGGTTGTGGGCGCCCGCGAAAACAATCTGATCAACGTGGATGCCGCGTTCCCGCTGGGCCTGTTCACGGCCGTGACCGGGGTCAGCGGATCGGGCAAGTCCACCCTGGTCAACGAAATCCTCTACAAGGTGCTGGCCAACAAGCTCAACGGTGCCAAGCAGGTCGCCGGGCGGCACAAGCTGGTCCAGGGGCTGGAGCACCTGGACAAGGTGGTCCATGTGGACCAGAGCCCCATCGGCCGTACCCCGCGGTCCAACCCGGCAACGTATACCGGCGTGTTCGACAACATCCGGAAGCTGTTCGCGGAGACCACGGAGGCCAAGGTCCGGGGCTATCTTCCGGGCCGGTTCTCCTTCAACGTCAAGGGCGGGCGGTGCGAGGCCTGTTCCGGCGACGGCACGCTGAAGATCGAGATGAACTTCCTCCCGGACGTTTACGTGCCGTGCGAGGTGTGCCATGGTGCCCGGTACAACCGGGAAACCCTGGAGGTTCACTACAAGGGCAAAACCATCGCCGATGTCCTGAACATGCCCATCGAGGAGGGTGCGGAGTTCTTCGCAGCCTTCTCGCCCATCGCCCGGCACCTCAACACCCTGGTGGACGTCGGCCTGGGCTACGTCCGGCTGGGGCAGCCGGCAACCACCCTGTCCGGCGGCGAGGCCCAGCGCGTCAAGCTGGCGGCGGAACTGCAGAAGCGCTCCAATGGCCGCAGCGTCTACGTCCTTGACGAGCCCACTACCGGCCTGCACTTCGAGGACATCCGGAAGCTACTGATGGTGCTGCAGGGGCTGGTGGACAAGGGGAACACGGTCATCACCATCGAGCACAACCTGGACGTCATCAAGAGCGCCGACTGGATCGTGGACCTTGGTCCGGACGGCGGCTCGGGCGGCGGCCAGGTGGTGGCCACCGGCACGCCGGAACAGGTAGCGAAATCGACGGAGAGCCACACGGCGGCGTTCCTTGCCGAGATTCTCGCCTAGCGGCCGCGGCAGCAACGAAGTATTCCGTGTCGGGCATGCGAGTTTCAGGCTTGACTGGTGTCGTGAGAAACTAGGCCGGTGACTCAAACAACAGTGCCCGTGATCTTTGACCTGGACGGCACTCTTGTCGATCCGGCCGGTGGGATAACAGACGGAATCGCTTCGGCCCTCCGGGAGCTGGGGCTCCCCGTTCCCCGCCAGGAGCTCCTGGACGCGATGATCGGGCCCAAGCTGAGCGATTCCCTGCTGTCCGTGGCGCAGGTTCCGGCAGACAGCCTGGATGAAGTCATCCGCCTCTACCGGCGGTACTACCTGGCACAGGGCATCGCGCAGGGCCGGCTCTACCCGGGAATCCTGGATGTGCTGGACAGCTTCGCCGCTGAGGGCCGGCCGGTGGCCGTGGCCACCCAAAAGCCTGAGGGTCTGGCACGGATCGTCCTTGACCACCACGGCATCGCCGACAGGTTCAGCTGCATCAGGGGTTCATCCGATGACGAGTCCGCGGCCGCCGCGGGTCCCGTCGGCAAAACCGGGATTATCGCCGCGGCGCTGGGCGACCTCTCCACACACCACGCTGTCATGGTGGGTGACCGTGCCCAGGACGTGGCGGGTGCCATCGCAAACGGCCTTGACTGCATCGGCGTGAGCTGGGGTTTCGCGCCCGACGGCGAACTGGAGAACGCAGGGGCAGTCGCCGTCGTGGATACCGCCCCGGACCTGGTGGCGGCCATCGAACGGCTGGAAGCCATCCACGCCGCAGCCATGAGCGAGGTGCACAACGATGGCGCTGTTTGAGGCGGTCCGCTGGACATTTCGCGGGCTCGTTGCGGGCACCTGCAGGCCCACCGTCGTCGGCCTTGAAAACGTCCCAAAAGAGGGACCATTCATTGTGGCGCCGAACCACCTCTCCTTCTTTGACAGCGTCATTGTGCAGGCACTGATGCCGCGGCCCGTGGCCTTCTTCGCCAAAGCCGAGTACTTCACCACCGGCGGCGTCAAGGGCAAGGTCATGAAGTCCTTTTTTGAGTCGGTTGGATCCATCCCCGTGGAGCGCGGCGAACAGGCGGCCAGCGTCCAGGCGCTGAAGACCCTCATGGACATCCTGGAGGACGGCCGGGGCATCGGCATCTATCCCGAGGGGACGCGCTCCCGGGACGGCATCCTCTACCGCGGCCGCACCGGTGTGGGATGGCTGGCCCTGGCCACCGGGGCCCCAGTTGTTCCGGTGGGCCTGATCGGCACGGAGAACCTTCAGCCAGCGGGGGAGAAGGGGTTTAAGCCCCATCACTTCACCATGAAGGTGGGGGAGCCGCTCCACTTCGACAAGACCGGACCGGACCATTCACTTCCCGCACGCCGCCAGGTGACCGACCGCATCATGGATGCCATCGCCGACCTCAGCGGCCAGGAACGCGCCACCACCTACAACCAGAGCAAAGCAGCCGAGTAGGCACCGGAGCCATGCCGGTGGCGCCTGCTGCCGCGCCGCCTCAGTAGACTGGATAGGTGGCAAATCCAGCAAGTTACCGGCCCCAGACGGGAGAGATTCCCACCAACCCGGGGGTCTACAGATTCCGTGACCCGCACGGCAGGGTCATCTATGTCGGCAAAGCCAAGAGTCTGCGTTCGCGGCTGAACTCCTATTTCGCGAACCCGGCGGGCCTGCTGCCCAAGACCCATGCCATGGTGCATGCGGCCAGCAGCGTGGAATGGACAGTTGTGGGCAGCGAGCTGGAGTCCCTGCAGCTGGAATACACCTGGATCAAAGAGTTCAAGCCGCGCTTCAACGTGGTCTTCCGGGACGATAAGACCTACCCCTACCTGGCGCTGACCATGAGCGAGAAGTTGCCCAGGGTCCAGGTGATGCGGGGTGACAGGCGGAAGGGCACACGCTACTTCGGGCCTTACACCGCGGGCGCCATCAGGGAAACGATGGACACGCTCCTGCGCGTATTCCCCGTCCGCAGCTGCTCCGCCGGAGTCCTCAAGAGGGCGCAGGCCAGTGGCCGGCCCTGCCTCCTGGGATACATCGACAAGTGCTCGGCACCCTGCGTCGGCCGGATCTCCCCGGAGGACCACCGTGCGCTGGCCGAAGATTTCTGCGCTTTTATGGGGGGCGAAGCCAAGCGGTTCATCTCCCGGCTGGACAAGGAAATGGCGTCCGCCGTGGCCGAGCTCGACTATGAGCGCGCTGCGCGCCTGCGCGATGACATTGCCGCCCTCCGCAAGGTCTTTGAGCGGAACGCCGTGGTACTGGCGGAAGACACGGACGCCGATGTCTTCGCCCTTCACGAAGATGAGCTTGAGGCCGCCGTACAGGTGTTCCACGTACGGGGAGGACGGGTCCGTGGCCAGCGTGGCTGGGTGGTCGAAAAGGTCGAGGATTCCACCCCTCCTGAACTGGTGGAGCACCTGCTGCAGCAGGTCTACGGCGAAGACGGGGACAGCCACGGCCGGCTCCCGCGCGAGGTTCTGGTTCCGGTAGCCCCCAGCAACCAGGCCGAGCTGGCCATGTGGCTGGGCGGCCTGCGGGGCGCGAAAGTCGACATCAGGGTTCCGCAGCGCGGCGACAAGGCCGCACTGATGTCCACTGTCCGCGAGAACGCCGAGCATGCCCTCAAACTCCACAAGACCCGCCGCGCCGGTGATCTCACCGTCCGCTCCCAGGCACTCCAGGAACTCCAGGAAGCACTGGACCTGCCGGTGGCGCTCCTTCGCATCGAATGCTTTGACGTCTCCCACGTCCAAGGCACCAACGTGGTGGCCTCCATGGTCGTCGTCGAGGACGGCCTGCCCAAGAAGTCCGACTACCGCAGGTTTTCCGTCACCGGCGCCGCGGCCGCCGACGACACCGCGGCCATGCACGACGTCCTGACCAGGCGCTTCAGGCACTACCTCACGGACAAGACGGCGCAAGTGGAAGCCTCCGCTCTTGCCGGGCACCAGGCCGCCCTGGACGCGGCCGCTGACGCTGCAGTCCTGGACACCACCACCCCGGCTCCGCGGGCAAAGTTCGCCTATCCGCCCAACCTGGTGGTGGTCGACGGCGGCAAGCCCCAGGTCAACGCGGCGGCGCGGGCCCTCGCCGATCTTGGCATCGACGACGTATACGTGGTGGGCCTGGCCAAACGCCTCGAGGAGGTCTGGCTGCCTGACAGTGACTTCCCCGTGATCCTGCCCAGGACATCCGCCGGGCTGTACCTGCTGCAGCGCGTCCGCGATGAGGCCCACCGCTTTGCCATCACCTTCCACCGCCAGAAGCGCGGAAAGGCCATGACCGTCTCCGCCCTGGACGGCGTACCGGGGCTCGGGGAGTCCAAGCGCAAGGCCTTGCTCGCCCACTTTGGTTCCCTCAAGGGGATCAAGGCAGCATCGGCGGAGGAACTCGCGGCGGCGAAAGGCATCGGTCCTGCGCTGGCGAGTGCCATTGTTGCCCACTTCAGCTCTGATGCTGAGGCCGCGGAACTGGTCCCCGCAGTGAACATGGCCACCGGCGAAATCCTCGAAACTTAGCTAGGGTAGGGTCGGGGATTCCGCGGTTGCGGTTCCCCGCCAACATGAGGACAGGAACGGGGCGGAATAAATGGCAGACTCGACGGCGGGATCCGGGACGGAGCACGACGGGATGACGCCGGTCAAGCCCCTCGAAGCGGAACTGCTGGTGGTGACCGGAATGTCCGGGGCGGGGCGCAGCACGGCTGCGGACGCACTGGAGGACCACGGCTGGTACGTCGTGGAGAACCTCCCGCCGCAGATGCTGGGTACGCTCGCGGAGCTGGTGTCGCACGCGCCGCAGTCCATTCCCCGGCTGGCCGTCGTTATGGACGTCCGCAGCAAGGGACTGTTCGCCGACATCCGCGCCGCGCTCGGCGCGCTGGCCGCCAGTGGGGTCACGTTCCGGGTGCTGTTCCTGGACGCCAGCGACGACGTCCTGGTCCGCCGCTTCGAGCAGGGCCGCCGGCCGCATCCGCTTCAGGAAGGCGGCCGGATCCTTGACGGCATAGCCGCCGAGCGCGAGGTGCTGACCGAACTGCGGGACAGCTCCGACGTCGTGCTGGACACGTCCACCTACAACGTCCACGGCCTGGCCACGGCCATCACCGAACTATTCAGCGAGACCGGCCCGGTGGCCTTGCGGCTCAACGTCATGAGCTTCGGCTTCAAATACGGACTTCCCGTCGATTCGAACTACGTCGCCGACGTCCGCTTCATCCCGAACCCGCACTGGGTTCCCCAGCTTCGCCCGCATACGGGCCTCGACAAGGACGTCAGCGACTATGTGCTGGAGGCGGAGGGAGTCAAGAACTTCGTGGACCGCTACGTCCTCGCGCTGGAGCCGGTCCTGGACGGCTACCGCCGCGAAAACAAGCACTACGCCACGATCGCAGTGGGGTGCACCGGCGGCAAGCACCGGTCGGTGGCTGTCGCCGTCGAACTTTCCAAGAAACTGGCCCAATATCCCCGGGTCACCGTGACAACGACCCACCGGGATCTGGGCCGCGAATAATGGGGTTGCTTACCGGCCCGCTGCCGCTGATTCCGCCGTCGGGCGGAACCGGAGCCAGCCAGCAGGACAAGGGCCCCACGGTCGTGGCACTCGGGGGCGGCCACGGCCTGTCGGCGTCCCTCTCCGCGCTGCGCCTGCTCACCTCGGAGCTCACCGCGATTGTGACGGTGGCGGACGACGGCGGTTCTTCCGGGCGCCTGCGCGACGAGTACGGCGTCCTCCCGCCCGGGGACCTGCGGATGGCGCTGTCCGCTTTGTGCGACGACACGGACTGGGGACGCACGTGGCGCGACGTCATGCAGCACCGCTTCCGCCCCGGGAAGGGACCAGGCGGCTCCCTGGACGAACACGCAACGGGCAACCTGCTGATCGTCACCCTGTGGGAACTGCTCGGTGACACAGTGGCCGGGCTGAGGTGGGCCGGTGCGCTGCTCGGCGCCCGCGGACAGGTGCTGCCCATGTCCACAGAGCCGCTGACTATCGAAGGCGACATCCGGGTGACTTCACCCGACGGCACTTCGGAACTGCAAACCATCCGGGGCCAGGCGCGCTGCGCTGTTGCGGGTTCGCTGGAACAGGTGCGACTCCTGCCGGAAGCCGCGCCGGCCTGTGTCGAGGCGCTGACGGCGATCGAGTTGGCGGACTGGGTCATCCTGGGCCCCGGTTCCTGGTACACGTCGGTGCTGCCGCACTTGTTGCTCCCCGAGATGCGGCAGGCGTTATGCCACACGCCGGCCAAGCGCTGCCTGACCATGAACCTGGCCACGGACACCAAGGAAACCACCGGCATGACGGCTGCCGACCACCTTCATGTCCTGCGGCGCTACGCCCCCGAGTTCAATGTTGATGTTGTCCTGGCCGATCCCGCTTCCGTCCCCGACCGGCAGGAGTTCGAAAGGGCAGCCGGGATGATCGGTGCCGAGGTTGTCTTGGGTAAAGTAGGGGCGTCGGGCCGCCGACCCGTCCATGACCCACTGCGTCTGGCAACGGCGTACCAAGACATATTTGGGAACAGTTAGGAAGGTGCCATGGCACTGACAGCATCAGTCAAGGAAGAACTGTCCCGTCTGGACATCAAGAAATCATCGGTCCGCAAGGCCGAGGTCTCTGCGATGCTCCGGTTCGCCGGCGGCCTGCACATCATCTCCGGCCGGATTGTGATCGAAGCCGAAGTGGACCTGGCGTCCACGGCACGGCGTCTCCGTGCCGCCATCGCGGAAGTCTACGGACACCAGAGCGAGATCATCGTTGTCTCCGGCGGGGGCCTCCGCAAGGGCAGCCGCTATGTCGTCCGGGTGGTGCGCGACGGCGAAGCGCTGGCACGGCAGACCGGGCTCCTGGACGGCCGTGGCCGGCCCGTCCGGGGGCTGCCTTCCGCCGTCGTTAACGGTTCAGCAGCAGACGCCGAAGCCGTGTGGCGCGGTGCTTTCCTCTCCCACGGATCCCTCACGGAACCCGGCCGCTCCTCCTCCCTGGAAGTTACCTGCCCGGGGCCCGAATCGGCGCTGGCGCTGGTTGGCGCAGCCCGGCGCCTCGGCATCCAGGCCAAAGCCCGGGAAGTCCGGGGCGTTGACCGCGTGGTCATCCGGGACGGAGACACCATCGCCGCGCTCCTGACCCGGATGGGGGCCCACGACGCCCTCATGGTGTGGGAGGAACGCCGGATGCGCAAGGAAGTCCGCGCCACCGCAAACCGCCTGGCCAACTTCGACGACGCCAACCTCAGGCGCTCCGCGCAGGCCGCCGTGGCGGCCGGCGCGCGGGTCGATCGCGCCTTGGAGATCCTCGGGGACGACGTCCCGGACCACCTCAAATACGCCGGCGAACTCCGGGTCGCCCACAAGCAGGCCAGCCTGGACGAACTTGGCCGGCTGGCTGATCCCGTGATGACCAAGGACGCCATCGCCGGCCGTATCCGCAGGCTGCTCGCCATGGCCGACAAACGTGCCCTTGACCTGGGCATCCCCGGAACGGACGCCAATGTGACGCCGGAAATGCTGGACGAGTAGCGGCCCCCTAGAATCAAGACCATGTGACGGAAATGCCCGCCATTCCCGCCACAGCATTCTTCCGGATGCCAGTCATCCGGATGCGCAATCGACAGAGTTACCAACCGGACAGACAGTCCACGACGATGGAGGATTTTGTGACCGAGTACGTATTGCCTGAGCTCAGCTACGACTACGCCGCCCTTGAGCCGCACATTTCTGCGCGCATCATGGAGCTGCACCACAGCAAGCACCACGCCGCCTACGTGGCAGGGGCCAACAATGCCCTGGCCCAGCTGGCAGAGGCGCGCGACAAGGGCGATTTCGCCAACATCAACCGCCTTTCCAAGGACCTTGCGTTCCACACCGGCGGGCACATCAACCACTCGGTGTTCTGGAACAACCTGTCGCCGGACGGTGGCGACAAGCCCGAGGGCGAACTGGCCGCGGCCATCGACGACTCCTTCGGTTCGTTTGACGCTTTCCGGGCCCAGTTCAGCGCTGCGGCGCTCGGCCTGCAGGGCTCCGGCTGGGGCTTCCTGGCCTACGAGCCCATCGGCGGCAACCTGGTCATCGAGCAGCTCTACGACCAGCAGGGGAACGTCGCGCTGGGCACCACCCCGCTGCTGATGCTGGACATGTGGGAGCACGCCTTCTACCTGGACTACGTCAACGTCAAGGCCGACTACGTCAAGGCATTCTGGAACATCGTCAACTGGGCCGATGTCGCCAAGCGCTTCGAAGCAGCGCGCACCAACGCCACGGGACTCATCACCCTCCCGTAGTGTGATTGGCGCAACATGCGCCTGTAACAAACTTCACATTTCGGCGGATTATGGCCGGAATGTGGAAGGTCCGCCCCCGCACTTGCGGGGGCGGACCTACTTAAACGTAAGATGGATCACGGAAGGCGGTTAGCCTTCAGCAACGTGGCTGGTCGCCCTCCAATCTGTTAATCATCTCTGCCCAATGGCGTGCGGGATCTGTTAGTTGGCTTGAACGCCCGCTCAACTAGTTGTGCTTAAGCAAGCACCAAGGAGACTGAAAAAGTGACGACCCGTATTGGTATCAACGGCTTTGGCCGTATCGGCCGCAACTACTTCCGCGCAGCACTCGCACAGGGTGCGGACCTTGAGATCGTTGCAGTCAACGACCTCACCAGCCCCGAGGCACTGGCCCACCTGCTCAAGTACGACTCCGTCGGCGGCCGCCTGACCGAAACCGTCGAGGTCAAGGACGGCAACATTGTTGTCAACGGCAACATCATCAAGGTCCTCGCCGAGCGCGATCCGGCCAACCTCCCGTGGGGTGAGCTGGGTGTAGACATCGTTATCGAGTCCACCGGCTTCTTCACCAAGGCTGCTGCCGCCCAGAAACACATTGACGCAGGCGCCAAGAAGGTCCTGATCTCCGCCCCGGCGTCGGACGAGGACATCACCATCGTCATGGGCGTCAACCACGAGCTCTACGATCCCGCAGCGCACAACATCATCTCCAACGCGTCCTGCACCACGAACTGCCTCGGCCCGCTGGCCAAGGTCATCAATGACGAGTTCGGCATTGAGCGCGGCCTGATGACCACGGTCCACGCCTACACCGCCGACCAGAACCTGCAGGACGGCCCGCACAACGATCTCCGCCGCGCCCGCGCCGCAGCCATCAACATGGTCCCCACCTCCACCGGTGCGGCCAAGGCAATCGGCCTGGTCCTGCCGGAGCTCAAGGGCAAGCTGGACGGCTACGCCATCCGCGTGCCGGTCCCCACCGGCTCTGCCACGGACCTCACCGTCACCGTCGGCCGCGAAACCACGGTTGAGGAAGTCAACGCTGCGCTGAAGAAGGCTGCAGACTCGGACGCGTTCCAGGGCATCCTGACCTACACGGATGCTCCGATCGTCTCCTCTGACATCGTTGGCGACCCCGCCTCGTCCATCTTCGACTCAGGGCTGACCAAGGTCATCGGCAACCAGGTCAAGGTTGTTTCCTGGTATGACAACGAATGGGGCTACTCCAACCGCCTGGTGGACCTGACGGAGCTTGTCGCATCCAAGCTGGGCTAGGGTTAGACACATGACATTTCACACCCTCAACGAACTGATCGCTGAAGGTGTCCGCGGGCGGTACATTCTTGTCAGAAGTGACCTGAATGTGCCGCTCGACGGCTCTACAGTGACTGACGATGGCCGGATCAAAGCCTCACTGCCAGTCCTGACGAAGCTCACGGACGCCGGTGCCCGCGTGCTGGTAACAGCCCACCTCGGACGGCCCAAGGGCACTCCGGAGGAGAAATACTCGCTCAAGCCCGCCGCATCCCGGCTGGCCGAACTTGCAGAGTTCAAGGTCTCCCTCGCGGACGACACCGTCGGGAGCTCCGCCAAGGAGCACGCCTCCGCCCTGCAGGACGGCGAAGTGCTTGTCCTGGAGAACGTCCGCTTTGACAGCCGCGAAACCTCCAAGGATGACGCCGAACGCGCCGCCTTCGCGGATGAGCTGGTCGCCCTCACCGGTGACAACGGCGCCTTCGTGGACGATGCCTTCGGCGCGGTCCACCGCAAGCACGCCAGCGTGTACGACGTCGCCACCCGGCTCCCGTCCTTCCAGGGCGACCTCGTGCACACCGAAGTGGAGGTGCTGCGCAAGCTCACGGCTGACACGCAGCGTCCCTACGTGGTGGTGCTCGGTGGCTCCAAGGTCTCGGACAAGCTGGCGGTCATCGACAACCTTATTGGCAAGGCGGACACCATCCTGGTGGGTGGCGGAATGCTGTTCACCTTCCTCGCAGCTGTTGGCCACAAAGTGGCCGGCAGCCTCCTCGAGGAAGACCAGATTCCTGTTGTCCAGGACTACCTGAAGCGGGCAGCCGACGCCGGAACCGAGTTTGTTGTGCCCACCGACATCGTTGTGGCCAGCAAGTTCGCCGCCGACGCCGACCACGAGACCGTCCCCGCAGACGGCATCGAGGGCAGCAGCTTTGGCACCCAGGGAATCGGCCTGGACATCGGACCGGACTCAGCAGCCGCTTTCGCGGACCGGATCAAGGGTGCCAGGACGGTGTTCTGGAACGGCCCCATGGGCGTCTTCGAATTCGAGGCCTTCTCCGGCGGTACCCGGGCAGTGGCGCAGGCCCTGACCGAAGCTGACGCGTTCACTGTGGTGGGCGGCGGGGACTCCGCTGCCGCCGTAAGGACCCTCGGCTTCTCGGACGACCAGTTCGGACATATTTCCACCGGTGGCGGCGCCAGCCTGGAATACCTCGAAGGCAAGGACCTTCCCGGACTGACTGTCCTGGACCGCTAGGTAACCCCGACTGCCAAGTCCTTCCGGCCGGCAGGGAGCCCGCGGGTTCCCTGCCGGCCGGCTACATCCTTTGCGAACTTTTGGAGAATACGTGACTACGTCAACGAACGGCTCTTTCGACCGTACGCCTTTCATCGCAGGCAACTGGAAGATGAACATGGACCATGTCCAGGGCATCACCCTGCTGCAGAAACTGGCCTGGACCCTGTCAGATGCCAAGCACGACTACAGCCGGGTGGAGGTGGCGGTCTTTCCTCCGTTCACGGACCTTCGCGGCGTTCAGACGCTGGTGCAGGGCGATGAACTCGATGTTGCCTACGGCGCCCAGGACCTGTCCCAGTTCGATTCGGGAGCTTACACCGGCGACATCTCCGGCCAGTTCCTCGGCAAGCTGGGCTGCAAGTACGTGCTTGTGGGCCACAGCGAACGCCGGACCATCCACCTCGAGTCGGATGAGGTGCTCAACGCCAAGGTCAAGGCTGCCTACAAGCACGGCCTGGTCCCCGTGCTTTGCGTAGGCGAAGGCCTGGAAATCCGCCAGGCCGGCACCCACGTCGAGCACACCCTGACCCAGCTCCGCGCCGGCGTCGCAGGCCTCACCCCGGAACAGGCCGCCGAGCTTGTTGTGGCGTACGAGCCCGTCTGGGCCATCGGCACCGGCGAAGTCGCAGGTCCGGAAGATGCACAGGAAATGTGCGCCGCCATCCGCGCCGAACTCGCCACGATCTTCGGTGACGACGTCGCGGCAAAGATCCGGTTGCTCTACGGCGGCTCCGTCAAGGCCAGCAACGTTGCCGCCATCCTCAATGAGCGCGACGTCGACGGCGTGTTGGTGGGAGGCGCGAGCCTCGACCCTGCGGAGTTTGCTAATATTGTCAGGTTCGAGAGTCACCTGCTGACGGACTAGTCCGCGACGCAGCGCAAGGCTCCCGCAATTCCAATCTTCTGAAAGGCCGTCGTGGACGTTCTTCATGTCATTCTGCAGATCCTCCTGGGCATCACCAGCCTTCTGCTGACGCTGCTCATCCTCCTGCACAAGGGACGGGGCGGTGGCCTGTCGGACATGTTCGGTGGCGGCATGAGCTCCGGACTAAGCTCTTCCGGCGTTGCGGAGCGAAACCTCAACAGGTTCACGGTGATCCTGGGCATCACCTGGGGCGTCGTGATCATTGCTCTCGGCCTTCTCATGAGGTTCAGCGGCTCGGGTGACTCCTGACCGCGGAAACAACTGATCCCCGTTCGGCACTGCCGCCCGGGGAAACTCCGAACTAAACTGTGGCTGTTGGCTCCCAACAGCCACAGTTTCGTTTTAAGCGGTCAGGAGTCCCGATGGTACATACTGCTTCAGGCTTCCGCGGCACCCGTGTGGGTGTCACGGAGGGAGCCGGGCCCAGGCACGAGTCCGAAGACGTTCACGGCGAAAGTTTGCCGCGTATCCGGGTGTCCTACTGGTGCGCAAAAGGGCATGAGACGAGTCCCGTGTTCATCAAGCTTCCGGAGGACCAGATCCCCGTGATGTGGGACTGCCGCAGGTGCGGCGCCCCGGCATCCAGGGATGGCCGTGAGGCTGCAGGCCTGGACGCGCCGGAAGAGGGCTTCAAAAGCCATCTCGAATACGTTAAAGAAAGACGCTCCGACCAGGACGCGGAAGACGTCCTGGCCGGAGCGCTGGAAAGGTTACGCGCCCGCGGCGTCCTTGCGGACGAGCTGCCGCGGGACACGTGAGGCGGCATTCTCATCAATAAGCCATAAAGTCCGGGAGGTGCCGCGCGGGCCGGCAGCAGGGACCTGGACCGGGTTGGCACCGGCAAGCGCGAGGCCCACGGCACCGGCTTTGTCCTCACCCGCCACCACCATCCAGACCTCCGCAGCGGTGTTGATGGCCGGCAGCGTCAGTGATATACGCATTGGCGGAGGCTTGGGTGAGTTGCGGACGCCGACGACGGTCAGCGACTTCTCCCGGATGCCTCCCTGCTCCGGGAACAGCGACGCCACATGGGCATCGGGGCCAACGCCCAGCAGAACGACATCCAGCCGCGGAACAATGCCCGGTTCGTCCGGACGGTCATCCGACATGTCCGCCGCATGTTCGGCCTGCGCCGCCTCCCGAAGCCGGCGTGCGTAGTCCTCTGCCGCCTCCTCCGGAGTATCAAAATCATCCGACGACGCCGGCTGGTTGATCCTCGCCGGATCCACCGGAATGTGGGACAACAGGGCGTCAAACGCCTGCTTGGTGTTCCGGTCGGCGTCGTCGGCTGCCACAAACCGCTCGTCACCCCACCAGAAATTCACCCTCGACCAATCAACAGCGGGCGCCGCCGGAGAGTCAGCAACAGCCTTCAGCGTTCCGATGCCGACTGTGCCGCCGGTGAGCACCACCGTGGCTTCACCATGCTTGTCCTGCACGTCCACGAGCTTGGTGATCAAGCGGGCAGCGATGGCGGCCATCAGGACGGACGAATCAGGATGAATGCTTACTCTTGGGTCAACGCTCACTGGGTCGGACGCTCCTTAGATTGGTTCGTGGCAGTCCAATAGTAATCACTTCTCCGAAGACTTCGTCGGGGTCGAGGCGGCGGAGTTCTTCGG